>NZ_VELE01000009.1 GCF_007681555.1 Kocuria salsicia | reverse complement strand
GCTACGCTCACGGAAGCGGCATAACCGAAACGACACCGTGTCCACGATTCGGGGTCAAGGCCCTGTGCAGGTTGTGACGAAACCAGGCCGCGAAACGTCACAAGCTGCACTTGATGTGCACCGGGTGCTTCCCCTCACGACCCCTGCGCGGCCCGCAGCACGTCCAGCATGATCGGGGTGCCGGTGATCGAGCCGAGGTTCCCGTCCTCCACGAACACCGCGGCGGCGAGGTCCTCGTGCCCGGCGATCACCCACGAGTGGGTGCGGGGCGGGTCCTCGTTGCCGTACTCGGCGGTGCCGGTCTTGCCGATGGCGGTGTCCGGGGACAGGGAACCGAGGTCCTCCAGGTGGCCGCTGGCCACGACCTCGCGCATCAGCGTGTGGAGCCCGGCGGACTCCCCGGAGGTCAGGGGCACGCGCGGAGCCGGTGCCGCGGCGGCGTCGTCGTCGTGCGCGGCGTCGTCGCCCGCAAGGAGCGTGGGCTGCACGAGCTTCCCGGCCTGCACGCTGGCGACGAACCGCGCCATTCCGAAGGGGGACACGAGGGTCCGCCCCTGCCCGAACATGGCGGCCACGTGCTCACCGGCCGGCTCCTCGGACGGGATGCTGCCGGAGAACACCGGCATGCCGGGCGCCATGTCCACGCCCACGCCCAGGGACTCCGCGGCGTCGGCGAGCTCTGGCTGCGAGATCCGCCCGTGCTGGGCCGCGAACGCCGTGTTGCACGAGTGGGCGATCGCCTGGCGCAGCGGGACCCGCCCCTCGAACTGCCGCGGATAGCCGGAGAAGTTCGCCACGCTCGTGCCCTCCGCGGCGTAGGTGTGAGGGCAGTCCACGGTGGTGTCCGGGGTGTCCCCCTGGCGCAGCATGGCCAGGGATGTGGCGATCTTGAAGGTGGAGCCTGGGGCGTACTGCCCGAGCGTCGCCGTGGGGTACCCCTTCGACCCGGCTCCGTTGGCGACTGCCAGGACGGCGCCGTCGGAGGGGCGCACGAGCACCACGGACGACGGCGAGTCCACGTCCTCCAGCGCGCGCTGCGCGGCCTCCTGCAGGGTGGCGTCCAGGGTGGTGTGCAGGTCCTCGCCCGCGCGCGGGGCGTGCGCCACGAGCTGGTGGACCCGCCCGGGTTCCAGGCTGCCGTCCGGGTTCACGCCCACGCGGTCGACGACGACGCCCGGCGCGCCCCGCAGGCTCGCCTCGTGCTCCTGCTGCAGACCCCCGCGGCCGATCCAGGCGCCCCGGGTGAGTGCTCCGCCCGAGTTCTCGAGGTCCTCCGCCGTGGCCTCGACCACCGAGCCGAGGGTTTCGGCGGCAAAGCCCTTGCTCCGCCCGAGCACCCGGGTGTCCTCCGTGGCCTGCATGCCGGGGATCTTCTTCATCTGCGCCGCGTCCAGGGCCCGGAAGTCCTCCTCGCGCAGCGTCACGGCCTCGACCCACGCGTCGTCCGACGCCTGCGCGACCGCCTTCCGGTAGGTCTCGGCGTCGATGTCCACCGCCTTCGCGAGGGCCGTTGCCGCGTCCGCACGCTGGGCCGCCGGGACTTTCCGGAGGTCCAGGCCCACGCGGTGCACGGGCTGCGACATGGCCAGCGGCACGTCGTTCGCGCCCAGGATCTCCCCGCGCTCCGGCTGGACCGTGCGGATGCGCAGCCCCTCGTTCCCGTTCAGCCCGGGCTCCACGACCGACGGCTGCCACGTGGACCGCCACCCGCCGTCGGCGCGGGTGAGGTCCACGTCCGTGCTGTAGGTCCAGTCCTCGTCAGTGGCGGGAAGGTCCCAGCGCCATGACAGCTCCGCCCGTGCGGTGTCCCCCTCCACCTCCGTGCCCGTGACCGTGACGTCCGGTTCGATGCCTCCCGTGGTGCGCAGGATCCGCTCCAGCTCGGTCTGCACCTCCTCGCCCGGCCCGTTCGAGAACGCCAGGCCGGAGACGTCCTCCGAGTGCAGGCCACGGGCAAGGTCGTCCGCGGCGGACCGGGCGCCGTCGTCCTGCAGCGCCGCGCAGCCGCTGAGTGAGAGGGCGGCGACGACGCCGAGCACCAGGGTCCGACGGCGCGTGCGGCGAGCGAGTGGATCGAGCATGGTGAGACTTCCGTCCTGGGGTTCCTGCAATGACTCGTTCACGGTAGGGAACGCAGGTTCCATATGTCCAAGACTTTGAAAAGGCATCTGACATAGGCTTGAAGATATGAAACAGGAACGGGCGGGCAACCTGCTGCGCTGGGTCGAGTGCTTCCTGGTGGTTGCGGAAGTGGGCCACATCGGACGGGCGGCCGAGACGCTCGGCATGTCGCAGCCACCGCTGTCGCAGACCATCCGCAGGCTCGAGTGCGCCGTGGGCGAGACCCTGTTCCTGCGCCACGCCCGGGGCGTCAGCCTGAGCCCCGCCGGCCAGGCGTTCCTCCCGCGGGCCCAGGAACTGATGGCCGCACGACGGCGCGTGCTCGCCCTGAGCGAGGACGTCGCCCTCCTGGACCGCTCCGTGCGGATGCTCCTGCCGCGCTCCGTGCCCGCCGCATGGGTGGGCAACCGCCTGCTCTCGCCCGGGGCGGACTTCACCGGAGCGCGGTGGGCGAGCGCGCCGTCGTCGGAGATCGTGCGGGAGGTGCGGGGTGCCCCCACGGCGGTGGGCGTGGTGGTCGCGCCGATCGTGACCGACGAGCTCGTGGCCCTGCCCGTGGTAGCCGTCGCCCAGGATCTGGTCACGACCGCCGTCGTGGAGAAGCCCGTCTCGCGCCGCACGCTGCGCCGCGCCGTCGGCCCCGTGCTCCTCACCGCACCGCGCACGGACGGCCCCGCCGCGCACGACGTCCTGGCCGCGGAGCTCGAGTCCCTGGGCGTGGCCGCCCGGCTCAAGGAGGTCGCGGACCCGCTGCAGCTCGCCGCCGAGATCCGGGTGGCGAGGGCCGCGGCCCTCGTGCCGCACTCGACGCCCGGGGTGGACGGGATCCCGCTGGAGGACGGGGTCCTGCCGCTCAGGCTCCGGGTGCTCCACCACCCGGACGCGGAGCCGGCGGCCCGGGAGGCCGCGAGCCTGCTGCAGACGTGCCTGAGCAGGTGTGGCGACGGTGAGCGCTGAGATGTGGGAGCGCCCCGCGGCCGACGCCGTGCTGGGCCGCCTTGCCCAGGACGTCACCGGGATCCTGCGGGACGCGGACATGACGGGCGCCGTGGCCGTGCGCGTGATCGACGCCCCCGAGCTGCCCGCGTTCGGGTGGCGGGCGGACGAGGCGTTCCCGGCGGCGTCGCTGTACAAGCTCGTGGTCATGGTGGCCTTCTGCCGCGCGGTGGACCGCGGCGACCTGGACCCGACGGCGCTCGTGACCCTCCGACCCGAGGACAGGGCGGACGGCCCCACGGGACTCGCGATCTGCCAGGACCCGGTACGGATCTCCTGGCGGGACCTGGTGCGGCTGATGATGACCGTCTCCGACAACGCCGCCGGGCAGGCCGTGCTGCGCGAGGTCGGCCACGCCCGCGTCCGGGACGTGCTGCGGGAAATGGGCCTGTCCAGCACCGTCGTCCGCCCGGGACCCGCACCCGACCCCGTCGGGTACGACCCGCTGCTCGTCTCCGCAACCACCGCCTCGGACCTGGTGGCGCTGCTGTGCGCCATCTGGCAGGACCGGGCCGCGTCGACTGCGCAGTGCGCGTTCATGCGCGAGGTGATGTCGCAGCAGGCCTGGGGCCACCGGTTCGCGGAGGCCTTCTCCTACCCCGGGGCCGGTGTCGCCGCGAAGACGGGATCGTTCGGGGCGCTGTGCCACGAGGCCGGCGTGATCTCCCACCCCGGGGAGAAGTCCATCGCGGTGGCGGTCCTGACCCGTTCCGTGCGCCGCGAACGGCAGATCGCGGTGTCCAACAGGATCGTCGGCCAGATCGCGCGGCACTGCGTGCGCAGCTACCGGCAGTTCCTCTAGTCCTCCAGGACGGGGCCCGTGAGGTGTTCCTCGATCCGTTCAAAGAGGTGCACGATGTCCCATCTGCCCTGGCCCCAGTCGAAGATCGTGGTCCCCAGTCTGGGCTCCTCGAAAGCGTGGATCCGGGTTCCCTCCGCTGTGGACGTCACCATCACGCGAAGAGTCATGCCCCAGGTCGCCAGGTTCATACGGCGCAGCAGGGTCAGCTTCTCCCCCTGCTCGTCGACCAGCTGGAACTGCCCCGTGGCAGCGTGGCGAACAGCCTCCCTCACCGCCTCCGGGCTTGCCGGGACGAGGAGGCTCGCCTCGCTGCGCGCCGCCTGCGTCTCGATCTCGTACTCTCCGTGGGCGGCCGTCACGCGCCGTCGTCTCACCAGGGACGCGAGGGCCCCAGTACCAGCGGCAGCAAGCACCATGAACACCGTGATCCCCCATGGCAGCTCCGTTAAGCTCGCGATTAGCCACAGGAGCAGAGCGGTGCACACTGACCACGCCACGATCCACACGCCCATCCGGGTGTCGCCCTCGTTCTCAGCCATCGGCCTCTCCTCACCGGGTCGCTGGGGTGCACCACAGCCCACGACTGTGTGCCGTGGTGGGAACTCTAGCCGGGGTGCCCTGCGCCCCGCGGCGCGCAGGGAGGCGCGGCACCCGGTCCCGCGGTGCGATCTTTAACGGAGCAAACGCACGATCGAGGGCCCCAGAGTGCGTTTGCTCAGTTTTTGCAGGGGTGACACGGGTGGCAGGGGCAGGGTCCCGGGGCGGCGGCGTCGTGAACGGCGCATCCCGCCTTTCTCCTCCCCGGTGCCCGGCCCTGTCCGCCCACCACCCCGGATTTTGTGCAGGTTGTGACGAAACCAGGCCGCGAAACGTCACAAGCTGCACTTTGTTCGAGGGGTGGGGGCAGAACGGGGCGCGGATCGTGCCCCGGGGCCCCGGTCGCGCCTCGTTTAGCTGTCCGAAAAAGGCTCCGCCGGACCGTGGAGCCGCGGCGCTGGGGTCGTTAGCGTGTGCACCATGACCACTTCCGTATTTGACCTCGAAGGCTTCGACCGCTCGGTCCGCCCGCAGGACGACCTCTTCCGCCACGTCAACGGTGCCTGGCTGCGCACCGCGGAGATTCCGGACGACAAGCCCAGCACGGGCGCGTTCATCGAGCTGCGCGACAAGGCAGAGCGGGCGGTGCGCGAGATCATCACGGGTGCGAATGCGGACGGCGAGCAGGCGGCGTCGTCCGCGGAACAGAGCGCGGAGACGAAGATCGCGCTGCTGTTCGCGTCCTTCATGGACACCGGGCGCATCGAGGCGCTCGGCACGGAGCCGCTGCGCGAGGACCTGGATGCCGTGGCCGCGATCGACTCGCCGCAGGCGCTCTCCCGCTGGTTCGGCACGGCCATGCGCCGTGGCGTGGGTGCCGCGCTGGACATCGACCTGGACTCGGACCCGGGGGACCCGCAGCGCAACCTCGTGTTCGTGGGGCAGGCTGGGCTGGGACTGCCGGATGAGGAGTACTACCGCGAGGAGCAGTACGCGTCCCTGCGCGAGAAGTACGTGGCGCACGTCCAGAAGATGCTGGAGCTCGCGGGGTACGACGACGCCGCGCAGCAGGCTCGCGCGGTCATGGACCTGGAGACGCGCATCGCCTCCCACCACTGGGACAAGGTGACCGTCCGGGACCTGACGAAGATGTACAACCCCATGAGTTTCCATGAGCTCGCCGGGCAGGTGCAGAACCTGGACTGGGACGCCGTGCTGGAGGGTGTGGGGCTGTCCCCGGAGCACCTGAGCACAGTGGTCAACGCGCAGCCGAGCTTCTTCACCGGCCTGGACGGTCTGCTCACGCAGGACGAGCTCGAGGCGTGGAAGTCCTGGGCCCGCTGGAACGTGGTCTCCGCGCGCGCGGCCTACCTGCCCGAGGCGTTCGTGGCGGAGAACTTCGCGTTCTACGGCACGGCGCTGTCCGGCACCCCGCAGCTGCGCGAGCGCTGGAAGCGCGGCGTCGCGCTGGTCAACGGCGCGCTGGGCGAGGCCGTGGGCAAGCTGTACGTGGCGGAGAACTTCTCTCCCACCGCCAAGACCCGCATGGACGAGCTGGTGGCCAACCTGCTGGAGGCCTACCGCGACTCCATCGAGACGCTCGACTGGATGACCGAGGAGACCCGCGCGGAGGCGCTGCGCAAGCTCACCGGTTTCACCCCCAAGATCGGCTTTCCGGAGAAGTGGAAGGACTACTCGGCGTTGGAGATCCGCGGAGACGACCTCGTGGGCAACGTGGTGCGCACTGCTCAGTTCGGTGTGGCCGAGCTCGCGCGCAAGGCTGGCAAGCCGGTGGAGAGGCACGAGTGGCTGATGACTCCGCAGACGGTCAACGCGTACTACCACCCGCTGCGCAACGAGATCGTGTTCCCGGCCGCCATCCTGCAGCCCCCCTTCTTCAACGAGGACGCGGACGACGCCGTCAACTACGGTGGCATCGGATCGGTGATCGGCCACGAGATCGGCCACGGCTTCGACGACAAGGGCTCCACGTGCGACGGCGAGGGAAAGCTTCGCAACTGGTGGACGGACGCGGACCGCAGCGCGTTCGAAGAGCGCACGGCCCGGCTGGTGAGCCAGTACGCGGCGCTGTCCCCGGCACAGTTCGACGGCGACGACGACGCTCCGCACCTCAACGGCGAGCTCACCCTGGGCGAGAACATCGGTGACCTGGGCGGACTGTCCATTGCCCACAAGGCATGGAAGACGGCCCAGGGGAAGAAGGGGAACCCGGACACCGAGAGCATCGACGGATACACCCCGGCGCAGCGGCTGTTCATCTCATGGGGTTACGTGTGGCGGGAGAAGTCCCGCGACGAGGCGTTGCGCACGCGGATCGCCACCGACCCGCACTCCCCCGCGGAGTTCCGCGCGAGCCAGACGCCCCGCAACGTGGACGCATTCTACGAGGCGTTCGACGTCACGGACGCGGACGCCATGTGGCTTCCGGAGGAGGAGCGCGTGCGCATCTGGTGACACCCGCGCCACCTCGCACACGGCCGTGGCCGGTACTCTCCGTCCAGGAGGGCGCCGGCCACTGCCGTGCAGTGCGTGAGCTGCCGGTCAGACGTTCGAGCTGTTGAACTGGCCCTGTATCTCGGACATCGCGAACCCCCAGATGGCGAGGATGAAGGCCAGCCACACCAGCGTCAGGATGAGTACGGCCACCCCCACCCAGCCGAGGATCTTGCCCGCCGTCGCGCGGCCGCCGAGCTTCTCCGCCTTGGACGCCTGCCACACTGCGAACGGGGCCAGGATGGGCAGCACCGTGACGCCGAGGATGCCCAGGACCAGTGAGGCGTCCGTGCTCTTGAGCACCTGCTGCTGCCGCTGGGCGTCCTCCGGGCTGCCGGGGACGTACTCCCACCGGCCGGTGGGCTGGGCGTAGGGCTGGTAGGAGTTGGTCGGCGCGGTCATGGCCCCTCGCCCGTGTGCGTCGTTGTTGCGGGCGGGGGCGTTCTGGCCGTCGGTGTCGTGGCCTCGCCCCGTGCCGCCGGAGTACCTCTGGCCACGGCTCGCCTCGTCCTGGGCGCGCGCCTGGGGCCGATCCGCGGAGGGCTGACCCCCTGCTGCGGGCTGGTTGCTCGTAGTCACGATCTGACCTCCGTGCCTTGACAATGTGCGAACACGACCATCCTGTCGCACGGGTCACACCCCCGGCAATAACCCTCTCCGCCGCCCCGCACGTGCACGGCGCGGCATACCATCGGTGGAAGTGGCCGCACCCATCCAGCCCGAGGAGAACCGTGACCCGCCCCGAAGACCCTGCCGCGCGACGTCGTCGTGGAACCGTCAGCGAACGGCTCCTGCGCGGCGGCACGGAACCGGACCCGCGGTTCACCCTGGCCAACGAGCGCACGTTCCTCGCCTGGATCCGCACTTCGCTCGCGTTCCTGGCCGGAGGCATAGCCGTGGAGGCATTCACGGGTGACGTCTTCGACCTGGTCGTGCGGAAGCTTCTGGCCGTGGTCCTGCTACTGCTCGGCATGCTTCTCAGTGCGGGCTCGGCCGTTCGCTGGCTCAACGTGGAGCGCTCGATGCGCCACGGGGCGCCCCTTCCGCTGCCGCTGATCGCACCTCTCGTGGCCGTGGGCGGGGCGATTGCGTCCGGCGTCCTCGTCGCGGTGGTGCTGACCCGGTGAGAGCCGCACCCGCTTCCGTGCCCTGCCCCCACGAGGACCCGGGGCTGCAGCCCGAGCGGACCGCGCTGGCGTGGGGCCGCACCATGATGACCCTGTGCACCGCGGCCGCCGTCTACCTGCGCTGGCTGCCCACCCACGGTGTCTTCGTGCTCTGCCTGCTCGCTGTGGCCCTGTGCCTGGCGGGCGGGATCTACGCGACGCAGCGACGCCGCTACCGCCGCGCCGCCACGGGGATCGCCGGGGAGCGGCTCACCCCGGACGCGGTGGCCGTGGGCCTGACGGCCGGGGCGTGCGTGGTGCTCGGGGCGCTTGGCCTCGTCACCATCCTCGTTTTCTGACGAGTTGTAGACACTTCCGCCCACCCGGGCGTGGGAACGGGCCACGGAATCGGCTGACGCCGCATAATAGCGGTCAGCCGTCGCGCCTCCTGCGCCGGCACCGGACCAACACTTTTGGGAGTACCCAGTGGCCTCATCCTCGACCGGTGGGGGAAACAGCCAGGCGGTCCCCGCACCGACCGCCCCGCACGATTCCCACCACCCAGATACTCCGCGCACCGGGCAGGATGAGCCGGCCGACGGTTCCCTGCACCGCACCCTGAAGCCCCGCCACCTGACCATGATCGCCATGGGCGGGGCCATCGGCACCGGCCTGTTCGTGGCCTCCGGCAACTCGATCAACACCGCAGGCCCGGGCGGCGCGCTCGTGGCCTACGCGGCCATCGGCTTCATGGTGTGGCTGCTCATGCAGTCCCTCGGCGAGATGGCCACGCACCTGCCCGTGGCCGGCTCCTTCGAGGAGTACTCCACCCGCTACATCAGCCGCTCGTTCGGCTTCGCCATCGGCTGGAACTACTGGTACAACTGGGCGATCACCGTGGCCGCGGAGCTCGTGGCCGCAGCACTCGTGATGCGCTACTGGTTCCCGGACACCCCCGCGTGGATCTGGTCCGCACTGTTCCTGGTCATCCTCTTCACCCTCAACGCCCTCAGCGCCCGCGCGTACGGCGAGGGCGAGTTCTGGTTCTCCCTCATCAAGGTCATCACGGTGGTGATCTTCCTGGTGCTGGGCGTGCTCATGATCCTGGGCATCCTGGGCGGGCCCTCCCCCGGCTTCCACAACTGGACCGCGGGCGAGGCGCCGTTCGTCAACGGCTTCACGGGCATCATGGCCATCTTCATGGTCGCGGGCTTCTCCTTCCAGGGCACGGAGCTCGTGGGCGTGGCCGCCGGCGAGGCCGAGAACCCCGGCAAGACGGTCCCCAAGGCCATCCGCACCGTGTTCCTGCGCATCCTGCTCTTCTACATCGGTGCCATCACGGTGATCGGCTTCCTGATCCCCTACACCGATCCGCACCTGCTCGCGAGCGACGTGCAGGACGTCTCCATCTCCCCCTTCACCCTGGTGTTCGAGCACGCGGGCGTGCTGGCCGCGGCCTCCGTCATGAACGCGGTGATCCTCACGGCCATCCTCTCGGCGGGCAACTCCGGCCTGTATGCCTCCACGCGCATGCTCTTCGCTCTTGCGAAGAGCGGCAAGGCCCCGCGGTTCCTGGCAAAGGTCAACCGCCGCGGCGTACCCATGTACGCGCTGCTTGCCACCACCCTGATCGGCATGTTCTGCTTCCTCACCACCCTGATCGGTGAGGGCGAGGCGTACGTGTGGCTCATCAACGCCTCCGGCCTGGCCGGATTCATCGTGTGGATGGGCATTGCCTGGAGCCACTACCGCTTCCGCAAGGCGTACGTGCTGCAGGGCGGGGACCCGAAGAACCTGCTCTACCGGGCGAGCTTCTTTCCCCTGGGGCCCGTGATCGCACTTGTCATGTGCGCCGTCGTGATCGTGGGGCAGGGCTACAGCCTCTTCACTGCTGGGGACGTCAACCCCCTGAGCCTGCTGTCCTCCTACCTGGGTCTGCCGATCTTCCTGGCCCTGTGGCTCGGCCACAAGCTGGTCACCAAGGACGAGCCCGTGGACCTGCGCACCGCGGACGTCTCCCCGGCGCACCACTGAGCCGCCCGGCGGCGTCGTCCCCCGTCATGGACGCCGCCGCCCGCGCACCTCGCACACATCTCCGCCCCGGTTCCGTGGGAACCGGGGCGGAGATGTGTGCATGGGAAATCAGTGGCTACCGGGATCCTGCATCCGCCGGGAACCCCCACCTGTCAGAATCCTGCACTGGCAGGGGTCGCCGTGCACCCGGGACCCTGGCACCGGGCGAGGCGACTTCGGCCGTTCAGTCCGAGATCAGGTCCCGAACGACGATGGTGTCGTCGCGATCCGGTCCCACGCCGATGGCGGAGATCCGGCACCCGGAGAGGTCTTCCAGTGCGGCCACGTAGTCCTGGGCGTTGCGCGGCAGGTCCTCGAGGGTGCGCGCGCCGGTGATGTCTTCCTTCCAGCCGGGGAACATTTCGTAGACCGGCTTGGCGTGGTGGAAGTCCGACTGGGTCATGGGCATCTCGTCGAAGCGCTGGCCGTCCACCTCGTAGGCCACGCACACGGGGATCTGCGGGATCCCGGTCAGCACGTCCAGCTTGGTGATGAACAGGTCCGTGAAGCCGTTGATGCGCGCGGCCTGGCGGGCCATCACGGCGTCGTACCAGCCCGTGCGGCGTGGGCGGCCCGTGTTGACCCCGAACTCGCCGCCCGTGGTGCGCAACCGCTCGCCCATCTCGTCGAAGAGCTCGGTGGGGAACGGACCGGCGCCCACGCGTGTGGTGTACGCCTTCTGGATGCCGATCACCCGGGTGATCCGCGTGGGGCCCACGCCGGACCCGACGCACGCGCCGCCGGCCGTGGGATTGGATGAGGTCACGAAGGGGTAGGTGCCGTGGTCCACGTCCAGGAACGTGGCCTGGCCGCCCTCCATGAGCACCACCTCGTCACGGTCCAGGGCCTCGTTGAGCATGCGCGTGGCGTCCACGATCATGGGTTCGATACGCTCCGCGAAACCCATGAAGTAGTCCGCGATCTCGTCCACCTCGAACGCGCGGCGGTTGTAGAGCTTGACCAGCAGCTCGTTCTTCTGCCGCAGGGCGCCTTCGATCTTCTGCCGCAGGATGGACTCGTCCAGGAGGTCCTGCACCCGGATGCCCAGCCGGCCCACCTTGTCGATGTAGGACGGGCCGATGCCACGGCCGGTGGTCCCGATGGCGCGCTTGCCCAGGAACCGCTCCGTGACCTGGTCGAGCGTCTGGTGGTATGGCGCCACCAGGTGGGCGTTCGCCGAGATGCGCAGGTGGGAGGTGTCCGCACCGCGTGCTTCCAGACCGTCGATCTCCTCGAAGAGGGCCTGCGGGTTGATGACCACGCCGTTGCCGATCACGGAGGTCGCGTTGGGGCTCAGGATGCCCGCGGGAAGGAGCTTGAGCTCGAACTTCTCACCGCCCACCACCACGGTGTGGCCGGCGTTGTTGCCACCGTTGGGCTTGACCACGTAGTCCACGCGGCCGCCCAGGAGATCCGTGGCCTTGCCCTTGCCTTCATCGCCCCACTGGGCGCCGACTATCACGATTGCTGGCATGGAAACACTCTCTATCCGGGTGTGGCCCGACGGCCGGAGGAACCAGCAGCCCAGTCTACCCGGCCAAGCCCTCCGGAGGCCGGTCGGGCCGGAACAGCGGTTGAGACCGGGCGGTGAACGGCGTCACACAGGTCGCAATCAGTGTCGACACAGGGAATTTGGACGAAATCGTTGCTTTTGCGCATGTCAGAGCGCACTCTTGGGGACACTGTGATGCGTCTGACTGCATTACTCGACGGGCAAAGGAACACACCATGAATCATGAGACAGGGGCAGGTCGTGGCAGAGCCGCCAAGACCTGCCTGGCCACGGCCCTCGGCCTGACACTGGCCCTGGGCACAGTGCTGCCGGCGAGCGCCGTCGAGGTCCCCCCGGGCGCCCCCGCGGACGACCTCAACCCCCAGGGCCCGGACCGCCTGATCAGCTCGGACCTCAAGGACGCCGAGGGCCAGGTAGCCGTCTTCGTCCAACTCCAGGGCCCGAGCGCCTTCGAGGCCACCCAACCGGAGGGCGTGCGCACCGGCACCCAGGATCCGGTGCAGGCCGCGGCGCAGGTGCAGGCCATCCGCCAGTCGGTTCAGAGCGCCGCATCATCCCTGGCCTCCGAATCCAGTTCCGACCTGCTCTACACGACCGCCAACGCCCTGCGCGGCGTGGCCCTGCAGGGCGACGCCGCCCAGCTGCGGGATCTCGCCAAGCGCTCCGAGGTCGTCAAGATCTCAAAGATCACCCCCCAGTACCGCAGCAACGCCGGCTCCGTGGTGGACACCAACGCCCTGAACTCGTGGTCCCAGACCGGCCAGACGGGCAAGGACGTGAAGGTCGCGGTCATCGACTCCGGCCTGGACTACACCCACGCGGACTTCGGCGGCCCAGGCACCACGGACGGCTACAAGAAGGCCAAGGCCTCGACCGAGCTGCCGGGCAAGGACTCCGACCTGTACGACCCCAAGAAGTTCGTGGGCGGCTACGACCTCGCCGGCGACTCCTACGACGCCCGCGTGGCCGGCAGCGTGCCGAAGCCGGACTCCAACCCGCTGGACTGCGAGGCGGGTGGACACGGAACGCACGTGGCAGGCACCACGGCCGGCTACGGCGTCGGCGCGGACGGCAAGACCTTCAAGGGCGACTTCACCAAGCTGACCGAGGACCAGGTCAAGAAGATGAAGATCGGCCCGGGCACCGCGCCCGAGGCCCAGCTGATGAGCTTCCGCGTCTTCGGCTGCGAGGGCTCCACAAACCTCACGATCAACGCGCTGGACCGCACCCTGGACCCCAACATGGACGGGGACTTCTCGGACAAGGCGGACATCGTCAACATGTCCCTGGGCTCCGACTTCGGCCCGGCGGACGATCCCCAGAACGACCTGATCGACGCCCTGTCACGGCAGGGCATCCTCTCCGTGATCGCCGCGGGCAACGCCGGGGACTTCCACGAGATCTCCGGCTCCCCGGGCAGCGCCCGCTCCGCCCTGACCGTGGCCAACTCACAGGGCAGCACGGCGGCCCAGGACAAGGCGCAGGCGCTCTCCCCGGACAGCGCCAAGGGTGAGCTGACCGGTTCCTACAGCGGCAGCTACGACTACTCCGGCGCGAAGCCCGAGGACCTGCAGGGTGACATCGTGGCGGCCCCCGTGGACAACAAGTTCGGCTGCACCCCGTTCTCGCAGAACTTCGCGGGCAAGTGGGTCATGCTCGACTGGGAGGACAACGGCCCGTTCCCCTGCGGCTCGAAGGTGCGCTTCGACAACGTGGCGGCCGCCGGGGGCAAGGGCGTGGTGCTCGAGTCCGACTACGCGGTGGACCCCTCTGCGATCGCCGGCAACGCCAAGATCCCGGGTCTGCTGATGGGCAAGAAGTCCGTGGACAAGATCAAGCCCGCAGTGCAGACCGGCGGGGCGAAGATCAAGCTGGCCCCGGAGTGGATCGGCGCAGCCAGGACGGACACCGGTTCCAAGGACCAGGTCAACGACTCCACGTCCCGCGGCCAGCACGGCAGCAACGGCGTGCTCAAGCCGGATGTCGCGGCTCCCGGCACCAACATCGGCTCGGCCGGCGTGTCCATGGGCAACGGTGTCTCGGTCAAGACGGGCACGTCCATGGCCACCCCGCACGTGGCCGGCATCGCCGCCCTGGTGCAGCAGAAGCACCAGAACTACAGCCCGCAGAACATCAAGTCCGCCATCATGAACTCGGCGGTTCACGACGTCCACGCGGCGAACGGCAAGACCTCCGCGGTGGACCGCGTGGGCTCGGGCCGCGTGGATGCGCTGCGCGCCGTGAACCAGGACGTCATGGTCTACGACAAGGCGGACACGTCCGTGGTCTCCTCGACCTTCGGGGTCACCGAGATCAGGAACGCGAGGGACACCTTCTCCCGTGAGCTCGTGGTGGACAACACCGGCGGGGCCGCGCACACCTACCAGGTGCGCTTCGACCCCTCCACCGAGGTCCCGGGCGTGAGCATCACCGCACCGGCCTCGGTCGCCGTGCCCAAGGGCGGCAAGACCACCGTCAAGGTGACCGCCACCGTGGACCGGGCGAAGCTGGAGAAGACCCACGACCCCTCGGAGGCCGTGACCCAGCTGGGTCTCGCCCGTCAGTTCCTGGCCACCGAGTCCGGCCGCCTGGTGCTGAGCGAGAAGGGCCAGGACATGCGCGTCCCGGTCTCGATCGCCCCGAAGCCCGTGGCAGACATGCGCGTGGACGGCGCCGCACTGAACCAGTGGGACAAGCAGGGTGACGCCACCGTCCCCCTGACCGGAACCGGAGTGGACCAGGGCGGCTGGAAGTCCGCCGTCGGCGCCTTCGAGCTGGGTGCGAAGTCCGACCGTCTGGCGTCCACCAAGCTGGCCGGCGGCAACTCCCAGTTCGCAGACCTGCAGTACGTGGGCGCGTCCTCAAATCTCCCGCAGCTGAAGGCTGACAAGGGGGACGCCGCCAGGGACGGCCTGGTGAACTTCGGTGTCTCCAGCTGGGGCAACGCCAGCACCATGAAGCCGGACGCCGAGATCCAGATCGCCATCGACAGCACCGGCAACGGCCGGGCCGACCACTACGTGGCCCTGGGCCGCGCGGACGGCCTGGACTACCCGGTGGCGAACCTCTACGGCTACGTCAACGGCGAGCTGAAGGTGATCGACCGCCAGCCGGTGAATGGCTCCTGGGGTGACACGGACACGAACACCTTCGACACCAACGCCGTGGTCCTGCCCGTGAGCACCGCGAAGCTGGGCATCGACCCCACCAAGAGCGGCACCAGGCTGAACTACCAGGTCTCCACCTACTCCGCGAACATCGACGGCGCGGTGGACCAGACCGAGACGATCTCGTTCAACCCGGTGGCCCCGACCGTCTCGTTCCGCGGGGAGAAGTTCAACAACTCGCTGTTCACGGACCTGCCCGGCAAGAAGCTGACCGCGCACCGCGGTTCGGACAAGGCCGAGGGCGAGGCACTGTTCCTGCACCTGCACAACGGCACCGGGGACCTCTCCGGCATCCACAAGGGTGAGGACGGCGCGAAGGCCGACGTCAAGCGGGTCCAGCCCGCGGCGTCGGTCCCCGGGACGCAGGATCCGATGTTCAAGGACGTGCCGAAGAACTACGTGTTCCACTCGGAGATCTCCTGGCTGGCCAGCAAGGGCATCACCAAGGGCTGGCCGGACGGCACCTTCCGCCCCACCCAGCCCGTGCAGCGTGACCAGATGGCCGCGTTCCTCTACCGGATGGCCGGTTCCCCGCAGTACACGCCTCCCACGAAGTCTCCCTTCAAGGACGTGCCCACCAACCACGTCTTCTACAAGGAGATCTCCTGGCTGAGCGAGCAGGGCATCACCAAGGGTTGGTCCGACGGGACGTTCCGCCCCACCCAGAAGATCAGCCGTGAGCAGATGGCGGCCTTCTTCTACCGGATGGCGGGCTCACCCTCCTACACGGCCCCGAAGGTCTCCCCCTTCAAGGACGTGCGCACCACGGACGTCTTCTACAAGGAGATCTCCTGGATGAACGGGCAGGGCATCGCCAAGGGCTGGGCAGACGGCACCTTCCGCCCGGGCCAGGCCGTGCAGCGTGACCAGATGGCCGCCTTCCTCTTCCGCTACGACCAGCTGAAGTAGGGATCTGGTCCCGGGCAGGTCTCCGACGCGTCGGCAGACCGCCCCAGGACGAGGGCCCGTGGCACCCACACCGTGTGGGAGCCACGGGCCCTTCCCATGCCCGACGGCATGTGGCGGCTTGCGGCCGGGTCCTGCGGTGGATCTGCGGGCCCACGTCCTGGTCGACCCCACAGCCCGGGCCACTGCGCTGGGAACGGGCCCGGTCTACCGCCCGTACAGGAGGGCCGCCTCGTCCCGCTTGGCGGCCACGGCCTCACCGAAACTCCCCGGCGCCGCCAGCTGCTCGAGGCCTACGGTCTCCGCGCACCTACCTGCGTCCCCGCCCGCGTGGACCAGGTTCCAGCGGGAGCCCACGTCCACCACGGACTGGTGCTTGATGTCGTAGTACCCGGGTTTGCCACTGAGCGCCACGCCCCTGGCTCCGTGCAGTGCGGCCGTGAGGTGGTGGTGGAAGCGGGTGGTGAGCCACACCTGGTGCGGGCCGAAGCTGAACTCGCCGTCCCACGCAGCCTGGAACGGGATGAACCCCTCGGGGGCGACGACGTCGCGCAGCCGCTCCCAGCCCAGGTGGTCCTCCCCGGGGATCGCCTCCAGGTAGCGCACTGACTCGCGCGGCAGGTCCCAACGCCGCAGCTGGGCCCGGGTGTAGTCCAGCATCCGCTCGAACGCCCCCTCCGCGAGGGTGTCCGACTGCACGCACACCACCACTTCGCTCGGGGTGACCGCGGTTGCCGCTCCCTCGCCCTTCTGCCCGGCCCGGAGCCCGAGCGCTCGGGCGTGGCGCGGGTCCTCGGCCAGGAGGAACGCGTCGTCGAACCCCAGAGGCACACCAGCGGCCTCGGCACTCGGGCGGTCCCGCACACTGAGGTGGTCCAGGTCCGCGAGGGTGTCCCCGGCGAAGGGCATGAGCCCCTGCCCCGTGGCGAACAGCCGCGCACCGGTGAGCTTGCGCACCGCACGCATGGCCTCCACGATCCGGAAGTTCTCGATCCAGTCCTGGTGCAGCACCCCGCCGCCCAGCAGGTGCACGGTGGCTGCTTCGCGCAGGGCGAGCAGCCCGGCGTCGTACTTGGGCGAGCCGAGGTCCGCGATCAGACTCTGCATGGAGCGCCCGGAGCCGTGGTTCATCTCGTGCATTGCGCGGAAGAGAGTGTTCACCACGTGCAGGCGGGGGTGCAGCCCGCGCAGCAGGGCGGTGGCGGTTCCCGGCTCGCGCACGTCCAGCCACACATCCGTGGTGGGCGCGACCTTCGCAAGGTGATTGACCCACGCCGCCGCGATCAGCTCGTCCCCGAAGTTCGGGTAGCCCGCCCAGGAGATCAGGTAGATCGGCGGCTTGCGGGAGGCCACGACACGGCGGTGGTCCTTCAGGAGGGTGCGCATGAACGCAGGCTACCCGCGGGCCCGGTAACCTCTTCTCCCATGACCTCCCCGTGCTCACCCCAGGATCCCTCGCCCGCGCCGCGCAGCTCGTCGAGCGTGATCCACGGCGGGAACCGCGAGCACTCCCCGCACGCGCCGTCGCAGCCGGCGCAGAGCAGCTACCTCAAGCCCCGCCACCTGGTGATGATGGCGCTGGGTTCGGCGATCGGCACGGGGCTGTTCGTGGGCACGGGTGCGGCCGTCAAGACGGCCGGGCCCGCGGTGCTGATCTCCTACCTGGTGGCCTGCACGCTGCTGGTGCTCGTGATGCGGGCGCTGGGCGAGATGGCCGCGGCGGACCCGTCCTCCGGGGCGTTCTCCACGTATGCCGGAAAGGCCATGGGACCGACCATGGGCCGTGCCCTCGGGTGGCTGTGGTGGGCGCAGATCGTGGTGGTGGTGGCCGCTGAGGCCACCGCCGCGGCCCAGCTGGTCACGGAGATGTGGCCGGGGCTGCCCCAGTGGGTGTGGGCGCTGGTCTTCATGGTGGCGTTCACCGTCATCAACCTGGTGCGCGTGGGTACGCTGGGCGAGACGGAGTTCTGGTTCGCCCTGCTCAAGGTGGCCGCCGTGGTGGGTTTCCTGGTGGTGGGCGTGCTCATGCTGCTGAACGTGCTTCCCGCCCCGAGCCCGGGACTGTCGAACCTCACGGAGCACGGCGGGTTCATGCCCAACGGGCTCACGGGCGTGGCCGCCGCGCTGCTCGTGGTGGTCTTCGCCTTCGGCGGCACGGAGCTCGTGACCATTGCCGCCGCCGAGACCGAGGACCCGCAGACCAACGTGGCCCGCGCCATCCGCACCATTCTGGTGCGCATCCTCATCTTCTACGTGGGCTCCGTGACGGTCATGGTCCTGGTGCTGCCGTGGAACAACGAGGGCCTGTCCTCCAGCCCGTTCGTCGCGGTCCTCACCGAGGCGGGCATTCCCGGCGCGGACGTCCTGATGACCGTGGTGATCATCCTGGCGCTGCTCTCCGCCCTGAACGCCAACATCTACGGCAGCTCGCGCATGCTCTTCTCCCTGGCCCGCCGCGGCTCCGCACCCCGCGCCCTGGGCCGCACCAGCGAGCGCGGCGTGCCGCGGGCCGCCGTGGTGGCCTCCGTGGTCTTCGGGTTCATCGCCGTGGTCCTGAACTACGTGTGGCCGGAGACGGTGCTGAACGTGATGCTCAACGTCATCGGCTCCACGTGCCTGGTGGTGTGGGGCGTGGCCCTGGTCTCGCAGATCATCCTGCGCCGCCGCGCGGACCGCGCCGGGGTGTCCTCCCCGCTGAAGATGTGGGCGTTCCCGTGGTTGTCCTACTTCGCGCTGGCGCTGCTCGCGGCCATCGTGGTGCTCGGGCTGCTGGACCCCTCGGTGCGCCTGCAGTTCATCGCCACGTTCGTGCTGGTCTGCCTGATCGCGCTGGCCTGCAAGCTCCTCATCCGGGGCGACGACGGCGAGCGCCGTCGTTCCGGTGCCTCGCGTGACGGTGCCGCGCACGACGACGCCGCTCCCCTGGTCTGAGCCCCGGCGCGGCTTGTCCGCCACGCGCCTGAACCGCTCCGCACGGGCGGGACGCGAGGAAGCCCCCGGTCCGCGGACCGGGGACTTCCTCGCGTCATCACTGCGGTCGTGCGGTCATTCCGTTATGCCGTGCACCGCCCACCTCGTGCTCGTGCCGTCACAGCGCCGCGGGCAGGTCTGGGAAGGCCGCCGCGACACCCGGTGAGCACAGCTGCCCCGCACGGGTCGAGAGCCCGGCGGCCAGGGCGGCGTCGGTGGCAAGGGCGGCGTCGACTCCACCGGCGAGCCCCATCACGTACGGCGTGGTCGCGTGGGTCAGCGCCTGCGTTGCGGTCACCGGCACCGCACCCGGGAGGTTGGCCACGCAGTAGTGGCGGATGCCGTCCACCGAATACACGGGGTCGTGGTAGGTGGTGGGGCGCGTGGTCTCGAAGCAACCGCCCTGGTCCACGGCCACGTCCACCAGCAGCGCGTGGGGCTTGAGCAGTGCCAGGTGCTCGCGCCGCACGAGCTTGGGAGCCGCGGCCCCGGGGATGAGGACGGAGCCGACCACCACGTCCGCGCGGGGAAGTTCCTCTTCGATCCGGTGGGTGTCACTCATCAGCACGCGTGCGGTCGGGAAGAGCGAGTCCAGCTGCCGGAGCCTGTCCCCGTTCGCCTCCAGGATCGTGACGTCCGCCCCGGCACCGACCGCGGCCCGTGCGGCGTGCTCACCCACGGTTCCGCCGCCGACCACCAGCACGGTGGACGGCACCACGCCGGGGACACGGCCCAGCAGGATCCCGGGGCCACCGGCGTGGAACTGAAGGTGGTGGGCGGCGTTCGCGATCGCCAGGCGCCCCGCGATCTCGGACATCGGACGCAGCAGGGGAAGCACCCGGCCCACGCGCACGGTCTCGTACGCGATGCCGGTGACGCCGCTTTCCAGCATGGCCTCCGTCAGCCCCCGGCTCGCAGCCAGGTGCAGATACGTGAAGAGCGTGAGGCCCGGGCGGAGGAAGCGGTACTCGGTGCCCACGGGCTCCTTGACCTTCACGATCAGCTCGGCCTGCGCCCAGGTCTCCTCCTGGGAGGTGACGTGCGCACCGGCGGCGCGGTAGTCGTCGTCGGCAAATCCCGCTCCCAGGCCCGCGGCCTCCTCCACGAAGACCTCGTGGTGCCGGGCGACCAGCGCGGTGACCATGGTGGGCGTGAGGCCCACGCGGGCCTCCTCGGGCTTGATCTCGCGGGGTACGGAGATTCTCATGGCGGCATGCTCCTCTCGTGGGGCGCGCCGCCCGGAGGGGATGCGCTCAGGCTCGGCGGTGAGCCCCGGCTGTGCCCTCATTGTGCCCGTCCTCGCCGCCCCCGGGACAGGGGAACGGGCAATGTGACCGGGGACCCGCCCCCTGGAGGGACGGGTCCTCGGAGCCGCGCGTTCCCGCGGGCGCTGACCTCAGTGAGCCTCGATCTGCGTGGCGGCCTGCGGATCGGAGTCGTCCAGGAACTTCTCGATCCGCGCGGCCTCGTCCATCTCGCCGATCTGCGCGGCGGCACGGCCGAGCGCGGCCAGGGCGCGCAGGAACCCGCGGTTCGCCTCGTGGGAGTACGGCACGGGGCCGTGACCCTTCCAGCCGTGGCCGCGCAGTGCGTCCAGGCCGCGGTGGTAGCCCACGCGCGCGTACGCGTAGCCCTCCAGGGTGCGGCCGTCCGCGAGCGCGTCCTCCGCGAGGATGGCCCACGGCAGCTGCTCCTTGGGGAACGCGGCGGCGAGGTCCTCGGCCTCGTCGCCCGCGTCGAAGCGGGCCACGAGCTCCGAGTTCTCCTCCAGGTAGGTGGGAGCCGGTTCGTCCAGCAGGTTCTTGCCGAGCAGTGCCACGGTGGTTCCTTTCCACGGTCGTGCGGGGTCCGCTGTCACTGTACGCACGCACGACGACGCCGCTCCAGGCCGTTCGCCACCAGGGTTGCCTCAGCCCCCGATCATGATTCCCACGCCCGGGCCCAGTGGCAGGTCCAGCACGTAGAACAGCGTGAGGATGAGCACCCACACCACCCAGAAGGGCACCACGAAGGGGATCATGCGGGCCATCACCGTGCCGAGCCCGGCCGAGGGCTCGTACTTCCTGAGCATGGTCAGCAGCACCACCATGTAGGGGTTCAGCGGCGTCATGACCTGGGTGGCGGAGTCCCCCACCCGGAACGCGGCCTGGATGAACGCGGGCTCGAAGCCGAGGATCCCGAACATGGGCACGAACACGGCGGCCATGAGCGTCCACATGGAGGAGCCGGAGATGATGAACAGGTTCAGCAGCGAGCACAGGACAATGAACCCGATGATCACCGGGAAGCCGCTCACCCCGGCGTTCTGCAGGCCCTCGGCGCCCGTCACGGCGATCCACGAGCCGATCCCGGACCAGTTGAACAGGGCGATGAACTGCCCCAGCACGAAGGCGAGCACCAGGAACGAGATCATGTCCCGCAGGGCGGCACCCATCATCACGGGCACGTCCCGGAACCCGCGCACGGTTCCCGCCACGCGGCCGTAGACGTAGCCGCTCACGGAGAAGAACGCGAAGATGATGAACACGATGGACGCCAGCAGCGGTGACTTGGGAAGGAAGTGCCCAGCCTCGTTGCGCCACGGCGAGTCCGGCAGCAGGGCGAAGACCACCATGGCCACGCCGATCAGCACGAACACACTGCACGCCCATGCCAGGGCCTTCTTCTCCCTCGGGGACAGCGCCGCCTCCACGTCCGGCTCTCGGGACTCGGCCACGGTCTGCTCGTCCCCCACGATCCGGATGGCACGGGTGTCCGTCATGAGCTGGGCGGTCTCCGGGTTGACCTCGTCCCGGGAGACACCCGCCCGCTCCACGCGCGGCTCCACGATTCTGTCGATGACCCACCCAGCCACCAGGGACAGCACAAGCGCGGCCACGATGTTGAACCAGTAGTTGGACAGCGGGTTCACCTCAGTGGCGCTCTCCGCGAGCGCCGGCACGGTGGGGATCACCGCGTTGGTGATGCCCGCGAACAGGGCGTCGAGCGAGGTCGGGAAGATGTTCGTGGAGTACCCGGCGCCCGCGGCCGCGAAGCCGCCCAGCAGCCCCGCCACGGGGTGGCGGCCCGCCGCCTTGAAGGCGAGCGCCGCGAGCGGCGGGATCACCACGAACGCCGAGTCCGCCATGATCGAGCCCACCACGCCCACGAACCCCACGGTGTAGGGCAGCAGCCACCGCGGGGCGCTGCCGATCGTGAATCGGATGGCCGCGGCCAGGAACCCGGACTTCTCCGCGATGCCGATGGCCAGCAGGATCGTGGCCACCGTGACGAGCGGCGGGAAGCCGATGTAGTTCTCACCCAGGGTGGTGGTGAACCATGCGATCCCGTCCCCCGTGAACAGGCCCTGGATGGCCACGGGTTCGTCCTTGCCCGGAACCTGCACCACCACTCCGGCCCACGCCATGGCCGTGGAGACCGCCGCGGTGATCAGGAACAGGATGGTGAACAGCGCAAAGGGCTCGGGCAGCCTGTTGCCCACCCGTTCGATTCCGGAGAGAAGACGATCCCCCCGGCTGGGCCTGGTGGTGGCGGTGGCGTTCATGGGTGCTCCGTGGTGGTCGGTGGTGTGGAAGGTGTGGTCCGGGGCGGCGTCGTCGAGCCGGTGCCGGAGAAACGGTGGAACGCCCCGTCCCGGGCGCTCAGTCGAAGTAGTCGGGTACGGAGATCCCGCCACCGCTCGCCCGGAAGTCCTCCGCGACGTCGGCGGCCAGCTCGTCGTCCGTCAGGTAGTCGAGGGCCACAGCGGCCAGTCCGTACGCGCCGTCGAGACCGGCGCGCTCCGCGCGCGGGGAGCCCGCCGCCTCCGCGAACTCGCGGGAGTGCAGCCCCGTGTCCTCCGTGGCGATGCCGATGAGCGGGTGGATCCCGGGGACGCGGTAGCTGACGTTGCCGAAGTCCGTGGAAGCGGCCAGCACCTCGGACAGTGTGCCCGCGGGGTAGGGGTCCCGCCCGCGCCGCTGCTGCGCGAGGACCCAGCGGTCGGACAGCGGGCCGTTGCTGAGCACGGGCAGCGTGGCCGGGGAGGTGTCCCACGCGACGCTCACGCCCACCCCGGCCATGAGCGCTGCGCCCTCCATGACCTCGCCCACCCGCTGGGACAGGGCGCTGAGCGTCTCGGGGCGCTGGGACCGCACGTAGAGCCGCAGGGTGGCGGACTCGGTGATGATGTTCGGCCGCTCGCCGCCCTCGGGCAGCACCGCGTGGATGCGGTCCGTGGGCGGGGTCTGCTGACGCAGCAGCCCGAGGCCCTGGTAGGCGAGCACGGCGCCGTCGAGCGCGTTGCGGCCCATGAAGGGGTGCGACGACGCGTGGGAGGCCCGGCCGTGGAAGGTCACCTCGCACTGGCGCCGTCCGAGCCACACCTGGTCCGTCAGGTCGGTCATGTATGGGTGGACCATGGCGGCGGCGTCAACGCCCTCGAGCGCACCGTTGCGGGCCATGATCTCCTTGCCGCCCTCCCCCTCCTCGGCGGGGGTGCCCAGGTAGACCACGCGTCCGGAGAACGCGCCGGGCTCCTCCCGCAGCAGTTCGGCGAGCGCGACGAACGCCCCGAGGCCCGTCACCGCGATCACGTTGTGCCCGCAGCCGTGGCCGATCCCCGGCAGGGCGTCGTACTCGGACATCACGGCGATGGTGCGGTGGGATCGAGGGTCGAAGTCCTCGGAGGAGACCTCCGCGTGAACGGCGGTGTCCAGCCCGAACGCGGGGCTCTGCGCCTCGATCCCGTGCCGCGTGAGGTGCTCCCTGATGCGCCGCGCGGCGCGGTGCTCATGGAACGCCGTCTCCGGGTCCCGGTGGAGTTCGTGCAGGATGCGCACGAGGTCCTCGGACTGCGCGTCCACGAGGGTCTCCAGCCGCTCCTGCGCCGCGGGCCCCGCACCGTGGTGGTCCCGCAGGTGGTGCGCCAGCTCCCTCTTGCGGCGCTCCGTGTCCCGCTGCAGCTGGCCCAGGTAGGCGCGCGAGGGCTCAGGCGGTTCGTGCTCCGGGGCGGACCGTGGTGCGGGCGGCGTGGACTGCTCGCGCGGGGATGCCATGCCCAGGACGGTAGCAAGGGCATGACCCACAACACAACGGTGCCCCGCACGCGGACGTGCGGGGCACCGGGGAGGGACGTGCGGGCTACTTGATGGACGTGCCCGCGGAACCGAGGTTCTGGCAGGCCTCCACTACGCGGGCGGCCATGCCAGCCTCCGCCTCGGCGCCCCACACGCGGGGGTCGTACTTCTTCTTGTCGCCGACCTCGCCGTCAACCTTCAGGACGCCGTCGTAGTTGCGCAGCATGAAGCCGGCCACGGGGCGGGTGAACGCGTACTGGGTGTCCGTGTCCACGTTCATCTTGATCACGCCGTAGGACACCGCGTCCGCGATCTCCTGGGCGGTGGAGCCGGAGCCGCCGTGGAACACGAGGTCGAACGGGCGGTCCTTGCCGATGTTCTTGCCCACCTCGTCCTGGATCTCCTTGAGGAGCTCCGGGCGCAGGCGCACGTTGCCGGGCTTGTAGACGCCGTGGACGTTGCCGAAGGTCAGGGCGGTGATGTAGCGGCCCTTCTCACCGGTGCCGAGCGCCTCGATGGTCTTCATGCCGTCCGCCACGGTGGTGTAGAGGGAGTCGTTGATCTCGCCGACCACGCCGTCCTCCTCACCGCCGACGGCGCCGATCTCCACCTCCAGGATGATGTGCGCCTTGTTGGTGCGCTCCAGCAGCTCCTGGGCGATCTTGAGGTTCTCGTCCAGGGGGATCGCGGATCCGTCCCACATGTGCGACTGGAAGATGGGGTCCTCGCCGCGGGCCACGGCCTTCTCGGACTCGGCGAGCAACGGCAGCACGAAGCCCTCGAGCTTGTCCTTCGGGCAGTGGTCCGTGTGCAGGGCGATGTTGACGTCGTAGTTCTTCGCCACTTCGCGCGCGAACGCGGCCATGGCCAGCGAACCGGTGACCATGTTCTTCACGGACGCACCGGACCAGTACGCGGCGCCGCCGGTGGAGGCCTGGATGATGCCGTCCGAGCCCGCCTCGGCGAAGCCGCGGATCGCGGCGTTCAGGGTCTGCGAGGAGGTCACGTTGATGGCCGGGTAGGCAAAGCCCTTCTCCTTGGCACGGTCGATCATCTCGGAGTAAACGTCAGGGGTTGCGATGGGCATGGTGTGCTCCTTCTTCTGGGTTCCCGATGCACGGTTGGACCGTGGCCTGAGGCCTCTTCCCAGTCTAGGCGACCGGGGGCGGGCACCTGTGATCCGCGCTATGGTTCCCACCCACCACAAGCCCCACCTTGCGGGGCGGCGCGGACGACGCCGAGGGGTCACCACCGCACCCCGGCACCGCAGGATGCGGTGCCGGGGTGCGGTGGCTCATCTCGTGACATCACAACCGCCAGCACGAGCTGGTCTGCGGGATGCCCTTGAACCGTGCGTCCAGGTAGACGAGCATCGAGGGAATGCCTTCCAGGGAGGCCCCCACATGGGTGGGCGTGGCGAGCGTCTGCATGGAGACGTTCACGCCGGAGGCGCACCATTTCTGGGCGAGCCGTCGGCCCGACTGGTAGGGCACGACGTCGTCCGCCACGGTGTGGGCGATGCGCACCGGGACACGAGGGTGGCGGCCCGCGGCACCGATGGTCTGCTCCTCCAGGTACGCCTTCAGAGCGGGGTCTCCGAGCAGCTGGAAGAAGGAGCGCCCGTCAGCCGTGAGCTTCTCGGACGGCACCAGGGCGTCGGAGAGGACGGTGCCCACCAGGCAGCTGTCCTGGGCCTTGTCATAGCGCCTCTGCCCCTCCGCATTGAGTCTGTCCCGAACCGCCACCCCGGAGTCCTCGGCCGCCCCCATCACGTAGAAGGACAGGCCGGAGAAGAGAGAGGAGTCGATGTGCTGACCCGTGAGTGTGAGGTCCGCGGGCGGCGCACCCACCCAGGCACTCTTGAGCTGCACCTCCGGGGCGTACTCAGGGGCGCTCTCCGCGGCTGCAGCCGTGGCACCGCCGCCCTGCGAATATCCCACGGCGGCCACGGGGGTCTTAGCGTCCACTCCCTCCATGCCGAGCTGTTGCGCACCGCGCACGGCATCGAGCACGGCATGAGCCTGGTCCACGCGGTTCATGTAGGTGTGGGCGCCGTCAGTGCCCAGACCGATGTAGTCCGGGGCCACCACGTTGTAGCCGGCATTGATCAGGCCGGCCAGGCTGAGGCCTTCGTAGTTTGTGCCCATGGCCATCTGACGGGACGGCGCGCACGAGTCGCCCATACCCTGGGTGCCCGAGGACAGCACCACGAGCGGCCGTGGACCGGGCTTGCGCCACGCAGCCTTGGACTGCAGCACGGTGCCCGTGGTGGCCACGGCCTGGTTCTTGCTGTTGGTGCTCCTGTACATGATGCGCGTGGCGGACGCATTGGGCTTGATGAGCTTGACGGGGTCCAGGTAGAACGTGGACGGCTCCGAACGCACCACGCCCCCGTTGGCGGCAGGCAGCTGCGCCGGGGTGCTGTAGAAGTCCGTGTCCGTGGAGCTGCGGAGCTTCTTCAGCGCATCCTCGCGGGCAAGATCATCGCGGGTCAGACCCTGCTCCTGGAGCTTCTGGTCCTGCTCGCTGCGCGGCAGCTCGGAAAAACCGCCATCTGGTGCGGAGCCTGCTGCGCTCTGCGCATGCGCGGGCTGCAGTCCAGCAAGCAGCAGCCCAACACCCAGGGCGAGGGCACCCGCAGAACGCCGCAAGGACGATGGCCGTGTGGTCGAGGCAGCCATGAGCATGCGAACCTTTCATCATGTGATTTAACTCACATGACCATACGGTAACTTCTGTCTCCTGGATATGGTCGGCCGGGCTTTTTCACGCTCCCGCGCCCTTCGTGACGTCGGACGAGGGCGCAGGACGCTGCTCGAACACGTGGCGGCGGATCCATGCATGCATGGTCACGGCGGCGGCCGCTCCGGCGTTGATGGAGCGGGTGGAGCCGAACTGCTCGATGGCCAGCACCGCGTCCGCCTCCGCCACGAGGTCCTCCGAGACCCCCGGGCCCTCCTGGCCGAAGACCAGCACGCAACGCTCTGGCAGGTCGAACATCTCGATCAGCTGCGAGCCGGGAACGTTGTCGATCGCCAGCACCGCAAGCCCCTCCTGGCGCGCCCAGTTCATGAACTCCGCGACGCTCGCGTGGTGGCGCACGTGCTGGTATCGGTCGGTGACCATGGCCCCGCGGCGGTTCCAGCGGCGTCGCCCGATGATGTGGACCTCACGCGCGAGGAACGCGTTGGCGGTGCGCACGACGGAACCGATGTTGAAGTCGTGCTCCCAGTTCTCTACGGCCACATGGAAGGCGTGGCGGCGGGCGTCCAGGTCCGCGATGATCGCGTCCATGCGCCAGTAGCGGTACTGGTCCGCCACGTTGCGGCGGTCGCCCGCGCGCAGCAGCTCCGGGTCCCAGTGCTCCCCGTCGGGCCACTCGCCCTGCCAGGGGCCCACGCCGACCTCTCGATCAGCGGGCAGTTCAGAGTCAGTCAAGCCCCAGCTCGTCCTTGGAGTAGGCGTACAGGCACGGGACGCCCGCGGTCTCCTCGATGCGCTCCTTGGCGCCGGTGCGGCGGTCCACGATCACGGCAACGGCCACGACGTTCGCGCCCGCCTTCTGCAGCGCCTCCACGGCGGTCAGGGCGGAACCGCCGGTGGTGGAGGTGTCCTCGACGACCACCACGTTGCGGCCCACCACGCTGGGGCCCTCCACCTGACGCCCCATGCCGTAGGACTTCTGAGCCTTGCGCACCACAAAGGTGTCGACGGCGCGGCCCTGGTCCCCGGCCGTGCGCATGATCGCGTTGCCCACCGGGTCCGCGCCCATGGTGAGCCCACCGGCGGCGTCGAACACGGTCCCGGCCTCGTCCAGCAGACCGAGCATGACCTGACCCACGTACCGGGAGGCCTCGTGGTGCAGGGTCACGCGGCGCAGGTCCACGTAGTAGTCCGCTTCGATGCCGCTGGCCAGCGTGACCTTGCCCCGCACCACGGCGAGGTCCTTGATCAGTTCGCGCAGGCGCTCACGGGCGGTGGCCAGGTCCACGGGAGAGAAGTCGGTGCTCATACGGGCAGTTTACGTGCCGGGCTGTCCTCTCAGCCCAGCCTGCCGCCGGATTCCCGCAGGTAGCACGCCGCGCACAGGGACTCGTAGGTGACGGCCACGCCGTCGATGGCCACCTGGTCCCCCTCGAACACGAAGTCGTCGCCCACCTTCCGCGTGTTGAACAGGGCCTTGCGTCCGCAGCGGCAGATGGTCTTGAGCTCCTCCAGGGTGTGGGCGAGCTCCATGAGCCGCTCGGAGCCGGGGAAGGAACGGGTGCGGAAGTCGGTGCGGATGCCGTAGGCCATCACGGGCACGTCCAGCAGCACGGCGATCCGTAGCAAGTCGTCCACCTGCCCGGTCTCCAGGAACTGCGCCTCGTCCACCAGCAGGCACGCCACGGGCTGGGCGTCCACGTGCTCGAGCAGGGCCTCCGGGTCATCGCCGGTGGAGTGGCGCTTGAACAGGCCCATGGCGCTCTCGCCGGGCTGGATCAGGAAGTCCACCGTGCGGGTGACACCCAGCCGGGAGAGGATCTGGTCCTCGCCCTTGGTGTCCACGTGGGGTTTGGCGAGCAGCACGCGCTGCCCGCGTTCCTCGTAGTTGTAGGCGGCCTGGAGCAGCGCCGTGGATTTCCCGGAGTTCATCGCGCCGTAGCGGAAGTAGAGCTTGGCCACGGTCGGTCAGTCTATCGCCGCCCGCAGCCACGCCTTCGACGGGCGCGGCCAGCGCTGCACGCGGCCGTCCTCGGAGGTGGCCTCGACCGCGTACTCGATCTCACCCGAGGCCGGGCCCTGCGGCAGGTGGGCCGTGTACTCGCCGTTCAGCGCGGTCTCCCGCATGGGGGTGCGGGTGGTCTCCGCACCGTCCGCCCGGCGACTCAGCAGGGTCACCGCTTTCACCCGGGTGCCGCCGCAGCCCTCCGCGCGCACGCGCACCAGGGAGGGGTTCTCGGGGCCGGGGCGTCGCACGGACACGTGCATCATCCTGGGGTCGAACACCCCGCGCACGCGGCAGTGCAGCACGTCCCCGTCCCGCCAGCCGGTGGGGCCCGTGTTGCGGGGGTTGCGCACCGCGTGGGGCTCCTTGTCGAAGGAGAACGTGTACCCGCGGACCTCGTAGCCCGGCATGGCCGCGCGCCACTGCTCCAGGGCCGTCTCGTCCTCCGGGATGCCGTAGCGCGGCACGTAGACCACCTTGTTGAGCACCACCGAGTTCACGTACGGCGCCAGCCCGCCGTGGGGGCTGATTCCGGTGTCCATGCGCAGGATCTCGAAGGGCCGCCCCCAGCGGGTGAGCAGCGGCTCCAGGTGCTCGGTCACGATCGCGTCGTAGCGTTCCCGCAGCGGGTGGTCCGCGGGCGGGCGCAGCACCAGCAGCCGCTCCTCGTCCAGGACCTTGAGCAGGCAGTCCGCGTGCTGGATGCCCCAGTTCTCGTAGTCGGGCAGCACCACGTGCTCACTCATGCCCGTGGCTGCGGAGGCGTCCTGGCGCGCCTCGTCCCACGTGGCGCCGTCGAACGCGTTCTCGGCCACGAGCACCTCGGTGCTGATGAGCAGGTCGTGGCCGTCCGAGAGCACGTTGCCCCCGGTGAAGGCGTGCGGGAGCTTCTCGAACGGCAGCCCCAGCGCCCGTGCGAGCGCGGGCTGGGCCCGCTGGTCCACGGGCTCGTACTCGAGCGCGGCGAGCGGTTCACGGTCCGCGGTCTCGAGGGGCGCGCCCGGTTCATGGGCCGTGAACGGGGTGGCGTAGACGTACCGCGGGCCCACGCACCACAGCTGACCGTGCTCGTCCATCACGGGGTGCGGGCCCCAGTCGCGCACCCACACGGCGTCGTCGCCCTGGGGCGCGCGCACGAACGTGACCCGGTCCGGGGAGACGCCCTGGGACGCGGACCACGCGGCGGCGTCGGTCTCCGAGGCGGCGTCCGTGACGAGGACCCACAGGTGCGCGTCCAGCGCGAGGTCCCGCAGCAGGGCACCCGGAAGCGCCGCGGGCCAGGTGACGAAGGCCCCGAGCGCGGGCTCCCACTCGGCGACAAGTCGTTTCTTCACGGGAGAACGCCTTTCCAAGCCGGCAGAGGTTGGGAGGTCACGGCCCCTGCCCCGGCCGTATGCTGCACACAGTTCACACTAGCCGTCGCCGGCAGGGGCGGCCTGGATGCCCCGGCGCTCCCGGGGACGCATGCGGCCGCGCGGCGCGGGCACGGCACGGCCCGGCGGGCCTCCACGCGGCCCGGGCCCTCAAACCTGACGGACCGGAACGGACCACCGTGACGCCAGGAGCGCGAGCCCCAGGGATACCACGGCCACCCCGAGCATCGTGGCCGCCCACGCCCACGGGGCGAGCGTGGCGGGAAAGGCGATCAGCGCCGTCGTCAGCGCGCCGGAGAGGAACTGGGTGGCGCCGAGCAGCGCGGAGGCCGCCCCCACGTTGCTGGTGGCCGAGGACATGCACAGGGACATGAACGCGGGCTCGCACGCGCCCAGGCCCAGCAGCCCGAAGCCCACGCTCAGGGCCAGCAGGAACAGGGATTCGGTGCACAGCGCGGTCGCGGTGGCCATGACGCCGCCCGCCACCATGATGAGCATCCCCAGCACGCCCAGCTGGCCCGTGGTCAGCCGGTGCGCCAGGCGGTGGCCGATCACCGCGCCGCCCACCGAGGCGAAGCCCGTGACCCCGAAGATCATCCCGAAGTCCGCCTGACCCACCCCGTAGTGGCCCTGGTAGACGTAGGACGCCCCGCCCAGGTAGCAGAAGAGGTACACGAACGTGCCCGCGAGCGCCCCCAGGGGCACGAGCATCCAGCGGGAGCGCTGGTGCCCGGCGTAGGCGCGCAGCACGGGCGCGAAGGCCAGCGGGACCCGCCGCTGGGCCGGCAGTGACTCGGGCAGCCACCGGAACGCGATACCGAGGGACACGGCCCCGATCAGCGCGAGCACCAGGAACACCGGGCGCCACCCGAAGAGCTCGCCCACCCAGCCGCCGACGGCCGGGGAGATCATGGGGATCACCGAGGTCACGGTGACGAGCACGGCGAAGGCGCGGGTGGCGGCGTCGCCGGAGACGCGGTCCCGCACGGCGCTGTTGATCACCACGAACGCCATGGCGGCCCCCGCGCCCTGGAGCATGCGGGCCACCACGAGCACGGCCATGGAGGGCGCCGCGGCCGCGAGCAGGCAGGCCGCGATGAAGATGCTCAGGCCCAGCAGCAGCGGGCGGCGCCGTCCGATAGCATCCGTCACGGGCCCCGCAACCAGCTGCCCCGCGCCGAGCATGATGAGGTAGCCCGTGAGGGTGAGCTGCACCGTCCAGGACGGGGCGGCGAAGTCCGCGCCGATCTCGGGCAGGGACGCGAGGTACATGTCGATCGCGAAGGGACCCACGCCCAGCACGGCGGCCAGGGAGAGCAGGAAGGAACGGGGCGGGGCCGCGGGGGCTGGAATCACCTCGGGGGTGTCAAGGGTTGCTGTCATGGCTGAGCTTGCCTTCTTGCTGTCTATGCCCGCACGGCGGGTGGCACTCGACGAGGATATAGCATAGTTGTACGCCCGTACTAGTTTTGAGGAGTGGTGGTCATCGCAGGCACACAGGCCCGCGCCGTGGAGCGCCGGGCGGACATCCTCGCCGCCGCGTGTGAGCTGCTCGCGCACGGGGGCACGGCCGCCGTGACCCACCGCCAGGTGGCCGAGAGGGCGGGGGTCCCCAACGGCTCCATCCGCTACTACTTCGCCACCCGGGACGCCCTGCTCACGGCGTGCGTGGAGGACATCGAGTCCCGCCGGGACGCCGAGGCCCGGCGGGTGCTGGCCGAGGCGGCCGCGGACGCCGCCCGCCCGGACCCGGAGGTCACCGCGCAGCGCATGCTGCGGGTCATCACCGGCCGGGGGCTGGAGGACGCGGAGCTGCGCGGCACCCTGTGCTGGCTCGTGGACACCACCCGGGAGAACGCGCAGCTGGCCACCGTGCTCGCGGAGGAGCGCGTGCGGCTCGAGGGGCAGGCGCGCGAGCTGCTGCGGGTCAGCGGGTGCACCAGCATTCCCGCGGAGCTGGTGATCTCCCTGGGGGAGGGCGTCATGTTCAAGCTGCACGTGGAGAACCGCACGGGGATCGCCCGGGAGACCGTGGCGGCCATGGCGGAGCTGCTGAAGTACCGGCGGGACTGAGCCGTCCCGGACGCCGCCCGGCGGGCGTGGCGCGGCGACAAATCCGCGCTCCGATTCGCCCGCGCGTCCCCGCGTGCGCTCCAATGGACGGTGATGTCCACTCTCAGCGTGTCCCTGATCCTCCTGGCCGCCGTGGTGCACGCGGTCTGGAACATCCTCGCCAAGGGCATCCGCGGCAACGGACCCTGTTCGTGTGGTGGTACGGGCTCGTCTCCTCGGTGGTGCTGATCCCCGTGAGCCTGCTGGAACCCGGGGCGTGGCAGTCCTGGGGGTGGCCCCTCGTGGGCGCCGCCGTGGTCTCCGGGCTGCTGCACACCGTCTACGGCACCGCCCTGCAGACCGGCTACGACCGCGCACCCCTGGGCGTGGTCTACGCGGTGGCCCGCGGCACCGGACCCATGATCACCATGATCGTGGCGGTCCTGTTCCTGGGTGAACAGCTCTCCCTCACGGCCGCCGCTGGGGCGATCGCCGTGCTCGTGGGCGTGGCCGTGGTCGCCACGTTCGGCACGCCCACTTCCACCCGGGACGACGACGCCGCCCCGCCGAGTTCGTCCGACGCGTCGGATCCCGGCGCGGTCATCGCGCGCGACGCCGCCCCGCTGGACTCCTCCGCGTCCGGAACGTCAACCCCGGAAGGGGCGGACGGGCACTCACCGGGGGGCGACTCCGCTGCCACACCCACCCGCGGGTCCGCCCTGACCGGCGTGCTGTGGGGTGCCGCGGTGGGCGCATGCATCGCCGGGTACACCCTGTGGGACGACCACTCCATGGCCACCCTGGACCTGCCGCCCGTGCTGTACTTCGCGCTGACCTCGGTGGTCCTGGTGCTCACCCTGACGCCCAAGGCGTGGCGGCAGCGCCAGGACATGGTGCGCTCGTGGGCCGTGGACCGGAACCGGATCGTCGCGGTGGGCCTGCTGTCCCCGCTCGCGTACATCCTGGTGCTCTTCGCCATGCAGTCCACCCCGGTGGCGCTCGTGGCTCCCCTGCGGGAGTCGAGCATCGTGGTGGGCTCGCTGCTCGCGTGGTGGATCTACAAGGAGAACCGCCTGGTGCCGCGGCTCATCGGCTGCACCGCCGTGCTCACGGGCATTGCGCTGATCTCCGCCTGAGGCTGCTCCCCCACTCGCCCGGGCACCCCCGGGGAGACTGGAAGACCACGGCCACCGGGCGGCGTCGTCCGGCAGCGCGCACGAGGAACTTGCCGCGGCATGGAATAAGGCGCCGCCCGGGGCCGTTGAAACAGACATGACCACAATGAAGGCGCAGACATATCAGCAGTACGGTGACACCTCCGTGCTGGAGCTCACCGACCAGCCCATGCCCAAGGTGGGCCCCGGCGAGGTCCTGGTGAAGGTGAAGGCCGCGGGCATCAACCCGGTGGACTGGAAGGTCATGTCCGGCGGGCTGGATCCCATGATGACCGTCCAGTTCCCGGCGGCCCCCGGCTGGGACGTCGCGGGCGTCGTCGTGGGCAAGGGCTTCGACACCCCCAGCGTCTCCGAGGGCGATGAGGTGATCGCCTACGCCCGCAAGGACTGGATCCACGGCGGTACGTTTGCCCAGTACGTCTCGGTCCCGGTGCGCGCACTTGCCCCCAAACCGAAGAGTCTTTCCTGGGAACAGGCCGGAGGGCTGCCGCTCGCCGGACTCACCGCGTACCAGGTGCTCACCCGACTTGGTGTCGCGGAGGGCAAGACCGTGCTGATCCATGCGGCCTCCGGTGGTGTGGGGAGCATGGGCGTGCAGATCGCCAAGGCGTTCGGCGCGCGGGTGATCGGCACCGCATCGACCAAGAACCACGACTACGTGCGTGAGCTCGGCGCGGAGCCCGTGGAGTACGGGGACGGCCTCGTGGAGCGCGTCAAGGAGCTCGCCCCGAACGGGGTGGACATCGTCGTGGACTTCGTGGGCGGCGTGGTGGAGGACTCCGTCGCCGTGCTCGCGGACGGCGGCCAGCACGCCTCCATCGCGGACCCCGAGGTGGAGGAGCACGGCGGCAGCTACATGTGGGTCTCTCCGGACGCAGAGCAGCTCACCGAGCTTGCTCGCCTGGCCGACGACGGCAAGCTCACCGTCCGCGTGGACCGCACCTTCCCGCTCGCGCAGCTGCCGGACGCATTCACCGCGAGCCAGGAGGGCCACACCGTGGGCAAGGTCGTGCTCACGGTCGACTGATCCGCGGAACGCCCCGGGGGACGTCTCGACCTCAGCGAGGCGATTCCCGGGGGCCTTTCGCGCAGGCCGGAGCCATGGAGCTCTGACCACATCACGACGATGCCTCGTCACGGGTGGACCGTGACGAGGCATCGTCATGTGCGGGGGCCGTGCGGTGTCGTCGCCCGTGGCTGCCTGCCCTGGGCGGGACAGGCGCGCGGCAGCGAGGATCAACGCGGCGCCATGCGCAGGGCGCCGTCCATGCGGATGGTCTCCCCGTTGAGGTAGTCGTGCTCCACGATCATCCCCGCGAGCTGGGCGTACTCGTCCGGGCGGGCCAGGCGGTGCGGGAAGGGGACGGACTCCGCCAGGGCGCTGCGGAAATCCTCGCTCACCCGACCGAGCATGGGGGTGTCCACGATCCCGGGGGCGATCGTCATCACGCGCACCCCGCGGGAGGAGAGGTCACGCGCCGCGGCGATCGTCATCGAATGCACACCACCCTTGGACGCGGCGTACGCGGCCTGGCCGATCTGTCCCTCGAAGGCAGCCACGGAGGCGGTGTTGATGATGACGCCGCGTTGACCGGCCTCATCCACGGGCTCCTGCGCGGTCATGACCTCCGCGGCGAGCGCGAGGACCGTGAACGTGCCCACCAGGTTGATCCGCACCACGCGCTCGAACAACGCGAGGTCGTGTACGCCGTTCTTGCCCACCACGCGCGCGGAGGTCCCGATGCCCGCGCAGTTGACCACGGTGCGCAGCGGCGCCACGTCCGCGGCGGTGGCCACGGCGGCCCGCACCTGCTCCTCGTCGGTGACGTCCGCGGACACGTACTGCACGCCATCGACCGGCGCGGCGGCGTGCACGACCTGCGGCAGATCCAGGCCGATCACGCGCGCCCCACGCGCCACGAGTTCCGCGGCCGTGGCCGCCCCCAGCCCGGAGGCCGCACCCGTGACGACCGCCGTCGAGTCCCTGATGTCCATGTCCGCTCCGTTCCCCGCCTCGTGGGCGGTCCAGCACGCTGTTGATGACGCCGTTCGTCGCTTTCTCCGCCCGATCGTACGGCTCCGGTGCGCGCAGGTCGACGGGCCCCATGAGCCGGCAAGCCCCGGTCAGCGCGCGACCAGCGACGACGCCCCGGTGCGGTGCAGTAAATTTGAGGAACCAGCCACCCCCGGTTCGAGGCGCGAGCACCACAGGCGCGCCGGGCCGCCCTCCCGTGGACGGGCCGGGGATCCGCACACGTCGCAGCGAGGATCCCATGAGCGAGACCACCGCCTCAGAACACTCCGTCACGCAGCGGTTCCGTGCCGCACGGGACCAGCTGCTGCGCCTACGCACCGACCTGGACGCCGCACACCGCGAGTTCGAGTGGCCCCGGTTCGAGTATTTCAACTTCGCCCTGGACTGGTTCGACGTCCTGGGCAACGGCGAGGAAGCGGACCGCGAGGCCCTCGTGATCGTGGAGGAGGACGGCACCGAGACCCGCCGCACGTACGCGCAGCTGTCCCGGCGCTCGTCGCAGCTGGCCACGTGGTTGCGCTCGCGGGGCGTGCGCCGCGGTGACCGGGTCATCCTCATGCTCGGCAACCAGGTGGAGTTGTGGGAAACCATGCTTGCGTGCACCAAACTGGGCGCACCCATGATCCCCACGACCGTGATGCTCGGGCCCGCCGATCTGCAGGACCGCGTGGAGCGCGGCCGGGCGGCCTGGGTGGTCACGTCCCACACGAACGCCCTGAAGTTCGAGGACGTCCCCGGGGACTTCACGATCATCGAGGTTCCCGATCAGCCCGATCACCGTCCCCGTTCCGCACCGTCGGTCTTCGCGTCCTCCGCTGGGCACGACGACGCCGCGTCGTCGCCCGCTGCTGCCGACGACGACGCTGCGGGAGCGCCGGAAGCCGGGACTGCGGCGTCGTCGGGCGAGGGTGAAGAACCGAGCCCGCGGAAGATCGGGGAGCACCCCGTGATCGACTACCGGGACTCCTCCGCGGGTCCCGAGGAGTTCGAGGTGGCCGAGCCCTCGCCCGCGGATGACCCGCTGCTGTTGTACTTCACCTCCGGGACCACGTCCCTGCCGAAACTCGTGGAGCACACCAACGTCACGTACCCCGTGGGGCATTTGTCCACGATGTACTGGATCGGGCTGGAACCCGGGGACGTGCACCTGAACGTGGCGTCGCCGGGGTGGGGCAAGCACGCGTGGTCCAACTTCTACGCACCGTTCATCGCGGGTGCCACCGTGTTCCTCTACAACTACTCGCGCTTCGACGCCGTGGCACTCATGGACCAGATGGACCGCGAGGGCGTGACGTCCTTCTGCGCACCGCCCACCGTGTGGCGCATGCTCATCCAGTCGGACCTGACCCATCTGAAGAACCCGCCGCGCAAGACGGTGTCCGCGGGTGAACCACTGAATCCGGAGATCATCGCGCGGGTCAAGGCCGCGTGGGGCACCGAGATCCGTGACGGGTACGGTCAGACCGAGTCCTCACTGCAGATCGCCAACACCCCCGGGATCCCCGTGAAGCCCGGGGCCATGGGCCGTGCGCTACCTGGGTACGAGACCGTGCTGATCGACACCACGACCGGTGAGGTGAGCGAGACCGAGGGCGAACTGTGCTTGCGTCTGGACCCGCGTCCCGTGAGCCTGACACCCGGCTACCACGGGGACGCCGCGAAGACCGATGAGGCGTTCCGGGACGGCGTCTACCACACCGGGGACGTGGTCTCGCGGGACGAGAACGGGGTCTTCACCTACGTGGGCCGCGCGGACGACGTCTTCAAAGCCTCCGACTACCGGCTCTCTCCCTTCGAGCTGGAATCCGTGGTGATCGAACACCCCGCGGTCGTGGAGGTGGCAGTGGTGCCTTCGCCGGATCCCATCCGCCTGGCCGTTCCCAAGGCGTACGTGGTGCTCGCCGCGGGTCACGAGCCCACCGCCGAGACCGCGGAGAGCATCCTGCATCACTGCCGCGTGAACCTCGCGCCGTACAAGCGAATCCGGCGCCTCGAGTTCATCGACCTGCCCAAGACCATCTCCGGCAAGATCCGCCGGGTGGAGCTGCGCCGCCGGGAGGCGTTGCTGCACCCGGACACGCTGGGGGACGCCGGTGCGGCGTCGGGTGGAGCGGACGAGTCGTCAGGCGGGGCCGGTTCCGGCGACTCCGTGGAGTATGCGGACACGGACTTCCCGTCGCTGCGGGGTGAGTGAGCCTGGTGGCTGACATCAGCTCGGTGTGGCACCGGGAGCTGACAACCGAGCAGACCGACCAGCTGGGGCAGCTCTTCGATGCGGAGTACGGAACCGACGAGGGGCCGTGGAACCCTGACGCACCCTACGGCTACGCCCCCGCCGAGCTGCACGTCATGGAAGTGGAGGGCGGGAGGGTCGTGGGTCACGTGGGCACCCAGCGGCGGATGATTTTCGTGGGTGACCGCGAAGTGCTGGTTGCGGGAACAGGCGGAGTGCTGGTCTCCCCCTCGCATCGGGGCCAAGGCTGTGGTGCGCGGCTGCTCGCTGCCGCGCAGCACACCGCCCGATCCATTGCACCAGCCGATTACGGATACCTCGGTTGTCGAGAAGAGGTAGTCCCGTTCTACGAGTCGTGCGGGTACAAGCGCATTGAGGTCACCGAGCGATTCCGTTCCCGCAACGGTTCCAGCCAAACGGTCGAAGAAACAGGCGCCCCGGTGATGGTGTGCACTGGAACGCGCGATGTGGACACCTGGCCCCCGGGCAGTGTCGACCTTCGAGGTCGCTGCTGGTGACTTCCTGCAGTGCTCCTGCGGAGCGACCGGTCCGTATCACCCCGCCTTCCACACCATGACCCCGTCATGCTCTCGTTCGGGGACCGCTGAGAACCCTTCGGACTCATAGAGGTCTCTCGCGCGGTTGCCGTCCTCCACGGAGAGGCTGACGCGGTCGTGCCCGCGCGCGGCGCTCTCCACGAGAAGCATTCGAAGCAGACAACGCCCCTGCCCGGCACCCCGGCATTCGGGAGCCACCCACAGACTGGCTTCCGGAACGTCAGCGGCAACGAACCCGTACCCGGGGTTGTCCACGCCCAGGAACTGCGCCCAGGCCACGCCGACGACGCCCGAAGGGTCCACCATGATGAAGCCGAAGTCTCCGCGCTCAGGTTCGAACACCGTGTAGTGGGCGACTGCGGGATCGGCAAGAACCTCCTCGCGCGAGAAGCGTTCTCCGCGCCAGTTCACGTTGCCCAGGGTGGCCGCACGGAGAGCCTCGACGTCCCGACTCGACAGAGGTCGGACCGACGAGAGGTATTGATGGTTCATGGGACACTCCTTCAGGGATCGTGAGGCCCCATCGGTGAGGCACTTCTCAACGAGCCCAAGACTCGACCGTTCCGCCCCGCCCCCCCACTCGTAGTACGGAGAATCATCCATGGGAAAGACCCACAACTTCTACCACCGGGCGTGCGATGTCGCCGCCGGGGAGAACATCGTGGGGATCACCGTGGCGGAGGACGGACGGGTGGCACTGGAGTACGGCGAGTTCCCGGAGAACCTGCGGTGCAACTGGGCGGGGTTCCTCTACGACCTGTCGCTGACTCCTGCAGTGCTCGACGACCTGCACCCGGGCCTCCGGGTCGTCTCGGCGCACCTGCAGGAGGGGTACGGGCACGTCGTGGTCTCGGACGGCACCGCGCGGCGTGAGTACCGCTGCGAGATCGTGGCCGTGGACCGCGGGCCCGTGTCGCTCGAGATCCTCCCCTTCGATCCGGCCGTCGAACCGCAACGTGGCAGCGCCTACTGGGACGGTCTGACCCCCACGGGCTTCATGGAGGAGCTGCGAGGAATTTTCCCCGACGATGAGCCAGACGGTGGCCTTCTCAGTTCCGTGTAGATCGCTCCCCGCTTGACCCTCACGCGACGTGAGGAAGAACAGTCTCCGTTATGAGCACTCCCTTCGACGCATTCGACCTCAGCCCCGTTCCCACGCCCGCCTGGGACGCCACCCCTCCCGAGGACTACCACGGCATCTACGGCATGCCGGCGTTCACCACCGTTTGCACCGCTGATCTGCCCGCCTCCGTGAGATTCTGGACCAACGCGCTGGGCTTCTTCACGCTTTTCGAGATCCCCGGACAACTGGTTCATCTGCGGAGGTGGGCGTTCCAGGACGTGCTCCTGGTTCCCGGCGCCCGTGCGGGCGAAGCCGCCTCTCCCGCCGTCGTGAATTTCTCGTGCGTGTTGCACCAGATCGAGCCGCTCGTAACGGCATGCAGACGGTTCGATGACGTCGCCGTGACCGGTCCGCGGGACACGCCCTGGAACAGTCGCGAGGTGGAGGTCGTGACCCCCGAACGGGTTCGGGTGGTCTTCACTGCGGCGAAGCCATATGACCCCACAACCCAGGAAGCGGCGAACCTCCGGGCCGTGGGAATCACCGCCCCGGGCTCCGAGGCAGACCACAATGAGCCGCATGACGGATGACCAGCTGACAGTGGGCCAGGCTGCGCAGCGCCTCGGCGTGACCGTCCGGACGCTGCACCACTGGGACGCGGAGGGTCTTGCCCAGCCCTCCGCGCGGTCCGCCGCAGGGTACCGGCTCTACACGCAGGCGGACCTCGACAGGTTGGAGCGGGTGGTGCTCTACCGCGAGCTCGGCCTGGGGCTCAACGCCATATGCGGCCTGCTCGACGATCCCGACATGGACGCCGTGGCCACCCTGCACGAGCAGAGCGCCCAGACAGAGGAACATATCCACCGGTTGCAGCAGCTGCAGGGCAGCCTGCGGAACATGATCGAGGCGCACGAACGCGGGCCGCTCGTGGGCCCTGAGCGTCAGGAAGAGGTGCTGGGCGAGGGGTGGAACCCCGACTGGCCCGCACAGGCCAGGGCTCGCTGGGGCCACACGGCGCAGTGGCGGCAGTACGCCGAACGGGCGGCCGTACGGGCGCCGGAGGGGTGGTCGGAACTCACCCGAGAAACGGAGGAGCTCGACGGCGACCTCGTTCGGGCCGTAGATGACGGCGCAGTCCCTGGAGACGCCCGGGCAAACGACCTCGTGGAACGGCACCGCAAGCTGTTCAGCCGGTACTTTCCCCTCACACGACAGATGCAGGTCTGCTTGGGGCGGGTATACGAGTCAGACCCGGCGTTCGCTGCCCACTACGATGCGCTGCACCCCGGCCTCGCGATGTGGCTTCGAGAGGCCATCGACGAGAGCGCACGGCTCCACGGAGTTGACCCCGACACTGCCAGCTGGGAGTGAGCCCGCCCGCACCCTTGTAGGAGGCCGCCCGCGCGGAAGCGAGCCTCGGGCGTAGGCTGAGCCGGCGGCGTCGCCTCCGGTGACGACATCGCGCCCAGTCCCCGCCCCGAAAGGCTCCCCGGTGAGCACCACCATCACGCCCCTCGATCCCCCCGAGGCCGCCACCCCCGCCCGTGCGAAACGCATGGGCTGGGCAGGACTCGCCCTCACTCTGGTGATCCTGGTGGCCGGGCTGCTGTGGGCCAAGTGGCTCCCGTACGACCTCAAGGGCCACAAGCTGGCCGAGACCGGCGTGTGGGGCGGCGAGGCGATCTTCGGCGCGGCCGGTTCCACTCTGTCCTTGCAGGGCGCGTTCGACTTCACGGTGGTCTACCTCAAGGCCGTGTGGAAGGCCGCGCTCGTCGCCCTTCTGGTGGCCGCCGCACTGGAGTCCCTGGTGCCGCGCCGCTGGCTGCTGCGGGCGCTGAGCCGCAGAACGTCCTGGGGACAGGGCATCTCGGGAGCGCTGCTCGCTCTGCCCAGCATGATGTGCACGTGCTGCACCGCCCCCGTGGCCATCGGCCTGCGGCGTTCCGGGGCGCCGGCGGGGGCCACCGTGGCGTACTGGCTGGCCAATCCGCTGCTCAATCCTGCAGTGCTGGTATTTCTGGGACTCACCATGTCCTGGCCGTTCGTAACCACGCGCGTGGTCGTGGGCATCGTGGTGGTCCTGATTGCGGCCGTGCTCGTGAGCCGACGCTTCTCCACCGTGCAGGTCGAGACCCCCGAGACCCTGCCCTCCGACCCGCGGACGTGGGGCGAGATGCTCTCCCGCTTCGGCAGGGCACTTGGCCTCTACCTGATGGTCCTGGTCCCGGAGTACGTGCTCCTGGTGGTGCTCGTCGGGTTCTTCTCCGGATGGCTCTCGGACTTCGCGGCCCTGAGCCAGCACGCCGGGCCGCTCGCACTGCTCCTGGTGGGCGTGATCGGTGCGGCACTGGTGATCCCCACGGGCGGCGAGATCCCCGTGGTCGTGGGTCTCACCGCCGCAGGCGCCGGCTACGGCGTGGCCGGGGTCCTGCTCATCACGCTGCCCGGGCTGAGCATTCCGTCCATCGTGATGGTCGCCCGCCACTTCGGGATCCGCACCACCCTGCTCGTCACCGGGTGGGTTGTGGTGGGCGGCCTCATCGCGGCCGGGCTCCTGGTGGCACTGGGCTGACGACGCCGCTCGCTCCGGCTACCTCGGCAGTGGCCCCCACCCACCTGACCTCGCCCTCCACCGCAAGACCAGTGGGCGCCATTCCCAGACCACGCGCCACCCGTTGAGAGGCCGCATGGTCCGGGTGGATGTGCGCCACGATCCCCTCGACGCCGTGATCGCGCAGCTCCCCCACCAGGAGTGCCGCCGCTCGGCGCGCGTATCCGCGCCCCTGCCACGGGACCCCGATGACCCAGGCGATCTCCGCAGGTGAGCCGTCCAGCGGAACGGTGGCCTGCACGTAGCCCACCGCCTGTTCCCCCGGTCCCACCACCACGATGCGGTTGAGCCACAGCTCGGTCCCGTCTGAAGATCGGCCACGGGTCTGCACCGCGTACTGCCCCTCCAGGCCCTCAACGCTCGGAGGTTCGCCGCCCGTGTACCGGTACAGCGCGGGATCGGCCAGGACCAACGCCATCTCAGGGGCATCGGTCGCGCTCAGAGGCCGGAGGGCAAGTGAGGTCGTCATGGGTCGAATTTATCGCCCCGGCAATCTCCAGGTGGCCCCTGGAGGGTTTACATCACCGGCATCCCCAGTCGTGGGTGACCGCCACGAGTTCGCTGGGATATCCTCCCTCCCATGGACGAGTCCAGCGGGGGAGCCCTCATTGGCATCGTCATGTCCGTGGTGGTGTTCGGGATCCTCTTCATGGTCACCCGCATGGGAGCCAGCGGGGAGATGGGGCGCAACGGCGCCGTGGGCATCCGCACCAGGGCCACGAAGCGCAGTGACGCCGCATGGCGCGCCGGTCATACCGCAGCCCTCCCCGTGGTCAGAAGCGCGTGCCTTGTGATCCTGGTTCTCGACCTGGTGTGTCTGGCCTTGATCTTCCTGGGCCCCGCGAGTCTGGTTCCGTGGCTCGGGGTCATACCGTCGGTAGCAATTCTGGCCGCGGCTGTTACCCCTGTTCTCGCGGCCAAGAAGGGTGCCGACGGCGCCGCCTGAGTTCCAGCGTTGAGCTCCTCGCGCGAGCACGGCAGAGCCGTGATCTGGGGCGGTCCGTCCAGGTGGGGTGCGGCGGCGTCGTACTCCGGAACGGCGCCGTAGGATCACCCCGCGACGAGCGCGTAGATCCCGCCCAGGAACACCACCCCGTAGGCGGAACCCGCCACCAGCTGCGGCCACGTGTGCGCGCCCAGGATGCGGCGGCTCACGCAGACGGCCACCGCCACGGGGATGAAGAGCAGGCCCCACGGCCCCCACGCGACGGGCAGGATCACCGCGGTGCCGCCCATCATCATGCCGTGCACCGAGATCTTCCACCACGGGCTCACCAGGGCTACCACCGCGCTCGCGGCGAGCGTGGCGGTGAGCAGGCCCGTGATCTCCACGGGCCCGTGGAACGCGAGAGTCACGGCGAGGAACGCCGCCACCAGCAGGAACGTTCCGACCATCACTGGGCGGCGGTGCTCCTTGACGCTCACGTGGTGGTCGGTGAGCACACCCCGGCGCGCCAGCACAGTGACCGTGGCGAGTGAGACCCCGCAGACCGCCAGCGCCGCCATCACGCCCCACAGCAGTGCCCCGAGGCTCCTGTGCACGGTCCACGGCAGGACCACCAGCAGCGCGGCCAGCACGAGCGGCGCCTGGAAGACCTCGCTGAGGACAAGGGCCCACGCGGGCCCTCGTTCAGCCGGGGCAGGATCCGGGCGCGGCGGCATTGTCTCCTCGTGGTTGGTCACGTGTGGCGGTCAGAAGTCGAGCGTCTCGTAGGTCTTGTGCGCACGCTCCGCCAGGGCGGGGATCGCCTGGCTTGTTCCCCACTGGTCGAAGTGCTCGGAGCTCACATGGGCCGTGAACGCATCCTTGTCCGTGTACACCTCGAAGATGCGGAACACGGCAGGCTCCTCCGGGCTCTGGTACGCCTGGTAGTAGAGGTTCCCGGGCTCCTGGCGAGCGGCCGGGGAGAGGTGGGAGAGCGCGTCACGCACGGTGTCCTCCTCTCCGGGCTTCGCAGTCCAGGTGGCGCTGCAGACGAAGGCCATGGGTTGTCCTCTCTCGATGTTGACGCCGGACGGTCACCGGCCCGACTCATGCTACCGACCCGGAGGCGGGCGCCGGACGGCGGGGGCTCGTTCTGCAATCACGCCGCCGACCGGCGCAGTCTCCACCCCTTGTCGAACACCTCGAGGCGGGCGAAGATCGTGGGACCAGCCGTCCCCCCAAGAGGAACGACCCCGTGTCCACGCCGACGACCGTTCGCATGTTCAACGAATACGGCTGCAGCTGGCCGTTCTGGGGAGAGGAAGGTCTCCTGGACCAGGAGAACTTCCCCCTCCCGCCGGAACTGACCCGAGACGTCCTGGCGTGGACCCGGAACTTCAAGCAGCACTTCGACCACGAGAGGGGCTGGCCCACGCCGGAGCAGCGGGAGGCCAGCCGCTGCGAGGGCGAACGACTCGCGGAGAGGGTGCAAGACGCGGTGGGCCCAGAGGTCACCATCGACCTGCACCTGTGGGAGGTGCATGTCGACGAACCACGTCTGCCTCGGTGAAGGCGGGTCGTCCGCTCACCCTCCGAGCGTGCCTGAGAACCCTGTCTGCGTGAATTCGTCGACACTCCTCTCCTGACGCACCGTTCTACGAGACTCGCCCGCATCCCCCACCTCCGCCGTCCCACCCCGTTCGGCCGTCAGGATGGAGAGCATGATTCGCATCGAGCACCTCACCAAGCGCTACGGCGGATTCACCGCGGTGCACGACATCTCGTTCGTGGCACAGCCCGGCCGGGTCACCGGTTTCCTTGGGCCCAACGGCGCCGGGAAGTCCACGGCACTGCGGATGCTCACCGGTCTCACGCCGGCCAGCTCGGGCGAGGCGCTCGTGCTCGGCCGCCGCTACGCCGAGCTGCCCAACCCCAGCCGGCACGTGGGCGTGATGCTCGACGCCGCCGCGCAGCACCCCGGGCGCACCGGCCGCGAGGTGCTGCAGCTCGCCGCCACCATCACGGGTGCGGGTAAGGCACGGGTGGACGAGATGCTGGACCTCGTGGGGCTGGAGCCCTCCGAGGCACGCCGCCGCGTGAAGAACTACTCCCTGGGCATGCGCCAGCGCCTCGGGCTCGCGGGCGCACTGATGGGGAAACCCCAGGTGCTCGTGCTCGACGAACCCGCCAACGGCCTGGACCCCGCCGGCATCCGCTGGATGCGTGGCCTGCTCCGGGACTTCGCGGACCAGGGCGGCACCGTGCTGCTGAGTTCGCACCTGCTGCACGAGGTGGAGCAGGTCACGGACGACCTCGTGATGATCGGCCACGGCCGGATCGTCGCCCAGGGCAGCATGGCGGACCTGCTCACCACGCGCCCCGGCTGCGTGGCCGACGCCGAGGACCGCCCGGCCTTCGCCACCGCGCTCAGCGCCGCGGGCATCGCCTTCTCGGGACGCGCGGACGGTGCCGCCGAGATCGAGGCCGACGCCGCCCGCGTGGGTCACGTGGCGCTCGACGCCGGTGTGCCCCTCACCCTGCTGCGCCCCGCGGACGGCACCCGGCTGGAGGACATGTTCCTGCAGCTCACCGCGGACACCGCCCGCGACGAGCAGGGGCGCGGAACGCCCGCACCCGGCGCGGCGGCGTCGTCCGCCACCACACCGCCCGCGCAGCCGTCACCCGCCCAGGGATTGCCCGCCCGAGAGGAGCCCACCGCATGAGCACCGCAACCACCACCACGGCCCCGTGGGGCCACGCCGAACCAACGGGCCGCGGGCTCTCGTTCCTCACCCTGCTGCGCGTCGAGCTGCGCAAACAGGTGGACACGCGCGCCGGGCGCGGTCTGCTGATCGCCATGGGCGTGCTCACCGCCCTCGCGCTGGGGCTCGCCACCTGGCTGACCCGCGAGCAGGGGGCCGACCTCCCCGGGCTGTTCGTCGTGACGTTGACGCCGCAGGGGCTGCTGCTGCCCGTGCTGGGGATCATCACGGCGTGCAACGAGTGGAGTCAGCGCACCGCCCTGATCACATTCACGCAGGAACCCCGCAGGATCCGGGTGGTGCTCGCCAAGCTGCTCGCAGCACTCGTCCTGGGGACGATTGCCCTCGCGGCCGCGTGGGTCCTGGCACTGATCGCACACCTGATCTCCGCCGGTCTCTCCGGCAGTCCCGTGAGCATCGACCTCGATCCCGGTCAGCTGGCGGGCCAGTGGCTCAGCCAGATGCTCGCCCTCCTGCAGGGTGTGGCGTTCGGGCTGGCGCTGTTGTCCGTGCCCCTGGCGATCGTCGCGTACTTCGTCCTGCCCATCCTGCACTCGGCAGCTGCCCTGATGGTGCCCGCGCTGCATGATCTCGGCGCGTGGGTGAGCATCACCGCGGCCTCCGCCCCGCTCATGGAGGGAGTGGACCTCACCGCCACGGAGTGGGGTCAGCTGGGAACGTCCTCGCTGCTGTGGATCGGGGTGCCGCTGCTGATCGGCATCTGGCGGGTGCTCACCCGCGAAGTGAAGTAGGGGCCCCGGCACCCCCGCGGGTGATCGCAAGGGGAGATCAGCCCTCGCAGGGCTGACGGCCAGGGCTTGTCCGGCACAGCGGACATCGATGTCCTCCGTACGTACGAGGACCGGCCCTGACCTGTGGAACAGGCGGGCCGGTCATGGTGAAATTACGTCGTCTCAGCCTGGTGCGACCGGCCATTCCCACCACGGATGACCCGATCCATCCGCACCACCCGGTCCGCGAGCTCGGCGACGTCCGCGTCGTCATGCGTGACCACCACCGCGGTGCGCCCGGCCAGCACGCGTTTCAGCACCTCGCGCATCCGCGGGCGGGCGGCCACGTCCAGTGCGCTCATGGGCTCGTCGAGCAAGATCACGCGCGGGTCCGCGGCCAGCACGCGCGCAATCGCCACCCGCTGCGCCTGCCCTCCCGAGAGCTCGTCCGGGCGCCGCTGCGCGAACTCCTCCGCGTCCACCTCCCGCAGCCACGCCCGGGCACGACGCCGCCCTTCCGCCCTCCCTGCCCCGCACGCCCGGGGCCCGAACGCCACGTTGTCCAGCACGTTCAGGTGGGGGAACAGCAGAGGCTCCTGCGCCATGAGGGCTACCCCGCGGCGGTGCGCGGGGACCCACACGGCCCGTTCCCCGGGCCACGCACGGACCACGCACCGCTCCCCCACATCCACACGTCCGCGGTCCGGGGCGAGCAGCCCGGCGATCACGCCGAGCACCGTGGACTTCCCCACCCCGTTGGGCCCGAGCAGCGCCACGGTGGCGCCCGGTTCCACGGTGAACTCGGCAGCTGCATGCCGTTGCTCGTGAAGCACGTCCACGCGCAGCCCGATGGTGTTGTGGGACCCCTGCGCCGGACTGCCAGCTGCGACCGTGGCCGGCGCGGCAGGGACCCCCTCGGCGGAGGCCGCTGCAGCGGCGTCTGCGCGCGGCTCAGGATCGGTCTTACCGTTCGGCGCACCGGCGCCATCCCACCCGAACCACCGGGTGAGGTTCGCGCGGAAGCCGGCGCCGCGGCGTCGTCGTGCGGGGGCGCTGAGGCTCACGACCAGCAGCGCGACCAGGACGAGCAGCAGTGAGAGGGCCACGGCCGCGTCGGGGTCGGTCTCGCGCTGCAGGTAGATCTCCAGCGGGAGCGTGCGGGTGACACCTTCCAGACTGCCCGCGAACGTGAGGGTGGCGCCGAACTCGCCCAGGCAGCGCGCGAAGGACAGCGCGGCGCCGGAGAGCACGGCGGGCAGGGTGACGGGCAGCGTCACGCGGAAGAGCGTGCGCGTGGGCGAGGCGCCCAGGCCAGCGGCGATCTGCTCGTAGCGGGTGCCCGTGGTGCGCAGTGCGCCCTCCAGTGAGACCACAAGGAACGGAAGTGCCACGAAGGTCTGCGCGAGCACCACCGCCGTGGTGGAGAACGCGATGTCCACCCCCAGTGCGCCCAGGGGACGCCCCAGGAATCCCATGCGCCCGAACGTGTAGAGCAGCGCGATACCGCCCACCACCGGGGGCAGCACGAGCGGAAGCAGCACCAGCGACCGGAACACGGTGAGGCCCCGGGCCGTGGACCGCGCCAGCACCAGGGCCAGCGGGCAACCCAGGACCACGGACAGCACGGTGGAGACCACCGCCGTGCGCAGGCTCAGCCACAGCGCGGCGAGCGAGGACTCACTCGTGAGCAGCTCCCCCAGGTGCGCCCAGTCGATGCGCAGCAGCATCCCCACCAGGGGCAGCAGGATGAGCAGGGCACCCACGCCCGCCGGGAGCAGCACCCACCGCGGGGTGGCGGAGAAGCCGCGCGTCACGGGGTGCCGAAGCCCGCGTCCTTCAGCACCTTCTGCCCGCGCTCACCCGTGACCAGGTCCACGAACTGCGCGGCGAGCTCCGGCTGCTCGGACTTGTTCAGTGCCACGATCGGGTACTTGTTGATCGCCTCGTCCGTCTTGGGGATCTCGATGGTGGTGACCTTGTCCCCGGCAGCCTTGGCATCCGTGACGTACACGATCCCGGCGTCCGCCTGGCCGCTGGTGACCTTGCCGAGCACGTCCGTCACGGCGTTCTCCTGGCTCACGGGCTTGAGCTCCACACCGTTGGCCTTCTCCACCTTCTGCGTGGCGGCGCCGCACGGCACCTCGGGCGCGCACGTGACGAGCTTGACCTTCTTGTCCAGCACGTCCTGGACGCTCGTGATCCCCGCCGGGTTGTCCTTGGGCACCACGAGGGTCAGCACGTTGGTCGCGAAGATCTTCGGCTCCCCCTGGGCGAGGTCCGCGTCCGTGAGCTTCTTCATGTTCTTCTGGTCCGCGGAGGCGAACACGTCCGCGGACGCGCCCTCGGTGAGCTGCTGCACGAGCCCCGAGGATCCGCCGTAGTTCACGTCCACGTGCACGCCGGGGTGGTCCTTCTCGAACTCGTCGGACAACTGCTCGAAGGACGTGGTGAGGGACGCCGCCGCGGACACCCGCAGGGTCTTGTCCCCGCCCCCGGCCTCCGAGGACGACGCCGATGCGTCACCTGCCCCGCTCTGCCCACCGCAGCCGGTGAGCACCAGGGCACCCAGACCCGCAGCGGCCACGAGGGCCGTGAGTCGGCGTTTACCCGCGGTGCCCGGTGTCTTCCGCTCTGCGCGCGCCATCACTTGCGCCCCTCCGTCTCCACGATCACCGCGGTGGACTTCACCACGGCAGTGGCCACGGATCCCGGTTCGAGCCCGAGGTCCTCCACCGCCTCCGTGCTCATGAGGGACACGATCCGGTGCGGACCGCACTGCAGCTCCACCTGGGACATCACGGGGTCGGACTTCACCGCGGTCACCAGCCCCACCAGCCTGTTCCGGGCCGAGCTGCCCACCTTCGCGGGGTCCTCGGGGCTCACGGCATTGCGGCGGGCAAGCTGCGCGAGCTGCGCCCCGTCCACCACGGTGTGCCCCGCAGAGTTCTTGTGCCCGGTGAGCGCGCCCTGCTCGATCCACCGCCGCACGGTGTCGTCGCTGACGCCCAGGAAGGTGGCCGCCCGGGCCACGCGGAGGAAGGTCATGGACACACCCTATCCGCAGCTGCGGGTCATAGGTACGAAGAGGACCGCAGATGCGGGGACAGTCCGTGGTCACGGGCTCGCGGAGTCGGCCTGGCGCCCTTCCGATGCTGACTGGCGGAGCAAGTGCACACAACGGCCCGGATGTCGACGTTTGCTCCGTTGGTGCACGCCCCCGGAAAACCGCCCACATCTCGCCTCCACCCCCGCGCAAGAACGGAGCAAACGCACCAGAACCGCTCAATTTCTGCATCTGCTCCGTTGTTGCGACCGCCGCCGGGCAGCACGACGGCGCCGCTCCCGGGCCTCCCCCGGAACGGCGCCGTCGATGAGTGTCACCGGGTGGTGCACCACCCCGCGCGGTGCACCTCTGGTGCTCACTCGTGGGAGAAGTTCGGCTTCCGCTTCTCCGTGAAGGCCGCCATGCCCTCCTTCTGGTCCGCAGTGGAGAACAGCCCGTGGAACACGCGGCGCTCGTACTGCAGGCCGGCGGCCAGGGTGGTCTCGTACGCGGTGTTCACCGTCTCCACGGCGTGCTGTGCCACCGGCTTGGACATGCCGGCGATCGTCGTGGCGACCTCGAGCGCGGTGTCCATGAGGGAGTCGGCGGGGACCACTCGGGAGACGAGTCCGGAGCGTTCCGCCTCCTCGGCGTCCATCTGGCGGCCGGTGAGAATGAGGTCCATCGCCTTGGCCTTGCCCACCGCACGGGTGAGCCGCTGCGTGCCGCCCATACCGGGAATGACGCCCAGGGTGATCTCCGGCTGCCCGAACTTGGCAGTGTCCGCGGCGATGATCATGTCGCACATCATGGCCGCCTCGCAGCCACCGCCCAGGGCGTAGCCCGCGACCGCCGCGATCTTCGGCGTGCGCAGCCGGGCGAAGGTGTCCCACGCGGAGAAGAAGTCCTCGCGGTACATGTCCGAACCGGTCTTGGAGCCCATCTCCTTGATGTCAGCACCCGCGGCGAACGCCTTCTCGGAGCCGGTGAGGACGATCGCACCGATCTCCGGATCACGGTCCAGGTCGGTGGCGGCCGCCACGAGCTCGGTCATGGTCTGCTCGTTCAGCGCGTTCAGCGCCTTGGGGCGGTTCAGCGCAATCACGCCCACGCGTCCCTCGCGGCGGACCAGGATGGTGTCGTAGGTGTTCTCAGTCATGTGACCAGCATCTCACGACCCCGCCGTTCCCCGCCTCACACCGCCCCGTGCCTGGCGCGCGTCGGAGCAGGCGCACGTGCGGCGTCGTCGTCATCTGCGGGGGGGGAGTGGGACGTGACGTGCCGGAAACACACGGTCGCTAGCATGGCGGCATGCGTGAATTGCAGGCACAGATCATCGCCGAACTCGGGGTGGCCCCGCGGATCGACCCGGAGACGGAGGCGGCGCGGCGCGTCGACTTCCTGTGCGACTACCTCCAGGCGACGCACACCAGGGGCTTCGTGCTGGGCATCAGCGGCGGCGTGGACTCCACGCTCGCGGGTCGGCTCGCGCAGCTGGCCGTGGAGAAGCTGCGCGAGGACGAGATCCCTGCGGAGTTCGTGGCCATGCGCCTGCCGTACCGCACCCAGCAGGACGAGGACGACGCCCAGGCCGCCCTCGCCTTCATCGAGCCGGACCGGGTGGTCACGTACGACGTCGCGCCGGCCGTCGACGGGTTCGAGGCCGCCTACGCCGCCGCCACCGGTGAGCAGCTCAGCGACTTCACACGCGGCAACACCAAGGCCCGCGTGCGCATGACCGCGCAGTACGCGGTGGGCGGGGACCACAACCTGCTGGTGATCGGCACGGACCACGCGGCGGAGTCCATCACCGGGTTCTTCACCAAGTTCGGGGACGGCGGCGCGGACCTCCTGCCGCTGGCCGGGCTGAACAAGCGGCAGAACCGGCAGCTGCTGGAGTACCTGGGAGCCTCGGAGCAGCTGGTCGGGAAGGTCCCCACCGCGGACCTGCTCAACGACAACCCCGGCCGCACGGACGAGGACGAGCTGGGCCTCACGTACGAGGACATCGACGACTACCTCGAGGGCAAGGACGTCCACGTGGAGGTCGCGGAGAAGCTGGAGCAGATCTTCCTGCGCTCCCGCCACAAGCGCACCGTGCCAGTGACCCCGGCGGATGCGTGGTGGCGGGAGGGCTGAGCCCGCTCCCGTTCAGCGCCGACGACGCCGAGCGGGTTGTGCCCGGCGGCGTCACTCACTGGGGGCCCCGGTGATGCGGGCCCTCAGCGCGTCGTGGAGTGCCATGGCACGGCTCCGTTCCACGCGATCCGACCTCGCGACTGACACAGTTTCGGCCCCGGGAAGCGCCCGGCACATGCCCTCCGCAACGACCACCGCAGGGGACGGAAGCCCCCGGTCCCTACGCCTCTGCGGCGTCGTTCCCGAACACCCGGGGTGACGCGCTGCGGTAGCGGCGGTTGCGGACCGCCAGCACACCGCCGGCCAGCACGGCCGCCAGGACCGAGGCGGTCAGCACGGCCACCTTGGCCTGGTCACCGGCGGCCGCGGACGGGTCGAAGCTGAGCTCCGAGATCAGCAGAGACACCGTGAACCCGATGCCGGCCAGCAGCGCGATCCCCACCAGGTCGATCCACCGGTAGGACGGATCCAGCTTCCGCCCGGTGAGCACGGTGGTGAGCCACGTGGCGGCAATGATGCCCAGCGGCTTGCCCAGGACGAGGCCCGCGATGGTGCCGAGCGTGACGGGGGCGGCGAGCGCCGTCGTCAATCCGTCCCAGCCGCCCACCGCGACGCCCGCGGAGAAGAACGCGAAGACCGGCACCGCGAACCCGGCGGACAGGGGCCGGACGCGGTGCTCCAGGTGCTCGGCGAGCTCCACGGGGTCCCCGGAAGCTTTTCCCGCGAGGACGGGAATTGCGAAACCGAGCAGGACACCCGCGACCGTGGCGTGGATCCCCGCCTCGTGGACCAGGGCCCACGTGATCACGGCCAGCGGCACCAGGATCGCCCAGGCGGCCCACGTGCGGTGCGCGAAGAAGCGGGGGAAGCGGTGCGCCAGGAGCCCGAACACGGCCAGCGGGACGAGCGCGAGGAGCAGCGGGAGCACGTGCACCTCGTCGGTGTAGAAGACCGCGATGATCGTGATGGCCAGCAGGTCGTCCACCACGGCAAGCGTGAGCAGGAAGAGGCGGAGCGCGCTGGGCAGGTGCGAGCCCACGATCGCGAGCACCGCCACCGCAAACGCGATGTCGGTGGCGGTGGGGATCGCCCAGCCGCCCAGGGTCTCGGGACTGCCGAGGTTCACGCCCGCGTAGATCAGAGCCGGGAGGACGACGCCGCCCACCGCCGCCGCAATCGGCACCGCTGCCTTGCCGAGGTCCCGCAGATCACCCGCGACGAACTCGCGCTTGAGCTCCAGGCCTACGAGGAAGAAGAAGATCGCGAGCAGCCCGTCCGCGGCCCAGGCGCCGAGGCTGAAGTTCAGGTGCCACGGCTCGTAGCCCACGTCGAGGTCCCGCAACGCGAAGTAGCTCTCCGCAAAGGGGGAGTTGGCCCAGACGATGGCGAGGACGGCGGCGACCACCAGGAGGATGCCGGCCACGGTCTCGCGGCGCAGGACGTCCTGGAGGCGGGAGAGGGCGCCGCCCGCGGGGTGGTCAGGCTCGCACGGGGGCTCAGGATGGTTGAAGAAACCGGGCTCCGAAACGAAGCCGGAGGGCTCTTCCTGCGCCACGGGCTCCGGGGATCCGGGCTCACGGTGGGCAGGGGTGGTCGTGTGGTGCAGGGGCATGGACTACTCCAATGTCGACGGGCATCACGCTCATTACCGCCGACCAGACTTCCCGGCACACCAGCCAGCAAGGGTAGCAGGGCGCTTTTGGGTGGCGCACCCGGGGCGGCTTTCAGAAAGGCGGTCCCGCAGCAACCCACTCGGCTTCTCTGTCGCTGCGACCCGGTACACGAGACGATCTGGCAGTGACCTGCCTACGGTGGGGGCATGCTGAAACGGAAATCGGTGGGCTTGCTGATCCAGGGGTCCGCGATGGTGGCCCTCTTCGTGATCACTTTCATTGGAGCGCGGGAATCATGGCTGCTCATGACCCTGGAACTGCTTTTCGCCGTCATCTTTTTCACCAAGGCGGTGCAAGAACGGCGTGCAGAAGTCGCGGCACAGCGCCGTCGAGCGGCGCGCCGCCCCGCGAGCAACGGCCTGTCTTGACCGAGCTGCCACCGGCAGGACCGGTTATACCGGACTGCGGTGCGGCTGTGGCTTGGAAACACGAGCCAACATCAGGCTGATTCCCCACAGGAACAGGACCAGCAGCGGTACGAGAGTCATCATGGACGGCTCGTCCACGACTGTCACGCCGCCCACGTTCTCCCAGGTGCATGTGTGGCCCAGTGGCACCCAGCTCCACTCCGGCTCACCGTAGATCGAGCTTCCGTCGCCCAGTTCGCAGGACAGGGATCCGGAGTACACGAGTCGCTCCGCCACAAGCCCTCCGATCCAGGCGAGTACCGCTGCGAGCCACAGCACCCATCCAACGTTCCTTGCCCGCGAAGCGGCTGTTCGGTGTGACATTCGCCCGTCTCCGTTCTGGCTGCCGTGCCCCTCCGCCGAGCGCGCTGCCGGTTATTTGGTCTCGCCACTTTCCTATCAGGGTTCCCTGCGACCCCATCCTTCCCGGTCAATCCGCTCACTTGATCCTCGCCAAACCTCCCTGACTACACTGACCACCAGTGACACGGGGTGCCGCCACCCTTCCCTCCAGCCCCACCGGGCGCACGGAGCGTGAAGCCAAGGCGGCTGAGATGACACCCGTCGAACCTGTCCAGTTAGTACTGGCGAAGGGATGTCACGGTCGCACCGCGCAGGTGGCGCACCGCTTTCTTCGCCGTGAGCCACAGGAGTGAGCATGCGGATCGAGAACGCCATCGTCCTGGTCACCGGCGGAGCCCGTGGGCTCGGGGAGCACCTCAGCCGGGCATTCGCGCGCGAGGGTGCGCGCGTCGTCGTGAACTACCACGCGAGCGAGGACCGCGCCCGGGCGCTGGTCCGTGAGCTCGGGGAGGACAGGGCGCTCGCCGTCCAGGCGGACGTGACCGATGCCCAACAGGTGCGGGACATGGTCACCCAGGCCCGGGAGCACTTCGGCGCGCCGATCACGGTGGCCGTGAACAACGCCCTGGTGGACTTCAGCTTCAACGGGGACGCCCGCCCCACCCTGGAGCACCTGACCGCCGAGAACCTCACGCAGCAGTTCCACGGCGCCGTGGTGGGCGCCCTCAACGTGATGCAGGCGGTCACCCCGGGCATGGGCCAGGCCGGTGAGGGGCGCATCATCAACATCGGCACCAACCTCTTCCAGAACCCGGTGGTCCCCTACCACGACTACACCGCCGCGAAGGCCGCCCTGCTCGCGCTCACCCGCACCGCCGCCAAGGACCTCGGCCCGCAGGGCATCACCGTGAACATGATCTCCGGTGGCCTGCTGCGCACCACGGACGCGAGCGCCGCCACCCCGGACGAGGTCTTCGACTTCATCGCCGCCGGCACCCCCCTGGGCCGCGTGACCACCCCTGAGGAGTTCGCGAACACCGCCCTGTTCTTCGCCTCGGACTGGTCCCGCGGGGTCACCGGCCAGAACCTGGTGGTCGACGGCGGGCTGGTGATGGACTGACATGGCCGTCCCCTCCCCGCACGACGACGCCGCCCAGCCCGGTCCCGCGCGCACGGCACCTGCCGGGGGCGCGGCGTCGGCAACCACCCCCGAAGCCGGGCCGACGCTCGGGACGGCCGCTGCGGCGTCGTCGCCCACGACCGCACCGGCCCGCCGCCTCCACCTCAACGCGTTCCTCTACGGCGCCGGCCACCACCAGGCCGCGTGGCGCGCCCCGAACTCCTCGGTGCACCGCCTCACGGACATCACCTACTACGAGGAGCTCGCGCAGACCGCCGAGCACGGCCTGTTCGACGCCGTGTTCTTCGCGGACGGCCACAGCGTGGGCGACGTGTCCGGCGGACCCCACTGGTCGCTCGAACCGCTGACCGCGCTGTCCGCGATGGCGCGCGCCACCGAGCGCATCGGCCTGGTGTGCACGGTCTCCTCCACGTTCTTCACCCCGTTCCACGCGGCCCGGATGCTCGCGTCCCTGGACCACATCTCGGGCGGCCGGGCGGGCTGGAACGTGGTGACCTCCATGTGGGATGCGGAAGCCCGCAACCACGGCTACCGGGCCATGCCGCCCAAGGACGAGCGCTACGAGCGCGCCCGCGAGTTCGTGCAGGTGGCCCGCGCCCTGTGGGCCAGCTGGGACGAAGACGCCGTCACCGCGGACCCCGAGGGCCAGTGGGCGGACCCCTCCAAGCTGCACCGCCTGGACCACGAGGGCCGCCACTTCCTGGTGGACGGACCCCTCACGGTCCCGCGCTCCCCGCAGGGCGAGCCGGTGCTGTTCCAGGCCGGTGCGTCCGGGCCCGGCAAGGCCCTGGCCGGGGACTGCGCGGAGGGGATCTACGCCGTGGCCTACGACCTCCCGGCCGCCCAGGAGTACTACTCCTCGGTCAAGGCGGAGGTCGCGCGGGCCGGCCGCGATCCGGAGTCCGTGGCCGTGATGCCCGGGCTGGTCACCTACGTGGGCCGCACCCACGAGGAGGCCCTCGCCAAGCAGGACCGCGTGGACCGGCTGCTGCCCGTGGAGCAGTCCCTCGCGCAGCTCTCCACGTTCGTGGAGCAGGACTGCTCCCAGTGGGAGCTGGACGCGCCCGTTCCCCCGCTGCCGCCCCTGGAGAAGTTCACCGGTCCGCAGGGGCGCTACGGCACCATCCTGCGCATCGTCGAGGCCGAGAACCCCACCGTCCGGCAGCTGCTCGGGCGCCTGGCCGCCGGCGGCGGGCACTGCACCATGGTGGGCACGCCGCAGAGCATCGCCGACCAGATGCAGGAGTGGCTGGAGAAGGGTGGTGCGGACGGCTTCAACCTCATGCCGCCCGTGCAGCCGGACTCCCTCGCCGATTTCGTGGACCTCGTGGTCCCGGAGCTGCAGCGCCGCGGCCTGTTCCGCACCGAGTACACCGCCACCACGCTGCGCGGTCACCTCTCGCAGGTCTGAGCCGGGCAGGACGACGCCGCCGCGCCCCGTTCGTGGGGCGCGGCGGCGTCGTGCGGAGACGAGCAGGCGGATCCTGGCTCCGGGTGGAGGCCCGGGTGGAGGCGCAGATCGGGCCCCGGCGACGAGGCGACCGGCGTGGGTGCCGGAACGCGGCGGCGTCGTCCCCTCAGGTCTCCCGGATCACATCAGGGGCCGCAGCGGCGCGAGCACCACCTCGGCCACCCGCGCCATGGGGTGGCGGTCACGCCACGCCGGCGAGGTCAGCTCGTCGCAGTGTGTGCTGTCCGAGAGGAAGACCTTCTCCATCTCCGCGGCGAAGTCCTTGTCCACGATCTCCACGTTGGTCTCGTAGTTGAAGGACAGGGAGAGCCGGTCCAGGTTGGCGGTGCCCACGGTGGACCACTCGCCGTCGATCGTGGCGGTCTTGGAGTGGATCATGCACGCCGCATACAGCAGGATGGTCACCCCGGCCTCCAGCAGCTGGCCGTAGAAGCCCCGGGAGACCCAGTCCGCCACGATGTGGTTCGAGTCCTTGGGCACCATGATCCGCACGTCCACACCGCGGCGGGCGGCGGCCAGGAGCGTGTCCAGGATCTGCTGGTCCGGCACGAAGTACGGGGTGTTGATCCAGATGTGGTCCCTGGCCCGCTCGATCGCGCTCAAGTACATGCCGCGGATGGGATACACCAGCTGGATGGGGAGGTTCGGCGAGACGCGCACCTCCGGATTCCAGTTCTTGGGCGGGATCCACTCGATCGCGTGCTCCGGGGCGCGGTCCTCGTTCCACACGGCAGCGATGGCGTTGCGCAGTCCCCACACCGCCGGGCCGATCTCCCGGATGTGGGTGTCGCGCCAGCGCCGGGAGTACATCGAGCCGATGTTGAAGCCGCCCACGAAGCCGATGTTGTCGTCCACCACCAGGATCTTCGAGTGGCACAGCCCCGAGAAGCGCAGGGGGCCCTTCCAGAACGGACGCCGCACCGCGGGGACGCGGAAGACGTCCACCTTCTCGGAGAACCGGTAGAACGAGTGCGGCACCACGGTGTTCGCGAACCCGTCGTAGATCACGAAGACCTTCACGCCCCGCTCGGCCGCACGGTTCATGCCGTCGAGGAAGCGCTGCCCGATCTCGTCGCCCTTCCAGATGAACGTCTCCATGTGGATCGAGCGCTCGGCACCGTCGATCGCCTCGAGCATGTCCTCGTACACGTCCTCACCGGAGGTGTAGACGGTCATTGCGGAGTCCTGCACCTGCGCGGTGTACGTGCCCGGGCGAGGAGCATCACGCTGCTTGCGCCCGCGCTGCTTCCACCAGTCGACGCTCACGAGGGACGCAACCACCACGGCCTGCGCCCCGAGCAGCGAGGCCGCCCCCACTCCCGCGGCCTTGAGGATGATCCGACGTTCCCTGATCTCGGCTAGCGCCCGCATTGCGTTCATGACGCCACAGTAGTGCCGCTCACCCCGCAGCCACCACGGTTTCGGGGGCGCCGCCTGGGAGTCGTCCTGGATCCGAGGGTGCGCGGCCCTCCCGACGACGACGTCGCACGGCTGGTTTCTCAGGGCCCGCGCGGGTGGCTACCGTGGGGAGCATGAGAATCGCCACGTGGAACGTGAACTCCATCCGTGCCCGCGCCGACCGCATCGAGGCGTGGCTCGACCGTTCGGACGTGGACGTCCTGGCCATCCAGGAGACCAAGGCCAAGGACGAGAACTTCCCGTGGGAGCTCTTCGAGTTCGCGGGCTACGAGGTGGCGCACTTCGGCGTGAACCAGTGGAACGGCGTCGCCATCGCCTCCCGCGTGGGGCTCAAGGACGTGGAGCGAACCTTCCCTGACCAGCCCACGTTCGGCAAGCCCGGCCAGGAGCCCGCCCAGGAGGCCCGGGCGATCGCCGCCACGTGCGACGGCGTGCGGATCTGGTCCCTCTACGTGCCCAACGGGCGCGGGCTGGAGGATCCCCACATGCCGTACAAGCTCGAGTGGCTGCGGGTGCTCGAGGGCCACGCCAGGCAGTGGGTGCAGGACGATCCGGACGCGCAGATCGCCCTGGTGGGCGACTGGAACGTGGCCCCGCGGGACGAGGACGTGTGGGACATCCAGCTCTTCAAGGACGGCGGATACACGCACGTCAGCGAGCCGGAACGCGCGGCGTTCAACGCGTTTGTCGAGGACGCCGGCTACCAGGACGTAGTCCGGCCCCGCCATCCCGGCCCCGGTGTCTACACCTACTGGGACTACACACAGCTGCGCTTCCCCAAGAAAGAGGGCATGCGCATCGACTTCCAGCTGTGCTCCCCCGCCCTGGCCGCTCGGGTGACGGACGCGTGGATCGACCGTGACGAGCGCAAGGGCAAGGGCGCGTCCGACCACGCACCCGTCGTGATCGAGATCGACTGACCGTGCCCCTCCTCAACGTGGGCAGCGCGTACCGCAGCGTCACCGGTTCACCCATCCGCTTCGCCCTGCGGATCTACGTGCCCCAGCAGGAGCTCGACGCGGCCTACGCCCCTGGCATCCCCCGCGCCATGGACCCGTTCACGGCCGGGGTGCACGAGTTCTCCGAGCAGCTCGCCCGGCTCGCCGACACCACCCAGCCCCTGCTTCCGCCCGCACACGAACCGCTGTGGACCATGCCGTTCTCCACCGCACCGGCCGGGGCGCGGCGTGTGGCCTCGGGCCGTGGGGGGGACTTCCCGGTCTTCCACCCCGCCCAGCGGCTTCGACGCTCCCTGCGCCTGTTCACCGCCGCCGAGGACGAGAACAGCGCCCAGCTGCTCCCCCTGCTCGTTCCCGAGAAACAGGTTGAGGCGGCCGCCAAGGCCACTTCTCGTGAGGCGTTCCTGCCCGTCTACACGCGGGAGTCCGCCTACGTGGTGCCCCTCGCGTGGTTCGCCGCGTTCGAGCCCGAGGACCACGTGTCCTCCCACCACTCGGGCCACGAGGTGCACCGGTTGATAGTCCCCGCGGACACCGCCGCGGCCCGGGTGGCTGGGGCCGCCCGGGCCGTGGAGGACGCCGCCCGATCCGTCACGCGGATGCCACGCTCCTCCGGGGCCGCCCGGGGCCCGGCCGGCGAGGACCTGTCCAGGGAGGATCCGTCCGGTGAGAATCCTTCCGGGGCGGGCCCGTCCGACGAGGTCGGAGACGTCCCCGAAGAGGCGCAGCAGGCCGCCGCGTTCGCGCAGGACCTCACCCGCCTCGGACGCTGGCTGGATGCGTTCAGCCCCGACTCCCTGCTCTGCCTGGACTACGGTTCGGTGGCGGACCGGATCCAGCCCGACGAGAGCCCCCGGGACGTGTCCGACGCCGTGGAGCTGCTGCGCGAGGGCGACTTCGGCTCCGCCACCGCGGCGCTGCGCCGCATCTTCGTGCGCTGGGCCCCGCTGGCCCACCTGCAGCAGGCGAACTGACACGCGGCGGGGGCGACGGCGCCGTCGCCCCCCCCCGCGTTTGCTCCCCTAGTGCAAAATCCGGCCCGGAAATTGGCATTAGCTCAGTTTTTGCAGGAGGCCGGCGGCGGGCACATGGGGAGGAGGGGTGACGCGTCGCACGGGCTGGGGTGCTTCTGCTCCAGGACAGGCCCCGTCGCACCCGATTCACCCATGTGTCCCGGCGGGCTGGTGAGCGCAGGTCGTCCCCGGTGAGCAGCGAGACGTCCCACCCTGCATCCCGCAGCAGCGAGATCCGGTGCATCTCGTCACGGTACTGCGCGACCTCCCTGGCGTGGACGGCGCCGTTGAACTCCACCGCCACACGCGCGTCCTGCCAGGCGCGCCAGGACCTCCAGCGGATGCACGATCTGCGTTTCCCACGGTCCGGGAAGAGCGGCGAACCAACGGGACTCCGCGATCCGCACGCTGTCCCGCTGGGACTGGATCCGGTGTGTGGTCCAGAGCAGCTCCACCCGCTGCCCGGTCGCCGCGAGCCCCTCGCTGTTCGCGCTCCTCCGGGTCAGAACACTCGCAGAACGGCCACGTCCGAGTGCCACTTCCACCCACGGATCCGTTCCGCCCACCGGCATGCGCATCAGATCGAGTGCGCTCACACCGCTCACCAGAGGCCCCGAATCCGGCCCCGCGAGGTGCTTCTGCCGCAGCAGCGCCCCCTTAGAAAGCGTCAACGGTTCCCTTCGAAGCATCCAGAGCCCCCGCGCGAGGCGCTGGATCTGAGGATTCTTCACGAATTGCGAGGCCCGGCTGCCCGTCTCCGCGGTGGTGACCACATGACGCTCGACGGGGAACCCCACGAGATGCTGCTGGCACGGCCCCGTGCTCGGACTGTAGATGCTCGCAAGGGGAGACAGGAGACGTTGTCCACAGCCGCCGTCGCCCGCCACCCGCACCCCACCCGCTGCTTTGACGGAGCAAATGCGCTTTGAGACCCCTCGATCTGCATCAGCGGAGCACATGCACGTGAGGGTGGGCGGGGCCGCGGCGTAGCCTGGGGGACGTGTCTTCTTCGCAAACAGTTTTCTCAGCCCCGGCCGGTTCCGAGTGGTGGCGCGACGCCGTCATCTACCAGGTGTATCCCCGCTCCTTCAAGGACTCCAACGGGGACGGCATGGGTGACCTCGGCGGTGTCACCGAGAAGCTGCCGTACCTCAAGGACCTGGGCGTGGACGCCGTCTGGCTCTCCCCCTTCTACCTCTCGCCGCAGCACGACGCCGGGTACGACGTCGCGGACTACCGCACCGTCGATCCGCGCTTCGGCTCCCTCGAGGACTTCGACCGCATGCGCGAGGAGGCCCACCGGCTGGGCCTGAAGATCATCGTGGACCTGGTCCCCAACCACACCTCCGAGGACCACGAGTGGTTCCAGGCCGCTCTCGCCGCCGGCCCGGGCTCACCCGAGCGCGAGCGCTACATGTTCCGCGAGGGCACCGGCGAGAACGGCGAGCTGCCGCCCAACAACTGGAAGTCCCTTTTCGGCGGCGCCGCGTGGTCCCGCGTGCCGGACGGGCAGTGGTACCTGCACCTCTTCGACTCTTCGCAGCCGGACCTGAACTGGGAGAACCCGGAGGTCTGGGAGGAGTTCCGCGCGATCCTGCGCTTCTGGCTGGACCGCGGTGCGGACGGCTTCCGGGTGGATGTGGCCCACGGAATGATCAAGGCGGATGGCCTGCCGGACTGGGACGAGCAGGTCCACATGGTCGAGGGCACGGACGCCGCCGAGGACGATGACGCCGCGGCCACCCGCCCCACAGACGTCGCCTCGGCGTCGACCGTGGATTCCGGGAACGACGATGCCGCGGCGCTCGGCCCTGAGACGGTCGGGGTCGAGCAGGGTGACCTCGCGGCCGGAAGCGCCGAGGGCGCCGCCGCCCCCGCAGCCGACGCCGAGGAGGCCGCCCCCACCAAGACCATGGACACCGGCCCGTACTTCGACCAGGACGGTGTGCACGAGATATACCGGGACTGGAACCGTGTGCTGCAGGAGTACCCCGGTGAACGGATGCTGGTGGTCGAGGCGTGGGTGGGCCCGGCGTCGCGGCTGGCCCGCTACGTGCGGGAGGACGAGGCCCAGCAGGCGTTCAACTTCGACTTCCTGGTGGCCGGGTGGCACCGGGACCGCATGCGGGACACCATCGAGACCTCCCTGCGCGCGAACGCCGAGGTGGGTGCGCCGTGCACGTGGGTGCTGTCCAACCACGACACGGTCCGTCACCCCTCCCGCTACGGCCTGAGCTCGCGCACCGCGTACCCGAACGGCATCGGCGCGCAGGACGAGCAGCCCCACCACGGCCAGGGCCTGCGGAGGGCCCGGGCCGCCGCACTCGTGGAGCTCTCCCTGCCCGGTTCCGCGTACGTGTACCAGGGGGACGAGCTGGGCCTGCCGGAGCACACCGAGCTGCCCGACGACGCCCGCCAGGACCCCACGTTCCACCGCACCCTGGGCGCGGAGCTGGGGCGCGACGGCGCTCGCGTACCCCTTCCGTGGTCTCCCGTGGGCGAGGGGCTGGGTTTCGGTCCCGCGCCGTGGCTACCCCAGCCGGAGTCCTTCGCCGAGATCACAGTGGACCACCAGCTCGGCGATCCGCAGTCCACCCTGAACCTCTACCGGCGTGCCCTGCGGCTGCGCCACGAGCTGGGTCTGGGCGCCACCGGCTTTGCATGGCATCCCCTGAGCCAGGACGAGCAGGGCATTCTCGCGTACGTGCTCCCTCGCGCAGAGGGCGACGTCCTGGTGGCCGCCAACCTGGGCGAGTCCGCCATGGGCTTTGAGGAGCTCTCCCGCGGCGAGCTGCTGCTCGCGAGCGGTCAGGACGCCGTGGTGGGTGACCGCCTGAGCGTGGACAGCGCAGTGTGGCTCAAGCTCTGAGCGGCTGACGCGGCGCGCACGGCCGGGCAGGAGGTGTCCCCTCCGCCCGGCCGTTCGCATGCGCGGCAGACCTGCGCCCAAGCCGGGTGCGGCGTCTCGAAGGCGGCGAGCGGAGGGCAGGGGCGCGGCTCAGCCGGACGGCGTGCTCGCGCAGTTGGCCTGCAGCCATGACTCCGCGGGCTCCAGGGCCCGGTGCAGCCGCACGGCCTCGCGGGGCTGGAGGGTGCCGCCGGCGTCGTCGAGGATGGATTGGACGTCGTCGAACGCCGGTCGCACGGCGTCCGGGAGGTGCTCACGCACCGAGGTGAGGGAGTCCCGCGCCTGGCCGAGGGCGTCGTCGTCCCCCTCGTCCCCGTCGCCGTCCTGGTCCGTGAGTGGTAGCAGCTCCAGCCCGCTGTAGGCCTCGGCCACGTCGAAGCAGGCGGTGGTGTCCGCGTGCCCCTGGGGGGTCGCCGCCGCGGCGGAGGGAGAGGGCGAGGAGGATGCAGGGACCAGATCGATGGTCGTGGCCTGGTCCCTGTGGACGCTGCACCCGCTCACCAGGGCGGCGACGACGAGTGCCGCCGCACCCGCGCACAGCGCTCGCGCTCGCTGGTCCATGCCCGGTCCTTTCCCACGTTCCCGCTGCCCAGAAGCCCGCCCATGCGCGTCCGCCAGGTTCGGCGACGGGGCGGGTCCGGTGAACCACACGCTAGGGCGCGAACCTCCGCGCAGGCTGAGGGTGGGGTGGCTGGCAGATGTGGCCGGGAATGAGAAGAACCCCCGCGTGTAGAAGCCACGCGAGGGTTCAGTGGCTCCGACCGGCGTCGATCCGGTGACCTTACGATTTTCAGTCGTACGCTCTACCAACTGAGCTACAGAGCCAGGCACACGCCGGGGTGAAACCCACGGTGATATGCCGCGACGGCGCGAAAAGTTGCCTTTTCATCGCCGCCTGAGCGACCCTGACGGGACTTGAACCCGCGACCTCCGCCGTGACAGGGCGGCGCGCTAACCAACTGCGCTACAGGGCCTTGATTGTTTCCAACGAGAGAAGATCTTACCAGGACAACCGACTCACTGTGCAAATCGGCGCCCCCGCGGGAGCCCCCGTGGGAAAACGTACCCCCAACGGGATTCGAACCCGTGCTGCCGCCGTGAAAGGGCGGTGTCCTAGGCCGCTAGACGATGGGGGCCAGAACCTCCTCCGAGTGGTAACAGGCCACCCCTCGGACGATGGACCGTCAGTAGCTTAGAGGGAAGGTGCCGTCTTTCACAAACGGACCGTGAGCCTGCGGAAACCGCAGCGGGAGCCCTGTGACGACCGCGCGCCCCGGTTCCCTGCCCGGCCGCGGACGGTTCAGATGCCCACGTCCGGGCGGTCCGCGAGCCGCGGGTCCGCGAAGCACGGGACGATCATGGCCGGGCCCACGCAATTGTGCAGCACGCCCTGGGACGTGGAGCCCAGCAGCATCCCGGCGAAGCCGCCGCGCCCGCGGGTTCCGGTGACCACCAGCTGGTTCTGCGCGGAACGCTCCACGAGCACGTGGATGGGGGACCCGTCCGCGAGCACGCCGGTGATCTCCAGGTCCGGGAAGTGCCCGCGCAACCACTCGACGCTGGCGTCCAGCGCGTTCTGGACCTGTCCGCGGAGGTCGTCGAAGTCCACCGGGGAGGGCAGCCACACCGAGGACCCGGACTCGGAGGGTGCGGCGCACACCACGGTCAGCGGCACACCGAGCTGCTCGGCCTCCTCCGCGGCCCACAGCATGGCGGCACTGGCCCGCTCGGAGCCGTCGGAGCCCACGGTCACACCGTCCACGAAAGCTCCGTGACGGCTCACGTTCTCGTGGAGCCGGTACTCGGTGCCCCACTGGAGGGGGATGATCCCCACGGGGCAGTGCGCGTGCGCGGGAACGGCCGTTGAGACCGAGCCCAGTAGACGTCCGATCAGACCGCCCCGGCCTCGGGAGCCCAGCACCAGCAGCTGCGCATCCCTGCTCAGCTCCACGAGCACGCCGGAGGGGTCCCCGGCCTCGACCGTGGACCGGACGTCCACGTCCAGCTCTGCCACGCGGCGTCGGGCGTCGTCCACGAGCTCCTGCACGGCGCGGTTCATGGCGGCGTCGTCGAACGCGGCGTAGCCGACGTCGAAGGTGGAGCCCCCGACCATCGGCACCGAGTAGGCGGTCACCACGTGCAGCGGCGCCCCGCGGCGGTGGGCCTCCCGGGCGGCCCAGTGCAGGGCGGCCAGGCTCTGCTCGGAACCGTCCACACCCACGACGATCTCGGCCTCACGTGCGTTCATGGTGCTCCCTCCCTGGGCAGGATGTCCTGGTTCCAGCCTAGTCGCGTGCTCCCCCCACACCGCGGAGGCGGTGAGATGATGGACGCGCCCCGGGCGTGCTCCACGCAGCGCGTCCCGGAGGACGACATCGAGGGGCCGAACCCCCGGAACGGAGGCGAACCGTGAGCGCAAGATCCGAGCACCCCACCATGACGGCGCAGGTCAGGGGCGGCACGTGGCGGTCGTGGGGCGGCAACCTCAGCATCGAGCCGGCCGTGACCGTGCGCCCCACGGACTCGGACCAGGTGCTGGAGGTTCTCCAGGAGGCCGCCTCGCAGGGCGTGGCGGTGCGCCCCGCCGGGTCCGGGCACAGCTGCTCCCCGCTGGTCCCCACCGGGGGCGTGCTGCTGGACACCTCCGCGCTCAAGGGTCTGGTGTCCGTGGACGAGGACCGCCAGCAGGTCACCGTGTTCGCCGGGACCACCCTGCAGGAGCTGAACGTGGTCCTGGAGCAGCACGGGCTGGCGCTGGCCAACCTCCCGGACTCCTCGCACATGAGCGTGGGCGGGGCGCTGGCCACGGGCACCCACGGCACCGGGCTGGGCCAGCCGTCCCTGGGTGGGCAGGTGATCGGGCTGAGCCTCGCGACCCCGGAGGGCGAGCTGATCTCCTGCTCCGAGACCCACCGCCCCGAGCTGCTCGACGCCGCCCGGGTGAACCTGGGCGTGCTGGGCGTGGTGGTCTCCGTGACGTTCCAGTGCGTCAACGCCTTCCGGCTGCACTGCGCCGAGTTCCGCGAGCCGATCGGATCCCTGCTGGACACCATGCAGGAGCGGATGTCCGGCGCGGACCACTTCGAGTTCTCGTGGATGCCGGGCACCACCGTGGCCCACACCCGCATCCTGAGCCGGCTGCACCGCCTCCCGGACACCTACACGCGCCCCGCCTCGCCCATCTCCCGCGCGCTGCGCCGCGCGGACGACGCCGTCCTGCGCACCTCCCTGACCGCCGGGCTGGGCCGCGTCGGGAACCTGATCCCGCGCGCGGTGAGCCGGCTCAACCGGATCGAGTCCCTCGCGGAGAGCTCCCGGCGCTACACGGACGTGTCCTACCGCGTGTTCACGGTGGCCCGCCCGGTGCGCTACGTGGCCACCGAGTACGCCCTGCCGCTGGAGGCCACCGCCTCCGCGGTGCGGGAGCTGCGCACCCTGGTGGACGCGCACGTGTACGACCTCGCGTTCCCCATGACCGTGCGCTGCTCCCCGCCGGACCAGGGGCACCTCTCCCCCGCGGGAGGCCGGTACACGGGGTGGATCAACCTGCGCCAGTACGGCCGGCGCCCCAGCCAGACCTTCCTCACCGCCGCCGAGCAGATCCTCGTGGACCACGGCGGCCGCCCCCACTGGGGCACGCTGCACACCCGCACCGCCGAGGAACTCGCGCCCCTCTACACCCAGTGGGACGAGTTCCTCACCCTGCGCGCCGCCATGGACCCCCAGGGCACCCTGCTCAACCCCCACCTCCGGAGGCTGCTGGGACTCTGATGCCCGCTCGTTCCGCCCCTGCGCGGAGCCTGCACTGCTCAGAGCAGACCGTCGGCTTGGAGGAGCGGACGGACGCCCTCGCCGAACCAGTAGGCCTCCTCGAGGCACGGGTATCCGGAGAGCACGAACTCGTCGATGCCCGCGGCAACATACTCCGCGATGAGGTCGGCCACCTCCCGGTGGGACCCCACCATGGCCGTCCCCGCTCCACCACGCAGCAGGCCCACTCCTGCCCACAGGCCGGGGTGGACCTGCAACTTGGTTGCGGAACCACCGTGCAGATCCAGCATCCGGCGCTGCCCCTCGGACTCTGAACGGCGCAGCGCTTCCTGCTGCTCCTGGATCATCCGTTCGTCCACGCCCGCGAGCATGCCCTCGGCCACCGCCCATGCCTGAGCCGACGTCTCCCGCGAAATGGTGTGCAGACGGATGCCAAAGCGCACGCTGCGTCCGCGTGCCCTTGCGAGTTCACGGATCCGGTCGATCTTCTCCTTTGCCTGTTGCGGTGGTTCACCCCACGTGAGGAAGACATCCGCGTGTTCCGCAGCCACGGTGGCCGCAGCTGCGGAGGAACCCCCGAAGTACACCTGCGGACGGGGCGCAGGCGGGAAGTCCAGCCTGGCCTGCTCCACGGCGAGGTGCTCACCTCGGTAGTCGAAGGGTGGCTCGTGATCCCACAGGCGGGACACGATGTCCAGGAACTCTCCGGTCCGAGCGTAGCGACCGTCTTTGTCCAGGAAGTCTCCGAAGGCGCGCTGCTCGGTGGACTCCCCACCGGCCACCACGTTGACGTTGAGCCGTCCCCCCGTGAGGTCCTGGTACGTGGCCGCCATCTGGGCCGCCAGGGTGGGGGACATGGCTCCGGGACGCAACGCCACGAGGAACTTGAGTCTTTCCGTGTGCTGGGAGATGGCGGCCGTGGTCAACCAGGCGTCCTGGCACCACAGGCCCGTGGGCGAGAGCACGGATTCGAAACCGTTGTATTCCGCCGCCTGCGCCACCTGCACCAAATAGGGCAGACGCGGTCCACGCAGGGTCTCCGTGGCCTGAATGCTCGCCCCGTGGCCTCCGCCCACAATGCCGCGGGAATCCGACGCGGTGGGGAGGAACCAGTGGAGGGAAATCGGGGCCATGGGAAACACTCCTGTCGTAGCTGTCCGGTCCAGGCCACGCTACGGCTGAGGGAGCTGAGGCCTATGCGTCACGTCACTCAAGGACACACAACCCGATCCCACTGCGCGCCTGGGCAGGCGGCGGCCCAACGGCGTGCAGGGGAGGGGAGGACGACCCGATGGGCGCTACTGCTGGACAGCTCCGCGGGAGACCGCCACCATCTCGTCCCGCTCCACGACCTTCACGCGCTCACGCGGGTTGCCCTGGGCGTCCTGCGAGGCCTGGCCGAGACCCTGCTCGTGCTCGTCCAGGGCGAGCCAGCCCTCCCACGTCGTGTAGGGCACGCCCTTCTCCTCGAGCAGCGCCACCACGGCCTCGGGCTCGGGGTTCTCGGGGTCCGCCAGGGAGGCGTGGTCCTCGATCAGGTGGTTCACGGTCTCCAGCGCGTCCGACTTGGTGGCACCGATCAGACCCACCGGTCCGCGCTTGATCCAGCCGGTGGCGTACACGCCGGGCAGCGGGGCGCCGTCGGCGTCCACCACGCGGCCCTCCTCGTTGAGGATCACCCCGCGCTCGGGGTCGAAGGGCAGCTCGGGCAGCGGCGAGCCCAGGTAGCCGATCGCGTGGTAGACAGCCTGCACCGGGTACTGCGTGTACTCTCCGGTGCCCGTCACGGATGCGTCCCCGTTGAGGCGGGTGCGCTCCATGCGGATGCCCCGCACCTTGCCGTTCTCGTCCCCGAGGATCTCCTCCGGGGTCTGCAGGAAGTGCAGGTGCAACCGGCGCGAGGCCGTCTTGGGCGAGTCGTCCTCGCGCCACTTCTGCAAGGTCTTCATCATGACCTTGGTCTGGTTGTTCTCCGCCATGGCCTTCTCGGAGGCCTCGTCGAACTCGAAGTCCTCGTCGTAGACCACGATGTCCACGTCCCGGGACTTCGCCAGCTCGCGCAGCTCCAGGGGCGTGAACTTGATCTGGGCGGGGCCGCGGCGTCCGAAGATGTGCACGTCCGTGACCGGGGACTTCCGCAACCCCTCGTACACGTTCTCCGGGATCTCGGTGACAAGCATGTCCTCGGCGTGCTTGGACAGCACACGCGCAACGTCCAGGGCCACGTTGCCGTTGCCGATGACCGCGATCTCCTTGGCCTCCAGCGGCCAGGTGCGGGGGTAGTCCGGGTGCCCGTCGTACCAGGCGACGAAGCGGGCGGCGCCGTAGGAGCCGTCCAGGTCCGCGCCGGGAATGTCCAGCGGGGCGTCGTTGACGGCGCCGGTGGCGAAGATGACGGCGTCGTAGTGGGTCAGGAACTCACCCAGGGTGATGTCCCGGCCGTACTCCACGTTGCCGAAGAAGCGGATGTCCCCGCGGCTGAGGATCGAGCGCAGCGCGGTGACGATCCCCTTGATGCGGGGGTGGTCCGGGGCCACCCCGTAGCGGATGAGGCCGAAGGGGGTGGGGTAGCGGTCGAAGAGGTCCACGCTGACCTCGATCTCACCCTCGCGCACCGCCTCGGTCTTGGTGATCATGTCCGCGGCGTAGATGCCGGCGGGGCCTGCACCGATCACGGCCACGCGGAGCGGGCGGGAGCTGGGGGTTGTCACGGTGGTGACTCCTTTCGACGCGCACACGGATCCCGCGTGCTGGCAGGGACTGGGATCAACGGTAGTGAACGCGGGTCAGTCTTGCCTAACCACGCGGAGGAGCTCGCGTGGCCGCCCGCACCACATGCGCGCCCCGCCCTGCGGAACCGGCGGGGCAGCACGGTACGCGGGCGGCGTCGTCGTAGTATTTCTACACAAACATCCCCCACCCGTCCCGTTCGGCGCCCGAACGCGCCCACCCGTGAGGATCCCTATGTCGTCATCCACCCCGCCCGCTCAGCGCAGCGAGCCCCGAGGCGGGCTGGACCGCTTCTTCTCCATCACCCGGCGCGGTTCCACTGTGGGCCGGGAGGTCCGCGGTGGCGTGGCCACGTTCATCGCCATGAGCTACATCGTGGTGCTCAACCCGCTGGTACTCGGCTACGGCCAGGACGCGGCGGGCAACACCCTGGGTGGCGCGCGGGTGGCCGCCGTGACGGCCCTGGTGGCCGGCGTGATGACCATCGTCATGGGCGTGTGGGCCCGGTCCCCGTTCGGCATGGCCGCGGGGCTGGGCGTAAACGCGTTCCTCGCCGTCACCATCGCCACCAACCCAGGGCTCACGTGGCCCGAGGTGATGGGCCTGGTGATCTGGGCCGGCGTGATCATGGTGGTGCTGGTGCTCACCGGCTTCCGCACCGCCGTGTTCAACGCGGTGCCGGCGTCGCTGAAGACGGCCATCGTGGTGGGCATCGGGCTGTTCATCGCCCTGATCGGCTTTGTCAACGCCGGGTTCGTGCGCCGCATGCCGGACGCCGCCGGGACCACCGTGCCCGTGCAGCTGGGCAGCGGGGGCCAGCTCTTCGGGTGGCCCACTCTGACCTTCGTGGTGGGGCTGCTGCTGACCGTGGCGCTGATGGTGCGCAACGTGAAGGGCGGAATCCTGATCTCGGTGGTGCTCACCACCGTCCTGGCGCACGTGCTGGAGGCGGTGGCACCCTCGGGATCCTCCACCGAGAACCCGCACGGCTGGTCGCTCGTGGTGCCCGCCACTCCGGACGGGTTCTTCGGCCTCCCGGACCTCTCCCTGATCGGCTCGGCGGCGCCCCTGGAGGCGTTCCAGCAGCTCGGGGCGATCTCCTGCCTGCTGCTGATCTTCACCATCCTGCTGTCCGTGTTCTTCGACGCGATGGGCACGATGGTCGGGCTCTCCCAGCAGGCCGGTCTTGTGGCCGAGGACGGCCAGATCGAGCACGTGGACCGTGTGCTGCTCGTGGACGCGCTGGGTGCCGTTGCCGGTGGCGCCGGGTCCGCGTCCTCCAACCAGATCTTCGTGGAGTCCTCCACGGGCATCGCCGACGGCGCCCGCACGGGTCTCGCGAACGTCGTCACGGGCGCACTGTTCCTGGCTGCGATGTTCCTGACGCCACTGGTCAGCCTGGTCCCGTTCGAGGCCGTGGCCCCCGCCATGGTCGTCGTGGGCTTCCTGATGGCCCGCAACGTCGTCGACATCGACTGGCAGGACTGGGGCGTGGCCGTGCCCTCTTTCCTCACCTTCGCCGTCATGCCGTTCACCTACTCCATCGCGGACGGCATCGGCGCGGGCTTCGTCTCCTACGTCTTCATCCGTCTCGTCCAGGGCCGCGCAAAAGACATCCACCCGCTGATGTACGTGGTGGCGCTGGCCTTCGTGATGTTCTTCGGCGTGGGCGTCATCGAGGGCTGGGCGGCCTGACGCCCGTTCCCTGACGACGACGGCGCTACGCGGCGTCGTCCCCGCCCGCCACCGGCCCCTCGGGCACCGGGTCCGCCGGCTTGTCGTGCCACGGCTGGGTGCCGGCGGCCAGTTCGCGGCACCACGCGGTGTCCTTGTACTGGGCCGGCAGGGAACCGACGAGCAGCTCGCGGGCCAGCGCGGCGGCGTCGGCGGAACCGGCCTGCGGCAGCGGTGCGTGGGAAGCGGCGAGCACCACGTTGCCGTAGCGGCGGCCCTTGAGCATCGCGGCGTCCGCCACGGCGGCCACGTGCTCGAAGACCTCCAGCAGCGCCGCGATCTCCGCGCGCGTCCCCTTGAGGTTGCGGGTGTCCCCCACGTTGAGCAGGTAGAGACCGGCCGGGGCCATCACCCGGTCCACGTGGTGCGCGAACTCCAGTGTGCGCAGGTGCCCAGGCGTCTGCTCACCGGCGAAGACATCGCGGATCACCAGGTCCCGTGACCCCTCAGAGAGGGACTCGGTCACCGCGCGGGCCTCCCCCGCCCGGATCCGCAGCAGGGGCGCGCGGGGCAGGTCCAGCCACTCGCGCACCAGGCGGGCGAGGGCGGCGTCGAGCTCCACGACCACCTGCCGCGCCTGCGGGTAGCGCCACGCGAGGTAGCGGGCCATCGAGCACGCGCCACCGCCCAGGTGCAGCACGCGTAGCGCGGTGGGATCCAGGCGGGAAGAGACGTGCTCCTCGGCCACCGCGGAGAACCAGCGCATGTACTCGAACTCCAGCTGCTCCGGGTGGTCCGGAACGATGTGCGAGGACGGCACCCCGTTCACGCGCAGCACCCACGCGCCAGGCACGTACGTGTCCTGCTGCAGCTCCACAGTGCCGGTGTCCGTGACCCAGGTGCGCTCCACGAGACCGGGGGCGTCCGACGACGTCACCCGCGCGGGTTCAGCAGCCTGCTTCCGGTTCTTCTTCTGGCCCTTCCTGCTCACAGAGCGCGGCGAGGGGTCACTGCCGGCCGTCCGCGGACGGTTCGTTCCGCTCGGCGGCGTGCTTGCCTGCAGTGCGTCGAGCCGCCGAATCCTGGCCGTCGGAATCCTGCCCGGCGGCGCCGTCGAAACCCCCTGCGGTGATCCCTCGGCGCTCCTTCGAGCGGCCAAGTTCGTGGCTGTGCAGCGCGGACTCCAGGCGCTCGAGCTTGCCCGTGAGCTCACCGGTGTGGCCGGGGCGGATGTCCGCCTTGAGCACGAGCGAGACGCGCGGGCCGTACTCGGCCACGGCGGCGGTGGCCTCCTTGACCACCGCCATGCACTCGTCCCACTCACCCTCGATGGTGGTGAACATGGAGTCGGTGCGGTTGGGCAGTCCCGACTCGCGCACCACGTGGACGGCCGCGGCGACGGCGTCGTGGACGGAGGCATCGGGATTGTCCCCACCGCTCGGGGAGACTGAGAAGGCAACCAGCATGTAACCAGTGTGGCACCGGCACTGCGCGGGCGCGACCCCCCCACCCCGGTCCATAGACTGGAGGCACAGCCGACCGATCGCGAGGGAGCACGTTCCATGACGCAGGGCATCTACATTTCCGCCATGACACCGCGGAGCGGCAAGACGCTGGTGGCACTGGGCCTCGCGGACACCATGTTCAAGCGCACGGACGCCCTGGGTTTCTTTCGTCCGGTCTTCGACGGCGCGGCACCGGAAGACGACTCCGTCCTGCAGCTCATGAAGCGCACCTTCGACCTCCCGGACTCCCGGTGCCGGGGCGCGGTGTCTCTGGAGCGCTGCCGCGAGATCCTCGCCTCCGGTGAGCACGACGACCTCGACTCCGCCGCCATGGCCGTGTACTCCGAGATGGCGCTGGAGTGCGATGTGATCGTCGTGGACGGCACCGACCTGCTGGCCCACAACGCTGTCACCGCCGAGTTCGACCTCAACGCCCGCCTGGCCAACAACATGGGCTGCTCCGTGGCCGCGGTGATCGGAGCCCACGAGTCCGGGCGTGTGAAGGACGTGCTCAACGCGATCGACGTGACCCGCACCGAGCTGCGCCAGGCCGGGTGCGACATCTACGCCGTGATCGTCAACCGCGCGGACCCGGAGCAGGCGGAGCAGATCCGCCGGGAGGCCAAGCCCGGCAACCACAACCTCCCCGCGTACGTGATCCCGGAGATCCCCGCGATCTCGAACCCCACCGTCGCCGAGCTCGTGGATGCCCAGGGCTACGGCACGGACTTCAACTCCACGCCCCTGGACCGCGACATCAAGGCCGTGAAGGTGGCCGCGATGACCGCCGGGAACTTCCTGGACCAGATTGCGGACGGGGACCTGGTGATCACCCCCGGGGACCGGACGGACGTGGTCTCGGCAACCCTGGCGTCGTCGTTGGCGCCCACGCTGCCGGTGCCCGCCGGGATGCTGCTGACCGGAGGCTTCCGGCCCGCCGGCGCGGTGGGCTCGCTGCTGGGCGCGGCTCCGTTCCCCGTGCTGACCACCGAGCGGGACACCTTCACCACCGCGCAGGCCGTGGCCGGCACGCGCGGCACCCTGGCCGGCGCGCACTCCCGCAAGATCGCCGCCGCGCGCGGCGCGTGGGCGGAGCACGTGGACAGCGACGAGCTCTCGGGGCGGCTCACCCTGCCGCGGCCCGTGCGGCGCACCCCCCTGCGGTTCCTGCACGAGCTCGTGGAGTCCGCGCGGGCGGACCGCAAGCGGATCGTGCTGCCCGAGGGCGACGACCCCCGCATCCTGCGCGCCGCGGAGCTCATCCACCGGCGCAACTTCTGCGACCTCACCGTGCTGGGCGATCCCGAGACGGTCCGATCGCTCGCGCAGTCCGAGGGCATCGAGCTCGACTTCGACGCCGACGGCCTGGACCTCGTGGACTTCCAGCACGACGACGCCCTGCGCGAGAAGTACGCGGACGAGTACGTGCGGCTGCGCTCCCACAAGGGCGTGAGCACGGGGCAGGCGCTCGAGCGCATGATGGACGGCTCCTACTTCGGCACCATGATGGTCCAGATGGGGGACGTGGACGGCATGGTCTCCGGCGCCGCACACACCACCGCGAACACCATCCGCCCGGCCCTCGAGTTTGTGAAGACCCGGGAGGGCGTGAACATCGTCTCCTCGGTGTTCTTCATGCTGCTCGCAGACCGCGTGCTCGTCTACGGCGACTGCGCTGTAAACCCGAACCCGGACGAGCGGCAGCTCGCGGACATCGCCCTGGCCTCCGCGCAGACCGCCCGCGAGTTCGGCGTGGACCCCCGCGTGGCCATGCTCTCCTACTCCACCGGCGGTTCCGGCTCCGGCGAGGACGTGGAGCGGGTGCGCGCGGCCACCGAGCTCGTGCGCGCCGCGAACCCGGACTTCGAGGTGGAGGGCCCCATCCAGTACGACGCTGCCGTGGACGCCTCGATAGCCAGGTCCAAGCTGCCGGGCTCGCACGTCGCGGGGCAGGCCACCGTGTTCGTGTTCCCGGACCTGAACACCGGCAACAACACCTACAAGGCCGTGCAGCAGTCCGCGGGCGCGGTGGCCGTGGGCCCCGTGCTGCAGGGACTGCGCAAGCCCGTGAACGACCTCTCCCGCGGCTGCACCGTGGACGACATCGTCAACACGGTGGCCATCACCGCGATCCAGGCGCAGACGCTGTGAGCCCGCGGGGCTGAGCCCGCCGCGCCGGGAGTCGTACTGGCGGGGTCACGCCAACGCGTGTCGCGTCCGGGGGCACGCCGGTGGGCTGCGCCGGGAAGGCCGCGAGCGCCGTCGTCCGCGGGGCCCCACGGGACGACGGCGTTGCCCGGGCGGGTCAGTCCCGGATCGTGTCGTTCCAGGCCCAGACGTCGTCACCGCGCAGCACCATGTCCGCGCCGCCGTCGCAGACGATGGTCTGGCCCGTGGTGTGGGCGTTCGCGGGGTTCGCGAGCCACAGCAGCACGGGGCCGGTCACCACCCCCGGCACCACGGCGTTGAGCCGTATCCCCTGCCCGGCCCACTGCGGCGTGGCCGACTCGCGGCGGACCCAGCGGGGGGCCGTGAGAAAATCGGAGGTGTTCGCCCGCCCGCCGATCCCGGAGGATCTCGTCATGCTCGTGCTCGTCGTCAACTGCGGTTCCTCGTCCATCAAGTACCAGGTGCGGGAGGTCACGCCGGAGGGCTCCGAGCCCAGCGTGTACACCTCCTCCATGCCCGCGATCAACGAGAACGTCCCCCTCGCCACGGCCACCGCGGGCATGGCAGGCGGTGAGGTGATCACCAAGGGGCTCATCGAGAACATCGGCACCTCGGACGTCAAGGACCACACCCAGGCCCTGCAGATCCTCTCGCGTCGCCTGGACGAGGAGCTCGGCGGGCGCACCATTGACGCCGCGGGGCACCGCGTGGTCCACGGCGGCGAGCGCTTCTCCGCGCCCGTGCTGGTCAACAACGAGATCATCCGCGCGATCGAGCGCCTCGCACCGCTCGCCCCGTTGCACAACCCCGCGCACGCCCTCGGGCTGCGTGCCATCCAGAAGACGTATCCGGGCATGCCGCAGGTGTGCGTGTTCGACACCGCCTTCCACCGCACGATGCCCGAGAAGGCCTGGCGCTACGCCATTCCCGAGCAGTGGTACGAGATGGACGGGATGCGCCGCTACGGGTTCCACGGCACCTCGCACGACTACGTGACCGGCAAGGCCTGCGAGTTCCTGGGCATCCCGCGGGAGCAGTTCAACGCCGTGGTGGCCCACCTGGGCAACGGCGCCTCGGCCACCGCCATCCGCGAGGGCCGCTCCTACGACACCTCCATGGGCTACACCCCCCTGGCCGGACTGGTCATGGGCACCCGCAGCGGGGACCTGGACCCCTCCGTGGTCACCGCCATGCTGGAGCGCAACCCCGGGATGAGCGCCCAGGACATGAACCGGATCCTCAACAACGAGTCCGGTCTGCAGGGCGTCTGCGGGAACTCGGACATGCGGGCCGTGGCGCAGCGGGCCGGCTCCGGGGACCGGCGGGCGCAGATCGCGCTGGACATGGCCGCCTACCGCCTGGCGAAGTACATCGGCGGCTACCACGTGGCAGTCGGTGGAGCCCACGCGCTGATCTTCACCGCGGGCATCGGCGAGAACTCCCCCGAGTTCCGCGCCCTGGTGTGCGACCAGCTGGGCGCGCTCGGGATCACCCTGGACCCCACGCTCAACGGAGCCCCCCGGGGGGACGTGGCCCGCATCAGTACGGAGACCTCCGCAATCGAGGTCCTCGTGGTGACCACGGACGAGGAGCGGGCCATTGCGGAGGCCACGGCCGGGCTGGTGTGGGAGCGGGTCAAGAAGTAGCACCTCACGCACCAGCACCCCCACGCCCCGCCCCCCGCAATCGCGTGCTTTAACGGAGCAGGTGCCATCTGCTGTTCGGTAGACGGCACCTGCTGAGCTTCTGCAGCGCGCGGGGCGGCGTCGACGGGCGGATCAGCCCTGCTTGGCCACCGGCTCCTGCGCGGACCACGGGAAGACAATCCACTCGTCCGTGGACTTCCAGGAGAAGTCTGGACGGACCTCCGAGCGGGGCTTCTCGTAGACCACGGCGGAGCGGCACTCGGCGCCATAGCCGCGCAGCAGCTCCAGGACGAGGGAAAGGGTGCGTCCGGAGTCCACGACGTCGTCCACGACCAGGACCTTCTTGTCGCTGATGGAGTCCGTGTCCAGCATGGGGGCGAGCAGCACCGGGTCCGGAAGGGTCTCGTGGACGTCCGTGTAGAACTCGACGTTCACGGCGTCCGAGAGCTTCACGCCCATTGCGTAGGACAGCGCCCCGGCGGGCAGCAGACCACCGCGCGCCACCGCGATGATGATGTCCGGCACAAATTCCGAGTCCACGATCTGCTGGGCGAGTTCACGGCTGGCGGCGCCGAACCCCTCCCAGGTCAGGATTTCCTTGTTGTCCAGTTCGGTGGAGTCCGCGTGAAAGGCCATTCCCGTAGGTTAGTCGGTTTTCACGGCACGCACGTGCAGCCGTCCGGCCCACGGTGCCGCCCGGTCGCTCTGCCCTCCCTGCCCCAGATCGGAACCCGGTCCCACCGCGCCTACACTTTCCCTGTCCCCTCCTGCCCTTCCTGATCGAGGATCCCCATGGCCAGTTCAGCACCGTCCACCCTGCCCGGCGAGCGGGTCGCCCGCCCGGAGGACGAACGGCTGGGGGCCGGGCGCACGGTGGCGTACGCGGTGCAGCACATCCTGACGATGTACGGCGGGCTGATCGCTGTTCCGCTCGTGGTGGCCAGTGCCGCCGGGTACGACGCCTCGACCACAGCCCTGCTGGTGGCTGCCGCCCTGTTCGTGGGCGGTTTCGCCACGTTCCTGCAGTCGTGGGGGCTGCCGCGGGTGGGTTCGCAGCTGCCGCTCGTGCAGGGGGTGTCCTTCACGGGCATCGCCACGATGCTCTCCGTGCTGGCCACCGGTGGCGGGATGCAGTCGGTGATGGGCTCCATCATGGTGGCCTCCGCGTTCGGCTTCCTGGTGGCACCGTTCTTCGCCCGCGTGCTGCGCTTCTTCCCACCCGTGGTCACGGGCTCCATCATCACGACCATCGGCGTCACCCTGGTCCCGGTGGCGGCCGGGTGGTCCATGGGCGACGACGCCGCCGCACCGGACTACGGCTCCCTCGCCAACATCGGCCTGGCCGGGTTCACCCTGCTCGCCGTGCTGCTGCTCTCGAAGTTCGGGGGTGCCGTGCTCTCGCGTCTGGCCATCCTTGTGGCCATCGTGGCCGGCACAGTGCTCGCGTGGGCCACGGGGATGGCGGACTTTTCGCAGGTGGGTCAGGGGCCGTGGGTCGCACTGCCCTCGCCGTTCCACTTCGGTGCGCCCACGTTCCACATGGCGGCGATCGTGGCCATGGGCATTGTGATCCTGGTGAACATGGCGGAGACCACCGCTGACATCCTGGCCCTGTCCGAGATCACGGGCTCGCGGATCGACTCCGCACGCATCGCGGACGGGCTGCGCGCGGACATGCTCTCCTCCGCCGTAGCACCCGTGTTCAACTCGTTCACGCAGACGGCGTTCGTGCAGAACGTGGGGCTGGTGGCGATCACCAAGGTCAAGAGCCGCTACGTGGTGGCACTGGGCGGCGTGTTCATGGTGCTACTGGGCATGCTGCCCGTGCTCGGCCAGGTCATCGCCGCCATCCCCCTGCCGGTGATGGGCGGTGCGGGCTTTGTGCTCTTCGGCACCGTGATGTCCTCGGGCATCCGCACGCTGGCCCGCGTGGACTACCGGGGCGGCATGAACCTGATCATCGTGGCCGTCTCCCTGTCCTTCGGCATGGTCCCAATCGTGGTCCCCACCTTCTACGACGCGTTCCCCGACTGGGTGGGCATCATCTTCTCCTCCGGTATCTCGTCCGCCGCCGTGGCCGCGCTGCTCCTGAACTTCTTCTTCAACGAGGTGGGCCGCAGCCGGCGCACCACCGAGGCCATGGGCATGAACACCGTGGGGCTGCGGGTGCTCTCCCCGCGCGAGGCCGGCGCACTGCAGGACGGCGACCAGTTCGTGGACGGCCGCCTGCTGGACGCCCAGGGGCGAGAGATCCCGTTCGCGTCCTCCCAGGAGCAGTACGAGTCGGTGCGCGAACGCATCAACGCGGGCGAGCTGACTTCGCTGGAGGACATTCGCCGCGCGGTGGATAACTAACCCCGGACGACGTCGCTCCCCACCTGCGCGTCTCTCCTCCCCTTCTCCTCCGCGAGTCTCGGCCTGTGCACCGCCGGCGCTCCACCGCCGCGGATTTCTGCCCCTCCTCTGCCCCGAGGGAGCAGCCGTACGAGGGGACGCACACCGCTGCCGAGATCACGCGCTGCCCCTCATCGGCGCACCCGGTGGTAGGCCGCCACCACGTCCTGCGCACGGGGCAGGGCCAGATGGCCCGGGTGGCCGCGGTGGTGGGCCAGGGCGTCCAGTCCGTCCCGCACCACCCGCTCCAGTGCCGCGTCCACCAGCTCGGTCAGAGGAGTGCGGCCGTCGGCCGTGCGCTCGACCTCCTCCAGAAGCCGCGCAATCGCTTCCGTCTGCGAAGGGTCCACGAGCTGGCTCAGAGCGGAGAGGTCCACGTCCTCGCGGCCCCACTGGATGGTGTCGAGACCGCGAGCGCGAGCGGGTTTGTCCCTGCCGCCCCGCTGGGTGGCGCCATGGCGCGGACCGGGCCGGGAGGCGTCGTGCCCCGCGGCACCTGGTCCGGACGGGGTGGCACCGCGTTCGGCCGGGACCGTGCCGGGTGCTTCCGAGGCACCGCCAGGAACGTGCGGGCGGATCTCCCCGAAGGATGCCGCAGGACAAATGTCCTCGGGGCGCGGGAAGTCCCGCACCACCTGCCGGGCGCGGTCGGTGACATCCACGGCGCGGTAGGCGTCCATGGCCACCACCAGGTCCGCGACGTCCAGGAACGCCCCGGAGCCCCCCGTGACCAGGATGGAAGACACCCCACGCTCCGTGTAGAGGGCGCCCACGCGGTCCACGAACGGGGTGATGGGCTCGCGTTCGCCCGGAACCATGGCCCTCATCCGCTCGTCCCGCACCATGAGGTTGGTGGCGCACGTGTCCTCGTCCAGCAGGAGCACCGCCGCCTGTGCCTCGACGGCCTCCACAGTGGCGGCCGCCTGGGACGTGGAGCCGGAGGCGTTGGACGTGCTGAAGTCGCGGGTGTCCGCGCCGGTGGGCAGGTTGTTGATGAACGGCGAGACGTCCGTGTGGTTCACGGCCCGGCCGTCCTCCGCGCGCACGGACATGGCGCTCGGCAGGGTGACCACGCGTTCGCGGCCGTCGCCAGGCACGTGGCTGTAGACCCCGCGCTCCAGGGCCTGCAGCAGCGTGGACTTGCCGTGGTAGCCGCCACCCACGACCACCGTGACGCCCTCGGGGATCCCCATGCCGCTCACGGTCGACCCGTCTTCGAGCTCGAGCTCCACGCGCAGCTCCGGAGGCGTCTCGAACGGGACGGCGCCCCGGGCCAGCGGTTCGTCCCGGTGCCCCGAGGCGCGCGGCAGCACGGCGCTGTCCGCGACGAACGCCACGAGTCCACGCTGCGGCAGCTGCTTCCGCAGGTGCTGGGCGTCCAGGTGGGAGGTCACGTGGGCCTGCAGGGCGTGGGCGTCCAGGTTCTCGTACCGCAGCGCGCGCTCGACGACGCCCGGCAGCACCTCGGTGAGCAGCCGGTGCGCGGCATGGCCCCTGATGCGGCGGCCCGCGGCGGGCAGGGCGATCTCGCAGCGCACCTCCACGTGCGCATCCGTGGCCGCGGGGTCCGGCACCAGGACGGACGAGCGCTCGAGGATCTCCTGGCCAGTGCTCTGGATGGAGATCCCGCCCGAGTCCTTGCCACCGCGCGGGCCCAGCTCACGGGCGGCACGGGAGAACTGCCGGGTGAGGAAGTCCCCGGCCGCCACGCGTCGGTCCTTCGAGGCGATCAGCCCACTCGGGATCCCCGTGCTGCGCAGGGGCAGCCGCACGCGCGCGAGGGACGGCGGGGCGTACGGGTCCGACTGCACGCGGTCCAGGACGAGCTCCACCTCCCCGAGCCGCCACAAACCCTTGAGCTGCTTGTACGCGCTGTAGCTGCTGCCATCCAGGCGGGGGAGGGTCTGCGAGAGGTCCGTGCGAGGTGTGCTCATGGGTCCATCGCACCACATGTGCGGGGGCCGGGGCACGCGGCAGGGCCGCCTCCCCGTGCGGTTTCCCACAAGCAACGGGCCGGGGGACCAGGCCCAAGCGAGCGCTGCGCGCCCCGGGCCCCGTTCACATCTCAGGCTCTGCGTGCCTGCACCCGCCCGAGCACCAGCGCGGCCACAAAGCACAGCACGTATGCCCCAGCGACGGCGGCCCATCCGGCGGTGAACGCCTCCGTGAGGTCCACGAGCTGGCCCACCACCACGGGCCCCAGCGCGAAGCCCAGGTACATCCCGGTGGCCACCAGTCCGGACGCCACACCGATCCGTTCCCCGGACACGGCGGCGACGATTCCCGAGTTGATCACAACGTTTGCGGCCAGCGGCAGCGCGGCGTGGAAGGCGACGCCCAGCCACATGAGCCAGTGCTGCTGCGTCGTCTCCGCGAGCACGAGCAGCCCGAGCCCCACGATCCCGCCCAGGCTCATGACCTGGATCAGCGGTGCGGGTCTGCCGAGCCTGCCGCTCACCCGGCCCCACCCGATCCGGCTTCCGATCCCGATCACTCCCATCGCGCCCAGAAGGAGCCCGGCCACCGTGACGGTGTACCCCATGGCACGCACCGCGAACAGGGACGCGTACACGTTCACGCCCTGCGTGCCCACCGCGTTGAGGAAGGACGTCAGCGTCAGCAGCCACACCGCGGGCGGCAGCGCCCCCGACGACGCCGTGGCGGAGGGTGCGGCGGGAGAGGGAGCGGGCGGCGTCGTCGGGGTGTTCTCGCGGGCGCGGCGCTGCAGCCGGGTGACCACGGTCCACCCCGTGACGAGCAGGGGAACGCACAGCAGCGCGCCGAACAGTGCGGCACCCCGCCAGCCGAACGCCGCGCCCGCCACCGGGAACGTGAGGCCCGCGACCAGCAGACCCACCTGCACCCCGGACTGCTTCCACCCCATCCACGCGGAGCGCTGGGCCAGCGGCACGCGCTGCGCGACGATGCGGTTGGTCACCGGGTTGGAGAAGGACTGCGCGAGACCCGCAATCAGGGCCGCAACCAGCAGCATGGCGTAGGACTGCCACGTGGCGCTGAGCAGGAACGCCACCAGCACACCCCCGAAGATCAGGGTGAGCTGCACGCGGGTGTCGATGCGGTCCGCGAGCACTCCCAGCAGTGGCGCCGCGAGACCCGCTACCACGAACACCGCCGTGATGATGAACCCATACTGCCCCTCGGTGATCCCGTAGCTCTCCACGATGGTGGCGCTCAGCGCACCCACCCCGTAGTTGAACACCGGCCCGGCGGCCATTGCGGCCATGAGCACCGCCAGCAGGATTCCGGGGGCATTGCGCGTCGGCGAAGATGGGGTGCGGGTCACAGTCGATCACCCTAGACCCGCACCGCGCCCTCGACCTCCCGTAGGCTTTCTCCACGACTGAGAAAGGCGGACGCCATGAGTGACTCACTGGATCCGGAGCTCGCCCGGGCCCTGCAGGAACCGGCGCGGCTGGTGCGCGCGGACCCCGCACTGCTGGACACGGTCCGCCAGGCGGGTTCCCCTGCCCAGGCGGAACTGATGCGCCGCGTTTCGGACGTGCGCACTGTGGAGGACCGGTACGCGGCGGCCGCCATGCTCGCAGCCCTCTTCGGCCACCGCGGCCCGCTGGACCAGGCCGCCCACGGCTACGGCAGCACCCCGCCACTCGAACTGCTCGCGCTCGCGGACGTCCCGGCGCTCCAGCCCGCCCTGCGGGAATCCCTGTCCTCCCTCGTCCGCACCGGCCTGCTGGAGTGGGCCACCACCGCGGACCCTTCTCACCCGCCCCTCGAACTCGCCATGGCGGCCCGGGATCTCGGGCTGTCCGACGCTGCAGTGCTGCGTTCCGTCGCGGATCGCGCGGACCAGGTCGCCCACGACGTGGCACCCGCACAGCGGGAGCCACTGGCCCGTTTCTCGGAGGTGCTGCGCGCGGCGGCGCACAACCCCCGGGACGGTGGGGCGGCGGCGTCCGCGCCCGGTTCGATGCCGACGCCGCAGGCTCCCGTCGGCTCGCAGGGCCCCGCGGTCACGACCACCGGCATCCCGGCCTCCGAGATGCTGGGCGAGGACGAGCTGGACGAGCCCTCCCGGCCCGGACACCGCTACCCGGGTGAGGGCGTGCCCGTGCGCGACTCGATCGCAGGCCCTGGCGTCAACGCACCGCTGCAGACCTGGGAGCCGGGCAGCCTCTCGGGACGTCCCACCAGCGGCGAGTCCCAGGACGGGAACGACGCCGCCCACCCGTCCAGTCCCTCGGGCTCGTCCGACCGCCACGGACCGCCGGCGCCCCCGCGCGAACCGTCCACCAACGAGCTGTACTACGGCGTGGGCAGCGACCGGTACGCGGACCGGGACCCGGACAGCGAGCAGACCCGGGCCGAGGACCGCCACGTGGCCCGCAACTGGGCCATCGTGTTCGCAGTGATCGTGGCGGTCATCGTGGTGCTGGTGCTGCTGTTCTGACCGCGGTAGGACCGCCCCCCGCCGGGCTCAGGAGTCGAGGCCGAGGCCCATGGCGCCCAGGGTCTTGAGCAGCGGGGGTGTAGCCGCCGAAGAGGACCCCGTTGTCCCCGCTGAGCCGGTAGGTTGACCAGATCCGCCAGGCCCTGCCTGTTGCGCCCCCCGATCGGGTCCAGCTGCCCGTCGGTGAGCGGCTCGGTCATCATCGCGTAGTCGTAGACCGGTGCGGACTTGAGCCTGTTGTGCTTGAGCAGGACGAGAACACGTTGGTGGCCAGCACGGCGCGAGGCGCCCGCACGAGCCCGGCGTCGGTGTGGGCCACCACGCCGTCACCGAGGTGCCCAGGTCGGTCGCGCGGCTGTATTCGTGGATCTCGCCACCCAGCTCCGTGACCACCCGGGCCAGTTTGGCGGGGTGGACCATGGCACACGTTCGCTTCCTCCACCGCCGGCGGGGTGCGTGGGGGCGAACCTGCCCACGCACTGCGCGCTCATCCAGGAAGACGCTGGAACCGTCCTCGGCAGTGGGCTCGTTCAGCCACCGCACCCGGTGAGGCTCCCCGGCCAGGTTGAGATTACCCGTGCGCTCGAATTCCACGTCCTTCCCATGGTGCTCAATCGGGGCGAGCGCGGCCCCGGTCCGGGTCGCTCTGCGGGGCGTTCGAGCAGCACTCGACTGCGCCCCGTGGTCGGCGGTCGTGCGGCGCCCGCGGGGATGTCGACGGTGCCGAGGACGCTGTATGGCTGGTTGTCCCCCATGCCGGACACCTCCGAACGGCAGGTCCGCTCCGTCTGACGGCACCCCCGGGTAGCGTGGACCAGGTGACTACTGAACAGAACGACACCGCATCCTGGCAGCACGGCGTAGTGGTGCGCGGCGCGCGCCAGAACAACCTCCGGGACGTCTCTCTGGACCTCCCCCGGGACGCCATCGTGGTGTTCACGGGGGTGTCCGGCTCGGGGAAGTCCTCCCTCGCCTTCGGCACGCTGTTCGCGGAGTCGCAGCGACGCTACCTGGAGTCCGTGGCGCCGTACGCGCGCCGGCTGATCGACCAGGCGGGTGTCCCGGACGTTGACGTGATTGAGGGGCTGCCGCCCGCCGTCGCGCTCCAGCAGCAGCGCGGCGGGGGTGGAGCGCGCTCGGACGTGGCCACGGTGACCACGCTGTCGAGCCTGGTCCGGATGCTGTACTCCCGCGCCGGCTGGTACCCGCCGGATCAGGCCATGCTCTACGCGGAGGACTTCTCCGCGAACACCGTGCAGGGCGCCTGCCCCACCTGCCACGGGATCGGGCGGGTCTACGAGGTTACCGAGGACACCATGGTCCCGGACCCGTCGCTGACCATCCGCGAGCGCGCTGTCGCCTCCTGGCCCGTGGCGTGGGCGGGGCAGAACCAGCGGGACATCCTGGTCTCCCTGGGCTACGACGTGGACACTCCCTGGAAGGACCTGCCGAAGAAGGACCGGGACTGGATCCTCTACACCGAGGACCGTCCCACGGTGGGCGTGTACCGCGGGCTCACCCCGAACCAGACGCGCAAGGCCCAGGAGGAAGGTGCGGAGGCCACGTACCAGGGCACGTTCATCGGGGCGCGGCGCTACGTGCTGGACACCTTCGCCAACGCGAAGAGCCCGAGCACCAAGAAGCGCGCGGCCCAGTACCTCACGAGCGAACTGTGCCCGGAGTGCCACGGCAAGAAGATCAAGCACGAGTCCCTGTCCGTGACGTTCGAGGGCCTGGACATCGCGGAGTTCTCGCACCTGCCGCTCGCGCGCGTGGCGGAGATCGCGCGCTCGGTGACCGCGGAGGACTGGACCCCGGGTGAGGCCCAGCACCTGGAGGACCACCTGCTCGACGCCGAGGCCCGCGCCGCCTCCACCGCCTCGCGGGTCGCGGAGGGAGGTGCCTCGCACGACGCCGCACCGGACGTCCGGCGCACCCCGAACCTCTCGGTGGAGAAACGTGCCGCCGCGCAGCGCCTCGCGGCGGACCTCGTGGCGCGGCTGGAGCCCATGATCGACCTGGGCCTGGGCTACCTCTCCCTGGACCGCACCACACCCACACTCTCCGGTGGTGAGCGGCAGCGGTTGCGGCTGGCCACCCAGCTCTCCTCCCAGCTCTTCGGGGTGGTCTACGTGCTCGACGAGCCCTCCGCGGGCCTGCACCCCCGGGATCTGGACGCGCTCATCGGGATCCTGCACGGGCTCAAGGATCGCGGCAACAGTCTGTTCGTGGTGGAGCACTCCCTGACCGTGATCCACGAGGCGGACTGGCTCGTGGACATCGGCCCGGACGCCGGCGAGCGCGGCGGGCGGGTGCTCTACAGCGGTAAGCCGAGCGGTCTCGCGGACGTTCCCGAGTCCGCGACACGCCGCTACCTCTTCGCCGAGCATGCGCCGTCGGCCGAGGCGCGCGAGCCCCGCACGCCGCAGGGGTGGCTGCAGCTCGAAGGCGTCACGCGCAACAACCTGCGCGGCCTGGACGTGAGCCTCCCCGCTGGGTGCCTCACCGCCGTCACCGGCATCTCCGGCTCGGGCAAGTCCAGCCTGGTCAGTCAGGCGCTGCCGGTGCTGGTGCGCGAGCGGCTGGGCCACGGCGGCCAGGAGGACACGGAGATCACCGGGGACCCGGAGGCGGACCTGCTGACCGCCGACGACGCCGCGGACGAGGTGCGCGGGCACGTCGTCTCCCTGCCGGGGAGCGTGCGGCGCGTCGTCGTGATCGACCAGAAGCCCATCGGGCGCACCCCGCGCTCCAACGTGGCCACCTACACCGGGCTGTTCGACGCCGTCCGCAAGCTCTACGCGGCAACCGACGAGGCGAAACGGCGCGGCTACAAGGCCGGGCGGTTCTCGTTCAACGTGGCCGGCGGTCGCTGCCCCACGTGCGAGGGCGAGGGCAGCGTGATGGTGGAGCTGCTGTTCCTGCCGAGCATCTACGCACCCTGCCCGGACTGCCACGGCACCCGCTACAAGGCCGAGACTCTGGAGGTGCTGTGGCGGGAGCGCTCCGTGGCGGATGTGCTGGCCATGAGCGTGGACGAGGCGCACACGTTCTTCGAGGGCGAGGACGCCATCCACCACACCCTGGGCGTGCTTCGGGACGTGGGACTCGGCTACCTCCGGCTGGGCCAGCCCGCCACGGAGCTCTCCGGCGGTGAGGCGCAGCGGGTCAAGCTCGCCTCCGAGCTGCAGCGGGCCTCGCGCGGGGACACCCTCTACGTGCTGGACGAGCCCACCGCCGGGTTGCATCCCTCGGACAGCGACCGGCTCATGAACCATCTGCAGGGCCTGGCGGACGCAGGCAACACGGTGGTCATGGCCGAGTTGGACATGCGCGTGGTTGCCCAGGCGGACCACGTGGTGGACATGGGCCCCGGTGCGGGAGCCGACGGCGGCCATGTGGTCGCGGCGGGCACGCCGCACGACGTCGCCGCGCACGCGGACAGCGCCACGGCACCGTACCTGAAGGCCGTCATGGCCTGACGGAGACCTTCTCAAGCAGCGACGAGCCCCACCGTGAGTGCCGTACGGTGGGGCTCGTCGTCGTCCGCGGTTCCTCCGTCTGTCCGGACTCGGTCCGGTCAGACGGTGGCTGCTCAGGCCTTGATCATGCCGTGCGGGTCGATGATGTACTTGTCATCCGAGCCCGCGTCGAAGGCCGCGTAGGCCTCAGGCACCTCGTCGAGGCTGATGACCTTGGTGTTGAGCATCTTGCTCAGGTACGGCATGCGGTCCCAGAGGATCGACATCATGAGCTCACGGTTGTAGTGCATGATGGGCGCCTGGCCAGCAGAGATGCGCGGGGACTTGATCCATGCCTTGCCGAAGTCGATGGGGTACGTACCCTCCTGCTCCGCCTTCGAGGACGCCAGCGGATCCGGGCCGTAGACGCCGATGATACCCGTGGCACCGCCCGCGCGGGTGGCGTCCAGGACCTGGTTCACGGCATATGCGGGATCCGTCTTCTCCGCCTCGGAGCCGATGCCGTGGGCCTCGGTGCCCACGTAGTCCACCGCGCAGTCGACCATGGGCTCGCCCAGGATCGCCTCGATCTGCTCGGTCAGCGGGACGTCTTCGGAGAGGTCGATGGTCTCGCAGCCGTTCTGCCGCACGAGATCCAGCCGCTCCTTGCTGTAGTCGCCCACAATGATGCAGGACGCCCCGAGCAGCCGTGCCGCGGCGGCCCCGCAGCGGCCCACGGGCCCGGCGCCCGCGATGTAGACCGTAGAACCGGGCTTGGCGCCCGCCTCCATGAGGCCGTGGAATGCGGTGGGCAGGATGTCGGAGAGGAGAGCGAGGTCCCGGATCTTCTCCATGGCCTGGTCCCGGTCCGGGAAGCGCAGCAGCTGGAAGTCCGCGTACGGCACGAACATGTACTCAGACTGTCCGCCGTCCCAGTTGCCCAGGTTGAACCCGTACGCGGCGCACGCGGTGTCCGGGTTGGTGGTCTCGCACACTTCGGTGCGTCCGGCACGACAGTTACGGCAACGGCCGCACGCCACGTTGAACGGCACGGAGACGAGGTCCCCCTCGCTCAAGAACTCGACGTCCGAGCCTACTTCCACGACCTCCCCGGTCATCTCGTGGCCCATGCGCATGCCCTCAGGCACGGGGAACGAGCCGCGGTAGATGTGCAGGTCGCTACCGCAAATGTTCGTGGCCACGATCCTGAGGATGACGCCGTGCGGGGCCTTCTTCCCATTCGGCATGACGAGCTTTGGGTACTCCACCGTGTCCACCTGCATGTTGCCGGTGCCGTGGAACACCACTGCGCGATTGCCATTTGCCATCGTCTTAGCTCCTTTGGGCCTGCCGCATCGTAGAGCACGCAGGCCATAGGTGACGGTGCCGCCAATCGGTAGCACCGCGCTCATATTCGCAAAAACCAAGGAGAGCGCCAGCATTCGTCGGAACGGCCGCCTCGGTGAGAACCATTCCCCAGCGCGCTGTGAACGATTCTCATCGCACCCTCGAATGAACGTTGGGCGAACCCTGCGCCACCCTGCGCGCAGTGGCGCCATGAACCTCGACATCCGCCGCGCGCTCCCCGACGACGACGGCCCGGAATTCATGGTCCGCCTCAAGGCCACGGGGAGGGGCATGCGGGTAAACCCCCGTGCGCGGGATCGGACCGGTCTCGGTCGCACCCGAGCGGCAGTGGGAGGGCATCGGGTCACGGCTCATGACGGAGCTGATCCGTCTCGCGGACCCGGGACCGCAGGTGGCCGACGCGTTGTCCCCATCTGTGCCGATACCCGGATGACCCCGCACCGGGTCCCGGCCACGTAGTGTGGTTTCCGAGTGGGTGTCGGGGCCCGGTAGCGCCTCGGCGCAGGCCTGCCGCCTGGGATGGGGGACCGAGACGATGACCGAGCCTGGAATGCACCGAGACCGCGGGGCGCACCGCGCCGAACGCCGGGGGCTGAGCCGCACACTGCTGATCTGGCTGGCCCTCGGGGTGGTGGCCGTGCTGCTCCTGCTCGCCGCGATCTTCTTGATCCCACGGGGGGACAACGACGCGAGCGGCGATCCCACGGACGGCGGCTCTCCGACGGCGTCCGGCGCCTCCGGGGAGACGAGTGGGGGCGGTGACGAGCCCGTCGTCGTCGCCGGCTCCGAGACGGACGCGAAGACCTGGTCCGCCGTGCTGCAGGACCCTGCCGTGGAGCTGGGCGCCCCGGGCGAGGACACCGGGACCCGCGAGCTGATCTCGCGCGCGCTGGGCGAGGTGCAGGTCGGCCAGGCGGACCGGTCGGTCACCGAGCAGGCACTGAAACGGCGGGCCCGCTCCGAGGGGGACGCCGCCCCCGTCCAGGACGCAGCACAGCGCCTGCAGCAGATCGCGGAGGACCCTGCACCGAGCTCTCCGGCGCCTGCAGACCCGAGCGCCCCCGCCTACGCCGCGGGTGCAGAGCACCCCTCGACCACCGTGGTCACGCGCGGCGAGTGGCAGGACTACCGCGCCCAGCACGCGGACACCTCGCTCGTGGCCAGCACCCCGGGCAGCCGCCCCGTCTCGGAGGCTCCCACCGCGGATGACGCCGCTCTGACGCATGCCCTGGAGCAGTGGCAGCACCTCGCGGAGCCTTTCCACGCGCTCGTGGCCATCGACATCTCAGGTTCCATGGGCACCACGGCACTGCCCGACGGCTCCACGCGCATGGACCTCACCAAGGCCGCAGCCGCCACTGCCGTGGGGCTGTTCCCCGAGCACGATGCGCTTGGGCTCTGGACGTTCGAGCGGCACCTGGACGGAGACAAGGACTACCGGTCGGTGACCCCCGTGCGCGAGCTCTCCGCACCGGTGCGCGGCGGTACCCAGCGGGACCAGCTCTCCCGGGACGCGCAGTCCCTGACGTTCTCCCCGGACGGCTACACAGGGCTGTACGACACCACCCTGGCTGCCTACCGCCAGGTACTCCACGACGACGCCCCAGATCACCTGCGCACGGTGATCGTGCTCTCCGACGGCATGAACCACGACCCCGGCTCCATTGCGCTGGACGAGCTGCTGAGCACGCTGAAGGCCGAGCAGGACACCGAGAACCCGGTGCGGATCATCACCGTGGGGGTCTCGAAGGACGCGGACGCCACGGTGCTGCAGCAGATCGCGGAAGCCACCGGTGGCTCGTCCCATGTGGCGCGTACGCCGCAGGACATCCAGAAGGTGTTCGTGGACGCGTTGACGGGGGCGTGAGGGGCGCCGCCGGGCGCGTGCGCAGCGCATAAGGAGAGGTTCTGCCCCGATTATCGGCCATTCTGGGGGGTGTGGAGCTGCACCTCACGCCCCATATTTAACATCATGTCTGTTATGAGCGTTTTTCCGCTCCCCCTCCACCCACCCTCATCCCGCGAGATGATGGCTATCGCGCCACCACCAAAGGTGTATCGGCTTTGCAAGCCGTAAGCCCGTTTGAGGATGAAGTCAAACCGGTTGGTCATTTCAAAATTTTTGAAGTCTAGCCAAACGGCCAATTTATGTAACTATTTGGTAGCATTGACCCTCCTGTGTTTGCGATCACCACGGCCTCCTCCGTAAGTTCTCGTGATGCACACTAATCACCGCGCCACCAGGAGCGGCTCTCTCCTTGGGACTACTTGGCGGTATGGCCGCTGCGTCAATGGCGGCCGAAGCACCTGCCCCTCAGTCACAGCAAGCGAGCCAGGCCGACGTGGCAAAGGTTCAGGGGAACATCAAGAAGGTTGATGACTCCAACATGGCGTTCCGTCTTTCCAAGGGCGACAAGCCTGCCCAGGATGGCTCTGCTGTGGTCGCCAAGGACGGTACCAAGCAGGCGCTTCCCTCTCAGGAGAAGGACGAGAATGGCAAGACCGTCGCCTTGAAGTACGCGGAAAAAGACGGCGTTGTGACAATCAACGTCCTGCAGTGGAATCCCAAGACGAGGGCAACCAATAATCCGATGGCGACTGCAGCCGTGAGCAGAGGCTGGAAGTGCGCACTCGGCACCGGCGGGGGTGCTGGGACCGGGGACATCGCAGGTGGCACTGCCGGGGCTACCATCGGCAGCGTCGTGCCCGGGGCCGGAACTGCTGCAGGATGGGCCACTGGCACCGCCATTGGCGGGGCCGTTGGCGGTGGCGCTGTGGGCGCTGTGGGCGCTGCTGCATCCTGCTGATGACCTGGAAGGACTGCAAGTGAACCAGCAAAGAACTGGCATGTATGCAATCATCGCAGCTTGGGTCAGCGTTGCCCTCGCCTTGGCTCTGACGCTTTCAAATGGGGGGCCGTTTGTGGTCCTGTTGATAGCTACAGCAATCATTGCGATTTCGGTAACATCGTACTGGGCCAGAAAATCGCAGCATTTGAGTTGAACCCGATCGCTCCCGGCCAGAATCCTTAGGCCGGGGGCGATTTCTTGTAGGCCTATTACTGTTCCTTCGGACGCTGCCGTTGCCACTTGTCGTAGTGGGATGAGCAGTACCCCCTGCCCTTGACCGGCTGATCGCACCCCGATGCAGGGCATGCATGGCTCACGGGTCCAAATTTCGAGGTCAAGGCCCCTCCCCTGACGAGCACGCGGCTACGGTGCAGTGCTTCGGAGGCCTCTTTGCAGGAGGAGCTGGAGCTGCCACCGCAACTAAACTGCTAGCCCGGATCGTTCACGACGCCGCGGAGTGATCGGCGCGTAGAAGCACGGAAGCGCCTGCACAGCAGGGGAAACTTGTGATTGCGATGTCCCAAGTTCTCCGCGTTGGAAGGCACTCCGTAGGTGAAGCGTACTTCGTGGAAGACGGGCCTGTCCGTGACGGCCGACGGTGTGGCGCACGCTGAAGTCGATGACGCCCGGTCGACGGAATAAGATCGCGGCCGCCCGTGCTCGGGTCCGGCGCCACATGTGGGCCCAACTGCCCGGCGGCATCCCGGCCTCCAAGGTCGCCGGGACCAACCTCGCCGACGTCATCGTGCTAGAGATCGACGCCACGAGCGTGATCGCGCACAGCCAGAAGGAGAACGCGGCCGCCACGTTCAAACGGCCCTTCGGCTACCACCCGATCGGGGTTTGGTGCGACAACACCAGTGAGTTCCTCGCCGCCAAGCTGCAGGCAGGCAACGCCGACGTCGCCTCAAGATCCCGGAGTCATGGCCCTGGGCAACCGCCATCGTCGCGGCCTTCGCGAACATCGCCGCCATCCCGCAACCGGCCCGACCTGGCCCGTCCGCCCACGACATCACCACCCGGAAAACCGCAGCCCGGCAGCGCCAGCCGGCCCGTCGTCATACCCGCAATCACTCCGCACACGGGCGCACTCGACCACACGGCTCCGACACGATCCCGACCGCCGTCATGAAAGACCGGGGGCTAGCCCTGGGCCTCGCCGAGGCGCGCTTCGGGCGTGAGCTCGGCGCGGAGACCGCCGCCGGTCGCAGCCCGGGCAAGAGCGCGACCCAGTGCAGGTGCCTGCTTGAACAAATTGTGACCGGCCACGAAGAAGACAGAGTCTGCCTCCCACACGGCCACGCCGTCCTCACTCCACGGGAGGTCGGTCACCCAGCAGTGGAGGAAGTCGCGCGGCTCTGGGTGGAGACCGGGCAGCGCCCGTGTCACGTATTCGCGTGCGCGTTCGTCCAGCGATCGAATCGCCGCCGGGTCGATGAAAGTTCCGTCGTCGCGGACGCCGACGGTGTCGCTGAGTCCAACCGAATAGCTGCTGTTGCCCGGTAGCGGTGTCGCGTAGACGCCGACTTCGCCGAAGACGCCGCTGCTGTCCTGCAGGCACGCGACTCGTGCCGGGGCGGCGGCTTTCACGTCGAAGGTCAGCCGTACGTGTGCGGCGAGGCGAACCGGCAGCGACAGGCCGACGCTGCGTGCCAGGCGGGCGGTTTCGCGGCCGGCGCACACGACCACCTTGGAGTAGACAGCCCGGTCGGTGACGCTGCGCACCTCGACCGTCCCGTCGGCGAGGGGATCGATGGAGATGACCTCACCGGTGGTGACCGCATCTGCGAGGGCACCCGTGAGTGCCTTGATCGCGGCGCGGGTGCGGATCGCGCCGCCCGACTCGTCGAGCACCGCTGGCCCCGAGTACCCAGCGAGCAGCGGCATCCGCTGGGCGACCTCGGCCGCGTCGATCTCGTGCGCTTCCACGCCGCCGACCTGGTCGAGCACCCGCAGCCGCGCCAGGGCGCTGTCTCCGATCGCCAGGACACCGTCTGATGAGACCAGCTCGACGTCGAAGTGTTCGGCCCACTCATCCCATACCCCGCGGCTTTCGCGCGCGAAAGCGACGAGTCGCGGGTCGTCGTGGGCATGCCGGAAGATCCGCGACTCGCCTGCGGACTGACCCGTCCCGGGCAGACCAGCCTCGTACAAGCGCACCGGCACGCCCTGCTCCTGCAGCGCGTACGCCGTCGACAGACCGATGATCCCGCCCCCGATCACTGCTACCTCGGGTGAACGCGTCGTGGCAGCGCCGTCGTCAGTTCCTGTCATCGCGGTTCCTCGATCTGTTGGTGATTAGCGATAGGCCGCAAGAGAAGGGGCCGCTGCCACGACGTCAGCGGGCTGTGTAAGCCCGAAGTCACCGCGCGCAGCGACCCTTCCTCTCTGGGCCAGTACTCCCGGTCTGTGGTGTCAGGCGGGGAGCTTGGAGCCCAGGACGTCGAGCTTCTCGATCGTGGGCTCGCTGAACAGTTTGCCGGTCTGCTCGCCGAGAGCGGTCGCAACTGCGCCGGACAGGTGCGCGTCGCGGCCGGCGTCATCGGGGAACACGTCGAAAATTCCGAAGGAGGACGGACCGAGACGGATCGCGAACCACGCGACGGTGGCCGGTTCCTCCTCAACGAGCCCTCGCCCGATGCCGAGGAATTCCTGGACCTCGTCTTCCTTGCCGGGCAGGGCCTCCAGCCTGACAAGCAGTCCCTTGGTCACGCTCATGACATCACCTCTTCCTGGGTCGAATTGCTCGCAAATTGCGTCACGATTGTATCGCAGAACACAGGCAGGTCATCGGGCGAGCGGCTGGTGATCAGGTTCCCGTCCACCACGACGTCCTGGTCGACGACGTCAGCACCGGCGTTGCGCAGGTCCGTGCGGATGCTCGGGAAGGACGTCAAGGTGCGGCCTTCGACCACACCGGCCTCGATCAGCGTCCACGGCCCGTGACAGATCGCCGCAACGGGCTTACCGCTTTCGACGACCTCGCGGACGAAGGAGACCGCGTCGGGGTCAACCCGGAGGTGGTCGGGGTTCACCGTGCCGCCCGGGAGAAGCAGGGCGTCATAGTGGGTGACAGAGGCGTCCGCGACCAACCCGTCAACGGTGAACGTGCCTGCTGCATCCAGATCGTTCTCACGCGTCTGAATCTCACCGTCATGGATCGACAGCACCTCGGTCTGTGCGCCGGCCCGCTCCAGTGCCTCGCGGGGCTGTTCGAGCTCGACTCGCTCGACCCCGTCCGCGGCGAGGATGGCGACTCTCATGCCCTATAGCGTCTCGGACATATCAGCTCGCCTTCTTCTCCGTCGACATCCCGGGCTTGATGAGGACCTTCGTCCAACCCTCGGACCTGGCGTCGAAGTTCTTGTAGGCATCGGCGGCCTGGTCCAGCGACCCCCTCGTGGGAGACGATCCACGAGGGGGTCGCCTTGCCGGCGGCGATCAAGTCCCGCAGCTGGCGGTTGTACCGCTTGACCGGGGCCTGACCGCTACCCATGGTCTGACCCGTGAACCAATGCGTGCCGAAGTCGATGGCCGCCTTTCCCTGCTTGGCGCAGGTCATCCTTGCTTCCGGGGCCCTGGGGGACGAACACGCCGACGGTGCCGATTCGTCCGGTGAAGCGCACCGCGTTGATGAGCATGTTCAGGGTAGCGGCCGTGTCTTCGTTTCCCTGGGGATCGTGGGCCTGGTAACCCACGCATTCGCAGCCCCGGTCGGCTCCCAGCCCCATCGTCTCGTCGAGAACGGTTTGCACGGGATCGACCTTGGAGTCATCGATGGCGATCGCGCCGATCTGCTCGGCCAACGCGAGCCGGTCAGGGTGACGATCGACCACCATCACCTTCGCGGCGCCCTTGATCATCGCGAACAGGGCGGCCATCAGCCCGACCAGACCCGCCCCGGCGATAACAACACTGTCGCCCGGGATCACGCCGGCCATCTCGGTGGCGTGGTAGTCGGTGGGGAAGATGTCGGAGAGCATGACGTAGTCGTTCTCCTTCTCCTCCGCATCTTCACCCAGGCGCAGCGCGTTGTGATCACCGAAAGGCACCCGGAGCAGTTCCGCTTGGCCACCGCCGTACGGGTCCATTGCGGCGAACCCGTAGGCCGCACCGGCGGTCGACGGGTCGGGTTGCGTCGTCAGGCAATAGTTCGTGAGCCCGCGTTCGCAGTTCTTACAGAATCCGCACGAGATATTGAACGGCAGCACAACCCGGTCTCCGACCCTGACCTTCTCCACGCCACTACCGACCTCGACGACCTCCCCCATGTTCTCGTGGCCGAACGGGTCTGCTGCACGGATAGGTGACAGGTAGCAGTCCCGAATCCCGTCATGGGTCCATGGTGCAAGCCGCCAACAACTGGCCGAGCGACCATGGTGCCGCCGTCACGTGTCCTTCTAGCGCGGTGGGATGGCTACCACAACGACATCCCACTTCCCTGGCTGCGCGCCCTCGTGGCCGTCGTGACGGCGGCTCCGATCGCGTTCACCGACCTGGCCTGGCGCGGCTTCATCGGCTGGCCGCTGCTGGTGACGCTGCTCCTGGTGGTGAGTGGCGGGATCCGGCGCGGTCAGCAACGGAGGCACACCCACCGGATCTGAGGCCCGCGAAACGCCCCGTGCTTCGCGGTATCGCATCGCCCCTGCCGAGTCCGGGCACAGCACGAGCGGCGCCCCCGGTCCCCCGGGAGCGCGGCTCGCGTCCGTTCCGATGCCAGACCTCGAGAGTCCGGGGTCAGCAGCCGGTCCGCCCTGGAGCGCCAGGCGCCCGCGACCCGCAGGCCGCCGGGCGGCAGGCATGACGCCGCCCGGTCACCGCACCATCTCGTCCACCACCCGCTGCATGGACTGGCTGTGGTTGCCGAAGCGGTGCATGGTGATGGACACGGCCTGCTCAGCCAGCATGTACATCATCTCCACGCGCCCGGTGCCCACCACGTCCTCGGTGATCAGGGCTATGTCCGGGTGCTCGGCGCGCACCGCATAGAGGTCCTTGAGGTCCTCCTCGGAACCGCCCCACGGGGAGATCACGCGGACGCGGGCGCCGTGGCGGACGTCCAGGGCGTCGTCGCCGAGGACGCGCAGGTCCGAGAGCTGGCCGAGCGCACCCAGGGAGCCGCTGTCCAGGGCGTGCGCGAACTCGGCGTCCGTGGCCGGGTTCAGCACGGTGGCGAACAGCCCGTTCACGGCCTCCGGCAGGGACTCGGCGGCGCTGAGCACCACCTGCGAGCCGGAGCGCACCGCCGCGAGGCCCACGCGCAGGACGTCCGTGAGGGACGCACCCTCACGGGCGCGCACCGTCACGGTCCGGGGGCGGTAGCGGAACAGGTTGGCCTCGCTGCGCAGAGCCGTGGGGTCCTTGACCTGGCCGAACTCACGCTGCCACTCGGACTGGTCGGACTGCGCGGCACGGCGCAGCCACACGAGGTCATTGTCCGAGATCAGCGGGGTCACGGCGTCCAGCGCACGGTGCACGCGCGGGTCCAGGACCCATGCGCCGGCCGCGCCGCGGTCCGTGCTCGAGTCCGAGAACGGTGCCCGCGTCCACCGGCCCAGGAAGGCCAGGTAGTTCGGACCGCCGGCCTTGGCGCCGAGGCCCACGGAGGAGCGCTTCCAGCCGCCGAAGGGCTGGCGCTGCACGATCGCGCCCGTGATGCCGCGGTTCACGTAGAGGTTGCCGGCCTGCACGGTGTCGATCCAGCGCAGGATCTCGTCCGCGTCGAGCGAGTGGATGCCCGCCGTGAGCCCGTAGTCCGTGGCGTTCTGCAGCTTCACGGCCTCGTCAAGACTGTCCGCGGACATGAGCCCCAGGACGGGGCCGAAGCACTCGGTCAGGTGGAAGAAGGACCCGGGCTTCACGCCGGTGAGGATCCCGGGGCGCCACAGGCGGCCGGAGTCGTCCAGCTGCTTGGGCTCGATCAGCCACTCCTCGCCGGGCTCCAGCTCGGTGAGCGCCTTCAGCAGCTTGCCGGAGGGCTGCTGCACCGTGGGGCCCACGGTGGCCTGCAGGTTCTCGGGCCAGTCCACGACCATCGACGACGCCGCGTCCACGAGCTGGCGGCGGAAGCGCTCGGACTTCGCCACGGAGCCCACCAGGATGCCGAGCGACGCCGCGGAGCACTTCTGCCCCGCGTGGCCGAAGGCGCTGGAGACGAGGTCCCACACCGCCTGGTCACGGTCCGCGCTGGGGGTGATCACCAGGGAGTTCTTGCCGGAGGTCTCCGCGGTGAGCGGACGCTCCGGGTCCCACGAGGCGAACAGCTGCGCGGTCTCGTACGCGCCGGTGAGCACCACGCGCTCCACGTCCGGGTGGGAGATCAGCGCCTTGCCGGCCTCACCCTCCACGGCGTCCACGAGCTGCAGCACATCGCGCGGCACACCGGCTTCCCACAGCGCCTCGCACACCGCGGTGGAGCAGCGGCGAGACTCGGGGGACGGCTTGTGGATCACGGCCGAACCTGTGGCCAGAGGCGCCACGGTGGTGCCCGTGGGGATGGCCAGCGGGAAGTTCCACGGCGGGGTCACCACGGTCACGGCGTGCGGCACGAAGTCCCCGCCGTCCACGAACTCCAGCTCCAGCGCGCGGCGGGCGTAGTAGCGGCAGAAGTCCACGGCCTCGGAGACCTCGGGATCGCTCTGCTCCAGAACCTTGCCGGTCTCCGCACCGGCCACGGCCATGAGGTGGCCACGGCGCGCGGCGAGAATGTCCGCGGCGCGGTTGAGGATCTCGGCGCGCTCACGGGCGGGGGTGGCTGCCCAGTGCTTGCCGGCGGCCTTGGCGGTGGCCACGACGTCGTTCACGGCCTGCATCGCCTCGTCCGAGTCCTGGTCCATGTCCTTCAGCAGCTCGGGCACGGCCACGGAGGCGTACCATTCGCTGCTGCCGATCTTCTCGGCCAGGCCCCCGGCCCAGCGCTGGTTGGCGGGCACGGAGACGTCCGTGTCCGGCTCGTTGCGGAACGGCTCGTCCAGCGGCAGGGTGGCCTGCTCCCCCGCGGTCTCCGTGGTGCGGTCCTGCACGCGGCGCGGACCCGGGGCCTGCGGCTCTGTCTCCAGCTCGGCGAGCGCGGCCCGGAAGCGGCCCTCCTCGCGCTGGAACACCCAGTTGTCCGGACCCAGCTCGAAGATCCCGGACATGAAGTTCTCGTTCGCGGAGTTCTCCTCGAGGCGGCGCACCAGGTAGGACACGGCGACGTCGAACTCCGCGGGCTTCACGGCCGGCACGTACAGCAGCAGCTGGCCCACGTCCGTGGACACGGCCTCGCTCTGGGAGGTGGCCATGCCCTGGAGCATCTCGAACTCGATGCGGTCGGTGACGCCGCGCTGCCCGGCCAGCAGGTGGGCGAAGGCGATGTCGAAGAGGTTGTGACCGGCCACGCCCAGCCGCATGCCCTTCATGCGCTCGAGCTGAAACAGCCAGGTGAGCACGCGCTTGTAGTTGGTGTCCGTGGCCTGTTTGGACTCCGTGGTGGCCAGCGGCCAGCCGTGCATTTCCGCGTCCACGTTCTCCATGGCGAGGTTCGCGCCCTTGACCAGGCGGACCTTGATCTGTGCGCCGCCGTCCGCGACGCGCTGCCCGGACCACTCGGAGAGCCGCTGGATGGCGCCGAGGGCGTCCGGGAGATAGGCCTGGATGACGATGCCGGCCTCGAGGTTCTTCAGCTGGGGCTTGTTCAGCAGCCGCTGGAACACCTCGATGGTCAGTTCGAGGTCCGAGTAGACCTCCATGTCCAGGTTGATGAACATCTTGCCGGTGCCCTTGGTGGCGGCCGTTTCATACAGCGGCAGCAAGCGCTCGACGACGCGCTCGGCGGTGCGTTCGAAGCCCCAGTGGGACAGCTGCGGCACCACGGAGGAAACCTTCAGGGAGACGTAGTCCACATCCTCGCGGCGCAACAGGCCCTCGGCGTCCGCGAGGTGCTTCTTCGCCTCGTCCTCGCCGAGCACCTCCTCGCCCAGGAGGTTGATGTTCAGCCGGTGACCGTGCTGCTTGAGGCCCTTCACGGACTTGCCGAACGGGCCCGGGCGGGCGTCCACGACCATGTGGCCGACCATCTGACGCAGACGGGTGCGCGCCGCGGGGACCACCACGGAGGGCAGCGCGCCGGAGAGCACGACGCCCGCCTGGATCTGGGCCCGGTCCGCGGCCGGCATGGACTGCGGGGTCAGCTTGGCGATGTCCTGCAGCGCCTTTGCCGCAGCCTTCGTGTCCTCCGTGCGGATCACGCGGTCCACGAAACCCACCGTGAACTCCAGCCCGTTGGGGTCCTGCAGCACGGCGGCGAGGCGGTCCTCGGCAGGGTTCTTCTGCCTGCTCTTGCGCTCGTTGTCCTGAGCCTTCTGCAGCCACGTGCGCACGAGATCCACGGCGGGATCTGCGAGCGAATGGGGATCGGATCCGGTATTGACGGTGCGTGCCATTGCAGCGCCTCCAAGAGTCTCGGCCCGGGGAAGGTGCCGAGGCATTCCCTCGGCCACCAGCCAAGTCTCACCGGGCCCGGCGTGGCTGGTCTCACCACGCTACCGTGGCGCGCGGCATCGCCAGTAATCTCCCTCACGGCGCCGTGCAACACACCTCACGCTTCGCACGACGCCGCCCGCGCATCTCCCCGGCCCGTCGTCCGGCAGCGGGCCACGCGGCGTCGTCGACCCCGGCGGCGCGCCCTGGAACCACCGCGCTCAGCCGAGCTCCGCCTGCAGAATGTCGATCACGCGGATCAGGTGCAGGTGCGCCTCGGCCTGCGGGAAGTTGCCCGTGGCGCGGTGCTGGGACGGCGAGTAGGTGGAGGCCAGCAGACCCAGATCGTTGGCCGTGGAGAGCACGAGATCCGTGACCCGCACGGCCTCCTCCGTGTGCCCGCACATGGCCAGCTGCTCCGCGAGCTGCAGCGTGGCGGAGATGGACGGGGCGGACTGCCCCGCGAAGCCGTCCTGGCCGATCGAGGACGCGAACGCCTCGGCGTCGTCCAGGTCCGTGAGCTGCGGCAGGTTGCGGTAACGGTGCAGCAGCCCCGAGCTATCGGTGAGCTCGGTGCGGATGCGTTCCACGGTGCCGAGCATGCGCTCGTCGTCGTAGGCCACGAAACCCACCATGGGCAGCTGCAGCAGGGAGGCGTCCACGTCCGTGGAGCCGTAGTACTGCACGAACGAGCCCACCTGGGGGTCGTAGCCGCTGGTCCAGATCTCGTGCGCGAGCTGGTCGCGGTGCTCCTCCCAGGTCTCCACGTCCCCGGGCAGGCCGTGGATGCGCACGGCGTCCACACCCGCCTGCATGGCGGCCCACATCATCACGCGCGAGTGCGTGTAGTACTGGGGCTCACCGCGCATCTCCCAGATTCCCTGGTCCTTCTCCTCGTAGTTGGCCACCACGGCGCGCAGCAGCGCCTGCTGCAGCGGCCACGAGAGGTGGTCCTCCTGCACACCGCGCCGGCGCAGCATCTCGAACACGCGCAGCACGTGCCCGGCCACGTCCGACTGGTAGTGGCTGCCGGAGGAGTTGCCGTCGCGCACGGGCCGCGAGCGCTCGTAGCCCGGCAGGTCCACCAGGCGCTCACGGATCTGGGGTGAGCCGTCCAGGGTGTAGATGTTGGAGGGGTTGTTGACGTCCCCGGCCACCGCGCGCAGCAGCCAGTTGCGCAGCTGGGCGGCCTCGCGGTCGTGGCCGTGGTCCAGCATGACCTCCAGCGCGGACGCGGCATCCCGGGGCCACGAAAGCCGGTGGTCCCAGTTGCGCTCCGCACCCACGACCTCCGGCAGTGACGTGGTGGGGGCGCCGATCAGCCCGCCCGTGGCCTGGTGCATCAGTCCGCGCACCACCAGCAGGCTGCGCCGGACGAGGTCCGCGGGCTCGTCGTCCGTGGCCGTGAGCGTGAACCCGCCCAGGGCGGCGCCCTCGTGGTGGGGGCGGTCCCCGTGACGACCCACGTCCCGTGCCGAGGGGCGCTCGGAGGTGTCGAGGTCCCCGGCGCCCGCACCGGAGGCGTGCAGCGCGGGCGGCTGCTCGTCCGGGTCCGTGTGGTTCATGGCCGCGGGATCCGTGAGGGGGTCGTAGGGCTCGTAGCGCTCTGTCCACTCCTGCCACAGGTTCACGGTGGCCGTCAGCGTCTCGTTCACGTCCATCGCCTCCGGGGGCACGCCGTGGGACGGGAACCACGTGAGCGTGAAGTCCCGGGTCTGACCGGCCGCCACCGTGAACGAGCCCGCGTGGCGGCGCTTGGTCTTGTCCGGATCCGCCTCCGGCAGCGGATCGCCGTGGAAGACCACGGAGTCCGGACCGGCCATGCCCACCAGCACGGACTCGGCCTCGGCGTCCTCCGACTCGTCCTCGAGCACGTCGAAGCGGCTCAGCCACGGCACGGACGAGCCGTAGTTGAAGCGCAGCCGGAGGTCCTGGAACATCTCCACCTCACCCGTGAGGCCCTCCACCCGGCGGATCAGCTCGGTGCGGGCGTTGAGCGGCATGAAGTCCGTGACGCGCACCGTGCCGGTGTCCGTGGACCACACCGTGTGCAGCACGAACGTGTTCTCCGCGTAGAAGCGCTCCACCGCGATCACACCGGGCAGGGACATGTCCACCGCGGCGTCGTCGTCCACCGCGCAGTACGGCGCGAGCAGCCAGCGTCCGTGGTCCGGGGTGCCCAACAAAGCCGCGAACAGTGCCGGGGAGTCGAAGCGCGGCACGCACCACCAGTCCACCGACCCGTGCCGGGAGACCAGCGGCCCGCTGCGCATGTTGGACAGCAGGGCGTAGTCCTCGATCTTTGAAGCCATGCCCCCAGAATCTCACGAACGCGCGGGCGGCTCACCTCGCACGGGACACTGGCCGTGCGGCCGATGTGGGCTGGGTGGTTCCTCGATACGGTGGGTGGTTCACCCCGTGCCGGTCGGGTTCGTTCCGGGCCGGCCGGCGGACCGCGCGCATCCGATAACCCCGCAGGAGGACACCACCCATGAGCTTGCCCCCTCAGCCCGTGTACTACGACACCCAGCCCGGCGAACCCGTGGGTCCGTGGCAGGCCGTCAAGAACTTCGTCCGCAGGGGCACCACGTTCTCCGGGCGGGCTTCCCGTTCCGAGTACTGGTGGATCGCGCTGTACACGGTCCTGCTCTCGGGGGCCTACGTGCTCGCGGAGGACCGCGGCTACCTGGCCTGGCCGGACGTGGACGGCGGATTCGCGATCGCTCTGCTGCTGCTGTCTCTGGTCCTGCTGCTCGCGGTGGTACTGCTGGCCATTTTCACCGCCGCCCTGTCCGTGCGACGCCTGCACAACTGCAACCTCTCCGGGCTGTGGTTCCTGCTGATCCTCGTGCCGTTCCTGGGCAGCATCGCCCTGCTGATCATGGCCGCCCTGCCCCCGGACCCGCGGGGCGTGCGCTTCGACGCCCAGCCCGCCCCCGGGACCGTCATGCCCGCCGGGAGGTAGGACCACGTCGCTCCTTGCCCGGGCCACCTCCCCGGTCTAAAGTTCGGTACACCGAACTTTAGGATCCACGGGAGCGAGGAATTGGGATGGGACGTCGTCCGGGATGGGCAGTGGCGGCTACCGCAGCCGCGGGTGTGCTGGTGCTGGGAGGCTGCGCGGGGGCCGAGCCCGGCGGCGGCAGCTCCGAGAAGCCCACCGTGCTGACTACGTTCACGGTGCTGCAGGACATGACCGCCGCGGTGGCCGGTGACCACGTGAGCGTGGAGTCCATCACCAAACCGGGCGCGGAGATCCACGACTACGAACCCACTCCACAGGACGTCACCAAGGCCTCCCGCGCGGACCTGGTGCTGGACAACGGCCTGCACCTGGAGCAGTGGCTCGAGCAGTTCACCTCGTCCGCCAACGTGGCCCACAAGGTGGTCTCCGAGGGCGTGGAAGCCCTGGACATCGCCGACACCCCCGGAACCCCCAACCCCCACGCGTGGATGAGCCCGCGCAACGGCGAGCGCTACGTGGACAACATCGTCACCGCACTCAGCGAGCTGGACGGAGAGCACGCCCAGCAGTTCCGGGACAACGGGGAGAAGTACAAGGAGCAGATCCGCGCGATCGGCACGGACCTGACCCGGAAGCTGGAGGCCCTGCCCCGCAACGAGCGCGCGCTGGTCACGTGCGAGGGCGCGTTCTCCTATCTGGCGCGGGACACCGGGCTCACTGAGAAGTACATCTGGCCCGTCAACGCGGAGCAGGAGGCCACCCCGCAGCAGGTCAGCTCCGCCATCGAGTTCGTGGACCGGCACAGGGTGCCCGCGGTGTTCTGCGAGTCCACCGTCTCGGACAAGCCCATGCAGCAGGTCGCGGAGGCCACCGGCGCCCGCTACGGCGGCACCCTCTACGTGGACTCCCTCTCGGAGCAGGACGGCCCGGTGCCCACCTACCTGGACCTGTTGCGCCACGACGCGGACACCATTGCCAACGGCCTGTCCGGGAGGGCGCGGTGACGCCCGCGATCCGGGCGAGCGGCGTCGTCGTCGACTACGGCCGCGTGCGCGCCCTGGACGGCGTGGACCTGGAGATCGCCCACGGGCAGGTCACCGGGCTGGTGGGCATGAACGGCTCCGGGAAGTCCACGCTGTTCAAGGCGCTCATGGGCACCGTGCGCCTGGAGGCCGGCGAGGTGCGGCTGGACGGGCTGGATCCCCGCACCGCGCGGAAGCAGGGCGTGGTGGGGTACGTGCCGCAGAGCGAGGACGTGGACTGGACGTTCCCACTGTCCGTGCGGGACGTGGTCATGACCGGGCGCTACGGGCACATGGGCCCCACCCGGCGGGCGCGTCCCGCGGACCGGACCGCCGTGGCGGACGCGCTGGAACGGGTGGAGCTCACGGAGCTGGCCGGGCGGCAGATCGGGCGGCTGTCCGGCGGGCAGCGCAAGCGCGTGTTCGTGGCCCGGGCGATCGCCCAGGGCGCGCGGACCCTGCTCCTGGACGAACCGTTCGCGGGCGTGGACAAGCGCAGCGAGGCGACCATCGTGAGGCTGCTGCACGAGCTCGCCGCACAGGGCTGCGCGGTGGTGGTGGCCACCCACGACCTGCACGCACTGCCGCAGCTCGCCGAGAGCGTGGTCCTGCTGCGCCGCCATGTGCTCTTCCACGGGCCGGTCGCGGAGGGGCTCACACCCGAGCACCTCGTGCGCGCGTTCGGCATGGACGTGCTCTCCGACCCGTCCTCCACGCGGTCCCCGGGGGACGACGACGCCGCTCCCGCGGACCGCACGCCGCTCACCGCGGGCGCGGCCCACGAGGGTCCGCCACCGGGCCCTGCCGCGGGGGACACCCCGGCGCCGGGCGCCGTCACGGCCCCGGGCGGCGTCGTGCCCCCGCGCAACGGATCCGCCGCCGTGACGGGACCCGGCGCACCCACCACGCACCGAGGAGGCCGCGCATGAGCGCCCTGGAGCTGTTCACCCAGCCGCTGGAGTACGAGTTCATGCTGCGCGCGCTGGTCACCACCGTGGCGGCGGCGTCCGTGTGCGCGGTGCTCTCGTGCTGGCTGGTGCTCGTGGGGTGGTCGCTCATGGGGGACGCCGTGTCCCACGCGGTGCTGCCCGGCGTGGTGCTCGCTTACATCCTGGGCATCCCGTTCACCGTGGGGGCACTGGTCGCGGGCGTACTGGCCGTGGTGCTGATCGGCGGGCTGCGCGGGACCAGCAGGGTCAAGGAGGACGCGTCCATCGGGATCGTGTTCACGTCCCTGTTCGCACTGGGGCTCGTGCTCATCTCCGTCACGCCGAGCCAGACGAACCTCAGCCACATCGTCTTCGGCAACGTGCTGGGCATCTCCGCGGCGGAGCAGCTGCAGATCTGCGCGCTGGCAGTGGTGGCGCTGGCGGTGATGGTGCTCAAGCGGCGGGACCTCACCCTCTACGCGTTCGACCCCCAGCACGCGCACGCGATCGGCCTCTCCCCCCGGTTCCTGGGCGGGCTGCTGCTGGGGCTGCTCGCGGTCACCTCCGTGGCCGCCCTGCAGGTGGTGGGGGTGGTGCTCGTGGTGGCCATGCTCATCATCCCGGGCGCCACCGCGCACCTGCTCACCGACCGGTTCGGGGTCATGCTGGTGATCGCGCCGTGCGTCTCGGCCACGTCCGCGGTGCTGGGCATCTACCTCAGCTACTGGCTCAACGCCTCCCCCGGCGGGCTGGTGGTGCTCGTCCACGCGGCGGTCTTCGCGCTCGCGTACCTGCTCAGCCCCGCGCACGGGGTGCTGGGCAGCAGGCTGGCGGCACGACGTCGCCGGCGGGCGGTGGCGGGGTAGGTCGCCTCCGCGCCCGGGCGGGGTCGGGGCGTCCCGTGCCCTTCCCCTGCGACACGAGACCTGCGTGTGCGCGTCGGGCAGGCGTCGATCCCCGCCGGGCCAAGGTTGCCCGGGCGGCAGCGCTATGAGCTCCGGTCCCTGGCCCGGGCGGCTCGCTTCCGTTCCTGCTGCCGAGCGTAGTAGGCGCGGGAGCGGTTCCGGTCCCCGCAATCTCTCGTGACGCACCAGCGCCGGTTCCGCCGGGGGGACGTGTCGAGGTAGACCCATCCGCAGGTGGCGTCCTCGCACTGGTGGAGGCGGTCGAGGTCGTCCCGGTTCATGAGTTCCACCAGGCCGCGCGTGATGCGGTGGCGGACGGTCGCCAGCGTGAGCTCGTTGTCGGACCAGCACCAGCCCGCACCGCGCCGGGACAGGTGGGAGTGGCCCAAGGTGTCCCGGAAGGCAGTGGCAATGGTCTCTGCGGCGTGCTCGTCACCGTGGAACAGGGCCTCGTAGAGCCGCTCGCGCAGCGCAACGACCCGATCCAGTTCAGCGGCGGCGGTGCACGGATCCTCTCCGGCAAGAACCCGGAGCTGTTCCTGCTCAGTCGCATCGAGCAGCCCGGACTCCCGGCACCACGTGAGCACGCGGTCGTAGGAGGTCAGATCCTCCTCCCGCGCGGGGCCGCCGAGCCGCCACTCCACGGTATTGACCAGGTCGAGCATCCGGTCGCCCGAAATGTGGCTGAACGCCGCCATGCACCCTCCTCACAGACAGGTCAAGTCTTGCATGTGAGGGGGATCCGGGTTTGACTCTCACAAGCAACATCAATTTCACCCGTGAGAGCCACGCACCGGCCGACCACTCGAGAAAAGAGGCCCCTCATGTCGCTCCGCCTGTCGCACACCACCTGGGACGCCATCGACCCGCACGCCGTCGCCGAGTTCTGGCGCGAGCTCACGAACTGGGCGATCCACGAACCCGACTGCTACCACCCGGGCTCCGACGAGTGCTACCTGGTGACCCCCGACGGCTACATCGTGCTCTTCTTCCGGGTCCCGGACGCCAAGAAGGTGAAGAACCGGGCCCACATGGACCTCATTCCCCAGGGAGCCTCCCAGGAGGAGGAGGTCGCGCGGGCACTTCGACTGGGGGCAGTCATGGTCGACGACCGCCGCCACGACCTGGGCTGGGCCGTCATGGCGGACCCCGAGGGCAACGAGTTCTGCATCCTCTGACCCGCGGCCTGGCGCAGGGTGGCGCCCGAGGGCCAGGGGACAGAAAGTCTCCGCCCTCGCACCCCTCTCTCTGTCGTTGGGCTTGCCGGGCTCGCCTCGACGGCCCCGGTCCTGTCAGGAACCGACCTCGCCCAGCGAGACCCAGACCGCGTCGGTGGCGGTCTGCCCGAGGGGGACGCTGCGAGCGCCGTCGTCCAGTACGGCCTGGACCGAACCCGAGTAGGGGCCGCCGGAGCGGATGTCCAGGGGGACCCCCACGCCGATGCCCTGCTCGGCGAAGAAGCGCAGCAGTCCCGAGTCCCGGTCCGAGATCCGTTCCACGCGCACGCGGGAACCGTCCGGGACGGTGGTGAGGGAGACGGCGTCGGGAGGGGTGATGGTGCCGTCCTTGGCGGGGATCGGATCGCCGTGCGGGTCGCGCGAGGGGTGCCGCAGGAGGTCGTCCAGGCGGTCGATCATGAAGTCCGAGACGGCGTGCTCCAGGTGCTCCGCCTCGTCGTGCACCTGGTCCCAGCGGTAGCCGAGCATCTCCACCAGGAACGTCTCGATCAGCCGGTGCCTGCGCACCATCTCCACCGCGAGCGCCCGGCCCTGCTCGGTGAGCTCGATGGCGCCGTACGGGCTGTGCGCCACGAGACCCTGCTCCGTGAGCTTCTTGAGCGCATCCGAGACGGTGGACAGCCGCAGACCGACCTTCGCGGCCAGCGCCGATGTGCTGATGGGCTCCGCGGACCACTCCCCCAGGTTCCAGATGGCCCTCAGGTAGTTCTGGTGGCTCACCGAGAGCTTTGCGACCGACATGGTGGGAGACTCTAGCAAGGCAGAGAACCTCGCACCGAGCAACCAGACGTCATGCAGGCGCTCCACGGCGCGTCCTGGTGCGGGAAGTTCATGTCGTGCGCATACACTCCGGTAGACCACCCGCTTGGGTGGAAGTCACACTAACCTGCCACCGCCCCGCCAGGCGGTTTACAGGTGGAGGGGAGGGGCTGCCGTGCTGCCCCCTCATGAACCGACGTCGAGCCCCCTCGGGACGACCGCAGCCGAGCCCTCTTCTCCCGTTCCCGCCCGCGTACCAGGCGTGCCGCTCGACGCCGTGGCCCGCGCCGCCACGAGGGGCATCCAGATCTACCCCTCCGTGGCCTCCGCGCAGTTCAGCATCACGGGCAGCCCTCTGGCTCCCGAGCTCACGGTCACGCTGGTCTTCACTCCCGCCCTGAAGAACCAGCGGATCAAGGACGAGATCCGCTACGAACTCATCCCGGGGCTGGAAGTCATCATCGGCGCCCCGTTCGCCCGGGTGACGCTGGACTACACGGATGCAGCACCCGCCTTCACCCCGGCACCCGAGACCGCCGCCTGACGGGGCGGCGGGAGCCGCCCTTCGACCCTTCTCTCGCGGTCACCGCACATGGTGCGATTCCTGCAGCTGATAGACGGGCGTGTCCATCCCCAGCTCCCGGGCCTTGAGCTGCAGCGCGAGGTACTTCGAGTAGTGGCGGGACTGGTGCAGATTGCCGCCGTGAATCCACAACTGCGGCACCGCTGTGGGCTTCCACATGTTGCGCAGCTCCCCTTCCCAGGGACCGGGGTCGCGGGTCGTGTCCGAGCCGTACCCCCAGCACTTGCCCACTGCGTCGGCAACCTCCGGCGAGACGAGATCCGCGAGCCACGCATTCATCGACCCGTACCCGGTCGCATAGACGAGCAGGTCCACGGGGACCAGCCGGTCGCCGTCGATGACCACCCCCTCCGGCACGACCTTGGTGACCTGACCGCGCTCCAGCTGGATCCGGCCGTCGATGATCAGCTGCGATGCTCCCACGTCGATGTAATACCCGGATCCCCGTCGCAGGTACTTCAAGAACAGGCCTGAACCGTCCTCGCCGAAGTCCAACTCGAAACCGGCATCGGTGAGCGCACGGTAGAAGTCCGCATCCCGCTCAGCCATCTGCTCGTACACGGGAATCTGCGCAGCCGGCAGCAGCCGGTACGGCCACGAGGCGAAGAGCATGTCGGCCTTCTCCGTGGTCACCCCGTTCTCCAGGGCCTCCTCCGAGTAAAGCGCGCCCAGCGCCAGCTCCCGCAGGGAGTCGCTGCGGGAGATGTGCGTGGAGGAACGCTGGATCATCGTGACCTCGGCGCCCTTCTCCCACAGGGTCGCCGCGATGTCGTGGGCCGAGTTGTTCGACCCGATGACCACAGCTCGCCTGCCCTCGAGATCTTCTTCCCCACCCGTGAACTCGGAGGAGTGACCCTGCCATCCGGCGAAGTCATCGGCACCTTCGAAACGGGGGGTGTTCGGGTAACCGGAGACACCCAGTGCGAAGACGAGCTGGGTGGGGTGCAGGACGACCTCCTCGCCACGGCGGTCCACCCGCACGGTCCACGTGCCCGTGCCCTGGTCGAACTGCGCGCCCAGGCACCGTGTGCCAGCCCAGTAGTCGAGTTCCATGATGTCCACGTAGTGCTCGAGCCAGTCCCCCATCTTGTCCTTCGACGGGAAGATCGGCCAGTCGTCGGGGAAGGGCAGGTAGGGCATGTGGTCGTACCAGACCGGGTCGTGCAGGTGCAGCGACTTGTAGCGTTTGCGCCACGAGTCACCCGCCCGCTCGTTCTTCTCGACGACAATCGTCGGCACGCCGAGACGTCGCAGCCGTGCGGCGAGCCCGATGCCACCCTGACCCCCGCCGATGATCAGCACGTACGGCTGCTCATCGAAACCGAGCCGGGCGTCCCGCTCCGCCCGGGACTCCTTCCACGTCTTGCGCCCCCGGGTGATCTCGTGGGTGACGCCGAGCTCACGGCGGGGGCCCTTCTTCTCCTCGTGCCCCGTCAGTTCCTGCAGGGTGGTCAGCAGTGTCCAGCAACGTCCGTCCACGAGCCTCAGGTGAGCCCAGCCACGCCCGGCGGCGGTCATGAAGTTGAGCCATGCCTCTGCGTTCTCGGCCGTGCCCGATGCGGGCTCGGCGAGCTGCCAATCGTGCGGATCGACCGTCGGCAGCTGGGCCTGGAGCATCGCCGCGATCTCATCGATGCCTTCGAGCGTCTTGAGGTTCCACGTGAATGCCACGAAGTCACGCCAGTAGCAGTCCTCGGCGAAGAGTTCCCGCAACGCGTCCTCGTCGGGCGCACGGAGTGCCCGGTCGAAGGCGGCGAGCCACGTCTCGACGGCGCTGCTGGCCGCCTGCGGGTCGTCACTCACTGCGGAGCTCTCGCCGGGATCGGTTGCACGGTCGTGGGTCTGAGTCATGTCACTCCCTGATGTGGCTAGGCTATGATTTGGGTCACACTAGCGCGCTTCACCCGCCGACAACACCGGGCAGGACGAAAGCCCTGGGTCGCCACGATCTCCAGCCATCCGGTCCGCCGACCGCGCGTCCGGATCTGCGAGTGGATGACGCCGCCGCCCGCACCGTGAAGCCCCATGGCACCGAGGCGCGCAGAGGCCCGGCCTCCCAGAACACGGGAGCCTCGACGTCGGCCCGGGCGGCCCCCACTGCACATCGGCACCGTTGCCCCCCCCGGTAACGGGGGGGCTTCATACCGAGCCCCTCCGGCTCCTCGGAAGGGAAGTGAGAAGCGGAACGGACAACGGTTGGCATCGTGCTGCGCATCATCGGGGCGCGCTCTTCCACTGCTCCAGCCGCCTCCTCATCGCGACGAACCCTTCGGCCCGGATCCCGCCCTGGTTCGGCGCACCTCCCTGCAATCCGCGGTCGCGCCAAAGACCCTCACGCCCGCCACCCAACAGCCCCCAAGGACCCCGCCCGCCCTGAGACCTGCCGGGCGCGCGGAGCGCGCCCGCGGCGTCGCCGTACCCTGGACGTCATGGACGACCCCGCCGACCCCCACCCGGACCGCCCGCAGGACATCCGTGTGACCCACACGCGCAGTACGATCCGCGAAGCGTGCCTGGAGCTGCTGGAGGCGCACGACGCCCGCAGCATCACCATCAGCCAGCTGTGCAAGCAGGCAGGGATCTCCCGCGGCACCTTCTACCAGCACCACTGCGGGCTCGACGACGTGTACGCGGACATCGTGCGCCAGGAACTCGCCCGCACCGCGAAGGATCTCGAGGAGTTCGAGGGCACGCCCGGCCACGACCCCCTGGAGCGCCTGGTGACGTTCGTGCACGCCCGCGGCACCGGCCCCGTGGTGATGATCAGCAACCAGCAGCTGGCCTCACGGGTGCGGCCCATCGTGGAGCAGTGGCTCACCGAACGGATCTCCCTGGCCTCCTACGGCACCGCGCTCGAGGACCTGGACACCGAGCGCCGGGCGCGCGCCTACTTCGTGGCCGGTGGGCTCGCCACCGTGCTCGGGCGGCAGGCGCGCGCGGCCACCGCCACGGCCAGCACGACCGCGATGACCGACCTGCTGCGCGCCTCGATGCGCACCGTCCTGCACCCGCACATGTCCACCACCACATTGCGACAATACCCCCCTAGGGTATAACTTCGAGGCATGAGCGCTTCCGAGACCCCGTCCCCCGGCTACACCCAGGACAAGACCGCGTACGCCCGCCGCCTCAAGCGCATCGAGGGCCAGGTGCGCGGCATCCAGCGCATGGTCGAGGAGGACGCGTACTGCATCGACGTCCTCACCCAGATCTCCGCCATCCAGTCCGCCCTGAAGTCCGTGAGTCTCGGGCTCATGGAGGAGCACCTGGGCCACTGCGTCAAGCACGCCGTGGAGCACGCACACGACACCGGGGACACCTCCGAGATGGACAGCAAGCTCGCGGAGGCCAACGCGGCCATCGCACGCCTGGTCAAGAGCTGAGCGCCCCAGACCACACGGGGCCGTCAGCCCCCCCCCCGAGAACCCTCGAGAACCAAGGAGAACACCATGACCACCACCGTGAACGTTTCCGGAATGACCTGCGGGCACTGCGTCTCGTCCGTGAAGGAAGAACTCGCCGAGGTCCCCGGCGTCACCGCCGTGGACGTGGACCTGAACTCCGGCGGGATCTCCCCCGTGACCATCGAGAGCACCGGGGACCTGGACCTGCAGGCTGTCACCGAGGCCGTGGCGGAAGCCGGGTACAGCGTTGTCTGACCCCGACACCTCCCGCACAGCCACCGTGGACCCCCAGGTCCACGGACCCCTTCGCGAGCTGGACCTGGAGATCACCGGCATGACCTGCGCGTCCTGCGTGGGCCGGATCGAGCGGAAGCTGCGCAAGATCGAGGGGGTGCAGCCCGCGGTCAACCTTGCGCTCGAGTCCGCCGCGGTCCAGGTGCCGGCGGATGTCAGCGACCAGCAGATCCTCGACACCGTCAAGCGCGCCGGCTACCAGGCCACCATCACTGGAGGCGGGCAGCCGACGACGTCGCGCGGGGAGAGCGCCGAGGCGACGTCCCCCGGCGCGGCGGGTTCCGACAACTCGGGTTCCGACGCCGCCGGTTCCAGGACCGCGCGACTCTCCGGTTCGTCGTCAGACTCCGGCGGGGCACCCGGTGTCCGCGCGGCAGGCGCGCGGGGCACGACGTCGTCGCCGTCCCCGGGCGCCGCACCGCGCCAGGACCCCGGCGACCGCGAGGCGAACGAGCACCGCGACCCCGCTCTCGAGACCACCCCCGCCCAGCGGCGGATGGCCGACCTGCGGAAGCGGTTCTGGGTGGCCGCCGCGTTCTCCGTGCCGGTGCTCGTGATGTCGATGGTCCCCGGCGCGCAGTTCCCGCACTGGGGCTGGGTGGCCGCGCTGCTCGCCCTGCCCGTGGTCACATGGGCGGCCTGGCCGTTCCACCGGGCCACCGCAGTGGGCGCACGCCACCTCTCCACCACCATGGACACCCTCGTGTCCCTGGGCGTGGCGGCGGCCTACCTGTTCTCGGTGTGGCACCTGGTGGTGGACCCCGGCATGACCGCCCATGCCCACCCGGGCACGCCCATGGACATGTCCAGCCACCAGCTGTACTTCGAATCCGCAGCACTCGTGACCACCTTCCTCCTACTCGGCCGCTGGCTCGAGGCACGCGCCAAGTCCCGTTCCGGCGAGGCGCTCAGGGCGCTGCTGGACCTCGGCGCGCAGCAGGCGACCGTGGTCGACCAGGACGGCACCGAGCGCACCGTCCCCGTGTCCGAGCTCGCCGTGGGTGACACCTTCTTGGTGCGCCCGGGGGAGAAGATCGCCACGGATGCCGTGGTGGTGGAGGGTGAGTCCGCCGTGGACGCCTCCATGCTGACCGGGGAATCCGTCCCGGTGGAGGTGGGCCCCGGGGACGAACTGACCGGCGCCACCGTCAACACCACCGGACGGCTCCTGGCCCGCGCCACCCACGTTGGTGCGGACACCGTCCTCGCCTCGATGGGCCGCACAGTGGCCCGCGCCCAGGCGACCAAGGCCCCCGTGGCCCGGCTTGCGGATCGCATCTCTTCCGTGTTCGTACCCGTAGTCATGGGGGTCGCCCTGCTGACCCTGGTGGTGTGGCTGGTCGTCACCGGAGACCTCAACCGCGCGTTCGTCGCGGCCGTCTCCGTACTGGTGATCGCCTGCCCGTGCGCCCTGGGCCTGGCGACCCCCACCGCCATGCTCACGGGCACCGGGCGCGGCGCCCAACTGGGCATCCTCATCACCTCCGCGGAAGTTCTCGAGGACACCCGCTCCGTGGACACCGTGGTGCTCGACAAGACCGGCACGGTGACCCACGGAAGCATGGCCGTGAGCGAGGTAGCCCCGCTGAACTCGTGGTCGAAGGACCAGGTCCTGGACTTCGCGGCGGCCGTGGAGCGCTACTCGGAGCACCCGATCGCCCAGGCCATCGCCGCGGCGACCCCGCACCGCTACGACGTCACCCGCTTCGAGTCCGCCCCCGGCGGCGGGGTGCGCGGATACGTCCCGGACGGCATGAACGCCCGGGCGGTCGTCGTCGGGCGGGAGTCGTGGCTCGCGAAGAACGGCGTGAAGCTCGACTCCGAGGAGGCCACGGCCCTGAGCCGCGCCCGACAGAACGGCGCCACCACCATCCTCGTGGCGGTCGACGGGCGGCTGGCCGGATTCGTGGACCTGCAGGACACGATCAAGGAGGAGGCGCCGGAGGCCATTGCCGAGCTGCGTCGTCTGGGTCTGCGCCCCATGCTGCTCACCGGTGACAACGCCGCGGTGGCACGCTCCGTTGCCGCCGCCGTGGGGATCGACCCGCAGGACGTGGTCGCGGACGTCACCCCGGACGGCAAGGTCGAGGCCGTGGAAAAGCTGCAGTCGCAGGGCCGCGTGGTGGCCATGGTGGGCGACGGCGTCAACGACGCCCCCGCGCTCACCCGCGCAGACCTGGGCATCGCCATGGGCTCCGGCACGGACGCCGCCATGCAGGCCGCGGACATCACCGTGGTGCGCAGCGAGCTGACCGCGATCCCCCTGGCCATCAGGCTGTCCCGCAGGACGCTGGCCACCATCAAGTCCAACCTGTTCTGGGCCTTCGCCTACAACACGGTGGCCATTCCGGTGGCTGCGCTGGGCCTGCTGAACCCGATGGTCGCGGGTGCGGCCATGGCCTTCAGCTCAGTGTTCGTGGTCCTCAACTCGTTGCGGCTGCGGGGCTTCGCCCGCTGAGCACGGGGCCCGGCACGACACCCCGGGCGACCCCAGTGGGACCACGGACGCCGAGGAAACCGGTGCACCCGATTGAACCCACCGGCACATGGGAGGGGCCCCGGAGAACCAGAACGGTTCTCCGGGGCCCTTCGTCACGGGACGCGACGGCGTCGTGGCGGCGTCGCCACGGCCGCGCACCAAAGATCTGTCAGCGGGCGCTCGAACCCGGTTCCTCGCCCGTGGTGTCGGGGCGCACGCGCTGGCCGAACTCAGGCTCGCCGGAGGTCTTCCCCTCGGCCGCCCCGTCGGTCGCCTCGGTGCGGACGCGCTCCGCCTCTCGCCGAGCCTGGCTCTCGGCGAAGATCCTGGCGGAGGAACGGTTCACCCCGGTGCCCTGTCCCAGCTCCTCGGCGTTGGGCTTCTCGAGCAGCATGAGGGTGGCGCACACGACCACGGAGGCGATGAACGCGATGCCCGCCGCGATCAGGCCGAGGCCCACGCGTGCGGCGTTGTCGGTGCCACCGGCGGCCACCGTGGAGACGACCACGAACGCCACGACCGCCAGGACCACGGAGATGACCAGGGGCCCCTTGATGTCGGTTTTGCGCCGGCCGTCGTGCTCACTGCGCTGGGCCACGTGATTCCTCCTGGCGATGCTCTGGGTGTGGTTCGGGGGTGGGTCACGCCCATCAACCCGACATGTCAGTCTACGCGGTCAGGCCACGCGCTCCGGGCCCCGGCCGGTGCCGTCCGCCGCCCGCGCATCGTGGCGCAGGCTCAGTGCGGCAACCAGCTGGCTCACGCCGAGGATGATAGCGGCGCCGCCCGCGACCCCGAGCTCCGCCTTGGTCCCCAGGTTCTCCACGAGCACCATGCCCATGGCCGCGAACACGGTCACGACGCCGCACAGGCTCCAGTCCCGCCCCAGGGGGAACTCGCGGCGGAAGCGCATGCCCAGGACGAGCTCTGTAATGCCGCACAGCCCCATGATCACGGCGCAGAGCAGGACGAGCAGCCAGTCGCTGTTGGCGACCACGGCGGTGAGCGCTCCGCCGAGCACGTAGAGCACGCCGTAGGACTGGGGGATGCTGCGGCTCGCCCCAAGGTCCACGTCCTCCCGGCGGTTCAGGCGCACCTGCAGGAAGATTGCGGAGATCCCGGTGCCCACCAGGAAGAACGCCATGAGCCACCGGCCGGTGGTCAGGGACGGCTGCTGCCAGAACACGGTCACCGCCGCGAAGACCAGCGCAACCACGGCGCGCAGCAGCACGGGCGCCCACAGGTCGTGGCGCACGTCCGCCGCGCTGGTGCCGGGGCGGCTCTGCCCACCGTGCGGGGCGGAAATCTGCTGGGGCACGCCGAAACTCCTGATCTGCCGTGGTTGTTCCGGCCAGTCTAACGAGGGCGCCCCGGGGAGTTGCCTAGGAGCCGCCCGCCTCCCTCAGGATCCGGCGCAGCACCGCGGTTCCGCGCGTGAGGTCCTCGTCCGATGCCGTGAGTCCCAGGACAAGCCCTTCCGCGGAGGACACCGCCGCCGCGCCCCCTCCCACGCCGTCCTCGCCGGGGCGCGCGGTCCAGTACTCCCGCAGCCCGCTCACCAGCACGCCGCGCTCCCGGGCGAGCGCGAGCACCCGGGACTCGTCCGCCACCTCCACCACCGCGTGGGCCCCGCCGGCCATGGGCGCCACGGCCACACCGGGGATCCCGGCGAGGGCGGCGGAGACGAGCGAGCGGCGTCGTCGGAAGGATCGGCGCATCCTGGCCGTGTGCCGCTGGAACTCGCCCGAGCCCATGAAACGGGCCAGCGCGTCCTGACCCACGAGCGAGACGGGCGAGCCCAGGTCTGCGCGGGCGGCGAGCAGCCCGGGCAGCAGCGGTGCGGGGGCCACCAGGTGCCCGAGTGCCACCGAGCCGCCCAGGACCTTGGAGAAGCTGCCCAGGGTGACCACGGTGTCCGCGGGGGTGTCCAGGGCCCCGAGCGCGGGCAGCGGCTGGCCGGTGTGGCGCAGCTCGGAGTCGTAGTCGTCCTCGACCACCACCGTGCCGTGCTCACGGGCCCAGCCGAGCAGCTCCACCCGGCGATCCACCGTCATGGTGCCGCCCAGGGGATACTGGTGCCCGGGTGTGACCACCAGGACGTCCGGGAGTGCGGCCACGTCCCACCTGCCGGCCCCGCCCCAACGACCGGCGGGCAGCACCGCAGGGTCCAGCCCGTGCTGGTCCACCCGCACGGGCAGCGCGGTGTGCCCGGTGGCCTCGACCACGCGGCGCAGGGCCGGGTAGCCGGGATTCTCCACCGCCACGCGCAGGGGACGACGGCGCGCGGTACCCAGCACGCGCAGCACCAGCTGCAGCCCGTCCCGCACTCCGGCGGTCACGAGGATCTCTTCGGGCGCGCGGACAATCCCCCGGTTCAGCCGCAGATGGTCGGACAGATGCCCCCGCAGGGATGTTTCCGCGCTGTCGCCCAAGGCCGTGGCTCCCGCGGCGTCCCGCCACGCACCGCGCCAGGCGGGGGTGTCCAGGGCAACCACGGGGCCTGCGCCCGGCCGGAGGTCGAGGTGGGAGCCGGACCGAGCGACCCGGTTCCGCGCCGAACCTGCCGCGCCCCGCCGTGCCGGCGTCCACCCCGCCGATGCCTTGGAAGGATCGCCGGGCGACGTCGTACCCGAACCCCCACGCCGCGCGGCGGCGTTGCGCTGCTCCCCCGGTGAGGTCGTGCGGAGGCTCGGAGCCGACCGCACGACCGGCGCGAGGGAGGGTGTGATCCGCGTGGCGCCGCGGTCGGCCACCAGATAGCCCTCGCCGTTCAGAACATCCCACGCGGCCGTGACAGTCCCGCGCGAGATGCCGAGCCGGGCTGCGAGCGCACGCGAGGACGGCAGGGGATCACCAGGGTGCAGCACGCCCCGGGCCACGAGCTCGCGGACCTGCCGGACGAGCTGCTCGCCCAGGGGCGCACCCGGGGTGCGGTCCAGCGTGAGCGGCAGGTCGATCTCGCGGGGATGGCGCACGGGCTCTCCTCGGGCTCGGTGGCGGACGCACCGCGCGTCCTTCAGAGTGGACCAGTCGATCTCTCAAATTCTGGTCCTACCATTGGACCACTTTCCGGGCCACGATGGTGGGCATGACTGAAGCCACCCAGACCTCCGCCCAGAACCCCACCCCTGTGACCGGCTCGCGCCTCGTGAAGCGCGGTCTCGCAGACATGCTCAAGGGCGGCGTGATCATGGACGTGGTCACCGCGGAGCAGGCACGGATCGCCGAGGACGCCGGTGCCGTGGCCGTCATGGCACTGGAACGTGTGCCCGCGGACATCCGCTCCCAGGGCGGTGTGGCCCGGATGAGCGATCCGGACCTCATCGAGTCCATCATCGACACCGTCTCCATCCCCGTGATGGCAAAGGCGCGGATCGGGCACTTCGTGGAGGCGCAGGTGCTGCAGCACCTCAAAGTGGACTACATCGACGAGTCCGAGGTGCTCTCTCCCGCGGACTACGCCAACCACATCGACAAGCACCGCTTCGACGTCCCGTTCGTGTGCGGCGCCACCAACCTGGGTGAGGCGTTGCGCCGGATCACCGAGGGCGCGGCCATGATCCGCTCCAAGGGCGAGGCCGGCACGGGCGACGTCTCCGAGGCCACCAAGCACATCCGCACCATCCGAGCGCAGATCGCGGAGTTGCAGGCGCTGTACACCGCTGCCCCGGACGCCCTGTACGTCAAGGCCAAGGAGCTGCAGGCGCCGTACGAGCTCGTGGCCGAGGTGGCCCGCGCCGGGTCCCTGCCGGTCGTGATGTTCACCGCCGGCGGCGTGGCCACCCCCGCGGACGCGGCGATGATGATGCAGCTCGGCGCGGACGGAGTGTTCGTGGGCTCGGGCATCTTCAAGTCCGGCAACCCCGCCGAGCGCGCCCGCGCCATCGTGGCCGCGACCGCCTACTACGACGATCCCGCCCGCATCGCGGAGGCCTCCCGAGGCCTGGGCGAGGCCATGGTCGGCATCAACGTGGCGGACCTGCCCGCACCGCACCGCCTCGCGGAGCGCGGTTGGTGAGCGGGTCCCCCTCGCAGCACCACCCGCACGACGACGCCGCCCTGCCGGGCCCGAGCGCCCACCCCACTGTGGGCGTGCTCGCCCTGCAGGGCGGCGTCGTGGAGCACGTGCGCGCGGTGGAGTCCCTGGGCGCCCACGCCGTGAAGGTGCGCTCCGCCGACGATCTCGTGGACCCGGACGGCGCCCCCCGCATCGACGCGCTGATCCTGCCCGGCGGGGAGTCCTCCACGGTGGACCGGCTGTGCCGTACGTTCGGACTGTTCGACTCCTTGCAACGGGTGGTCCGCGGAGGCCTGCCCACGCTCGGCACGTGCGCCGGGCTCATCATGCTCTCCTCCGAGATCGAGGATCCGGCCCCCGGCCAGCAGTCCCTCGGGGTGCTGGACGTGAGCGTGAACCGCAACGCGTTCGGTTCGCAGGTGGCCTCTGCGGAGGTGGAGCTGGCGTGGGAGGGCCCAGCGAGCGACGTCGTGGCGCCCGGTGACGTGGTGCGCGCGGCCTTCATCCGCGCCCCCGAAGTGACCCGTGCGGGCGACGGCGTGGAAGTTCTCGCGCGCCACCGGGGTGCGGTGGTGGCGGTGCGCCAGGGCAGCGTGCTGGGCATCAGCTTCCACCCGGAGCTCACGGGGGACACCACCCTGCACCGGATGCTGCTGGAGCAGGTGGCCGCCCGCCGGGGGTGAGCACGGTCGGGGTGAGCGCCCAGACGAACTCGGGCAGGGCGCAGGACGCCCCCCCCCGACCAGCACCGGGACGGGAAACCCCGGTGCGCCACATCACGACTTCCGGCGCAACAGACTCGCACCGGCGCGCCGATCCGTGTAGACCTGGCCTCTCTGACTACTCACGACGGAGGAACTCTTGGCCGGCTTCACCACACGCACCATCCACGCGCTGCACGACGTCGCCCTGGGTGCCGTGGTGCCCCCGATCCACACCGCCTCCACGTTCCTGCAGCCCACCGAGGGCGGCGAGGGTCCCTTCGAGTACCAGCGCGGGTCGAACCCCACGCGCACCGATGCCGAGACCACCCTGGCGGCGCTCGAGGGCGCCCGGCACTCCTTCGCGTTCGCCACCGGCATGGCTGCCACCGGGGCCGTGCTCGGCACCCTGCACGCCGGTGACTCGGTGATCATGGGCCTGCCCGTCTACGGCGGCAACTACCGGTGGGCCACCATTGAGCTGCCCAAGCGCGGGATCACCACGCACTTCCACGACGACCTCAACCGGCTCTCGGACGAGGACTTCGACGAGAGCACGCGCATCGTGTTCCTCGAGACGCCGTCCAACCCCACGCTGCGCGTGACCGACATCCGACGTGTCGTCGAGCTTGCCCACCGCCACGGCGCCATGGTGGTCGTGGACAACACGTTCCTCACCCCGTACCTGCAGCGCCCGCTGGAGCTGGGCGCGGACGTCACCGTGCAGTCCGCCACCAAGTACCTCGGCGGCCACGGGGACCTGCTGGGCGGCGTGGTCAGCACCAACGACGACGAGATGGCCCAGCAGCTGCACCTGGCACAGATGGTCTCGGGCGGGGTGCTCTCCCCCATCGACTCCTACCGACTGATCCAGTCCGTGAAGACCCTCGGCATCCGCCTGGACCGCCAGCAGGAGAACGCCCACCGGATCGTAGAGTTCCTGCGCGGCCGGGACGAGGTGGCGCGAGTCCTCGTCCCCGGATCCTTCGACGAGGAGGAGGCCCGGATCCAGGAGGCCCAGGCGGACGGGCTCGGGGGGCTGTTCTCCTTCGAGCTCCTCCCAGGCAAGGACGTCCGGGCGTTCCTCGGCCGCCTGGAGATCTTCGGCTTCGCAGTGAGCCTGGGCGGCATCGAGTCTCTGATCTGCCTCCCCGCATCCATGACCCATGGGGCATACTCACCTGAGGACCGCGAGCTGGCGCACCTGAGCGAGAACCTGCTGCGCGTGGCCGTGGGCATCGAGGACGTCGAGGACCTCATCGCGGACCTCGCCCAGGCCCTCGACGCGGCCTGAGAGGGGAACCCACCGTGGACTCACGTCGAGCATCCCGCCGGGCCGTGCTCAGCGGCACCGGCCTGGCGGGGCTGGTTGCCGTGCTGGCCGCCTGCTCACCGGGCGGCGGCTCCGAGGACTCGGGTGCCTCCGAGGACCTGCTGACCAGGATCCAGCGCACCGGTGAGGTGCGCATCGGCATGGAGGGCACGTTCCGCCCGTACGGCTACCACGACGACTCCGGCGCCCTGGTGGGCTATGAAAAGGAGATCGGGGACCTGATCGCCAAGGACCTCGGGGTGCGCGCCACCTACGTTGAGACCCAGTGGGACTCGCTGATCGCGGGGGTGGACGCGGGCCGCTACGACCTTGTCATGAACAACATCGCGCCCACGGCCGAGCGCAGGGAGAACTTCGACTTCTCCATCCCCTACGCGATCTCCCAGGGCCGCGCCGGGGTCGCCCAGGACTCCCCGCTGACGTCCGTTGACGAGATCTCCGGGCACACCTCCGCCCAGACCGAGACCTCCAACTTCGGCAAGAGCATGGCCGCCCTGGGGGCCCAGCTGGTGCCCACCACGGGGTTCGACGAGGCCATCATGCTCGTGACCTTCGGGCGCGTGGAGATGACCGCCAACGATTTCGTGACGTTCCAGGCGTTCTTCGAGCAGCGCCCTGACGCCAGGATCCGTCTCCTGGACGGCCAGGTGGGAGACGCCTCGGAGTCCGCGGTGCTCATGGCCCGCAACCAGCCACGGCTGCGAGCCGCCGTGGACAAGTCCCTGACCACCCACATGGACAACGGCGATCTGGCCAAGATCTTCGAGAAATACGTGTCCACCGACCTCACCCCGGAGTCATGACCGATTTCCTGAGCCTTTGGGCCGATTCCCTTCCGCAGCTGCTGCTGGCCACCGTCAAGGTGACCATCCCGCTGAGCATCATCGCCTTCGTCCTCGCCCTGGTGGTGGCGGTGCTCGCCACCGCCATGCGCCTGAGCGGCATCCGCCCCCTGCAGTGGATCTCCCGCTTCTACGTGTGGCTGTTCCGCGGCACCCCGATCCTGGTGCAGCTGTTCATCATCTTCTACGGGCTGCCCGCCGCCGGCATCACGCTCTCCGCGTGGACCTCCGCGATCCTCGCGTTCACCCTGAACACGGGGGCCTACGCGGCGGAGACCCTGCGGGCCTCCGTGCAGTCCATCCCCCGGGGCCAGCTCGAAGCCGCCCGGACGCTGAACTACACGGGCTGGCAGACGGTGCGCCACGTCGTCGCGCCCCAGGCCCTGCGGATCGCGCTGCCTCCCCTGGGCAACGACCTCATCGACCTGGTCAAGGGCACCTCCCTGGTCATGGTCATCACCCTGGCGGACGTGTTCCAGGTGGGCCGTCAGATCGCCGCGACCAACTTCCAGCCCCTCGCGCTCTACGCGGAGGTGGCTGTGATCTACCTGGCGATCTTCACTGTCCTCTCGCTGCTGCAGTCCCGCCTCGAACGGGTGTCCAACCGCTACATCAGGAGTTCCCATGCTTGAGCTGACAGACGTCTCCAAGAGCTTCGGGGACACCACCGTCCTGCGGGGGATCACTCTGGCGCTGCCCAACGGGGAGACCACCGTGATCCTCGGGCCGTCCGGCTCCGGGAAGTCCACCCTGCTGCGCACCATGAACCTGCTCGAGGTCCCCGAGTCCGGGCGCCTGGACATCAACGGGGACTCCGTGACCTTCGGGGCGCAGCTGACCCGCAGGCAGATCTCCGCGATCCGCCGCCGCTCCGCCATGGTCTTCCAGGGCTACAACCTCTTCCCGCACGAGACGGTGCTGGACAACGTGGCCATGCCCCCGGCACTGAACGGCAAGGCGGACCGCGTCACGGCCCGGGCTCGCGCAGTGGAGCTGCTGGAGTCCGTGGGAATGGGCCACCGGTTGGAGGAGTACCCGGACAACCTCTCCGGCGGGCAGCAGCAGCGCGTGGCGATCGCCAGGGCCCTGGCCGTGGAGCCGGACTACCTGCTCTTCGACGAGCCCACCTCCGCCCTGGACCCCGAGCTGGAGGCCGAGGTCATCAGGGTCATGGTGGACCTGGCCCGCGAGCGCCGTTCCCTGGTGGTGGTCACGCACAACATCGGCTTCGCCCGCCGGGTCGCGGACCGCATCGTCTTCCTCGCGGACGGCGGGATCGGCTTCGACGGCGCCCCGGAGGACTTCTTTGCCTCGGACAGTGAACGGATCCGGCGCTACCTCAACGTCTTCGACGCCGTGTGAGCCCGTGACGCCCGCCGTTGCGGCGGTGCCGGTGGCGGCGGGTGCCGACGACGACGCCCGGTGCGGGTGCTGCCCGTGGTACCGCTACGGCGTGATATCTCCACGGCACCCTGCCTCCACAGCGGGCGTCGAACTCGCGGTGCCGCGGACGGGACGCGTGCCAGACGGCCGTGAGCGCGGCGGCAGGCGCCCGTGTCGCCCAGGGAGACCAGCACGTGGGTGCCGGCCCCCAGGACCACGGCGGACAGCAGCGGTCCCGCCGGCAGCCGGGACGGCCGCAGGTGCTCGATCGGCTTCATGGTGCCCCGCTTTCCCCGGACCTCCCCTGTCCGCACAGGATCGGCGGCCATCCGCCTCCCTGTAGGTGCGGGGCCTCCGCCGGTGCGTGTGATGCGCACAGCTCCAGGAGCCCGGTGAACAGGAACTCTTGGTGACCGGGTGGTCCTCGTGGGGGGGGAGATCTTCCTCGGCCACCGGGTCGTCGTGAACCGGGAAGTGTGAACCGCGCACCGGGCCGGATCCCACGCCCCCCCGAGGGGCCACCCCCGGAGAATCCTCCACCGCCGCCGAACGAGCATGAGGAACCGGAGGCATCGGACGGGCCCGAGCTGTTGCCGTACGCGGGGCCGCTGGAGCCGCCCTTCGGCGGGACTCCGCGGCAGGCCCCGCATCACCAAGGTCGGCACGTCCGCCACGACAAGGAGCAGCACCGCCCCGATCGGAGAATGAACCCCGACTTCGAGAAGGCGCGGTCGGAGGCGGCCTGCGAGGTCGCCCGGTCGTACACCGCGGTGAGGGTGTCCCGCAGCGCGGTCGTAGGAGGATCCGGCAGCCTCAGGACCCGAACGGGAGCATGGCGATCACGATGGCCGCCCTGGGTGACCAGGGGCACAGCGGGTCTCGTCATGACCCCCTGGCCACGACCTGATTTGCCATCGCGAAAACAGTTCAGGCCGCGGGGGTGCCGCTCAGAAGCTCCCGGACGCCCCGCCCCCGGTGAAGCCGCCGCCCCCGCCGAACGAGCTCGTGCCGCCGGAGCTGCCGGACGACGAGCTCGAGGCGTTGACCACGCCCCCGGAGTACAGGGATGGGGAAACCGCGTAGAGCGGCAGCCAGCTCTGGAAGGTGGGCGCGTAGTGCACCTCCCGCTCGATGCCGTCCTTGCCCGTGCGGCGCACGGGATCGTCGTTGAGGCCCGGCGCCTTGGGGTTCTGCAGGCGGTACTTCAGGTAGGCCCGGCGCATGCTCGCGCTGATCCCCTCGCCCGGATGCTCCCGCTCGTACTGCTCAATCTCCCGCTTCGCCTGATCCATGATCTGCCTGGTGCTCCGGCGGCAGCGCCAGACGATCACCAGGACCCCGAGCACGACCACGACCACGACCACGCCGACGATCGACAAAATGACCGTGGCCACCGTGCGCCCCTTCGCCGCCCGGTCCGCCGCGGCCTGCGGATCGGCCTCGTCGTAGACCTTGGTGACCGTCTTTGTGAACGCGTCCGCGTAGTCCCCGTCCTTGAACCCGGGCTCGAGCTGGTTCTCCATGATGTTCTCGGCGTCCGAGTCCGAGAGCACCTCCCGGGCGCCGTCCCCGACCTCGATGCGCAGCTCGCGCTCCCCCATGTCCGCGACGATCAGCACGCCGTTGTTGCGCCCGTCGTCCCCCACGCCCCAGTCTGTGGCGACCTTGCGCGAGTAATCCTCGATGTTCTCGCCCTGGGTGTCGTTCACGGTGAGGACCGCCGCGCGGATGTATTCGTTTTCATCATTCTTCTCGCCGATCAACCGGTTGAGCTGCTCCTCCTGGCCGTCCGTCAGCAGGTCGGCCTGGTCCTGAACGGCGCCCACCTCGGGCCGCGGCGGGACGTCCAGGGCCTGGGCGGGGGCGACGGCGCCCGCCACGAGCACCGCGGCCAGGGCACCCCCCAGGGTGGCGCGCCTGAGCACCGCGGGATGGGTTTCGGGGCTGATCCCAATCGAGGGTGTAGTCGCGGTCTGGAAGTCGCCGGCTTTGAGTAGTGGCCTAG
>NZ_VELE01000008.1 GCF_007681555.1 Kocuria salsicia | reverse complement strand
TGACACCCAACACCCCCAGGAAACGGGAAAACACCCAGAGGACATCAGGCCATCAACCAAAAAATAAAAACTTTGGTATCAACAAACTAGACACACTATTGAGTTGACAAACAACACACCACATCAAAGCCTCTGTCGAGGCCATCGATTGGAAGTTTGTGTGCCGCATGCTTGGAAGCTCTTCGCTGTCCTCGCGGCAACTCGACCAGCTTATCCGTTCCTCGTCCGGTTCGCAACCCGGCGTTCACTCGCCGTTTGCGTTCCGTTCTGGAACAGGAAGCTTGTCGACCTGCCCGGCCAGCTCTCGGCTGTCCGTCCTTGCGGCGACTCGGAATACATTACACACGGCTTCAGGCCTGTGCAAAACGGGCGCTCCCGGTCTCCTGGGCCCCCGACCAGCCCCACCCCGGGTCAGCCCTGGATCAGCCCCGGAGGAGGTTCTTCCGCACCTTGCCCGTGGCCGTGCGGGGCAGTTCATCGCTGAAAGTGATGGTGTCCGGGACCTTGAACCCACTGAGCTGTCCTCGGACGTGCTCCCGAAGCTCGTCCTCACTCACCGCGGAACCGCTGGCGCGCACCACATGGGCGACCGGTCGCTCGCCCCACTTCTCGTGGGCGACCCCCACCACGGCGACGTCGATGACGTCCGGGTGCGAGTAGAGCGCCTGCTCCACCTCGATGGAGGAGATGTTCTCACCACCGGAGATGATGATGTCCTTCGCACGGTCCCGCAGCTGGATGTACCCGTTGGGGTGCATCACGCCCAGGTCCCCGGTGTGGAACCAGCCGCCGTCGAAGGCCTTGCGGGTGGCGGGCAGGTCCTTGTAGTAGCCAATCATCACGTTGTTGCCCCGCAGCACGACCTCCCCCAGCATCTCGCCGTCCGCGGGCACGTCTGCGCCCTCCGGGTCGACGACGCGCGCGGACTCCGCCTGGATCATCGCCACGCCCTGCCAGGACATCTGCTGTGCCCGTTCGGCCGGGGCGAGATCCGCCCACTGCTCCTGCGGCTCGCAAATGGTGATGGGACCGAAGACCTCCGTGAGGCCGTACACGTGCACGATGTCGAACCCCGCCGTCTCCAGCCGTTCAATGATGCTGGGGGCGGGAGGGGCACCGGCGGTCGTGATGCGGATGGGTTTCTCCAGGGGGTGTGCCTGTTGCGCGTCCACGATCACCGAGCACACGGCGGGCGCCCCGCACAGGTGCGTGATGCCCTGCTCGTCGAACGCGCGCCAGATCTCGTCCGCCCGCACCGCGCGCAGGCACACGTGAGTGCCGCCCGCCGCGGTGACCGCCCACGTGGTGCACCACCCGTTGCAGTGGAACATGGGCAGCGTCCACAGGTAGCGGGTGTCTCCGCCGAAGCCGTTGTGGAAGACCTCACCCAGGCTGTTGAGGTAGGCCCCGCGGTGCGCGTAGAGCACACCCTTGGGACGCCCCGTGGTCCCGGAGGTGTAGTTCAGCGTGATGGGCGCGTTCTCGTCCGCCACGCCGTAGCCGACGACGCCGCGCGCCGCGTCCCCCACGCCCGCCGCCTCGAGCGGTTCCACGTCCAGGAACTCCTCGAACGTGGGCACCGCGCCCCCCGCGCCCTCGCGGACCGCGGGAAGATCCGCCTGCTCGTCGGGGATCTGGACGAGGGTGACGCCGGGACGGTCACCGAGGGCCTCGGCCACGACGTCGAGCACGGAGACGTCCGCGAGGACCACCCGCGCCTCGCAGTGCCCCAGGATGTAGCCCAGCTCCCGGGCACTCAGGCGGGGGTTCAGCGGAACGAGCACGGCACCCGCGGCGGGCACCGCGTAGTGCGCCATCAGCGCGGCGGGAACATTCGGGGCTATCACGGCCACCGTGGGCCAGGAACGGTCCAGCAGCTCCGCGCCCTGGAATTCCTCGCCCGCTGTGCCGCCGCCGCGTCCACTGCGGGTGCTGGTATCCGTCCCTCCCGATGCCGATGAGGGATCAGACAACGTGGCCGCGCCCGGTGAGTCAGGAGCTGCGACCCCGCTGCTGGAGGCCGCCTGGTCCGTGCCCCGCCCGGGCGCCGAGGTCGAGGAGGGTTCGGCACCCGGGCGCCCGGCGTCGTCGCCGTGACCCGGGGTGGAGGCCGGGACCAGGCCCGACGCTCCGGTCCCCCGGTGGGCGTGCGCCACCCCCGGGCCCGAGGCCTGCGCCTCCTGCTCGCCCTTCGCCGTGGCGGCCACGCCGTCCCGCAGGTGGGGCAGCAGCGCCGTGGCAAAACGCCGGACGTCCCACTCGAACTGCTCCCAGGTCCACTCCTGCGTGCCGTGCACCACGGCGCGACGGCGGGGGAAGACCTCCGCGCTGCGCTCCAGGAAGCGCAGCGGGGTCAGCGGCTCGGAATTGGCAAACATGGTGCTCCCTGCGGGTCGGGCCCCGGAGGGCGCGGTGCTGGCCGCTCAGGTGTAGGCGACTCAGTTGTAGGCGGAGATCCCGGTGATCGACTTGCCGATGATCAGCGCCTGGACCGTCTCGGTCCCCTCGTAGGTGTGGATGGCCTCCACGTCCGCGAAGTGACGTGCGACACGGTTCTCCAACAGAATGCCATTGCCGCCCAGCAGATCACGAGCGTTCGCGGCGATCTGACGCGCCGTGCGCGTGGCCGTGAACTTGGCGAGGGAGGCCTGCGGGCCCGTGAGGGAGCCCGCCTCCTCCTTGCGCGCCATGGCCATCACGAGCGTCTGGATCTGCGTGAGCTCGCTCAGCATCCGGGCCAGGCGCTCCTGCACGATCTGCGAGGCGGCCAGCTGACGGCCGAACTGCTTGCGCTGAGCGGCGTACTGCACGGCGCTCTCGTAGCAGGCCTGGGCGTGACCCACGGCGGCCCAGGCCACGCCGATGCGCGTGGCGAAGAGCACCGCGGAGGTGTCCTTGAAGGACTGCGCCTTGGGCAGCACGTTCTCCGTGGGCACGAAGACGTTTTCCATGCGGATGTGCGCCTGGTGGATGGCGCGCAGGGAGAGCTTGCCGGTGATGGTGGTGGCGGTGTAGCCATCGGAGTCCTGGGGGACCACGAAGCCGAGAACCTTGCCGTCCTGGCTGCTGCGCGCCCACACCACGGTGATCCCACCCATGGACCCGTTGCCGATCCACTTTTTCTCGCCGTTGAGGACGTAGCCGCCCTCCACGGGGACCGCGGAGGTCTCCAGGCCGATGGAGTCCGAGCCGTGCGCGGGCTCGGTCAGTGCGAACGAGCCCAGCAGCTTGCCCGCCGCCATGTCCGGGAGCCAGCGCTGCTTCTGCTCGTCGCTGCCGCACATGGCGATCGAGCGCATGGCCAGACCGCCCTGCACCCCCGCCACCGTGGAGGTCGAGCCGTCACCGCGGGAGAGCTCCATGCTGATCAGCCCCGCCGCCATCTTGGACATGGGCGGGTAGCCGGGAACGTCCACGCCGTCGCGCAGCAGGTCCAGCTCACCCATGCGCGCCACCAGGTCCAGGTTGTACTCGCTGTTGTCCCAGTACTCGCCGATCACCGGGAGGACGTCCTCCTGGACGAACGCGCGGGCGCGCATCCAGTGGGCGCGGTCCTCGTCCGAGATCTCGGCGAACGTGCCGGCCTCGTCCGTGTCCAGCGCCTCGTTCAGCGTGTACTCCGGCTCCATGGTGCCCACGGGGAACGTCTGCGTGGCGGATGCCGTGTTGTCGATGGTCATGATCACTCCTTGGTGCTCGAACCAGTGCTCGATGCTCGGTGGTGGAAGGGGACTACTGCTGGGCGGCGTCGAAGCGCTGCCCGCGGACGCGCTCGGAGGCACCCGTGTAGTCGAGGTAGGGCGTAATACCGCCCATGTGGAACGGGTAGTTGGCACCCAGGATCATGCAGAGGTCCACGTCCCGGGCTGTCGCCACGACGCCCTCGTCCAGCATGTGGCCGATCTCCTCCGCGAGCGCGTCCTGGACGTCGGTCAGCAGGTGGCCATCCGCGCCGTCGTCCGAACGGTCCGGCACCCCCCTCTCCTGGCGGGTGCGCTCCAATGCCTGCTGGGCACCCTCCGCGAGATAGGTCTCAGAGTTCTCCCCGCGCGGTGGCAGGGTGTTGCGCAGGCCGGCGTCCGCGACGGCGTCGAGCCACGGCGAGAGCGTGAAACGGTCCGGGTACGCCGCATTCATGGTGTGCGTGATGTGGACCAGGACCGCAGGGCCCACGAAGTCGAGCAGCTGCAGCGGGGTCATGGGCAGACCCATGGGGTCCAGCGCGTGGTCCACGGCGTGGGGATCCCCGCCGGCGTCCACGGCGCGGCCAATCGAGTCGAACATGCGGGTCAGCACGCGGTTCACCACGAAGCTCGGGGCGTCCTGCACGCGGACGGCAATGCGGCGCATCTTGGCGGCGAGGTCGAACGCGGTGGCCAGGGTGGAGTCGTCCGTCTTCTCGCCCGCGATGATCTCGAGCAGCGGGGTGACCTCCACCGGGTTGAAAACGTGGAAGCCCACGAGGCGCTCCGGGTGCTTGAGATCCCGGCCCATCTCCGTGATGGACAGTGAGGAGGTGTTGGTGGCGAGGATCGCGTCCTCACGGATCACCGGCTCCCACTGGGCGAAGACCTGGCGCTTGACGTCCATCTCCTCGAAGACGGCCTCGATCACGAAGTCCGCGTCCGCGAGGTCCTCAGGGCTCTTCGCGCCGGTGATCAGCGCACCGAGCTGCTGCGCCTTCTCCTCGCTCATGCGCCCCTTCTGGGCCTGGGCGAGGAAACGCTCGCGGGTGCGCTGCACACCGGCCTCGAGACGCTCGTCGTCGAGGTCCGTCATCACCACGGGGATGCCGGCGCCCTGCGCGAGCAGGGACGCGAGCTGGCCCGCCATCAGGCCCGCGCCGATCACGGCGGCCTTCCGGATCTCGCGGACCGGGGCGTCCGGGACGTTGGCGGCCTGCTTGCTGCGGGCGCTCACGAGCTCGAACGCGTACAGGGACGCGCGGGCGGGCTCCGACTGCACGATCTCCTTGAACACCTCGACGGCGGCGGCGCCGTTGGCCTCGCGGGACTCGGTGCGCGCACGGCCCACGAGCTCGATGGCGGCCACCGGCCCGGGAGCCGCACCGTGCCAGGCCTTCTCAGCCTTCGCGGCGGCCTTCTCCACGGCGGCGTCCCAGGTCTGGGCGTCCTCCGCGGTGCGACGGGGCTCGTGCTTGCCCTCCAGGGCCTCCACGACCCAGTTCTGCCAGGACGTCTCCCACTCGTCGGTGCCGGGAGCGCCGTCCAGCACCGCGTCCACAAGCCCGATCTCCGCGGCCTTGGCGGGGTTGAGGTTCTTGCCCCTCATGGAGTCCGTGACGATCACGTTCAGCGCGGCCTCCGCTCCCACGAGGTGCGGCAGCAGGTAGACGCCACCCCAGCCCGGGAAGAAGCCCAGGTGGCACTCCGGCAGGCCCATGGGGGCCTTGCCCGCGGTGGAGAGGCGGTAGTCCGTGTGCAGCGCCAGCTCCATGCCCCCGCCCAAGGCCACGCCCGTGATGAGCGAGAACGTGGGGACGTCCATCTCCGCGAGGACACCGAAGGCGTCGTGGCCCGAGCCCACGTACTCGTCCGAGGTGCCGCTGAGCTGCGCCGCGCGGATCTCCTTGAGGTTGGCGCCCGCGCCGAAGGACTTGGTGTTGCCCGTGACGACCACGGCCTCCACCTCGGAGGTGTCGATCGCCGAGAGCTCACGCTGCAGGTCCCGCATGGCTGCGGAGCCCCAGATCACGAGGCCGTTGGGGGCGGTCGAGTCCAGGGACACCAGCGCAATGGGCTTCTCCCGGCCGGGCAGCACCGGCCGGGTCACGGTGATGGTCACGGTGGACGGGAAGGACTGTTCGCTCACGCTTGCGCTCCTGTGTCTCAGCAAGGGGGTGGTGTGGACCACATAACTGCGGCTCAGTTTGCCCTGAGACGCAGTCTCACGTCAAGACATGCGGTGTCACCGCGTACCGTCCCCGCAAGGGCCCTGGATAGGCTGGGCGCGATGACTCTCCAGCTGCCGTTGCGTTCCGGCCGCCTGCAGTTGCGGTGGCCCACAGAAGCCGACATCGAACCCATGCACTCCTACCAGTCCCGCGAGGACTACGCGGTCTTCGCCTGGCGAGCGCCGCGGGACCTCGACCACGTGGTGCGCACCGTCGAGGCCCACCGGGGGCCGCGGGACTGGGCCCACGACGGGGACAGCCTGCGGCTCGCGCTCTCACCCCGGGATTCCGAGGAGCTGGTGGGGGAGATCGCGCTGACGCTCGTGGACGCGCAGTCCGCCCAGGTGGAGATCGGCTGGGCCCTGCACCCGGACCACACCGGCCGGGGATACGCGAGCGAGGCGGCCGGCACTGCCGTGGACCTGGCCTTCGAGCGGCTCGGTGCCCACCGCGTCTTCGCCCGCCTGGACAGTCTCAACACGGCCTCGGCCAGGGTCTGCGAACGTCTGGGCATGCGCCACGAGGCCACCCTGCACGAGAGCCACCGGCAGCTGGGCGAGTGGCGCGACGAGCTGCTCTACGCCGTCCTGGAGTCGGAACGGCGCGCGAGCCGTGAGAGGCGCGCGGACTAGGAGCGCAACGCCTCGTACACGGACCGCGCGGCGCGCTCCGCGGCGACCTGCGGGTCCGTGCCCTGCGGGACCACGACGACGATCGGCGCGGGCCCCTCCGAGGCGGCGGCGACGTCGTCACCCCCGGCCTCCCGGGAGATCGTGCCCGACGCGGGCACCGGGTCTACCGGGCCGAGAGCACCTCTCGCCGGTGACCCGACGCCGAAGACCGAGCACAGCCACGCCACCCGCTGGCTGAGCGAGGCGGCGAGCTGCTCACCGCCGGCCGGGCTCGGATCCCGCAGCCACGTGCGCAGGAAGGCATTGTGCACCGCCACCGTGGCCGCCGCGAGCGCGACCGCCGTGACCCTGCGGTCCTCGGAGGGGGCCAGCGCGTCCCGCAGGAACGCCTGGAACACACGCTCGTAGCGCGAGGACATGGCGATCTCGCGGTCCCGCAGCGACTCCACGCCCTGCAGCAGGTCGTGCCGGGCGACGGCACGTTCCGTGTGGTCGAGGTGGTGGCGGAACACGAGCTGCGCGCCCTCCACGAGTCCCCTGCGCGGGGAGAGGCCGGACCGGTGCAGCAGCACCTCGAGGCGCTCCAGCGTGGCGGCGTGGTCTGCGAAGACCATGTCCTCCTTGCTGCCGTACTTGCGGAAGAAGGTGGCGCGGCTGATCCCGGCGGCCTGGGCCAGCTGCTCCACCGTGGTCTCCAGGTACCCGTGGTCGGCGAGCATGCGGACGGAACGCGTCACCACGTCCTCGGACTCGCCGTGCGACTGTCTCACCTGGACCTCCTCGGACCGGCAGCGGGCTCTTGCACCGAGAGTAGCGGCAATGAGACGCAGTCGCACGCGGGTGGAGTTCCGCGCCGGGAGAGGCCCCGCGGTCGACGCGGCGAACACGCCCGATAGCAGCGCCGCACGACACATGAGCTGGGATACACTCACGTGTGTTCTGGGCCATAAGCCCAGCACCGATCCCAGGATGTCGTCATATCCATTCCATTCGAATTCCCGGACGCTGGCCTCAAGAGCCGCCGGTCCACTTCGCTTTTGAGGAGGCGAGATGCGACTTTCCCGCATTTCCAAGACTCTGGGCATCGCCGCTGTGGCGAGCCTTTCCCTGACCGCCTGCGGTGGCGGCGGTTCCGACGAGGCGGCCGACGGCAGCGCCGTCATCACCGCGGACAGCGTGGAGCCCCAGAACCCACTGGTGCCCACCAACACCACCGAGACCGGTGGCGGCGTGGTCATCCAGCAGATCTTCAACGGCCTGGTGACCTACGACTCCGAGGGCAAGACCCAGAACGACCTCGCGGAGTCCATCGAGTCCAAGGACAAGCAGACCTGGACCATCAAGATCAAGCCGGACATGAAGTTCACCAACGGCGAGGCGATCACCGCCCAGAGTTTCGTGGACTCCTGGAACTACGGCGCCGCAGCCAAGAACGCCCAGGGCGCCGCGAGCTTCTTCGAGCCCATCGAGGGCTACGAGACGGTCTCCGCCGAGGGCAGCACCGAGGACAAGATGTCCGGGCTGAAGGCCGTGGACGACACCACCTTCACCGTCAAGCTGGTCGCCCCGCAGTCGGACTTCGAGCAGCGCCTGGGCTACACCGCGTTCGCGCCGATGCCCTCCTCCGCGTTCAAGGACATGAAGGCGTTCGGCGAGAACCCCGTGGGCTACGGCCCCTACAAGATGGCCAAGGAAGGTGCCTGGCAGCACAACTCCGCCATCGACCTCGTCAAGAACGACGACTACAAGGGCCCGGAGGAAGCCAAGAACGGCGGCATCACCTTCAAGCTGTACCAGAACCCGGACACCGCCTACCAGGATCTGATCTCCAACAACCTGGACGTCCTGCAGCAGGTCCCCACCGGCGCGCTCGGCAACTACAAGTCCGACCTCGGCGACCGCTACTCGGACAAGCCCTACGCCGGCATCCAGACGCTCGCCGTCCCGGAGTACCAGGACAACTGGAAGGGCGAGGCCGGCAAGCTGCGCCGCCAGGCCCTGTCCATGGCCATCGACCGCCAGGAGATCACCAAGGTGATCTTCAATGAGACGCGCTCCCCGGCCACCGACTTCACCGCCCCCACCATCGAGGGCTACGACGAGAACCTCCCGAACTCCGAGAACACAAAGTTCAACAAGGACAAGGCCAAGGAGCTGTGGGACAAGGCTGAGAAGATCCAGCCCTACGACAAGTCCCAGACGCTGACCATCGCCTTCAACGCGGACGCCGGCGGCCACAAGAAGTGGGTGGACGCCGTCGCCAACCAGATCAAGAACAACCTGGGCATCGAGGTCGAGGGCAAGTCCTACTCCACCTTCAAGGAGCTGCGCAGCGAGGCCAAGGCCGGCAAGCTGACCGGCGCCACCCGCTCCGGCTGGCAGGCCGACTACCCCTCCATGTACAACTTCATGGGCCCCACCTTCACCAAGGGCGCCGCCTCCAACGACTCGCGGTACGACAACCCGAAGTTCGAGGACACCCTGAACTCCGGCCTCGAGGCCAAGACCACCGAGGACGGTGTGAAGAAGTTCCAGGAGGCCGACTCCATGCTCCTGGAGGACCTGCCCTCGATCCCGCTCTGGTACAACCAGGCCAACACGGCGTGGTCCGAGAACGTCTCCGGCGTGGACACCGGCTGGGACGGCGTTCCCGAGTACTACAAGGTCGAGAAGACCAAGAGCTGATCCGCTGACCTCCTGACGCACACCACGCAGCGGGGAGACACCGCAACCCGGTGTCTCCCCGTTGCCACTTCTCCCGATAGGAGCGCCCCTTGGCCTGGTACCTGGTCAAAAGACTCCTGCAGCTGATCCCCGTGTTCTTGGGCGCCACGCTGCTGGTCTACTTCCTGGTCTTCATGACCCCCGGTGATCCGCTGGACGCGCTGTGCGGGGACAAGGGCTGCACGCCCGGTGTCGCCGCCGCGCTCACCAAGCAGTACCACCTGGACGACCCCTTCTTCATGCAGTACTTCCACTACATCGGCAACCTGCTCACCGGCGACCTCGGAGTGAACTTCTCTGGGCGCGAGGTCAGCAGCGTCCTCGCGGACGCCTTCCCCGCCACCATCCGCCTCGCAATCATCGCGCTGATCTTCGAGGCGATCTTCGGCATCACCTTCGGCCTGTACGCCGGGCTGAAGAAGGGCGGCTGGTTCGACTCGACCGTCCTGGTGCTGTCCCTGGTGGTCATCGCCGTGCCGATCTTCGTGCTCGGCTTCGTGATGCAGTACTTCGTGGGCGTCAAGTGGGGCCTCGCGAAGCCCACCGTCTCCGGCGCCGCGGACTGGAGCGACCTGATCCTGCCCGGCATCGTGCTGGGACTCGTCTCCTTCGCCCAGGTGCTGCGCCTGACCCGCACCGCCGTGTCGGAGAACGCCAGCGCGGACTACGTCCGCACCGCCACCGCCAAGGGCCTGACCCGTGGACGCGTGGTGCGGGTGCACATCCTGCGCAACTCCATGATCCCCGTGGCGACCTTCCTGGGCATGGACCTGGGCGCCCTGATGGGCGGAGCGATCGTCACCGAGGGCATCTTCAACGTCCCGGGCATCGGCAACCAGCTGTACAAAGCACTGACCCTCGGCGACGCACCCATGGTGGTCTCCGTGGTGTCCGTGATGGTCATCATCTTCTGTGTGGCCAACCTGGTCGTCGATCTCCTGTACGCCTGGCTCGACCCGAGGATCCGTTATGCGTGAGGCCAACATGGAAAACAACGACGCCGCGGACCGGGACCTGGATCCCGAGGCCCGCGCCCACGAAGCGGCCATGCGAGAGATCGCGGACACCGCCGACACCCCGGCCGGATCCCATCAGAAGGACCTGGGCGGGCTGAGCACCGGCATCATGATGGAGCACTTCGTCGCAGACGTGGGGAGCACTCCCGTCACCGCCACGGACTCCCGCTCTGCCGAGGGTGCCCCTGTGAGCCTGTGGCGCGACGCCTGGCGGCAGCTGCGCAAGAAGCCCACGTTCGTCATTGCCGCGCTGCTGATCGTCCTGGTGATCGTGGTGGCGCTGTTCCCGCAGCTGTTCTGGACGGAGAACCCGTCCGCGGCCGCCACCCAGTGCCTGCTGGAGAACTCCAACGGCAAGGCCTCCGCGGGTCACCCCATGGGCTTCACCGCCCAGGGTTGCGATGTGTACTCGCGCGTGATCGCCGGGACCCGGGCCTCGCTGATGGTGGGCCTGTTCACCACCATCGGCGTGGTGGTCATCGGCGGGATCATCGGTGCGCTCGCCGGCTACTTCGGCGGCTGGATCGACGGCGTGCTCGCCCGCCTGGGCGACGTCTTCTTCGCGCTGCCCCTGATCCTGGGCGCCCTAGTGGTCATGCAGCTGCCGTTCTTCAAGGCCCACCGAGGGGTCTGGACCCTGGTGGTGGTGCTCGTGCTCTTCGGCTGGCCACAGATCGCGCGCATCATGCGAGGTGCCGTGGTCGAGGTGCGCAACGCGGACTACGTGGTCAGCGCCCGCTCCCTGGGGGTCTCCTCCCTGGGGATCCTGATGCGCCACATCATCCCCAACGCGATGGCCCCGGTGATCGTGATCGCCACGATCTCCCTGGGCACGTTCATCGTCGCCGAGTCCACTCTGTCCTACCTCGGCATCGGACTGCCGCCCGGCATGATGAGCTGGGGCAACGACATCTCGGACGCGAAGGACGCCTTCCGCTCCAACCCGATGCCCGTATTTTGGCCCGGCCTGGCACTGTCGTTGACCGTCCTGAGCTTCATCATGCTCGGTGACGCGCTGCGTGATGCCCTGGATCCGAAGGCCCGGAAGAAGTGATGAGCATGTCGCAGGAGACCCAGGATAAGAACCGCCCCCTGCTGGAGGTGCGCGATCTCGGGATCGCCTTCACCACCGCCACGGGCGAGGTCCAGGCCGTCAAGAACTCGAACTTCACCGTGATGCCCGGTGAGACCGTGGCGATCGTGGGCGAGTCCGGTTCGGGCAAGTCCACCTCGGCGCTGGCCGCGATCGGGCTGCTGCCCGCCAACGGCCGTGTGAACTCGGGGCAGATCATCTTCGACGGCGAGGACATCACCCACGCCAGCGAGAAGCGCAAGGTGGGGCTGCGCGGCAGCCAGATCGGCATGGTGCCCCAGGACCCGATGTCCAACCTGAACCCTGTGTGGAAGGTGGGCTTCCAGGTTCGGGAGACCCTCAAGGCCAACGGTCTGCCGTCCTCTGACGCGGACGTGGCCCGGGTGCTCAGCCAAGCCGGCCTGCCAGACGCGGAGAAGCGCGCCAAGCAGTACCCGCACGAGTTCTCCGGCGGCATGCGCCAGCGCGCGCTGATCTCCATCGGGCTCTCGTGCCAGCCGCGGCTGCTGATCGCGGACGAGCCCACGTCAGCTCTGGACGTGACCGTGCAGCGCACCATCCTGGACCACCTCCGGAAGATGACCGACGAGCTGGGCACCGCCGTGCTGCTCATCACGCACGACCTCGGTCTGGCGGCCGAGCGGGCCCAGAAGGTCGTGGTGATGTACAAGGGCGAGGTCGTGGAGGCGGGACCGGCGCTGCAGCTGCTGCGCAACCCGCGCCACCCCTACACCCAAAAGCTCGTGGAGTCGGCGCCCTCGCTGGCCTCCCGGCGCATCCAGGTGGCCCGCAGCCGCGGCCAGGAGGCGGAAGACCTCCTGGCCGAGCGCCCCAGGACCTCGATGCAGGCCACACTGAAGCAGGACTTCGTGCGGGTCGAGGACCTCACCAAGGTGTACAAGCTGCGCGGCTCGTGGGGCCGTTCCGAGGACTTCACCGCGGTGGACCACGTGTCCTTCTCCATCCCGCGCGGCACGACCACCGCGGTGGTCGGGGAGTCCGGCTCCGGCAAGTCCACCGTGGCCAAGATGATGCTCGGGCTGGAACCCATCACCTCCGGCACGATCAACTTCGACGGCCAGGACGTGGCCCAGCTGCGTGGGCGCAAGCTGTTCGCGTTCCGCCGGCGGGTGCAGCCCATCTTCCAGGACCCGTACGGCTCCCTGGACCCGATGTACAACATCTACCGCACCATCGAGGAACCGCTGAGGGTCCACGGAGTCGGCTCGGGCAAAGAGCGGGAGAAGAAGGTCCGCGAGCTGATGGACCAGGTCTCCCTGCCCCAGTCGATGCTCGCACGCTACCCGAACGAGCTCTCCGGCGGGCAGCGTCAGCGCGTGGCGATCGCCCGCGCCCTGGCCCTGAACCCGGAGCTCGTGGTGTGCGACGAGGCGGTCTCCGCGCTGGACGTGCTCGTGCAGGCGCAGATCCTCAACCTGCTGGCCGAGCTGCAGCACGAGCTGGGTCTGACGTACCTGTTCATCACCCACGACCTCGCGGTGGTCCGTCAGATAGCGGACAACGTGTGCGTCATGGAGCGGGGCAAGCTGCTCGAGACCGGTTCCACGGACGCCGTGTTCGAGAACCCGCAGACCGAGTACACGCAGAAGCTGCTGGCCGCGATCCCCGGGGCGGGACTGATGAACGCCGTCTGAGCAGGTTCTGCTCCCCGCCGTCGCCCTCCGTGGCACAGCGGGGAGCACGCAGCGCCCGGCGCCACGATCCACGTGGCACCGGGCGCTGCGCTCGTCTGGCTTCGGTGTCTGCCTCGCGGCCGAGGCCCCCACGGGATCTCGACGCCGGGCACACCGCATGCGCGCTTCGTCCATCCCACCGCCGGCCCCCACCCAGAGGCCAGCCCGGGCCTCGAGAGGTCAGCCCGCGAACGCCCTCGTGACCTGCCCGGGCACCGCCACGCGCACCGAGTAGAGGGACCCCGCCGTGGGCTGGACGTCCGCGGGGAGGTTCTCGCGCGACGTCGTGATGTAGAGCGTGCGCAGGTCCTCCCCGCCCAGGGTGCAGGCCGTGACCTGCTTGGCACCCACCGAGACCACCGTGTCCAGGGTGCCGTCCGGCAGGTACCGGTGCACCTGGCCGGAGCCGTTGAGCGCGGTCCACACCGCGCCCTCCGAGTCCACGGTCAGGCCGTCCGGGTTGGCTGTGACGCTGCCCGGCTCGTACTGTTCGCCAGGATCCGTGGCGGCCGCAGCGGCGTCGTCGTCCACCACGGGGCGCACGAAGCTGCGCCGGTTCTGCAGCCCCGCCTCCGGGAACCAGTCGAAGACCACGACCTCGTGCGAGGGTGTGTCGTTGTAGTAGGCGAGTGCGCCGTCCGGGGACCACGCGATGCCGTTGGAGATGGTGACGTTCTCGAGCACCGGCTCCCAGTCCAGGTCCGGGGCCACCCGGTAGAGGGTTGCCTCACCCTCGGCCTGGTCGTAGGCCATGGACCCCACGTAGAACGAGCCGTCCGGGGCCACACCGCCCTCGTTCATCCGCACGTCCGGGGTGTCCCACAGGGTCACCTCGCGCTGGAACGTGCCCTCGCGGTCCGTGAGGACGACGCCGCGCTCCACGGCGATGATCTGGCCTCCGGTCTCGCGCGGGCGCACGCACGCGGCCACCGCCCCGACGTCCTGCCGGCGCGGCTCGTCCAGCGGGCCGAACGTCATGACGTCCCCGGCGAGCATGTCCACCCAGGCCAGTCCGCCCCACTCGGCGCTCCAGCACGGGCCCTCTCCGTGGTAGGTCCAGGACGGTGTGATCCTCTGCGCGGTCAGCTTCTTCACTGCTGTGGCCTCCTCAGGCTGCTGGGGGTGGGAATCCGGTCCCGGTCGTACGTGATCTCCGTGTAACCGTGCGGGGTGGGCTGGCCGTCCTCCCCCAGGTTCACGAACACGATCTTGTCGATGCTCAGGATCAGCTCACCCGTGATGACGTTGCGGACCTGCGCCCGCATGGTCAGGGATGTGCGTCCGAACGCGGTGGCGGTCAGGCCCATCTCGATGATGTCGCCCTGCACCGCGGAGGCCACGAACTCGATCTCCGACATGTACTTGGTGACCGCCCGCCGGTTGCCCAGCTGCACGATCGCGTAGATCGCGGCCTCCTCGTCGATCCACCGCAGCAGCGACCCCCCGAAGAGGGTGCCGTTCGCGTTGAGGTCCTCGGGCTTCACCCATTTGCGGGTCCGGAATGTGATGTCCCCTGGCTGCTCCATGGCTCAACCCTATGCGGGAGCGGGCAGGCGCGGGGAACGACCCGCACGACGTCGTGCGCCATCATGGACGCAAGACCGTCACCTCCCGGGCCGCGTCCGGCGGCCTCCCGGGCCAGGACGCCGCTGAGCGCCGGCGCGTTCGTCGCGATCCTCAGCGCCGCCGGGATCCTGCTCGGAGCCACCACGAGCATCTTTCCGATGCTGCTCACCGGCATGGGCCTGCTCGGCCAGGGGCTGCTCGCCGCAGCACTGCTGCTCACCGGGTTCGGCGCGGAGCACCACGGCCTCGTGCTGACCGCGCTGGTCCTGCTGGGGCTGGGCTGGTCCGCGTCCACGGTCTCCAGGACCACCATGGTCACCGAAACCGTGCAGACCCAGGAGCGCCCCGCACTGCAGGGCACCTCCGACCTGGCCATGAACCTGTGCGGGGGCGGCGGGCGGAGCCCTCGCTGGCCCGGTGCTCTCCCTTGTGGGGGTTCGCGGGGCTGGGCGCCGTGGCGCTCGACTTCGTCCCCGTCCTCGTGATCACTACGACGACGCTGCGCGCCCACTGAGCGCGCAGGCCGGCTCGGTGGGGCCGCCCACGCAGCGCACGGACTACGGCAGCTCCAGGTCGTCCACGCGCCCGCTGCTGCCGGGGCGCTCGTCGCGACGTCGCCCGCGCTCGGCCACGGACGAGCTCACGACCACGGGGAAAGCACCCGTGTAGCCCTCGCGCTCGGCGGCGATGGCGCGCACGCGGTCCCGCACCAGGAACCAGCCGACGATCAGCACGGGGACCACCACGGCCATCGAGGCCACGGTGAGGGTACCCAGCGGGTAGTCCAGCGCCACGAGGATCATCACGCCCACGAGGAACGCCATGGTGAGCCAGTTGGTGTACGGCGCGAACGGCGCACGGTACGCGGGGCGCTGGTAGAGGCCCTGTTTGGAGAGCCGCACGAACTTCTGGTGCGGCAGGGTGATGGCGGCCCAGCCCACCAGGATGCCGATCGCGGAGATGTTCAGCACGATGCTGAACGCCTCCTCCGGGACGTAGTAGTTGAGGATGACGCCCAGCGCCCCCACGCCCACCGTGAGCAGGATGCCGCCCGCGGGAACACCCGAGCGCGTCATCTTCCCGGTGAACTTGGGCGCGGAACCGGCCATGGCCATGGAGTGCACGATCCGGCCCGTGGAGTACAGGCCCGCGTTGAGCGAGGACAGCGCCGCGGTGATCACCACGAGCTGCATGATGGGCCCGATGCCGTCGATGCCGATGGAGCTGAAGAACGTGACGAACGGGGACTCGTCCGCCGAGTACGCCGTGTACGGCAGCAGCAGCGTGAGCAGCAGGATGGAGCCCACGTAGAACAGCGCGATGCGCAGGATCACCGTGTTGATGGCCTTGGGAATGGTCTTGCGCGGGTCCTGGGTCTCACCGGCGGTGATGCCCACCAGCTCGATGCCCGAGTACGCGAACACCACGCCCTGCGAGACCACCAGGGCGGGGAGCAGACCGTTGGGGAAGATCCCGCCGTTCTCGGTGATCAGCGAGAACCCGGTGGGCGCACCCGTGGGGGTCCCGAAGAGCACGAACGCCACGCCCACGACCAGGAAGACCACGAGCGCGGAGACCTTGACCACGGCGAACCAGAACTCCATCTCCCCGAATACCTTCACGGAGATGAGGTTGGTGATCATCACGACCACCAGCACCACCGCGGCCAGCAGCCACTGGGGCAGGTCCGCGACGAACTGGCTGTACTGCCCGAACCACTTGACGTAGATGGCCATGGCGGTGGCGTCCACCACCGTGGTGGACGCCCACGAGAGCCAGTACATCCAGCCCACGAAGTACGCGCTCTTCTCGCCGTAGAACTCGCGCGTGTAGGAGACGAAGGAGCCTGAGGACGGCCGGTGCATCACCAGCTCCCCGAGCTGGCGCAGGATCAGGTAGCCGAAGAACCCAGCCACCGCGTACAGCAGGAACAGGGCGGGCCCGGCGTCCGCCAGACCACCACCGGCCCCCAGGAACAGACCCGTGCCGATGGAGCTGCCGATCGCGATCATGTTGATCTGGCGCGCGGTGAGTCCCTTGCTGTACCCCTCCTGCTCGGCGACGTACTGGTTGTTCGACTCGGCGCGGCTCGTGGGCGTCGTGTCGGAGGAGCTCGAGTCCATGCGAGTACACCTTCGGTCGAGACGGGCATCGCGCACCCGCCGTTGACCGGCAGTGTGCACAGAGGAAGCCTAAGCGCTCAGTCAGCTGTTCATCGGCTGCGGCACACCCGCTCTTCGCCCGGACGCGGCTGCCGTGCGGCCCGCTGCCCCCGAGCGGTCCCCCGGGAACCCGTGCGAAGGGACTCCTGGGCACCGCGAGGACGGCGACAGTCCGGTCGGGCTCAGCGGCCCGTGCGCTCGCGGTGTTTGCAGCCGGGCCAGCAGCACGGGCGGCGCTTGCCCTCGTGCATCTCCTCACCCGTGCGGCGGATGCGCCGGGCGCGGGTCTCGGGCTTCTTGGCGTCCTCCACCCAGCACACGAACTCGTTGCGCCCCAGCGGGGTGAGTCCGCGCCACAGCTGCGCGGTCTCCGGCTCGGCCAGCAGCGCGCTCGCGAGGTCGGCGGGCAGCTCGTGGACCACGCCTCCGGGCAGGTCGCTCGCCACCGTGCCGGCGGCCGTGGTGGTGGTCCTGGGTGTTTCGGTCACGGTGTGCTCCCTGCCGCGGTCGATCGGTGAGGCGCGTCCTCATCACCGGCAGTGTGCCACGGGCACGGGGTGGGCACCAGGCGTCGAGCACTCCCCCGGGGCCTCCTGTCCGTCTGCGCTGCGCGTCAGCTCTCACCAGGGGCCAGCAGCCTCGCGCCACAGGACCCGCGAAAGTCGGGCCCGCAGGAGCAGTGCCTAGTGGGACGGTGTGCCCGGACTGTCTCACTAGGCCTCTTCGTGCCATCTCGTCGGGACTGCTGCACGACGTTGACGGGTACATCGCAGCACCCACCGCCTACCGCACCGTGGACGACCTCACCGCCGCGGGACTGGTCCGCCACGAGCCGTCGGTCAAGGTGGAGGGACAGAAGGTCTGGTTGGTTCCGGCGGTCCTGACGGCGCTGGACGAGTTCGCCGAGCGGGCGGGCCGCCGCACCTACGGCTCCGGTGGATGAACACTCTGTGACCGGGACCAAGACTGCCCAGCCGGCACGGGGTGGGCACCACACGGCATCCGTGCCAGCATGGCGACATGCCACTGACGCTGCGATTCCCCACGGCCGAGGACGAGACGGCGGTCCGCGCGCTGCACGAGCAGCTGCGATCCGACGACTTCTCCTTCGTGCTGGACGAGGGCACGTGGTCCGACGTGCTGGACGCCGTGGAGCACGCGTCCCGGGGAGAGAACCTGGCACCGGGGTTCGTCCGGGCGGACTACCTGCTCGCGGAGGTGGCCGGTGAGGTGGTGGGCAGAAGCTCCATCCGGTACGCCCTCACCGACTACCTCCTCCGCGTGGGCGGCCACGTGGGCTACGCCGTGGGCCCTGCGTTCCGGCGCCGCGGCTACGCCACGGAGATCCTGCGGCAGTCCGTGGCGCGGCTCAACGCAGCGGGGGTCGACCGCGTGCTGGTCGTGTGCGCGGACGACAACGCCGCCTCCGCCGCGACGATCGAGGCCTGTGGCGGGGTGCTGGAGAACGTGGTCCCGGACAGGGACGGCCGCCCGGTCCGCCGCTACTGGATCGGCTGAGGGAACGAGCCCGCGGCGGGCACCCTCCCGCTTCTGCGCGCCACCACCCCGACGGCTGCTGGCGTGCATTCCACCAGCGGCATGGGCTCCCCTGGGCTGCTCGGGCTCCCCCGAGCGGTCAGGCCTCCCCCAGCCCCCGCGCGACCCGGCCCATGAGATCACCGAGCCGGGCGACGTCGTCGTCCGTCAGCGACGCGAAGAACAGCTCCTCCACGTCCCGCGCGTGGGCGGGGCGCAGCCGCCGGAACGCCTGCACTCCCTCCGCGGTGAGCACCGCCTCCCAGCCGCGGCCGTCGCCCTCGGCACGACGCCGCTGCACCCAGCCCCGCTCGCACAGCACCCTGACCTGGTAGTTCAGCCGCGACGGCGAGAAGACCAGGCGCCGCGCCAGCTCGCCCAGGCGCATGCGGCGCCCGGGGGCCTCGTAGAGCAGCAGGAGCAGCTGGTACTCCATGGTCGAGCAGCCCTGCGCCTTGAGCCGCTCCTCGATCCTGGCGGTCAGCCGCGCCGTGGTCTCGAAGTAGAGCCGCCACGTTTCCCAGCGATCGGGCCTCTCCGCGCCGGTGGTCGTCCCCGCGGCGGCCGGCTCAAAACGGTCCTCGGGATGGCGTGCTTCTGTGGGCATGGAGCTCATCCTCGCACCGCCGCCAGCAGGTCCTCGAAGTTCGGCACCGCGGCGAACTCGTCCCGCACGGAGCGATCCGGGCGCGGCGGCGCGTTCCGCCGGGCCCCCACGGGCTCGGTGGAGGCACCGTCCGCGGCGGAGGCGCCGTCCTCCGTGGCCCCCGAACCGGCCCCTGCCGCGTGGCCCGGCCCGGCGACGTCGTGGCCGGGAGTCCCGACCCCGAGCATCCCGGCGAGCGCGGCACCGGACCGCTCGATGCGGGACTGCAGGGAGGCGTCAGCCCAGTCCTCCGTGGCGGCGTACACGCCGATGGGCAGCGTGAGCGCCTTGAGGTAGCTGAACAGCGGGCGCAGGGCGGTGTCCAGGACCAGCGAGTGCCGCGGGGACCCTCCGGTCGCGGCCACGACCGTGGGCAGGTTCTCCAGGGCGCCCTCGTCGAAGAGGTCGAAGAACGCCTTGAACAGCCCCGAGTAGCTCGCCTTGTAGGTGGGCGTGGCCGCCACCAGGGCGTCCGCGGTGAGCACGGCGTCCAGCGCGTCCTGCACGGGGGCCGGAGCCATGCCCGTGAGCATGGCGTCCGTGATCCCGTGGGCGACGTCCCGCAGGTTGACCAGGCGCACCTCGGGCTCGGGGGCGCCGTCACGGCTGACGACGTCGCTCGCGGCCTGCGCGATCGCCCGCGCCAGGCGCGTGGTGGACGCGTCCTCCGACAGTCCCGCGGTCACCACCGCGATGCTCCGACGATCAGTCATGGTGCGCTCTCCTCGTGTCCTGCGTGTCTCGTTCTTCTACTTGCTGCTGTCCTGCTGCGCGTTCGCCGCGGCCTCGGCCTTGGCGGCGCGGTCCTTCGCGGCCTGCGAGTCCGGGCCGCCACCGGGGATCGGGTCCTTGCCCGCCGCGTGCCGCGCAACCAGGGACTCGTGGGTGGGGGCCTCCGGCACGTGCGCGGGACGCAGGGAGTCGAACTCCTTGCGCAGCACCGGGAAGACCTCTTCCCCGAGCATGTCCATCTGCTCCAGGACCATCTTCAGCGGCAGACCGGCGTGGTCCACCAGGAACAGCTGGCGCTGGTAGTCACCGGCGTAGTCCCGGAAGGACAGCGTGCGCTCGATGACCTGCTGGGGCGAGCCCACGGTCAACGGAGTCTGCTCCATGAAGCTCTCGAGCGACGGACCGTGACCGTACACCGGCGCGTTGTCGAAGTACGGGCGGAACTGCCGCACGGCGTCCTGCGAGTTCTTGGCCATGAACGTCTGACCGCCCAGGCCCACGATCGCCTGGTCCGCGGAGCCGTGGCCGTAGTACTCGTAGCGCTGACGGTAGAACGCCACCATCCGCTCGGTGTGCTCCTTGTTCCAGAAGATGTTGTTGTGGAAGAAGCCGTCACCGTAGAACGCGGCCTGCTCCGGGATCTCCGGGGAGCGGATGGAGCCGTGCCACACGAACGGCGGGACGTCGTCCATCGGCCGGGGCGTGGAGGTGAACCCCTGCAGCGGCGTGCGGAAGCGCCCGGAGAAGTTCACGTTCTCCTCGCGCCACAGCTTGTGCAGCAGCTGGTAGTTCTCCACGGCCAGCGGGATGCCCTGGCGGATGTCCTTGCCGAACCACGGGTACACGGGCCCGGTGTTGCCACGGCCCAGGGTCAGGTCCACACGGCCGTCCGCGAGGTGCTGCGCGTAGGCGTAGTCCTCCGCGATCCGCACGGGGTCCGTGGTGGTGATCAGGGTGGTGGCGGTGCTCAGCTGGATCTTCTCCGTCTGGGCGGCGACCGCACCCATGAGCACCGGCGGGTTGGCGGGAGCGGCGAACGGCGGGTTGTGGTGCTGGCCCGTGGCGAACACGTCCATGCCCAGCTCCTCGGCCTTCCTGGCCATGGCCACCGTGGCCTTGATGCGCTCGTGCTCCGTGGGGGTCTTGCCCGTGGTGGGGTCGGTGGTCACGTCACCGATGGTGAAAATACCGAGTTGCATTGCCTTCTCCTCCTCGTGGCGAGGCCTTCGTCCATCTACTTCAAATTTGAAGTACCTGTGTAAGGACGGGGCGCGGGGAAATATTCCCCGGTGGATTGTTGAACAATTTGTCCTCGGTCAGGCATGCTGGTGGGACACGCAGTGAGACGGAGGTCACGCATGACGGTCATGGATCTGAACAGCGACGTGGGCGAGTCGTTCGGCAGCTGGAGGATGGGGGACGACGCCGCGGTCTTCCGCTCGGTCTCCAGCGCCAACGTAGCGTGCGGCTTCCACGCCGGGGACCCGTCCGTGATGGCGCAGACGTGCCGGGACGCCGTCGCCGCAGCAGTCACCGTGGGCGCGCACGTGGCCTACCGGGACCTCGCGGGCTTCGGCCGCCGCTTCCTGGACTGCTCCCCCACTGAGCTCGCCGACGACGTCCTCTACCAGATGGGTGCGCTGGAGGCTGTGGCCCGCGCCGCCGGGACCCGCGTGAGCTACGTGAAGCCCCACGGGGCCCTCTACAACACGATTGCCCACCACGAGAGCCACGCGCAGGCCGTGGTGGACGCCGTCCGGGCCTTCGGCGGAGACCTCCCCCTGCTCCTGCTGCCCGGTTCCGTGGCACTGTCGAAGGCCGAGCGAGCGGGACTGCGCGCGGTCACGGAGGCCTTCGCGGACCGCGGTTACACCCCGGACGGACGACTGGTCTCCCGGCGTGAGGAGGGTGCGGTGCTGCACGACGCCGCTGAGGTCACCGAGCGCATGGTCCGCCTGGCGCAGGACGGCACGCTCACCGCAGTGGACGGCTCCACCGTGCGGATCGCCGCCGAGAGCATCTGCGTGCACGGGGACACCCCCGGCGCAGCCGCCATGGCCGCCGAGGTCCGCCGCGGACTCGAGGACGCCGGCATCACCATCCGGTCCTTCGCATGAGCACCGGGTCGTCGCCGTCGCAGGACCGCCCCGTGCCCGCCGTACGGTGGGCCGGGAGCGAGGCGTTCCTGCTGGACTGCGGGAGCCTGCCCGAGGTGGTGCGCTGGCACGCCCACCTCGCGGCCCACCCGTTCCCCGGTCAGGTGGACGTGCTCGCAGCGGCCACCACCGTGCTGGTCTCCTTCGCCTCGGCCCGCACCGCGCACGCAGCGGCGAACACCGTCGGCTCCGTGACCCCCGCCGAGTCCGCCGGAGAGCAGGGCAGGACCGTGGAGATCCCGGTGGTCTACGACGGCGAGGACCTCGCGGAGGTCGCCCGGCTCACCGGCCTCGGCGAGCACGGCGTGGTCGAGGCGCACACCGGCGCGCCGTGGACCGCGGCGTTCGGGGGCTTCGCACCGGGCTTCGCGTACCTCACCGCGCCGGGCGACCCGCTGGACGTCCCCCGCAGGGACAGCCCGCGCACCGCCGTACCCGCGGGATCGGTGGCACTCGCCGGCACCTTCTCCGCCGTCTACCCGCGCAGCTCCCCCGGGGGCTGGCAGCTGATCGGCCGCACGGACGCGGTGCTGTGGGACGAGACCCGCGAGCCCCCCGCCCTGATCCGCCCGGGAGACACGGTGCACTACCGGGCCGTGCGCGAACTGGTCACGGTGGCCGACGCCGCCGCACCGGCCCGCCCCTCCCCCGCGGCGCACGCCCTGGTGGTCGAGGAACCTGGGATGCAGACGCTCGTCCAGGACCTCGGCCGCTCCGGGCGCGGGGATCTGGGCGTTCCCTCCTCCGGTGCGGCGGACCGCACCAGCGCGGTGCAGGCGAACCGGCTCGTAGGCAACGACGCCTCCGCCGCGGTCCTGGAGCTCACCGTCGGCGGACTGTCCGTCACGGCCCGCGGGCACCACGTGCTCGCGCTCGCCGGGGCGCCCGTCACGGGGACGATCACCCGGTCGGAGGAGGCTTCCCCGGCACGACCCGGCCCGTCGACGACCGCCGCCGGCACGGCGGGGCCGGGCACCGCTGCGGACGGTGGCCCCGCAACGGTGGAGGAGGCGGCGCAGGAAACCGCGTCGGTCGCGGAGACCGAGCCGACCGGCCACGTCCGGAGCGTCCCGTTCTGTGCACCCTTCGCGCTGTACGACGGTGAACGACTCCGCCTGGACTCCGCATCCCGCGGGCTGCGCTGCTGCGTGGCCGTGCGCGGCGGCCTGGACCTCCCGGAGGTGCTGGGCAGCCGCTCCACAGACGTGCTCTCCGGAACCGGCCCGGACCCCGTGGCCACCGGGGACGTGCTGCCCGTGCGCCCCGCCCCGGAGGGACGCGCCGTCGGCGAGCCCGAGCCACCCGAGGTGGACGTCCCGGCCCGGGGCGAGACGGTCACCCTGCGCGTTGCCCCCGGGCCACGAGACGACTGGTTCACCCCGGAGTCCCTTACCACCCTCACCGCCCGGACGTGGCGCGTGGCCACCAACTCCAACCGCGTGGGCGTGCGCTTCGAAGAGCCGCGGGACGGCCCGGTCCTCGAACGGGCCCGCACCGAGGAGCTGGCGAGCGAGGGCGTGGTCACGGGTTCCTTGCAGGTGCCCCACTCAGGGGTTCCCGTCTTGTTCCTCGCAGACCACCCAGTGACCGGGGGCTACCCGGTGATCGGCGTCGTCGTCCCCCGGGACCTCGCGCTCGCCGCGCAGCTCGCCCCCGGGACGGACGTCCGCTTCGACGTAGCGGGTGCGGGCCGCACCCCACGGTCCCAGGCCACCCCGGACCAGACCACCTCGACAGGAGAATCCGTATGAAAAAGGTTCTGATCGCCAACCGCGGGGAGATCGCCGTGCGGATCGCGCGGGCGTGCGCGGACGAAGGGCTGACGTCCGTGGCCGTCTACTCGGAGCCGGACGCGGAGTCCTTCCACGTGCGCATGGCCGACGAGGCATATGCCCTGCCGGGGTCCTCCCCCGCAGAGACCTACCTGGACATCCCCACCGTGCTCGCGGTCGCGGAGCGCTCCGGGGCGGACGCCGTGCACCCGGGCTACGGGTTCCTGTCCGAGAACGCGGAGTTCGCGCGCGCCGTGGTGGCGGCAGGCCTCACGTGGATCGGCCCGGACGCGGACGTCATCGAGGCCCTCGGCAACAAGGTCACCGCTCGGGAGATCGCCGTGCGCGCGGGGGCCCCCCTCGTCCCGGGCACGGACGGACCCGTCCCGGACGCCGCCGAGGCGCGGGCCTTCGCCGAGGAGCACGGCCTGCCCATCGCCATCAAGGCCGCGTTCGGGGGCGGTGGCCGCGGCATGCGGATCGCCCGCGAGCTGGACGAGGTGGAGGGCGCGTTCGACGCCGCCGTGCGGGAGGCCACCGCCGCGTTCGGCCGGGGCGAGTGCTTCGTGGAGCGGTTCCTGGATCGCCCGCGGCACGTGGAGGCCCAGGTGGTCGCGGACACCCACGGCACCGTGACCGTGGTGGGCACCCGGGACTGCTCCCTGCAGCGCAGGCACCAGAAGCTCGTGGAGGAGGCCCCGGCGCCCTTCCTCACGGACGAGCAGCGCGCCACACTGCACGAGTCCGCCCGCGCGATCTGCCGCGAGGCGGGGTACACCGGCGCCGGAACGGTCGAGTACCTGGTGGCTCCGGACGGGCTGATCTCCTTCCTGGAGGTCAACACCCGCCTGCAGGTGGAGCACCCCGTGAGCGAGCAGACCTCCGGGGTGGACCTCGTGCGCGAACAGTTCCGCGTGGCGCGGGGCCTCCCCCTGAGCATCCCCGAGGACCCGGCGGCGCACGGCCACGCGTTCGAGTTCCGGCTCAACGCGGAGGACCCGGCCCTCGGATTCCTGCCCACCCCGGGCACCGTGGAGGCATTCGAGGCCCCCACGGGTGCGGGCGTGCGCGTGGACACCGGGGTGCGCTCCGGCTCCGTGGTGCCCGCCCAGTACGACTCTCTGCTGGCCAAGCTGATCGTGTGGGGCGAGGACCGTCAGCAGGCCCTCCTCCGCTCCCGCGCGGCGCTGCGCGAGCTCGTGGTCCGCGGGCTGCCCACCGTGATCCCGTTCCACCAGGCCGTGCTGGAGGAGGACGCCTTCACCTCTCAGGAGCGGCTGGGCGTCCACACCACGTGGATCGAGGACGAGTTCGCCCGGGATCTCGCGGCCTCCCCCTACCTGGCGCCGGCGGCCGGGCAGCGCAGCACATTCACCCTCGAGATCGACGGGCGCGCCGTGCGGGTGGGGCTTCCGGAGGAACTCGCGGACGCCCTGCTGCGCGGCGGCGCGAGCCCGGCGGTCGTGGGGCAGGCGGGGGCGGCGGCGTCCCCCGGCACAGGCGAGGACGACGCCGCGCTCACCGCCCCCATGAACGGCACCGTGGTCACGTGGCTGGTTTCCGACGGCGCGCAGGTGGACACCGGGCAGCCCGTGCTGGTGGTGGAGGCGATGAAGATGGAGACCCCGGTGCGCGCCCACCGCGGCGGCACGCTCTCACGCGCCGACGTGGCCGAGGGTGCCTCCGTGACCGCGGGGCAGACGCTCGCAGAGATCTCGTGAACGGCGCCGCGGGGGCCCACGAGGGCGTGGGCGGCACGGGCGGGAAGGGTGGGAGTGCCCCAGCACACTCTGGCGCAGTGCAGGCGAGCGCGCACGCCGCGGACCGGCTGCGCACCATGATCGCGGACGGCGCCCTGGCCCCGGGCGCGAAGCTCTCGGAACAGGCGCTGAGTGGAGAGCTGGGGATCTCGCGCAACACGCTGCGGGAGGCGTTCGCGATGCTGGCCGCGGAGAACCTCGTGGCGCGCCTGCCGAACAGGGGGGGCTTCGTGACCGATCCCACCGCCGACGACGTCCGCGACCTCTACGCCGCACGGCTCGTCCTCGAAACCGGCGCAGTGCTGTGGGGCGAGCTGGACGGGCCCGCCGTGGCAAGGCTGCGCGAGATCGTGGCTGCTGCGCTGACCGCCGTAGAGGCGGGGGACGCTCCCACCATGGCGGACGCGAATCAGCGTTTCCACCGGGAGATCGTGGCGGCGGCCGGTTCCCGCGCGCTGCTCGCGGAGATGGACAGGGCGCTGGCGCGGATGCGACTCGTGTTCCACGCGATGACGGACGAGCCCGGCTTTCACGCGGGCTACGCGCACCGCAACTCGGAGGTCCTCGCGGCACTGGAGGCCGGGGACCGTGCCCGTGCGGTCGAGCTGCTGCGGGACTCCCTGTCTGCGGCGCGGGACGAGATCCTCGCCCGCGTGGGTTGAGAGCCCGTCGTCAGAGCTGCTCAGGGCACCTGGTAGCTGCTGTCCCGGGCGTCCGTGACGAGCATGTGGCCGGGGGCGTGGGAGATCGCGAACGGCGGCCGGGACTCCACCACCGCGGCCTGCGGCGTGACCCCGCACGCCCAGAACACGGGGATCTCGCCGGGGGCGATCCGCACGGCGTCGCCGTAGTCCGGGGCGGTCAGGTCCGCGATGCCGAGCCCCGCCGGGTCCCCCACGTGCACCGGGGCACCGTGGACCACCGGGTAGCGCGAGGTGATGCGCACGGCGTCCGCCACGCGGTCCGCGGGCACCGGGCGCATCGAGACCACCAGCGGCCCCGAGAGCCGTCCGGCAGGTTCGCAGCGCCGGGACGTGCGGTACATGGGGACGTTCACGCCCTGGTCGATGTGCGCCATGCGGATCCCCTCGGCCATCAGGGCGTCCTCGAACGTGAACGAGCAGCCCAGCAGGAACGTCACCAGGTCCTCGCGCCAGTACGGCCTCGCATCCGCAGGCCGGGCCACCTCGCGGCCGTGCTCGTAGACCACGTACTGCGGCACGTCGGTGCGGATGTCCCCACCCGGCAGCAGCGGACCGGCGGTCTCCCCCGCGTCCAGCACACCGAGCACCGGGCAGGGCTTGGGGTTGCGCTGCGCGAAGAGCAGGACCTCGAAGGCCCAGTCCCGCGGCACGGCGAGCAGGTTGGCCTGCGCACACCCCGCCGCCCACCCGGCTGTGGGGCGCACGACGCCGCCGCGGAACCGCTCACGCGCCTGGGCCGGCGTGAGCGAGGAAACGGACGGTGCGGCGTCGTCCACGGTGATCACGCCCACAGCTTCGCGAGACCGGCCAGCGAGTTCCACGCGAGGTAGACCGTGAGCAGCCACGCGAGCACCCCCACGACCAGCAGCCACACGGGGTAGCGGTAGCCGTGCAGCAGGTCCCGTCGCCGCCAGCCCACCCACAGCAGGATCGCGAAGCCGAACGGGAGGATCAGCCCGTTGAACGCCCCTGCGAAGACGAGCAGGGTCTGCGGCGCCTTGCCGAGCACCAGGTAGAGCACCGCGCAGACCAGGATGAAGCCCACAGTGAGCAGGTTGCGGGTGCGCGTGCTGCCGGTGGAGGAGGTCACAAACGAGATGGACGTGAACGCCGCCCCGATCACGGAGGTCAGCGCGGCGGCCCACAGCACCACCCCGAAGATCCGCACGCCGATCTCCCCGGCGGCCGCGCCAAAAGCCTCGGCGGCCATGTTGTCCCCGGCCAGGGTCACGCCGCCGGCAACCACTCCGAAGATCGCGAGGAACAGCAGCACACGCATCACGCACGTGACCAGAATGCCCAGCACGGAGCTGCGGCTGACGGCGTTGACGTTCTCCACACCGCTCACGCCCGAGTCGATCATCCGGTGCGCACCCGAGTAGGTGATGTAGCCACCCACGGTGCCACCGATCAGTGTGGTGACCACCAGGAAGTCGACCTTCTCCGGCAGCACGGTGTTCTTCAGCGCCTCCCCCACGGGAGGTGCCGCCACGACCGCGACGTAGAGCATGAGCAGGATCATCACCGCGCCCAGCAGCACCACCATCCGGTCCAGCGCCAGGCCCGCGCGCTTGGACAGGAAGATGAGGATGGCCAGCACCACGGACACCGCGCCTCCGATCTTGGGGTCCAGCCCGAGCATTGCGTTCAGACCCAGGCCGGTGCCCGCGATGTTGCCGATGTTGAACACCGCACCGCCCAGGAACACGAGCGCGGCGAGCACGTATCCGGCACCGGGTAGGACGCTGTTGGCAAGCTCCTGCGCGCGAAGGCCCGAGACCCCGATGACCCGCCACACGTTCAGCTGGACCGCGATGTCCACCAGGATGGACAGCAGGATGGCGAATGCAAAGGCTGCACCCAGCTGCACCGTGAACACCGTGGTCTGGGTGATGAAGCCGGGGCCGATGGCGCTCGTGGCCATGAGGAACATCGCGCCCAGGAGCGCGCTGCGGTGGCCCTTAGCTCTCGGCCCAGCGGGCGCGGGCTGCCCCTGGGAGTCCCGGGAGTTCGCGACGTCGCGTGGCTGCCCGACGTCGTTCGGTTGAGGAGTGCCGTGGTGCTGCGGCTGGGACGCGGACGAGGACATCGATCCCTCCAGGGATTCACGTGAGCGGAGTCACACGGCTGCTGACATCAGCACTCTACAGGTTGTTCAACAATCAGCCAATAGATTGTTGAACAATGTCCCCAGCACGAAGAACGCCACCCCGGCGCGGAGGGTTCCGTGCCGGGGTGGCGTTGTCTAGCGCACGGCAGCCGGCGCGCGAGGGCGGCCGGACGGCGTCGTCGTCGTCGGATCAGTGCAGGATGGGCAGCTGCATCGGGTAGCGGTAGACCTCACCGCGGCTGGCCTTCACGGCCGCCATGATGTGACACACGAGCAGCATGATCCAGTACGCGGCGATCAGCACGATGCCCACCGGGATCAGGATGAACGTGAGGATGCAGATCCAGCCCACCACGTTGAGGAGCCAGAGCGTCACGTTGAAGTTGAACGCCCCGGCGGAGGCCGCACGCAGGAACGGGCTCTTGTCCTTGTAGATGAACCACACGATCAGCGGCCCCAGAAAACCGAGCCATCCCACGGACACGATCGCCGCGATGGGCCCCGAGAGGTGGGTCAGGATGGCGACGGTCTTCTCGTCGTCCTGCGGACCCGATGAACCCGTGCGGGGATCCCCCTGGTACTGCGCCGAGCGGGGATCCGGGCGCCCGGACCCATACCCGCCGTCGGAACGGTAGTCGGGGCGCGGTTGCTGCGGTTCGTAGCTCATCTTCTTCTCCCTGGGATCTTCCGCCCCGTCGTGACGTGCCCCGGGGCGGGGTTCGGTGCGTGCCTCCAGCCTAGGCGTGCGCGCCCTTGTGGGCAGGGGGGTTATCCGCACTCTTGCGGTGGTGCCGCTCCCCGGAAGCAGCGTGCGCGTCCTCCTCTGCGCTGTGCTTGCCCGGGCCGTCGCCGCCGCGCAGTCCGGCGAAACGGTCGTACAGCCACCCCCCGAGCAGACCCACCACGAGCGCGACCACCAGCATCACGAACAGGCCCACCAGGCCGGAGGTCAGACCCGCCTGGGGATCGGCGTCGAAGTACAGGGACGCGCGGATCGAGGTGAAGATGTGGTGCAGCGGCTCGACGGGGGCGATGCCGCGGAAGAATTCCGGGACCGCCTGCAGCGGCACCACGGCGCCGGCCGAGGGCAGACCCATGAACACCAGGTAGATCAGGCACAGCAGCATGCCCACGCTGCCGCCCACCGAGATCAGCGCCAGCACGATGGCCGAGACCACAGACATCGCCAGCCACCCGAGCAGGAACACCAGGAAACCGTTCGGAACCGGCATGCCGACCCCGGACGCCACCGTCATCATCAGCGCGGAGGTCGGGGCTGCGGCGACCACGAACGTCAGCCACTTCATGAGGAAGCCCACGGGGCGAGGCAGCACGGCGCGGGGGTAGTCCTTGAAGAAGGGGCCCATCTCGAACGGGGACATGCCCATGCGGCCGTCCATCAGCAGGTTCAGTGCCACGGAGCCGGAGAAGCCGACGACGAGAAGGAGGATCGAGTAGTAGAACGCACCCATACCCAGGGCCGTACCCTCCTCGAGGTCGTGGTAGGGCTCGGAGACCATCTGCACGGGATCCGCGAGGGTGTCCTTCGCCACCGAGCTGACCGTGGGGGAGAGTTCCTTGGCGATCTGCTCCACGGAAGCCTGCTGGGCCTGCTGGACCTGCTGAGCGAACTGCTGCACGGCGGGACCACCCTGCGCGGCGGAGCGCGAGAGCTGCTGCTGCTGGGCCTGCTGGCTCTCCTGCAGCTGCTGCAGCACCTTGTTGTAGGCCTGCTGCTCGGCGGGTTCGATGGAGGCGGTGAGCTGCTCTCCCACCTTCTTGCTGGCCTGCTGCACCCCGGGCTCGACGGCGCTCGTCGCCAGGCGGGTGCCCAGCGAACCCGCCTGCGGGTCCGTGTAGACGGTGACCTGAGGACGGGCGGCGTTGCCGTTGGTCAGCGAGCCCTCGACCAGTCCCACGGTGTCCTCGGAGAAGCTGTCCGGAATGACGACGGCGGCGTAGAGCTCGCCGCGGCCCAGCTGCTCCTGAGCTTCGTCCCAGGTGAGCTGGCGCAGGTCGATCTTGTCGTCCTCGGCCGCCTTGTCCGCGAACTCGCTGACGAGGTCGGTGCCGAGGTTCTGCTCCTTGGTCTTGCCGTCCGCCTGCGCGACCTCTGCCCCCTTGTCCTGGTTGATGACCGCGATCGGGAAGTCCTTGAAGTGCTTCTCGGGGTTCGACAGACCACCCAGGTACAGGGCGGTGCCGACAACCCCCACCGCGAGGATCGCGAGCATGGGGAGCAGCCAGAAGAGGGGTTGAGCGAAGGGCTTGCCGAGCCGGGCCCGGAAGCTGTTGGCGGGTGTGTGCTTGGGTGACACAGTTTCTCCTGTAAGCGAGGAATGCACGAGTGCATAGAGTTCTGGAGACACGATACACTCATGTATCCAGTAGTCACGACGAGGCGATGGAACCGTGAGCAATCAGACAGAAGCAGAATACGTGGCCGGTGCCGAACCCGGGAGGGGCACCCCGCCGCCCGGAGAGGCGTCCTCCCCCGACAGGCGCTCCCGCTCCGCAACCCGCCTGAAACTGATCCGCTCTGCCCCCGCGGTCTTCGCGGAGCAGGGGATCGACGGCGCCTCGATCAGCGACCTGTGCGCCGCTGCCGGTTTCACCCGGGGCGCCTTCTACTCGAACTTCGAGACCAAGCACGAACTCGCCGTCCTCGCGTTCGACGACCTCGCCACTCAGCTGATCGAGACGCTCGACTCCGAACTGGATCAGTGGCTGGACTCCGGTCTGGAGGTGGGTGAGGTGGTCACGCGCATCATCGAGGGCGTCACGGACTCGGTGGCCAACGTGCAGCAGCAGGCCCTGCGCATGGAGCTGTTCCTCGCGGCGTTCCGCTCCCCCGAAGCCCGCGCGGCGGTCGCACCCGTCCGGGAGCGTATCTACGCGGCCATCGAGAACGCGCTGGGCCGCGTAGCGCGCAGCCAGCACCTCACCCTCATGGTCCCGGCCGCCGAGATGGCCCGGATCCTGGTCACCAGCTACTCGGGGCAGCTCACGGACCAGATGGCCATGGGCGCCACCGGGCGCGGGGCGCAGCGGGTGATCCCCACCATCTGGCTCGCCTTCACGCGCCCGGCCTGAGCCCGAACGCCCGGGGTCATACCACGGACGGCAGGACGAAGAGCATGGTCAGGGACCAGATCAGGTGCGCGACGACGCACGGCAGGAGTGAGCGCGTTCGCTCGCGCAGCCAGCCCACGAGCGCGCCGAGCGCGGCAGCGGCGAGAGCGAGCAGCAGGATGCCCGCGAGCGAGGTCACGAGGGTGTAGGCCACGGTGGTCACGAGGATCCGCCGACCGCGGGGCAGCACCCGCCACAGGGCGCCGCGGTAGTAGGTCTCCTCCGCCACCCCGTTCACGGTGGTCGTCAGCGCCGTCACCACCAGACTCCCCACGCGGGCGTGGTCGAGCAGCTCGTGCACCGACCCTGCCAGCGTCGGCAGGAAACGGACCATGAACCCGCCCGCCACGAAGAGGACGGCAAGGCCGAGCCCGCCGAGCACGGCGTAGCACAGGCCGCGGGGCGTCACCGCCCAGGGAAGGCGCTCACCGGTCATGCGCACCGCTGTGGAGCTGCCGATGATGTATACCGCGGCGAGTATGAACGTGGCGGGGTAGAACCACTGGTCCCCCGCGGGAATACGCAGGGACCACGCGAGGCATGCGGCGGCCACGACACCGGTGGCCACCACCACCCACACGGTGCGCAGGCGGGTGGCGGCGGTGGTGTCCCCGACTTACGTGCTGAGCTTCGTGTACATCGGGATCTACTGGAACAACCATCACCACATTTTCCAGGCCACCGAAAACATCAACGACGCGGTGCTCTGGGCGAACTTCCACCCGTTGTTCTGACTGTCCCTGCTGCCGTTCAGTACCGGGTGGATGGACGACAGCAGCTTGGCGCGCACTCCCGTAGTGGTCTACGGGATCACTCTGCTGGGCGCGGCGCTCGCGTACGTCGTCGTGCCGGCCGCCATCATCCGGGCCCAGGGGCCGGACTCGACCCTGAAACGGGTGCTGGGCAAGGATCGGAAGGGGAGGATCTCCCTGGTCCTCCATTTCGCCGGGGTGGCCTGCGCACTGCTGGGAGAGGATCACGGCGGGATCCTGATCGACGTGGGTGTCGCGTTCTACGTGATCGTGGCGGTCCTCTGGTTGATCCCCGACCGGCGGATCGAACACGACCTGAACGCCTCGGCTCACGGGAGGTAGGGGCCGTGATCCGGCCGCGGGTCCGGCGCCGCAGGCACCCCTTCATGGTTAACAGCGCGGCCCGAACCGACCGCATGCACCCCTCGACCACCGCCAGGAATCACACAGGTTCCCACCCTTGACCCCAACCCGGGGCGGGAGCATCATGTACACACCCGCAGCACGGAGTGCGCAGCTCGGTTCCGAGGCGCGCCCGTGCACCCGGACCGGGAACTCGGGATCGAAGGACAGCAGCGTGTCTGGTACGGCAACCACCTCCGTCGCGGAAGCCACGGAGACAGAGACGCAAACCCCGCACAAACGCGGTGCCCTCACACTGGGCGCGTTGGGAGTGGTGTTCGGTGACATCGGCACGAGTCCCCTGTACTCCGTCAAGACCGTGTTCACGGTGGACGGCGGGGTGGTCCAGGCCAATCCCGTGGATGTCTACGGTGTGACTTCGTGCTTCTTCTGGGTGCTCGCCCTGATCGTGACCCTCAAGTACGTCATGGTGGTCATGCAGGCGGACAACGACGGCGAGGGCGGTGTGCTCTCCCTGGCTGCACTGACCCGCAAGGGAGTCCCCACCCGGGCCAAGCGGTGGGGCCTCATCATGATGCTGGGAGTGATCGGTGCAGCCCTGTTCTTCGGGGACAGTGTGATCACCCCGGCGGTGTCCGTGATGTCCGCGGTGGAGGGTCTGGAACTGGTGCATCCCGGCCTGGCAGCGTACGTGGTGCCGCTGGGCGCGGTGATCATCACCACATTGTTCTTAACCCAGCACAAGGGCACGGACCTGGTGGGCAAGGCGTTCGGCCCGGTCATGGTCGTGTGGTTCGTGATGATCGCGGTATTGGGCGCGATCCAGGTGGTGCGGGATCCCCACATCCTCAAGGCGGTGTCCCCCACATACGCCGTGGCGTTCATCGTGGAACACCCCGGGATCGCGTTCGTGGCCGGCGGCGCGGTGGTCCTGTGCGTGACCGGTGCGGAAGCGCTCTACGCGGATATGGGCCACTTCGGCCGCAAACCCATCAACCAGGCGTGGTTCTTCCTGGTCTTCCCGAGCCTGCTGCTCAACTACATGGGTCAGGGCTCGCTCATCCTGGGCCACCCCGAGACGGTGAACGACTCCTTCTACCTGCTGGCCCCGGGGTGGGCGCGCCTGCCCCTGGTCATACTGGCCACCATGGCCACCGTGATCGCCTCCCAGTCCGTGATCTCCGGGGCGTTCTCCGCCGCACGGCAGGCCGAGCGGCTGGGCTACCTCCCCCACATGACCGTGCGTCACACGGGTCAGCACGAGGAAGGGCAGATCTACATCCCCAGCGTGAACTGGGCCCTGTTCATCGGGGTCCTCGTCCTGCTGGTGGTCTTCCGCAGCTCCGAGCGGCTTGCGATCGCCTACGGGTTGGCCGTGACGGGTACGTTCTTGCTGACCACCACGCTGTTCCTGGTCTATGCACACACCAAACTGCGCTGGCCCCTGTGGCGGCTGATCGCGCTCGGCACGGTGCTCTACGTGGTCGAGGGGCTGTTCTTCGCCGCCAACACCGTGAAGCTCTTCCACGGCGGCTGGCTCCCCCTTGCGATCGCGGGGATCATGGGCGCGAGCATGCTCACGTGGCGCAAGGGCCGCCGGATCGTGATGGCCTACCAGAGTGACGTGGAAGGCCCGCTCACCGACTTCATCCGCCGCGCCCGCAACGGCCACCTCAACGAGGTCCCCGGGACCGCGGTCTACCTGCACCCCAACACGGTCTCCACCCCCCTCGCGCTGAGCGAGAACGCGCGGTTCAACCGGGTCATCCACGAAAAGGTGTTCATCGTGCGCACGGTTCCCGCCAACGTCCCGCACGTGGCACCGCAGGACACGGTCACGGTGGACCGTACGGGCGCGGACTCCGATCACATCACCCAGTTGACCCTGCACTTCGGATTCCTGGACGACCCGGACGTCCCCGCCGGCCTGCGGATCGCCCGCGATCACGGGGTGGACATCGACCCGGACACCGCCCGCTACTTCGTCTCCGAGCTCACCCTCCTGGACGCGGGCCGCTACCGGGGCATGCGCAAACCGTTCAAGCTGCTGTTCATGGCCATGAGCCACAACGCCGCGGTCCCCGCCGACTATTACCGCCTCCCGCGCGAGCGCACGGTGATGATCGGGGCGCAGTTGGAGCTATGAGACGGACGACAACGCTGTAGGCCCGCAGCGTCGTCGTCACGTGGTTGCCGCGCACGCGCCGTCGACCGCGAGAGCCCCACAGCGACGTCGCCCCCGCAAGCTCCGCAGCAGCGGGACGACCGTGGGCGAGCGAACGCGAGACGGACGGACCGGTCACACCACGAACGGCAACACGAACAACATGGTGAGCGACCAGATCAGGTGGGTCACGATCCCGGGGACCAGGGAGCGCGTGCGCTCGCGCAGGTACCCCACGAATGCTCCGAGCGCGGCGGCCGCGAGCGCAAGCAGGGGGATGCCGGCCAGGGAGGTGACCGCGGTGTAGGCGATCGTGGTCACAAGGATCCGGCAGCCCCGCGGGAGCACGCGCCACAGCGCGCCGCGGTAGTAGGTCTCCTCCGCGACGCCGTTGACCGCGGTGGTCAGGGCCACCATGAACAAGCTCCCCACGCGGGCGTGGTTGAGCAGTTCGTGGACGGGCCCGGCCAGGAACGGCACGAACCGCACCATGAAACCGCCCGCGATGAAAAGGGCGGCCAGCAGCAGACCTCCGATCACCGCGTCCCGCAAGCCGTTGGGGGTGACCTTCCAGGGCAGGCGCTCCCCCGTCATCCGCACGGCGATCGAACTGCCCATGATGTATACCCCCGCGAGGATGAAGGTCGCGGGGGTGAACCACGGGTCCCCGGCGGGGATGCGCAGGGACCACGCGAGACCCGCGGCGGCCAGGAGGCCCGTGATGATCACGACCCACACGGTGCGCTTGCGCGTGGCCTGGGTGGCGTCCCCGTAGGGGCTGACCCGGTACTCGCTCACATCATCACTTCCTGCGCCGATTGAGTGCTCGGAGGGTGTTGGTCAGGACGGCGGCGAACGCGGTCCAGCCCGCGTACGGGCTGAGCACAGCGCCCTTCTCGGGGGACACCTTTGCGCTACGGCGCACGAGGTCCGCGCTGCTGAGTGTCAACAGGACAGACTCCACGGAGGACGCGGTGAGCTGCTTGCGGTGGAAGAACAGGATGCTCCACCCGGCGTTGAGCACCAGGTTGGTCGCGAGCGCGGCGATGTAGGCGCGCTTCTTCTTCTCCTCCTTCCTCTCCCCGAGGTCCGCGATGGACAGGGCCCCCACCGCGGCGATGTCCGCGTACAGAACCGTCCATGCCACGGGGAACAGCCAGGCCGGGGGCTGGAACGAGGGCTTGCGCAGCGTCTTGTACCAGCGCGAATTGGGATCGGTCGCCAGGGAACCGACCACCGCCGTGGCCGTCACGGCCCCCGCCGTGGTCAGGAAGACACGGCGCCACCGGCCGAGGTCCTCGTTCTTCACGGCGGTGCGCACGGCATCCGCGAAGGGGGTGTGACCACCCTTCGGGGCGCCTATGTAGTCGTCCAGGTCCCGTTCGTGCAGCACTGTGTCGTGCTGGAGGCTGCCGATCAGCGGCCGCACGAGCTTGGTCTTGACGGGGGTCATGAGCCCGATCCAGCGCGCCGCGAGGTTCGCGGTGGTTACGGGCGCGGTGAGCATGAACCGCCCACCCTTGCCCACGGCCCGGGCGTACTGGTCCAGCATGTCCGCGTACTCGATGGCGTCCGGACCGCCCACGTCGAACGTGCGGTTCACGTCCGACGGCAGGTCCGCCGCCCCCGCGAGGTAGTGCACCACATCCGCCACGGCGATCGGCTGGATCCGGTTGCGCACCCACTTGGGGGCGATCGCACCCGGCAGTCGCTCGGAGAGGTGACGGATCATGATGAAGGACGAGGACTCGTCCCCGATCACCACACCCGTCTGCAGCGCCGCAGTGGGCACCCCGGAGTCCATGAGCGCCTGCCCCACCTCCACGCGCGAACGCAGGTGATCGGACAGTTGCTCGACCGGCTCGTCCGTGGGGTGCAGTCCCCCCAGGTAGACGATCCGCTGCACATGGGCGTCGTGGGCGGCCCGCGCGAACGTCTCCGCCATCTCCACTTCTTCCTGTACGAAGTTCTCGGAGTCGCCCATGGAGTGCAGCAGGTACCACGCAACGTCCACGTCCTTCAGTGCGCGGGCGACGTCGCTCGCGTCCGAGGCGTCCCCCTCCACCACTTCCGCGCGGCCGGGTTCGGCGCTCTGCCCATCGGGGACAACGGCGTCCCCCCAGGGGAGGTCGCGCACCTTCTCCGCGCTGCGGCTGAGCAGGCGCACCCGCCACCCCCGCTGCAACAGTTCCTGGGCCACCTGGCCGCCGATGTATCCCGTGGCTCCCGTGACCAGGGCGAGCCGTGCGATCTCAGTCATGCGAACTCCCAACCGTGAACGATCCGTGGATGACCGCGGCGGCCACCCCATCCATGTCGATCGTATGCTGAGCATCCGACGCCGCGAGAGGGGTGGGCGCGGACCGCGACGAGTCCGGACCGCGCAGCCTGCGGTGGGGTGAGTTCCGGTCACCCGGTCGGTGCAGGCTCGGGCGACTTCAGTCCACCGGCTACGCATTGAGGCACGTTCCGGCCACCGAATGCATTCCGAGGCACGCGGAAGCCACACATCACCCCTGAAAGTGGCTCGGAGATGACTCAGAGTGCGCCGTGTGGCTTCACCGTGCCTCGATGTTCAGCACACGGCCGGAACTCACCACCCCGGACACCCAGTGCCGGGCCCGTCACCCGCGGACGTCCACGTCCTCGAAGATCAGGAACGTCTGGGTGTCGACGACTTCCGGCATGGGTTGGATCCGCTCGAAGATCACGTCCCGCAGCTCCGCGTTGCCGCGAGCCCGCACGAGCAGCATCACGTCGAATGTCCCGCCCACCAGGGCGATGTGCTGGACTTGGGGGATCTCGCGCAGCTTGGCCTCCAGGGTGGCCCACGTGTTCTGCTTCAGTCGCAGGGTCACGTACGCGGACGCCTCAAGCCCCGCCCTGGCCGGGTCGATCACGGCGGTGTAGCGCAGAATCACACCCTGCTCGTGGAGCCGGCGGATCCGCTCGTAGGCGTGCGCGCGGGAGATGTGGACGGTCGCGGCGAGCGCCGTGACGGACTGCCGGGCGTCCCGGGTCAGCTCACCCAGGATCCGTCGGTCCGTCTCGTCCAGCACCGGGCGCCTGGTCTCGGGCATGTGGACTCCTCCTGGCTGTGGGGTCGGGCAGGGACGACGACGCCACGGCGCCCGTTCGTGCCGCCGCGTGCAGGGTTTCGGGACGCCGGATCGCCCCTCCCCCGCCACAGTGCTGTGATGTACCGGACAAAGCAGCATGACGTGGCTCACGTCACCACACATTGTCCACGATTGAGGCTCGACGGAGCAATTTGTCCACAGTTTCCCCCTGCCGTGGAGACGGAGCGCTCCGATTGCCCATACTGGCCGGACGACGTGCCCGGCCCGAACCCGGTACCGCCGCCCCACCAGAGCCCTGCGGTGCCCGGTCCGCCGTGGACACCACCGAGTTCCAGCCAGAGAAGAAAGGGACGCACCATGAGCGAGCCCACCCCCGCCGGCGAACCCGCCGTCCGGGAGAAGTCCCCCGTGAACCCCGCGGTGGAGGCCTCGAAGAACTTCGGGATCACCCCCGAGCAGTACATGCTCCCCGCGAGCAGCGAGATCCGGCTGCTGAACCCCGACGGCAGCGCGGTCCCGGAGTCCGAGCAGGGTCAGGAGCCCGGCCACGAGTACCCCATGCCGGAGGACTCCCGCCTGCTGGACGCCTACGAGAAGCTCGTGGTGGGCCGGCGCATCAACGACCAGAACATGGCGCTCGTACGCCAGGGCCGCATGGCGGTCTACCCGTCCAGCCACGGCCAGGAGGCGTGCCAGGTGGCCGCTGCCCTGTGCCTCGAGGACGACGATTGGCTGTTCCCCACCTACCGCGACTCCGTGGCTGTGATGTCCCGCGGTGTGGATCCACTGGAGGTCATGAGCACCTACCGCGGGGACTGGCACGGCGGTTACGACCCCCGCAAGTACAAGGTCTCCGTCCAGGCCACTCCGCTGACCACACAGCTGCTGCATGCGGTGGGCGTGGCCCACGCCGCCAAGCTGCGCGGTGAAGACACGGTGGCCCTGGCCATGTGCGGTGACGGGGCGACGTCGGAGGGGGACTTCCACGAGGCCCTGAACTTCGCGGCGGTCTTCCAGCTGCCCGTGCTCTTCCTGGTGCAGAACAACGGCTACGCGATCTCCGTACCCCTGTCCTCGCAGACCCGCGCGCCGTCCCTGGCACACAAGGGCGTGGGCTACGGCATGGCGAGCGAGCGCGTGGACGGCAACGACCTCGCCGCGCTGCTCTCCGTGCTGGGACGCGGCATCGAGCTGTGCCGCCAGGGCGGTGGGCCGCTGCTGGTGGAGGCCATGACCTACCGCATGCAGGCGCACACCAACGCGGACGACGACACGCGCTACCGCGAGCGCGACGAGGTCGCCGAGTGGGTGGCCAAGGACCCGATCACCCGCATGCAGCACTACCTCACGGGCCAGGGCGCACTGGACGATGCCGCCTCCGAGCGGATCTCCGAGCACGCCGAGGCGATGGCCAAGCGGCTGCGCGAGGCCATGGCCCACAAACCGGAGCTGGACCCCCAGGACCTGTTCCGTTTCGTCTACCACGAGCCCACGCCGCAGCTGCGTGAGCAGGCTGAGCAGCTCGCGGACGAGCTCTCGCGAGAGGAGGCGTGATGAGCGCTTCGAAGGTCAGTTTCGCCAAGGCCCTGAACACCGCACTCGCGGACGCCATGGAGGCCTCCCGTGAGGTCGTGGTCTTCGGTGAGGACGTGGGGACGCTTGGCGGCGTCTTCCGCATCACCGACGGCCTGACCGCCCGCTTCGGCCGTGAGCGGTGCTTCGACACACCCCTCGCGGAGTCCGGGATCATCGGCACCGCGGTGGGCATGGCCATGAACGGCATGCGCCCGGTCGCGGAGATGCAGTTCGACGCGTTCGCGTACCCCGCGTTCGAGCAGGTGGCCTCCCACGTGGCCAAGATGCACAACCGTACCCGTGGCAGGCTCACCATGCCCCTGGTCATCCGCATCCCCTACGGAGGCGGCGTGGGCGGCGTGGAGCACCACTGCGACTCCTCCGAGTCCTACTACGCGCACACCCCGGGCCTGAAGGTTTTCACCCCCGCCTCCGTGCGGGACGCCTACGTGATGCTGCGCGAGGCCATCGACTCCCCGGATCCCGTGGTGTTCTTCGAGCCCAAGCGGTTGTACTGGTCCACCGCGCAGGTGGACCTGGACGAGCTGCGCGAGCAGTACGAGAACGGGAGCCTGCCGCGGCGCGAGGGCCACGCCGTCGTCGCCCGTGAGGGATCCGACGCGACCCTGATTTCTTACGGCCCGTCCGTGCCGGTGTGCCTGGCCGCGGCCGAGGAGGCCGCGAAGGACGGCATGTCCGTGGAGGTCATCGACCTCGGTTCCGTGGTTCCCTACGACGACGGGACCGTGGCCGCGTCCGTGCGCCGCACCGGGCGGGCCGTGGTGGTGGCCGAGTCCCAGGGCTTCGCATCCGTGGCGTCGGAGATCGCCGCGCGCACCCAGGAGCGCTGCTTCCACTCGCTCGCCGCGCCGGTGCTGCGGGTGACGGGATTCGACATCCCCTACCCCTCGCCGTCCTTCGAGCACCACCACATCCCGAGTTCCGAGCGCATCCTGGATGCCCTGGACGACCTGCAGTGGGAGGACTGACCCGTGAGCATCAATGTGTTCAACCTGCCCGATCTGGGCGAAGGGCTCACCGAGGCGGACATTCTCCGCTGGCTCGTGGCCGAGGGTGACACCGTCACCATGGACCAGCCCATCGTGGAGGTGGAGACCGCCAAGTCCGCCGTGGAGGTGCCCACCCCGTTCGAGGGCGTGGTCCACACGCTGCACGGCGCCGAGGGCGACACCATGCTCGTGGGTCAGCCGCTGATCTCCGTCTCCGACGGCGTGGAGGCCCCCGATTCCTCCGCCGGGACCGGATCCGACGCGGATGCCCCGGGTGCCGAGCACGCCGCGAGCTACCGCGAGGAAGAGCTCGCCGGAACCACACCCTCCGCCGAGGAGGCCGTGGACGAGGCCGAGGAGTCCTCCGGGAACGTGCTGATCGGCTACGGCACCTCCGCAGCGTCCGCATCCCGACGACGCCGCCGCAGGCACGGTGCCGTCGCCGGGACCACCGGCGCCGCTCCCACGGGGGCCGCCGCGCACACCCACGACGCGCTCACCGAGTCCCGCCGGCTCGCGCCGTCCGTGATCTCGCCGCTCGTGCGCAAGCTCGCGCGCGAGCACGGCGTGGACGTCGCCACCGTCCAGGGCAGCGGCCCGGGTGGGCTCATCATGCGCCGGGACGTCCTCGCCGCGATCGAGCAGGTTGAGGACCAGCGGATGCGCGCCGACGCCGCCGGGCCGGCTCCCACGGGTCTGGCTACCCCCGGCCCGGTAGCCCCGGGCCCCGCCGCAACGGGTGCGCCCGTGCTGCCTATGCAGGGTGCTCCGGGCCAGGGTGGCCCCGCGCAGGATGGACCCACCCGCGGTGGGTCGAGCGCGGGAGCCGGTGCCGCGGCGTCATCCCAGGGTGTGGACGCACGCACCGGGCTGCCTCTGGCCGCCCGCGAACCTGTCAAGGGCGTGCGCAAGCACATCGCGGATGCCATGACCCGCTCGCGCACGGAGATCCCCGAGGCCACCGTGTGGGTGGACGTGGACGCCACCGAGCTGCTGAGCCTGCGCGCGGAGCTGAAGGCGAAGGATCCGCAGAACAAGCCGAGCTTGCTAGCGCTGATCGCCCGGTTCACCCTCGCCGGGCTGCGCAAGTACCCGCAGCTGAACACCCGCCTGGACACCGCCGAGGACGGCTCGCGGAGCATCGCGCGCTTCGACGGCGTGAACCTGGGGCTCGCGGTGGAGTCCGAGCGTGGGCTCATGGTTCCCAACCTGCGCAACGCGGACCGGCTCAGCGCCGTGGAGCTCACCACCGCCATGCGCGAAGTGATCGACGTGGCCCGCTGCGGAAAGGCCAGTCCGGCCCAGCTGAGCGGTTCCACGTTCACGCTGAACAACTACGGCGTCTTCGGCACGGACGGGGCCACCCCGATCATCAACCACCCGGAGTCCGCGATCCTTGGCATCGGGCGGATCATCGACAAGCCATGGGTCGTGAACGGTGAACTCGCGGTCCGCAAGGTCACGACCATCACCATCGCGTTCGACCACCGCGTGTGCGACGGCGGCGCGGCTGGCGGCTTCATCCGCTTCGTGGCCGACTGCATCGAGAACCCCGTGGGGGCGCTCACGCAGATTTGACGCCCTTACGGTGTTTGCCGGTGAGAATCACGACGGCGCCCGGGCTTCGGCCCGGGCGCCGTCGGCGTGTACGGGCGGAGAACCATTCCGACCGAGGAATATCCCGTCAGACCGTCGTCTCGCGCTCCAACCACGCGGTGAGGCTCTGCGCCAGGGCGGGCGGCAGGTCCGTGGCGGCCATGGTGTCCTTTGCACGGCGGACGGCGGTGTCCACCATGCGGGCCACCGAGCGGGCCGCACCGGAGCGGTCGAGGAGGTCGCGGGCATGGGCGACGTCGTCGTCCCCCAGCGGCTGCCGCACCGCCCGCTCTCGCAGCGCCTGCCACTCCGCAGCATAGTCACCCGCCTCCACGAGGACCCCCGCAACCGTGCAGCGGTCCGGGGTCAGCACGGGGGACGCCCCCGCGGAGCCCGCTTCACCCGCAGCGTCAGGGGAGCCGGCGGCCGCGCGCAGCTCACCGGTGAGCTGGTGGGCCACACCCAGGGAGCGCCCGATGGTCGCCAGGGCGGTGACGTGCGCGGTGGGGGCCCCACCCAGGACGGCGCCCGCGCGGAGGGGCGCCTCGTAGCAGGGCACCGCGATGGCCAGCCGGATGGCGTCCAGGGCCTTGTCGTGCGGAACGGGCTGGGTGCGCCGGGCCACCTGAGCCACGAGCCGCTCGCCCGCCGCGGCGTGGAACACGGACTCGTCGAGGATTTCGAGCAGACGCAGCATGCGCGTCTCCGGCGCCCGGGAGGTGGCGATGAGCCGGTAGGCGCCCGTGAGCGCGAGGTCACCGGCCGCCGATGTGAGGTCCGCGCGGGAACCGTCACGGTCTGCCCACCCAGCAGGGTCGCTCCCGGCGGCCCCCTCCGCGGCCCCCAGGGCGGAGTTCGTGTGCCCCTGCGCCGCGGCGTCGTCGTCCTGCCACGCGGAGCCCGACGTCGCGCCGTCGGCTGCCTGCGCCGCGCGGGCCATTCCGCGAAGGCCGCCAGCGTCGGCGCGCAGCACGATGGCGGTGTGCAGCAGCTCGAAGGAGGCGGCCACGGCGTTGAGCACGGGGCGGGTGGGGCGCGCGGGGTAGGCCTCCACAGAGGTCATGACCAGCTCCTGCTGCAGCCCCCGGCCCGCATCCGTGATCTGGGCGATGTGCTCCCACACGCGCTCATAGCCGGGGCTCAGCTCGGCGGCCTTGCGGCCCGAGTGCGAGAGGAACCCTCGCAGGGCCGTGGCCGGTGTGAACTCCTGGGACCTGCGCCCGGTGCCGCTGCTGGTGTAGGAGGAGGTGGGAGTCATGCCTCCATTCCAGCACACCAGCCGCCGGGGCGGTGCCCGGATCAGACGGCGGGCATCAGCGCCAGCTGGATCGCGATGAACACCATCACCACGCCCACCAGGGCGTCCACGATGCGCCAGGTGAGCGGGGTGTTCAGCACGTGCGACAGCGCCCGGGCCCCCGCGCCCAGTGCGGTGAACCAGATGACCGAGCCGGCGAACGCGCCCCCGGCGAAGATCCAGCGCTGCTCACCGTGCTGGTTGGCCAGGTTCCCCAGGATCAGCACCGCGTCCAGGTAGGCGTGCGGGTTGAGCCACGTGAACGCCAGGGTGGCGAGGACCACGCGACGCAAGGACCCGGCGTCGTCGCCCGAGACGTCCATCGCCTGGGGCTTGAGAGCCGAGCGGAAGGAGGTGACCGCGAAGACCAGGAGGTAGACCACGCCGGCCCAGCGGAAGATGTTCAGCAGCCAGGGCACGCGGTCGATCAGGAAGCCGATCCCGGCGGTCCCCAGGCCGATCAGGAAGATGTCCGAGACGATGCAGATGCCCACCACCACACCCAGGTGCTCGCGGCGGATCCCCTGGCGCAGTACGAACGCGTTCTGGGCGCCGATCGCCACGATGAGGGCGAGCCCGGTCACCAGTCCGGGAAGGAACGCAGAAGTCACCAGAGCAATGTACAGGTGTGCGTGACGTTGCCGACATTCGACCCCTCACGCGCCGCGACGTGGGTATAGTTTCCGGCGAAATGATTTCGGGTGGCCTGTCCACCCGCCTGATGGAAGGACCCCCATGACGACCGTGACCACCGAGGAACTGCCCCTCGCCATCTCCTCCGAGGACGCCGAGCGCCTGTTCATCGACGCCCGCACCGCGAGCCACTTCACCGAGGATCCGGTGACCGAGGATGAGAAGCGGGCGATCTACGACCTCACCAAGATGGGCCCCACGGCGTTCAACTCGCAGCCCCTGCGCATCACCTGGGTGGAGACCCCCGAGGCCCGTGAGCGCCTGGTGCAGCACATGAGCGGCGGCAACCAGGAGAAGACCCGCCAGGCGCCGCTGACGGCGATCCTGTCCTACGACGAGAACTGGCACCAGCGCTTCCCCCAGTTCCTCCCCGCCGCCCCGCACCTGCAGGGCATGTACGACGAGAACGAGGACCTGCGCCTGACCAGCGGCAAGGCCAACTCCCACATCCAGGTGGGCTACTTCATCGTGGCCGCCCGCGCCGTGGGCCTGGCCGCCGGGCCCATGACCGGCTTCGATCCGATGGCTGTGGACGCCGAGTTCTTCGCCGGCACGGGCAAGCGCTCCATCGTGGTGGTCAACCTGGGTCACCCCGTCGCACCGGAGTACGATCGCAGCCCCCGTTTCGACATGGAGGACGTGGCCGAGACCCTCTGAGCCGAGGTCTCGTGAGGCACTGACACGACGCACCGTGGCCGGGGCCCGGTGGTGAGCCGAGGGGTTCGCCACCGGGCCCCGTTGCACATCCGGCCCCGCACGCCTGCTCACCCGCACCGCTCGGAACCCCGCGGACTACCGCGACGTCTCACCACTCGCACCCTGAGTCCTCGCCAGTTTCGCGAGCACCGGCAGGGCAGCGTCCAGCGAGTCCAGCTCGCGCGGAGAGAGTACGCACAGTGCGTCCGCCACCCTGTCGCTGCGCCGCTGGTCCTCGAGCGCGAGCTCCTTGAGCCCGTAGGGGGTGAGGCACACGAGGACGGCGCGGGCGTCCGTGGGGTCCGGGTCCCGGCGCACGTAGCCCGCCCTGCTCAGCCGGTCCACGCTCTGAGTCGCCGTGGAGACCCGCACGCCCATGTTCGCGGCGATGGTCGTGATCCGCAGGCCCCCGGGGCGCAGCATGGTCAGGAGGCTGATCTGCTGGCTCGTCAGCTCCCGGGTCCCTTCCATGCGCCGCAGGAAATACACGCTGTAGCGCATCACCTCCCGCAGCCGGTGTGCGCGCAGCACGGCCCGGGCGCGGTCGTCGTCGGGAGCGGGTCCGGGGGAAGCCATCATGGCTCCGTATTTTATCCTCGACGGGTGCGGGCCCGGCCCATGAGCGCTTCCTGCACCTCGTGCGCGTAGAGCTGAGCGCGTGGAAACCGACCGGTCCGGGCGCGGGGCTGCGGGGATACGACAGCATCGTGCAGGCGGCCACCGGGATCGCCGCGCGATGCGGCCGTACCGGGGAGGGGACGCGGCGCTGTGCCCCCTCCCCGGTGCGGGTGGACGGGCGGAAACCACCCGTCCACCCGCCGCTGACGTGGTGAAGCGATGGGCTCAGTCCCCGCGCAGCGCCTCCGCGAAGCGCCTGACACCCTCCCGGATCCGGGCCGGGGCCACGCCCGAGAAGGCGAGGCGTACGGCGTTGGAGTCCCGGCCGTCCATGTAGGACGCGGAGCCCGGCACGAGCACCACCCCGTGGGCCACCGCCTCCGCCAGGATGTCCCTGCCCCGCAGCTCCTCCGCGGTGACCCACGTGAAGAACCCGCCGCTCGGCGTCGTCCAGCTGGCCGTCTGTGGCATGTACTCGGTGAGAGCCTCGTTCATGGCCTCCCAGCGCTCCCGGTAGAGGGCCACGGCGCTGTCGAGCGCGGGTTCCCAGTGCTCCGAACCCACCCACGAGGTCACGAGGGACTGCGCCAGGTTGGACGGGTGGATCACCACGGACTCCCCGGCGATCTGCAGCCGCCCGCGCACCTCCGGGGGTGCGGCCATCCACCCGACCCGCAGGCCCGGGGCGAAGATCTTGGAGAAGCTGCCCAGGTGGATCACGTGCTCCGGGTCCATCCCGTGCATGGACGGCACCGGCTCACTGCGGTCGAAGGCGAGCAGCGCGTACGGATCGTCCTCCACGATCATCACGTCCCGCTGCGCGCACACCGCCACGAGCTCGCGACGGCGCTCCTCCGGCATGGTCACGCCGGTGGGGTTCTGGAAGCTCGGGATGACGTACACGAACGGCACCCGCCTGCCCTGGGCGGCGAGCGCGTCGAGGGCTTCCGCCACGGCGTCGGGAACGATCCCGTCCTCGTCCATGGCCACGTGCTGCACCTCGGCCTCGTACGCCCCGAACACGCCCAGCGCACCCACGTAGGTGGGGCCCTCCGCCAGGATCACGTCCCCGGGGTTGCAGTAGAGCTTGGTCACGAGGTCCAGCCCGGCCTGTGATCCGGTGGTGGGCAGGATGTCTGCACCGGTGACCGTGGAGCCACCGCGCGCCATGAGCTTCACCACGAGCTCGCGCAGCCCGTCCGTGCCGGCGCCGGATCCGTACTGCAGGATCTCCCCGGCGCGCCCGCGCAGCAGGAGGGACGCGATGTCCCCCACGGCGTCCGCGGGCAGCACGGAGAGGTCCGGGTTGCCGCCGGCCAGCGAGACCACGGACGGGTCCCGTGCCACCTCGAAGACGGCGCGGACCGGGGAGGGCCGGAACTCGTCCGCGCGGGACGCGAACCCCGTCACTTCGCGTCCCCGTAGCGCGCGCCCGAGATGCCGTACGCGGGGCCGTCCGGCGCGGCATCGGCGCCCAGGCTGATCAGGGAGAGCAGCTCGTAGACCACGTGCGCGGCGGCGATGCCCGTGAGCTCGGCGTGGTCGTAGGCGGGAGCCACCTCCACAACGTCGCACGCCACCACGTCCAGGCCCCGCAGCCCACGCAGGATCTCCAGCACCTCGCGGCTCGTGATGCCACCGGCCTCGGGCGTGCCCGTGCCGGGGGCGTGGGCGGGGTCCAGGACGTCGATGTCCAGGGAGATGTAGAGGGGGCGGTCGCCCACGCGCTCGCGCAGGGCCTCGACGACGGCGTCCACGCCGGAGCGCAGCACGTCCGCGGAGGAGACGATCTCGAAACCGAACCGGGAGTCGTCCTCGAGGTCCTGGGTGCCGTAGAGGGGCCCGCGGGTGCCCACGTGCATCACGGCGTCGGTGTCGATGATGCCCTCCTCGAACGCCCGCCGGAACGGGGTGCCGTGGGTGTACTCGGCCCCGAAGTAGGTGTCCCACGTGTCCAGGTGGGCGTCGAAGTGCAGCAGCGCCACCTTCCCGTGGCGCGAGTGCGCCGCGCGCAGCAGGGGCAGGGCGATGGTGTGGTCACCGCCGATCGCCACGATCTTGGTGTCCTCCCCCATCAGCTCCCTGGCGCCCTTCTCGATGGAGTCGATGGCCTCGCGGATGTCGAACGGGTTGCCCACGAGGTCCCCGGCGTCCGCGACCTGCAGGTTCGCGAACGGCGAGTGGTTCTGCGCGGGGTTGTAGGGGCGCAGCAGCCGCGAGGACTCGCGCACGTGGTTCGGCCCGAACCTCGCGCCCGGGCGGTAGGAGACCCCCGAGTCGAAGGGCACGCCCACCACGGCCACGTCCGTGTGCTCCACCTGGTCCGTGCGGGGCAGCCGTGCGAACGTGGCCGGCCCGGCCCACCGGGGTGTCAGCGCCGCGTCCACGGGCCCCACCCGCTCCTCGCCCGCCGCGTTCGTCTCGACAATGCGTTCCGGTTCCACCGTGTCTCCTTCCGCCCCGAGGATCGCCCGGGAAGCCCTTCCGCGGCCGACGGCGGGCCGCACGTCCCGCCGCACGGTGTCCGGCGCCGCCCGGCCGGGCCAGGGTGATATTTTTTGTGACCTGGTGCAAACCCTAGCGCCACATCTGCGTGCGCGGGCGATCCTGCCCGCCAGGCGAGCAGAGCCTCGCCGCGGCTCCGAGGAGATCCCCTGTGAACGTGTTCGTGATCGTGCTCTACCTGGCCGTGATGGTGGTGGTCGGGCTGTGGGCGGCACGCCGTGCACGCACCGCCACCGACTACCGCGTGGCCGGACGCCGCCTCGGAGCGGGGCTCTACACCTCCACGATGGCGGCGGTGGTCCTCGGTGGCGCCTCCACCGTGGGCGGAGTGGGGCTCGGCTACCAGTACGGCATCTCGGGGATGTGGCTCGTGGTCGCGATCGCAGTGGGGCTCGCCGTGCTGAGCCTGTTCTTCGCCGCGCGCATCCAGTCCCTGAAGGTCTTCACCGTCTCCCAGATGCTGCAGCTGCGCTACGGCGCGAAGGGCGGCGCCACGGCGTCGTCGTTCGTGATGCTCGCCTACACGCTCATGATCGCGGTGACCTCCACGGCCGCCTACGCGGCGATCTTCTCCGTGCTGTTCCCCATCTCGCGGCCCTGGGCCATCCTGCTGGGCGGTGCGGTGGTGATCGCCTACTCGGTGCTCGGCGGAATGTGGTCCATCACCCTGACGGACCTGATGCAGTTCCTCTTCATGACGGTGGGCATCTTCGCGATCCTCCTGCCCTTCTCGCTGGCCGCCGGCGGCGGCTGGTCCGGGATCCGCGAGCGGCTGGACGCCTCCTACTTCGCCGTCAGCTCCATGGGCTTCCAGGCGATCCTCACGCAGTTCGTGGTCTACGGCTTCGGCATGCTGATCGGGCAGGACATCTGGCAGCGCGTGTTCACGGCCCGCTCGCCCGGCGTCGCCCGCTGGGGTGGGCTCGTCTCCGCCACGTACGTGGCGCTCTACGGCGTCGCCGGCGCACTGATCGGCACCGCCGCGGCCGCCGTGCTGCCGAACCTCGCCGTCCCCGAGGAGGCGTTCGCCACCATGGCCCAGGAGCACGTGCCGGCGGGTCTCGGCGGGATCGTCCTCGCGGCCGGTGTGGCCGCCATGATGTCCACGGCCTCCGGGGCCACGATCGCCGCAGCCACGGTGGCGCGCGTGGACGTGGTCCCCACCCTCCTAGGCCTGTTCGGAGCCCCCGACGACGACATCGCCCGCGCCCGCTCCGAGGACGCGTCCGTCCTCAAGGACCGCGTCTACGTGGTGGTGGTCGGCCTGGTCATCACGGTGATGTCCATGCTGGTCAGCTCCACGGTCACGGCCCTGACCATCGCGTACGACCTGCTGGTGGGCGGCCTGCTCGTCGCCGTGCTGGGCGGTCTGCTGTGGAAGCGGGGCACCGCGGCGGGTGCCATGTGGTCGATGGCCGCGGGCGTCGTCGCCACCGTGGTGGGCATGGTGGTCTACGGCGTGCTCGCCAACGCACCCATCTACATGGGACTGCTCGCCTCTGCCGTCGTCTTCGTGGCCGTCTCGCTCGCCACGAAGCCCACCACGCCGGAGATCAGTCAGGAATGGAACCGTCGGATTCAGGAGTCCAAGGCATGAGCACCGAAAGCACCATCACCACGGCACCCGAGACCCCCGGGGCCGGCGCGGACGTCACACGCCCGGAGCGCACCGTGGCCACCGCGGTGCTGGAGACGCTGCGCGGCTACGGGATTGACACCGTGTTCGGCATCCCCGGCACCCACTCGCTCGAGTTCTACCGGCCGCTGCGCTCGCTGGGAATCCGTGCGATCACCACACGCCACGAGCAGGGCGCGTCCTACGGCGCGGACGGCTGGTCCCAGGTGCGCGGGCTGCCTGGGGTGGTCATCACCACGTCCGGACCCGGCCTGCTCAACTCCCTGTCCGGCGCGGCGACCGCCTACGCAGAGTCCCGGCCCATGATCCTGCTCTCCCCCGGGCGCCCCGTGGGCCACGACTTCCGGGACATCGGCTCCTTGCACGAGACCAAGAATCCCTCCGCCGCCGTGAACGCGATCGTAGGCGTCTCTCGGCGCGTGACCTCGGGGGCCGAGGCCGTGACCATGATCCACGACGCCATGCGGGACTTCGCACACTCGCGCCCGCGGCCCATCCACATCGAGATCCCGCTGGACATCCTCGAGACCGCGGCGGACGTCCCCGAGTCGGCCACCGCACCGCGCCCCCTCGGTGAGCCCACGCCCGCCCCGGAGCACGACATCGCCGCGGCCGTCGAGGCGCTGGCGGCCAGTGAGCGCCCGGTCATCCTGGCCGGCGGAGGCTCGCTCGCTGCCGGACCGCGGCTGCTGGAGCTGGCCGAGCTGCTCGAGGCCCCGGTGATCACCACGACCAACGGCAAGGGCGCGATCCCGGAGAAGCACCGGCTGTCCCTGGGCGCGGACCTGCGGCTGAGCACCGCCCACGAGTTCATGCGCTCAGCGGACGCACTGCTCGTGATCGGATCCAAGGTGGGCGAGGCCGAGCTGTGGGGCGGGGACATCACCCCGCAGGGCCCGATCGTTCGCGTGGACATCATGCGCGACCAGATGCTGTGCAATCTTTCCCCGGACGTGGAGGTCCCCGGCAACGCCGCCGCCGTCGTCCCCCAGCTGCTGGACGGGCTGCGCGCCGCGGCTGCCGACGCCGCACCGCGCCCGGAGCGGGACCTGCGCTCGGTGTTCGAGGCGATGGACGAGGAGGGCCGGCGTTGGGCCCCGGACCTCGCGGCGCTCAACGAGACGATCATGGAGGTGGTCCCGGACGACACCATCCTGGCCGGGGACTCCTCGCAGGTGACGTACATGGGCTCCACCACGTTCTTCCGCGCACCCCAGCCACACTCGCTGCTGTACATGGGCACGTACGCCACGCTCGGCTACGGGCTGCCCGCGGCGGTGGGTGCCAAGCTCGCCGCGCCCGAGCGCCCGGTGGTGTGCCTGGTGGGGGACGGCGCCCTCATGTTCTCCATCCAGGAGCTCATGACCGCCGTGGAGCTGAACCTGGACCTGCCCGTGATCTGCGTGGACAACGGCGGCTACGGGGAGATCCGGCAGAACATGCTGGACCGGGACATCGACCCCCTGGCCGTTGACCTCGCGCAGCCGGACTGGGTGAAGCTCGCGGAGGGTTTCGGCGCCACCGGGTTCCCCGCCACCATGGACACCCTCGCGGAGACCGTGCAGAAGGCCCTCGCCACGAAGGGCCCGAGCCTGGTGCACCTGAAGATCTGAGAGCTGGCGCTGCCCCGTGCCCACCTCCCGCCCCGGGCGGGTTTGCTGGGTGGCGGACATGTCGCGCCCCAAATGTTGTCCCCGGATGGGGTGGGTGATCGGGCGGGCCGGGCTCACCTGCGGGGTCCATCCTTGGCGTCCGTCCCCGCGGGCCAGACGGTGGAGACCCATGCCCGCGCCTCCCGGGAGTGACGCAGGCGCACCACGCGCAGGTGCGGGGCCGTCTCCGCCAGGGTGGGAATGCGCTCCCGGTAGCTGTGACGGCTCGCGACCGCCCAGCGGATGATGTGCTCCGGATCCGTGAAGAGAGTACGGAGCGACCCCTCCGTGTTGCCGTTCCACAGCTTCTGGCGGCTCAGGCTGCGCCGCACGGTCCGCCGGACGACGCGTGGGAAGGTCACGGTCCAGAACGGGAAGTCGAGCCACAGCAGGGTGTCGGCGCGTTCGGCGAGAGCCGGCCGTGCGGCGTCGTACTGCCACTCGGTGACCCACGAACCGCCCGCCGCCAGGCGCGCGACGTCCGCCGAGAACTCGGGGCGCGGAATCCAGCCGGGGCCGTGGAACAGGGCGTCGATCTCGGTGTGCGGGATGCCGGAGCACTGCTCGATCTCACGGCACAGGGTGGTCTTGCCGACGCCGCTCACCCCGGCCACGAGGATCCGGCATGGTGAGGGCGGGGCGGCGGTCATGGGGCGAGCCTATGCCGTTGCGAACATACTGCGCAGCCCACGGGGCTCAGCGGATCGACCACGCAGGCCGACCCGCCGAGGGGATCGCTGGGGTGCGTCCAGGAAGAGGTGCCAGGTGATCTCCAGCTCGTCGTACTCGCTGGGGCGCAGAACCCACTCGCCGAGCTCGTAGTTGCGTGCCTCAGGCAGGGCGGCGAGGACCGGCGAGTGCGTGCAGAGAACCACCCCGCGCACGAGCTGCGGACGGTCGCCGGGTCCAGACTCGGTCACCCGGGTCCGGTGCAGCACCTGGTCCCGCGCGCCGCCGTCCACGCTGAGACCGAACTGCCGCCACGGCCTCCACCAGGGTGGGCGTCCCCGCCCCGTTCTCACCCACCCGGACGGTCAGCGGCCCGAGGTTGAGGCCCTCGTCCAGCACCTGCCGCACCGCGGGAACAGTGGCCGGCCACTCTGCGCGCGGCAGCGAGTTCAGGCCGTGCTCCTCGATCCGGCCGCACGGGCAGGCATGAGAACGAGCGGCTGTTCATGTCCCCAGGCCAACGACGCCCGCAGGACCCCCCGCCGTTGAACATCTGGGGCAGGACATGCCCGCCCCGCGGCGCGTTCCCTGGGCAAGTTGTGCCTCAGATGTTCTGCGCACCCGTGCGGGGCGCCTGCTCCTGACCTCGGGGCATTGACGGGGTGGGCCGCATCACATACCGTACTCAGAACACAGATATATCAGTGATCGACAAAACCCTTCGCCACCACCGGAACCGTCCGGCCAGCACCCCCCTTCGGGAAAGAACGTCACCATGGCACAGACCGCGTCACCCTCCACGCAGCTGGACACCGTCGAGACCAGGAGCTCGTTGCGCATCCTCACGTACGCCGGAGCGATCGTCGCGTTCCTGATCGGGTCCGGCTTCGCAACCGGCCAGGAGATCCTGCAGTACTTCACCTCCTACGGCTACTGGGGCGTCTTCGGCACGGGCCTGGTAGTCCTGGTGCTGATCACCTACGTGGCCGTGGAGTTCCTGACCACAGGCCACCGCGAGAAGTTCGACCGGCCGTCGCTGATCTTCCGCTACTACTGCGGCCGCCACCTGGGAGTGTTCTTCGACTACTTCTCCGTTCTGTTCGTATTCCTGAGCTTCACTGTCATGGTGGCCGGGGCGGGCGCTGTGTTCCAGGAGCACTACGGACTGTCCAAGTACGTGGGCGGGATCGGGCTTGCCGCCGTGGTGGGACTGACCGTGTGGTTCGGCCTGGACCGGCTGGTGGACGTGATCGGCAAGATCGGCCCGCTGATCGTCGTGATAGCGATCGTCCTGGGGATCCTGGGCATCATTCGCAACCCGGGCGGGATCGCCGACGGCAACGCGTTGCTGCCGGAACTGGACCTCACCCGCGCGTCGAGCAACTGGGTGCTGGCGGGGCTGTCCTATGTGGGCTTCTGCATGCTGTGGCTCGCCGCGTTCCTCACCGCACTGGGCAGGACCGCACACAGCCGCGGCGAGGCCCACTCCGGTGCGGTGCTCGGCGGGGTCTCCTTCTCCGTGGCCTGCATGGTCGTGGGCCTGGGCCTGCTGGCGAACATCGAGGCGGTCAACGGCACGGAGATTCCCATGCTCGTGCTCGCCTCGGATCTCGGTCCGGTGGTCGCCTCGTGCTTCTCACTCATCATCCTCGCAGGCATCTACACCACGGCGGTGCCGTTGCTGTGGACCGTCTCCTCCCGGTTCTTCCCAGAGAAGTCCCTGCCCTTCAAGTACCTCACCCTCGCACTCGCAGCGATCGGCACCCTGGTGGGTCTCGTGCTGCCGTTCTCGCTGATGGTCAACATCGTCTACGTGGTCAACGGCTACGTGGGCATCCTGCTGCTGACCCTGATGCTCGTGAAGTCCCTGACCCGCACCGCGCGCACCCGCCGCGCCTGACCCAACCGCAGGACGTCCACGACGTCGTCCACCCCCATCCCGGGGAACCGCACCCGACCCTCAACACCGAAACGGAGCACCACATGGCCGATCTGCTCCCGGAGCACCCGGACTTCCTCTGGCACAACCCGGACCCGAAGCCGTCCTACGACGCTGTCATCGTGGGTGGCGGCGGGCACGGGCTGGCCACCGCGTACTACCTGGCGAAGAACCACGGCATGACCAACATCGCGGTGCTCGAGCGGGGGTGGCTCGCGGGCGGGAACATGGCGCGCAACACCACGATCATCCGCTCGAACTACCTGTGGGACGAGTCCGCGGCCATGTACGAGCACTCTCTGAAGCTGTGGGAGGGGCTGCCGGAAGAGCTGGAGTACGACTTCCTGTTCTCCCAGCGCGGCGTCATGAACCTGGCTCACACCCTGCAGGACGTCCGCGAGTCGGTGCGCCGGGTCAACGCGAACAAGCTCAACGGGATCGACGCCGAGTGGATCACACCGGAACAGGTCAAGGAGCTCTGCCCGATCATCAACACGTCGGACGAGCTGCGCTATCCGGTCATGGGCGCCACGTACCAGCCGCGCGCGGGGATCGCCAAGCACGACCACGTGGCGTGGGCGTTCGCGCGAAAGTGCGACCAGATGGGTGTGGACATCATCCAGAACTGCGAGGTCACCGGCTTCGTCAAGGACGGCGAGCGCGTGGTGGCGGTGGAGACCTCCCGCGGTCGGATCAACGCCGGCAAGGTGGGGCTGTGCGGGGCGGGGCACTCCTCGGTGCTCGCGGAGCTCGCGGGCTTCCGCCTGCCGATCCAGTCCCACCCGCTGCAGGCGCTCGTCTCGGAGCTCCACGAGCCTGTCCACCCCACGGTGGTGATGTCCAACCACGTGCACGTGTACGTCTCCCAGGCGCACAAGGGCGAGCTGGTGATGGGTGCGGGCGTGGACGCCTACAACGGCTACGGCCAGCGCGGGGCGTTCCACGTGGTGGAGGAGCAGATGGCAGCGGCCGTGGAGCTGTTCCCGATCTTCGCCCGGGCGCACGTGCTGCGCACGTGGGGCGGGATCGTGGACGTCACCTTGGACGCCTCCCCGATCGTGTCCAAGACACCGGTGGACCAGATGTACGTGAACTGCGGCTGGGGCACGGGCGGCTTCAAGGGCACCCCGGGGGCAGGCTTCGCCTTCGCGCACACGATCGCCACCGACGAGCCCCACCCTCTCAACGAGCCGTTCTGCCTGGAACGCTTCGAGACGGGTGTCCTGATCGACGAGCACGGCGCCGCCGCCGTGGCCCACTGACCGTGCACACGCCGCTGTCACCCGGAGGAGACGACCCACGATGCTGCTGATCGAATGCCCCTACTGCGGCCCACGCGACGAGACCGAGTACCACTACGGCGGGGAGGCCCACGTGCCGTACCCCGAGGATCCGTTCGAACTGACGGACCGCCAGTGGGCGGAGTACCTCTTCTACCGCAGCAACCCCAAGGGTCTGCTCAAGGAGCGGTGGGTCCACACGGTGGGCTGCCGCCGCTGGTTCAACGCGGTGCGTGACACCGCAACGTACGAGATCACCGCCGTCTACCGCATGGGCGAGACCGCTCCCGGAGGTTCCCGATGAACGCCCCCTTCCGCCTTCCCACCGACCGATGGACCGCCACGGGTGTGAACCGCGACGCCGCTCTCACCGTCCGCCTGGACGACCGGGAGGTCCCGGCGCACCCCGGTGACACGGTGGCCTCCGCGCTGCTCGCCCAGGGCCGGATCCGCTGCGGGGACTCGATGTACCTGGGTCGCCCGCGTGGGGTCCTCACGGCGGGGGTAGAGGAGCCCAACGCCCTGGTGAAGGTGGCCCCGCGCACCGCAGCCGACGTTGCCGAGTCCATGCTCCCGGCCACCACGGTGGAGCTCACGGACGGGCTGCGCGCCGAGTACCTGCGCGGACTCGGCCAGCTGGACCCGGCCAGGGACGAGGCCTGCTACGACGCGAAGTACGTACACACGGACGTGCTCGTGGTTGGTGCCGGGCCTGCGGGGCTGGCCGCGGCGCGCCAGGCCGCGGAGTCCGGGGCCCGGGTGGTGCTCATGGACGAGCAGACGCTGCCCGGCGGCGCGCTGCTCTCCGGTCGTGAGGAGACCGTGGACGGGGTGCCGGGGTGGCAGTGGGCCGCCCGGGTCGAGGCGGAGCTGCTGGAGAACCCCGAGGTCACGGTGCTGCGGCGCACCACCGCGTTCGGCAACTACGACAGCAACTACGTGGTGGCCGTCCAGCGCCGCACGGACCACCTCGCCGAACCCGCCGGCTCGGGCGTCTCCCGGGAGCGGATCTGGCACGTCCGTGCCCGCCAGGTGGTCCTGGCCACCGGCGCCCACGAGCGCCCGGTGGTCTTCGCGAACAACGACCGCCCCGGGATCATGCTCGCCGGCGCGGTGCGCACCTACCTCAACCGCTTCGCCGTGGCGGCCGGCCGAGGTGTGGTCGTGGCCACCACGAACGACTCCGCCTATGCGCTCGTGGAGGACCTGCACGCGGCGGGGATCGATGTCGCCGCCGTGGCGGACAGCCGTCCCGAACCGGGCGACGCCGCCGCGCGCACCGCGCAGGCCACGGGCGTGCGGGTGCTGGCGGGCAGCACCGTCGTGGACACCCTCGGTGAGGGCGAGGACGGGCGGGTGAGCGGCGTCGTCGTCAGCCCGATCGACGAGGACGCCCGGCCCACCGGCCCCTACGAGACCCTGGACGCGGACCTGCTCGCCGTGGCCGGCGGGTGGAGCCCCGTGGTGCACCTGCACAGCCAGCGCCAGGGCAGGCTGGAGTGGAGCGAGGAGATCGCCGGTTTCGTGCCAGTGCCCAGTGTCCGGAACCAGCAGTGCGCCGGTGCCCTGGCGGGGACCCTGGACCTGCTTGGCTGCCTGACCGAGGGTGCGACCGCCGGTGCGCAGGCCGCGCAGAGCGCCGGCTTCGACGCCGCGGTGCACGTGCCCGCGGCCACGCCCGAGCGGATCGCCCCGGCCCGCCCCCTGTGGCTCGTGCCGCGCACCGCGGACGCGGAGCAGGATTGGGACCGCCACTTCGTGGACCTGCAACGGGACCAGACCGTCGCGGACGTGCTGCGCTCGGTGGGCGCGGGCATGCGCTCGGTGGAGCACATCAAGCGCTACACCTCCATCTCCACCGCCAACGACCAGGGCAAGACGTCCGCGGTCAACGCCATCGGTGTGATCGCCCAGGCGCTGAGGACGGGTGACGTGGCAGGGATCGGAACCACCACCTACCGCGCCCCGTACACGCCCGTGGCGTTCGCCGCGCTGGCCGGGCGCCGCCAGGGCGAGCTGTTCGATCCCGCCCGGCTGACCTCGATCCACCCGTGGCACGTGGCCCACGGCGCACTGTTCGAGGACGTGGGCCAGTGGAAGCGCCCGTGGTACTACCCGCAGCCCGGGGAGGACATGGACACCGCCGTGCTGCGCGAGTGCGCCGCCGTGCGCACCGGGGTGGGGTTCATGGACGCCACCACGCTCGGCAAGATCGAGATCCGGGGCAGGGACGCCGGTGAGTTCCTCAACCGCGTGTACACCAACGCGTTCAAGAAGCTGAAGCCCGGCATGGGCCGCTACGGCGTGATGTGCACCCCGGACGGGATGGTTTTCGACGACGGTGTGACCCTGCGCCTGGACGAGGAGCGCTACCTGATGACCACCACCACGGGCGGGGCCGCAAAGGTCCTGGAGTGGCTCGAGGAGTGGTCGCAGACCGAGTGGCCCGAGCTGGACGTGCTCTTCACCTCCGTGACCGAACAGTGGACCACGGTGGCCGTGGCCGGCCCGAAGTCCCGGGATGTCATCGCAAAACTGGCCCCGGATCTGGACGTCTCCCAGGACGCGTTCCCGTTCATGGCGTTCCGCGAGACGGTGCTCGCCTCCGGGATCCCCGCACGAATCTGCCGGATCTCGTTCTCCGGGGAACTGGCCTTCGAGGTCAACGTGGCCGGGTGGTACGGGCTCTGCGTGTGGGAGCAGGTCTTCGAGGCCGGCCAGGAGTTCGGGGTCACCCCGTACGGCACGGAGACCATGCACGTGCTGCGCGCGGAGAAAGCGTTCCCCATCGTCGGCCAGGACACGGACGGCACCGTGACCCCGCAGGACCTCGGCATGGAGTGGGTGGTGTCCAAGACCAAGGACTTCATCGGCAAGCGCTCCTACGCCCGCGCCGACACCAGCCGCGAGGACCGCAAGCAGCTCGTGGGGGTGCTGCCCGTGGATCCCTCGTTCCGGTTGCCGGAGGGTGCCCAACTGATTACTGCGGGCACGCCCGTGACCCCCGAGCAGGGCCCCGTGCCCATGGAGGGCCACGTGACCTCCAGCTACCGCAGCGCCGCACTCGAGCGCACGTTCGGCCTCGCACTGGTCAGGAACGGCCGGCAGCGCATCGGGGAGACACTCCAGGCACCGCTGGACGGGCGGCTCGTGGACGTTGTGCTCGCCGACCCCGTCCTCTACGACCCCGAAGGGAACCGCCGAGATGGCTGAGACCGAGACGACCAGCACCCGTACCCCGGGCATCACTGCCCTGCGGCACAGCTCTCTGGAGCAGTGGGCCGGCGCGATGCGCGAGGGCTCCGTAGCCGGGCCCAGGGGCGTGTCCCTGCGCGAGATCCCGTTCCTGACCATGGTCGGGCTCCGGGCAGCACCCGGCGGCGCCGACGCCGAGGCGCTGTGCGACGTCGTGGGACGCCCCCTACCCTCGCGCGCGGGGGCTGTGAGCGGGGACCCCGCGGACATCGCGGTGCTGTGGCAGGGACCGGACGAGTTCCTGGCGGTGGGGTCGGACGAGACCGTGGTCCCGCCCGCCCTCACCGCAGATACCACGACGACGTCGCCGTCCCCGACCGCCGACGCACCGGAACCGGACCGCTCGGCTCTTCCCACGCTGTCCACGAGCCCGCTGGCCCAGCGCCTTGCGGACGCCCTCGTGGCGTCGGGCGGGCCCGGACAGGTGGTGGACCTCTCGGCCAACCGCACCACTCTCGAGCTGAGCGGGCCCTCCGCGCGGGCCGTGCTCGAGAAGGGCTGCCCGGTGGACCTTCACCCGCGGGCCTTCCCCGTGGGTTCGGCGGTGTCCACAACCCTCGCCCTGGTCCAGGTGCTGCTGTGGCGCACCGGGGAGCAGACGTGGCGGATCATGCCGCGCGCTTCGTTCGCGCAGTTCACCGCCCAGTGGCTGCTGGACGCCATGACCGAGTTCGCCTCACCCGAGGTCGCCTGAGCGGACTTGCCAGCCCGGGGGCCGCCCGGAGGGGCGCGCCCGGGTCGGCGTTGCGGACCCCACGCACAGGGACTCCGCCCGCCAGAACCCGCGCCGCTTCCCTGCAGGACAGACCACCACCGCCCCGGCACCCGGCCACCCCGTCGGGTGCCGGAACCGACCGACGGCACGGACGCCGTCGGGCCAGGACACCGCGCCACCCCCGCGCCACCCCGAGGAGACCCACCATGGTTGCCCAGCCCACGTCCTCCACGCCCGGACCCGCACCAGCACCGGGCAGCACCGAGCCCGCCGCGAACGGCCTGGAACTCGTGCTGACCCTCAACTGCCCCGAGCAGCTGGGGATCGTGCACGCGGTCAGCGGTGTGCTGCTGGAGCACGGCGCCAACATCGTGGAGCTCGCCCAGTTCGACGACCGACGCGTGGGCCGCTTCTTCATGCGCGTCCACGTGGCGCCAGGCGCGGACCGGCCCCTGGACGAGACCGCCCTGCGCACGGATCTGGCACCGGTGGCCGAACGCTTCGACATGCGCTGGGAGCTGCACCGCCACAAGGAGACGCGGCGGGTGCTCGTGATGGTCTCCAGGTTCGGCCACTGCCTCAACGATCTGCTGTTCCGGGCGCGCACTGGAGAGCTGCCGGTGGAGATCGTGGCGGTGGTCTCCAACCACCTCGACCACCAACGGCTCGTGGAGTGGCACGGCATCCCGTTCTTCCACGTGCCCGTCACCAAGGACACCAAACCGGAAGCCGAGACCCGGCTGCTGGACCTCGTGGACCGTTTCGAGGTGGACCTGGTGGTGCTGGCCCGGTACATGCAGGTGCTCAGCGACTCCCTGGCCACCCGCATGGAGGGCCGGGTCATCAACATCCACCACTCGTTCCTGCCGTCCTTCAAGGGCGCCAAGCCGTACCACCAGGCGTACGAGCGTGGTGTGAAGACCGTGGGTGCCACCGCCCACTACGTGAACGCGGAGCTGGACGAGGGCCCGATCATCACCCAGCAGGTGGTGGAGGTGAACCACGCCTACGGGCCCGAGGACCTGGTGGCTGCCGGACGTGACACCGAGTGCAAGGCCCTCTCGGACGCCGTCCGCTGGCACTGCGAGGGGCGTGTGATCCTGCACGGTGCCAAGACAGTGGTGCTGCGCTGAGGCGCCGCCGCGGCGTCGGCCCGCACGCGGTGGGGCGCGGGGTCGTGGGGCCCGGCGCGTTGGGCGCGGGCCCCCGGGCCGACGACGTCGCCCCCGCGCCTGCCCCGCGCGCCGGCGGCGAGTGCCGCGTCCCTCGAGACCATCCCAGCGCGGGCGCTGCCCCCCACACTCCGCAGGCCCGTGCGACGCCGTTCAGTAGAGTGTCTCGCGGACCGGCGCCTTTCGGCCCCGCCCGTTCGACCCGAAAGCACGGTGATTCCCGCATGACCGCGACCCCCTCCGCCTCCCCCGCCGCGGACGACAACCAGCTCTCCCTGGCCGACCGTGCTTTCCTTCGACTGCGGGACCGGTTGATCTTCCTGGACATCGTGCCGGGGATGCCGCTGAACGAGGCGCGGCTCTCGGTGGAGCTGGGTGTGGGGCGCACCCCGCTGCGAGAGGCCATCAAGCGGCTGGACTCCGAGCACCTGGTGGTCACCTATCCCCGCCGGGGGACGTTCGCCACCACCGTGGACATCACCGCGCTCTCGGAGATCTCGCAGGTGCGCGAGGTGCTGGAGCCACTCGCTGCGAAGCTCGCCGCGCAGCGCCGGGGCGGCCGGGAGCGTGACGAGCTTGAGACCCTCGCGCGGGAACTGGACGCGCTGGGTGCGGACGAGCTGGAGCGGGACGGCGCCCTGCGCTGGGACAACCGCGTCCACCGGGCGGTGTACACCGCGGCCGGCAACGCCCACCTGCAGGACACCCTCGAGCGCTACAGCAACCTGGCCACCCGCATCTGGTGCGTGGCTGCGGACCGGATGCCGCAGCTGCAGGGCCACGTGGAGGAGCACGCCACCCTGCTGCGCGCGGTCCTGGACGGGGACCCGGACACCGCGCAGGCGGTCATGCTGCACCACGTGCGGGACTTCGAGGAGCACATCCGCCAGGTGCTCTGAGCGGGCCCGTCCTGTGGTGACGGGCGTGCGGCTCCGTAGAATCGGGGCATGACGTCGCGCCCCGGTCTCCCCGCCCCGGGTCACTGCGACGCCCCGGGAAACCTCGCCGGCGAGGAGCACGTAGTGCCCCTGTCAGCCGACCGCTTCATCTGCATCCGGGAGGACGGCCCGGCACAGGGCTCACCCCTGGTCCTCATCACCGGCCTGGGCTTCGACCTCACCACCTGGCCCGAATCCCTCGTGCAGGGCCTGATGGAGCGGGGCCACCGGGTGATCCGCCTCGACAACCGGGACGAGGGCCGGTCCTTCCGCGCGAGCGCTCCCCCTCCCACCGCCCGGCAGCTGCTGACGGGGGCCCTGCCCGCCGGGCAGTACACGGTGGAGGACATGGCCCAGGACGTGGCGGACGCTCTCCACACACTGGGCATCGACCGCGCGGACGTGCTGGGCTTCTCGCTGGGCGGGATGGTCGCGCAGTCCCTGGCCGCCCACCACCCGGGGCGGGTGCGGCGGCTGGTCTCGCTGTGCTCCACCACGGGGGACCCGTCCGTGGGCACGGTGGCCACCTCCACCGCCGCGATGCTCGCCCTGCCGGGAGCGAGGACCCGCCGAACGTACGTGCGTGCGCGCATGGTCATGTCCCGCCACCTCGCAGGCCCGGGCTTCCCCGTGGACCCTGCCCACGAACGTCGGCTCGCCGAGATCCACTGGGACCGCAACCTGGACCCTCGCCACGGGGCCGCCGGGATGCGCCGCCAGATCGGTGCGATCCGCGCCTCCGGGGACCGGACCGAGGCGCTGGGCGAGATCACCGCGCCCACGCTCGTGCTCCACGGGGACAGAGACAGGATTGTGCGCCCGGACGGCGGCCCCGCAACGGCCCGGGCCATCCCGGGAGCCCGGTTCGTGACGGTCCCCGGCATGGGCCACCAGGTGCACCCCCTGGCCGTACCACGGCTGCTCCCCCTGGTCCTGGACCACCTGGGCTGAACATCCCTGCCCGCACGCGCCACGGGGCCCTGCGCAGGACCCTTTTCACGCTCCTGGCCGGTCTGCTGGTGGTCTTCGTATTCGTCGTCGGGCTCTCCTGGCTCATGCCGAGCCACCTCCACGGCGTGGAGCACCTCTGGTTCTCGTTCCGCAGCGTCACAGGCCTCTCCCTGCCCCACGGCCTCTCCGACAGCCCCCCGGCCCCACTGGCTCGCGACCCTCGGCGTGCTGGGCTCCGTCGACTTCCACTCCGTGCGGCAGTTCACGCGGTCCGCGCGGCGCTGCCAGGTGATCGGCTCGGCGTGTGTCGTCTCCGCATCCGAGGCAGGCGCCCGGGCGGACGTGGACGCCGGCCTGCGGGCCCGGCCGCTGGGCGACGAGGCCGCCCGGCACCCGTGAGCGGGGGGGGGCGGGCGGCGTCGTCGTTCTGGAGAGCACCGGACCTCAGTCCGCGGCGTACTCCTGGCCCGTGAGCGTCTCCACGGCCAGGCGACCCAGCGCGTTGGAGGCGAGCGGGCTGTCGCCGGTGAGCAGGCCGCGGTCGCGGTGGACCTGCCCTGTCATGTCGTCGTTGACCACGGTGAGCCCGGCGCGGGTGAGCTCCTCGGCGACGAGCCACTTCATGCGGCCCGGGAGGTAGCCGATCTCGATGTTGGGCCCGGAGTCCAGGGCATCGGGGAACACGGTCACGGCGTAGCCGTCGAAGAGATTCCTGCCGTCCTCGCCCACGGCCGAGAGCAGCGCGGCGGGTCCGTGACACAGGGTGATCACGGGGCGGTCGTTCTCCAGTGCCCAGGCGAGCACACGGCCCACCTCGGGGCTGTCCGCGAGGTTGATCGTGGCACCGTGGCCGCCGGGGATGAACACGGCGGCGTAGTCGCTGTCCCCGTCCAGCCCGTCGGCGATCTCCGGCAGGGCCCGGGGACGCTCGAACTGCGGCCGCAGCTCCTCCCACGCCTGCTGCACGGCGTCGTCCTTCTCGGGCATGGCCCACAGCTCGAACTTGGCAAGGTTCCCGGAAAGGGTGGCCACGTCCACGTCGTACCCGGCGGCGCGCAGGTGCATGAGCGGCAGCAGGGTCTCCACCGGGTGGTTGCCCGTGGAGAAGTAGATGTCGTCCTGCAGCGGCAGGTAGCGCTCGTCCGTGAGGACGGTCAGGACCTTGTGCGGACCGGACGGGGCGGCGGGAACACCTGCGGCGCCGTCGAAGTTCGTGGTGGGTGCCACGTACTGACCCAGCGAGTACTCGGACGGGAAGTAGGCGTTGTGCTCGGCGCTGTCGCGCACCGGTTTCTTGGAAGCCATGCGATCACCTCTCGGTCGCGGGGGCGGTGCCCCGGCAACGGCGTCACGCCGGGTGCGTACGCGAATGGGTCGCGGGGCACTGCGTGACGAGGACGCCACCGAGCCTACGCCGGGACCCCGCGGCCCCCGGTAACCCGCTGACCGCCCACGGCCCCGTCCGCGGGGCCCGGTCCCTGCCGCACCCGCCCGCTGCGCAGGACGACGACGGCGAGCACCGAGCCTGCCGCGCCCACCACCACGAGCGGGACAGTGAGCAGCGTGACGATCTGGATCAACGGTGGGGCCGCCGCGCAGACCAGCGCGACCAGCACCAGTGCGCTCGGCAGGCTGCGCTCCCGCCCGCCCCACGGCTCCACCGAAGCCGTCTCCGCGCGCCGTAGCACCGCCGCGACGAGCATCACGGCCACCCAGCACACCACCGCCAGCGGGATCCGCAGCAGCCACCACCCAGCGGAACCGGGTGCGGGGTCCCAGCCGCCAGCGAAGAACCACACGGCCATGACCGCCACGACCACGGGCAGGTGCCACAGGTAGACGGTCATGACGCGGGTGCCGATCAGGTGCGCGACCACCCGGGCCGGACGCCGGGTCATCAGCCGCCGCAGCGCCGGGGAGAACACCTCCAGCAGGCACGCCTGAGCGAAGCCCAGGACCACCATGCAGACCGTGGGCGGGTTGAGATCGGTGAGCATGTCCGGCGCGTAGGGGCCCGCCGCCACGCACACCCCGAGCAGCGCGAACGACGCCGCAGCGAGCGCCACGAGAAGCCCCCGAGAGCGTGCCGCGAACCAGCCGTCCGCGCGGAAGAAGCCGAACTGCTGCACGAGCGGCCACACGAACACCATGTTCAGCAGCCCCCACCACCGCTCCCCGCTGGCCGCGCTGAGCAGGTCCACGATCACGGCACAGCACAGCAGGAACCAGCACCACACCCACCCCATACGCTCGTGCAATGCCAGGAACGTGGGAGTGAGCGCCTGGCAGATCAGGTACGCGGCGAGGAACCACAGCGCCATGCCCACCCCGGACAGCGCGAAGGTCACCAGTTCGTACGGCGCTCCCGCCGCGAGCGCGGCCCCGGCCACCAGGGCCAGCGCGCACCACAGCACGGCGGCCGGCTGCACGAGCCGCAGGGCACGCTCGCGCACGTACTCCGCGGGGTCCATGCCCTGCGCCCGACGACGCCGCCACGCCCCGGCCGCTGCCGTTCCGCCCACAACGAAGAACAGGGGCATGATCTGGAAGATCCAGGTGGCCCACCAGTACCAGGGCTGCTGGGTGGGCACGAGCACGGAGCGGATCTCCCCGGTGGCGGGGTCTGCGGTGAGGGTGACCATGAGGATGTGGATGCACACCACGGCGATCACGCAGCCCACGCGGGCGGCGTCCACGGCGGGGTCGCGCTCGACGGCGGGCGCTCCCGGCGGCCGGGGCGTCCCGGCAGCGGTGAGATCGTGCTGCATGAGGCTCACTCTAGGGCGGGAGCGCGCTGGCGCCAGGGCGGCACGCGCGGCTCTGGAGCGGGGATGGGCAGGGGTGGGGAAAACCCCACTGCAACCCGGTGGCTGGCTCTGGCGCGAGAGCCGGCGGGGTGTCCGTAGCGTGGAGGCCATGAGCACACCAGCCTCGCGACCCACGCCGCCGTGGGACGCCACCGAACCTCTTCCCCCGGCCTCGGGCCGCACCCGGCCGCTGCCGCCGGTGGGCGCCACCCGCGTGCTGCCCCGCGAGGACGCCGCAGCGCACCGCGCGCTGCCTCCCGTGGGCCGCCCGGAAGGTCTGGAAGACCGGTACGGCGCCCGCTCCGCCAACCAAGCGAACCGCCCCCTGGCCGGGGACGACGACGTCGACGGCGGTCCCGGTCAGGCGCCGCCCGGAGGCCACGTGCCGCCCGGCCCGTCGGTGCCCGCGATCCGCGAGTGGCGCATGCTCTCCCCCAGGACCCTGTTCTTCGGCAGCCTGGACCTGGTGGTGGACGCGGCGCTCAACACGGCGCTGCTGTGCCTGATCGGTGCACTGCTCGTGACCGGTGTGGCCGCCATCCCCGCGCTCGGGCTGGGAGCGCTGGTGCTGGCCGCCACGGTCTACGTGATGATGGCGGCGGTGTGGTTGGAGCGGCGGCGCTCGGCGTCGTCGTTCGGTCTGGACATCCGCGACCCCCAGCGGCGCCGCACACCACGCACGGACTGGGTGCGGATCCCCCACCAGATCTGGCTGGACACCAGCGACGGCTCCCTGTGGCTGGGGATGCTGCACCTGGCGATCACGTGTCTGCTCGGCTGGCTCATGCTGGTGCCGTTCGTGGTGGCCGGAGCCGGGATCGCAGCGGCCACCACGCCGCTGTACATGCCCGCCGACTCCGTGGTGCGCACCGGGCTGCGCTCCGTCGGGGACGTGCCGGAGTGGGCCCTGATCGCGGGCTCGGTGCTCGGGGTGGTGCTCGGGATCCTGCTGGGCGTGCTGCTGACGCTGGCCCACCGCGGGCTCTCCGCGGGGTTGCTGCGCCAGAGCGAGGCCGCCCGGCTGCGCCGCGAGGCCATGGAGTCCGAGCGCCGCGCGGAGTACGAGTCCGCGGCGAAGGAGTCCGCGGTCCGCGGCGCGGAGACCGAGCGCTCCCGCATCGAACGGGACCTGCACGACGGCGTGCAGCCCCAGCTGGTCTCGGTGGCCATGAACCTCTCGATGGCGAAGTCCAGGATCGACACGGACCCCGCGGCCGCGAAGGAGCTCGTCGCGGAGGCCCACGGCACCACCAAGGCCGCGATCACCGAGCTGCGCAGGCTCGCCCGCGGCTTCCACCCCGCGGTGCTGGAGGACCGGGGGCTCGACGCAGCCCTGTCTGCCATCGCTGCGCAGGTCCCGTTCCCCGTGGACGTTGCCGTGAACGTGCCGCGCCTGGAGCCGCGCACGGAGGCCGCCGTCTACTTCGCAGTCTCGGAGAGCCTCACCAACGCGGTCAAGCACTCCGGCGCCCGCTCCGCGGACGTGGCCGTGTCCGTGCAGGACGGCCCCGCCCCCGGGACGAGCGTGGTGGTGGCGGGGGTCCGCGACTCCGGCCGCGGCGGCGCCCAGGTGGTTCCCGGTGGTGGCCTCTCCGGCATCCGGGACCGGATCCGCTCGGCCGGGGGACGGTTCTTCCTGAACTCTCCCGCGGGCGGGCCCACCGAGGTGGTCGTGGAGCTGCCGCTCGGCAGCACCCGCCAGGACACCCCGGCCGCGGCACCCGGCCACCACGGGGAGACCCAGCACGGGACTCCGCGCGAGCCCCAGTGTCAGGCCCCCGAAGGGGATCCGGGAACGGGCGGCGCGGCGTCGTCGTCATCGTCGCGGACCAGCACCGGAGAGGGAAACTGAGATGCGCATCGTGATCGCCGAGGACGCCGTCCTGCTGCGCGCCGGACTGGTGCGCCTGCTCACGGACGCGGGGCACGACGTCGTCGCGGAGACTGACACCGCCGAAGGGCTCGTGAAGGCCGTGGAGGAGCACCGACCGGACTTCGCCCTGGTGGACGTGCGGTTGCCGCCCTCCTTCAGCGACGAGGGGATCCGCGCCGCCGTGCTGATCCGCTCCGCCCACCCGGACGTGGCCGTACTCGTGCTCTCGCAGTACGTGGAGGAGCGCTACGCGTCCGAGCTGATCGCCTCGCGCCGCGAGGGCCTGGGCTACCTGCTCAAGGACCGCGTGGCGGACGTGGAGCAGTTCCTCGAGTCCGTGCAGACCGTGGGCTCCGGCGGCACCGTGCTGGACCCGGAGGTGCTCACGCAGATCCTGGTGCGCTCGCGGCGTCGTGAGGACCTGGAGCTGCTGACCCCGCGTGAGCGCGAGGTGCTGGGGCTCATGGCGCAGGGGCTGTCCAACGCGTCCATCGCCGCGAACCTGTACCTCACAGAGTCGGCCGTGGAAAAGCACATCGGCGCGATCTTCGCCAAGCTCGGCGTCACCTCGGAGACCGGCAACCGCAGGGTTCTGGCCGTTCTCAAGTACCTCGGCTACTCGGACCACTCCCGCTAGGACACGACATGAGCACTCACACTCCCTCCCCGGCCACGCCGGACCCCGGTTCCCATCCCGCACAGGAACCCCGTCAGAACCGGCCCCTCCCCCGCGGCGAGTGCCGGGCGTGGAACACCGCCACCGCCGTGGTGGGCGGGGTGGTCGCGATCGGCCTGCTGGTCGGCGGCGCGGGCGTCACCGGGGCGCTCGCGCTGACGCAGGAGCACAACGGGTCCTGGACCGCGCCCGCCACCGTCAAGACCATCCACGTGGACGCGGCCGACGCCGCTGTCTACGTCCACACCAGCTCCACCGCGGACCGCGTGCAGGTGCTGTGGTCCGAGGCCGGAATCAACATCCCGGACCGTGCCCCTTCCCCCGCCCTGCACGACGGCGCCCTGTCCCTGGACCTCGGCGCCACCGCCACCGGCTGGGACCTGGGAGGGTCCTCGAACCGCAGCGTCTCCGTCACCGTTCCCGAGGACTCCGCACCGGTCTCCCTGGACCTGCAGGGCACCACGAATGCTCTGTTCGTGGAGGGCACGTTCAAGGACGTCCTCGCGAAGACCGACACCGGTTCGGTGGAGGCCAACGATCTGGAGGCCGCCACGGTGGACGCCCGCTCGACGAACGGGCGGGTGCTGCTGGACGGCGCGCACGTGAGTGACCGGCTGGACGCCCACACGGACACCGGCATGGTGCTCGTTGACACCCAGGGCACCTCCCCGAAGCGTGCCTCGGTCACGGCGGGCTCCGGCTCCTACGGCGTGACCATGCCCACCGCGGACTACTGGTACCCGCAGGGCAGCCAGAAGGACTTCACCGACCCGCGCCACCCGGTGACCACGGATCCGGCGGGGTCGGACCCGGCGGACCCCACGGACGATTCGTCCCTGGAGTACTACGGGACGTACGACGACAGCCCCCTGCCCTCCGAGGTCAGCACCCCGTCCCTGTTCGCGACGGCAGAGCCGTCCTCCTCGACCACACCCCGGGTGGCGCCGAGCGGCGGTTCGTCCGCGAGCCCCAGCACGGTGTCGAGTCCCGTTGCGCCGGAGAGTCCGCGGGCGACGTCGTCGGCTGCTTCCGGGGCGTCGACGGCACCCGGGGCCGAGAGCGCGACCGGGCACGGTCACGACGCGGACACCGTGTGCAAGACGGCCCCGAACGGCACGCCCTGCCTCTACCTCCAGGGCACGCCCATGGGCGTGAAGGACTCCGGGTGGATGCACGCCTGGCACGACGGCTGGCGCTCCTCCGGCACCCGGCAGGACCGCGACGACCAGCCGGAGCAGGACACCACAGAGTCCGACTCCGACTCACCGGCTCGCGAGAACTAGAACTCCCGGCCGGTGCGTCCGGCCAGGTGTCCATGCGGGTGCACCCGATCCGTCGGAGGGCGGGGTAATACATCTCCCGCGTTCCGGTGGCAGGAGCGCTGCCCACGAGCACACGGTCCACGTGGGGGGATCTGAGGTCAGCGGTGGAATCTCGGTGGCGACCACGTGGTGCCGCTTGCCGGAGGCCCCACGTAGGGCTCCCGGTCGAGGGGCTGCTCGTGTTCCCGGCGAACTCCAGGTAGCCCGCGGTGTCGTGCATGCACGCCGTAGCCGTGTTCCCGGACGTCACGTTGGAGGAGGCGGTGGTGCTGATGCTGCCGTCCACCAGAGTCGCGGACCTCGTGTCGTCAAATGGGTAGGCGAAGACCCGCCCCGGCGCTGTTGGTGGTGGATGCGGTGTACGCACCGATCGATCCGGTGACCGGATGCTCAGGGCCTGGGCGCCGGCGCCCAGGGTTGCCGGCACGAGCCATGCGATGGATTTCTTGCGCGTGGGGGCAGTCTCAGCCGTGGTGTCCCCGGGTCCTTCTCTCATGATTTTTGCAAAAATTATCAGGTGAATCGTGGGCCCCGTACTGCGACCAGCAGTGTGCGTCACACCACTGCCTGCCCGTAGCCTGGTCCGGTGAGAGCTCCCCAGCCTGCCGCCTCCATGGACCGCGCCCGCATCAGCAGGGCACGGATCGCCGTGTCCCTGCTGTTCCTCACGAACGGCGCGATCTTCTCCAACCTGCTGCCCCGGCTGCCCGAGATCAAGGACACGTTCGAACTGTCCAACGCGATGTACGGCTTCGCCCTGATCGCGTTCCCCATCGGCGGCGTGGTGGCAGGTCCGCTGCCCGCTCCGATCCTGCGGCGCTTTGGAACGGCCCGCGTGGCCGTGGTGGGCACCGTGCTGCTGGCCACCGCCGTGTTCGTCGCGGGATCGGTCCCGCTCGTGGCCGTGTTCTGGGTGGGGCTGCTGATCGCCGGCATGCTCGACGCCGTGGTGGACACCGCCCAGAATGCCCAGGGCCTTCGCGTCCAGCGGCTCGCGGGGAACTCGATCATCAACTCCATGCACGCACTGTGGAGCGTGGGAGCGGGTATCGGCGGGCTCATGGGCACCGCCGCGGCGGCCACGGGCCTGCCCCTGGTGTGGCACTTCATGATCAGCGGTGCGATCTTTGCCGCCACGGCCGCGGTGGCCATGCGCTGGGCCGTCCCGGACGACCCCGAGGAGCACGCCGCCATCCAGGCCGAGCACGTCTCCGTGGACACCGCAGGTCTCCCCAAACTGCCCCGCGGCACGGGCTGGGCGCTGCTCGCCCTGCTGCCCATCGCCGTCGTCGCCATGTCCGGGGTGCTCGTGGAGGACGTCGGCTCCAACTGGTCCGCCGTCTACCTCAGGGACGTGCTCGGCGCCCCCGTGAGCATGGTGGGCCTGGGCTACGTGAGCCTGGTGGGCGCGCAGTTCGTGGGGCGCATCCTGGGCGACCGGCTCATCGACGCGCTCGGCGCGGTGCTCGTGACACGGCTGGGCGGCGTGCTGATCTTCGTGGGCCTCGGCGCCGTCGCCCTGGCGCCGGCACCGTGGGTGGCCCTGGTGGGCTTCGCGCTGGCGGGCTTCGGCTGCGCCACCATGGTCCCGAACGCCTACGCCGCCGCGGACCGCGCGCCCGGCCTGAAACCGGGTACGGGGCTCACTCTGGTCAGCTGGTGCATGCGCATCGTCTTCATGGTCTCGCCCCCGCTCGTGGGGATGCTCGCGGACGCCGCCGGACTGCGCACCGCCCTGTTCGTCTTCCCGGTCATGGGAGTCTTCGCGTTCCTCTTCGCCGGTGCCCTGCGGGTGCGCCCCCGGGCGTGAACGGGACGGTCAGCCAGACCTCCCATACTGGTGGGATGACTTCACAGTTCGCCCAGACACGTTCCGAGCAGGGCCTCTCGCTGCTGCGCTCCGGCTACCTCTTCGCCTCCCGCGTCCGACGCCGCGCGGGTCTCTCCTCGGACTCGGGCTGCCCCGTCCGCATGCCGCTGCTGGGCAAGCAGACCGTACTGGTCCGCGGGGAAGAGGGTGTCCAGCTCTTCTACGACACGTCCCGCGTGCGGCGCGACGGCGCGATGCCCGGCGTCGTGAAGGGGCCCCTCTTCGGCGCGGGTGCCGTCCACGGCCTCGACGGCGAGGCCCACTCCGTGCGCAAGAACCAGCTCGCGGACATGGCCTACGAGGACGAGCGGGTGGCCGCCTACAAGCCGTTCGTCGCCGAGGAGCTCGAGGCCCTGGTGACCCGGTGGCGGAAGGGCGACAACGTCTACGACAGCACCGCCACCGCCTTCGGCCGCGCCTCCTTCCGCTGGGCGGGGATCCCCTGGAGCACGCGGGAGATGGACCGCTGGGCGCACCGCATGAGCCGCCTGCTGGACACCTTCGGCCGCCCCGCCGTGCACCTGGTCTCCCGCCTGGACCGGATCGCCCTGGACCGCCGGTTCGCGGCGCTGATCCGGGACGTGCGCGCCGGGAAGGTCGCCGCGCCCGAGGACTCGGTGCTGGCCCACATGGCCCGGCTCGTGGACGAGAACGGTGCGCTCGTGGACGCGAAGACCGCGGGCATCGAGCTGCAGAACCTGACCCGGCCCAACGTGGCGGTGGCGCGCTTCGCGGCGTTCGCGGCCACCGCGCTGGCGGAGCACCCCGAGTGGGTCGAGCGCATCCGCAGGGCGTCCGAGGAGCGCGACGGCGCCCTGGTGGACGTCCCGGAGGCCGTCGCCTTCGCGCAGGAGGTCCGCCGCATCTACCCGTTCGTGCCCATGCTTCCCGCGGAGGCCACCCAGGACACCGAGATCCAGGGCTGCCCGGTGCACAAGGGCCAGCGGGTGCTCCTGGACATCCTGGGCACCAACACCGATCCGGCCTCGTGGGACCGCGCCGCGACGTTCGACCCCGAGCGCTTCCTGGGCGTCGAGGACGCCGAGGCGATCACCACGTTCATCCCCCAGGGCGGGGCGGACGTCCGCACGGGCCACCGCTGCCCCGGGGAGAAGATCGCGGTCACCTCGCTCTCCGCGGCCGTGGTGGCACTGTGCCGCCCGGAGGTGCAGCTGCCCAGCGACCAGGACGACCTCACCTTCTCCTGGACCCACATGCTGACCCGCCCCGTCACCGGGGTGCGCGTGCGCGCCGCCTGACCCTCGCTCCCGCGACCCCTCGTTCTCACGACAGCGGGCCCCGCACGGCGACAACTCGCTGCGCGGGGCCCGCTGCTCTGGCAGATTCGTGCGGGGGCTACTTCCCGGGCACCGCGGGCACGCCAGCGCCGGGGGCTGCACCCGCCTGGTACGGCTTCACCGCGGCGAGCAGCTGCTGAAGCACCTTCAGGTCGGTCGTGGCCGCTGCGGTGAGCTTCGGGTTCGTGGGCGTCTTGGAGGCCGCCGCGACCGAGAGCTGGGTCTTGTGCAGCTGAGCCGCGAAGTCCGGGCTCTGCTTGTCGAGGCCGAGTTCGATCAGCCGCGCATCGACCGCCGTCAGGTTCGAGTTCAGCACCGTCTGGGGCCCGAACTGCTCCGCCGGGGTCAGCACCATCTGCGACGTGAGCACCCACTGGGTGCGCTGCTGCAGCTGCTGCAGCGTGGTCAGCTCGGTGACGTTCGCGGTCAGCGGGTTGACCTCGCCCGTCGGCTGCCCGGTGACGCCCGGGGTGGGCACGGGATCCGTCGTGGGCTTCGGATCGGGCGTTTTGGTGGGCACCGGGGTCTTGGTGGGCGCAGGCGTCTGCGACGGCGCGGGTGTGGTGGTGGGTGCCGGGGTGACCGCAGGTTTGACGGTCTTGGTCGGAGCCGGGGTCGAGGTGGCCGCGGCAGTCGGCTTCGACGTCTCCCGGTGCTTGTTCCCGTCGGAGTCCCCGGTCCCCGTCGTGGGCGTCGTCGCCCCGGAACCGCCGCCGGGCGCAGTGGTCTTCCCCTTGTTTATGGGCTGTGTGCCCGTCTGCCCACCGGACGCGTTGATCTTCCCCTTGTCCGTGGTCTGCTTGCCCTGCTGTCCGCCGGACGTGGACGGGGAGGTGGAGTTCTTCCCGCCCTGGCCCTGCCCCTTGCCCGTGCCAGTGGTCTTCTGGTCGGCGGGCTTCTTGTTCCGCAGCGCGGTGACGCGTTCCTTGTCCGCGACCGGCAGGCCCGCGGTGTCCGGGAGGGGGCCGAGGTCCGTGCCGGGCTTGGCGTTCGGATCGGTCTTGGGCTGGACGGAGTTCTCGTCCTGCGTGGAGTACGGCGCACGGGACGCCTTGATGATGCCCTTGCCGGTCTCCCAGTCGAAGGACTGGGCGTCCACCACCTTGCCGTCCACCCACGTCTCGAAGTGCAGGTGCGGACCGGTCACACGCAGGCCGGTCTGACCCACCTCACCCAGTTGCTCGGATGCTTTCAGGGAGTCGCCCACGCGCACCATGACCTTGCTCAGGTGGTTGTAGGTGGTCTTCATGCCGTTCGCGTGGGAGACCTCCACACGGTTGCCGCCCCACACGTCCCAGAAGACGGCGGTGACGGTGCCGTCCAGCGCGGCGACGACGGGAGTGCCCTCGGGCGCGGAGATGTCCGTGCCGTTGTGGAGCTCGTACTGCCCGGTGTCCGGGGCGGTGCGCCACCCGAACTCGCCGCCCTTCAGAACGGTCACCGGCTGGGCCGGGGCGATCAGCGTGTTGACGGGGAGCTTTCCCTCGAACGTTGCGGGAGCGTGGGTGGAGGGCGCCAGAGACGAGACTCCGTTGACCCCGCCCGTGGAGCCGGTGGAAGACGCCGGAGAGGATGCCGCCCCGCCCTCCGCGTTCGGGGCGGCGCTGCCCGCCACCGAGAACGACGCCGGGACAACCTTGGACTCGTCGATCGCGGCCTGGTCCGCCACGGAGGCGAACAGGGACGCGCGAACCGGCTGCGCGGCGGCGTCGTCCCCCGCGCCCCCGGGCTCACCGGAGGTTCCCACCTGCTGCGGCCCCTGCGCGTCGTGCGCCATGGCCGGCTGCCAGGGAGCTGTGACGGTGCCGTTGCTCACGGCAACGCTCACGGCCACGAGCAGTGAGAAAGAGGTGAAGGCGGTCAGCGCCATCGAGGGCTTCTTGACCGCAGAGGAACGTGCGCGTGAACGAGCCATAAGTGTGATCGAGTCTCCCGGGAGGAACCCCGGCGCTGTGAGCCCGCGGGCCGGTGGTCAGTGGCGCCAGTCTAGGCGAGGTCCAGGTCTATATGTAGTTGCATCTACAGATGACATCTCGTGTCAGTACTTACCGGACCAGTCCTCGTCCACGAGCCCGCGGACGTAGGCCGCCTGGCCCACATGCTCGGCGGCGTCGATCACGGTGGAGACAATGCGCATTCCCCGGGTCACGGGCGGATCCCACGACTCGTCGATCACCTCGTCCAGATCCTCCTGGGAGAGGCCACGCACGTACGTGGCCGTCCCGCAGCACACGGCCCGCAGGTAGCCGAGCAGCAGCCCGGGGTCCGAGACCCGCACCTTCGCCACGTCCTCGGGGGTGTCTCCGAAGCCGGAGTCCGCGCTGGAACGGTCCAGGTCGAAGGAGTTGTTCCAGCCCTCCGCCGTCCAGACCTGCTCCGAGCCGCACAGCTGCGCGACCTGCACGTCCTGCTGCCGAGCCGCGTGCCACACGAGCCACGCGATCGAGTTGTGGGTCTTCTCCGGCATCGTGTTCAGCACGGTCGAGGAGATCCCCTCCAGAGCCGCCTCCGCGGCGTCCACCGGGCGCCTCGCGGCATCGGCCATCAGGTCCTGGGCGCTCATGGTCCTCCGTTCCGCGCCGGGTCCCGGCGCCGTGTGTTCTACGTCGTGCGTCCTGCACCCCACTGTACGGTCGCGGCGCCGCGGGCGGGAGGGGTGCCGGAGATGAGAGGGCGCCGCGGGACCGCAGGACGCCGGGAGCGTAAGGGGCGACAACGCCGCATAGCAACGGCCGGCCCCGGACACACCGGGGCCGGCCGCAGGACCGTTCACTGAGAGTCGGGGGTCAGCCCGCCACGCGCACCAGCTTGGTGTTCGCGAACTCGCCGAAGCCCCAGCGGCCCAGCTCGCGGCCGTAGCCGGAGCGGCGCACGCCGCCGAAGGGCAGCCCGGCCTTGGTGGTGCCGTGCTCGTTGACGTAGGTCATGCCCACCTCGAGCTGGCGGGCGATCTCCTCGGCCTTCGCGACGTCGGAGCTCCACACGGAACCGGAGAGCCCGAAGGACGAGTCGTTGGCGAGCTCCACGGCCTCGTCCACGGAGTCGTAGGAGTAGACGACGGCCACGGGGCCGAAGATCTCCTCCTTGAAGGCGTCCATCTCGCGGGTCACGCCGGTGAGGACGGCCGGGGACATCCAGGCGCCGTCCTTGTCAAGGGCCTTGCCACCGGTGTGCAGAGTGGCGCCCTGTTCCACGGCGCGCTCCACCTGGGCCACGGCGTCGTCGCGACCCTGGACCGAGGACAGCGGGCCGACGTCGGTCCCGTCCTCGAGGGGGTTGCCCACCGTCATGGCCTCGACGGTCTCCACGACCACCTTCACGAACTCGTCGAACATGCCCGCGGGCACGAAGATCCGCTTGGGCGAGTTGCAGGCCTGGCCCGCGTTGCTCATGCGGGCGGTGGCCACGGTCTTCGCGGTCTTCGAGACGTCCACGTCGTCGAGCACGACCAGCGGGTCCGAGCCGCCCAGCTCGAGCACGCTCTTCTTGAGGTTCTGCGCGGCGGTGGTCGCCACGGCCTTGCCAGCACCCTCGCTGCCCGTGAGGGAGACGCCGCGAACGCGCGGGTCCGCCACGACGTCCGTGATCTGGTCCGTGCTCACGAACAGGTTGATGTAGGCGTCCTCGGGGATGCCCGCGGCGTGCAGGATCTCCTCGATGAGCTCCGCCGTGCGGGCACAGATGGACGCGTGCTTGAGCAGGATGGTGTTGCCCAGCATGAGGTTCGGGGCCGCGAAACGGGCCACCTGGTACTGCGGGAAGTTCCAGGGCATGACACCCATGAGCACACCCACGGGATCGGTGACGACCACGGACTTCGCGCTGTCGCCCACGTCCAGGGTCTCCTCCTGCAGCAGCGCGGGCCCGTGGTCCGCGTACCAGCGGTAGATCGAGGAGGACAGTGCCACCTCGCCCTGGGCCTGCGCGAACGGCTTGCCCATCTCGGTGCTGATCACGCGGGCCAGCTCGTCCCCGCGCTCCTGGAACGCGTCCGCCACAGCGGCCAGTGCCGCCGCGCGCTGTTCCGCGGGGGTCTTGCGCCACGAGGTGAATGCGGCGTCCGCGCGCTCGACGGCGCGGGCGACATCCGCGTCCGTGAGAGAGGTGAACTCCTGCTCGACGACGCCGGTGGCGGGGTTCTCTGTGCGGTAAGCCATGAGGTCTCCTTCTGTCGCGGATTCTCTTCGGGGGTCGTCGCGCGACCCCTTCACCGGTTCCAACACCGGCCCCCGGGGGAAAGATTCCCGGCGCGCGGGCCGCGCCCGGAGCAGCCGGACGACGCCGCCCCGTAGCGCTGGAAGGGTGCCCGTGCCCTCCGCGTGCGCGTACCTGGGGCTGCACGCGGCGGTGTCCCGCGCCTGACGCGGCGGGCGGGAGACGCCGGAACTACGTCGACGACGCCGTCCCGGGCTCCCGGCGCCCCACCCACCAGAAGCGCAGCCACACGAGCGCGAAGACGGCGATGAGCGCGAGCCCGGCCTGGCCGAGGTCGATCTCCGCGAGCGCCGTCGTCGCCGGGTCCTCCAACCCCAGGAGGTCGTGAAAGAAGCCGCCCAGGGTGATCGTGGCGACGAACAGCGCGGAGACCGCGGAGATCACGGTGACGGTGGCGTTGAAGCGGCGCCGGGTGCCCGCCTGCGTGAGGGCGTTGGAGTAGAGCTTCATCATGCCCAGCCCGTTGAGGGTGTCGCACAGGGTCATCGCGGCGGTGAAGGCCACGGGCAGACCCAGCAGCGCGAGTGCCGGCACTCCGGCCAGGGACGCGGAGACGGTGAGCAGCAGCAGGCCGATCGTGGTGGCGGTGTCGAACCCGAGGCCGAAGAGGAAGCCCAGCACGAAGATGTCCCGCGGGCGGCGCACCCGCTGCAGCGGCTTGCGCAGCAGGCGGGAGACGAGCCCCCAGCCGCCGTCATCCGCTGCGCCGTCGCCCCGCGCGCCCACGGCAGAGCGCTGGTGCGCGGTGGACCGGCCCCGGGCCAACCCCACCGAGATGCTCGCGTTGTAGAGCCCCAGCACCAGCAGGTACACCCCGGAGACACCCGCGCCGATCAGCCCGAGCACGTGGTTGGCGGAGCTGCCGTCCTCGAACGCCCCGCTCACGAACTGCGCCCCCGCCACCACCATGGTCCCGGCGAGTGTCACGACCAGGGAGTGCCCCAGACTGAACGCGAAGCCCACGCTCGCCGGGTTCATGCCCTCGGAGACGAATTTGCGGGTGGTGTTGTCGATCGCGGAGATGTGGTCCCAGTCGTAGCTGTGCTTCATGCCCGCTGCGTACGCGGTGAGCACCACGCCCAGGGCCAGCGGCTGCGCACCGGGAGCGAGTGCCGTCGCCAGCAGCCCGAACGCGAGCAGGTGCAGGGCGGCCACCGCGGCGAGCGTGAACCCCACCCGCGCGCGCAGCGGCAGGGTGTGCCGGTCCGTGACATAGCGACGGTAGAACGTGGGGTGGGACGTGGTGGACACTGTTCTCCTCGGTGGGTGGTGCTGGTCAGTACTTGCGCAGCCGCAGCGGTGCCTGCCCGCGCCAGCGCTCGTGGAGCTCGTCCACCACGGCTCTGTGCAGCGCCGCGACGGCCTCCGTGGAGTCCGCGAGCGAGCGAACGCACACGCACCGCACACCGTACGGCTCCCCGGCGCCCGCGCGCGTGATCCCGGAGTGGGTGTCGGACGCATCCACGAGCTCGGTGAGGCGCTCGTAGAGGTCATCGTCCAGGCGCGCGTCCGCGAGCAGCAGCTGCCCCGTGTGGCTGCGGCCCTCCATGAACCCCACGCCGGTCAGGTCCCCGTGCGCGTCCGGGCGGATCCGCAGCTGGTCGACGACCAGGCGCCGCGGGCGGGCGGCGGGATCCGGCGGCAGCACCCGCACCTCGGTGCGCATCCGCAGCTCGTCGTACGCGAAGGACTCCCCGGACGGTGACCACCCGGGCGTGACGATCTCCGCCAGCACCAGGGATGCCGTGGGATCCATGTCCACACGCGTGCGCTGGATGTAGGACCCGCCGCGGTAGACGATCAGCTGGTCCGGCACGTAATCCAGCACGCTGCCGGGGCCCAGCCGCACGGTCATCTCCTGCGTGGCGGGGCCCTGCGGAGTGCGGTAGACCTTGGTCGCGGACTGGGTGGTCAGCGCCAGGGACGCGCCCCGCTCCACGACGACGTCCAGCAGGTAGGCGTCCGCCCCGAAGTACGCGCCCCCGGGATTGATCACCGTGTAGGTCACCTGCCCGGAGTGGTCCAGGTAGTGCGGACGCAGCACCCGCAGAGCGCCCTCGTGGAACTGCCGGGCCGCGTAGGACCGGCCGTCCCGCTCGGCGACGCCCAGCCGCAGCTGCCCCGTCCACTCGGTCTCGGCCAGGCTCCGTATCCGGGACGACCGCGCTCCCGCGCTCCCAGCCCCGTGCACCGGCGCGGACGGGGCACGCTGCCCGAGCGGCGTCGTCGTGCCCGGAGCCTCGGAAGGCTCAGGCAAGATCGAGCATCAGGACGTCGTTGCGGAGCCACTCCTGGACGCGCTCGAGCCCCTCGTCCGTCTTGAGGTTGGTGAACGCGAACGGCTTGTCCTTGCGGAAGACCTTGGAGTCCTCCTCCATCACGCCCAGGTCCGCACCCACGTGGGGGGCAAGGTCCGTCTTGTTGATGATGAACAGGTCAGACTTGATCATCCCCTGCCCGGCCTTGCGCGGGATCTTCTCCCCCTGCGCCACGTCGATCACGTAGATCGAGAAGTCCACGAGCTCCGGGCTGAACGTCGCGGAGAGGTTGTCCCCGCCGGACTCCACGAAGATCACCTGCAGGTCAGGGAATCGCTTCTTCAGCTGCTCGATCGCGGCCTCGTTCATGGAAGTGTCCTCGCGGATCGCTGTGTGCGGACAGCCACCGGTCTCCAGGCCGATGATCCGGTCCTCCGGAAGCACCGAGTTGCGCGCGAGGATCTTGGCGTCCTCGATCGTGTAGATGTCGTTGGTGATCGCGGCCATGGAGATCTCCTGGCTCATGGCTCGCGTGATGCGCTCCACGAGCTGCGTCTTGCCCGCTCCCACGGGGCCTCCCACACCGATGATGACGGGGTCCATGCTGTTCCTCCTGCTGCTCGTCGTGCTTCTGGTTCCCATGACGTGTCGTGCGTTCCGCCGGTTCATGCGGCCGTGCGGTTCGTGCGTTGCTGCCGGTCCCGGGTGAACTGGCCCGGGGCGCCCCTCCCGGCCGCGCGTCGTCGTCGTCGGCCTCAGCTCATGAAGAGCCTGGCCCGCTGCCGCTCGTGGTTCATCTGCGCGATCTCCAGCCCGGGGGCCACAGCGCCGAGCACCTCCTCGGCGATGCCCTGCGCCACGAGGTCCCGGGAGACGGCGACGGCGCGCCCCACCCAGTGCTGCGCGTCACGGATCACCGCCTGGCCGGTGTTCTGCCCCAGAGGGATGCCGCGCACCGCGTTCTGCGTCAGGGAGATCACCGTGGCGTACACGTGCGAGGCCACGGCCGTGTCCTCGGGAACGCCGAGCTCCCGGGCGAGCACGCCCCACACCGTGGCCTGGTGACCGTGCAGCCGCTCCTCCACAACCCCCTGCTCGTAGCGCTGAACCCACTCGCCAGGGTAGCTGCGGGCCCCGATGCTCAGCAGCCGCCCGCCCATGGTTATCCCGCCCTCGCGGATCTGCCGGGGCAGGGCCTGGACGGTCACGAGGTCGTCCAGATCCTCGACCCGCTCGAAGTCCTCGGCCGCGTAGACCAGCCGGACGGCGAGCGCGTCCGTGTGCGTGAGCTGCTGGTCCACGAACATCTCCAGCCACGCGGAGAACGACTCCCGGTCCTCCAGCTGCTCCGCGTGCATGTACGTCTCAAAGCCCAGCGAGTGGCTGAACGCCCCGGTGGGCAGCGCGGAGTCCGTGAGCTGCATCAGCCCCAGGACACCGCTCAGACTCGGCTCCACCACGGTCTCAGTGCGTGTGCTCGGCGTGGCGGAAGGGCACCGGCATGACCCGTTCCTGGCGGGAGTACGGGACACCGTGGTGCTCCAGGAAGTCCTGGACGGTGTGGTCGTACTGCACCACCATCACCTGCGCCCCGTACTCGCTGTCCTCGTCGAAGAACTGCGCCTGCAGGTGCCGGTTGCCCAGGCTGTGCGCCACGAACGCCATCTCCGTGATGGACCGCGCCCCGATCACCAGCACGTCCGTGGGCAGCACCTGGACCACGATGGCGTTGCCCCGCCCGGACCCCGCGTGGCTGTGGTGCCCGGCGGTGTCCGCGACGTCGGTGCCGTCCGCGGCGTCGTGGCCTCGCCCGTCCACGGCCGCGTACCCGTGGCCCTCCCCGGCGCCGACCTCCGCAACCTCCGTCGCATCCTCGACGGCGACGACGTCCCCGTCCTTCAGATCCGGTGCGCCGGCGGGCAGGCGGAGACCGATCTCGCGGTCGTGGTCGGTGCTCAGCCGCTGGATGCGCTTCACCAGCTCGGTGCTGGGCAGCACCACCTTCTCGACGTGTCTGCCGGCCACCAGCTCGCGGCCGCTCTCCTCATGGATGTTGCCCAGGATCTCGGTGACGATCACGGGTGCTCTCCCTTCGCTGTCGAATGTCGTGGTGCGGGGCTGCGTGGCCGAAGCCGCCGGCCGCGGTCGGAACGACCGCGAACGGGGCGGGCGTGCGGACCGGGCCGTGCGGCGTCGTCGTCGTCGTGACCGGAGCCGGTGTGGCGTCAGAACAGGAAGTAGCGCTGCGCCATGGGCAGCTCGTCCCGGGGCTCGCAGCTCACGGGAGTGCCCTCCACGCGCACCTCGTAGGTCTCCGGGTCCACGCGCAGCTGCGGGGTCTCGCCGTTGAACTTCATGTCCGCCTTGGTCAGGGTGCGGATGTCGCGGCACTCGCGCACCACCTTCTCCAGCCCGAGCGAGCGTGGCACGCCCGCCCGGATGGATGCCTGGGACATGAACGTGATGGACGAGCGCGCGGCGGCCTTGCCGTACGCCCCGAACGCCTTGCGGTACCAGCGGGGCTGCGGGGTGGGGATGGACGCGTTCGGATCGCCCATCACGCCGTGCACCATCTGCCCTCCCTTGATGACCAGGTCCGGCTTCACCCCGAAGAACTTGGGCTCCCACAGCACCAGGTCCGCGAACTTGCCCTCCTCCACGGAGCCCACCACGTGCGAGATGCCGTGGGCGATCGCCGGGTTGATCGTGTACTTGGAGATGAACCGCTTGATCCGGTGGTTGTCCGCGCCCGTGCCCTCGTCCTGCGGCAGGGGCCCGCGCTGACGCTTCATGGAGTCCGCGACCTGCCACGAGCGCAGCACCACCTCCCCCACACGACCCATGGCCTGTGAGTCCGAGGAGGTCATCGAGAAGATCCCCATGTCCTGCAGCACGTCCTCCGCCGCGATGGTCTCCTTGCGGATGCGCGAGTCCGCGAACGCCACGTCCTCGGGGATGTCCGGGTTGAGGTGGTGGCACACCATGAGCATGTCCAGGTGCTCCTCGATGGTGTTGCGCGTGTACGGCAGCGTGGGGTTCGTGGACGCCGGCAGGATGTTCGGGTCCTGCGCGAGCTCGATGATGTCCGGCGCGTGCCCACCGCCCGCGCCCTCCGTGTGGAACGTGTGGATCACGCGCCCCGCGATGGCCGCGCGGGTGTCCTCCACGAAACCCGCCTCGTTGAGGGTGTCCGTGTGGATGGCCACCTGGACGTCGTACTCGTCCGCCACCTGCAGGGACGTGTTGATGGACGACGGCGTGGCGCCCCAGTCCTCGTGGACCTTCAGCCCGATCGCCCCGGCCCGGATCTGCTCCGCCATGGGCGAGATGGACGAGCCGTGGCCCTTGCCCAGGATCCCGAAGTTCATGGGGAACTCCTCGAACGAGCGCAGCATGTTGTGGATGTTCCACTCGCCCGGGGTGATCGTGGTGGCCTTGGAGGACTCGCTCGGTCCCGTGCCGCCTCCGATCATCGTGGTGATCCCCGAGACCAGCGCCGTCTCGATCTGGTCCGGGCTGATGAAGTGGATGTGGGAGTCGATCCCGCCCGCCGTGAGGATCTTGCCCTCACCGGCGATCACGTCCGTGGCCACGCCGATCACGATGTCCACACCGCTCATCACGTGGGGGTTGCCGGCTTTGCCGATCTTCAGGACGTGACCGTCGCGCACGGCCACGTCCGCCTTGTAGATCCCCGTCCAGTCGATCACCACCACGTTCGTGATCACCAGGTCCGGGATCCCGACGTCCCGCACGAGCTGCCCGTTCTGGCCCATCCCGTCCCGGACCACCTTGCCGCCACCGAACACGGCCTCCTCCCCGGGGGTCGTGAGGTCCCTCTCGATCCGTGCGAAGAGTTCGGTGTCCGCCAGGCGCACGGCGTCCCCGGTAGTGGGCCCGTACAGGCTCGCGTACTGCTCCCTGCTCATCTCAAAGCTCATGGTCGGCCTTCTCGTTCGGGGTGGGCGGGTGGTCTCGGGGTGCTGGTGGTCACAGCGCTCGCAGGTCCCTGCGGTTCCGCGGCGGTGGTCCCGCTGCGGTGCTGTCTGTCCGGCGGGCGCCCGTCCGGGCACGACGCCGCGCGGCGGCCCGGCTCAGCGGGTCTCGTTGGAGAAGCCCTTGCGTTCGCGCAGCGGCTGCGGTGCGTCCCCCGCCGCGGAACGGTGCCGGGCGGGGGTGACGGGGGCTGTGTCGTCGTCGAGGGACGCCGGCTCGTGGGCGTCCAGTGGGCCGTCCATCAGGTCCCGGAACCCGTAGACGATGCGGTCCCCGCCGAGCGGGATCAGCCGCACCGTGGTGGAGTCCCCCGGCTCGAGGCGCACCGCGGTGCCAGCGGGGATGTCCAGGCGGCGGCCCACGGCCCGGTTCCGGTCGAAATCCAGGGCCCGGTTGGCCTCGGCGAAGTGGAAGTGCGAACCCACCTGCACGGGGCGGTCCCCGCGGTTGAGGACTTCCAGTGTGATGGCCTCGCGGCCCTCGTTGCAGACCACGGGGGTCTCGGCCAGGACGTACTCACCGGGTGTCACGGGTGCTCCTCGCGGGGGTTGCGGTGGGTGGTGCGATCGGTGCGGCGCAGTGCACGGCGGGTCTCACCGGATGGGCTCGTGGACGGTCACGAGCTTGGTGCCGTCCGGGAACGTGGCCTCCACCTGGACGTCCGGGATCATCTCCGGGATGCCCTCCATGACGTCGTCACGGGTGAGAATGGTGCTGCCCCAGCTCATCAGGTCCGCCACGGTGCGGCCGTCGCGGGCGCCCTCGAGCAGCTCGTAGGTGATGATCGCGATGGCTTCCGGGTAGTTGAGCTTCAGCCCCCGCGCCTGACGCCTGCGCGCGAGGTCCGCGGCGACCACCACCAGAAGCTTCTCCTGGTCCTTGGGCTGCAGGTGCATGCGGGATCCCCTCCGGTCGGCCGGCTCGTGCGGTGCGCCGCTCGCGTCGAGGGCTGGCTACCCCGCGATACACGAGCGAGGTCAGCGTACCTCCACACCCGGGGCGCCCCCGGGATCAGACGGCCCGGCGCACCCTGCGGTCCGCCCGGAGGACCCGGAACAGGGCCAGCGCCACCCCTGCGACCAGAATCCCCCCGAACACCGAGGTCCACTGCATGCCCGCGGAGAAGGCGGCCACGGCGGCGTCGGCGACCGCGGATCCCAGCGGGGACTCGGCGGCCACGTCCAGGGCTCCGCCCAGCGTCTCGTGCGCGGCCTGCGCGCTGTCTGCACCCACGGCGGCGGGCAGGTCCAGGTGCGCCTGGTAGAACGCGGTGGTCAGGCCGCCCAGCACGGCGGTGCCGAGGACGGCCCCCACCTCGTACCCGGTCTCGGACACGGCCGACGCCGCACCCGCCTTGGACTCGGGGACGGATGAGACCACGAGGTCCGTGGACAGCGTCGTCGCCAGACCGGTGCCGGCGCTCATGACAGTGAACGCCACGAGGATCGGCGCGGAGGACTGCATCTGGTCCGTGAAGGCGACCACGAAGAAGCCCGCGGCCACGAGCAGCAGGCCCAGCACCACCGCTGAGCGCACCCCCACCACGCGCGCGATCCGCTCGGCGCCCAGGCCGGTGAGGATGGACAGCAGCAGGCCCGGGATCATGAGCAGCCCGGAGGTCATGGGGTCCATGCCGTTGACCAGCTGCAGGTACTGGGTGAAGAAGAACAGGAAGCCGAACAGCGCCACGTTGGAAACCATGTTCACGGACAGGCCCCCGGAGAAGCGGGCGCTGCGGAAGAAGCGCAGGTCCAGCATCGGGTAGTTCTTGACCACCTGGCGGCGCGCGAAGAGCAGCCCGCACAGTGCACCCACCGCGATGAACAGGACGCCGTGCAGAGGCGAGCCGCCGATGGCGAGGGACTTGATGCCGTAGACCACGGGGGCCATGGTGGCGACGGCCAGCACGATGGACGCCGGATCCACCGGTCCCGGGTTCGGGTCCCTGGACTCGGGCAGCAGCAGGGGCGCGGCAATCAGGAACGCCACCAGCGCCGGGACGGCCAGCAGGAACACGGAGCCCCACCAGAAGTGGTTGAGCAGGAACCCGCCCGCAATGGGCCCGAGCCCGGCACCCGCGCTGAACCCGGCGGTCCAGATGGCGATGGCCAGGCTGCGCTGGCGGTCGTCACGGAAGACCGTGCGCAGCAGGGACAGCGTGGTGGGCAGCAGCATGGACCCGAAGATCGCGGTGCCCACGCGTGCGGCCAGCAGGAACTCGGCGCTCGGGGCGAAGGTGGCGAGCAGCGAGACGGCTCCGAAGCCGGAGGAGCCGATGATGAGCATCTTCCGCCGCCCGATCCGGTCCCCCAGGCTGCCCATGGGGATCAGCAGCGCCGCAAGGATCAGGGGGTAGACGTCCACGATCCACAGCAGCTGGGCCCCGGTGGGTCGCAGCCCCTGGGAGATCGCGGGCAGCGCGAAGCTCAGGGCCGTGTTGTTCACGGACACCAGCAGCACGGGGAGCATCAGAACAGCCAGTGCGCCCCACTCGCGGGCACCTGCCTTGCGCTGTTCCTCGACCATCACGGACACCTCGGGACCTCCTGGGATTCGGGTTGCGGCACGGGACGGCGGGAGCCGTACACCCTTGTACCGACCCCGCGGACGGGGCACCTCACCAGTCTTTACCGTCCAGACGGTACAGTTAACCTCGCACGGCCCGCAAGCATTCCCATCACACCGTGAGGTCCGCCACCGCCATGCCCCGCAAACCCGAAGCCCGCCAGAAGCTGCTCGCCGCGTTCGAGCACCTCGTTCTCACCGAGGGCGAGCGCGCCGCGACCCTCGACGCCGTGGCCGCCCAGGCCGGCGTCTCCAAGGGCGGGCTGCTCTACCACTTCCCACACCGCCAGGCGCTCGTGGACGCCGCGCTGGCCCGCTGCGAGGAGCTGGCCGCGGAGGACCTCTCCCGGCTCACTGCCTCCCCCAGGGGTGCCGCCCGCGAGTTCCTCGCCACGTCGGTCTACGAGGACAGCCCGCTGGACCGCAGCCTGGGCGTCGCGTTCCGCCTGGTCCAGGCCCGCGAGCCCGGCGCCCGGGAGACGTGCGCGCGCGTGGAGCGGCACTGGTACCACGCGGTGCTGGAGGACGTGGGGGATCCCGTGGTCGCCACCGCCGTCCAGGCCATGGGCGACGGCCTCTACCAGCAGGCGTCCATGGGCCTGCTGCCGGAGAGCAGCGCGGAGAAGCGGCAGATCCTGGAGCGCCTCCTGGAGTCGCTGGAGCGCCTTGCCCCCTAGGGCACGTCCCGCCCGACGCACCGGTAGTCGCGCTGAGGACGACGCCGCCGCACCACCACTCCCCCGCACACGAGGAAGGGGCCTTGACGCCCGCACGCGACCACGCCCCTGGTTCACCGGTCCCCCGGCCACGTGACGGGCCGGAGGACCGGGCAGGGTGATGCCTTAGATACTCCCGGTGCGCACCTCCGTGAGGAAGGGTGGGGTGGGGAGCGTCTAAGCCATCTTGAACACGTGCGGATCAGCCCGGTCGGTCGATCGGTCGCATCGGTTGACCACCTCATGGGTGGTTGAAGAAGGCCCACGGCATTACTCGTGGACAGTGGCGGCATGTGCGCACAGCTCCGGTACTCGCCTCGTGGCAGGGCTGCTGTCCACGAGCGGCACTGTAGGGCTTGGCACTCCTTCGCTGCCCAGGTCTTGCGATCCCTGGTGACGGCCCCCGGCTGTGCGCTCGGCAAAAAGAACCGGTTCTAACCCGGGGAGCACCGCGTGTGAGGCGGCTGGTGATGTTGATGCGGGACCGCGTCTCAGGCCCCACCCAGGTCTTCCATCGCTGGGCGCCCCATTGGCACCCGTTGGCGCAGGCGCTAGAATGGACTCACGGTTTCGAACACCTTCAGGATAGGCCCCGTTGGCGCGGGGCCTTCCGCATATCCAGGGCGTGTCGCCCCATCCACCTCCCTGTCCGTCTTGCCCCCCCCCCCCCCCCCAGAGCTAAAGAACGTTGATGGAAATCCCAACCTCCTCAGAAAATACCAAAAGTAAAAATTCAGAAAACACTTTGAAGGAATATGCGGAGCATATAGCGAAGGCTGCCCCCCGACTTCTATGGCATTACACTTCCGCCGAGGGCCTGCTCGGAATTTTGGAACAAGGCGCCTTGCGGGCAACGGGCGTTGACTACTTAAATGATAAAACCGAGGGAACTTACCTAACTGAAATGATGTTGGGAAAAATAAAAAATAAAGTTCCCAAAAATGAGTTTCAAATTTTTAAATATATATTTTCCCCCCATTGCCGTCGAGTTAGAGAGATGGGCGTAGTTTGTTTTTGCGGTAGTGATGATCTACTGAGCATTTGGCGTGCATACACGTCCGGCAAGGGGTTTGCAATTGGGTTTGATAGTAAAAAATTAGCTAGATACTGGGTGGAAGAAAAACATGAGGGTCTACTTTCTCCTGTAAAATATTCAGAATCAAAAGCCTTAGAGCTAGCTGAACACCACGCTACTGTGGTAGTAGACGCTTGGAGATCCCTCCTACCCCAAGGAATGAAAGAGTTTTCTTCATTTAATAAAAATTTGAAAGAACCTCTTGATGAAGACGTGGAGAAACTGGCACAGATATTGCCTGAGTTTTTTAAAAAAACAGGGTATTTGATGATGTCTGGGGCTTTTCAAAAAAACAAGCATTTTCATGAAGAAAGGGAATGGAGGCTTGTGACGAGCCTCCTGGGAGGAAGAGAATTAGATCGCCCTAGAATTGAGACATCGGTAAATAAAAACGGGCTCTCTTTATTTAGGCCAATCCCATTCCAAGACACCCCGCAGGATACTCCGATCAGGGAAATAATGATGGGTCCAGGGCTTGACGAGTATTCTCAGAAAAAAGCAATATTTTTCACCCTTCAGAATTTGGGTTACCCTACCATAAAAATAAGCAATTCGGGTGTGCCTATTAGGTTGTAAAATTTCATGGCATGTTTATTATTCGCCTATAAAGAGTGGCCCGGGACATCCCCAGGTCACGGGCGACCTGAGCCGCAGGTTGACCCGCTTGGATCAGCCGTTGCGCGCTGCGGATCTGGGAGTCCGTGAACTGTTGGCGGCGCCCTCCAAGATCTCCACCTGCAGCACGACGCTTGGCGATTGAGTCAGTGACTCGCTCCCGTTTGATCTCTAGCTCCATCTCGGCCAGGGCGGCCATCACGGTGAACACCATCGACCCCATCGGCGTGGAGGTGTCCACGTCTCCCCCACCGAGATTGAGCACCCGCAACCCCACACAGCGCCCCCGAAGACTCTGAGCAAGCTCGAGCATGGTCTGAGTGGAACGCCCCAACCGATCCAAGGTCGTCACCACCAGAGTGTCGCCCTCCTGGAGAGCACCCACAGCCTGCTCAAAACCCGGACGGGACGTTCGGGCACCCGAGACCCCGTGATCCACGTAGAGATCATCCCGACGCACCCCCGCGCCCAGCAGGTCTGTTACCTGCCGGTCTGTGCCCTGGCTCCTCGTAGACACCCGCGCATACCCAATCAGCTTCCCCATGTCCCGTCTCCGCCTCCCGCTTGTCTCGCAACCGACCACCAGCACCCCGCTCGGGGCAACCGGTTGGGAGACAACGTTACGAGACAGCCCCCGTCCCGGATCCCCGGCACCGGCCCGGGACGCCATGAGACGTCTCGCAACCCATCCGTTATGAGCCTGGGTGCCCCATCTAGACGCGGATTCGCCCAGGACGTCTCTTTCCCCACGAGGCCCCTGGGGGTCGATTTAGCCTGTGAGAGACTTGTGGTTCACTTAGACAAGCCTCAGGACTGGGGCTGGACCGAGTCTCCCCGGGCCCCGGTGTGAGAACTCAAGAAGGAGTGAAGAACATGGCAGGCAACCGTTCCGTCGTCTTGCGCGGCGTGAAGAACATGCAGGTTGAGGATCTGGACTTCCCGAAGCTCCAGATGCCCAACGGCAAGAAGGCACCCCACGGTGTTGTCCTGAAGATCGTGGCTTCCAACATCTGCGGTAGTGACCTCCACATCTACCGCGGGTCCTTCCCCGCCCCGGAAGGCATGGTCATGGGGCATGAGATGACCGGGGAAGTCGTGGAAATCGGCTCTGACGTCGAGTTCCTGAAGGAAGGCGACCTGGTCTCGGTTCCCTTCAACGTGGCTTGCGGCCGCTGCCGCAACTGCCGCAACGGTCGTACCGAGGTCTGCCAGACCTGCAACCCGGACGCCGATTCCGCTGCCTACGGCTTCAACCTGGGCGGCTGGGACGGAGGACAGGCCGAGTATCTCTTTGTTCCCTATGCGGACTTCCAGCTGCTGAAGTTCCCGGACCGTGACCAGGCCATGGAGAAGATCCGCGATCTGGCGCTTCTCTCTGACATCCTCCCGACTGCCTTCCACGGCCTCATGGAGGCTGGCGCCAAGCCCGGGTCCACTGTCTACATCGCGGGGGCCGGCCCCGTGGGCCGTTGCGGCGCCGCAGCTGCGCGCCTGCTGGGGGCGTCCTGCATCATCGTCGGCGACCATGACAAGGATCGCTTGGCCCTGATGAAGCGCAACGGTTGCGAAACTATTGACCTCAACGAGGATGTCCCGCTGCAGGACCAGATTGAAAAGATCCTTGGCGAGCCGATGGTCGACTGCGCCGTGGACTACGTCGGCACCGAAGCTCACGGCATCGGCAAGGACGCGGACAAAGAGGATCCGGCCTATGCGATCAACCAGGTGATCGACGTTACCCGCGCGGGAGGCGCCACCGGCATCATCGGCATCTACGGGCCTGACCCCCTGGCGGAGTCCAAGGACGAGCAGAACGGCATCTACCCGATTGAATTCGGCAACGCCTGGATCAAGTCCCCGAAGATCACCGCTGGCCAGGCGCCGATCATGCATTACAACTACGAGTTGATGCAGGCGATCCTGTGGGACCGCATGCCGTACCTGTCGGACATGCTGCAGACCAAGGTCATCAGCCTTGACGATGCTCCTCAGGCCTACGCGGACTTCGACAACGGCTCGCAGGAGAAGTACATCATCGACCCGCATGGCATGATCGCCTCCTGATCTTGCTCACCCGGTAGTGAGGCCCTGGCAATTTGCCAGGGCCTCACTACCGCCAGGACGCGCCCCAAGCTGAGGGCGCCTTTTCGTTCTCTTCTATGGCCGGTCAGGAAAAACAGCTGGCCGTGAACCCGGTGCCAGGGGTTCCACGCCGGGGTACCAGGCTCTCCCATGAAGGGGTGCCATGATGGGCCCCATGGCTACCCACAGTGATACCCCCAGCAACGTGACCCCTAGCCAGAAAGGGGTATCAGGGGGTTCCAGTGCGGTGTTCACCATGAAGGAAGCCGCCGATGTGGCAGGTGTCAGTGTGAGCACCCTCCGCCGACGACGCACCGAGCTGGAAGGAGCAGGGGCCACCATCACCTCCACCGGGTGGCAGGTGCCCATGACCGCACTCATCGCCGTGGGCCTTATCCACGGCGAAGGTTTCCATACCGCCTCACAGGCCGGACCATCGACGCCGTCTCCTCAGCCCTCGGAGGGATCGGAAAACACGGGGCGTCTGCTCGAGCGCGTCCGTGAGCTGGAAACTGAGGTCCAGGAATGGCGCCGTCGCGCCGAAGTTGCTGAAGCACGAGCCGAAGAACGCCGCCGAGCTCTCGATGCCCTCCAGATCGCCAACGAAACCGAACGCATAGCGCTGCGGATGCTCACCGGGCAGAGCTCCCACACACCACAGGCTCCTACGGCTCCCGAGCCTGCTCGTGCCAGGCCGGCCGAGGAGCCGGAAGCATCCCCGGGACCCACCACACCCGTGACCTCTCAAGAGCCGCGCCGCGGGTTCTTTTCCCGCATCTTCTCGGCCTAAGAGCTTCCGCCGATAGGTGTGGTGGAGCGGTGGCATGAGACAGGCACGAGGCCTGGTAAACACGGATTTGTTGAGAATCAGTGTGTTGACGAGGAGCACTCGTGCCTGCCGTTCCATCGTGCATCATCGAACCCATCTGGGACCAGTTCCAGATGCTGATCCCTGCTGTGGCGGACGAGCATCCATTGGGTTGCCACCGGCCACGGATCCCGGACCGGGTGGTGTTCGACAAGCTGGTCCAGGTCCTCGTCCCCGGGGCCGCCTACGAGAGGATCTCCGACACGACGTGTTCGGCTACCACGATCCGCCGCCGGCGTGATGAGTGGATCGAGGCCGGAGCCTTAAAGGAGCTGGAACAGTTTTGTCTGGAGGGCTACGAGAAGATGGTCGGGCTCCAGCTGGAGAACTTGGCCGTGGACGGGTGCATCACCAAGGCCCCGTGCGGTGGCGAGGCCGCCGGGCGGTCACCGGTGGACCGCGGCAAGCAGGGCACGAAACGGTCGCTGCTGGTCGAGGGCGCCGGGATCCCGCTGGGTACCGTGGTGGCCCCGGCCAACCGCCACGACTCCCCGTTGCTGCGCCCGACGTTGGAGACGCTGTCCCGGTTCGGTTTCGACCTGCCGGAGCGGATCACCGTGCACCTGGACGCCGACTACGACTCGAAGGGCACCCGGGGGTTGCTCGCCGAGCTCGGCTGTGAAGCCAGGATCGCGGCCAAGGGCGTGCCCGCCCCGATCCAGAACACGTCCAGGTGGGTGGTGGAACGGACGAACTCCTGGCACAACCGCGGGTTCCAGAAGCTGGCCGTCTGCACCGAGAAACGTATCCGGGTAATCGAGGCGTTCATCCCCCTGGCCAACGCCATCATCATCACTCGCAGGCTCCTCCGCGAGGCCTGGACCACCCACCGCTAGGCCACCCGCCCGACCCGACGACCATGACCTAATGGCGGAACCTCTTACTCATCCTCCACGGCCAGGCGCAGGTGGTCATCGCCCTACACGGATACCACAAGGCTTTGCCGCATGTTGGCAATGACCAGGCGCCGGTAACCAGTCGCGAGAAGATCGTCGCTTCCCACGGCGGACAGCGCACTTTTAGACACCTCCTGCGTTCGTCAAACGAAGCGGTCCGGGATCATTCCCGGTTTCAGCCCGGACCGCCGCGATCCGTCGACGACGTCGAGTGCTTCACCCTGGCCTGGATCGACAGGTACAACAGCGCCCGCCCGCACACCCGCCTCGGCAACGCCCCACCCGCCGAGTACGAGGCAGCGCACTGCGCTGAGCCCACCAAGTCATCGCGACCGGCAATGACACCTGCATAGACGTGGCATCAACGCGTAGATGTTTCAGTTTCTTCTGTGCTGGGGCTGTGTCAGGTGCTGGACCGGGTGTAGGCAGCGGCGCGCACCACATCTTCGTCCTCCAGTCCAGCTCCTAGTGCTCCGCCCACGGTGGCCAGGCTGGCGGTGAGCCAGCTGATCTTCGCGTAGTCCAAAGCGTTCACTGGGTGACCGGCGACACCGGCCAGTACCTGCTCGTCGATGAGCAGCAGCGCGCCGACCCAGGACAGGATGAATAAGACGAGGTAGAACACCACAACCCCGATGGCCACGGTCGCGGTGGTGGCCAAATTGAACAGGATCACCTGCTCACGTTGGGCTCGCCGCCGTGGGCGCTCCCACAAGTCGGCTCCCAGGATCAGGGTGGCACTCACCGCCCCGATCGCCATCACCGCCAGCAGGACCAGGCGCACCGGCCCGTAGGCCATGGCCAGTACCCATAGGTCCGAGGCCACCAATGTCAGCATGCCGGTGGCCGCTGCCACGACCAGCGCCCGGGAGAGCCGGGTCACGAAGGCCCAAGGCTGGTTGGCGCGGATCATGCCCAGCAGCAACCGCACGTTGCTGCTCAGCACTCGGGCCGTGAACTGCACGACGTTGTCATCCGGGCGTTCGTCGAGATCGGTGGACAGCTGGTGGGCTCTTCGAGCAAGATCCCGCTGGGCGTTGAGGTCTTCGGCGTCGTAGCCCAGGAGCTGCCCGACCACGTGCACGGTGGTCTCTTGCACCTTCTGCCGCACGTGCACGGCTCCCAGGGCTGGGACGGAGACCAGTCCCACCCCGTGCACGGGGCTGAGCTGGGTGAGCACCGGACGTCGGCCGGTCTTCAGGGGGATCTCGGTGAGCACCACGGCCAAATCCCAGTTCTCCTCCAGCACGCGGTTTCGGGCCGCCTCCAGCAGGTCCAAGGTCTCGGTGGGTGGATCGACCAGCCGGTCTTCGGCCATCTTCAGTTGCCAGCGCACTCCCGGATACCGCTGCACCAAAATCTCGCGCACCGAGGTGGTGACCTCGGGGCCGAGCACCGCACTCAGGGATGGTGAGACCACCAGGCCGATGAGCAGCTCGGCATCGGAAAGGGGTTCGGCAGGATCGGCGGTGGATCGGCAACGCTCAGCAGTCATCGCTCCATTGTGAGGCAACCACGGGCCGGACTGCCACTGGCTCGATGGAGCCCCCAAGGTTTCGTGCAGCACCGCGGGCCGGATTCGGTGGTCGCCTCGATCCCGGAAAGAGCGGTGCTGCTCACTGCGAAATCCTCTCCCCGCCGACGCCGCCAGCGCGAAGACATCACAGCCAGCGGGCCCGGGACCTGCCGGTGTCGAGGACGGCTTCTCGATGATGCTGCAGTGACGGATCGGTTGAAGTGCTTCGGCAGTGTGGGAGCAGTGATCAGCGTGGGGCCGGTCGATTCCGTTCGGACAGGTGATGCATCGACTGCCCAGCGGCAGGTGCGGTACTGATGCGGGGGTACCCGGTGCAGGGGTGTCAAGGCCCAGCTCCGAAGACGGCAAGCCGGGCACGTGAAAGGCGAATTATGGCCCGCCGCAACCCGAGCGGGAAGGCATGTGTGGCACGAGGCGCCGAAGACGGGCCGGGCGTTTACTGCAGAGATAAATATGCTTATCCTGGTAAGGTCTGCGACATTTTGTAAGGCCCTGAGAGTCCACTCCCGACTCAGGTGCCCGGCAACCCCGGGTGCAGGCCACCGTCCGGGTCGGATCGTCACCACGAACAGGAAACGATGAAAATGTCCCATCCCTCCCCTCTTCCACCTACTGCTTCGGCTCATTACCAGGTCCTGCGCACAGTGCCCTCCTATGACCAGGCTCAGCGCCTTGTCGATCGACTCTCCGACGCCGGGTTCCCGGTTGAGCACGTGCGCTTGGTCGGCACCGATCTGCGCCTGGTTGAGCAGGTCACCGGGCGGATGACCTACGGCAAGGCCGCCCTGTACGGGGCCGCCTCCGGGGCCTGGCTGGGATTGCTCATTGGCTTGCTGTTGGGTCTTTTCACGGTCGTGGGGTGGCTGTCGGTAATCCTGTGGGCGGTGCTCCTGGGCGCGGTGTGGGGGCTGATCTTCGGGTTGCTGGGTCACGCGGCCACCGGCGGGCGCCGGGACTTCAGTAGCGTCCAGGGCCTGGAGGCGTCCTCCTACGAGATCCTCGTGGAGGCCGAGTACGTCGAGGCGGCCACGGCCAAGCTCGACGCCAGCCGTCCCACGACTTGACCGCCAAAGGCCCGGGCCCGGACCGGGTGCTGGCCCACGCCCGAGTAAGTGCTGAGGGCCGTGGCCCTCTGCGCTCCCCCGACACTCACCGCTGGGGCGGATTCAGGAGCGGATCTCGCCGGGAAGCAGGGTCGTCGGCGTGCCTGTGGTAAGAGCCGCCCAGCACGAGCCGGGCCACGAGCTTGTCGAACACCACCCGGTCCGGTATCCGCCGCCGGTGACACCCCAACGGATGGGTGTCGACCCGCGCAGGAATCAGGGCCTCGAACTGGACCCACAACGGCTCGATGAACGATGCTGGCACCGCAGGCACGGGACTCCTCGCGACGACGTAGATCTAGGCAATCCACATCGAAGCGGACATCCCGTGCCTGCGTCACATCCCCGACAAGCCGCGCCCTACCCACGCGACCTCTAAGACCAGCTACAGACCCCGTCCACGGTCCTCTCGGCCGGGGCCGGGGCGACGAAGGTGCTGCGCCTGCTCCAACGGATGAGGCGGGGCTACCCGCTGTTGCTGCTGAGGCTTCGGGGACTGTTTCCGGGGTGCCGGGTTGTCCAGCTTCACGAACTTGCGGATCTGCTTCCATTCCGCGCGGCGGGCCGCCACCACCTCCGCCTGTTGCTCCTGTTGCTGACGCACCGCGGCCACCGAGCGCTTACCGCGGCCCGCCGCGCGGCGCCGCGGCGCGGTCTGCAACCCGTGCTCCAACTCCAGGCGGGTGCACGCACTCTGAACCGCACGCCGGTCATTGCGACCGTGCCACACCGTCCCCTCGTCACTGACCCGGCACACCACCACATGCACGTGATCATCGGCGTGGCGGACCATCACCCACGGGTGTTCCGCGAAGCCCATTGACTCCGCGAAGCTCTGGCCTGCTTGCGCCCACTCTGCATCCGTCAACCGCCGATCCTCGACAGTGTTGCGCAGGGAGGCCTGCCAGATCGGTTTCGTGATCTCCGGGCGGGTGCGCATCGCCGCGCGCATCTCCTTCACCCACGCCTTCTCATCCGCATCCCCGGTCACGAACACGTTCCCGCCCACGACCACACCACCGGCATACCGGCCCCCGTTGCGTTCGTAGAAGTGCTCATTGGCATGCCCCGGCCCATGCAGGTAGGCGCCGATGTTGCCCGGGTTCGACCCCCGGGTGATCTTCGCGATCACGGCAACGCCCTCCGTAACGCGCCCAGTTCCTGAGCCAGGGCCTCCACGGCCTCGTGCAGCTGCGGGGTCGGGACGACCTGCCCCTGGTTCACCGCGCGCATCAACTGGTTCAGATTCGACCCCACCCGCGCCAGATCCGCCCGGATCCTCGCCAACTCCTGCACCTCACCCGCCCCCGGGGTGCTCGCCTCGAGCTGTTCCTGGACTCGTTCCCGAGCCCACACCGAGACCCGTTGCCCGCCGGCGGCCTCTGTCCATGCCCGGTGCTCGGCCTCGGTCAACGACATCGATACCCGCCGGGTGCGCGGCTCCACCGCCACCGGCCGCCCACCAGCACCCCGCACCCGAGGCGCCGGTTCCGCAGCAGTCGGTTCCGGGTCCGGTGAGGCGAGGGGCTGCTCCTCGAGCAGCTCCTCCCACCGGTTCCCGGACCCCGACGGAACCGTGCCCGGCTGCTTCGAACGACGTGAGAACAAGCCCAACAGGACCACCCTTCCGAGACCCCGCCAAGGGGTCGAGACCAGCCCTCCCCAGGAGCAAGGGGATTGACCGGAACGGGAACACCTGGCAGCGAGGAACGAGCGGTGCGCCAGGTTTTCCGTTACGGACAATCATATCCAACATCTCCGTTTCAGCGCCCCGACGAAGGAGGAGAACAGCGCGCTGAAACGGGGGGCGTGGTGGGGTTCTGGGCCTGACCGACGCAGGAGGACAGAGCCAGGGCCAGGACACCACCACGCATCGTCTGCAGCGCAGCGGAAGACGATCACGCCCTTGGGTCTCGACAGAGCAGGGGCAGCCCCGAGCCCCTAGGGCAATAACCGCGGACCCCGGGGTGAGCGGTTATGCGTTACGATAACCGCATACCCCGGTAAACAAGGGTATTACCTATGATGGAGGATGTTCGATGCTTCACTTCACTCTTGGTCCCCGGCGCGAGCTGGATCCCGCCGTCGATGAGATGGAGCGCACATGGAACGGGTACGACCCGCAGGCCAGCCCACAGGCCCTGTACGACGTCAATCGCTCGTGCTGGGTGCTGGGCCGGCGCGCCGATCGGGAGAGCTACGCGCTCTTTTCTCATGACGGGAAAGTGGTTTTCGCCGTGGAGATCGATGAGATCGTTCCGACTCCTACACGACGGGCATTGACGGGGCACCCGTTGGCTCCGGGACATCCCGTCTACGACCAGTACGTAGGGAGAGATGCACCCATCAAGGGCCAGCGCAACCCGGTCGGGTACATCACTTCACCCCTCGATGAGCGCCTGTGCGAGTGCGGATGCGGCAAGGCCGTCGGTCGAGGTGACTTCCTGCCAGGCCACGATCAGAAAGCCATCCACGAGCGAATCTCCAAGGTAGGAACGGTCAAGCAGTTCATCGACTGGTTCGATGAGACCTACCCGAAGCCGGCACTCGCCTAGAGAGTGACTCACAAGGCGGGCAATGGAGCTCGCTTCGCTCACCCTCATTCTTTTCCTGCCCTCAGCTCTTCCTCATTTTGTTCTGTGGTGTTGTTTTTGACGGGGCCTACCGTCCAGCCTGGGAGTGAGGGAGCTGAAGAACAGAGTGACCGCCCCCTTGCCACTCGGCCAGCCCGCAGATTTCTCAGTCCGCCCGGGCCATGCCCTCCACCGGGCTGAGCCTGGTGGCCCTGAGCACCGGCAGGGCGGAGGCGAGCACCGCCACCACCACGGCCCCGGCGAGGATCAGGAGGAAGCCTCCCCAGGGCACCACCGGTCGCACGGTCATGCCCTCTGTGAAGAGGGACATCACGCCCAGCACACCGAACAGCCACCCGGCCACGAGTCCGACCACTGCGGCCACCAGCGAGATCACGAGCGCCTCGAGCCGGATCAGGGCCCCGAGCTGGCGCTTGGACAGCCCCAGCGCCCGCAGCAGCGAGTTCTCCCGGGCCCGCTCCAGCACGGAGAGGGATGTGGTGGAGGCTATGCCCAGCACCGAGACCACCACGGCCACGGCAAGCAGAGCGAGCACCACGGTGAGCATGGTGTCCAGGACCGCCACGTAGCCGGCCTTTTCCATGAGGGCGCCGCTGAGCTGGGTGCTGCTCACATGCAGGACGTCCGCCACAGAGCGTCGCAGGTCCGTGGCCTGCTGCACGTTGAGGTACTGCGCAGCGTCGACGCTCGCGCTGGCGCCGTCCGGCAGGTTCCCGCCGGTCTGCACACCCAGCACGTTGGGCAGGGCCCCGAGATCGTGGACCTGCTGCTGGCTGAGCTCACCCACCTGCGCCGGTACGGAGATGTCCACGGGCCGTTCCTGATCAAGCTGCTCAAGCAGGTTCACGCGGGCCACGTGCTCACCGGTCAGAACGGTGGAGACAAGCAGCACGCCGATTAGCAGGGCCGTGGCCGTGGTGCTCGTGCGGGTGGGGTAGCGCGCAGCGTTGGCGGCGGCCAGGCGGGAGGGGATCCCGCCGGGAAGTGCCTTCCCGGCCCCGCGCACCAGTGAGGGGATGTAGGCGCGGGAAGTCAGCACCACGCCGAGGAACGCCGCGAGACCACCGGCGATGCCCCACCCGGCACTGTGCTGGGTGGCACCGAAGACGAGCGCCGCGGCACCGGCGATCAGGACGACCGCCCCGAAGACCGTGCGCACCACGGGCAGCCCGTCCGCCGCCCGGGAACCGCGCAGCCCGTCCAGGGCGGAGGCGCCACGGGCACGCCGGGCCGGGCCCAGCGACGCGACGACGGTCAGCAGGACGCCCGTCACGAGACCCACGACGACATCCCGCGGGGTGAGCGTGAGCTCCAGCGACCCCGTGGAGACCACGGTGCGGGCAAGCACGACCAGGGCGGTGACCGCACCGACACCCAGCGCGGAGGAGACCACGCCCAGCACGAGGCCTTCCAGCAGCACCGCGCGGCGCAGCTGGGACCCGGTGGCCCCCACACACCGCAGCAGGGCGAGCTCGCGGGCACGCTGGGCGGTGAGCACGGAGAGGGTGTTCGTGACCACGAGCAGCGCCACCAGCACGGACAGCCCGGCGAACAGCGCCAGGAAGATGGCCAGCACGTCGGTGCCCTGGGACATGTCGTCCAGGAGGTCCTGCGCCATCTGGTCCGGAGTCTGCACCGTCAGCGCGGGCTGACCGCCCTGACCGGTGCCCAGGATCCGGTTGATCTCGGTGGCCAACTGGGCCAGCTGGTCCTCGTCCGGGGTGTCGTCCGTGCGCAGCAGGATCCCACCGCCCATGTCCATGCCCTCACCGGGAACGGTCTTGAGCCCGGCCGCCGTGACGTACCAGTCCGGCACGCCTCCGGAGGCGGTCTGGTCCGTGATGCCGCTGACCTTGTAGTCCGCGGTGGTGCCGTCCTCCGAACCGTACTGCTCCAGCTGGACGGTGTCCCCCACGCCCACGTTCATGGCCTTGGCGGTGCCCTCGGACACCGAGATCTGGTTCGCGGCGTCCGGGAAGGAGCCGTCCTTGAGGCCCGCCGGCACCAGGGAGGTGTCAGCAGGGAGGTCGTTGACCTGGGTGGCGCCGGTGTCCGTCCCGGAGGACTTCGCATGCACCATCTTGGTGGTGGGCGACCACGCGCTCTTCACGTCCGGCAGCGCCTCGATCGTCTGCAGCTGCTGCGCGTCCGCGCTGGCGGGCGCCTGCTCGCTGTCCGGGGTGCTCACCACGGCGTCGGCGTTCTTGTAGGGTGCCGCGAGACTCGAGGCGAGGCTCGCGGAGAGGGTGCTCGCGAGGCCCAGTGCGGCGGTCATGAAGGCCGCGCACACCGCCACGCAGATCACCACGAGGACGTAGCGGCTCCACTGCTGCGTGAGCCGTGATCGAACCACGCGCAGCATCAGTTGGCCTCCTGGGCGTCGTCGGAGAAGATCTCACCGTCGCGCACACGCAGGACGCGGTCCGCGGCCTCGGCCACGGTGGCGTCGTGGGTGACGACGACGACGGTCTGGCCCAGGTCGTCCACGCACCGGCGCAGCAGGGCCAGCACCTCCAGGGACGTGGCCGAGTCCAGCGCGCCGGTGGGCTCGTCCGCAATCACGACGTCCGGCTGGGAGAGCAGGGCACGGGCGATCGCCACACGCTGCTGCTGACCGCCGGACATCTCGTCCGGACGGTGGTCCAGGCGCTCGGTGATGCCCAGGGTGGTGGCCAGCGCGTCGAGGCGCTGGGTGTCCACCTTCTTGCCGGCCAGTGCCAGGGGCAGCTCGATGTTCTGCCGGGCGGTGAGCGTGGGGACCAGGTTGAACGCCTGGAACACGAAGCCCACGTGGTCGCGGCGGAAGCGGGTCAGCTGGTCGTCGGAGAGCCCGGCGATGTCCTGGCCGCCCACCACGATCCGCGTCTCCGGGTGGCGGTCCGGGGAGTCCAGGCCGGCCAGGCAGTGCACGAGCGTGGACTTGCCGGAGCCGGAGGGACCCATCACGGCCACGAACGTGCCCGCGGGGATCTCCAGGCTCACGTCCCGCAGGGCCGCCACCTCGGTGCCCCCGGTCCCGTAGGTGCGGGAGACGTGCGCGGCGCTCACGGCGATGCGCCGCGGGGCGCTCGCGGCGGGCTGGGTGGTCTGGGCGGGCTGGCTGGTCTCGGACCAGGGCGGGTTGTCGTAGCGGGCGAGTGAGGGCTCAGGAGAAGTCATGACGTCATTGTGGTGCGCCGGATCCGCCCGTTCATCGAACGGGGGTACGAGCTTGCGCCCTGCGTGCCGTGGCGTGAGCCACAGCGCGCCCGCGGCTCTCATACCCGGGGATGAGGCCCGGACCCAGCCGGGCGGCGCCACACCCGTCGTGGCCGTGCCCCGCCCGGGACTCAGCCCGGCAGCACCACACCGGTTTCGTAGGCGATCACCACGGCCTGCACCCGATCCCGGGCCTGCAGCTTGGAGAGGATGTGGGACACGTGCGTCTTGACCGTGGGCTCGGAGAGGGAGAGCCGCTGCATGATCTCCGCGTTGGAGCACCCCGCGCCGATCAGCTCGAAGACCTCGCGCTCGCGCGAGGTGAGGCCCTGCAACCGCGGGTCCCGCCACGGATCGTTCCCGGCGCTCGTCACCACGCCGCCCGGACCCACCATCACGTCCGCGCCCGGCACCCCGGAGCCACCGGACGCCCCGGCACCGCCGGCCGCACCGCCTGAACCACCCGTGCCACCCGAACCGTCCCCGGGGGGCACAGCACCCGCGCTGCCGGAACGACCACCCGGGCCGTCGGCCGACTCGCACGTGGTGGCGACCGAGCGGCCCGCCCCCGAGACCAGGTGGGAGAGCAGCCTCCGCGTGGTGGACGGCGCGATCACCGCGTCCCCGCGCGCAACCGTGCGGACGGCGTCCAAGAGCTCCTCGGGGCGGGCATCCTTCAGCAGAAAACCACTCGCACCAGCCTGTATGCCTTCAAGTGCATACTCATCGAGGTCGAACGTGGTGAGCACGATGATCCGCACCTGCGGGGCGAGGGCGAGGATCTCGCGCGTGGCCTCGATCCCGTCCATCTGTGGCATCCGCACGTCCATGAGGATCACGTCCGGAGCCCCAGCCACGGCAAGCCCGGGGCGCACGGCGTCAACGGCCGCCACGCCGTCGCCCACGTCCCCCACCACGGTGAGGTCCGGTTGCGAGTCCACGAGCATGCGGAAGCCGCCGCGCACGAGCGGCTGGTCGTCCACGATGAGAACCCTCACGGGCGGCGCTGTCGTCATTTCTCCTCCCCGGGCAGGGTAACCCGGACGACGAACACGTCCGGACGATCGGGGTGCGGGCCCGCGGTGAGGGAGCCGCCATGGAGGTCCACACGTTCGCGCAACCCCTGCAGCCCGTAGCCCCCGCGGGGCGTTCGGCTGGTGCTCGCGGCGCCGTCGTTGGTGATCTCGGCCCAGGAACCGTCCGGGCGGTGCTCCACCACGATACGCACGGAGGAGGCCTGCCACGCGTGCTTCAGCACGTTGGTCAGGGCCTCCTGGGCCACCCGGTAGAGCGTGAGCTGCGCGCCGGCGGACAGGGCCGGCTCCCCGTTCACGCGATGCTCCACGGGCAGCCCGGCGTCCCGCACGGACGCCACCAGGTGCTCGATCTGCTCCAGCTGCGGCACCGGCGAGGTCCCCGTGGCGTCCTCGGTGCGCAGCACGCCCAGCAGTCTGCGCATCTCGGTGAGCGAGCCGCGTGCGGTGTCCGCGATGGTGCCGAGGGTCGCCACGGCCACGCCGGGGTCCGACGCCGCCGCGTACCGCGCGCCGTCCGCCTGGGCGATCACCACGGACAGGGAGTGGGCGACGACGTCGTGCATCTCCCGGGCAATCCTTGCCCGCTCGTCCTGGGCCGCCATCCGCACCTCCTGCTCTCGCTCGATCTCGAGCCTGCGGGCACGGTCCTCGAGCTGCTCGCGCCGCTGCCGCCGGCCCCGGGCGAGGTCTCCCGCGAGGTACGCCACCGTGACGCAGGCCGCGGAGCTGACACCGAACATCGTGCCCACGATCGCCCACTCGGCCGTGGAGTAGTTCTCGGGGAGGAACAGGAACCAGTGGTTGCTGCGCCACCCCAGCACCGCGCTGCCCAGCAGGGCCGCGAGGTAGACGCCGCGCCGGGCCCGCCGGGGCGAGCGGATGGCGGCGGTGTAGACCACGCACGGCACGGACCACAGGCACAGACCCACGGGAGCCACGTTGAACGCGAGCAGGCTCAGCAGCACGAGTGCCCCGTGGAGGTACGCCACCACCGTGGGTGCGGCCCGGCGGAAGAACAGTGGCAGCCAGCACACGAGCATGCACCACCAGGTCACCCCGTCCCACAGCGCGGACACCGTGAAGAAGATCGTGACAAAGCCGCCCACGAGCACCAGCAGGGCATTGCTGATGTGAGGGTGGTTCTCGATCCACTGGGCCAGTCTGAGGTGCAGAACCATCACCGCAGCACACTATCCGGCGGGGAGCCCGCACCACGTCGTCGTCGGCCCACGAGAAATTTGCAGTAACTGCACCAACACGGTTACTCTCAGACCGTGATCGGGCCATGCACGCACAGCGGGAGAACACAGGACGGACGGGGCACACGCCGCACCGCCACGCGCCGGGACATCCTCGCCGCGGCGGAGGAGCTGGTGCTGGAGAACGGTCTCGCCGGGCTGCGCACCAAGGACCTCGTGCGCCGCGCGGGCGTCTCGGAGCGCACCGTGTTCAACCACTTCGACAGCATCGAGGACACCGCGCTCACGCGCATCGAGGAGTACCTCACCCCCCTGTTCTCCGGCCTGGACGTCCCCGCGGACACCCCCGTGGCGGAGCTTCCCACGGCCGTCCGTGACCGCGTCCTCATCCGCCTCGCCACGCCAGCCGGGCTGGAGTGCCTCACCGGTTTCGTCCATCTGGCCGCCGCTCTCGCACCGGACTCCGGCGAGATCCTGACCCGCCACGTGGTCCTCACGCTCACCAGCATGGGGAGCCTCGCGAGTTCCGAGGTGGAAGCGGAGCATCCGCAGCTCTCCCTGGAGCAGCAGATGCGCCTGCGGCTCTACCTGACCAACCTGGCCCTGGGCCTGGGCCTGGGCCTGGCACGCCCCGCACTCCACCACCTGCCCCGCGAAACCTTGACCCCATTGGAGGTCAAGGACCGCATCCCACCGGCGGAAGAGCTCGTCCCCCACATCGAGTGGGCCTTCCAGCAGGTGGATGCCGGGCTGCCGCAGCTGTAACGCGTCCAACGCACCCCATTCCACCGGCGGGGCCGCAAGGGCCCGCCGACCCGCTCCCGAGACCGAATAAGTGAGTTATGGCGACATTCCTGTACAGAATCGGCGGCTTCGCCGCCCGTAGGGCCTGGGTGGTCATCACCGCCTGGCTCGTCATCCTGCTAGCCCTGGGGGGCGCTTTCTTCGCTTTCAAGGGCGAGCTGAGCAACAGCATCACGATCCCCGGGACCAAGGCTGCCCAGGTCCAGGACGACCTCGCCGGCGCGTTCGACGTCAACGCGGACGCCGGGGTGGGTCAGGCCATCGTCTCCACCACGGACGGCAGCAAGATTACCGAGCAGCAGCAGAAGGCGGTGGCCGCCGCGCTGAAGAAGGTGGACGGCATCGACGGGGTGGACTCCACCACGGACCCGTTCTCGCAGCAGAAGCAGGTGGACGACGCCCGAAAACAGCTCGAGGACGGCCGCTCCCAGCTCGAGCAGGGCGAGAAGCAGCTGGCGGGCGCACAGCAGCAGATCGACGCCGCCCGCTCCAAGATCCCGGCCAACGCCCCGGCCTCGGCCACGCAGCAGATCGACCAGCAGCAGGCGCAGCTGGACGAGCAGAAGAAGAAGATCGACGAGCAGAAGCCGGAGCTCGAGCGCAACGAGAAGAAGCTCGATCTCACGAGCGAGTACGGCTCGATCTCCGAGGACGGCACCACCGCGCTGACGGGTGTCACGTTCGAGCACGAGATCAACGAGGTCTCCTCGGACACCCTCGCGGAAGTCCGCTCCGCGTTCGAGGACACGGACCTGCACGGACTGGACGTGCAGTTCGACCAGAACCTCGAGGGCATGACCGAGATGGGCGTGACCTCCGAGATCATCGGCATGGTGATCGCCCTGATCATCCTGCTCATCATGCTCGGCACGTTCGTGGCGGCCGGACTTCCCGTGCTCATGGCGCTCGTGGGCGTGGGCGCGGCCTACCTGGGGGCGTTCGCGCTCTCGGACGTGGTGGACATGAACTCCACCACCCCCGCACTGGGCTCCATGCTGGGCCTCGCGGTGGGCATCGACTACTCCCTGTTCATCCTCAACCGCCACCGCAACAACCTGCGCCGCGGCATGGGCATGCACGAGTCCATCGCGCTGGCCACGGGCACCAGCGGCAACGCCGTGCTCTTCGCCGGCACCACCGTGGTGATCGCGCTGCTGGCCCTGAACGTGGTGGGCATCCCGTTCCTGTCTGTGATGGGCAACGTGGCCGCGTTCGCCGTGGTCATGGCCGTGGTGGTCGCCGTGACGCTGACCCCGGCCATGCTGTCCCTGATCGGGCGCCGGGTCATGCCGCGACGCCGCTGGGACGCCATCCAGCGCCGCGCGCAGCTGCGCCGTGACGCCGCCGAGATCGTGGGCGAGGACGAGCAGCACACCGCAGACCGAGCCCACGCCCTGACCGCCGAGCGGGACACCACCCCGCGCGGTTGGCTCAAGGTGGTGCTCGCCAAGCCGGTGCTGACCATCCTGGCCACTGTGGCCGTGCTCGGGATCATCGCCGTCCCCATGACCCAGCTGCGGCTGGGCCTTCCGGACGGCAGCAGCCAGAGCGCGGACTCCGGCGCGTACAAGACGTACAAAATCGTGGAGGACAAGTTCGGCGCGGGCCGCAACGGCACCGTCGTCGCCGCCGCCTACCTCCCGGAAGGCACCACCGAGGAGCAGGCCGAGGACCTGCAGGTGGACCTGGGTGAGCAGCTGCGCGAGCAGGACCACGTCTCCGCCGTGGTGCCCGCGGCGATCAGCAAGGACCACTCCATGCTGCTGTACCAGATCATCCCGGACGAGGGCCCCAGCGCCGAGTCCACCACCGATCTGGTCAACAGCCTGCGAGACCTGCGCCTGGACACCCCCGAGGGGGAGGCGAGCTTCGGCGTCACGGGTCAGACGGCCATGAACATCGACATCTCAGAGAACCTCTTCAAGGTGCTGCCGGTGTACCTGGCGATCGTGGTGGGGCTGTCCCTGATCGTGCTGATCCTGGTCTTCCGCTCCATCTGGGTGCCCCTGTCGGCCACCATCGGCTTCCTGTTCTCCCTGCTCGCGGCCTTCGGCGCCACCGTGGCCGTGTTCCAGTGGGGCTGGCTGGGTGATCTGTTCAACATCACGGAGCCCGGGCCCATCCTGAGCTTCCTGCCCATCCTGGCGGTCGGGATCCTCTTCGGGCTGGCCATGGACTACCAGATGTTCCTGGTCTCGGCCATGCGCGAGGCGTACAGCCACGGCCGGGACGGGAAGACCGCGGTGGTCGTGGGCTTCAACCACAGCGCCCGGGTGGTCGTGGCCGCCGCGCTCATCATGACCGGTGTGTTCATGGGATTCGTGTTCAGCGGGGACCCGATGATCGCCTCGATCGGCTTCGTGCTTTCCGCGGGCGTGCTCTTCGACGCCTTCGTGGTGCGCATGACGCTCATCCCGGCGCTGATGCACCTCATGGGCGCGAAGGCCTGGTGGTTCCCGAAGTGGGCGGAGCGGATCGTCCCGGACGTGGACGTGGAGGGTGCCTCCCTGGAGCGCCCTGCGCAGCCCTCCTAGCCTGCGCAGCCCACCCAGTGAGTTCGGCGCCTCGCGAACCGGCCGTCGCCCCGCTCAGCGGGGCGACGGCCGGTTCGCGTCAGGCCGCGGTGCCCGGCTCCGGCTTGCTGGTGGCGTCCCGGACCTCGCCCACGAGCTCCTCGAGGACGTCCTCGAGGGCCACGATGAACACCGACTCGTCGGAAGTGCGGGAGTCCCGTGCCACTTCACCCAGCAGCGCGAAGTGCGCGCCCTTGGCCTGCATGGTGCGGGTGACCTTGCGCAGCTTGTCCTCGGGGGCCACGCGGGCGAAGCGCCTCACGATGGCCGGGGGGATCGACTGCTCGCGCGCCGTCTCCGGCAGGCCCAGCACGTCCTTGGTGTGGATGTAGCCCATGAGCCGCTCGTCCGCGTCCCGCACGGGGAAGCGCGAGTAGCCCGTCTCCGCGCACAGCTCCTCGACACCCGCCACGGTGATGTCGAACGGTACGGTACGCATGCCGGTCAGGGGCAGGGCCACGTCCGCCGCCGTCTTGTTCTCGAAGTTCAGGGCGCCGGTGAGCAGCCGGATCTCGTCGTTGTCCAGCAACCCCTCGCGCCCGGACTCCGCCACGAACCCGCGCACGTCGTCGGAGGTGAACGCGGAGGCCACCTCGTCCTTGGGCTCCACCTTGAACAGCCAGCGCACCAGGTGGTTGGCCGTCTCGTTCATGACCCAGATGGTGGGGCGGAAGACCACCACGAAGCCGTGCAGCACGGGGCCGAGCACCTGTGCCACGCGGCTGGGGACCGCGATGGCGATGTTCTTGGGCACCATCTCGCCCAGGATCATGTGCAGGAAGGTCACGATCAGCAGCGCGATGACCAGGGCGATCGGGTGCAGCAGCGCCTCGGGGACGCCCACCGCCTCCATGGGGACCTCGATCAGGTGAGCGATCGCGGGCTCGCCCACGGCGCCGATCAGCAGCGAGCACGCGGTGATGCCGAGCTGGGTGGCGGCCAGGGACGTGGAGACGTTCTCAATGCCCTTCAGGGCATACTTCGCGGAGCTGGAGCCCCGCGCAGCCAGCGGTTCCAGCTGGTCGCGGCGGGCCGAGACCACGGCGAACTCGCTCGCCACGAAGAACGCGTTCCCCGCGAGCAGCAGGATCAGGATGATGATGGCTGTGCTGGTGGTCATCGTTGCTCCTCCCCGGGATCCACGTCCGACACGTCCTCGTCACGGTGGAAGCCAGGGGCTCCCCTGTTCTCACCCTGCGAGAGGCGGAACTCCTCCGCCGTCTCGGGCTCCCGGTTGTCCCCGCCCAGCGGGTCCGGCCTGCCGGGCGGCTGCCACGCCGTCGACGTCGTGGAGCCGCCGCGCTCGTCCGGATTCCCGCCCACGCGGTGCACCAGGATGCGGTCCACGCGGTGCTGGTCCATGCGCATGACGTCCATGCGTATCTCGGCCTCGGTGGGGAGGTCGTCGTCGTCGCGGTGGAAGTGGTCCACGGCCTCCACGGTGAGGGTGTCTCCCACCCGGGGCAGCCGGTCCAGCTCCTCAGCCATGAGACCGCCCAGCGTGTCCGACTCCTCGCCCTCGGGCATGTCGACGCGCAGCACGTCGCCCAGCTCGTCCGGGCGCAGAAGCCCGGAGACCACCAGGCCGCCGTCGCGCGTGCGGCGGAAGCGCTGCACGCGGGTGTCCTGCTCGTCGTCGATCTCGCCCACGATCTCCTCGATGAGGTCCTCCAGTGTGACGATCCCGGCGGTGCCGCCGTACTCGTCCACCACCACGGCCATCTGCAGGCCCTTCACGCGCAGCTGGCGCATCAGCGGGTCAAGGGTCATGGACTCGGAGACCACGTCCGCGGGGACGCACACATCCGCGACCCGCACGACCCCCCGCTCGTCGAACGGCACCGCGAGCGCGTGGGTGTAGTGCACCACGCCCACAATGTCGTCCACGGTCTCGCCCGTGACCGGGAAGCGGGAGTGCCCGGTCTCCGATGCCGTGAGCAGCATGTGCTTCACAGTGTCCTCGGCGTTCAGGAAGGTGACGCGGGGACGGGGCCGCATGACGTCCGCCGCGGTGCGCTCGCCGAACTCGATGGAGCGGGCCACGAGCTCGGCGGTGCCGGCGTCCAGGGTACCCTCGCGCCCGGAACGGCTCACCACGGAGGCAAGCTCCTCCGCCGTGCGGGCGTTGGCCACCTCCTCGGTGGGGGTGAAGCCCAGCGCCTTGAGCACCAAGTTCGCGGAGCTGTTGAGCATGGACACGAGCCAGCCGAAGACCGTCATGAAGAACTTCTGCGGGAGCACCACGGCGTGGGTCACGCGCATGGGGTCCGCGATGGCCCAGTTCTTGGGAACGAGCTCGCCGAACACCATCTGGCTGAAGGTGGCCACGATGAACGCGGCGACCGTGGCAACTCCGACCGCCACGGCGTCGGGAACGCCCGCCCAGCCGAGGCCCTCGGCGAAGAGGGTTCCCAGGCTCGGCCCGGTGATGTAACCCGACATGAGGCTCGTGACCGTGATGCCCAGCTGGGCGCCCGAGAGGTTGGTGGAGGTCTTCTTGAGGCTCTCCTCGATCACGACGGCGCGCTTGTCACCGGCCTGCTCCGCCCGCTGGACGGCTTGGCGATCCACGGTGAGGAAGGCGAACTCGACGGCCACGAAGAGGCCGTTGGCGAGGACCAGGAGGATGAAGACGAGCAGCAGGAGCCAGGCGCTCAGCACTGGCTCACCCCGCTCGAGGCCCTGCTCAGCAGGAGGGAGGACGAGGGGTCTGTGGGGAGGGGATCAGGGGAGCAGCGGCGCTGCCCGGGACTGTCCGACTCCTTGTCGTCGGCCGAGGCGAGCGCACCGAGGTACGCCGCGGGCCGGTTGTGGTGAGATGTCACGAGAACAGGATACCGAATCCAGCCCCGCCCCTCGCAGGCCGCCCCGGGTTCAACCGGTGCGGCCCAGCAGGTGCCCAGCGCAGTTGCGCAGATCCTCGTGGCGGAAGCGGTAGCCGGTTCCCAGCAGCTTGGAGACGTCCACCCGGTGGCTGGCCGCCACTAGCTCCTCGGTGGCCTGCGCCCCGAGGAGCGCCTTCGGCCCGGCCAGCGGGGTGGGGACCACGGCGGGCCGGTGCAGCACTCCCGCCACGGTCTTGGCGAAGTTCTTCTGCCGCTGCGGGTTCGGTGCGGCCACGTTGAACGGCCCCTCCGCGTCCTCGGTGAGAGCGAGGTGGGCGATGGCGCCGGCCATGTCGTCCAGCCCGATCCAGCTCTGCCACTGCCTCCCACCGCCCAGCGGTCCGGACAGGCCCGCCTCCATGAGTGGCAACTGGGCCCGGAGCAGACCGCCCGATGGCGAGAGCACCAGCCCCGTGCGCACGTTGACCACCCGCACGCCGTGGGCCGCCGCACCGTGGGCGGCACTCTCCCACTCGCGGCAGACCTCCGCGAGGAAGCCCTCGCCGGAACTCGAGTCCTCAGTGAGCACCTCGTCTCCGCGGCCCGTTCCGTAGTAACCCACGGCGGAGGAGACCACGAACGCGCGCGGCCGCTTCTCCGCGGGGAGCTGGCCCATCGCTCGCACGATCAGTGCGGTGCTGTCCACGCGCGAGTCGAGGATCTCGCGCTTCTTCTGCTCGGTGAAGCGCGAGACGATGCTCTGCCCGCCCAGGTGGATCACGACGTCGACCCCCTCCAGGTCCCGGGGGTTCAGCAAGCCCCGGGCCGGGTCCCAGCCGATCACGCCCTCACCGGTGGTGGCCCCGCGCTTCATGCGCAGCACGGTGTGCCCACCGGTCTCGAGCAGCGCACAGACCTGGGTTCCCACCAGCCCGGAGGAGCCGGCCACCGCGATCGTCAGGCGGGGACCGTCGTGCTGGTCGTGGAACGCGAGGTCCTCCCGCAGCTGCCGGTCCCGGTACGCGAAGATCCGCTCCAGCTGCGGGGTCATGGCGCGCTCGCCGAGATCGTTGAGCTTTCCCGCCCACTGCGGCAGGGGGCGCACGGTCACCTCGTCCCGCACGACCGTGCCTCCCCGCGGCGACTCCTCGAAGACGTGCCGGTGCTCCCACTCCCCCAGTGGTCCGTTGACCATGCGGTCGGTGAAGAAGTGGGGCGGCTCCCACTCGCCGTGCTCGGCGGTCCACGGCAGGTGCACCGTGCCGAACGTCCCCGGCACGGAGACACCCAGCCTCGCCTCCGAGCCGGGCTTGATCCCGTCCGAGGGCGCCTGGCGCACCTGGTCGGGGCCTCCACCGAACGGCGGGGTAAGGCGGGTCAGCGCACCGGGGCGCTCGTGCCACGCGAAGACCTTCTCACGGGGCTGGGGAACGCGGGTTTCGTGGGTGAAGCGATGGGTCACGGTCGTACCGTCCGTTCATCGAAGGAGCCAAGGAGGAGTTGTCCGGGTGCGCGCAGCGGCGGGAGGCTCAGCCGTTCTGCGGAATCTGGTCCACGAGCTCGTCGTCCCCGGGCTCGTCCGCCGGGGAGACCCTGCGAACCTGCTCGGAGGTGACAACGCGCTCACGCCGACGTGGCTCCAGTGTGACCGGGGCGCCCGTCTCGAGGGACTTCAGGACGGCCGCGTTGACGCGCACGTCCAGCAGGCCCTCCTCGCCGTCGGCCTCTGGAGAGACGCCGCTGCGGACGCAGTCCACAAAGTACTGGGCCTGGCCACCGAACTGCTCCACGGGGTCGTGGGCGAAGGACTCGGAGGAGCCGTCCTTGGTGAGCGTGTACTGGATGCCGGTGTCCGGACCGAATCCGAAGCACGGCTGCGCGGTGATCTCGCCCTCAGTGCCCGCCACGGTGAACTGCTCCGCGGACTCGGAGGCGTAGGAGATGGTGAACTGCGCGAGCCGGTCGCCCGGGAAGGTGAGGGTCACGGCCACGGTGTCGTCAAAGTTGAACTCGCGACCCGGGGTGCGTACGCCCTTGGCGTAGACCTCCACGGGCTCGTCGTGGAACAGGTTGCGGACCATGTTCTGCGGGTAGGTGCCCATGTCCGGGATGGGCCCGCCCCAGAAGCCGGAGTGCCCTCGGTGGTTCTCCACGGTGATGTCCTGCGAGAACACGGAGGAGAAGTAGCGGGGATCGCCGATGACCTTCTGGTCCCGGACCTTCTCGATCATCTCCACGGTCCCGGGCTCCTGGTGCAGGCGGTAGGCCACCATGAAGGTCGCCCCGCTCTCCTGCGCGGCGTCGATCATTGCCTGGCAGTCCTCCTCGGAGGTCTCAAGGGGCTTCTCGACGAGTGCGTGGATTCCCTTGCGCAACGCCGGTTCCGCGAACTCGCGGTGCCGGAAGACGGGGGTGGACACGTAGACGGCATCGATGTCGCCGGAATCCAGCAGCGCCGGGTAGTCCTCGTAGGAGTAGACGGCCACGCCGTACTCCTTTCCCAGTTCCTCGGCCTTCTCGGCGCTCGAGGTCACGAGAGCCGCCAGCTCGGCGTCGTCAATCCGGGACAGGCCCGGGATGAACGCCTGCTGGGAGATCTGTCCCACGCCCACGACGGCGAAACGGACGGGACGGTCGTTCGGGACGGTGGCAACCATGGTTATGACCTCCGAGGGCTTCCGAGGGCTTCTGACGTGTTCGTCTTTCACTCTAGGACCGGCTCCCGGGGCTTGTCAGGGCGCGTTCACCCACCGCGCAGAGGCCAGCGACCGCCAGGAGAACCACGATCACGACGGCTGATACCGCCCGCACGAGAATCGACACTGCAGTCGCTGTCCGCACACCCCGTTCGTCGACGGCCGGCACCGGTCACCACATCGACCCGCCGACCGCCCGTGCGCCCACCTGGCCCGTGCCGAGTTGACTGATCTTAGGCACGCATGGGGTGGTGTGCCTGCAGCTGGGCTGCCGGCACTGGAGCGAGGATCCTGCTCCTCACAGCTCCTGCGCGTTCTTCAGCACCGGGATGGACTTGCGGGTGCGCTCCACGAGGTCCAGGTCCAGGTCCACCACCGTGTAGTCCGGTGCCTCCCCGAGGGACGCCACCACGGTGCCGTCAGGGGCCGCCACCAGGCTGTGCCCAACGCCGCGCGGCGCGTTCTCGGGGTTCTCTTCCCCCACTGCGAGCGGGTTCGCCTGGCCCACGGCCACCACGTACGACGTCGTGTCGAGGGCTCGGGCGCGTGCCAGCAGCTCCCACTGCTCGGCCTTGCCCGGGCCGTCACCCCAGGACGCGCCGACCACGGTGACCAGGGCGCCGTCGTGCGCCAGACGGGTGAAGAGGCGGGGGAAGCGGATGTCGTAGCAGGTGGCCACGCCCACAGTGGTGCCGCCCACCACGAAGGTGACCGGATCCTCGCCGGGGTCCACGGTGTCCGACTCGAGGAAGCCGAACGCGTCGAAGAGGTGGATCTTGGAGTAGCCGTGCACCGTGCCGTCCGGCAGGGCGATCACGGTGGTGTTGCGGACGCGCTCGCCGTTGCCCGGGGTGAACATGCCCGCGACGATCGCCACGCCGTGCTTGCGCGCGAGATCCGAGACGGCGGTGCCCCAGGGGCCGTCCAGCGGTTCGGCCACGTCCTTGAGAGCGCGTCCGAAGGCGAACATGGTGGCCTCGGGCAGCACCAGGAGATCCGCGCTGTCCTCGCCCGCGCGCCGCGTGAGGTCCGCGACGCGTTCCAAGTTCTGCGGCGGGTCGTAGGTGCTGAGCAGCTGTCCGAGTGCGATACGCATGCCAGTCACCCTAGACGGGGCATACCGGCGCCGAAAGGGCGGGCCGCGTCCGCAGACACGCGGCAGGACCAGGGACAGAGGTCCCCTCGGAGAAGGGCAGCGAGCGCCGCGTGTCAGGCGTTGCGGACGATCTTCACCGCGCTGGCGATCATGGGGATCTGCAGCGGCAGCCGCCCCAGCGAGATCACCTGCTTGGAGGCGGGCTCGTGGCGCCAGTCCCACGCCATCTTGATGTTGCCGGGCCACACGCCCACGAACAGGGCCGCTGCCGCCGCGCCACCGATCCGTCGTGTGGCGGGGACGAGCAGCAGCGCGCCGGTGGCGAGTTCCGCGCAGCCGGACCCGAGGGTCCACTGCCGGGGGGTGCCGGGCAGCTGCTCGGGGACCAGAGCGTCGAAGCCCTCGGGCCGGACGAAGTGCAGCACGCCCATCCCGGTCAGGGCCAGGCCGGAGAACACGGCGGAGCGGTGGGCCCTGCGGCGGGCAGTCATCAGTTTCTTTCCCATGCCCTCACCGTACCCAGCAGTAGCCGACGGGGCGACGGCGCCGCTCCTGTCCTCCCCGGCGCCCGGGCCGTCAGACCTCGTGGGGATTCAGCCACTCCCACACCACCTCGTCCCCCTCTGCCGTGGGATGCACGCCGTCCGCCAGCAGGTCGGAGCGCCCGGCGAGCGCGTTCCACGGGTCGAGGAGGTCCCGGTTCGTGGCGGCCGCCCAGTGCAGCAGCGCAGCCTTGCGCTCCACGGCCACGAGCGGATCAGCGGCCAGGTACGCCCACGCCATCGCCCCGTCCGTGAGGTGCACGCGGCGGCACGCATGGTCCGCGACCTCGTAGTCGTCCGCTGCGACGAGCTGCTCGCCCGTGAGCCGCAGGATCCCGCCGTCCACCGCCCCGCCGATGTGCCGTGGGCAGCCCGGTGCCGGGGCCCGGCACCTCCGCCGTGGCCAGGGACGGCCCAACGACCGCCCACCCTGGTCCGTGACACTCCCGCGACCTACCCTGGGACCGGCCCACGCGGCGTCGCCGGACGCGGCGGACGAACCCGAACGAGGAGACGCTCATGGACCCCTTTGTCACCCCCGAGTGGCTGGCCGAGCACCGTGACGAGGTGGTGCTCGCGGACGCGCGCATGTACCTGGACGGGCGCAGCGCGGAGGCCGAGTACCTGCAGGGGCACCTGCCGGGCGCGGTGTTCGTGGACGTGGGCGCGGACCTCGCCGCACCGGCCTCGCCGGAGGGCGGGCGACACCCCTTGCCGTCGCCGGAGGACTTCGCGGCGGCCATGTCCCGCGCGGGCATCGGGGACGACGCCGTGGTGGTCGCCTACGACGACGTCGGCGGCGTGATGGCCGCGCGTCTCGTGTGGCTGCTGCGCACCACCGGCCACCGCGCCGCGCTGCTCGACGGCGGCCTGGACACCGCCGTCGAGCTCGAGAAGAAGCGGGCCGTGCTGCCCGCCGCAGACTTCGCCCCGGTTCCGTGGCCGCGAGAGGCCCTGGCGACCATCGACGAGGCCGCGCACGGTGCCGCGGTGGTGGATGCCCGGGACGCCACCCGGTACGCGGGCAACGCGCCGGACCCCGTGGACCCCCGCTCGGGCCACATCCCGGGCGCGGTCAACATCCCGTGCCGCAGCCACCTGACCCAGGACAGGACGCTGCGCCCCACCGCCGAGCTGCGCGATGCCTTCGAGCGTGCGGGCGTGACGGACGCGGACCAGATGATCTCCTACTGCGGCTCCGGCGTGACGGCGTGCCACAACCTGCTCGTGGCGGAGCACGCGGGTCTCGGGATGGGCCGGCTCTTCCCCGGCAGCTGGTCCCAGTACTCGCACACGGACCGTCCTGTGGAGACCTCCCCGGAGCCCGGTCCGGCGGCCTGAGACTCCCGGACGGGTACTTACGGTTTCCCGTGCGCAGTGCCAAGATGAAAGTCCGACAGCGACGATGCAGACGCAGGAGGCACGATCATGACCCAGCAGCCCGAGACCCCGGACCCCATCCAGTCCGCCGGCCAGATCGACGATCCGGACCAGCCCACCACTGTGGCTGGCCAGGACGACTCCCGCGCCGGGCGGGACACCCAGCCTGATGACGCGGCGGACGGGGACCCCGAACAACCCCGCTTCACCCCGGTGCACGGAGACGCGAGCGCCCGTGATGCGCGCCCCGCGGACCGCACGACCGGAGGCAAGCCGCCCAAGGCCGTGCAAGAGACGGGCCTCCCCGTGGTGCCCGAGGGAACCGTGGACGCCCAGGGCGCCCGCCAGGTCGATTCCGAGGCGCTCGCTGGCACCCGCAAGTTCCAGCCGCCGGCCGGAGCGGACAACCCCAACGTATCGGCCAACCCGGCGAACCGGGAGGACGTCAACCCGGCCGCTTCGAAAGGCGACGCCGCGGGCTACGAGCGCGCCGAGGACATCCCCGTGGTGGAGCCTGTGCGCCACTCGGTCCCGGTCGAGGAGCGCGTAGAGGCGCAGGCGCGCGACTACGACCTCCAGACAACTGAGGACGGCGAGCGCTACCTGACGCCCACGGACGAGAACCCCACCGGCTGAACGCTCGCGTGATCTCTCATGCCCGGCCCGGCACCCGCCGGACCGGGCGTTTCCGTCCCCGGGGGAATGGACCCGCGCGGGCCGGGGTGGGCCCGCCTCGCCGAGGCGCTGGCAGCGGACGAGGAGGACTGCCCGGTGCGTAACAATCGCGCCACATTCCCCGTTTGTCGGCCGTTCGGAGCCGCCTGTCCCCAGAAGAGGGAAAACCGTCTTGCGTGAACGTTTCCGCACGTCAACACAGGTTTGACGTGCGTCGAGACCGGGCTGCATGCAGACGCAAAATCACGAGACGGTTACATCGCCGTTTGTGCGTTGCCTCGCCCGGGTCTTCTTGTCACCCTGTTTGCTATGGCGAACAGGACTTCAGTGAAGACGTGGGTGGCCGGGTGTGCCCTGATCGGGGCCTTCGCGGTGACCGGCTGCGGTGGTGCAGCACCCTCGGCCGGGGACCCCCCCAGTGTCTCCGGGGACGCGCAGGGAGCAAGCCCGAGCGGCTCCGGCGGGGACGCCGCGGCGTCGTCGAACCCGTCCGGCGCGGCCTCGTCCGAGGCGACCTCGACCGAAGCAGCCCAGCCCGGGGCGACGCAGACGGGCACCACCGCGAGCCCGGACAGCAGTGAAGCCACCTACGAGCTCACCAAGACCTACACGGACCCGGACGGCCTGTTCACGGTCAAGTACCCCGAGAGCTGGAAGGCTCAGGAGAACCGCGGCTATCTGGAGCTGAGCAACCCAGACGGCAAGGTCAAGGGCAACGTGGCCTCCACCGCCACGCGCGCGCCGCGCGGCGAGTGGTTCACCAGGCCCATCCATCCCTTGATCGGTGACGAGACGGAGCTGTCCAAGCAGCTGCGCGAGAAGGTGTCCACGTACTCCACCTACGTGCCCGCACCGCCGCGCAGCGACAAGGCCGACTCCGTGCTGTGGGGCCTCACGGAGGGGGACAAACGGGGCATCGTCTCGATCCCCGGGGGCGGCAAGCGCAACGAGCTGTGGGCGGAGTTCTACTACTCCCCCGTGAACGAGGGCCACCGGCCCCTGCCCCAGCGTGAAGGGGTGGAGCTGGTCAACCAGATCAACCAGACGGAGGACGCGGGCACCGTGGACGCGATCCTCAAGTCCATCCGGGTGGGCGGCTGACGCCCCCACCACGGCTGCAGACGGGGCTGCACACGCGGGGAGAGGGAGCCGGCGCGGTCATCCTGGCAGGACACCCATGACGAGGTTCACGGTGGCCGCCAGGATGACCGTGCTGAAGATGTAGGACAGCAGGCAGTGGCGCAGGATGATAGCGCGCAGGCCCGTGGTCACCACGTTGTTGTCCGAGACCTGGAACGTCATGCCCAGGTTGAAGGAGAAGTACAGGAAGTCCACGTAGCGCGGCGCGTCCTGGGTGTTGAAGTCGATTCCGCCCGTGGGCTTTTTGTAGTACTCGTGGGCGTAGCGCGCCCCGTACATCAGGTGCAGCATGGCCCACGTGAGCAGGATGCCCAGCAGCCCCAGCACGGCTCCGGTGGTGCGGGTCTCGGCGCCTCCGCGCACCAGGATCACCATGATGGTCAGCAGGTTCACCAGGGACAGCGCCACCACGAGCGCCTCCTGCACGATGGGCTGGATGTCCTCCCGCACGGAGTTCTCCCCGGTGCGCTCGGCGGACATGGGCCACAGCACGGACACCGCCATCACCACGTAGGCCAGGGACACCGCGCACGCCCCCACCAGCACCGCCAGCAGCCCGTCCAGGAACAGTGCCGAGGCGGCCCCGGCGGCCACCCCGATCACCACCGCGGCGGCAAGTCTCGAGTGGGCGGAGATGGGCCGCCGGTCGGTTGTCGTCATGCGTCCAGGCTAGTGGGCGCGCCCGGGCGGCGTGGCGGCGTCGTTGCGGTGACTCCGGTGCAGGCGCGGCCGCGCGCCCGCTCCGGCAGGTCCGTGAGGCAGGGTGCTCAGCGCAGCGCCACGGGGAGGCTCTCGAGCAGCCGCAGCCAGATCTCGGAGACCGTGGGGTAGCTGGGCACGGCGTGGCGCAGCAACTTCACGGGCACCCTCCCCACGATCGCGATGGTCGCCCCGTGGACCAGTTCGGTGGCCTCCGGTCCCACGAACGTGGCGCCCAGGAGACACCCCGAGTTCTCGTCCACCACGAGTTTGGCGTGCCCGGCGGCGTCGTCCCGCGTCAGGGCGGCACCGGCGGCACCGGTGATCGGGGCCTCCGCCACGACGACGCCGTGCCCCGCCTCCCGCGCCTCGGCCTCGGTCATGCCCACGGCTCCCACCGGGGGATCGGTGAACACGGCCTGCGGCACGGGAACGGGACCGTCCGGGGCGGTCTCGTGCCGTCCGGCGAGTCGGGAGCCGAGCACGCGGGCCTCGTACTTGCCCATGTGGGTGAGCAGGGCGGTGCCGGCGGCGTCCCCGATCAGATTCAGCCAGTGCGGCAGCCGCCCGGCGCGAGCGTCCTCCGGGGTGACCCCCACGGACGCCAGCCCCAGGTCGGTGAGGCGCGGTGTGCGGCCGGTGGCCACGAGCACCTCGTCCACCTCCAGCGGACCGCCCGTGGTGCGCAGCCGGACCGTGCCGCCGTGAATCCGGCCGAGACCGGTGTCCCGTGCATCCTCGCGGTGGGCGGTCTCCACAGTCGTGTTCAGCCGCACGTCCACCCCGGCGTCCTCCAGGCCCGCGCGGACGAGCTCCCCCACGAACGGTTCGTTCTTCGCGAGCAGCGCGTCGCCGCGCACGAGCAGCGTGACGGAGGAGCCGAGCGCGGCCAGCCAGGTGGCGGCCTCCACGGCCACCACGCCGCCGCCCACGATCGCCAGGCGCGGCGGGACCTCCACGACCCCGGTGGCGTCCTTGGAGCTCCACGCGTGCAGACCCTCCAGTGCGGGCGGGACCACCTCGACGGAGCCGGTGGCGACCACCACCGCTCGCCGGGCGGCCAGCGTCCGCTCGCCGTCCGGACCGGTGACCCGGACGGTGCGGGGCCCCGTGATCTCGCCGTGCCCGCGCACCACGCGCAGACCGGCGCCCTCCGCCCAGCGGACCTGCCCGGCGTCGTCGTAGTGGGAGACCCACGCGTCCCGGCGCGCGAGCAGCTCCCGCACCCGGACGGCCGGGGAGTCCACGCCGTCCAGGTGCGCGGCGGTGCGCGCCACCTCCACGGGGCGCAGCAGGGCCTTGCTGGGCATGCACGCGTAGTACGAGCAGTCCCCGCCCAGCAGCGACTCCTCCACGATCACGGCGGACAGCCCGCCCTCGTGCGCGTACTGCGCCACGTTCTCCCCCACGGGACCGCCGCCGATCACGACGACGTCCGCGACGTCCTCCGCGCTCGTGCCGGTTTTCGGGGTGCTCTGGTTCGCGGTGGTCATGAGGGCTCCGTTCGTCGTGGGTGTGGGGCGAGTCTAGATGGATGGTGCGCACCGCTGTTCCCGGTGCGGCCCCGGCGCTGGTTGCCCAGCCGCGTCCATGCGCGGGCGTGTGCGAGGCTGACGAGATGACTCAGCTGACCCGCCAGGAAAATGTCTTCGTCCTCGACATCAGTGACTCGCCCAAGGGCGACCACCGCTTCACGTACGAGCGGATGCAGGCCATCGACGCCGCCCTCACGCAGGTGGAGTCCACGCCCGGGGACCTCGCGCTGGTGATCACGGCGCAGGGCAAGTTCTTCTCGAACGGTCTCGTGCCGGATCTGTTCGTCGAGCCCGGATACGGCAAGGCGTTCCAGGGACTCCTCGCCCGTCTCCTGGTCCTGGAGGTCCCCACCGTCTGCGCGGCCAACGGCCACTGCTACGGCGGTGGGCTGCTGCTGGCCCTGGCGTGCGACGAGCGCTGCGCCCGGTCGGAGCGCGGGTTCCTGTGCCTCCCGGAGACCTCCATCGGGGTCCCGTTCACCTCCGGGCTAACCGCCCTGGTCTCCGCACGCCTCGCGCCGCGCGAGGTCCACCGTGCGATGATCCTGTCCCAGCGCTACGACGCCCCCGCGGCCGCCGCGGCAGGAATTGTCGACGACGCCGTTCCCGGCGCGGATCTGCTGGCCCACGCCGTGCGCCGGGCCGGTGAGCTGAGCCCGCTCCGCGGCTCCGTCCTGGCCACGAACAAGCGGCGGCGGTACGCGGACGTGGTGGACGCGCTGCACCGCCCAGAGCAGCTCACCGTGAAAACGGACGCCTGAGCCAACCTCTTGATGCTGTGCGTACGCGGCGCACCACCCGAGCCACACTGTCTTCGCGCCAGCATGTCGTGGGACGGGTGGGACTGGCGCGGTGGGCTCACGCCCGCCCGTGTTCCACGGCCGGTGACAACTGAAAGAAGCCGCAGCACTCAACGAACGCAAGAAGTCAGTGCGTGATAGGGACAGTGGCGTCCCACGACCACGCGTCTAACCGAGGGCATTCGCCCAGGGGTGCTCGACCGCAGCTGTAGAGAAGCACGGCAGTGGGATCACCGGTGGGTGAGTTGGGGAAGAGCCGATCCAGTAGTGGCGTGCACAAGGTCGCGGGTGGCTTCCATTCCAGACGCAGGCCACAGGCCATGTCATAGGTGTGGACAAGGACCTCGACGGCACCCATTGCAGCGAACCCGGAGCCGTCCGACACTCCATAGGGGTGCCAGCCCGTGGCCTCGGGCCGGGCGTTCTCGACGGCCAGCTCAAGCATTCGGCCGCACATGGCGATTGCGTCAAGAATCTGGCGGTTAGTTGCGTTCGGATCGATCACGGCGTCAATGGGCAGATAGTTGTCCTGGGGTTCGGCGATCATCTGGGACGCGTAGGAGAACAGATCGTCTGCCACGTGCGCCGCCGTGTCACGGCAGGACCACTCCACGTCGCCGGCGGGTGCCGCCCATGATATGTCTGCAACGGCGCCCAGAAGCGACCGCATCTGCATAACCGAATCGCTGAGCACATTCGTCATCGAGTCCATGCGTCGATATTAGTGCCGCGCCGTCCTGAAGCGCTCTGGAGTTCTTCCCATAGCGGGGTACGAGAGGGCGTGGACAAGCCACCGCCCCCATCGGGGGGGTAGGTAGATAGGTTGGGCTCATCACGAGCTCCGTCTTCTGGCATCCCTCGGTTACTACTGTCTCAGGGGACCGCGAGCTTCTGCAGCGACAGTTGGCGCTCATAGGAACTGTGTCGCGTGCAGTGCTATCACGGTCGCAGTCACTGCCAGCCAAAGGTGCGCAAGTGCCGAAGCGTGAGCTTCTACTGGAGATCGCGTATATAGGCTGCGTTCCCGAGAATCGCTGGTTTGTACCTGTCAATGTCCGCCGTGGTGACGTGCTCGGCGATCACTTGGAGAAGGGTCGCGATGGCATCGTTGGGGCGGCCTGCCGCATGCATCGTCACGGCTTGGAAGGTCGCCAGCGAAGGCGAATCAGGGAAGGTCTGCCGGGCCGTTCTGAACACGGCCAGTGACTCCTCCACGCGGCCGATGTTTCGCAAGGTCGAACCGTACTGCAGGTAGCAACGGCGTAAGAGGTCACCACTGAGTCCGTGGGCGAGAGCCCGCTCGTAGAAGTTGGCCGCCTTTTCTTCCTGGCCGTCCGTGTCGTAGGCACCCCCGATCTCGTACAGCACACGCGGGTTCTCCGGATGCGCTCGGTAGAGGGGCTCCAGCGCGTCGATGGTGGGTTGCATGTTGCTGCGGTCGCGCGCCGCAACGATCCGATCGAGTTGAGCGTCAAGGTTCATGGGCGAATTATTGCACCCAGAACCTCTCCAGCACTCCAATTTTCAGCAGGGCATCAACGTCAGCCCATGGTTCCCCAGGAAAGTCTGGGGCGGTCAAGGCTCGCATTGTCGAGAACCCACGTCGCGACCTCCCGGGGAGAAACCTCCGCCAAATAGACCCGCTGGCCACTCACGTAGCGATAATGTTCTTCGGCCTCCGGATCTGGGTCGTGTTCGCCGGGAAAACGCGCGTTTCCTCTCGGCACCGAGACGCTGAACGGAACATCAACCCACACGGAACCATCCCACTCATCGCGCAGATCAGGGCGATGCAGAAAAATCCCGTCTACCAGCACCAGGGACTGCTGCACGGATAGGTGACAGGTGTTAGGCAGCCACATCGAGTGCTGTGGTCATGATGGTTTCGACCTCGATCGGAGTCAATCGCCCGAGTCGGTCCTGACGCCGGCGGAGGTGATACGTCCGCTCGATCCAGGACACAATCTCGACCCTGAGCGTGTCACGGTTCGCCCACGACTGGCGGTCAAGGACGTTCTTCTGCAACAGCGCGAAGAAGCTTTCCATCGCCGCGTTGTCACCACAGGCCGCCACGCGCCCCATGGATCCGCGCAACCCGTGGCGCTTGAGCGCGGACACGAACGTTCGGCTCCGAAACTGCAATCCTCGATCCGAATGCACGATGCACTCGCTCACGTCATGGCCCTCACCTCGACCCCGCGCGAGGGCAGAATCCAGGGCCGCGACCGCCAATCGAGCTTTCATACGGTCGCCGATCGCGTACCCGGCGATCCTGCCCGAGTAGACGTCTTTCACGGCGCACAACTACACCTTGCCTTCCCGGGTGCGGTGTTCAGCGACGTCGGCCAACCACACCTCGTTCACCTGAATCGGCCCGGGTTCTCTGCCGCTACTTTGTGGGTGCGGGCTCTCGGGTGAGGGGCTCGTAGTGGAGCGTCTCGGACTCTACCGGGGTCAGCATCCCCAGGGAGCCGTGGAGGCGCCGGTTGTTGTACCAGTCGACCCAGCCGGCAGTCGCGAACTCGACGTCTGAGAGCGTCCGGAACGGGCCGTGGTGGAAGACGGTGGTGCGGATGCACTTGGTCTTGAACAGCCCATTGACCGTCTCCATGAGCGCGTTATCGAACGCATCGCCGACGGTCCCGATCGAGCGAGCGATGCCCGCGAGGTCGAGGTGCTCGGTGTACCGGATCGACGTGTACTGCGATTCGGCATCGCTGTGCGCCACCAAAGAGCCTGGTGAGACCTGGTTTCCTTCGCATTCCCACTGCCACAGCGCGATCCGCAGTGGCGTCATGACGAGATCGGTGCGCATGCTCGAGGACGCGAGCCAGCCCACGATCCGCTGAGCGAACACGTCGACGACGAACGCGACGTACACGAACCCGGCCCAGGTGCGGACGCAAGTGAAATCGGTGACCCAGACCAGGTTCGGAGCCGGGGCCGTGAAGTCGCGATTGAGCAGGTCACCCGCCCGTTTCCCATCAGGGTTCGGGATGGTGGTGCGCAGCTTCTTCGCCCGCCGGATACCTTCGAGGCCGAGGGTGCGCATCGCCCGGTCCACCGCCCCACGGGAGGTGCCGGCCAGGCCTTCCTGACGGCGGAGCAACGCGACCCACTTCCGCCGCCCGTAGAGCCCTTCAGGGGTCATCTGCCACCGCTGGGTGGTGGCGTTGAACGTCCAGGCCAGCTCACGGATCTTGTCCTCAACCAGAGCGTCTGTGACGGTCCGATCGGTGACGCGGGCCGGGTGCTTCAAGGACCGGTAGGTGCGTGCAGCGATGCTCAGACCCTGCTGAGACAGGACGCGGAGGATCGATTCGACTGCATAGCCCTCGGCGCGCATCTCGTCGATGAACGCGCAGATCAGCGGTTTCGGGGGTCGAGCTCCCCCGCGAAGAAAATCGAGGCCCGGCGCAGGATCTCATTGTCCTCCCGCAGCCGCTTGTTCTCGGTCTTCAACCGTTTGACCTCGGCAGACTCCTCGCTGGTGACGCCGGGACGGGTCCCATCATCGACCTCGGCCTGGGCCAGCCAGCGCCGAACGGACTCCCGCGAAACGCCCTCCCGCCGGGCGACCGCGGTAACTGCGGCAGTGAGGGTGGGGTACTCCTGGGCGTGCTCCCTGACGAGCCGCACGCACCTCGCGCGCAGCTGGGGATCGATCTTCTTGGGCATGCTGTCCATCCTTCAGGACTCAAACAGCAGCGGCATCAAGCCCGGGCCGATTCAGATAGCATGACGCCATGACAACAGAACAAATTGAGTCTTCCGACGAAGACGAGCTGCTCACTAGGTCGCTATCCCGTGAAGAGCGTGAAGACCTCGAGCAAAAGAACGAATCCCCAATATCCGTGACGTTTGCCACGCAGGATTACCCCATTGATGGTCTTGTAAAGCGACTTGAGAAAGGCTCCATGTTGATTCCCCAGTTTCGGGGAAACGATGATCGCGTCAAGACTGCCGGCTTTCAGCGCGGGTTTGTATGGTCTAAAGGCCAGATGGACAAGTTTATTGAATCTCTGCTGCTCGGATACCCCATACCTGGAATTTTCCTCATTAAGCAGCATGAAGATAATAGGCTACTCATTCTCGATGGCCAGCAACGGCTTGAAACACTAAGGCGCTTCTATGCCGGGGTGCATGAGGGTCGTGTTTTTTCCCTCTCCAATGTGGGTGAGCAATTTGAGGGACTGACATACAATAGTTTAGATGAGAGTTTCAAAATCAAGCTCGATGATTCATACATGCAGGCAACAATTGTTTCGGCCGATGGTTCAGATGAGGTCGATGATGCTATATATCAAATTTTTGAGCGGCTCAACTCTGGGGGGACCCAGCTCACGCCCCATGAAATTAGAGTAGCGCTTTACGCGGGTAATTTAATGTCTGCAATTGAACGTTTAAACGAAGATGATAATTGGCGCTCTCTGTACGGCAGAAAGTCGAAGCGAATCCGAGATCACGAGCTGGTAATGCGGATTCTGGCGCTGTACGAGGAGAGCGCAAAATATAAAAGGCCGCTAAAGCAGTTTCTTAACGGATATGCGAAATCCCATCGTAAGCAAAATGTGGATACTTTAAGGGCGGGCCACTACTTCATAGATGCCGCCCTGCAAATTGAAACCCAGGTAGGAAGCGGTGCGTTTCGTCGCAAGGGCGGCGCGCAGGTGAACGCCGCTCAGGCTGAGGCAGTCATGGTCGCGGTAATGGAAGCTGCGTCTAAGGGACTAGTCCCTTCGGACCTCTTAGGAAAGATTACTGCCTTGCAGTCTGATCAAGAATTTATCGCCTCCACTACGAAGTCTACGGCGGACAATGACGCTGTTCAGCAGCGCCTTGCCAAGGCCAAGGAATATCTGATCGACCATGGGTAAATCCGGCACTCCTGGGTGGCCTCCAGCGTCAATTCGCCAACGCATAAACAATCATCAAGAGCTGGAAGATATGGTTCGAACATTGAATGCCGAAATGCCCGATGCGGTTGAGAGGGCTTTAACAAGGTACTTGGTTGTCCGATCCGCAGGGCTAGTAGAAGCGGTAAGAGATGACGCAACCGACCTACATTGCCAACGAGTAGGATCCCCCCGTCTTTACCGACGGGTATCATCCGGCCTGCGATCCGGTCAAGGTGTGAGGCCAAGGCAGTTGGTCGACTACTTGGCTACCTTCGACCTGGATTGGCGCAGCGAGCTCGAACAATTCTTGAGTGAAGATGATAGCAGACGATCCGATGATTTAGGAGCGCTTGTAAATTCGAGGAAAAAGATCGCGCACGGTGACGGCGACCAAGTAACCTCACGTAATGCTCTTCAGTGGTCTCAAACCGCTTTAGAGGTTGCCAAATGGCTTGTCGATCGTTTTGACCCGAACTGAGAAAACCTTACTGATCGCCAGTGGCCTTACGTGCGGTATTGATTTTAGAAACCACGGGCCTGCTCACGCCATGTGTGCGAGCGACCTCGGAGACGCTATGGCCAGCGCGTAGATCACGGAGCATCGCCTCGCGTTGAGCGTTAGTGATCCTTGCTCGCTTGTTGGTGCGAGAAGGGGGCTGCTGTACGGATAGGTGACATCTGATCTAGCTTGCCCGTAGGGCGGCCTGGACGGATGTGCACTATGCCTGCTCCCTGCCCTCAGGAGTTCCGCGACGATGTCGTGCGCGTCGCGAGGAACCGTGAGGATGGCGTCACGATCGCGCAGATCGCGAAGGACTTCGGCGTCCACGAGATGACGCTGCATAAATGGATCCGCCAAGCCGACATCGACGACGGCAACCGTCCCGGCAAGTCGCGCGAGGAGTCCTCCGAGCTGCGTGATGCGCGTAAGCGGATCCGGCTGCTGGAGCAGGAGGACGAGGTCTTGCGCCGCGCCGCTGCGTATCTCTCGCAGGCGAACCTGCCCGGAAAATCCTCTTCCCCCGCAAGCGGGAGGTGCCCCCACCGCTCGTGAACGAGCTCGCTGCCGACGGTATCCCCGTCGCGGTGTCCCTGCGGGTCCTGAAGCTCTCCCGCCAGCCCTACTACCGATGGCGGAAACAACAGGTCACGGAGTCTGAGCTGGTCGAGGCCTACCGGGCGAACGCGTTGTTCGACGCCCACCGCGATGATCCCGAGTTCGGGTATCGGTTCCTGGTCGGCGAAGCGGAGGCCGCTGGCCAGCTCATGTGCGAGCGGACCGCGTGGCGGATCTGCCGGGACAATCAGTGGTGGTCCGTGTTCGGCAAGAAGCGCGGCAAGAACGGAAAGCGCCCCGGGCCGCCGGTCCACGATGACCTCGTGAAGCGTGACTTCTCCGCTGACGACACCAACGAACTCTGGCTGACCGATATCACCGAGCACTGGACAAAAGATGGCAAGCTCTACCTCTGCGCCATCAAGGACGTGTTCTCCGGCCGGATCGTCGGCTACTCGATCAGCGACAGGATGAAGCCCACCTCGCGGTGAACGCCCTGGACAACGCGATATCCCGACGTCGCGGCGCCGCTGGCTGCATCGTCCACTCGGACACAGGGTCCCAGTTCAAGTCGCGGAAGTTCGTGCACGCTCTGAACCGTCATCACCTCGTGGGCTCGATGGGGAAAGTCGGCGCTGCCGGCGACAACGCCGCGATGGAGTCCTTCTTCTCGCTGCTGCAGAAGAACGTCCTGGATCGCAAGAGCTGGCGGACCCGAGAAGAGCTCCGAATCGCGATCATCACCTGGATCGAGCGGACCTACCACCGCCGTCGCCGACAGGCCCGCCTCGGTCGATTGACCCCTATCGAATACGAGACCATCATGAACCCGGCCGTGAGCCTCGCGGCCTGACACCCCAACTGTCACCTGTTCGTGCGGCAGCCCCCAGGTGTTCGGCCAGGCACGTGAGGGTTTCATGACGACTCATACCCGGAGTCTCCCAGCCGTGTCCGGGATGACCGACCGTCGTGCACGGAAGAGCTGATACCCGGTCTGGATAATTTTCGTTTGCGATATTCACATGCGTGAAGTTCCATCCCAGAGACCACAACGTCATGACCCGCAACAGCTAGTTGTACTGACCGGGGACGTTGATCAATCGTGAGAAGGGCGGTTGGTTGCCGCACGCCGTGTGGG
>NZ_VELE01000007.1 GCF_007681555.1 Kocuria salsicia | reverse complement strand
GCTCCCGAGTCCACGTTCCAGCGCTCAGGTACTGAGCCACGTCCGGTCTCGACCTATAGGCGAGGACCGCATCGACGTCGGCTTCACGAGGCCGCCTCATTCGGAGTCTGGATGTATCGAGCACACGAAGACCGTAGCTGAACGAGCATTTAGCAACACGCCCTAGGGGCCAGTGACGTGGGTGGTCTTGTAGATTCCTGCCATGACCGCCACGTCTGACGTCAGCGGACGGGGTCCCTTGTTCCCAGCGGAGCTACCCTCGGATTTCGCCCGGATTCCACCAGGTCACCAGGACCTGGTGGCCTGGTGGTGGACCAGCACCTGGGACCTTCCCTCGGGGTACCACTCGTCGCAAGAACTCCTGGCCTTTCCTGCGAGCAACCTCGCCTTCGAAAGGGAGCACGTGCGATTCTGGGGCCCCACCACGCGGCGCTCCACACGAGTCCTGGTCGGGCAGGGATGGGTGCTTGGCGCCCTGCTGCGCCCCGCGGCAGTGCCCGCCTTCACCCAGCAGCCGGCGACCTGCCGCGACGACTCCCTCCCTGTCGCGGCACCGCAACTGCACGAAACAGTTCGGGCATCAGACAGCAACCTCGCCGATGTCGTCGACAAGGTCGAGACGTGGCTTGAAGGCCATGTGGGTCCGCTGACCGACGAGGCTCACCAAGCCAACCGATTGGCCGACCTTGCCATCACAGACTCCACCATCGCCACGGTGCAAGACCTCGCGGACGCCCTGGGGATCTCGACCCGGACGGTCAACCGCCTCACCACGAAATACGTGGGCCTGTCGCCCTACACCATGATCCGCCGGCGCCGCCTCCAAGAGGCGACCGAATGGATCCGTGGCAATCCGGATGAAGCGCTGGCCGATGTCGCAGTCCGCTACGGCTTCGTCGATCAGGCACACCTGAGTCGTGAAGCGCGCACCCTTCTTGGACTGACCCTTACGGACTACCGCGTGCGCACGATCAGGCCGTGACGATACGCACCTAGCCTCAATCAACGTGTCCGGTCAGTCCAGCTAGCCACCGGTCTTCTCCTACCAGGGAGGGGACGTCACGTGCTTCCCCGGCATCGTGGCTGGGCGGCGTGGCCGTCGGGAGGGGCCGTGCCTCAGCCCAGGGGTGACGGGCTCTGCGAGGTGTCCGGGGTGAGCGGGTCCGAGCCCACGGAACCGCGTGCCCGGGCGATGCCCGCCATGAGGTGGTAGACCACCAGGGCCGCGGCGGTGCCCAGGGCGATGCCCGCGAAGTCGAGCCCGGCGAAGGACCAGGTGTAGTCGCCGATGCCCACGATCATCGCGATCGCTGCTGTGGTGAGGTTGACCGGGTTGGAGAAGTCCACGCGGTTCTGCACCCAGATCCGTACGCCCAGCATGCCGATCATGCCGTAGAGCACGGTGGCCGCGCCGCCCAGCACGCCCTGGGGGACTGTCGCGACCGCCGCGCCGAACACGGGAGTGACACTGAGCAGGATCGCCACGAGGGCGGCCACCCAGTACGCGGCGGTCGAGTAGACCCGGGTGGCGGCCATGACGCCGATGTTCTCCGCGTACGTGGTGGTGCCGGAACCGCCGCCGGAGCCCGCGATCATGGTGGCCAGACCGTCCGACATGATGGCGCGGCCGGTGTACGGATCGAGGTCGTCACCGGTCATCAGCGCCACGGACTTCACGTGCCCGATGTTCTCCGCGACCAGCACCAGGATCACCGGGATGAACAACCCCGCGAGGTTGAGGTGGAACTCCGGCGACTGGAAGTGGGGGAGGCCGAAGAGCCCCTGCGCGTCCCACGCGGCGCGGATCGAGGTGAAGTCCACCTCACCGCGGATCACGGCGGTGACGTAGCCAATCGCCACGCCCAGGAGGATGGACAGGCGGCCCAGCAGGCCGCGGAACAGCACGGAGATGAGGATGATCGAACCGAGTGTCACCAGCGCGGTGACGGGCGCGGCGGTGAAGTTCTCCTTGGCGGACGGTGCCAGGTTGAAGCCGATGAGCGCCACGATGGTGCCCGTGACCGCCGGCGGCATGAGCTTCTGCAGCCACCCGGTGCCCGCGATCTGCACGAGCAGCCCGATCAGGAACAGCGCGGCACCGGCCATGATCACGCCGCCGAGCGCGCCGCCCGGGCCGTACTGGTTCACGGACGCGGTGATCGGGGCGATGAACGCGAACGAGGACCCCAGGTAGCTGGGCACCCGCCCCGCCGTGATGACGAGGAACAGCACCGTGCCGATGCCCGAGAAGAACAGCGTGGTGGCCGGCGGGAAGCCCGTGAGCAGCGGCACCAGGAACGTGGCACCGAACATCGCCACCACGTGCTGCGCACCGATCGAGATGGTCCGCGGCCACGCCAGCCGCTCCCGCGGGGTCACCACGTCTCCGGGTGCCACGTGCCTGCCGTCCCCGTGCAGGCGCCAGTTCAGGCCCAGGCGGTCGACGATGCCCCCGCGCCGAGCAGGCGCATCCGTCTTGTCCCGTGCGGAGCCGAGCTTTGTCTGCGGCGGCTCATGCGACTCGCTGGGCTGGGGTTGAGGTGGCTGGGGCGGGGGCACAGACGAACTCATGGGGGCTCCTTGTCGACGGCGGCCCGGACCTGCCGCCCACGGAATTCTATTCGGTACTGGTCGCTACCGGTCTGTCTGCGGCGGCGCCCGGCGCGTTCTGCCGGCCCGGTGCGGCGGGGTGCCGGGCAGCCGCGTGCACCCCGCCGCACCGGACTGGTGCCGGGACGGTGAGCGCGGCGCAGGGCTCGTCAAGCTGCGGTGCCCCGCAGGAAACGGAAGAGGCGTGCGGGAGGTGGCCGTGCGGCGTCGTCGCCCCCTGGCGGGAAACCTACGGGCGAGTAAGGTTGGTGACGAGGGCCACGCCCGTGGTCCCTGGACTCGCGGGAGACCGCCTCCTGCGGGGAGACTCACGAGGAAGTGGGAGAACCCATCATGGCTGAGCTGCAGAACCTCACCGTCATCGGATCCGGAGTGCTCGGGTCCCAGATCGCGTTCCAGGCGGCGTACTTCGGCAAGACCGTGACCGTGTACGACATCAGCGAGGAGATCCTCGGGGCACTGCCCGGCAAGTGGGAGAAGCTGTCCCTGCTGTACACGCGGGACATGGCGGCCACCCCCGGGCAACTGGAGGCGGCCAAAGCCCGGTTGAGCGGCACCACGGATCTCGAGGCGGCCCTGCAGGACGCGGACATCGTGATCGAGGCGGTGCCCGAGAACCTCGAGCTCAAGAAGAAGGTGTGGTCCCAGATCGGTGCGGCCGCGCCGGAGAAGACCGTCCTGTGCACCAACTCCTCCACGCTGCTGCCCAGTGACATTGCCGAGTCCACAGGCCACCCGGAGCGGTTCCTGGCGCTGCACTTCGCCAACGAGGTGTGGCGCAACAACACCGCTGAGGTCATGGGGCACGCGGGCACGGACCCCGCCGCGGCCGAGGCCGTCCTGGAGTTCGCCGGGCAGATCGGGATGGTGCCCATCCACATCAAGAAGGAGCAGGCGGGCTACATCCTCAACACCCTGCTGGTCCCGTTCCTCACGGCGGCATCGCACCTGTGGGTCAACGACATCGCGCAGGCGGAGGACATCGACAAGACGTGGCGCACGGCCACCGGCTCGCCGCTGGGCCCCTTCCAGATCCTGGACCACGTGGGCATGGAGACCTACTACCAGATCAACCTCAACGCGGGGACCGAGGAGTCCCAGCGGGTCGCGGAGCGGGTGAAGCGGGAGTTCATCGACAAGGGCCACATGGGCCGCAGCTCGGGGCAGGGGTTCTACACGTACGAGTGATGCCCCGGCAGAGCCCCGGCGTGGAGCCGCACGCGGCCGCGGCCCACGCCGGGCAATAACGGAGCACAGGCAGATCTGAGCGCCATTTTCTGTGTTCGCTCCGCTATGGCACGTCTCCTGCGGGACTCATTCCGCCGCAGCGGCCCTGCAGGCGGGCGCGTCCCCGTCGCACGGCCTGACGACGCCGCAGGGTGACCCCTCGCGCGCAGCCGACGGCGCGGCGTCGCCGGGTGTCGCGGCACCCGAAGCGACTTCGGACGGGAGCCCGGGCGCGGTCCCGGGAACGGCCCGAGCGGCGCCGCCCCCGTCTGCCGTCCCCGGCGCGAACGCCGCAGGGTGACCCCTTGGGGACGTCCCCGGCGGGCCGCTAGCCTGAACCCGTGCACCCCGCAGAGCTGAGCCCGGCCACCCAGGACTACCTGAAGACCATCTGGCGGCTGGGCGAGTGGGAGCCGGAGCGGGTGACCACCACGTCGCTGGCCGCGCGCATGGGCCTGGCGGCCTCCACCGTCTCGGAGGCGCTGAAGAAGCTCACCGCACAGGGCCTGGTGACCCGGCCCGCGTACGGGGTCGTCGAGCTCACCGAGCAGGGGCGGGACGTGGCCGTGCACATGGTGCGCCGCCACCGCATCCTGGAGATGTTCCTGGCCACCGAGCTGGGCTACGCGTGGGACGAGATCCACGACGAGGCCGAGGTCCTCGAGCATGCCGTCACCGACCGATTCATTGACCGTGTGGACGCCAAGCTCGGCCACCCGTCCGAGGACCCGCACGGGGATGCGATCCCCTCACGGGACGGGGTGGTCACCCCCGCCCCGGCCGTTCCGCTCGCGGACGTCACCCACCCGGAGCCCGTGCGGGTCACGCGCGTCTCGGACGAGAGCCCCGAGACCCTGCGGGTGCTCGCCGAGGCGGGGATCCAGCCGGGCGCGGTGCTGCGGGTGCTCCCGGGCCCGGCCCGCAGCGCCACGGTGCAGGTGCGGGTGGCCGGTGGGGGCACGACGCCGGAAGGTGGCCTTCTCGGGGACGGCTCGCCAGCCGATCGGCAGACGCAGACCTCTCCCGGTACCCAGGGCGCGGACGTGACCTGGGGTGACGCCCTGGAACTCGGCATCCTCATGGCGGAGGCCGTCTGGGTGCAGGCCCTCACCCACGCGGGCTGAACGGGACGGCCGCTCGCCGGGCCGGCTGCGGACAGCATCAGCCTCGCGCTGGACCGGTCGATGCCTCCCCGGGCAGCAGGGTTCTCTGCCGTGTCCGGCGCCGCCGCGGGCCCACAAGGTGAACAGCAGGTGACCGGAACATGTCCTACCCTTGAAAAAACACGAACTCGAACGCGACGGCACACCATGCCCGGGCCGCGGCGGTGCGGGTTGGCACCGGATGATCCAGGAACACGAGGTCCAGACATGTCCGAGGGTTTTCTGCGCGTGGGCAGGCGAGTGGGCCGCTGGACGGGTCGCGGGCTCTGCTACGGCCTGATCTGGCTGGGACTGACCCTGCTCGCGGCGGGCGGGATCATCCGGCACTACTGGGGCCAGATCTCGGTGGGGCAGATGCGCATGAACCTGATGTCCGTGCAGGCAGACGGTGGCGGCGGGTCCGTGGTGTGGATCTCCGTGCTGGTCATCGGGGTACTTCCCCTCCTGGTCACCGTGGGCATCGCCTTCGCGCGTCGGGCGTGGGTCCGCAGAGCACGACGCGCGCAGGGCACCCGGTCGTCCCGCGGCGTCGTGCGCTCGGCCTCCGCCGTGACCGTGGCGGCGGTGTTCGTGGCCGGGAGCACGAGCTTCGCGTCCGCGGTGGACCTGCCCCAGTACGTCAAGGCCGTGAAGTCCCCTCACGACATCGGCTCCACGTACGTCCAGCCCACCATCACGAGTGACGCGGACAAGCGCAACCTGGTGGTCATCTACCTGGAGTCCGGGGAGGCCACGCTCGCGGACGACCAGCTGTTCGAGAAGAACGCCTTCGCTCCGCTCGAGGAGGTCACCCGGCCCGAGGACGGGTGGCGCAGCGCCGAGGACTTCCAGCAGTACGAGGGCGGTGGCTGGACCATGGCCGGGATCGTCTCCACGCAGTGCGGGATCCCGCTCAAGGAGTCGGGTGACGCAGGCTCCGCCGACATCGGCGCCGGGCAGGAACAGTATCTGGGTGGCGTGACCTGCCTGGGGGACGTGCTGCAGAACCACGGGTACACGAACACGTTCCTGGGCGGGGCCAACTCCTCCTTCGCGGGCAAGGACACGTTCCTGCGAAGCCACGGCTACACCGAGGACAAGGGTCTGGAGGACTGGCGTGCGGCGGGCGAGTCCGCGGAGAACTTCCGCAGCGACTGGGGCCTGAGTGACGAGCGGCTCATGGCCCACGCCAAGGACGAGGTGGACCGCCTGCACGCCGAGTCCGAGCGCACGGGCCAGCCGTTCAACCTGTCCATGCTGACCCTGGACACCCACGAACCCGTCCACGTCTACAACTCGTGCGACGTGGACACCCAGAACCAGGTGACCTCCGTGTTCGCGTGCTCCATGACCCAGGTGGCCGGGTTCGTGGAGCACATGAAGACCCAGGGCTACCTGGAGGACACCTCCGTGGTGATCATGGGCGACCACCTCAAGCACATGAGCGCGGGGGACGCCTTCCACGATCAGCTGGACCACCACCCCAACCGCACCGTGTTCAACCGCGTGTGGATCCCGGGCGAGACCGCCGGGCAGCCCCTGCGGGCCGGGGCGGACCAGCTCAGCATGTACCCCACTCTTCTGGAGGCGGCGGGACTCTCGGTGCACGACGGCGCCGCGGGCCTCGGCACGTCCGTCCGGCGGCAGGAGCCTCCCCAGGGCTCGGCGCAGGCGATGGACCCGGAGGAGTACCAGCAGCTGCTGGACTCGCGCTCCGCGGACTTCTACTCGCGGGCATGGGACCCCGAGAACCCGGTGGGATGACCCCCTGACCCCTCCGGGTGGCTACTTCCCACCCGCCTGCGTCCCGCCGGTCAGCCCGGCACGGATGCGGCCCGCTGCCTCCCGGGCGCGCGTGCGCGCCGAGCCCGCCTCGTCCCGGGCGCGGCGGGCGGCGGTGCGGAGGTAGTCCGCGCTCTGGGCCGTGAACCCCTTGCGCCCGATGGTGCGGTGCTGCAGCTCGATCACCGCCTCGGCGGCGTCCGGACGGGAGTCCGAGGCCAGGGCGATGACCTTGTCCCCGTGCCGCCGCCACAGATTGCGGCTGGTGCGTGTCATGGCGGCCAGGGTCTGCTCCGGCTCGCGAGTGAGATCCACCCACCGCGTGTACGCGGGCTGGATGTCCCGCGGGGCCGGCCGTGCTTCGAGCCGGTGCAGACCCGCGGCGATCGCGGGTGTCGTGGCGTTCTGCCGCTGCACGGCGGCCGCGAAGGCCGTGCCCACCGGGGACGGCACCTGTGGCTCCACCCGCAACCACGCCACCGAGTGCTCTCGCGCCGCCGAGCGCAGTTCGCGCACCGCGTCGGGCAGAAGCTCGGGGTGCGCCAGGGCCGGGCCCGTACGGGGTGTACCAGACCACCCCGGCACGGGAGCGCTCCTCGACGACGAGGGCGTGCCACCCGGCGCAGTCAAGGGTCTGAGCGCGTCGCGAGAGACCGGTCAGGAAGTGCTGCCAGGGCTCGGCCTGCAGCACGCTGGACGGGCCGAGGCCTGTCAGGGGGTCCGGTTGGGCGTGGGCGTGCCTCATGCGGGGTGCTCATCCTTGAGCGTCTGCCCCCGCTGCAAGGGAGCGACCTGGGGCCGCGGAGGTCGATCCTCCTCAGATAGCCAACCTCACCGACCCGCAACATCACCCGTGCGGCGTGTTCCCGTGCGATGGCGGCGTTTCCTCCGCCGCACGCCAGAGAATCGTGTCTCCGCACTGCCCCTCCCCAGGAGGACTGCCAGCTGGGACGGCGGACGCCCGGCCGCATCCGAGGGACGCACCGTCGGGGTGAGCTGAGCGGAACGGCCGGTGGGTCGCGCCTGCGGCGCGCACCACCGGCCGTCCAGCCGTGGGGAGGAACCGGCACGGAATCAGCCGGGCCAGCAGTGTCCTCCCCGTCTCACGGCCGGGAGATCACTGCTCCCGGACCACCGCCGGGTGCAGCAGGGCGCGCCGACCCGGCGTGCTCTGCACACTGGCGAGCGACGTCCCGGGGTCGAACGAGGCCGCATCCCCGCGCTGCAGCGTGTGGAACCGTTCCAGCAGGGCGGGGTCGTGGCACCACCACGTGCGGGTCTCGCCGTCCGGGAACGTGGCCTGCACCGTGTTCCCGTGCGGGGGGTCCAGCTCCACCCGGACCCACCGGTCCCGGTTCTCGGAAGCCAGGCGGGCCTGGATGTAGTGTGCGTTGTGCCCCGGGTGGTAGCTCCGGCAGGCGGAACCGTCCTCCGGGTGGATGCACGGGTGTTCGGGGGTGTGAACGGAGACGCTCATGATGGTGACCTTTCGCAGTCTTCCGCGCGGCGGGTGCCGGGCGGCGGATCTTCCTCCGGGGGCACCGGGTGCGAACAACCGGTTGCCAGCCGACCAGCCGGAGGGCTGATGGTCGGGCTTCTTGATCCGGGGACATCACAGCACAGTGCTCAGACAGGCACAAGCGTCGGTGCTGTCCGACGACAAAGAGGGGCCGCCGAGTGGCACGGGAGGGAGCACCCCGTACCGCTCAGCGGCCCCTGGACAGCCTGCCAGCGCGGGACGTGCCCGCACCGCGGCACTCAGCCGATCACCGAGTCCACCAGCGCCTTCGCCTCCTGCTGGACCTGCTTCAGGTGCTCCTCGCCCTTGAAGGACTCCGCGTAGATCTTGTAGACGTCCTCCGTGCCGGAGGGGCGGGCCGCGAACCAGGCGTTCTCCGTGGTGACCTTCAGTCCGCCGATCGCCGCGCCGTTGCCGGGTGCCTCTGTGAGCTTGGCGGTGATGCGCTCACCGGCCAGGGTGTCCGCGGTGACCTGCTCGGGGGACAGCTTCTTGAGCGCGGCCTTCTGCTCGCGGTTCGCCGGGGCGTCAATGCGCTGGTAGACGGGGTCGCCGAACTGCTCGGTGAGCTCGCGGTAGCGCTGAGAAGGCGTCTTGCCGGTGCGCGCGGTGATCTCCGCAGCGAGCAGGGCCATGATGATGCCGTCCTTGTCCGTGGTCCACGCGGAGCCGTCCAGCCGCAGGAAGGACGCACCGGCGGACTCCTCGCCGCCGAAGCCGACGGAGCCGTCCAGCAGACCGGGGACAAACCACTTGAAGCCCACGGGCACCTCGTCCAGGCGCCGCCCCAGGGACTCGGCCACGCGGTCGATGATGGAGGAGGAGACCAGGGTCTTGCCCACCCCGGCGTCCTCCCGCCAGCCCTCGCGGTTGCGGTAGAGGTAGTCGATGGCCACGGCGAGGTAGTGGTTGGGGTTCATGAGCCCGGCGTCCGGGGTGACGATGCCGTGGCGGTCGCTGTCGGCGTCGTTGCCCGTGGCGATGTCGTAGCGGTCCCTGTTGCCGATCAGGGATGCCATGGCGAACGGGGAGGAGCAGTCCATGCGGATCTTCTCGTCCCAGTCCAGGGTCATGAACGCCCACTGCGGGTCCACGGTGGGGTTCACGACGTCGAGGTTCAGCCCGAAGCGCCGGCCGATCTCCTCCCAGTACGCGACCGAGGCGGAACCCATGGGGTCCGCGCCGATGTGCAGCCCGGACTCCCGGATGGCGTCGAGGTCGATGATCTGCGGCAGCGCGGACACGTAGCTGTCCAGGAAGTCGAAGGTCCCGGTGGTCTCCGCGGCGGCGGCCTCCTCCAGGGGCACCCGCTCCACGCCATCGAGGCCCGCCGCGATGAGGTCGTTGGCGCGGTTCGCGATCCACTCGGTGGCGTCCGTGTCCGCGGGACCGCCGTGCGGGGGGTTGTACTTGAAGCCGCCGTCCGTGGGCGGGTTGTGGGACGGGGTGATCACGATGCCATCCGCGCGGTCCTCGGGCTCGGAGGCGTTGTACGTGAGGATTGCGTGGGACAGCGCCGGGGTGGGCGTGAAGCCGTCCCGGGAGTCCAGCAGGGTGCGCACGCCGTTGGCCGCGAGCACCTGCAGCGCGGTGTCCTGCGCGGGTCCGGACAGCGCGTGCGTGTCCTTGCCCATGAACAGGGGGCCGGTGATGCCCTGCGCCGTGCGGTACTCCACGATCGCCTGGGTGATCGCCGCAATGTGGTTCTCGTTGAACGAGGTCTTCAGTGAGGACCCGCGGTGCCCGGAGGTGCCGAACACCACGCGCTGGTCAGGATCGTCCGCGTCCGGTACGCGGTCGAAGTACGCGGCCAGGAGCTGGTCGATGTCCACGAGGTCACTGGGTTGGGCGACGGTGCCCGCACGGTTGGTCATGTCACCAACCTAGTCCCGAATCCGCGTCCCGTCAGGCGGCACATCCAGTTCCGTGCGTGCCGGATCCTGCCAGGGATGGCGACGCCGCGCGGGTGGGATGCCTTCGTCACGGTCACGGGGACTCGACGGCGGCACGTGGCCGTCCCGCGGAATCGGGCGCTGCGGTCCGGGGGAGGGGGCGCGGCGAGACGGCGGGTCAGGCGACGAGGTGCGCGCGCGGCGTCGTCGCCGGGTCCAGCTGGGCGACGAGCGCGAGCAGCCGGGCCTCCGAGGACGGTCCGCCGATCAGCTGGACGCCCATGGGCACGGGGCCCGGGTAGTCGCCCGTGGCGGGAACGGCCCACGTGGTGGGGTACGTGATGGCAGGCAGTCCCACCACGTTCACCACGGACGTCCACGGCGTGTACTGGCACTGGCGCTCGTAGTCCTGGTCCGCCCCAGCGGGGTCCGCGATGTCGTACCCCTCGTGGAACCACCCCACGGGCCGGGGCGGCATGGCCAGCGCGGGCGTCAGGAGCATGTCCAGGTCCGCGAACCGCCGGATCACGTCCGCCTCGATGCCGCGCAGCACGGCCACGGCGTCCGCGAGCTCCACGGCCCCTCGCTGCAGGGCGCGGGCGCGGAACGTGCGCGCGAGTCCGGTGAGCAGGTGCTCCCGGCCCTCCAGGGGCAGCTGGCCCGTGGCGGTGGTCCACAGGGCGGAAAAAGCCTCGGGGTAGGCGGGATCGAATCCGAGGTCCACAGTCTCCACCGTGTGCCCGAGATCCTCGAGCTGCCGCACGCCCCGCTCCAGGGCGGTGCGCGCCTCGGGGGAGACCTGCACGTCGTAGGTGCCGTCGAACGGGGACTGCGTGGTCACGCCGATCCGCAGGGGCCGCTCGCCCCAGGGCGTGTCTCCGCGGTGGGCGGCGCGGACGACGTCGCGGAAGGAGTTCTCAGGTGCTGCCGCCACGGGCCGCGGGATCCGGTCGTGGCCGGGGGTGCGGCACAGCACGTCCATGAGCAGGGCGGCGTCCTCAGCGGTGCGGGCAATCGGCCCGTTCACGCCCAGCTGCCCCACGTTGGAGAGCGCGTCGCTGCTGGGGACCCGACCGCGGTTGGGCTTCAGCCCGATGAGACCGCACGCCGCGGCGGGGATGCGCACGGAGCCGCCGCCGTCCGAGCCGATCGCGCCCGGCAGGATCCCCGCCGCGACCGTCGCGGCCTGACCCCCGGACGATCCACCGGGGGAGCAGTCCAGGGCGAACGGGTTGCGTGCCGCCGGGTACATGCGGTTCTCGGAATAGCTGTTGAGCAGGAACTCTGGCACCTGCGTCTTGCCCAGGATCACGGCCCCGGCGGCCTCGAGCGTCCCGGAGAGCTCGTCGGAACGCTGAGCGCGGGCCAGATCACCGTGCCCGTCCCGCGATGCGAGGCTGCCCCAGGAGGTGGGCATCCCGGCGACGTCGTGCCCGTCCTTGAGCGCGGTGGGAACCCCCAGCAGCGCGGGCAGGGTGGTCAACCCACCGGGGGCGTCCGAGGCACGGCCGGTCCCGCCTCGGACTGCGTCGGCCGGGCGCTGGCCCGCGGACAGCCTCTCGTCCGCGGCGCGGGCGCTGACCACTGCCGCATCCCGCGCCACGTGGACGAACGCCCCCAGATGCCCGTTCAGCGCGTCGATGCGGTCCAGGGCGTCCGAGGTGAGTGCCTCGCTGGTCGTCTCACCGCGGCGCAGCGCCGCCACGGTCTCGGTCAGGGTGGGGAAGTGCTCCATGGGATCCTCTCGCGCACGGTCGGTGGACGGTGGTGGATCAGGCCGTGGGCGTCGTGGCGGGAGCCGCGGCTCTGGGTGTCCGGCGGCGTCGCAGGTTGCGGCGCACGAGCGGCCAGAACACGGCCAGCACACCGACGGCCACGAGGCTCGTCCACACCTGGGTGCGGCTCGCGTCGTCCGAGACCAGCATGACCACCACGATCCCCGCGACGGCCACGATCACCAGGATGCCGAGCCACGGGTGCAGCCATATCTTCAGCTTGAGGTTGGCGCGCTCCTCGGGGCTCATCCGCGAGCGCAGCTTCATCTGGGTGATCGCCACGAACACGTACACGAACAGAGCCACGAGACCCGCAGAGTTCATGATGAAGTCGAAGATCCCGGACTCCGGGGCCAGGAAGTTCACGAACACCGCCGCATATCCGCCCAGGGTGGAGGCAATCACGGCGACCACGGGAACGCCGTTCTTGGACTTCCGTGCCACGATGCGCGGAGCCAGTCCTTCCGCCGCGAGAGCGGAGAACATGCGCGCTGCGGAATACAGCCCGGAGTTCAGCACGGAGCACACTGCGGTGAAGATGACGATGCTCATGATCGTCTCCGCGCCGGGCACCCCGAAGAGGTCGAAGACGTACACGAACGGTGCCTGCTCGTCCGGGTCCGGAAGCTGGTTCCACGGCACGATGGTCACGATCAGCAGGATGGAGCCCACGAAGAAGATCAGGATGCGCCACACCACGGTCACGGTGGCCTGGCGGATGCCCTTGGCGGGGTCCTCGGACTCCGCGGCGGCCATCACGGCGATCTCCGTGCCGAAGTAGGAGAAGATCACCACGGCCACGCCTGAGACTACGGCCCAGCCACCCTCAGGGGCGAAGCCGCCGTGCTGCCACAGGTTCGGGATCGAGAAGCCGGCGCCGGGCCACAGCCCGAACGCGAAGAGGGTCCCCACGGCGAGGAACGCGACGATCACCGCCACCTTGACGCTCGCGAGCCAGAACTCCACTTCCCCGAACGAGCGCACGGAGATCAGGTTGGTGCCCGTGAAGATCAGCAGCAGGATCACGGAGCCCAGCCACACGGGCATGGCTGGGAACCACCCCGCGAGCAGCGATCCACCCACCACGGCCTCGAACGCGATCACACCCACCCAGAAGTACCAGTAGAGCCATCCCACGAAGTAGCCGGCCCATTCCCCGAGGCCCACGCGCGCGTACTCCATGAAGGAGCCCACGGCCGGCCGGGCGGCGGCCATCTCGCCGAGCATCCGCATGGCCAGGAACACGAGCAGCCCGCCCAGCAGGTAGGACAGCACTGCGGCCGGTCCGACCATGCGGATCACGTTGCCGGAGCCCACGAACAGGCTCGCGCCGATGATCCCGCCCAGCGTGATCATGGTGACGTGGCGTGATCGCAGGGCCTTGTGGGTGATCTCGGGGGAGTCTCCGCCGGCCGCAGTGGCCGTGGTGGCCGCGGAGCTGCCGGAGGGTGCGCCGCCGTGCGGTGCGCCGTCGTTGCTCATCAGAGTTCCTTTCGGCCGTCGGCCGGGTGCAGGGTGGAACGGGCCGGTGCCTGATGCTGAGTGCGGGCGGCAGGTTCCGGGTGGGACAGGTGAGTTCTACCACAGACGGTGTGACAGGGGTGTTTCGTGCGCGGCCTCCGCACCTCCACATCCCCGTACTGCGTGCTGCGGAGCCGAGGCAGCAAAGGCGCGGCGCGGCGTCGTCGTCGGAACCGAGGAAGAGCGGGCGGAGGACGAACGGGCGGGCAGCAACCGGAGAACCGGTCACCGCCCGCCCGCTGGGGACGCTCCTCGTGGAGCGCGTGGCGTCAGATCCTCGGGATCAGGCGCCGGCATCCTCGATGGCCTTGGCGAAGACGCGCAGGCCGTCGCGCAGCAGGTCGAAGTCGATGACCAGCGGGGGCAGCAGGCGCACAATGTTGCCGTAGGTGCCGCAGGTCAGAATGGCTACACCCTTCTCGAGGCAGGTGGCCGCGATCTGCTTGGCCGCCTCCGGGTTCGGGTCCTTGGAACCGGGCTCCACGAACTCCAGCGCAATCATCGCGCCGCGTCCGCGCAGCTCGCCCACGATCGGGGAGGACTCGGCGAGGGAGCCGAGCTCCTCCTTGATGATCGACTCGATCTCGAGCGCGCGGTCCACGAGGTCCCACTCCTCGATGGTCTCCAGGGCGCCCAGCGCGGCCGCGCAGGCCACGGGGTTGCCGCCGTAGGTGCCGCCCAGGCCACCGCCGTGCACGGCGTCCATGATCTCGGCACGGCCCACCACGCCGGACAGCGGCATGCCGCCGGCGATGCCCTTGGCGAAGGTCACCAGGTCCGGCTCCACGCCCTCGTACTCAGACGCGAACCAGCGGCCCGCGCGGGCCACGCCGGCCTGCACCTCGTCCGCCACGAACACGGCGCCGTTGTCCCGGCACCAGGAGGACAGCGCGGGCAGGAAGCCCTCGGCGGGGACGATGAAGCCGCCCTCACCCTGGATGGGCTCAATGACCACGGCGGCCACGTTCTCCGCGCCCACCTGTTTCTCCACGATGCCCAGCGCGCGGCGGGCGGCCTCCTCGCCCGTCATGCCCTCCGGATCCCGGAACGGGTAGGACATGGGAACGCGGTAGACCTCGTTGGCGAACGGTCCGAAGCCCTGCTTGTAGGGCATCACCTTGGCGGTCATGGCCATCGTGAGGTTCGTGCGGCCGTGGTAGGCGTGGTCGAAGACGACCACTGCCTGACGCTTCGTGTGCACCCGCGCGATCTTCACGGCGTTCTCCACGGCTTCGGAGCCGGAGGTGAACAGCGCGGTGCGCTTTTCGAACGAGCCGGGGGTCAGCGCGGCGATCTTCTCGCCCACGCTCACGTAGTCCTCGTACGGGGTGACCATGAAGCACGTGTGCGTGAACTTGGCCACGGCGTCCTGCACGCGCGAGACCACCTTGGGTGCGGAGGCACCCACGGAGGTCACGGCGATGCCGGAGCCGAGGTCCACGAGCTGGTTGCCGTCCACGTCCCGGATCACGCCGCCGTCCAGCTCGTCCGCGAAGACGGGCAGGGAGGAGGCGACGCCAGCCGAGACGGCCTTCTTGCGGCGTTCCGTCAGCGCCTGGGACTTGGGGCCGGGGATGCTGGTCTTGAGCTCGCGCTTCTGAGGGAGCCGGTACTCGATGTCTGCCATGTGGGTGTTCCTTTCGTGCAGGGTGCTCGTGCGGAGAGGGCGGATCAGGCCCAGGGAGAGGGCAGGCCCATGTACTGGACCGTGGTGTACTCCTCGATGCCCTCGGCGCCGCCCTCCCGGCCCAGGCCGGACTCCTTCACGCCGCCGAACGGTGCAGCGGCGTTGGAGATCACACCCACGTTCAGGCCCAGCAGGCCGTACTCGATGCGCTCGCCGATGCGCAGCGCGCGGGAGATGTCCTCAGTGAAGACGTAGGAGGCCAGGCCGTACTCGGTCTTGTTGGCCAGGCGCACGGCGTCGTCCTCGTCCGTGAACGTGATGACGGGAGCCACGGGACCGAAGATCTCCTCGGTGAACACGCGGCACTCCTCGGTCACGCCGGTGAGCAGGGTGGGCTCGAAGAAGTAGCCGGGGCCGTCCACGGCCTTGCCACCGACCTCCGCCTTCGCGCCCTTGTCCAGGGCGTCCTGCACGAACTCGGCCACGCTGTCGCGGGCCTTCTTCTCCACCAGGGGGCCCACGGTGGAGTCCTCGTCCAGGCCGTTGCCGGGCTTGAGCGCGGCGAGCTTTGCGGCGAACTTCTGCGAGAACTCCTCAGCCACGGACTCGTGCACCAGGAAGCGGTTGGCCGCGGTGCAGGCCTCGCCCATGTTGCGCATCTTGGCGGCCATGGCGCCGTCCACGGCCTTGTCCAGGTCCGCGTCCTCGAAGACGATGAACGGACCGTTGCCGCCCAGCTCCATGGAGGTGCGCAGCACGTGGTCCGTGGCAGTCTTCATGAGCTGCTTGCCCACGGGGGTGGAGCCCGTGAAGGAGACCTTGCGCAGCCGCGGGTCCGCCATGATGGGCCCGGACACGTTGGACGCGGAGGCCGAGGAGACGACGTTGAGCACACCGTCGGGCAGGCCAGCCTCGACCATGAGCTTCGCGAAGAACTGGGAGGTCAGCGGGGTCAGGCGCGCGGGCTTGAGGATCATGGTGCACCCGGCGGCGACGGCGGGCGCGACCTTGCGCGTGGCCATGGCCAGCGGGAAGTTCCACGGGGTGATCAGCAGGCACGGGCCCACGGGCTTGTGGGTCACGATCATCTTGAGGTTGCCCTCGGGGGTGGACGCGTAGCGGCCGTAGTGGCGCACGGCCTCCTCGGAGAACCAGCGCAGGAACTCGCCGCCGTAGACGACCTCCCCCTGGGCCTCCTTGAAGGGCTTGCCCATCTCCAGGGTCATCAGCAGCGCGAGGTCGTCCTTGTGCTCCTGCACGAGGTCGAACGCTCGGCGCAGGATCTCGGAGCGCTCGCGGGTGCTGGTGCGGGCCCAGGACTCCTGGGCGTCCGCGGCGGCGTCCATGGCCGCGCGAGAGTCGTCCTCCGTGGCCGAGGCCAGGGTCGCGAGCACCTCGCCGGTCGCGGGGTTCTCGACGTCGAACGTCCCGCCGTCCGAGGCGTCGCGCCACTCGCCGTTGATCAGCAGTCCCTTGGGGGTGGCGTCGAGAACCTCTGACACCTTGTCCTTGATGCTCAAATCTCGTTCCTTTCAGAATCCGCGCGCGGTTCGTTCACGTGCGCTCGCGGGGGTGTTCGGACAGAGTCCTTCCTGTCCATCGTATGCCCGGGGGCAAGGCCTCCCTTAGTGGTTGTCGCTCCGTGACTTCGCGGACTCCGCAGCGCGGTGCACGGCATCCTCGCGGCGGTTTTCGCGCGGCGGCGTCCGGTGACTCCGGCCACGGGTGGCGCGCGGCCCCGTGGCGCACGACGACGACGTTGCCGGCGGCCGACCTATCGCCCTGCGTGAACGCCCTGTCGAAGCGGTGTGACGCCGCATAGGCTCGCACCATGGCTTACGCAACGATCAACCCCGCCACAGGGGAAACCGTCAAGGAATTCGAGACCGCCTCGGACCAGGAGGTGCGCGACACCGTCGCCCGCTCCGCCGAGGAGTACAAGAGCTGGCGCAACGTGCCGGTGGCGGAGCGCGCCGCCATGATGCACCGCATGGCCGAGCTCTACCGCGAGCGCCAGGACGAGCTGGCCGCTCTGATCACACTGGAGATGGGCAAGCCCGCCCAGCAAGCCGCCGGTGAGGTGCAGATCGCGGCCGCGATCTACGACTACTACGCGGACAACGCGGAGGAGTTCATGAAGGGCCGCACCCTCAACCCGTCCACGGGCGGGGAGGCTCGCGTGGTGCTGGACTCCACGGGCGTGCTGCTGGGGATCATGCCGTGGAACTTCCCCTACTACCAGGTGGCGCGGTTCGCGGCCCCGAACGTGATGCTGGGCAACACGGTCATCCTCAAGCACGCGGGCAATGTCCCGCAGTCCGCGCTCGTGCAGGAGCAGCTCTTCCACGAGGCGGGCTTCCCCGAGGACGTTTACATCAACGTGTTCGCGTCCAACGACCAGGTCGCGGAGATCATCATCCCGGATCCGGCGGTGCAGGGCGTGTCCCTGACCGGTTCGGAGCGGGCGGGCGCGTCCGTCGCGGCCACCGCCGGCAAGAACCTCAAGAAGGTTGTGCTGGAGCTGGGCGGCTCGGACCCGTTCATCGTGCTGGACGACTCCAACGTGGAGCGCACCGTGAAGCAGGCGGTCTCCGGGCGCATGAGCAACAGCGGCCAGGCCTGCACGAACTCCAAGCGCTTCATCGTGCTGGAGGACGCCTACGACACGTTCGTGGAGAACTTCGCGCAGGCCGTGCAGGGCATCACCCCGGGGGATCCCACGGATGAGAAGACCTTCGTGGGCCCGGTGAGCACCGTGGGTGCCCGGGACGAGATCATGGAGCAGGTCCAGGACGCCGTGGCCAAGGGCGCCACCGTGCTGGCCGGTGGCGGAAAGCCCGACAAGCCGGGCGCCTGGATCGAACCCACCCTGCTCGCGGACGTCACCCCCGAGATGCGTGCGTACGCGGAAGAGATCTTCGGTCCCGTGGCCGTGGTCTACAAGGTCAAGGACGTGGACGAGGCTGTGGAGCTCGCCAACTCCTCGCCGTTCGGCCTGGGCGGCTCCGTGTTCGGCGCGGACGAGGCCGCGGCCCTGGAGGTCGCGCAGCGCGTGGACTCCGGCATGGTCTTCGTCAACGCCGTCACTGACACGGCCCCGGACCTGCCCTTCGGCGGCGTCAAGCGCTCCGGCGTGGGCCGTGAGCTCGGCCCGTTCGGCATCGAGGAGTTCGCCAACAAGAAGCTGATCCACACGCCCAAGAAGAAGTAGGGCCCCGGTCGACGACGCCCCCGCACCGTGGTAGGTGCGGGGGCGTCGTCGCATTCTGGCGGGACGAGGATCTCGCCGTGAAAGACGCCTCGTGTCACGGGCCAACGAACCCCGGAGGGCCCCATGAACCCGCTCGTTCCGTCACCGATCGCCCAGTTCATGTTCGCCCTGGGTGCGGTAGCCGCGGTCCTGTGGCTCGTGGCGATCTGGACGCCCGCGAAGAACAAGGCCGCGCACGCCCGCTCAGCAGCTGCTGTTGACACTGGCGGCCCGTCATCGGCCCGGCACTGTGGCTGACCGCCGGCCGACGTGCGGGTGCGACGCCTGCAGCTGAGCGCCTGACTGCCCGGCCATGTCCGGCACTGAGCCCCCGCGCGGAAGGCGGGCGACATCGCTCTGTGCCGTGCGCGGGCGACGTCGCCGCGTACGGCGAGCGGGCGGCGTCGCCTCCGAGGACGACGCCGACCGGCGCGGTCTCCGCGCCCGCCTCAGTCCTCGCGCTGGTAGCGGATCTGGGCGCCCACCACGGTGGTGCGCACCGCGGTGTCCCGCACGGCCTGCGCGTCCTCGGCGAAGACGTCCCGGTCCACGCACACGAAGTCCGCGAGCATCCCGGGGGCGAGGCAGCCCTTGAGGTTCTCCTCGTAGGAGGCGCGGGCCACGGCGTGGGTGTAGTAGTCCACGGCCTCGGGGCGCGTGATGGTCTCGTGGGGCTGCCAGCCGCCCTCGGGGAGCCCGTCGCGGGTGCGGGTGATGGCGGCGTGGATGCCGTAAAACGGGTTGGGGTCCTCCACCGGGGCGTCCGAGCCGAAGACGAGCTCGGCTCCGGCCGCGCGCAGACTGTTCCACCCGTAGGCCACGAGGTCCCGGCCCTCCAGGAAGCCGTTCATGGGCATGTCCGAGGTGCAGTGCACGGGCTGCATGGACGCGGTGACCCCGAGCTCCCGCAGCCGGGGGACGTCCCCGCGCTTGATGTACTGCGCGTGCTCGATGCGGTGGCGCAGCCCGAACGCGCGGGAGATGGAGCTGGTGGTGGCGATGGCGTCGAGGGCCTCGCTGGCGGCCTGGTCCCCGATCGCGTGCACCGCCGAGGCGATCCCCGCCGCGGCGGCCAGGTGGATCCAGTGGTCGAGCTCAGCGGGCTCCATGACGCTCATCCCGTGGTCCTGGGTGCCGGGCCACGGCTCGGACATGTGGCACGTGTGGGAGCCCAGGGCGCCGTCCGCGAAGAGTTTGAGGGGGCCCATGGAGATCCACTCGTCACCGGCGCCCGTGCGGATCCCGCGGCGGATGAACTCGTGGATCTGCTCCTGGCGCAGGATCTTGTGCACGCGGATGTCCAGCTCACCGCGCTCGCGGAGCTTGCGGTAGGCGTGGAGGCAGTCCACGCCGTCGATGTCGTGGATGGACGTGATGCCGCGCTTCAGCAGCTCGCGCTGCCCGAGGGGGAGGTAGCTGTCGATGTCCCCGGACACGTCCGACTGCATGAGCCCGTCCCGGATGGGGATGGCCGCGGCCTCGCGCAGCACACCCGTGAGCTCGCCGTCCTCGTAGCGCTCGAACTCGCCGCCGTCCGGGTCCTTCACGGTGCGGTCCAGGCCGAGCTCCTGCAGCGCCTTCGAGTTCAGCCACAGGGTGTGCAGGTCCAGGGAGCTCAGGGCCACGGGAATGTCCGGGGCCACGGTGTCCAGGACATGGCGGTCCGGCAGCTCGGTGGTGGTCCACGCGTTGATGTTCCACTGCCCGCCGAAGATCCAGGTGATCGACTCGTCCGCCATGGCCCGCTCCACGAACGGGCGCAGGACCGCCAGCGCGGAGTCCAGGTCCGTGCAGTGGCGCATGTCCGGCTCGATGAGCGAGCGGGAGTACATGGCGGAGTGGATGTGGCCGTCCCCCATGCCCGGCATCACGAACCCACCGCCCAGGTCCGTGCGCTCCGTGCCCAGCGGCGCCTGGTCCTTCAGCTCGCGGTAGTCGCCCACGGCCAGGATGCGGTCCCCGGAGGTCAGCAGCGCGTTCGGGTGCGCCATGCTGTGGGACTGCCACTGGCCCTGGGGCGTCCAGCCGGTGGCCGGGTTCATGGCGTGGACCGTGGCGTTGTGGAACAGGCGGTGCATGGTGGGACTCCTCGTGGTGCGCCGAGCACGGCAGCGGCTGGTGGCCGCCGATCGTCACGGACCACCCTACGGCGACCCCGTCGCAGACCCGAGGGGTGCGGTACGCCGCCGTTGCGGGGACAGCTACATGCCGGGCAGCAGCTTCGCCGGGTCCGCGACCACGTGCACCACGGCCGGGACCCGGTCCTCGGTGACGGCGCGCACGGCGTCGGCGATGACGCCCTCGATGTCCTCGTTGCGCTCCAGCCGCGCACCGTGCGCCCCGTAGCCGCGGGCCACTGCGGCGAAGTCCGGGTTGCACAGCTGCGTGCCGGAGACCCGGCCGGGGTAGTGGCGCTCCTGGTGCGCACGGATGGTTCCGTACTGGCCGTTGTCCACAACCACGATCAGCGGGCGCGCGCCGTACTGCACCGCGGTGGCGAGCTCCTGCGAGTTCATGAGGAACTCGCCGTCCCCGGAGACCGAGAGCACGAAGCGCTCGGGTTGGGCCAGGGAGACGGCGACGGCGGAGGGCACGGAGTAGCCCATGGTCCCGTTGCGCACCGAGAAGTGGCACGGGTAGCCGCCCTTGGGCACGTAGCGCTGCGCCCACGCGGTGTGGTTGCCCGAGCCGGTGGTCACGGCGGTGTCCTCGGGCAGGTGGGGCAGCAGCGCCTTCACCACCAGCTCCATGTCCGCGGTCCCGGGAGCGTTGTTCCCGGCGGACGACGGGATGCGCATGTGCTCGCGGTGCGCGTTGGCGGCGGGTTCGAGCCAGTCCGTCCAGTCGGGGTGCTCACCGAGTTCCATGCCGGCGACGGCGCTCCCGAAGGCCACGGGGCTCGCCAGGATGTGCCGGGTCACCGCCCCGGAGTGCTGGCGCAGCCCGGCGTCCACGTTGACCACCCAGTTGCGTGCCGAGTGCTGCTGGCGCAGCGTGAAGCCGTCGGTGGGGATGTCCGAGAGGGTGGTGCCCACCACCAGCAGCAGGTCCGCTTCCGTGAGCACACGCACGGTGTCCTCGGTGCGGCTGTAGCCGAGCTCGCCCACGGCCACGGGGGAGTCGGTGCGGATCCTGTCCCCGGCGCGCCAGTCGGAGACCACGGGGATGCCGTGGCGCTCCGCGAAGCCGGTGACCAGCGCGGCGGCCTCGGGGGTCCACCGCGGCCCGCCGAGCATGATGGCCGGCCGTTCGGCCGTCTCCAGTGCGGCTGCCAGCTCGGAGAGCTCCTCCGCGGAGACCGCGCCCTCGGCCACGGGCAGCGGCGGGACCACGGGGGCGTCCGTGCGCTGGGTGATGACGTCCTCCGGCAGTCCCACCACCACGGGGCCGGGGCGCCCGGAGCTCGCGGCGAAGAACGCCTCCGCCACGTACTCGGAGGCCCGGTCCGGGTCGTCCAGGACCATCACCCGCTTGGCCTGGGAGCCGAACCACTGGTGCGGGTCGAACTCCTGGAAAGCCTCCTTCTCCCGGTGCGCCACGGGCACCAGGCCCACGAAGAGCACCAGGGGAGTGGAGTCCTGCCACGCGAGGTGCACGCCCACGAACGCGTTGGACGCGCCCGGTCCGCGGGTCACCATGGCCACGCCCGGGCGGCCGGTCAGCTTGCCGTGGGCCTCCGCCATGTAGGTCACCCCGCCCTCCTGGCGGCACACCACGTTCTGCACGGACGAGTCGTGGAGCCCGTCCAGCACGTCCAGGAAGCTCTCCCCGGGCACGGTGAACACGCGGTCCACGCCGTGGGCCTCGAGGGACTCGACGATCAGGTGGCCGGCCGACTGCTCGGGCATGTCTACTCCTGTGTGTCCTGGCGGGGGCCCGGGATGCTCGCGGTCCCGGTCACCCGGGGTGGCCGGGGTGACCCGCGCCACGTGGGCGGTGGTCCCGTGAGCCTACCGCCGCGCCGTCGAGATCGGCGCGGTCCGCACGTGCGCCGTCGGGTGCGCACGGCCCGCGGGCCGTCCCGGGCGGACCCCGCGGCGTGATCGGTCGACGGCGGGAGCGGTGGGCGGTGCGTGCGGCCGCCGGTGCGTGTGGTCGACGGCGCGTGCGCTCACAGGCTCCCGTGGACCACCTCGCCACCGATCACCGTGGCGGTGACCCCGATGTCCTTGATGCTCGTGGGGTCCACCGCGTAGATGTCCTCGGAGAGCACCACGAAGTCCGCGAGCTTGCCCACGCTCAGGGATCCCTTCTCGTGCTCCTGGTGGGAGGCCTGCGCACTGGCCACGGAGTAGGCGTGCAGCGCCTCGTCCACGGTGATGCGCTCCTCCGGGACGAAGTCTGCTCCGGAGGCGGTGCGGCGGTTGACCATGTCGTGGATGTTGGACAGCGGCGGGTAGTCCACGATGGGCGCGTCCGTGGAGGCGGGCACCGTCATGCCTGCCTCCAGCAGGGACTTCATGCGGTAGCAGAACCGGGTGCGCTCGGGCCCGAGCGCACGGGCCATGCCATCGCCGAGCTCGTTGACGAACCTGCCCTGCGGCACGGGGACCACGCCGAGCGACGCCGCGCGTGCCACCTGCTCCTCGCTGGCCACTCCGAAGTGCTCGATGCGGTGGCGGCAGTCCTCGCGCGGGAACCGGCGCTGGGCCTCCTCGATGATGTCCAGGACCACGTCCACGGCGCCGTCGCCGATGGCGTGGACGGCCAGCTGCCAGCCGTTCTCGTGGGCGGCCACGAGTCGGGCCTCGAGCCACTCGCGGGGGAACTGCAGGTATCCGAGGTTCTCCTCCGCGGCGCAGGAGTGGGGCTCGCCCTCCGCGGACAGAGCGTCGTCCGCGGGGGAGGTCTCGGGCTCGTAGCCCACCGTCATCAGCGCGGAGCGCCCGATCAGCGAGCCGTCCGAGAGCACCTTGACCGCGCCGATGCGCAACCACTCGTCGCCCATCCCGGAGCGGATGCCGAGATCCAGTCCGAACCCCTGGCCCTCGTGCGGGTACGGCTCGGCCACCGTGAGCCCGGTGGGGTCCACGGGGTGCAGGGTTGTGAGGTAGGGCATCACGGTGGCGCGCACGCGCAGCAGCCCCTCGTCCCGGGCGAGCTGGTAGGCGGCGATGTCCGTGGGGGACTGGCCCAGGTGCGCGGGGGCCCCGAGCCCCGGTTCGGTGATGGACGTGATTCCCGCGGCCACGGCGACGTCGCCCGCGGCCCCGATCTGCTCGGCCACCACGCGCGTGGTCTTGGCCGGGAGGTGGTCCGAGACCAGCGCGCGGGCGGTCTCCTCGAGCAGGCCCTGTGCCGAGCCGTCGTCGTCCAGCGGGACGCGGCCGCCCTCCGGGACGGTGAAGCCGGCGCGCCCCGGGTAGCCGGCCACCGCGAAGGCGGCCGAGTTCGCTACCGCCATGTGGCGCGAGTTGTGCCACAGCCACACAGGGTTCAGCGGGGCCACGGCGTCCAGCTCCACAGCCAGCGGGTGGTGGCCGTCCAGGTAGTTCTGGTCGTAGCCCTGGCCCATGACCCACTCGCCCGGCTCCGAGTCTCGCGCGGCCGCGCCGATCCGCTCCAGCAGCTCCGCCATGGTGGGCGCAGCCCGCGGGCTCACGTCCACCTGCACGAGCGCCTCGCCGAGCAGACTCAGGTGGCAGTGCGCGTCGTGGAAGCCCGGGACCACCGTGGCGCCGCGCAGGTTCACCACTCGGTCGAAGGCCTCACGGGGCAGCTGCTCGTCCACGCTCACGATCCTGCCGCCGTGCACCCCCAGCGCGTGCACCAGGGGGTGCCCGGGGTCCTGCGTGTGGATGGAGCCGTTCGTGAAGATCACGTCGAGTGCCATGGTGGTGCCGTCCTCGGGGTCGTGTGCGTGGTCCGCGCACCGGGTTCCGGGCACGACGTCGTGCTCGGGCGAGCGGGCGAGTCCGCCCATCGTCTCGCGCGGGTGTGCCCCGTGTCACGCGACGTCACGGGCCATGACGGGCCGTGACCCGGCGGCGACCGACCGTGACCGGTGACCACGCGCGGCCCCCGGCCCGCTCACCCGGCCCGCGCCCGGGAGGGGCTGACGCAAGCCGGGGTCGCCCCCCGCGCGGCGACTACCCTCGAGGCAACGGCATCGGCCACCCCCGCCCCGGGGTGTGGACGGGCCACTGGCCTCTCGCGCGGATGTGCCCCACCTCGCACAGCAGGAGAACACCATGCCCTTCGATCCACAGGCCCCGGCCACCGGCCCCATGCCCGTTTTCCACGAGAGGGGGGACCAGGGGTACAAGAAGTCCCTGGGCCACTTCCAGATCCAGATGATCGGCATCGGTGGTGCCATCGGCGTGGGTCTGTTCCTGGGCATCGGCGGGCGCCTCGCGGCGGCGGGCCCCGCGCTGGTCGTCTCCTACCTGGTGGTCTCCGCCGTGGTGTACCTGCTCATGCGCGCCCTGGGGGAGCTCGTGATCCACCGCCCCACCACGGGCGCGTGGGTCTCCTACGCGCGCGAGTTCGTGGGCGACCGCTTCGCGTTCATGACGGGGTGGATCTATGTAGCGCTCTCCGCCGTGGCCGGGGTGGGCGAGATCGCCGCGCTCGCGGTGTACGTGCAGTTCTGGTGGCCAGAGATCCCGGGATGGATCCCGTCCCTGGTCGCGGCGATGACGATCGTGGGCTGCAACCTGCTCAGCGTGAAGCTCTACGGGTTCATCGAGACGTGGGCGGCCATGGTCAAGGTGCTCGCGATCCTGCTTTTCCTGGCGGCGGGCCTCGTCCTGGTGGTCGCCGGTGACATCTTCCACGCCCCCACCGCGGCGTCGGTCACCAACCTGTGGAGCGGCGGCTTCGCCACACGGGGAGTGCTCGTGCTGGTGGTCGTGATGACCGGCGTGGTCTTCTCCTTCTCCGCGATCGAGATCGTGGGCGTGTCCGCGGGCGAGGCCAAGGACCCGGAGAAGTCCATGCCCAAGGCCATCAACTCCGTGGTGCTGCGCATCGCCCTGTTCTACGTCGGCTCCATCCTGGTGCTTTCCATGCTGCTGCCCACGGACGAGTACTCCGGAGACGAGTCCCCGTTCGTCACCGCGCTCGCCTCCCTGCACATCCCCGCGCTGGCCGGGATCATGAACTTCGTGGTGCTCACGGCGGCGATCTCCGGCGTGAACGCGACCCTCTACGCGAGCGTGCGGCTGCTGCGCAACCTCTCCGCGCACGGCCAGGCGCCCAAGGTGATGGCCTCGGTGGGTCACCGCGGTGTGCCCACGGGGGCGCTGCTGTGCATCTTCGGCTTCGACCTGGTCGGCATCGTGATGATCTACGCGCTGGGCGCCTCGGACGCGTTCGAAGTGGTGCTCAGCGCCTGCTCAATCTTCGTGCTCTTCGGTTGGATCTCCATCTTCGTCTCCCACCTGGGCTACCGGCGCCAGGTCGCCCGCGGGCAGGTCGCGCCCGTTCACTTCAAGATGCCCGGTGCGCCCGTGACCAACTACGTGTGCCTGGTGTTCCTCACGGTGCTCTCCCTCTACATCATGTTCGACTTCAGCAACCCCCACTGGTACTACAGCCTCCTGGCCGGTGTGCTGATCCTGGTGGCCACGAACATCGGCTACGAGATCTCCCGACGCCACGTGCGCCGCAACGGCCTGCCTGACCTCACACCCTCGAACGAGGAGCACGACGACGAGGCAGGGCACCACGACGCCGTGGGGAACGGTGCCGCCGAGGGCGAGGGGCGGGGCCCCGGCACGCGCTGAGCACCGTCGTCCCCCGGACCGTGGACGTGAGCCGCGCCACGGCCCCCGGACCCGCCGGAATCGGTTGCCCTGCCGCTAGGGTGGAGCACTGGTAAATCCGGGGCGCCGCGAAAAGCGGCGGGACCGAGGCTGGAGGAGCACATGGACAACATCAACAACCTGCCGTCCGCGAGCGTGGACGAGATCCCCGCGGGCGCACCCGTGCTGGACGTGCGCGAGCAGGACGAGTGGGATGCCGGGCACATCGAGGGCGCCCAGCACCTGCCGCTCTCGCAGCTCGCCGAGCGTACCGACGAGGTGCCGCTGGACGTGGACGTCTACGTGATCTGCCGCTCCGGCGGTCGGTCACTGCGCGCCACGGCGTACCTCGCGCAGTACGGCTACGACCCCGTGAACGTGCTGGGCGGCATGGGTGCGTGGGCGGACGCAGGCAGACCCATCGTGTCCGAGACCGGGGAAACGGCGCGCGTTCTGTGAACGCGGCGGTCTCCGGCGTGGCCCCGGGTCCCTCGGACCCGGGGCCACGCGCCCGTCGCTACGCGTTCCTCGGTCCTGAGGGCACCTTCACCGAAGCCGCACTGATGCAGGTTCCGGGGGCGCCGGACGCCGAGTGCATCCCCATGAACTCGGTGCCGGCCGCACTCGCCGCGGTGCGCGAGGAGACGGTGGACGCCGCCGTCGTGCCCCTCGAGAACTCGGTGGAGGGCGGGGTGAGCGCCACCCTCGACGACGTCTCCTTCGGCGCCGAGCTGCGGATCTTGCAGGAGATCCTCGTGCCCATCCGCTTCGTGCTCGTGGCACCGGACGGCGTGCGGCTGCAGGACGTCCGCACCGTCTCGACCCACACGCACGCGTGGGCGCAGATCCGTGGCTGGGCCGAGACGAACCTGCCAGGCGTCACGTACGTCCCGGCGCCGTCCACGGCGGCCTCCGCGGTGGCCATGCTCGACGGCCGCGGCGGGGTCAGCACCCAGGGCCTGGGATACGACGCCGGGGTGTGCTCGCCGGTGGTCGTGCAGCGGCACCCGGAGCTGCAGGTGCTCGCGGAGGACATCAGCGACAACGAGAAGGCCGTGACCCGCTTCGTGCTCGTGGCCCGCCCGGACGCCACCATGCCCGCCCCCACCGGCGCGGACAAGACCTCGCTCGTGGTCCCCCTGTGGGAGGACCGCCCCGGGGCGCTGCTGGAGATCCTCGAGCAGTTCGCCACCCGCGGCGTGAACCTCACCCGTATCGAGTCCCGCCCCACCAAGACCCACCTGGGCGACTACTTCTTCTCTGTGGACATCGACGGCCACATCCAGGACGACCGCGTCGCTGACGCCCTCATGGGCGTGCGCCGGATCTGTCCCCGCACCCGTTTCCTCGGCTCCTACCCCCGCGCGGACAGGCGCGAGGTCCGCGTGGCGAAGCACCACAGTGACGCCGCGTTCATCCAGGCCCGCTCGTGGGTCGACAACCTGAAAGGACAGTGACGTCCATGGACATCGAGGGCTGGAGCCAGACGCTCACCGCAGGCCCCCTCCTGCTCATCGCAGCGGCGGCCATTGCCGTGCTGCTGGTGCTCATCATCAAGCTGCGCGTGCACGCGTTCCTGGCACTGATCATCATCTCGGCCCTCACGGCCTTCGCCACCGGGATCCCCACGGACCAGGTGGTCCCCGTGATGCTTGACGGCTTCGGCAAGACGCTCGCGAGCGTTGCGCTGCTCGTGGGCCTCGGCGCGATGCTCGGGCGCCTGCTGGAAACCTCCGGCGGCGCGCAGGTGCTCGCGGACCGGCTGATCCGGGCCTTCGGCGAGAAGCGCGCACCGCTCGCGCTCGGCGTGGCCTCCCTGCTGTTCGGCTTCCCGATCTTCTTCGACGCAGGCCTGGTGGTCATGCTTCCCGTGGTCTTCTCGGTGGCCCGCCGCCTGGGAGGCAGCGTGCTGACCTACGCGCTGCCCGCCGTGGGCGCGTTCTCCGTGATGCACGTGTTCCTGCCACCGCACCCGGGGCCCGTCACCGCGGCCACGTTCTTCGAGGCCAACGTGGGCTACATCATCCTGGTGGGCCTGATCTGTGCGATCCCCGCGTGGTACGTGTCCTCCTACCTTTTCGGCAAGGTGGTCGGACGCCGGATCTCCCTGCCCGTGCCCACGATTTTGGGCGAGGCCGAGGACGTGCGGAACCCGCCGAAGGTGGGCACCGTGGTGGCCATGCTGCTGCTGCCCATGGTGCTGATCTTCCTCAACACCGGTCTGGGAACCCTCGCGAAATCCGGGGCGGTGTCCCAGGAGACCGCATCCCAGACATGGTTCCAGCTGCTGCGCTCCCTCGGCGAGACCCCCCTCGCGCTGACCATCACACTGATCGTGGCCGCGCTGTGCATCGGCCGGGCCCGTGGGCTCAGCGGCACCGCGATCGAGAAGACGTTCGACTCCGCACTGGGTCCCGTGTGCTCGGTCATCCTCATCACCGGCGCCGGCGGGATGTTCGGTGGCGTGCTGCGCACCTCCGGGATCGGTGCCGCCCTCGAGGACGTGCTCGCGGATCTGGGGATCTCCGTGATCCTCGCGGGCTTCCTGATCGCCGCTGTGATGCGCGTGGCGCAGGGCTCGGCCACCGTGGCCCTGACCACTGCGGCGGGGCTGATTTCTCCCGCCGTTCTCGCGGGCGACTTCAACGGCGTGCAGCTGGCCGCGATGGTCGTGGCCGTGGCGGCCGGTTCCGTGGTGCTCTCCCACGTCAACGACTCCGGGTTCTGGCTCGTGGGCCGGTTCCTGGAGATGGACGTGCGCACCACGTTCAAGACGTGGACGGTGCTCGAGACCATCATCGGCGTGCTCGGCTTCGCGCTCGCGGCCCTGCTGTTCGCGGTGGCCGGGGCCTTCTGACCTTGCCCCCCGGCGGGGGTGACGACGGCCACGTCGTCGCGTCCCGTTCCGGCCGCGCCCGGCCGCGGTCCCCGGGCGGTGCCCGCGAGCCCCTGACAGGAGGACCCGGCTCTCCCAGGAGAACCGGGTCCTCCTGTCAGCCGGGCTGGGTCAGTCTGCCTGGGAGGGTGGCACGCGGACCCGCAGGGAGCGGTGGTCCACGATGGACTCCAGGGCGGTGATGCTGCCGAGCAGGTCCCCGTCCACCTCGCACTCGATGGGCTCGTGGAACTCCACGCGCACGGACTTGCCGCTGTAGAAGTCGATCACCGGCAGGTCGTGGCGGTGGCGGAAGGCCACCTTGGCCACCATTCCCAGCCAGCCAAGGACCGAGCGCGGGGACATCACCACGAGGTCCAGGTAGCCGTCGTCCAGCTTGGCCTTCGGCACCAGGATCAGCCCGGCGGTGAGCTCGCCGCAGTTGCACACCATGACGGAACGCACCAGGCGGGACTCCCACGGGCCGCCGTCCACGCTGAAGCGCGCCCACCGTGGGTGGCTGAACAGATGGCGCATCCCGGCCTCGCCGTAGGCGGCCCACCCCACGAGGTTCTTGAGGTCGTCCTTGGTGTCCGCCATGATCTGGGCGTCGAAGCCCGCGCCGCCCATGACCAGGAAGCGGTGGTCCTCCGTGCGCCCGTCCTCGGTCTCCAGGTGCATGGTGATGGAGTCGATCGCCTTCTGCGAGCCAAACAGCGCCACGTCCACGGAGTGGTGCGGGTCCGTAAGGTCCGCGTGCAGGTTCCGGGCCAGCAGGTTGCCGGTGCCGAGCGGCACGAGACCCAGGGGAATCTCCCCGCCCACCAGAGACTCGCCCACCGCGCGAATGGTGCCGTCCCCGCCCGCGGCCAGCACGACGTCGGCACCGGACTCCACAGCGCGCCGCGCCATGGAGAATCCGGGGTCGTCGATCTCAGTCTCGTAGATCACCGGGTCTGCCCAGCCGGCCTTGCGGCACGCCACGATCAGCGCATCCCGGGCCACTCCCGCCTGGGCCTTGATCGGGTTGACCACCATGGCCACTCGCTGGGGCTGCCACTTGTTGTCCGGCACTGAGTCCCTTCCGGGGATCGGTTCACGCTGGTTGTCGACAGCGGCAAGTCTACGGGTCCGGCCTCCCCGTTCCCCGGGACACCGCCCGGTTGGATACCCTGGAAGGGTGATCGACATCAACGACCTGCGCGCCGACCCCGAAACCTACCGTGCCTCCCAGACCGCCCGCGGGGCGGACGCGGGGCTCGTGGACCGCATCCTGGAGGCGGACTCCCGGCGTCGCAGTGCGATCACGGACTTCGAGTCCCTGCGCGCGGAGCAGAACGCCTTCGGCAAGAAGGTGGCCAAGGCCCAGGGTGAGGAAAAACAGCAGCTGCTGACCCAGGTCAAGCAGCTTGCCGCGGATGTGAAGACCGCGCAGGCCACCGCGGATGATGCACAGGCCCAGCAGCAGGAGCTCGTGGCACAGTTCCCCAACGTCATCGTGGAGGGCATCCCCTCCGGCGGTGAGGACGACTTCGTGCTGCTGCGCACCGAGGGCACACCCCGGGACTTCGCGGCCGAGGGGTTCGAGCCCCGCGACCACCTGGCGCTCGGGGAGCTGCTGGACGGCATCGACATGGAGCGCGGTGCGAAGGTCTCCGGCTCCCGGTTCTACTTCCTCAAGCGGGACGTCGCCCGCCTGGAGACCGCGCTGCTGATGGCTGCGCAGGACCTCGCCCTGGACAACGGGTTTGTCCCCATGACCACGCCCAATTTGGTGCGCCCGGCCGTCATGAACGGCACGGGCTTCGACGTGGAGCACGACGACGAGATCTACCGCGTGGGCAAGGATGACCTCTACCTGGTGGGCACCTCCGAGGTGGCGCTGGCCGGGTACCACCAGGACGAGATCCTGAACCTCTCCGACGGCCCGCTGCGCTACGCCGGGTGGTCCTCGTGCTACCGACGCGAGGCCGGTTCCGCGGGCAAGGACACCCGCGGCATCATCCGCGTGCACCAGTTCAACAAACTGGAGATGTTCGTCTACTGCCGTCCGGAGGACGCCGCCGCCGAGCACGAGAAGCTGCTCGCGTGGGAGGAGCAGATGCTGCAGGCCTGCGGTCTGAGCTACCGTGTGATTGACACCGCCGCGGGGGACCTCGGCACCTCCGCCGCCCGCAAGTTCGACTGCGAGGCCTGGATCCCCACGCAGGGCAAGTACCGCGAGCTGACCTCCACCTCCAACTGCACCACCTACCAGGCGCGCCGGCTCAACATCCGCGAGCGGCTGCCCGAGACCACGGACGCTAACGGCAAGGTCAAGAAGGGCGGCACGCGCGCCGTCGCCACCCTCAACGGTACGCTCGCCACCACCCGCTGGCTCGTGGCGCTGCTCGAGACCCACCAGCAGACGGACGGCTCCGTGACGATCCCGCAGATCCTGCGCCCGTACATGCGCGGCCAGGAGGTCATGCGCCCCGTCGCGTGAGCAGCCGCGCCCCCCGCCCGACGACGCTGCGCTCCGACGATGTCGCCCGCCCGCCGTGCCCGCGCACGGTGCGCGGGCGTCGTCGTTTGCCGCCCCGTGGCCCGGACGTCACCCGCAGGTCACCGGGGCGTCCACCGCAGGACGTGCCGCCATGGTGATGTGACACCATGACTGTCATGACTGATACCCGAACCGGCATCGACGACCGGCACACCGACGAGCGCGCGAAGAGCGCGGCCGACGCCTTCGCGCCCCTGAAGGTCCAGACCCCTCGCACCAGCTCCTGGACCCGCGAGGAGGGCGCACGCTACCTCGTGGCCCTGGACGTGGACGGCACCCTCGTGGACCACGACGGCCGGATGTCCCGCGGCGTGAAGGACGCCCTGCGCGCCGTGGTGGCCGCCGGGCACCACGTGGTGATCTCCACCGGCCGCTCCATGGGCGCCACCCTGCCCGTGATCCGCCAGGCGCACATCGACTCCGGCTTCGCCGTGTGCTCCAACGGCGGCGTGACCCTGCGCCTGGACCCCGAGCTGCCCGAGCACTACGAGGTCACCGACCGCGTGAGCTTCGACCCCGCCCACGCACTGGAGGCGCTCGCGAGCACGCTGCCCACCGCCAAGTTCGCGCTCGAGGGCGCGGACGGGAAGTTCTACTCCACGGAGCGCTTCCAGGACGCCTCCTTCGGCATCGAGGCCGTGCCCGTGGACCTGCACGAACTCGCCCAAATCCCCGCCGTTCGCCTGGTGGTCTACAGCGCCACGGACGCTCCCGGGGACTTCGCGGACGCCATCGAGCGTGCCGGGCTGCACGGCGTGGCCTACTCCGTGGGCTGGTCCTCGTGGCTGGACGTGGCCGCGAACGGCGTGTCCAAGGCGAGCGCGCTGGAGCAGATCCGCCAGCACCTGGACGTGGACCCCGCTCACACCGTGGCCATGGGGGACGGACGCAACGACATCGAGATGCTGCAGTGGGCCGCACGCGGGGTGGCCATGGGCCAGGCCCCGGACGAGGTCGCCGCCGTGAGCCGCGAGGTCACGGACAGCGTCTACGACGACGGCGCTGCGGCAGTCCTGCGCTCGCTGCTCTGAGCCGCGCGGCTCTGCGGCATCCCCCGGGGGCTCCGCGGGCCTGGTATCCGGGGACCTCTGCGGCCGGAGCACCGTTGACCAGGGCGCCGTCCTCAGGAATGCCGTGGCCCGGGGCTCCGAGGTCAGGCACCGTGGTCGGGCACTGCGCCCGGGCGCCGCGTCCGGCACGCGGGCGGTGCTGCCCGTGAAATGGCATGGAACTGCGATACTGGGACCGTGTTCGTCCTGACCCTGACCCAGCGCGTGGCGGACGCCTCCCGTCCTGATCCCGCCACGGACCGCGAGGTGTGCCGGCTGCTGAGCGGGCTGTCCGTGCGCGCACCCTTCCAGCCGTCGGCGGCGGGGGTCGTGCGCGGGCTCACCGAGGACGCAGACGTTGCAGTGACCGCCGCGATGGTGGCCCTGCGCGACGACGCCTACGCCGTGGGGATCGGGGTGGGGGACGTGTTCCTCACGCCCGTCGACCAGGAGGACGGCCGGGTGGCCGTCACGGCGGAAGGTCCCGGCATGGGTTTCGGGCACGACGCCGCCCAGCACACCCGCAGCACGGAGCGCGTGGCCGTGCGGGTCAGCGCGGCGGACCCGGAGGCGGCAGAGCAGGCGGAGGCCGTGCTGCGACTCGTGGGCCACATTGTGAGCGTGCGCAGCGACGCCGAGTGGCGTGTGGTGGACCTCCTGGTTCCCGGCGCCCGCGGCCAGCAGAAGACCGTGGCCCGGCAGCTGGGCATCACCCCGCAGGCGGTGTCCAAGGCCGTGGTGCGCTCCCTGTGGCACGAGGAGTGGCGGGCCCGCCCCGCGGCGGCCACGCTGCTGCGGCTGTGCGAGTCCGGCGGCCTGCAGGGCTGAGCCTCGTCACCACCAGGTGTCCACCGTGTACCCGGCGGCTGCGAGATCCGTCTCCAGCACGGGCAGGCACTCTGCGGGCAGACGCAGGGAGCCCGCGACGTCCCGGGCGTCGAAGTAGCCCGTGAGCCACGTGAACGCCGGGTGGTCCCGGGCGAGGGACTCGCACCGGGTGACGATGCGCCTGGTCTCGGCCTCCGGTGAGAAGACCCAGAAGGACTCCAGGTCCGTCAGCTGGAACAGACCCACCCCGTGGTGCCCCCGGGGAGCGGGAAGCCCTCCGGTCCCGGTTCCGGCACCCGCGGCGGGATCTCCCCAGCCCTGCGCGGGGCTGCGGACCCATCCCCCGGAGGCCGCCGGTCCCAGCGCGGGAGCGAGCGGGTCCAGCTCCCAGCGGGGTGCGCGGAGCAGCCAGTCCGGTGGACTGGGCGGGAAGAGTGCTCCGTCCGGCGAGTCCGGCCACTGCTCGCGCCACGTGGCCCAGCTGCCTGCCTCAACGCGGTCCCAGAAGCGCTGCGCACCGATCTCCACGGAGAGGTCCGACACCGTGCTGTGCTGGCGTGCCCAGCTGCCGCCGGACCCACCGGGATCCTGACCGGCCTCGGCGGTGAACGGGCGCAGGGTGATGTCCGGGTGCAGCGGGGGTCCCGGGGCAGCCGCCGTCCCCGCGGCCGTCAGCAGCCCTCGCACCCGGCCCATGAGGTGCTCGGGACCCAGCACCTGGGTGGAGTCCGTGCCGTGGAAGACGTACACGCGCTCCACGTCGCTCGACTGCGCATCAAACACGGGCACCACCTCCGGGGATACGGCGGGCGGTGACGGTTTCACCACCCGCGCAACGGGCTGCGATCATCCCACCACGTCCCGGCGACAGGCATAAGGGACGGGTTCTGAACGGGCGATCCCCGCCGCCGGAGGGGTGCTCCGAGGGCGGGGATCTGCATCACGCGGTGAGTGCGGGAGCTCAGTCGTCCTGCTCCGCCTCCGCGGCGGTGTCGTACTGGGACTGCTGGAAGCGCTCCTGTGCCTCGACGATCAGGCGCTCGGCGGTCTCCTTGCCCTCCCAGCCCTCGCCCTTGACCCACTTGTTGGGCTCGAGGTCCTTGTAGCGCTCGAAGAAGTGCTGGATCTCCTTCTGCAGGAACTCGTTGACGTCCTCGAGGCCCTGGATCCCGTCGTAGCGCTTGTCCGTGGATACGCACAGCACCTTGGCGTCTCCGCCGGCCTCGTCGGTCATATTGAAGACGGCGATGGGGCGGGCCTCCAGGATCACACCGGGCATGATGTCGACGTCCATGATGACCATGGCGTCCAGGGGGTCGCCGTCCTCGCCCAGGGTGTCCTCGAAGTAGCCGTAGTGAGTGGGGTACTGCATGGAGGTGAAGAGCACGCGGTCCAGGCGGATCCGGCCGGTCTCGTGGTCGATCTCGTACTTGACGCGCGAGCCGCGCGGGATCTCGATGGTGACGTCCAACTCCATGGTGAAACTCCTTGGTTCGTAGTGGTGCGCGCCGCGGTGGATTGCCCCGGGGCGTCGCACACGGCGGCGCTCCGACGGCGCGCGTCCGAGCTGATGCGTCCCACGATACCGGCCTCCCCCGCGGCCGGCCCGCATCGGTGGCGGTCTCCGCGCGGGCCCCGGCACGAGGACTGCGGCGTCAGGGGCCATGGCAACGTGGGTTCTGCGGGGTGGTGGTGTCGCGGCGTCGTGAGGTTGTCCGCGTCGGAGCGGCACGGAAGAATCGGCTCATGCCCGCAACCCCGCACAAGACCCCGGCGCGCCACCTCGTGTGGCCCGTCGTGTGCGTGCTGCTCGTCGTCGCGCTGGTGGTTGCGTCGGTCGTCGCGGTGCCCGCGGCGCTGGCGGAGGTCGCACCCGGCTCCGGCGCGAGCACCGGCACCGGTTCTGGCGCCGTCGACGGCTCGGGCGCCACTGCGGCCGCGAACCCGTCGGTGGCGGGGGACTCGGAGGAGGCGCCCCCGGTGGACGCGGATGCCGTGCAGCGCGCCCTGGACGGGGTGCTGGACGGTGCCCCGGGAACGGCGGGTGCCGCCGTTCTCGCGGTGGACTCGGACGATGTCGTGGCGGGGGAGTCCCCGGAGCGGGCCGTGGTTCCCGCCTCGAACCAGAAGCTGGTGACTGCGCTGAGCCTCGCTGAGCACCTGGACCCGCACGAACGTCTGCGGACCACGGTGGTCACGGGGGAGGACCCTGGCAAGCTCACCCTGGTGGCGGGAGGGGACACGCTGCTCTCACCCGGGGACGGGGACCCGGAGGCTGTCAACGGCCGTGCCGGTCTCGGGACGCTCGCCCGGCGCACCGCGGACGCCCTGCGCGAGCGGGCTCCAGAAGCCGCTTCGAACGGTGTGACCGTGGCCGTGGACACGAGCCTGTTCACGGGGGCGGACCTGAACCCGGACTGGGACCCGGAGGACATAGAGTCCGGGGAGATCACCCGGGTGGCGCCCATCGCCCTGTACTCGCACCGGGTGCCCACGGCGGACGGTGCGGACCCCGGTTCCCAGGGCAGCCGCCCCTCGGACCCCGCGGCAGCCGCCGCGCAGGCGTTCGCGGACCGGCTCTCCGAGCAGTTGGGAGGCGCCCGCGTGTCCGTCAAGGGGACCGCCGCGGCACCGCAGGACGCCGAGGAGCTCGCGGCCGTGGAGTCCGCACCCGTGCACGAGCAGAGCGCCTACATGCTCGCCCACTCGGACAACTCCCTCGCGGAGACCCTCGCCCGGGTCGCTGCCGTCGCCTCGGGGCGCGAGGGCAGCGTGGCCGGTGTGCAGGAGATGCTGCCGGAGGCCCTGCAGGAGCAGGGCATTGCCACCGACGGCCTCGCGGTCAAGGACGCGAGCGGCATGGCCGCGGCAGACCGGCTCACGCCGCTGGTCCTCGCGCGCACCGTCCGCGCGCTGGTCACGGAGCAGCGCTTCGCCCCCTACGGGCGGGGACTGCCCGTGGGCGGCGGCGCGGGAACACTGGCCCAGCGCTTCGACGACTCCTCGGAAGCGGCCGCCCGAGGACGCACCCGCGCCAAGACGGGCACACTGCTGGACGTGGCATCGCTCTCCGGCTACGTCCAGTGCGAGGACGGCAACGTGCTCGTCTACTCCCTGGTGCTCAACGGCGTGAAGGGGAAGACGGACCGCGCCCGGAACACCGTGGACACCGCCGTGGCCGCCCTGACTGGTGCCGCCTGACGCAACGGCGACCACCCACCCGCCTGGCAGCCCACGCGCTCACCCGGCCACGCCCCCCCCAGGCGGGCACCCCACCAGCCAAGCACCGGACAGCGCAGTCACCTGACCGCCCGGTGGCTGGCCGCCCGACACCACGGCAACGGCTCGAGCACAGCACGGCCGACTCCCGCGCACCGCACTGCGGCCGTGCAGGAAGCCGTCGGGGACTTGCCAGGAGGTGGGGCGGGAAACCCCCAACGCGGCGTCGGGGCCGTGTGGTTGAGTGGGCGCATGAGCCAAGAACTGACGCAGCGTTCGCTCGTCGACTGGGATGCAGCCGCGCAGCTAGCCGCCAAGATGACTCCTCCGGGACCCACCCCGGCCCCGCGCGAGATGTCCAAGGCCGTGGAGTCCCTGCGCTACTTCGCGCACGAGTCTGTGCACCACGTGCACACGATCACCCGCCTGGACGCAGCCGAGAACCTGCGGGACTCCACCGTTCTGGTGGTGGACCGCGCGGGCTGGGCGAAGGCGAACACCCAGACGTTCTCCGTGCTGATGCAGCCCGTCTTCGACCGGCTGCGCGCCAAGGACCCCCAGAAGTTCGACGCCGCCAGGCGCGGTGTGGCACCCACGGCCACCGCCGCGGAGATGGCTGCGTTCGTGGGGTTCCTGTCCTCGAAGGTGCTCGGCCAGTACGACCCCTACGCGGGGCTCGTCTCCGAGACCGCGGCCCGCTCCCACCCCGGTGGCCGCCTGATGTTCGTGGCGCCCAACGTGCTGTGGACGGAGAAGGAGCTCAACGTGGCACCGGAGGACTTCCGGCTGTGGGTGTGCCTGCACGAGCAGACCCACCGCGTGCAGTTTGCCGCCGCGCCGTGGCTGCGGGACCACATGCTGGAGCAGATCACGAGCCTCGGCTCCCTGGACGCCTCCGTGTGGGACCGGGTGCGTGCGCTGGCGTCATCCGTCACGGGCCGTTCGCGCGGTGAGCGCCCGGACGCGGGTCTTGGCCCGCTGACCCACCTGCTCACCGCGCAGGAGCGGGCCACGGTCTCCCACGTCACCGCGGTGATGTCCTTGCTGGAAGGTCATGCGAACGCGGTCATGGACGCCGTGGACGCGAGGATCGTGCCCACCGTGAAGACCATCCGTCGGCGCTTCGACAACCGTTCCGCGGACCACGGTGTGGTGGACCGCTTCATCCGTTCGGTGCTGGGCATGGACGCCAAGATGCGTCAGTACAGCAACGGCCAGAAGTTCGTGGAGCACATTGTGGAGCGCGAGGGCATGGACCGCTTCAACACCGTGTGGAGCTCCCCGCAGACATTGCCCACCGAGGCGGAGATCCACGACCCCCGGGCGTGGGTGGAGCGGGTCCTGCGCTGAGTCCGCACCTGCCAGGTGATCGTTCAGACGGGTATGTCAAGATGACCCCGTGAGCTCTGAAAACATTGAACAACAGGTACGGCTGTACGGACAGCCGTTGTCAGAGCGTTTTGGCGCCGTGGTGGGGGCCTACGGTATTACGCAGCGTCGGCTGGCCCAGGTTCTGGGTCTGTCGGCGCCCATGCTCTCCCAACTCATCAGCGGCAGACGCATCAAAATCGGAAATCCGGCGGTCTACGAACGCCTGGTCATGCTCGAGGACAGCGTGAGCACCTCGGACCGGGAGGCCGTTCTGACCAGGGTGGAGGCATCCCAGCCGGTGCTCTCCACGTCCCAGATCCGCACCGGGATCGCCACGAACACGGACGCCGTGAGCGCGCTGGCCTCCGTGGTTCCGGTGGGGGAACTGGAACGCGCGCTGGTCATGCTCGGGGAGAGCACGCCGGTGCTGTCCAAGGTGCTGGCCATGGCGGAGGAGACCGCGCAGCGCTCCGGGCACGCACGGGGCTGAGGGGTGCAGCAGGGGCGCTTCGGGCGGCTGAACCCCGTGGTCGCGCGGGCGCGGCGGGCCGTTGCCCGCGGTGTGTCCGGACTGGACACCGCGGGATCTGCACCACCACTCGTGCTCGTGGGGTGCAGCGGTGGCGCGGACTCGCTCGCGCTGGCCGCCGCGGCACTGCACCTGCAGCGCCGCGGCGGCCTGCGGGTGGGGGCCGTCGTGGTCGACCACCAGCTCCAGGACGGGTCCCAGGCGGTCGCGCGGCGCACCGCTGAGGTGCTGCGAGTTGCGGGAGCGGATCCCGTGCTCGTGGAGCGGGTCACCGTCTCGCAGCGCGGGCACGGCCCGGAGATGGCCGCCCGTCTCGCCCGCTACGCCGCATTCCAGCGCGCTGTGGCTCGCACGGGAGCGGCGGCGGTGCTGCTCGGCCACACGCGGGACGACCAGGCGGAGACCGTGCTGCTCGGCCTCACGCGGGGCTCAGGCACGCGCTCGCTGGCGGGAATGTCCGAGCGCCACGTCCTGGACGGTGTGACGTATCTGCGACCGTTCCTGTGGCTCACCCGCACGGAGACCGAGACGGTCTGCGCCGCGGAGGGCCTGGACCCGTGGCTCGACCCCACCAACCGGGACACCACGCTGACCCGCTCGCGGATCCGCCACGACGTCCTGCCGCACCTCGAGCGCGAGCTCGGACCAGGCGTCGCCAAGGCGCTGGCCCGCACCGCCTCGGTGCTCGGCGCGGACGCCGACTACTTGGACGAGCAGGCTCTCGCCGCGCTCGCCGCCGCCCTGGTTCAGCCCGGCACGGCTCGGCAGCGCACACCGCAGTCCGCTCCCGAACAGGATCCCAGACCGGCCCATCTGTCTCCTGGGCCCCGCGCCCAGCGGGAACCGGAGCGCCCGGGGGGCGCCGCGCCGTCGTCCGTGGTCCTGGACGCCGCCACGGTGCAGGCGACACCACCCGCCCTGCGACGCCGTCTGCTCGCGCGCGCCTGCGCGCTCGCCGGAGGGGAGACGCCCACGTTCGAGCGGCTCGCCGCGCTCGAGGACTTCGCGCTCGGCCACGGCGCCGCTGGACCCGTCCAGCTGGCGGGTAAGGTGACTGCGTGGCGGCACCGCGCGGACGCCGAGCACGCGCGGGGGTGCCTGGAGCTGCGAGGCGGTTCCGGGAGCACGCCCCAGCAGACGACGCCCACCCAGAACAACCCCGGGAGTGCCCAGTGAAGCCGGAACACGTCAGCGAGGACCTCAGCAGCATCCTGTTCACCAAGGAACAGATCGCAGAGAAGGTCCACGACCTCGCGCAGCAGATCGACCGTGACTACGAGGGCCGGCAGGTGCTGCTCGTGGGTGTGCTCAAGGGCGCGGTGATGGTCATGGCGGACCTCATGCGCGAACTCGAGGGCCAGTACCCCATGGACTGGATGGCGGTGTCCTCGTACGGTTCCGGCACCAAGTCCTCCGGTGTGGTGCGCATCCTCAAGGACCTCGACACGGACCTGCACGGCAAGGACGTGCTGATCGTGGAGGACATCATCGACTCCGGCCTCACACTCTCGTGGCTGCGCACCAACCTGGAGTCCCGCGGGCCCAACTCCGTGGAGATCTGCACGCTGCTGCGCAAGCCGGAGGCCATGAAGACGAGCATCGACGTCCGCTACGTGGGTTGGGACATCCCCAACGAGTTCGTGGTGGGCTACGGCCTGGACTTCGCCGAGCAGTACCGCACGCTGGACTGCATCGCCACGCTCGCGCCGCACGTCTACTCCTGAGCCCGCCCGCGCGCAGCGGCGGTGGAGAATGTGGTGCCCCGAACCGTGGTCCGCGCCGGCACCTCGCGACCGCCGAGAACCAGGCATCCCCGACGACGACGCCGCGCTGCGGGGCCACGCGCGTCTCCCGGCGGCGTCGTGCCCGCTCCCAGTCAACGCCGGGACGGGCGGGGTAGCGTGAGCCGATCGTGTGCGCTGTAAAAGAACGGACCGCACTCGAGACGAACTGGCGCCACACGAGACGATAGATTGTGGCACACGCGTCACGGCCATCGGATTCCTGGCACTCCACCCGGAGGGCCACCCGCAGGGAACGGGCCGCGCTCGGCAACGTGTCACGTCCACGGGAGGATCAACGGCTTGGCCACGGCAAAAAAACCCACAAGTTTCTTCAAGGGACCGCTCTTCTGGATCCTGCTCGCCATCGTGGTCCTGGTGCCCGTGGGCGCCATGATGTTCAGCCCCACCTCCTCCCGCGTGGACACCAACGTGGGTCTGCAGCTGCTGCACGACGGCAAGGTCAACGAGGCCAAGATCTACGACGGTGAGCAGAAGGTCGAACTCTCCCTCAAGGACGACCTCAACCAGAATGACCAGAACCTCGGCAAGGACGTCGAGTTCTTCTACGTGCAGCCGCGTGCGGAGGAGGTCGTCAAGAGCATGGACGACGCCCACCTCAGCGGGTTCACGGACCAGCCGGTGGAGAACAACTGGTTCCTCTCCCTGGTGCGCTTCATGCTCCCGTTCCTCATCATCCTGGGGATCTTCTGGTTCGTGTTCTCCCGCATGCAGACCGGCGGGCAGGCCATGAAGTTCGGCCGCTCCAAGGCCAAGATGTTCAACAAGGAGAACTCCGAGGTCACGTTCGCGGACGTGGCGGGCGCGGACGAGGCCGTCCAGGAGCTCGACGAGATCAAACAGTTCCTGGTGGAGCACGACCGCTTCACCGCCGTGGGCGCCAAGGTCCCCAAGGGCGTGCTGCTCTACGGGCCTCCGGGCACCGGCAAGACCCTGCTGGCCAAGGCCGTGGCGGGCGAGGCGGGCGTGCCGTTCTACTCGATCTCCGGCTCGGACTTCGTGGAGATGTTCGTGGGCGTGGGCGCGTCCCGTGTGCGTGACCTGTTCCAGCAGGCCAAGGAGAACTCCCCGGCCATCATCTTCGTGGACGAGATCGACGCCGTGGGCCGCCAGCGCGGCGCAGGCATGGGCGGCGGCAACGACGAGCGCGAGCAGACCCTGAACCAGCTCCTGGTGGAGATGGACGGCTTTGACGCCAACACCAACGTGATCCTGATCGCGGCCACCAACCGTCCGGACGTGCTGGACCCCGCACTGCTGCGCCCGGGTCGCTTCGACCGTCAGATCGGCGTGGACGCCCCGGACATGAAGGGTCGCGAGCAGATCCTGCGCGTGCACTCGAAGAACAAGCCGCTCGCGGACAACGTGGACCTCGCGTCCGTGGCCAAGCGGACCCCGGGCTTCACCGGCGCGGAGCTCGCCAACGTGATGAACGAGGCGGCCCTGCTGACCGCCCGTTCCCACGCCCAGCTGATCGACGACCGCGCGGTGGACGAGGCGATCGACCGCGTGATCGCCGGCCCGCAGAAGCGTTCGCGCGTCATGAAGGAGCTCGAGCGCAAGGTCACGGCGTACCACGAGGGCGGTCACGCGCTCGTCGCCGCTGCACTGCGCAACACGGACCCCGTCACCAAGATCACGATCCTGCCGCGCGGCCGCGCCCTGGGCTACACCATGGTGATGCCCACGGACGACAAGTACTCGACCACCCGCAACGAGCTGCTGGACCAGATGGCCTACGCCATGGGCGGGCGAGCCGCGGAGGAGATCGTCTTCCACGACCCCTCCACCGGTGCCTCCAACGACATCCAGAAGGCCACGGACACGGCCCGGAAGATGGTCACGCAGTACGGCATGAGCTCGAAGATCGGCTCCGTGAAGATCGGCGGGGACAACTCGGACCCGTTCGTGGGCCGTGAAATGGGCTCCGGAGGCAAGGAGTACTCGGACCGCACGTTGGCCGTGGTGGACGACGAGGTGCGTCTGCTGCTCGAGCAGGCCCACGACGAGGCCCACCAGATCCTGCTGCAGAACCGGGCCGTGCTGGACCGCCTGGCGCTGGAGCTGCTGGAGAAGGAGACCCTCAACGAGGCCCAGATCCGCGAGATCTTCCGGGACGTCACCCTGCGGGACGTGCGCCCGGTGTGGCAGTCCGGTGAGGAGCGTGAGGTCTCGTACACCCCGCCGGTCGTCACCGCGGCCGAGCGCGAGGAGGCCCGTCGCAAGAACCTTCAGGACCCCAGCACCATGGCCCCGCAGGACCAGGCGGTGGGCGCCAAGCCGGAGCACCCCCTCGAGGTGCCCGAGCACCAGGACCCCCGGCCGGGCGGCGAGGACCAGTCCGGCCCGGGCGGTTCCGCGACCGGTGGCTCCACGGCCGGCGAGCCCGGCCAGGAACCGGGCGGTGTCCGGCGGGAGAGCCGCTGAATGACGTCCGCTGATCAGCACGGTGTCCCCGAGCCGGTCTCGGGATCCTACGAGGAGTTGGCCGCGGTCGCGTCGGCGTCCCCCGCCGTGGACCAGCCCCGCATCGCGGCGGCGGTCCGGGAGATCCTGCTGGCCGTGGGGGAGGACCCGGACCGCAGCGGACTGGAGGACACCCCTGAGCGGGTGGCGCGGGCCTACGCGGAGATCTTCGCGGGCCTGCACGAGGACCCGGCGAAGCTGCTCGCCACCTCGTTCGACATCGGGCACTCCGAGATGGTGCTCGTGAAGGACATCCCGTTCTACTCCACGTGCGAGCACCACCTGGTGCCGTTCCACGGCGTGGCCCACGTGGGCTACATCCCGGGTCCGGAGGGCAAGGTCACCGGCCTGTCCAAGCTCGCACGGCTCGTGGACCTCTTTGCGAAGCGGCCCCAGGTGCAGGAACGGCTCACCACACAGGTGGTCGAGGCGCTGGTGACGCACCTGAACCCGGCGGGCGCGATCGTCGTGGTCGAGTGCGAGCACCTGTGCATGTCCATGCGCGGAGTCCGCAAGCCGGGCGCCCGCACCGTGACCTCGGCCGTGCGTGGGCAGCTGCGCGACCCCGCCACCCGCGCGGAGGCCATGAACCTGATCGCCGCGGAGCACCGGCGGTGAACGGCGCGCACGACGCCGCTGTGCTCCACCCGGGTGCCCCGCGGCCGGTCTCCGGCGACACCGGACCGCAGGATGCCCTCGGCTGGGGCTCCTTCGCGGCCCTGCCCACCGGGCGGACCCTGGTCATGGGTATCCTCAACGTCACGCCGGACTCCTTCAGCGACGGCGGCCACCACGACACCGAGTCCGCCGCGGTAGAGCACGGGCTGCGGCTCGCGCGGGCCGGTGCGGACATCGTGGACGTGGGCGGTGAGTCCACCCGCCCGCACAGCACGCGCGTGGCACCGCAGGAGGAGCAGCGCCGCATCCTCACGGTGATCCGCGAACTAAGCCGCCGTGGCGTCGTCGTCAGCGTGGACACCTTCCACGCGGAGACGGCCGAGGCTGCACTGGCGGCCGGCGCCCACTTGGTCAACGACGTCTCCGGGACGAACGTCAGCCCCGAGATGGTCGAGCTGGCCGGTCGCAGCGGCGCACCCTACGTTCTCACGCACTCGCGGGGGACGCCCGAGACCATGACCACCCTGACCCACTACGACGACACCGTTGCGGACGTGCTCCGCGAGCTCGCCGGGGTCCGAGACCGCCTGCTCGCCGCGGGCGTGCACCCAGAACGGCTGATCGTGGACCCGGGGCTCGGATTCGCCAAGGCCGGCGGGCAGGACTGGGAGTTGCTCCGGGCCCTGCCGCGGCTGCGGGAGATGGGCCACAAGGTCCTCGTGGCGGCGTCGCGCAAGCGGTTCCTGGGCGCCCTGCTGGCCGAGGGCGGGGAACCCCGCCCGGCCACGGGACGCGACGGCGCCACGGCAGCCATCAGCGCACTGGCCGCGTTCGGGGGAGCCTGGGCAGTGCGAGTCCACGACGTCGCGGCCACCGTGGACGCGGTCACCACCGCGCACGCGTGGCTGGGCGTCGAACCACCCGCCCTGCACCCCCGGGATCCTGGAAGCTGAACCCGTCATGAACAAGATCGTCCCCGTCGCGAACCACTGCGACCGCATCACGCTCACCGGCCTGGGGGCCGTGGGCTACCACGGCGTCTTCGAGAAGGAGCGCCGCAGCGGGCAGCCCTTCTTCGTGGACCTCGTGCTCTACGTGGACCTGCGCCCGTCCGGTGCCACGGACGAGCTCACGCTCACCGTGCACTACGGGGAGGTCGCGGAGATGGTGCGGGAGATCATCATCGGCACGCGCTTCCAGCTCATCGAGGCGCTCGCGGAGGAGATCGCCCGCTGCCTGCTGCAGCGCTTCACCGCCGTGCGCGCCCTGGACGTGACCGTCCACAAGCCCAAGGCGCCCATTGACGTCACCTTCTCGGACGTGGCGGTGAGCATCTTCCGCTCCCGCGCAGGGGAGGACACCCCCGTGGCGCCGGAGGGCGGTCGCTGATGGCGTCCCGGTGCGTCGTCGCCCTGGGGGCGAACCTCGGCGACCGAGCGGCCGTGCTGCGCGACGCAGTGGCGGCCCTGGACGCCGTTCCCCGCACGCGCGTGCAGGCGTGCTCGCCCGTGGTCGAGACCCGCCCTGTGGGCGGACCCGCGAACTCGCCGGACTACCTCAACGCCGTGGTGGAGCTGGCCACGCAGCTCGGTCCGGACGAGGTGCTCAGCGCGTGCCAGCGCATCGAGAACGCGCACGGGCGCACCCGCGAGGTGCGCTGGGGTCCCCGCACCCTGGACCTGGACGTCGTGTGCTTCGAGGGCGTGCGCAGCGATGACCCGCGGCTGATCCTGCCGCACCCGCGTGCCGCCGAGCGCGCGTTCGTGCTCGAGCCCTGGGCGCTCATGGACCCCGCCGCGGTGCTGGAGGGGCGTTCCGTGCGCGAGCTCGCGGACACAGCACCGGACCGCGCGGACCTGACCGTGACCGACGTCGTCCTGTGCTTGCCCGAACAGGAGGGAGAGGCCCCGTGCGCTACCTGAACCCGTGGACCCTCGTGGTGGTGGCGGCCGTGTCCGCCGCCGTGGGCTGGAGCATCAACCACGTGGTCAGCGGTGCCCACCAGGCGCTGCTGATCCTGCCGTGGGTGAGTCTCGTGGCGGAGCTGGGGGCGGGGATCGTCGTCGGCTACCTCGGGCTGCGGCTGCGGGCCTACCGGGACCCGGAGAGGGAGGGCGCGCGGCGCAGGGACCAGGCCCGTCGCAAGCCGTACGACCCGGTGTGGGCCGTCGGCACTGCCGCAGCGGCGCAGGCCATCGCGTACTACGGGGCGCTGTGCGCGGGCTGGCACACGGGGATCGGCGGGGACCAGCTGAGCCTGCTCGCGGTGCGCTCCACCCAGGAGCCGCTGTGGCAGTGCGTGGCCCAGGTGGTGGCCGGTCTGCTGCTCGTGGTGCTCGGGTGGATCGTGGAGAAATCCTGCCGCCTGCCACCGGATGACCCGGACGCGGGGGAGGAAACCCCCTACGGTGGACGGCAAGACCCGTACGCGACAGGAGAGGGAGGGTATGCCCGCCACGAATGACCCCCATGAGCTCTCCCCCGCGGAGCTGACGTGGCACCGCGTGTCCCCGCGCTACGTCACGGCGCGGCTGCTGAACAGGATGGTGACCACGGTGATCTGGACGGCCATCGTCTCGGTCCCGGTCCTCCTGGCGCTGCTCGGCGTCTGGAGCGGCGGGGTGCAGTGGTGGCTGTGGTTGCCCCCGGCGGTCGTGCTCGCGTGGGGCGTGGTGCAACTGTGCCTGACCCCGCGCCGGGTGCGCGCCATCGGCTACGCGCAGGCACCCACCGAGCTGTGGCTGCGCAAGGGTCTCTTCTTCCGCACCGTGACTGTGGTGCCGTACGGGCGCATGCAGTACGTGGAGATCAGCACGGGGCCGGTCCTCAACGCCTTCGGGCTGGCCTCGGTCACGCTGCACACGGCCTCCGCGGGCACCGACGCAGTGCTGCCCGGACTGCCCCGCGAGGAGGCGGACCGGCTGCGGGAGCAGCTCACGGAGCGCGGTGAAGCCCACATGGTGGGCCTGTGATGGCGTGCGCAACCCCCGGTGGCCAGCCCTTCGGGGACCAGCCTGCAGGGGGCCAGCCCTTCGTCGACCAGCCGTGGGCAGACACCGCGGACACGACGTCGCCCGGCCGCAGCGGGGGCCTGGAGCCCCTCCAGCCGGACGCCCCGGACGTGTGGCACCGCGTGCACCCCCTCACGCCGTTCGTGCGCAGCTGGCTCCTGCTCGTGGCGCTCGTCTGGGGCATCGGCCACACGTTCGTGGAGGACATCGTCTCTGCCCTGATCAAGGGCGAGCCCATCAGCGTGGACGTGGGCGGCCCCGTCCAGGTGGTGGGAGCTGGACTGTTCATCGCCCTTTTGTGCGGTGTGCTGGGCCTGCTGATCGGTCTGGGGCTGCTCTCGTGGTGGTTCACGCGCTACCAGATCACGCGGGAGCACGTCCGCTTCCGGAGCGGGTGGTTCTTCCGCACCCAGCGCCAGGCGCGGCTGGATCGCGTCCAGGGCATCGACATCGAGCGCAAGTTCCTGCCCCGGATCCTGGGTCTGGCGGCTCTGAAGTTCGACGTGGCCGACGGCGGGTCCAGCGTCCTCGAGCTCTCCTACCTGGGCCGCGACCACGCCCGGCTGCTGCGGAAGCAGCTGCTCGTGGCTTCCCACGAGGCCGCCGACGACGCACTCGCCGTCTCCCGCGGGCAGCGCACGGGGGACTCGGCCATCCTCGCGCAGGGCACCGTCGAATCGGCCGCGTCCGCAGACGGCAGCGTCGTCGGCCAGGCAGGCGGAACCTCCGGGAAGGTGGCGGCGTCCGAGGGTGGGGCTCTCCCGACCGGCGGCGCAGCGGCGCATACGGCTCCCTGGGACAGTTCGGGCACGGCCGCCGCACCGGCGGCCGGGACGGGAGCTGTGCGCGGTGCCCCCGGCGAGGCGAGCATTCCGCCGGGTGCCGCAGTGGAGGAAGCGGGGACGGCCTCGTCGTCGATGCCCGACCGTGACGGCGTGGACGTGCGCGTGGCCCGGAAGTACGGGCTGCTCACGGAGAAGGACGAGCTGCGGCAGGTCTTCACCGTGCCCACAGGAAGGGTTCTGCTGAGCCTCGTGTGCTCGGTGCCCGCGGTGCTGCTGGCCCTGGTGCTGGTGGCTGCCGCCGTGGCGTGGGTGGTCTACCCGGACGCGCTGCTCGTGCTGGTGCCCACCGCCGTCCCGATGCTGCTGGGCGTGGTCTCCGGGCTCTACGGGCGGCTCGAGAAGAGCTGGGGTTTCACGCTCAGCGAGGTTCCCAGCGGTGTCCGGTCCCGAGCGGGGCTGTTCAACGAGCGCTCCTCGACCATCCCCACCGGCCGGGTGCAGGCGCTGGAGGTGACGCGGCCCGCCCTGTGGCGCATCTTCGGCGGTCACCGGGTGGTCGTGACCACCGCGGGCAAGGGTGGTGCGGAGGCGGCCGAGGGACTGGGCTCGCTCGTGCTCCCCGTGGGCACGGCCGAGCAGGTGCGCGTGATCCTGGCCCTGCTCCTGCCCCTGCCGGACGACCCGGAACCGCTCGTGACCGAGGGCCTCGACGGCGTGGGGGACGGCGGCCGGTTCACCACCAGTCCGCGGCGTGCCCGGTGGTTCGACCCGGTCACGTGGCGGCGCACCGGCTTCGCGATGGACGACTCCTCCCTGGTGCTGCGCCGTGGCCGGCTCAGTCGGCACGCGAGCGTGGTCCCGCACCACAAGACGCAGTCCGTCGCGCTCTCGCAGGGGCCGCTGGAGCGTCGCCTGCGGCTCGCGAGCTTTGCTGTGCACGTGACGGCCGGAAGCGTGACGACGTCCGTGGACCACCTGGACGTGGACCGCGCCCGCGAGGCGCAGTGGCGCCAGAGCGAGCTCGCGCGAGCCGCGCGCGAGCGGGTCGGCGCGCACCGCGGGAACGCCGGGGCCGTCACCTCGGACACCCGAGGCAGCGACGTCGCGGTTGACATCCCGCGTGCCGGCGGACCCGTCCCGCTTCGCCCCTGACCGCCCCATGTTCCCCGCACCGGCGTGCGCTAGCCTGTGGGTGCCATCGTCCCTCCCGAGGAGTTCTCCGTGCCCCAGCCCAGTCACCGCCCAGGCCGTCTCGGTGTGGGCGTCATCAGTGCAGGGAAGGTGGGGGCCGTACTCGGTGCCGCCCTGCGAGCGGCGGGACACGCCGTCGTCGGTGTCCACGCGTCCTCGTCCGAGAGCCGGGAACGAGCCGCCGCCCTGCTGCCGGACGTGCCCGTGCTGGACGTCCCCACCATCGTGGAGCGCAGCGAGCTCGTTCTGCTCGCCGTCCCGGACGACCAGCTGCCGGGGCTCGTGAGCGGCCTCGCGCAGACCGGTGCGTGGCAGCCCGGCCAGCTCGTGGTGCACACGGCGGGCCGCTACGGCACGGACGTGCTGGAACCGGTGCGTGCCGCGGGCGGGATCGGCCTGGCCATCCACCCCGCGATGACCTTCACGGGACTGAGCCTGGACCTGCAGCGGCTCGTGGACTGCAGCTTCGGGGTCACCGCCGCGGCACCCGTGCTCCCCATCGCCCAGGCGCTCGTGGTGGAGATGGGAGCCGATCCGGTGGTGGTCGCCGAGGCGGACCGCCCGCTCTACCATGCGGCCCTCGCCCACGGATCGAACCACGTCATGACGCTGCTCGGTGAGTCCATGCAGCTGCTCGGGGAGATCGGGGTCGAGCGCCCGGACCGCGTCCTCGGCCCGCTCGTACGCGCCACGGTGGACAACGCACTGGCCTCCGGGGAGAACGCGCTCACGGGCCCGGTGGCGCGCGGGGACGTGGCCACCGTCGAGGCGCACGTGGCCGCCCTGCGGGAGCTGGCGGGCGGCGCTGCGGCCACGGGCCCCGACACTGGGCCCCAGCTGCTGACCGGTTATCTGGCCCTGGGACGGCAGACGGCCGAACGGGCCCGCGTGTCCGGCAGACTGGACGAGACGACGTACCGCGCGGTGCTGACCGCGCTCGAGGAAGGGGAACGGCCGTGACGGAACCGGCGGTGTGCACCACCGTGGCGCAGCTGCGCGATGAGGTGGCCGCGCGCACCGCGGCCGGCGCGGCGAGCGTGGGGCTGCTGCCCACCATGGGCGCGCTGCACCCGGGGCACCTGCAGATTGCGCGCCGCACGCGGGCGGAGAACGACGTCGCCGTCGTCTCGGTCTTCGTGAACCCCCTGCAGTTCGGCCCGGGGGAGGACTTCGAGAGCTACCCGCGGCAGCTGGTGCAGGACGTCCGGGTGCTCGCGCAGGAGGGCGTGGACCTCGTGTTCGCCCCCTCGGTGGAGGAGATGTACCCGGGTGGCACACCGGTGGTGTCCGTGACGTCGGGTGCGGCCGGTGCCGTGCTGGAGGGGGCCACGCGCCCCGGTCACTTCGACGGCGCGCTGACCGTGGTGAACAAGCTGCTCACCATCGTGGACCCCGGCCCGCGGATCCCGTTCCGGGCCTACTTCGGTGAGAAGGACGCCCAGCAGCTGCTGCTCATGCAGCGCATGGTGCGTGACTTCAACCTCCGCGTGGAGATCCGCCCGGTGCCCATCGTCCGCTCCGAGCAGGGCCTTGCGCTGTCATCCCGCAACCAGTACCTCTCACCGGAGCAGGCCGGGCACGCGCTCGTGCTCAACGGCACCCTGCGGGCCCTGGCCGCCGGGGAGCTCACTCTGGACGAGGCCCGACGCCGCGTGGCCGCAGAACCGGAGGTCTCCCTCGACTACCTCGTGACCGTGGATCCCGACACGCTTGCGGTCACGGAACCCCGCCCCGGCGCGCTCGCACTGGTGGCGGCGTGGGTGGGCCCCACCCGACTGATCGACAACATGCGGATACCCGCGTGAACGGTATCCTGGTCGACTGTGACCGAACAGCCTGAAACCACCGTTCCCGCAGCGTCCCCCAGCTTCGACCCCGAGCTGAGCGCACACGAGCTCAACGACCAGATGCTGGTGCGCGCCGAGAAGCGCCAGGCGGCTTCGGACGCCGGGATGGCACCGTACCCGGTGGGTGTGAACCGTACCGCCACCCTGGCCGAGGTGCGCGAGCAGTTCGGCCACCTGGAGTCCGGCCAGGAGACCGAGCACGTGGTCACCGTGGCCGGGCGCGTGGTGCACGTGCGCAACACGGGCAAGCTGTGCTTCGGAACCCTCCAGGAGGGGGACGGCACCCGCCTGCAGGTCATGCTCTCCAAGGCGAACGTGGGGGACGAGCCCCTCGCGCAGTGGAAGGCCCTCGTGGACCTGGGCGACTTCGTGGCCGTCACGGGCCGCGTGATCAGCTCCCGCCGCGGCGAGCTCTCCGTGATGGCTGACTCCTGGACGATGGCGTCCAAGGCCCTGCGCCCTTTGCCCACCATGCACAAGGAGCTCAACGAGGAGACCAGGGTGCGCCAGCGCTACCTGGACCTGATCGTGCGCCAGGAGGCGCGCGACGTTGTGCTCACCCGCTCCGCGATCATCCGCACCGTGCGTCGCGTGATGGAGGAGCAGGGCTACGTGGAGATCGAGACCCCCATGCTCCAGCTGGTTCACGGCGGTGCCGCCGCGCGCCCGTTCGAGACGCACCTCAACGCGTTCGACCAGGACATGACCCTGCGCATCGCCACCGAGCTCTACCTCAAGCGCGCCGTGGTGGGCGGGATCGAGCGCGTGTTCGAGATCGGGCGCGTGTTTCGCAATGAGGGCGTGGACTCCTCCCACAGTCCCGAGTTCACCACTCTGGAGGCCTACGAGGCCTACGGGGACCAGTTCACGATGGCCGATCGCATCAGGACGATCATCCAGGAGTGCGCCCGCGTGCTGGGCGTCGAGGGCGTGGACACCCCCCAGGGCCGGATCGAGCTGTTCGGCGAGTGGAAGTGGCTCTCCGTGTACCCGGCGCTGTCCGAGGCCGTGGGGCGCGAGATCACCCCGGACACCCCCGCGGAGGTGCTGCGCACGGCCGCGGCCGAGCGCGAGATCCCGGTCAACCCCGCCTGGGACGCGCAGAAGCTCGTGATCGAGCTCTTCGGAGAGATCGTGGAGCCCACCCTGCTGCAGCCCACGTTCGTGTGCGACTACCCGCCGGCCGCTCAGCCGCTGGCGCGCCAGCACCGCTCGGAGCCCGGCCTGATCGAGGCCTGGGACCTGATCATCGGCGGCATGGAGCGCGGCACTGCGTTCTCCGAGCTGGTGGACCCCGTGGTGCAGCGCGAACGCCTCGTGGCGCAGTCCCGCCTGGCCGCGGCCGGGGACGACGAGGCCATGCAGCTGGACGAGGACTTCCTGCGCGCCCTGGAACACGGAGCGCCGCCCATGGGCGGACTCGGACTCGGTCTGGACCGTCTCATCATGCTTTTCACGAACCTCGGAATCCGGGAGACCATTCTCTTCCCACTCATGAAGCCCGAGTGATTCGACCCGCAGTACACTCGCGCACAGCAATCGCACAGACCCCCGGAGGATGATCACCCGCATGGATTACCTGGCCGTATTTCTCCCCTCGCTGGGCGTGGGTGTGGTGTTCTACCTGGTGATGCGCTGGCTGTTCCGCGGGGATCGGGCCGAGCGCAGTGCGCAGACACGGGCGCAGCAGGACGCCGAGCGCTGGTACCGCGAGGTGCGGGAGCGTGAGGGGGACGCAGCGCCCTTTGGACACGAGCAGGAAACGCAGCGGCCGCAGCGCGGACTGGCCCTGCGCAACAGCATTCCTATTCGTGAATCACCGGAAGACCCCGGGCGCGCGGAATAGGCTGTCATGACAATTGACGAATTGCGTGCAATGATGGGGCATGTGATTCGGGGAAATCGGCGCGCGTTCGATTTACACTCCGCCCGCAATGTCATGAATGTACTGCAGCGCATGCTGGGCGCGTGGGCGGATTCGGGGACGGGCGGCGTATTCTGCGGTTCACCCCACACCTTTCGTTCACCACAGCAAAGCAAAAGAACTATTCTGCCCGCGGGCACTTGGAGGAGATGACATGGCTCAGACCGTGAAGATCATTCTTGAGGACGACATCGACGGCGGCGAGGCCAACGAGACGGTGCGCTTCGGTCTGGACGGGGGCCAGTACGAGATCGACCTCAGCTCCGCGAATGCGACCAAGCTGCGCGACGCCATGCGGCCGTACGTGACCGCAGGGCGCCGCGCCACCGCCAAGAGCGGGCGCACCACCACCGCCACCACTCGTCCCAACCGCTCCGGCAACCCGGAGACCCCCAAGATCCGCGCGTGGGCCAAGGAGAAGGGCCTGCAGGTCTCGGACCGCGGCCGGATCCACCAGGACATCCAGGACCAGTACTACGCCGAGAACGGCAACTGATCCGCCACGGTCTGCCACCCGGGACCCCTCCCGGGCAGCTGCGGACCGTGCGGTGCCGTGGGAGAGTCACGTGCTGACCCGCGGCACCACCCGGCAACGGCCGGAACACGCCAGCACTGACGTGTTCCGGCCGTCGTCGTCGGTGGGGAAAGCGGCGGGGCGCGCATGCGCGCGCGGCACCGGGGGAGGAATTTTGCTGAGGGCTGGATACCGTGCGCCAGTGGCGAACAGTGCCCGGAGCGGCGACTCAGGTGCCTAGCATCGTGGGCAGAGATCAATGAAGGAGTATCCATGTTCGAACGCTTCACCGACCGTGCCCGCAGGGTCGTCGTGCTGGCCCAGGAAGAGGCCAGGATGCTCAACCACAACTACATCGGGACCGAGCACCTGCTGCTCGGCCTGATCCATGAAGGCGAGGGTGTTGCCGCCAAGGCCCTCGAGTCCATGGGCATCACGTTGAGCGCCGCGCGCGAGCAGGTCCAGGACATCATCGGTCCGGGCCAGCAGGCGCCGTCGGGCCACATCCCGTTCACGCCCCGCGCCAAGAAGGTGCTGGAGCACTCGCTGCGCGAGGCCCTGCAGCTGGGGCACAACTACATCGGCACCGAGCACATCCTGCTCGGCATCATTCGTGCCGGCGAGGGCGTGGCCTCCCAGGTGCTCGTCAAGCTCGGGGCGGATCCCGCCAAGGTGCGTGCCACCGTGCTGGAGCTCATCTCGGGCTACCAGTCCGGCAGCGGTGGCGGCGAGAAGGAGGCCGCCGGCGTCGGCTCCGGTGGTCGTGCGGAGGGAACCCCCGCAGGCTCCGCCGTGCTGGACCAGTTCGGCCGCAACCTCACCGCGGCCGCCCGCGAGTCTCAGCTGGACCCTGTGATTGGACGCTACCGCGAGATGGAGCGCGTCATGCAGGTGCTCTCGCGGCGCACCAAGAACAACCCTGTGCTGATCGGCGAGCCCGGCGTCGGCAAGACCGCCGTGGTGGAGGGCCTGGCCCAGGCAATCGTGCGCGGGGACGTGCCCGAGACGCTGAAGGACAAGCAGCTCTACACGCTGGACCTCGGTTCCCTGGTGGCGGGTTCGCGCTACCGCGGCGACTTCGAGGAACGGCTCAAGAAGGTCCTCAAGGAGATCCGCACGCGCGGTGACATCATCCTGTTCATCGACGAGATCCACACCCTGGTGGGTGCCGGTGCCGCTGAGGGCGCGATCGATGCCGCCTCCATCCTCAAGCCCATGCTGGCGCGGGGCGAGCTGCAGACCATCGGCGCCACCACGCTGGACGAGTACCGCAAGCACATCGAGAAGGACGCCGCCCTGGAGCGCCGCTTCCAGCCCATCCAGGTGGACGAGCCCTCCGAGGCCCACGCTGTGGAGATCCTCAAGGGCCTGCGGGACAAGTATGAGGCGCACCACCGCGTGTCCATCTCGGACGACGCCCTGGACGCCGCCGTGCACATGTCCGCGCGCTACATCTCGGACCGTTTCCTGCCGGACAAGGCCATCGACCTGATCGACGAGGCCGGTGCCCGCCTGCGCATCAAGCGCATGACGGCACCGCCGGAGATCAAGGCCCTGGATGAGAAGATCGCGGAGACCAAGCAGGGCAAGGAAGCCGCGATCGACGGCCAGGACTACGAGAAGGCCGCGGCCCTGCGTGACACCGAGCAGAAGCTCATCGCGGAGCGGGACCAGAAGGACAAGGCCTGGCGAGAGGGGGACGAGCAGATCTCGGAGGTGACCCCGGAGGTCATCTCGGACGTGCTCTCAGCCTCCACGGGAGTGCCGGTGTACAAGCTCTCCGAGGAGGAGTCCGGACGGCTCCTGCACATGGAGGACGAGCTGCACAAGCGCGTCATCGGGCAGGACGAGGCCATCAAGGCACTGTCCCGCTCGATCCGCCGCACCCGCGCGGGTCTGAAGGATCCCCGTCGCCCCGGTGGCTCGTTCATCTTCGCCGGACCCACCGGCGTGGGCAAGACCGAGCTGGCCAAGGCGCTCGCGGAGTTCCTGTTCGGCGACGAGGACGCCCTGATCACGCTGGACATGTCCGAGTACCAGGAGAAGCACACGGTCTCGCGGCTCTTCGGTGCCCCTCCGGGCTACGTGGGCTACGAGGAGGGCGGCCAGCTGACCGAGAAGGTCCGCCGCAAGCCGTTCTCCGTGGTGCTCTTCGACGAGGTCGAGAAGGCGCACCAGGACCTGTTCAACTCGCTGCTGCAGATCCTCGAGGACGGTCGTCTGACCGACTCGCAGGGCCGCGTGGTGGACTTCAAGAACACGGTGATCATCATGACCACCAACCTGGGCACCCGGGACATCTCCCGCACGGTTCCCGTGGGCTTCCAGGCCAGCGGGGACGCGGCGACGTCCTACGACCGCATGCAGGCCAAGGTGCAGGAGGAGCTCAAGGAGCACTTCCGCCCCGAGTTCCTCAACCGGGTGGACGAGATCATCGTGTTCCCGCAGCTGAGCGAGTCCGAGATCGTGCAGATCGTGGACCTGTTCGTGGCGCGGCTGCAGCAGCGGCTGCGCGAGCAGGACATGTCGATCACGCTCACGGACGAGGCCAAGAAGCTCGTGGCCAAGCGCGGCTACGACCCCTCCATGGGTGCGCGTCCGCTGCGCCGGACCATGCAGCGCGAGATCGAGGACCAGCTCTCGGAGCGGATCCTGTTCGGTGAGATCGCCTCCGGCGAGAAGATCACCGTGGGTGTCGAGGGAGAGGGCGACGACGCCGCCTTCACCTTCTCCTCCACGCCCATGTCCGAGCTCTCGGCCGAGGAGCTGCAGGAGATCGAGGACACGCCGAGCCTCACGGACGGGGACGACAGCCAGTCCGGCAAGGACGTCCCGCGCTCGCCCCACACCGGTGGCGACACCGGCGGGGGAGCGGCGCAGGCCCAGGCCTGAGCCTGACGGGCCGTGCCGGGAGACCGGCACGGACCCCCTGACGCGAGCGGGCGGCGTCGTGGACCACAGCGGTTCACGACGCCGCCCGCTCGCGTTGTCGTGTCCGGTCCCCGCTCCGCGTTGCCGGGCAGGCACCTCTCCGCGTTGCCTGGTCGGCTCCGAGCCGGTCGTTGGCGGCGGGCCACCGCGTACAGTCGGGGCCATGACAGAGATCCGCATCCGCCCCGCCCGGACCACCGACGTCCACGGGATCAAGGAGCTCGTGGCGCCCATGGCGGCCGAGCGCATCCTGATCACCAAGGACACGGTCACCTACTACGAGAGCATCCAGGAGTTCGTGGTCGCGGAGGACGGCGAGGGGACCCTGGTGGGGTGCGGTGCGCTGCACGTGATGTGGGAGGACCTCGCGGAGGTGCGCACGCTCGCCACGTCCCCGGCGGCGCGCGGGCACGGCGTGGGCGGGGGCATGATCCGGGAGCTGCTGGCGCGGGCCTCCCGGCTGGGGGTGAGCCGGGTCTTCTGCCTCACGTTCGAGGTGGACTTCTTCGCGGCGCACGGCTTCGAGGTCATGGCGAACCAGGAGACCATCCCGCCGGAGGTGTTCGCGGAGCTGCTGCGCTCCCACGACGAGGGTGTGGCCGAGTACCTGGACCTCGCCCGGGTGAAGCCGAACACGCTGGGCAACACCCGGATGATCCGTTCCGTCACACCGGAAGGCACCGCCATATCGGAAGGCGCCGTCACACCGGGAATCGCCACCACACCGGGCGGCGCCGTCACACCGGAAGGCTGAGCCCGCCGTCGGACTCGGCGGCCAGGCCGTCCGCGAGCAGCCCGGCCAGGGCGCGTTCGCGCTGCTCGGCCGGGGCGGGCAGCCGCCACAGGGCGGTGAGACCGTCCACGACCACCTGCGGCGGCGCCCCGTGCTCCGTGGCGAGCTGCTCTGCGGAGGAGGCGTCCGCGAGCAGCAGGCGGCGGGGCACCGGTTCCTCCGCGGCACGCAGCACGGCCATGAGTGCACCGCGCACCTGCCGGTCGGTTCCGTGCCACGCCTGCCCGCGCGGCACGTCCTCGGCCGGGGGGCTGCCCGCGGCCAGCCACGCGCAGTCCTCCCGCACCGGGCAGTCGGAGCAGCGCGGAGAACGTGCCGTGCAGACCAGGGCGCCAAGCTCCATGACGGCCTGGTTCCACGCGACGGACTCGGGGACGCCCCGGGGCAGCAGCTCCTCGGCGAGCCGCGTCTCGGCGGCCGTGAGGGAACGGGAGGGCAGCGCTCGCCCCGTGAACAGCCGGGCCTCCACGCGCCGGATGTTGGTGTCCACCACCGCGTGGCGCTGGCCGAACGCGAAGACAGCCACCGCGGCGGCGGTGTACGCCCCGATCCCGGGCAGCGCGAGCAGCTCGGAGTGCCTGCTCGGCACCCGCCCGCCGTGCTCGTCACGGATGCTCTGGGCGGCAGCGTGCAGCCGCAGGGCGCGGCGGGGGTAGCCGAGCCGATCCCAGGCGCGGACGACGTCCGCCGGGGAGGCCTCCGCCAGGTCCCGGGGCTCCGGCCACTGCTGCATCCAGCGCCGCCACACGGGCAGCACGCGCACCACGGGGGTCTGCTGCAGCATGATCTCGCTGACGAGCACCTGCCACGGGGTGCGCTCCGGTGCCCGCCAGGGGAGGTCCCGGGCGGCGCGCGCGTACCACTCGATCACGGCGCGGTGGATGCCCTGGTGGTCGTCCTGCTGGGGGTCTTCCGCGGCGGGACCGGCGCTCGAGTTCATAACTCCCCACGGTAACCTGGAGACCATGGCTTCCCACGGTTCCGAGCGTCACGATCCCCCCGCGCACCCCTCCGACGACGGGGGCTCGGAGGCCCGGCTCCCGGACCACGTCTACCGGCGACGCCGCCTGGTGGCGCTGTCCGTGCTGGTGCTCCTCGCCCTGTTCCTCGTCGGGGGTGTCACCATGGGCGTCCGTGCCGTGACCTCCTCGGAGTCCGGGGACGAGGACCCGGCCCCGGCCGCCGCGTCGACCGCGAGCACCCAGGTCACCGCCAACCCGGACCAGAAGTTCGCCGACTTCACGCCCCGGCCCAACCCCTCGGGCCCGGGGAGCGCGGCGCCGTCGTCCTCACCCAGTGCGAGCAGCACACCCCAGGCGTGCGGAACGAACCTCACGGTCACGGCCTCCACCGACAAGGAGACCTACGCCGCCAAGGAGCAGCCCGCGCTCGTGATGACCCTGGAGAACACCGGGGACAACCAGTGCACCGTGAACGCCGGCAGCAAGCAGATGGCGTTCGTGGTGACCTCCGGCTCGGACACCGTGTTCGACTCGCGCCACTGCGCCGCCCCGGGCGAGGACAAGACGGTCACGCTCGACGCGGGGCAGAAGGAGACGTCGCGGCTGACCTGGAACCGCGTCCGCACCGCAGAGGGCTGCCCCGCCGGTCAGGCGGAAGCGCTCGCGGGGTACTACAACCTCACGGCCTCCCTGGGCGAGGACAGCAGCCCCCAGGTGGCGTTCGTCCTGCAGTAGGCGGCCCTGACCGCGAGGGGGCGTTCACAGCCAGCGGCGCTTTTCTCGGCAGGAGAAACTCTCGCCCGGGGCGGCGGTCGCCACCTCCGGCCGGTTGGCTCGCGCCCCCAGGAGCGTGCCGCTGGACGGCAGCGGCTCACATGAAGCGGTCGAGCAGGCTCGTCTCTGCCATGCGGGAGAGGGACTCGCGGACCGTGCGGGCCCGCTGCTCGCCGATGCCCTCCACGGACATCAGGTCCTCGAGGTTCGCGGCCATCAGGGACTGCAGCCCGTCGAACTGCGCCACGAGTCGCTTGGCCACCGCGCGCGGCATGGACTTGATCCCCTCGAGCAGCCGGTAGCCGTGGGGGTGGAGGTCTGTCTCCAGGCTCCACTGCGGTGCCGTGAGACCCGCGGCGGAGGCGACCTTCTGCAGGTCGATGAGGTCCGCGGAGGACAGCTCCGCCAGTCGCTCCAGGGCCGCGTCCAGCTCCTCGGCGGGGGTGGGGTCCGGGAGGTAGTCCCGCAGGACGACGTCCGGGCCGGGACCGGTGCCGGCGGTGAGCTCCTCGAGCTGCAGGGAGATCAGCCGCCCGTCCTCGCCGAGCTCCAGCACGTACCACCCGATCTCCTCCGAAATGCGCCGGACCATCTCCATGCGCTGCAGGGTGAGGGCGACGTCCCGTGCGGTCACCGCCGCCTCGATCTCGAGGGCCGAGAGGGCCCCGAGCACCTGCTCCAGACGGTGGCTGTAGTGCTCGAGGGTCTGCAGCGCCTGGTTCGCCCGGGCCATGATGGCCTGCGAGCCCTCGATGACGTACCGGTAGTCGTCCACGTAGATGGTGATCACGCTCATCGACTGGCTCACCGAGATCACGGGCAGGCCGGTCTGCTTGGCGGTGCGCTCCGCGGAGCGGTGCCGCGTGCCGGACTCCTGAGTGGTGATTCGTGCATCCGGCATGAGCTGGACCCCGGCCTTCAGGAGGCGGGAGGCGTCCCTGTCGCACACGATCGCACCGTCCATCTTGGCGAGCTCGCGCAGCTTGGTGGGGGTGAAGTCCGTGTCGATGTCGAAGCCCCCGGAGCACAGCGACTCCATGGAGCGCTCGAAGCCGAGGACGATCAGCGCACCCGTGCGACCCCGCAGGATGCGCTCCAGCCCGGTCCGCAGCTCGGTCCCGGGGGCGACCCGCGCGAGGGTCTTCCGCAGAGCGGTTTCACGTGTCTTCACCACGACACCATTCTATGTACGGGTCTCTGTACGGGCCGCGCACAGCGTGGTGCAGGCTCTGCGGCCAGCCCGCGGCCCGTCCTCGCCCGCCGCGGCCCACGGGCTCAGCCGGCCCGCGGCGGGAAGAGCAGCTCCATAGCCTGGTTCACCGTGGTCACCTCCCGCACCGAGAACCCCGGCGGGATCTTCCCCGGGCCGCTGGGCGAGGCGGGGACGACCGCGTGGGTGAATCCCAGGCGGGCGACCTCCTGGATCCGACGGTTGATCTCCGGCACCGGCCGCACCTCCCCGGCCAGCCCGATCTCCCCGAAGCACACGAGCCGCTGCGGCAGCGGGCGGTCCTGCGCGGCGGAGGCCAGGGCCATGCACACGGCCAGGTCCGTGGCGGGCTCCGTGAGCCGCACCCCGCCCACCGTGGAGACGTAGCAGTCCATGGAGGCGAGGGCCACGCCGGCCCTGCGCTGCAGCACGGCCAGCAGCATGGCTACGCGGGAGCCGTCCAGCCCGGCGGTGGCCCGCCGCGGCTGCGCGGTGCTCGACTTGTCCAGCAGCGCCTGGACCTCGGCGAGCAGGGGTCGGCGGCCCTCCACCGTGACGCTCAGGCACGTGCCCGCCACCGGCACGGGGGTGCGGGAGACGAACAGTCCCGAGGGGTCCGAGACGGAGCGGATGCCGTTCTCCTCGAGGTCGAAGCACCCCACCTCGTCCGTGGGCCCGAAGCGGTTCTTGACGGCCCGCAGCAGCCGGATGCGCGAGTGCTTGTCACCCTCGAACTGGCACACCACGTCCACGAGGTGCTCGAGCAGCCGGGGCCCGGCGATCGAGCCCTCCTTGGTCACGTGGCCCACGAGCAGGGTGGTCATGTTCCTGGTCTTCGCGGCGTGGATGAGGCTCGCGGCCACCTCCCGCACCTGGCTCACACCGCCGGCGGAGCCCTCGATCTCCGAGCTCGCCAACGTCTGCACGGAGTCCACGACCAGCAGGTCCGGGGACAGCGCCTCGACTTGCGCCAGTGCCGCCGAGAGGTCCGACTCCGCCGCCAGGTACAGCGTGTCTGAGAGTGCGTTGATCCGCTCGGCTCTCAGCTTCACCTGCGCGGCGGACTCCTCCCCGGTCACGTAGAGCACGGTGCGAGGGGAGGCCCCGGACGACGTTGCCCGCGAACCGGACGCGCGTTCCGCGCCCTCGCCGGTACTGGCGTTCGGCCCCGCGGTGCGCATCGCCTCACCCGCGGCGCCCGCGGCAACCTTCGCGGCGGCGTCCAGCAGCAGGGTGGACTTGCCCACGCCGGGTTCACCGGCGAGCAGGATCACGGCGCCCGGGACGAGCCCGCCCCCGAGCACCCTGTCCAGCTCGGGAACCTGGGTGGGGGTGAACCGCGCGACGGAGGAGTCCACCTGGGAGATGGGCCGTGCCGGAGTGGCCACGGAGGACGCCGCTCGGGTGCGACCGTGCTCCTGGCTGCCGCCCATCTCCTGGACGGTTCCCCAGGCCTGGCACTCACCGCAGCGCCCCACCCACTTGGCGGTGGTCCACCCACACTCCGTGCAGCGGTAGGTCACGGAGGGCTTACGGGTCTTCGTGCTCATGGCCTCACCATAGGGGGCGGCTCCGACGCGCATAGGCGACCGGGCCGGCCCCGCCGCCTCACTGCCCGCCGAGCGCCGGGAGGCTCTTGGCGGCGGTCTCGTGGGAGACCCCTGCGGCCTCGAGCAGGTCCACCACCATGGGACGCAGCAGCAGCACGAGCGCCTCGCCCTCCATAGTGCGGATGCCCATGGCACCAGGTTCCAGACGCTGGGCCACGGAGAACAGCTCGTTGCGCGTCTGGCGCAGGTAGCTCTCCCTCGTCTGCTCGTGGCTCTCGGCCAGGGCGTGGCCCAGGCTCAGGACGGCGTCCGAGAGGTCGGCGAGGGCCCCGGAGAGGGAAGTCACGGCGTCGTCGGCGAGCGTGACCCTGTTGAGCACGGACGCGAGGCGGCGTGCGAAGACCCGGGAGTTGCGCACCGCGAGGTCGAGGTAGCGGATGCTCTCACTCAGCTCGTCGATCTCGTGGCGGTGGCGCCGGTAGAGGGGGGACGCGTACGTGATCTCGCGCGAGCCCATGAGCCCCGTGCGCACCGAGTCCACCAGCGGCTGGGTCTGGCGTCCCCGGACCAGAGCGTGCCACGCGAGCCGGGAGTCGGTGTCCGCGACGGCGTGCGAGCAGTCGGTGAGAATGCGCGTGAACTCGTCAATGAGCTTGCTGAGGTCCTGGCGGGGTTCGCGGCGCGGGTCCTGCGGCACGATGTACGCGAGCACGAGCGCGCACAAGCAGCCCACGACCGCGTCGAGCGAGCGGGCGAACACGCCGTCCTGGGAGGGTGGCAGCAGCACCACGAGCACGGACTGCAGACCCATCTGGGTGGTGAAGATGGCGCCGTTGTCCAGGAACCGGGCGAGCAGCAGGGACACGAGCAGGACGACGGCGGCCTGCCACTCCCCGGGACCCAGCAGGTGGATCAGGAGGTCGCCCACGACGATCCCGAGCGTGCAGCCGATGGAGACCTCGAGCACGCGGCGGTAGCGCAGCCCTCCCTTGGCGTAGCCGAGGGAGACGAGGGCGGCGGTGGCGGCGAAGATGGGGCCGTGGTGGCCCAGCAGCCGCTCGGCGATCACGTACGCCCCCACGGCGGCCACCGTCATCTGGACCGCCTGAAAGTAGCCTGCGGTCATCCGCACCCACCCGGTGCGGCCGCGACGGCCCGCGATCTCGGGGACACGGCGGAGTCGGGAGCGGTGGGTAGCTGCTTCCGAGGAGGCCATGAGGCCATCCTAGGCTCTCCCTCCGACAGCCCCTGTGCCAGTTGTTAATCGCCCGTTCACCTTCGTGGCCGACGCTGTCCACGTTCGATGCCTACGGTGAGCGCTGGGCGCACTGAGAGCGCTGCGGTGGTGCACGCCGAGACCCGTTCGGCCCCGTTCACCCGCTCCACCGGTACATGCTTTCGAAGGGAAAAACTGTGAAGCTTTCGCACGTCGGCCGCTCGGCCGCAGTCCTGGCCATTGGTGCCCTCGCCCTGACCGCTTGCGGCTCCGACAACCCCACCGGAAGTGCCGGGGGCGGCTCGGGGGAGCAGAGCGGGGTCTCCGGGACCCTGACCGGCATCGGCGCCTCCTCGCAGCAGGCCGCCATGACCGCGTGGCAGAACGGCTTCCAGTCCGCGAACAGCGGTGCCACGGTGCAGTACTCGCCGGACGGCTCCGGCGCGGGGCGCAAGGCGTTCCTGGCGGGCGGGGCGAACTTCGCCGGCTCGGACGCCTACCTCACCGAGGACGAGGTCTCCCAGGCGAAGCAGCAGTGCGGGGACGCCGGGGCCATGGACCTGCCCGTCTACGTCTCCCCGATCTCGGTGGCCTTCAACCTGCCGGGCGTGAAGTCGCTGAACCTGGACGCGCCCACGATCGCCAAGATCTTCAAGGGCGAGATCAAGAAGTGGAACGCGGACGAGATCAAGAAGCAGAACCCGGACGCCGATCTGCCGGACACAGCCGTGACCGTGGTGCACCGCAGCGACGACTCCGGCACCACCGAGAACTTCACGGACTACCTCTCCAAGGCCGCGCCCCAGGACTGGACGGAGGAGCCTGCCCAGGCGTGGCCCACCAAGTACGCGGCCGAGAACAACAAGGGCACCTCCGGCGTGGTTTCCACGACCTCCAGCACCGAGGGCGCCGTGACGTACGCGGACTCCTCCGCCGTGGGGGACCTCGGCACCGCGGCCATCAAGGTGGGTGAGAAGTACGTGGCCCACTCCGCGGACGCCGCCGCCAAGGCCGTGGAGGTCTCCAAGCAGGTCGAGGGCCGCGGCGAGCACGACATGGCCATCGACATCGACCGCGCCACCACGGAGGCCGGGGCCTACCCGCTGGTGCTGATCTCCTACCACGTGGTGTGCTCCACCTACGACTCCCAGGAGACGGCGGACCTCGTGAAGTCCTTCGAGAAGTACGTGGTCTCCGAGGACGGCCAGAAGGCCGCCGCGGACTCCGCCGGCTCCGCCCCGCTGTCCCAGTCCCTGCGGGACGAGGCCAAGGCCGCCGTGGAGTCCATCTCCGCGAAGGGCTGACCCGCCCGCAGCGCACGGACGCGGCGTCGGCACCTCATGGGGAGCCGACGCCGCAGCCACGCCCCCGGGGCCCACGAGCCCCTAGGCTGGGCGGTGGCCTTCGCCCAGCACGCACCAGACCTTGATCGAAGGGACTGTTCCATGTCCACCACCCTTAGCGCACGCAAACCCGGGACCAGCTCGTCCGCGGGCGGGCGTGCCGGTGACGCCGTCTTCTCCGGGCTCAGCCTGGCCGCGGGGATCCTGATCTTCGCGGTCCTGGCGGCCGTGGCGCTGTTCCTGCTGCTGCAGGCGCTGCCCACGTTCACCGCCCCCGCGGCCGAGATCACCGGGGGCGCCGGGTTCTTCAGCTACATCGGCCCGCTCGTGGTCGGAACGCTGATCGCCTCGGTGATCGCCCTGCTGATCGCCACGCCCGTGGGCATCCTCGTGGCCCTCTACATCTCGCACTACGCACCGGCGCGGATCTCCACCCCGGTCGGCTATGTGATCGACCTGCTCGCGGCGATCCCCTCCGTGATCTACGGCGCGTGGGGTGCCACAGTGCTCGCCCCCGCGCTCGTGCCGCTGTACACCTGGCTCAGCGAGCACGCCGGGTTCATCCCCTTCTTCACGGGCCCCGCGTCCCAGACCGGCAAGACCATGCTCACCGCGGGCATCGTGCTCGCCATCATGATCCTGCCCATCATCACGTCCATGTCCCGCGAGATCTTCTCCCAGACCCCCAAGCTGCACGAGGAGGCCGCGCTCGCCCTGGGCGCCACGCGCTGGGAGATGATCCGCGTGTCCGTGCTGCCCTTCGCGCGCCCGGGGATCGTCTCCTCGATCATGCTCGCGCTCGGCCGCGCCCTCGGCGAGACCATGGCGGTGGCCCTGGTGCTCTCGTCCGGACCGATGATCGCGTCCCTCGTCAAGTCCGGCAACCAGACCATCGCGGCGGAGATCGCCCTGAACTTCCCGGAGGCCTACGGCCTGCGGCTGTCCGAGCTGATCGCCGCCGGGCTGGTGCTGTTCCTCATCACCCTGGTGGTCAACATGATTGCCCGCGCCATCATCGCCCGCTACAAGGAATTCTCGGGGGCCAACTGATGTCCACGTCCACGCAGACCTCCCAGCCCGGCCCCGGCGTCTCGCCGGTGCGCCGCTCCAAGCTCACGCGCGGGCAGCGGCCCCGCTGGCTCGTGCCCGTGGTGGGCGTCGTCGCCGTGGTGGCGGGTGCCGCGCTCGCCGCGCTGGTGGGCTTCGGCATCGCCCTGTGGGCGCTGTTCGCCGCGGTGATCTTCCTGGTGGTGGGACCGCTCGCCGTGGGGCTCATCGAGGGCTCCCGCGCCGGGAAGGACTCGCTGATGACCTTCCTGGTCTACACGGCCTTCGTCCTGGCGGTCATCCCGCTGGTCTCCGTGATCTGGACGGTGCTCGTCAACGGCGTCCCCGGGCTGACCGGCAACATGCTGTGGACCTCCATGAACGGGGTCACCGGCCTGCAGGACAACACCGCGGGATCCTCCGGCGAGGTGGTGGGCGGTGCGTACCACGCGATCGTGGGCACGGTGTCCATCACCTTCTGGGCCACGGTCATGTCGGTGCCGGTGGGCCTGCTCACCGCCATCTACCTGGTCGAGTACTCCCAGGGCGGCTGGCTCGGCAAGGCGATCACGTTCTTCGTGGACGTGATGACCGGCATCCCGTCCATCGTGGCCGGTCTCTTCGCCGCGGCCCTGTTCGGGATGATCTTCGGGCCCTCCACCCGCACGGGCTTCGTGGCCGCCGTGGCACTGACCGTGCTGATGATCCCCACGGTGGTCAAGAACACGGAGGAGATGCTGCGGATCGTGCCCAACGAGCTGCGCGAGGCCTCCTACGCGCTGGGCGTGCGCAAGTGGCGCACCATCCTCAAGGTGGTCATCCCCACCGCGATCTCGGGCATCGCGTCCGGCGTGACGCTGGCGATCGCGCGCGTGATCGGTGAGACCGCGCCCCTGCTGGTGACGGCGGGCTTCGCCACGGCCATCAACTGGAACTCGTTCTCCGGCTGGATGACCACGCTGCCCACGTTCATCTACTACCAGATCATGAACCCGACGTCGCCCACGAACCCCGACCCCTCGCTGCAGCGGGCGTGGGCCGCGGCCCTGATCCTCATCATCATCGTGATGCTGCTGAACCTCGTGGCGCGCCTGATCGCCCGGGCGTTCGCCCCCAAGACCGCCGGGCGCTGAGCGCGGCCCTAACCACCTGAGCGAAGGACTGACACCCATGTCGAAACGCATCGACGTCGAACACCTCAACGTCTACTACGGCGACTTCCTGGCCGTGCAGGACGTCAGCATGAACATCGAGCCGCGCTCCGTGACCGCGTTCATCGGCCCCTCCGGCTGCGGCAAGTCCACGTTCCTGCGCACCCTCAACCGCATGCACGAGGTCATCCCCGGGGCGCGCGCGGAGGGCAAGGTGCTCCTGGACGGGGACGACCTCTACGGCAAGGGCGTGGACCCGGTGACGGTGCGCTCCATGGTGGGGATGGTCTTCCAGCGCCCCAACCCGTTCCCCACCATGTCCATCCGGGACAACGTCCTGGCGGGTGTGAAGCTGAACAACAAGCGGATCTCGAGCAGCGACGCCGACGACCTCGTGGAGAGCTCGCTGCGCGGCGCCAACCTGTGGAACGAGGTCAAGGACCGGCTGGGCAAGCCGGGATCCGGGCTCTCCGGCGGGCAGCAGCAGCGTCTGTGCATCGCCCGCGCGATCGCGGTGAAGCCCGAGGTGATCCTCATGGACGAGCCGTGCTCCGCGCTGGACCCCATCTCCACGCTGGCCATCGAGGACCTCATCAACGACATCAAGTCGGACTACACCGTGGTGATCGTGACCCACAACATGCAGCAGGCCTCGCGTGTCTCGGACAAGACCGCGTTCTTCAACATCGAGGGCACCGGCAAGCCCGGGCGCCTGATCGAGTACGCGCCCACGTCCGAGATCTTCAACACGCCGCAGAAGCAGGAGACCGAGGACTACGTCTCGGGGCGCTTCGGCTGATCCCCGCGACGGACGGGCACGACGACGCCGCGTGGCCCCGGCGCAGGGCCGCCTCGCCTCTGCTACGGGGCCGCGTCACCCTGGGCTCGGGCTCGGGTGCGCGGCCTCAGCCTTGAGCTGGGGCGCGGGGATGGACCGCAGCGCGCGGGAGGCGGCCGTGCGGCGTCGTCGTCGGCTCAGGGCCGTTCAGAGCAGGGCGGGCAGCAGCGGGGAGAGCGCGAGGAAGAGCATCCCCGAGACCAGCCCGCACACCGGCGCCGTGACGATCCACGTGAGGAGCAGGCGCACCACGGTCTTGTGGTAGACGGTGCGGAACTTCTGGGTGGAGCCGGCGCCGAGGATCGCGCCCGTGCTCGTCTGCGAGGTGGACAGCGGGATGGGGGAGAGGAAGCCGCCCACGAAGAGCAGGGCGCCGGAGACCGTCTGGGCGATCGCACCGCGCAGGGGGTCCAGGGTGACCACGCGCGAGGAGAGCGTGTAGGCGATCCGCCACCCGCCCAGCAGCGTCCCGAAGCCCAGGCAGAGGCCCACCAGCAGGACCAGCCACACGGGGATGCTGCCGCGGGAGAAGCCGGAGCCGAGCACGAGCATCAGGACCATGAGGATCCACAGGGTGCGGCGGGCGTGCTGGATCCCGTGGCCGAAGTGGATGGCCGCGGCACCCGTGGCCTGCACCACGCCCGAGCGGAAGTTCACGCGCCCCGGCGTCTCGTGGCGGACCAGGTGCACCAGGGGCGGCACCAGCAGGTAGGCGGCAGCGAACGCGACCACCGGGGAGACGACCAGGGGCACCAACACGTTCCACGAGAGGTAGGGGCCCACCGGCAGGGGGCCGTGGAGCAGCCCCACGGCGCGCGCCCCCAGCAGGGCACCCACCACCGCGCCGCCGATCGCCGCGGTGGAGGAGGACGGCATCCGCCACCACCAGGTGGCGAGGTCCCAGCCGATCGCGGTCACGAGCGAGCACAGCAGCGCCACGACCCCCACCACGTCCAACGGCACGGGGATCTCGAAGGTGATCATCCGGTTCAGCACCAGCCCCACGAGCAGCGCGCCCACGAGGTTGAACACCGCTCCCAGCCACAGCGCCACGCGCGGGGTGAGGGCGTTGAAGCGCACGGGCAGCGCCACGGCGTTGGAGGCGTCGTGGAAGCCGTTGACCACCGTGAAGACGAGCGTGAGGAGGATCCCCAGCAGGGCCAGCAGCTCGGTCACGGGCTCAGGACTCCGCCACGAGGATCCGGCCCACCTCGGAGGAGACCTGGCCGAGGGCCTGCGCGGCGTCGAAGAGCTGCTGGGCGGTGTCCATTCGGCGGATGGCCTGACCGGCCTTGAACTCGTCCAGCAGGCTGGCCCGGTAGCTGCGCTGGGTGCGCTCGGCCTGGCGGGTCAGCCGGATCATCTCGAACCAGTAGTCGTCGAGCTCCTCCAGGCTGGTCAGGCGGCCCATGGCCTTGAGCGTCATGTGGGCCATGTGCTGGATTACGGCGAGCTGCTCGGTGGCGTGGGAGCTGGGCCGTTCCACCTTGTACTGGCGGTGGAGCTCGGCGCACGCCACGAGGCACTGCACGGCGCGCAGCAGCCAGTGGCCCAGCACGTAGACGTCCTGGCGGGGGATGGGCACCACGTAGGAGGAGCGCGTGGTGGTCATCAGGGAGAAGTAGAGGTTGGTGCAGCGGTCCTCGGTGTCCAGGAGGTCCGGGATGGGCAGCTCCCAGACCTTGTCGATCTGCCCGAGGTGCTCCGAGAGCTGCTCCACCGCCGTCAGGACGCACTGGGCCATCTGGACCAGCAGGTCCGTGACGCGCTCGTCCTCCGGGAAGATCCGAAAGGCCATCCGTCCGTCCTCCCGCGTCCTGGGCTCCGTCAGCCTCGTTCTCGGCTTCGTGTCGGCGCAACTGTACCGAACGAAGGTTACAGGTGGGGAGTACCGTGACGGGGCACGGGTGGAGGCGCGCAAACCCGCGCGAAGAGAGGGGGAGAAGTAGGCGGTGCCGGACCGGGAGCGCCTCTCGGCGGAAGGCCGCTCGAAGCGGCTAAATGATGGAGCCCGGGGCTGCCACGGCCCGACACCTACACCCATCGTAGCGCGAGCCCCCGGGGCCGCCTCAACCCCGGTGGGGCGAGGCCCGATCCGCCGCACCGCGGCACCCCGTGGGCGGCACCAGGCGCGGCCCGGCGTTGCGGCCCGGCAACGTGGGCGTGGTGGGCGACGACAGCACGGCGTCGACGACGGCGTCCCCGGCGAGGCCGACGGCGCGGGCGCGGTGGGCGACGACGCCGCGGTGCCTACTCGAGCGAGCCGGCCCGCCAGGCCTGCGCGGCGGCCTCCAGGTCCTCGGCCGTGCGCAGCAGCCGGGGGATCCGCTCCCACGGATCGCGCACGCTGAGACCGGGCACGTCCAGTGTGTGCTCCTGGCCCGCGGCGACCACCCGGGCGAACGCCGCGAAACGCTCCAGGGCGACGTCGAACTCGCCCTCGAACGCGCCAGAGAGGATGGTGTCCGCGACGTCGCAGATCTCCTGCGCACCCGGCGGGTCCGCGACCCCGGCCACGACGTTCGGCACCTGCGCGGTGTACCGCCCGGCGGCGAACCAGCGGCTCATGCGGTCCGGGTCCTTGCGTGCGGAGGCACGCAGCGCGTAGAGGCGCCAGAGCGTGCCCGGCAGGGACACCGCGGGGGCCTCGGACCACATCTCGGCGATCCCCTCGAGGCCCTGCTCGTCCGTGAGGCGCACCAGGCGTTCCCGGACCGCAGGGTCCTGGGAGTCCCTGCCGCGGGAGACGAGGGCCTGGGCGGCGAGGTGCGCGGCCTCGGAGACCCGAGCGGGATCGGTCCCGCCCTCCTGGGCCTCGAACATCTGCGGTGAGAACTTCACGGGTGAGTGGTGAGTACGGCGTTCGGGCATGCGCCCGAGTGTACGCCCGGGGTCCCCGGCCGGTTCATGACCGCGGTCACGAGCTCAGCCGGCCGTGTGGGTCTCCCCGGCGCGCTGGCGCCAGCGCTCCTCGATGCGCAGCATCGCCTGCTGGCCTACGGCTCGCCACCAGCGCAGCGCCAGGCGCGGGTCCTCCTCCTCGATCTGCGCGATGGCCTCCGGGGACAGCCGCTGGGCGGTGACGTCCGACAGGGCCGTGAAGCTCACCAGGTGGCGCAGCCCGGTGCCCATGGCGATCTCGCCGAAGCTCATTCCCGGGCCGATGACCTCCAGCTCCACCCGGTCGCCCTGCGGGGAGCGGCGGGAGACCTCCACACGCCCCGAGGTCACCATGAACACGCCGTTGAACTTCTGGCCGGCGCGTAGCACGGTGGCGCCGGCGTCCCACGACACGGGCTCGGTGTGCGCGCGGATGCGGCGGACGTCCTCCTCGTCCATGGTGCTCAGCAGCTCGGAGCGGGTGGAGGCCACCTTGTCCGGAGTGCACTCGCCTCCGCCGAACTCCTCGAGGATCCGGTCCTCAGCCCAGGTGAGGGCCTCGGCGCGCGTGGTGAACACCGGCATGGGGTGCTCCAGCCGCCCGGCGTGCTCGTTGCCCTTCTCCGCGATCAGCACCACGTGGTGGCCCGTGTTCTCCACCTGCTCCGCCGCGCGACCGAGCATGGGGATCACGAACCGAGCCATGTCGTCCACCTGGCGGATGTCCACGAGCACGTAGCGGGACTGCCGTGCGGCCTCCCGCACCGTGCGGACGGCGGTCTCCGCACCCGCGAAGCGCAGGTCCCCCTGCAGCTCGATGATCCGTGCGTCCTCACCGTGCTCCTCGAGGACCTCCGTGGCGGCCTCGTTGCGACGCACGAGGGACGGCGCCTCCGCGAGGGTGTACTCGGCGCGCACGGTGGAGTGTCCGTTGCGCTCGGTGCGCGCGAAGTGCAGGTCCAGGTCCTTGGTGAGCCGCTCGCACGCCGCCACGCCGCGCACCGAGTTTCCGTGCCGGTCCAGCGGCGGGGAGAACACCGCCACCGCGAGCTGGCCGGGCAGCACAGCGACGACGCCGCCGCTCACACCCGACTTCGCGGGCAGACCCACGCGCAGCGCCCAGCGCCCGGCGTCGTCGTACATGCCGCACGTGCTCATCACGGACAGGACGTCCGAGACCACCGGGGGCTCCAGCACACGCTCCCCGGTCACCGGGTTCCTGCCGCCCGCGGCGAGCGTGGCACCCATCCGGGCCAGGTCCACGCAGTTGAGCATCACCGCGCACTGGCTGAAGTAGTCTTCCAGGGCGCGTGTGGGATCGCCCTCGATGATCCCGCGGGAGGTCAGCAGCCAGCCCAGGGCGCGGTTGCGGTCCCCGGCCCGGCGCTCCTGTGCCTGCACGGTCTTGTTGATCCGCAGCTGCCGGCCGGCGCAGCGCGAGTACAGCCGCAGGATGCGCTCCATGCGCGAGCCGTGGGACGTGTTGCGCACCAGCGAGGTGGACGCGATGGCCCCGGCGTTGATCATGGGGTTGGAGGGACGTCCGGTGTCCGGCTGCAGGGATATCTCGTTGAAGGCGTCCCCGCTGGGCTCCACGTCGATCTTCTCGAAGACACCCTCCACACCGCGGTCCGTCAGCGCCTGCGCATACGTGAAGGCCTTGGAGATGGACTGGATGCTGAACTCCTGCTTGGTGTCACCGGCCTGGTACAGCGCGCCGTCCACGGTGGCCACGGCGATGCCCACGGTCGAGGGGTCCGCGTTCGCAAGCTCCGGGATCGAGGTGTTGACGGCGCCGCCCTCCACCTCGCGCAGGTCCGCCACGACGCGGCGCAGGTACTCCGTGACGGGCGAGGGGCCCAGCTTGGTCATGGGAACGGTGCTCACGGATCACTCCTGGGGATTGGGGGTCGGCCCGGGTACGGCGGTGGCGCGGCGGGCCGGGGCTGGCAGGACCCCGGTGGCGGGGCCTGCACGGCGGGTTCGGATGTTGCCCCAAGGATCCCACACCGTGCGGGTCCCACCGCGGGTTCCCCGCCGCCGGGATCCGCACTGCCTGGTACTTCCCACTGCCGCGCACCCCCACTTTAAGGCCCGTCGCAGCCGGAGGCACGAGGAGCGACGACGCCGCGCGGACGGGCGGAGCGAATCCGCGGCGTGCCTGCGGTAGAGTGGCGGTGCCCGATCGCCGCACCGCGAGATCGGGCACGCGCCTTTAGCTCAGTTGGTAGAGCAGTGGACTTTTAATCCATGGGTCGTGGGTTCGAGCCCCACAGGGCGCACCCTCCAGCCCCGTCCCGGTTCCGACCGGCGCGGGGCTTCTTCATGTGTGGCCTCCGGCGTCCTGCAGCGGGCCCACCGGTCGTTCGGTCTGTCCCCATTTTGCGGTACGTGCGCCGGGTCGGGCCGCCGCGGTGGCGGGGTTCGACCGCCTATAAACGGCTTCTGACATGCGTGAATATGCTTTGTAAGTGGCTTGTCCACAGAATTGTGATGGGTCTGCAGGTGCTTCCGCAGCGGTGGAAATCCCGGGAGTGACGTGTCAGCATGAAGTCATCGCACCACGGGAGAACGAGCGACGCGCGGTCATGACCGGGGGGAATACGGGCCGCGCAGATCGTCGTGATCCGGTCCCCTGACACGCTGGGGGCGTGACAGGACCGGGACGTCTTGTGGAGCGTTGCAACGGGGTCCACGCCGGGGGGCGTGTGCTCCGAGCGGATCTGATCCGCGCCGGTTACCGGCGTGTGCGTCCGCTGCACCGAGAGGACCGCTTCGGGGGAAGGGTCCGGGTGCAGCGGACGTATCACGTTAACGGGCAGCCCCGCGCCGGCACCGCAGGCCGCTTATTCGTGTCCGAGGCACCTGCGAGACTTCGCCCATGACCGAGACGGCGGAACACGGCACCACTTCGCTGCGCGAGCGCGCGCAGCGCCACCTGCGGGACCTCACGGGCAGCCCCGCGGCGGACTTCCACCCGGGGCAGTTCGAGGCCATCTCGGCGCTCGTCCAGGACCACCGCCGGGCGCTCGTGGTCCAGCGCACAGGGTGGGGGAAGTCCGCCGTCTACTTCCTTTCGGCGCTGCTGATGCGCGCCCAGGGCTTCGGGCCAACCCTCATCATCTCTCCGCTGCTGGCGCTGATGCGGGACCAGGTCTCCGCCGCGCAGCGCGCGGGTGTGCGCGCCGCGGCCATCTCCTCCGCCAACCCCACGGAGTGGTCCGAGATCAGCGCGGCACTGGACCGCGGGGAGCTGGATGTCCTGCTCGTCTCCCCGGAACGTCTCAACAACCCGCGCTTCCGAGACGAGCAGCTCCCGCAGCTCGTCTCCCGGCTCGGCCTGCTCGTGGTGGACGAGGCACACTGCATCTCGGACTGGGGACACGACTTCCGCCCGGACTACCGCCGGATCAAGGACATGCTCGCGGACCTGCCGGAGTCCGTGGCAGTGCTGGCCACCACGGCCACCGCGAACGAGCGCGTGATCGAGGACGTCCGCGAGCAGCTCGGCGTGGGCTCCGGATACCAGCAGGAGGTCTTCATGCTGCGCGGTCCCCTCTCCCGGGCGTCCCTGCGGCTCGGCGTGCTGAAGCTGCCCTCCGCCGCCATCCGGCTCGCGTGGCTGCTCCAGCACCTCGAGGAGCTGCCGGGCAGCGGGATCATCTACGCCCTGACCATCGGTGCGGCGGAGGACACCGCGCGGGCGCTGTCGGACGCCGGGCACGCCGTCGCCTCCTACACCGGCCGCACGGACGCCGCGGAGCGCGAGGAGCTCGAGGCCGCACTCAAGAAGAATCAGGTCAAGGCCCTCGTGGCCACGTCCGCGCTGGGCATGGGCTTCGACAAGCCGGATCTCGGCTTTGTGGTGCACCTGGGTGCGCCGTCCTCACCGGTCGCCTACTACCAGCAGGTGGGACGAGCCGGGCGTGCCACGGACAGTGCGGACGTCCTGCTGCTGCCCGGAGCCGAGGACCGGGAGATCTGGGAGTACTTCGCCACAGCCTCCATGCCCACGCAGGAGAAGGCCATGGCGGTGCTCACGGCGCTCGCGGAGCACGGCGGGCCGCTGTCGGTGGCCGCGCTGGAGCCCCGGGTCAACATCAAGCGCTCGCCCCTGGAGCTGCTGCTGAAGGTGCTCGCGGTGGACGGCGCCGTGGAGCGCGTGGCCGGCGGCTGGCAGAGTACGGGCAGGCCGTGGAGCTACGACGCCCCGCGCTACGAGCGCGTGCGGCGGGCTCGGGAAGCCGAGCAGCAGGCCATGCTGGACTACCAGGCCACCACCGAGTGCCGCATGCGGTTCCTCACCCGGCAGCTGGACGATCCCACGGCGCAGCCCTGCGGGCGGTGCGATGTGTGCGCGGGGCCCTGGTACGCCACGGGTGTCGACGCCCAGGCCTCGGACGCCGCGGACGCCGCTCTGCACCGGGCAGGCCTGCCGGTCGAGCCGCGTGCCCAGTGGCCCACGGGCATGGACAGGCTTGGGCTGCCGCTGAAGGGGAAGATCCCGGAGACGGAGCGGGCCGAGCGTGGCAGGGCGCTGGCACGGCTCACGGATCTCGGCTGGGGCCAGCGGCTGCGGGAGGTCTTCCGGGCGGGGGAGGACGGTGCACCCGTGGACTCCGAGGTCACGGCGGACCTCGGGCGGGCGAGCATCTCCGTGCTCGCCCAGTGGGACTGGCAGCGGCGGCCCACCGCTGTGGTGGCCATGCCGTCCGTGTCCCGGCCGCGGCTCGTGGACTCTCTCGCCCGCGGGATCGCCTCCGCCGGGCACCTGCCGTACTGGGGTGCGCTAAATCTGAATCCGGACATCCCCCGGGGCAGCCACGGCGGCAACAGCGCCTACCGGCTGGCAGAGGTGTGGGACCGTTTCGTGGTCCCGCCGCAGCTTGCCGAGCAGCTCGGGTCCGCCCCACAGGCGAGCATCCTGCTGGTGGACGACCTCGTCGACAGCCGGTGGAGCCTCACCGTCGCGGCCCGGGAGCTGCGGAGAGCGGGAGCGGAGGCGGTCCTGCCGTTCGTGCTCGCGTCCCAGGGCTGAGTCGAGCCAGGCTCCCTCGGCACGGGACGCCCCGCGCGGAACCGAGGCGCACAGAGGCTTGGATGTTCAGGCGCCGACGCGGCAGGCGAACAACGTGCCCGGGCGTCCTGGGGCAGACGCCCCACGGGGGAGACCTGCCCGTGTGCCCGTGTGCCCGTGTGCCCGTGTGCCCGTGTGCCAGGGGTCAGATGTGCCGAGGCGCCCTCCCGCAGGGGTCCACGGGGATCGGCTGGCGGTTCCACGGACGGGGCTCAATTATCCTGGTGGCATGGTCGAACACCCGGCTCATCCGCTCGTGGACATCGTGATCCCCGTCCACTCCACCTCGCGACCGCTCGCACGCGCCGTGGCCTCAGCATGGCTGGCCGCCCGAGGGGCTGCGCCGGGTCAGTGCCGCGTGACCGTGGTGGCCCACCACCTCACCGGGGACCAGGTCCGAGAGATGCTGCCCCCGGAGCACCGTGCGGCCGTGCAGGTGCTGGAGTGCGAGGACCGGGGAACCACCGCCGCAGTCCCGCGCAACGAGGCGCTGCGCCGCACCACCGCCCGCTACGTCAGCTTCCTGGACAGCGACGACACCCTTGACCCGGGCGCCGTGACCCGCTGGATCGGGATCGCGGAGCACCGGGGAAGCGACCTCGTGATGCCGTTCCAGCACCACGAGAACGACCGCGTGGACATCACCCCCATCACCCGTCCGTTCCGCTCTGCCCGGCTCGATCCCGTCAGGGACCGGCTGGCCTACCGGAGTTCCGCGTTCGGTCTGGTGCGCGTGGCCACGGCCCGCCGTCTGAGCGCGTACTTCGACGAGGACGTCCGCACCGGTGAGGACCAGTCCTTCGTCGTGGCGCTCTGCACAGGGGTGCGCCGGATCGACCTTGCCCCGGGGACGCCGGGCTATCTGGTCCACACGGATGCGGATGCGAGGGTCTCCCGGCAGCCCCTTCCCATCCGGGACGAGGTGGCCGCGGCCCTGGACCTCGCACTCAAGCCCTGGTTTGCCGGGGTGTCCGCTGCGTTCCGCACCTCGTTCGTCCTGAAGTACGTCCGCGTGAACTTCTTTCCCGCCGTGGAGCGCTCGGTGCGTTCAGGACAGTGGGGAGAGGGGAGGGCCCAGGCCACGAAATCAGTGGCCGCGGAGCTCCTGGGCTTCGCCCCGCACGTCGCGGACCAGCTCTCGCGTGCAGACCGGCGCGTGCTCAGCCTGCTCGAGGGCACTGCGGAGGAGGGGGAGCTGCTCGCGGCCCTCGAGGCGCGACGACGGTTCGGGACTCCTGCGGCACTGCTCACCGAGGGCCCGCGCTGGCTGCTTGCACGGCAGGCACCTGTGCGCGTGGCCGTGGCCAGCGCCGTGCAGATCGCGAGGTACCGGCGAGGACTCGTAAAGTGTCGCCGTCCCTGAGGCCGGTACGGCCGTGGCTCAGGAGCGCCGCAGCCTGCGGGCCACCATGGCCACCCGCGGGGCGAGGTCGCGCCACGAGATCGCGCACCAGGCAACGAGGAAACTCAGGGTCGCCACCACGGTGGTGCCCAGACCCGGCAGGGTGAGGATGAACCACAGGGCCGCCAGGATCAACAGGTAGCCCAGGGCCACCCGCGTCATCAGCCCCGCCCAGTGCATGCGGTCGTGGATCCACACGATGACCAGGGGCCCCAGGGAGCTCACGAGGCACCCGACCAGGTAGCCCAGCGCCGCTGACATGATTCCGAGGCTCGGCCCCCACCACAGGACGGTGGCGATGCCGAGGACCAGACCCAGGGCGTTGCAGCCGGCGAGCGCGCGGACACCCCAGCTCTCCCCGCCGTTGAGGCGCGAGTTGGAGGCGTTGAAACTGGTGGCGGACACGGCGAAGAACAGGACCATCAGCAGGGGTACGGCGCCCTCGAACTCGTGGGCCCGGGCGTTGTAGAGCAGATGGATCACAGGTCTGGCCCACAGGATCCCCACCCCGAACACCGGCAGGAACACGAGCACCATCACGCGCAGGATCGAGTCGAGCTGGCGCTGGACTCCCGCCATGTCCCCGGCGGTGTACATGCGGGCGACGGCGGGGGCCAGGGCCACGAGCATGGACGAGGAGAGCATGCTCGCGGGGGTCGCGATGCTCACCGCGGCCGAGTACTGCCCGACGGCCAGCGGGGTGTCGTAGTGCTTGCCGAGCATCATGGACAGCTGCAGCAACCCTGACGCCGTGATGATGTTGACCGCGGCCCACGCGGTGAACGAGTTGATCTGCCGCTTGAGGGACGCGGGCAGCTGGCCACCGGAGCGTCGGGGCCAGCCAGGGACGGCGTAGCAGAGGTAGCCGATGCTCAGGGGCAGGAGCAGCAGCGGCGTGAGGCCGCCCAGCAGCACTACCAGCAGCAGGGTGAGGGTGATGCCGGAGCTGATGCAGTCCCAGATGGCGGTGGTGACGAACTGGTTGTTGCCGGTACGCACGCCGCGCACGAAGTTGTACGCGGACAGCGCGATAACCAGCAGCCCGGTGGAGAGCGCGTAGCTCGGGGGAAGGTGCAGGAACCAGGTGGCGATCACCACGGCCGCGACTGCGAGAACCGCAGAGGCCAGGGCCGCGGTGCGGGAGGTGTAGACCGCAACCGACAGCTGCTCCTCGCGGTGCTGCTGCCCGCGCGCCATAGCGATGAACTTCGAGGCCGCGTTCCCGGAGGCCTGGGGCCATAGAAGCACCAGGAACAGCGCGAGGGAGATGGCCAGGTTGACCTGTCCCAGGATCTCGCTGCCCAGCATGTTGCCCACCAGCAGGCTGTACCCGAAGCGGGATAGCCCCTGCACGAAGACCGCAATCACGGTCAGGGCGAATGAGGACCCGAGGGGGTTGTCCCGGTTCTCGTGGTTGGGCGGGGGGAAGAGGATGCCCCGCCAGCGGCCGGAGGACGTGGCGGGGGCGGGGGTTTTCGTCACGCCCTGGAGTTTATCGACTCGACGCCGTGCGAGGGTCCCCGCCCGAGACCGCGCGGTAGAGCCTCGAGAACAGGGTTCCGACCTCCGCACGGGAGAAGCGGGACCGCACGGTGCCCGCGATCTCCGCGGGGGAGGAGTGGCGGAACCGCTCCCAGGCGGTCTCGACGGCGTCGGCGAGGACCGGCACGTCCCAGCTGTCCGTGAGGACGGAGTTATCGGGCGTGCAGTAGTCGTCGAAGCCACCGCTCAGCGGCACGGCGGCGGGGCGGCCAGCGGCAATGGCTTCCGCGACAGCGGTGAAGAAGTTCTCCTGCTCGCTCGGCAGGAAGAAGATGTGGGCGGCGGAGAGCCGGTCTGCCACCTCCGCCGGGGGGATCGGACCGGTGAGCTCCACCCGGTCCTCGATGCCCAGGCTGCGGGCGGTATCCCGCAGGGTCTGCATGAGCGGGCCGTTCCCCACGAGGGTGTAGTGCACGTCCACGCCGCGGCCCACGAGCTCGGCCACGGTCTCGAGCGCGCGGACGGGCTGCTTGCGGTCGATGAGCGCGCCCACGCCCACGAGCCGGATCGGGGGCGCTGCAGGGAACTCCCGCGCCGGGTGGGGGTTCTCGACGACGCATGGCACCACGTGGGTGGCGCCGGGGCGCGAGAAACGGGCCATCTCCCGGCACAGCTCGCCGGTCACTCCGGTGACGGCGTGCGGCAGCCGCAGTGCATGGCGCAGCCACGCGGTGCGTTCCCACAGGGGCCCCACGCTGGCCGGGTTGACCACGCCGTTCCAGTGCTCGGTGTGCACCCACGGGATCCGTCGGGTCAGCCAGGGCACCGCTGCGAAGAGGACGGCGGAGAAGGCCATGGTGTGCAGGACGTCCGCCCCGCGCAGGCCGGTGGCGATCAGGCGCTCCACCCGCAGGTAGCTCAGGGGATCCGCGATGTTGAGCGCGACCCTGGTCACGGGGATGCCCTGGTAGACATCCTGGGACGTGGGCGCCGAGGCGCGGCCGATAGTGATGTGGACGACGGCGACGTCGTGCCCCGCCTCCTGCAGGGCCCAGCAGTGCTCCACGACGAACGGGGTTCGGCTGGGGGTCTGCGCGTCGGGGAACCAGGCGGTGACGACGAGTGATCGCACGGGAGGAGGACCTTTCGGGCGGCGGGGACTGAGCGGGACGCTCACGCACCATGACTACCACGGAGCCATGGGGCGGCGCTGGATCCCCTACCGCTTTGACCGCCCATGCACCCGGCCGATACGATGACATCCGTTGTTTTGTGATGAGCCACATCCTTCGGGGGTGGTGCATCACGGACGGCCGAGGAGACGTGCCAGAGCGGCCGAATGGACTTCACTGCTAATGAAGGGCTCGGTTTAACCCCGGGCCGGGGGTTCAAATCCCCCCGTCTCCGCCGGTGTCCGTCCCGCGAGTTCGCGGGGCGGACCACGAAAGCCGCGGGTCCACGAGAGTGGACCCGCGGCTTTCGTCGTGTCCGGGGGCTTCAGCGGGCCGCGCCCCCGGGAGATCACGCGACCCCGGGGCCTCAGGCTGCGGTGTCGTCACCCGTCCGGGAGAGCTCCGTGGGCTCGCCACGGCGCATGAAGCAGGTCAGCACCGTAACGGCCACGGCGATCACGGTGGCCGTGACGAACGCGGCGTGCACACCGGGGATGGAGTCCGTGACGGTGCTGCCGTCCGCGCGCCGCGAGACCACAGTGCCGGCCTGCAGCACCCCCACGAGCAGAGCCGTACCGGCGCCGCCGGCCACCTGCTGCAGCGTGGAGAGCGTGGCCGAGCCGTGCGAGTACAGGTGCGGGGGCAGTGGGTTCAGTCCGGCGGTGAAGGCCGGGGTGAAGATCAGCGCCAGGCCCACGGACATCGCGATCTGCAGGGTCACGATCCACCACACGGGGGTGTCCGCCTGCAGTCGGGAGAAGCCGAACATCACGAGCGCCAGCAGGGCGGCGCCGGGAACGGACAGCGGACGGGGGCCCCACGCGTCGAACAGGCGTCCGACCACCGGGCCCAGCAGCCCCATGACCAGCCCTCCGGGCAGCAGGATCAGACCCGTCTCGAGGGTGTCCAGACCGCGCCCGATCTGCAGGTACAGCGGCAGCACGATCACGCCGCCGAACAGCGTCATCATGCCCAGCGCGAGCACCGCGACCGACACGGTGAAGTCCCGGTGGCGGAACGTGCGCATGTCCAGGAAGGCCTCGTCGCGCCGCTGCAGGACCAGCTGACGCCACACGAACAGCGCCACGAGCACCACTCCGAGCACCAGCACGGTGATTCCGCCGGCGGTCGAGGAGAGCCAGCTGGTGTGCCCGCCGGTCTCGGAGCCGGCCGCGCCCACGGCGGAGAGCCCCTGCACGAGGGACCCGAAGCCCACCACGGAAAGCGCCACGGAGACCAGGTCCAGAGTGAGCTTGCCGCGCTCGCTGACGTCCTTGAGTCGCACGAGCCCGATCACCAGCGCCAGCAGGGAGATGGGCAGCACGAACCAGAAGATAGTGCGCCACGGGAAGTGCGCCAGGATCACGCCGGACAGTGTGGGGCCGAGCGCGGGCGCCACCGAGATCACGATGGACACGTTGCCCATCACCACACCGCGCCGCTGCCTGGGCACGAGCATCAGGATGGTGGTCATCAGCAGGGGCAGCATGATCGCAGAGCCGAAGGCCTGGACCACGCGGGCCAGGATCAGCACACCGAAGCTGGGGGTCAGGGCGGCGAGCAGTGTACCCAGGGAGAAGCTGCCCATGGCCAGGGCAAAGACCGTGCGGGTGCCGAAGCGCTGCAGCAGGAACCCCGTGGTGGGGATGACCACGGCCATGGTGAGCATGAAGGAGGTGGTCACCCACTGGACGGTCGCCGCGCTCACGGCCATGTCCGCCATGATGTGCGGCAGGGCCACGTTGAGGACGGTCTCGTTGAGGATCACCACGAACGCGGCCACAAGCAGCACGGCAATGGTCGCGGTGGTCCCGGCGGTGGACTGCGGGCGTTCTTCGGTCGGTGCGGCAGAGGGCATGAGGGGGCTCCGAGCGGTGAGAGGAGGCGGCATCCGCCCGCACGGAAGACCGGCGGGGGCCGCGCAAGCATAGCGGTGTGTCGCCACAGCGGCAAGAAAGTCACGGGCCTCAGGGAGGGGCGAGCAGCGGTGTGTCCCGAACCGTCTCCGCTCACGGGCTGGACGCCGTCCGCGGCCCCGGGAGACTCGGGCCCCCTTCACAATTCGGGGAACTCCGTGTTTGCTCTCGCATATCTACGCGGATGGATACACTTCGGAAGCAGCACCAGGTCCACCCCCACCCGCCTGGGTACGAGGCGTACCGGGCCCGGGTCTGAGCAGGAGGAGCGGGTATGGGCAACGCACGAGTGCGCGGTTGGATTGCTGCGGGACTGTCGGCGGCCGTGATCGCCACGGCGGGACCCGCAGCGGCGGCACCCCCGGGCGGAGCGACGTCGTCGGGGGAGCAGGCCGCGCAGGTGCAGCCGGCGGTGGGTGGAGGAGTGTCATCCCTGGGACGGGGTCCGGCGGGGCAAGGGCGTGTGCTCCCGGAGACCGACCGGTTCGTCGTGGAGTACAAGCAGGATGTGCCCCAGGAGCGCCGCAGCGCCGCGCTCGCGCAGGCCGCCCAGGCAAGCGACCTCCCCCGCGCGAAGACGGTCCGGACCACGGGCAGCGGCGAGGACGTCGTGGAGACGGACACCATGCTCTCCCCGGCGGAGCAGAAGGACATGGTGGCCGCCATCGAGGCGAACCCCGCCGTGGAGTCCGCCGAGCCCGACCAGATCGTGGTGGGGGCGCTCGCCGCGACACCTCCCGCCACCCCGAACGACACGAACTGGAACTACCAGTGGGGTCCGCGAAACATCGGCGTGCCGAACGCATGGTGGCAGGGCACCGGTCAGGGCGTGGTGATCGGCATTGCGGACACTGGCCAGACCGACCACCCGGACCTCAACGCCAAGACGGTGCCCGGCTACGACTTCCTCTCGGACACCTACCACTCACGGGACGGCAACGGACGTGACGCGAACCCGCAGGACCAGGGGGACTGGAGCCCGGGGCGGCCGTCCTGGTGGCACGGTTCGCACGTGGCGGGCATTGCCGCCGCCCAGACGAACAACCGGGCGGGGATCGCCGGCGTGGCCCCCGACGCGAAGATCCAGCACGCGCGCGTGCTCGGGGCGGATGGCCGCGGGTACGTCTCGGACATCGCGGACGGCGTGATGTGGTCCGCGGGCATCCCCGTCCCCGGAGTGCCCAGGAACGCGAACCCGGCAAAGGTGGTCAACCTCTCGGAGGCGTGGGACTCCGGGACGTGCCCCGCGGTGATGCAGAACGCCATCAACCGGATGCACGCGATCAACGTCCCCCTCGTGGTGGCGGCCGGCAACGCGGCCAAGAGCGCGAACCTGGCCTCGCCCGCCAACTGCGGTGGCGCCATCGTGGTGGGAGCCACGTCCTACCGTAACCAGCTCACGGGATACACGAACTGGGGGCCCATGCTCGACGTCGTGGCACCCGGAGGAGACGCGAGTTCCCCCATCTGGTCCACGGTGAACACGGGCACCTACTCGATCGGCAGACCCGCCTACGGGGACCTCAGCGGAACCTCCATGGCCGCTCCGCACGTGGCCGGGGTGATCGCGATCATGAAGGAGCGCAACCCGGACCTGGGGGTGGAGGCCATTCGCAACACCCTGCGCAGCACCGGTTCGAACGTCAGCGGCTACCGGAAGGTGAACGGCGCCGCCGCGGCCCGGGCTGTGGCCAGGGCGAAGCCCACCGTGCACGGGGCCATTGCCACCTACTACAACGCGCACGGAGGCGCCGCAGCCATGGGTGCCCCGACCACCTGGGAGCTGAGCACGGGAGTGGGTGGGGTGGTGCAGACCTTCACGAAGAACGGCAGGGCCACCAGCATCTACTGGTCCCACGAGACCGGCGCGCACAGGGTCGAGACCTGGAAAGGCATCGGGACCCGCTACTCGCGGCTGGGCGGTCCGGCCGCCTTCGGGCTGCCCGCCAAGGACGAGCTGCCCACGAGCACCGCAGGGGCCTACCAGAACTTCGTGCGCCCGGGGACGACGCAGACCACCAAGATCATCTGGAGTGCGGCGACCGGGGCGCAGCCCGTCGTGGAGACGTCGGCCATCGGCAAGCAGTGGGCCCGCGACGGCCACGAGGCGGGCAGCGGCTACCCCACCTCGCCCGAGGTGAAGACCGCCGCGGGTGCCTACCAGCGCTTCCGCACCGTGAAGACCGGTGAGATCACGCAGTACACCTGGACGCGGAGCACCGGGAAGGTGGTCCGCGCCGCGCTCCGCTGACGGGAACCCCGCCCGGGCCGTTGCCAGGGCACGGGAGGGCACGACGCCGCGGTCGCCCGCCCGCGCCCCGCTCCCGGAGGTGTGCGGCGTCGATATCCTGGACGGCATGGGTATTGAGCAGCGTGTGGTGGTGGTGGGGGCCGGCCCCCGGGGTCTGTCGGTGGTGGAACGACTCGCGGCGCACTCGGCCAGCAGCGGCGCCCGTGTGCACGTGGACCTCGTGGACCCCTTCCCGCCGGGGCCGGGCCACGTGTGGCGCACCGACCAGTCCGAGCTGTTCCTCATGAACACCCCGTCCCTGTTCCCCACGGTCCTCGCGGGACAGGGCGTGCTGGACGTGCCCTCGCCGGAGCCGCTGCGGGGGATGAGCTTCGAGAGGTGGCGCCGCGGCGTCGTCGACGGCCGGATCACGCCCACCACGCCGTTGGCGGAGGAGCAGGTGCGGGCGCTCGCCGAGCTCTCGCCCCAGGGGTACCCGCCGCGGGCCGTCTACGGGCGCTACCTGGAGTGGGTGTTCGAGACCCTGCGGCAGAACCTTCCCGCGGGCATGGTGCTGGAGGTGCACCGCGGTGAGGCCGTGGACGCGTGGGTCCGCTCGGACGGCCGGCACCGGTACGCGGTGGAGCTCGCGGGCGGCCACGTGCTGCCCGCGGACGCCGTGGTCCTCGCCCTCGGCCACCTGGACGCGCACCTGCGGCCCTCCCAGAAGGACCTCGTGGACGGCGCTGCCGAGCACGGGCTCACGTACTGGCCCCCCACCGTGCCGGCCGATGCGTGGTGGTCCGAGGTGCCCAGCGGGGAGACAGTGCTGGTGCGGGGCATGGGGTTGAACTTCTGCGATGCGCTCGCCCAGCTCACGGAGGGCCGCGGCGGCACTTTCACCTCGGTCCCGGACAACCCGCAGCGATTGGTCTACCACCCGTCGGGTCGCGAACCGCGCATCGTCGCGGGATCCCGGCGCGGCACCCCGTACCGTGCCAAGCCGGCGCTCGCGGGCTACTACGCGCAGTCCCTGCAGACCCGCTTCTTTACGCTCGACGCCGTGCGCCGCTTGGCGGAGGAGGACGGCACGCCCCTGTCCTTCGACCGCCAGCTGTGGCCGCTGATCCGTAAGGACGTGAACTGGAACTACTACGCGGTCCTGGCCCGCACCACCCCGGAGGCGTTCACCGCGGACCCGGGCGAGTTCCTGCGCCGCCTGGACACCATTCTCACGGACCCCGACGGTTCCCACTGGTCAAGCCGCATCGACGCCCTGGTCTCGGAGGCAGTGGTGCCCGGCAGGCAGCTGCAGCAGGCGCGTCTGGCGCGGCCGTTCGAGGACGTCAGCTTCGCGAGCCACGACGAGTACGCGGCGGCGGTGGTCCACCACCTCGACCGGGACGTCAGCGGCTCCCTGCGCGGCGAGGACGACCCCACCAAGATGGCCATCGCCTCCCTGAACGCCGCGCGCACGGTGCTCAAGTGCGTGCTCGCGGAGATCGGGATCTCCGACTCCTCCTGGGTGCACGAGTTGCGCCGCGCGTTCGAGCCGCTCGTGGAGGGGCTCGCGTCCGGGCCGCCGGTGCTGCGGATCCAGCAGCTCGCCGCACTGACCCGTGCCGGGGTGGTCCGGTTCCTGGGCCCCGAGCCGCGCTTCGTGGTGGACCGCACCCAGGGCTGCTTCGTGGCGGCGTCCCCGTGGGTGGAGGCCGCGCCGGTGCGCTCGCGCTGGCTGATCGAGGCCATGTCACCCACCAACGACGTCCACCGCAACATCTCCCCGCTGCTCACCCACATGCACGAGCGCGGGCTGGTGCGCGGCAGGCTCATGGAAACCCGCGACGGTGCCAGCCCCGAGACCAGCACGGGTCTCGACGTCCGAGCGGAGCGCGCCCGCGGGGCGGGGCAGGACGACGCCGCAGCTCCCGGTTTCGTCTACCGCGCCGTGGGCGCGAAGGACACCGCGGAGCAGAGCATCTATGTGCTCGGTTTGCAGCTGTCCTCGGTGCAGTGGGGCGTGGCCATCGCTGCGGAGGCCGAGGCGCCAGCGCGCCTCGGTGCACGCACGCTCGCGGACGCGGACCAGATTGCCCGGGACATCCTCGCGGGGGTGCGCGCCGGGGCGTGAGCCGCGGCGGGATCGAAGTGCAGCGGCGCTCTGCCGGGTTGCCGCGGTGAGTGAGGCCGCCACGGGTGGCGACGTCGCGGCAGAGGGGGCGACGACGTCGACCGGGGCGCCGAGGACAGACGCCGGGACCCGGCTGGGCACCAGCGCGCGGGCGTCGCAGCGCTGTCCCGCGCGGGACGGCACGAACTGGTCAGTGCGGAGGTCCCGGGCGGCGTCGCCGAACCCCGCGGGGGACTCAGCCCAGGAGGGCGCGGGCGGTGCGCTCGTCCGTGACCAGGTGGGAGACGTGCCCGGCCTGCAGGGCGGCGCGCAACACCGGGACTTTTCCGGCCCCGCCGGCCACGCAGATACGGATCTCCTTCTCACGCAGGTGCGCCAGGGGGATCGAGACGGTGCGCTCGTCGAGCTCCGGTACCGCGGGGCGGCCCTGGGCGTCGATGAAGTGCGAGCACAGGTCTCCCACTGCGTGCCGGGCGATCGCCGTGCGCTCCGCCTTTGTGAGGTAGTCACGCCCCAGCAGCGGCGCGTCCTGCGTCACGGAGCCCACCGTGAAGATGGCGGAGCGGGCGCTGCGGCCGAGATCCAGGACGTACTCGATGTGCCGGTCCTGCTCCACGAGTCGCTTGACGCCAGGGCTGTCGAAGAGCACGGGCAACGGCAGCGTGTGGGGGTAGGCGTTGAAGGCCGCGCACAGCAGCCGCACGGTCTCGTGGTGGCCCGCGAGAGGAGACCCCAGACCGCTGCTGCCCTTGAGCTGGACCAGCTGCACCCCGCTGCGCGGCTGAGGCGTGAGGGCAGCTGCCAGGGCCCGCATGGTGCGGCCCCACGTGATGCCCACGAGGTCTCCGTCCGCAACGTTCTCCTCGAGCACCTGGGCGCCCATGCCGCCGAGCTCGTGGAGCAGCTCGTCCTCGGTCCCCGCAGCGGCGACCACGCGGGCGTCGGTCAGCCCGAACGTCGCGCAGAGCCTGCGGCCCACGGTCGAGGAGACCTCCCGGGGATCGTGGATCTCGATGGTCACGAACCCGCGGTCCTTGGCGTGCTGGACCAGTTTGGACACCGTGGGCCGGGAGAGCGAGAGCTGCCGTGCCACCTCTGCCTGGGACAGCCCCCGCTGGAAGTACAGCCGGGCCACCTCCAGAGACTGGGCATCACGGGGGTTCAGCTCCATGCCGCCGGCCACCTCCTCCGGGTGGGGGCGTGAGCCCGGGTGCGCGGCGAGGCCAACGGGGACGACATCGTCGCCGTCGTGGGCGTCAGCGGTCGCCTCGTGCGTGCAGGCACGTCACAGCCCCATGATCACGCCGACGAGTGCGGCGTTGAGCATGTTGGTGAGGAACCCGGCCAGCAGGGCGAACATGCCCATCTGTGCAACGTCCCCGCGCCGGTCCGGGGCCAACCCGCCGAAGGAGCCGATCTGGATGGCGATCGAGGAGAGGTTCGCGAAGCCGGCCAGGGCGAAGGTGGTGATGAGGACGGACTGCGGGTCCATGTCCGGGATCGCGGGTCCGAACGAGGTGTAGCCCACGAACTCGTTGAGGATGGTCTTCTGGCCGATGAAGTTGCCCACCTGGGCGGCGTCCTGCCACGGCACGCCGATGGCCCACGCGAGCGGCGAGAAGATGATGCCGAACAGCCCCTCCAGGGACCAGCCCTCGAAGCCGAACAGAGAGCCGACCCAGCCGAGCACGGCGGAGCCGAAGGCGATCAGCGCGATGAACGCGATGAGCAGGCAGCCGACGACCACGGCGATCCGTCCGCCGTTCAGGGCGCCGGTGCCGATCGCGTCGATCACGTTCTTGGACTCGGTGTCCCGCACCTTGAGGACGTTGACGGAGGCCTCGGACTTCTCGGTCTCGGGCATCAGCGCCTTGGCGATCAGCAGCGAGCCGGGCGCGTTCATCACCGAAGCGGCCAGCAGGTACGGCAGCGGGGCGCCCAGCAGCGAGTAGCCCACCAGGGTGGAGCCGGCCGCCGCGGCGAAGCCGCCGGTCATGCACGCGAACAGCTCGGAGCGGGTGAGCTTGCTCAGGTAGGGCTTGATCATCAGGGGAGCCTCGCTCTGCCCCAGGAAGATCACGGTGGAGGCGAACACGGACTCAATCTTGGAGGTGCCCATGATCTTGTTGAGCACGGTGCCCAGCACGTGCACGAAGACCTGGATGATCCGCAGGTAGTAGAGGGCGCTGATGAGTGCGCCCAGGAAGATGATCACGGGGAGCACGTTGAGCGCGAAGACGAAGCCGCTGTTCTCGCCCATGAGCCCGCCGAAGACGAACTTGGTGCCCTCGTTGGTGAAGCCGATCAGCCCCTGGACCAGCCCGGAGAACCACTTCAGGGCCTCGTAGCCCGGCCCCCACTTCAGGATCAGCAGCGCCACCCCGATCTGCAGGGCCAGGCCCACCACGAGCGTGCGCCACTTGATGGCGCTGCGGTGGCGGGAGAGAAGGATGATGATGCCCAGGATCAGTGCGATCCCGATCAGGCCCTGGAAGCGGTCCACGGCGACCTCGGCTTTCGACTCCGGCGCGATGGCGACTCTGCCCCCGCGCGAACATTTGTCAAAACTATAGTTGACATTTTTTCCGACACGCCGCCTAGGATTGCTGGTGAACCGTGTCGCGGGTTCCGCACTCGCAAGGGCGCGGCGCCGTATCTACACGAGGGAGTGAGAACGATGGTCGAGGCGTTCGATGCCGTGGACGTGATCCGCATGAAGAGGGACCGCGAGACGCTGTCCCCGGAGGCCATCGACTGGGTGGTGGACGCGTACACGCGCGGCGTGGTGGCGGACGAGCAGATGTCCGCGCTGGCCATGGCCATCTTCCTCAACGGCATGGACCGTCCGGAGATCTCCCGCTGGACCCAGGCCATGATCGACTCCGGCGAGCGCATGAACTTCTCGGCGCTCTCCCGGCCCACCGCGGACAAGCACTCCACCGGTGGTGTGGGGGACAAGATCACCCTGCCGCTCGCCCCCCTCGTGGCGAGCTTTGCGGTGGCCGTTCCGCAGCTCTCCGGCCGCGGTCTGGGGCACACCGGCGGCACGCTCGACAAGCTCGAAGCCATCCCGGGGTGGCGCGCGGACCTCTCGAACGAGCGGATGATGGAGATCCTGGACACCGTGGGCGCAGTGATCTGCGCAGCCGGCAGCGGCCTGGCCCCGGCGGACAAGAAACTCTACGCCCTGCGGGACACCACCTCCACGGTCGAGTGCATTCCCCTGATCGCGTCCTCGATCATGTCCAAGAAGATCGCCGAGGGCACCGGCGCTCTCGTGCTGGACGTCAAGACCGGTCCCGGTGCGTTCATGAAGTCGGAGCAGGACGCCCGTGAGCTGGCCCGCACCATGGTGGACCTCGGCAAGGACCACGGGGTGGACACCGTTGCGCTGCTCACGGACATGTCCCGTCCCCTGGGGCGCACGGTGGGCAACGCCCTGGAGGTGCGCGAGTCGGTGGAGGTGCTGGCCGGCGGCGGGCCGAGCGACGTCGTCCGCCTGACCGTGGCGCTGGCACGGGAGATGCTCTCGGCGGCCGGTGTGGAGGACGCAGACCCGGAGGCTGCGCTGCAGGATGGCCGCGCCATGGACACCTGGAAGCGGATGATCACCGCACAGGACGGGGATCCGGACGCACCCCTGCCCCGGGCGAAGCACACGCAGGAGGTGCTGGCCGAGACCGAGGGCGTGCTCACCGAGCTGGACGCCATGTCCGTGGGGGTCGCCTCGTGGCGGCTCGGCGCGGGCCGGGCCCGGCAGGGGGACCCCGTGCAGGCGGGGGCCGGCGTGGAGATCCACGCGGTGCCGGGCGAGCGCGTGCGCAAGGGACAGAAGCTGTTCACCCTCCACACGGACACCCCCGAGCGCTTCGACCGTGCGCTCGAGGCCATTGCCGAGGGCGCCATGATCGACCCGGACGCGGCCGAGGGCACCGGCGCCCGGGAGGACGTCGTCCTGGACCGGATCGCCTGAGCACGCGCCCGGCGCACCCGTGCGGGCAGGGCGCCCCACGACCGCCGTTGGCGCGCACCGCGCCGCGGCACCAAAAACCACTAAGGAGAAGCACATGATCACCCGCGCAGAGCTCGCCGCCATGGTCGACCACACCCTGCTCAAGCCCGAGGCCACCGCCCAGCAGGTCGCGGACCTCGCCCGCGATGCCTCCGAGCTCGGGGCGTACTCGATCTGCGTGTCGCCCTCCCGTCTGGACGTGGAGCTGCCCGACGGCGTGAAGCTCGCGACCGTGTGCGGCTTCCCCTCCGGCGCGCACCCCTCCGAGGTCAAGGCCGTGGAGGCCGCGGACTCCGTGGCCCAGGGTGCGGACGAGGTGGACATGGTCATCAACCTCGGGCTCGCCATGGACGGCAACTGGGACGGGGTGCGCGAGGACATCGAGTCGGTGCGTGCGGCGTGCCCGGAGCCCACGGTGCTGAAGGTCATCATCGAGTCCGCGGCGCTGAGCGACGAGCAAATTGTGGCCGCGTGCCGGGCCGCGGAGGCCGCCGGTGCGGACTTCGTGAAGACCTCCACGGGCTTCCACCCCGCCGGTGGTGCGAGCGTGGAAGCCGTGCGGCTCATGGCGGAGACGGTCGGCGGCCGTCTGGGCGTGAAGGCCTCGGGTGGCATCCGCACCACGGAGGCCGCACTTGCCATGGTCGACGCCGGGGCCACCAGGCTGGGGCTCTCCGGCACGGCATCGGTACTGGAAGGACTGGATTCCTGATGAACCAGCAGCTTGCAGACCGCGTCGAGCAGTGGCTTGACCATGACCCCGACGAGCGCACCCGGGCCGAGCTGTCCGCCGTGCTGGAGAAGGCCCAGGGTAGGGACGAGTCCGCGCTGACGGAGCTGGAGTCCCGCTTCGAAGGACCGCTCATGTTCGGCACCGCGGGGCTGCGTGCGGCGGTCGGCGCGGGGGAGTCCCGGATGAACCGCGCCGTGGTGATCCGGGCGAGCGCCGGGCTGGCCTCGTTCCTCGTGGAGCGGGTGGGCCCGGAGCCCCTCGTGGTGGTCGGTTGCGACGCCCGCCACGGCTCGGAGGACTTCGCCGCGGACGCCGCGGCTGTCTTCGCCGCGGCCGGTTGCCGCGCGGTGCGCCTGCCCGCCCAGCTGCCCACGCCCCTAGTGGCCTACGCCGTGCGTGAGCTCGGTGCGGACGCCGGCGTGATGGTCACGGCGTCCCACAACCCACCCGCGGACAACGGCTACAAGGTCTACCTCGGTGGGCGGGCCGTGGCTGGCGACGACGAGAAGGGCGTGCAGATCGTGCCGCCGGACGACGCCCGGATTGCCGAGCGCATCGCGGCGGCGCCCTTCGCGGATGAGGTCCCCCGCGACCCCGGGGCCGTGACCACCGCCGACGACGCCGTGCTCGACGGCTACGTGCGCCGCGCCGCCTCGCTGCGGGCCGGGGAGGGCGGGGGCCAGGACATCTCGATCGCACTGACCGCCATGCACGGCGTGGGCCTGGGCACCGCCCTGCGGGTGCTGGACGAGGCGGGATTCCCCAACGTCTCGGTCGTGGCCGAGCAGGCCGAGCCGGACCCGGACTTCCCCACCGTGGCGTTCCCCAACCCCGAGGAACCCGGTGCCATGGACCTCCTGATGGCGCTCGCGGCCCGCGAGGGATCGGACGTGGCCATCGCCCTGGACCCGGATGCCGACCGCTGCGCCGTGGCCGTCCCCGCCGGCGCGGGCACCGGCGATCCGCTCCAGGACTGGCGACGACTGAGCGGTGACGAGCTCGGAGCGCTGCTCGGTGAGGACGCCGCCTCGGACCCGGACCGCCCGGGGGACACCCTCGCGTGCTCGATCGTCTCCGGCCGCCTGTTGGGCCGCATTGCCGCGCAGCACGGTCTCACTTTCCGGCAGACCCTCACGGGCTTCAAATGGATCGCCCGCACGCCCGGGCTGAGATTCGGCTACGAGGAGGCCATCGGCTACTGCACCGATCCCACGGCCGTGCGCGACAAGGACGGTGTCTCCACGGCGGTGCGCGTTGCCTCGCTCGTGGCCCGGCTCAAGGAGCGGGGCACCACGGTGCAGGACGAGCTGGACCGGCTCGCCCGGCAGCACGGGCTCTACGCGACCGCTCCGCTGACGTTCCGGGTGGCGGACCTCTCGCTCATCGCCCGCGGCATGGCCCGGCTGCGCGAGCACCCGCCCGCGGAACTCGCGGGCTCCCCGGTTGCGGAGTTCGTGGACCTCGCCGAGGGAAGCCCCGAGCTGCTGCCCACTGAGGGCGTTCTGATCCGCACGGAGGCGGACGACCGCGTGATCGTGCGCCCCTCCGGCACGGAGCCCAAGCTCAAGTGCTACCTCGAAGTGGTGCTGCCCGTTGCCGAGGGACAGGACGTCCCGCGCGCGGAGGCCGCCGAGCGGCTGCGGGCGATCAGCGAGCAGCTGCGGGAGGTCGTGGGGCTCTGAGCCCCACTGACCCCCGCGGTACCAACCACGAAGCCCCCGTCCCCTGAATGCTCAGAGGACGGGGGCTTCGTGGTTCCGCGGAAGGTAAGGGATTTGAACCCTTGGCACGGGGTTACCGCACACTGGTTTTCAAGACCAGCTCCTTAGGCCGCTCGGACAACCTTCCAGCTGTGCTCGGCACCGGGCTGGCCCGGGCGAACGAGTCGTCATTATTCCACGCCCCGCGCCCGGGGTGCCACCGGGGGGGGGCAGACGGGCGCGCCCGTCCACGTCGGCGCGCGGGGTCGCCTGGCGCTCGCCGGGGCTGCGGCAGGAGAATGGGGTGAGACCGAGACAGCGAGTGGAAGGACGTCCCATGCGAGCCGTACGAGATCTGCGTTCCGGTGGCCCCGAGGTGCTCGAGGTGGGGGAGGCCCCAGAACCGAGCATGACCCCGGACGGGGTGCTGATCGAGGTGACGGCCGCGGGCATCAACCGCGCGGACGTCCTGCAGCGCCAGGGCAACTACCCCGTCCCGCCGGGTGCCACCGATGTCTTCGGGCTCGAGGTCTCGGGGACGGTCACTGCGCTGGGTGCGGACGTGCCCGACGCCGCCGGGCTGGCGGTGGGGGACAGCGTCGTCGCGCTCGTGGATTCGGGTGGATACGCGGAGCGCGTCGTTGCGCCGTGGCCGCAGGTGCTGCCGCTGCCCGACGGCGTGGATCCCGTGGCCGCAGCGGGTCTGCCCGAGGTGGCCGCGACCGTGTTCTCCAACGTCTTCATGGCGGCGGCCGCGCGTGAGGGCGAGACCCTGCTGGTCCACGGCGGCGCCGGGGGGATCGGTACCCACGCGATCCAGGTGGCCCGGGCGCTCGGCATGACCGTGCTGACCACGGTGGGCAACGAGGAGAAGGCGCGCGTGGTGCGCGAGCTGGGTGCCGAGGCCATCAACTACCGGGAAGAGGATTTCGTGGAGCGCGTGCACGAGCTCACCGGGGGACGGGGCGCGGACGTGGTCCTCGACATCGTCGGCGCCGCGTACCTGGGCCCGAACCTCGAGGCCCTCGCGACGAACGGGCGGATCGTGATCATCGGCATGCAGGGCGGAGCCAAGGGGGAGCTGAACGTCGGTCGGCTGCTGCAGAAGCGCGCGGCGGTCATCGGCACCACGCTGCGCGCCCGGCCCGCGGCGGAGAAGGCGAGCATCATGGCCGCGGTGCGCGAGCACGTCTGGCCGCTCGTGGCCTCGGGGCGGGTGCGCCCGCTCGTCTCCCGTGCGTTCCCCCTGGAGCAGGCGCGTCAGGCCCACGAGTACTTCGACTCCGGCTCCCACGTGGGCAAGGTGCTGCTGACGCTGTGACGGGGCGCGGGCCGCCCGTGGGCCCGGCCCGACGACGCCGCGCGGCGGTCGGCGGGATTGCGCATGGTGCGCGCCGGGAGCCAGACCCGACCGTCCAGCGCTCTGACCCCCTGGCCGCGGGCGTGGCGCACCTCGCATAGACTCGTGTCCGCCATCACACGCGGCACCCAGGGTGCCGGCACGAGATTCGGAGCCTTCCCCCATGAGCACAACGCACCGCCACCCGGCGGAGTCCCCGCAGCCGAGCCAGGGAGGCAGCGCCGAGCTCCCGCCCAACCATGTGACCCCCGAGGTCCTGGAACGGGAGCAGACCCGGTGGACCCCGTTGCGGATCGCCCTGTGGGTGGGCATCGCCCTGCTCGGGGGTGTGGCGTGGGTGATGATCGCCTTCGCCCGCGGCGAGTCCGTGAACGCCATCTGGTTCGTGTTCGCGGCAGTGTGCAGCTACTTCATCGCCTACCGGTTCTACTCCAAGTTCATCGAGCTGAAGCTGACCCGCCCGGACGACCGGCGTGCGACCCCCGCGGAGTACCACGCGAACGGCAAGGACTACATGCCCACCGACCGGCGGGTGCTCTACGGGCACCACTTCGCCGCGATCGCAGGCGCCGGTCCGCTCGTGGGCCCCGTGCTCGCGGCGCAGATGGGCTACCTGCCCGGGACCATCTGGATCATCGTGGGCGTGATCCTTGCGGGAGCCGTCCAGGACTACCTGGTGCTGTTCTTCTCGATGCGCCGCGGCGGCCGGTCCCTCGGCCAGATGGCCAGGGAGGAGCTCGGCGTGGTGGGTGGCTACGCGGCGATCGTCGCCACGCTGGCCATCATGATCATCATCGTGGCCATCCTCGCGCTCGTGGTGGTCAACGCCCTGGGCGAGTCCCCGTGGGGCGTGTTCTCGGTGGGCATGACCATCCCGATCGCCCTGTTCATGGGCGTCTACCTGCGCTACCTGCGCCCGGGCAGGGTCATGGAGGTCTCGGTCATCGGCTTCGTGCTGCTGATGCTCGTGATCGTGGCCGGCGGCTGGGTGGCGGACACCGAGCTCGGCTCGCAGCTGTTCACTCTGGACCGGGTGACCCTGGCGTGGTGCGTGATCGGCTACGGCTTCGTGGCCGCCGTGCTGCCCGTGTGGCTGCTGCTCTCCCCGCGCGACTACCTCTCCACGTTCATGAAGGTGGGCACCATCCTGCTGCTCGCCGCCGCCATCGTGGTGGTGCGCCCGGAGATCACAGTGCCCGCGGTCAGCGAGTTCGCCGGCCGCTCGGACGGTCCCGTGTTCACCGGGTCCCTGTTCCCGTTCCTGTTCGTCACCATCGCGTGCGGTGCGCTCTCCGGGTTCCATGCCCTGATCGCCTCCGGCACAACTCCCAAGATGATCGAGAAGGAGCGCCAGGCGCGCTTCATCGGCTACGGCGGCATGCTCATGGAGTCCTTCGTGGCCATCATGGCGCTCGTGGCGGCCGTGTCCATCGACCGCGGCATCTACTTCGCGATGAACGCCTCTCCGGCAGCCACGATGGGAACCGTCGAGGGTGCGGCGGCGTTCGTGAACTCCCTGGGCTTGTCCGGCGTGCACGTGACCCCGGAGCTGCTGCAGGGCACCGCAGACGCCGTGGGGGAGGAGACCATCGTCTCCCGCACCGGTGGCGCACCCACCCTGGCTGTGGGCCTCTCCCACATCATGCAGCAGTGGTTCGGGGGAGTATCCATGATGAGCTTCTGGTACCACTTCGCCATCATGTTCGAGGCGCTGTTCATCCTCACCGCCGTGGACGCCGGCACCCGCGTGGCCCGCTTCATGCTCACCGACACCCTCGGCAACTTCTTCCCGCGCTTCCGGGACGTCAACTGGCGCACCGGTGCGTGGCTGACCACCGCGATCATGGTCGCGGGCTGGGGCACCATCCTGATCCTCGGCGTCACCGACCCGCTGGGCGGGATCAACACGTTCTACCCCCTGTTCGGCATCGCCAACCAGCTGCTTGCCGCGATTGCGCTCGCGGTGTGCCTGGCCATCGCGGCGAACCTGCACCGCTTCAAGTACCTGTGGATCATCATGCTCCCGCTGCTCTTCGACGTGCTCGTGACCGTCACGGGGTCGTGGCAAAAGATCTTCTCGTCCGACCCCAAGGTGGGTTACTGGGCCAACCACGGCGCCTTCAAGGACGCGCTGGCCCAGGGCAAGACGAGCTTCGGCACGGCCAAGAACGTGGAGGCCATGGAAGCCGTGGTCCGCAACACGTTCGTGCAGGGGACGCTCTCGGTGCTCTTCGTGGTGCTCACGATCGTGGTGGTGGTCATGGGTGTCGTGGAGACGGTCAAGGCCCTGCGGGGCCGGGGGCGCGGCACGCACGAGGACCCGGTGGTCGAGTCCCGGTTCTACGCGCCGTCGGGCCTGGTGGCCATGCCCTCCGAGAAGGCACTTGAGAAGCAGTGGAGGGCGCTGCCGCTGGAGCAGCGCACCCCCACGGGTGGGGGGCACCACTGATGACCGGGGCCGTGGAGCAGGCGGGGCGGGGCCGCTCGGGGTTCCTCGACTGGTGGCGCGGCGCGGTGCGTTTCGGCAACGGAGTGCTCGGCGCGGACAGGTACGAGCGCTACCTGCAGTACCACCGCGCCACCGGGTGCGAGTCCGAGCCGCTCACCGAACGGGAGTTCTGGCGGGACTGGCAGGACTGGCAGGACGCCCACCCCGAGGGCCGGTGCTGCTGAGACGGTAGGATGGACCGCCGCCTGCGGATGGTGGACGGGAAAGGGATGTCGGTGGGTTTCTTCAGTGACTACAGGGCCACGCGCCGTGACGAGCGGGAACTGGGCGAGGGCGTCTGGCGCCGGGCCCACGACCGCTTCAAGCGGGGGCTGGACCGGTACCACCAGATCCTCGAGTCCGTCCGCGACCCCGAGCTGCGCGCCATGGCCGTCCCCGTGGCGAACGAGCTCGCGGACCTGCTTCCGCGGGTGCGTGCCGTGTGCGCGGAGGCCCACTTCCGGGCACCCTCGCAGACCCAGGACATCCCGCACTCCACGGACGGCTACGTCTCGGACGTCCACCGCCAGCTCTCCCGGGCTGGCAACTCCATGGCACAGACCGCGGAGGCCCTGACGATGGCGCGGTTCTCCGCGCGCGGCACCGCCCCGAGCGCCGTCGCCGCCCCCGGGGACGACGATGCGTCGCCCGTCCGATCGCCCCTCGCCGACCCCGCCCCCATCCAGCGCAGGGCGGCTGTCGTGGCGCAGTACGTACTGGCGGCCGAGGATCTCATGGCGGCCCGCTCCGTCAGACGCGGCCAGTACTGACCCGTGGCTGCCGCCGTACTCGAAGCGCCGCGTCACGGGCCGGCAGGGTGGAACGGGTGGGGAGCGGGTCACGGGCTGGCTGAGCACGGAGCGGGGCCGCGGAACCCCCGGGGGCCCGCGGCCCTTCCGGTCGTGGAACCCCCGGGGTTCGCGTGCGTCCCCTGTCCGGATCATTGGGCAAGCCAGAGCCGCAACGTCCTGCTCCCATGTTATAGAGCGCTGTTCTCGCGCAACAGAGCCTCGTGGAATGGTTGTGCTCCCGCCAGGGTTCCCACCCCGGGCCCGGCAAGGCGTCACGCACCCGGGGAGTCCCCACTCATAGACTGGGGACCAACGACGAGCCCGCAAGGATATCCATGCCCCACCGGACCACGAGCCCCGCACGCACCCCCGGACGGGCCGATGACGGGACGCTGCCCCGGGAAGGCCTCAGCTCCCAGGAGGTCGCCGAGAGGGTGGAGCTCGGGCTGACGAACGCGCAGCCCAACAGCACCTCTCGTAGCCTGTGGGCGATCGTCCGCACCCACCTGTTCACCCTGTTCAACCTCGTGCTGGGTCTGTGCGGTGCCGTGGTGATCGCACTCGGGCGCTGGCTGGACCTGCTGTTCCTCGTGGCAGCTGTGAGCAACGTGGTGATCGGCTTCGTGCAGGAGTTCTCGGCCAAGCGGCAGCTGGACAAGATCGCGCTGCTGCGCCGGGACCCCGCCAGCGTGCGCCGTGACGGCGTGCTCACCAAGGTTCCCCTCGAGGAGATCGTGCTGGACGACGTCCTGCTGCTCTCCCGCGGGGACCAGGTCCCGGCAGACGGCGAGGTGCTTGAGGCGGACGGCTTGGACATCGACGAGTCACTGCTGACCGGCGAGAACGACCCCGTGGTGAAGCAGCCCGGGGACAAGGTCCTCTCTGCCTCGAGCGTCACCAGCGGTTCCGGCACGGTGCGTGTCACGGCCGTGGGCGGGAAGTCCCACGCCTCCAAGCTCGCCAACGAGGCCCGACAGTTCGCCCCCATCCGCTCCGAGCTGCGCGATTCCCTCGCCCGGGTGGTCCGGTGGCTCTCCACTGCCCTGGTCCCCATCATCGCGGTGGTGCTCAACGGGCAGATGCGCGCGGCCGGGGGCTGGCAGCACGCGTTCGACACGGGGGCGTGGCAGGACGCCCTGGTGGCCTCGGTGTCCTCCGTGGCCTCGATGGTGCCCCAGGGCCTCGCCCTGATGACCACGATCACCTTCGCCGTGGCCGCAGTGAAGCTGGCTCGCCAGGAGGTGCTGATCCAGGAGCAGCCCGCCGTGGAGGTGCTCGCGCGCGTGGACACGGTGTGCTTCGACAAGACCGGGACCCTGACCGAGGGCGGCGTCTCCTTCGACGCCGCCCGCTGCCTCACGCCGTCGGCCCCCTCTGACACTGCCCACGAGGCGCCCGCTGCCGCCCCCGACGACGCCGCGGACCTCGCCGCTACTCGTGCGGACGTGGTCGAACCGTCCCCGGAGGCCGCCGCCGCGCTCGCGTGGTTCGGCGCGGATCCGCACGCGAACCCCACGGCCGCCGCACTGGCCGAGGGCTACGAGCACCCCAACCCGCACGAACCGGTGGCGGTGCTGGGCTTCTCCTCCGCGAACCGCTTCTCCGGCGTGGAGTTCCCGGACTCCGGCGCGTGGATCCTGGGTGCCCCGGAGGTGCAGCTTGCGGACGCAGAGCATCGTGAGGCGCGGGAGCACGCGCAGGACCTCGCCACCGCCGGGATGCGCACGATGGTGCTCTCCCGCGCCGAGCACCTGGTCCTGGCGGAGCCGGGCAAGGACGGCCGCAGACGCGCGGCTCAGGAGCTGCCGCCCGACGTGAAGCCGCAGCTGCTGCTGACCTTCCGTGAGCAGGTCCGCTCGGACGCCCGCGAGACGCTGGCGTACTTCACCGAGCAGGGGATCGATCTCAAGGTCCTCTCCGGGGACAACCCCGCCACGGTGGCCGCCGCCGCCAGGACGGCCGGGATGGACGTCTCCCACGGTGCGGTCGACGCCACCCAGTTGCCGGACGACGGCGAGGAGCTGCACCGCGCCGCGCGGGAGCACAGCGTGTTCGGCCGCGTGTCCCCGCACCAGAAGAAGAACATGGTGCTGGGCCTGCAGGAGGGCGGGCGCGTGGTCGCGATGACCGGTGACGGAATCAACGACGCCCTCGCGCTGAAGCACGCGGACCTCGGAATCGCCATGGGCAACGCGGCGCCGGCCACCAAGGCCGTCTCCCGTCTGGTGCTGCTGGACGGGCAGTTCTCGCGGCTGCCGTCCGTACTCGCTGAGGGACGGAAGATCATCGCCAACATCGAGCGCGTCACGCACCTGTTCCTCACCAAGACCGGGTTCTCGGTGCTGATGGGCGTGGTCCTGGGCCTGCTCGCCTGGACCTTCCCGTTCCTGCCCCGCCAGTACTCCACGGCGGACTTCCTGATGCTGGGCGCGCCGTCCTTCATCCTGGCGATGCTCCCCAACAGCCGCCGCTACGTCTCCGGCTACCTCAAACGGGCCCTGCACTTCTCCGTGCCGAGCGCCGTGGTCGTGGCGCTGTGCGTGGTGGGGCTGAACCTCTACGAGCGCACCGTGGACCACGCGAGCTCCACGCGGGAGTTCCAGACGTCGAGCTTCCTGGTGTTGGTGCTCGTGGGGCTGTGGATCCTGTGCGTGGGCTCCCGCCCGCTGACCCGGATCCGGCTGGCGCTCGTGGTTGCGATGTACGCGGGGCTCGTGCTGGTCGTGGTGGTCCCGCTCTCCCTGACGTACCACCAGTTCGAGGTGCCCCACGCCTCCCTGCTGTGGGCCTCGCTCGCCTTCGCGTTCGTGGGTTCCGTGCTCGTGGAGATCAACTTCCGGGTGCACACGCGGTGGCTGCGGCGCACGCAGCCCGCGGCCTTCGAGGCGGCTGCCTGGGCCGAGTAGGCCTTGGGCTCCAGTCACGACGGCGTTCGGCGGGGGCGTCCCGTCCCGTGGAGGCCACCGAAGCTGTGGAGACCGCCGCAGCGGTTCGGCGCACGGGGGATGGCCGCGAGGCCTGGCCGCGAAACGGGAGAGGCCCCGTCACCTGGTGGTGACGGGGCCTCTGCGGAGCCGCCTGCCGGAATCGAACCGGCGACCTATTCATTACGAGTGAATCGCTCTACCGACTGAGCTAAGGCGGCGTGACCGGGGATGCGAGAACCCCAGATGCACGCCGAAACAGTATCAGATCGCGGCGCGGCACCACCAATCAGCTGCCCGCCCCAGCGGGCCTCAGCTCGCGTCGCACACGGCCCCCTCATCGGGCAGGGCGCCGTTCAGGAGGTAGCCGTCCACGGCGCGGGTCACGCACGTACTGCCCGAGGTGTAGGCGGTGTGGCCGTAGCCCTCGTGAGTGAGCAGTCGGGCCTCGCCGAGCTGCTTCACCAGGGACTGCGCCCACGGGTAGGGCGTGGCCGGGTCGTGGGTGGTGCCCACCACGAGGGCGGGGGCCTCCGTGTCCGCGTGGAAGTCCACGAGGGGGGTCACGGGTCGGTCCGGCCACCCCTGGCACGCGGCCGCACCGTAGCCGAGGTAGGGGCCGAACGTGGGGGCCTTGGTGGCCAACTCCTTGGCGGCGTCGGCCATCTGCGCGTCGCTGATGTCAGCGGAGTCCGTGTCCAGGCAGCTCACCGCGGTGAAGGCCATGGATACGTTGCTCGTGTACTTGCCGGAGGAGTTCCGCCCGTGGTTGGAGTCCGAGAACGCCATGAGGGCCTCGTACTTCCCGTCGAACGCCTCCTGCAGGGCACTGTCGAGCTGCGGATAGCCCGCGGTCGAGTAGAGGGGCACCAGGATCCCCTCCAGCGCGTTGGTGGCCGTCAGTGTGCGCCCGTCGGACACGGCGGTGCGGCCCTCCGAGACCTTTCGCAGCATCTCCCTGATCTTCGTCATCCCGGCGTCCACGTCGTCCTCGCCCACGGCGCACCCCCGGGTGTTCTCCTGGCAGTCCGCCACGAAGCGCCGCAGGTTGTCCTCGAACCCCTCCGCCTGGGCCAGCGCGGAAGCACGCTCGTCGAGGGTCGGGTCCACGGCGCCGTCGAGCACCATGCGTCCCGTGCGCGCGGGAAACAGGTGCGCGTACGTGGCGCCGATCTCCGTGCCGTAGGAGAAGCCCAGGTAGTGCGTCACGGGCTGGCGCAGCACGGCGCGCAGGACGTCCAGGTCCTTCGCCACGCTCTGGGTGTCCATGTGGGAGACCACGGTGGAGGAATTGCGGTGGCACTTCTCGCCGATCTCGCGGGAGCTCGTGCGCACCTCGTCCAAGGACTCCTTGGCGGGATCGAAGGCCGGCTCCTGCCGCCACTCGTCCATCTCGCGGTCCGAGAGGCAGCGGATGCCGTCCGACCGGCCGACCCCGCGCGGGTCGAAGCCCACCAGGTCGAACTCCTTGCGCACTTCCTTGGACGTGAAGTAGTCCGTGGAGGCCATCATGTCCACGCCGGAGCCGCCCGGCCCACCGGGGTTGAGGAACAGGGCGCCCTCGGGCGAGGAACCGGTGGCCTGCAGCCGGGCGATCTCCACCTGCGTGTTCCCTCCGGACGGGTTCGCGTAGTCCACGGGGACCGTGACCGCCGCGCACTGGACGTCCTCCGGCAGCTGCTGGCCCTCGCTGGTGGTGCCGCAGCCAGCCCAGTCGAGGGACTGCGTGTAGTAGGACTCCAGCGCAGGGTCCGCGCTCGCCGTGACGTCGGGGTCCGCGGACCCCCTGGCCTCCTGGGGACCGCCCCCGGAGCAGGCCGTGAGGAACAGGGCGACGGCGCCGAGCAGCACGGCGGCGCGGCGGGGACGGGAGTTGTGCACGGGGTCCTCTCGGGGGGGGGTCAGACGATGGAGACCATCATGGCCTCGAACGCGAGTTGGGCACTCACGTTGGTGCGGATGCGCTGCCGGGTCTCGCTGATCACGTCGATCTTCTCCAGCGTCTGCTCCGCGGACGAGTTCGTCGCGTAGCCCCGGATCTGTTCCCCCAGGTGCTCGTTGACCAGGGGCATCCCGGTGCCCAGCTGGACGCTCAGCACGTCCCGGTAGAACGTGGTGAGGTCGATCAGGAACCGGTCCAGGGTGTCCGTCTGGATCCGGCGGGAGCGACGCTTCTGGTCCGCCTCCAGCCGGTTCAGCGCACCGCGGATGGCCGGTGGCACGCGGCCGGTCTCCGGGGCGCCCATGGACACGAGCAGCTGGGCCCGCTCCTCGTCGTTGCGGGCCTCCGCGTCCGCCGCGGACTCGTCCACCGCCAGGCGGTGCAGCCGGTCCGCGGCCCGCACGGCCTGGGTGACCCCGTGCATGGACAGGGGCAGCGAGACCACTTCCTGGCGGCGGGTGCGGGCGTCGTCGTACAGGGCGAGGCGGGTGGCCACGCCCACGTGGCACTGGGCGAGCCGTGCGCACTGCTCAGCGCGCTGCTCCGGCACACCGTGGCGGGCCACGAGCAGCCGGGCGACGTCCTGCGCGGACGGGACCTTCAGCGTCACCGCGCGGCAGCGCGACCGGATGGTCACGAGCACGTCCATGGGGGAGGGCGCACACAGCAGCCAGATGGTGTGGGGAGGCGGCTCCTCGATGCTCTTGAGCATCACGTTGGAGGTGCGCTCCGTCATGCGGTCCGCGTCCTCCACGATCATGATGCGCCACGAGCCCACCGAGGGCCGGTCCTGCGCCTTGACCACGAGTTCGCGGGCTTCCTCGATGCTGATCTGCGGGTTCTCCGTGACGAAGTTCGTGACGTCCGCGTGCGTGCCGGCGAAGGCGGTGCGGCACGCGTGGCACTGGCCGCAGCCGGTGCCGTGCTCGCACAGCAGGGCGGCGGCGAGGGCGCGGGCCGCGGTCGAACGGCCCGAGCCGGGAGGTCCCGTGAACAGCCAGGCGTGGGTGGGGTCCTTGTCCTGCGCGGCGCGTTGTAGCTGCTCGACGACGCGCGGCTGGCCCACCACCTCGTCCCACACGCTCATCCGGCCACCTCGTCACGCACGGGAACCACACCGCGCACGCGGTCGAGCACCAGCTCCGCGATCCGCTCCGGGGGCTGGGCGGCGTCGAGCACGAGGTAGCGCTCCGGCGCCCGCTCGGCGAGCCGACGGAAGGTGGCGTTCACGGCGTCGTGGAAGGCCCTGGCCTCGGACTCCATGCGGTCCGCGGCCAGTCCCCGCAGGCCGCGCCGGGCCTCTGCGGTGTCCTGGTCCACGTCCAGCACCACGGTGAGGTCCGGTACGAGCCCGCGCAGCGCCCACTCGTTGAGCTGGAGCACGCGCTCCACGCCGAGCCCGCGGCCCGCTCCCTGGTACGCCACGGAGGAGTCCACGAACCGGTCGCAGACCACCACCTCCCCGCGCTGCAGGGCCGGGCGGATCAGACGCGCCACGTGGTCCGCGCGCGCCGAGGCGAAGAGCAGCGCCTCGGTCTCCGCGTCCACGGGGGCGTGGGCGGGATCGAGCACGAGGGAGCGTACCGACTCCGCCAGGGGGGTGCCACCGGGTTCGCGCGTGCACGTGACGGTGGCGCCGGACTCGCGCAGGGCCCTGGTGAGCGCCGCGACCTGGGTGGACTTGCCGGCGCCGTCACCGCCTTCGAACACGATGAGCGCCCCGCGCGTTGTTTGCTTCACGCGCACCACTGTAGCCACCGGTCCGGACACCCACAGCGGACGGTGCGGGGTGGGCAGGGCGCACCGCACGGTGGGCCGCCGCCGGGCCGGACGGGGGCCGGACTAGGGTGGAGGGATGCGAAAAGACACCGTGGTGGTTGCCGGCGGGCGCCCCGCACACGAGCACGACGCCCCCGTGAACCCTCCCGTGGTGCTGACCTCCACCTACCGGGGGGTGGGTGAGGTCGCGGACACGGACCGTTCCTACGCCCGGCAGACCAACCCCACGTGGGAGGCCTTCGAGGAGGTGCTCTCCGCGCTCGAGGAGTCCCCGTGCCCCGCGCTGTCCTACGCGTCCGGGCTCGCGGCCATCACCGCCGCGCTCACGCTCGTACCCGTGGGCGGCACGCTCGTGCTGCCGCGGCACAGCTACCAGGGAAGCATGCAGCTCGCCCGGGCGTGGGAGCAGCGCGGGATCTTCTCCGTGCGCACCGTGGACGTCGCGGACACCGGCGCCACCCTGGACGCCCTCGACGGCGCCGACATGCTGTGGATCGAGAGCCCCACCAACCCCATGCTGGAGGTCGCGGACCTGCCCGCTCTGCTGAGCGGTGCGCGGCAGCGGGGCGTGCTCACGTGCGTGGACAACACCTTCGCCACGCCCCTGCTGCAGCGGCCCCTGACCCTCGGCGCGGACCTCGTGGTGCACTCGGCCACCAAGTACATCGCGGGGCACTCGGACGTGCTGATGGGCGCGGTGCTGTGCGCCACGCCGGAGCTGCGCGAGCGGCTGCACGCCCAGCGCACCCTCGAGGGCGCCGTTCCCGGCCCGTTCGAGGCGTGGCTCGCCCTGCGCGGTGTGCGCACCCTGGCGCTGCGCGTGGAGCGCTCCATGGCCAGCGCCGCGGAACTCGCCCGCAGGCTCTCGGAGCACCCGGCCGTGGCGGAGGTCCGCTACCCGGGCCTTCCACAGGATCCCGGCCACGAGCGGGCCGCTGCCCAGATGGCCGGCGGCTTCGGGTCGGTGGTCTCGGTGGTCCTCGACGACGACGCCGCCGCGGCCGAGCGCCTCGTCGCCGGGCTGCGCGTGTGGACCCCGGCCACCTCGCTGGGCGGTGTGGAGTCCCTCGTGGAGCGGCGGCGGCGCCATCCGGAGGAGCCCGCCAGCGTCCCGGAGTCCCTGCTGCGGCTGTCCGTGGGGATCGAGAACGTGGAGGACCTCTGGGAGGACCTGCTGCCCGGGCTCGACGCGCTCGCGGATCGGTAGACTGCTCCCGTGACTTCCTACCCCTGGGCCCTCGTACTGGCGAACTACCTGGACTACGCCATCACCCTGGTGGTGGCGGTGCTCGCGCTGCTTGCCGCGCTGGACTGCGTGCGCCGTTCCGCGGTGCAGTTCGAACGCGCCTGGAAGCGCACCAAGACGTTCTGGCTGGCCCTCACCGGCGGTGCCGCCGTGGTCTCGGTGTTCAGCGCGGTCTTCTCCACGCTGCAGCTCGTGAGCTTCGGTGTTCCTCGCTCGGGCTCGCTGATCCTCATGCTCGTGGCCGCCACGATCGCGGGCGTGTACTTCGCGGACGTGCGACCCGCCGTGGCGGGGGAGTCCCGCAACCCCGGCCGCTGGTAGGGCCCGGAGCGTCGAACCTCAGGAGGGGGCGACGGCGTCCCAGGACACCGTGAGCTCCCCGAGCCGCCACCGCCGCGGCCCGTGCATGACGGGCCACCCGCCGGCCTTCAGGTCCTGGCACGTGGCGATCCAGCGTCGGCGCGGACCGAACGGGGACAGCGCGGCGTTGACGGACCACGCGGCGTCGGCGGCGGCCAGGAAGTCGTGCACGCGCTCGCCGGGCACGTTGCGGTGGATCAGGATCTTGGGCAGCCGCGCCGCCACGTCCGACGGCAGGGCGTAGCTGCCCGGGCGCATGCTCACGGTGAACGTCTGCGGCCCCTCCCCGGTGACGCAGATCCAGGTGGCCAGCCGCCCGATCTCGTCGCACGTCCCGTCCATCAGCACTCCGCCCGGCGCGAGCCGTGAGCACGCGAGCTCCCAGGCACAGGGCACCTCCTCCACGGGGTACTGCCGCAGCACGTTGAAGGCCCGCACGAACACGGGCCGGCGCGGACCGGTGGGGATCTCGAAGCCTCCGCGCCGGAACTCGAGACCCGGGCGGGTGTGGACCCGGGCGGCGTCGACCCGTTGCGGGTCGATCTCCACCCCCACGAGCGTCACGTCCGGGCGCGCCGTGCGGGCGCGCTGCAGCAGCTCCACGGTGGTCACGGGGGCCGCGCCGAAGCCGAGGTCCACAAGCAGCGGATCCTGCGCGCGGCGCAGCAGCGGTGCGAGCACTCCGGTGAGGTAGCGGTCCGCGCGGCGCAACCGGTTGGGGTTGGTGGTGCCGCGGGTGATGGACCCCACGGGGCGGGACTGGGCTGGCACACGCACACTGTACTGGCACCGGGTCCGCTGCCGGGCGACACCCGTTCCCCCTGCGCGCGCTGGGTGGGACAATGGGGGCATGGCTAACGATTCAGTGACCCACAAGCTCATCCTCCTGCGCCACGGCCAGTCCGAGTGGAACGAGAAGAACCTCTTCACCGGCTGGGTGGACGTGCCGCTCACCGACAAGGGCCGCGCCGAGGCCACGCGGGGCGGTGAACTGATCGCGGAGAACGACCTGCTGCCGGACGTGGTCCACACGTCCCTGCTGCGCCGCGCCATGAACACCGCCAACCTCGCGCTCGACGCCGCGGACCGGCTCTGGATCCCCGTCAAGCGCTCCTGGCGTCTCAACGAGCGCCACTACGGCGCCCTGCAGGGCAAGAACAAGGCGGAGATCCGCGAGGAGTACGGCGAGGAGCAGTTCATGACCTGGCGCCGCTCCTACGACACCCCGCCGCCCGCCATCGACGACTCCTCCGAGTGGTCCCAGGCCGGGGACCCCCGGTACGCGGACGTCGTGGACCTGCCCCGTACCGAGTGCCTCAAGGACGTCCTCGAGCGCTTCCTGCCCTACTGGGACGAGCAGATCGTCCCGGACCTGCAGGCCGGGAAGACCGTTCTGGTGGCCGCGCACGGCAACTCCCTGCGTGCGCTCGTGAAGCACCTGGACGGCATCTCGGACGACGACATCGCCGGGCTGAACATCCCCACGGGCATCCCGCTGTACTACGAGCTCGACGAGAACTTCCGGCCCGTGACCGCCGGTGGCCGCTACCTGGACCCGGACGCCGCGGCCGAGTCCATCAAGGCCGTGGCGAACCAGGGCAAGAAGTAGTCCTTCGCCCGACAACGCGGAATCCCCGTCACCCCACGTGGGGTGACGGGGATTCCGTCGTCGTGGCCGGGATGGGCCGGGATGGGGTGGCGTCGCGGACCGCGCTCGCGGTCCGGTGGGCGTGCCGGGCGCCGGGAGGGGGCGACGTCGCCGCGTCACCGGACGCCGCGCCGTCGCCCGCCGCGTCACTCGCCGGCGTCGGTGCCGATGTGGCCGTGGCCGGTGGGGCGGGAGTCGGTGGCGGGGGCCCAGTCGCCGGTGACCAGGTAGGAGACCTTGCGGGCCACGGAGACGCCGTGGTCACCGATCCGCTCGAGGTAGCGCGAGGCGAGGGTGACGTCCACGGCGGTGGGGACCGAGGAGTTCCAGCTGGGGTCCGCGAGCATCTCGAAGACCTGCTGGTGCTTGACGTTGAGCTCGGACTTCAGGGCGAAGATCTCGTCCGTCTCACTGATGTCGCGGTCCTCCAGCGCCGTGATCACGCGGGCGATGAGCTTGAGGTCGATGTCGAACATCTGCTCGAAGTGACCCCGCATGGACTCCGGGAGCACGGGCTCCGGGAAGCGCAGGCGGGCAAGCTGCGCGAGGTGCCGGGCGAGGTCGCCCATGCGCTCCAGCGAGGCGCTCATGCGCAGCGCACCCACGATCATGCGCAGGTCCGAGGCCACGGGGGACTGCAGGGCGAGGATGTCGATCGAGCGCTCATCCAGGTCGTTCTGCAGGAAGTCGATCCGGGCGTCGTTGGAGATGACCTCCTCCGCCACCTGGATGTCTGCGTCGAGGAAGGCCGTGCGGGCGCTGCCGAGGGCCTGCTGCACGAGCGTGGCGATCTGGATCAGCTCTTCGCCGACCTGGTGGAGTTCAGCCTGGAAAACCTTGCGCACAGGGCGTCCTTTCGTTCAGGGCAATTCTTGGTCCCAGAGCTTACGCGTCCAGGAGGGCACGGCTGCCACCGGGGGAGACGGCACGACGGATTCGCACACCTCCGCCCAGGTTCACAGGCGGGAGTGAACGCGCCACCATGCCCAGGTGAACGTTGGCTGAACCACCGCGCTGCGGGCAGGGATCCCGGGCCCCGCCGCGGATCCGGGCGTCTAAGCTGGCCCCGTGAGCGAGACGACGATTGCCCTGCTGGCCGGGTTCATCGGTTTCCTGCTCGGCATCAGCGGGCTGATCGCCGTGCGGGCAAGCCAGCGCCGTCGCCACTTCCTCGCGGACGTCCAGGAGCCCACACTGCCCGAGGGCACCGCGGAGATCCTCGCGGCTCTGGGCCTGGCGTACGTGGTGGTCGACGGCGTGGACGGAGTCGTGAAGGCCTCTCCCGCCGCGTACGCCTACGGTCTCGTGCGCGGGCACACCGTGGTTCACGACGAGCTGCTGGAGATGGTGCGCAGCACCCGGCGCAACGGAGTGGTCGAGGAGAGGCGCCTCGAGCTCTCGCGGGGCCAGCTGCAGCGGGGCTCCATCGTGCTGGACATGCGCGTGGTGACCATCGCGGACGAGTACATCCTGCTGCTCGCGGACGACCAGACCGAGATCGTGCGGGCCCAGTCCATCCGCAACGACTTCGTGGCCAACGTCTCCCACGAGCTGAAGACCCCCGTGGGCGCCGTCAGCCTGCTCTCCGAAGCCATCGAGGACGCCGCCGAGGACCAGGACGCCGTGCGGCACTTCGCCGCGAGCCTGCAGCGGGAGTCCGCCCGGCTGAGCGCGATGGTGCAGGACATCATCGAGCTCTCCAGACTGCAGGGCACGGACGTTGTCGCCAAGGGCACGGCGGTGGACGTCAACCGCACCGTGCAGGAGGCCGTGGAGCGCAGCAGGCTCGCCGCGGAGAGCAGGAACATCTCCCTGAAGGTGGGGGGCCACGTGCAGATCCCTGTGTTCGGGGACCCGGACATGCTGGTGACGGCGGTGCGCAACCTGATCGACAACGCCGTGCGATACTCGCCGGAGGACACCCGCGTGGGTGTGGGGCTGCGGGAGCGCGGGGGAATGGTGCAGGTCACGGTCACGGACCAGGGCCCGGGGATCTCCGATGCGGAGCAGGACCGGATCTTCGAGCGCTTCTATCGGGTGGACAGTGCGCGCTCCCGCCAGACCGGCGGCACGGGGCTGGGGCTGAGCATCGTCAAGCACGTCATGGCGCAGCACGGCGGCGAGGTGTCCGTGTGGTCGCAGCCGGGGCGTGGCTCCACGTTCACACTGCTGCTGCCGCCCATGGACGACCCCGAGGACCAGGCGGAGCCCGCGAGCGGCGGGCAACGCGACGATCGAGTGGAGGAACGCGCGTGACCCAGATTCTCATGGTGGAGGACGAGGAGTCCCTGAGTGATCCGCTGGCCTACCTGCTGGGCCGGGAGGGCTTCGACGTGAGCGTTGTTGCGGACGGGATCAGCGCCGTCGCCGAGTTCGACAGGGCCGGCGCGGATCTCGTGCTGCTGGACCTCATGCTGCCGGGGCAGTCCGGCACCGAGGTGTGCAAGCAGATCCGGCAGCGCTCGAGCGTTCCGATCATCATGCTCACCGCCAAGGACGCGGAGATCGACAAGGTTGTGGGCCTGGAGCTCGGGGCGGACGACTACGTGACCAAGCCCTACTCCTCCCGGGAGCTCGTGGCCAGGATCAGGGCGGTGCTGCGCCGCAGGGCCGAGCCCGAGGAGCTGCTCACCGCCACGGTCTCGGCCGGGCCCGTGCGCATGGACGTGGAGCGCCACGTGGTGCACGTGGGCTCCGAGACCGTGGCCATGCCGCTGAAGGAGTTCGAGCTGCTCGAGATGCTGCTGCGCAACGCCGGCCGCGTGCTCACCCGCGGGCAGCTGATTGACCGGGTGTGGGGCTCCGACTACGTGGGGGACACCAAGACCTTGGACGTCCACGTCAAGCGGCTGCGCTCCAAGGTGGAACCGGATCCGTCCTCACCGCGGCACATCGTCACCGTGCGGGGTCTCGGGTACAAGTTCGAGCCGTGAACCGGTGCGGGCACGAGAAGAGGACCGTGACCTTTGGGGTCACGGTCCTCTTCTCGTCAGGCGAGAGGGCCGGGAGCGGTCAGTGACCGCCCTCGGCCTTCTCCGCGTTCGGTGTGTTGGAGGGGTTCGCCGGAGTGGAGGGCACGCCGCCGGGCATGAAGCTCGCGTAGCGGGGGTAGGTGTAGTCCAGAACGGGCACCGAGACGGTCTCGTCGTCGCTGCCGGCGCGGAAGGTGGTGTCCACCATCAGACCCGGGTTGGCGCCGGCACGCTCGAGTATCACGGGCTCCGACTTCTCCAGGACGACCTCCTTGTTGGCGGGAACGTCGATCTTCACCGTGGAGCCGCTCGCGTCCATGGTGAGGGTCTGCGCGGCATCGTCGTTGTTGATGACCGTGCCGAGCACGCGGCCCTCGGAGTTCGCATCCTTGGCGACCACCAGGACGTTGCGCAGCTTGAGGTCCCCGAGGTCCATCTGGATGCCGTCCGCCGGGGCGAAGCTGTCCGTGGTGGCCTGCGGGCTGATGTACGCGCAGCCGCTTACGCTGGTCAGGACGGCAAGCGCTGCCGCACCCAGTCCGAGGTGCTGCAACTTCTTGTGGGCGGCGTTCTTCACGGCACGAACTCCTCGGGCTCTCTGACAGCGTGTGGCAATTTGAGGTCAGTCTATCGGTTTGGCCACGGATCGTCTGCATCCCGGGCTCGTCCGTGGCGCGGCTCGGCGGCTGTGCGGGGCCGCAGGCCCGACGTTCGAGGGGCGTCCCAGCACAGGGTGGCGAATCATACACCGTGGTAGACTTGGTGGGCTGAAAGGGGTTTGTGCATGGTATTTGAGGTTGGCGAAACGGTTGTCTATCCGCACCACGGTGCTGCAACCATCGAGGAGATCAAGACTCGCACCATCAAGGGCGAAGAGAAGATGTACCTCCGGCTCAAGGTCACCCAGGGAGACCTGATGATCGAGGTTCCCGCGGAGAACGTGGACCTCGTGGGCGTCCGGGATGTCGTGGACGAGGACGGCCTCAAAGAGGTCATCGCGGTGCTGCAGGCCCAGGACGCCGAGGAGGCCTCCAACTGGTCCCGCCGTTACAAGGCCAACCTCGAGAAGCTTGCCTCCGGGGACGTCCTGAAGGTCGCGGAGGTCGTGCGCGACCTCTGGCGTCGCGACCGCGGCAAGGGACTCTCCGCTGGCGAGAAGCGCATGCTGACCAAGGCCCGGCAGATCCTCACCTCCGAACTGGCCCTGGCCAAGAAGATCGACGAGGAAGAGGCGGAGAAGCGCCTGGACGACATCCTGTCGGCCGCCTGAGCCACCCTCTCCTCTCCTGATGAGACACCCTGATGTTGCGAGCCCGTCCACTGCGGACGGGCTCGCCGTCGTCGTGGTGGCCGCCGGCTCCGGCACGCGGCTGGGGTACGGGATGCCCAAGGCGCTCGTCCCCGTGGCAGGCAGACCCCTGCTCGCCCACGCCCTGCGCACCGTGCGTGAGGCACTGCCCGCCGCGGCCGTCGTCGTCACCGTGCCGGAGGGGGACACCGAGCTAAGCTCGCTCGCCCGTGCCGTGGGAGCGCGAGCGGTGACGGGCGGCGCCACCCGTGCGCAGTCCGTGGCCCGCGCTCTCGCGCAGCTGCCGGAGAACACGGAGCACGTCCTGGTGCACGACGCCGCCCGCTGTCTCACCCCGCCCGTCGTCTTCGCGCGCGTGGTCGCCGCCCTTCACAACGAGGCCTCGGCGGTTGTGCCCGTCACGCCCGTCACGGACACGGTGCGCGGCGTGGACGAGGCCGGTGCGAGCACCGGGACCGTGGACCGCGCGGGCCTGCGGTCCGTGCAGACCCCCCAGGGCTTCGACCGCGCCCTGCTCGTGAGGGTCAACGCGGCTGCCGGCCTGCTTCCGGTGGAGTGCGAGGCGGACGCGGCCTCGACCCCGGGTCCCGAGGGCATCACGGACGACGCCAGTCTCGTGGAGCGCCACGCCCCCGAGCACACGGTGTACTTCGTCGAAGGCCACGAGGAGTCCTTCAAGGTCACCCGTCCCCTGGACCTGCTGCTCGCACGGGCAGTGGTGGCGGCCCGCTCCGGCGTGGAACGGAGAGAATGAGCGCATGAGCACCTTGAGCCCCCTTCCGTACCTCCTTCCCCTGACCGGCATCGGCGTGGACGTCCACGCGTTCGGCCCGGAGGGGACCCCCCTGTGGATCGCAGGGCTCCTGTGGCCCGGCGAGCGCGGTCTGAGCGGGCACTCGGACGGGGACGTCGTGGCGCACGCGGCCGCGGACGCTCTGTTCTCTGCGGCCGGGGTGGGGGACCTCGGCGCCCACTTCGGCACGGACCGTCCGGAGATGGCGGGGGCCTCCGGCGTCGCGATCCTCTCCGAGGCCGTGCGCACCGTGACCACGGCCGGTTTCCGGGTGGGCAACGTGTCCGTGCAGCTGATCGGCAACCGGCCCAGGTTCGCACCCCGGCGCGAGGAGGCCGCCGCCGTGCTCACGGAGGCGGCCGGTGCTCCTGTGCACCTGAGCGCCACCACCACGGACGCCCTCGGCCTCACGGGCCGCGGGGAGGGTATCGCGGCGATCGCCACGGCCCTCGTGCTGCCGGCCTGAACGTCGGGCCCGTCCAAACGTGCCGAGCACCTGGACGTGCCGTCGGTCCGCACGCCCCGACCGCCTGAACGTCCCCGCCATCTGGACGTACCGCTGGTCCGCCTGTCCGGACGTCCTGGGCGTCCGGCGTCACGGGCCACACGGGCGTCCCCGTTAGACTGGTCCGGTGACTCTGCGCTTCTACGACACTGCGTCCGCGACCACCAGGGACTTCGTCCCCGTGCACCCCGGCGAGGCCGGGCTGTACTACTGCGGTGCCACGGTGCAGGGGGCGCCGCACATCGGACACGTGCGCTCCGCTCTCGTCTTCGATGTCCTGGCCCGGTGGCTGCGCTTCCGCGGCTACCGCGTGACCACGGTGCGCAACGTCACGGACATCGACGACAAGATCCTCGCCAACTCGGCGGCCTCCTATCAGGAGGGCTTCACCGGAGAGCACCCGCTGGAGCAGTGGTGGGCGCTGGCCTACCGGTTCGAGGGGGTCTTCGGACGGGCCTACGCCGCGCTGGGGATCGACCGGCCCACCTACGAGCCGCGGGCCACGGGGCACGTCCCGGAGATGCACGCCCTGATCCAGGAGCTGGTCGACGCCGGGCACGCGTACCCAGCCCTCGACGATTCCGGGGACGTCTACTTCGACGTCCGCTCCTGGCCCCGCTACGGGGAGCTCACCCGGCAGCGGGTGGAGGACATGCAGGACGCCCCGGACGCTGATCCCCGGGGCAAGCGGGATCCCCGTGACTTCGCCCTGTGGAAGGGGCGCAAGGAGGGCGAACCCCTCACGGCGTCGTGGGACTCCCCCTGGGGCAGGGGCCGTCCGGGCTGGCACCTGGAGTGCTCGGCGATGGCCCACAAGTACCTGGGCGCGCACTTCGACATCCACGGCGGCGGGCTGGACCTGCGCTTCCCGCACCACGAGAACGAGCTGGCCCAGTCCACGGCGGCCGGGCGGGAGTTCGCGAACTTCTGGCTGCATAACGGGCTCGTGACGTACCAGGGCGAGAAGATGTCCAAGTCCATCGGCAACACCGTCTCGCCGGAGGCCATGCTCGAGCAGGCGCGCCCGCTCGCCGTGCGCTACTACCTGGGACAGGCGCACTACCGGTCGGTGCTGGACTACCGGCCCACGTCCCTGCAGGAGGCCACCGCCGCCGTCGAGCGCGTCGAGGCGGTCCTGGTCGCCGCGCTCCGCGCCGGACTCGCGCTGGACTGGACCCCGCAGGACGTGCCCGAGGCGTTCTCGGAGGCCATGGACGACGACCTCAACGTCCCCCGGGCGCTCGCCGCGCTGCACGAGTCGGTGCGCGCCGCCAACTCGGCACTCGCCGGTCCGGAGCCGGCGTCGGCGCGGTCCGCGGTCGCGGCCGTCGCGGGGATGAGCGACGTCATGGGCCTGCTGCAGCTGATGGACCTGGACGGCCCACAGGACGCCGACGGCGCGGAGCACCGCGCGCTCGACTCGCTCGTGCAGGACCTCCTGGTCCAGCGCGCGGCCGCGCGGGAGGCGAAGGACTGGGCCCTGGCGGACACGATCCGGGACCGGCTGGCGGGCGCAGGCGTCGTCGTGCAGGACGGCCCCCAGGGCGCGGAGTGGTCCGTGTGCTCCTGACGCTGACCTAAACTGGAGCGAAATCGCCGACCACCCCGGGGCGGCCCCGTGCCGTGACCCGTGACAGACACGGAGTGCTGACCCATGGCCCAGAACAACCGAGCCGGAGCCGTCCGCAAGAAGAAGAAGGGCGCGGTCGTCGGCAGCGGCGGTCAGCGCCGCAAGGGCCTCGAGGGCAAGGGCCCCACGCCCAAGGCCGAGGACCGCGTCTACCACAAGGCGTACAAGGCCAAGCAGGCTGCAGCCCGCAGGCAGCAGAGCTCCCACGGCAGGTCCCAGCGCTCGGGTGGCGGGCCCATCAAGGAGGACCTCGTGACCGGGCGCAACTCGGTGCTCGAGGCCCTGCGCGCGGGCGTTCCCGCGAAGACGCTGTTCGTGGCGACCAAGATCGAGGTGGACGACCGCGTCAAGGACATCCTGCAGCTGTGTGCCGAACGCCAGGTGCCCACGCTGGAGGCCTCCCGCTCGGAGCTGGACCGTCTCTCCGCGGATGCCATCCACCAGGGCGTGGTGCTGCAGGTTCCCCCGTACGAGTACCCGGACGCGGACGAGCTCGCGAGCTCCTTGATGGCACGCCGCGACGAGAGCCACCCCCCTCTGCTGGTGGCGGCGGACGGCATCACGGACCCGCGCAACCTCGGCGCGATCATCCGCAGCGTCTCCGCGTTCGCAGGAGACGGCGTGATCCTTCCCGAGCGCCGCTCGGCGGGCGTCACGGCCACGGCCTGGAAGACCAGCTCCGGTGCCGCCGCACGCGTTCCCGTGGCCAAAGCCACGAACCTCACCCGCACTCTCGAGAACTGCAAGAAGCAGGGTTACTTCGTGGTGGGCCTGGACGGCGGCGGGGACATGTCCCTGCCGCAGCTCGAACTGGCGACAGAGCCCCTCGTGGTGGTCGTCGGCTCCGAGGGCAAGGGCCTCTCCCGGCTCGTCACCGAGCACTGCGACGCAATCGTCTCCATTCCCATCGAGTCCGCCATGGAGTCGCTCAACGCGTCCATGGCCGTGGGGATCACGCTGTACGAGATCGCGCGTCGCCGTGCAAGCGCGTAGCCACCCGCTGGGGGTCCACCCCTCGCCGTCCGGTGACGGCACCGCCAACGTGGCGGTCTACGCCCCCGGGCTGGACGAGGTGGACCTGGTCTTCGCCCGGCCGGGCGAGGCCTGGCAGCGGCTGCGCCTGGACGGCATGAACCACGGAATCCACTACGCCACAGTGCCCCGGCCCCGGGGCGTGGCCTCGCTGAGCATGAGCGCTCAGGAGCTCGCGCGCGACGTGTCCCCTGCCATGCCGGCGGGCACCCGCTACGGGTTCGTCCCGGCCCGGGCGCACGGCACCCCCGTCCCGGACCCGGCGCTGGAACCGATCCTGCTGGACCCCTATGGAAGGGGACTGACCCGCGTGGCCCCGCCGGGCGACGTTGTGGACCCCGGTCCGGACGCCTACGGCGGGATGTACGTCAGCGAGGTCGTGGCGCAGGACCACGAGTGGCACGACGAACCCCGCCCCGCCCACCCCTGGCGGGACACCGTGATCTACGAGGCGCACGTCAAGGGCCTCACCATGCTCCACCCGGAGATCCCCCACGAGCTGCGCGGCACGTACGCCGGGCTCGGGCACCCGGCGGTGCTCGAGCACCTGCGTGGGCTGGGGGTCACCGCCGTGGAGCTGCTGCCGGTGCACGCGCACCTGGACGAGGCGCACCTCACGGCCAACGGACTCACGAACTACTGGGGCTACAACACCCTGGGCTTCTTCGCCCCGCACGCCTGCTACGCCACGCGCGCGGCCCAGCAGGCGGGGCCCACCGCGGTGCTGGACGAGTTCAAGGACATGGTGGACGCCCTGCACCGCGCCGGGCTGCAGGTCTACCTGGACGTCGTGTACAACCACACGGCCGAGGGCGGTCCGGACCAGCGGGCCTACTGCTGGCGGGGGCTGGGTGAGGGCGAGTACTACCGGCACGACGAGCACGGCAACTACGTGGACGTCACCGGCTGCGGGAACTCCGTGAACTTCGCAGACGCACAGGTGGTGCGGATGACCCTGGACTCACTGCGGTATTGGGTGGAGGAGTGCCACGTGGACGGCTTCCGCTTCGACCTCGCGCCGGAGCTCGGCCGGGACGAGCACCACCACTTCACCCGCAACCACCCGTTCTTCGTGGCCGTGGCCGCGGATCCGGTGCTGCAGGGAGTCCGGATGATCTCCGAGCCGTGGGACGTGGGGGTCGGCGGCTGGCAGACCGGCCGCTTCCCCGCGGGGTGGGCGGACTGGAACGACCAGTACCGGGACACGGTCCGCGACTTCTGGCTCTCCGGCCAGCGCACGATGCGCCGCGGGGGAGGGGGCGGCACCGCCGCGCGGCTCGCGGGGGCCATGTCCGGCTCCGCGGACCTCTTCGCACCGAACGGGCGCACCACGCTGGCCTCGGTCAACTTCATCACTGCGCACGACGGCTTCACGCTCTACGACCTCACGGCCTACGACAGCAAGCACAACGAGGCCAACCGTGAGAGCAACGCCGACGGCACGAACGACAACCACTCCTGGAACCACGACCACGAGGGCTTCTCCCCTGACGTCCGCGTCCGCTCCGCGAGGGCGGCCACGGCGCGGAACATGATGGCCACCCTGCTGTTCTCCCAGGGCGTGCCCATGATCACTGCGGGGGACGAGCTGCTGCGCTCGCAGGGCGGCAACAACAACGCGTACTGCCAGGACAACCGGCTGTCGTGGGTGGACTGGGCCCTCACCCCGTTCGACCGCTCGATGCTGCACATCACGCAGCGCCTCGTCCGGATCCGCCGCGCGTTCCTCGCGGGACAGCCCCACGAGTTCCCCACGCGGCCGCAGGACGTGGTGCTGAACTGGTACGCGAACTCAGGGGAGCCCATGACGGCGGAACTGTGGCAGACGGACGGGGAGCGCGCCCTGCAGGTCGTACTCGCCGCCCGCGGCGGGCGAGTGGCCGGACTCTTCGTCCTCAACGGCACGGAGTCCCCGGTGGCCGCGGTGCTGCCGGCCTTTGAGCACCCGGCGCGCACCGAGCGGGTCCCCGGGGACCGCGACGCCCGTGTCCCAGGCGCCCGTGGCACGTCCCACGCGGCGGGAGCGGGTGACGCAACGGCGGCGAGCACCTACCGGCTGGTGCTCGCCACGGACTCGCACCTGGACGAGCTGACCGGCAACCGCTGGCGCACCGGAGACGAGGTCACGCTCCCGCCGCAGGGCGTGGCGATGTTCGCGATCACCTGAGCACGCAAGAGGCCCCGGACCAGTGGTCCGGGGCCTCTTTTCTCTGCGTGCGGGGTCTCAGTCCGCCGCGTTGCTCACCAGGGAGAGCTCAGCGGGGGAGGCGAGACCCGCGTGGCGGGGCAGAACCCGCACCGTGTACCCGAAAGGCCCCGAGCGGTCGATCGTGATGGGACCGGAGAAGAGCTGGCGGCCGCCGTCGAGGGGCTCGTCCGGCTCCAGCACGGCGTAGGAGCGCTCGTGGATGTGGTCGGTCTCGGACACCCGCCCGTAGCCGACCTCCACCGTGACGTCCTCGGGGGTGAGGGAGCCCAGGTCCACGTACGCGCTGACGGTCAGCTCGTCGCCGATCTGCGGCTCCTGGTGGACGCCCTGGGCGTCCACGTGCTCCACCCGCACCTGCGGCCAGGCCTCCCGCACGCGCTCGATCCAGTGCGCGGTGGCCCGGGCTGCTGCGCCGTCGTCCGCCGCCGCGGCACGGCCGGAGACGCACGCCGGGACGTAGAGCTGCTGCACGTAGTCCGTGAGCATGCGCCGCGCCGAGACGCGGGGCCCGAGCGTCGCGAGGGTGTGGCGCACCATCGCGAGCCACTGGTGAGGGACCGCGTCCGGGGCGGGGGCCGTCTCGTGCCGCGGCGCGAGGGCACCGGCCTCTGTGCCGTCGCCGTAGAAGCGGGGCGCCACGTGGGACTCGATGAGCTCGTAGAGTGCGGCCGCCTCGACGTCGTCCCGCTCGTCCGTGCTGGCCTTGTTGTCCGCGGTGGGGATGGCCCACCCGTTCTGGCCGTCGTACATCTCGTCCCACCAGCCGTCCAGGACGGAGAGGTTCAGACCACCGTTGATCGCGGCCTTCATGCCGGATGTTCCGCACGCCTCCAGCGGGCGCAGGGGGTTGTTGAGCCACACGTCGCAGCCCGGGAAGAGCACGCGTGCCATCGCGATGTCGTAGTTCGGCAGGAAGACGATGCGGTGACGGACCTCGGGATCGTCCGTGAACCGCACGAGATCCTGGATCATGCGCTTGCCCATCTCGTCCGCCGGGTGGGACTTGCCCGCGACCACCAGCTGCACGGGGCGCTGCGGGTCCAGCAGGATCCGCTTCAGCCGCGCCGGATCCCGCAGCATGAGCGTCAGACGCTTGTAGGTGGGCACGCGCCGGGCGAAGCCGATCGTGAGCACGTCCGGGTCCAGCACGGACTCGGTCCAGCCCAGCTCGGCGTCTGCGGCACCGCGCTTCTTCCAGGAGGCGCGCAGGCGCTCGCGGACGTCGCGCACGAGGCGCTCGCGCAGCACGCGGCGCACGGCCCACAGCTCGGCGTCCGGCACGTCGTAGACCTTCCGCCAGCGCGCGGCCGGGTGCAGGTCGTTCTCCTGCGGCTCCACGGCGAGGTCCCACACCAGCGGGTCGATCCACGAGGGCACGTGCACCCCGTTGGTGATCGAGGTGATCGGAACCTCGTCCACGTCGAAGCCCTGCCACAGGCCGTGGAACATGGAGCGGGAGACCGCACCGTGCAGCTTGGCCACGCCGTTGGCGCGCTGTGCGAGGCGCAGGCCCATCACGGCCATGTTGAACTTGCCAGGATTCCCGTCCGGGTAGGTCTCGGCGCCGAGGTCCAGAATCCGCTTGAGCGGCACGGCCGGGGTGAGCCCGGCGGAGAAGAAGTGGCCCACCTGGTCGCGCTCGAACCGGTCGATGCCCGCGGGCACGGGGGTGTGGGTGGTGAACACGGTGGCGGCGCGGACCTCCGCGAGCGCTTCCTCCCAGGTCATGGGCTCCGAGCCGTCCTCGGGGCTCATCAGCTCCTGGATGCGCTCGATGCCCAGGAACCCGGCGTGGCCCTCGTTGCAGTGGTAGACCTCCGGCGCGGCGGCGCCGGTGAGGCGGCTGTGAACGCGCAGCGCGCGGATCCCGCCCAGGCCCAGCAGCAGCTCCTGCTGCAAACGGTGGTCGCTGCCGCCGCCGTACAGGCGGTCGGTGATGTTGCGGGCGGCGTCGTCGTTCTGCCGGATGTTGGAGTCCAGCAGCAGCAGGGGAACCCGGCCCACGTCCGCGCGCCAGATCTGTGCGGAGAGGCTGCGCCCGTCCGGCAGGGGCAACGTGATCAGAGCGGGCGTGCCGTCCGCTTCGCGCAGCAGGGTCAGTGGCAGCTCGTCCGGGTCCAGGACCGGGTAGGTTTCCTGCTGCCAGCCGTCGCGGGACAGGGACTGCTTGAAGTACCCCGCCTGGTAGAGCAGGCCCACGCCGACCACGGGGACGCCCATGTCAGAGGCGGTCTTGAGGTGGTCCCCGGCGAGGATTCCGAGCCCGCCCGAGTACTGCGGCAGCGCGGGGGTGATCCCGTACTCGGCGGAGAAGTAGGCAATGGCGCGCGGTGCCTCCGGGCCCTGGGTGCGCTGGTACCAGTGCGGCTCGGTGAGATAGGTCTCGAGGTCCGCGTCCAGAGCGCGCACGCGCGCCACGAACTCCGGGTCCTGGGAGATCTGCTGGATCTCCTCGCGGGTGAGCGAGCCCAGGAGCTTCACCGGGTCCCCGTGCACAGCCTCCCAGGCATGCGGGTTGAGCGCGGCGAAGAGGTCTTCGGTGGGTTTGTGCCAGGACCAGCGGAGGTTCCTGGCCAGGCGCCCCAGCGGGGCGATCGACTCGGGGAGGACGGTGCGGACGGTGAACCTGCGGATGGCCTTCACAGTGCGAGCCTAGCGGCTGGGCACGCCGCCCGTGCCGCACGCCCCGCCGTGTGACACACCTCCGCATGCCAGGATCCCGGGGCCTTAAGAATCCCGGGGATAGTCGGTAACGTTGGTCACGTGTCGCAGCAGAACTCACAGCCCCATGGTCGTCGCCCGTCCCACGATCCCGCACCGGACGCCCACGCGGGTGACGCGCACCCGGACGTCGGCTCGCGCCTGACCCCGCCGGTGCCCGCCACGGGAGTGCCGGACGTCGCTCCGTCCGTCTCGAGCGCGGACGTCGCCCCTCACGCTAGTGCCGTGACCGCGGCGGACGACAGCCACGTCGTCGCGCGCGAGTCCCACGGGACCGGCAACGGGCGCACCGTCCCGGAGCCAGGGGTCACCCCGGAGCCGCGGCGCACCGAAATCCAGGGCACCGAGCCGCAGGACCCCGAGGATGACCCCATGGACTTTCCGTCCGCGGATCTGGTCTACGGACGCATCCCCGTGACCGACGTCAGCCCAGTGATCGAGGGCGGGCGCTTCCCGGCCACCGCGATCCCCGGCGAGGACATTCGGGTGGGTGCCACCGTGTTCCGCGAGGGCCACGACTCCCTGGGTGTGACCGCGGTGCTCTACGACCCCCGGGGGCGGGAGACCCAGCGGCGTCGGATGCGGCTCGTGGCCACCGGAACGGACCGCTACGAGGCCGTGGTGCGTCCGGAGTCCGAGGGCCGCTGGAGCTTTGCCGTGGAGGGCTGGTCCGACCTCTACGACACGTGGCACCACGCCGCCGAGATCAAGCTCGGGGTGGGCCAGGACGTGGAGCTGATGTTTCAGGAGGCCGCGCTGCTCTTCGACGCGGCGTCGAAGGAGTCGGAGCGCTCGTCCGAGGAGGTCCGTGCGTTCGAGGACGCGTCCGAAGCCATGACGGACACCTCCCGCACACCCGAGGAGCGTTGGCAGATCGCCACCTCCGAGCAGATCCTGCGCTACGTCGAGGACCGGCCGCTGCGCGACCTCGTGACCACGTCCGCGCGCTATCCGGTCGAGGTCGAGCGCGAGGCCGCCGGGCGGGGCGCGTGGTACGAGTTCTTCCCCCGCTCGGAGGGCGCGACGTACGACCCCGAGTCGGGAACCTGGACCTCCGGGAACTTCCGCACGGCCACGCCGGCGCTGGACCGTGCCGCCCGCATGGGCTTCGACGTCGCCTACCTGCCTCCGATCCACCCCATCGGGCGCAACCACCGCAAGGGCCCGGACAACACCCTGACCGCGGGGCCCCAGGACCCCGGCTCCCCGTGGGCCATCGGCGGCCCGGAGGGCGGTCACGACGCCATCCACCCGGACCTGGGCACGTTCGAGGACTTCGACGCCTTCGTGGCCCACGCCCAAGGGCTCGGTCTCGAGGTCGCCCTGGACCTCGCGCTGCAGGCGTCCCCGGACCACCCGTGGGTCCAGGAGCACCCCCAGTGGTTCACCACGCGCGCGGACGGCAGCATCGCCTACGCCGAGAACCCGCCCAAGAAGTACCAGGACATCTACCCCCTGAACTTTGACAACGACCCCCAGGGCCTCGCGGCCGAGGTGCTGCGGATCGTGGAGCTGTGGATTGGCCACGGGGTGGACATCTTCCGGGTGGACAACCCCCACACCAAGCCCCTGTGGTTCTGGGAGTGGCTGATCGCCCGCGTGCGCGAGAAGCACCCGGACACCGTCTTCCTCGCGGAGGCCTTCACCCGGCCGGCCATGATGCGCGGGCTTGCGAAGGCCGGTTTCGAGCAGTCCTACTCGTACTTCACCTGGCGCAACACCAAGGAGGAAATCGAGGAATACTTCGAGGAGATCTCCCACGAGACCTCGGGCTTCTACCGCCCCAACTTCTTCGTGAATACCCCGGACATCCTCACCGAGTACCTCCAGTTCGGCGGTCCCGCGGCATTCAAGGTGCGAGCCGTGCTCGCGGCCACGGCTTCCCCGCTGTGGGGCCTCTACGCAGGCTTCGAGCTCTTCGAGCATGTGGCCCGCCCGGGGGCCGAGGAGTACATCGACAACGAGAAGTTCCAGCTGCGCCCGCGCGACTTCGATGGTGCCCTGGAACGCGGCGAGTCCCTCGCGCCGTACGTCACCCGCCTGAACCAGATCCGCAGAGACCACCCTGCGCTGGGGGACCTGCAGAACCTCACCGTGCAGGCGACCTCGGACGACGCCGTCGTGGCCTACAGCAAGACCAAGACGGTCGAGCACGGGGGCGTGGAGGTGCGGGACACGGTCATCGTGGTCGTCAACACCGATCCCCACGCCACGCGCGAGGCAACGGTCTGGCTGGACCTCGACTCACTGGACCTGCGGGACGAGGACTTCAACGAGGACGGCTCGTTCTGGGTGGACGACCTCATCTCCGGCGCGAGCTGGAAGTGGGGCAGTCACAACTACGTTCGTCTGGACCCCTACGTGGAGCCCGCACACGTGCTGAGCATCCGCCGGGACGTCAAGTGACCCGCCGGCCGCCGCGCGCCGCGGCACTCCGCGGTCATGGCGGCGGCCCGTCGAGTCCCGTACCTTTCACGTTCGTCACACTTGTCTCTGCGAGAGGGCAGTCCCGCACACCATGAGCACCACTCCTTTCCACCTCAACGCTCCCGGGATCGCCCACGACCCCGAGTGGTACCGTAAGGCCGTCTTCTACGAGGTCCTCGTGCGCGCCTTCTCCGACGCCAACGGCGACGGCTCCGGTGACTTCACCGGCCTGATCGACAAGCTCGACTACCTGCAGTGGCTCGGCATCGACTGCCTGTGGCTGCCGCCGTTCTACGAGTCCCCGCTGCGCGACGGTGGATACGACATCTCCGACTACTACTCCGTGCTGGACGAGTTCGGCACGGTCAGCGACTTCAAGCGTCTCGTCGCGGAGGCCCACGCCCGTGGCCTGCGCGTCATCACGGACCTGCCGCTGAACCACACCTCGGACCAGCACCCGTGGTTCCAGGCCTCCCGCGAAGACCCGGAGGGCCCCTACGGGGACTTCTACGTGTGGTCGGACACGGACGAGAAGTACGAGGACGCGCGCATCATCTTCGTGGACACGGAGATCTCGAACTGGACCTTCGACCCGGTGCGCCGGCAGTTCCTCTGGCACCGCTTCTTCTCGCACCAGCCGGACCTGAACTTCGAGAACCCGAAGGTCGTCGAGGCGGTCTTCGACGTGGTGAAGTTCTGGCTGGACATGGGTATCGACGGCTTTCGCGCGGACGCAATTCCGTACCTCATCGAAGAGGAGGGCACCAACTGCGAGAACCTCCCCGGAACGCACGACTTCCTGGTGCGGCTGCGCGAGATGGTGGACCGGGAGTACCCCGGGCGGGTGATCGTCGCGGAGGCGAACCAGATGCCCCACGAGGTCGTGGAGTACTTCGGCACCGAGGAGGCGCCGGAGTGCCACATGTGCTTCCACTTCCCGATCATGCCGCGGATCTACTACTCCCTGCGTGATCAGAAGGCCGAGCCGATCATCTCCACCATGGAGAACACACCGCAGATCCCCAAGGGCACCCAGTGGGGCACCTTCCTGCGCAACCACGACGAGCTCACGCTCGAGATGGTCACGAGCGAGGAGCGCCAGGCCATGCTGGGCTGGTACGCACCGGACTCCCGGATGCGGGCGAACATCGGCATCCGACGCCGTCTGGCGCCGCTGCTCGACAACTCGCGAGCCGAGCTGGAGCTGGCACACGCGCTGCTGCTCTCCCTGCCGGGCTCCCCGTTCCTGTACTACGGGGACGAGATCGGCATGGGGGACAACATCTGGCTCGACGACCGTGACGCCTCACGCACGCCCATGCAGTGGACCCCGGACCGCAACGCGGGGTTCTCCACCGCGGACCCGGGCAAGCTGTACCTGCCCGTGGTGCAGTCGCTGGTCTACAACTACGCGCAGACGAACGTGGAGACCCAGCTGGCGTCCTCGTCCTCGCTGCTGCACTGGATCCGTCAAATGCTCATGGTGCGCAAGGCCCACCCGGCCTTCGGCATGGGCGAGTACGTCAATGTGGCCACGGACCACGAGTCCGTGCTCGCATTTCTGCGTCGCCTGGACCCCGAGGACTCGGAGGACGGCGTGGGGGAGACCCTGCTGTGCATCTTCAATCTCTCTCACGTGCCCGCGAGCTGCTCGGTGCACCTGGGCGAATACGCGGGCCGTGGCACCCGGGAACTCTTCGGCGGCGAGCCCTTCGGGTCGTTCTCCGACGAGGGCGACTACCGGATCACGCTCGGTTCGCAGGACTTCTTCTGGCTGCGGCTGCGCACTGCCCCGGCCACGGACGGCAGCCATCCGGAGACCGTGGCGATGCCCATCATCAGGCCCGCACGCAGCGAGTGAGACCGCGCGGGTCCGCCCGTGCGCGCGCGACAGACAGTTCCAGACGAAAGCGGGGAGCCCACATGACGGATCAGCAACTTCTCGACCGGCTGCGTGAGTGGCTGCCGCTCCAGCGGTGGTTCCCGTTCACGGCCACCCCGGACCAGCTGAGGCTGAACGTGGTGGGCCGCACGGACGTCGGCGGGGACGACCGCTGGGAGTCCGAGCTCGGCACGCAGCGCACCATCTACCTGGTGCAGGTCACCGTGGGCGAGCGTACGGAGCTGCTCAGCGTCCCGGTGGTGGGCAGCATCCGGGAGATTCCGGAGCTGGAGCGGTTCGCGATCGGCTCCTACTGCGTGGGCGGTCCGGACCGCCCGCTGCCCGAGCAGCTGATCGCGGGAGCAGAGGCCTCGGCGTCCTTCCTGCGCCGCGCGATCTCGCAGGCCGGTTCGCTGCTGGAGCGACGTCGCGGCTCGCGTCACGGGACCCAGGGTGGGGCTCGCAGGGCGGCGGACGACGCCGCGTCGTCGGGTTCCGCAAGGCCGGGCACTGAGGCTGCCGACCGTGTGAGTGGTACGGAGGCCGCGGACGACGGCGCCACGCTGCACCTCTACGATGCCGTGGGCGAGCCCGGTTTCCTGGACCGCGTGCTGCGGATGATGGACGCGCAGCTCACCGAGGGAGGGGTGCTGCGCCACGGCATGGGTCTGCACGGGCGCTACACGGGCGCGCTGAACACGGACTACCGGATCTCCTCCCCGGAGCAGGTGCACGTGATCTCCTCGGAGCAGTCCAACACCTCCGTGATCCTGCGTCCCGCGCAGACCGCGGACCGGACGGACGCCCTGGGCGGGGACGCCGTGATCGTCAAGTTCTTCCGCGTGGTGGGGGAGGGCCGCAACCCGGACGTCGAGGTCGGCGTGAAGCTCACCTCGCACGGCTCCACCGCGGTACCGGCCACCGCAGGCTGGCTCGACGCTCAGTGGCGCCAGGGCCTGGTCACGACGTCCGGGCAGCTCGCCGTGGCCGCGCAGTTCCTGGACCACTCCGAGGACGCGTGGGCCATGGCTGTCTCCGCCGCCACGCAGGGCAGCGACTTCACGGACCTCGCGTGGGACCTCGGGGCCACGACGGCGCGCGTGCACGCCGACCTCCTGGGTGCCTTCGAGCCCGTCACGGTCGACGACGCCGCCCGGCGTCGTTTCCTGGAGGACCTTGCCTCGCGCATCCGCTGGGCCTGGGAGTCCTGCGGGGAACGCTTCGAGTCCCTCACGCCGCAGGTCGACGCACTGCTCGAGGAGCTCTCCGAGACCCGGAGCATCCCGGCCCTGCAGCGCATCCACGGCGACTACCACCTGGGGCAGGTGCTGCACAGCGACTACCAGGGCTTCCGCATCCTCGACTTCGAAGGCGAGCCGCTGCGTCCTATCAAGGAGCGGGTGCGCCCGGACGTGGCGCTGCGCGACGTCGTGGGAATGCTGCGCTCCTTCGACTACGCCGGAGCCATGGCCGCCAAGGAGACGGAACAGGACACCGAGGAGTGGACGCGCGCGGTCTCCGACGCGTTCCTGGCGGGCTACGGCACCACGCGCGGGGACGTTCTGGACACGGACTCCGTGCTCTACCGGGCGCTGTGGCTGGACAAGGCCCTCTACGAGGTCGTCTACGAGCAGCGCAACCGACCCGACTGGGTGCAGGTCCCTGCGGCGGCCGTGGTGCGCTCGCTTGAACGTGCACGCTCCCGTAACGTGAGTCACGAAGCCCACGAGAGCCAGTCAACGCCGTCGAGAACCGAGGATTTCGTGACCACCGAGCACCCCCAGAACACCGGCCCCGCACCCTCCTCCGAGCCTGCCGCGTCCTCAGAGCCCTCACCGTCCGCTGACCCCCGGGCCACGGAGGGGACGACCGCCCGTTCCGACTCCGACGCCTCCAGCCCCGCGCGCGGGGCCCGTCACGCCACGCGTCCCTCCGGTGGAGATGCCGCGCCGGCGGCCTCCGGCCCCGCCGGCGGGCCGGTGCCTGTCGCCCAGGACGTCCTCGCGGCGGTCGCCGAGGGCCGTTACCACGATCCCCACTCCGTGCTCGGAGCGCACCCCAACCCGGACGGCTCCGTGACCATCCGCACACTGCGGCGCTTCGCGACGCAGGTCTCGGTGCGCACGCCGAACGGCACGTTCCCTCTCGAGCACGAGTGGGGTGGCATCTTCACCGGTGTGGTCCCGGCGCACGACGAGGGCCAGATCCCCGACTACCGCGTGGACGTGACGTACGCGGGCAAGGACCAGGAAGAGGTCGACGACCCGTACCGCTTCGCCCCCACGCTCGGCGAGTTGGACCTGCACCTCATCGGAGAGGGCCGCCACGAGACGCTGTGGACGGTTCTGGGCGCGCACGTGCAGCACTACCCCTCGCCCCTGGGCGACGTCTCGGGTGTCAGCTTCGCGGTGTGGGCGCCCAACGCCCAGGCTGTGCGCGTGATCGGCGACTTCAACGGCTGGGACGGCTCCGAGCAGGCGATGCGCTCGCTGGGCTCCAGCGGCGTGTGGGAGCTGTTCGTGCCCGGCATGAAGTCCGGGGACACCTACAAGTTCCGCATCTGCGGGGTGGACGGGGCGTGGCGCGACAAGGCGGACCCCATGGCATTCGGCACCGAGATCCCGCCGTCCACCGCGTCGCGGGTCTTCGACTCCGAGTACGAGTTCCAGGACGCCGAGTGGATGGCTCGGCGCGCGAGTACGGACCCCCACAACGCGCCCATGAGCGTGTACGAGATGCACATCGGCTCGTGGCGCATGGGACTCGGCTACGTCGACCTCGCGCGGGAGCTCGTGGAGTACCTCACGTGGCAGGGGTTCACGCACGTGGAGTTCATGCCCGTGGCCGAGCACCCGTTCGGCGGGTCCTGGGGCTACCAGGTCACCGGTTACTACGCGCCGTCCTCGCGCTTCGGCTCCCCGGACGAGTTCCGTTACCTCGTGGACCAGCTGCACAAGGCGGGCATCGGCGTGCTCGTGGACTGGGTCCCGGGGCACTTCCCCAAAGACGAGTGGGCGCTCGCCAAGTTCGACGGCCAGCCCGTCTACGAGCACCCGGACCCCCGTCGCGGCGAGCACAAGGACTGGGGCACGCTGATCTTCGACTACGGTCGTCGCGAAGTGCGCAACTTCCTCGTGGCCAACGCGAACTACTGGCTCGAGGAGTTTCACGTGGACGGGCTGCGCGTGGACGCTGTGGCCTCCATGCTCTACCTCGACTACTCCCGCAACGACGGCGAGTGGGAGCCCAACCAGTACGGCGGCCGCGAGAACCTGGAGGCGATCGGCTTCCTGCAGGAGGCCAACGCAACGGCGTACCGCCGCAACCCCGGCGTCGTGATGATTGCGGAGGAGTCCACATCCTTCCCAGGTGTCACCAAGCCGACCAGCGCGGGCGGTCTGGGCTTTGGCATCAAGTGGAACATGGGATGGATGCACGACAGCCTCGAGTACATGGCCGAGGATCCGATCAACCGCCACTACCACCACAACAAGGCCACCTTCTCACTGGTATATGCGTTCTCGGAGAACTTCATCCTGCCGATCTCGCACGACGAGGTCGTCTACGGGAAGGGATCGCTGCTGCGCAAGATGCCGGGCGACCGCTGGCAGCAGCTGGCCAGTGTGCGCGCCTACCTCGCGTACATGTGGGCACACCCCGGCAAGCAGCTGATCTTCATGGGGACCGAGTACGCCCAGGAATCCGAGTGGTCCCAGGAGCACGGTCTGGACTGGTGGCTCTCCGAGACTCCGCCGCACCACGGCGTCCAGGAACTGGTGAAGAGCCTGAACGAGGTCTACCGCAGCACCCCCGCGCTCTACTCGCGTGACAACGACCCATCGGGGTTCGAGTGGATCGACGCGAACGACGCCATGCGCAACACACTCTCGTTCACCCGGTGGGACGATCAGGGCAACCCGCTCGTGAGCGTGGCGAACTTCGCCGGGAACACCCACGAGAACTTCCGCCTCGGTCTGCCCTGGGCCGGCGAGTGGGAGGAGGTGCTGAACACGGATGCCGAGGTCTTCGGCGGTTCGGGCGTCGGAAACCTGGGGAAGGTGACCGCCAACGAGGGCGCTTTCAACGGTGCCCCGGCCTCGGCAGAGCTCACCGTTCCCCCTTTGGCCGTGCTCTTCCTCAAGCCGGTCAGCCACGCCGCGCTCGAGGGCGGCCGCCAGGCTCGAGAGGAATGACGACCGCAATTGTCTCCCGCTGGAGTGGGAGACAACAGACGACGAACCCGCGAACGGCCCTGAGCCTCCGCGGGTTTGTCGTTTCCCCGGGGCGCGTGTAATGTCTTCCGAGTTGCCCCGGCGACCGCGAGAGCGGGACGAAGGGCCGCAAGATCCGGGGGATCCACCCAGAGCACCCGCGCTGCACAGCAGCGAAAACGTGTGCTACGGTAGGTCCCCGCAAGCCAGCGGATGGCGGTTGTGCTGCAGAGCTTCACCGGGTGTTCACCCGGAGTTGCGAACGGCAAAGCTGAACGGTAAGCTTGCGGATCGCAACCAAGCGAAAACAGCTTATCGAGAACAAGCCAGGTCGTTGTGGTGTGTTGTTTGTCAACTCAATAGTGTGTCTAGTTTGTTGATACCAAATTTTTTG
>NZ_VELE01000006.1 GCF_007681555.1 Kocuria salsicia | reverse complement strand
GCCTCGACCCCTATCCGGCGACCGACGCGCCGACCCCAACTACACCCTGGATCCTGAAGAGCCCCTCTGCGAGCAATATTTACGGCCCCGTTATCGAGCACCTTCCCCTCATTCCGGAAGCACACGCTCTTGCCCCCGTAGCTGCACTTCGCATCCTCCGATTGAATTGCCTTACTGAGGCTTACGCGGACCTCTGGCGGGACTGCTGGACACCCGCTATGGTGCAGGACTCTTGGACGGGCGGTCATCACCGGCCTGATCGTCCCAATCTTGGGGATGTGTCCTCGGAATGGTCGGTTGCGACTCCGTTGCGACGGGACGAGGACCGCCATCGTGCTCTAGTAGAAATTGACGCGATTATGGCGCATGTAGCGGGCATTCCTATTGATGAACTGTGCACGCTGTACCGCACCCAGTTTGGCGTGCTGTATAAGTACGAGCGCGGCGAGGACACCCAGCGCGGCAAGGTCTACGACGCCACCGGCCGCCTGATCCCCTCCACCGTGCGCACGGCATGGAATAAGGCGGGGCGTCCGGAGTACGGCCTGAGCGTTGCGGACCGCACCTACGAGACCCCCGAGGGTCGGCAAATCACCGCCCTCGAGCCCTTCCGGATCCTGGACCGCGAGGCGGACATGCGCGAAGCCTATGCCGCTTTCGCCGAGCGCATGGAGCAGGGCGTATACCAACCGGGTGTCTATGAAGGGGTCAATGGCGCATGAGTGAGCTGCTTCCCTCGCTGCAGGCCGAGGCTATGAAATCGGCCCTGGTGGAATACGTCACCACGGCCATCAAGTTCTCGGACCGCTATGCGCGGGACGCGTTTGCTGACTTCCTGAGCAACAAGCATCAGGGCATCTTCCGGGGTCCGTTCCTGCGGACGCGGTTGCCATTCCACACCGAGCCCGAGGCCTCCCCGCTGAGCGTGCTGCCGGACTGGTTCCAGCCCTACGCCCACCAGGCCGAGGCGTTCCGCCGTCTCACCACAGACCCCTCGGTGGAGGGCCCGCAGGACCGCAAAGGCCTGCGGATTCCGGAACCCACCATCGTGACCACGGGAACCGGATCGGGTAAGACCGAGGCGTTCCTTTATCCGCTCCTGGATTACGCGGTCCGGGCCCGGAAGCAGGGCGTGCACGGGATCAAGGCCATCATCCTGTACCCCATGAACGCCTTGGCCAATGACCAGGCGGGCCGTTTGGCGCGGATGATCCACGAGAACCCGGCGCTGAACGGAGTAACGGCCGCGCTCTACACGGGCGAGCACTCGGGGGCACCGCGCACGGTCATGTCCCCGGAGGGACTCATCGAGGACCGGCACACCATCCGCTCCGCGGTTCCGGACATCATCCTGACCAACTACAAGATGCTGGACCAGCTCCTCCTGCGTTCGGCGGACCGCCCGCTGTGGGAGCACTCCGCCGAGTCCTTGCGTTATCTGGTGCTGGATGAGTTCCACACCTACAACGGTGCCCAGGGAACCGACGTGGCCATGCTCATCCGTCGGTTGCGCCTGGTTTTGGAACGCCTGGCCCCGCAACGCACCGCCATGGTTCCAGTGGCAACCTCCGCCACGCTGGGGGACGAGAGCGATATCGCCCCCGTGGCGGATTTCGCGAGCACCATCTTTGGCGCTCCGTTCACCGTGGAGTCCGTGGTCACGGAACGCCGCGTCACGCAGGACGCGTTGCGTGATGCCGCGCTGGACCGTCTTCGCTCCGGGTCAGCCGTCGGCATCGACAGTGCGGATCTGCACGCGCAGGAACATCCCACGCTGACCCAGCTCCACCCGGTCCTGGAGATCCTGCCCGGTGCCACGGACGGGGCTCTGCCGGAGCCGGCCGAGCTCACCCGTCGCGTGCTCGACGTGCTCTGGCCGTCCCTGGGGGGCCTGGCGGAGAACGCCGAGCTCGACGCCGCCACCGAGCGGGATCTCTTCCTCGCCCACCCCCTCGTGAGCGCGCTTCTGTCCGCCGCAGCCCAGGCCACCTCCATCCGCGATCTCGCCGCCGCCCTTGTGCCTCACTTGGACCAGGACACCACCGGGGCTCGCTGCGTGGAGGCGCTGGGTGGCGCGCTGTCCCACGTGCGCTCGCGGGCGGAACGCAATAGTTTCCCCAACGTGGAGCTGCACCTCTGGACGCGCGAGGTGTCCCACGTGGACCGGGCGACGTCGCCGGCCGTTGCGTTTGCATGGAGCGACGATCGGGGGGCCCATGACTGTAGCTTCCTGCCCGCCATTTACTGCCGCCACTGCGGGCGTTCCGGATGGGGCGTCGCGCTCACCGGCACGGGCGAATTGGTCGTGAAACCACAGACCATCCGTGAAGCACAGGCCCGCAAATCCGGGCGGTTCCGTGCCCTGATCTCCGTGCCCGGTGTGGACCCCGAAGGCGATGAGCGCCTGCGGTTCCTTAACCCGGAGCGGTACGCCATTGAGGACGAGCTCCCGGAAGAGGACGCCGGTGATCTGGACACCCTCCCCGTGTGGATGCATGTGGGCTTGGAAGCGGACGGGCTGAGCACCAACGACAACTGCCCGGCATGCAAGGAAGACGACGGCATCCGCTTTGTGGGCTCCCGCACCGCCACGCTGCTCTCCGTGGCGCTCTCCAGCCTGTTCGGTTCGGAGGGACTGAACCTCAGCGAGAAGAAGTCGCTAGTGTTCACGGACTCGGTGCAGGACGCCGCACATCGGGCGGGATTCGTGGAGGCCCGCTCCTACTCGCTGGCGCTGCGTTCGGCGATCCAGTCCGCGCTGACAGACGAGCCCGCTCCAGTGCGGGACGTGGTCACGCGCATGATGGACCAGGCCCGCACCTCGGAGGAGCGGTACCGGCTGCTGCACCCCTCGATTGCCGAAAACGCGCCCGTCCGCGGGTACTGGGATGACTCCGAGGACCGGAACAGGCGGCGTCGTGCCCGGGAGCGCGTGGCCACCCGCCTGGAGTTCGATGTGGAACTCGAAGTGGGCCTCGTGGAGTCCTACGGGCGCACCCTGGCGGCTACCGGAACGGCGGCGGCCTCCGTGCAGGCGGCCGAGGACGAGCTAGAGACCCTGGCTCATGACGTGTTGGAATTGGCGGCACGGGAAGTGACGATCGACCTGCCCGGGATCGAAGCCCGCGGTGCCGCGCGGCCCGGCGCGTGGGTGCGCGGCATCCTGGAGCGCCTCCGCGTGGACGGTGCTATCGCCCATGAGTGGCTGCGGCGATACCGCGAAAAGGGCGGAACCCGCTACGAGATCTGGGGTGGACGCCGGCCCAAGGACGTGATGCCCGCCTTCCCACGCGGGCGACGCGCGCCCTCGTTCCCCGCAACCGGCCGGTTTAAGGAGAACACGGGGTTTGTGGACCCCACCAACTCCACCAGCTGGTACGTGGACTGGACCTCACGCTGCCTGGGCGTGGACCGGCGCCGGGCGGGATACCTGCTCAAGCCCCTGTTCACCGCGCTCACTGAGCAGCACCTGACCGACACGGTGCCCGTGATGCAACGGGGCACCGTGACCACGGAAAGCTACGGCCTGCGCCCGGAGAACCTGGTGCTGGCCACCCTCTCCGGGCCCGCCGGCATCCTGCGCTGCCCCGAGTGTGGGCAAGTGGTCACGGGACTTCCCGATACCCTGCACGCCCTGGAGGGCGGACCCTGCACCGCCTACCAGTGCAAGGGCACGCTCCACCCGGACACCCTGCGGGACAGCTACTACCGCAGCCTGTACCGCGGGGACATGCGGCGCGTGATTGCCCGCGAACACACCTCACTGCTTCCCGCGGACACACGCCTGCAGTACGAGAACGAGTTCAAGAACAGCGAGACCACGCCGGGCGCCCCGAACGTGCTGGTGGCTACGCCCACGCTGGAAATGGGTATCGACATTGGTGATCTCTCCACTGTGATCCTGGCGTCCATCCCGGACACCGTGGCCTCCTACCTGCAACGCGTGGGACGCGCTGGCCGCCTGACCGGCAACTCCCTGGACCTGGCCTTCATGACCACGCGCGGCAAGGGTTCGGCGTTCATCGAACCGCAGTTCATGCTCAACGGCGGGGTACGGCCTCCGGCGGCATATCTGTCTGCGGAGGAGATCCTGCACCGGCAGTACACAGCGTTCCTCATGGACCGCATGGCGGGAGACGAGGGCACGCCGGATCCCGCGCGCGCGGCCTCCGTCATGAAGTCCAGCGACCCCGGCACGTTCCTGGGCACGCTGCTGGCCGATGCGCGTGAGCATTCCCAGCAGCGACTGGACGAGTTCCTCTCCGCGTTCCAAGTGGGCGACGAACCGCGGTGGGGCATGACCCAGGAAGCGGCGCAGGCCCTGCGCACGTGGGCCACGTGGCCGGAGAACGGCGAGCCCAACGGGCTGGAACGAGCCATCAAGGCCTCCGTACTGCGGTGGCAGCGCGAGAAGGACGAGCTGCATCACCGCCGGGAACGCGTGGAGAAGCAGCTCCGGGCGATTGCCGATGGCACGGTGGTGATCACGGCGGAGGAGGACGGCAAGCTCGCCACAGAACTCGAGGGACAGCAACAACTCCTGGATGAGCAGGAGCAAAAGCTGGGTCTCACGGAGGACCCCGCGGCGCGCGAGCGGGAGGAACGTCGCCTCAAGGGCAGCAGCGCGCGGCTGCGTGCGGAGTCCTCCCAACTGAGCCACGAGCACTGGATCGGCGTGCTCGAACGCTTTGGTGTGTTGCCCAACTTCACCCTGTTCGATGATGCGGTGAGTTTGGAGGCCACCCTCACCTACCGGGATGAGCACGATAACTGGAAGCACATCCCGGCGGAATATGAGCGCTCGGGCTTCACGGCCCTCACCGAGCTGGCGCCGGGCAATACCTTCTACGCCGGGGGACACGAGCTGAAGATCGACTCCGTAGACGTGGGTAGTGACGGCGCCGGGGTCCGTCGGCTCGCCTTCTGCCCGGAGTGCGGGCACAGCCAGGAGATTGCCCCCACGGAGCGCCTGGACTCGTGCCCCGCATGCCACAAGCCAACCATCGCGGACTCGGGTCAGCATCTGAACGTGGTGGAACTGACCAAGGTGTCCTCCACCATGGAGCTGAACCAGGCCAAGATCTCGGACGGCCGCGAGGACCGCGAGAGCACCTGGTACGACACCCTGACCATCCCCGATTTTACGGAGTCCGACACTCGGGCGGAGTGGTCCATCGGCGGGACCGGCGTGGGTGTCACGTTCCGCCGCGGGTCACGCCTCACGCGGATGAACGTGGGCAAGCCGCGGGAGGGTGCCCGTGAGGCCACCCTCGCGGGGCGTTCGCAGCGCATTGGCGGATTCTTGATCTGCCCCGTCTGTGGTCACCAAGACGAGAACACGGACGAAAACAACGCACGGGAACACCAAGGCTGGTGCACGCAGCGCAGGGTGGAGAATCCGGAATCCGTGTCCGTGGTGTTGGTTCGAAAGCTGGTCACGGAATCCATCATGATCAGCCTTCCGCCGTCTATCACGGAAGACACCTCCGGGCGGTCCCTCTGGAGCTTCTACTGCGCGCTCATGCTGGGGTTGCGGGAACGCTTTGGCGGGGAAATCAACCATCTGAACATGGAGGTGGTTCCGGATGTCAGCCGGAACAATGCGGACTCGCTGCTGCTCTTCGATTCCGTGCCCGGTGGCACGGGTTACCTCGCGGAGCTCGCAACCCCCGAATCCCTGTGGCATCTGCTGCGCGGGGCCCACGAGTTTCTGGTGGACTGCGTGTGCCAGGACGAGGGCAGGGGCGCGTGCTTCCGGTGCCTGATGCCGCATGTGCGGGCGTCCAAGCGTGAATATCTGAGCCGACAGCGCGCCGTCGAGATCCTGGGCACCATCCTGGGTTCCAAGGAACCAGGCGAGGAGATGACCTGGCGCGTGGAGGAGGGCCGTGCGCCCGTGGGTGATGATTTTGAATCTGCCCTGGAACATCGCTTCCGCCGCTTGTTCCGCGCCGCCGTGGGCGCTTTGCCCGGAGCACAGGTGACGGACACGGTGGGCGACGGCGGTCAGGGATTTTCCGTCATGCTGGGAGGTGTCCGCTACTCCTACGCCTCCCAGGTGCTCCTGGGGGACACCCAACCGGACGCCCTACTTACCTGGCAGGGCCAGTTCGGTAGCCAGGGCGCGGCCATTTATCTGGACGGGCGCACGTACCACGCCTCCACCGCGCACAGCCGGGTGGGCGACGACGCCGCCAAGCGCCGTGGTCTGCGCGAGCGCGGCTACCTGGTGTACGCGGTGACCCACGCGGACCTGGACGCCTACGAGGCGGCACAGCGCGGGGAACCCGGTGAAGGGGTCCTCAAGGACATGTGGGTCCCACAGTTCACCCGAGCCCTGCAGCGCCAGGGTGTGGTGGATGCCGCGGACCTGAGCTATCTGGACGCCAATCCCTTTGACCAGCTGTTGAGTCTGATCAGCGACAGCAAGGCCGACCCGTTTAAGCGACAACTCAGCGTGGCCAAGAAGCTGAACCTGTTGCTTTTCACGGGGAAACCCACCCCGGTGAGCCTCGACGCCCTGACCGAGCAGGCCCGGGCCATCCTGGACACACCGCCGGGGTCACCGCTTCCGAATCCTTCGCGGACGCCGACTACCAAGGGTTTTGTCCGCCGCACGGGTCCCCTGGCGATCTTGGGGGATGTTACCCCTACCCACAGCCGGCTAGCCGTGGTGCTGGATGACCGGGACGCCGCCGTGGAATCGCCCTATTTCGCGGATTCCTGGCGCCAGTGGTTGGCGCTGTCTAACCTCCGTCAGGACATAGAGCCAGGGGCCGTGACCCTCCTGGAAACCTGGACCTCTGCCACCGAGCACGCGGCAGAGCAACAGGAGGAGAACCAGTGGCTGGATTTCTTCTCCCATGTGCCCGAAATGCAGGACGCCACCGACGCGACCGCGCCACCTCAGACAGCCGGCCGAGGTGGGGTGGACATTATCCACTCCTCGGCCTCCCTGGAGCTGGGGCCCGAATGGAAGCAAGCGGTGAAGGACGCGTTCACGGCGGAAGAAGCGCAGATTTTGACACTCGCGGGGCAGCGGGAACTTCCCTTCCCCGAGATTGGTGAGGAGTTCCAGGGATATGTCGTGGATCTGGCCTGGACCGACCTGAAAATCGCCTGGCTGTCTGATGCAGGTCTCGCGGCGGAGTTTGCCGAGGCGGCTCCCTCCGATTGGACAGTGACCGGCCCCGACATGGACACCATTCGGAACATCTTGACCACCCACGGTGACACCACTCAACGGAAGACGGAGATGCCATGACTGCGCCGCAGAAACAGCTCATCCTGGACCGAGGGTTCCTGGGCAGCTACGAGAAATCCATTGCGGGCAAGGTGAACGCCACGTTGGAGAAGCTCATCAAGGACCCCACCACCAACGGCCTGCACGTGGAGCCCATTCAGAACTGCGCGGATGATCGCGTTCGCACGGCGCGTGTGGACCAGTTCTACCGGCTCGTGCTCTTCGACTTGGGCTCGCTATGGCTGCTCTACGGCGTGTACGCGCACGACGACGCCTACCAGGTGGCGGCCAAGGCCTACGCGCGGGTGAACCCCACCAGCGGAGCGGCGGAGATCCGTCAGGTGGATTCCACCGCCATTGCCGGTGCGGAGCACTACACGGATGCAGAGCTCAAAGCGCTCGTGGAAGCGCGCGCCGCCGAGATGGTGGCGTTACAGCAGGAGGAGGGTACGGCGTCGTTGTTCCCCGAGACCCCGCGCGAGACGGTGATTGTGGCGAGCAATCCCCTGGCCGCCCTGGCCGTGGAAGAACTCACCGCACAACTGGGGGTGGACAAGTCCGTGGCCACGGTGGCCGTGCGCGCGGAGTCGGAAGCGGACCTCATGGCCTTCCTGGGCCGCGTGGGTGGCTGGCAAGCGGATGCACTGCTGGACCTCGCCACGGGGGAAACTCTGGAGACCGTGCGCGAGCGCTACACCGCGGTGGACGAGCCCGTGACGGGCGGTACCGAGGTGGGCGTGCCCTCCGAGACGGACGCCGTGGTGCGTGCAGTGACCACTGCGCGGGCGGCATCCCAGTTCCATTTGATCGAGGACGACGCCGCCCTGGAAAAGGCCCTGACCAGCGGCGACTTCGATGCATGGCGGCTCTTTCTGCACCCCGATCAGCAGGAGTACGTGGACAAAAAGACCTCCGGACCGTTCCGACTTTCCGGCGGTGCGGGGACGGGCAAAACCGTGGTGCTGGTTCACCGCGCGGTGCGCCTGGCGCGGAAGAATCCGGAGGCGCGCGTGCTGGTGGTCTCCTATACCCGCAACCTCGTGGACATGATTGCGCAGCAAATTCGCGCCCTGGACCCGCGCGTGCGCATGGCAGGGCAGCTCGGCCAGCCCGGCATCACCGTCATGACGCTCGACCAGGTGGCCCACCGGGTGCTGGGAGACGCAAACGGTTCACCGGGACTGTCTCAGGCCATGGAAGAAGTGGTGGGATGGGGCGTCCAACGCACCCCTGACTACCGCAATTCTGGCGCCTACGGGGCGAGCCCGTGGGACGAGGCCATCGATGCTGCCGGAACCGAGCTGCCCCACCAAGTGGCGGTGCCCGCGTTCTTCCAGTCCGAATATCAGGAGGTGATCCTGCCCGCGCTCATCACCGACGAACGGGAGTACCTCCGGGCGCCACGGGTAGGCCGAGGGACGCGGCTCGGGCGCAATCAGCGGCGTGCGGTCTGGACGGCCGTGCAGCGTTACCGGGCTGATGGCCTGGCCACCCAGTCCCTCGATTGGGATGAAGCGGCGGCCATTGCCGCAGCTTTCCTCCGCCGTTCCGAGGGACAGCTCCCCGCGGATCACGTATTGATCGACGAAGGTCAGGACTTCACCCCCACACGCTGGCAGCTGGCCAGGGCAAGCGTGGCAGAGGGCCCCGATGACCTCTTCATTGCTGAGGACTCCAACCAGCGAATCTATGGCCAGCGCATTGTGCTGGGCCACTACGGCATCAAAGTGGTGGGGCGTTCTCGGCGGCTCCGGCTGAACTACCGCACCACCGAACAGAACCTCGCGCTGGCTCTCAAGGTTTTGGAGGGCGGCGAATACAACCTGGACGAGGTCGAAGGCGAAGCAGCGGACCACTCGAATGAGCGCTACGTGTCGAGCCGCTCCGGGCCCGTGCCCGTTCTGCTGCCCGCTCGGGATCTCGCGCAGGAATACGAGCTCGTGGCCGGACTGGTGACCAGGTGGCTCAAAGAACTGGCGGACGAGGGCCTTTCCGCCAGCACCCTGGGCATCCTTACCCGCACCAAGAAGCAGCGCGACGCGCTGGTCCGCACCCTGGGAGAACTGGGCGTCAACGCGGCCCCGGTGGATAAGCAGGACATTCCGCAGGGAACCCCCGCAGTGATGACCCTCCACCGGGCCAAGGGCACCGAGTTCTCCCGCGTGCTGTTGTTCGACGTGAGTGAAGCGTCCATTCCGCGGTTCTTTGCCGGCAGCGACTATGACGAGAAGGCCCACGAGGACAACGCCCTGCGGGAGCGCTCGCTGCTGTATGTGGGAGCCACGCGCGCTCGGGATGTGCTGGCGATTTCGTGGAGTAAGAAGGCGAGCCAGTTCTTGCCGTTAGCAGAAGAGGTCCGGTCATGACAATGTGGGGTATCCACAACGACGTTCTCGCTGAGGAGCTGCTCTCCGAAGGGTTTGTCTCGATCGGATGGGAGATCGGGGATATCTCTCACCTGGGCGACAACCCCGAGCGCATCAAGGCGGCCCTTGTTGCCAGTGAACCCAGTGCCAAGCAGGGGGCCATCGCTGTTTGGGCGGGGATTCAGCGGCGTTTCGCCTTCGAGATGGCCGAGGGGGACATCGTGATCTTTCCCAGCAAGACGGATCGGACGTTGAACTTTGGTGAGGTCACAGGGCAGTACCGGTACCACGCCGGAGAGCGAACCCATAAGCACAGACGTGCCGTGCGGTGGCTCAAGACTGGTGTCCCCCGCGGGATCTTTCCGAAGTCGGCCCTCTATGAGATTGGATCAGCACTCACGCTGTTCCAAGTGAAACGCCATGCGGGTCTCTTTCAGGAGTTCTTAAACGCGCCTTCCGAAGACGCCTTCGTAGCGTCGCTGCAGACCGGCGAAAGGACCTCCTCTGTCCCAGCGGGGCTGCCGGCCCCTCTTGAGGAAATGGCCTCCCCGGCCAATCTGGAAGAGGACGGGCACGATGCGCTACCGACTGCGAAGCAGATCGAGGACAACACCAACGACTTCATCACGCGGACCCTCCTGGAGGACCTTACGCATCAAGAGTTCGAGAACTTCGTGGCTGATCTCCTGAGGGCCATGGGCTATCAAGCGCGCGTCACCACCTACACGGCGGACGGGGGCGTAGACGTGCTCGCTCACAGGGACGTCCTCGGTCTTGAACCGCCCCTCATCAAGGTTCAATGCAAACACACCGCCTCCACCAAAGGGCGCCCCGATATTCAAGGCCTCCTGGGGACGCTGGGAGCCAAAGACGAACATGGCTTGTTCGTGACCCTGGGCTCGTACAGCAGCGAGGCGGCCGCACTGGAACGTGAACGCCACAACCTCCGGTTGCTGGGCGGGAAGGAAATCACGGACCTTACGCTGACCTACTACGAGTCACTCCCCGCCACGTGGCGGGACAAGCTGCCACTGAAGCGAATCTACGTGGTGGACGAGAACATCTCCTAGGTGTACTGACCGGGCACATTGATTGACGTTCTGGGTTGACCTTGACGCAACGGCAATGTTTAGCGTTGCTGGCATGACCGTGACGATGATCGACAGTCCAGCCCGGATGCGGGCGATGGTGAGCAGCTCCCCCGAGGACTGGCAGGACGCAGCTCGCAGACTCTGGCAGCCGATGGCTGGGATGTACTTCTTCATCCCTGGTGGGCCGGACTTAGCCGCAGTCCATACTCAGAATTTCGGGTTCGGGCCCGATGCCGCCAACGACGAGATCCTGGGTGCGATCGACGATCTGGAGCGAGCCGATGCGTGGGGCCGTATCGAGCGAGCGCTCGATATGGGGCTTCGAGAGCTCGCATCGGCGAATCCGACACTGACGGTGCCCGACCTCAAGGTACTGCTCGTGCTTGGTGATCCCACGAACAGGCACTTTATGGATGAAATCCGCGGCTTGTCGGCCTTCGGCGGGATCAGCGGCTACATCGCCATCACTGTCTGGCCGACCAAGGAGGTCCTGGATCGCCTGGAAGGCATTGCCCTGCACGAGTTGCATCACAATGTGCGCTACTCGCCAGGCGGTGTGGTGTGGGAGCCGCAGACGGTCACGGTCGGGGAACATGTGGTCGCTGAAGGTCTCGCGGACCTCTTCGCGGTGGGCCTTGTGGGCGAGCAGGGGTTCACACACTTCGTCAGCCAGGAGACCCGCACCAGCAACGCGGTGCTGCACCGCGTCGGTGAGGGACTCGCCGTGACCGGAATGCAGGACTTCGCAGCGTGGGTGTTGGGCGACGCGAGTGCTCGCCTGTTCGGCGCGACACCGGTCGGTCTTCCCACCGGGGCCGGGTACGCGGCGGGAGCCCGGATCGTCACGGCCTACCTGGATGCCACTGGGCAGCCGGCCGCGGCGGCGGTGACCACGCCGGCCGAAGAGATCCTGGCGGTATCCCTGTCCCAGTTGGGTCTGGGGATGCCAACTCGCTAACAGGAGGGCCGTGCTCGTGGAGTGGACTGTCCAAGAACTCGCTGATCGCGCCGGTGTGAGCGGCCGGACGCTGCGCCATTACCACCAGATCGGGTTGCTGACCCCGGACCGGATCGGCGCGAACGGCTACCGCTACTACGGCCCCACCGCTGTGGCACGCCTGCAACGGATTCTGCTCCTGCGTGAAGCTGGGCTGAGCCTCGCTGCCATCAGCGAGGCACTGGCCTCCGGCGCGAACCCGGATGACGAGATCAACGCACTCGAGGGGCACCTGGCACACCTCGAGCATGAGCAGGAAGCGCTGGGACTTCGCATCGCTTCTGTCGAGCACACTCTGGCGATGAGACGCGAGGGACGGCAACCGCGGATGGACATGATGCTCGAAGGCTTCAATGACCGGTACGAGGCGGAGGTCACCGAGCAGTGGGGCCGCGACGTGTTCGAGCAGTCCAATCGGTGGTGGCATGCCAAGAACCTCACCCAGCAACGCCAATTTCAAGCCGATGCCGAGCAACTCCTGACCCAGTGGGGCGAGCTCCACCAATCCGGTGTCTCCCCGTCCAGCGATCAGGCTCAACAGCACGCAGCGGTCCACGCAGCCTGGTTCGCCCAGATCCCGGGCACACCGGGGCACGCCGGTGACATCGATAAGACCCGCGCCATGCTCACCGGCATGGCCAACCTCTATACCACCAACCCAGACTTCCATCCCGCGTTCGGGGGAGCCGCAGCCGCAGACTTTGCCGCCCAGGCATTGCGCCACTACGCCCAGCACCTCTGATCAGCGCTCTTCGGGCTGGTGGCGCACCCGAAGGGAATGCCATGTCTCACGCCAACGCAGCACTCACCCCACGCCACCGCCTGATCGTTGGTCGTCTCGTCGTGGACGAGGGCTGGCCGATCAGCGAGGTCGCTGCCCGCTTCCAGGTCTCGTGGCCGACGGCGAAGCGTTGGGCTGACCGCTACCGTGCCGGCCAGTCGATGCAGGACCGGCCCTCACGTCCCCACCACTCGCCGAACAAGACCAACGCGAAGACCACGAAGCGCTGCATCCAGCTCCGTCTCCGCCTCCGAGAGGGGCCAGTTCAGTTGGCCTGTCGCTTGGGGATCGCGCCGTCGACGGTCCATCGGATCCTGACCGACGCTCACCTGAACCGGCTGTCCCATGTTGACCGGGCCACGGGCGAACCGGTCCGCCGCTACGAGCACGACCATCCCGGGGCAATGCTCCACGTCGATGTGAAGAAACTAGGCAACATCCCCGACGGCAGCGGCTGGCGCTACGTCGGCCGCCGCCAAGGCGAGAAGAACCGCGCCGCCACACCGGACAAGCCGAAGAACAAGCACTACGACCCGTTAATGGGCAAGGCCTACGTCCACACCGTCATCGACGACCACTCCCGCGTCGCCTACGCCGAGATCCACGACGACGAAACCGCACTCACCGCGACCGCGGTCCTGGTACGAGCTGTCGAGTGGTTCAACCAGCGAGGCGTCACCGTCGAGCGGGTCCTCTCGGACAACGGCGGGGCTTATCGGTCTCACCTGTGGCGAGACACCTGCGCCGAGCTCGGGATCAAGCACAAGCGGACCCGTCCGTATCGTCCGCAGACCAATGGGAAGATCGAGCGGTTCCACCGCACCCTGGCTGACGGTTGGGCCTACGCCCGCTGCTACTCCTCGGAGGCCGAGCGACGGGGCGAACTGGACGGTTGGCTGCACTACTACAACCAGCACCGTTCCCACACGGCCTGCGGGAACCAGCCGCCTTTCTCACGTTTGATCAACGTGTCCGGTCAGTACACCTAGGGCATCTCCGACTCATTTTGGCGGAAACCACTGGGCCGCTCCATAAACGCGGGAAGTAAAATGTTGTGACTGGGTACCCCCCGAGGGTATACGGTTGATGCTATGAGCACGCCCGCCACCACCCACCCCACCGATCACTCGGACTCCCTCTCGGGCCACGACATGTACGACCACGCCCCCTCCAGCCACGCAGGCCACGACATGTCCAACATGGCCGCCAGCGCCACCCTCCACTGCCTCACCGGCTGCTCCATCGGTGAGATCCTCGGCCTGATCCTGGCCACTGTGTTCGGGTGGGGCAACGTCACCAGCACTGCCGTGGCCATCGCCCTGGCCTTCGTGTTCGGCTACGCCCTGTCCTCCCTGCCCCTGCTGCGCTCGGGCATCAGTGTGGGCCAGGCCCTGCGCCTCGTGCTCGCCGCGGACACCGTCTCCATCCTCACCATGGAGGTCGTGGACAACCTCGTCATGTGGCTGGTTCCCGGCGCCATGGACGCAGGCCTGCTCGACGCCCTCTTCTGGGGCTCCATGGCCCTGTCCCTCGTGATCGCGTACTTCGCGGCATACCCGGTGAACAAGGCCCTGCTGCGCCGCGGCAAGGGCCACGCCATCACCCACCACGCCTCCGGCGGCGGCCCCATGGACAACCGCCCCCTGGCGTACGGCATCAGCGCGTTCATGCTGGGCGGCTTCGTCGCGTCCCTCGGTACCCTCTTGTAGGGAACCAGTGCAGCGGGGCCCCGCTGCCACCGCGCATTCCCACCAGAAACCCGCCCGTACCGGGGTCCAGCAACCCGGGCGGGCCCGCAGAAAGGATCCTTTCCCATGCGTCGACTTCCCCTCACCCTCGCCGGTCTCGCCATCCTGGTGACCACCACCGCCTGCTCCGCCGGTTCCGATTCCGCGGACCACTCCGCCCACGAGGGCCACGAGACCAGCGCGACCTCCAGCGCGACGAGCCAGGCGACGTCGTCCTCCGCGAGTGGCACGCCCAGCGCGAGCCAGGGCGGGCACGAGCACATGCACGCCATGGACGGTGGCCCCGCCCCGGAGGGCATCGCCGCCGCGGAGAAGCCCACCTACCCGGTGGGCACGCAGGTCACGCTGACCACCGACCATATGGAGGGCATGAGGGACGCCCCGGCCACTGTGGTGGGCGCCTACAAGACCGTGGCCTACGCCGTGAACTACACCCCCACGGACGGTGGGCCCGAGGTCATCAACCACAAGTGGGTGGTCCAGGAGGAACTCCAGGGTGCCGGTTCGGAGCGCCTCGCGGACGGCACCGAGGTCACCATCGAGGCGGACCACATGCCCGGCATGAAGGGCGCCGCGGGCACCGTTGCCTCCTCCACCACCCAGACCGTCTACATGGTGGATTACAAGGCGGACGGCATGACCATGACCAACCACAAGTGGGTCGTGGAGAAGGAGATGAAGCCCCGCGGCTGATTTCACCGCACCAAGTGTCATCTCCCGCCAACCTGCATGTTTTTGAATACTCTTGGCTTCATCTCCTCCGCTGCCGCGGATTCGGAGCGTGTCCATCCCCCCAGACACACGGAGCGCCCTCGAGAGCCCTGAACACCCGTCCGTCCTCGTTGCGGACGACGACCCCGACATTCGCGACCTCGTGGTCTTCAAACTGCAGCAGGCGGGATACGAGGTCCGGGCGGTGGAGGATGGCACCGCTGCGCTGAGCGCGCTGGAGGACGGCATCCCAGACGTCGTGGTGCTGGACGTCATGATGCCCGGTCTCAGCGGACTGGACGTGCTGCGCCAGATCCGTGCCACCGAGGCTCTGAAACACCTCAAAGTGGTCCTGCTGACCGCCCGGGCCAGGGACACGGACGTGGACGACGGGTACAACACCGGTGCGGACGAGTACGTCACCAAGCCCTTCAGCCCCCGTGAGCTGGTGCACCGTGTGAACAGCCTCCTCGGCCGGGGGCGGTGACCCGCAGTGGCGACCCCCACGGTGGTCTCCGCGCAGCTGCTGTCCTGGGTGCTGTGGGTTCTGGTATGGGCCGCGGCCCTGCTCCTCGCGACCGTCCTGGGATCGCGTGCAGGCCGGCAGTGGCGTGAACGCCGGGACGCGAAGCTGCTCGGTGAGTTGCGCCCCGCAATGCTCGAGGTCGCGTCCGGTGAGGACGACGACGCCTCCGCCCTGCGCCGCCTGACTGCGGTGCCCCGGCGCCGCGTACCGGTGGTGGACCGCGCCGTCTCCGCGATGCTCTCCAAGGTCAGGGGGGAGCCCGCCCGTGCTCTGGCCCGGGTGCTCGACGCCCACGGACGCGCCGAGTGGGCCATCACGGGGCTCTCCTCCCACAGCGCGGTGCGCCGTGCCCACGCTGCCTGGACCCTCGGGCTGATGCGCGCTCGCGAGTCCGCGCCCCGGCTCCTGCCCCTGCTCCAGGACCGTTCCGCGGACGTGGTGGTTGCCGCCGCCCGTGCCCTGGCGCTGCTCGGCGACGGCTCCGCGGCCCGCGCCGTGCTGCGCGCGGTGGCGCCGCGGCGTCGTCCCCGCGGACTGCCCAGCTGGGTGGCCGTGGAGTCCCTGTGCGCCTTCGACGACGCAGCGGCACCCGTGATCGAGGAGGCCACCCTGCACCCGGACCCGGCGGTGCGCCATGTGGCGGCAACTGTGATCGGAGTGCGCCCCGTGCCAGGTGCCGCTCCCGTCGTGCGTGAGCGCCTGGCACAGGAGACCGACCCCCGGGCCCTCACCGCCTTCGTCGGCGCCCTGGGATGGGTGGGGGGAGCGCAGGACCTCGCCGTCCTGTCCGGGCTCGCCCGCCACCGGGACGAGAGCGTGGCGCTCGCCGCCGTGGAGTCCCTCGAACGGCTGGGTCTGCCCGCCTCCGTGGCGGCCCTGGGCCCCCTGGTCGAGGACACCCGGCCCCGGTTGGCGGAGCGGGCCGCGGTGGCTCTCACCGAACTGGGCCCTGCCGGGAGGGAGCGGCTGCTGGGCGCCCTGGACGGTGACACCCCTGCCGTGCACCCCGCCCACTACGCGCTGCAGCTGAGCGCCATGAGAGGAGCCGGCCGTGGAGTGGCTTGAGCTGCTGCGCGGCGCTGTGGCCGGGATCCTGGCGTTCATTGCGGTGCCGGTGCTGATCTACTTCCTGCTGATCAACACGTCCTACCTGGTGATGATCGTCCTGGCGGCGGTGGACTTCGTGGCCTACCGCCGCCGGATCCCGTTTGCGGGGCGGGAGGAACTGATGCGCTCCCGCACCATGCCCGGCATCAGCGTGGTGGCACCCATGCACAACGAGGAGGTCGGCATCCGCGTGGCCGTGGAGTCCTTTCTGTCGCTGCAGCACCCGCGCCACGAGGTGATCGTGGTGGACGACGGCAGCACCGACAACGGTTTCGAGGTGCTGCGCCGGGCCTTCGACCTGGTGCCGGTGTCCCGGCAGATGCCCGAGGACGTTCCGGTGCGGGAGGCACCGGCCAGCATTCACGTCCCACGGGACGGGCGGACCCGGCTGACCGTGGTGCACAAGCGCAACTCGGGCCGCTCCGACTCCACCAACGTGGGCGTCAACCTGGCCCGCGAGGACCTGGTGCTGTTCGTGGACTCGGACTCCATCCTGGACCCCGGGGCGCTGCTGACGGTGTCCCGGCCCTTCATCGAGGACCCGATCTCCACGGTCGCCGCCGCCCTGCGTGTCAGGGTGAGTTGAGTCCAGTGGTTCACAGCAAGTCCGCCTGACGCAGGGCGAGATTCAGGATCGATCACCATGAGTAGTTCCACGTTCGCCCCGCCGTTGTCCGCGATCGCCGATGATGGACAGATGAGTGACGCTCACCCTCGTGCTGGTGGCCCGGCTCGGCGCCGGAGCTTCACCCCGGAGCAGAAGCTGGCGCATCTGGCCGCCTACGAACAGGCCTGCCAGGAGCAGCAGGGTGGGGCCTACCTTCGCCGGGAGGGCCTGTACTCCTCGCTGATCAGCGAATGGCGCCGGATGCGCGATGCTGGCGTGCTCGAAGGCAAGGCGGCCGATGAAGCCGTTGGCCGGCCGAGTGCGGAGCAGGCCGAAATCGCCCGGTTGCGCCGCCAGCTGGCCGCCTCCCAGCAGAAGCTGGCCACCACCGAGACCGCCCTGGACATCATGGGAAAAGCACACGCGCTCTTGGAGCAGATTTCCGAGAGCGCGGACACCGAGCAGCCGCGCAAGAAGCGCTGATGGGCGCCTACACCGAGCTCACCGCCGCAGGCGTGACCACCCGGGACGCAGCGGGACTGACCGGGGTGTCGCGGGCCACCGCCACCCGCCGGCGGGCCCGGACAGCACCGGGACCTCGGACCGCGGTGGAGCCGGCCAACCGGCTCAGTCGCGTTGAGCGGGAACGGGTGCTGGAGGTGCTCAACAGTGACGAATTCGTCGACCAGCCCCCGGCCCAGGTCTACGCCACGCTGCTGGAGCGCGGGGTGTACCTGTGCTCGATCGCCACCATGTACCGCATCCTCGCAGCCGCCGCGCAGGTGAAGGAACGCCGGCGCCAGGCCCGTCACCCGGCCCGAGCGATCCCTGAGCTGATGGCCGACGGATCCGGTCAGGTCTACACCTGGGACATCACCAAGTTGCCCGGCCCGGCCAAGGGCGTCTACTACGACGCCTACGTGATGCTCGACGTCTACTCCCGCTACATCGTCGGCGCCCACGTCCACGCCCGAGAGTCCGGGCCTCTGGCCGAGGAGATGATGAAGGAGATCTTCGGGGTTCACGGTGTGCCCACCGTGGTGCACGCCGACCGCGGCACCTCGATGACCTCCAAACCTGTGGCCGCGCTGCTGGCCGACCTCGGCGTCACCCGTTCCCACTCCAGACCCAGCGTGAGCAATGACAACCCGTATTCCGAGGCGTGGTTCAAGACCTTGAAGTACGCCCCGGTCTTCCCGGACCGCTTCGGCTCTCTGGCCGCCGCCCGGGCGTTCATGGCCGGTTTCGTCGAGACCTACAACCACGGACACCGTCACACCGGGATCGGGCTGCACACCCCCGCCGACGTCCACTACGGCCACGCCGCGACCGTGAGTCAGCAGCGCTCAGCGGCCCTGGCCGCGGCCCGCGCTACTCACCCCGAGCGCTTCTCCACCACCGCTGACCCGAAAATCCTCGCGCTACCCACCCACGCCTGGATCAACCAACCAACCGCCGCCGAACCGGTAGCCGCCTGACACCCACTGGCCTCAAACACCTTGAAAAATTCCGGAGACGACCAGCGGCCACAGGAATCCCGAGGCGGCATACGCCACACAGCGCACTGCCACATCGATCTACCCGTACGGCCCCCGCGGGAACCCCAACTGCGTCATCGTTGCCGCGGGTGACCGGTAGCCGGGCCTTACGTAAAGCAAGGGGGTCCCTGGCTGCGTCACCTACGAGGGGCGCTATGGCAGCCGTGTCGGTCGCCGCCGGACGGAATCCCCGGCTCGTTCGGCCTCGAGCGGGACAGGGCTGTGCAGTACGGCCGGCCCGCGGTGCAGGAACCCGTCCGAGAGCACTTGGCAGCGCAGGCCGCCCCGGCCGCGCATGGCGGCGTGCGCGCCCGGGGCGAGCACCCGGTCCATCCAGGCGCAGGGGTGGGCCGGCCGCCCACCCCGCAGCCGCACGAAAGCACCTTGGGACTCCAACGCGAATTCCCCGCCGAGCAGGGGCGCCAGCTCGGCGCCCCGGAGGACCACGTTGCGCCGGGTCAGGAGCGGGTCGAAGGGAGGTGTGCCCAGATCTGCCGCCATGGCCTCGAGTGCTTCGACGGCGAGCAGGGTGAGGGCGGCGTCCATGTGCGCGGCCTTGCCGAAGAACCGGTCGCCCACCACGCCCTTGCCGGCCACCAGCTCGACCCGGTCGGCATCCGTGGTGGGCACGTCCGCCGCGCCGTCCCGGGCGCGGCCGAAGTAGGCATGGCCCGGGGACACGAGCAGGTGCAGGATCTCCACGTCGTACTGATAGGTCTGCATCATGCCATCATTCCCTTCGTCACCACGGTTGCCGGCACACCGTAGACACCACCGGACGCACCGTTGATAGCGAGAATTTCAGCGTTCAGGTTTCCTCCTCCAAGCCCCGTCAGAGACCCGGGGGATCGGTTGTCTTACGGGCCTCCGGCGCGGCGCCAGCCACGATTGTAGACGGATCCGTCTAGCCAGAATAGACGGATCCGTCTAGCATGGTGCGCATGATGGCAGTCATCCCCGAAGCCCAGGCCACTGCGCCGAACCGGTCGCCTGCGAGGTCCACGGGAGCTCGTGAGCGGATCATGGCGACCGCCCGCCGGCTGTTCTACACACGCGGCATCAATGCCACCGGCATCGATCTGGTGATCGCTGAGGTCGGCGTGGCCAAGGGCAGCATGTATCACCACTTCGGCAACAAACAGGCTCTGGTAGTGGCTTACCTCCAGCAGGAGGAGGCCACCTGGAAAGCCGCTTCCGAAACCAGGGACGACCCCCGGGCCAGCGCGACTGAGCGCTTGAGAGTCTTCTTCGATGGAATCTCTGTCGATGTTCTGGCCGGCACGTTCCACGGATGCCCGTTCATGAACGCCGCCATCGAACGCCCGGATGATCTCGGGGTGGGCCAGGTGATCGCTCATTACCGGGAAGCACTGGCCTCACATATCGCCCATTTGCTCGGGGAGGACGGGTCCTCGACCGCGGTGGACAAGGTGATGGTGCTGTACGACGGGGCGAAAACGTCCGCCAAGATGACACGGGATCCTGCGCTGGTCGAGCTGGCCGCCGACATGGCCTGCGAAGTTGTTCATGGGCACGGTTCGACTCGCAGGCCGATAGCTCGGAAGGGATGAGCCCTGTTGACACCTGGCGACGACGATTCCGGACCATGATGCGTCCGGAAGCACGTGAGGTGGCGCACGAAGCCGACGAGGTCGTCCCGACGCGCCTGTGCGCGCGAGTTCCGCAGGTGGCCCGGGGAAAGGGTTGCGGCACAGACAACGCGGAAGACGGGGTGTGCGTACCACGCTGCGTCGGTGGGAAACCGCGGGTTGCCGGTGCAGAACCAGGTGCTGCATGAGCATGGAACCGTGGGTTCCTTTTCAAGTCCGAGTGATATCTACAAGAAAAAACGAGGAGACAAGAAAATGATGACGAAGAACACTTCCACCACGGGGATCGAGCAGATGGGGAATTCGGTACTGCGCTATTCCCTGGTGACGAACCTCGTCTGGATCGGTTCCCTGAAATTCCAGGACTACGAGATGGAGAACATCAGGCCCCTGGTCACCTCCAGCCCCTTGTTCTCCGGGGTGCTCAAGAAGCTGGGGGAGAAGAAGACAGCGCAGCTGATCGGGGTGGCCGAGATCGGTATGGGAGCTCTCATCGCCGCCAAGCCCCTCGCCCCGCGCGCTTCGGCCCTGGGCAGCCTCGGGGCGGTAGGGATGTTCGTCACCACGCTCAGTTTCATGGCCACGACCCCGGGAGTGCAGCAGGAGAACCACGGGAAAACCAAGTTGTCCATGGTGGGGCAGTTCCTGCTCAAGGACACCGTGCTTCTGGGGGCATCCATCCTCACGGCTGCCGAGTCGCTGCAGCACGCCCGCCGCCGGTAGCCCGGAAACGACCGTTGCCGTGACCCGGAACGAGCCGGGACGGGAACTGCTGGTGCGGTACCCCGTCCCGGCCCATGTTCTCTGCCCCGGTGACCTGGGGGCCGGTTGGTCAGCGCGCCGGCGGCGGCGAAGCCCTGGAGCCGGCGCGCTGAGGGTTCAGCCGGTGGGCGGCCACTCAGTCGGAGGAAATCAGTTTCATGGAGATCGAGTTGATGCAGAACCGCTGATCGGTGGGGGTCTGGAAACCTTCACCTTCGAAGAGGTGCCCCAGGTGGGAGTCGCATCGGGAACAGCGCACTTCGATGCGCTCCATCCCCAAGGACCGATCACGTAGGTAACGCACCCTGTCCTCGGCCAGGGGAGCCCAGAACGAGGGCCACCCGCAGTGCGAGTCGAACTTATCAGTGCTGGTGAACAGCTCTTGGCCACACGCCCGGCACTGATAGACACCGGTGGTGTGCGCGTCGTAGTACTGGCCCGTGTACGGCCTCTCGGTGCCCGCCTTCCGGAGTACCTGGAACTCCTGCGGCGTCAGTTCCTCACGCCACTGCTCCTCACTCTTGTGCACCTCGGGCCGGTAGTTGTCGTATCCAGTGTTCATGACGGCTTCAACGGTCCCCGGCCCCTGCGTGTCAGGGTGAGTTGAGTCCAGTGGTTCACAGCAAGTCCGCCTGACGCAGGGCGAGATTCAGGATCGATCACCATGAGTAGTTCCACGTTCGCCCCGCCGTTGTCCGCGATCGCCGATGATGGACAGATGAGTGACGCTCACCCTCGTGCTGGTGGCCCGGCTCGGCGCCGGAGCTTCACCCCGGAGCAGAAGCTGGCGCATCTGGCCGCCTACGAACAGGCCTGCCAGGAGCAGCAGGGTGGGGCCTACCTTCGCCGGGAGGGCCTGTACTCCTCGCTGATCAGCGAATGGCGCCGGATGCGCGATGCTGGCGTGCTCGAAGGCAAGGCGGCCGATGAAGCCGTTGGCCGGCCGAGTGCGGAGCAGGCCGAAATCGCCCGGTTGCGCCGCCAGCTGGCCGCCTCCCAGCAGAAGCTGGCCACCACCGAGACCGCCCTGGACATCATGGGAAAAGCACACGCGCTCTTGGAGCAGATTTCCGAGAGCGCGGACACCGAGCAGCCGCGCAAGAAGCGCTGATGGGCGCCTACACCGAGCTCACCGCCGCAGGCGTGACCACCCGGGACGCAGCGGGACTGACCGGGGTGTCGCGGGCCACCGCCACCCGCCGGCGGGCCCGGACAGCACCGGGACCTCGGACCGCGGTGGAGCCGGCCAACCGGCTCAGTCGCGTTGAGCGGGAACGGGTGCTGGAGGTGCTCAACAGTGACGAATTCGTCGACCAGCCCCCGGCCCAGGTCTACGCCACGCTGCTGGAGCGCGGGGTGTACCTGTGCTCGATCGCCACCATGTACCGCATCCTCGCAGCCGCCGCGCAGGTGAAGGAACGCCGGCGCCAGGCCCGTCACCCGGCCCGAGCGATCCCTGAGCTGATGGCCGACGGATCCGGTCAGGTCTACACCTGGGACATCACCAAGTTGCCCGGCCCGGCCAAGGGCGTCTACTACGACGCCTACGTGATGCTCGACGTCTACTCCCGCTACATCGTCGGCGCCCACGTCCACGCCCGAGAGTCCGGGCCTCTGGCCGAGGAGATGATGAAGGAGATCTTCGGGGTTCACGGTGTGCCCACCGTGGTGCACGCCGACCGCGGCACCTCGATGACCTCCAAACCTGTGGCCGCGCTGCTGGCCGACCTCGGCGTCACCCGTTCCCACTCCAGACCCAGCGTGAGCAATGACAACCCGTATTCCGAGGCGTGGTTCAAGACCTTGAAGTACGCCCCGGTCTTCCCGGACCGCTTCGGGTCTCTGGCCGACGCCCGCGCGTTCATGGCCGGTTTCGTCGAGACCTACAACCACGGACACCGTCACACCGGGATCGGGCTGCACACCCCCGCCGACGTCCACTACGGCCACGCCGCGACCGTGAGTCAGCAGCGCTCAGCGGCCCTGGCCGCGGCCCGCGCTACTCACCCCGAGCGCTTCTCCACCACCGCTGACCCGAAAATCCTCGCGCTACCCACCCACGCCTGGATCAACCAACCAACCGCCGCCGAACCGGTAGCCGCCTGACACCCACTGGCCTCAAACACCTTGAAAAATTCCGCCGGGGGAGTGATCCGCGCAGTCAACGGGTGCCGCGTGAAGGGCGGCCGTGTCCTGGAGGTGCGCATGCCGGGCACGCCGCTCGCGGACATCCAGGTGATGGAGTACCTGCGAGCCTTCCACCTGGGACGCGCAGGCTGGTCCCGGATCAACGCGCTGCTGCTGATCAGCGGCGCGTTCGGTGTCTTCCGCCGGGATGCCCTCGTGGCGGTGGGAGGCCTGGACGCCTCGAGCATCGGTGAGGACTTCGAACTGGTGATGCGTCTGCACCGGACCTTCCGCAGGCAGCGCCGGTCCTACCGCGTCACCTTTCTCACGGAGCCCATCTGCTGGACGGAGGTCCCCAGCACCCTGCCCGTGCTGCGCCGACAGCGCTCCCGCTGGCACCGCGGTCTGTGGGAGACCCTGTGGGCCTACCGGGGCATGCTGTTTAACCCCCGCTACGGCCGCCTGGGACTCGTGGCGGTGCCGTACTACTGGCTCTTCGAGCTGATTGCCCCGCTGTTGGAACTCGCCGGACTGGTGTTGATCGCCCTGGGCTTCGCGCTGGGACTCGTGTCCTGGCAGTACTTCCTGTTATTCATGCTCGTGGCCTATGCGTACGCGATCATCGTGACGCTTGCCGCCGTGACCGTGGAGGAGCTGAGCTACCACAAGTACCCGCGCTGGCGGGACCTGGGGGTCACCCTCGTGGCCACGGTGCTCGAGAATGTGGGCTACCGCCAACTCACGGCGTGGTGGCGCATGGAGGGCTGGTTCGCCGCCCTGACCCGGCGTGAGCAGAAGTGGGGCACCATGACCCGTTCGGGTTTCACGGAGGTGAACGAATGAGCGCCCGCTTCCCGGCAGTAACCCGCGTGCGGGACGGTGTCCGCCACCGCGGGGTGCGCGCCATCCTCCTGCAGGTGCTCGCCCTGTTGTGCCTCGCACTGCTCTTCACCGGCGCCACCGCACTGTGGGGACTGCACACGGTGCAGCAGAACGTGGCTGCCACGCGCACCACCATCACACCCCTGATGGATGCCACGCACCAGGTGGAGGCCACGCTGCTGCGCGCCCAGACGGCCGCGCGGGGCTACTCGGTCAGCGGAGACCAGGCTTTCGCGCGGGAGTACGCTGAGGCCACTGCGGACCTCACTGCAGCCCAGGACGTCCTGGGTGAGGTGGCGGCCGGACGGCTGCCGCAGCTGCGGTCCTTGAACGAGTCCGTGGACACGTGGCTAGGCCTCACCCGGGAACCAGGGAGGGACACCCCGCGGAGATCTCTGGACCTGCCCACTACGACATCCGCCATGGACCGGGCCCTCGGCACACTGGAGGACGTCCGGGCGGACGCCTCCCGCCTGCGGGAGCAGCGCAGAGCGGATCTGAACCGGTCCATGACCCTGGCCGCGGCCGCCGTGGTGACTGCCGCGATGCTGTCGATCGCGGTGGCGTTCCTCGCCCTGGGCCGCGCGGACCGCGCCCTCGGGGCGCCGCTGCTCGCGCTGCAGTGCACGGTGGCGAGGCAGCGCGCGGGCGATCACGACGCCGTCGCGGAAACCTCCCACGGCGCTCGTGAAGTGGTGGGCCTCGCCGCGTCCTTCAACGCCTTCACCCGCGAGGCCCGGGACGTGGCGGAGCAGCGGGAGCGCACCTTGGAGCAGCTCACGGAGCTCAACCGCCAGAAATCCGTGTTCGTCTCCACCACCAACCACGAGCTGCGAACCCCGCTCACGTCCATCAGCGGCTATGTGGAGATGCTCCAGGACGGGGACTTCGGCAGTGTCGGCCCGGAACAGGCCCGCGTGCTGGAAGTGGTGCGGCGCAACACGGAACGGCTGCGGCTGCTGATCGAGGACCTGCTGCTGATCAACAAGCTGGACCAGGACCAGGAGAACCGCTCGGCGCGCCACCGTGTGATGGACCTCGCAGAGTGCGTGTCCGGGGTGGTCACCAATCTCGTTCCCCAGGCCGCGGCGGGCGAGGTGACCGTCCACGTGGACACGGACGGTTCGTGGCCCGTGTCCGGGGACCGGGACCGTCTGGAGCGGGCCGTCACCAACGTGGTGGGCAACGCCATCAAGTTCACCCCGCCCCACGGCGCGGTCACGCTGACGCTGGAACGCACCTCCGGTGGCACGGGAGTCCGCCTGACGTGCACGGACACCGGGATGGGCATTCCCGAGAAAGAGGTGGGGTCCCTCTTCACGAGCTTCACCCGGGCCTCCAACGCCACGGCCCAGCAGGTGCCCGGAACGGGACTGGGGCTCGTGATCATGCGCACCATCGTGGAGCAGCACGGGGGGTCCGTGGCCCTGGAGTCGGTGGAGGGGGAAGGCACCACCGTCACGCTGGATCTCCCCCTGGCGACCCAGCAGGGCGAACCGGTGCAGCGGGCCGTGGATGCCGACCCGCCGTGCTATTCTCCTGAATGAGAATTATTCGCAAAAAGGAGGGTCCGTGAAGGTCCGCAACTCGCTCCGCTCCCTCAAGCAGATCCCCGGCTCGCAGGTGGTCCGCCGCCGGGGCAAGACCTACGTGATCAACAAGAAGAACCCGCGCATGAAGGCTCGTCAGGGCTGAGCCGCGCGCGGGGTGCCCCCGGGAGCCGGTCCGTGCGGCGTCGGCAATCACCGTGGGGCGCGTAAATTACTCCTGGGCTGCCCCATGTGACGAGCAACCGGGGGCAACGTCCGCTGGGCGCGAATCCTTGCTGCGGCAAGCGTCCGGGCGTGCCACGATGCATACATGGCTACCAACGATTCCATCAGCACACAGATCCAGCTCGTCTCCCGCCCGGAGGGGTGGCCCGAGCCCGAGAACTTCCGCACCGAGACCGTGGAGCTGCCCGAGCTGCAGGACGGCCAGGTGCGCGTGCGCAACGAGTTCATCTCCGTGGACCCCTACATGCGCGGCCGTATGCGGGACGAGAAGAGCTACGTGCCGCCGTTCGCGCTGAACGAGACCATGACCGGCGGCGCCGTGGGCCGCGTGGTCGAGTCCCGCTCCGAGAAGCTGCCTGAGGGCACCCCCGTGCTGCACCAGTACGGTTGGCGGGACCTCGCACAGGGCTCCGCGGACGAGTTCACCGCCATCCAGGAGCTCCCGGACACCCCGCTGTCCGTGTACCTGGGCATCCTGGGGATGACGGGCATGACCGCCTACACCGGACTCACCCGCATTGCCGGGCTGAAGGAGGGCGACCGCGTGTTCGTCTCCGGTGCTGCCGGTGCCGTGGGCTCCGCGGCCGGTCAGATCGCCAAGCAGCTGGGCGCCTCGTACGTGATCGGCTCCGCCGGTTCGGACGAGAAGGCCAAGCTGCTGACCGAGAAGTACGGCTTCGACGCGGTGCTCAACTACAAGGACGCCCCCATCCGTGAGCAGCTCGCGAAGGCCGTGGGCGAGGACGGCGTGGACGTCTACTACGACAACGTGGGCGGCGACCACCTCGAGGCGGCCCTCGACGTGCTGAACCGGCACGGCCGGGTGGCGGTGTGCGGCGCGATCAGCCAGTACAACTCCACCGAGCGCCCCTGCGGTCCGGACAACATGGGCAACATCATCAAGAACTCGCTCATGCTCGAAGGCTTCACCATGGGTGACCACTGGGACGTCACCGAGGAGTACACCTCCCGGATGACCGAGTGGTTCACCTCCGGGAAGATCGCCTACGACGAGACCGTGGTGGAGGGCCTGGACCACGCCGTGGACGCCTTCATCGACATGATGAAGGGCGCGAACACCGGCAAGATGGTCGTGAAGATCTGATCACCGCGCACCACTGAGGAGAGGCACACCATGGCGTTCAGCACGGGCGACCGCGTCCAGTGGAACACCCCGCAGGGGCCCACCCGGGGGACGGTCCGGTCCACGCACACGGACGAGTTCGAGTTCAAGGGTCAGACGTTCAAGGCCACGGACGACGATCCGGTGCACGAGGTCGAGTCGGAGAAGACCGGCTCGCGGGCCGCGCACCACGCCTCTGCCCTGGAGGCCGCGCCCGAGGACTGAGCGCGCGGCGTCGTCGTGCCCCGCGGGTGCCTCCCCCCCCGGGACGGCGACGCCGCTGCCACCCGCCCCTGCCTCGTCGAACCCGCCGCTCCGCGCACCCGCGCGGGGCGGTGGGTTCGTATCATGGGCTCGACCAGCCCCGCCCTCGAGAGGAACCCGTGCCCCGCACCGCCCTGCCGCACCGCGTGAGTCCCGTGCAGATGCTGCGCGCGCTGCGCGACGAGCCCGGGCTCGCGGCGCTGCTCGGCGACTGGGCGCACGGGGACGCGGTGATCGGCGTCCGGCCCACGCGCGTGGTGGGTGCGGACGAGGACCCGTTCGCCGCGCTGGGCTCCGCGACCGACGACGCTCCGGTCCGCGCTCTTGCGGGAAGCAATGACGCTGGTCCCGCGCGGTTCGGCGGCGGGTGGATCGGCTACCTCGGCTACCAGCTCTCGCGTCGCCTCGAGTCGCTTCCGCCCGCCCCTCCGCGCTCGGGCGGCCTGCCGGAGCACCACCTCGCGCACTATGACCACGTCCTGGTGCACGACGCCGCCGCGGACCGCTGGTTCTGCGAGTCCCTTCCCGGAGCAGACCCTGCCCGGGTGGCCGAGACGATCGCGGCGGTGGGGCGGGCGCTCGGGTCCGGCCCGGCGTCGTCGTCCGGGGTGTGCGCCCCGCGCCCGTACCGGTGCGGGCCGTTCGAAGCCGCCGTGACCGGCGAGGCCCACGCGAAGGCCGTGCGGCGCGCGCTGGAGCACATCCGGGACGGGGACATCTTCCAGGCGAACATCTGCCGCGAGCTCACGGCGGCATTCGACGGTGACCCACTGGACCTGTTCTGCGCCGGGTACGAGTGGCTGCGGCCGCGTTTCGCCGGGTTTTTGCGCGTGCCGGGCGGCGCGGTGGCCAGCTTCTCGCCCGAGCTCTACCTGCGCCGCACCGGCCGCGACGTGCTGACCTCCCCGATCAAGGGCACCGCGCCCGCGGACTCGGACCCCCGCGCGCTGCACTCCTCCGCCAAGAACCGCGCGGAGAACGTGATGATCGTGGACCTCATGCGCAACGACCTCTCCCGCGCGTGCGTCCCCGGTTCCGTCCTGAGCCCCGCCGTGCCGCGTGTGGAGCCGCACACGGGCGTGCACCACCTGGTCGCGGACGTCCACGGCACGCTGCGCCCCGGGCTCGACGACGCCGCCCTGCTGCGTTCCACGTTCCCGCCCGGCTCGTGCACGGGGGCGCCGAAGATCAGGGCCACCGAGATCATCAACGCGCTGGAGACCACGGCCCGGGGCGTCTACACCGGCGCCGTGGGGTGCGTGAGCCCGGTGGCGGGGCTCGCGATGAACGTGGCCATCCGGACCTTCGAGTTCTCCGGCGGGGCCGTGCGCCTGGGTGTGGGCGGCGGGATCGTCGCGGACTCGGACCCAGACGGGGAGGCGTTCGAGACGCTCGTGAAGGCCGCTCCGCTGCTGGATGCGGTGGGCGCCCGGTTCGGGGCGGGGCTGTCCCGGGAGTGGCGGGAGCACGCGGAGTCCGCGGAGGTGGAGACCCCGGGGTGCGTGGTCGATGCCTCCCAGGACGGCGGAGCCCGCGACGAGGCGGCTGAGGGAAGCGGCAGCGTGACGGGTCCGACCGCCTCGCCGGGCCCGTCCGCTCGTGCCGGGGCGGCGCCCGGCGGTGACGGGTGGGGACCGGTTTCTGCGACGTCGCTCGTCGGGCGGTCCGCCACGAAAGAACGCGAGCCTGCGGGGTGCGCGGCCATCCTGCGGGGCGCGCCCGTGATCCGCTCGACCCCCGACCCCTCCCTGGGGATCTTCACCACGATGCTCGTGCGTGAGGGCCGCCCCGAGCAGCTGGCGGAGCACCTGGCGCGACTCGGGAGCAGCGTCCATGAGTGCTTCTCCCGTGAGCTGCCGGGGGCGCTCGCGGAGCAGATCATCCAGCGTGCCGCCGGATTGGACGGCCCGCACCGGTTGCGGGTCACGGCGGTCCCGGACGCGGGCGGTCTCTGCACCGAGATGCCCCACGCGCCGCTGAACCCTCCCGGCGCGGCCCCTCCCGTGGAGCCGTGGGTGCTGCGCCCGGTGGTGGTGCCCGGCGGGTGGGGGTGCCACAAGTGGGCGGACCGCTGCGCCCTGGACGCCGTGCCCGGGCCGTGGTCCCCGGTGTGCGATCCGCTGCTGGTAGACGAGGACGGCACGGTGCTGGAGACCGGGCGGGCCAACGTGTTCGTGGTGCGCGACGGCGTGGTCACCACCCCGCCCGTGGACGGCCGGATCCTGCCCGGGGTGATGCGCGCCCGGGTTCTCTCGGCGCTGCGCACCGCGGGGGTCGAGGTGCGGGAGCGGCCGTTCACCGTGCAGGACTGCGTTGAGGCCTCGGAGGTGTTCGTGACCAACGCTCTGCGCGGCGCCCGGCCCGTGGGTCGTATCGCGGGTGTGGGCTCGTGGGCCCCGGGGCCGATGACGCGTGCGGTGCAGGAGCTCCTGGCCGGTTCGACCGCGTAGCGCGCAGCAGTGCCGGAAGTTGGCGCCCGGCCCCCTGGACGAGGGCGGGTGGCGCGGAACGGGGGCGGGCGGCGTCGTCGTGCTGAGCGGCCGGGGAACGGGCGGCGGGGTTGCGACGCGGTGTGCGCGTGACAGGCTGAGGGCATGACTGAAAACGCGACGCGAACCGTTCTGCTGGCCGGTTGCGGGGACGTGGGAACCGCGCTGGGCCTGCGACTGGTGGAGCGGGGGTGGGCGGCCACGGGTGTGCGCCGCCACGCGGACCGGCTACCCGCACCGCTCACCGGCCTCTCGCTGGACCTCACCGACCCCGCGGGCACGAAGCTTCCCGCGGTCGACGCGGTGGTGGTCACCCTCACGTCGGACGGCCACGACGTCGCCGGCTACGAGCACACCTACCTGGGCGGCCTGCGAGGGCTGCGGCGCGCACTCGGGGAGCAAGAGCCACTCGTGGTCCTGGTGTCCTCCACGGGTGTGCTGGGCGGCGGCGACGGCGAACGTGTCACCGAGGCCACCCCGCCCGATCCGCAGCGGCCCACCGCCCACGTGCTGCTCGCGGCGGAGGAGCTGGCCGGGCAGCTGTTCCCGGACCTCGTGATCGTGCGGCCCGCGGGGATCTACGGCCCGGGGCGCACGTCCATGGTCGACCGGGTGCGCCGCGGCGCGCCCCTGGCCCACCGGCGGGTGACCAACCGGATCCACCGGGACGACCTCGTGACGGTTCTGGCCACCCTGCTGGAGCGGGGCACCGTGGCGGGCGAGCGGGCGTTGACCACCGGTGGGGGCGGTGCTGCAGAGAGTGAGCGAACGGACGTCCCGCAGAACGGGACGGTCACGGGGGGAGGCGGCGCGGCGGCGTCGTCGGCTGCTTCCCGCCTCCCGCGGCTGCTGCACGCCGTGGACCACGACGCCGCCCTGCTGGGTGACGTGGCCGCGCACCTCGCGCACCGGCTGGGCGTGCCCGTGCCCCCGGACGACTCCGGGCCGGGGGAGGGGCCGCTCGGGAAGATCGTGGACGGGGAGCTGGTGCACGCCCTGGTGCCCCGCGAGGAGTGGCGGTACCCCACGTACCGGGAGGGGTACGACGCGCTGCTGGCGGACGGCTCCGCGGACTCGTGGGTGGGGCGAGGATGAGCGAGGACGTCCACTGGTTCCTGCCCATCAACCCCGCATCGCACGCGGAGCACATGCCCGCGGACTGGCGCACCCGTGAGGACGCGACCGAGGTGTGGGAGGCCATCGGGCGCTCGCAGCCCATCGACCGCTGGTGCCTGCGCACGGGCTTCCGCACCATGAAGTCGGGGGACGTGATCTGGGCGTACCTGTCCAAGCGGCAGGAGCTGTGCGCGGTGGGGAGGGTGCGGCGGACGGCGTTCGAGGTGGACGGTGTGGAGGCCGACCCCGCGGAGGTCCGAGGCGACAACGAGGGCGGCTGGTACGTCTACGTGGACTGGGACGAGTCCCGCACGGCGGAGCTGTGCCGCTGCCCGATCCCCAGAGCGGTGTTCGGGCAGGTGCCGATGTCGGTGGGGCGGGTGGGGGAGGCGCTCAAGGCGGTGTTGAGCAGGGGCCTCTCATCATGGCCGACAAAACCTCAGTTTTGCTCCGGGTGATCGGCTTGAGTCATCGCCCCCGATCAGCTGGGTGGCACAGTTGTTGGCAAACGCCCCGGACCACGCGGGCGCGGTGGACCCGCCGGTGCATCTGATCCCAAAATGCGTGTCCGTGGGGATCACGACGCCGTTGTGGTCGCCGGGAGCCTGCTCGGGGGTGGTGCGGGGGTGGACTGCATACCTCAGTCTGGAACATCGACTCGGGCAGCAAACTTGGGCCCACTGTTGCGCCGTGTGACACCTCCCTGGACCTCGGCGCTCGAGCGTAGTTCAGTAGTGGTCCTTCCCTCGTCAACCATTTCCGACACGTGCGCTCTCCCGGGCGCACAGGAACCAGGTACACACTCATGATCCTTTCCGGACTCGTCCTGGGTGCCGTGCTCGGCATCGTGATGCAGCGCGGGCGCTTCTGCGTGACGGGCATGCTGCGGGACATCTTCCTGCAGCGCTCGTGGCGCACGTTCACGGCTCTGCTCGTGGTGATCACGGTGCACGCCGTGGGGCTCGCTGCGCTCACCACCCTCGGGGTGATCTCCCCCGACTACCCCTCGTTCATGCCGTTGGCCGTGGTCGTGGGCGGGTTCATGTTCGGGGTGGGCATCATCCTGGCCGGTGGCTGCGCCTCCGGCACGTGGTACCGCTCCGGCGAGGGCCTCGTGGGCTCCTGGATTGCGCTGGCCATGTACGCGCTGTCCGCGTCCGCCATGAAGACCGGCGTGCTCAAGGGCTTCAACTCCGGTATGAAGCAGTGGGACACCGGGCTCACCACCATCCCCAGTGCCCTGGGCGTCTCCCCGTGGCTGTTCGTGATCGTCCTGGCCGCGGTCACCGGTGTGATGGTGCGCCACTTCCTCAACCGCGAGAAGAACACTGTGAAGCCCGCACGGCTGAACGGCCGTCCCGCATGGAAGAAGCCCCTGCACGTCTACACCGCCGGCGCGCTCGTGGGTCTGATCGGCGTCATCGCGTGGCCGCTGTCCGCCGCGACCGGCCGCAATGACGGGTTGGGCATCACCACTCCCACCGCCAACCTGCTGAACTTCCTGGTCACCGGAGCGGACGGGAAGCTGGACTGGGGCGTGATGCTCGTGCTCGGCATCCTGGTGGGCTCGTTCATCGCCGCCAAGTCCACGGGTGAGTTCCGCGTGCGCGTCCCGGACGCCACCACCACGGTGCGCTCCATCGCGGGCGGCCTGCTCATGGGTGTGGGCGCGGCCCTGGCCGGTGGCTGCACAGTGGGCAACGGCATGGTCCAGACCAGCCTGTTCACCTTCCAGGGCTGGATCGCGCTGCTGTTCATCGCCCTGGGCGTGGGGGCGGCCACGAAGATCTGGCTCAAGCCCACCGTCACGCAGCCCGCCACCGGCGAAGACGGCACCTACTCCACCGCCCAGAGCCTGGACCACACGGTGGACGCCACCGCACCGGACGACAACTCGATCGACGCCGCCCCCACCGCGGGCGCTCCCCGCACCTCGGGTGCGAACGTGTTCTCGGGCTTCGCCGCGGCACCCACCGCGCTCATGGTCAAGGACCCGGCAGGTGCACCGTCGAAGAAGCTCACGGACCTGGGCGACGGCTACTACGCCCTGGACTCGCTCGGTGCCGTGTGCCCGTTCCCGCTGATCGAGGCCAAGGACGTCATGCAGACCCTGCAGACCGGCGACCACCTGGTGATCGACTTCGACTGCACCCAGGCCACCGAGGCCATTCCGCAGTGGGCGGCCACGGACGGCCACGAGGTCACCGACTTCGTGGAGAAGGGCGACGCCAGCTGGCAGATCACCCTGAAGAAGGGCTGACCCGGCAGGCATCCCGGTTCACGACGCCGCCGCGCCACCTCCGCGCCTCACATCCCCGTCTGCCGGGGGCCGGGGCTGGGAGGGCGCGGCGGCATCGTCGTACCACCGGGAGAGTGCGGAGCGCGGCCCCCCCCGGGGGGGTGAGCGCTCCGGCGTCGTCGTGGTGTGCGCGCCGTGACTCAGGCGCGGGAGTCCTGCCGGGCGCGGTGGCGCATGTCCCGCAGGGCCACGGCCAGGGCGACGAGCACCACGAGCACCACAACGCCCAGTCCCGCCGCGATGCCCACGGACCAGCCCTGGTCGGCAATCACTCCGTACGCCACCGCGGTGATCATGGCGATGCCCACGGCGGTGCCCACGCGCTGGCCGGTCTGCATCACACCACCGGCGCTGCCCGCGTACTCGAGCGGCACCTCCGCGAGCGTGAGTGTCTGGTTGGGGCTCACCACGGCGCCCTGGCCGAAACCCACGAAGCCCAGGGTGAGCACGAGCCACCACTCACTGATGTGCCAGGAGTCGTGCAGCAGGATCACCGCCATGCTCAGCAGCAGGCCCACGACCACGCTGAGCATGCCGAGCACCACGATCTTGCGGCCCATCCGGTTCACGCGGCTGCCGGCAAGGTTGGAGGCCACCGCGCTCGCGAGGGCATTGAGCAGGCCCACGCAACCGGCGGCCAGCGCGGTGTGGCCGAGCCCCTTCTGCATGTAGAGGGTGACAAGCACCCACACGCTCGTGATGCCCAGGAAGTACAGCGAGATCAGCAGGGTGCCGTTGAGGAAACTGCTGACCTTGAAGATGTTCAGGTCCACCATGGGCTGGTGCCCAGAGGCCTTGAAGTGCTTCTCCCACGCGATCCACAGGGCCAGGAACATGGCGGCGACCGCGAGTAGGGCCCACACCCACGGGCTCGTGCCGGGGGAGCCGATCTCGATGAACGGGAGCAGGGTGGCGAGCAGCGCGATGCCCAGGAGCACCGCACCCGTGGGGTCCATCTCCCGCAGGGCGTGGCGGATGGTGGTGCCCTCGGGCCCGCGCAGCAGCGGGCGGGGGAACCACAGGAACGCGAGCACAAGCGCGACGACGCCCACGGGGACGTTCACCACGAACAGCCACCGCCACCCCTCGGCCGCGCCGCCCGTCTGGATCAGCAGACCTCCCAGGACCGGGCCGATGGCCACGGAGACACCCACGGCGCTGCCCAGCATGCCGAACGCCTTCCCGCGCTCCGCTCCCTTGAAGTACTGCTGGATCATGGCCACGCCCTGAGGGTTGAGCAGCCCGGAGCCCACCCCCTGCACGAAGCGCGCCACGATCAGCATGGTGGGATCCGCTGCCAGGCCCGCGGCGATCGAGGACAGCGTGAAGATGGCCACCCCGAGCATCCACAGGAACCCGCGCCCGAACACGTCCCCGGCGCGGCCACCCGCCACCAGGACCACCCCGAAGGTCAGTGCGTAGCCGGAGAGGATCCACTGCAGCTGGGACTCGGAGGCGCCCAGCCCCTCCTGGATGGAGGGCAGCCCCACGTTGATGATGCTCACGGCCACCAGGGACATGAAGATGGCCACGAGCAGCACGGCCAGGATCCGCCACCGCCGCGGATCCGTGCCGTGGGCGTAGCCCCGGTGGGTCTGGGGATCCGGGCGCGGGCTGAGGATGGGCAGCTCGCCGGTTCCCGTGGCCGGGGAGCGTTCGTGCCAGGTCTCGCCGGAGCCCGGTCCGTGGTGGGAGCCAGAGGTCATGGGGAGAGTATGCCCCCGGGTTCAGACGCGCCCAACGCTCCTGTTCGTGTGCATGAACTGGTTGCCCGTCGCATGCTCCTCTGGGCCGTCCTGGGGGCGGGTTTGGTGTGCGGCGCCAGGGGCCGTCATCCTGGGACCATGACAGCTGAACTGGTGATCCTGGGCCTGGTGGTCGTGACCGCTCTGGCCTTCGACTTCACCAACGGATTCCACGACACCGGCAACGCGATGGCCACCTCCATCGCCACCGGGGCGCTCAAGCCCCGTACCGCGGTGGCCCTGTCCGCGGTGCTGAACCTGGTGGGCGCGTTCCTGTCGGTGGAAGTGGCCACCACGGTCACCAAGGACGTGCTGCTCATCCAGACCAAGGACGGCGGACTCGTTTCCGGGCTGGACCCCACCATTGCCCTGACCCTCATCTTCTCCGGGCTGATCGGGGGCATCCTCTGGAACCTTGCCACGTGGCTGTTCGGGCTGCCCTCCAGCTCCTCCCACGCGCTGTTCGGCGGGCTGATCGGGGCCGGGCTCGCCTCCCTGGGCGTGGCCGGCGTGAACTGGGCCGGTGTGGTCCAGAAGATCCTCGTCCCGGCCGCGCTGGCGCCGTTCATCGCCGGGTGCGTGGCCGCCGTGGGCACCGCCCTGGTCTACCTCATCGGCCGCGCGGCGTCCCAGGCGCACCGGGACCGGGGGTTCCGCTGGGGACAGGTGGGAACGGCGTCGCTGGTGTCCCTGGCCCACGGCACCGGTGACGCGCAGAAGACCATGGGCGTGATCGCCCTGGCGCTGATCGCCCACGGCAGCCTCAGCGTCCAGGGAATCGAGAGCAGCGGGCTGCCGGTGTGGATCATCGTGAGCTGCGCGGTGGCCATCGCCCTGGGCACGTACCTGGGCGGATGGCGCGTGATCCGCACGCTCGGCAAGGGCCTTGTGGAGATCGAACCGCCGCAGGGGATGGCGGCCGAGGCATCCTCGGCGGCCATCATCCTGACCTCCAGCCACTTCGGCATGGCGCTGTCCACCACGCACGTGGCCACCGGTTCCATCCTGGGCTCGGGCGTGGGCAAGCCCGGCGCGCGCGTGCGGTGGGGTGTGGCCGGGCGCATGGTCGTGGGGTGGCTGCTCACCCTGCCCGCCGCGGCCGTGGTGGGTGCGGTGTGCTTCATCATCGCTCGGGCCGTGGGCGGGCTGTCCGGCGCCGTGGTGATCTTCCTGCTGCTGGTGGTGGCCTCCGCCGTGATCTTCGCGCGGTCCCGGCACCAGAAGGTGGACCGCCACAACGTGAACGCGGACTGGGACGAGGACACGCACTCCGTGGTCCCCGCCGACTCCGACCGCGCCGACGCCCAGGAGGTGGCCCGCTGATGATTGTCGAGATGGCCCGATCTGTCCTCGCCGTGCTGCTCGCCGGGCTGTGCTTCGGGGCGGGACTGCCCGCGCTGTTCACGGTGGGCATCACCCTGTGGAGCCGGGCCACCCCCGAGCCCGGCCCGGACGGCGTTGCCCGCCGCAAACCGCTGGCGCTCGCCGGGGCGGTACTCTGCTTTGCGATCGTGCTCGCTGCCGTGGTGATCGGGGTCCTGTGGATCACCCGCAAGAGCTTGGACCACTACCTAGGGATCTCGGTGTTCGGATGATGACCTTCGATGCGGCACTCGACCACATTCGCGCCGCCTACCCCCACGGTGTTCCCTCGGAGCAGCACGTGGCGCTCGCGGAGCTGCTGGCCCGCACGGTAGGCCCTCACCGCACCGAGCGGCTGCTCGAGACCCTGGGCATCCAGGCGGGAGACCTTCTGGGGCCCGCCGCGGCCTCCGCGGAACAGCTGGGCGACGTCGCCGCGGAGCTCGCGCGCGCCGGGTGGCCCCTGGTGGGCGCGAGCCAGGACGAGCCACCCCGGCAGCCGGGCTACGTGGCCCGGGTGATGAACTGGCTGCGCGCAGACTACCCCAACGGGGTACCCGCGCAGGACTACCTGCCCGTGCTCGCCGTGCTGCGCCCGCAGCTCAACGACGAGGACATGGCCGCGATCGCGGACCAGCTCGCCCACGACGCCCGTGAGCAGGGGGTGGCGCCCTCCGAGGCGGACGCCCGCGCCGCCATCCAGCGCGCCACCGAGGACGAGCCCAAGCCCGAGGAGCTCGAACGCATCCGCGCGATGCTCGAGGCCCACGGCTGGCCGTTCGAGGGGGAGTAGGGCTCCGACAACCCAGGCCCACGGGACGTCGTCGGCCGTCTCGCGGTGCTGCTCCGACCGCAGCCGTGTGGCATCCCGCCTCGAACGTATTGACGGGCCTGGTGGCGCGGGCCCGGCTACATGGATGGTCTCCCACCTGGGAAGCGCACAATGGCCCCATGTTCGAGAACTTCGAGACCCACCGCATCCCGGTCCCCGGGGCCACCATCCACGTGCGGACCGCCGGGCGGGGCGAGCCGCTCCTGCTGCTGCACGGCTTCCCGCAGACCCACGCCATGTGGCACCGCCTGGGTCCGGCCCTCGCGCGGGACCACCGCATGGTCGTCGCGGACCTGCGCGGCTACGGAGAATCCACCGCGGACAGTGAGGACTTCAGCTTCCGGGCCATGGCCGCGGACATGGTGGCCGTGATGCGCCACCTGGGCCACGAGTCCTTCCACGTGGTGGCCCACGACCGCGGCGCCCGCACCGCCCACCGCATGACTCTGGACGCCCCGGACGCCGTGCGCTCCGTGGCGCTGCTGGACATCCTCCCCACCCCCACCGTGTGGGAGCTCATGGACGACTGGCTGGCCATCCGGTACTACCACTGGCTGTTCCTGGCCCAGCCAGCACCCATGCCGCAGGGGCTCATCAGCGCCGAGCCCCTCACGTTCCTGCACGCGGCCCTCGGGGGACTCAGTGGCACTCCCGGTTCCCTGGACACGTTCGACCCCGAGGCGCTCGTCGCCTACGAGGCCGCCGCCCGGAACCCGTCCGTCGTGGCCGCGTGGTGCGCGGACTACGCCGCAGCCGCCGGGGTGGATCGGGAGCACGACGACGCCGACCGCGGCACCTCCCGCGACCTCCCCGCCCTGCTGCTCTGGGGCAGCAACGGCGTGGTGGGTGCCCAGACGGATCCGCTGGAGGCGTGGCGGCCGTGGTTGCCGCGCATCACCGGCCGGGCGGTTCCCACCGGGCACTTCATGGTGGAGGAGCGCCCGGACGAGGTGCTGGCGGAGATCCAGGAGCACCTGGCGGCCGCTGCACGAAACTGAGGGGGTCTCCCGTTAGACATGCGTGCGCACTCCCACCGGCGGGCAACCGTGGTTCCCGCGACGGAAGTGCGCCCACCTGCGCGAGGCGACCCAGCGGCGTCGTCCGCGCGGGGCCGTGGCGGGATCAGCCCGGGTTCATCGCCCGCGGCGCGCCCATTCCCGGGTCCACCTGCGTGGGGCCGCTGGCGGAGGGGCGGATGTCCACGTCGAAGATCTCCGTGGGCAGGTACACCGTGGCGCACGAGTTGGGGATGTCCACCACCCCGGAGAAGCGGCCCTCGATGGGCGCGGCGCCCAGCAGCAGGTACGCCTGCTCCTTGGACCAGCCGAACTTGGCGAGGTAGTCGATCGCGTGCAGGATCGCGCGCTGGTAGGACAGGTGCGAGTCCAGGTAGCGCTGCTCGCCGTCGAGCGTTACGGACGTGCCCGAGAACGCCAGCCACTCCGAGTAGACGGGACCGTTGCGCCCGGGCATGAAGATGGCGTTCTCGCTCACGCCGTAGGTGTCCATGCCGCCCTTGATTACGTCCACGTGGATGTCGATGAACCCGCCCATCTCGATGCCGCCGCAGAACGTGATCTCACCGTCCCCCTGGGAGAAGTGCAGGTCCCCCATGGAGAGGTTCGCCCCGGACACGTACACCGGGTAGAACACTCGTGAGCCCTTGGTGAAGTTCTTGATGTCCTGGTTGCCGCCGTTCTCGCGCGGGGGAGCCGTGCGGGCGCCCTCGCCGGCCACGCGGTCGAAGTCGGTACCGGTCAGCGAACCCAGGATCGCGGCGTCGGGTTCGGGTGGCAGAGCCAGCGGGGGCACGCGCTGCGGATCGGTGGCGATCAGATCGCCCTCGCGCTTGTTCCACGTTTTCAGCAGCTCGGAGGACGGCGCGGTGCCCATGAGACCGGGGTGGACCATGCCCGTGAACTTCACGCCGGGGATGTGCCGGGACGTGCACTCGCCGCCGCGGAAGTCCCACACGGCCTTGTAGGCGTCCGGGAACTGGTCCACCAGGAAGCTGCCGCCGTTCTTCTGCGCGAAGATCCCGGTGTAGCCCCAGCCCTGCCCGGCCAGCGGCCCCTCCTCCTGCGGAATGGGACCCACGTCCAGGATGTCCACGATCAGCAGGTCACCGGGCTCCGCGCCCTCGATTCGGAACGGCCCGGACAGTGCGTGCACCCGGTTCAGGGGTGCGTCCCTGATGTCGTCCGCGGAGTCGTCGTTCTTGATGGCGCCGTCGAACCACTCGCGGCAGTCGATGCGGTAGCTCTCGCCACGTTTGAGCGTGGCCACGGGCGGGATGTCCGGGTGCCAGCGGTTGTGGCCGGCCAGCTTCTGCTCGGTGAAGGGCTTGGTCGAGTCCAGCGGGAAAATCACTTCTGGCATGGTCCGTGACCTTTCTGGAGAGCCCCGCGGGCGGTTCCCGCGCGGCAGTGCGGGGAAGCTACGGCCGCGGCAGCTTCGCGTGCCGGGGGTCCCGGGTCACGGCCGGGGCCGCGCCGGGGGCGCCGAGCTGGCGGGGCAGGGATCGTACGACGTCTGGCGCGTCAGCCGTGCGGGCGGCGTCGTCAATCACGCGTGCCCGGGGAGAGTTCGCGCGGGACAGGCCCACAGCGGAGAACACGCGCCGTGCGTCCGCGCCGCACGCGGGACAGTCCTGGGAGCGCGGCACCTGCGCCATGGCGTGGTGGGCGTCGAACGGCCCGCAGGCCTCGCACCGGAACTCGTAGACGGGCATGGATGCTCCCTTCACGCGTGTAAGCCACAATACAACCCGGTCTGAAGAGGGGACAGGGCCGGGGGCTGCCCTGCGGGAGGCCGGACGTGCAGGGAGAGGTCCTGCCCCCGACAACGCAATATCCAGCGGCAGAGCCTCTCCGCAAACGCGGCGTTCCGCACCGCGCGTACCCGCCGCGCGCGGGGAGACGCGCGGGCGACGTCGTGCCCCACCCCCGCGCGTGCCGGTCAGTTCAGCGGACCCACCGCGGACTCGACCGTGCGCACCAGGCGCCCCGAGGCCACGTACTCCTCGGCGGCCTCGATCTCCGGCGCCATGAAACGGTCCTCACCGGGTGCGCCCACGCGGCCGTCCAGGTCCGCAATGACCGCCGACGCCGCCGCGCCCGGTTCCAGGGGAGCGCGCAGGGCGATTGCGCGGGTGGAGGTGAGCAGCTCGATGGCGAGCACGCGGCGCAGGTTCAGCACGGCCTGACGCAGCTTGCGGGCGGCGTGCCAGCCCATGGACACGTGGTCCTCCTGCATGGCCGAGCTGGGGATCGAGTCCACCGAGGCCGGCACCGCGAGGCGCTTCATGTCCGAGACCAGCCCGGCCTGGGTGTACTGGGCGATCATCAGCCCAGAGTCCGTGCCCGGGTCCTCCGCGAGGAATGGGGGCAGGCCGTGGGAGCGGGCCGGGTCCAGCATGCGGTCCGTGCGGCGCTCGGACATGGAGGCCAGGTCCGCGATGGGGATGGCCATGAAGTCCAGCACGTAGGCCACGGGGGCGCCGTGGAAGTTGCCGTTGGAGCTCACGGTGCCGTCGTCCAGCACCACGGGGTTGTCCACGGCCGCGGCGAGCTCCTGCTGCGCGACGTTCAGGGCGTACGCCGCGGTGTCCCGGCTGCCGCCCGCCACCTGGGGGGCGCAGCGCAGCGAGTAGGCGTCCTGCACGCGATTGTCACCCACGCGGTGGGAGGCCACGATGCCGGAGCCCTCCAGCACCTTGAGCATGTTCGCCGCGGCATACTTCTGGCTCGGGTGGGGGCGCAGCGGCTCGTGCAGCTCGGGGACGAACACGCGGTCCGTACCCAGCAGACCCTCCACCGAGAACGCGGCGGTGATGTCCGCGGCGGTGAGCAGGTTCTGCAGGTCCGCCAGCGCCATGATGAGCTGGCCCAGCATGCCGTCGGTGCCGTTGATCAGCGCCAGGCCCTCCTTCTCGGCGAGGATCACGGGCTCGATCCCGGCCTCGGCGAGCAGCTCGGGCACGGGGCGCTCGGTGCCGTCCGGTCCGACGGCGCGGCCCTCGCCCATGAGCACGAGCGCGCAGTGCGCGAGCGGGGCTAGATCCCCCGAGCAGCCAAGGGATCCGAACTCGTGCACCACCGGGGTGATGCCCGCGTTGAGCACGGCGAGCATCGTCTCCAGGGTCTCCACCCGGATGCCCGTGTGTCCGGACGCCAGGGTCTTGGCGCGCAGGAACATGAGCGCCCGCACCACTTCGCGATCCACGGTGGGCCCGGTGCCCGCGGCGTGGGAGCGCACCAGGGACTTCTGCAGCCGCGTGCGCTTCTCCAGCGGGATGTGCTTGTTGGCCAGCGCCCCGAAGCCGGTGGAGATGCCGTACGCGGGCACGTCCGACGCCGCCAGCTCGTCGATGTGGCGCCGCACCGTCGCGACGTGCTCGCGGGCTTCCCCGGTCAGCTCCACGCCGGCGTCGTGGCGGGCGACGGCGATCACGTCACCCACCGTGACGCCGGAGGATCCCAGCTGCACGGTGGTGGGGAGGTCGGTGTCGAAGAGAGTCATGGGGAAGGGTCCTTCCGGTCGGGAGTGGTTCGGGCGAAGTGTGTCAGGGCAGTCCGGGTGCCGCGCGCTAGGTGAGCAGCTTCACGAGGGGAGTGGCGATGAGAATGGTGAGGGCCACGCGCTCGAACCAGATGACCACCAGCGATCGGATGGAGACCGGGATCCTGGTGGCCAGGATGGAGGGCACGAGGGCGGAGAAGAAGATGATCGCCGAGACGCACACGATCGCGATCACCAGGCGCAGGACGAGCGACTCCTGCCCGGCCACGAGGGTTGCGGGGAGGAACATCTCCGCGATGCCCGTTGCCGAGGCCTTACCCGCAAGCAGGGGCTCCGGCAGGCCCACGATCCATGCGAACGGCACGAAGAGGTACCCCAGCCAGTCGAAGATCGGAGTGTAGCGGGCCAGCACCAGTCCGATCAGACCGATCGAGAGGATCGACGGGAGGATGGACATGGCCATTTTCAGACCGTCCCGCAGGTTGTCCCACACGTTGCGGCCCAGGCTGGGGGCGGTGTGCAGGGCCTCGCGTGCCTCGGCCCATGCGTGGTGAAACCGCCGCCCGGTGACCAGCTTCTCCGGCTGGTGCTCCACGCCGGGGTACGGGTCGTCCGGAATGCGACTCAGCGGAGGAATCCGCACGGTGATGGCGGTGACCAGGAAGGTGACCACCAGGGCCAGCCAGAAGTAGAGCAGCCAGTGGTCCATGAGGTCCAGGGCCTTGGCCACGATCACCATGAAGCTCGCGGACACGGTGGAGAAGCCCGTGGCGATGATGGCGGCTTCCCGCGCCGTGTAGCGGCCCTCCCGGTAGACGCGGTCGGTGAGCAGGAGTGCCAGGGAGTAGCTGCCCACGAAGGACGCCACTGCGTCGATGGCCGAGCGGCCCGGGGTGCGCCACACCGGGCGCATGACCGGCTGCAGGAACACCCCGATGAACTCCATGAGCCCGTACCCGATCAGCAGGGCCAGGAACACGGAGCCGATGGGCACGATCAGACCCACCGGGATCACCAGGGAGTTGAAGAGGAACGGGCCCATGTCCTTGGCCATGAGCCAGTCCGGGCCCACACCGAAGACCAGGGCGCAGCCGACCACCAGACCCAGGATGTTCAGGAGTGCGAACACCATCTTCACAGGGGAGGCCCGCCAGGAGCCCGTGACGAACGGGAACACCGTCCCGGCGAGAATCACCGCCAGCGCGTAATAGGGCACGGCGGCGCCCACATTCTCCCGGAGCCACGTGACAATGTGATCCAGCGGAATGGTGCTCTTGCCGCCGATGGTGACGGGCACGAAGAACATGAAAATGCCGATGGCGCTGTAGAGCACGAAGCGCAGCACGTCGGCGCGGCGGGTGCGCGCGGGTTCCTGGAGTGTGCTCATGTCACGTCCTCGTGATGGGTGGATCGCGGGTGGTGGTCGTGTGCCGCGTGGTGCGGCAGTGCCGGGCAAGAACCCGATCCGGGAGGCCCCGCGGCACATCGCGGGGCCTCCGGCTCAGATCTCCCGGCGGCCCGCCCGCCACACGCCCCACGTGAGGGGCATGCCGGGGCGGTAGGCCAGGTGCACGGCCTGTGGGGCGTCCAGCACGTGCAGGTCCGCGCGCGTTCCCACCGCGAGGTGGCCCACGGCGGGGCGGTCCGGGGTGGAGACGTCCCGACGCAGCGCTTTGGCACCGCCGAGCGTGGCCGCGCGGATCGCCTCGTCCACCGTGAGCTTCATCTGCAGCACGGCGGTGGCCATGCAGAAGTTCATGGAGGTGGTGTAGCTGGTGCCGGGGTTGCAGTTGGAGGCGATCGCCACGGTGGCACCCGCGTCCAGCAGGTCACGGGCCGGGGCCAGCGGGGCGCGGGTGGAGAGGTCGCACGCCGGCAGCACGGTGGCCACGGTGTCCGAGCCGGCCAGCGCCGCCACGTCCTCGTCCGAGAGGAAGTTGCAGTGGTCCACGGACGCCGCCCCCAGCTCCACGGCCAGGGACACACCCTCACCGGGGCCGATCTGGTTGCCGTGCACCCGCAGCCCGAGCCCCGCCTCCCGGCACGCCTCCAGCACGCGGCGGGACTGCTCCGGATTGAACGCGCCGCGCTCGCAGAACACGTCCGCCCACTGCACGTACGGGGTCACGGCCTCGAGCATGGGCCCGCACACCGTCTCCACGTACTCGTCCGCGTCCACACCCTCGGGCACCAGGTGGGCGCCCAGGAACGTGACCTCGTCCGCGGCGTCCGCGGCGATCTTCGCGGCGCGCAGCTCCTGCTCGACGTCCAGGCCGTAGCCCGTCTTCGTCTCCAGGTAGGTGGTGCCACCGGCCACGGCATCCCGCACGCGCCCGGCCACGAGCCCGCGCAGGGTCTCGTCGCTGGCTTCCCGGGTGGCGTTCGTGGTCACGCCGATGCCGCCCGCCGCGTATGCCTCACCGGCCATACGCGCCGCGAATTCCTCCCCGCGGTCCCCGGCGAACACCAGGTGCGTGTGCGAGTCCACCCAGCCGGGCAGCACCGCGCGTCCCTCCACGCCCACGGCGCGGTCCGCCGCGGGCGCCTCGGAAGCGCGACCCACCCACGCAATCAGCCCGTTCTCGACGACGACGGCCGCGTCCCTGAGCACGGAGTCCTCGCCGCGGGCGGGGTCCACGGTGTGCAGCTCGCCGATGCCGGTGATGAGCTCGCTCACTGGTCCGCGTCCCGGGTGGTGGCGAGGTCGTTGTGCATGGGGATGTTGACGCCGCGCTCGTCCGCCACCTGGATGGCACGCTCGTAGCCGGCGTCCGCGTGGCGGATCACGCCCATGCCGGGGTCGTTGGTGAGCAGGCGCTCGAGCTTCTCGGCCGCGAGATCCGTGCCGTCCGCCACGGAGACCTGGCCTGCGTGGATCGACCGGCCGATGCCCACGCCGCCGCCGTGGTGGATGGACACCCAGGTGGCGCCCGAGGACGCGGCGGTCAGCGCGTTGAGCAGGGGCCAGTCCGCGATCGCGTCCGAACCGTCCTTCATGGACTCGGTCTCGCGGTAGGGCGAGGCCACCGAACCGGAGTCCAGGTGGTCGCGGCCGATCACGATGGGCGCGGAGACCTTGCCCTCGGCCACGAGCTGGTTGAAGAGCAGCCCGGCCTTGTGGCGCTCGCCGTAGCCCAGCCAGCAGATGCGCGCGGGCAGGCCCTCGAACTCCACGTGCTCCTGCGCGGCGTCGATCCACTCGTGCAGGTGCTTGTTGTCCGGGAAGAGCTCCTTGATCGCGTTGTCCGTGACCTCGATGTCCTTGGGGTTACCGGAGAGCGCCACCCAGCGGAAGGGGCCGAGGCCCTCGCAGAACAGCGGTCGGATGTACGCCGGGACGAAGCCCGGGAACTCGAACGCGCGGGTGTAGCCGGCGTGGCGGGCCTCGTCCCGGATGGAGTTGCCGTAGTCGAAGACCTCGGCGCCCTCGTCCTGGAACTCGACCATCGACTGCACCTGCGCGGCCATGGCCTCGCGGGCCTTCTTGGTGAAGCCGATCGGGTCCGCCTTGGCCTCCGCATCCCACTGCTCCACGGTGAACTCGGTGGGCAGGTAGGACAGGGGATCGTGCGCGGAGGTCTGGTCGGTCACGACGTCCACGGAGATCTCGCCCGCGCGGTGGCGGCGCAGCAGCTCCGGGAACACGTCCGCGGCGTTGCCCAAGTACCCCACGGACAACGCGCGGTGCTCGTTCTTGGCTGCCATGACCTTGGCGAGCGCGGTGTCCAGGTCCGTCTCCACCTCGTCCAGGTAGCGCTTGGACTGGCGGCGCTTCAGGCGGGTCTCGTCCACGTCCACGACGAGGCACGCGCCGCCGTTGAGCGTCACCGCGAGCGGCTGGGCACCTCCCATGCCACCGCAGCCGCCGGTGATGGTCAGAGTGCCGGCGAGGGTGGCCTCGGGGATGCGCCCCTCCTCGTGCATCTTGCGGGCGACGGCGTAGAACGTCTCGTAGGTGCCCTGCAGGATGCCCTGCGTGGCGATGTAGATCCAGGACCCGGCGGTCATCTGGCCGTACATCATGAGACCTTCGTCCTCGAGCTTGCGGAACTCGGGCCACGTGGCCCAGTCGCCCACCAGGTTGGAGTTGGCGATCAGCACGCGCGGGGCCCACTTGTGCGTGCGAAACACGCCAACCGGCTTGCCGGACTGGACCAGCAGGGTCTCGTCGTCCTCCAACTCCTTGAGGGTCTTCACGATGGCGTCGAATGCCTCCCAGCTGCGGGCCGCGCGGCCGGTGCCGCCGTAGACCACCAGGTCGTCAGGACGCTCGGCGACCTCGGGGTCCAGGTTGTTCATCAGCATGCGCATGGGCGCTTCGGTCTGCCAGCTCTTGGCGCTGATGTCGGCGCCGCGGGGTGCGCGGACGGGGCGGGCGTTGGGCAGTGCCATGAGGTGCCTCCTGGTGCGGGTCGGTCCGGGGCGTGCGGGCTGCGGACGGCGAATGAGTCCATGGGACCACGGACGGTGACGGGGGTCACGGGTTCCGGAGGGGGTTGTGTCTGGGATCCCAGACAGAGGCGCGGGGCAAAACCCTTATAGCTCTACTGCAATGCGAAATAACTTGTAAGTGTGGATGAGCCGATCATCGCGCCGTCAGCGTTGAAGCATGGACTCGCGGAGGCTGACATTCTCCACGCCATGCCTGTCCGTCGGAAATATCTGAGGTGATGACCATGCCCCGAACTGTGGAGGAGATCCTCGCGCACGCCGATGAGCTGGCCGCGCGCTTCGAGCAGTACGAGGCGCGGCCCGAGGACGAGCTGGACGTGGATGCAATCACGGCTCTGCGCGCGGCCGTTGCGGAACAGTCTGTTGCGGAACGTCATGTCATCGACGCCGTGCGCACGGCTCGCCACGCGGGCATGTCATGGGCTGCAATCGGCACTTTCGTCGGAACGACCGGTGAGGCCGCTCGGCAGCGGTACACCCGGCTCGTGGCGTGATGGTGGGGCCCGCGTCAACAAAGTCATAACCCACAACAGTTAGATGTACCGAAGGAAAAATAGTGCACTAGCGCTGGCCCTGTCTACGTCGCTATGATGGACGGGTATGGTTTTGGCCAAGGGAGACCATCGGGGCGGTATCCAAAACGTGTAGGGCACACGTGAAGCTCACGTGGAGTAGGTTGTTCGACAGGCAATCAACTGGTTCACGGAGCATGCAATTCGGGTAGAGCGTATATTATGCGATTGAAATTCTGCGAGGCCAAAATAGCAAAAAAACATAAGTGCCTAATGAAGATTGTGAAAGTTACGTAACTCTGAACTATATAAGTTTTTTAAAAAGTTCCTGCAATTCCTCATTGCCGTCGCTGGGACTAGAATATTCGCTAGGTGCGGGCATGAAGTAGCCATCTTGTGCGCGGTCTGCACGCCGCATCTCCTCCAGGTCTTCCAGACTTTCAATTTTTTCACTTAGTGCCTCTGAATCGATCTCATATCCGTTGATATGTGCGAGCATTTCAAGGTCGTCCAGGAGCGATCTCATTAGCTCAGGATCATTTTCCTGATCTATACTCTCCAATTCCCAATCAAATACATTTTGGATTTGAACTTTCGCAAGTTGATCCAAGTAATCTTCGCGAAATACATCCGGCAACTCAAAGTAAGCCTCCAAGCCATCTAAATCATCCATTTCCTCAATGGCCAGACGTGCAAGTGGGAAAGCGTATTTTTCAAAATGGGGTAGTTCAAGATCAGTTGCTAGAAGACTAGAAAGCTTGAAAATTGACGAAGTACGCATGTAATTACGCTGACCGAGCACCTGCAGTAGCCCATCGAGCTGCTGATATAGGAAACTCTCAGATTCAATAGTGGGTAATTTTGAGTCAAAACATACGGTAGCAAGCCTTATCAAAACTTCAATTTTTTCTTGTGAATTCTGTTTCTTTCGGGTTGCCCGTTCGAGGTCCTTTTTAGCCAGATAAGCGGAAATTTGGTCGATTTCATTCGATCTACGCTTGAAAGATTGGGTCAGAAACACCTTGGGGCTAGTGTTCGTTCTAGTAATTTTAGAACCTAATAAATTGGCAAGACGCAACAAATAATTCAATTGTTTTAGAGATGACAACTTATCCAGATTCATATCGAAATAAGCTGGATCGTTTAATAGATCTAGCAAAAAATCCCGGCGACTAGCATCAAAGAGTGTAATTGTGTCGACGACCCCAGGATTTTTCTGCTTATTTTTAGAGACAAGGCGCACCCATGTATTTTCAAGGACTTTGAGGGCGGAATTCCACTCTCGAGCATCTGTGAAGCTGACAAATTCCCTTAGTTCTTCCAGTGAAATCATGGAGGGGGGACAGCTCGCGATCTGAAACAAAATGTCTACAGCTGTGGTTGAAAGCTGACGGAAACTGCCGGACCAGATATCTTCAGGATGGTCAAGGGAATGCATGAGGGTAGCATAAAATGAGTCAATATTCTTGTGGTCCTGCCGCAAGATTACTGACTCTAATACGCGCGGATTGAAACCTTGATGATCGACCACATCGCGATATCGAACATCATGCGCAAGCAATCGACGTGACGTTTTATCTGAAAACCCAAAATGTAAGTGGTTGAATAATATTTGAGCCCGCTTGCTTCGATCTATCTCTTTTAATTCAACCCGCATTTTCGCGCGGTCTTTAGCAATTCGACGTGCCCTATCGTCTCCCCCTGACTCGACCTGTCCGAGTACCTGTTCCCTGGTCGTCAATATGAGTAATTTCTTTCCTTGGCTTTTTCGAACCAAATCCATCAATGCGAGAATTTCAGGAGCCTCGTTTTTCTGCATCTCAGCGACATTGGTTTGACCCAAAAAGTCATCGTAAAAAAATACAATCTTTTCGTCCTGGACCTTGAGGTTTCTCCATGCCTCCTGGATGTCAGAAGCTATATTTACCACCGTCCAGCCTTGGTTCCAAAGGGCCAGCAGCATCATTTCTGCCAGGGTACTTTTGCCCACGCCAGGGGCGCCGGAAATTATTACTACAGACTCTTGCTTTAAGATGTCCGAAGCTTGAGCATATGCGGGCGTGTGTACATAAAGCTTGACACGCTCGCTGACTCGTTGCAACAGCTCCTCGCTCCGCTTCCATAAAGCTGCGTCAATGATGTTGCCGAGCACGGTTGCGCTCGACAACCAGAGTTTAAAGTGGGATTCTTCTACATGCGGTTGGCGCGCTAAGGCTGCGTTCAACGAACCTTGATGCCAAACTGAATCGGAATCTACGGGGAGGGGCGCTAGGGCTAATTTCACCTGTTGCTCTACGGCGGGGGTCATGGGTGCTGACACGACGAAGTAATACTTGCTAAGGTTTTTGTTTTGCCAGCGATCAGGGCTGGTTTCCGCTTTGGCCATTGCAGCCAGCTCGCCTTTTTTTGCGTCGGGGCGGTGTTTGCATTGAGCTATAATTTCTTGATTATGGCTCGTGTCACGCAGATCCACCCCACCATCCGGGCCCACGGCGAAGCTCACGAAGCGCGTTCCAAGGTCGGCGTTGAGTAGATCTCGGACGAACTGTTCAAAATCGATGGGGGAGAGGGAGCGGAAGTCGTAGTCGGACATGGCGGTAATGATAGGCGAAGTGCAGGTGTGTCGCTGTTGACGCCACCCTAAGTGAGCGAAACCCGCTTCTCTTTAAGTGGGATTGGATCGGCCCTTGCGGCGAACGCACTAGCTGAGTCACCCAACTGTCAGCCCCCAACCCCCGGCACCGCCCCGTGCAAGCGCCGAGTCAGCGCCTCCGCTGTCCGCCGCACGTGCCCCACCAGCTCTGCCCGCCGCTCGTCGTCGATCTTGTGCCCTAGGAACGTGAGCGCCACCCCCGCCACCGGCAGTCCCCGATGGTCGTGGGCCGCCACTGCCACGGATGCGAAGTTCGGCGTCACGTCCCCCTCTTCCACGGCCCAGCCGCGCTCACGGGTCCGCTCCAGTTCGGCGCGCAGTTGACCCGGCGTCGTGATCGCCGTGCTCTCCCAGCGCGACGCGAACGAGCCCCGGTCCGGGTACAGCGCCCGCACTTGAGCCGCAGGCAGGCCCGCGAGCATCGACCGCCCACTCGCCGTGAGGTGCGCCGGGATGCGCACCCCCACGTTCGTCACCAGCGACGGCTTGTACGGCGCCCGCTCCTCCACCACGTAGACCACGTCCCGCCCGTGCATCACCGCCAGGTGCGCGTTCTCGCCCACCGCGTCCACGAGAGCGCGCAGCAGCGGCTCGCCCAGCCGCGCCATCGGGTCCTGCCGCGTGTACGCAGAGGACAACTCGAACGCCGCGATCCCCAACCCGTACAGCCGCTCCTCCGGCAGGTGGACCACGAACCCCTGCTCCGTCATGACCGCCAGCAGGTGGTACACGCTGGACCGCGGCAGCTCCAGCGCCGTCGCAATTGACGACGCCGCCACCGGCCCCTTCCGCGACGCCAGGAACCGCAGGATCCGCAGCGTGTTCTGCGCCGCGGGGACTTTCGCTCCGGTCATCGCGTTTCCTCCGGTCGGTGGTGGTGTTCGACGACGCCGCACGGTCACCCTGCGCGCACCCCGGCCGTCTCCACCGTGCCGCGCCCCACCCCGAAGAGCTGGTGAGCGGCGCCGTCGACGTCGTGTGTCGTACGATCTGCGTGTCTGGAATACCAGACGATATCTGGTGTCGGGATGCCCCGCGATCCCCGGTGATGGGCTTGTGTGGAGCAGAAGGTAATTCAGATCACACGCGAGTACCGCGAGGCGGCCCGGGGAGGCGGCACTGCGGGGGAGGACGCTGCATGACGACCACCCGGATCACACCGCCGAACCCCGAGGTGTGGAGCGGCAGGACGGACGGGGACACCCCCGAGCACCTGCGCTGGCACCAGAGGGTGCGCCCCGCAAGGAGCGACCAGGGCGGCGCCAGTGCGGAGGCGCCCGCCGTCGAACTCGTTGGCTTCTCCTGCGACGAGGGTGTGCGCCGCAACAAGGGCCGCGTGGGTGCCTCCGAGGGGCCCGACGCCCTGCGCGCCGCTCTCGCCCCGCTCGCCCTCCATGCCGATGTCGGCATCCACGACGCCGGCACCGTGGTGGTCCCGGACCGTGACCTGGAGGGCGGCCAGGACACCCTGGGCAACGAGGTCGCAAAGCTCCTGGACACAGGCAATCCCGTGGTGGTCCTGGGCGGCGGGCACGACACCGCGTGGGGCAGCTACCTGGGCCGCATCCGCAGCGACCGTCTGCGGGGCCAGCGGGTGGGCGTGCTGAACCTGGATGCCCACTTCGACCTCCGCCAGGCGGACGAGCCCTCATCCGGCACCCCGTTCCTGCAGATGGCACAGGCGGACCAGGCGGCCGGCCGCGAGTTCGACTACACCGTGCTGGGCATCAGCGAGCCCAACAACACCGGGATCCTGTTCCGCACGGCGGAGGAGCTGGGCGTCGAGTTCCTCACGGACGAGCAGTGCCAGCCCCGCCACCTCGACGCCGTCCTGGAGGTCGTGGACCGCCTCGTCGAGCGTGTGGACGCAATCCACCTGAGCATTGACCTGGACGTCCTCCCCGCTTCCGTGGCTCCCGGTGTGAGCGCCCCGGCGGGATACGGTGTCCCCGTGGAGACCATCCAGGCCGTGTGCCACCGGGTGGCCCGCAGCGGCAAGCTTGTGCTGGTGGACGTCGTGGAGCTGCTGCCCCGCCTGGACGTGGACGGCCGCACCGCCCGCACCGCCGCGCGCCTCATCACCACCCTGGCGCACGACGTCCTGAGCACGACACCCACCCCACCGACCGGCCGCGCCGGGAACACCACAGGAGAGCGCCATGAGTAGTCCCGCGTCCCCATCGCCCGCACCGCAGAGCCCGGCTCCACAGGCGTCTGCGCACGAGACCCACACCCTGGCCCGCGGTCTGAGCATGCGCCACATCCAGTTCATCGCGCTGGGCTCGGCGATCGGCACGGGGCTGTTCTACGGCTCGGCGACCGCCATCCAGATGGCTGGTCCCGCCGTGATCGTGGCCTACGTGCTCGCGGGTGCGGCGGTGTACATGGTCATGCGCGCCCTGGGTGAGATGGCCGTGCGCCACCCCGTGCCCGGCTCCTTCGGTCAGTACGCCGCCCGCTACCTGGGCCCGTTCGCGGGCTTTGTGACGGGCTGGACGTTCGTGTTCGAGATGATAGTGGTGGCCATCGCGGACGTCACCGCGTTCGGCGTCTACATGGGCTTCTGGTTCCCGGACACGCCCCGCTGGATCTGGGTGGCCGCGGTGATCCTGTTCATCGCCGCGATCAACACCCGCAACGTGAAGATCTTCGGTGAGCTCGAGTTCTGGCTGACCATCGTCAAGGTGGGCGCCATCCTCGCGATGATCGCCGGCGGCATCGCGCTGATGGTCATCGGTGTCTCGTTCGCCCCGGGGGAGACCGTGGGCCCGCAGAACCTCGTGGACCACGGCGGGTTCATGCCCAACGGCGTGGGCGGTCTGCTGGCCGCGCTGTCCGTGGTGGTCTTCGCGTTCGGCGGCATCGAGACCATCGGCATCACCGCCGGTGAGGCGGGCGATCCCGCGCGCTCCATCCCCAAGGCCGTCAACGCCGTGCCCGCGCGCATCATGCTGTTCTACGTGGGCACCATGGTGGTCATCATGTCCCTGGTCCCGTGGAACCAGATCACCGGGGACGCCAGCCCGTTCGTGCAGATCTTCTCCGCCCTCGGCATCCCCGCCGCCCCCGCGATCCTCAACGTGGTGGTGATCGTGGCGGCGATCTCCGCGATCAACGCGGACACCTTCGGCGCCGGGCGCATGCTCTTCGGCCTCGCCGAGCAGGGTCAGGCCCCCCGGGCGTTCACCAAGGTCTCGCGCAACGGCGTGCCCTGGCTGACCGTGGTGGTCATGGGTGTGGCCCTGGGCATCGGCGCGGTACTCAACGCGGTGATCCCGGAGAACGTGTTCCTGGTGATCGCCTCGATCGCCACGTTTGCCACCGTGTGGGTGTGGCTCATGATCCTCTTCTCGCACATCGCCATGCGCCGCGAGATCGAGAAGAAGGGCCGCCCGGAGTCCGCGTTCAAGGTGCCGCTGTGGCCCGTGGCCTCGTGGGTGGCCACCGCCGCTATCCTCTTCGTGATCGTGCTCCTCGGCTGGTTCCCGGACACCCGGGTAGCGCTGATCGTGGGAGCCGTGTGGCTCGTGCTGCTCGGCGTGGGCTATGTCCTGTTCGTGAGGGGCAACGGCCGCAACCGTCCGCACCTCGACGACCACACCGCACTGATCACCCTGCCGCGCACCTGATCAGCCCCGGAGAGAGCCCCGGCCCGTCAGCGAGCCGGGGCTCTTTCATGCCCGGGAGACGACGCCGCACGCCCGGCCCCTCGCGCTGCCTCGCCCTCTCGGGCGCAAGCCACCGGGCGACCACGGGGGGCTGGGAGCGGTGGCGTCGTGCGCGGGAGCGGGCGCTGCGCCTCCAGGGGCAGCGCACCGCCGCAGCATGGGGCCGCCCGTTCAGTGGCTCACGCCCGCGGCCACGAGGGTGGCGGCGCCCCGGATGCGGTCCGTGAGGGTGCGCTCCTCCGTGCGCCCCTGCCGCGCGCGGTTGAGCTCCGCGAGCGAACTGGTGACGATCATGCGTGCCCCCACCTCCAGGTGTGCGACGTGCCGGGGGGACACCTCGTCCAGGCACCCGCCCAGCACCCGGGCGATGTGCTCCTCCAGCTTCTCCACCAGGGCGAGCACCTCTGCTCGGTGGGGCAGCTCCTCCCCGAACAGGATCTCCCGCGCGATCCATGCCGTGGTCTCCGGCCAGTGCAGGGACATCTCGAAGAACGGGGAGAGCAACTCCACGATCCGCTCCACGACCGCGGCGGGGGACTGCCTGCCCGGGGCCAGCGGAGTGGCCACCACGGTGGTGATGTGCTCCGCCCACAGGCTCTCCGTGACCATCATGAGCAGCTCCGCCTTGGTGGCGGCGTACTGGAACACCGTTCCGGCGGCCACGTCCGCGCGGGCGGCCACCTCACTCATGGACATCTGCGCGTAGCCCTTCTCGCTGATGAGCGAGCGCGCCGAGCGCAGGATCCTGGCCCGCTTCTCCGCTTTGGCACGGGCCCGGCGGCCGGTGGTCGGGGGCGTTGCGCCAGCCGCGCGGCGGGGCGCGGGCGGCGTCGTCCCCCGAATGTTTTCGGGGGACTGCGACGAAGGCTGGGCTGAAGTGTGCACGAAAATTATTGTATGACACTCAATATTGAGTACACTCAAGAACATTCCCACGGGACGCCGGACGGGCGTCCCAGGAGACGAAGGAGGAACGTCATGCAGCACACAGCAGGAAACTACGAGGCCTTCGTGAAAGCACGGCCGGCAGAGCACGCGCAGGACACCCGCGCCTGGATCGTGGGGTCCGGGCTCGCGGGGCTCGCCGCCGCCGTGTTCCTGGTCCGTGACGGCGGTGTTCCCGGCGAGAACGTCACGGTGGTGGAGAAGGGCCACCTGCCCGGCGGGGCCCTGGACGGCCTGGACGTCCCCGAGAAGGGCTTCGTGATCCGCGGCGGACGCGAGCTGGAGAACCACATGGAGTGCCTGTGGGACATGATGCGCTCCGTTCCGTCCCTGGAGATCGAGGGCGCGTCCGTGCTGGACGAGTTCGCGTGGCTCAACCGGGACGACCCCAACTACTCCCTGCGCCGCGCCACGGTGAAGCGCGGGCAGGACGCCGGGCACGAGGGGAAGTTCGACCTCCCGCAGCGCGCCCAGAAGGACCTGCTGCACGTCTTCCTGGCCACCCGTGAGGAGATGGAGGGCAAGCGCATCCAGGACGTGATGAGCAAGGAGTTCCTGGCCTCCCCGTTCTGGATGTACTGGCGCACCATGTTCGCGTTCGAGGAGTGGCACTCCGCGCTGGAGTTCAAGCTCTACCTGCACCGCTTCGTGCACCACATCGGCGGTCTGCCGGACTTCTCCGCGCTGAAGTTCTCCAAGTACAACCAGTACGAGTCCTTCGTGCTGCCCCTGATCAAGTACCTGACGGAGAAGGGTGTGACGTTCCAGTACGACACGGACGTCCGCGACATCGACTTCTCCCACCGCAACGGCGAGATCCGTGCCACCGCGATCCACTGGACGCGCGAGGGCGCCGAGGAGACCCAGGAGCTCGGTGAGCACGACCTCGTGTTCACCACCATCGGCTCCCTGGTGGACAACTCGAACGACGGCGACCACGCCACCCCCGCGAAGCTGGACCGCGGACCCGCCTCCGCGTGGGACCTGTGGAAGCGCATTGCCGCCAAGGACCCCTCGTTCGGGCGTCCCGAGGTGTTCTGCTCCTCGATCGACGAGACCAAGTGGGAGTCCGCCACCGTCACCACCCTGGACGAGCGGATCCCGGAGTACATCCGCAAGATCGCGCAGCGGGACCCGTTCAGCGGCCGCGTGGTCACCGGCGGCATCGTCACCGCCGAGGACTCCTCGTGGCTGCTCAGCTGGACGGTCAACCGGCAGCCGCACTTCAAGAAGCAGCCCAAGGACCAGATCGTGGTGTGGGTCTACTCGCTGTTCGTGGACACCCCGGGCGACTTCGTCAAGAAGTCCATGTCCGAGTGCACCGGCGAGGAGATCACCCAGGAGTGGCTGTACCACATGGGTGTGCCCGTGGAGGAGATCCCGGAGCTCGCGGCCACCGGCGCCAAGACGGTGCCCGTGATGATGCCGTACGTGACCAGCTTCTTCATGCCCCGTCACGCCGGCGACCGCCCGCAGGTGGTTCCCGAGGGCGCCAAGAACTTCGCGTTCCTGGGCCAGTTCGCGGAGACCGGCCGGGACTGCATCTTCACCACCGAGTACTCGGTGCGCACCGGCATGGAGGCTGTGTACGAGCTGCTGGACCTGGACCGCGGCGTGCCCGAGACCTGGGGCAGCACCTACGACGTCCGCGTGCTGCTGGATGCGTTGACGCGGCTGCGTGACGGTGAGAAGGTCCGGATCCCGGGCCCGGAGCCGCTGCGCAAGCGGCTGCGCCGTCGCCTGGAGGACGGCGAGATCGGCGAGCTGCTGGAGGAGTACGGCGTGATGTGAGCCCGATGACCGGTGTGGCCGCGCGGGCGCGGCGCAGGAGGTGTCAGAGCATGCGGCACAGCTTCTGCGCCAGCCCGTGCAGGGCCAGCCGGTCCCGGACGCTCATGTCCAGACTGTCCAGCAGGTTCTCCTGCATTCCGGCCGCGTCCTCCTCGAGGGCGCGGCCGGTGTCCGTGAGGGACACGATCACGGAGCGCTCGTCCTGCTCGGAGCGTCGGCGGGTCACAAAACCGGCGTTCTCCATGCGGCGCAACAGGGGGGAGAGAGTGCCGCTGTCCAGCATCAGCGCCTCCCCCAGCTGGTTCACGGTGCGCTCGTCCTGCTCCCACAGCACCAGGAGCACAAGGTACTGGGGGTAGGTGAGCCCCATCTTCGACAGGGGTTCCCGGTACGCGCTGGTGACCTTGCGGGAAGCCGAGTACAGCGCGAAGCACAGCTGCGTGTCCAGGCGGAGGTCGGGAGTCATGCACACATGCTACGGGGCGCACTGCGTGCAGGGGACATGCGACAGCACATCGTGCGGCGTGCCACGCAATTGCCCGCCACCCTTCGCCGAGTCGCGGAGGCAGCGGCGGCGAGGGCCGCGTGAACTGGGTCAACGCAAACTTGTTGAACAATCCGGGGGAGTCGCGTATAGCTATGACCCGGCTCACAGGGTGTCCGCATCCTCTTGCTCTTCCCTTTCCCCGACAGCATGGAGACCCCGGTGGCGGAACACGACCACGACCCCACGACCGCCCGCACCGGGGGGTCGTCCACGGCCACGGCGACTTCCGCGCCGGCCCCGGCTTCGGACCACGCGAACCGCCGGTTCGAGACCAACTGGGCCATCTCACTCTTCGGCACCGCGGTGGGCGCGGGTGTGCTCTTCCTGCCCATCAACGCGGGCCTCGGTGGACTGTGGCCGCTGCTGGTCGTGACCGTCCTGATCGGGCCCATGACGTACCTGTCCCACCGGGCGCTGTCCCGGTTCGTGTGCGCCTCGCCCGTGCCCAGCGAGGACATCACCGGAGTGGCCCGCCGCGCCTTCGGTGAGGGGCTGGGCCGGGTGGTCACAGTGGTGTACTTCCTGGCGATCTACCCCATCGTGCTGATCTACGGCGTGGGCATCACCAACACCGTGGACAGCCTCCTGGTCAACCAGTTCCACCTGGCCTCCCCGCCGCGCTGGTTGCTCTCCGGACTGCTCGTGGCCGCCATGATGGCCGTGATGCTCGCGGGCCAGCGGATCATGCTGATCATCACGCAGTGGCTGGTCTACCCGTTGATCCTGATCCTGCTGGGCGTGACGCTCTACCTGATCCCCAGGTGGGACCTCAGCGTCTTCCAGGGCGCGCACGCCCCGGGCGACTTCCTGATGTCCGTGTGGACGATCATCCCGGTGCTGGTGTTCGCGTTCAACCACTCGCCCGCCATCTCCCAGTTCTCCGTGGCCATGAAGCACGAGTACGGGGACCGCGCGAGCGAGCGTGCCTCCGTGGTGCTCAAGCGCAGCACCGTGCTGCTGGTCATCTTCACCATGGGCTTCGTGTGGTCCTGCGTCCTGGCACTGGGCCCCACCGGGCTGCAGGCCGCCAAGGACCAGAACCTGCCCGTGCTGTCCTACCTGGCCAACGAGCACGGCAGCCCGTTCATCACCTACCTGGGCCCCGGCGTGGCGCTCGCCGCCATCGCCTCCTCCTTCTTCGGGCACTACATGGGTGCCGCGGAGGGCGCCGTGGGCATCGTCCGCTCCACCGTGGACCCCCGGGGCACGAAGATCAGCGACAAGGCCCTGAAGACCGCCGTGGCCGTGTTCATCTTCATCACCACGTGGCTCGTGGCCATTGCGAACCCCAGCATCCTCTCGCTCATCGAGTCCCTGGCCGGACCCGTGATCGCCGTGATCCTCTACCTCATGCCCATGTACGCCATCCGCAGGCTCCCCGCGCTGGAGCCGTACCGCGGGAAGATCTCCAACGTGTTCGTCACCGTGGCCGGCATCGTGGCCGTGAGCGGGATCGTCTACGGGCTGCTGCCCTGAGTCCCCACCCCGGCAGGCTCCCACGCCCGGGCGGCGACGCCTGACCCGCGGACGACGCCGCTCCACCCGGCTTCGCGCCCCGGCGCACGGGTGCCGGGGAGCCGGCGGTGCGGCGGCGTCGTCCGCGGCGGGACCTGCGGGATCACTCGTTCGACGGAATCACTGGCCCGGGGCGCCGCCGGGACCGCCCGCGCCGCCCGGTGCTGCGGCGGCCGTGGGCTCGGTGCTCGTGTCGACGGGGACGTCGATCGTCACCGTGTACCCCTTGGCCACGCTGCCTGAGACCTTCGGCATCTGCATGTCCACCCCGTCCGAGAAGACGTTGTCCGTCTCCAGGGTGATCTGGGACATGTTCGTGGCGGAGTCCGGGTAGCGGGAGTCCTTGTAGACCGTGTTGGCCATCTCCTCCGGCAGCGCGATCTGCGAGGTCAGCACCGCGTTGGTGGCGTCCGTGATCGAGCCGATGTCCGGGAAGACCTCGAAGTGGATGTGCGGCCAGCGGCCCGCGTAGCAGCCCGGGACGATCGACGTGAAGGTGACCTTGCCGTCGTCACCCACCACCTGGACGCCGCGCAGGTACGTCTCGTCCTCCACGCCCTCCGAGTACATGGAGTAGTTGCCGTCCGGGTCGCAGTGCCACACGTACACGGCCGCGCCCGTCATGGGGCCGTTGTCCTTGACCATGTCCACGATGTTCATCGTCAGGGTCATGGCTACGCCGTCCACCGCGGCGCCGCCGTCGATGCTCGCGGTGATGTTGCTGCGCTCCACCCCGGAGACGTCCAGCGCGTCTGCACCGTTGGAGCCGTCACCGGGGTAGGGCCCAGCGGTCTCCTGCGGCATCTCCTCGTCGTAGGTCTTGGAGGGCGATGGCGTGGCGCTCGCGGTCTCGGACGCCGATGCCGTCGCGGAGGCGGAGCCGGACGAGCCCGACGTCGTGGTGCCCGTGCACGCCGCCAGTGCGAAGACGCTCGCGCCGGCCCCGAAGATGCCGAGCGCGCGGCGGCGGTCGATCAGCGTTCCGAGGTCGAAAGCGAGGCCCTGGTCCTCGACGTCCTCCTCCGGGCGGTCCAGAGGGCGCCCCTCGAAGGTGGGCTGCTCGTGGGTGGTGCCGGCCTGCTGCCCGGTACCTTGCTGGTCGGAGCGCGCGGAGTCCGCGGGCGACGTCGTGCCCTGCGCTCCCGGGGCGGCGTCCCCTGTGTCGTTGCGCACCCGCGGCGCCTCGGACGCGGCCGGGTAGGTGCGGATGCTGCGGCGGGGGAAGATCGGGGTCATGGAGGGTCTCCTCATCGACAGGTGGTGGTCCTGGTTTCGTGCTGCCCACGACGCTACGAACCGAGGCTTTGTCGGGTGTGGGGCGGTGCTGTGCCGGGGCTGTGAGGGCGTAAGAGACAGTGGCTACGCTGGGGTCCATGAAGATCGCAGTGCTGGGAGCAAGTGGAAACTTCGGGACGAACGTGGCGGACGTCATCGAGCAGAGGGGTCACACAGTGGTACGCGCGAGCCGCAGCACCGGCGTGGACGCGGTGGCGGGCAAGGGGCTGGCCCGGGCGTTCGAGGGTGCTGACGCCGTGGTGGACGCGCTGCACATCAACACGTTCGGGGCGCGGAAGTCCGTCCCGTTCTTCACCGCGGCCGCCGGCAACGTCGCGTCCGCCGCGCACGAGCAGGGCGTGTCCCGGATCGTGTGCCTGTCCATCGCCGGTGCCGCGGATCCCCGCGTGAACGGCGGGTTCGGCTACTACAAGGGCAAGGCCGCGCAGGAGAGCATCTACCAGCAGGCCCCGGTGCCCTCCACCACGGTGCGCTCCACCCAGTGGTTCGACCTCGTCCCCGCCACCGTGGGCATGGTCTCCAAGGGGTCCGTGGCTTTGGCGCCCACCATGCTCATGGCGCCGGCCCTGCGCGAGGAGGTCGCGGACTTCGTCGCCGACGTCGTAACCGCACCCGGGCAGGCGCGGCACGAGATCCGCGCGATCCGCGGCCCGGAGGCGGACACCATCGCGAACTTTGCACGCCGCATCCTCGCGGCCGGCGGGGACCTGGGCGGTCAGCGACCCCGCACGGTCAAGGAGGCGCCGTACCTCGGCCGGGGCATCGCCAACGGCGGGCTCATCCCGCAGGACGCGTTCGTCACGAGCACGCGGTTCGAGGAGTGGCTTGCGGGGTAGGGCTGCCGGGAGAGTGCGGCGGGGAGGATCTCACCCGCGGCAGACACTTGATCGGTGCGGGACGTCAATGACGTAGATGGTCACGATCTCATCGTGGATCTCGCAGATGACGCGGTAGTTGCCCACGCGGTATTGCCAGAGCCCCGCGAGGTTTCCGGTGAGTCCCTTGCCGCCTGCTCGCGGGTCGTCCAGGGAAACCACGTCACCACGTCACGGAGATATGCCGTGATTTGCCTGGCGACCTGTCGGTCGAGTTTTTTCAACGCTCGCAGGGACGTTTCAGAGAACTCAATCGCCCAGGTCAAGGATCTTCTCTACCTCGGCAAGGGTGTAGGTGCGTTCCCGCCCAGCTCGGACGTTCTGGGCGGTCTCGAGGATCTCGTATTCCTGTACCAGCCGGTTGATGTGGGTCTCTACTGCCTCACGAAGGTAGTAGCGCTTGGAGCGCCCGGTTCGGCCGCCAGCCGTTCGAGCTTCGCCGCCGTCTCGTCGGACAGTTTGACTGATGTCGCGGTGGTCATGATGGTTTTCCTCTCCTGCTGGGAGCAAGAGGACTACTTGTAGTCAACTGTAGATTCGGGGTCGGTCATACCCCGTGTCGGCAGCCGGACGGGTCAGCGGACGAGGGGCGGGCCGCTGCTGGCGCGTTCGTGCAGGCGGGTGGGCAGGACCACGTGGCGGGGGTCTACGCCGTCGACCATCTCCAGCAGGAGGCCGGCGGCCGCGCGTCCCTTCTCGCTGAACGGCTGGGCCACGGTGGTCAGACCCACTTCCGCGGCCCGGGCGACGTCGTCGTAGCCCGTCACGGTCAGGTGGTGCGGGACCTCGATGCTGCGCTCCCGCGCCCAGCGCAGCACCCCGAGCGCGTAGGTGTCCGCGATGCAGGCGATCGCGGTGACCCGCGGGTGCTGTGACCAGAGCGCGGCGGCCGCCCGGGCGCCGTCGTCCTCACTGACCCGCCACCGCTCCTCCACCGTGACGGTGCGGCCGAGGCCCTCCTCCAGTCCGTGGATCCGCCAGCGGGGGAGGTCGTAGACGCTGCGGCGACGCCGTGCCCCGCCGACCCGGCCGTCGTAGGGCCGGGTGGACAGGCGCGAGGTGATGACGCCCACGTGGCGGTGGCCGAGGTCGCGCAGGTGCTCGCCCACGGCGCGCATTCCGGCGACCTCGTCAAGGCCCACCCATCCCAGGCCGGGGACGGGGCCCGGCTGGTCCACCACCACAGCGGGTGCACCGCGGCGCTCGAGCAGGTCCAGGGTGGCGTTGCGCGAGGGCAGGGAGTGCAGGATCACCCCGTCCACGGCGGCACGGTCCAGTTCCGCCAGCCGGTCCCGGTCCGGGGTGCCCGTGGGCAGCAGGACCAGGTGGTTGCTGCGGGCCATGAGCTCCCGGCCCACCCCGGCGAGGAAGCCCGAGGAGGCGGGGTCGGAGAAGGCGAACTCGAGGTCGTCCGTGAACACCACCCCCACGCCTCCTGTCCGGCGGCGGCGCAGGCTGCGGGCCACGGGGTCCGGTCCCACGTAACCGAGGGAGGTTGCGACGTCGAGGATGCGGTTGCGCACCGCGGGTGAGAGCTTCTCCGGGCGGTTGTAGGCGTTGGAGATGCTCGAGACGGAAACCCCGGCGGCGCGGGCCACCTCCGACATGGTGATCCTGGAACGGTGCATGGCCCCATCCTTTGGTAAATCGTTTGACCACGCCACTTGGCCGGAACGGTGCTGCGGCGTGGATCCGGTGGCCGGGTGCTCAGCAGACTGGGGAACGACAGCGGAAGCACACCGAGTCCCACGAGGAAGGCACCCCCGAATGATCACCATGACCATGTCCCTGAAGAAGGCCCCGGGCATCACCCACGAGGAGTTCGTGCACCACCACGTGACGGTGCACGGCGCGCTGATGCGCTCCATTCCGGAGGGGCGCCAGCACATCCTGCGCTACCTGCAGACCCACCCGGGGGACACGGGCATCTCCTCGGTCACGCCCGCGGACTTCGACGGCACCGCGCAGCTGTGGTTCGACAGCCCCGAGGGGCTCGACGCGGTCATGGGCTCCGAGACGTTCAGGAACGTGGTGGCAGCGGACGAGCCGAACTTCCTGGACCAGCGGGCCACGCTCGTGGTGGTGGGCGAGGCCCACCCGATCATCGGTGACGCGACCACCGAGACGTCCGCCGTGCTGCCCCTGGGGCCCCGGGAGGACCGGTTCGGGACCCTGCCCCGCGGGTGCAACCACGTGGGGCTGACCGTCCCCGACATCGACTCCGCCACGGATTTCCTGCGCGCGGCCTTCGACGCGAAGCTCGCCTACGACGGCCTGGGACCCGGCGATCCGCCGCGCGAGGGCGAGGAGACCGAGCAGCAGCTGGGGCTGCCGTCCGGGGCCGCGATCACCCGGCAGCGCATGGTGCAGATCGGGACGGGCCCGAGCATCGAGATGTTCCAGGTCGAGGGGCCCAGCAGCAGGCCCCCGCGAAGCTCAGCGACCTGGGGCTGAACCACCTCTCGGTGTTCGTGGACGACGTCGACGACGCCCTGCGCCGGGCTGTCGCGGCGGGCGGCGAAGCCCTCTCGGAGCCCCACCCGAACTCCCCGCACGAGGACACGGAGGGCAACGCGAGCGTCTACGTGCGCGCGCCGTGGGGAACGCTCTTCGAGCTGCAGGCCATCCCGGGCGGGCACTGGTACGACGACACCGCTGAGATCCAGGTCTGGACGCCGCCGGCCCGCTGAGGGCCCCGTGCGTCGCACTCCGGGGCCGGGTCAGCCGCAGTCGATCCCCAGAAGCGGCGCAGCGCCTCTGCGCCCTCGCAGGCCACGGGCATTTCGGGAAGGTGCCCACCGCTTGTGGGCGGGCGTCGTCAGTCTGTGTAGAACTCGAAGTCGTTGTCGGCATCCAGCTCCCGCAGCTTCTGGAAGGCCGTGCGCCGCTGTGCTTCGCGCTCCTCGCGCAAGCGGAGCACGTCAGTGCGGCGGAACCGGGCATGGGATCCGACCTTGAAGGAGTCGATCATGCCCTCGCGAGCCCACCGCAGGAGAGTGGGGCGGGAGACGCCCAGGAGATTGGCGGCCACGGTGCTCGTCAGCTCCTCGGGCGTCTGGGCGATGTTCGCCGAGCCGTGTTCCGCGATGGCGGACAGCGCGCGGAGAAGTGTTCTCTGAACCTCCGCCGGGAGGGCTACATCGTGGCCTGCGGCATCGCGAAGAACCAGGCTCGTGCCGTGCTGTGCCGGGGGTTGCGCCTCCCGCACGGTCTGTGCCGAGATGTTGATCCGTTCGACGGTGGTCGTCATGGCGTGCTCCTGGAGTGCAGTGGTCACTGTTCGTGCAGTTAGACCTAACGCATTTCCACTTATAAACGAACGACTGGTGCTCTCACCGCTCCAGGTCCAGGAGCTTCAGCGCTTCCTCGCGCATCTCCACCTTGCGGACCTTGCCGGTCACGGTCATGGGGAACTCGTCCACCACGTGCACGTAGCGGGGGATCTTGTGGCGGGAGATCTTCCCGTCCGCGAACTCCAGGATGGCTTCGGCGGTGAGGGCGGGAGCGCCGTCGCGCAGCCGCAGCCAGGCCATGAGCTCCTCGCCGTACTTCTCGCTGGGCACGCCGATCACCTGGGCGTCCACGATGTCCGGGTGGGTGCAGAGGAACTCCTCCACCTCGCGCGGGTAGATGTTCTCGCCGCCGCGGATCACCATGTCCTTGATGCGCCCGGTGATCCGCGCGTAGCCGTCCTGGTCCATCACGGCGATGTCCCCGGTGTGCAACCAGCCGTCGGAATCGATGGTCTCGCGGGTCTTCTCCTCCTGACCTCAGCAGCCCTCCTGACCGAGTAGCCGCGGGTGTGGAACTCCCCGGCCGTGCCGCGCGGCACGGTCTCACCCATGGAGGGATCCACGATCCTGACCTCCACGGGCGGGCGCACCCGGCCCACGGTCTCCACGCAGCGGTCCAACGAGTCGTCCGCGCGCGTCTGGAAGCTCACCGGCGAGGTCTCCGTCATGCCGCAGCAGATCGCGACCTCGCTCATGTGCATCTTGTCGATCACCTTGCGCATGACCTCCATGGGGCACGGGGAACCAGCCATCACGCCGCTGCGCAGCGAGGACAGGTCGTAGTCCCCGAAGTCTGGCAGCTCGAGCTCGGCGATGAACATGGTGGGCAGCCCGTACACACTTGTGGCCTTCTCCTGGGAGACGGCGCGCAGCGCGGCCCGCGGGTCGAACCCCGGCCCCGACAGGATGATCGCGCTGCCGTGGGACGTGGCCGCGAGGTTTCCCATCACCATCCCGAAGCAGTGGTACAGCGGCGGCGCCGGAGAACCATGTGGCACGCGGCGCCACGGTGCTCGTCAGAATCCCTGCGAGTACCAGGGACCCGGCGGTCAGTCGGACCTGGCGTTCCAGATCCCAGCGTTCGTGACCGGTGCGCACCGCGCGTCCGGCGTCGCGCCATGCGTCGATCCCGCCGGTCAGGACGGTTGCGCTCGTCATACCCGCCGAGGTCAACAGCTCCGCGGCGCGCGTTGAGCGGGCTCCGGAGCGGCAGATCACCACGGTGACGCGGGGTAGTAGCTGCCCGATCTGCCGGGTGTGCTTCTCGATGAGAGCCAGGGGGCGTTGACGGAGCCCGGAATGTGACTGATGCCGAACTCCACGGGGGTCCTGACGTCCAGGAACAGCGGTGCACCCTCATGGGGGTCCTGGAGTTCGGAGGCGGAAACGGTGGCGGGTGAGGACATGGTGTTCTCCTTCTCGAGTGGCTGTCGGACGGGACGGTGCCCGGCTCGGGTGCGGGGTGTCACAGGGTCAGCCCAGGAGCCGGGGCACGCTTTGCAGGGCGGTGTAACACCCCGTGAGCACCAGCAGACCGGCGAAGCCCAACGACAGCAGGCGCGTGTTGATCCGGTGGCCCACGCGGGACGGTTCTCGGGGTCGTCGTGGTTCGAGGACGGGCGGGACCAGGCCCGAAATCGCACCCGAGATCACGACCACCAGGGAACCCACCGTTGCGTGGGTCGGGGGAGTCCCGGGGCGAAGGTGCGCATCGGCACGGTCATGATGGCCCCGCCGCCGCCCAGCGCGCCCATGACGAGCCCCACCAGCAGCCCTGCGATGACGACGATGAGCGCGATCACCCCTGCGGGATGATGACGGTCCTGGGGTGCGTGCCGAAGCGAGCCGTGCTCGCTGCAGCACATGCCCCCCGGGGGGGCAATTTTGGAGCGAGGGAGAACGGCGTGCGGATCACGCGGTGGGGTGCAGGGGAGGGGGATTCCGGGTGGCCCTCACCGGCCCGTCCCGCATGAAAAGTGCACGTCTAGATTGTGGACAATCCAAATACCGCGACCTACCATCGATTGCGGTCGCACCACCCGGCGTTCAGTGCCGGGGCTCACCGGCCACGGAAAGGACGAGGAATCACCATGAACGCTATGTACACCGCGGAAGCGCTTGCCCAGGGCGCGGGCCGCAACGGCAGCGTCGCCACCAAGGACGGGTCGCTGCAGTTCGACCTGGCCGTGCCGAAGGAGATGGGGGGATCCGGGGACGGCGCCAATCCCGAGCAGCTTTTCGCCGCCGGGTACGCGGCCTGCTTCCACTCCGCCCTGCAGATGGTCGCCCGCCAGCAGAAGGTCTCGCTCGGTGATTCCGCCGTGGGTGCCCGCGTGCAGATCGGCGACAACGGCGCAGGCGGGTTCACCCTGGCCGTGCAGTTGGAAGTGATCATCCCCGAACTCGAGCACGACGCGGCCCAGGAGCTCGCGGACGCCGCGCACCAGGTCTGCCCCTATTCCAACGCCACGCGCGGCAACATCGAGGTCACCGTGACCGTGGTGGAGGACTGACGAGCGCGTCGCACCGCGCCCGACGAGAGCGCACGGCACGTCCCCGGCGTCCTGGGGCCCACTGAGGCCCTGACGGGGCCGTGCCGTGACGCACGGGCGGGGGCCACGAGCCCCACGGCGCCGAGGGGGATGTCACGTCCCCTCGGCGCGACGTCGCCCTCAGACGCTCTCGGGGACGCGCACCTCGGTGCGCAGGGTCGCGGAGCGGCGGTCGGCGAGTTCGCGGCGCACGACCCAGACGACCGCGACGATCCACAGCAGGGCGAGCGCGCCGAGGATCGCGTAGTACGCGGCGTCGCCGGGGAGGCGCGCCTGCACGGCGTCCAGGCGCAACAGGGTACGCGTGTTCGTGAAGATGATGAGTCCGCCGGCGCCGACGGCGAGGATGCGCGGGGCGAGCCAACGCACGAGCCACGCGGCGATCGGCGCGGCCACCACACCGCCGATCAGCAGAGCCAGGACCATGCCGAAGTCGACGCCCTGGCTGCCGAGTGCCATCAGGAACCCGATGGAGGCACCCAGACTGACCACGAACTCGGACGTGTCGATGGATCCGATGACCTTGCGCGGGGCGATCTTGCCGGAGGCCAGCAGGGTGGGGGTGCCCACGGGGCCCCACCCACCGCCGCCGATCGCGTCCATGAAGCCCGCGACCGTGGCCAGGGGGATCAGGAAGAATCCGCGCACCTTGCCCGTGAAGTTCGGGCGCCGCCCGCCGAGCCGCAAGAACCTCCACACCACGTAGCAGCCCAGCAGCAGCAGGATCACGGACATCACCGGTGTGGCGGCCTCCCCGGAGAGGGTCAGCAGATGGGCGCCCGCGAATGCGGCGATCCCGCCGGGAACCGCCATGAAGCCCACGACGCGCCAATCGATGTTGCCGAAGCGCCAGTGCGAGAGCCCGGAGGCCAGGGTGGTGCCCACCTCCGCGAGGTGCACGGTCGCGGAGACCGAGGCGGGGGTCAGGCCCACGGCCAACAGCAGGGTGGAGGAGGTCACGCCGTAGGCCATACCGAGCGAACCGTCCACGAGTTGCGCCCCGAAACCCACCAGGGCCAGCAAGATCAATGTGCGCACGGTGCGACTCCTGTGCAGTCGAAGGGGTGAGATGGCTCAGCCTAGGAACCGGGCGGGCGCTCACCTAAGGAATGTTGCGCCGTGCGTCACAACGTGTAGTGCGATGACATCCGCTTGACATCGGCCGGGGGGGCGTCTCCCCTTGTCAGCCGTCAGTACGCTGACGAGGATGGGAGGGTCAGCGATTCCGCCGACCGAGACGTCCGAGGAAAGGACAGCACGTGGCAGAGAAGAATCCCGCCAACGCGGGCGAGGAATCCATCAAGATGAGCCCCCAGGAAGAGAGCGCGGCCCTAGGTCAGGAGACCCAGGAGGACGCCGAACCCGCCGACGAGGGCGTGGGCGCCATGACGGACAACAAGGGCGACGAGCCCGCCACCGAGAACTGACCTGAACCACTACGCGATCGGCCCGTGGCACATGCCACGGGCCGATCGCGTACTCAGGTCTCTGGTGTCCGGCTCAGTCCTCCTCGCCGGGATCCTCGCGGGGGTTGCCGATGTTGTACCGCGGCGGGCGGGTGCGGAAGTTCGCGAGCTTGTGCGAACCGTCGCAGAACGGCGCGATCGACGACATGTTGCACCGGCACAGGGCGACGACGCGCCGCGGCGGCTTCTGCGGCTCGGCCCCCGGTTCCGGGGCGATCAGCACGTCACCGCGCACCAAGAGCGGTCCGTCCGGGCACGGGGTGATCACCACGGGATCCTCGGCGTCGTGCGCCACCGAGAGGACGGGGCTCCCGTCGTCCGTGGTGCGGGGATCCTGCTCGCTCACAGGGCCACCCGCTCTTCGGCCGGGGCCTCGGAACCCACGGTCTGCAGTCCCGGCATGCTCCCGCGCAGGGAGGTCCTCCCGTCAGACCAGCACTCGAGCATGTGATCACCCATGAGCCCGTCCACGTACAGGCACGCGGCCGCGCCGAACAGGACGTCCTCGAGCAGCTCGGGCTCGTCCTGGGCGAGCGCCCCGGCGAGGTCACGCGCGGCGATCTGTTCGTGAACGGCGTCGGCCTCCACGTGCTCGTCGTAGTACCAGGTGACGTCCGCGTCGTAGCCGAGCTTGCGGAACGCCCGTCCGTAGTACTTGTTGGGGATCGAGGACGTCATCTCGAACGCCGCGAGGTGACCCGCGATGGCCCCGCGCAACCGGCGGTGCAGTCCGAACAGGCTCATGAGGTTCATGGACGCGAGCGTGGGGGCGGGCACGAGGTCCAGGTAGTGGTCCGGGGTGTCGTCCAGGCCGAAACCTCGCATGGTCTGCGCGAAGATCGTGGCGTGCACGCGCTCGGGACGGCCCCCGCCGTACTCGTCCGACTGGATCTCCACGAGCGCTGCCTTCGCGCGGCCCCGCAACCGGGCGATGCCCCACGCGTGGGGGTCCGCCTCGCGCAGCGTGTAGATGGAGCGGTGGACCAGGAACTCGCTCAGGATCTCCTCGCTCGGGTGCCGGGCGAGCCACGTGGCCAGGGTGGGCTTGGCGTCCCCGCCGGTCATGGCGAACATCGTGTCCACGAGCTGCGCGGAGTCACCGGGCAGGGGATCGGGCAGGGGCACGCGACGGCGCAGCTCGGCCTCGAAACCGGCCTCGAGCACTGTGCGCACGCGCAGCAGCTCGGGATCCCACTCGCGGTCCGCGGTCACGAATTCCGCGGGCCCGTAGTGCAACAGGTAGAGCAGGAACAGGGCCAGCTGCAGGTCCTCGTCCGCGAGGACGTCCTGCGACGCGTCAACCGCGGTGGCCGCAGCCTCGGACATTGCCGCGTACCCGCTCGCCGGGGTCTCCTCCGGGCCGGTCAGGATCTCCAGGAGGGCCGTGCTCACGGGTCCGCGAGCGGTCGGGGCCACGGTTCGGGTGGGGGCGGTCGTCATGATGGTGTTCTCCGCTCGGGAAGATGGGTGCTCGGCGCGGGCGGGGTGCCTCTGAAGACGGGGATTGCCCGCGGACCGCGGTGGTGCGGTCCGCGGGCAATCGGCGGAAATAGTACGACTACTTCCTATTCATTAGGCCAACATACCCGTGGTCGGGAAACGTTCCCAGACCCGGTGGCTGCCGAGCAGTTCCAACACGGTGCTCAGTACGTCCTTGGCGGAGTCCGCGCTCACGACGCCGGGCGTCTGGGCGATCTGCAGGGCGTCCAGCACGTCTGTGCCGGGGCCGAACGCGGCGATCGCCTTGGCGTGGCGCCACATCTCGTTGAGCAGCAGGCTCACGCGGGGGTCGATGTCGCCCGGGCTGGGGGCACCGGCCTTCGCGTCCAGGCCCGCAGCCACCTGGTGCGCGGGGGCACCCGCGGTGGTGACCACGGCGGCGTCGAACTCGATGGAACGCGCCGTGAGCAGCGTCCGGTGGGCGACGACGCCGGGGGTCACCTCCCCGCCCTGGGGTGCGATCACCAGCGGGACCATGCCCGCGGCGTCGATGCCCGAGACCAGCTCGGTCAGCTGGGTGGCGTCCGTATCCGGGCCCACGAGGATACCCACCTGGCGCCCGGCCACGGGCCACGTGCCACCCACCTGGGACAGCGCCGGTGAGGGGTCCACGTCCTGGGCGGGAGCCACGGTGGGCTCCTGGTCCGGCAGACCCAGCGCCTGCGCCACCGCGTGGCCGAGCGCGGGATCGATCGTGAAGAGGTGCCGCAGCTGACGCACCCGGATGGTCTCGTCCCAGCACTTGCCGAGCTCGAACGCGTACGCCTGCGCGGTGTGCTCACGCTCCACCTCGCTCAGGGAGAGCCAGAACATGCGCGCCTGGGAGAAGTGGTCGTCGAAGGACTGTGGCCGGGCGCGTTCCTTCACGGACTCCGCCACGGGGGCCGGGTAGTCGATGAACGCGTGCTCGCCCTCGGGCGTCTCGAACGGATTGCCGCCGTCCAGCGAGTTGGGGCGGTAGGGGGCCACACCGGAGTGCACGGCGCTCTGGTGATAGCCGTCCCGCAGCATGTCGTTGACCGGGGCGTGCGGACGGTTGATGGGCAGCTGGTTCCAGTTGGGACCGCCCAGGCGGGTGATCTGGGTGTCCAAGTAGGAGAAGAGCCGACCCTGCAGCAGAGGATCGTTGGTCACGTCGATGCCCGGGACCAGGTTGTTCGGGTTGAACGCCACCTGCTCCGTCTCCGCGAAGTAGTTGGAGGGGTTCCTGTCCAGGGTCATGAGACCCACGGGTTGCACGGGAACCAGCTCTTCCGGCACGAGCTTGGTGGGATCGAGCAGGTCGATGCCCTGGAAGCTCTGCTCCTCGTTGTCCTCGAAGACCTGCACGCCCAGCTCCCACTGCGGGAACGCCCCGGCCTCGATGGCGTCCGCCAGGTCACGGCGGTGGAAGTCCGGATCTGCGCCGTTGATCAGCTGGGCCTCTTCCCACGCCACCGAGTGCACACCCAGGTGCGGCTTCCAGTGGAACTTCACCAGCACGGTGCTCCCGTCCGCTGCCACCAGGCGGAAGGTGTGGACGCCGAAGCCCTCCATGGTGCGGAAGGAGCGCGGGATGCCGCGGTCAGACATGTTCCAGATGGCGTGGTGCTGTGCTTCGGTGTGCAGGGACACGAAGTCCCAGAAGGTGTCGTGCGCGGATTGCGCCTGGGGGATCTCGCGGTCCGGGTGGGGTTTCCCGGCGTGGATGACGTCCGGGAACTTGATGGCGTCCTGGATGAAGAACACCGGCATGTTGTTGCCCACCAGGTCCCAGGTGCCCTCGTCCGTGTAGAACTTGGTGGCGAAGCCGCGGGTGTCACGGGCCAGATCGCCCGAGCCGCGGGAGCCCAGCACGGTGGAGAAGCGCACGAACACGGAGGTTTCCTTGTCCTTGGCGAACAGGCCCGCGCGGCTGAGCTTGGTGGCCGAGCCGTAGCCGCGGAACGTGCCGTGGGCACCCGCGCCGCGGGCGTGCACCACGCGCTCCGGGATGCGCTCGTGGTCGAAGTGGGAGATCTTCTCGCGGAAGTGGTGGTCCTGCAGCAGGACGGGCCCGCGGGCACCGGCCTTCAGTGTCAGGTCCGAGGTGGTCAGCCGCGTGCCGTGGGCGGTGGTCAGGTAGTCACCCTGCTGGGCCATGCTCGTGGCCGGGACGTCCGTGGTGGCACCCGTGGGGGTGACACGCTCGGGCGAGCCCTGATCCGGCTTGGGTGGCAGCGGCGGGTGTGCTGCGGTGGGCTCTTCGACGGTCGGCTCGCTGGTGCCGGGAACTCCCGGGACCTGGGGTGACTGGTTCTCGTGTGCGGACATGACGATCCTCCTACGAAGCTGACGCACGCCGCGGACATGGAGTGCGACCTGGTGCTCCCATACTGTCAGCACCCTTGGGGGTGGGCATACACCTGTAGGGAGGCAGTCGCCGTCATGCCCGGTTGTGAACCTGTCACGGGCTGCGCGCGCGGACCGCGCGGCGTCGTCGTGAGACAGTGATCCCATGACGTGGACACCGGTGACACTGCGCGGGCGGCTGGTCCGCCTGGAACCCCTCAGCCGCGAGCACCTGGACGGGCTGATCGGGGCCACCGAGGACGGGCGCATGTGGGAGCGCTGGTACACGAGCGTCGCGGACCCGGACGGGATGGCGGCGGCCGTGGAGCAGCGGCTCACGTGGCAGGACGAGGGATTCATGCTGCCCTTCGTGACCGTGCGGCAGGCGGACGGCGCCGTGCTGGGGATGACCACGTTCTACGACCCCCAGTGGGCAGTGCCGCGCGTGAGCGTGGGCCACACGTGGAACCGGGCCTCCACCCACGGAACGGGCACCAACGCGGAGTCCAAGCTGCTGCTGATGACCCACGCGTTCGAGGAGCTCGGCTGCCAGTGCGTGCGCTACGAGACCAGCTGGGCCAACCAGCAGTCGCGCACCGCCATCGAACGCCTTGGCGCGCGCCTGGACGGTGTGCTGCGCGCGGACCGGTTGGAGCGCAACGGGGTGCTGCGGGACACCGTGGTGTACTCGGTCCTCGCCCACGAGTGGCCCTCGGTGAAGACCGGGTTGGAGGCGCGGGTGGCCCGGCGCTGAGCCCGCCACCCCAGGAGAAACGATGGCTCAGTCCGTTCAGTGGCTCGCGCTGGCGATTGCCGGGCTGGTGGTCCACAGCCGGATCGTCACGTGGGTGCGCCCGAGGTGAGCTGCTGTGCGGAGGGCGCGTGAGCGGCGTCGTCCGGCAGGCGGACGGAACTTGTCAGGGCGGTGAGGCTCGGGCGGCGCGGGGTGGAGCTGAAGCCGAAGTCCGGGGCGGGGGTCATGTCCGTGAGGGGGCCCAGATCGTGGCCGCCCCACGTGGCATGCGAGAACGTGATGGTGTGGAGGTCGTGCGCGGAGTACCACTCGGTGCGGCCGCCGCCCGCGGTGCCCAGCGTGCGCACGCCGGGCATGACGCGGCGCGCCACCGGATCCGTGAGGCGGGCGAAACCGAGCGACGCGCCGAGCGGGCGCGGCACCGCCTGCAGGAGGTACCCCAGCGGTGCTCGCGGGCCCACGCTGAACTGCCAGGCGAGGGGCCCGGCGGTGACCGTCCAGCGCGAGCCACGGGAGAACCCGGTGCGGGTCACGCTCACGGGCACGCGGGTGACGGCGTCGAACGTGTAGGTGGCGGAGACGAACTCGGCGACCCACGGGTCCGGGGCGAGCAGCTCACGGCGGCCGTCCGGGTGCGCGACCATCACGTCAGCGAACGGCCCGTGCGGGGTGCTCGACCAGCAGCCGAGGACAAGGCGCGTGCCGCCTTCGGTTCCGACGCCGGCGATGTGGCCGGTGAAGCGGTGGGTGGGGGAGGAGGTCATGGGGCCAAGGGTAGTGAGTGCGGCGGCGCAGAGCACCGGTCGCCAGGTGGTTGGGGCTCAATGAGTCCGTGATGTCGTCCTGGCTGAAAACATATGTTCGAGTGCTGAATGTCTGTGCTCACCACGGTCGTCTCTGAAATGTTGGCCTGGGAGTGTACCCCGCCATTCCCGCCGGCTGTTCCATAGCCTGGCTGGACGAAAGAAGCGTCCTGGAGGAGGAGGCGCATCGGCGGAAGCGTCTCTACCCGGTCCTAGCGTCTCTGTATCCGTTCTCGACACGCTGTCTCCTCGAAGCAGCTGGGTGTAATGACTGGTCGAACGTCTGGACCAGACGCCGGCCGTTGCGCTGAGGCCCAGGGGAATGTTCGAGGGCTGGGCGGATGATGCTTTCTGGCGTGACTACCTCTCACAACAGATGTCCTGAAGCTTGCGACCGCATGATCGGCGCCGCAAAAGCATAAAATTGGGGGCAGGGCGCGGGACGTCCGCGTCCGCCTATGGGAGGAGCCCTTCATGAGAGCGGCACGCTACTACGGACGCAAGGACATTCGCATCGACGACCTGCCCGAGCCAGAGGTCGGACCCGGCATGGTGGGAATCGATGTGGCCTGGTGCGGCATCTGCGGCACGGACCTGCACGAGTACCTCGAGGGTCCCATCTTCTGCCCCACGCCGGACACCCCGCACCCCATCTCGGGCGAGACGTCCCCGGTCACGTTGGGACACGAGTTCTCGGGCGTCGTGTACGCCGTTGGCGACGGTGTGGACGACGTGGAGGTCGGCCAGCACGTCGTCGTCGAGCCCTACATCATCGGTGAGGGTGTGGACACCGGTCCGGACAGCAGGGACTACCACCTCTCGGAGAACATGAACTTCATCGGCCTGGCCGGTGGCGGCGGCGGTCTGGGGGAGAAGATCTCCGTGAAGCGCCGCTGGGTGCACCCGATCTCCAACGAGATCCCCCTGGACGAGGCTGCTCTGATCGAGCCGCTGTCGGTGGGTTACCACGCGGTCGAGCGCTCCGGCGCGAAGGCCGGTGACGTCGCCCTCGTGGGTGGTGCCGGCCCCATCGGTCTGCTGACGGCCGCCGTCCTCAAGGCCCTGGGCGTCACCGTGGTGATGTCCGAACTGAGCACCCTGCGCCGCGAGAAGGCCGTCGAGGCCGGTGTCGCCGACTACGCACTGGACCCCCGGGAGACGGACGTGGCTGAGGAGGTCCGCAAGCTCACCAACGGCAAGGGCGCGGACGTCGCCTTCGAGTGCACGAGCGTCCAGGTGGTCCTCGATACCCTCATGGATGCACTGCGTCCCACAGGGGTACTTGTGGTCGTCTCCATCTGGGGCAAGCGTGCGGACTTCGACATGCACAAGCTGGTCATGAAGGAGATCGACCTGCGGGGCACGATCGCCTACGTGAACTCGCACCCCGCGACCATCGCGCTCGTGGAGTCCGGCAAGATCGACCTCAAGCCGTTCATCACCGGCAAGATTGGCCTGGAGGGCCTGGTCGAGGAGGGCTTCGACACTCTCATCAACCGCACCGAGACCGCGGTCAAGATCCTGGTCTCCCCCTCGGGCGAGGGTCTGTAGCCCTTATCAGGCCCAGCCCCCACGGACAGGCATGCGGCGGCCCCTGCGACGTTCTTCGTCCCGGGGTCGCTGCCCCTCTCTGGGCGGGTTCCCGGGACGGGTTGACCCGTTGCCGACGTCGCATGCGCACCTCCCGCGCTGTCGTCACCCCTCACCGGCACACGCCCCACAGCCCCCGCACAGCCGCCGCCAGCACGGGCCACACCTGCCGTTCCTACCGTGGAAGCACGGGCCGACAGCCCGCAAGGAATCCACGAAGGAGAGTGCGACCATGACCACCAGCGCGTACGGATCCGCCCAGAGCACGGACGCCGTGGCCCGGTACCGGTACCTGCTGTCCACGAGCAGCCCGGAGCAGATCGAGAAGGCCCACGAGGAGGCGTTCGCGGCGATGACGCCCACCGAGCGTCAGGAGGTTCTTGCCGCGCTCGCTCGGAACGGTGAGTCTCCCGCGGACACGTCCTCCGCGTCGCTCGCCCGCTCGGCGACCCGCCTGGAAATGCGCCAGCCGGGGAGCATGAGCAGCCTCACGGGCTCGCTCGGCGGGGGCGGTACGGTCCTGGCGTCGCTGGCGGCCGGGTTCGTCGGCTCCGCGGTGTGGAGCGGACTCACGGGCGGCGACGGTGTGGGCGGGCGTCCCGGGCTGCTCTCCCGACTGTTCGGTGGTGGCCGTCGCCCGGGCGGGCTGGGTGGACTCTTCGGCGGCTCCTCGTACGGGAGCGGCTACGGCGACGACCAGGGCTACGGCTCCTCCCGCGGCGGCCACCGTGGCGGGTTCATCGGCGGCGGCGGGTCCGTCCGCGAGAGGGGCCCCGGTGGTCCCGACGGCGGATCCGGCGGTTTCGGGGGCCCGGGTCGTGGTGGCCCCGGCGTCGGTCCCGGTGGGGCCCCCGGCGGGCCCGGCGGTCGCGGCCCGGGTGGAATGGGCGGTGGCGTGGGCGGCAGCTTCTGAACCGCCCGCCCTTTCAACGACCAAGGCTCCCCGACGCGCCCGGAGCCCTGGCCGACCACCAGGAAGTGCCACCCGTATGCATTCAATTGTGGACAACTTAGAAGCGAGCAACTAAACTCACTCGCGGCCTTTCCCGGCGCGTCCAGGATCCCGTCCCGGTGTCGTCGGTGGAAGGCAGCAGCACGCCTGCACCGGAGGTACCCTCTGCCCGAGGCAATGGAGCTCCGCCGTTGCTGAGGACGCGTTCGACGCGAGACTCGGTTCTTGGGGGATCGAGCCTCGCTGAGTGGGGGACCGCTCTGTGGGGCGTGCTGCCCTGGGCCCGCAGGCCCGGCGTCGTTCAACGAGGAACCGCCGGCGCCCCCGCCCGGCACATGGCGCTCGCGGACCCGCGCGGCCTGCCCGGTGCGTCAGACTTTTCGAGCCAGCACCACCCGGTCCCGGCTGTGCCCCGCACCGGCCCCGCCCGGCACATGGCGCTCGCGGACCTCGTCCCGTTCGATCTCCCACCCGCGCCCGGCCACGTGCGCGAGCACGTGCTGCGGCATCACGTAGTCCTGCGTGTCGTACCCGTGGGGCGCCTCGTCCATGTCGTGGTGCACGAACAGCAGCCTTCCTCCCGGCGCCACGGCCCGTTCGAGCGCCTCCTCCACATGCTCGTCACCGCCGCGCGGGATGGCCGGGTACTGCACGGAGACCAGGTCGAACTTCCCGGTCTCCGCCTCCCCGAACCCCTGCACGAGCCACGTGATCGCCAGCCCGGCGGCGTCCGCCCGTGCCCGCCCTCGCTCGACCGCCACGCGGGAGAGGTCCAGCGCGGTCACGCTCCAGCCGTGCCGGGCCAGCCACACGGCGTCGGCGCCCTCGCCGCACCCGACGTCCGGCACCGTTCCCGGCACGAGGTCCGCAACCACCGTGGTGAGGGTCTGGTTGGGCTCACCACTCCACAGGTTCGCGGTGCCGTAGCGCTCGTCCCACTCCTCGGCGGTGGTGGGGGCTTTCTGGGAAGGGTTCTCGTGCGACATGGGATCAAGAATTGCATGCCGGGCCCGACGACGTCGCCCCGCCACCGCACTGCCCCCGGGCACCCCGGTCTCGGGGAGGCTCGGCAGGAAGCCGGTGGGAACTCAGCGCGGTTCGCGGTTGAAGCCCACCAGCGCCGCACCGAGCACGCCCACGGCCACGTCCCCGAGGGTGTCCAGCAGCGGAATGTGGATCTCCGGTGTCACGAACAGGAACCCCAGCAGCTCCATGACCTCCCACACGACCGCGATGAGGAACCCCACCACCGCGCACAGCGCAAATGCCTCCCCTGGCCGGGACCGCGCACGTGCCCGCAGCTCAGGGCTCCCCGTGAGGGCACGGTTCCACGCCATCCACACCAGGGCGTGCAGCGTCACGAAGTGCATGAGGATGTCCCACCACCAGATCGCACTGTAGAGCTGCGCGGCGGCACTGAGCGCGGCGGCCAGCAGGACCAGCGAGCAGATGGCCCGCGGCGCCGCCGCCCGGAACCACAGGAACGCGAGCACCTGTCCAAGCCCCGCGAGCATCAGCACGGCCGTGTCCACCCACCACGTGTCCAGCGCGTAGTACGCCGCCGCGAGGATCGCGGTGAAGCACGTGGTGGCCCCCAGGACCGACCCGAGCGGCCGTCCCACGGAGGCCCAGCCCACTCCTCCACGTGTCCTCCGTGCCTCACCGGCCCCAGCCGCCCCGCGGGTCACCGATGCCCGCCGCTCCGCCAGGCAAGGCGGCCTTCCCACCGCACCCACGGCCGTTCGTCCGCCCAGTTCGTGAGAACGGTGGCGGCGGCCATGCCCAGCTGGCGGCGGATGCGCGCGGGGGAGACCACCGCGCGCCAGGAAACCACCGCAACGTTGTGCGGGTCCATGACCACACGCTGGTGGGGCTGGACCCGGAAGCTGAGGTCGAAGTCGTCGTGCACGCGCGGAGTCCGGTGGACGTGGGGTGACGCCTGTTCCCACCACTCCCGCCGAAACGCCACGTTGGAGCCCCACAGGGCCCAGTGGCCGAGGGCAGTGCCAGCCACGAGCCGGTATGCCGTGATGTAGGCCGCGCCGGTGAGACGTCCGAGCTCGGGGTGGCGGGGGCCGAAACGGGCGATCCCGGAGACGGCTACGGTCTCCCGCTGCCGTCCGGTGCCCCTGTGCGCCGAAGAGCCGCGGGGTGCCGTTTGCGCCGCGTCCAGAATGCTCACGTGCCGTTCGATCCACCCGGGGGCCGGCACACTGTCCGCGTCGCAGCGCAGGATGATGTCCCCTCGGGCGGCGTCGTACCCCGCGGCTGCCGCGATGGCGACGCCGCGCACGGGCTCCGCCACGCTGCGCACCTCTGGGTGGCGGTCCAGGAGGTGCGCCAGGCCGTCCGTGGAGCCGTTGTCCACCACCACGATCTCGTTCGGAGGGCACGTCTGCTGCCCGAGGGCCCGCAGGCAGCGCTCGAGGTAGCGGACGTCGTTGCGCACTGGGATGACAACGCTGCAGCTCATACCGTTCTCCGTGCGCTCTCGTTCCACCCGTCCAGTCTGTCATCCCGTCCCGGGACGACTGCCCGGGAGCCCGTTCACACCGTGGTGGTCCGCTCCTCGCGGTCCAGCAGACGCTGCTTGACGTCCTCACCCCACGCGAACCCGCCCAGTGATCCGTCCGCGCGCAGCACCCGGTGGCACGGCACGAACAGCGCCACGGGATTGCGCGCGCACACGGACGCCGCCGCCCGCACCGCCCGCGGGTTCCCCAGCTGCGCCGCGAACTCCGTGTACGTCAACGGCCGCCCGGGGGCGATCCGGCGCAGCGCCTCCCACCCGGCGAGCTGGCCGTCGGTGCCGTGCAGCTCCACGGGAACGTCTGTCACGCTGCGGGGACCACCGTCGTAGTACGCGAGGACCGCGTCCACCGCCGTCACGGTTCCGGGCACGACGGCGCCGGGCCGGTTCTCCGGCCGCACCCGCGAGAGCAGCGTGGTCACCGAGTCCGTCCACCCGGAGGCGATCACGGCGCCGCTCGGTCCGGCGACGGCGGTGAAGGGGCCGTCCGGGGTGTCGACGGTCTGGAAGAGGTGGCTCATGAGTGGTGGCCTTTCGTTGGGCAGGCTGGCTCAGTTCAACAGCGCGATCCTCGGGTTCAGCGCGGCGGCGACCGTGACTCGTCCCAGGTAGGGGAGCATCGGCACGGCCGCGTCCGCGGGAGGGCACGAGGTGATCGTAAGCTCAGTCCTTGACGCGCTCCCACGAGGCCACGGGACCCTCGACGCGCACGAACACGGGGTGTGGCCGGACCTCCTCCGGTGAGAGCTCGGCAAGGGTGGTGGCCGCCCACCCCGGGTCCCGCCCGAGGACCTTCTGCAGCAGGAAGGTGGACTCGTACGCGAGCTGGCCGTCCGTGACGGTGAGCGAGACGCCCGGCTCCGGCGGACCCACCAGACGGGTGCGGTCGAAGGAGTAGCCGCGGCGGTCCGCCTCGTCCGCGATGCCGTGCAGGTAGGTGACCACGGAGGCGACAGGATCGCTCGTGGCACGGAACCGCTCCAGCTGCGGGTGGTTCGTGTAGCCCTTCGTCCGCCCCAGCAGCACCTTCTGCGCGAGCAGACCCTCCCGCCAGCAGGCTACGAGGGCGCGACGGTCGAGCAGAGACGGGTGTACGGACCACAGACGCATGCGCCCATTCAAACGCATTGCGGGAGGCCGGTGCTGCTCCCGCGTTCCGCAGGGCGCCCGGTTCCACGGGATCTGCCCAGGTTCTGCCCGGAGAGCTCGGAGTACAACCCCAGCCGCCTCGGATAGCGTGGTTGACTCCCCTGACGACCACGCGCGGAGAACTTCTTCATGTCCCTGCCTGTCACCCTGGCTGCCACACCGTCCGAGAGCGCTTCACCGATGACCGGGATCTCTGGGTGGGTGGTGGACGTCATGGAGTCCATCGGAGCCCCCGGGGCGGGTCTTCTGGTGGCGCTCGAGAACCTCTTCCCTCCGTTGCCGTCCGAGGTGATCCTGCCGCTGGCCGGGTTCACCGCGAGCCGCGGCAGCTTCACCCTGGTGGAGGCCATCTTCTGGACCACGCTCGGTTCGGTGGTGGGGGCGACCGCCCTGTACTGGATCGGCGCGGCCGTGGGGCGCCGTCGCCTGCGCCTCGTGGTGGCGAAGATGCCCCTGGTGGACCTCGCGGATCTGGACCGCACCGAGGAGTGGTTCGCGCGCCACGGCAGGGCCACCGTCTTCCTGGGCCGGATGGTCCCCATCTTCCGTTCCCTGATCTCCATCCCCGCCGGCATCGAGCGGATGCCCTTTGCAAGCTTCGTGCTGCTCAGTGCGGCCGGCTCGCTGATCTGGAACACCTTCTTTGTGCTGGTCGGCTACGTGCTGGGTGAGAACTGGCACATCGCCGAGCAGTACGCGGGGATCTTCTCCCGAGTGGTGCTGGTCAGCGTGGTCCTCGTCGCCGTGTGGTGGGTGGTACGGCGGCTGCGCCGCGGCAGCCGGGGGGCGCCGGGGCCTGGCGCTGCTGGGTGACCATCGAGCTGCGCCGTCCCGTGGTTGCCGGGGAGGGCGCGCAGCGCTCCTTCGACCGGCACGTGCTCTCCCTGGTGCGGGCGTGGTGCGTGGACCCCCTGCAGGCCTCCTGAGCACACGGCGCGGCCGCTGCGGGAGCGGGTCCTGAGCCGGTGGGATACTGGCGGCATGAGTACTTCGGAGACCTTCTCGTTCCGCGTTGCCGACCGTCTGGCAGGGGTGGACACCTCGCCCGTGCGGGACCTGCTGGAGATCGTCTCCAAGGAAGGGGTGATCTCCTTCGCGGGCGGTGTCCCGGATCCGGACTACTTCGAGGTGGAGGACGTCCGGGCGGCCTACGCGTGGGTCTTCGAGCACCAGCCGCAGCGTGCCCTGCAGTACGCCTCCAGCGAGGGGGAGCCGGAGCTGCGCGAGCAGGCGGCGCTCCGGATCAGCCGTGACCTGCCCACCACCGCGGAGCAGATCCAGGTGACCACGGGCTCCCAGGAGGGGCTCTTCGTGGTGGCGCAGGCTCTCGTGAACCCAGGGGACACCATCCTGGTGGAGCGCCCCACGTACCTCGCCGCGGTGCAGGCCTTCGACCTCAACGGCGCGCACATGGTGGGTGTCCCCACGGACGAGCACGGTGTGCTGCCGGACGAGCTCGAGCGGCTGATCGGGGAGCACCACCCCAAGTTCGTGTACCTGATCCCGTCCTTCCAGAACCCCGCCGGCATCTGCATGTCCATGGAGCGGCGCCGCGCCGTCGCGGACGTGCTGCTGCGCACGGGAACGGCGCTCGTGGAGGACGACCCGTACGGCGAACTGGCCTACGCGGGCGACCCCATGCCGCCCATCGCGTCCCTGCCGGGGATGTCCGCGCAGACCATCCTGCTGAACTCGGTGTCCAAGATCATCGCCCCGGGCGTGCGGGTGGGGTGGATGCGCTCCGAGGGCGCCATCCAGTTCACGCTCACCGTGGCCAAGCAGGCCATCGGGCTGCAGTCCCCGGTGCCGGACCAGCTGGCCGTGGCACGCTACCTGGAGACCGCCGACGTCGAGGCGCACCTCCAGCGTGTCCGTCCCGTCTATGCCGAGCGCGCGCGGGCCATGTACGCGGAGCTGGAGCGGGTGCTGCCCGACGGTGCCCAGGTCACCCGCCCGGACGGCGGCATGTTCCTGTGGGCGCGTCTGGGCCACGGCATCGACACCACCCGGCTGCTGGAGATGGCCGTGGAGGAGGGCGTGGCCTTCGTGCCCGGTGCTTCGTTCTACGCGCACGATCCGGACACCTCCACCATGCGGCTGTCCTTCGTGACCCACGCCCCGGACGTGATCCGCGAGGGCGTGGAGCGGCTGGCGAGCGCCATCGAGAGGTACCAGCGCGAGAACTGAGTTCCACCCCAGGGCCTGCCCCACCCACCGAAAGGACCCCGCCATGAGCGTGAAGCCGCTCCCCGTGCCGCCTCTGGGCGAGACGCTTCAGCGTTTCCTCACCGCTGCCGAGCCCCTCGTGGACGCGGAGACGCTCGCGGCGACCCGTACCGAGGTCCGGCGGTTCGGGTCTGAGGAGGGCCCGCGGCTGCAGGCCGCCCTCGAGGGCTTCGCCCGCTCCGAGGACGCCGAGGGGCGCAGCTGGCTCTCCTGCCAGTGGTTGGACGGCTACCTCACAGTCCGCACGCCCCTGCCCCTGACCACGAGCGTGGGCTTCCAGATCACCGGGGACTTCGGGGCGCCGGGCGTGGGTCGTGCCGCCGAGCTCGTGTACCGGGCGGCGTCCGTGCACTTGCGGCAGGTCCGCCGGGAGACCCCGCAGGAGGTCGATCCGCGCGGCAACCCCGTGGACATGACCCAGTGGGAGTGCCTGGAGGGAGGCATCAGGCACCCCCTTCCGGAACGGGACGAGATCCGCAGACCGGGCTGGGCGGCGTCGTCGTCACCGCACCGGGAAACCACGGCGGAGCCGGCCCCCGCCGCGGTCCCGGAGATCGGCGTGATCCACCGCGGCAGGCTGTACGCGATGCCCATCGGTACCCCGCAGCTGAAGCCGCTGCCCCTGCGCTCGGTGGCCGAGGCCCTGCGCGCCGTGGTCGAGCGGGACGAGCCGCGCGAGACCGAGCTGCCCTTCGGGGCGCTGTCCTACCTGGGTGGCGAGGTGGCCGCGCCCCTGCTGGAGCGGCTCACCGGCGTGGAGCACAACCGGGAGGTCTACGAGCGGCTGACGCGCATGCTGTTCGTGGTCAACGTGGTGGAGGCTCGCGCTGAGGTGGTGGAGCACCTGGAGCGCTCCGCGTTCGAGGTGGGCCACGCGTGGGCGTACAAGCCCATCACGTACGAGGTGTGCCTGGAGGACGACTGGCTCGCGATGCACGTGGAGCACAGCACCGTGGACGGCGCCACGATCCTCGCGGTGGTCGGCGCACTGCAGGAGGTCACGATCCCGGACGAGGAGCCGCCCGCCGAGACCCCCGCACCCCGCGCGCTCACCTGGGAACTGGACGCACCGCTGCGCGAGGAGCTCGTGGCCGCGACCGCCGCCTACCGCAGCGAGGCCGCCCTGCTGGGCGTGCACCGTGTGTTCGTGCCCCGGCTGCACCGCGCCGAGCGCCCCTTCCGCATCAGCGACGACGCTGCGCAGCAGCTGATCATGCTGCTCGCCCAGGTTGCCACGTACGGCAGGCCCCGCGGCGTCTACGAGGCCGTGGATGTGCGCGAGTACCAGGCCGGGCGCACCGAGTGCCTGCGCCCCGTCACCCCGCAGGCCGTGTCGTTCGTCCGCGCACTGCACGAGGGCACGGCCACCGCAGAGCAGTTCACCGCCGCTCTGGACGCCCACCGCGCCTGGGTCAAGGCGTGCAAGCGCGCCCACGGTGTGGACCGCCACCTGCTGGGACTCGCCACCGTGGCCGCCACGCTGGGTGAGGAGTCTCCGTTCTTCGAGCTCCCCGCGCTCGCCGCGCTGCGCCGGGACTTCCTCTCCACCACGTCCATCGGCAGCTCGGACCGGATCGTGCGCTACGCATTCGCCCCCACCACGCCCGAGGGCTTCGGGGTCACCTACACCACCCACACGGACGGCTACGAGCTCTGCGTGAACTACCGCCGGGACACGAGCGAGGACCTCGAGGGCTTCGCGCACAACCTCCCGGCGGCCGCCGAGACCCTGTGGGAGTTCGTGCGCACGCTGCGGGGCTGAGGCGGGGGCCGTCCCGCACCAGTTGACGGCGTGCGGAGCAGGTCACATAGTGACATGACCAGGGCCACGACCTCGTGAATGATCGTGAGCACGCGGGCCCGCCCAGCCGTCCCCGACCCAGAGGTCCACATGTCCCCCACGCCCGAGACCGCCCCGGTCCGCGAGCACAACCCCCGCAAGGCCCGCCGCGCCCTGATCGGCGCCTACGTGGGGACGTCCCTGGAGTGGTACGACTTCTTCCTGTTCGGCACCACCGCCTCGATCGTCTTCGCGCCGCTGTTCTTCGGCGGGGAGGACCCGGCGCTGAAGGTCATCCAGTCCTTCCTGCTGTTCGGCATCGGGTTCCTCGCCCGCCCCGTGGGTGCGTTGCTCGCCGGGCACTTCGGGGACCGGCTCGGGCGGCGCACCATCCTCATGGTCACCATCGTGGTGATGGGCCTGGCCTCCGCCCTGATCGGCGTGCTGCCCACCTACGAGACGGCGGGGATCGTGGCACCGGTCCTGCTGGCCGCGCTGCGGTTCGTGCAGGGCATGGCCGCCGGCGGCGAGTGGGGCGGGGCCACCCTGATGGCCGTGGAGAACGCACCGGAGGACAAGCGCGGGTTCTACGGGGCCGTCGTGCAGCTGGGCTCTCCCACCGGCACCATCCTCTCCTCCATGATCGTGGCCGCCGTGGTGGGACTGTCCGGGGAGAAGTTCCTGGAGGGCGCCTGGCGCATCCCGTACCTGATCTCCATCCTGCTGGTCGTGGTGGGCGTGTGGATCCGGCTGCGCGTGGACGAGACTGACGACTACAAGGACGCCCAGGCCGCCCGCGCCGCCGCGCCCGAGGTCAAGGAGGGCCTGCCCGCCGTCGAGATCGTGCGCACCGTGCCCGGCCGGCTGCTGCTGGGCATCGGCACGTACCTCTTCGGCAACGCCGGGTTCTTCGTGCTCACCACCTTCATGATCAGCTACGCCACCGGCCAGCTGGGCATGCCCTCCACGGTGATCCTCACGGCCATCACGTGGGGCGCGGTCGCGGAGATCATCACCATGACCATCGCGGGCAAGATCGCGGACCGGACCTCGCCCTCCATCGTGGTGGTCGTGGGCTACGCCATCGCAGCGGTCCTGGCGTTCCCCATCTTCTGGCTCGTGGACACGCGCAGCACGGTGCTGATCACCGCCGCCATGGTCCTGGGCATCGGCTTCGCCTCCATCCCGTACGCCCCGGTCGGCACCGTGCTGACCCAGCTGTTCCCGGTGAAGGTGCGGTACTCGGCCATCGCCCTGTGCGCCAACATTGCAGGCGTGGTCGCCGGGTTCATGCCCGCCCTGGCCGCGTGGATCCTGGGGGCGACCGGCGGCACCTCGCTCGGGCCCACCCTGCTGCTGCTGGTGCTCGCGCTGATCTCCCTGGTCTCCTCGATTTTCGCGCGGCGCCTGATCCGCCGGGACGAGGAGCAGAACGTGGACCAGATCACCGGCGACCTGCTGCAGCGCTGACGACGACGTGCGGCCAGCGCGCCGTCGGGCCGCGCCGCAGCTCCGGAGCACAGGGCCCGAGTTGGCGGACCGGGCCGGCGCACCGAGGCCCGCATTCCACTAACCACCAGGAGACCCCCATGGAGCAGCCGACCACCCGCAGCGTCACCGTGCTGGACGCCGTCGTGCACCGCCCCGGAGGGGCGTTCGAGCGCGAGCCGAAGGGGGTCGTGGTCGAGGACGGCGTGATCACGTTCGTGGGGGAGCCGCAGGAGGCACGACGCCGCGCGGCCCCCTCCGCACCGGTCGTGGACGCGGGCGGGCGGTACCTCGTGCCGGGGTTCATCGAGACCCACGGCCATCCGGGCCTCTACGCCCGACTGGCGCTGAACGCGGACTGCCGCCCGGCCACGACACCGCGCGCGGGCGATGTCGTGGCCGCCATCCGCGAGGCCGCGACCGCCGCGGAGCCGGGCGAGTGGGTGGTCGGCTGGGGCTACGACGAGCACCGCATGGAGGGCCCCGGGCCCACCCGCGAGGACCTGGACGAGGCGGCCCCGGAGCACCCGGTGTACCTCAAGCGCACCTGCGCCCACATGGCCCTGGTGAACACCGCGGCACTGGAGCGGATGGGGATCACGGCGGACACCCCGGACCCCTCCGGCGGTCGGATCGTGCGGGACGGCTCCGGCGAGCCCACGGGCCTGCTGCAGGAGACGGCGATGTCCCTGGCGGACCTGCCCGAGAGTGGGCCGCGCGAGCTGCTGGACGGGATGCGCGTGGCGCAGCAGGACTTCGCGGCGTGGGGCCTCACCACGGTCCACGACATGAGCACCGGGCCCCTGGAGATGGGCACGTACCTGCACCTGCAGGAGACCGGGGAGCTGAGCACCAGGTTCCGCCCGTGGTACTTCGCGCTGGAGCTGGGGGACTTCCACGGCAGCTACGACGAGGTGATCGGCACCGGCATCCGCAGCGGGCTCGGGGACGACATGGTGCGGATCCAGGGCATGAAGTTCATCCTGGACGGTTCCGTGGGCGGGCAGACCGCGGCGGTCGCGGAACCGTTTGAGGGCGGCGACTCGTGCGGCATCCTCTACTACGACACCCCGGACATCGCCCCCATGGCCGCCCAGGCGCTGCGCAACGGGCTGCGGCTGGCCATCCACGGCATCGGCGAGCGGGCCGTGGAGCAGGCCCTGGACCTCATCGAGGGCGCGGGCCGGGAGGTCGCGGCGGAGGACGACGACGCCGAGGCTGCCTACCGCGCGCTCGTCACCACCCGGCGGCACCGGGTGGAGCACTGCGCGCTGCCCACCGAGGAGGACCTGCGGCGGCTGGTGGAGAACCGGATCGTGGCGGCGTCCTCCACGGCGTTCATCCACGAGCTGGGGGACTCCTACTGCCGGAACCTCGGCCCGCAGCGGATGGCCCGCACGTACCCCATGCGCACGTTCCTGGACCGCGGGATCCTTGCGCCCAGCAACTCGGACTTTCCCGTGACCACCGCGAACCCGTGGCTCGGGATCTCCGCGTGCGTCACCCGCACCACCGTCTCCGGGCAGGTCGCGGACACCGTCCAGAACGTCACTGTGGCCGAGGCCCTGGACGCCTACACCGTGGAGGCTGCCAAGGCGTCCTTCGACGAGGACCGGCTGGGCCGCATCGAGGAGGGGTTCCTGGGGGACCTCGTCCTCCTGGACCGCAACCCGTTCGACGCGGACCCCTCCGAGCTCAAGGACGTCACGGCGGAGCTCACGGTGTGCGACGGGCGGATCGTCCACCGCACGGACGCCGTGTGAGTGGAGCTCCCCCTAGGCCTGTACCTGGGTCTTCGGGGCTGGCGGGGTGGTGCCCTGGCCGGTGAAGTAGGCGACCACGGCGCCGTCGGCCTCGAGCACGACGTCGCAGATCTGGTTCCTGCCGAAGCTCACCCGGCGCGTGGCCGTGGCGGTGACCGTCTGGCCCTTCTGGGCGGGGGCCGTGAACGTGATCTCGGCGTTGCGGGTCACGATGGGCGCACCGGCGGTCGCACAGCAGTACGCGAGGGTCGTGTCCGCGAGGGTGAAGAGGTAGCCGCCGTGGCAGATGCCGTGGCCGTTGGCCATGAAGTCCTCGATGCTCAGTGTCATGCTCACCCGGCCCTGCTCGATCTCGCCCAGCTCGATGCCCAGGTGCAGGGGAGTGGGGTCGTTGCGCAGGATCTCGTGAAGGAACTCGCGGATGGCGTTCATGTCGTTCGGATCGGCGTACATGGTGGTCCTCCGGACGTCGGGGCCGCAGCGGTGCAGGCCCGGGGAGCCGCACCCGAGGGCGGGCGGCGGCGCGGTCTGAGAACACTCTAGGGGCAGGGGGTGCGGGTGTTTCCCCGGTGACGCCCGGAGCCGCGGCCCGCGGCGGCGTAGCATGCGGACACGGGCCCGCAGTGCCGCGGGCGGATCCGAGAGGGGGCGCGCATGACGGGCCAGGAAGCCGCCGGGCGCCGCACGGACCTCACCCTCGCGCAGTGGCGCGAGACCATCAACGCCTCTTTCGCGGCCCTGGAGATCACCGCTCCCGTGGACAGCGAGTTCCGTGCGGATCTCACCACGGTGGAACTGGACGACGTCCACCTCTTCGACATGACCACCGGCGCCCACCGGGTGGTGCGCACCGCCGAGATGGTGGCCCGGGACGCGGGGGAGTACCTCAAGCTGAGCCTGCAGCTGCAGGGTCGGGCGCGGCTGCGCCAGGACGGGCGGGAGTGCGTGCTGGGTCCCGGCGGACTGGGCCTGTACGCGGCCTACCGCCCGTACGAGCTGGTCTACGACGGCCCCCAGCACAGCCTGGTGATGACCTTCCCGCGCTCGGTGGTGCAGCTGATCCCCGCCCAGCTGGACCTGGTGACCGCCCAGCGCATCGGCCAGGAAGACGGTCTGGGCCGGGTGGCCGTTCCCATGTTCCGCAACCTGGCTGAGAACATGGACCTGCTGCGCGGCCCCCACGCGAGCAAGCTGGTGCGCTCCGCGCTGGACATGCTGGTCAGTGTGCTCTCCGCGGAGGTGGTGGAGCCGGCCGGGGCGCACGCGGGGGACCTCCTGGTGCAGCAGGCCACCGCGTACATCGCCGACCACCTCGCGGATCCGGAGCTCTCCCCGGGGTCCATCGCCCGCGCCCTGTACGTGTCGGTGCGTCAGCTGCACAGCCGGTTCGCGGCGCAGCACCTCACGGTGGCCGCCCACATCCGCGCGGTGCGCCTGGCCGCCATCCGCGCGGAGCTCGTGGACCCGGCCCACCGGGACGACACCGTCCACACCATCAGCGCCCGGCACGGCCTCACGGATCCCGCCCACGTGAGCAAGGCCTTCAAGGCCGAGTACGGGGAGTCCCCCACCGCCTACCGACGCCGCGTGCTCAGCTCCTCCTGAAAGTGCCGGCGCACGACGCCGCCGGCGGCCTCCGTGTCGCACCGCGCGGAGCATCCCGCGCGCCGCAGACACACCGGCACGGTTCGCACGCGCGGACGCCGCCCGCCCCGGGAAGGGCGCGAGCGGCGTCGTCCTGCGGTGCGGCTCAGGCGCGGATGTCCCGGAGGACGTCCCGGGCGGTGGACAGGCCTGTCTCGATGGCGCCGTCCACCACCACGCCGCGCCAGCCGCGCGCCCAGTCCGCCCCGGCGAAGCGCAGCCGCGAGTCGGTGGAGCGGAAGTGGTGCCAGCCGTTGGTGAACTGCCCTGAGCGCAGCGTGGCCCACGCCTGACCGCTCCACCTGTCCGCCACCCAGTCGTGGCCCGTGCAGTCCACGACCTCCAGGTCGGGGCGCCACTGGTCCACGATTGCCTGGGCGTCCCGCGGGTCGGTGAGGTCCACGGCGTCGTGGTGGGAGCCGAAGCCCACGCAGATGGTGGTGTCGTCGTCCATGAAGAACTCGCTGCGGAACACGGCGGCCTTGTGAGGGGTGGGGGCGTAGCCCAGGATGCTGTGGTGGCCCTTGACCTTGACCCAGATCTTGCAGCCCGTGGAGTTCCAGCGCTGGTCGATCACGGTGCGCATCCCCGAGGGCAGGCCCGGGGTGAACTCGATGGTTGGCAGCGCCCCCACCGGCACCGTGACGATCACGCTGTCGCACGAGATCTTCTCGCCGGTGCCCAGGGTGACCGTGGCGCCGTCGGAGCGGTGGTCGACCGCCGTGACCGGGGTGTTCAGGCGGATGGGGCAGCGCAGGTCCGCGGCGATGTTCTCGTACAGTCCCCGCATGCCGTGGGTGAGCTTGAAGCGCAGGGTCTGCTCGTCCACCAGGCTCAACCGGTGGTCGGACAGCGCCGCCCACTGCTTGGCCATGAGCGGTGACCCCTGGTGCGGGTCCCCGATGTACGCGGCGGACCAGTACGCGTCGCACAGGTCCCGCTCCTCCTGGGTGAAGTCACCGCCCTTGAGGCAGTCCAGGACACTGCCCTGGTCCGCCGCGCGGAAGCGCTCCCGCAGCTCGGGGGTGCTGCCGCTGCTCTCGTCCAGCACGTGCAGGGGCTCGTACGGGTACGGGAAGAACTCCCGCGAGTCCTCGAAGATCTTGGCCATGGGGCGGGCCAGAGCGGCATCCAGGTCCGCCTCGGTGCCGTGCTCCACCCGGCCCCCGGTGATCCAGTAGGCGTCGTCGCAGAACGGGCTGGGGTAGATGCTCTGGTCGTAGCGGGTGATCTCGCTCCACACGTGCGGCTGCATCCAGTGCACCCACGTGGCGCCCAGTTCCAGGGGACGGCCCATGCGTTCCTCGGTCCAGGCGCGGCCGCCCACGCGGTCGCGGGCCTCCACGATCTCCACGTCCACGCCTGCCATCTGCAGTTCACGGGCGGCCACCAGGCCGGCGAAACCGGCTCCGACGATCACGACATGCGGGTTGCTCACGGGTACCTCCAGGGGTTGCGGGTTGTCGGGACGAACAGGGTGCGGACGACGCCGCCTGGTCACCCGGGTGCCGAGCGCGCCTCGGGCGCCCGGTGCCGGCGGGTGGTGCACGGTGGTGCAGGGCGTCCGTGGGCCGGGTGCGGCGTCGTCGTCCGGGAACGGGGTGGGCTCAGCGGCGCTCGGGGACCACGGGGATCTCCTGGGACTCGGGGATCCGGTCCACGTGGTCCATCCCGGCGTAGATCTCCGGGCGGGTGCGGCGCAGCACCTCGCCCCACAGCAGGCCCACCACGCCGGAGCCGATGATGATCCCGGGCATCACGACCACCAGCGGGGAGAAGCCCTCCGCGCCGATCATGAGGTCGAAGTTGGAGAGGATCAGTGCGGCCACGGCGATCAGGGCCACGGCCGAGATCACCGGGGCCACCAGCCGGGTCCAGAGCCCGTGGCCGTGGTGGTCCCGTGCGAACCAGGCCACCACGGCCACGGACGTCACGGCCAGCAGGAACACCAGGCCGAAGGCGGCGGCGTTGGTCAGCCACGTGAACAGGGTGAGCACGGGGAACATCTCCCCGAGCTCCGACCCCGCTCCGGCCACCGCGAAGACCACGATGACCACCAGGCCCACCACGGACTGCGCGAGGGACCCCGCGAAGGGGGCGCCGGAGTGGGCGGACACCCGGCCCAGCACGCGGGGCAGCACGCCGGTGCGGCCCAGGGCGAAGAAGTAGCGGGCCGCGCCGTTGTGGAACGCCACGAGGGCCGCGAGCAGCGAGGTGATGAACAGGACGTTGGCCACCGTGGCCAGGGCGGGGCTGCGCTCGCCGAGCCACGCGAACACCAGGTCCGGCCCGAGCTCCTGGGAGGCCCCCACGATCGCGGACGGGCCCACCCCCACGGAGAGCGCCCACGCGGACAGCGCGTAGAACACGGCGATCACACCCACCGCGATGTACGTGGCACGGGCCACGGTGTGGCGCGGGTTCCTGGTCTCCTCCGAGTAGATGGCGCCGGACTCGAAGCCCATGAACGCGGCGATGCCGAAGGCGAGCAGCACGCCCACACCCCCGGTGAGGAAGTGTGAGGGGTTCACGGTCTCCAGGGACAGGCCCTCCGGGGCACTGACCAGGGCCATCACGGAGACCACGGTGACCACCAGGAACTCCAGGGCCACCAGGAAGCCCAGCACCTTCGCGGAGAGGTCCACGCTGTTGACGCCCAGCGCGGCGACCACCAGCCACCCGATCCCCCCGGCCACCCACCACGGGACGGCCACGCCCAGGGTCGAGGACAGCAGGGTGGCCAGGGAGAAGCCGAACAGGCCGTAGAGGCCCACCTGCATCATGTTGTAGGACACCAGGGCCAGGATGGCCGCGGCAATGCCCTGTCGGTTGCCCAGACCCTCGGTCACGTAGGCGTAGAACGCTCCGGCGTTCTGCACGTGCCCGCTCATGGCGCCGTAGCCCACGGCGAAGACCATGATCACGATCCCCAGCGCCAGGTAGCCCAGGGGCACGCCCAGCAGCCCGGACACCGCGAAACTGGTGGGGACGCCGCCCGCCAGCACGGTCAGCGGGGCGGATGCCGCAATGATCATGAACACCACGGACGTGGTGGACAGGTGACGTCTCGCAAGGGTGGTGGTCTCTGCCACGGGGGCCTCCTGTGGTCCGGGGATCGTTGTCCCCAGTGTGTCCTGGACCACATCGCAGCACCTTGTCCCACAGTGCGCCCCACTTGTCTCTGCCTGCGCAGCACCTCCGGCGCCTGCTGCGCGCGAGTGATCCACGGCACAATGGGGGCAGCCGGCCGCGCTCACCCGCGCCGCCCGTCCACCGCCCCAGAGGAGCCACTGTGAACACCTGCCAAGACCTGCTCTCCGCCATCACGGACCCGTCCGGCCGCGAGATCCTGGACCCCGCCACGGGGGAGGTGGTCGGCACGGTCCACGAGTCCACCACCGCCGAGCTCGACGACGCCGTGGCCGCCGCCCGCGCGGCCCAGCCGGACTGGGCGGGGCTGGGCCACGCGAAGCGCTCCGAGTACCTGCACCGGGCCGCGGACGCCGTCGAGGCGAACGCGGAGGCGCTCGCCGAGCTGCTGTCCCGCGAGCAGGGCAAGCCCGTGAAGAACGGCCCGAATGCGGCGTTCGAGGTGGGTGGCTGCGTGGGGTGGCTGCGTGCCAGCGCGGACTTCCCGCTGGAGCCCGAGGTGCTCGTGGACGACGAGTCCGGGTACGCGGAGATGGAGTACGTGCCGCTGGGCGTGGTGGGGGCGATCGGCCCCTGGAACTGGCCCATGATGATCACCGTGTGGCAGGTGGCCGCGTCCCTGCGCATGGGCAACACCGTGGTGGTCAAGCCCTCCGAGTACACGCCGCTGTCCGTGGTGGGCCTGGTGCACGTGCTCAACCAGGCCCTGCCGGAGGACGTCCTGCGCGTGGTCCCCGGTGGCGGTGAGGCGGGCAAGGCGCTGTCCACCCACGAGGGTGTCGACAAGATCATGTTCACCGGCTCCACGAAGACCGGTCAGGCCATCATGCGCGCCGCGGCGGACGGCCTCGCCCGCCTGACCCTGGAGCTGGGAGGCAACGACGCCGGCGTCGTGCTCCCGGACGTGGACGCCCGGGCGGTGGCCGGGGACCTCTTCTGGGGCGCGTTCATCAACACCGGCCAGACGTGCGCGGCGCTCAAGCGGCTGTACGTCCACGAGGACGTCTACGAGGAGGTGTGCGAGGCCCTCGTGGAGGTCGCCCGGCAGATGCCCATGGGCAACGGCCGCGAGGAGCAGAACGTGCTGGGCCCGCTGCAGAACAAGCAGCAGTACGACATCGTGGCCGGGCTCGTGGAGGACGCCAAGAAGGGTGGCGGCCGCGTGCTCATGGGCGGAGACCCGGTGGCCGAGCAGCCCGGCTACTTCTACCCCACCACGATCATCGCGGACCTGCCCAACGACAACCCCCTGGTGACCCAGGAGCAGTTCGGCCCAGCACTGCCCGTCATCCGATACTCGGACGTGGACGAGGCCGTGGCCATGGCCAACGGCCTGGACGTGGGGCTCGGTGCCTCCGTGTGGGGCTCCAGCACGGACAACGCCATGGCCGTGGCGCAGCGCCTCGAGGCCGGCACGGTGTGGATCAACAAGCACGGCGCCGTGGACCCGCGCATCCCCTTCGGCGGCATCAAGAAGTCCGGCTTCGGCCTGGAGTTCGGCGTGGAGGGCCTCAAGTCGGTCGCGGCCAGCAGGGTCATCTCCCGTTGAGGTCTGCCGCCCGGCACCCCGTGAGGCACGGGAGGAAGCGCATGATCACACGGTCACGCCCGGCAGGGATCACGGCCGCTGCGGTGGCCGTGGGGATCGCCGCCGTGCTCACGGGGTGCGGGTCGCAGGGGCAGGAGGGCACGACATCGTCGTCGTTCGCGAGTGCCGGTGTGGCACCCACGGCCCAGCACTCGCACCTCGGTGAGGTGCAGCGGGAGGGGAGGATTCAGGTGTGCACCACCGGCGACTACCGGCCGTACACCTACAAGGACCCGAAGAGCGGTGAGTGGTCCGGGATCGACGTGGACATGGCCCGCAGCCTGGGGAAGTCCCTGGGCGCGGAGGTGGAGTTCGTGCAGACCTCCTGGGCGAACGTGGTCACGGACATGGACGCGAGCTGCGACATCGCGGTGGGCGGCATCTCCTACACGACCGACCGCGCCCAGAAGGCGGCCTTCTCGGACACGACCTCCCCGGACGGCAAGACGCCCGTGGTGCGCTGCGGCGAGGAGGAGAAGTACGACACCGTGGCGGAGATCAACAAGCCCTCGGTGAAGGTCGTCACCCCGCTGGGCGGGACCAACGAGAAGTTCGCCGACAAGAACTTCCCGGACGCCCAGGTCACCAAGTACAAGGACAACAACACGATCTTCGACCAGATCGTGGACGGCACGGCGGACGTGATGGTCACGGACGCCTCCGAGACGCGCTGGGTGGCGCACACCCACCCGGAGCTGTGCTCGGTGCATCCCGACAAGCCCTTCGACCACTTCGACAAGGGCTACCTGCTGCCGCAGGGGGACACCGTGTGGGAGGAGTACGTGGACAACTGGCTGGACATCGCCAGCCAGGACGGCACCAAGGCCGCCGCGGAGGAGAAGTGGTACGGCTGAGCGGGAGCCTGCCTGCAGGAACAGGGGAATGACCGGTTCCTTCGACGGGCCCCACGGGGAGACGGGCCCGCGACCACTCGACAGGGTGGGGCGGGCCGGGTTCGGCGTGACTGCGGGCAGGTTTTCTCTCGCCGACCCCCTCCTGGATGCCCACCAGGCACGACGGTGCGGGCGGCCCAGGTCTCGGGTCGTCCGCACCGTCGTGGGTGCCGGAGGCCACGAGCTTCCCGCGGGAACTTTCCGGGGGAACTGTGGGCGGGGGAATAGTGATGCGGGGAAGCGTGTTGGCCCTGATGACCAGTCAGTAGACCTCGTCCCGACGGAGGAAAACCCGTGCCCAGTCTTTTCGACCCCATGACCGTGGGTGCCGTGCACGTGAAGAACCGCGTGGCCATGGCGCCGCTCACCCGTATGCGCTCCGACGAGGACGGCGTGCCCAAGGATATGAACGTCGAGTACTACGCGCAGCGTGCCTCCGCGGGGCTCGTGGTCACCGAGGGGACGTTCCCCGCTGTGACGGGCCGCGGCTTCTGGGGCCAGGCAGGGATCGAGACGGCCGAGCAGGCCCTCGGGTGGTCCCGCGTGGCGGAGGCCGTCCACGACAAGGGCGGGGTGATGTTCTTGCAGGTCATGAACGCCGGGCGCGTCTCCCACCCGGAGCTCACGGGTGGTCCGCTGCCCGAGGCGCCGAGCGCCGTCGGCATCGACCAGTCCATCCACGTGCCCAGCGGCAAGCAGGCAGTGCCCACTCCTCGCGCGCTGGAGACGGACGAGCTGCCCCGGATCCGTGAGGAGTTCGTCGCCGCCGCCCGCCGCGCGGTGGACGCCGGGATCGACGGCGTGGAGGTCCACGGCGCCAACGGCTACATCCTCCACGAGTTCCTCGCGCCGTCCGCCAACCACCGCACCGACTCCTATGGCGGCTCGCCGGAGAACCGTGCGCGCTTCGTGGTCGAGGTGGTGCGCGCCGTCGCCGAGGAGATCGGCGCGGACCGGGTGGGCCTGCGGATCTCGCCGGAGCACAACGTCCAGGGCGCTCTGGAGGACGACCATGAGGACGTCCGCGCCACCTACGCCGCGCTGCTCGCCGGCCTGCGCGGGTTGGGTCTTGCGTACCTCTCCGTACTGCACCGGGACATCGACGGCCCCTTCGTCCGCGAGCTGCGCGAGCAGTTCGACGGCGTCTTCTACCTCAACAGCGGGTTTTCCGAGTACACCGAGCTGGCCGAGGCGGAGCACATCATGGCCGCGGACCTGGCAGACGGCGTGATGGTGGGCCGCGAGCTCCTCGCCAACCCGGACCTCGTGGAGCGCTGGCGCGACGGGCTGGCTCTGAACACCCCGGACCCCGAGACCTTCTACCTGGGGGGTCCCAAGGGGTACGTGGACTACCCGTTCGCGGACTCGCGCGTCCGGGTGTGACACGGCAACCGTGGGAAAACGCTGAATACCCGCAAAGGTAAGCTCGCGCCGCTGAGCGGAGGCACGCGGGCGATCATCGTCACGGGCATCCTGCTGACGTCCAAGGGAACCTTCATGCTTGCCACGGTCTGCGTGGGCAAGGAGGCGTACCAGGCGCTGACGGCGAAGTTCAGGGGCCGAAAGCGCCCCGTGGGCTCAACGGCGGTGCAGTAGAGCGCCGCGCCTACCGCTGCAAAAAACTGAGCAGATGCAGATTTCAGCCCCGAAATCAGCATCTGCTCAGTTTTTGCACGGGATGAGCTGCGGTGTCACTCGCCCAGGAGCATCCGCGCGCCCTTCTCGCCGATCAGCGCGGACGGGGCGTTCGTGTTGCCGGTGGGAATGGACGGCATGATCGAGGCGTCCACCACCCGAACGCCCGCCACACCGTGAACCTCCAGGGTGGCGGGATCCACCACGGCCAGCTCGTCCGTTCCCATGCGGCACGTGCCCACCTGGTGGTGGTACGTCGTCACGGCGCGGTCCATGTACGCGTCCTCGGACGCCTCGTCCGTGACCTCCGGCCCGGGGTAGATCTCCCGCGCACCCCACTCGTCCGCGAGGGGCGGCGTCGCGACCATCGCGCGTGCCTGGTGGAAGGACGCCCGCAGGGCCTCGCGGTCCCGAGGGTCGGCGAAGATGTTCGGGTCGTACCGGGCGGGGTCCGTGCTGCTGGGCCCGGTCAGGGTGATCCGGCCGCGCGAGTACGGGCGCACCAGGCCGGAGTGCAGGGTGAAGGCGTTGCCCGGGCCCTCCATCCAGTCGTCGTACATGGGCACGCAGAAGTGGAGGGGCTGGGTGTCCGGGCGGTCCTGGTCCTTCGTGGAGCGCCAGAACAGGTGGGTCTGGGTCACCGCGATCTCGTCCTCGGCGTGCTCGATGGTCCTCGCGGTGGCCTCAGCGATCACCGGCACCAGCAGGTGGTCGTGCAGGTTCTCCCCTACGCCGGGCAGGTCCACGACCGGCTCGATCCCCACCTCCCGCAGGTGCTCGGCCGGGCCGATCCCGGAGCGCATGAGGATCTTGGGGCTGTCCAGGGCCCCAGCGCACAGGACCACCTCGTCCACCTCGATCACCTCGCCGTCCGAGGACTCACCAGCCGTGGGCGGCTCGCCGGAAATGCCCTCCACCTCGGAGGTCGTCCCCGCGTGAAGCTGGACGCCGACCACGCGCCCGTCCCGGATGACCAGCCGCTCCACGACCGCGCCGGTGTGGACCTCGATCGCCCCCTTGTCCACCCACGGCTTCGCGTACGCCATGTACGTGGTCACGCGCTTGCCGTCCCGGACGGTGAGCTGCTCCTGGGACACACCGTCCTGGGTGGCCCCGTTGTAGTCCTCGTTGAAGGGCACGCCCACCGCCTCGGACGCGGCGATGATCGCGTCGAAGACGGGGCTGAGCTCGTACGTGCCCACCACGGGAACGGGACCGTCGGTGCCGCGGGGCGCCGCGGCGGCGTCGTCCGTGGTGGGGCCGTCGTAGGCCTCCAGCGCCTCGAAGACGGGGGCGACGTCGCTCCAGGCCCAGCCATTGCAGCCCGCAGCGGCCCAGTCGTCGTAGTCCAGCGGGTTGCCGCGCACCCAGATGGCGGCGTTCAGGGCGTGAGAGCCGCCGAGGACCCGTCCGCGCGGCCAGTGGATGACGCGGCCAGACGCGTGCTCCTGCGGGACCGTGAAGTAGTCCCAGTCCTCCGGGCCGTGCCACAGCTCTCCCAGGCGGGCGAGCCGTGTGATGACGGGGTTGGTGTCCTGGCTGCCGGCCTCGAGCAGCGTCACCCGGTGGCCCGCGGCGGCGGCGCGCCCCGCGACGATGGATCCGGCGGTTCCCGCGCCCACGACGACGATGTGGCGGGCGGGGTTTGTCTGTTCAGTCATGGGGCCATCCTGCCCTTCGATGTGATGTGAGTCTCGTTTCTGGACGTGCGGTGGTTGTCTTTGCGTGCGGACTTGTGCGGGCCTCCCGGTAGCATCGTGGTGTTGCCAGGGGATTCTCCGCGCGTGTGGTCGGGTGCGCGGGCGTTCGCCCTACCCTGGAGCACTCTGATGACTTCCTCCCCCTCGCCCGGCACGGCGCCCGACGCCGCTGCCGCCCCCGTGACGTCGTCCCACCCCTCTGAGGCGGGCGGGTCCCTGTCCCTCCCGGCTGTGGGCGGCTGGGCGTTCCTCGTCACCGCGCTGATCGGGCGCCTGCCCGCCGCGACCGTGCAGCTCGGGCTGCTGCTCTACGTGAGCGGGGCCGGGCTGGGTCTCGGGCTCGCCGGGCTCACCGTGGCCGCGGCCGGTCTCGGCTCCGCGATCGGTGCACCGCTGGTGGGGCGGCTGGTGGACCGGTTCGGGCCGCTGCCCGTGGTCGTCGCCGCCACAGTGGTGCAGCTTCTCGGCATGGGGTCGCTGCTGCTCGTGGTCCTCCATGACGGGCCCTCCGCCCTCGTGCTCGTTTTCGCCGCACTGATCGGTTCCGCGAACCCGCAGGTGGGTGCGATCGCGCGGGCGCGCTGGTCGGCGATCGCGCGGCGACGTCGGCTACCGGGACTTGTGAGCAGGGCGCTCGGCTACGAGACCGCGTGCGACGAGGTGGGGTTCATCCTGGGCCCCGTGATCGCGGGTGTGCTGGTGGGCCTGCTCGGACCGAACCCAGCGCTGGGGGTGCTGATGGCCTGGGTGGTGCTGGGGCAGGGGTGCTTCATCGTGTACCTGCTCAGCCGCCGCGGACTCGCCGTGGACACCCACACGCTGGACGTCGCCGACGGCACCGCACCCCGGATCCGCTGGGCCGCTGTGCTGCCGCCCATGCTCGTGTGCCTGTGCGTGGGGACCGTGTTCGGCTCCACGCAGACAGTGCTGACCGCCATCAACGACGCCCGCGGTACGGCCGGGTACACGGGTCTCATCTACGGCTGCATGGGCGTGGGCAGTGCGCTGGCGAGCATGCTGGTCTCCCGCCTGCCCCGGCGGTTGCCGCTGTCTGTCCGCGTGGCGGGCGGGGCGATGCTCGTCTCGCTCGTGGCGCTCGTGCTCCTGAGCATTCCCGGGCCCGCGGTGCTGGGGCTGCTGTTCATGGTAACCGGCCTGGGCGTCGGGACGATGCTCGTGAGCGCCTACACGCGCGGCGAGCACGTGGCGCCGTCCCACCGGATCGCGAGCGTGATGACCATGCTGACCACCTGCCTGGTGCTGGGAGTCGCCTTCGGCTCCGCCCTGGGCGGTGTGCTCTCCGCGGTGCCCCGGCACGGTTTCCTGCTCACCCTCGCCGCAGGGCTCGTGGGAATGGTGGCCGCCGTGGCGCTGCACGTCACCCGCTCGGAGCCCGGGCGCACGGTCGTGGAGTAGGCGGCAGAGGAAGGGGACGACGACGCCGCGGCACCCCGGGTGCCCTGCCGGTCGTTGGCTGCGGCTTGCGCTGACGTCCGAACAACGGCGTTGCCTCTCAGCCACTCCATGTCACAGCGCACAGCAGAGGTTGTCGTGGATCACATGTCCGTGGCATGCTGTGGATACGATGTCATGGAAACGTTTCCATGACGCTGTCACCTGACACGCGAGCAAAGGAGCTTGGCGTGGCGCAGCTGCCCTCCACACCTCGGCCCCCGGCCACCCTGCGTGATGTCGCGGCGGCGGCGGGTGTCTCCGTGGCCACGGCGTCCCGCGTCCTGTCGGGAAACCCCGCCACGAGCTCCACCTCCCGCCAGGCGGTCACCGCCGCTGCGGCGCAGCTCGACTTCCACCCGAACGTCCAGGCCCGGGCGCTGCGCAGCTCGCGCACGGCGTCGATCGGTCTGCTGATCCCGGACATCAGGAACCCCCATTTCGGGGACCTCGCCCACTGTGTGGAGATGCATGCGCGGGAGCGTGGCCTCGTAACCCTGATCTCAGCGTCCGATGAGCGACTGGACACCCAGGAGACCGCCCTGCGGCTACTGATGTCCCACAACGTGGACGGTCTGATCGTGGTGCCCCAGGGTCGCCGCGACAGCCCCAGGGGACCGGAGGCGCTCGACGCCGTGGTGCAGCGCGGAATCCCTCTGGTGCTTGCGGACCGGATGGTCTCGGGTCTGGACGTGCCCGCCGTTGTCCCTGGAACGAACGGTCTCACCGACGCCGTGAACGAGCTGCTGGCACTGGGCCACGAGCGCATCGCGCTGATCGCGGGCCCGGCGACATCCTCCACGGGGCGAGAGCGGCGTCTGGCTTTCGACGCCGCGTTGGACGCGGCCGGGGCGACGCCGGATCCGGACCTGGTGCACGAGGGGGACTTCCAGCCCGCGTCCGGTCGAGAGGGTGTTGCACGTCTGCTGGGCCTGCCTCCGGGAAGACGTCCGAGTGCAGTGGTCATCGCGGACGGGCCGATGGCTGTGGGTGCGCTCGCAGCGCTGAACGAGCGCGGGGTCAGGATCCCGCAGGACCTCTCCGTGGTGGCACACGATGATCTCGACGCGTTCCGACTGTGCGATCCGCCGGTCTCGGCGATCGCGCAGGACATTGCCGCGATGGGGGCGGTGGCGCTGAACCTGCTGCTGGAACCACCCGCGGACGGTGAGGAACGCACGGTGCGGCAACCGACGCTGTTCATCCAACGGGGGTCCGTGGCCGAAGCAGGTCTCCAGAAGAGCACGACAACCATGGAAGGAGGCGATGACTCGTGAGTGAACCGCTGCTGCGGCTGGTGAACGTCTGCAAGGCGTTCGGTCCGGTCCGCGTGATCGAGGACGTCAGTGTGGACGTTCACCCGGGGCGGGTGACCGTGCTGCTGGGTGAGAACGGTGCGGGCAAGTCGACCCTCATCAAGATGATGTCCGGCATCTACCAGCCGGACGCCGGCGAGATCCACGTGGCGGGGGAGAAGGTCAGCCTGCCGGATGTTAAAGCCGCAGAGCGCCTGGGCATCGCCACGATCCATCAGGAGCTCAACCTGGTGCCCACGATGAGTGTGGCCCAGAACATCTCCCTAGGGCGGGAGCCCCGCCGGTTCGGGGTCGTGGACCGGAAGGAACTGGCCCGCACCGCCCGGGAGGCCATGGCGAGGATCGGGATGAACCTGGACCCGGCCGCGAACCTGGGCGAGATGGGCGTTGCCCGCCAGCAGCTGGTGGAGGTGGCCAAGGCACTGTCCCTGGACGCCCGGATCCTGATCCTCGACGAGCCCACGGCCGCCCTGACCGGGGCCGAGTCCGCTGCACTGTTTGCGGTCATGGACGAGCTCAAGGCTCGCGGGGTGGGCATGGTCTTCATCAGCCACCACCTGGACGAGCTCGCCCGCGTGGGGGACACCGTGGTGGTCCTGCGGGACGGACACGTGGTGACCGAGGTGCCGGCGAGCACGTCCGAGGACGAGCTGATCCGCCTGATGGTCGGTCGCCAGCTCAGCGAGCAGTTCCCCAGGCGGCCCCGCCGCAGGGACGCCGACGCCGAGGAGCTGCTGCGCGTGGAGGGCGTCTCCACCGGTGGTCTGGTCCAGGACGCCAGCTTCTCCGTCCACCGCGGAGAGGTCGTGGGTCTGGCAGGACTGGTCGGGGCCGGACGCACCGAGCTGGTCCGGGCGATCGCCGGCGCTGAGAAGCGCACCGGCTCCGTCACCCTCTGCGGTGAGGAGCTGTCCGCCAATGACGTGGGGGCCGCGGTACGCGCGGGCATCGGCCACGTGCCCGAGGACCGAAAGCACCAGGGCCTCGTGCTGGACGCCCCCGTCAAGCACAACATCGGCTACGCCACGCTGGGCCGCACGGCCAAGGCCGGGCTGGTGGACCGGGCGGGCCAGCGGCGTCGTGCGCAGGACGTGGCGCAGAAGCTGCGGGTGCGCATGCGGGACGTGGACCAGCACGTGCGGGACCTCTCCGGGGGCAACCAGCAGAAGGTGGTCTTCGCTCGCTGGGTGGTGGCCGGGTCCACCGTGCTGCTTCTGGACGAGCCCACGCGCGGTGTGGACGTGGGGGCCAAGGTCGAGATCTACGAGCTGGTCCGTGACGTCACGGATGCCGGCGGCGCCGTGGTGCTGGTGTCCTCCGAGCTGCCGGAGGTGCTGGGGATGTCCGACCGGATCCTGGTGATGTCCGAGGGGCGGATCACGGGGGAGCTGGAGGCGCAGGAGGCCACAGAGGACGCCGTGATGGCACTGGCCGTGTCCAATTCGCACAGTGACGCGAGCGCGGAACGCGCCATCGACACGTTGGAACGAGAGACGAGAGAACGAGCATGAACAGTACTGCAACCGGGATCTCGAGGCAGCGTGGCTTCGACCTCAAGAACTTTGCCGCGAACAACGGCGCCCTGATCGGGCTGATCGTCCTCGCCGTGGTCATGGCCATTGCCTCGCCTGCGTTCCTGAGCGCGCAGAACCTCGTCAACGTGGGGGAGCAGGTGGCGACGATCGCCATCCTGGCCTTCGGCATGACGTTCGTGATCGTGGCCGCGGGCATCGACCTCTCCGTGGGGTCGGTGGCGGCGCTGTCTGCTATGGCCTCCGCATCCATGGTGGCCGGATGGGGCCTGCCGGAGGTCTTGACCATCGTGGCCGGTCTGGTGGTCGGTGCCCTCGCAGGTGCGGTGACCGGCATCGCCGCGGCGTACGGGAAGCTTCCCGCGTTCATCGCATCCCTCGCGATGATGTCCGTAGCGCGTGGCCTGACCATGGTGATCTCAGACGGTCGTCCGGTCGAGGCTCCGAGCCAGGTTGCCGCTCTGGGCGGTGACCTGGGTCCCATCCCCGTGCCGATTGTGGTGCTGGTGATCGCCGGTCTGGTGGCGGCGTTCGTCCTGCGTTTCACCGTGGCCGGTTCCTACATGTACGCCGTGGGCGGCAACATCGAGGCAGCGCGGCTCTCGGGCATCCCGGTCAAGCGCGTGGTCGTGCTCGTATTCCTGCTCTCCGGGGTGTTCGCGGCGCTCGCGGGCATGGTCACCGCGGGGCGCTTGGATTCCGTGCAGCCGACGATCGGCACGGGTGCGGAGCTGGACGCCATCGCCGCCGTCGTGATCGGTGGGGCCTCCCTGTCTGGCGGAGTGGGCCGGATCTCCGGCACACTCGTGGGCGCACTGGTGCTGGCCGTGATCCGCAACGGCCTGAACCTGTTGAACGTCTCGCCGTTCTGGCAGCAGGTGGTGATTGGGGTGGTCATCGCCCTGGCCGTGCTCTTCGACGTGATCCGCCACAAGAACACCCGCTTGTGACGGAGGAGGCAGACACTATGACGCACTCGACACGGCGTACCTTCATCAGCCTGGCGCTGGCCGGGATTACCGGGGTGGCCCTCACGGGCTGCGCCTCCGGGGACTCCGCGCCCAAGGCCACGCTGGCGCTGTCCACGCTGTCCAACCCGTTCTTCGCGGACCTTCGCGACGGCGCGCAGAAGGCGGCGCGAACGGCCGGGATCGACCTCGCGGTGGTCAACGCGCAGGACAATCCCGAAAGCCAGCTCGACCAGCTGCGCACCGCGGCGGTCAACGGGTCCCGCGCGGTGATCGTCAACCCCGTGGACTCCGACGCTGCGAAACCGGCCGCCACCGCGGTCATGGACCAGGGCATTCCCCTGATCGCCGTGGATCGTGGAATCACGGACCGCACGCCGGGCAGCTTCATCGCCTCCGACAATGTGGCGGGCGGACGACAGGCGGCAACCCTGCTCGCGGGCCTGCTGGGCGGCGCAGGCAGGATCGCCGTGCTGGAGGGCCAGCCGGGGGCCTCGGCCACTCGCGACCGCGGGGCGGGTTTCCTGGAGGAGCTGCGCAAGCATTCCGGGCTGCAGGTTGTGGCCTCCCAGACGGCGAACTTCGACCGTGAGGAGGCGCTGGACGTCATGGCCAACATGGTCCAGGCCGCCCCGGACATCGACGCCGTCTACGCCCACAACGACGAGATGGCACTGGGTGCCGCGGTGGCCCTGGGGTCCCGTGCCGGCAAGGACGTGAAGATCATCGGGTTCGACGGCGGCGGGGACGCGCTCGAGGCGGTGAAGGCGGGCACCCTGTCCGGGACGATCGCTCAGAGCCCCGCTGAGCTCGGCCGCCAGGCGGTGCTGCAGGCGCTGCGAGCCATCGACGGCAAGCCGCTGCAGGAGAGCGTCCCCGTAGCGGTCACCACGGTGACGAGCAAGAACGTGGACGAATTCATGAACAAGGCCAAGGAGTCCTGATGCACCCCTCTCCCTCCGATTCGCCGTTCCTGGGGCCCGCCCGGCCCGTGGACGTGACCATCGTGGGGTCCACGAATGTGGACGTCACCGCCACGGTCCCGCGCCTTCCGGGTCGGGGCGAGACGCTTCTGGGCACCTCGCTGCTCTCCTCCCCGGGCGGCAAGGGTGCGAACCAGGCGCTTGCCGCCTCTCGTGGCGGTGCCTCGGTCCGTTTCGTGGGGGCGGTGGGGAACGACGACGCCGCACCCACCGCGCTCTCCCACCTCCAGGCCGACGGTGTGGACCTCTCCGCGGTCCTCACCCGCGAGGGCGTGCCGACCGGCACGGCCCTGATCTGGGTGGAGGACTCGGCGGAGAACTCCATCGTGGTGGTTCCGGGCGCCAACGGCAGCATCACGGCGCAGGACGTCGACCGGGTGGCCGAGCGCGGTGGGCTCGAGGGCGTCGTCCTGCTGCAGGGCGAAATCCCGGCGGAGGCCGTGACCCGGGCTGCGGAACGCGCCCCGGGGCGCGTGGTGGTGAACCTTGCTCCTGTGATCGAGGTGCCCCCCCGCGTGCTCACCGCCGCCGACCCGCTGATCGTGAACGAGCACGAGGGTGCGGAGGCTCTGCGGATCCTCGGGGGAGACCCGAAGGGCGCCAGCGAGGAGGAGGTCGTGGTGGCACTGCTCGCGGCGGGTGTCCCCAGCGTGGTCATGACGCTGGGCGCCCGCGGGGCCCTGGTGGCTGATGACTCCGGAGTCCGTGCCACACCGGCGGCCCGGGTGAGGGCCGTGGACACGACCGGGGCGGGCGACGCCTTCGTGGGTGCCGCCGCGGCACGGCTGGCCGAGGGGGCGGACCTGGGCGCGGCGGCCTCGTACGCGGCAAGGTTCGCGGCAGGAGCGGTGCTACGCGCCGGGACGCAGTCCTCTTACCCTCTGCGCGGCGCCGAGCTGCCTGAGCTGATCGCAGAGGGGCCGACGTGCTGAAGCGCGGGATCCTGAACTCGGAACTCAACCGGAGGCTGTCCCTGCTGGGTCACACGGATCTCACGTTCATCGTGGACGCGGGAATGCCCCTGCCGGTCTCCGACACCGTGGTGGACCTCGCCCTCGTGGCCGGTGTGCCCACGTTCTCGGACGTCTACGCCGCCGTCACGGGTGCCCTGGAGGTCGAGGGGGCCACGGTCGCCTCTGAGGCGAAGGGCCACGAGGCGTCGCAGCTGTGGGCGGGCCTCGAATGCCCTGTCCAGGAGGTCTCCCACGAGGCCCTCAAGGCCATGCTCGGCCGGGCCAAACTCATCGTCCGCACCGGCGAGTGCACCCCGTACGCGAACATCGCGCTGCGCAGCGGCGTGCCGTTCTGAGCCGGGGACGACGCCGCAGTGGCCGGGAAGAAGCCGGCCACCGCGTCGTCGTCGTCCGCCACTCGGCGGGAGCGCTCAGCCGCGCGCGCCCTGCTGCTTGTCGAGCGCGATGATGGCCAGCGCCTCGGTGCGAGTGGTGTGCAGGTTGTCGATGTCGCGCAGCGAGCGGTCCTTGGTCTCGGTGGCGGTGAAGGCGGCGATCGCGGCGATCAGGGCCGCGCCGCAGACCACGAGGGCCACGTTGAACCAGTTGTCGCCCGCGCTGCCCGCCACGGCGGTGGCGAGCGTGGGGGTGATGCCTCCGGAGATCGCGAAGCCGATCTGCGTGCCGAGCGCCAGGCCGGAGACGCGCACCCGTGTGGGGAACATCTCCGCGTAGAAGGCCGGCCACACGCCATTGGCCATGGAGTACAGCACGCCGGAGAGCAGTGCACCCAGCACGAAGATCATGACCCAGTTCCCCGCGGAGACCGCGGCCAGGTAGGGGAACATCAGCACGGCGGAGCCGATGACGCCGCCGATGAACACCGGCTTGCGCCCGATCCGGTCCGCGAGGGTGGCCCATGCGGGGATCGTGAACAGTGCCACGAAGTTGGCCAGCACGGACACCCACAGCATCGTGGAGCGCTCCAGACCCACCACTGAGGTGGCGAACGACAGGGACCACACCAGGAACACCACGTTCACCGTGTTGATCAGCGCGGCCGCGGCGATCCGGATCACGGCGGTCTTGTGGTACTTGAACATCAGCGAGAGCGGGGTGGCGGGCTTCTCCTCCGGCATCTCGGACTGGGCGTCCTCGAAGGCCGGCGGCTCCTCCAGGTGGCGGCGGATCAGGTAGGCGGCCAGGACCACCACAGCGGAGATCCAGAACGGGATGCGCCAGCCCCAGCTGAACAGCTGCTCCTCGCTCAGCAGCAGGGTGAAGGGGATGAAGACGGCGGTCGCGAGCAGGGTGCCGAACTGGGTGCCCTGCAGTGTCCATGAGGTGGTGACGGCGCGGTGGCGGTCGTCAGCGTGCTCCAGCGACACGGAGATGGCGCTCGCCTGCTCCCCGGAGGCCGAGAGCCCCTGGATCACGCGGCACAGCACGAGCAGCGCGGGCGCGAGCAGCCCCACCTGGTCGTAGGTGGGCAGGCAGCCCACCGCGAACGTGGAGCCGCCCATGAGGAACAGGGTCAGCATGAGTACGAACTTGCGCCCCAGGCGGTCGCCCAGCGGACCCATGATGAGCGCGCCCAGCGGGCGGACGATGTAGGCCACACCCACGGTCCCCATGGCGAAGAGGATGGCCGCACCCGGGGAGGTGTCCTTGGGGAAGAACAGGTGGTTGAGCACGAGCGCGGCGGCCGTGCCGTACACCGCGAAGTCGTAGTACTCGAGCGCGGAGCCCACCCAGCTGGCGAGTGCGGCCTTCCTGGGGGTCTTGGCGGGGCCGGAGTGCTCGGCACCCGTGGGGGCCGCGCCGTCGCGGCCGCCCGTTTCCGGGGGTGTGGTCATGAGCGTGTCCTAACGGGTGAAGAGGCAAGCACGAACGATGATTGCTGAATAATGAAAATCACTTCCGAATACTTGAAACCCCAGCATGGTGTGGGTCACACTGTTCGTCAAGTGGTTTCGCAAGAAGTTCGTCCGTGAAGCAGGAGCACCTCATGTCCCCCACCCCCTCCACGTCCGCGCGGCAGGACGTCGCGAGCCCGGTCCACGGGGCGGCGTCGCCCCGCCTGGACCGCGAGGCGACGTCGTCCGGGGCCTCCGCGGCGAACGGCACGTCCCGTGCCGGCGACCGCTCCGGCACGGTGCGCAAGGGTCTGGCCCTGCTGCCGCTGCTCGCCGAGCACCCGGACGGTGCCACGGCGAAGCAGCTGGTCGAGGACTCGGGCTACGCCTTCAGCACGTGCTACCGGCTGCTGTCCACGCTCGTGGACGAGGGCTACGCGGAGTTCGAACCGGAGACGAAGCGCTACCGGCTGGGGCTGCTGCTCTTCGCGATGGGCCAGAGGGTGGCCTCGGCGAGGGGCTGGGCCGGCACCGCGCTCCCTGTGATGCGCGAGGTGGTGGAGGCCACCGGTGAGAGCTGCCTGCTGGCCGTGCTGGACGGGGACCGCTTCCTGACCGTGCACACCGTGGACGGGCCCCACCACCGCACCACCACGGACCCCGGGGACCGCGGAGAGCTGCACACCTCCGCGCTGGGCCGTGCACTGCTCGCGTTCTCGGACCCGCAGACCCGGGAGCACCTCGTCGAGACGATCGAGATGCCAGCCCGTACGGAGAACTCGCTCACGGATCGGGACGGGCTGAGGGCCGAACTCGGCCGCGTCCGCGAGCAGGGCTGGGCGCTGCAGGACCAGGAGCACGACGATGACATGGCGGCCCTGGCCGTCCCCGTCCTGTCCCCGGGGGCTCCCGTGCGGGCCGCGCTCGCCCTGGCCGCCCCCGTCCACCGTTGCGACCCGCACGAGCTGGTGCAGCACCTGCCGCTGCTGCGGGAGGCCGCCGACAGGCTCGCCGCTCTGCTCCCGCAACGACGCTGAAAACCTGGGGCGGCGATGTCGCCGCGCACGTGCTCCACGAATCCCGCGGATCTCGCGCCCCACGCATCCTTCGGAAAGGGAATCCCATGTCCACTCGCAACGAGTCCTACCTGGTGGGGCTGGTCGGTGACGGCATCACCGAGAGCCTCACTCCGCCCATGCACGAGCGCGAGGCGGACCACCACGGTCTGCGCTACCTCTACCGCCCCGTGGACCTCGCGGTGATCGGCCGCCCGGGCGAGGACGTGGGGCAGCTGCTGAGCGCCGGTCGGGACCTGGGTTTCAACGCCTTCAACATCACGCACCCGTGCAAGCAGCTGGTGCTGGAGCACCTGGACGAGATCGACCCGCAGGCCGAGGCGATCCAGGCGGTGAACACGGTGCTGCTCCAGGACGGCAGGTTCATCGGCCACAACACGGACTGCTCCGGCTTTACCCGGGGCTTCGAGAAGGGGCTCGATGGCGTGGCGCCGGGCCGGGTGGTGCAGTTTGGCTCCGGCGGTGCCGGCTCCGCGGTGGCGGAGGCGTTGCTGGGCCTGGGCGCCGTGCAGCTTTCGCTGGTGGACATGGACGTGGCGCGCGCCGCGGAGCGGGCCGCGGAGCTGGCCGCACGCTATCCGCAGGCCACCGTGGAGTCGGTCACCGCCGCGCAGGCTCCAGGGCAGATCGCCGCGGCGGACGGGGTGGTCAACGCGACCCCCATGGGAATGCACCACCACCCGGGCGCCCCGTTCGACCTCGACCTGCTGCGGCCCACCCACTGGGTGGCGGACGTGGTCTACCTGCCCATGGACACCCCGCTCGTGCGGGCGGCCCGCGCGCTGGGCTGCGCGGTGCTGGACGGCGGCCACATGGCGGTGGGCCAGGCTGTCGATGCGTTTGCATTGATTACGGGAACGACGCCGGACAGCGCACGCATGCGCGCCCACTTCCTGCAGCTCACGGGCCAGGAGGCCCCGGCGGGCACGGACTCCGGCCACGTGCTCGGCGGTGATGCCCTGTGAGGACCAGCATCGCGACCGTGTGCCTGTCCGGCACGCTCGAGGAGAAGATGCGCGCCGCCGCGGCGGCCGGCTTCGACGGCATCGAGGTCTTCGAGCCGGACCTCGTGGTCTCCGACTCCTCGCCCGAGCAGCTGCGGGATCTCGCCGCCGAGCTGGACCTCTCCCTGGACATGTACCAGCCCTTCCGGGACGGCGTGGAGGTGGCACCCGAGGCGTTCCCGGACTCCCTGCGGCGGTTGCGCGTAAAGTGCGAGCTCATGAACCGGCTGGGCACCTCGGTGCTGCTGGTGTGCTCGAACGTGGCCACGGGAGTCCTGAAGGACGACGCCGCCATTGCGGAGCAGCTGCGCGCGGCGGGCGACGTCGCGGCCGAGTGCGGCGTCGACCTGGCCTACGAGGCCCTGGCCTGGGGCGCGCACGTGAACACGTGGCGCCACGCCCACCGACTCGTGGAGCTCGCGGACCACCCTCGCGTGGGCACGTGTCTGGACAGTTTCCACATCTTCTCCCGCGGGGACACCGTGGAGGGGTTGGAGGACTGCGATCCCCGCAAGCTCTTCTTCGTCCAGCTCGCGGACGCACCCCTGCTGAAGCAGGACGTCCTCTCTTGGTCCCGCCACCACAGGGTGTTCCCGGGCGAGGGGGACTTCGACCTGGTGGACCTGCTGGGACGGCTTCACGAGGTCGGCTACGCGGGCCCGGTCTCCCTGGAGATCTTCAACGACTCGTTCCGCCAGGCGGACGTGCACCGCACCGCGGTGGACGGGTTGCGCTCCCTGCGCTGGCTGGAGGACCAGACGGCGGACGCGGTCCGCGGGGCCGGCGGTGACCCGGACCGGGCGCCGCTCATGCTCACGGACCTCCCGGCACCCCAGGCGCCCCGCGCGTGGGACTTCCTGGAGCTGCGCACCCGCGAGCTCGGCCACGTCACCCGCATGCTGCACCAGCTGGGCTTCTCGCTCTCCGGCCACCACCGCTCCAAGGACTCGGTGCAGGCGTGGACGCAGGGCCCCGTGCGGATCGTGGTCTCGGAGGACCCCCGCGCCACGGCCCAGCCCACGCGGCTCGCGGCGCTCGGCTTCCAGGTCGCGGACCCGGACGTCGCCGCGTACCGCGCCGAGAGGCTGCTCGCCCAGACCGCGGACCGCGCCCAGCTGCCGGACGAGACCGTGCTGCACGGCGTCGTCGCCCCGGACGGCACCGAGATCTTCTTCGGGCCCTGCGGCGAGCAGGGCGTGCCCCCGTGGCTCGCGGAGTTCGGCGCGGACCCGCAGGACGACGCCCCGGCGTCCCTGCTCACGGGGGTGGACCACGTGAACCTCGCCCAGCCGTGGCAGCACTACGACGAGGCCGTCCTGTTCCTCACCTCCCTGCTGGACCTGCACCCCGCGCCGTCCCAGGACGTGGCGGGCCCCTCCGGGCTCGTGCGCTCACAGGTCATGCGCTCGGCGGGCGGCGCCGTGCGTATCCCCCTCAACGTGGCGCCCATGGCTGCCGAGCAGGTCGCCTTCACGGGGGCGGCGTACCCGGAGCACATCGCGCTCGCCTGCTCGGACATCGTGGCCGTGGCCCAGCGGGCACGACGCCGCGGCCTCGCCTTCCTGCCGGTCCCCACCAACTACTACGAGGACCTCGTGGCCCGCTTCGACCTGGACGCCGACTTCGTGGGGATGCTCGAGTCCAACGGTCTGCTCTACGACCGGGACGAGACCGGCGAGTTCCTGCACTTCTACACGCCCACGCTCGGGGAGGTGTTCGTGGAGGTGGTGCAGCGTCTCGACGGCTACGAGGGCTTCGGCGCACCCAACGCACCGGTGCGCCTGGCGTCGCAGTACCGGGAGCTGGCCCGGCGCGACATGACGAGGTCATGACGAACTCCGGAGTCACCCCGCCCGCCGCTTCCCCGGAGCCCGACGCCGCTCTGCTCGCCGATCCGCTCGTCTCCCGGCTCGCGCGCGAGGAGCCCGTGACCTGGTGGAACGACGCCGCCTCGGACACCATCCGCGGTCTCGCCGCCTCCGGCGTGGACCCATCCATCGTGGCCGACGCCGCCGCGCGGCTGGAACGGTTCCGGCCGTGGATCGCCGCGACGTTCCCGGACACCGCTGCCGCCAGTGGACTCATCGAGTCGCCCCTGCACGCGGCTCCCGCGTGGCGCGCAGACCAGGCCCCCGCGGTCGGGCGCGTGCTGCTCAAACGGGACGACATCCTCCCCGTGAGCGGCTCCGTCAAGGCCCGCGGCGGGGTGCACGAGGTGCTGCAGTACGCGGAGGCGCTCGCCGTCGGGCACGGGCTGCTGGCCCTGTCGTCCCCCTCCCACTTCACAGCTGCTGGGGAAGACGTGGACTACTCCGTCTTCGCCACCGCGCCCTTCCGGAAGCTCATGGGTGGGCACCGCGTGGTGGTGGGCTCCACCGGCAACCTGGGGATGTCCATCGGGATCATCTCCTCCGCGCTGGGACTGCAGGCCACCGTGCACATGTCCACGCACGCGCAGCAGTGGAAGAAGGACCTCCTGCGCTCCCGGGGCGTGGAGGTGGTGGAGCACGTCACCGACTACACCGAGGCCGTGGCCGCCGGACGCGCCGCCGCGGAGCAGGACGAGACCGTGCACTTCGTGGATGACGAGCACTCCCTGAGCCTCTTCGCGGGGTATGCGGTAGCGGGGGCCCGCGTTGCCTCGCAGCTGCGAGAGCAGGGTGTTGCGGCGGACAGCGAGCACCCGCTGGTGGTGCACCTGCCCTGCGGGATCGGCGGTGCGCCGGGAGGCGTGGCCTACGGGCTCAAACGTGAGTTCGGTGACGCCGTGCACTGCGTGTTTGTGGAGCCCACGCAGGCCCCGTGCATGCTGCTGGGCGTGCGCACCGGCCGGCACGACGGGATATCCGTGGCGGAGCTTGGTCTGAGCACCCGGACCATTGCGGACGGGCTGGCCGTGGGCAGGCCCTCCGGCTTCGTGGGGCGCGCGGTCCAGAGGCTGGTGGACGGCTACGTCACTGCGACCGACGAGCAGATGTCCGTGCAGGTCAGGGCACTGCACAGGGCTGAGGGCATGGTGGTGGAGCCGTCCGCCGCGGCTGCTCTGGAGTCGATCCGGCGGGTCTCGGAGGAGGGCGAGCCCTTCGGTGCCGCACCGGAGAACATCACCCACATGGCGTGGCTGACCGGTGGCGGGATGCTGCCGGAGGAGGTGCGGGCGCGCTACGTGGCGTGACGCGGAGTCGTCGTCCCCGGGTGCGCCAGCCAGAGAAAGCAGCGGTCAGCCGCGGTGAGCCGCAGTCAGCCGCGCCCCTCCCGCGCGTAGACCCACTCAGTCCCTGCCCACCGTGCGGAAGTACCACGCGTAGAACGCGGTCCACCCGGCGGCGAAGATCGTCCAGCGCACCCCTTCCGGGGTGTGGGGGCGGAGGGACCGGAGCAGGGCGGAGATCGCGCCGACCGCCGTCGTGACCACCACGAACCGCGGCGCCCGGGCGGGAACGGACCATGCCAGGAACGGCAGCAGCGGGTCCCCGCGCAGCCCGGCGGTGCGCGCGTAGAGCTTGTACGGGGTGCCCCGCAGCGGCCCCAGGAGCACGGCGACGAACCCGCGCGAGGCCATGTCCCGCTCCACCCGTTCCACCATGGCGGGGGAGACGGCGGGCAGCCGGGTCAGCAGCCCGGCCGAGCGCCCCGCCGGAACTCGCCCGCCCCAGCGGTGCATGAGCGCCCCGCCCACCACGGCCCCGGCCGTCGCGGAGACGGTGCTCGCCAGTCCCCGCCGGAGGTTCTTCACGGCCAGCGCGGAGAGCCACATGTCCGGCACCACGAAGAACCCCGTGGCCTCCGCGAAACCCCAGAGCCCGGCGACCACGTGGTCCCTGCGACGACCAGACGTCCTGTCCACGGCACTCTCCTCAGCGGTCTTGATTGCTGCCCTGTGGACATCCAACCCCACAGGACCGTCCCCCCTGCCACTGTTGCCTCGTGTCCTCAGGGCGCAAATTCTGTGAAAATGCATGAGGAACCCATGAGACGAGGAGCGACATGTCCCCCACCGGCCCCCTGCGCCGCCCCATTCCCCAGCGCACCGCCGGGTGGGCGACCGCTGCCGCCTCGACCCTGCAGCGCGCCGGCATCCGCCCCAACCACGTGTCCGTGGCGTCGGTGGTCACAGCACTCGTGGGCTGCGGCTTCCTGGTCGTGGCGGGCCACGCAGACGGCGCACTGCGCGCGGTCGCGCTGCTGCTCGCCGCTCTCTGCATCCCGCTGCGGCTGCTGTGCAACATGCTGGACGGGATGCTCGCCGTCGAGGGCGGTCTGCGGACCCGTACCGGGGAGCTGTACAACGAGGTGCCGGACCGTGTCTCGGACCTCGCGCTTCTCGCGGGAGCGGGCTGGGCGGCGTCGTCCGTGACGGGCGGTGTTGCCCTCGGGTGGCTCGCCGGCAGCCTCGCCGTGCTGACCGCCTACGTGCGCACGCTCGGCGTGAGCGTGGGGTGCGCGCAGCAGTTCGGAGGAGTGCTGCCCAAGCAGCGCCGCATGTGGGTGCTCATGGGAGGCATCCTCCTGAGTCTGGTCGAGCCCCTGCTGGGGTGGCAGCCCGGGATCGTCCTGTGGCTCACGCTCCTGGTGGTGGCGCTGGGCAGTGCGCTCACCGTGGCCTCCCGGCTGGGCGCGATCTCCCGCGAGCTGCGGGCCCGGGGCTAGGCCGTGACGACCATCGGCCTGCTCGGCCCGCAGAGCTGGCGCCTGGTGCTCGGACTGCTCGTGGTCCTGGTGCTGGCCACGCTCGCGGCCGAGGCGATGTACCGCCGCACCCGCTCGGACGGGCTGCGGACCACGCTCGTGAACGTGCGGCAGCGGATCGTCGCGTGGTGGCTCATGGTGGGTGTGCTCGTGGGCGCCCTGGCGCTCGGCGAGACCGCGGTGGTGCTGCTGTTCCTGGCGCTCTCGCTGGTGGCCATGCACGAGTTCGCGGACCTGATGCCGCGAGGGGAACGGGACCAGCGGGTCATGGTGTGGATCATGGCCGTGCTCAGCCCCCTGCACTTCTGGTTCCTGTGGCAGCACTGGTACGGGATGTACGCCATCTTCATCCCCGTCTACGTGTTCCTGTTCCTGCCCGTGCTGCTGGCCCTGTCCGGGCGCACGGAGTCCTTCCTCCACAGGGCCGCGCTGAGCCAGTGGGGGCTCATGGTGTGCGTCTACGCGCTGAGCTACCTGCCCGCGGTGCTCCAGCTGCCCGTGGTGTTCCGGGACGGCAAGGCTGCGGCGGACGGCTCCCCGGTGGGATCCGGCGGGCCGGAGGCCGGGGCGCTGCTGCTGTTCCTGGTGGTCGTGGTGCAGGGCTCGGACGTGCTCCAGTACCTCTGGGGCAAGACTGTGGGGCGGCACAGGATCGCACCCACCGTGAGTCCCAACAAGACGTGGGAGGGGTTCGTCGGAGGGATCCTCTCGGCGACGGCGCTCGGTGCCGCCCTGTGGTGGCTCACCCCGTTCACGCCGTGGCAAGCCGCCGTGCTGGCTCTGCTCTCGTGCCTCCTCGGATTCGCGGGCGGCCTGGTGATGAGCAGCCTCAAGCGGGACCGCGAGATCAAGGACTTCGGCACGCTCATCCCCGGCCACGGCGGCATCCTGGACCGCATGGACTCCCTGATCTTCGCCGCCCCGGTGTTCTTCCACCTCACGAGGTTCTTCTTCGCCGGGTGAGGTGGGGCGCGGGCCGGGTCCCGGGCTGCGTCGTCGCGGGGGTCCTGCGTGCGGGGCACGACGACGCCGCTCCGTCCGTCCCTGCCGCGGCCGCACCTTCCGCGCTGCTACCGGCACCGTCCACTCGCGGCCCCCCGGGTACGACGACGGGCCCGCAGGATCTCTCCCGCGGGCCCGTTCGCCGTGGTCGCATGACCGTCATGACGGGACGCCGTCAGACCGTCATGATGTCGAACCGTGGTGCCGTCAGTTCTCGGAGTCCTTCTTCTCGTCGGACTTCTCGGACTTCCCGCCGTGCTCCAGCACCACGTTGTCCTGGTTCTGGCCGGTGGCCACCTGGATCTTGCGCGGCTGGGACTTGGGGGAGACGGGGATGCGCACCGTGAGCACGCCGTTGTCGTAGGCGGCGGTGATGTTCTCGGTGTCGATGCCCTGACCCAGGTTCAGCTGGCGCACGAAGGAGTGGTTGCGGCGCTCCCGCACGATCCACTTGGTGTCCTTCTCTGCGGAGGGCAGGCGGCGCTGAGCGCGGATGGTCAGCAGCTGGCCGTCCACGTCCACGTCCACGCTGGACGGGTCGATGCCCGGAAGGTCAGCCGCGAGGAAGTAGTCGGAACCCTGGCGGTAGAGGTCCATGGGCATCTGCTCCAGCCCGTTGCGGCTGGAGAGGACCTGGTTGGCGAAGTTCTGGACCTCGGAGAACGGATCGAAAGTAGCCATGATGTCTGCTCCTTGCATGCGTGGCGCCACCGTGAGGTGCCCCGCCGTCCTGTTCATCCCCTGGAAGTGGAGCCTTCACGTTTCTTGAGTCCCTGTGACTCAACTACTGAAAAGATAGCACTCACCCCAAGTGAGTGCCAAGACCCTGCGCAGCAAAGTTGAGCGGATTCAGCTCAAGGCGCACAAGTGCCCAGAGAACTCCGCAGGGGGACCCGAAAGGGTGGGGCGGGCGGCGTCGTCGTCCCTAGGATCGGAGGTGCCCACCATTCCGGCACGGACCCAGGAGGCAGCGGTGCCCAAGGCGAAGAAGAACGGCCACGCGATCCAGGACGAGATCCCGTCCACGCTGCGGCGCTCGGACGAGAAGGCGCAGGACACGTTCGCGCAGACCTACGACGCCGCGCAGGACGAGTACGACGACGACGCCCGGGCCGCCCGCACCGCGTGGGCCGCCGTGAAGCACACCCACGAGAAGGTCGGGGACCGCTGGGAGCCCAAGGAGGAGAACGGCCCCTCGGACGCGAGCGCGGAGAAGGGTGGGCTGAACTCCGAGGACACCGCCGGGGGAGTGGATGCGAACGCCACGAAGGAGCACCTCTACGGGATCGCTCAGGAGCTGGACGTCCAGGGGCGCTCGGAGATGAGCAAGGACGAGCTGGTGGCGGCCATCGAGAGGGCGAACGAGAAGAAGACGCGGGACGCGCGGTCCTGAGCCTCGCGCGCTCGGGGGGCGAGCGGCGTCGTCGTCACCGGCGCGGGACCCCGCGAATCTGAGGTGTAGAGATGACGGCCCAGCGGCACAGAATCCGGGTACTTCTACACCTCAGATGTCAGACCGGCCGCACCGGGGGACCGGCCGCGGCGCTAGAGCTGCCGCGCCAGGAACACCGAGGCCGTGGTGGCGTCGTGGAAGGACTCCACCGACTCGTAGCCGCGGTTGCGGAACATCGCGACGCCCTCGGTCATCTCCGGGTTGAGAGAGACCACGGCGGTGGTGGCACCGAAGGAGCGCGCCTTGTTCTCCAGGGCGCGCACCAGGGTGCGGGCGTGGCCCTGCCCGCGGTGCTCGGGGGTGACCCAGATCCGACGCAGCTCCACGCGCTCGTCGTCGATCCTGCGGACGGCCCCGCACGCGATCACGGAGCCGGTGACCAGGTCCGTCATGAGGAAGAAGTCGCCGTGCGGCGGGGTGACGTCCTCGGGGCGGGTGACCTCGGTGAGCTCCGGGTCGAAGCCGCCGTCGATCCTGTTGTCCAGCTCGCTGAAGTAGGAACTCAGGGCCTGGAGCGTGTGCTCGCTGGCGGCCTGACCCTCCACGATGCGAATCGGTGCGGTGGCATTCATCCCACCATGGTGGCACCTCGGTGTGCTGTTCACCAGCGGCCCGCTCCTGTAGCTTTCGTTCGTGACCGAGACCCGCAGCCCCCAGAAACCGCGCCTGTCCGTGCTGGTGCCCACGCCCCTGCTGATCACGGAGATCACGGAGCCGGCGGCGTACCGCAACCGCAGCCCGCACGAGTCGGACGTGCACATGCACCCCGGTGGGCAGGGCCTGTGGGTGGCGCGCATGGCCGGCTCGCTCGGGGCGGACGTGTCCGTGAGCGGCCCGTTCGGCGGTGAGCTGGGCGCCCTGATCCGCTCGATGCTGGACGGGCTCGGCATGCAGGTCAACGCGGTGCGCTACGGCTACGGCAACGGCGGCTACGTCTACGACCTGCGCGGCGAGGACCGGGAGACCGTGGCCCACATGCCGCCGCCCGAGCTCTCCCGCCACGAGCTGGACGACCTCTACGGCACGGCGTTCGTGGATGCGCTGGCCTCGGACGTCCTCACCGTCACGGGAGCGGAGCCCGGGGACGTGGTGCCCGCGTCCTTCTTCGGCCGCCTCATCCGGGACACCCGGGATGCCGGAACCACGGTGGTCGCCGACGTCAGCGGTGCCCCGGCGCTCGGGGCCGTGGACGCGAAGGTGGACGTGCTCAAGATCAGCCACGAGGAGGTCCGGGACCTGGACCTGGGCTCGGATGACACCCCGGAGTCGCTGGTCGAGGCGGGCCGGATGCTCTTGGAGCGTGGCGCGGGTGCCGTGGTCGTCTCCCGCGCGAAGGACCCTGCCCTGCTCGTGGAGAAGAACCGGGTGCGGGAGGTCTCCGCGCCGTCGATCACCCCACTCGACCACCGCGGCGCCGGGGACTCCATGACCGCGGGGATCTCGGTGGGGCTCGCCCGGGGCCTGGACCTGGTGGACGCCGTCGCGCTCGGGGCCTCCGCCGGGGCACTGAACGTGGCCCGCCGGGGTCTGGGAACGGGCAACCGCACGACCATCGAGAAGTTCGCCCGGCAGATCACCGTGCGCACCGTCTCCTGAGGCGTCGCGCCGGACCTGCCCGCACTGCCCCGTTCCGTCCGGTACCGCGTGCTCCCGTCCGGATCCACCCTGGCCCGCTCGCACGCCGCGTGCCACCATGGTGCCCATGCACATCCTGGTCACCAATGACGACGGCATCTCCTCCGCGGGACTTGCGGTTCTCGCGCAGGCAGCCCTGGACCGCGGGCACAGCGTCACGGTGGCCGCCCCGGCCGAGGAGTACTCGGGTGCCAGCGCCTCGCTGTCCGGTGAGGAGGTCGATGGCCGCATCGCCCTGGTGGAGGCCGCGCCGCCGAACATGCCCCACGGTGTGGAGTGCGTGGGTGTGAAGGCCGCCCCCGCTCTGATTGCCTTCCTGGCCTCCTACGGCGCGTTCGGCAAGCGCCCGGACATGGTGCTCTCCGGGGTGAACCTGGGGGCCAACACGGGCAAGGCCACGTTGCACTCGGGGACGGTGGGTGCGGTGCTGACGGCCGCGTCCCACGGCATCCCCGGGATCGCCGTCTCCATCACCTCGGGCGCCCCGCAGCACTGGGACACGGCCCTGCTGGTCACCCGCTTCGCGCTGGAGCACTGGGAGGACCGGCCTTTCGACGAGTGGATCCTCAACCTCAACGTCCCCGACGTGGCCCCCGGGCGATTGCGCGGTCTCAAGCCCGCCCACCTGGCGAGCTTCGGGGCGGTGCAGGCGCAGATCGGCCGCGGGGACGAGAAGCACATCGCGGTCACCTACAGCGCGGAGACCGGCCCGGAGGAGCCAGACAGCGACCACTACCTCCTCACCCACGGCTGGGCCACGGCCACGCTGCTGCGCGCCCCGGTGGACGACCGCTCCCAGGACACCCACGCCGTCCCCCGCGAGGACCTGGGGACCACGGCCCCCACGCCCTTCTGGGACGTCACCCTTGCGGGTCTCACGGACGACGACGCCGCGGTCCCGGGCGCAGGGGACGTCCCCGTGGACGCGGCCACCGTCATGCGCCGCACCTGAGCTCACGCCGCCACGGGAAGATGCACCCGCATGGACCGGGCGGATAGAGCTCGCGCCAGCACAGGTGCCGCCGGGCAGGAGCCCACGGGAGGGCGCACCGGCACGAACCATCTTTGAAGGCCTGACCACGGCGCGGACACCTGCGGCGCAACCGCAACCGGGTGACGTCGAGAACGACCCCGCCCCGATCCGCAGGGACTTGATTGCGCTCGCCGCGGGGCTTGTGGTCTTCGCCGGGGCAGCCTGCTTGCGGCACTGTCCGGCACGGCGGGGACACTGATCGCAGCTCGTGCCGTCCAGGCGCTGGGTGCGGCGTTCATCATGCCGTCCACCCTGTCCACGGTGAACGCCCTGTTCCGTGGGACGTCCCGTGGGTTCGTGTCCGCCGGTCCGCCCTGCTGGACCTGGACCTCTTCCAGCTGCGCACGTTCTCGTGGGGCCACCTGGCCGCCGCCATGGCGGTCGGCGCGTTCATCTCCGGTGCCTCCGCCCGTCACCTGGCCGCCCGGTTCGCCGCGCCGGGGACGGTCCTGATCGGGCTCGGTCTCGAGGTGGTTGGCGTGGTGGTGCTGGCCCTGCTCATGGGGCCGAGCACCTCCGCGTGGCTCGTCGCGCTGCCGCTCGTCGGCTACGGCGTGGGCCTCTGCCTGGCCTCCGCCCAGCCGACCGGAACCGTGCTGCGGGACGTGACCGTGGCGTCGTCGGGCCAGGCATCCGCAACGCAGAGCACCGTGCGCCAGATCGGCTCGGCGCTTGGCACCGCCTTCGCGGGCGCGGCGCTGTCCGTGTCGATGGGCCTGACGCTGCCCTCCGCACTGACCGCCACAGGATCCACCCACGCCACCCAGTGGGCCCTCGTGATAGCCACCGGGTTCATCCTGCTGGGCTTCCACGGGGCCCTCCAGGTCCGCAGGGCGGCCCGCCGGGACTCGCCGGAGGCCCCGGCGGCAGGAGATTCTGAGAGCAGATCCTTACTACCCGCACACGGGGTGGCGGGCGGCCGTGGCATGGCTGGCGTACTTCTTTTTCTTCTTGGGGCTTACCGCGTTCATCATTCTCATGGTTCCGGACCACGAGTTCGGGTGGTACTACGTGACCTACACCGCCGCGTTCGCCACGTTCAGCGTGATCATCCAGTTCTTGAGCCGCAGGGCTCGCTCACGAATGCTGGAGAACACGGGGCAGATACCGCCTGCTGAGAAGACCGCGGTCGACGACTCCCGGGGTTAGATTCCCATCCCCCGCACTGCCGGAATCGCATGCCACCGGGAGAGGGGCGCGAGGTCCTCGACGTCCTCCACGCCGTCGAGCGGCTGCCAGCGCAGCTCCTCGATCTCGGCTGCGGGCGTCGGCGTGCCCTCCAGCGGGACGGTGCTGAGGAAGACGTGACTGTGCAGGGCGTGGCCCGGCTCGTTCGCGGCGTCCGTGTGCCACTCGCCCACCGTCATCAGGTCCGCGGGGGACAGGTCCAACCCCAGCTCTTCGCGCACCTCGCGGACGCCCGCCTCCACGGGTGACTCCCCGGCCTCGGGCTTGCCCCCGGGGAACATGAACATGGACGTCCCGCGCTTGCGCACCGTGAGCACGTGGCCGTCTCGGGCCCGGCGCAGCACCACGCCGGTGACCTTGATGACGGGGCGGGCGTCGTCGTCGGCGGGGGAAGCCGAGGCGGTTGGAACAACCGGAGCAGCCGGGGGACTCGAAGAGGACGCGAGGGCACCCGGGCGAGCATCATGGGAAGCGGACATGCCCGCCAGTCTAAGGAGACGCCGTGACCAACCCCCTCAGCGAACTGCCCGTGCCCTTGCTCCAGGCGCCCATGGCGGGCGGGCCGTCCACCGCGGCGCTCGCGGTTGCCGTGGCCCGGGCCGGCGGGCTGGGGATGCTCGCCGCCGGGTACAAGACCGTGGAGGCCATGGCGCAGGAGATCCGGGAGGTCGCCGTGAAGACGGACCGCTTCGGCGTGAACCTCTTCGTCCCTGAGCAGGACCCGTCCGACCCTGGGGAGCTCGAGGCCTACGCCCGCGCACTGGCCCCGGTGGCTGCTGAGCTTGGCGTGGCCGCGCCGCAGCCCGGCGAGTTCTCCGACGACCACTACGCCGCCAAGCTCGACCACCTCGCCACCCACTCCGTACCGCTCGTCTCCTTCACGTTCGGGCTGCCGTCCCCGGACGACGTCGCCCGGTTGCGGTCCGCGGGCACGGTCGTGGTGCTCAACGCGACCGACGAGGCCGAGGTCCGCGCGGCGCTGGTCCTGGACCCGGACGCGATCGTGGTGCAGGGGACCGAGGCCGGGGGCCACCGGGCCACCCACGGCCAGGCGAAAACCCCCCTGGAGATCTCCACCGCGGACCTCGTGAGTGCGGTGCGGGAGACGACGGCGCTGCCGCTGATCGCCGCGGGCGGTGTGGCCGACCGGGAGACCGCGGAGGACCTGATGGAGCGCGGCGCGGACGCCGTGCAGGTGGGCACGCTGTTCCTGACCACCGAGGAGGCGGGCACCAAACCGGCGCACCGCGAGGCACTGCTGAGCGGGAGGTTTGGGGAGACGGTGGTGACCCGGGTGTTCTCCGGGCGGGCGGCTCGGGCGCTGCGCAACGCGTTCACCGACCGGCTGGAGGTCGAGCAGATCAGCGGCTACCCGCAGGTCCACCACATGACGGCCCCGCTGCGGGCGGCCTCCGCGCAGGACCCCGCGGGGTTGAACCTGTGGGCCGGAACGGGCTTCGCGGCGTGCCGGGAGACCACCGCGACGGACGTGGTGGAGCAGTTCAGGGGGTTGTGACCGCCGTTCGGAGGAGGTCATCGCACCCGCGGCCGGCCGCCGGTTGCCGAGCCGAGCACGCACCGAGGAGATCTGCCGCGGTCACTGGGACGCTCTCGGGCACGTGCTCCGGCCGAGCCGCACGGCGTTTCGCGGCACGTGCCAGCTCGGCGATGCTTACCATACGTATGGTAGGTTGCACCGCATGACGACCAAACCCGAGATCCTCGACCGCGCGCTGGACGTGCTGCGCGCGGGGGATGCCCTGACGCTGGACGCCGTGGCGCGCGCCGTCGGCATCACCAAGCCCGGGGTGGTGCACCACTTTCCCACCAAGGACAGGCTCTCCGTGGCCGTGGTGGACCACCTGCTCGACCACTGGGAGACGGAGTTGATGCATCGCGCGGGACCAGACCCGGACGCCGTCACACGCCTGCGCGCCTACGTGGAGTTCGCGCTGCTGAACGAGCTGGACCCGGCGGACCTCGCCGTCCTCGCAGACTCACGGCTGCGTCCCGAGCTTGCCGCCCGGTGGAGCGAGCGCATGAGCGAGTGGTTCGGGGACTCCGACCGCCCGAACATCGTGGCAGCCCGCCTGGTGGCGGACGGTGCGTGGATCGACCGCTGCCTCGGGATGCTGGACCTGGACGAGGACCATCGGCGCGCCGTCGTGGACGTGACCCTGGGCCTGGTAGGGGACGGCCCCACGGCGGAAGGCCTCGGGGCAGAGGGGGCGGACTCGTGAAGAAGTGGCTCTTCCTGGTCCTCGCGATCGGCTGCGAGGTGACCGGCTCGCTGTCCATGAAGGCCGCCGTGGAGTCGCCCGGCTTCTACGCCCTGGCCACGCTCGGCTACGTGGGCGCGTTCGTCTGCCTGTTCGTCTCGCTGCGCAGCGGCATGAGTCTGGGCGTGGGCTACGGCATCTGGGGCGCCGCCGGGGTGGCCGCCACCGCCGTGATGTCCATGCTGATCTTCGGCGAGCCCATCACCCTGCTCATGGGCGTGGGTCTCGTGGCCGTCATGCTGGGCGTGCTGCTCGTGGAGGTCGGCTCACAGCTGGACAGGCGGGGCGGGGCGGACCAGAGCGGGGCGGACGACGGCCGGACGCCCGGGAGCATCCGCTCGACCCCCACCGCAACGGAGGCCACCCGATGACCGCGTTCCCGCTTCTGCTCCTCGCGCTGGCCATCCTCTCGGAGGTCACCGCCACGGTCTGCCTGCGCATGGCGAGCGCGGGCGGTGGGAGGTGGTGGATCGGTGTGGTGGCGGGCTACCTCACCGCCTTCACCCTGCTGGCGGCGGTGCTCGCCCAGGGCATGGCGCTCGGGGTGGCGTACGGCATCTGGGCCGCCGCCGGGGTGGCGCTGACGGCGGTGATCAGCCGTCTCGTCTTCAAGGAACCCCTCACGTGGGTCATGAGCCTGGGGCTGGTGCTGATCGTGGGCGGCGTGCTGCTCATCGAGACGGGCGCGGCCCACTGAAGGAGGTGGGCTCGGGCGCGGCCCACTGAAGGAGGTGGGCTCGGGCGCTACTGTGGGATCAGTCATCGGCCCGCAACGGTAGCCCGCTCACCCCATGGAGGCACCATGCCCACTCAGAAGATCGTGGCCCCACCGGCCAAAGCCGCCATGTTCCTGGTCCTCACCGTCAACGAGGGCGCGGAGGCCCAGGTGGCGGATGTCCTGACCGGCGTTTCGGACCTCACCAAGGCGGTCTCGTTCCGTGTGCCCACGAGCAACCTGCTGTGCGTGGTGGGCATCGGGCACGACGCCTGGGGTCGGCTCTTCGACGCTCCGCTGCCCAGGGACCTGCACCCGTTCCGGGAGTTCCACGGGGAGGTGCACTCCGCACCGGCCACCCCGGGGGACATCCTCATCCACCTGCGCGCCGGCACACAGGACGTGTGCTTCGAGCTCGCCAAGCAGCTGATGAGCAGGCTGCGCCCGTACACGCGGGTGCAGGACGAGGTCCACGGCTTCAAGTTCTTCGAGGAGCGGGACCTGCTGGGCTTCGTGGACGGCACCGCCAACCCGGAGGACGAGGACGCCCAGTCGGCCGCCGTGGTGGGGGACCAGGACCCCTCCTACCGTGGGGGGAGCTACGTGCTCGTCCAGAAGTACCTGCACCAGATGGACGAGTGGGAGGCCCTGTCCACGGGTGAGCAGGAGCGGGTGATCGGGCGCTCGAAGCTCGAGGACATTGAGATGTCGGACGAGCAGAAGCCGGCGAACTCCCACGTGGCACTGAACGACCTCGACGACGTGGACGGCCACGCCCGCGAGATCATGCGGGACAACATGCCGTTCGGCGAGGTGGGCTCGGCCGAGTTCGGCACCTACTTCATCGGCTACGCCGCGGACCCCGCGGTCACCGAGACCATGCTGGAGAACATGTTCATCGGCAACCCGCCGGGCACGTACGACCGTATCCTCGACTTCTCCACGGCGGTCACGGGCGGCCTGTTCTTCGCCCCGCCCAGGTCCTTCCTGGACGACCCCACCACGGTTCCCGCCCAGGACACCTCCTCCGGTGCCGACGCCCCGGACGACGACGCTGTGCCCGCCTCCCCTGTGCCCGCCGCCTCAGCGGACGGCTCCCTGGGCATCGGCAGCCTGAAGCGACCCTGACACGAGCCGGACCCACCACACGACAACCTGATCCAAGGAGCTGACGATGAACAACCTGTACCGCGATCTCGCCCCCATATCTTCCGCAGCCTGGTCCGACATGGAGGACGAGGCCCGCAGGACCTTCCGGGCCCGCGTGGCCGCGCGCCGCGTCGTCGACATGCCGGAGCCCGCCGGAGCGGAGTTCTCCGCGCTGGGCACCGGCCACGTGAGTCGCATCGAGGCGGACACCAGCGGCGTGCAGGCGCTGCAGCGCCACGTGGTGCGCGTGGTGGAGCTGCGCGCGCCGTTCACCGTGAAGCGCTCGGACGTGGACGACGTCGAGCGCGGCGCCACGGACCCGGACTGGCAGCCCGTCAAGGACGCCGCCGTGGCCCTGGCCTCCGCCGAGGACCGCACGGTGTTCTACGGTTCGGACGCCGCGGGGATCCAGGGCATCGCGCCCGCGAGCGACAACGGCCGCGTCACCATGCCGCAGGACGTCCGCGAGTTTCCCAACGCGGTGGCGAAGGCCAAGACGGAGCTGCGGCTGGCCGGTGTGGCCGGGCCGTACAACCTGCTGCTGCCCGCGGACCTCTACACGGAGGTCACGGAGACCACCGACCACGGCTACCCGATCTACGACCACATCTCCCGCATCCTGGGCGACGGCAGCATCATCTGGGCCCCCGCGCTCGACGACGCCCTGCTGCTCTCCGCGCGCGGTGGCGACTACGAGCTGCACCTGGGTCTGGACACCGCGATCGGCTACTCCTCTCACACGGCTGAGACCGTGGACCTGTACCTTCGTGAGACCCTCACGTTCCGGGTCAACACCTCCGAGGCGAGCGTGGTCATTTCCCACTGACCCCGGTCTGCACGAACAACCCGCCGCGCACTCCCCCAAGGAGTGCGCGGCGGGTCGTTTCATCCCCGGGGGTAGCAGGGGCCCTGCGGGTCACCCCCTGCGCAGGAACCCGGCGAAGAACTCGCCCAGCTCAGCGGTGGCGTCCAGCGGCAGGACTGCGGCCACGTAGTGGTCCGGGCGGACCACCACCACGGCGCCGTCACGGCTGATGGTGCGCTGCTCGAAGATGTCGTTGCCGGGGATCGCGGCGTACACGCGCTCCCAGTAGTTCAGCTCGAACGGGCCCACCTGCGGCTTGAAGGCGCGCGGGACGGCGTTGATGTCCACCTGGTCGTAGGGCTGCTGGTAGGTGACGTCCACGTCGAACAGGGTGGCCTCGCCGTCGCCCTCGCGGCGGAACGCCACGAGCGGGGAGGTGGGGTCGTTGTGCAGCCACTGCGCGAACGCGGTGGTGGGGGAGTCCGCCCCGGCCACGGCGGCGTCGGCGTACACGTGGATGCGCCAGCGCCCGTCCGCGGTGGCCTCGTGGCCCTGGTGCACCACCATGGCGTCGCACACGCGCTGGACCTCGGCGGACTTGAAACGCTTGCCCACCGGGAAGCCCTTGGCGAGGTCCTGGTGCTCGGTGCCCGCCACGATCAGCGAGGGCTGGTACTCGGTCATGAAACCGGCCGGGAACTCGGCCGTCTTCACGTAGAACTCCTCCAGGTACTTGGGGTCCGGGAGCTTGTCCTGCGGGGTGGCCATGAGCGTGGACCACTCGCGGTCGAAGTCGATGAGGTTCTTGGCGATCACCTGCCGCTCCTCGGAGTAGGTGTCCAGCAGGGACTCGTCCGCGCGGCCCGAGAGCACCGCGCCAAGCTTCCAGCCCAGGTTCCAGCCGTCCTGCATGGACACGTTCATGCCCTGGCCGGCCTTCGCGGAGTGGGTGTGGCAGGCGTCCCCGGCAATGAACACGCGGGGGCAGCGGGTGCCGCGGTCCTCGGTGTCGACGTCGTCGAAGTGGTCCGTGAGGCGGTGGCCCACCTCGTACACGGAGGACCACGCCACGGACTTCACGTCCACGCTGTAGGGGTGGATGATCTGGTTGGCCCGGCGGATGACCTCTTCCACGGGGGTCTTGCGGATCTCGTGGTTGTCGTCCTCGGGCACCTCGCTCAGGTCCACGTACATGCGGAACAGCAGGCCGCCCTCGCGGGGGATCAGCAGGATGGAGCCGTTCACGGAGTTGATCGCGCACTTGGTGCGGATGTCCGGGAAGTCAGTGTTGGCCAGCACGTCCATGACGCCCCACGCGTGGTTGGCGCCCTGGCCCTCGAGCTTGCGGCCGATGGACTTGCGCACCCGTGAGGCCGCGCCGTCGCAGCCGAACACGTACTGGGCGCGCACGGTGCGCTCTTCGCCCTCGCGGGGTCCGGCGGCGTAGCGCACGGTCACGGCTACGGGATGCTCGTGGTCCTGGTTGATCTCCAGGCCCACGAACTCGATGCCGTAGTCCGGCTCGATCTTCCCGGGGCCGCGCTTGGCGGAGCGCAGGAAGTAGTCCATCACGCGCGCCTGGTTCACGATCATGTGCGGGAACTCGGAGACGCCGTGGGGGTCGTCCGCGGGGCGGCCCGTGCGCACGATGTTCTGCGGGTTGGTGGGGTCCGGGTTCCAGAAGCACATCTCGCGGAGCATGAACGCCTCCTGGATGATCTCCTGGGCGAAGCCGAAAGACTGGAAGGTCTCCACGCTGCGGGCCTGGATGCCGTCCGCCTGGCCGATCTCCAGGCGGCCCGGGCGGCGCTCGATCAGCCGGGTGCTCACCTCCGGGTACTGGGACAGCTGGGCCGCGGCGATCACACCGGCCGGGCCGGAGCCCACGATGAGCACGTCCATGGTGTCCGGGAGGTCCTCCGGGCGGTCGATCCCGTGACCGCGCGCCTCCTCGATCCGGGGATCCTCGGAGACGTATCCGTTCTGGTGAAAGAGCATGCCTTCTCCTGCGTTCTGCGATGGGGTGGGCCGGCAGGCCCTGCCCGGGAGGAGCCACGTTGCTCGCTCCGCGGGGAGTCGGTGGAGTTCAGGGTGTAATCCAGATCATATACGATGTGTGGCCGGGGTAACAGGGGTCACGGTGCCCGGCACGACGCCGCTCCGGCCGTCGCTCTCGGAGGCTCTGCTCTCGGCCGGGTTCCGCGGCGCGTCGACCCTTGTCTCGCGGGCCCCACCGGGGAGAACGGTGGATGCATGTCTCAGCGCTCGGGGTCCACGAGGGTTTGCCTGCGAGACTTTCCTGGCTTCCCCGCGCACAATGGTGTGAGCGGGACCACTTGCCCACCCCCTCGGGATAATATACGATTTCGAATAACATTCTGATGATCCGAGGAGGCCCTCGCCGTGACCGAGAACCCGCAGAACGCTCAGAACCCGTCCGTCGGAGCCGGTGAGGTGCAGCCCGTCCCGGTGCGGCCCGGCAAGATCGTCGCCGTGCACGTGGCCTATGAGTCCCGCGCGGCCCAGCGCGGTCGCAAGCCCGCCGTGCCGTCCTACTTCCTCAAGCCCGCCAGCTCCCTGGCCGGGTCCGGTGCCGCCGTGGAGCGCCCCGCGGGCACCGAGCTGCTGGCCTTCGAGGGGGAGATTGCCCTGGTGATCGGCTCGCCCGCCCGCAACGTGTCCCTCGAGGACGCCTGGAGCCATGTGGCGGCAGTCACAGCCTCGAACGACTGGGGCCTCTACGACCTGCGCGCCGCGGACAAGGGCTCCAACCTGCGCAACAAGGGCCGGGACGGCTACACCTCCCTGGGCCCCTCCCTCATCGACGCCCGCGAGGTCTCGCCGGAGCAGCTGCGCGTGCGCACGTGGCTCAACGGCCAGGTGGTCCAGGAGGACACCACGGCCCCCGAGAACATGATCTTCCCGCTGGCCCAGTTCGTGGCGGACCTCTCCCAGCACGTGACCCTGGAGGAGGGGGACGTGATCCTCACGGGCACCCCCGCCGGTTCTTCCGTCGCGCAGCCCGGGGACGTCGTGGAGGTGGAGGTGGACGCGCCGACCGCGGCCGGAGCGCCGTCGTCCGGCCGCCTGCTCAGCCGCGTGACCGAAGGCCACGAGCGCTTCGACGAGGGCCTGGGTGCGATGCCCGCCGTGAACGACACCCAGCGCGAGGAGGCGTGGGGCTCGCGCGAGTCCGCGGGCCTGCCCGAGCAGGGCGGGGAGCACGCGCTCAGCCCGGCGCTACGGGCGAAGCTCGACAAGGCCCCCACCGCGGGCCTCTCCGCCCAGCTGCGCAAGCGCGGGCTGAACAACGTGGTGGTCGCGGACGTCTTCCCGCAGACCCCCGGGACCAAGCTGGTGGGCACCGCCAAGACCCTGCGCTTCGTGCCCAACCGCGAGGACCTCTTCAAGGCCCACGGCGGTGGCTACAACGCCCAGAAACGAGCGTTCGACGCCGTGGGCGAGGGCGAGGTGATCGTGATCGAGGCGCGCGGGGAGACCGGGTCCGCGACCCTCGGTGACGTCCTCGCGCTGCGGGCCCGCCACAACGGCGCGGCCGGTGTGGTCACGGACGGCGGCGTGCGTGACTATGCGGCGGTGCAGGAGATCGGGCTGCCCGTGTTCTGCAAGGGCCCCAACCCTGCCGTGCTCGGCCGGCGGCACGTGCCGTGGGAGTCGGACGTGGCCGTGGCCTGTGGCAACGTCACGGTGCTCCCGGGTGACGTGGTCGTGGGGGACGACGACGGCGTCGTCGTGATCCCGCGAGAGCTCGCCGAGGAGGTGGCCCAGGATGCCCTGGCCAAGGAGCACGAGGACGCCTGGGTGGCCGAGCGCGTGGCCGAGGGCCACCCGGTGGACGGGCTGTTCCCGCCCACGGGGGAGTGGAAGCAGAAGTTCCAGCAGTGGCTGGCCGAGAACCCGCCGCCCTCCGAGTGACCCGCGCCTGACCCCCCCCGAACCCACCGAACCGAACCGAGGACCACATGCCCCTGACCGCGAATGCCGCACCCTCCAAGGCGCAGCGCGCGTACGACTGGATCAAGGCCCAGATCATGTCCCAGGCCTTCTCCCCGGGCTACCGCCTGGTGCTCGCGAGCATTGCCGAGACCCTGGGCATGTCCGTGGTGCCGGTGCGCGAGGCCATCCGACGGCTCGAAGCCGAGGGGCTGGTGACGTTCGAGCGCAACGTGGGCGCACGGGTGTCCATGGTGGACGGCGAGCAGTACAGCTACAGCATGGAAGTCCTGGCGGTCCTGGAGGGCGCGGCCACCGCGCTGTCCGCCGCGCACATCACCGCCGAGGACCTCGCCCACGCGCGCGAGCTCAACGCCTCCATGGAAGCCTCCCTGAAGAACTTCGACCCGCAGACGTTCACGGAGACCAACCACGAGTTCCACCGCGTGCTCGCGTGCCGGTGCCCCAACGAACGTCTCAACGACCTGGTCACGGTGGAGTGGGAACGCCTCAACCACCTGAGGACCTCCACGTTCTCGTTCGTCCCGGAGCGCGCCCGCGCCTCGGTCAACGAGCACCACCAGATCCTCCACCTCATCGAGACCCACGCCCCGGCGGACGCCGTGGAGCGTGCCGTGCGCCAGCACCGTGCGGCCACCCTGCGCAGCTATCTCAGCAGCCGCGAGGAGCCGGACGAGGCGCAACGGCACACCGCGTGACCCACAGACAAGCAATCACTGACGCAGCCACAGATTCGAGGAGCCATCACATGGCCGCTCTGCAGGACACCAAGCCCGAGAACCTTCCCGATTCCATCCGCCACTACATCGGCGGCGAGTGGGTGGACTCGATCGACGGCGACACGTTCGACGTGCTCAACCCCGTGACCAACGAGCCCTACATCACGGCCGCTTCCGGCAAGAAGGCGGACATCGAGGCCGCCGTGGCCGCCGCCAAGAAGGCGTTCGAGGAGGGCCCCTGGCCCAAGATGCTCCCGCGCGAGCGCTCCCGGATCCTGCACAAGATCGCGGACATCGTGGAGTCCCGCGGTGACCAGCTGGCCGCCATGGAGTCCTATGACTCCGGGCTGCCCATCACCCAGGCCCTGGGCCAGGCGCGCCGCGCGGCGGAGAACTTCCGCTTCTTCGCGGACCTGGTCGTCGCCCAGATCGACGACGCCTACAAGGTCCCCGGGCGCCAGGTGAACTACGTGAACCGCAAGCCCATCGGCGTGGCCGGTCTGATCACCCCGTGGAACACCCCGTTCATGCTCGAGTCCTGGAAGCTGGGGCCCGCCCTGGCCACCGGCAACTGCGTGGTGCTCAAGCCCGCAGAGTTCACCCCGCTGTCCGCGTCACTGTGGCCGGGGATCTTCGAGGAGGCCGGCGTGCCCGCCGGTGTGTTCAACCTGGTCAACGGCTTCGGCGAGGAGGGCTACGCCGGTGACTCCCTGGTCAAGCACCCGGACGTGCCCCTGATCTCCTTCACGGGCGAGTCCCGCACGGGCCAGATCATCTTCGGCAACGCCGCCCCGTACCTCAAGGGCCTGTCCATGGAGCTGGGCGGCAAGTCCCCGGCCGTGGTCTTCGAGGACGCGGACCTCGAGGCCGCGATCAACGCCACGGTATTCGGGGTGTTCTCCCTCAACGGCGAACGCTGCACCGCGGGCTCGCGCATCCTGGTGCAGCGCGGGATCTACGACGAGTTCGTGGCGCGCTACGCCGCGCAGGCCAAGCGGGTGAAGGTGGGTCTGCCCTCGGACCCGTCCACCGAGGTGGGCGCCCTGGTGCACCCGGAGCACTACGAGAAGGTCATGTCCTACGTGGAGATCGGCAAGCAGGAGGCCCGCCTGGTGGCCGGTGGCGGCCGCCCCGAGGGCTTCGAGACCGGCAACTACGTGGCGCCCACGGTGTTCGTGGACGTCAAGCCGGACGCCCGGATCTTCCAGGAGGAGATCTTCGGTCCGGTGGTGGCCATCACCCCGTTCGACACGGAGGAGGAGGCGCTGGAGCTCGCCAACAACACCAAGTACGGCCTGGCCGCCTACATCTGGACCAGCGACCTCAAGCGCGCCCACAACTTCGCGCAGAACGTGGAGGCGGGCATGGTGTGGCTGAACTCCAACAACGTGCGCGACCTGCGCACCCCGTTCGGCGGTGTGAAGGCCTCCGGGCTGGGCCACGAGGGCGGCTACCGCTCGATCGACTTCTACACGGACCAGCAGGCCGTGCACATCAACCTGGGCGAGGTGCACAACCCGGTGTTCGGCAAGCAGGAGGACGCCGCCGCCAAGACGGACGGCTGAGCCCCGCCCACGCAGCACTCCCACGCCGGTCCCACGCCGCTCCCGCCGCCGCGGGCCGCCCGGCCCGCGGCTGCGGGAGGCGCCAGACCCCCCACGACCCTTTCACTGTCATCACGAGGCACTCTCACCACGAAGGACACACCATGACGAATCCCGCTGATCGGACAATGACGTCCTCGGGCTTCTATGTTTCGCAGGAAGCCCCGATCACCACCGACAACCCCATCACGACCCCCTCCGTGCCCGCGCCGGACATCCTGCGCTGCGCGTACATGGAGCTCGTGGTCACGGACCTCGTGACGTCCCGCGAGTTCTACGTGGATGTGCTGGGGCTCACGGTCACGGAGGAGGATGCGAACACCGTCTACCTGCGTTCGATCGAGGAGTTCATCCACCACAACCTGGTGCTGCGCCAGGGCCCCGTGGCCGCCGTGGCGGCGTTCTCCTACCGCGTGCGCACCCCGGAGGACCTGGACAGGGCCGTGGCCTTCTACGAGGAGCTCGGTTGCCGCGTGGAGCGCCGCCCCGAGGGGTTCACCAAGGGCATCGGCGAGTCCGTGCGCGTGGAGGACCCGCTGGGCTTCCCCTACGAGTTCTTCTACGACGTGGAGCACGTGGAGCGCCTCGCGTGGCGCTACGACCTCTACACCCCGGGCGCACTGGTGCGCCTGGACCACTTCAACCAGGTCACCCCGGACGTGCCCCGCGCCACCAAGTTCATGCAGGACCTGGGCTTCCGCGTGACCGAGGACATCCAGGACGAGCAGGGCACCGTGTACGCCGCGTGGATGCGCCGCAAGCCCACCGTGCACGACACCGCCATGACCGGCGGGGACGGCCCCCGCATGCACCACGTGGCCTTCGCGACCCACGAGAAGCACAACATCCTGGCCATCTGCGACAAGCTCGGTGCGCTGCGCCAGTCGGACCGGATCGAGCGCGGCCCCGGCCGCCACGGCGTGTCCAACGCGTTCTACCTGTACCTGCGGGACCCGGACGGGCACCGCGTGGAGATCTACACGCAGGACTACTACACCGGTGACCCGGACAACCCCGTGGTCACGTGGGACGTCCACGACAACCAGCGCCGCGACTGGTGGGGCACCCCCGTGGTCCCCTCCTGGTACACGGAGGCGTCCCTGGTGCTGGACCTGGACGGCAACCCGCAGGAGGTCGTCTCCCGCACGGACGACTCCGAGCTCGCGGTGACCATCGGCGCGGACGGCTTCTCCTACACGCGCCCCGAGGAGGGCGAGGAGTCCATGCCCGAGTGGAAGCAGGGCGAGTACAAGATGGGCCACCAGCTCTGAGGCCCGCCTCCTACGCGTGAGCCGTGCCCGTTCACCCTGGCGGGCGCGGCCCACGGCGCACGGACCAACCGAAAGGCAAGGACATGCTTGACCAGGAACGCGTGGTGGCCATCGCGGACGAACTGGCCGCCGCGGAGGCGAACCGCACGATGATCGAGCGGCTCACGCTGCGCTACCCGGAGATGACCGTGGAGGACTCCTACGCGGTGCAGAACGAGTGGCGCCGGCGCGCGCAGGAGTCCGGGCGGCGGCTGGTGGGCCGGAAGATCGGGCTGACCTCCAAGGTGATGCAGGAGGCCACGGGGATCACGGAACCGGACTACGGGGCGATCTTCGCGGACCAGGTGCACGAGAACGGCTCGGTGATCGAGCACGGGCAGTACTCGAACGTGCGGATCGAGGTGGAGCTCGCGTTCGTGCTCAAGGACGAGCTGCGCGGGCCGCACACGAGCATCTTCGACGTGCTGCGGGCCACCGAGTACGTGGTGCCGGCGCTGGAGATCCTCAGCTCGCGGATCCAGATGGAGGGCCGCACGATCGTGGACACCATCTCGGACAATGCCGCCCTCGGCGGGATGGTCTACGGCGGCAACCCCGTGGCTCCGGACGCCGTGGACCTGCGGTGGGTCTCCGCGCTGCTGTACCGCAACGAGACCCTGGAGGACACGGGCGTGGCCGCGGCCGTGCTCAACCACCCCGCGAACGGCGTGGCGTGGCTCGCCAACAAGCTGGCCGCGCACGGGGACGCGCTGGAGGCCGGGAGCATCGTGCTTGCCGGGTCCTTCACCAAGCCCATGTGGGTGCACCCCGGGGACACCGTCCACGCGGACTACGGACAGTTGGGAGCCATCACGTGTCGCTTCGAGTGAACGAGCTGATCCACACTTTCCGCGCTGAAGGCGCCGCCAACCTGCCCGGCGTGCTGCCGAGCCTCAAGGACCTCTTCGCGCTGCCGCGCACACCGGAGGACCCGGTCACGGGCATCTTCCTGTCCTCGGGGGATCCCACCGCGGCGGAGATCTGCGCGAGTGCGGGCTTCGACTACCTCCTGGTGGACGGCGAGCACTCGCCCCTGTCCCTGGAGTCCATCCAGGCGCAGCTGCGCGCGATCGCCGGCTACCCCACGCTCTCCGTGGTGCGGGTGCCGGACAACGACGAGGTCACCATCAAGCAGTACCTGGACCTCGGGGTGCAGTCGCTGATCGTGCCCATGGTGGACTCCGTGGCCGAGGCGGAGGCCGCAGCCCGGTCCGTGGCGTACCCGTCCGCGGGCGTGCGCGGCGTGGGTGCGGCACTGGCGCGTTCCGGGCGCTGGGGTGGGATCCCCGGCTACCTGCCGCGTGCCCGGGAGACCATCACCCTTGTGGTGCAGGCGGAGTCCGCGGCGGCCGTGGCGGGCATCGAGGAGATCGCCGCGGTGGACGGGGTGGACGGCGTGTTCGTGGGCCCCTCGGACCTCGCCGCCTCCATGGGGCTGATCGGGCAGCAGACCCACCCGGACGTCGTCGCCGCCGTGAAGCACGTGATCACCGCGGTGCAGGCGGCGGGCAAGTTCGTGGGCGTCAACGCGTTCGCGCAGGACCAGGCGCGGGACTACCTCGCCGCGGGCGCGGACTTCGTGAACGTGGGCGCCGACGTCGCCCTGCTGGCTTCCGGGGCACGGAACCTGGCGGGGGCGTTCCGGGGCTGAGCCCTCCGGGGCATGAATGAACCCCGGCCGCATTGCCGGGTGGGGCTACGAGGTCGTCGTCCCGGACCTGTACGCGGACGGCGGGGCGCGGCGGTGCCTGGTTGCCACGATGCGTTCCCTGATGACGGGCACGGGCAAGGCGCTGGTGGACATCGAGACCAGCCGGCAGTGGCTGCTCGCCCAGCCGGAGACCACCGAGGCCGTGGGCATCATCGGCTTCTGCATGGGCGGGGGCTTCGCGCTGCTGACCTGCGACCGGGACCGCTACGCCGTGGCGAGCGTGAACTATGGAACCGTCCCCGAGGACATGGGCCACGCCTGCCCGGCGGTGGGTTCCTACGGTGCGCGGGACCTGCAGAACCGGGGTGCGGCGCAGAAGCTGGAGGCAAAGCTCGACGCCGCCTCGGTGGGGTACGACATCCAGGAGTACCCGAGCGCGGGGCACGCCTTTCTCAACGACTCGATGCCGGGACCTGCCGCCCTGGCTTCGCTGTGGCACGTGGCGGGTTTCGGGGGCACCCGAGAGGACCGCGAGCACGCGTGGCGGAGGATCGAGGACTACTTCGCGGCGCACCTGGGTGCTTCTGCGTAGGTGTCTGACGACATGACCGGGCAGAGGGCGCGGCGTGCAGTGCGTCGTCGCGCATGGGTGTATGCACGTGGAACCGGAAGCGGACGGACCAGACCGCACGCAAGTGGGTGCCTCACCTAAGCGCGGAGGCCCCAGTAGGGCCTCCGGCAGACAACGCCCCGGTGACCGGTTCGTCGTGATGAGCACGATATTGGCGGGGATTCCGGGTGTCCAGGAACGCGCTCACGCGGGTACCGCAAAGGTGTCCTGGCGCCAGCCTAGAGTTCCAGTATGAAGCGAGAGCAACTGGATGAAACCGTCAACGCCTGTCTGAATCTGATTGAAGTTCGCTTTCCTCAGGGCGACCAGCGCGGGGCTGCTGCGATGCTACTCGCGGATGGGGCCGTTCTCACCGGCACCGCTCCGGATGCGGTGAACCCGGCGGTGGAGGTGTGCCACGAGATCGAGCCCTACGCGGCGGCGTTCCGGCTCGACCAGGAGATCGTGGCCTCTGTGTGCTTGCACCGGGATGAAGCGGGAAGGTTCCTGGTCCTCAGCCCGTGCGGCGTGTGCCGGGAGAGGCTGGCCGTTCACGGACCCGACGTGCTGGTGGGTGTCGCGGCGCCGGACGATCCCACGCAGCTTGTGTGGAAGTCGTTGCGCGAGGTGCTGCCGGACTACTGGATGACGGTGTTCCCGGGTGAGGCTACCGGCGGCTGGTGATGGAGCAGTGTCCATGGGGCGCAGGCATCGAGACCTGCGCTGAGAAGACCGTAGATTGCCAAATGGATTGCCGGGGATGACGATTTCCAGTGTTTTTGCCGCGTTGGTGACCGTACTTGTCCTGGCGTGTGGCTTCGTTGTCGTCGTGCCGCGATCCCCGGGCGGGTACGTGGGGCTGGTGACCGCCGGGACCTTCGGGGCGGGCGTGTTCTACGGGCGTCCCACCCAGCGGCTGCTCGCCCACCAGTGGCGACGAACAGCTCTGGGGTCCTCGATGATTCGCTGGACCAGGCCACGTTCGCTGGCCCGAGTGCTGGACCGGGCGCGGTGGAACCGGCAGGTACGTCGCCCCATCAGGTCCTTCGCCGACCTTAATCCGTTCAGGTCTGATGCCGCCGGGTCACTGGTCAGTCACGCTGTGTCGCTTGCGATCCATCTGCTGGCCGCAGCTGCTCTCACGGTCTCCGCCCATCCCTGGTGGGCCATGGGTTGCTTGGGTTTGGGGCTGGTGGTCCACGGGTGGCCGTGCCTACTTCAGATTGAGGTGCTGGTACGACTGGATGAACTCCGCGCCAAAGCACGAAGACGCGGCCGGGGAGGATTCCTCTACTAGCTGTACTGACCGCGGACGTTGATCGACGTTGCGGCTTGTCTTCGAGCGTGCTCGAACCCCTAGC
>NZ_VELE01000005.1 GCF_007681555.1 Kocuria salsicia | reverse complement strand
GCCAGGAGCCTGCTCGAGACCGGCGGGTTCAGACCCCGTCTACACCCTCGACTGGGATGAGCCGGTTTCGGCGGTGGTCACGAGGGTCCTCCGGGGGTCTCGGGGTTCGGCGCTGTGCACGCGGGGGTTGCTGGGGCCAGGCTACGTGCGCTCGTGCGCGGACAGAACCATCACCCCGGCCCCCGGCGGGCGTGTCGGCGGCGTGGCAGCCGACGCGGGTTCGGTCTCCGCCCCGAACCGGCGTTGCCGACCGCCCTCGGCCACTGGCCGGCTCCCGGGAGGGAAACCGGCCCGCGGAGGGGACGTGCGCGACGGCGTCGTCGGGAGCCTCAGTTCTTCGCGGTGGGAACAACCATCACGGGGGACTCGGCGTCCGCAAGGACGGCCTGCGAGACGGAGCCCATGAGCAGCCCGCGGAAACCGCCGTAGCCGCGCGTGCCCACGACGAGCAGGTCCGCGGTGCGCGAGGCGTCCACGAGGGCGTCCGCCGGACGCCCCTCCAGTACCCGGGTGACGGTCTCAAGGCCCGGGAACTCGCCCCGCAGCTCCTCGGCAACGCTTTCTGTGAGCTGCTGGGCCGGGGCCTTCAGCTGCTCCTGCACGGCCATCTCGAGCTCGTAGGAGTTCACCGGCAGGTAGCCGGTGGTGGGGACCACGCTCACCACGGCGAGCGTGAGCCCGTGGTCCGCGGCGTAGCGCGCCGCCACGGTCACGGCCGGGTTCTCCGTGCCGAGCTTGTCCACGCCCACGACGACGCAGCCCGCGAACGTCTCACCCTCGGGGCGGGTTTCCCGCTCGTCTGGCTTCCAGCTCTCCGGGAGGATCACCACGGGAACCGAGGAGTGGGCGGCCACGGCCGCGGAGACGGAGCCCACCCGGCCGCGGACGCCGTGGTGCCCGCGCTTGCCCATGACCACCACGGCGGCGTCCTTGGACTCGTACACGATCACGCCGGCCGCGTCACCGCGCTCGATGATGCACTGGGCCGTGACCCCGGCGGTCTTGGCCTTCTCCACGGCCCGCTTGGCGAGCCGCTCGGACTCCTCCTGCAGCGCGTCCGCGAAGGCGCCGTAGAGGGACTGGTCCAGGCCGGTCTGACGCCCCGTGGAGAGCACGATCTTCAACGGCAGCTGCCGCTCGAGGCAGTCCGCGATCCCCCAGTCCAGGGCCCGCTCGCTGTGCTCGGAGCCGTCGTACGCCACCACAATGTTCTGTGTCATCTCTGCAGTACCTGCCTGTCTCGTGTTCGTCTCGTCGGGGGGGGGGCTGTGCGTGGGAGTCAGCGGCCGCTGGGGACCACCATCACGGGTCCGGCCGCGGCGCCGAGCACTGCCTGGGACACGGAGCCGAGCAGCAGTCCGGTGAAGCCGCCGATGCCGCGGGAGCCCACCACCACGAGGTCCGCGGTCCGCGTGGCCTGCACCAGGACCCGGCCCGGGCGGCCCAGGAACGCGTGCTGCGTGACGGTCAGGTTGGGGTGCTCCCCGGAGATCCTCTGCGCGAGCTCCGAGAGCTTCTCGAGCGCCTCCTGGAAGTAGTAGGGCCGGTTGTACTGGTCCTGGAACCACTCGGGCGTTCCGGAGAGGGCGCCGTTGACGGAGACGATGCTCAGCGCGCAGCCGTGGGCCACGGCGTACTCCACGGCCTGGGCGACGGCCGGGTTCTTCTCCCCGGAGGCGTCCACGCCCACGACCACGGAGCCGGTGTAGTCCGTCTGCGAGGCGGAGAGCTGGTCGTCGTCCTTGGCCTTCGCGTCCGGGACGCGGACGTCCTCTGACGCCCTGGCCTCCTGGCGCACGACCTCCGCGTCCGAGGCGTCCTGCTTCTCGCTGGGCGGGACCACGATGACGGGAACGGGGCTGTGGGCGGCCACCGCGGCTGACACGGAGCCCAGGCGCCCCCGCAGGGCACCGCCGCGACCGCGCTTGCCCAGGACGACGAGGCACGCACTCCTGGCCTCCTCCAGGACGGCGCGGGCGGCGTCACCCTCTCCCAGGACGTCCTGGACCTCGAGGTCCGGGGCGTGCTCGCGGGCGTACTCGCTCGCGTCGGCCAGATAGCTCTTGCTCTCCGCGACCACGGCCTCGTGGAAACGTGCTTCGAGGGACGGCTCTCCCACCGCGATGAGGGGGTAGGCGCTGATCAGGCGCACCGGGACGTGGCGGGCACGAGCCTCCGACAGGGCGCGGTCGAGTGCCCGCAGGGCGATGTCGGAGCCATCGATGCCCACCAGGACGGGAGCGTTGGGCGAGGTGTTCAGAACGTCTTTGTTCATGCCTTAAGAATAGTCCTCCGCAGCCGTCGGCGGGCGGTCCAACCCGCATGTGGATCCCCCGGGGCCACACGCCTGGCAGGGGGTGCCTCAGGCCATCGCGATCATCCACCGACGCCCGCGGATCCGCCACCCCAGGGTGGCCGCGCGGGCACCGGTGTAGCCGCCCGCGTAGGCGACCCACAGCCACACGGCTCCCACCACACCGGCGCCACCCCACGTGAACACCACCCACAGCAGGGGGAGGTACACCGCGAGGTTGATGACGCCGGCCAGCGCGAGGTACCGGGCGTCCCCCGCGCCGATCAGCACGCCGTCGAGCACGAAGACGTACGCCGCGAGCGGCTGGCCCACGGCCACCACGAGCAGCGCCGCGCCGAAGACCGCCTGGACCTCCGGCGAGCGCGTGAACAGGAACCCCAGGTGCGGGCCGAGCAGCCCCACCGCGAACCCCGTGACCACGCCGAAGCCCAGCCCCCAGCGCAGCAGCCGACGCATCAGCAGCCGCACGGCCGCGCGGTCCTGCTCACGGTTCACGTCCCGCGCGCCGAGCTCCTTGCCCAGCAGGGCCTGGGCGGCGATCGCGAGGGCGTCCAGTGCGTAGGCGAGGAAGTTGAAGATCGTCATGCTCAGCTGGTAACCGGCCAGGTTCTCGGGGCCCTGGTTCGTGGCCACCACCACGGTGAGCAGGATCGCCACGCGCAGGGACAGGGTGCGCAGCATGAGCCACGAGCCCACGGTGAGGTGCGAGCGCACCCCTGGCCACGACGTCGTCAGCCCCACCGACTGCGCCCGGAACCGCCGCCCGAGCATCACCAGGTAGGTCACGGCCATCGCCCACTGCGTGGTGCTCGTGCCGATCGCCGCACCCGCCACGCCCAGGTGGACGCCGTAGACGAGCGCCATGTTCAGTCCCGCGTTCAGCATCGCACCCGCGGCCGCGACCACGAGCGGGGTCCGCGTGTCCTGCAGCCCGCGCAGCACGCCCACGGCCGCCAGGACCACGAGCATGGCCACGAGCCCGGGCAGGGACCACAGGGCGTACGACGTCGCGTGGTCCAGCACCTCGCCGTGGGCACCCATGGTGCGCAGCAGCGGCCGCATCGCCACGGCGCCCACCGTCGCGATCACGATCCCCAGCCCCGCCGCGGTCCACAGACCGTCCCGGCCCACCCGCAGCGCCTCGGCGAGCCGGCCCCCTCCGAGGTGGCGGGCCACCGCCGGGGTGGTGCTGTAGGCCAGGAAGACCATGAGCCCCACGACCGTCTGCACGAGGGTCGAGGCGATGCCCACCCCGGCCAGCTGGGCGGTGCCCAGGTGGCCGATGATCGCGGAGTCCGCGAGCAGGAACAGCGGCTCGGCGATCAGCGCGCCGAACGCGGGGACCGCGAGCGCGAGGATCTGCCGGTTCAGGCTCGCGGGGCGGGGCGGGGTGGGCTCGCCAGTGGGGTCCTGGTCAGGGGCGGAGCTCGTGGGAGGGGTGGGCACCGCTCCAGGGTAGGCGGGCGCGCCGACACCCCGGAGCGGTGCGCGCGGGCGGGGTCAGTGGCCCGGCGCGGGCTTGACGGAGATCACGGGGACCGCGGACTCCAGGATGATCTGCTGCGCGGAGGAGCCCAGGAAGATCTTGCCGGCCGGGGAGCGGCGGCGCACGCCCACCACCACGACCTCGACATCCTCGCGGTTGGTGAGGTCCACGAGGTCCCCCACGGCGTCGCGGCTGCGGGCGGCCGCGTGCTCGAGGCTCACGCGCTGGTAGTCGATCGCGGAGAGGTCCGGCTCGTTGCCGTCCACGGGGAAGACCACGAGATCCGCATCGCGGCGGCGGGCCTCCTGCACGGCGAAGTCGCGGGCGGCGTGGCCGGCGGGGGAATCTGCGGCGGCGAGAATGATGGCCATTGGTCCTCGTTTCGAGCGGTGGTGGCGGGGCCGTTCGACTGCGCCCCGGGGGTCGTGGTCGAGCGTACGGGCACGGGTGCGCGGACGGGGGCGTCGCCGAGGGGCCCGAGCCGCTGACATGTGTATGGTAGGTCACATTCCTGCGGCTCCGAGGGCGGACCAGGGATCCTTTGCACCCCGACCCCCGGAGGAATCGTGAGACCCACTCACTCCCCCAGCCGCCGCCAGTTCCTGACCTGCGGGCTCGGTGGACTCGTGGCGGCCGGCGCGATCGGGACCGCCACCGTCGGCTCCATCGTCTCCGCGTCCGGGGGCAACGACCTCCGCTCCTCGCTGACCATCATCGCGCCGGCGGCGGCCGGTGGCGGGTGGGACACCGTGGCCCGAGAGATGCAGCAGGCCCAGCGGGCCAACGGCATCGTGAACAACACCCAGGTGGTCAACATCCCCGGTGCCGGCGGCACGATCGCCCTGGGCAACCTGGAGATCCTCGAGGGCCAGGCCAACAACCTCATGGTCGGCGGCACGGGCCAGCTCGCGGCCACCATCCAGTACCACTCGGCCACCACCTACGCGGACGTGAACCCGCTGGCCGTGGTCGTGGAGGAGTACGACGTCGTCGTGGTCCCCGGGGACTCCCCCTACACGAGCCTCAAGGAGCTCACGGACGCCTGGGCCAAGAACCCCGGCAAGGTGCCCTGGACCGGGGGCGGCTCCTTCGACCAGCTCGTGGTCACGGAGATGGCCATCAGCGCGGGCGTGTCTCCCAAGGACATGATCTACGTGTCCTCGGACGGCGGCGGCGAGTCCACGCAGGCGCTGCTCAACGGCACGGCCGCCGCGGCCGCCAGCGGCTACCCGGACTCCATCGACCAGATCGAGTCAGGCCGGCTGCGGGCGCTCGCGATCGTGGCCAAGGACCCCGTGGCGGGCGTGGAGATTCCCACCACGGTGGAGCAGGGCTTCGACGTGACGCTCGCGAACTGGCGCCTGCTCGTGGCACCGGGCGGCATCACGGACGCGGAGAAGTCCGAGCTCGAGAGCATCGTGCGGGAGACCGTCACCACCCCGCAGTGGCGCAAGGCCATCGAACGCTACAACTGGAACGAGAACGTCGTCACCGGTGAGAAGCTCGCCACCTTCCTGGACGAGGAAAAGACCAGGATCCAAGGTCTGTACAAGGAGTTGGGACTGTGACACAGCAGGTGGCCGGGGCGGACTCGGCATCCGTGGAACCGCCGAGCACAGAGACCGCCCCCGCGCGCCCGTTCCTGCTCGGGGAACTGACCATGCCGCTCGTGTTCACGGCGTTCGCCACCTACCTGCTGGTGGGTCTGCTGAGCATGAGCGTTCCCGACTCTGTGGACTTCCCGGGCCCGCGCTTCTTCCCGGCCACGGTAGTAGGCGTCGTCTACGGGCTCGTGGTCCTGGACGTCCTGGTAATCCTGCGCCGGCGCCGCGCAGCCGGGTCCGCGCACGAGAAGCAGGCGGGGAAGGCACCCTCCGGCAGCACCGCCGTCGGCGCGGCGGACACCACAGCCCCCGGGGACGACGCCGCTCCCCGCTTCTCGTGGCGCTCCTTCGCCTGGGTGGTCGGCGGGTTCCTGGTCTTCGCCCTGCTGCTCGAGTTCCTGGGCTGGATCATCGGGGCCGCGCTGCTGTTCTGGTGCGTGGCCCGCGGCTTCGGTGCCGCCCGGCCGCTGCTCACCCTGGTGGTGGGGCTGACCGTCAGCTCGCTCGCGTACATTGCATTCGACATGGCCCTCGGGCTCTCACTGCCCTCCGGCATCCTGGGAGGCGGGTTCTAGATGGACACCCTGTCACTGCTGATGGAGGGCTTCGCCGGAGCCCTCACGTTCCAGAACATCTTCTGGGTGGTCCTGGGCTGCTTCCTGGGCACCGCCGTGGGCGTGATGCCCGGTCTCGGTTCCTCGATGGCCGTGGCCCTGCTGCTGCCGGTCACCTTCGCCCTGGATCCCACGGCCGCGTTCATCATGTTCTCCGGCGTGTACTTTGGCGGGCTGTTCGGGGACTCCACCATGGGCATCCTCATGAACACACCGGGGCAGGCCTCCGCGATCGCCTCCACGTTCGAGGGCCACAAGATGGCCCAGAACGGGAGGGCCCCGCAGGCCCTGGCCACCGCCGCCATCGGTGCGTTCATCGGCGGCTTCGTGGCGTCGGTGGTGGTCGTCTTCTTCGCACCGTTCCTCGCGGAGTTCTCCACCAAGTTCGGTCCCGCGGAGTACTTCGCGCTCGCACTGTTCGCCTTCGTGGCCACCTCCTCGGTGGTGACCGACTCGGCCGTGAAGGGTCTGCTGTCCCTGGCGTTCGGCCTGGGCATCGCGGTGGTGGGCATCGACTCCGTCACGGGCATCCCGCGGTTCACCATGGACTCCCCCTACCTCTTCGACGGAATCTCGCTCGTGACCGTCACGGTGGCGGTCCTCGCACTCGGCGAGGTCGTCTACTTCGCCACCGTGGCCCGGTTCAAGAGCCAGGGCGAGATGCTGAAGTCCAAGGGCCGACCGTGGCTCAGCCGCGCGGAGCTGCGCGAGGCCGCCCCGGCGTGGCTGCGCGGCACAGCGATCGGGCTGCCGTTCGGCGTGATCCCGGCCGGCGGTGCCGAGATCCCCACGTTCCTGGCGTTCGGCGCGGAACGCAAGCTCGACCGTCGTCGCCCCGATCCCCAGTTCGGCAAGGGCGCCATCCGCGGCCTGGCCGCCCCGGAGGCCGCCGGCAACGCGACCACCGGCATGGCGATGGGCGCCCTGCTCGCGCTGGGCCTGCCGGTCTCGGCGACCGCCGCCATCATGCTCGCGGCGTTCCGCCAGTACGGCCTGCAGCCGGGTCCGCTGCTGTTCGAGCGTGCGCCGGACCTCGTGTGGGCGCTGCTGGCGAGCTTCTTCATCGCGATGATCGTGCTTCTGGTCATCAACCTGCCCTTCGCCATGGTCTGGGCCAAGCTGCTGCTGATCCCCCAGCCGTACCTGTACGCGGGGATCACGGTGTTCTGCGGGCTCGGCATCTACGCAACCTCCGGGTCCACCTTCGACCTGCTGATGCTGCTCGGCGTGGGGCTCGTCGGGTTCCTGATGCGCATGCACGACTACCCACTCGCACCCCTGATCATCGGCATGGTGCTCGGCCCCCTCGCGGAGACGAGCCTGCGCGACGCCCTCATCAGCGCGGACGGGGACCCCGCGGTGCTCTTCACCGGACCCATCGTGCTCGTGCTCTACGGCGTCCTGCTCCTCGTGCTGCTGCTGACGCTGCGCAGCAAGGTCACCAGTCGCACGCGCCGGGACGTGTGACACCCGGCGCGCGCGGGCAGCTCAGAACGGGTAGGTCGGGATCTCCGGGCTGATTGTGACCCACTGCAGCTCGGTGAACGCCTCGATGTTCGCCTCCGCGCCGCCGAAGTGCGCACCCGTCCCGGAGGCTTTCATGCCACCCATGGGTGCGGTGGCCTCGTCCATCACGGTCATCTCGTTGACGTGGACCTTGCCGGCGTGGATCCGGTCCGCGAGCCCCATGGCCTCACCCACCTCGCCCAGGACGGACAGCGAGAGCGCGTACTCGGAGGCGTTGGCCAGGGCCACGGCCTCGTCCACGGAGGACACGGCGATCACCGGAGCCACCGGCCCGAAGATCTCCTGGTTCCACGCAGGCATCTGGGGGGCCAGGTCCGCCAGCACCGTGGGCCGGTAGAACAGCCCGTCGTGGGTGGCCCCGGCCCTGATGCTCGCACCGGCGATCACCGACTCCTGGACCACGGAGTCCACGGCCTTCAGCTGCTTCTCGTCGATCACCGGTCCCAGGTGCACCTGCCCCTGGGACGGGTCCCCCACCACGAGGGAATCGGCCTTCACCGCCAGGCGCTCCACGTACTCCTCGTAGACGTTCTGGTGGACGATGTGGCGGCCCGTGGTCATGCACACCTGGCCCTGGTGGAAGAACGAGCCCATCGCGCCCACGCCCACCGCGAGGTCCAGGTCCGCGGAGGGGAGCACCACCATGGCGTTGTTCCCGCCCAGCTCCAGGTGCGTGCGCTTGAGGTGCTGGGCACCGGCCGCTCCCACGTGGCGGCCGGCCGCCGTGGACCCGGTGAAGGACACGACGCGCACCTCGGGCGCGTCCACAGCAGCCGCACCGGCGTCCCCGCCCCCGGGCAGCACGTGCAGCACGCCCTGCGGCAGACCGGCCTCCTCAAGCACCCGCGCGATCAGCACACCGCCGCTCACGGGGGTGCGGGGGTCCGGCTTGAGCAGCACCGCGTTGCCCAGGGCCAGCGCGGGGGCCACCGAGCGGATTGAGAGGATCAGCGGGAAGTTGAAGGGCGAGATCACGGAGACCACTCCGGAGGGCACGCGCCGCGCCAGGGACCAGTGCGGCTCGTCCGAGGCGAGCACCTGCCCCTTCACGTGCGTGGGCAGCGCCGATGCCTCGAAGCACTCCTGCGCGGCCACGTGCGCCTCCATGCCCGCCTTGGGCTGGATCGCGCCGGTCTCGCGGACCACCCAGTCGACGATCTCGGCGGTGTTCTCCTCGAACAGCTGCCCCGCGCGGCGCAGCACGGCCGCGCGTTCCGTGGGCTTCATGCCCGCCCACGCCACCTGGGCCGACGAGGCCGCTGTCGCCGCCTCGTGCACGTCCGCCGGGGTCGCGCCGCCCACGCAGGCGATCACCTCGTCCGTGGCCGGGTTGCGCACCTCGATCGGCTCACCCGCCCCGTCCGTCCAGCCGCCGTCGAAGAGCTTTCCGCTCCACCGCTTGTCCTCGAGAATCGCCATGTCGTGTCCCTCCTGGGTGGGTGGTGTGTGAAGGTGGCCGCGCGGCGTCGTCATCCGCGGGGGTGTCAGGGCTGCGGGTCGCGGGCGTCGTAGCGCATGAAGGCCGGGAACAGGCGCACCAGCAGCAGGACCAGCAGCAGGCATATGGTAGCCCCGCCCAGGGCGGCCCAGCCGGGGCCGAGCCACTGGCCGCCGGTGCCCATGGCGGCGTCGCCCAGGCGGGGCCCACCGGCGACCACCACGATGAAGATGCCCTGCAGCCGCCCCCGCAGGTTGTCCGGGGTGGCGGCCTGCAGGATGGTGGTGCGGAAGAGCATGGACACTGAGTCCATGACGCCGGCCGCCAGGAGCACGAGGCAGGACAGGGCCAGGGGCCACACGGTGTCCGCACCCCAGCCGTGCGAGGCGAGCAGCACCACGGCGCCGAAGGCCATGATGCACACCGCCCATCCGGCCACCGCGGCAGTGCACGCCCGACCGTGATGATTGATGCGTACGAATGTTCCTGAGAAGATGCCCGCGATCACCGACCCAGCCGCGAGCGCCGCAGTGAGCAGTCCCACCGTGAACTGGTCCCCGCCCAGCACGGACGCCCCGAGCACCGGGAACAGGGCACGCGGCATCGCGAAGACCATGGCGGCGAGGTCCAGCAGAAAGGTCATGCGCAGGTTGGGTCGGGTGGCCAGGAACGCGAACCCCTCCACAACGGAGCGGAACCCCGCCCTCCTGGCCGCGCCGTGCTCCCCCGGCTCCGGAGGCAGGGACGGCAGCTTGTACATGGCCCACAGGCTCACCCCGAAGCTCATGGCGTCCAGCGTGTAGGCCCACTGGAACCCCAGGGTGGCCACCGTTAACGCGCCGAGGAGCGGGCCGATCATCAGACAGGAGCCCATGGTGAGCTGGAACAGGGCGTTGGCCGCGGGCAGCTGACGCATGGGGACCACCCGGGGGACGATCGCCCCGCGCACGGGCTGGTTCAGGCCCTGCGCGAAGGAGTGCAGCGCCACGACGGAGTAGAGGACCCCCACGCTGCGGACGTCCAGCCACGCGTGGGCGGCGAGCGCCACGGTCATCGCGAACAGCCCCACCGTGGTCCACAACCCGGCCAGGCGACGGTCCGTGGTGTCCCCGATCGAACCGCCGTAGAGTCCTGCGACAATCAGCGGCACGAGCGCGAAGACCCCCACGAGCCCCACCGCGAACGTGGAGCGCGTGAGCTCGAAGACCTCCAGGCTGATTGCGATCACCGTGAACTGGCTGCCCAGCATGGACAGCGTGGAGCCTATCCAGAGCCGACGGAACGCGGGAATTTCTCGCAGGGGAGTGATGTCCAGGAGGAAACGGGCCACGGGTAGATCCTAGGTGCAGGAGGGCGTGACGTCGTGGGCTCGGGCCGGGGTGCGCCGGGCCGGGTGGGACAGACCCCTCGGGCGCGGTGCGTGCGGCTGCGGGCACGGCTTACCCTGAGACCATCCCCTTCTTCCCCCGGGACCTCAGGAGCATCCATGCGCACACGCGAACAACGCTGGGCCGCGCGGTCCGCCCGCGGCTGGCCCCGGCTACGTGTGCACGCCGTTCTCAACGGGGTGGGGGCGCTGCTGATCGGATCGGCGCTGCTCTGGTTCACCCACGGCCCCCTGAAGTTCCAGAACTTCCCGGCGGGCGACGTCGCGTGGGTGTGGCGCGTGGTCACCCTGTTCCTGGCAGTGCTGCTCCCGTTCGTGCTCGCCACCATGGGCGTGTACCTGGTCTTCGCCGGCGCCACGGCCACCAACCGTGCCGCGCTGGCCGCGGGCCGGGCCCGCACGGTGGTGCTGAACCCGGACGACACCGACGGGGCTCCCGTCACCGACCAGCGGCTCTCCGAGCACACACCCCCGGGAGTGAAGATCCGCGCCCACGCGCTGCACGGACGCCAGTACGACTCGCGCTACTCCCGGGACCTGCTGGGCCTGCTCGCCATCCAGTCTCCCGTGGCCCTGGCACCGCTGGGTGTAGGGCTCGTGGTGCTGCTCGTGGCCACCATCTACTACTCCACCGGCTACGCGGAGCCCGCCACCGTGCTGCTGCTCGGCATGCTCTACCTGGGCTGGAAGCTCTTCCGCGGCTGGCGCAGCCACCGCGCGTTCGCGGGGACCCGCTGGGAAGTGCCCGTGGAGACGGACGTGGACACCGGTCCGGTCCCCCGGGTCACCCCGCTGCGGGAGGACGAGTTCCCCCGGCAGCGCGGCCACCGGTCGGCGTTCGCGGAGGACGACGACGCCGCAGCACCGGCGCGGCGTGACCGCGAGTGGGCGGCGTCGGCGTCGGCGTACCACGCTGACCACGACGATCCGGAGGAGGCCTACGAGACCACCGACGAGCTGCCGGTGGTCGAGCAGATCCGGGACCGCTACGCCGAGCCCCGCCGGCAGAGTGCCTCCCAGCGGCGCCTGGCGGAGCGCGCCGAGCGGGAGGCTGTCCGGCGGCGGCTGCCCCGCGTGGTGCAGGCGGAGCGGGCGGACACGGACGCCACCGCACCCATCTCCCGGATGACCGCGGCAGACGGGCGCACCACCACCGATCCCGCCACCGAGGCCGCGGAGCAGGAGCAGCAGCGGCAGAACCAGATGCGCTACGAGGACCACATGCAGCGCCACCGCGAGAAGCGCGAGGACCGGCTGCGGCGCGCCGAGGCCCGCGAACCGGAGGAGGCGCCCTCCCTGATCGGCTACGCGATGAACCGGTTCAAGCGCCGCGGGGACGGTCGGTAGGACCGCACCCGCGGGGCACCACCCGGGGACGACCGCGCCGCACGCGGGACACCACGCACCACGCACCACGCACCACGCACCACGCACGACGCACCACGAAGCCAGTGCTCGGTGGCACTGAGGGGTCTCCATGCCACGCGGAGGAGCGGGATCGCTTCGTGGTGACGTACCGTTCCGCGATCGACGAGATCGAGACGAAGACGCGGGTCCTGCGCCGCCGGCTGGTCGGCGCGTGGCCCGCGAGACCCACGGCAGTGCCCAGGGGGGGCAGGGTGTCAGTGCGGTGGTGCGCAGCACGGCCGGTCTCCTCGTCAGGCGGGGGCAGGATCAGGAGGAGGGAAGGTCACCGGCACGCGGCAGCGGCGTCGGCCTGCTCCGGCTTCTTGCGGTAGGAGCGTGCCGTGAGGCCCGCGCGGGCGAAGGGGTGGATGAGAGCCGCAATGCCCACCAGGATTCCGGTGATTCCGGTCATGACGCCCGTGCCGCGCCCGTACTGCGGCCGCTCGGCCGGGTCAGTTCACGGCTGTCCGGCTGCCGAGCTCCCAGATCCGCCGGCCGGTCCACACCAGCAGTGACACGAGGAGCACGTTGCGCACCGTGAGCACCGCGGCCATCACGGGATTGGCGTGGATCAGCGGCGTGTAGAACAGCGGGTAGATCACGAAGGTCGCGGCTGCGGTCCCCAGCACCAGCAGGGCGGGGGCGAGCCAGCGGACGCGGTCGTGCAGCAGACCCACCACCACCACGGGGGCGAGCCACACCATGAACTGGGGCGAGCCCACCTTGTTGAACACGATCAGCACGGTGGTCAGCAGCAGGGTGCCCGCGTAGACCAGGCGCCCGCGGTCCGCCCCGCGGCGCAGGGCACGGATCAGCAGCGCGGCGGCGCCAGCCACCGCGAGCAGCAGCAGCGGCTGCATGAACGAGGCCATGACGTCCACTCCCGGCCCGTAGACCTCGGTGGAGTTGATTGCCGTGTTGTCCGCGATCCGCGAGTCCCAGAGACCCAGCACCGCGGCCCACACCCACGGCGTGGAGAACGTGGCCTCCAGCTGCATCCCGCGCGAGCCCTGGTTCAGGGCGAAGGCTGCGATGTGCTCGATCCCGCCCAGTACCAGCACCCCACCGACCACCGCAGCACTCACCACGATGCCGGTGAGCACGATGCGCGCACGCTGGCGCAGCGCGATCACCATGGCGAGGACCGCGGCGGCCGGCCACACCTTGATCCACGTGGCCACGCTCAGCAGCGCGGAGCCCACCACGGGGCGGCGCACCGCGTAGAGCAGACCGATGAGCACGATCGGTGCCGCCACGCCCTCCACGCGGGCGAAGCTGAGGTAGCCCAGGAAGACGGTGAACACGACCCACCACCAGCCGGCCACCACGGCCGAGCGTCGACGGCTCTGCACCGCCGAGCTGCCGTGGGCCGCGCCGGGACCGTTCGAGGCGGCGCCGGGCGCAGGCCCTGCCTCCACGTCATCCGGTGCGCCCCCGGCCACCGGACCGCGTGGGCTTAGGCCGGAACGGGACCCCGCGGCGTCGTCATCGGGAGTGCCACCGACCAGCTCGGGCAGCTCGCCACGCGCGGGACGGTGGGCGCGGTGCAGCAGGAACCACATGGCCACCGCGTCCAGCACCGTGATCATCAGCGTCCACGCCAGCAGGTAGAGGTCGTGACCGGCGATCCGGGGCAGCATGATCGGGACCTGCGCGAGCACGGGGTAGACCCACGGGCTCACGGCGTCAGTCACGGGCGCGTTGTACCCGGCCATCGCCCACTCGCGGTACTGCTCGGTGTCGCTGAACGCCCAGCCGTGCAGGAAGAAGGAGGCCATCCAGCACAGGAAGTAGACGTGCACCACCGCGAAGCCGCACCACACGGCCGCGGGCGTCAGCAGCCACTCCCGCACCGGACGGCGCACGACGGCGTTCCCCCCGTCGCTCGCGCCGGGGTCGGGCGCCGCGGAGGCAGCCGTGGCGGCGGCGTCGTCAGGCCTGCGGGGCAGCAACCGGGGCTCCCTTCGGGGCGGAGCCGAGGCGGTGCAGCCCGCGCGCGGACCACCACATCATGACCACGAGCAGGACGTTGCGGATGGTCAGCACGAGCGCCATGGCCGGGTTGTTGTGGCTCAGCGCCGTGTAGAAGAGGGGGTAGATGAAGAACGTGGCGATCCCGATCAGCACGGCCAGCAGGGCGGGGGTGCGCCAGGCGCGCCGGTCGTGGACCAGACCCACCGCGATCACCGGGCCCAGCCACACCATGAACTGCGGCGAGCCCACCTTGTTGAAGACGATGAACGCGGTGACCATCGTCAGGGACCCGGCCAGGAACAGGGCGGTGCGGTCCAGGGCGCCCGCGCGCAGGCCGTTGCGCAGCCCCCGCACGATCAGCGCCACGACCACCACGGCCGCCACCAGGAACAGCGGCTGCATGAGCTTGGACATCACGTCCGAGCCGGGGCCGTCCACCTGCATGGAGTTGATGTCCGTGTTCATGTACATGTGCGAGTCGCCGATGTGGAGCACGGACAGCCACAGCCACGGCGTGGTGAACGTGGCCTCGAGCTGCATGCCGCGGTCCCCCTGCTGGGTCGCGAAGTCCGCGATCTTGTGCAGCGAGCCCGACGCCGCCGCCACGCCCACCGCGACCAGCGTGGCCAGGACGCCGGCGAGCAGGACGGCACCGCGGCGTCGTGCCGCGCTCAGCAGCGCCAGCACCACCGCCGCGGGCCAGACCTTCACCCACGTGGCGAGGCTCAGCAGCAGGGAGGCGACGAACGGGTGGGCCACGCCGTAGACCAGGCCGATCAGCACGATCGGCGCCGTGAACCCATCCATGCGCGCGAAGCCGAGCCACCCCATCAGGAGGATGAACCCGAGCCACCACCAGCCGGCCACGAGAGCCTCACGGTTGCGCCCCCGGTCGGTGAGCTTGGCCATCGCCACCGCGTTCAGCACGGAGATCACCAGGACCCACAGGAAGAAGAACGGGCCCGGACCCGCGAGGCCCGCGAGCCACATGGGCACCTGCGCGAGCACCGGGTACACCCACGGGCTCGGCCCGGAGGGGATGTTGCGCTCGTCGAAACCGGCCTCGGCCCACGCGCGGTAGATGTTCGTGTCGCTGAACGCGTTGCCCTGCAGGGACACGATCAGCGCGAAGAGCAGGAATCCCAGGTGCACCAGCAGGAAGCCCACCAGCAGCGCGTGGGGCGTCATCAGACGCTCCCGCCAGCGGCGGGGGAGCACGGCATCACGGAACCGGGTCAGGGTCGCGAATGATCTGTCTGTGAGCACGGATGGGGTCCTTCTGCGAGTGCGCCGTGGGTGTGCGGTGCGTCTGCGCGGGACCCGGTGCGGCTTGGACGCGGCCGTGGCCGGGATGCCCGCGGTGCGGTCCTGGAACGGTGGTGCGCTGTGCCCGCGCAGTGCAGGGCGAGGTCGCGCTCCCCCGATTCTATGGGGCGTGGCCCGCACCGCGCCCGACGCACCGCCCAGTCGCTCACCCAGCTCGCTGTCCGGCGCCCCGCTCAGCTGCCCCTCCTGCCCCTCCGGCGTTCCGTTCGACGCCTCGCGCTGCTCCTCGTTCGACGTCCCGTGGGCGGCCGCGGGATTGCCCGTCCGGCCGGCGGCCGTCCTGTAAAGTCGGGAATCTGAGCCGCTGGACACCTCGGCTCGCCCACCACTGGTCGGCTGAGGGGGCTGTGCAGATCTCATGACCGCAACGGGCTCCCCCTCCACGCACACCGGCTCCACCGCCAAAGGCGACTCCCGGGCGCACGTGGCGGTGATCCAGGGCGTGATCGGCTCCCTGATGATGCTCGTGGGCTCCGTGGGAACCGGGTGGATCGCGAACGGCTCCCCCATGGTCCGCCACCCCCTGGTGATCGAGCTGCGGGTCAACGTGTGGGGCGTGTACACGTGCACCGTGCTGCTCACGGTGGGCGCCATGCTCCTCATCCGCTCGTGGCTGCGACTGGGGCAACGGCTGCGGGGCTGGCCGCCGGGTTCCCTGCGCACCGTGCGCACCGCCGTGATCGCGTGGTCCGTGCCGCTGCTCTTCGCGGTCCCCATCTACTCGCGGGACGTCTACGCCTACATCGGCCAGGGGCGTCTCATCCTCGCCGGCAAGGACCCGTACGTGGAGGGCATCTCATCCCTGGACAACTGGTTCATGCTGGGCGCGGACCCCGAGTGGGCGGAGGCGCGCACCCCCTATGGTCCCTACTTCCTGTGGATCGCCGCCGCAGTGGTGAAGCTGACCAACGCGCAGCCTGACGCCTCCGTGATGCTGTTCCGGCTGGCCGCCTACGCGGGTGTGGCGTTGTGCATGGTCTACGTCCCCAAGCTCGCACGGCTGCACAACGTCAACGGCGCCCGTGCCCTGTGGATCTCCGTGGCCAACCCGCTGTTCCTCATCAGCTTCGTGGCCAGTGCGCACAACGACGCCCTCATGGTGGGGCTTGCGGTGGCCGGCGTGTACTTCGCCGCCACGAGACATCCCATTCTGGGCATACTTCTGGTCACCGGATCCATCGGGATCAAGCCCATCACCATCCTGTTGCTGCCGTTCGTCGGGCTGCTGTGGGCGGGCAAGGGCGCCTCCTGGCCGAGACGCTTCGTGATCTGGGCGGCCACCGCGACCATCAGCTTCGGGGTGCTGGCACTGAGCGGTGTGGTGGACGGGCTCGGCCTCGGGTGGGCCTGGGCGCTGCTGGACCCCACCCCCGGCTACACCGGCTACTCCCCCTCGGGCTTCCTGGGCCAGCAGGTCGGGCGGATCGGAGACTTCCTGGGGCTGGACGGCGGTGCCCTAGCCGGCCGCTTCCGCCGTCTGCTGCAGCTCGCCGCCATCGGCATCGTGCTCGTGCTCATGTTCGTGGGCGGGGACCGGAAGATTGTCCGGCGCATGGCCATTGCGTTCGCGGCCCTCGTGCTGCTCTCGCCCATCATCCAGCCCTGGTACATCCTGTGGCTGCTGCCCCTGCTCGCGGCCACCGGCATCAAGGACAACTGGCAGATCCGCGTCATCTACGTGGTGATCACGTTCTTCGTGGTGTTCGGCGCCCAGGACCAGCTCTCGGTCTGGCCGTTCATCAGCCTCAGCGTCAGCGTCTCCCAGGTGGCCTTCGCGATCACCGTGGCCTTCACGCTCTACCTGGCACTGATCGACCCGCGCACCCGCACGCTGCTCACTCACGGCGGGTGGCGGGGCTGGTTCGGGCCCGGGCCGGCATGGGAATCCACGGAACTCGTGGCACCGCAACGCTGACGACGGCGCCGCCCGGGGCCCCGATCCCGTGGCGCACCGCCGCGAGGACGCCCGGGGCAGTGTTTAGCGGTGCCCGTCGCCACACACGAATCCGGCACCGACACTGACGGGGTTCAGCGGTCTCCCCGCAGCCTTTCAAGTTCCCGGCGGTCTTTCTTGGTGGGGCGCCCGGCCCCGCGGTCCCGCCGTGCCACCGGGACGCTCAGCTCCGCGGGCCGCGGCGGGGAGTTGTCCTCGTAGCAGGTGACCGCCACGGGTGCTCCCACGCGTTTGGGGATCAGGCGGGTGATCCTGAACTCCTGCTGCCACCCCGGGCGCTTCACGCTCACCTTGTCCCCCACCCGCACCTGCTGGGCGGCCTTGACGGGGGCGCCGTTGAGTCTCACATGGCCCGCGCGGCACGCCTGGGTGGCCGAGGAGCGGGTCTTGAACAGCCGGACGGACCACAGCCACACGTCCAGGCGCGCGGTGGCGGGATCGTTGCTGGAGGAAGGCATGCCCTCACGCTACCCGGCCGCGCCCACCCCTCGGGAAGACTCAGGCGGGCCGCAGGGGTGGACCGAGGTGGGCGCTCCGCAGGAGAGGCCCGCGGGTGGACCCGGAACGCACCGTCCCCCGGGCGGTCAGGACCCCCCGGGGGACGGCGGCGTCGTCATCCGACGGACGGTGACTGCGGGATCAGTCGAGCACGGGCAGCTCGGTGGTCTCGAAGCGCTCCTGGAAGAACGAACGGTTCCTGAAGTACTGGGTGACCATCACCACGACACCCAGCAGCAGGATCCCGATGCCCAGGATGAACACCAGGCCCACTCCCCCGATCTGCGAACCCGAGCCGTAGGCGGGGTCCATGGAGTCTACGGAGGTCTGCACGAAGAACATCAGCAGCAGAAGACCACCCAGCAGGGGCGCGAAGAGGTTGTTGAGGAAGCTCTTCACGGACTTGAACCAGGACCGGCGGAAGTACCACACGCACGCCAGGGCCGTGACGCCGTAGTAGAAGCACACCATCATGCCCAGGGCGGTGATGGTGTCCCACAGGACGTCCTCGCTCACGATGCGCATGAAGGTGTAGAACAGCGAGGAGACCACGGCGGCGGCCACGGTCGCGAAGCCGGGGGACTGGAAACGCGGCGTGATGCGCCCGAAACGACGCGGCAGAGCCCCGTAGTACCCCATGGCCAGCAGGGTGCGGGCCGGGGACACGAACGTGGACTGCAGCGACGCCGCTGAGGAGGACAGCACCGCCAGGGACAGCAGCAGCGCCGCCGGACCCATGACGGGACCGGCGAGTGCCGCGAAGACGTTCTCCTGGATCTCGGGGTTGTTCAGCCCCACCCCGGTGTCGCCCAGACCCGCGAAGCTCAGTACGGCCAGACCCACGACCATGTAGAGGACCACGATCGAGAAGATCGTGGCGAGGGCCGCGCGCCCCGGTGTGGTGGCGGCCCCCTTCGTCTCCTCGTTGATGGTCAGCACCACGTCCCAGCCCCAGTAGATGAACACGGAGAGCGAGACGCCCGCCGCGAACGCGGACAGCGATCCCACACCCAGCGGGTTGAACCACTCGGCCTGGATGTGCATGCCGCCCTCGGCGGTGCCGTTGGCCACGTGCACGAAGGCTGCCACCGAGAACCAGAGCAGGATGATGATCTGGAACGCGACCAGGACCCACTGCACCTTCTCGGTGGTCTCCACGCCGCGGTAGGAGATCCAGCACGCGCCGGCCATGAAGACCAGGCATGTGAGGATGTTGACCGGCACGTTGCTCGCCAGGTCCGCGACCTCCGGGCGCCCGGTGACCTGGGCGATCATCAGGTAGAAGAACTCCACCGCGATGCCGGCCAGGTTGGAGAGCACGAGGATCGTGGCCGCCAGCAGGCCCCAGCCGCCCATCCACCCGACCCATGGCCCGAAGGCCTTGGACGTCCACGTGAACGTGGTGCCGGAGTCCGGCATGGCCCGGTTCAGCTGCCGGTAGCCCACGGCCACGAGCAGCATGGGAATGAACCCCACCAGGAAGATGGCCGGCAGGTGGGTGTCCACCGCGGCGGCGGTAGGGCCCAGCGCGCCGGAGAGCGTGTAGGCGGGGGCGATGCAAGACATGCCGATGACCACTGCACCGAGCAGGCCCACCGATCCGGAGCTCAGTCCCTTGTCCGTGCCGCCCTCGGCCTCGGTCTCGACGCTCATGACTCCGTCTCCTTCTCGGACGTTCCCAGGGGCAGCACGATCATGGGAATCGGCAGGTGCCGCAGGATCCGGCTCGTGGTGGTGCCCAGGAAGATCTGGCGCTCCCCCGCCAGGCGGGAGGAACCCACCAGCAAGACGGCGTCCGGCTGCCAGTCCATCTCGGCCACGGCCTTCTTGAGGGTCTTGCCACGCACCACCTGCACGGACACCGGGACGTGCTCTCCGATCTCCTTGGCCGAGCTCTGCAGGTTCCGCTCCACCTGGGCGATGGCCTCGGTCGCCTCGCCCTGGACGTGGTCCAGGGGCAGGAAGCTCACGAGGTCCAGTTCCAGCCCGCTTCGGTACGCGGCCTCGCGGGCCTCCCGCATGATGCGGTGGGCCCCCGGTCGCATTCCGATACCGGCATACAGCCGCTTGATGGCGGTCACGCCCTTGTAGCCGCGCGGTGCGAGCGCCACGGGGACGCCCGCACGGTGCAGCAGCGCGTCCGTCACCGGGCCCACGGAGAACTTGGCCGTGTACTTGCCGCTCGCCGCGCCCACCACCACGAGGGTGGCCTCGAACTCCGCGACGGCCGCGAGCAGACCCGCGGCCACGGAGAGGGACGTGCGCACGTGACCGCGGGCCACGACATCGTCGGGCACCGTGTCCAGCGCCTCATGCAGCCAGTTGTTGGCCTGGCGCCGCAGCATGGGCGTGACGTCCCCCACGGGTGGGTACACCGGTAGGTACGGCTCGTCCGAGCGCAGGATGCAGACGATCTCCAGCTCGGCGTTGAACGCCTTGGCGAGGGCGATCCCCAGCCGCAGGGCGTCCTTGCTGCGCTTGTCACCGTTGTAGCCGATAACGTAGCGGAAGGTACCGCCCTGCCCGGCGGTCGTCGAGGTGGCCGGGGTCTCGCGGTCTCCGGCGGGCGTGGCCGGCCCGGTCATCAGGCCTTCCTCGCGTCCACGATCTGCGACGCGGCCAGCTCGCCCTGGCGCAGCGCGCCGTCCACGTGCTGGTAGCCCTCGGCCGCGAGGTCCGAACAGGCCCAGCGGATGGGACCCACCGGCTCGGACTGGATGGCACCGTAGCGGGAGAGGCCGCCGAGGTCGTAGGAGGCGGCGTAGGCGCCGCGGGTCCACTCCTCCGAGCCGAAGTCGGACTCGTAGTACACGACCGGCTCGAGCGCCTCGTCACCCAGGTAGTGCGCGAGGGACTTGAGGATGAGACGCTTGCGCTCCTCGGCCGGCAGGCGGAAGACCTCGTCAGCCTTCTCGTCAGAGACGAAGCCCACCAGGGTGCCGCGCTCGTCCCCGTGGTTGGTGTTGTCGTAGACCTCCTGGGAGAGTTCGTACGCGCCGAAGCCGGTGCCGGACAGGCCCTTCTCGCGCCAGAACGGGGTCTCGTAGACGGCGTGCACCTTGATGACGATTCCCAGGGACTGGTGCTGGTGCATCTGGTGCTGGAAGCGGGGCAGCGGGGGCTCGAAGGAGATCCGCGAGTACAGGTTCGGAGGAACCGCCACGACGACGTCCTTGGCCTTGACGGTCAGGCGGTCCGAGAACACGCGCACGGTGAAGTCCGGGTCGTGCTCCTCGTAGGTCTCGCCCTGGCCAGCCCACTGGATGGTGCGCACCGGGGAGTTGAGGAAGACGACGGTGTCCGTGTCACTCTCCAGGACCTGGGTTCCGTCGTCCACACCCAGCTGTTCGGCCATGGTCACGGACACGGACTGCATGCCGCCGACCACGCGCTTGTCCAGGATGAAGTCTTCGTCCACCAGGTTGGAGAACGAGCCGGCCGAGGCCGCCATGAGCACCGCCTGCAGGGCGGAGAACGAGTGCGCCGGCTTGGTCAGCATGCCACCGGCCACGTAGATGCCGATGTTGTTGCAGGCTTCCTCGTCCGAGCTGTTCTGGCGCAGCCAGGCGTGGAAGGACACGGTGTCGAGCTCGCGGGCCTTCTCGGCGGCCCAGGGCTCGGCCGCGCCGACCTCGGCGGCGAGCTTGTTCAGAAGGGCGATGAGCTTGTCCATCTCCCGCTGGGTCTCCTCAGAGGCGGGGAACATGTGCCCGGAGTAGGTGTGGCGGGTGCCGTCCGGGGCGATGTAGACGGACTCGCCCTCGCGGTAGCGGTCGAAGGTCTCCAGGCCAAGCTCGTCCACGAGGGAGAGCAGCACGGTCTGGTCCGGTGAGATCCACTGGCCGCCGAGCTCCAGGAAGGCGCCGTCGATCACGTTCGACCAGGTGCGACCGCCCACGCGGTCACGGGCCTCGAGGACGGCCACGGACTTGCCGGCCTCGCGAAGCCGGCGGGCCGCCATCAGTCCCGCGGGACCGGCACCCACGATCACGACGTCGCGCTCGATGGCCTGCTGGGATCCGAATACTCGTTGTTCAGACATTGCTTTTCCTTTCAGAAAATGTGGATAGCGTTAATTTTTACAACGTGGGAGGACCCGAATGCCCCTAAAGTGGGGGCACCAATGCGTTTGCACCGGTCAAGACCGTTTCCCGGACGACCCAGGAGGAGTGGTGGATCAGATTCCCCCCGAACGAGGCCGTGGCAGGCCCCGAACGCCGATTCTCACCCGGCGCAGGATCACCACCGCGGCGATGGACCTGATCCAGAATTCCGGCTACCGGTCGCTGACGATGTCCGCGCTGGCAAACCAGCTCGGGGTGTCTGCTTCTGCTCTGTACAACCACGTGGGCTCCAAACGGGACATCATGATCCTGGTGCAGGACAGGGTCAACGAAGAGATCGACTGCTCCGGGTTCGAGAGCGAGGAGTGGGACGTGGCCCTGGAGAACTGGGCCCGTTCCTACCGGGAGGTCTACTCCCGGAACATCCCCCTGATACCCGTCATCGCTGTGCTGCCGGTAGCAAATTCCCCCCACACGCTCGTGATGTACGAAGTGGTGACCGCGGGGCTCATGAAAGCCGGTTGGCCGGAGCCCTTGGTGGTCAATGCGGTGACGGCCGTGGAATCCCTGGTCTTCGGTTCGGCCTACGACGCCACTGCCCCTGGCGACATCTTCGATCCCGGGGCTCTCAACGAACTCGCACCAATATTTGCGGCCGCCGTGGCACGCCGGAACCTGATGCTCGTGACCGACGAGGACGGGGAGGAGGCCCGCAGCGGCGCAGACGCGGCGTTCGACCTGGGACTGCGCTGCCTGCTCGCCGGGTTCAGGGAGGAACTCAGGACCCTGCGGCAGGGCGTCGCACCCTGATGCAGAGCCCCACGCCGTCAGACCTCCAACGAATGCATCACGTGTTTGACCCGGGTGTACTCCTCCACGGAGTACAGCGAGAGGTCTTTGCCGTAGCCGGAGTGCTTGAACCCGCCGTGGGGCATCTCCGAGACGAGCAGCATGTGGGTGTTGACCCACACGCAGCCGAAGTCCAGGTCCCGGCTGACCCGCATGGCGGTGCCGTGGTCGGAGGTCCACACGCTGGAGGCTAGGGCGTAGGCGACGTCGTTTGCCATCCGGACGGCCTCCTCCTCGTCGCGGAAGGTCTGGACCGTGAGCACCGGCCCGAAGGTCTCCTCCTGCACGAGGGCGTCGTCCTGGTGCATTCCGGTGATCACGGTGGGTTCCACGAAGAAGCCGTCCGTGCCTTCCACTGGCTTGCCGCCCGCCACCACCGTGGCGTGCGCCGGGATGCTCTCCAGCTTCTTGCGCACGTCCTCGTAGTGGCGGACGTTGTTCAGCGGGCCGAAGTCGTTCTTGGACTCGTCCGCGTCACCGGTCACGGTCTTCTTGGCCTGCTCGGCCAGCAGCTTCACGAACTCATCGTGCGCGCTCTCCTCCACCAGCACACGGGTCACCGCGGTGCAGTCCTGGCCGGCGTTGAACGTGCCGTACTGCACGAGCTGCTCGGCGGCACGCTCGAGGTCCGCGTCCGCGAAGACCAGGGCCGGGGCCTTTCCTCCCAGTTCCAGGTGGGTGCGCTTGAGGCCCTGCGCGGCACTGCGTGCCACGGCCTGGCCTGCCCGCACTGAACCCGTGATGGAGACCATGCCCGGCACGTGGTGGGTGGTCAGCAGCTCACCCGTCTGGGCGTCGCCCAGCACCACGTTGAGGACACCGGCGGGCAGTACCTCCCCGGCGATGCGCGCGAGCACCAGGGTGGACTCCGGCGTGGTGTCGCTCGGCTTGAGCACGATCGTGTTGCCGGCCGCCAGCGCGGGGCCGATCTTCCAGATGCCCATCAGCAGCGGGTAGTTCCAGGGCGCCACCTGCGCCACCACACCGACCGGCTCGCGGCGGATGTAGGAGGTGTGCTCGGACATGTACTCGGTGGCGGCGCGGCCCTCGAGCGTGCGGGCGGCACCGGCGAAGAAGCGCAGGTTGTCGGTGCCGGCGTCCACCTCCTCCGAGGCGATCTGCGCGCGGGGCTGGCCCGTGTTGCGGTGCTGGGCGTCCACCAGCTCGTCCTTGTGCGCCTGCAGGGCGTCCGCGAGCTTCAGCAGGGCCTCCTGGCGCTCGGCCGGCGTGGCCTTGTTCCAGGTGGTGGCGGCGGTAGACGCGGCCTCGAAGGCGGCGTCGACGTCCCGCTCGTCCGAGACCGGGGAGGTGGCAACCACTTTCCCGTTGAACGGGTTCACGATCTCGATGGTGTCCTGAGCGTGGGCGGCCACGAACCGCCCGTTGATGTAGTTCTGCAGTGTCTCGGCCATGAAGGTCTCCTTACAGAGGGACGTATCGATGGAACACATGGCCCGTGGGGACATCCAAGCCGCGCGAGTCACGTGTAGTTTAGATCACCCTAAATGATCGCCGTTCATATATGAACCCTCCCGACAAAGATTGCGGCCCGTCGTCCATCACACCCAGGACACGGCGACGGTGCCCGGGAAGGTTCCCGGGCACCGTCGCCGGAGGGGCCCTCACCCCCGCACCCTCCGGGGACACAATGGAGCCCATCAGCAGTCCTCGAGAGCATGGAACGACCATGAGAGCCACACCCCGCACCGTGGGGGTCACTGGTCTCGGTGCCATGGGGCGGCCCATGACCGGGCACATGGTCGCCGCCGGCCACGACGTGGTCGTGCTGCGGCACAGCCTCCTCAAGCCTCAAGGCGGAGGGCGCCCGCCCCGTCGACGAGCCTCGGCACATGGCGCGCCAGACGGACCTCGTGATTCTGATGGTTCCGGGCACCGAGGAGATCGACGCACTCGTGCCGCGCCTGGCTGAGGGCGTGGCCGAGGGGGCCCCTGGGTGCGGGACAGGTGGCCCAGGCCTGCAACCAGCTGATCTGCGCGGCGGAGATCGTCGCGCTGTCCGAGGCCTCGGTGGTGGCCGAGCGTGCCGGGCTGGACCTGGCACAGCTCCTGGACCTGCTGCGCTGCGGTTGCGCGGGGTCCGTGATCATGGAAGACAAGGCGCCCAAGCTCGTCGCCCACGACTACGGTGTTCCAGCAGCGGGTCGCGCAGTGCACGGACTGATCCCCTCGGGCGCTCCTGGGCGCAGCCGGGCACGGAGGCTTGCAGGGCCCCGGGCCTACGGGGTTGCGGGCCTGCGGAACTCGGGTCCGCGAGCTCCGCAGGCCCGCCGCGACCCGCGGGGTTCGATCCGCACCGGTTCCGTCTTGTGTGACCCGTTTCGGGCGGACGTGAAATCATGCGCTTCATGAGCACCGACGCACCCCAGGACCCGCTGCACTTCTATCTGGACAAATCGAACCGGCCGGCGTGGAAGGCCATCGGGGCACTCTCCGACGCCGCGCGCACCCAGGCGCTGGATTCCGGGCTGGATTCGCAGCTCGTGGAGCTCGTCATGCTCCGGGTGTCGCAGATCAACGGCTGCTCGTACTGCCTGGACGTCCACACCAAGCGGGCCGCGGCCGCCGGCCTGAGCGACCAGCGCCGCGGTCTGGTCTCTGCGTGGCGGGATGCGGCCGTCTACTCCGAGAAGGAGAAGGCCGCACTGGCCCTGGCCGAGACCGTCACCCTGCTGCCCGGCCCGGAAGACCGTGACGCATGCCAGGTGGTCAGCCACGGCGCACTGTCGGACGAGCAGTATTCGGCGGTGCAGTGGCTCGCCATCACCATCAACACGACCAACCGCATCTCCATCATGTCGCACCACCCGGTCCGGCGGGAGAAGGACAGGTCGTGACGAATCCCGAGAAGAACCCGCAGCCCACGGTGTGCGGCAACAGGCCAGGCACGGGCGGGACCACCGAGAGCGGGCTGAGCAACGGCGTCACCGTGATGCACGGCGAGAACGGGCCGGTGGAACTCCTCCAGCCGAGGGACGTCCCCCTCGGCGGACCGCGCGGAATGACGGTCCAGCGGACGCTGCCGCAGAAGGCACGCTCGCTGATCGGCGCGTGGTGCTTCCTGGACGCGTACGGCCCGGACGACGTCGCTGCGACCGGCGGCATGAAGGTCGCCCGCCACCCGCACACCGGCCTGGCCACGGTCTCCTGGCTCTTCGAGGGCCACATCGACCACATCGACTCCGCCGGGAACTGGGCCACCGTCCGCCCCGGCGAGGTGGACCTCATGAATGCCGGGCGGGGGATCACCCACTCAGAGTTCTCCACCGAGGACACCAGCGTGCTGCACGGCGTCCAGCTCTGGTACGCGTTCCCGGACGCGGACCGCTTCGGGGAGCCGAGCCTGGACACCCACCGACCCGAGCCCGTCACGGGAGAGGGGTTCTCCGCCCGCGTGTTCATCGGCTCGCTGCTGGGCACCACCTCCCCGGTGGCCACGCGGATCCCGCTCACGGGGGTCGAGCTGCACCTGGACCCGGGCGCTTCCCTGGAGATCGAGGTCCCCGCGGAGCACGAGCACGGTGTCCTGAGCGTGACGGGGACCCTCAGCGTGGACGGCGTGGAGGTCCCCCGGCACGCGATCGGGTTCACCGGAACGGGCCGCACCCGCGTGCGCGTATCCGCCGGGGCCGAGCCGGTCCTCGCGGTGCTCATCGGCGGGCAGCCGCTCAACGAACAGATCGTGATGTGGTGGAACTTCGTGGGCCGCTCCCACGACGAGATCGAGACGTGGCGGCGCGCCTACATGGAGGAGATGGGCTTCACCGAACCCGGCGGGGACTCGCCGTTGCCCGCGGACAGCCGCAGCGACGTCGGGGGCCCCGCGACCGGCAGGTTCGAGATCGACGGGCTGCTCGGCACCGCGTACGACGACGGCCGCCCCTTCCCGCAGTTCGGCACCTTCCCGCCCGGGCAGCCGGCACCCCTGCCCGCACCGGAGCTCCCGAACACCACCCTGCGCGCGAGAGGGTGACCCGTTCCATCCACGAACCGTCCGAGGAGGACACCATGACCGACACCCCGACCATCGACAACCCCCAGGTCTCCCTGGGCACCGACGAGCAGGGCACGCAGCGCTTCGAGATCCGCGTGGGCGACCCCGCGGACCCCGTGGGATTCACCGTGGCCATCGACCACGACGCCGCCGGCACCAAGCAGCGCATCTTCCCGCACACCGAGGTCGACGACGCGTTCGGCGGCCACGGGCTCGCCTCCACCCTGGTGCGCCAGGCCCTGGACACCACCATCGCGGACGGCTACCAGCTGGTGGTCTTCTGCCCGTACATCACGTCCTGGATCCAGAAGCACCCCGAGTACGAGCAGTACACGGTCAAGCCGACGACCGACCACCTGGCGGCGCTGCGGGGCTGAGACCGGGGAGCCGGAACACGCAAAAAGTGCAGCTTTCGACGTTTTCACGGGTGAAAACGTCGAAAGCTGCACTTGTAACGGGGGAGCCGGGAACCCGGGCGGGGCTCAGCGGTCCGTGATGTTCCCGCCCTTGCCGTGGAGTTCGCGGCTGCGGTCGAAGTAGTCGTTGATGATCGCGCGGAACTTGTCCGCGTCCTCCCGCGCCCAGTTGCGCATGAACTCGCTGCCCAGCGCCACCGAGGTGGTGGGGTGCGCGCCGGCCTGCACCATGCGGGTGATCGCGGACTCGTGGGACACGGTGGAGACCCCGCCCACGGCGTCGATCACGGGGCACACCTCGTAGCCCTCGCGCAGCATGTCCAGGGTGGGGAATGTGAGACAGACCTCGGTCCACAGTCCCGCCATGATGATCTTGCGGCGCCCCGTGGCCCGGATCGCGGCACGGAAGTCCTCGTCCTCCCACGAGTTCACGCCGGTGCGGTCGATCTCCTCGATGCCCTCCAGCTCGGCGAGCAGCTCGGGGATCGTGCCCTCGTTGACACCCATGTCCACACCCACGGTGGAGACCACGGTGGGGACGTCGTAGGCCCGGGCGAGCTTCGCCAGGGTGACCGCCCCCAGGTTGATCTCCTCCCTGGTGGTGGAGCCGATCGTCGCCTACTGGCCGGGCTGGAAGTCGATGAAGACGATGGCGCTGTTCTGCGGGGTGAGCAGGTGATCGCCCTGCGGATCGCGGACGGGCTCGGGCTGGACCTTCGGCATGATGACCTCCATGGCGCTGAGTGGTGCGTGGGCCTTCACGCTAACGGCCAGGACCCGTTCCCGACCAGGGCCACACCCCGTGCATTTGCGGAGCAAGTGCACTTCTGACGCCCCCAAAGTGCACTGACGGAGCAGACGCATCTCCGAGGAGCGCGGCGGGTGTATACCGGAAGCATGAACGTTGTCGTGAAGCGAATCTATGACGAGCCCGCCCAGAACGACGGCACCCGCGTGCTGGTGGACCGCGTGTGGCCCCGGGGCGTGAGCAAGGAGGAGGCGGAGCTGGACGACTGGAACAAGGAGGTCGCGCCGTCCACCGAGCTGCGCAAGTGGTACGGGCACGATCCGGAGAAGTTCGAGGAGTTCTCCAAGCGCTACCGCAAGGAGCTGGAGTCGGGTGACGGCAAGGAGGGTCTGCAGAAGCTGCGGGACGCGGTCAAGGGCAAGCGCCTGACCCTGCTCACCGCGTCCAAGGCCGTGGACATCAGCCAGGCCACGGTCCTGCAGAAGATCCTCTCGGACTGAGTCCCCACCGCCGGGCCGCTACTCGCCCGTCGGTTCATCCCCCCCGGTGCGCCACCGTGGCATCGAAACCGTGGCATCGACGCAGCGCCGCCCCGCCGGGCCCGGGCACCGTGGACCCCGCAGGAGCGCAGCCCGCCCGCTCAGCGCGCGGTGAAGCTCCACTGCTGCTGCGAATCCACGACCACGATCTTCTCCCCGCTGCCCACAGTGACGTCCAGGTCTGCGGGTGCCTGCCCCGACTCGTACTGCTCGGAGAGGGTGAGGTCGTCCGCGGGGTAGACCTCGACCACGGGATAGTCGCCGTCCTCCTCGTCGCCGACGGTCAACCGGTACGGCGTCTCGGCGCCTGCGGGCACGCGGAAGACGCGGGTGCCCTTGCCGGTCAGGGGCTTGCCCCGCTCGACCTCCGGGACGGCCGAGAGCGCGTAGCCCCGGACCTCCCACTGCGCGCCCTTGCCGCCCTGGGCGTAGAGGACACCCGTGCTCGTCGTGTAGCCCCCGGTGTTGATCAGCGCCGACCCGGAAGTGCCCGGGCGCACCATCGGCAGGGAAGCCGAGAGCTTGCCCCCCTGCTTCTCGTGGCCGTTCACGTAGAACCGCCCTCCGTCGGAGCCCGTGGAGCTCCAGACCACGAGGATGGGCCCGTCGTGCGCGGGGACGAGGATGGCGTTCTTCTCCTCGTCGGTGACCGTGCTCTTCTCGAGCGTCCCGGTCTTGCGGAACAGGGGCTTGCCGCTCGGCACCCCGACCTCCTGAGCGCCCTTGACCGCCACCGGAGCGGGCGCGGACGTGGCCTCCGCCGTCGCAGGGGCGGATGTGGCAGCCTCCTGGTTCGACGCCGCCGCGCCGCGCGGTTCCTGCCCCGTTGCGTCCGCTGTTCCCTGCGTCGACTCCGACGCCTGTTCCGCACCGCCCGTGGGCCCAGGCTCGCCCGCTCCCCCGAGGTCGAAGGTCCTGACCGCCAGGTACGCGAGCAGCGCGATCACCAGCAGGAGCACGAGGCCGCCCGCCGCGGCGAGCGTCACCACGAACCCCACGGACACCCCCTCCCGCGCCGGAGCACCGGTGTTCCAGGACGGGGACCTGGCCTGCGAACCCTCCGGGCGGCCCTGTCCCCGCGTCCCGGGGTGGGTCGCTCCCGGCTTGGGCGTGTACTCCTCCGGACGCCAGGCCCCGGTGGGATCCTGCGAATCGGGGGCGCTCGACTCATGGTTGTTCGACTCAGGGGGACGGCCCTCGGGTGGTTCGGGGGGAGTGGGGCCGGATGCGGTACTCATGGGCACCTCGCGCTCAGGGGGATGTTGCGCTCGTGGGGGCGTAGCACTCACGGAGACCTTGCGCTCTCGGGGACATCGCCCTCCTGCAGACGCTGCCATGACCACACGGTGCCGTGAAGTGTTGTGCTCATCCTGCCAGGCAGGCGCCGTCCCGCCCGGTACGACACCTCCCCGACCCGCGCACCTCGAGCGCGTACCGTGGTTCCCAGTCGTGAATCCCCCACCACCACGATCGAGGTGTCCCCCATGCGATCCCGTTCCGTCCCCCTCGCGTCCACGCTCTGCGCGCTCCTGCTGCTCTCGGGCTGCGGTGGCGGCGCACCGGATGGCGACGACGCCGCGGACGGTGGCGCCGCGGCGTCGTCGTCCCGGAGTGCGGAGCCCAGCGCGACGCCCTCGCCCACGCAGCCTGAGGAGCTGATCGGCGGGGGCACGCAGCTGTTCCCGGACCGCCGTTTCGTTGCGCTGTACGGGCACCCGGGCACCCCTGGACTGGGGGCGCTGGGCGAGCAGGGGCCCGAGGAGTCCGTGACGCGGGTCAAGGAACTGGCTAAGAGCTACGAGCCCTACAGCGAGGAGAAGGTCATCCCCGCATTCGAGATCATCGCCACCACGGCGTCCTCGGAACCGGGCCCGGACGGCAACTACTCCACCGAGTCCACCGTCGACCAGCTCAAGCCCTATGTGGAGGCCGCGGAGAGGAACGACGTCTACGTAGTGCTGGACCTGCAGCCCGGGCAGGCGGACTTCCTCACGCAGGCCACGCAGTACGAGGAGCTGCTCAAGCACCCGAACGTGGGTCTGGCCCTGGACCCCGAGTGGCGCCTGGCCCCGGGGCAGCTGCCTCTGCAGCAGATCGGTTCCGTGGACGCCGCGGAGATCAACAAGACCTCGGACTGGCTGGCCACGCTCACCCGGGACAACCGGCTGCCGCAGAAGACGATGCTCCTGCACCAGTTCTCGATGTCCATGATCGAGAACCGCGAGGCGATCAACACCCAGCACCCCGAGCTGGCGTTCGTGCTCCACGCGGACGGCCACGGCACCCCGGACCTCAAGACGGGTACGTGGAACGCTCTGCAGGAGGGGCTGCCGAAGGGCATCCGCATGGCGTGGAAGAACTTCTACGACGAGGACACACCCATGTACACCCCGCAGCAGACGTTCGGGGTCACCCCCAAGCCCTGGTTCGTCTCCTACCAGTGACCGCAGGGCGGGGCCTCGGAACGAGCGCAGTTCGCCCCCGGAGGAAATCCCCCGTCCATGCCTTCCCATCGATTCCGCGCGGGACTACATTGTGAGCACCTGTTCGCTCCACGGAAGGAAGTGTCTATGGGACTCGGTGACAAGATCAGCAATGCTGCGGAGAAGGCAACCGGTGCCGCCAAGGAGAAGGTCGGCGACGCCACGGACAACCGCGATCTGCAGGCTGAAGGCGCTGCGGACAAGATGTCCGGTGGCGCCAAGCAGTCCGTGGAGAACGTCAAGGACGCTGGCAAGAACCTCAAGGACGGGCTGGGCTGAGCTCCGCACCCGCAACCTTTCAATCGGAAGGCCCTCGTCGTCACGACGGGGGCCTTTCGCATGCCCGGCTCGCTCAGCGCACCCCGTACCGGCGGCGGGCGATCAGAAGGCTCACCAGGGACAGCGCCGCCACCGCGGCGTAGTAGATGCTCGGAGAGGTCAGGGAACCTGTCGCGGAGATCAACCACGCGAGCACCAGCGGGGCGAAGCCGCCGAACACGGTGACCCCCACGTTGTACGCGATGGACATGCCCGTGGTGCGGATGGCGGTGGGGAACATTTCGCTCAGCAGCGCGGGCATGGGTCCGAAGTACAGTGCCATGATCGCGCCCAGCACCGCCTGCACGGCCGTCAAGGCGGCCACGGTGGAGGCACCCACGAGCCAGAGGAACAGTGGGTAGACCGCCAGCATGCCCACCACGGCCGCGACCAGCATGACCTTGCCGGGACCCACGCGGTCCGCCAGGTGTCCCACGAGTGGTGAACCCACCAGGGTCACGAGCCCGGCCACCACGCCGCCCAGGTACGCGGCCCACGAGGGCAGGTCCAGATTCTGGATGGAGAACGTGGGCATGAACAGGATCGTGTACACGGACATGGAGGCCAGACCCACCACACCGGAGGCCGTGAGCCACCGTCCCGCGGAGTGCACGATGGTCTGTGCGAGGGGGCCGCGCCACAGGGCGGGGCGCGGCGTCTTCGTTCTCTCGGTCGTGTCCCCGCCCCGGGCGCCGGGGGACGACGCCGCCCGCTCGCGTTCGCCCTGCAGCGCCTGGAAGTCCGGCGTCTCGTCCATACGCAGGCGGATGAACAGGCCCACGGGGCCGATGAGCAGCCCGAAGAGGTAAGGAACGCGCCAGCCCCACGAGTAGAGGGCGTCGTGGCTGAGCAGGGTGTTCAGGGCGAAGCCGAAACCGGAGGCCATGAAGATGGCGATGCCCTGCGTGGACACCTGCCAGGAGCCGTAGTAGGCACGCTTGTCCGGAGCGTTCTCGATGAGGAACGCGGTGGCCGTTCCGAACTCGCCACCCGCGGAGAAGCCCTGGACCAGGCGCGCGAGCAGGATCACCAGCGCCGCTGCGGGGCCAATGAGAGCGGAGGTGGGGGCCACGAGCATGATGAGCGTGCCCAGCATCATCAGCGCGATGGTGATGGTGAGCGCGGGGCGGCGCCCGTGGCGGTCCGCATAGGAACCCAGGACCAGTGCACCCACCGGGCGGATCAGATAGGACACCGCGAAGGTGCCGAACGTCAGCAGTGTGCCGGTGACCTGACCCATGCCCTCGGACTCGAAGAACAGGTGGGAGATCACCACGGCCAAGGACGAGTAGACGATGATGTCGAACCACTCGAGCGCGTTTCCGATCGAGGACGCCACCACCGCGCGACGCGCAGTGCGGCGCTGCCCGGGGGTCGCGGAATCCTGGGTTGCTGGGCTGCTCATGTCTGCACGCTAGCCCACGGTCCGCACGCGCTGAGCGACCCGTGACGCCGCATGACACCGGGGGCGCTCCTATACTGGACTGCGACAACGCACCCTTCGAGACACGCAGCACCAGGAGCAGAGAATGATCTTTATCGTAGTCAAGTTCGAGGCCAAGGACGAGTACGTGGAGCGTTGGCCGGAGCTCGTGGCCGAGTTCACCGAGGCCACCCGCCGGGAGCCCGGGAACAAGTGGTTCGAGTGGTCCCGCAGCCTGGAGAACCCCAACGAGTTCGTGCTGGTGGAGGCCTTCGAGGAGGACGCCGCGGAGGCCCACGTGAACTCGGAGCACTTCCAGAAGATGACCGAGCAGTTCCCGCAGTACCTGGTGAAGACCCCGCGCATCATCTCCCGCCAGGTCGAGGGGGACGGCTGGGAGGAGATGGGCGAGGTGCAGGTCTCGAACTGACCCGGCCGCCGCAGTGAGCGCAGAGCCCGCGGGACCGGGCCCCGGTGACTCGCGCAGCGCGGGCGAGTTCCTCGTCGGCCTGGACATCGGCGGCTCCCACACGCGTGGCATCCTCTTCCACGGGGGGACACCCGTGCGCGAGGCGCGCGCCGGGTCCGCGAACGTGCAGAATGTCCCCGCGGAGCAGGCGCACGCATGCCTGCGCTCCGTCCTGTCGCAGTTGCACGCGGCGCCCGGCACGCCCGTGGTTGCGGGATCCGGCGGCGTGGACACCGCGCACGACGCCGCTCGACTGGCCGGTCTCATCCGTTCCGCCGGTTGCCTCGGCCCGTCCGCGAGTGTGACGGCCGTGCACGACACCCGCCTGATCCTCGCCGCCGGCGCTCACACGTCCGGGATCGCGCTCATCGCAGGAACCGGCTCGGTGGCCTGGGGCGTGGACACTTCCGGCCGCGAGGTACGCGCCGGCGGCTGGGGGTATCTCCTCGGCGACGAGGGCAGCGGCTACTGGATCGGCCGGGAGGCCGTGCGCCGGGTGCTGCGTCGGTCCCAGCAGCCTGCTGCCGGGAATGCGGGAGAAGCGCTCACCCGAGTGGTGCTAGAGCACGCCGGAGTGACCGAGCCCGCCGACCTGATCGGCGCGTTCCACAACCATCCGGACCGGCCCCACTGGGCAGGGCTCGCGCAGCCCGTGTGCGAGCTGGCCGCCTCCGGGGACGCCGTGGCGTCCGAGCTGGCGGCGGTGGCCGCGGAGCACCTGGCGGAGCTCGTGCTCACCGTGGCAGGCGCCATGGCCGAGCCGCTTCCCGTGGTCGTGGGCGGCGGGCTCACAGGGTCCGCGGTGGGCCTGCACGTGGCCGCGTTGCTGCGGGAGCAGGGCCTGTCCGTGACGCTCCTGGACCGCGAACCAGTCCTGGGAGCCCCTCTGCTGGCCCGCTGCGCCCCGGGCTGACCGTGCAAGGCTGAGACCCGTGGCCCCGTCCGGACCCACCAAGACCGCGACGCGTGATGAGGCCACGGGAACGGGCGGCCCGGCGTCGTCGCCCGTCTAGGACGATGCATGCGCATAAAAAAACCGGGTGCCTCCCGAGGGAGGCACCCGGTTCGGGACGCACGGACTCAGCGGAACGCGCCCACCCCCGTGAGCTGCTGACCCAGGATCAGGGAGTGCACCTCGTCCGTGCCCTCGTAGGTGCGCACGGACTCCAGGTTGTTGGCGTGGCGCAGGGGCGAGTAGTCCAGGGTGACACCGTTGCCGCCCAGGATGGTGCGGGCCTCGCGGGCGATCTTGATGGCCTCGCGGCAGTTGTTGAGCTTGCCCACCGAGATCTGGTGGTTCTGCAGCGTGCCGGCGTCTTTGAGCCGGCCGAGCTGCAGGGCGAGCAGGAAACCCTTGTCGATCTCCAGGGCCATGTTCACGAGCTTCTGCTGCGTGAGCTGGTAGCCGGAGAGCGGGCGGTCGAACTGCAGGCGCTCCTGCGAGTAGGCCAGAGCGGCCTCGAAGGAGTCACGCGCGGCACCCATGGCACCCCAGATGATGCCGTAGCGGGCCTCGTTGAGGCACGAGAACGGGCCGCGCAGACCCTTGGCCTCCGGCAGCATCGCGGAGGCGGGGAGGCGGACGTCCGTGAGCTCGATGTCGCACTGGATGGACGCGCGCATGGACAGCTTGGCCGTGATGGGCGTGGCCTTGAAGCCCGGGGTGTCGGTGGGGACCACGAAGCCGCGGATCCCCTCATCGGTCTGCGCCCAGATCACGGCCACCTTGGCCACGCTGGCCAGCCCGATCCAGCGCTTGGCGCCGTTGATGAGCCAGTTCTCGCCATCCTTGCGGGCGAAGGTCTTCATGGAGGAGGGGTCAGAGCCTGCGGTGGGCTCGGTCAGGCCAAAGCAGCCGATGGCCTCACCGGCGGCCATCTGCGGCAGCCACTCCTGCTTCTGCTCCTCAGAACCCCACTTGTAGATGGCGCTCATGGCCAGCGAGCCCTGCACGGACACGAACGTGCGTAGCCCGGAGTCCCCGGCCTCCAGCTCCGCACCGGCCAGACCGTACTCCACTGCGGTGCGTCCAGCACAGCCGTAGCCCTTCAGGTGCATGCCCAGCAGGCCCAGCTTGGCCATCTCCGGCACGATCTCGAGCGGGAAAACGGCGTTGTCGTACCACTCGGCGATGTTCGGCTTGATGGTGGCATCCACGAACTCGCGCACCTTCGCGCGCAGCGCGATCTCTTCTTCGGACAGCAGGGAGTCGAAGCTCACCAGGTCCATGACGTCCACGGGTTTCAGTTCACTCATGGGTCCACTGTATGACTGCGGACACACCGCGCGTAGCCGGGTGCGGAGCCTGATTTCCCACTTCTACTTGTCCCGGGGTTCCCGCAGCCACTGCACCACGGTATCCGTGTCCTCCCCCAGCTGCGGCGGGGCCTGCGTGGGGGACGCCAACGGCGGGGTCCACTGCGCAGGGTGACGGAACTGGCGGCCCACGGTCGCGCCCGTGCGGTCCTGGACGTCCACCGTGGGTTCCAGCCCGAGCTCCTCGGCCAGGGCCACGCCCTCGTCGATACCGCCCACCTTGCCCGCGGGCACTCCCACCTCGGTCAGGGACTCCTGCCACTCGGACGCGGTCCTCGCGGCCAGGGCCTCCTCGAGCAGCGCCGTGAGCTCCTCGCGGTGGTCCACGCGGACCCCGTTGCTCACGTAGCGCTCGTCATCGGCCGCCTCGGGGATGCCGAGCACCTCGGTGAACTTCCGGAACTGGTGGTCGTTGCCCACCGTCACGGCCAGGGGCGCGTCCGAGCACTGCAGCAGCTGGTACGGGACGATCGACGGGTGGTCGTTGCCCATCCGCTGCGGGACCTTCCCCGCGCCCAGGTAGGCCTGCCCCTGGTTCACCAGCGCGCCCTGCAGGCTGGACAGCAGACTGACGTCGATGTGCGCGCCGCGGCCCGTGCGACGTCGTTGTTCGAGCGCGGCGAGCGTGCCGATCGTGGCGTCCTTGGCGGTGAGCACGTCCACGAGCGCGACGCCCGCCTTGGTGGGCTCGCCGTCCGCGCGGCCGGTGATGCTCATGAGCCCGCCCACGGCCTGCACCAGGAAGTCGTAGCCGGCCAGGTGCGCACCGCCCGCCGTGCCGAAACCAGAGACGGACACGAACACCACGCCGGGGTTCTCCACCGAGATCTCCTCGTAGCCCAGCCCCAGCCTGGCCATGCCGCCGGGCTTGAAGTTCTCCACGACCACGTCCGCGCGCAGAGCCAGTTCACGCGCGAGCCCGCGACCCTCGTCCGTGTGCAGGTCCAGGCAGACGGACTCCTTGTTGCGGTTCACGGACTCGTAGTACGTGGGCCCGGTCTCCGAGAACGGCGGGCCCCAGTGCCGGGTGTCGTCCCCACTGCCGGGCCGCTCCACCTTGACCACCCGCGCGCCGAGGTCCGCGAGGGTCATGGTGCACAGCGGCCCGGCGAGCACGCGGGAGAAGTCGGCGACGAGCACGCCGTCCAGGGGCAGTGGATCGGTCACGGGGTCCTCCTCGGGTCGGGACTTCCTCCCTACTCTATGACCGGAGACACACTGGGGTGTGGGTGAGACGTCCATACCCGGTCGCGTGCGACCGTCCAGACACCCCCGCGCCCCCACCCGGTGGGTGCCGTGGACGTCAGCCCAGCTCACCCTGCGCCACCCGCCGCAGGGTGGCGGTGAGCATCTCCAGACCGGCGAGCATGTCCTCGTCCGAGGTGAACTCGTACTCGTTGTGCGTGATGCCGCGGTGGGAGGGCACGAACAGCATCACGGTGGGCAGCACGTCCTTCACGTTGGTGGAGTCGTGCCCGGCGAGCGTCATGATCCGGGTGTGGGGCAGGTCCAGCTCCGTCACGACCTCCTGGGCGAGTGCCAGGCCCTCCGGGGCGTACTCCAGCACGTCCCACGCGTGGCGGTTCACGGTCTGGATCTCCACGTTCGCGGCCCGCGCAGCATCCTCGACCTCCCGGGCGAAGTGCTCGTCCGCGGCGGTCAGGCGTTCGGCGTCCGGGCTGCGCAGGTCGATCACCAGGCGCGCCTCCCGGGCCACGGCCACCGGCGAGTTGGGCTCGATCAGCAGCTCCCCGCAGGACGTGATGACGTCGTGCTCCAGCGCGACCTTCCGCGCCGAGGCGATCAGCAACGACGCCCCGAGCAGAGCGTCCTTACGGTCCTCGATGAGCGTGGACCCCGTGTGGGCCTGCTCCCCGAGCACCCGCAGCTCGTACTTCCGCACACCCCACGTGGCCTCCACCAACCCGATGGTGAAGCCGTCCTCCTCCATGGACTTCCCCTGCTGGATGTGCAGCTCCACGTAGGCGGTGGCCTCCGGGATGACGTCCTCACCGCGCTGCCCTAGGGCGTCCAGCGCCTCGCGCACGCTCACCCCTGCGGTGTCCCGAATCGCGAGCGTCTCCTCCAGGTCGCGCTTGCCGGTGTACACGGAGCTGCCCATCATGGACGGCTTGAAGCGGCAGCCCTCCTCGTTGAACCAGTTCACAACGCACAAGTTGCGGCTCAGCTCCATCTCCCCGCCCAGCGCGGCGAGGTGGAGCTGCGCGCACGCGTGGGCCCCGGCCAGTACGCCGTACGCGCCGTCGAACCGGCCTGCCCGCGGCTGCGAGTCCAGGTGCGAGCCCACCAGCACGTAGGGCGCCCCGGGGGTGTGCTCGAACAGGCCGAACTGGTTGCCGACCGCGTCGTAGTGCACCGTGGCGCCGCGCGCCGTGAGCCAGCCGGCAAACCACTGCCGGTTCAGCCCGTCCGCCTCGGTGGCCGCCTGCCGCTCCACGCCGCCGGACTCCAGCCCGCCGTTGCGGGACATCTGCGCGAACGCGTCCAAGAAGTCGGAGTTGCTGTGCTGAGTCATGAGGGTGCCTCCCGGAGCATCTCGGGGTGGGGCGGCGACCCCGCCCGTGGTGGTGGTGGTGGGGCCATGCTACGACGGCACGCTCACGCGCCCCGCCGTGCGCCCCTCCGCCGGTGCACCGCTTTCTCCAGCCCGCTGCCCAGCAGCAGGGCGCAGGTCAGCCAGATTGCCCCGCCCGGGCCGAGGGGAGCGGCAACGGCTCCTGCTGCCACAGGCAGCAGCACCTGCCCCACCCTGTTGCCCATGAGGCGCACGGCGAGCGCCGAGCCGCGCCAGGCGTCCGGCACGGACGTGGAGATCATGGTCATCGTCAGCGGCTGGCCCAGTCCGAGGAAGAAGCCGCCCACGGCCAGGAGCAGTGCCGCCCACAAGAAACGGTCCAGGAACAGGGGCGGAACGATGAGGGTCACGCCCGAGGCGATCAGGCTCACCACGAGCAGCCTCTCCCGGGAAAACCTTCCGGACAGCCGCGGCAGCAGCAGACGCGAGGCGATCGAGGCCAGGCCGCGGACCCCGAGCAGGACACCCACCACGGACGGTGCGACCCCCACCTCCTCACCCACCAGGGGGAGGAACGCGGTGAGGATGTCCAGCATCGCCAGCAGGGACATCGCCGCCACCATGTGCGAGACGATGCCGGGGACGCGCAGGATCCCGAGTGTCGTGGCGCGGCCCTGCGCCGGTTCCCGGGGGCCACCGGCGGCGTGGTCCGCGTCCGGGGGTGACACCGCGGCGTCGCCCGCCCCGTCCGGAACGCCAGCGGGCAGGGAGGACCTGGTCAGGAACAGCGGCACCGCCAGGACGGTCACCGCGACACCGATCCACAGGCTCTCGTTCACCGCGGCCATCCGCTCCGCGGAGGCCACGTCGGTGCCGTGGCCCACGATCCACCCCCCGAGTGCGGGCCCGATCATCTGGCCCGCAGAGAACGCTGCGGTGAACCACCCGAACCCCTTGTCCAGATCCCGGTCCGCCGCATAGCGCGCGATCGCCGTCTGGCCACCGATCGTGAAGCACAGGTGCCCCACGCCCAGCACGGCGCTCGCCACGAGGATGAGCCACACCGAGCCGGCGACCGCCAGTCCAACACCTGCCAGGGCGAGCAGACCGACTCCGGTGAGGATCAGCAGCCGCAGCTGCGGAATGCGGTCCGAGACCCGTCCCAGCCAGACGGCCGTGACCAGAGGAATCAGCGCGTAGGCGGCGGTGGTGAGGCCGATGACCACCGGGTCCGCGTGCAGCCCCAGAAGCTTGTAGGAGGTGATCGGGCGCAGGAGGTTCGCACCCGACTGCGTGAGTACCGCTGAGCCCACCAGGACCCACAGCCATGCGCCCGAGCGGGAGGCAGGAGCGGTCGCGGACATGTGGTCCACACTAACGGGGCCGGGGGTGCCCCTGACCGGGCGGGCCCGGGGCCGCGGGACCACCCAGCGGGCAGCGCGCGATCTCTCTGTGCAGCGCCCCGCCCGAGCGTCCTTCTCCGAGCGCGGAGGACATCAGGCGGACCTCGCCCACGGTCCACTCGGGGCCGTCGTACACGGACAGTGCCCGGACCACGTCTGCGAGCTCCGGCCCGCCGCGTGCGAAGACGCGTGAGCCGCGGCGCCGTTGCGCGGCCCGGCGTGAGCGCTCCGTGCGGGACAGCCGCGCCACCGTGAGGTGTGCGCGTTGCCGGGCCCGTTCGTCCGGGTCCAGGGAGCAGACGCGCATGAGGTCCGCCAGGCCGGTGGTCTCCCCGCCCAGCCCCATCCAGAGCGTGGTGCCTCCGAACGAGCCGGCGCCGCGCAGGCCGACCCGAAGCGGCGGGGACGGGCTGGCAACGGCGTGCAGGTGCTCCTCGAGATCGGGCACCGCACCCTCCGGCTGGTCGCCGTAGAAAGCGAGCGTGACGTGCCACTGCTCGGGATCGCCCCAGCGCAGGGAGGTGCCCGTCATGGCGCGCACCTCGCTCAGGGCACGGACCAGGTGCTCGCGAGCTGCGCGGGGAGGGTACGCGGCGGCGAAGAGCCTCATGCGTCCACTGTAGGAGTGCCGCCGCCGGAGGACTACCCTGAATGGCACCCCCACCGCGCGGAGCCGTCGTGCAACCCGCCGTGAAGATCCTCCTGACGCTCACCGCCGTGGGCCGGATCGGCTTTGCCGTCTTCTTCACACGGCTCCAGGTGGATGCCGTCGATCCTTCCGGCGGCGTGCCCATCGGGCTGGGGATGCTGTGCATGGTCACTGCCATGCTGGCCGTCAGCGGGCTGCTGGGCGTACTGGCCGCATGGCTCTCGCGGTTCATCGTGGGCAGAGACGACTGACCCCCGTCAACGAGTGCTGCAACCAGCAACCACTGACGGGTCGCGCACCCGGTGCCGCCCCGGCAGCGCCACCAGCTCCACGTCCGTGAGCGTCCCCGCGTCCGCCGTGACCCGCATGTACGTGCAGTGCGGCTGCCGCCGGCGGTCCGTGGGGGATCCGGGGTTCAGCAGCCGCATCCCGGAGGGCGCGGTGGTGTCCCACGGGATGTGGCTGTGGCCGAACACCAGCACGTCCGTGTCCCGGAACGCTGCGTCCATGCGCTTCTCCCGGCCCTGTTTCGCGCCGGTCTCATGGGTCATGGCCCACTGCAGGCCCTCCAGCTCCCACCGGGCGGTCTCCGGCATCTCGGCGCGCAGCTCGGGGCCGTCGTTGTTGCCCCACACGCACACCAGGCGGCGTGAGCGCTCCCGCAGCGCCTCGAACGTGGTCAGGTCCACCCAGTCACCGGCGTGCACGACGACGTCCACGGCCTCCACCTCGTCCCACACCTGGGCGGGCAGGTCCTTGGCGCGCTTGGGAAGGTGGGTGTCCGCGAGCAGCAGCAGCGACGTGGTCATGGCTTCATTCTCGCGCGGTCATCAGCGCGCGGGAACCGTGGGGTCGCAGGGGAAGACACGCGGGCCCAGCCAGACCGAGACGTAGACCAGTGCCACGAGCACCGGTACCTCGATCAGCGGGCCCACCACCCCGGCGAGCGCCTGGCCCGAGGTGACCCCGAACGTGCCGATGGCCACAGCTCGAAGTTGTTGCCCGCCGCGGTGAACGCCACAGTGGCGGATCTGGCGTAGCCCAGCCGGGCGGCTCGGGAGCTGAACGTCCCCGGGGCGAACATGATGGCGAAGCAGCACGGCCGTGGCAACGCGATCCGGACCACGTTCCACGGCTGGGAGGTGATGGCGTCCCCCTGCAGGGCGAAGAGCACCACGATGGTGCCCACGGAGAACTCCGCGGACGTGACGGGCAGGCCGAGCCACCCGGGCAGCCCCTGCAGGTAGACCCCCAGCGGTCAAGGAAGGACATCTCCCACAGCACCGAGGGCGTCTCGTCAGACCGGGTGGACGGGGAGGGGTCACGACCACCAGGTCCTCCGCATGGAGGGCTCGCATGAGCCGAGCAGTCTCAGCACTCGATGACGTTCACGGCGAGCCCCCCGCGGGAGGTCTCCTTGTACTTGATCTTCATGTCCGCACCGGTCTCCCGCATGGTCTTGACCACCTGGTCCAGGGAGACCTTGTGGATGCCGTCCCCCTGCATGGACAGCCGCGCGGCGTTGATGGCCTTCACGCTGGCAATCGCGTTGCGCTCGATGCACGGGATCTGCACGAGCCCGCCCACCGGGTCGCACGTCAGTCCCAGGTTGTGCTCGATGCCCATCTCCGCGGCGCACTCGACCTGCCGGGGGCTACCGCCCAGCACCGCGCACAGGCCCGCCGCGGCCATGGAGCACGCGGAGCCCACCTCGCCCTGGCAGCCCACCTCAGCGCCGGAGATGGACGCGTTCTCCTTGATCACGATGCCGATCGCCGCCGCGGTGAGCAGGAAGTCCACGGCATTGTCGTCGCACGCGTCCGTCATGAACCGCGTGTAGAAGTGCAGCACGGCGGGAATGATCCCTGCCGCACCGTTGGTGGGGGCCGTGACGATGCGCCCGCCGGACGCGTTCTCCTCGTTCACCGCGAGCGCGTAGAGGTTGACCCAGTCCATCCCGTACAGGGGGTCGTCCCCGCGCTCCTTGGTGAGCAGACGCTTGCGCATCTCCGGGGCACGACGGCGCACCTTCAGTCCCCCGGGCAGGGTCTTCTCCTCGCGGGTGCAGCCGTTCTCCACGCACTCCTGCATGACGGACCAGATGTGCAGCAGCTGCGCGCGGGTCTCCTCGGCCGGGCGCCACGAGAGCTCGTTGGCGGCCATCACCTGCGCGACGCTCAGGTTCTCGAACTCGCAGATGGCGAGCAGCTCGTCCCCCGTGCTGAACGGGTACTTCACGGGGGTGTCGTCCTCGACGATCTTGTCCGCGCTGCTCTTGGAGTCGTCCACCACGAACCCGCCGCCCACCGAGTAGTAGACGCTGTCGCGCAGGACGGTGCCGGCGGTGTCGTACGCGGTGAAGCTCATGCCGTTGGGGTGGGTGGGCAGGGACTTGCGGCGGTGCATCACCACGTCCTGGGAGCGGTCGAAGGCCACCGGGTGCAGGCCGTCCAGCAGCAGCTGACCGGTCTCGCTCGCGTGGGCCACCGTGGCGTCCGCGGTGTTGGTGTCCACGGTCTCCGGGTCCTCGCCCATGAGCCCCAGGATCACGGCCTTGTCCGAGCCGTGGCCCCACCCGGTGGCCCCCAGAGAGCCGAAGAGCTGGGAGTGCACGCGCGCCACGGACCCCAGCAGGGCGTCGTCGGCGAGGCCCTTCACGAAGAGCCGGGCGGCCCGCATGGGGCCCACCGTGTGGGAGGACGAGGGCCCGATCCCCACCGAGAACAGATCCAGAACACTGAGCGCCACGTTGCGTTTCTCCCCACTGTCAGGCCCTCGGGCGCGGCGTGGATGGTGCCGTGCGGGGCCGGGCGGCCGCGCGGCGCGGAAGGCTCCGCACGGATCGGCTACACCGTACGTGGGTCCCACATGGCGGGCAAGCCTCGCAGGCTCGGTGGCCGACGGCGCCGCACGCGACCACCCGCGGCCCGGCACCCTGGGAGGGGAGCCGGGCCTTCACCGCGGGAGTGGCCGGGCCACGGCGGGCTCCGCCGGAGGGCTCAGAACTCCCAGTCCGCGTCGGTGGTGTCCTCTCCCTTGCCCATCACGTAGCTGGAGCCGGGGCTGCTGAAGAAGTCGTGGTTCTTGTCGCTGCCCGGGGACAGCGCCGCCAGGATCTCGGGGTTCACCCGCGTTTTCTCGGCCGGGAACCGCTCGGGGTAGCCCAGGTTCATGAGCGCCTTGTTCGCATTGTTGTACCGCACGAAGACCGCCACGTCCTCCATCAGCCCCAGCGGTTCGTAGAGCGCCCCGAGTGCCGCAGCCCGAGCTCCGAGAGCGTCTCCAGCGGCTCGAACGTCAACTCCTGAATCTGCGCGCGTGCACGGACTGCATGAAGGCAGCGTTCGTGTACGCCGCCTCCTCGTGCTGCGTGCGGGTGCCCTGGATCCGGCAGATCCCCCCACCGTGGCCTGCACGGTGTCCAGCATGGTCAGGCCCGTGAACACCCGCGTGGTCAGCGTCCGCTCCTCCGGGCGCATCCGTTGCCACGCGGGAATGTCGGTGGACAGCGGAACCTTCTCCGGGAGCCAGAAGTTGGCGGTGAACCGGTTCCACACCTCCAGGTCCTTGCCGTCCGGCACCCGGTTCCAGTTCACCGGACGCAGGCGCGCGGTCGGGTCCTTCCGGCAGGCGAGCGAGGTGATCGAGTGCTGCGGGTAGAGGGCGTTCGTGAAGTCGTCGCTCTTCTCGCTGCCGTAGTGGATGCGCTGCGGGGCCAGGTACCCGGACAGGTTCATCTGACCCAGGCCGACGCCGTGCGACGCCGCGTTGCCCGCCGCCACCGAGGGCACCGCGGCCACGTCCGCCTGCCCGGCGACGGCGCACGGCAGCCGGTCCCGCCGCAGCAGCGCACCGTCCTGGTGGCCCTGGTTCACGAGCACCTGAATGCTCAGGGCCGCATCCCGCAGCCAGGTGCAGCGGTAGTCCCAGTTGCGCCCCCACGAAGTCCTCCGGCAGGGACGTGGTGGGCGCCGCGACGATCCCGCCGGTCTCCGGGTGGGTCAGGGCGCGCAGCACCGGCAGGGAGGGGGTGACGATCTCGTCGTGGCCGCCCCCGCAGCCCACCGCTAAGACCCAGTCGTCCAGGCCGCCGCCGGCCACCCGCGCACCAACAGGCGCCGTCGCGCCGTTCCCGTGCCCGGCCTCCTGCGTCCCGGTCTCGTTTCCAGCCTCAGCCGCTGGCACGAACCCCGACGCCGCCCGCTGGCCGTCCCCCGGGGTGCGGCAGCGCAGCCCGAGCCTCTGTCCACCCCCTACCCTGATCCCATGGACAACATCAGGACCCTTGTGATTCTCGGCGCCTCCGGCGACCTCACCGCGCGACTGCTCCTGCCGGGGCTCGGTTCGCTGCTGGACCTGCAGCCGGAGCGGGAGATCACGATCGTCGGCTCCGCCCGGGACGACTTCCCGGGTCCACTGGGTCCGGACGACGACGTGCGTGCGGGGACCTGGGAGGAGACGGTCGCCAAGGCGTTCGCGTCCGTGGGCGCCACCGGCCCCGCCGTGGAGCGAGCGCAGCGGGAGACGCACTGGGTCTCGTGCGACGTCACCGAGGCTGCGGACCTCGAGAAGCTGCTCGGCGACGTCGTCGGCCCCGTGTGCCTGTACTTCGCGCTGGCTCCCGCCATCACCAAGAAGGCGTGCGCAGCGCTGGCCGAGCTGGACTCGCTGCCCGAGGACCTGTACCTGGCGCTCGAGAAGCCCGTGGGCACGGACCTGGCCTCCGCGCGGGCGCTGAACGCGCAGGTGGGGCAGCTGGTGGACGAGCAGCACACGTTCCGCGTGGACCACTTCCTGGGCATGCCCGGCGTGCTGGACATCGTGGGCCTGCGCTTCGCCAACCGACTGTTCGAGCCGCTGTGGGACCGGCGGCACGTGGAGTCCATCGAGATCGTCTTCGACGAGACGCTCGCCCTGGAGGGCCGCGGGGAGTTCTACGACAGCACGGGTGCCGCCCGGGACATGCTGCAGTCCCACCTGCTGCAGGTCATGGCGCTGACGATGATGGACCCGCCTTCCCGATTCGACGCCGTGGAGGTCCCCGCCAACACCGCGCACATCCTGCGCGCCACCCGGCTGTGGGACGAGGAGTCCACCATGCACGCCGCCGAGCACCCCGGGATCACCCCGGTGGTCCGCGGCCGCTACACCGCGGGAACCACGGGCGGGCACGACGTCCCGGACTACGCGGAGGAGAAGGACGTGGACCCGCAGCGGGAGACCGAGACGTTCGTGCAGGTCACCCTGGAGGTGGACACCTGGCGTTGGAACGGGGTGCCGGTGACCCTGCGCTCCGGCAAGGCGATCGGCAACCCCGCCCAGCACATCCGCGTGACCTTCCGCCGCCCGCCCCACGAGTACAAGGGCTGGCCGCACCCCCTGGCCCCGGACGTACTCAGCGTGGGCTTCGAGGAGGAGCACGTGCAGCTCGAGACCAACGTGGGCAGCCCCTTCGACTCCCGCGGCATGAACCGTCTCACCCTCTCCAGCGGCGTCCCGGAGCCGGGGCTCACGGCCTACGGCTCCGTGATGCGCTGGATCCTGGACGGGGACCCCACCTTCACCGTGCGCGCGGACGCCACGGAGGAGGGGTGGCGGATCATCGACCTCATCCAGAACGCCTACGACACCTGCGCCCCCCTGCAGGAGTACCCCGCAGGATCGGCGGGCCCGCGCGTCAAATAGAGACTTATTCATACACACGTCCCTTTCACGGCGGGGCATGACCCGGGGGCGTGTCCTCCTCTGGTATCCAGGGAAAGTCCAGGCAATCCGCTGGACCTTCAACGCGTGACAGGGGAGAACCACATGCCATCATCGGCGCACGGCCCGGCGGGCGAGTCCCGGGATCGGAACGGGGAGAAGACCGAAGCCGTCCCCGCCGCAGGCCACGAGGGCCACGGCGCGGCAGCAGCCGGTGCCGCCAGCCATGGTGCGGCGAGCGCCGGGGCGGCCACCGCCCCCGGCCAGCAGCCTTACGCCTACTCTCCGCCAGCGGCTCTGTCCACGATGACCCCGCGCCACTGGTGGGTTCCCGCCGTGGCCGGGGCGGCCGGCTACGTGGGCATGGTGCTGGGCACCGTGCTCGCCATGCTGCTCACGCTCCTGGGCGCAGCCATCGCGGGGGACTCCAGCGGGAGTCTCACGGATCAGGTGGACAACCAGATCGGCACCTTCACCGGTGAGGCCCCCGACCTCTCCGGCGCCGCATGGTTCCTGTCCGTGCCGTTCCAGCTGGCCGCCATGGCCGCGCTGGTGCCGCTGCGCGTGATCGCGAGCGTCGGTGGCGAGGGCGGCACCGCGGGCATCACCGTGCCGCAGCACTTCGCCCTGGCGTGCGGCATCGCCGCCGCGTGGTTCGTGGCGCGCAAGCTCTCGGCGGGTCTGCGCGTGGAGACGCGCGCCGTGCAGTGGGTCATGGCCGCCGTGGGCGGCGTGGTGTGGGGCGCGCTGGCGCTGATCGTCACCGCGGTGACCGTGCTGCGCATGGACCTCTCCGTGTTCTACTCCACCCTCCAGCTGCGCATCACCGCCGTGGGGCCGGGCCTGTTCGCCGTGCTCCTGGTGGTGGGTCTGCTGAGCATCGCCTCCGCACTGAACGTGCGCTCCACCCAGGCCGCTCCGGGCCGCGTGGTGATCGGCGCCGAGCGCTCCCTGCCGGGTGCGCTTCAGGTGCTGCGTCCCATCGTTGTTCAGTTCACCGTGTTCGCCGTGGTGGCGGGCCTGGGACTTCTGATCTGGGCCTTCGTGAAGTACGGCGCCGTGGCGGGCTTCTCCGCCCTGTTCTGGCTGCCCGTGGCCGTGGGCTGGCTGTTCGTGCTCTCCCTGCTCTCCGCGCTGACCGCGGGTGGCGCGGCGATCTCCTACACGGACCTGACCGGCAACTCCCACGCGTTCTACCTGTGGAGCGAGGGTACCGTGCCCGGCTGGGCTGTGGTGCTGTGCATCCTGCTGGCGCTGGTCTCCGTGCTGTGCGCGGCCACCGCCTGGGGGCACGTGCGTCCCATGGACCAGCGCGTGGCGCGCAACCCCTTCGCGTGGGCCGTGCTGCCCCTCGCGTACTTCGTGCTCGGCATCCTGCTCATGTGGCTGCTCAACGTCAGCGGTTTCGCCGCGGAGGCGGGCAGCCGGACCCAGGGGGCGGGCTTCAGCCTGCGCCCCGCCGGGTGGACGTGCCTGGTGCTCCTGCTGTGGGGTGCGGTGATCGAGCTGCTCGCCCGCTTCGTGGTACCCGCGTTCATGAACTCCCTGCCCGCCGGGGTCACCCGCGGTCTGCGCGGTTCCGAGCGCTCCCGCGGCCGCGCCGCCGTGGTGGCCTCCGCCGCCGCAGTGGGTGGAGCCGGTGGCGCGGTGGCTACCGCCGGGCACCACGCTGCCACCGCACCGGGCACGACGACGTCCGCGACCCCCGCGGCGACGTCGTCCCCCGCGGCCTGCCCCACCGAGGACACGGTGACCGCCCAGCGCGGTGACACCGCCGGGCTCACCCCGGGTGAGCAGACCCGCGTGCTGCCCAGCTACGACGACGCCCGCCCGGCAGCCGCCGCGCAGCCCGAGCGCACGCCCATGGACCCGGCCAAGAAGAAGCGGATCCGGTTGATCGCGATCATCGTGGGCGCCCTGGTGCTGCTGGCCGTGGCCGCGGTGATCGTGTTCTCGGTGCTCAGCCGCACTGTCTTCGGCCCGGACAACCAGGCCGGGGAGCTGCTGCAGTCCGTGCAGGACGGCAAGGCGTCCGCCGTGGCGAAGGTCGCGGACCCGAACGTGGCCACCGGCGAGCGCGCGCTGCTCACGGACGAGATCTACGGAGCCGCCGAGAACCGGGTGTCCTCGTACGAGGTCAAGGACACGCAGATCGACGGCGACCACGCCACGGTCAACGCCACCGTGACCCAGGACGGCGTGACCACCCCGGTCTCGCTGCCCATGGTCAGCGACTCGCGCGCCGGACTGTTCAAGTCCTGGCGCGTGGACGAGACCGCAGCCGGGTCCTCGCTCTACCAGACGTTCAGCGTGGAGGTTCCCGCGGGTGTGGACGAGCTGACCGTGAACGACCAGAAGGTCACGGTGGACAAGCAGAACGACCCCCACGCCCAGGAATTCACCGTGCTCCCGGGCGACTACGCCGTGGGCGTGTCCTCCGCGAGCAAGTACGTGACCTACGGCGGCAACCAGGTGGCGCAGATCCGCGCCGGGGCGGAGTCGATGGACTCGGGCATGTCCTTCAGCCAGTCCTTCACCCCGGCGCTGGAGCAGGACCTCACCAAGCAGCTCAACGCCAAGCTGGACACGTGCGCCAAGTCCGGCGAGTTCGAGCCGGACGGCTGCCCCTTCGGGTACTCGATCTTCGGGGACGAGAAGGACTACCGGAACCCGGTGTGGAGCATCGAGCGCTACCCCACCTATTCGGTGTCCCGCTCCCCGTTCGGCAGCGGTGAGATCTCCTTCTCCACGAGCAAGTCCGGGGAGGCGCGTCTGAACTACCAGCACAACGAGGAGTACGACGACGACGAGCCCGCCGACTGGTCCGACGAGGACACCACCACGAGCATCTCCACCTCCGGCACCGTGACGGTGTCCGGGGACAAGATCACCGTGGACTCCAACGACTGACCCGCTCCCCCGGTGACGGACGCCGGTGCCAGCTTCCGGTACCGGAGGACGGTGAGAACGCCCCTCCCCGCTCAGTGACCTGGTCACCGGGCGGAGAGGGGCGTTCGTCGTTTCCAGTGGGGGGCTCGCGGTCCTTGGCCGGCCACCCCAGAGCTGCACGCCCCGCGAGGGGCGGCGTGCCGGGCGAGGGCGGCAGCGCGGCGTCGTCGTCCCCGGCGAACCCCGCCGCGTTCAGAGGTCCTGCGGACCCAGCGGCAGGCCGAGGAGGTACCAGGCGATGAAGAGCAGGAACCAGCCCACGAGCATTGCGATGGACAGCGGGAGCACCAGCGAGATCAACGTGCCCACCCCGGCGTTCTTCTGGTAGCGCCGCAGGTAGCCGAGCACGAGCGCGAAGTAGGGGCTGACGGGGCTGATCACGTTGGTGGGCGAGTCGCCGATGCGGAACAGCGCCTGGGTCATCTCCGGGGACACGTTGAGCAGCATGAGCATGGGCACCATCACCGGCGCGAGCAGCGTCCACTGGGCGGAGCCGGAGGTGATGAGCAGGTTCATCACTGCCACGATCAGCACGATCCCGGTGAAGGTCGCCACCGGCGGCAGTCCCAGGGAGCCGATGAAGTCCGCGCCGTAGACGGCGAGCACGGGGCCGATCCCGGACCACTGGAAGTACGCGGTGAACTGGGCGGCGGCGAAGAAGAGGACGAGCACCGGGGTCACGCTGGTGAGGCCCTCGGCCATGGCCTCGGGCACCTGACGGGCGCGGGTCATGGTCCCGGCGGCGCGGCCGTAGACCCGGCCGACGACGGCGAACATCACCGCGATCACGATGCCCACGTTGATCAGCAGCGGGGACATCAGCACGGTGCCGTCCTCCGCGCGCAGCGGAGAGCCGGGAATGAGCAGGGCCAGGAGGTAGACCACCATCATGAGCGCGAAAGCGATCCCGGCGTTGCGCAGGCCGCGCTTCTCGCGGGGCTTCAGGCGCATGTCCTCGAAGTCGCCCATGTTCTGCTGCTTGGTGTCGGTGTCCTCCTCGATGGCCTCGCCGCGCTTGGCGAGCACCGTCTCCGTGACCACGGTGATGATGCCCGCAAGTACCAGCGAGGAGACGAACGTGAAGAAGTAGTTGGACACCGGGGTGACGAGCACGCTCTTGTCGATCAGACCGGCCGCCGCCGTGGTGATGCCGCCGAGCAGCGCGTCCGACGCCGTGGGCAGCAGGGACGCGTTGAACCCGGCCGCCACGGAGCAGAACGCCACGATGAGCCCCACCACAGGCGAGCGCCCCGCGGCCTTGAACGCGAGCGCGCCCAGGGGGATCAGCACCACGTACATGGCGTCCGAGGCGATGGAGCCGGTGATGCCGGTCAGTGCCAGCACGAAGGTGAGCCACTTGGGCCCCACCCGCGCCACGGAGCCGCGCAGCGCCGCCGAGAGCATCCCGGACTGCTCGGCCACGGCCACGCCGAGCAGGATCACGACCACCAGCCCGAGCGGCGGGAACTCCACGAAGTTGGTCACGGCCTCGGCCACGATCTTGCGCAGACCGTCCGGGGCCAGAAGGCTGGTGACCGCAACGGTCTCCCCGGTGGCCGGGTTCACAGCGCTGAGCCCCACCGCGGAGAGGATCCAGCTGAGCAGGATCACGATCCCGGCGAGCAGCAGGAACAGCCAGAACGGGTCGGGAAGCTTGTTGCCCACCCACTCGATCCAGTTCAGGACCCGGAGCAGGGCGCCGGTTCCCCTCTTCTCGGTGCCGTGCGGGCGGGCGCTGGGCGCGTTCGAGGACATGGCGTGTTCCGTTCTGCCGGCGGAGCAGGGTTCAGCCCAAGGTACGCAACCTGCGGGCCGGCAGTGGTGAGGACACGGGCGGGCGACGATTGTGGCGCGCGGTTCGGGGGCACGACGTCGTGTCGCGGGGCCGCGCGTTCGGTCCAGCCTGCGAGGGGCCGGGTCCGCACGGGGCAGGTTTCCCGCGGACCGGGTTCCGGGGGGTGACGGCGCCCCGCCACTTAGTGTCATTCTGACACTAACGTGTTAGAGTCTCCATGACACTTACGGGGGATCCCCCCGGACTCCTCGGCGATGGGCGGCGGCCATGGGCACTGCGTGCACGAGCATCGCTGTGTCCACGGTGATCTTCACGGTGCGCCCCACCGGCCCAGACGGCAGCCACGAGTTGTGGTTGCCGCTGGTGCGCCGGGTCCGCGAGCCCTACCGCCAGATGTGGGCGCTGCCGGGTGGTCCACTGGGCCAGGACCAGGACCTCGAGACGGCGGCCGCGAGCTACCTGCACCTGACCACGGGACTCACCGCCGCGCACCTCGAGCAGATCGCCACCTTCGGGGGCCTCACCCGTTCCGAGGGTGCCGACGAGCGCGTGGTCACCGTGGTCTACTGGGCCGCCCTGCCCACGCACGACGCCGCGTCCGGTGACGGCGACCTCAACGTCACCTGGCTGCCGGCCACCGACCTCCCGCCGCTGGCCTTCGACCACTCACTGATCGTCTCCCACGCCCTGGCGCGCCTGCGGGACCGGATCGCGGACCCCACCGTCGCCCGCTCCTTCCTGCCCGCCGCGTTCACCGTCGCCCAGCTGCGGGAGGTCCACGAGGCGATCCTCGGCCACAAGGTGGACCCCCCGAACTTCCGCCGCCACGTGCTGCGCTCGGGACGCCTGGAGGACACCGGCCAGCGCGTGGCCGGCACCCCGCACCGCCCGCCGGCCCTGTACCACTTCACCACCGAAGACGCACCCGAGTTCTTCCGATCCCGCTCCACCGAGGAGACACCATGACCTCCGTCGCCACCCGCCTGACCCTGCTGGCCTCCCGACCGGACGCCGCGACGTCATCACCGCAGGGTTCCTCGTGCAGCTCGGCGCTGGCCGAGCAGCCGTGGGACTTCCCCGCCCCGCTCGCGCAGGGCTACGGCCCCGGCGCCTCCCAGGATGACACCGTGCCGGCCGGATCCCCCGCGCAGCCCACCATCCCACAGCGCTATCGGGATGCCACCCCCGAGCAGCTGGACGCCATGATCCGCGCGGCGAAGCAGAGCCTCGGCGAGCGCGCGGTGGTGATGGGCCACTTCTACCAGCGGGACGAGATCGTGGCGCACGCGGACTTCATCGGGGACTCGTTCCAGCTCGCGCAGCAGGCGAAGGCCCATCCGCAGGCGGAAGCCATCGTGTTCTGCGGCGTGCACTTCATGGCGGAGACCGCGGACATCCTCTCCACCGCCGATCAGGCCGTGATCCTGCCCAACCCCGCCGCCGGCTGCTCCATGGCGGACATGGCGGACGAGGACTCGGTCGAGGAGTGCTGGGCGGACCTTGTGGATGCCCTCGGTCCGCATGCCACGGCCGAGGACGGCACCGTGCTCACGGACGAGCGCGGCGAGCCCCTCGCATCCGTCGTTCCCGTGACCTACATGAACTCCTCGGCGGCACTGAAGGCGTTCTGCGGACGCAACGGCGGGATCGTGTGCACGTCCTCGAACGCCGCCACGGTCCTGGAGTGGGCCTTCGCGCGCGGGCAGCGCGTGCTCTTCTTCCCGGACCAGCACCTGGGGCGCAACACCGCCAAGGCCATGGGCGTGCCGCTCACGCAGATGCCCCTGTGGAACCCCCGCAGGCCCCTGGGCGGCAACTCCCCCGAGCTGCTGCGGGATGCGCGCGTGATCCTGTGGCACGGCTTCTGCTCCGTGCACCGCCGCTTCACCGTTGCGCAGATCGACCAGGCGCGCGCCGAGCACCCCGGCTGCACCGTCGTCGTTCACCCGGAGTGCCCCATGGAGGTGGTGGACGCGGCGGACTCTGCCGGGTCCACGGACCACATCCGCAAGGCCGTGGCCGCAGCGGAGCCCGGGCAGACCTTCGCGATCGGCACCGAGATCAACATGGTCAACCGGCTGGCCGCCGAGTACCCCGAGCACACCATCTTCTGCCTGGACCCCGTGATCTGCCCGTGCTCCACGATGTACCGGATCCACCCGGGCTATCTCGCGTGGGTCCTGGAGGAGCTGGTCGAGGGTCGCGTGGTGAACCAGGTGAGCGTGCCGTCCGACGTGGCCGAGGACGCCTCCGTGGCCCTCGAACGGATGCTCACCGCGGTGCCGCGTGCGTGACGCGCCGCCGCCCATCCCCGGGCACGACGACGCCGCACCGCGCGTCCTCATCGTGGGTTCCGGTGCCGCGGGGCTCACCGCCGCGCTGCGTGCGGCGGCGGACGGCGCCCGGGTCACCGTGATCACGAAGTCCGCGGCCGCCCACACCGCCACGGACCGCGCCCAGGGCGGGATCGCCGCGATGACCCGGGACCTGCCCGGCGGCCAGCCGCGGGACACTGCTGAGCTGCACGTCCACGACACCCTCGCCGCGGGGGCGGGGTGCTGCGACGTGGAGGTGGTGCACGGCGTCGTCGCGGACTCCCCCGAGGCCGTCACCGCGCTCACCGGCGCAGGGGTCCGCTTCGACCGGGTGGCCGGGCCCGCTTCGGACTGGGTGCAGGGCCTGGAGGGCGCCCACAGCGTTCCCCGCATCCTGCACGCGGGAGGTGATGCCACCGGCCACGCGATCCAGGCGGCGCTGACCGCGCGGGTCACGGAGTCCGCCGCCCGAAAAAGCATCACCCTGTTGGAATACATGCTGGCCACCGACCTGCGGCTGCGGGACGGTCGGATCACCGGCGTCACGGTGCGGCCCGTCGATGCCAACGGTCTCCTCGGGGAACCCTCTGACCTCCCCGCCGACCACGTGGTGCTCGCCACCGGTGGCGTGGGCCAACTGTACCCGTTCACCACGAATCCCGCGGTGGCCACCGGGGACGGCATCGCCCTCGGCCTGCGGGCCGGAGCGGAGGTGCGGGGGATGGAGTTCGTCCAGTTCCACCCCACCGCGCTGACCGCCCCGGGATCCTTCCTGATCTCCGAGGCCGTGCGGGGCGAGGGTGCCGTGCTGCGCAACCACCGGGGTGAGCGCTTCATGCTCCGCGCGGACCCGCGCGCCGAGCTTGCTCCCCGCGACGTCGTGGCCCGCGCCATCGCCGCCGAGCGCTCCGCCGAACCCGGGGCCGGGGTCTTCCTCGACTGCTCTGAGATCCCCGTGCCGGACGGCGAGGACCGGGCCAGTTTCCTGGCCCGGCGTTTCCCCACCATCGACGCCGCCCTGCGGGAGCACGGGATCGAGTGGTCCCGCGAGCTCGTGCCCGTGGGCCCTGCGGCCCACTACCTCATGGGCGGAATCGCCACGGACGCCTCTGGGCGCACGAGCGTCCCTGGACTGTGGGCGGCCGGAGAGTGCGCCGCCACGGGGCTGCACGGCGCCAACCGGCTGGCTTCCAACTCCCTGCTGGAGGCGGTGGTGTTCGGCCAGCGCGTTGGACGTCTCGTCGCACAGGACCCCGTCCCCTTGTGGCCGGTCGAGGTCAGCACGGCCTCGGCCCTGCACGACACCGACCCCGCGCATGTCCCCCACGGAATGCACGGGACGCTCGGCATTCCCTTCAGTCGTGCCGCCCTGCAGGCCACCCTGTGGCTCGGAGCGGGAGTGGTCCGCACCGGGGCCGAGCTGGCAAGAACCCAGCGACTGCTGGAGCAGTGGCTCGCGGCGCCGTCGTCAACGGCCGCAACGGGAGCGGCAGAGGCTGAGGCTGAGGCTGAGGCTGAGGCTGAGGCTGAGGCTGAGGCAACGGTAGGGGCGAAGGATTCCGGCGCCGCCGCTCGCCCCCGCGACGAACGCCCGGCCACACTGGCCGAGTACGAGGACCGCAACCTGTTGGCCGTGGCCCGAGAAGTGGTTCGTGCCTCACGGCTGCGCACCGAGTCCTGCGGCGCGCACCATCGGGCGGATCGCGCGGAAGCACACGACGCAACGCCCGGAGCCGCACCCGCATCGGCACTCGAGGACCACCACGAAAGGACAGCGCATGCTGCACCGCTCAGCCGTTGAGGCCGTGATCCGCGCCGGACTGGCGGAGGATGCCCCGTGGGGTGACCTCACCTCGGACCTCGCCCTTCCCGCGGAAGCGCACGCCACCGCCACCATGACCTCCCGCGAGAGCGGCGTGTTCGCCGGGGAGAAGGTGATCCGCACGGGCTTCGCCGTCGCCGATCCCGGGCTCACGGTCCAGCTGCACGTGGCGGATGGGGACGCCGTCGAACCCGGGACGGTGGTGGCCACGGTCTCCGGACCCGCCCGGCCCCTGCTGAGCGCCGAGCGCACCGTGCTGAACCTGGTGCAGCGCATGTCCGGGATCGCGACGACCACCGCGCGCTACGTCGCGGAGGTGGAGAAGTCGGTCGCCGAGGTCGAACGGGCCAACAAGCTCCCCGCCGGGACCATCACCCGGACCCGCGTGTGCGACACCCGCAAGACCACCCCGGGGCTGCGAGCTCTCGAGAAGCACGCCGTGACCTGCGGCGGCGGCCACAACCACCGCTTCGGGCTCTCGGACGCCGTGATGCTCAAGGACAACCACCTGGCCGTCCTCACGGCCAGCGGGGTCTCCCTGCCCCACGCCCTGCGGGAGCTCCGCCGGAAGATGCCCCACACGGCATGCATGGAGGTGGAGGTGGACCGCCTGGACCAGATCGAGGACGTCCTCACCGGGGGTGCGGACGTAGTCATGCTGGACAACTTCTCCCGCGCGGACCTTGTCAGCGGTGTGGCCATGATCGACGGCCGCGCCGCCGTGGAAGCCTCCGGCGGCATCACCCTGGAGACCATAGGGGAGGTGGCAGCCACCGGCGTGGACGTGATCTCCGTGGGCGCCCTCACCCACTCGGTACGCGCGCTGGACCTGGGACTGGACATCGCCACCGGCTGATCCCGCCCTCCCGTTCCGCTATGAAAGGCACCCCATGATCTACCTGGACCACGCGGCCACCGCCGCTCCCCGGCGGGAGGTCATCGAGGCCATGTGGCCGTGGCTGACCTCCGAGTTCGGCAACGCGTCCAGCCACCATGAACGCGGGCGCCGCGCCGCTGCGGCCCTGGAGGACGCCCGCGAGCGCGTGGCCGCCGTGCTGCGTGCCCGCCCCGGGGAGGTCGTCTTCACGTCAGGCGGCACGGAGGCGGACAACCTCGCGGTCAAGGGGATCGCCCTGGCCCGCCGCGAGCGCCGCGCATCGCGGACCCGGGTGGTCACGAGCGCCATCGAGCACCACGCCGTGCTGGACTCCGCCGCGGACCTCGCCCGCTACGACGGCTTCACCGCGCAGCAGGTCCCGGTGGATCCGAGCGGCACAGTCACCCCGGACGCCTTCCGGACGGCCCTCAGCGGTGACGACGACGTCGCCGTGGCCTCCGTGATGCTCGCGAACAACGAGGTCGGATCGGTACAGGACGTGGCCACCCTGGCGGAGATGGCCGCGGAGTACAACGTCCCCCTCCACACCGACGCGGTCCAGGCTGCGGGGACGCTGCCCCTGGACGTGCGGGCCCTCGGGGTGAGCGCGCTGAGTCTCGCGGGGCACAAGATCGGGACGCCGCCCGGCATCGGGCTGCTGTGGCTCCGTCGCGGCACGCCGCTGCGCCCTCTGTTCAGCGGAGGGGGGCACGAGCGCGGCCGCCGTTCGGGAACATCCACCGTGGCCGGCGCGGTGGGCCTGGCCGTGGCCCTGGAACGCGCTGAGGCGGAGCGCGAGGACTACGTGCGCCGCGCCGTCGACCTCCGGGACAGGCTCATCGAGGGCATCCGCGGCCGCGTTCCGGGTGCCCTGCTCACGGGTCCGGATCCGAGAGGCGGTGGGAACAGGCTGGCCACGAACGCCAGCTTCTGCTTCCCCGGGGTCAACGGGGAGACGGTGCTCGTGGACCTGGAGAATCGGGGGGTGCTGGTCTCCTCCGGCTCCGCGTGCTCGGCGGGCTCCACGGAGCCGTCCCACGTGCTCACGGCCCTCGGACTCTCCCCAGAGGTCGCGGGCACGGCGGTGCGCTTCAGCCTGGGCAGGGACACGACGGAGCAGTCCGTGGGCACTGCCGTGCTCGCGACCGCAGAGGTGGTTGGCGCACTGCTGGACGGCGTCTGAACGACAGGCCGAGGACGACGTCGTCGGTCCCGCGGTTCTCCCGCCCCTACGCCTCCACCGGGTACGGCGGCTTCTCTCCGCGGGCCATGGCGACGGCGTTCTCCGCCGCCATCTGCGCCATCCCGGCGCGGGTGCCGACCTCCGCCGAGCCCACGTGCGGTAGCAGAAACGCGTTGGGCAGCTCGAGCAGCTCGGGCTCCACGGCGGGCTCGTTCTCGAAGACGTCCAGGCCGGCCGCGAAGATCTCGTCCTCGTGCAGGGCGTGAGCCAGGGCCTTCTCGTCCACCACGGGCCCGCGGGCCGTGTTCACGAGCACCGCCGTGGACTTCATGCGGCGCAGCACCTCCGCATCCACCAGGTGGGTGGTCTCCTCGGTGAGCGGCACGTGCAGGGACAGGAAGTCGCTCGTCTCCACGAGCTCGTCCCACGGCACCTGGGTCACCCTTCCGGCCAGGTCCCCGAGCTCATCCCGGGGGACCTCGCGGTCGTGCGGCGGGCGCTGCGTGAACACCACGCGCATCCCAAAGCCGAGTGCCCTGTGGGCCACAGCCTTGCCGATCCGCCCCATCCCGGCGATTCCGAGGGTGGCGCCCGTGACGTCCTGGCCCACGAGCAGGTTCGGTTGCAGACCCGTGAATCGCCCCTCCCGCAGGTACGCGGACCCCTCGTGCGCCCGCCGGGCAGCGCCCAGGAGCAGCAGCATGGCCACGTTCGCGGTGGCGTCGTTGAGCACGTCCGGGGTGTTGCCCACCGCGATTCCGTGCTCGGCTGCGGCGGGCACGTCCACGTTGTTGTAGCCCACCCCGTAGTTGGCGATCCCCCTGATCCGGGCATCGGCGAGCAGCTGGGCGTCGAAGCGGTCGGAGACCTGCGCCAGCACGACGTCGTAGTCCCCGCTCGTGACCGCCGCTGCCAGTTCTTGGGCGCTCATGCCCTGCCGCACGTCCACCTCACCGGCCTCGCGCAGGATGCTCGGACCGGGCTCGGGGATCTCCTGGGTCACCAGAAAACGGGGCGTGCTCATGGACCAACTCCTCGGGGCGTGGGGCGCGGGCGACACCGCGCGGCAGCAGGGGGCTCGGCAGGCAACCAACCGCAAAGGGACGGCGCGGCACACAGGCGGGCACGGCGGCGGCGTCGTTGTCGTGGTCGTGGTCGTGGTCGTGGGTGACTGTGAAGCACGAAACCCCGCGCGGCGCGGACCGAGCGGGGTTTCGCGGGACGTGGGCGCCGCGGAGCAGCGCGTCACGGGTGGATCAGATGATGGACTTGCCCCCGGCGCGAGCCTTCCCGAAGCGCTCGGCGACATCCGCCCAGTTCACGATGTTCCAGAACGCCTTGACGTAGTCCGCCTTCACGTTCTGGTAGTCGAGGTAGAAGGCGTGCTCCCACATGTCGAGCTGCAGCAGCGGGATGGTGGCCACGGGGACACCGTTCTGCTGGTCGTACATCTGCTCGATGACGAGGTTCCCGGCGATCGGCTCGTAGGCCAGGATGGCCCAGCCGGAACCCTGAATGGTGGTGGCAACGGCCGTGAACTGGTCACGGAAGTTGTCGAACGAGCCGAAGAACTCGTCGATCGCCGCGGCGAGCTCGCCGGTGGGCTTGTCGCCGCCGTCCGGGGACATGTTCTTCCAGAAGATGGAGTGGTTGACGTGGCCACCCAGGTTGAACTGGAGGTCCTTGGAGAGCTTCGCCGCACCGGCGGCGTCACCGTTGGCGCGGGCCTCCTCCATCTTCTCGAGCGCGGTGTTCGCACCGGTCACGTACGTGTTGTGGTGCTTGTCGTGGTGCAGCTGCATGATCTGCGCCGAGATGTGCGGCTCGAGCGCTGCATAGTCGTACGGAAGATCGGGGAGAGTGAACTTTTCAGCCACGGTAAATCATCCTTTCTGGGGATTCGTGATGCTTCAACTGTCCGTCCGGCACCGGAGAGGGGTCAAGGACGTTCAGCCACCAGCGTACGTCCGTGACGGACCGCCCTACGCTGGGGTCATGTCCCGCACGCACAGCACGTCCGCCACACCCGTTCCCTCTGTCTCCTCCATGACAGACGTTCTTCCCGCCGCCCCCGCACACGCCCCGGGAATCGTGGCGCTGAGGGACGAGCTGGCCCGGTGGATGCAGACCCGCGGCATCGACCAGTGGCGGGAGGGCGAGTTCACCCCCGCGCAGGTTGAACAGGAGATCGCCGCGGGACAGTGGTGGGTGGTGGAGCCCGAGAGTCGTCCCGGCGAGGTGCTCGGCAGCGTGCGCGTGATCTGGGAGGACCTGGAGATCTGGGGCGAGCAGCCCGAACCCGCCGGGTACATCCACGGCGTGGCGGTGGACCGCAGCCTCACCGGCACCGGCACGGGCACACGCCTGCTGCATGCGGCTGAGACCGTGATCGCGGCGTCGGGCCGGCGCATCTCGCGCCTGGACTGCGACGACAACAACCCCGCGCTCAAGCGCTTCTACTCCGGCCTCGGGTACACCCCGCGCGGCACCGCCACGTTCCACGTGCCCGGCCCGGACTTCTGGGTCACGGTCCAGCGCATGGAACGCCCGCTGCCCTGAGCCTCTCGGCTCGTGTCCTCAGACGCTCTGCGCCCGACGACGCCCGCTCGGCTTCCTGTGCGCCGCGCGGCCACGCCCCACGCACCCGCCCTGCGCCGCCGGCGGCGTGGCCGCAGCACCGCCGGCCCTTCCGAGGAGGGCGGGCGTGGGTGTCTGCGCATGCGAGAGCAGGTCCTTCCGCATCCGCTCCAGACCACGGGTCACGGCGCGCCTGGCCAGCATCTGGGACCACGGCGACTTCCACCACAGGGAACCCCGCAGCCGGAAGTCACCCTCGAAGATCACGTGGACACCGCCGTCGGCCTCTGTCCACGTGATCTCCACGGTGGCGTCGGTCGGACCCTTGGTGGTGCGCAGCATGAGCGACTCCCCGGGTACGCGGTCCGCCACGATCATGATGAACTCGTAGCGCAGCGGCCCGACGGCCGCGGTGAACTCCAGTGCCGCCCCCACGTTCAGGGGCTCGTCGATGCTCGTTGGCCACTCGTAGTGGACATCGAACCACCTGCCCAGTGCGGCCGGCCGGCTGAGCGCCTCGTCCACGACGTCGCCCTCCACGGGGACGTCCTGCTCGGCCAGCATGGTGAATCCGTGCGCGTCCTTCTCCAGGCGCGTGATGTGTGCAGACATGTTTCCCCCTTGGTGCGTGCGCCTCCCCACGCCGCTCGTCCCACCGAGCAGCGACACACGCTTGTGACAGTGCGCCTGGATGACCAGGCACTTCCAGTCTGATGCAAACTTGTGGACACGTCACCCTCTGCGGGGTCATATGACGCGTGCACAGGGGTGGATAAAAGTTGTCCACAGGGGTGGAAAAAGCTGTGGGTTTTTCGAACAGGTTTTCGACGTCCTGAGCCACCCTGCCGCATCCCAGGGATGCACCCCGCTCTCACCAGGGGAGATACCAGATAAACGTATGGACAGCGGCTCGAATCCCACTCGTGTGACTTATCCACGCTGTGGACAAATCATGTGGATAACCGGCGTTGTCCACCCATCTGCGGAGACCTACCCCCTTTTGGGGGGACAGGGGTGGAGGGGCGTTTCCGGACCGGTTCCTAGACCGCGGGGAGCACTCGCAGCCACCGGAAGCCATGGGCCTCCAGGAGGATCCCGGCGCGCAGGTCCACCCGTTCGTCGTCGCCCAGGGACGTGGCCGTGGGCAGGAACCCGCTCAGCGTCTCGCCCGTGACGAACTGGGACCAGTCGCTCACGTTGGCCAGGCACAGCACCACGCTGTGCCCACCGGGGCGCTGGTAGCCCAGCACGTGGTCGTTGTGCGTGTCGAACGGGATCAGGGTGGTGCCGTCGAACTCCGGGGTGCTGCGACGGACCGTGATCATCCCCCGGATCCCGCCGAAGATCCGCCCCTGGACGGAGAAGAGGTCGTGACGGCGCTCGTAGTCCGCCTCCGAGTACAGGGGTCGGTGCACCCACCGGGCATCGTGCGCATTGTCCGGGTTCTCCTGCCAGTGGGCGTCGTTGAGCTGGCCCACCTCGTCCCCCAGGTAGATCAGCGGCAGGCCACCCGTGCTCATGGCCAGGGAGTAGGCCAGCAAAATCCGGTCCACCGCTGGGCCAGGCTCGGTCTCCAGGCCCAGCAGGGACGCCGTGGTCCCGCAGATGCGGCAGTCGCCGGTGCGGGGGTTGTCCTGGAAGGCGACGCCGTGGGCGAAGCTGCCCGGGTGGCGGCCGGTGTAGAAGGCGTTGAGGAAGCGGCGGTGGTCGTGGCCGGCGATCCCCAGCCGCGCGGCGTCCTCGTCCGAGAAGGTCCAGCCGATGTCGTCGTGGCTGCGCACGTAGTTCACCCAGGCGGTGCCCTCCGGAGTGGCGTGGCGCTCCGCGAGCGCTGCTGAGAGCATCCGCACGTCCCGCGTGGCCAGGGCATCCCAGGTGAGCGCCATCTGCAGCGGGTTGTAGGACAGGGCGCACTGGTCCGGCTGGATGTAGCGGATGACCTCGTCCGGGTGCACGATGGCCTCGGACTTGAACTCCACCGCGGGCGCGGCCAGTGCCATGACGACGTTGAACGCGCGCAGCAGGTCGTGCACCTGGGGCTGCGACTCGCAGGAGGTGCCCAGCTGCTTCCAGATGAAGGCGACGGCATCCAGGCGCAGCACCTGGGCGCCGTGGTTGGCCAGGAAGAGCATCTCCGCGGCCATCGCGTGGAAGACGTGGGGGTTGGAGTAGTTCAGGTCCCACTGGAAACGGTGGAACGTGGTCCACACCCAGCGGGGATCCGGGTGCAGCGGGCTCAGCGTGCGACCCACCTCGGTACTGTCCACACGGGTGAACACCCCCGGGTGGTCGTCCGGGAAGATCTCGCGCGCGGTGAGCTCGAACTCGTCCGGCATGGTGCGGTCCGGGTAGATCCAGTAGAAGCGCTCGTAGAACGGGTCCCCCGCGGCGGCAGCCCGGGCCCATGCGTGCTCGTTGGACGTGTGGTTGAAGACGAAGTCCAGCACCAGCGCGATCCCCTGCGCCCGCAGCAGGGCGGCGAACTCTGCGAGCTCCGCCATGGTCCCCAGTGCGGGGTCCACGTGCCGGTAGGAGGAGACCGCGTACCCGCCGTCCGAGTTGCCTTCCGGGGCCTTGTAGAGGGGCATCAGGTGCAGGTAGGTGAGCCCGAGCTCCCTGAAGTACGGGATCCGCTCCCGCAGCCCGGCAAGGTCCCCGCCGAAGCGGTCCACGTAGCAGACCCCGCCCACGGCGTCCCGGGAGGTGAACCACGGCTGGGCGTCCTCGCGGCGCCGGTCGAGATCCTTGAGGTCCCGAGGGCGGGCCACGAACGCCTCCCACGCGGTCAGCACTGCCTGGGCCACGGTGTCCCAGAACCCCGGCCCCGAGCCGTAGACGGCGTAGAGGGAGGTGACCAAGCGGTGCACGTGGGTGGTGAGGCGGCCCGTGAACACGGCGCGGTCCTCGGGGTCCACCCGGGTGTCCCGCAGAAGGTGCTCCCTGACGAACTGGAGCACCTGCTCCTGACCGTCGAGGCCCTGGGGGATCGAGTTCTCATGCTGCATGTGGGGGCCTCCTCGGTTGGCACGCATCACGACCGTGGGGAGTCATGGTGCCCGGGATCCCCCTTGATGCCGGGCTCTGTCCGACCGCCACCGCGCGGCGGCGGACGATCCCGTCAAGCATAGACACGCGCAGTGCGGTGACCTGGAGGTGACCGCCAGATGACCCGGGCGGCACCGGGCGTTAACCCCACAGGTTGTGCACAGAGTTATCCACAGGTGTGGAAACCACGGCGTGTCCCCGGTGCCCCCACCGGGGGAAACACCAGTGTCACCGCAGGTCAGAGGCCGGTGGGGAAAATCCTCACCGTATGTGGACAACCCTGTGCAGAACTCCTCCCACCAGGTCCGCCCCGTCCACGTACCCGGTGGTACGTGAACGGCGCGAGAGGGGAGGTCGGGTCAGGAGGCCTTGTCGTACCCGTGGTCGCCCAGCCACTGCTTGGCGGCGTCCGCGGGGTTCTGCTGCTCGTCCCCGCTGACCTTGCGGTTGAGGTCGATGAGGTCCTCCGTGGTCAGCTTGGACGAGAACTCGTTGAGCGCGTCCACCGCCTTCTGCGGCAGCCGGTCCGGGGCGGTGAGCGGTAGCACCTGCTGGGCAATGAAGTTGTCCTTGGGGTCCTCCAGCACCACGAGCTTCTGGTCCTTGATGGCCGGGGTGGTGGTGAAGATGTCCGCCACCTGGGCGTCGCCCTTGGTCAGTGCCTGGACGGTGAGCGGCCCGCCGCCGTCGTTGATGGGCTGGAAGGACTTGAAGGAGCAGTCGTACTTCTTCTTGAGCCCGCTCGTACCGTAGGCGCGCTCCTGGAACTCCGGGGGCCCCGCCATGACCAGCTCCCCGCACACCGAGGAGAGGTCCTCGATGCTCTTCAGGCCGTACTTGTCCGCGGTGGCCTGCGTGATCACGAGGGCGTCCTTGTCCTCGGCCTTCGAGGCGTCCAGCACGGAGAGCTTCTGGTCCTCGAGCGCTGCCGGCAGCGCCTTCACGATGTCCTCGGCGGAGGCGGCCGTGGCGTTCTTGTCCGCGAAGAGCAGCAGGTTGCCGGAGTAGTCCGGGACAACGTCCACGGAGCCGTCCTTGACCGCTCCCACGTAGGCCTCGCGGGCCCCGATGCCCGGCTTGGTCTCCACGGAGACCCCGGCGTCCCGCAGCACGCCGGCGTAGAGCTCCGCCACGATCTGAGACTCCGGGAAGTCGGCCGAACCCACGGTGACGGTGTCGGAGGAGCCGCTCGCGGCGTCGTCGCCCCCGCCCAGGGGGTCCGAGCCGCCGCACGCGGTGAGGGCGAGCAGTGCCGTGGAGGCCACGGCGACCCATGCTGCGGGGCGCCAGGTTGCGTGGCGGGTGGAGGTGGGGGTGGTCATGGTCGATCTCCTGCCGTTGCGAGACCCGGTGACGTCACCAGGCGTTGTACGAGGGCGAGCACTGCGTCCGCGGCCAGTGCGAGCACGGCCACGAGCACCACGGACCCGAGCATGCGCGCGTAGTCGCGCACCGCGAGCCCGTCGATCAGGTAGCGGCCGAGGCCGCCCAGGTTGATGTACGCCACGATGGTCACCGTGGCCAGCACCTGCAGCGCGGCGTTGCGGATCCCGCCCAGGATCACGGGCAGCGCCACGGGAATCTCGACGCGCGTGAGGACCTGGCGCTCCGTCATCCCCATGGACCGGGCCGCGTCCACGAGCGCTGGCGAGACCGCCGCGATCCCCGAGTACGTCCCCGAGAGGATGGGCGGCACGGCCAGCAGCACCAGCGCGAGGATCGGCGGCAGCAGCCCCAGGCCCATGAGCAGCGTGAACAGGGTCAGCAGGCCCAGCGTGGGCAGAGCGCGCAGGGCACCTGCCAGACCCACGACCACGCCGCCCCCGCGGCGGGTGTGCCCCACCCACAGGCCCAGCGGCACGGCCACGGCCAGCGCGATCACCATGGTCAGCGCGCTGTAGCCCACGTGCTCGAGCAGGCGCTGGGGGATGCCGGAGGGCCCACTCCAGCTGGCGGGGTCCGTAAGGAACTGTGCGGCGTCGGCAACGAGACTCATGCGCGGGCACCCCCGGACTCCACGGCGGCCAGTGCTCCGGTCGCATCACGCGCGCCGCCCGCAGTGCGGCCGGGGCCGCGGGTGTCACGACGACGCCGCCCGCCGGCCTCCCGCGCGCCCGTCCCCGGGCGCTGCCAGCGGGTGAGCACCTGTCCCAGCAGCCGCAGCAGCTGGTCCAGCACCACGGCGATCAGCACGGTGGCCACGATGCCCACGAGGATCTCCGCGACGATCGAGCGGCGCAGCCCGTCCGTGAACAGGGTGCCCAGCGACTGGATGCCGATCACCGCGCCCACCGAGACCATGGAGATGTTCGAGACGGTGGCCACCCGCAGGCCGGCGACCATCACGGGCACCGCCAGGGGCAGCTCCACCCCGAAGAAGCGCCGCGCGGGCCGGTACCCCATGGCCGTGGCGGCCTGCAGGACGTCCCGGTCCAGGGACTCGAAGGCGTCCACGCACGAGCGCACGAGGATGGCGACCACGTACAGGGTCAGCGCCACGATCACGTTGACCACCGAGGTCATCCTGGTCCCCAGGACCAGGGGAAGCACCACGAAAAGGGTCAGCGAGGGGATCGTGTACAGCAGCGAGGAGCCCGTGACGAGCAGCGGGCGCAGCCAGCGGCTGCCCGCCGCCAGCCGGGCCAGGGGCACGCTGACCAGCAGCCCCAGCACCACGGGGAGCACGGACTGCACGAGGTGCGCCCCGGCGAGGTCCAGGACGGTGTGCCAGTTGTTCGTCAGCCAGTTCACGGGTGCTCCGGGCGGTCGTAGCGCGCGGAGCGCTGCTCCTCGATGGCGCGCATGACGTCCCCGCCGGGCACCACTCCGGCCACGGAGCCGTCCCCGTTGACGGCCACGGCCTGCCCCGAGGGTGAGGAGAGGGCGGCGTCGAGCGCGGTGCGCAGCGAGTCGCCGTCGTGCCAGAGGGTGCCGCCCACGCGCAGCTGGTCGCTGGGAGCGGGCTCTCCCGTTGCAGAGACCGGCAGCCAGCCCAGGGGGTGGCGGCGCTCGTCCACCACCAGCAGCCAGTCCGGGTCCGTGGCTGCGGCGGATTGCCACGGGGCCACCCGACCGGCCGCCGCGCCGCCGTCGTCCGTGCCGCCGTCGCCCGTGGCGCCGTCCCGCATGCCCGGCCCCAGCAGGATGCGCTCCCCCGTGCCGGAGACGATCGCCGCCACGGGCTGCAGGGCCACGGTGGCGCTGTCGAAGCCCAGGGAGCGGAAGCCGCGGTCACGGCCGATGAAGTCCGCCACGAAGTCGTCCGCCGGGGCGCGCAGCAGCTCCTCCGGGGTCGTGTACTGGGCCAGTCGACCGCCGCGCGCGAAGACCGCCACGCGGTTGCCCAGCAGGACGGCCTCGTCGATGTCGTGGGTGACGAAGACGATGGTGCGGTGCAGCCGCTTCTGCAGGTCCAGCAGCTCCCGCTGCAGGTCCTGGCGCACCACCGGGTCCACGGCCGAGAACGGCTCGTCCATGAGGAGGATCGGGGGGTCTGCGGCGAGCGCCCGGGCCACGCCCACGCGTTGCTGCTGACCGCCGGAGAGCTGGGCCGGGTAGCGGGTGGCGAGGGACTCGTCCAGGCCCACGGAGGCGAGCAGCTGGCGGGCGTCCGCGCGGGCGGTGCGCTTGGAAACACCGTTCAGGCGCGGCACGGTGGCGATGTTGTCCTCGACCGTCCGGTGCGGCAGCAGACCGGACTGCTGCATCACGTAGCCCATGGAGCGCCGCAGCTTGGCGGCGGGGATGCTCGAGACGTCCTGACCGTTGATCTCCACCGTGCCGGACGTGGGTTCCACCATGCGGTTGAGCATGCGCAGGGAGGTGGTCTTGCCGCAACCGGAGGGGCCCACGAAGACCGTGAGGGAGCCCGCCGGGATGTCCAGGTCCAGGTGGTCCACGGCCGTGGTGCCGTCCGGGTAGACCTTGCTGACTCCGCGGTACAGGATGGCCATGTCGGTCATGCGTCCGAGTCCCTTCGTTGGCGTGGGAATATTCTAGCCGTCCGCAACTATCAGTGAGCGCGCTTTCTTTCGTCGCGTGACGGGCCCTCGTCCGGGGACGCACCGTGCGGATCCCGCTCGGCTGCCTCCGGTGCCGCCAGGAACTCCGCCGGGATGTCCTCCGCCCCCGCCACGTCCCACAGCAGCTCAGGGTCGATGGGGACGCCCCGCCGCAGCACGCTCAGCCCGCCGCCGGACTCGTGCACCACGCACGCGACCTCGGACACTGAGCGCACCCCCGCCCTGCGCAGGGCGCCGTTGAGCTCCGAGCGGGTGATGTGGGCCCGCCGCAGGGCCTTCGGATCCACCCTGTCACCGGCCATGAGCACGCGCGCTGGCGCGTTGAGCACTCTCCGCCAGCGGTCCCGGGCCCCCAGGCTTCCGAAGACCACCTCCAGCAGGAACAGGGTGCTCAGGCCCACGACGCCGCTCGCGAACGTGGGCGGGTGGCCCAGAATCACGCGCCCCGCCACGGCGCCCAGCATCACCGTGATCACCACGTCGAACGTGGACATGGCCGAGAGCACCCGCTGGCCGAGCAGCCGCACGAAGACCAGGAAGACCAGGTAGATGCCCACCGCGGAGAGCACCACGGCCAGGGCGTGCGGCGCGCTGATGCCCAGCTCGGACCACAGCTCCTCCCACCCGCTCACGCGTGACCTTCCGCTCCGCGGTCGGCGGCCCGCCCCGCTTCCGTCCGCTCCGGCCCCCACCCCGTGGGATCGCCTCCGTCCTCCCGCTCACCCCGGGCATCGAGATGCCCGCACGCGTCGCAGGACCCGGCCGACGGCGTCGTCACCGATGGCGTCTCGTGGGGAGCGAACTGCGTCTCGTGCAGCTCCGCGTACCGCCCGCCGCGAGCCAGCAGCTCCGCATGGGTTCCGCGCTCCACGATCCGCCCGGCCTCGATCACCAGGATCTGGTCCGCCCGGCGGATGGTGGACAGGCGGTGGGCGATCACCACGGCGGTGCGCCCGTTCATGGCCTCGTCCAGGGCGGCCTGCACGTGCGCCTCGTTGGTGGAGTCGAGGGCGGAGGTGGCCTCGTCCAGGATCACCACGCGCGGGTGGGCGATCAGCAGCCGCGCGATGGTCAGGCGCTGGCGCTCCCCGCCCGAGAGCCGGTAGCCGCGCTCGCCCACCACGGTGTCCAGCCCGTCCGGCAGGGACTCGATCACGTGCCGCAGGCGGGAGCGCTCCAGGGCGTCCCACAGCTCGGTGTCCGTGACGCCCTCCCGCGCCACGCCCAGGTTCGCGCGGATGGTGTCGTGGAAGAGGTGGCCGTCCTGCATGACCATGCCCACCGTGTGGCGCAGGGACTCGAAGGTGGTCTCGCGCACGTCCTGCCCGCCGATGCGCACGGCGCCGGAGTCGACGTCGTACAGCCGCGCCACGAGCTGCGCGATCGTGGACTTGCCCGCACCGGAGGAGCCCACCAGCGCCACCGTGTGTCCGGGCTCGGCCCGGAAGTCGATGTCGTGCAGCACCTGTTCCCCGCCCCGGGAGTCCAGCACCGCGACGTCCTCCAGGGACGCGAGCGAGACCTGCTCCGCCGAGGGGTAGGAGAAGTCCACGTGCTCGAACTCCACGGCCACGGGGCCATTCGGCAGGGCACGGGCGGTGGTGCTCTCGACGATCAGGGGCTTGATGTCCAGCACCTCGAAGACCCGCTCGAAGCTCACCACCGCGCTCATGATGTCCATGTGGGCGTTGGCCAGCATGGTCAGGGGCGTGTAGAGCCGCGTGAGGAGCATGCCCAGCGCCACCACGGACCCGGCGTCCAGGTGGCCGAGCAGCGCCTGTGTGCCGCCCACCCCGTAGACCAGGGCCAGCGCCAGTGCGGAGACCAGGGTCAGGGCGGTGACGAACGTGGTCTGGAGCATGGTGGCGCGGATGCCGACGCCGCGCACGTCGTCCGCCCGGGCGGCGAACTCCCGGGACTCCTGGACCGGGTCCCCGTAGAGCTTGACCAGGGTGGCGCCGCCGGCGGAGAAGCGCTCGGTCATGCGCGTGGACATCTGCGCGTTGTACTGCGCGGAGCGGTGCTGCAGTGCGGCCAGCCTGCCTCCCATGGCGCGTGCTGGGATCAGGAAGATCGGCAGGAGGAGCAGGGAGAGCGCCGTGACCTGCCACGAGATGGTGGCCATCACGCCTACGGTCAGCAGCAGCGAGACCAGGTTGGAGACCACCCCGGAGAGCGTTCCCGCGAAGGCCCGCTGCGCCCCGATCACGTCCGTGTTCAGCCGCGAGACCAGGGCGCCCGTGCGGGTGCGGGTGAAGAACGCCAGGGGCATGGTCTGGACGTGGTCGTAGACCGCGGTGCGCAGGTCGTAGATCAGCCCCTCGCCGATCCGCGAGGACTGCCACCGGTTCAGCAGGGAGAGCCCCGCGTCCACCACGGCCACCGCCGCGATGGCGAGGGCGAGCCAGACCACCACCGCGACGTCGTGGCCGCCGGTGATCGCATTGACCACGCGCCCGGCGAGCACCGGAGTGATCACGCCCAGCACGGCAAGGACCACGGAGACCAGGACGAACGCGAGGATGGCCCCGCGGTGGGGCCGTGCGAAGTCCAGGATCCGCCGGACGGTGTCCCGGCTGATCTTCCGCCCCTTGTTCTCCTGGCCCTTCATAGTCCGCCACATGGCCATGTGGGCGCTCTGCATACTCACGCCCGTCACTGTAGACCCGGCGTCAGACCCTCACAGGGGCGGACACCGGGGTCGGTGCGTCAGACGGGGTAGTCCACCCCCAGGGCGGCCTTGGCACTGGAGCCGCAGTTCAGCGCCCTGCCGATCTCCCGCAGCTGGCCCACTTGCTCGTCGCTGAGGCGGTCGAAGACGATCTCACGGACGTGGCGAACGTGGGCCGGTGCGGCCTCCTCCACGCGCCGCAGCCCGGCGGGGGTGATCTCCGCGATCACCACGCGGCGGTCGTCCTGGCGGCCCTCGCGAGTGACCAGTCCGTCCTTCTCCATTCGCGCGACGATGCGCGAGAGCCGCGACTGCGAGGTGTTGGTGGCGGTGGCCAGGGCGGACATCTTGTGCCGGTGGTCCGGAGCCTCGCTCAACATGGCCAGCACAAGGTATTCCGCCAGGGACATGTCTTCCTCGGAGCGCAGCTGCCCCTCGACGGCGCCCGGCAGCCTGAACATGATGGACACGAGCGCGAGCCAGGCCTCCCGCTCCTCGGATGACAGCCAGTTCGTCTCACTCATGCCCAACAGTGTAGTCAGCATATATTTACGCGGCAAATGTTTCCGCCCCTGGGCGAACACCGCCCCGAGCGCCGCGCCTCAGCCGCCGATGGTGCGCGGCCGTCCGGCGAGCGCCACGAAGACCCCCTGCGCCACCGCGACCCCCGCGAGCAGCAGCAGCGGCAGAGTCCACGAGCCGGTCGCGTCCTTGACCAGACCGATCACCACCGGACCGAGCGCCGCGAGCACGTAGCCCAGGCTCTGTGCCATGGATGACAGTCCCGCCGCCTGGTGGTAGTCGACGGTGCGCAGCCCGAACAGGGCCATTGCCAGCACGATCGCCCCGCCCGTGCAGAAGCCCGCGCACAGAGCCCAGAGCAGGGACAGCCCGGGCAGGAGCAGCATTCCCAGCACCCCCACCAGCCCTGCGCCCGCGAGCACGATCCCCAGTCCTGACTGGGCCCGCAGCCGGGGGATCACGAACGCGGAGAACAAGGTGCCCACCAGCCCGCACGCCTGGAAGGCGAAGTGGAACCAGCCGGCCTGCACCGCACTCGCCCCGTTGGCGATCTGGATGGCTGGCAGCCACGTGATCATCGTGTAGTAGATGGTGGACTGCAGCCCCATGAACAGGCTCACCTGCCACGCGAGCGGTGAACGCAGGGGCAGCCGGGCGCGTTCGGGGCGGGCCACGGGTGCGGAGGGCGACGCCGCGGCGTCGGGACCGGATGCGTGTGCGGTCGCCGTCGGGGTCGCCGCACGGACGGAAGCGGTGCCCAGGATCCAGGGGAGCAGGGTGGCCACGCCGATCACCGCGAGGCCCGCCCAGATGCCCAGGGCGAAGCGCCACCCGGAGGGCACCACGCCGGCGATGGGCACCACCAGTCCGGAGGCGAGGGCTGCGGCCAGCGCCGTGACGGACTGGTAGAGACCGGTCATAGGGCCGATGCGCTGCGGCCAGTCGCGCTTGATGAGGGACGGGATGAGCACGTTGAGGACGGCGATCGCGGCGCCGAGCAGCAGTGTCCCCACCCAGATCAGTCCGGGCCCGGAGATGGAGCGCAGCACGATGCCCACGGCCAGGACGGCGAGCGCGCTGCCCAGGGTGCGTTCGAGTCCGCACCTCTCCGCGAGCCGAGGTGCGAAAGGGGAAACCGCGGCGAACGCCACGAGCGGCAGGCTCACGAGCAGGGACGCCTGGAACGCGCTGAGCCCCACCTGCTCCTCGATCTGCGGCAGCACAGGCCCCACCGCGGTGATGCCCGCCCGGAGGTTGGCGCCCAGCAGGAGCACCCCCAGCAGCAGCAGTCCGGCTCGGGGGCCCCTCCCGACCGTTGAGGGAGGCGTGCTGGCACGGACAGCGGTCACCGGTCAACCACCTTTCGACGACGTCCTGCCACCATAATGGGGCCATGGACTCCCTCGACATCTGGCCCGCGCCCGTGACCTCCGACGACCGCGGGTTCGACGCCGCGGTGCTGCGTCAGCTGGGCAGGAAGCCCGCCGCAGCCCCGGCGGAGGAGCGGGCGGTCGGCTCCCCCGAGGTGGCCGGGCCCGGTTTCCAGGACGCCTCCGCTCCGCAGGACTCCGCCGGCGCTGGTGACGCCGCCGCCGTTCCCGCCCGGGACCCCGCGGGCACCGGGGAGCGCACCGCCGCGGGCCGGCCCACCCTGCGCGAGAAGCTCACGGCCTCCCTGCTGCTCGTGATCCCCCTGATCTCCGCGCTCGTGGTGGTGCTCAGCGCCCTGCGCTTCGCGGACGCCCACAACGGGTGGTGGCTGGGCCTCATCGCGGTGGTGCTCGTGCTGGCCGCGCTGTCCTGGGTGTCCGTGCTGCGGCGCAGTTTCGCCAGGGCCCAGCGCCACCTGTCCGTACGACTGCCGGGCGTCGTCGGCCACGGTGTGGGCATCGTGCGCGAGCTGGACGTGGAGTCCCCCTTCGACGAGAACGGCGTCTCGGACACCGTGACCGCCCACCTCACCCTGCGCGTGAACCCCACGCAGGGCCCGGCGTTCACCGCCGTGCTGGACGCGGTCTACGCACTGGCTGACGCCGAGAAGCTCACCGTGGGATCGCACGGGCCGGTGCGCTACCTGCGCTCGGATCCGGAGCACACCGTGAGCATCGAGACCCGGCTGGACGAGCAGCGGGTCCAGCAGATCTACCGCGCGGCGGCCATGAACTGACCAGCCCCTTATTCCCTACGAGGCCCCGCAGCGGAGCTCTCGGCACGCGTCGGCGTCGTCGTCCGGTGGTTGCTGCTCAGCCGATGGAGGACTCGCGGGGCGAACGCGCCCGGTCTCCCACGGGCTTCCGCGCCCCGGAACCGCGTTCCTCCGAACGACGTCCCTCCGCGGGACGCAGCGGGGAGGAGCCCACCCGGCGAGAACCGGCGGCGGGAACGACGTCGTGCTGCTCGGTGTCCGCCTCCGGCTCCTCGACCACGCGCGTCCCGGTGCCCCGGGCACGGGAGGGGGCCTCGTTGATCGCCGTGATGCTCACGGCCATCACGTTGAGCGCGACGCCCAGGATGGTGAGGAGCCAGGCGAGCGCGGCCACCGAGGCCACGGCGAACACCAGGCCGAGCACGATGAGCACGAGGGACGTGAGATAAGCGGGGGTCTTGGCACGTCGGAAGTTGAACTTCATGTCCCCTATTTGATCATGTTTCCCCCGGCGCCCCGCGCTGGATCCGGCCCCGGCCAGGGACTTCACCGAGAACTTAACGGCTTGTCAGATCCGCGGCACAGCAGTTCACTGGGAGTAGTTGTCACAGAAAGGATCCACCAGGATGTCCAAGAACCAGACACTTCAGCTCAACGACGGCCACTCCATCCCGCAGCTCGGCTTCGGCGTGTGGCAGGTGGAGTCCGATGTCGCGGAGGACGTGGTGGCCAAGGCCCTGCAGGTGGGCTTCCGCCACATCGACACCGCCGAGATCTACGGCAACGAGGAGGGCGTGGGTCGCGCGATCGCCAAGAGCGGCATCCCCCGCGAGCAGCTCTTCGTGACCACCAAGCTGTGGAACGACAACCAGGGCCACGACTCCGCCCTCCATGCCATCGACGCGTCCCTCGAACGCCTCGGCCTGGACTACGTGGACCTCTACCTCATCCACTGGTCGCAGCCGGATAAGGGCAAGTACCTGGAGACCTGGAAGGCGTTCCAGGAGATCAAGGACTCCGGCAAGGCACGCTCCATCGGCGTCTCCAACTTCACGCCGAAGGCCCTGCAGGACGTCGTGGACACCGGGGTGGTCCCCGCCGTGCACCAGATCGAGCTGCACCCCTCCTTCAACCAGCAGCACATGCGCGAGATGGATGCCCGCAACGGCATTCTCACAGAGGCGTGGTCCCCGCTGGGACAGGGCAAGGAGGAGCTGCAGGACGAGACCATCGGCCGGATCGCCGAGGCGCACAGGGCCACCCCCGCGCAGGTCATCATCGCGTGGCACCTTGCCATCGGCAACGTGGTCTTCCCCAAGTCCGTGACCCCGGAGCGCATCCAGCAGAACTGGGACGCCCAGCAGGTCACCCTCACAGCGGAGGAGATCGAGGAGATCAACGGTCTCACCCGCGAGGACGGTCGACTGGGCTCGGACCCGGCCGACTTCAACGACTGACCGGGTGACCACCCACGGCCCAGCCGCCGCCCACCCGAGGTGACGCGGCGCCGTCGGCACCCCCGTCCGGCGCTCGCGCCTGACGCGCCGACCACGCCGTTCGGCGCGGAATGATGGCCCCGGGACCCTCACAGGAGGACCCCGGGGCCGTTCCCGTGGTGCGTCGCAGGCCCGGGCACCCAGCCCGGGGGTGCATCATGGACTGTTATGAGTCAGAACAGCCCGGACGGCAGCCACGCGCACACCGCGGCGGCCACACCCCAGCCAGCCATCGACCCGCACAACCCAGCGGGCAGGAAAACCTTCTTCGGCCAGCCCGGAATGCTGGCCAACCTCTTCTCGGTGGAGATGTGGGAGCGCTTCTCCTTCTACGGCATGCAGGCTCTGGTCCTGTACTACATGTACTACGCCGTCTCGGACGGCGGTCTGGGCATCGACAAGGGCGTGGCCGCCGGGATCGTGGGTGCCTACGGCGGCACCGTGTACCTGTGCTCCATCCTGGGCGGCTGGATCGCGGACCGGCTGCTGGGCTCCGAGCGCACCATGCTCGCCTCGGCGGTGCTCATCATGGCGGGCCACATCGCCCTGGCCCTCATTCCGAGTGTGATCGGCCTGACCATCGGCCTGCTGTGCATCGCCGTGGGCTCCGGCGGTCTGAAGACCACGTGCGTGAACCTCGTGGGAACCCTCTACGAGCGTGACGACCCCCGCCGTGACGCGGGCTTCTCCATCTACTACATGGGTGTGAACATCGGCGGCCTGTTCGGCCCCCTGCTCACCGGCTTCGCCTGGGCCAAGTGGGGCTTCCACATGGGCTTCGGTCTCGCCGCGATCTTCATGGCCTTCGGCCTGGTGCAGTACACCCTCACCCGCAAGGGCCTGCCCGCCACGGTGCACACCGTGGCCAACCCGCTGCCCCGCTCGCAGTACGGCAAGTGGATCGGCATCGTCCTGGCGGCCGTGGTGCTCGTGGTGGTGCTGCTGCTCACCGGAGTCCTCAACCCCGCGAACCTCTCCAACGCCGTGATCCTCGTGGTGGTGGTCTCCGCCGTGGCGCTGTTCGTGACCATGCTGCGTGACAAGGAGCTCTCCCCGGACGAGCACTCCCGGGTGATCGCGTTCATCCCCCTGTTCATTGCCACCGCGGCATTCTTCTCGCTGTTCCAGCAGCAGTTCACCGTGCTCGCCATCTACGCGGACACCCGGCTGAACCTCAACCTGTGGGGCTTCGATTTCAAGCCCTCGCTGACCCAGTCCATCAACCCTGTCTTCATCGTCCTGCTGGGCATGGTGTTCGCGGCAGCGTGGACCAAGCTGGGCACCCGCCAGCCGAGCACCCCCGTGAAGTTCGGCGTGGCGCTGCTGCTGATCGGCGTGGCGTTCCTCACCTTCGTGACGCAGGCACACACGCCGTCCGTGTTCATCGGGTGGATCGTGCTCGTGCTGTTCTTCGCCACCCTGGGCGAGCTGTTCCTCTCCCCGGTGGGCCTGTCCCTGGCCACCAAGCTCGCCCCGCGGAAGTTCCCCGTACAGATGATCGCGCTGTACAACCTCTCCGTGGCCCTCGGCACCGCGCTGTCGGGCTCGCTCGCGGAGTTCTACTCCGCGGACAACGAGGTGGGGTACTTCGGCACCATGGGCGCGATCACCATCGTGCTCGGCGTCGTGATGCTCCTGGCGTCCAAGCCCATCCTGAAGCTGATGCGCGGCATCCGCTGAGAACCCCTTCCCGCACCACCGCGCCCCGCGCCGCTTCCACGGCGCGGGGCGCGTCTCTCTCCTCGCCGACGACGCCCGCTCACGTCCCGGACGACGGCACCGCTTCACTCCCTGGGGGACGCCACTCCTCCTCCGGGGCGATGACACCGCACCCCCGGCTCCACGCCGGTACCCCCGCCCCTACTCCCCATCCCTTATGGTTGCCTGTAAGAATGAGCCGCAGGTCACACCCCGGTGTGATCGGACCAAACATCCGGAGTGGATCCCACAGGGTCCCTTCGTGGAGGAGACCATGAGCGATCCATCATCATCGCGGGGCGCCACCTCGGCGTCAGCGTCGAGGGACACGACCCCCGCACCCGCGGGAGACAGCACCGACTCCGGTGGGCAGAGCCACGAGCTCAAGCGGGTCATGGGCCCGGGACTGCTGCTGCTGTTCATCGTGGGGGACATCCTGGGCACGGGCGTGTATGCCCTCACGGGAAACATCGCCGGGGAGATCGGCGGTGCTGCGTGGGCCCCGATCCTCGTGGCCTTCGTCGTCGCCACGATCACCGCCTTCTCCTACCTGGAGCTGGTGACCAAGTACCCCGGGGCTTCCGGTGCGGCGCTCTACACGCACAAGGCCTTCGGTCTGCACTTCCTCACGTTCCTGGTGACCTTCGCCGTGCTGTGCTCCGGGCTGACGTCCGCTGCCACCGCCTCCAGCACCGTGGCGTCCAACTTCGCCAAGGGCTTCCACCTGGACATGAGCCCCCTGGGCATCACCGTGGTGGCCGTGAGCTTCATGGCGCTGCTGGCGCTGATCAACCTGCGCGGGGTTTCCGAGTCCGTGAAGCTCAACGTGGTGCTCACGGTCATCGAGCTCACCGGCCTGCTCATCGTGATCCTCGTGGGTTTCTGGGCCGCGTTCCAGGGCAACGCGGACTTCAGCCGCACGGTGGTGTTCGAGACCTCTGACGACAAGGGAATGTTCATGGCCCTGACCGCTGTGACCTCCCTGGCGTTCTTCTCCTTCGTGGGCTTCGAGGACTCCGTCAACATGGTCGAGGAGACCAAGGACCCCACCCGCAACTTCCCGCGCGTCATGCTCACGGGCCTGTGCATCACCGGCGTCATCTACGTGCTGGTGTCCCTGTTCACCGTGGCGATCGTCCCCATCGGTGAGCTCGGCGAGTCCACCACCCCGCTGCTCGACGTGGTGAAGATCGGTGCGCCGGGCGTTCCCATCGACACCATCTACCCGTTCCTCACCATCTTCGCGGTGGCGAACACGGCGCTGATCAACATGCTCATGGCCTCCCGACTGCTGTACGGCATGGCCAAGCAGGGTGTGATCCCCGGGTTCCTGGGCAAGGTCCTCCCGCGCCGCCGGACCCCGTGGACGGCCATCATCTTCACCACCGCGCTCGGGATGGTGCTGATCATTCTGGTGAACAACGCCATGGGCAAGGGCACGGCCTCCGCCCTCGGTGGCACCACCGCGCTGCTGCTGCTGGGGGTTTTCACGGTGGTCAACATCGCCGCGATCATCCTGCGCCGTGACCACTCCCAGGAGGGCCACGAGTACTTCCACGCCCCGCGCATCCTGCCCTATCTCGGCGCCGTCACGTGCGCGTTCCTGCTCGGGCCGTGGGCACAGGACACCATCGAGTACCAGATCGCTGTCGTGCTGCTGGCACTCGGCGTGGTGCTGTGGCTCGTGAACTTCCTCTACGGCCGCCTGGTCACCGGGCGCCGCACGCGGTTCCAGCACCCGGAGGACATCGCGCACCTCGAGGACATCGACCGGTGAGCGCAAGTGCCCCCGCAGAACACCCCTCACGACCAGGAGACGCCATGAAGATCGTCGTCGGCTACCTTCCCACCCCCGCCGGCCGAGCCGCCCTGCGCGCAGCCATGGCAGAGGCCACCCTGCGCTCCGCGGAGCTCGTGGTGGTCCAGGCGCACCACACCAAGCGCTGGGGCCGCCACACCAGCCCCGAGGAGACCGAGACGGCACTGCGCGAGGACCGCGCGGCGCTGGAGGAGAGCGGCCTCAAGTACGAGCTCGTGCCCGTGGCGGACGACGCCGATCCTGCGGACATCATCCTCGACGTCACGGACCGCACCCACACCCAGCTTCTCGTGATCGGCACACGCAGGCGCACCCCCGTGGGGAAGCTGATCATGGCACCCACCACGCAGCGCCTGCTGCTCGAAGCGGGCTGCCCCGTCCTGTGCGTCAAGGCCGGGTACGGCTCCGACTGAGCACGCAGCCCCGGGGCTGCCAACGACGACAGACCCCACGAACGACGGCGGGCCGGACCTTTCGAGGTCCGGCCCGCCGTCGTTCGTGGATGGGGATGGTGGGAGGCGTCTCAGGCCGCGCGGTCCGATCGGTGCCCGGTGTGGGCGGAGGCGTCGTATGGAGCCGTGCGAGCTGCGGTGACCACCGGCTGCTGCTCCGTGTAACGGGTGCCCCGCTGAGGTTCAGCACCTGCGCGAGCCGTGGCCACGGCGGGCCGGGCCGCAGTGCGCGCCGTGGCGGGCAGCCGCGGGGTGACCCCGGCCTGCTGCCAGGAGAAGCCGAAGGCGAGCGCGGGAACCACGGTGTTGGCCACGGAGGCGCCGACCATCACACCCGCGGCGGCCACGGGCAGCGCCGCAAGGACGTCCAGGGGGTAGTGCGCCCCGGAGTACACCCGGGCCGCGGCCACGAGCGCCGTGGTGAGACCACCCCACAGCAGGAGGTTGCGACGGGCGCGCCGACTCGACGCCACCAGGCTCAGCGCGAGGACGGTGGCCACCGCCGCGCCCGTGTGCGAGGACGGGAAGGACAGGGAGCCGGTCACGGGACTCAGGGGGTCGCCCGTGAGGAAGGTGGGGCGGGGGCGCTCCACGAGGACCTTCACGAGGCCCACCGCACCCCAGCCCGCGAGGGCGAGGATGCCGAAACCCGTGGCGTCCAGGGGGCGTCGTCGGACGACCGCGAGCCACCCGATGACGGCGGCCACGATGAGCACCACTGCACCGTTGGACAGTGCGAACGTCACCGCCGTGGCCAGGGTGTCCAAGAGGACGTTGCGATGCTGGGACAGCCCCTCGAGCAACGCGGTCTCCCCGTCGGTGACCTGCGGTGACAACACCAGCAACCGACCGATCGTCGCCGTCAGAAGCACGGTGACGAGAGGTACGGCCACGCGGTGTCGCAACTGCGGCAACTGCCACGGGGACCCGCCCGGCGAGGGGGAAGTGTACTGCGCCGGATTGGTCATGACCCAATGGTGACACGGGACACCGAGTGAACCCTGATCACGGCGTGTCGTGACGAGCAGGGAACAAAAACATGACGGAACATGATGTTTCACGTGAAACACGTGATTAATAAACAATTTATAGAGTTTTTATTCTACAGCCAGAATGTTTTCCGGCCACGCATCACGCATGCTGTGTGCGCCACGGCAGGAGCCCACTGCGGGGTTTGTTTACTTTCCCCTGTGCCCGTCCTACTCTTGGGACACTGTCCTTCCCCGGCAGCCGCTCCATCCGGGCCGATCAGGCCCGGGAGACCCGCAGCGACGCGCCCTCGCCCCCGGTGACTCTCCGGAGGCACGGCGTCTTCCCGGGCGTGGGACTCTCATGAGGGTTCGACACTGCACAGCAAGGGAGCTGCGGGATGAGTCATCCAGGGCAAGCACATCAGCCGGAACGTCATCAGACGAACACCGGCGCGGTCATCCGCATCACGACCGTGGCCGCCTTCGGTGGTCTCCTCTTCGGGTACGACTCCGCCGTGATCAACGGCGCGGTCTCCTCCATCCAGTCCACGTTCGACGTCGGCCCCGGCCCCCTCGGCTTTGCGGTTGCCGCGGCGCTGCTTGGTGCGGCGGTCGGCGCGTTCTTCGGCTCGCGCATCGCAGACCGCACGGGGCGCATCCCGATCATGAAGGTCGCGGCGCTGCTGTTCCTGCTCTCCGCGATCGGCTGCGCCCTCACCCAGTCCATCGAGTGGCTCGTCTTCTGGCGAGTGGTGGGCGGCATCGGCGTGGGCGTGGCTTCGGTGATCGCCCCGGCGTACATCGCGGAAGTCGCACCGGCCCACCTGCGCGGGCGACTCGGCTCGCTGCAGCAGATGGGCATCGTGCTCGGCATCTTTCTGTCCCTGTTGATCGACGCCCTGCTCGCCAACTGGGCGGGCGGCGCCGCCCAGGAGCTGTGGTTCGGTCTCGCAGCCTGGCGATGGATGTTCCTCGTCATGGCCGTGCCCGCCGTCGGCTACGGCGTGGGTGCGTTCATGATCCCCGAGTCCCCGCGGTACCTGGTCTCCGCGGGCCGCCCGGACGAGGCGCGCGCCGTTCTCTCCCGCATCCACGGCGACGAGGCCGTGGACTCCCGAGTGGCGAAGATCGAGAGCACCGTCAACAACGAGCGCAAGCCCCGCTTCGCGGACCTGCGCGGTTCCCTGGCCGGGCTCAAGCCCGTGGTGTGGGTGGGCATCGGCCTCGCCGCGCTGCAGCAGTTCGTGGGCATCAACGTGATCTTCTACTACTCCAACGTGCTGTGGGAGTCCGTGGGCTTCAAGGAGTCGGACTCCTTCACCATCTCGGTGGCCACCTCCGTGGTCAACGTGCTGGTCACGATCGTGGCCATCTTCCTGGTCGACCGCATCGGCCGCCGTCCCCTGCTGCTCGTGGGCTCGGCCGGGATGACCGCCTCCCTGGCGGTCCTCGCGGTCGTCTTCGCCACGGCCAACAAGGTCATGGTGGACGGCCAGCTCACCCCGGACCTCGGCCCCGTGGCCGGCCCGCTCGCGCTGATCGCCGCCAACCTCTTCGTGGTGTTCTTCGGCGTCTCGTGGGGTCCGCTCATGTGGGTCCTGCTGGGCGAGATGTTCCCCAACCACATCCGCGGTGCCGCCCTGGCGGTCGCCGGGGCCGTGCAGTGGATCGCCAACTGGGGCGTCACTGTCTCCTTCCCGTCCCTGTCCAACTACTCGCTGGGCCTGACCTACGGCATCTACGCGTTCTTCGCGCTGGTGTCCCTGGTCTTCACCGTGAAGATGGTGCGGGAGACCAACAACGTGGAGCTCGAGGACATGCGGGCCTGATCCCCTTCCCCAGCACCACCACGATGCCCCGGATCCGCCACGCGGACCGGGGCATCGTCATGGGCGGCGCCACAATGACGTAGTTACCGCCGGGTTCGGGTATTTTCGAGACACATCTCATGAGACACACCTCACAGGGATCGCCCCCGTGGTGATCACTCGAACTTCAACGGCGAAAAGAGAGCATCCCATGACGCATCCCACAGCCACACGTTCCACGGACCGCAAGTCCGCGGGCCACGTGATCGTCGACTCCCTCGCAGCCCACGGGGTGCAACGGGCCTACGTGGTCCCGGGCGAGAGCTATCTGGACGTGCTGGACGGGCTGCACAATTCACCCATCGAGACAGTGGTGTGCCGCCAGGAGGGCGGTGCCGCGTACATGGCGGAGGCGGACGGGAAGATGAACACCGTGCCGGGCGTGGCCATGGTGACCCGCGGCCCGGGTGCGGCCAACGCGCATGTGGGGCTGCACACGGCGTGGCAGGACTCCACCCCCATGGTGCTCTTCGTGGGTCTCATCCCGTTCGAGCACCGGGAGAAGGAGGCCTTCCAGGAATTCGACCCCCACTCGTGGTTCGCGTCCGGCGCCAAGCGGGTGATGGTCCTGGACCACGCGGAGCGCGCGTCCGAGTACGTGGCGGAGGCCATGTTCGCGGCGCGCTCCGGACGCCCCGGACCCGTGGTGGTGGGGCTGCCGGAGGACATCATCACGCGGAAGATCGACCCTGCGCTGCACCCCGAGATCCCCGTGGCGGGCGGGGGCATGACCGTGGAGGACTGGAAGGCCCTGGAGACGGCCCTCCAGGAGTCCAGCAAGCCGCTGTTCGTCTTCGGCGGCAACGACTGGACCACGGAGGGCGCGGAGAAGTTCACCGGTTGGCTGGAGCAGCACCACATCCCGGCTGCCGCGGAGTGGCGCTGCGAGGGGACCGTGCCGTTCGGCTCCCCCTCCTACGTGGGGCCGATCGGCTACGGGCGCCCCAAGCCCACCGTGGACCTCCTGGAGGAGACGGACCTGCTGGTCTTCGTGGGAACCGTCCCCGGCGACGTGATCACGAACGGCTTCCTGGTGCGCCAGGACTGGTCCAAGCACAACTTCATCGTGACCATGGACCCCTCCATGCGCGGCCGGTCCGGGCCCGTGACCTACCAGATCGTGGCCAAACCGGATGTCTTCGTGCGAGACCTCGTGCGCATGGAGCTGCCGGTCAAGGACGTGTGGCGGGACTGGTGCTCCCGTATGCGGCGCCAGCAGGAGAAGTTCTCCGCGCCCACCGAGACCCACCCCGAGGACGGCCCGGCCAGGATGGACACCATGATGGCGAACCTCGTGGCCACGCTTCCCGAGGATGCCATGGTCACGTTCGGGGCAGGTGAGCACACCAACTGGGCGCACCGCTACTTCCCCACCAACGGTTACGCGTCGATGATCTCGGCCCGCAATGGTTCCATGGGCTACTCGATACCCTCCGCAGTCGCCGCCTCCCTCAACCACCCCGGGCGCCGGGTGGTCTCGATCGCCGGGGACGGGGAGTTCCTGATGAACGGCCAGGAGATCGCTACCGCCGCGCAGTACGGTGCCACCCCGCTCGTGATCGTGATGGACAACCAGGAGTACGGCACCATCCGCACCCACCAGGAGGTGCAGTACCCGGGGCACGTCTCCGGCACGCAGCTGAAGAACCCGGACTTCGCAGCCATGGCCCGCGCCTTCCACGGCTTCGGGGTGCGCGTGGAGCGGGAGTCGGAGATCCCCGCGGCCCTCGAGCAGGCCTGCCGCGCGATCGACGAGGAGCACATCTTCGCCCTGATCCACCTCATTGTGGAGCAGCGCCGCAAAGCATACTGACTGTTCGTGTTGGGTTCATCCCGGACGATGACGCCGCCGCGGCGCCCCCTTCGACGGGAGGGGCACCGCGATGTCGTCGTCCCTGGGAAGGGGCGCGGCCTCAGCGCAGGGGGTGCTCGAGCTGGTCCCGATGCATGCGCCCCACCAGCACCGCGGCAACACCCAGCGCGGGGGTGAGCACCGCGACGCCCCAGAACACCGCCTCGGGCGGCAGCACCTGGGACACCGGGCCGGCCAAGGCCATGGAGACCGGCATGAGGGAGAGCGAGACGAAGAAGTCCAGGGAGGAGATTCGACCCAGCATGTGCCCCGGAACCCGGCGCTGCAGCAGTGTCCCCCAGATCACCTGGCCCGCTCCACCGGTGGCCCCGAACACGCACAGCGCGAGTGCCATGACCCACCACGAGTGCGTGCTGCCCACGAGTCCGAACGGCAGCGTGCCGAAGCCCCAGAGCCAGATCATGGTGGTCAGGTACTTGCGCGGCAGCTGGAAGGACGCCATGATGCTCGCGCCCACGGCCGTGGAGACCCCGTAGAGCCCGAGCATCGCACCGTAGCCCGCCACCGTGCCGCCCAGGCGATCCACCACCAGGAACGGCACGAGCACCTCCAGGGGGCCCGTGAAGAGGAACACGGCGCTCATGGCCCACAGCAGCGTCCACAGCAGCCAGGGCGTGCGCAGGCAGTAGCGGAACCCCTCCACGAGGTCCCGCAGGGCGGAGGACCGGGCGGGCGCGCCGTCGTCCACGGGAGCGACGTCGCGCTCCGGGAGCCGCAGCCGCAGCATGAAGAAGAGTGCGATCCCGTGGGCCACCGCGATCGCCAGCACCGGGGCACCCGGCAGGGCGAGCCCCGTGAGGACTCCGCCCACCGCGGGGCCAGCGGCGAGCTGCAGCAGCGGGCGGGCTGTGCCCTCCACACCGTTGGCCGCGAGCAGCTGCTCCGGGGGCAGGACGCGGGGAAGGGCGGCCGAGTAGGCGGGGTAGAAGAAGCCCACGGCGCCCGAGAACACGAACGCGGCGAGCGCCAGGTGCCACAGGGCGAGGGTGTCAGTCCAGGTCAGCACGACGATGGCCAGGGCGGTGGTGAGGTTGGCGAGCTCCACGCAGCGCAGGATCACGGGCAGCGGGAAGCGGTCCGCGGCCACCCCGCCCACGAGCACGAAGACCACCGCACCGACCGCACCGGCCGAGGTGACGACGGAGAGGTCCACCGCCGAGCCCCCGAGGGCCATCACGCGGGCCACGAGTGCCACGGCCCAGAGCCCGGAGCCGAAGACGCTCACGCACATGGCCAGCACCAGCACGGTGTAGGCCCGGGAGGAGAATGGTCTGAGGGCTCGGGGCAGAGGCACCGTCACAGGCTACCGGCCGGGCGCGGCACCTCGTGGGCAGGGCCCACACCATGGCCTACCGTGGGACCGAGAACCCGCCCCACTGCCCCGAGGAGCACACCGTGCGCGCAACCCATGTCCCGGCCACCGGGATTGTCAACGTCGAACAGTGGCCCGAACCGGAGGCCACGCGGGACGGAGAGTTCGTGGCCCGCGTGGTGGCGGCCTCTGTGTGCGGCTCGGACCTGCACTCCGCCCTGCACGGGACGCTGCACCCCCGCGGCCCGGAGCTCGCGGGCTATCCCGGCCACGAAGGGGTGGGCGTGGTCGTGTCCTCCCGTTCGGAGAAGTTCCCCGTGGGCACACCGGTGCTGTGCGTGCCGCCGGGTGAGCTGGGCGGCACATTCGCCGAGTTCATCCTGCTGGACGAGGACCACGCGGTCGCGCTGCCCCCGGAGGTGGACCCGGAGGACCTCACCACCATGCGCCGGTACATGATGGCGCAGCAGATGGGCACGTGCCTCTACGCGATGAACCTCTACTGGCCCCGCGAGGTCCCCGAGCGCCACGCGGGCACGTGCGTGATCATGGGCGCGGGCTCGGCCGGCCTCTTCTTCCTGCAGGACGCCCTGCTGCGCGGCTTCGAGCAGGTGATCGTCTCGGACACCCAGCAGCACCGCCTGGACATCGCCCGCCGACTCGGCGCCCGCACGGTCCTGGTGCCGGACGAGAGCCTGCCGGAGGTCGTCTCCGAGCTCACTGGCAACGCGGGGGCGGACCTCGTGATCGAGGCCGTAGGGTCGGACGCGCTGCGGGCGGAGGCTGTGGAGGTCGTTGCCCACCGCGGCATCGTGGGGTGGTTCGGGCTGTACGAGAACTTCGATCCCGCCCCCGTCCCCATCTACGAGGTCTTCCGCAAGTGCGTGCGCCTGCAGGGCTCGGTCGCGGCTCAGTCCGAGCCCGGACTGGTGTCCTTCCACGAGGCCGTGCGCCGCATCCGGGACGGCGAGGTGGACGTGGACTACTGCCTGGGCCCCGTGCACACCCTCGAGGAGACGGGCCAGGTGCTGCGGATCGCGGAGCGCGGCGGTGACGGGAACGTGAAGTTCACGATCACTCCGTAGCGTCCTGCTCCCGACGCCGTTCCCGCAGGCTCGTGAGGATCTGCAGCCCCACCGGGATCAGGGACAGCGCCACGATCAGCACGGCGATCAGGTCCACGTTGTCCCGGATGAAGGGGATGCCGCCCAGCAGGGAGCCGGCCACCACCATGATGGTCACCCACAGGAAGCCTCCCAGGATGTTCCACCCCACGAACTGGCGGTACGGGTGCCGCGCGGTGCCGGCCACCAGGGGGACGTACGTGCGCACGATCGGCACGAAGCGCGCGAGCACGATCGCCCGGCCGCCGTACTTCAGGAAGAAGTCCTCGGTCTGGGTGAGGTACTTGGTCTTCAGGAACCGGGCGTCGTCGGAGAAGAACCGCCGTCCGAACCTGTGGCCCAGGTAGTAGCCCACCTGGTCACCGGCCACGGCCGCGAGGAACGGCACGAGGATCATGAGCCACAGCGGGATGTGCAGCGCCTGGTGCAGCAGCCCGCACGCGAAGAGCAGCGAGTCGCCGGGCAGGAAGGGGAACAGCAGGCCGGACTCGATGAACACCATCAGGGCAGTCCCCGCGAGCGCCCACGGGCCCAGTTGTTCGAGCAGCTGGGCTGGATCCCCCAGGGGGAGCAGTTCCGGGGTGAGCAGCCCCGCCGTGTGCATCAGTTCAGGGGTCATGGTGTCCTAGTATGCCTTCCCTCGCCGGGCCGTGCGGGTGAGTCGCCCCCGCACGCAGGATCCCTCAGTTCTTCTGCGGCTTCACGAACGGGAACCCCAGCACCTCCCGGATGGAGGTGGCCGTCATGAGCATGACCAGCCGGTCTAGTCCGATCCCCAGCCCGCCGGCGGGTGGCATGCCCACCTCGAGGGCGTCCAGGAAGTCGTCGTCCACCTCCATGGCCTCCGGATCCCCCGCCGTGGCCTTGAGGGACTGCTCCGTGAGCCGGTGGCGCTGCACCACGGGGTCGGTCAGCTCCGAGTACGCGGTGCCCAGCTCCATCCCGTTGACCACCAGGTCCCAGCGCTCCACGAGCCCCGGCTCGCTGCGGTGCGGCGCGGTCAGCGGCGAGGTCTCCTCGGGGAAGTCGCAGTAGAACGTGGGGAACACCGTGAGCGGCTCCACGAGCTCCTCGTAGAGGGCCTCGAGCACGGCGCCGGGACCCATGCCCGGGCCGATCTCCACGTCATGCGCCGCCGCCGCCTGCAGCAGCACCTCGAAGTCCGTTCGGATCGAGATCTCGCGCCCCACGGCCCGGCTCACGGCGTCCGTCACGGTGACCACGGGCCACGGCCCGGAGACGTCCGTGGGGGTGGGCTCGGCGTCCGGGGCGTGGACGTCCCGCAGCGGCAGTACGGGCGCACCGTGCAGTGCCGTGGCCACGGCCTTGACCAGGCGCTCGGTCAGCTGCCGCATGACCGTGTAGTCCGCGTACGGGTGGTACGCCTCCAGCGCCGTGAACTCGGGGTTGTGGGTGGCGTCCGCGCCCTCGTTGCGGAAGTTGCGGGCCACCTCGAAGATCGGCCCGCTTCCCGCCACGAGCAGCCGCTTCAGGTACAGCTCCGGGGCGATGCGCAGTGTGAGGTCCATGCCGTACGCGTTGATGAACGTGCGGAACGGCCGGGCGGAGGCGCCGCCGTGCACGGTGTTCAGCACGGGCGTCTCGACCTCCCGGTACCCCTCCTCCTGCAGCAGCCGGCGGACGGTGTCCACGGCCTGCGAGCGCTGCCGCAGCAGGTCCATCCCGTGCGGGTGCACCAGCAGGTCCAGGGAGCGTCTGCGCAGCCGCTGCTCGGGGTTCTCGAAACCGCTGTAGGACACCGGTTGCAGGGCCTTCGCCGCCACGGTCACGCGCCGCGCGAGAATGGACTCCGTCCCCGTGCGAGAGTTCCCCCACCGACCGTCCACCACTAGAAGGTCCCCCACGTCCAGGTTGCGCCGGATCGTGGACCACGTGGAGTCCACGCGTGCGCGGTCCACGAGCACCTGGACGGTCACGCCGCCGTCGGTGAGGTCCACGAAGCCCACGCCGCCGAAGTCGCGGAACCGCCGCACCCGCCCGCTGGTCCGCACCTCCGACGACGACGCCGCGTCGCCTCGCAGGCGCGCGGCCTGCGTGTGCGCGACGGTCTCCGCAGGGGCCAGCCCCACGGGGTACGGGTTGACCCCGTCGCGGGCCAGGGCACGGGCGTGGCGCATGCGGTGGCGCGTCTGCTGCGAGCGCCGGGGCGCGAGCACCCGCATGGGCGCCGGCTCGTGCTGGATCTCCAGGATCTGCTCGAGCGTCCCCGCGTCGAGCTCCGGCTGCGGGGGCGTGCGCACGAACACCGCGGGCAGGAAGCCCTCCACCTGGGCGGTCGCCACGGCCATGCGGGGCAGGGCCAGGACACCGTCGAAGCACGCGTAGCGCGGTACCCACTCGGGCAGGTACTTGGCGTTGGAGCGGTAGAGGCTCTCCAGCTGGAAGAAGCGGTCCATGTAGCCCAGCACCGAGGAGTTGAACCGGGTGATCACGCCCGCACCCAGTTTCTCGGAGTCCTCGAAGACCCCGCGGAACATCGCGAAGTTCAGGGAGACCCGTCTGATCCCGTGCGATGCGCAGTGCTCCATCAGGTCCGTGACCATCAGCTCGGTGACGCCGTTCGGGGTGTGCGGTGCCCGGCGCATCACGTCCAGGGACAGCCCGCCGCGGCCCCACGGCACGAAGGAGAGCAGCCCCTGCTCGGCCCCGTGCTCGTCCCGGGCCACCACCAGCAGGCACTGCCCGTCAGCCGAATCCCCCCACCTGTTCAGGGCCATGGAGAACCCGCGGTCCGGCTCATCGCCACGCCACTGGTCCGCGAGCACACCCAGCCGCGTCAGCTCCTCCGGCGGGAAGTCCTGGTGGCGGGCGATCTCCGTGACCAGCCCGGCACGGCGCGCTCGCCGAACGGCCCGGCGCACCGGCGTCATGGACGAGTTGGCCAGGGAGTAGCGGTCCGGGTGCAGGACGGCCTCGTCCCCCATGACGAGCACGCTGAGGCCCGCTTCCGCATATGCCCGTGCCGCACGTTCCGAGGCGGAGGTGACCGCGGGCAGCAGACCGTAGTGGTGGGCACGGTCGAGCCAACGCCGGATGGCGTCCGGCCACACCGCGGGATCGCCCACCGGGTCTCCGGAGGCGATCGAGACCTGCCCGACTACCCGGAACGTCACGCAGGCCCGGCCGTCCGCGGAGAACACTGCGGACTTGTCCCGCCGCGTGGCGAAGTACCCCAGGGAGTCCTCACCCCCGAACTCGCGCAGCAGCGAGCGCACCGCCACCTCGTCCTCGGGCCGCCACGCGGCCGAGCGGGAGCTGGAGCGCAGGAAGATCAGCACGGCAAGCACGATGGTCAGGGCCAGCAGGGCCGAGGTGAGCTCGGGGAGCCAGGGTGGCACGGTGCTGAGGTAGCGACGTCGCGGGCCCGCCCACCCGAGGCTGCGCACGAGCGCCTCCCCCAGGACGTTCCAGTCGTCGATGGCCGAGCTGGTGGTCGCGAGCAGCAGCGCGTGCGTGGCCGCGACCGTGAGGACCACGCCGCCCACCAGCATCGCCAGCGCGGCGAGTGCACCCCGGGACTCGGTGCGGGCAGGGAACGCGGGGCGCAGCCACCACAGCAGGCCCAGTGCGGCGATGCCCACCGCCACGGCGACCGCGTCGAGCATGGGACTGACCCACACCGGGAAGGGGCCGTGGTGCGGCAGGTCCGGGACCACGGCGCGCAGCACCAGCATGAGCACCGACCAGGTGACACCCACCACCTGGGTGGTGCCCACCAGTACCAGGGCGATCCGCTTGCGCCGCACGAGCGCGCCCGTCAGCAGCCCGAGCACCACCACGGAGACCAGGGACGGCGCCACGGGGAGGTTGAGGGTTCCGAAGAGGATGCTCGGCAGCGGGTTGACCCGGGTGACCCAGTGCAGCAGCAGCAGCACCACACCCGCCGCCGTGGCCAGCGCGAAGATCCAGATAAGGATTCGTGCCCAGCGCTCCTGCCGGGCCGTGGCGGTCCTGACGTCCCGTGTGCGCCTGCCGCGTACCACCTGGGTGTTACCCATCAACTCCCCTTCGAGGGCCCGGCAGAGCGTTCCGGCCGGGTCGGTTGTCCCTATGCTGTGTGCCGAACCGGCACCGCTGAGTACGTCCGGCGGCTCGGCACTGCTGACAAGATACGTGGGAAACCACTGGAAACGAGCACTTCGCAATGGCGTTCTTCGAACTGAACGGGTGGCCCCTGTTCATCACGGTCACCGCGGTCGCGGTGGTGCTGGTGGCCGTCACCGTCCTGGTGCTGCCACGCCAGCGCCGCCCCGGGGTCCTCAAGTACGTCCTGCAGCTCGTGTGCCTGGTGCTCGTGTGCCTGCTGGTGCTCGCAGTCTGCTTCCTGAAGCTGAACATGGACAACCAGTGGTACTCCAGCTGGGGGGACCTGCTCTCCAGCGGCGGGGGCCCGGTGACCACCACGGACGCCGGGGCCGCCATGGTGGCCGTGAAGGCGGTCAAGGAGCTCCCGCACGCGGTCTACAGCACGGGACAGAGCCAGCCCACCCGCAACGCGTCCTTCGGTTCCCAGCTGGATCCCTCCAACACCTCGGGCCAGTGGGTCTACCTGAAGATCGCAGGCAGGCAGTCCGGGATCACCGAGGACGCCACGGTGTGGCTGCCGCCCTCCTACATGCATGAGCCCCAGCGAACCTATCCGGTGATCACGGCGTTCACCGGCTTCCCGGGGGACGTGCGGACCTACACCCAGGCCATGGACATCGCCCACCACATCAAGGCGAACGTGGGCGACTCCACCCTGCGAGAGTCGATCGTCGTGATCCCGGACGTCTACCCCGGCAACAACGACACCGAGTGCGTGGACAGCACCCACGGCAAGTGGGAGACCTACGTGAGCACGGACGTCGTCTCCTGGATCCGCGGCAATCTGCGGGTCTCCACGGACCGGGACGCGTGGGCCACTCTGGGCTACAGCGCGGGCGGCTGGTGCTCCTCCATGTTCACCGTGCGCCACCCGGAGATCTGGTCCCGCAGCGTGAACCTCGCGGGATACTTCGCGCCCATGTACACCAGGGGCCAGGAGTGGAAGACGGCGAACCCCGCCTCGTACGACCTTGCGAAGGTCGTGGCGCGCGAGAAGCCAGACGTGGGCATCTGGTTCTTCTCGGGCGGCGAGGACTCGATCTCTGTGAAGGCGGTCCGCGGCTTTGAGGGCTCCGTCTCCGCGCCCACGGGGCTCTCCAGCAACATCTCGCAGACCGGAGGGCACCGCGTGGCCCTGTGGGAGGCCCAGCTGGACCCGGGGCTGACGTGGCTGGGCAAGACCTCCCCGGCCTTCGCACCGGTGGCGAGCTGACCGGCGGCCCGCGAATATGACCGTGTGGGAATACACCCTGACCGTCCTCGGAACCGCCGTGGCCGGCTTCGACCCAGCACCCATGGTGATCATGGCCGCGGCTCTCGGCGCCGGTGTCCGGCGCCGGCACATGGTGGGGTCCTCGCTGCTGCTGCTCGGTGGCACCGCGGCGTGGGGTCTGACCCTCACCCTGGTGATGGGCCCGCGGCTGCAGGAGGTCGACTGGTGGCACCTGATCCGGCAGGGCAGCATCTCCGCGAGGATCGAGCTCGGCCTCGCGGTCGTGGTCGGTGGCTACGCCGTGTGGCGGGCGCTCGCCCGCCGTCGTGCCCGTGGCGCACCGGCCCCCGAGAAGAAACCGGCCACCACTCTGTGGGCCCTCTACGCCACGGCGTGCGTCTTCGTGGCCATCGTGGTCCTCGATCTCCCGTTCGACGTCCACGTGGCGGTCGCCTCCGCGCGTCCGCTCACCTGGGCAGTCGTCGGATGGATCGTCTGGGCCCTGCTGAGCCAGCTGCCCCTGACCCTGCTCGTGGCGCTCACGGCGGTCGGCAGGCAGGAGCGTTTCTCCCGGATCATGCGCCGCGCGTGGGACACGGTCTCCCCGTGGGTGAACCTGCTCGTCACGTGGCTGCTCGCTCTCGCGGCGCTGCTGATGGCCCTGGACTCGGGCGCCTACCTACTCGCGGGGCACTTCCTGGTCCGCTGAGCCACGTCACGACGACGCCGCCGCGCCGCCACCCTGCCTGGGGTCACCCCTGCGTACCGCCGCCCTCTGTCCGGCCAGCGGGCGCACGGCCACTATCCCTGCGGCCGCCCGGCGTGCGCTGGTCCGTCCCCCGGCGTGCCGCCGACCTTCGTCCAGCCAGGGCACACACGACCGCCGCCCCTACGACCACCCGGGGTCAGATCACCCGCCGTTCGGCGTGCGGAAGTCCGCCCTCCGGCCACCCGCCGTGCGGTAGCCCGCCCCTCCGGTCACCCGCCGCGCGGGACCACGGGGGCCGAGCGGCGTCGCCGTCCAAACCTGCTCAGACCGCTTGCTGCGAGGAGGTCACGGGAAAACCGGACTCCACGCGGCGCCGCCGGTCCCGCTTCTGCCGCTGGACGCCCGCCAGCGCCAGCAGCCCGCCCACGATCGACAGCGCGCACGCGACGAGCGCCGGGGAGCGGTAGCCGAACCCGGCCGAGATCACGGCGCCGCCGAGCAGCGCGCCGATCGAGTTGGCCACGTTGAACGCCGCGTGGTTCAGGGACGCACCCATCAGCTGCGCGCCGCGTGCGGCGGTGATCAGCCAGCTCTGGATGCTCGGCATGATGTAGGAGTTGACCAGGGACATCAGGAACCCCGCCACGAAGATCCCCACGGGCGAGCCGCCCAGCGCGCCCATCAGCAGCAGCACCACGGCGAGCGCCGGGAACCCCACGGCCATCGTGCGGCGGGCGCTGCGGTCGGCGCTGATGCCGCCCACGATGTTGCCGATCGTCATGCCCACGCCCACCACGGCCAGCAGCCACGGGATGGCACCCGCGGGCAGTCCCGCGAGCTCGCGGCCCATCTGGGAGAGGTAGCTGTAGATCGCGAAGAAGCCGCCGAAGCCCACACCGGCCACGCCCATGACGATCCAGACCTGGGGGAGGGTGAAGGCCTTCAGCTCACCGCGGCGGGTGGCACCGGGCAGCGGGGCCTGCCGCGGGACCGTCAGCCACAGGCCGATCACGGTCACGGCGAAGACCACGCTCACCACCCCGTACGCGGCGCGCCAGCCGTAGGCCTGGCCGATCGCCGTCATCACGGGCACGCCCACCACGTTGGCGACCGTGAGGCCCGACAGTGCCAGCGCCACACCCTTGGCCTGGTTGCCCGGGCCCATCACGGTGGCCGCGACGAGGGACGCGAGGCCGAAGTACGCCCCGTGGGGCAGTCCCGCGAGGAAGCGGATCACCAGCAGCCCCGCGAAGGACGGCGCGAGCGCGGAGGCCAGGCTGCCCGCCAGCAGGGCGGAGGCCATCACGAGCAGCATCACGGTGCGGGAGGACTTCGCCCCCAGGAAGGAGATCACGGGGGCACCCACCACCACGCCCACGGCGTACGCGCTCACGAGCCATCCGGCGTGGGCAATGCCGGTCTCGGGGGAGGATCCGTAGAGGTCGGGCAGGAGGTTCTGGGCGATCTGCGGGAGCAGGCCCATGGAGGCGAATTCCGTGCAGCCGATGCCGAAGCCGCCCAGTGCGAGGGCGAAGAGGGCGAGTCGGCGGCGGGCAGGAGTCAGCTGGGTCATGGAGACGCGGCCTTTCCGGGGTTCTCGAGGTGACCCGGGCGATCGGGACGCCGCGGGGATCGGGACTGGGCGCGCACTGAGGAAGGGGCTGAGCAGTGCACGCCGACCGGAGCCTGGGCCCTCCTGCGGCACTGCCGTGCCGGCTGGATGTCGGGGAGGAGTGGGTTCCGGGGTGCCGCGTCGTCGAGGCGTGACTGGCCTGGGGCCTGAATCCATGGAACGCCCCCGCCGCACAGTTTATTCGCGCTCCCGCACACGAGTTGTGGATGTCACACGCGAACCCGGTTCTCCCCATGCGGTGCACGAAGGTTTTCCACAGGTGTGGAGAAGATTGTGCATATCTCGATTAACATGTGTGCGGATGAGGCCAGGACGCCCGGGATACCGCTGTCCACAGGGGTGTTCACAGCTGTGGAATTACAGGTGTGTAAGTTGTTAACAGGTGTGGACAACCCCTGTGGACAGTCAGGCGAGGGGGCTGCGCCGCAGCCCCGGGAGCATGGCGAGCGCCACGAGACCGCCCACCACCAGACCACCCACGTGGGCCTGCCAGGCGACGCCCCCCACCACGAAGCCGAAGACCAGGTTGATCACGATCAGCACCACGATCGGTGTCATGTCGCTCTTGAAGTGGCGCATGAACACGAACATCGCCCCGAAGAGTCCGAAGATGCCGCCCGAGGCACCGATCACGACCACCCACGGATCGCCCAGCAGCAGCACCCCCACCGAGCCGCCCAGCACCGAGAGCAGGAAGAGCACGAGCATGCGCCACGTGCCGAGCAGCGGCTCGAGCATCCGCCCGAAGAGGTACAGCGTGTACATGTTCAGCAGCAGGTGCAGCGGCGAGGGCATCGAGTGGAGGAAACCGCTCGTCAGCATCCGCCACGGCTCGTCCCAGGTCAGGGCTGGAACGTAGCCGAGCACCCTGACCAGGCTGTAGGGCGTCAGCAGCGCCACGAGCCACTGCGCACCCCAGACCCCCACGCAGATCCCGATGAGCCACCAGGTCACGGGCATCCCGGTACGACGACGCCGCGCCGGGGCCCCCACGGGGCGGCGCGGATCGTGGGGTCCCGGTGCCGCCACGCCCTGCGGACGCTGCACGCCATACGGGTCCTGCGCTCCGTACGGCTCGCCGTCGGCGCGGGGACCGGCAGCACCGTGGCCCGGGAGGTACTGGCCGTACTGCGGGGCGGGGACGGGCCCGCCGCCCGGCAGCTCGCCGTCGGGAGCGGAACCGGACGCCGGCGTCTCGTGCGGGACCCCACCGGAGGAGGCGCCACCCCAGGGGGTACGGTCAGCGGGCGTGGGCTCCTGGGGCGTCTCGTCGCGGGGTTCGTCGGGTGAGTGTGGATTCATGTTTTCTCCGGCATGTTCACTGGTGGGAGCGGGGCTGCGGTGATCCTGCAGGCTGCGCAGGGGCCCGGGTACGCGTGAAGCCCACCCGGAGAACCGGGTGGGCTTCATGAGAGGGGGCGTGCGGGTCTCAGACCTCTTCCACGTCGATGGAGGTGATCACGCAGTCCTCCACGGGACGGTCCTGGCCGCCGGTGCGCACGTTGTTGAGCTCGTCCACGACCTTCTTGGAGGCGTCGTCCGCGACCTCGCCGAAGATGGTGTGCTTGCCCTGCAGCCACGTGGTGGGCGCGGTGGTGATGAAGAACTGCGACCCGTTGGTGCCGCGGCCGTTGCGGGTGCCCGCGTTGGCCATGGCCAGCATGTAGGGGGCGTTGAAGTTCAGTTCCGGGCTGATCTCGTCGTCGAAGTTGTAGCCCGGGCCGCCGATGCCCTGACCCAGCGGATCGCCGCCCTGGATCATGAAGTCCTTGATGATGCGGTGGAAGACGACGTCCTTGTAGAGGGGGCCGTTCTGCTTCTCACCGGTGCGGGGATCGGCCCACTCCTGGGTTCCGTCCGAGAGACCGACGAAGTTCTTGACCGTCTTGGGCGCATGGTTGCCGAAGAGCTCCACCACGATGTCCCCGTGGTTGGTGTGGATGGTGGCCTTGTGCGTGGCGATAGCGGAAGTCATGCCTGTCATTGTGGCACGGGGCCCGGGACGGTGGCAGAGCGGGCCGACGTTGTTCAGCGCACAGTGAAAAGCGGCCTGAACCCCTGTTTTCCCCGGGAATTCCAGGGTTCGCAGAACGTATGCTGAGAGAGGAGATGTGCAGAATCATCACCTCTAGGAGGGACACAGACATGAGCTTGTTCAAGAGCAAGGCCCAGAAGCAGGCCAAGGCCGCCAACAAGGCCGCGGAGTCCAAGGTCGTCAACGCCGGGGACTGGCTCTCCAGTGAGATCGGCGAGCTCGGCGAGAAGCTGCAGCACGGTGTGCAGGCCGGCGCGTCCGCTCTCGCGAGCGGCGTCGAGGCCACCGGCCCGTACGTCCAGGACGGACTCGGCCGCGCCCAGGAGCTCGGTGAGGACGTCAAGCACCGCAGCGACAAGGCGAAGGCCGCGGGTGCAGCTGCTGCCGCCCCCCTGGCCGCCAAGGCCGCCAAGAAGACCGCGCGCGGCCGTGCCGCCGCCCAGGAGAAGTACTCTGGCGCCGTCGCCGCCCTGGCCTCCAAGGTCGCGGACGCGGACACCTCGGACCAGTTCGACGCCCTCGTGGCGAAGCTGACCGGCGACAAGAAGACCGTCAAGCGCATCCAGAAGGCCGCGAAGAACTCCGCCAAGGAGTACGCCAAGCAGCAGAAGAAGGCGCAGGGCGGCCACAAGGGCCTCCTGTTCCTCGGCCTGCTCGTGGCCGGCGGCGTGGCCGGTGCGGCAGCGTGGCGCGCCTCCCGTCCGGTCCAGGACCCCTGGAAGACCCCCGCGACCGCGTCCCCGCGCGTCTCGGCCTCGCCCGTCAACACCAACTCCACCGTGGCCGCCGGCGCCGGTGTGAAGGTGGACGACGTCAAGGATCCGTCCTCCCCCGTCCACAAGGAGGGCACTGCGTCGCAGGCGGCCCACCGCGCCACGGACAGCGTGAAGTCCGTGGCGGAGGACGCCAAGCAGACCGTCAACGAGGTCAAGGAGCAGATCAAGGGCTCCGGCAGCGACGACACCAAGCTGGGCTCTCCCGACAACAACTCCAAGCACGATCCGAAGCAGGGCCCCAAGCACTGAGGCCCTGAGACACCGCTTCCGGTGCCTCTGACCACGACGCCGCGCCCCTCGTTCGAGGGGCGCGGCGTCGTCGTCTGGGGGTGGGAGTGCACGGCACCGGCGCGGAAGAGGTGGCCCCGCCAGTGCGGTCGAGCCACGGCGGGGCCACCGCGCACGGTGGTGGGGCCGGTGGCCGCACCACCGCGGCGGCAGACCGTGCTCGGAACCAGGCGCGGAGTCAGGGTCAGGAGAAGATGTCCGACACCGTCTCGTAGGTCTGGTAGACGCCCAGGATGATGAACAGGATGGCGCACACCACGAGCACGGCGTTGGTCCACATCCCGTTGCGCCAGCGCTTGGGCGTGCGCGAGGTGTTGAGCAGTCCCAGCAACGTGATTGCCAGGAACGGCATGAACAGCGCGCCCAGCACCCCGTAGAGCAGGATCAGGAACACGGGGCGGTCGAGGATCAGCAGCAGCATGGGCGGGAACGTGAGCCACAGCAGGTAGAACTTGAAGTACTTTCCACCGTTGCGGGTGTCCGGGTGGCCGCTGGGCTTGTGGCGGATGTTGCCCCAGTAGTCCGCGAACATCAGGGACACACCGGACCACACCCCCACCACGGAGGAGAAGGACGCCGCCCAGAAGCCCACGAGGAACGTCACTCCGATCACGTCCCCGTAGCGCGCCCGCAGCACCTTGTCGAGGTCCAGCAGCCCCTTGTCACCGGCGCCGATCGCGTAGCCGGCGGAGTAGAGTACCTCCGCTCCCACGACCAGCATGGCGAGCACGAAGATGCCCGTGACCACGTACGCCACGGTGTTGTCCAGTTGCATGACGCGCATCCAGCGCGGCTGGTGCCAGCCCTTCTCCCGCAGCCAGTAGCCGTATGCCGCCAGGGTGATGGTTCCGCCCACGCCGCCTGCCAGGGCCAGCGTGTAGACCACGCCCCCCTGCGGGATCACGGGGATCAGACCCGTGATCATCTGGGGGATGTTGGGCAGTGTGATGATCGCCAAGCCCACCATGACCAGGAACATGATCCCCACCATGGCCGCGGTGATCTTCTCCACGAACGCGTAGCGCCCTGCCCACACGATGCCGAAGCCGAGCAGACCCATGAGGATCGCCCACGCCCACAGTGGCAGCACGGGGAAGAGCGCGGCGAGCGGCAGCGCGGAGGAGGACATGGCGGTGGCCCCGTACACGAAGCCCCAAATGAGGATGTACGGGCCGAAGTACCACGTGGTCCAGCGTCCGAGCGACCGCCAGCCCTCGAAGATCGTGCGACCGCTGGCCAGCGAGTAGCGCCCCGCGCCCTCCACGAGCACGATCTTCATGATGGTGCCCACCACCACGGCCCACAGCAGGGTGTAGCCGTAGCGCGAGCCGGCGGTCAGGGTGGCCACCATGTCGGCAGCCCCCACACCCGTGGCAGCCACGACGAGGCCCGGGCCGATCAGACGCCACCGCTGGATCGTCTCCAGGCGTTCGTGGGGGTCCACCGACGGCAGGGGCTGCAGGGGGGTCGTCTCGCGCATACGGCTACTCCACACGTCGGGGTATGAGGGGTGTCACAACATCACACCAAGTCTGTCACGGCGACTCCTCCCTGCCCTGCACGAGGCTCCGCGTGACACACACGCGCCTCGCCTCTGCCCACACGTGAGAACGACCAGAGGCCGCATCCCCGACGGGATGCGGCCTCTGGTCTGTGTGCCGTGGAGCCTAGGAGATTCGAACTCCTGACATCTGCCTTGCAAAGGCAGCGCTCTACCAACTGAGCTAAGGCCCCGTATTCGATTGTGGTGCGCCGCCGCCGCGCGGAACACCTGCGACCGTGGGACTCAGTCCACGGGATCCACGGCCGAATTCCACGCCTCACGCCTGGCTTCTGCGTCCCGCCAGGACTTCACCGCTGCCACCGAGAGTCCGGCAACGGCGATCAGTGCTGCGATACGAGCCTTCATGGGGAACCTTCCGAACGAGAACATCTCGCGGTTGGTGGGGAATTCGAGGGGTGGGCGTACCAGGAATTGAACCTGGGACCTCTTCGTTATCAGCGAAGCGCTCTAACCGTCTGAGCTATACGCCCTCAGCGTGTGCCAGCAGAACACTGTCTGCCTGGCCACGCCAAGACTTTACCGGAGGTTGCTCCCCCGCACCAAATCCCTCGGTGCAGGGGTCCGACCGGGGCTCAGTCGTCCGTGAGCGTGACCCCGATGCCGCCGATCAGCGACGCCGCGATGTTGTAGAGCAGCGCGGCGAGCACCGAGAGCACGGACAGCAGGATCACATTGGCCACCGAGATCACCGTGGCGAACAGGGCCACGTTGCCGAGCGAGAGGAACTTCTTGATGTCTGTGCCGCCAGCGTTGCCGCCGAGCATGGAGAGCATCTCGTTGATCCCGTCGAAGAGGCCGGTCAGGTTCAGCACGATCCACAGCACCAGGGACGCCACGACCGTGATGATGCCCAGGGCCACGGAGAGCAGGAACGCCAGTTTGAGCACGGACCACGTGTCCACCTTGGAGACCACCAGGCGGGCGCGGCGCACCTTTGCCCGTGGTGCCGGCCGCACGAGACCCTTGCCGCCCTTGCCACCCTGCTGGGCCGGGGTCTTCCTGCTGCCGCTCTGCTGGGCGGCGGGCTTCTTGGGGGAAGAAGCCTTCACGGTCTGACCCGCCTTCGAGGCCGAGCTCGCGCTCATGCGTCACCTCCGTTGTCGTTGTCCTCCAACGCTACTGCATCCGCATCGTCCGCCGGGTCACCAGCGTCCTCGACGATCACGACGTCGACCTCCTCGGAGACGGCCTCTCCCTCGCCGCCCCGGATCGCATCCTTCTCGACCGTGGACTCGGTGCGCGCGAACGGATCGACCGCTGTGGCGGCCGCGACGTCCTCGTGCCCGGCCTCCTCGACGCCCTCCTCGGCCACTTCCTTCTCGATCTCGCGCTCCGCGTTGCGGGCCACACCCACGATGGTGTCGTTGGCACCGGGCTTCGCGAAGATCACCCCCATGGTGTCGCGGCCCCGGGACGGCACCTCGCTGACGTTGGAGCGCACCACCTTGCCGCTCTCCATGACCACGAGCACCTCGTCGTTCTCGCCCACGATCAGACCGCCCACCAGGCCACCACGGACCTCGGCGAGCTTGGCCACCTTGATGCCCAGGCCGCCGCGGCCCTGGACGCGGTACTCCTGCACCTCGGTGCGCTTGGCGTAGCCGCCCTCGGTCACCACGAACACGTGCGAGTCGTCCGTGACCACGTTGGCCGAGAGCAGCTCGTCGCCGGAACGGAACTTCATGCCCGTCACACCGGACGTCGCGCGGCCCATGGGGCGCAGGGCGTCGTCGTCGGCCGTGAAGCGCAAGGACTGGCCGTGGCGCGAGATCAGCATGATGTCGTCGTCCGTGTTCACGAGCATGGCCGAGACCAGCTCGTCGCCCTCGCGCAGGTTGATGGCGATCACGCCGGCGGAACGGTTGGTGTCGTAGTCCGTGAGACGGGACTTCTTGACCAGCCCGCTGCGGGTGGCGAGCACCAGGTACGGGGCGTCCTGGTAGGAGTGCAGCTCCATGACCTTGGCAATGCGCTCGTCCGGCTGGAACTCCATGAGGTTCGCCACGTGCTGGCCCTTGGCGTCACGCCCGGCCTCCACGAACTCGTACGCCTTGACCCGGTATACCCGCCCCAGGGTGGTGAAGAACAGGATCCAGTTGTGGGTGTTCGTCACGAAGAAGTGCTCCACGACGTCGTCGCCGCGCAGCTGGGCGCCCTTGATGCCCCGGCCGCCGCGGTGCTGCGCGCGGTACTCGTCCGCGCGGGTGCGCTTGACGTAGCCGTCGCGGGTGATGGTGACCACCACCTGCTGCTGCGGAATGAGGTCCTCCATGGAGACGTCCCCGTCGAAGCCGTAGAGCACCTCCGTGCGGCGGTCGTCCCCGTAGCGCTCCACGATCTCCCCGAGCTCCTCGGAGATGATCTCGCGCTGACGATCCTCGGACGCAATGATCGCCTCGTACTCGTCAATCAGCCGCTGCAGCTCCGCGTGGCGGTCCTGGATCTTCTGACGCTCCAGGGCGGCCAGTCGGCGCAACTGCATGTTCAGGATCGCCTGGGCCTGAGCCTCGTCGATGCCGAGCAGCTCCATCAGCCCGGAGCGCGCCTCCTCCACGGTGGGCGAGCGGCGGATCAGGGCGATCACCTCGTCCAGGGCGTCCAGGGCCTTGAGCAGGCCCAGCAGGATGTGCGCCTCCTCCTGCGCCTGCTTGAGGCGGAACCGGGTGCGCCGCACGATGACTTCCATCTGATGGGCCACCCAGTGGAACACGAAGGCGTCCAGGGACAGCGTGCGTGGCACCCCGTCCACGAGCGCGAGCATGTTCGCGGAGAAGTTCTCCTGCAGCTGCGTGTGCTTGTAGAGGTTGTTGAGCACCACCTTGGGCACGGCGTCCCGCTTGAGCACGATCACCAGGCGCTGACCGGTGCGCCCCGAAGTCTCGTCCCGCATGTCCGCGATGCCCTGGACCTTGCCGTCCTTGACGAGGTCGGCGATCTTGATCGCCAGGTTGTCCGGGTTGACCTGGTACGGCAGCTCCGTGACCACCAGGCAGGTGCGGTTGTTGAGCTCCTCCACGCTGACCACCGCGCGCTGGGTGATCGAGCCGCGGCCGGTGCGGTACGCCTGCTCGATGCCCTTGTGCCCGAGGATCTGGGCGCCGGACGGGAAGTCCGGGCCCTTGACGCGCCTGATGAGCTCCTCCAGCAGGGTCTCGCGGTCCACGTCCGGGTTCTGCAGGTACCACTGGACGCCGTCCGCGACCTCCCGCAGGTTGTGCGGGGGGATGTTGGTGGCCATGCCCACCGCGATACCCGAGGAGCCGTTGACCAGCAGGTTGGGGAAGCGCGCCGGCAGCACGGTGGGCTCCTGCTGCTTGCCGTCGTAGTTGTCCTGGAAGTCCACGGTGTCCTCGTGGATGTCCCGGACCATCTCCATGGCCAGCGGCGCCATCTTGGTCTCGGTGTACCGCGGTGCCGCGGCGCCGTCGTTGCCCGGGGAGCCGAAGTTGCCCTGCCCCAGCGCGAGCGGGTAGCGCATGATCCAGCCCTGGATCAGGCGCACCAGGGCGTCGTAGATCGCGGAGTCACCGTGGGGGTGGTAGTTGCCCATGACGTCGCCGACGACGCGCGCGCACTTGTTGAACGAGCGCTCCGGGCGGTAGCCGCCGTCGTACATCGTGTAGATCACGCGGCGGTGCACCGGCTTGAGGCCGTCCCGCACGTCCGGCAGCGCCCGGCCCACGATCACGGCCATCGCGTAGTCCAGGTAGGAGCGCTGCATCTCCGTCTGCAGGTCGATCTGCTCCACTCGGTCTCCAGCGGTCTCTACCTCCCCGGTCCCGACCTCCGTGATGACCTCGGGGGTGTTCTCCGGCTCCACGGGACCGTTGCCGTCCTGCGTCTCGTCACTCATGCGTTGCTGTATCCGTTTCGTCTTGGCCTTCACGGCCCACTGCTGTACATGCCGGAGGGGGAATGTCCGGCTATCACCGTGTGCGGGGACGGACTAGATGTCCAGGAACCGGATGTCCTTGGCATTGCGCTGGATGAACTCTCGGCGGGACTCCACGTCCTCGCCCATCAGCACGGAGAACACCTGGTCCGCAGCCGCGGCGTCGTCCATGGTGACCTGGCGCAGGGTGCGGTGCGCCGGGTCCATGGTGGTCTCCCACAGCTCCGTGTAGTCCATCTCGCCGAGGCCCTTGTAGCGCTGGATGCCGTTGTCCTTGGGCAGACGGCGGTTCTCCGCCAGGCCCTTGGCCAGAGCGGCGTCCCGCTCCGCGTCCGAGAACACGTAGTCGTGCGCGGCGTTGGACCACTTGATCCGGTAGAGGGGCGGCTGCGCGAGGTACACGTAGCCGTGCTCGATCAGCGGACGCATGAAGCGGAACAGCAGAGTGAGCAGCAGCGTGGTGATGTGCTGGCCGTCCACGTCCGCGTCGGCCATGAGCACGATCTTGTGGTACCGGGCCTTCTCAATGTCGAAGTCGTCCCCGATCCCCGCGCCGAACGCGGTGATCATGGACTGCACCTCCGCGTTGGACAGCGCCCGGTCCAGGCGCGCGCGCTCCACGTTCAGGATCTTCCCGCGCAGCGGCAGGATCGCCTGGTGGGCCGGGTCGCGGCCCTGCACCGCGGAACCGCCGGCGGAGTCGCCCTCCACGATGTAGATCTCCGAGAGCGTGGGGTCCTTGGACGAGCAGTCCTTGAGCTTGCCGGGCATGCCGCCCGATTCCAGCAGGCCCTTGCGCCGGGTGGTCTCGCGGGCCTTGCGGGCCGCGAGCCGCGCCTGGGAGGCGTAGATGGCCTTGCGGATGATGTCCTTGGCCGGATTGGGGTTGCGCTCCAACCATGTCCCGAACAGGTCGAACATCTCACGCTGCACGAAGGTCTTGGCCTCCGAGTTGCCCAGTTTGGTCTTGGTCTGGCCCTCGAACTGCGGCTCGGCAAGCTTGATGGAGATCACCGCGGTGAGCCCCTCGCGGACGTCCTCACCCGTGAGGTTGTCGTCCTTGTCGCGCAGCATCTTGTTCTCCCGCGCGTAGCGGTTGATCAGGGTGGTCAGCGCAGTGCGGAACCCCTCTTCGTGGGTGCCGCCTTCGTGGGTGTTGATGGTGTTGGCGTAGGTGTGCACGGACTCGTTGAACGCCGTGGTCCACTGCATCGCCAGCTCGAGCGACATCTTCTTCTCGGGGTCGTCCACCTCGAGCGAGATGACGTCCTCGTGGATCAGCTCCGCCTTCTTCGACGAGTTCAGGAACGTCACGTAGTCCAGCAGGCCGTCCTCGTAGCAGTAGACCACCTGGCGGGCGCCCGAGATGGCAGCAGCCGCCTCGTCCGCACCGATCGTGCCGCCGTCCTGGCCCTCGAGGGGGCCGGTGACGTCCGCGGGGGCGTCACCGGCGATCTCGTCGCCGGTCTCCTCCGTGGCCCGCTCGTCCGTGAGGCTGATCCGCAGGCCCTTGTTCAGGAACGCCATCTGCTGGAAGCGGGCGCGCAGGGTCTCGAAGTCGAAGTCGACGGTCTCGAAGATCTCGGGATCCGGGTAGAAGACCTGTGTGGTGCCAGTCTCCTGCGTCTGTTCCCCGCGCGCCAGCTCGCCCTGGGGGTGCCCGCCGTTGGCAAAACTCATGCGCCACACGTAACCCTGGCGGCGCACCTCTGTCTCCACGAGACGGGACAGGGCGTTGACCACGGAGATGCCGACGCCGTGCAGGCCGCCCGAGACCGCGTACCCGCCGCCGCCGAACTTGCCGCCGGCGTGCAGGATGGTCATCACGACCTCCACCGTGGGTCTGCCCTCGGTGGGGTGCATGTCCACCGGGATGCCGCGGCCGTTGTCGGAGACGCGCACCCCGCCGTCCGACTGCAGCGTGATCTCGATGTTGTCGCAGTACCCGGCGAGCGCCTCGTCCACGGAGTTGTCGACCACCTCGTAGACCAGGTGGTGCAGGCCCCTGGGACCAGTGGAGCCGATGTACATCCCGGGGCGTTTCCTGACCGCCTCGAGGCCTTCCAGAACGGTGATGTCGCTCGCGCCGTACTCGTGCTCTAGGGGATCCTCTGTAGCCACGGGGTTTCCGGTCCTCCTGCGTATTGGATGTCGATCACCGCCCGCCCACATGAGTGCAGCCGATGAGACGGCTCGCGGCTCATCGGCTGGCGGGACGAAGATCTGTGACTCCACATTCTACCGGATGACGCGCTGAACGGCCCGCAGACGCTCCGGAACCCCTCGCCGCAGGGTGGAGCCATTTTCGGGGTGCGGACCGGCTCGCAGGATTCTGGCCAGTTTTTGGGCCGACCGGTGAGCCGCGTCTCGCGGATCGGACGTACTCGTGTCCGCCGCTGACGGGGCGCTGGCGGTGGTCCCCGGGTGCTGGGTGGTGCCTCCTGGGCCACTGGGTCGAGTCGGCGGGTCCCCGGACCGCTGACTAACCGTAGGTGTCCCGTGGCCCGCGCCCCTGCACACGCCACCGTCCGCGCTTCCAGCTAGGTCCCACGGGCCCGTGGATCTCCAGCCGGGTCACGATGCCCTCCCCGAGCTTGTCCGCGAAGTTCGCGAGGATCGCGGACTGCATCAGGCGCAGCTGCGTGGCGTACGCGGTGGAGTCGCAGCGCACCCGCACCACGGTGTCCTCGAAGTGCTCCGGCCACGAATGCTCGGCGTTTCGCACACCCACCAGGGACGGCCAGTCCGCGAGCACCGTGCTCACGTTCACGGGCGTCTTCCACCCCCTGTGGGTCATCAGGGTGTCCACGACGGAGGACAGTGGTCTGGGGTCCCGCGCAGATTTTCCGGGGCCGGAGAATCCTCCCAGCTGGCGCGGATCCGTGCCGAACCGGGTGGACCTGCGCAGAGCCGGGGACCCCGTGCCTTCCTCCATCGCGGTGCCGAAGGCCCGCATGTTCTTGGCCGCGGCGGCCTTGGACAGCGGCATGTCCCCGCGGCCCTGGGCAGCCTTGCGGACGCGCTGCAACGCCACGGCGGCGGCGTCCACCACGTCCCGGTGTGCGGGTTCAGCCACCCTCGGCTCCCCTCGTCGCGCTTTCCACACCTTCAGGTCCGGGCCCGCTGCGGTCGCCGCCGTCGTGGCGGTCCCCGTGGTCCTCGCCGTTCCCGCCTTCTTCGCCCTGGGTATGCCGGACGATCTCGGACGACGACGACGCGTCGCCGCGCACGGCGACCGAGCCCGGTTCCACATCCACCACGGTGTGGGTGTGCTCGAGCAGCGCGAGCGGCAGGTCCTCGTCCACGGCCGCGGTGACAAGCACCTGTTCGGCCTGCCCCACGAGCTCAGCCAGGCGGCGGCGGCGTCGGGCGTCGAGCTCCGCGAAGACGTCGTCCAGGATCAGGACGGGCGCCGAGCCCCGGCCGGGATCGTCCGCGAGGTGGACGTACCACGAGCCGAGACGCAGGGCGAGGGCAGTGGACCAGGTCTCCCCGTGGGACGCGTAGCCCTTGGCGGGGGTCTCGCCCAGTCGGATCAGGAGGTCGTCACGGTGCGGGCCCACCAGGGTCAGACCGCGCTCGCGCTCCTGGCGCTCCATCCGCTCGAACGCCTGCATCATCAGGTCGTAGAGGTCCGCCACGGAGAAGTGCGCGAGCGCCCGCTGGTCCGTGCCAGGGGCCACGGAGGAGCTCTCGTAGCCGAGCGAGACGTGCTTGGGGCCGTCGGTGAGCTGCTGGTAGGCGCGGTCCACCTCGGGTTCCAGTGCCTCCAGCAGCTGCAGGCGGGCACCCATGACGGCCGCACCGGCGCGCGCGAGCTGGTCGTTCCACACCGAAAGAGTGGCCCGGTCCGACTCGTCGAAGCCGCGCCGGCCGCGGGTGGACTTCAGCAGGGCGTTGCGCTGCTTGAGTGCTCGCTCGTAGTCGGAGCGGGCCGCGGAGAGCACAGGCCGCATGGCCGTGGCGAGGTCGTCCAGGAAACGTCGCCGGTGCGAGGGGTCCCCCTTGACGAGGGTGAGGTCCTCCGGGGAGAAGAGCACCGTGTGCAGCGTGCCGAGGGCTTCCCGGGCCCGGACGGGTGCCGCTCGGTTGATCCGAACCCGGTTGGCCTGTGCCGCGTTGAGCTCGTACTCCAGGACCGTGCGCTGACCGGCCCTGTCCACGCGGGTGCGGATCACCGCCCGCTCCGAACCTGTGGCGATCAGCGGGCCGTTGCCCGAGACCCGGTGCGATCCGAGCGTGGCGGCCCAGTCCAAGGCCTCCACGATGTTGGTCTTCCCCACGCCGTTGGGTCCCACGAACACCGTGAGACCCGGGGCCAGCGGGAGGTCGAGGGTGTGGTAGGTGCGGAAGTCCAGGAGCGAGAGGTGGTCTACGAACACACGATCACTGGTTGGGCAGTCGAACCGGCATGAGCAGGTACTTGTACGTGACGTCGTCCTCACCCTCGGAGTCTCCCTGTGCCGAGAGCACCGCGGGCTTGGGCGGGGCGGTGAAGGAGAACCTGACGTATGCGGAGTCGAAGGCGTGCAGGCCCTCGGAGAGGTACGTGGGGTTGAACGCCACGGTGATGTCGTCCCCGTTGAGCTGCGCGTCGAGTACCTCGGAGGCCTGGGCGTCCTCCCCGGTACCGGCGTCCAGCGCCACCTGCCCCTCGCTGAAGGCCAGACGCACGGGCGTGTTGCGCTCAGCCACCAGAGACACGCGACGCACCGCCTCCACGAGCTCGGAGGTGCGCACAACCGCCGTGATGGGTGTGTTCTCCGGGAAGAGGGAGCGGATCTTCGGGTACTCGCCGTCGATCAGCAGGCTCGTGGTGCGTCGGCCGCCGGACTCGAAACCGACGAGCTCGGTGTTCTCCGCCAGCGCGATGTTCACGTCACCGGAGGACCCGAGCGTCTTGGCGATGTCGTTGAGCGTCTTGGCCTTGATGAGGGCGGCCGTGGAGATGGTGGGGTCGGAGGGGCGCCAGGTGAGCTCCCGCATGGCCAGGCGGTAGCGGTCCGTGGCGAGCAGCGTCATCTTCTCACCCTCAATTTCCACCCGGATTCCGGTGAGGATCGGCAGGGTGTCGTCCTTGGAGGCCGCGATGTTCACCTGGGCAACCGCGTGGGCGAACTCGTCCCCGGCGACGACGCCGGAGAGTTCCGGCAGCCCCGGCAGCTGGGGGTAGTCCTCCACTGGCATGGCCGCGAGGTTGAACTTGGAGGACCGGCACGTGAGTGTGACCTTTCCCCCCTCTGCCTCCAGCTGCACAGGTGCTGAGGGAAGGGAACGGCAGATGTCCGCGAGCAGTCGGCCGGAGACCAGGGTGGTCCCCTCCTCGATCACGTCAGCGCTGATGGTCAGGCGTGCGGAGATCTCGTAGTCGAAGCTCGCGATGGACAGGGACCCGTTCTCGGCCTTGATCAGCAGCCCAGAGAGCACGGGGACGGGCGGGCGAGGGGACAGTGAACGAGCAGTCCAGGTGACTGCTTCGGCCAGTACGTCGCGCTCGACGGAGAACTTCACGGAGGGCCCCTCTTTTGCCGGAGAACAGAAGTGTCGTGCCTGCATGGTATCCGGCGGGGCGGACAGGCATCGACCTGTAGTGAGTCTCTGGAGTCCACTCTGTACGGCAGGGTCTGAGGATTCGTGTAATTACAGAGGTCTCAGGGCTCGTTCGGGCGTGCGGAGGTCAGGATTTTTGTTATTCGGTGGATCTTTTCTTAAGGGGTAGAAGTGTTAACAACCCCTGTGGACTCTGTGGATAACCGCCTTCATCGCAGCGGATCCGTGGGTTCTGGGTGTTGATCGGTTGTGGATGGATCGAGGTCGGGCTGTGGCCGTGGCGTGCAGAACTTCCGCGTGATTCCGGGGATTCCACAACTCCACCCACCGATTCCGGCGAGTTGTCCACGGTCGGACCCCGGTTGTCCACAGATTTTTCCACACCGCCCCTCGGGCGGCTGTTCACAGCGCGTCCACACACCCGTCGAATCATGTGGATGAGGGCACCCCGGTCCAGTGCCGGTGCGGGCGCAGCCTGTGGATGAACGACAGGAAAAAGGGGATCCCCGGGACCAAGTCCAGGGATCCCCTCCTGCCGAGTGGGTGCGGCGGCAGTGTCAGCCTTCGCGCGACTGCTGCTTGATGCGGTTGGTCAGCTCGGTCACCTGGTCGAAGATCTGGCGCCGCTCCGCCATCAGCGTGCGAATCTTGCGGTCCGCGTGCATGACCGTGGTGTGGTCCCGCCCGCCCAGCTCCTGGCCGATCTTCGGCAGCGACATGTCCGTGAGCTCCCGCAACAGATACATGGCGATCTGCCGGGCGGTCACGAGCGTGCGGGTGCGAGACTTGGACTTCAGCTCATCCAGCGTGATGTTGAAGAATGCCGCGGTCTGCCCGAGGATCGAGGCCGCCGTGATCTCCTGGCCGCCGTCGTCCGTGATGAGGTCCTTGAGCACGAGCTCCGCCAGCGGCAGGTCCACCGGCTGCTTGTTCAGCGATGCGAACGCCGTGACGCGGATCAGCGCGCCCTCGAGCTCACGGATGTTGGTGGAGATGTGCGAAGCGATGTACTCCATCACGTCGTCAGGGGCGTCCATCCCCTCGCTGATGGCCTTCTTGCGCAGGATCGCGATGCGCGTCTCGAGCTCGGGGGGCTGAACGTCCGTGATCAGACCCCACTCGAAGCGTGAGCGCATGCGCTCTGCGAATCCCGTGAGCTGCTTCGGGGGCATGTCGCTCGTGATCACGATCTGCTTCTCGTGGTTGTGCAGCGCGTTGAACGTGTGGAAGAACTCCTCCTGCGTGTGCTCCTTGCCCGCGAGGAACTGGATGTCGTCGATCAGCAGCAGGTCCACGTTGCGGTAGATGCCTTTGAAGGAGGAGCCCTCGTCGTCCCGGATGGAGTTGATGAAGTCGTTGGTGAACTCCTCGGAGTTCACGTACCGCACCCGCAGTTTCGGATAGAGCCGCTTGGCATAGTGGCCGATCGCGTGGAGGAGGTGGGTCTTCCCGAGTCCCGACTCCCCATATATGAACAGCGGGTTATATGCCTTGGCCGGGGTCTCGGCCACAGCGAAGGCGGCGGCGTGGGCGAAGCGGTTGGACTGCCCGATCACGAACGAGTCGAACACGTATTTGGGGTTCAGTCGGGCCGAACTGTCCCACTCGGAGTCCGCGGGACTCGTGTCCGAGCCGCTGCCCGTGCTCAGGACCTCCGCCGGTTGACGGGCGGGCGGTGCCGCCTGGGGATCGCGACGCGGTGGGAGGTTCCCGGCGTCCGCCACGGCGTCGGCAAAGGCATCGGCCGATGCACCGGAGAGGAAGGGTGCTGCGTCGAGGCTGGAGGAGTTGTCCGTGTGCCCGGGGTGGAAGGCGCCCGGCGCGCGCTCGGCCTCCACCTCGTTCAGCGAGGGCATGGCGGTGTCGGAGGTGCGGGCGTCCGAGACGCGCGCATCGGTTGCGGGGCGGGCGGGGCGCGGTTGCACCTCGAGCTCCGGGTCCACCACGAAGGCCATGAGGGTGTCCTCCCCGAAGACCTGGCTGACGGTGGCATCCAGGACCTCGGACATGGGTCGGTGCTGCAAGAACTCGCGGGTGACCTCGCTTGGCACCGCCATCAGCAGGGTGGTCCCCATAAGCCCGCGCGGCTCGCACACGGCGATGTTGCCGCGGCCGCGGCCGGTGACGTGGGGGTTCTCGTTCATGATGCGGACGCACTCTGCCCACTGCTCGAGCAAGGTCTGGTTGTCCTGCTGCATGAACGACTCCTGACGTGAGGGACCGGAACGCTCCAGTTTTCCACAGAGTTGTACACAGCGGTGGATAAACCTCGTGGGGGCGGCCGCGAACCTCAGCCTAGAGCATCGTTCCTGCCTGCACCTAGCCCGAGCACGGGGGTGTGCGTAACTACAATCGTGTAGTTCTACTATGGGGATAACTCCCGTCGAATGCCCGTCCGGACGTGGTTTTCCACATGCCTGGGAGGGGTGGTGTGCACAGCTGTGGAGAGCCGCCGCCACCGGGGATCAGCTGTCCAGCGGCACCGGACCGCGTCCCAGGGGCATCGGTGCCATTTGACCGGTGTGTCGCCATTGACTACTGTGGGTCAGTCTTGTGCGTGTAGTATCGCGATTTCTGCGTGCCCGCACGCCCTCATGTACGTACCGCGTGCGCCCCTGCGATCCGTCGCGGTGGCACACCGTTGTCCAACCTCGTGGAGTGACTAATGCCCAAGCGGACTTTCCAGCCGAACAACCGCCGCCGCGCCCGCAAGCACGGCTTCCGTGCTCGCATGCGTACCCGTGCCGGCCGCGCCATCATCGGTGCTCGCCGCAGCAAGGGCCGCGCCAGCCTGTCGGCCTGAGACCCATTCGACCCGCGAGGTTCGCATCATGCTGCCCACTCGGCACCGGATGCGGACCTCGGCGCAGTTTTCAGCCACCGTACGTTCCGGCGCCCGCAGCGGCCGCCGGAACGTCGTCGTATCCGTGCGGCTGAATACCGGGGAAGACACCCGTGTCGGGTTCGTCGTCTCCAAGGCGGTCGGCAACGCCGTGACCCGCAACAAGGTTAAGCGGCGCCTGCGTGAGCTCACGGCACAGACGGTCCGGGAGCACCCGCGGAACCTCTCCGTCGTCGTGCGGGCTCTTCCGGCCGCAGCGGGGGCGAGCTGGCAGGAACTGGGGCAGGATTACGCCGCGGCGTTCGACGGCGCAGTGCGCCGGCAGCGGTGAGCGCGCCGTCGGCCCCGGCAGCCATGCCGTACCGTTGGCAGAAGACTGTGGAGAAGGAGGCACGCGCGTGACGTCACCGCTGACTCCTGAGCAGATCCTGGCACGCGCGCCCCATGAGTACAACGTGCCCCGCGGCGTGGTGCAGGCGGTCCTCCGTGCGCCCCAGAACCTGTGCATCGCGTTGCTCAAGCTCTACCGCACCATCGTCTCCCCGCTCTACGGGGACGTGTGCCGCTACTTTCCATCCTGCTCGGCCTACGCACTGGAGGCGTTCACGCGCCACGGGGCCGTGCGAGGACTGGGGCTGACCGTCTCCCGGCTGCTGCGCTGCCACCCATGGGCGGCCGGTGGGATCGACAGGGTGCCGTCGGGCGGCCGGGAGTTCGTCTCCCTGGCCGACACCCCGAAAATCGTTCTGCTCAACCACCCGAACCTCGTGCGGGACCATGCGCACGACTGCCCGGCCCGCCACCACGCGGCTCAAGGAGCTAACGCTCGATGAACTTCTTCGACATCATCCTCTTCCCCTTCAGATGGATCGTCTCCGCGGTCCTGTGGGTCTTCCACGAACTGTTCACGGCTATCGGCCTGGACCCGGCTTGGGGCTTCACCTGGGTGCTGTCCATCGTGGGCTTGACCCTGGTCATGCGAACGCTGACGATTCCGCTGTTCCTCAAGCAGATCAAGTCCATGCGTGGCATGCAGGAGCTGCAGCCGGAGATGGCGAAGCTGCAGGCCAAGTACAAGGGCAAGAAGGACCAGCTCTCCCGCCAGGCCATGGCGGAGGAGCAGATGGCGCTCTACAAGGAGCACGGGTCCAACCCGTTCGCGGCCTGCCTGCCGATCATCGTGCAGATGCCCATCTTCTTCGCGCTGTTCCAGGTGCTGCGCTCCGTGCCGAAGGCCGCGGAGAACAACGAGTCGATCCACGTGCTGGCACCGAACCTGGTGCATCAGTTCAACGACTCGACCATCTTCGGTGCGCCCCTGTTCTCCACGCTGATGGAGCCGGGCTCCGGCAACCACGCGGCGACCATCACCCTGGCGCTCATCATGATCGTTGCCATGAGCGCCACCCAGTTCATCACCCAGCGCCAGCTGACCGCGCGCAACATGAGCGACTCCGCGAAGGAGTCCCCCATGTACCGCCAGCAGCAGATGATGCTCTACCTGTTCCCCCTGATCTTCGCGATCGGTGGCATCAACTTCCCGCTGGGCGTGCTGATCTACTGGACGGTCTCCAACCTGTGGTCCATGGGCCAGCAGTGGTGGGTCATCCGCAACAACCCCACCAAGGGGTCGCAGGCGGAGCGCGAGCTCAACGAGCGCCGTGCCGCGAAGGGCCTGCCGCCCGTGGGCATGACCAAGCAGCAGCACGAGGAGAAGCTCGCGGAGCAGCGTGAGCGCGCGGCGGCGGGCCAGCGCCAGCAGCCGGTCTCCAAGAAGCGGCAGAGGCAGCAGACCAAGAAGAACAACGGTTGAGAGGCCCGCATCCCATGAACGAGATGGACAATCCTCTGCACTCCGAGGAGCAGACGCCCTCCGAGGATGCGCAGGACTCGACGCTGTCCCCCCTCGAGGAGGAGGGCGAGATCGCCGCGGACTACATCGAGGAGCTGCTCGACACCGCGGACATCGACGGTGACATCGACATCGAGGTGCGCGACGGCCGCACGTACGTCTCCGTGGTCTCAGAGGACGGCGACGACTCTGAGCTGCGCGCGCTCGTGGGTGAGGACGGAGAGACGCTGGAGGCCCTGCAGGAGCTCGCGCGGCTGTCCGTGCTCAGCTCCACGCAGCGACGCAGCCGGCTGATCCTGGACATCGCGGGCCACCGTGATGAGCGCGCCACCAAGCTGCGCGAGGTGGCCGAGGACGCCGTCTCCCGCGTCCAGGGCGGGGAGTCGAGCGTCCATCTGCCCCCGCTGTCCCCGTACGAGCGCAAGCTCGTGCACGACGCCGTGGCGGAGGCCGGGCTCGTCTCGGAGTCCGAGGGTGACGGCGCCGGGCGGCACATCGTGGTCTCGGCGGGCGAATGAGCGGCTCCGGTTCTGCCTCGCAAGCCACCCCCGGTGGGTCCCATGCGGAGGGCGACGCCGTGGCGGTGCAGCGTCCGCGTGCCGCACCGGACCCCCAGCCGGCACCTGAGCTCGGGCCACTCGAGGGAGCTGCCCGCGAGATCTTCGGGGACCGCCTGGAGCTCGCGCAGCGCTACACGGAGCACCTCGCGTCGTCGGGGATCGTCCGTGGTCTGATCGGCCCCCGTGAGGCACCCCGGCTGTGGGAACGGCACGTGCTCAACTGCGCCGTGGTGCAGGAGCTCATCGCCCCGGACGCGCGCGTGGTGGACGTGGGGTCAGGAGCCGGTCTGCCCGGCCTCTGCCTGGCGATCGCACGGCCTGACCTGTCGATCACGCTCGTGGAGCCGCTGGAGCGCCGGGTGACGTGGCTGGAGGAGGTCGTCGCGGATCTCGGGCTGGAGAACGTGCGCGTCCTGCGCGCCCGGGCCGAGCAGGCCAAGGCCGAGCTGGGGCCCGTGGACGTTGTGACGGCCCGGGCGGTCTCTGCCCTCGTGGGGCTGGTGGACATCACCCTGCCCCTGCTGAAGGGCCAGGGTGAGCTCCTGGCGCTGAAGGGGCGCACGGCGGAAGAGGAGCTGCAGAAGGCGTCCAAGAAGCTCAACCGCTTCGGCGTGCGCTCCTCGGAGATCGTCACCGTGGGCGCGGACGTCCTGGCGGAACCGACCACGGTGGTCCGGCTGGTTCTGTGAAGACCCCCGCCCTGACAGGCGGGGATGTCGATAAGCTACGGGAAGCACCGCAGCAGCCACGAAAGGGACAGTCGACATGACCACTCCGGATCATTCCGATCAGGGACTCACGCGCGGGCACGACTTCGGTCTGCCGCCGGATCCGGTATCCCAAACGAAGAAGGTTGTCCCCGACCGCGGTAAGCATGTTTCACGTGAAACAGGCGGTCCGGTGGGGCTGACGGCACAAGACGCGGTGGCGGATACCGCCCTGGGGAGGAAACTCGTGGAAGAGAACAAGCGCCGCGACAAGCTCAAAAACGTCCAGCTGGACCGACCCGAGAGCACTCGGTACATCACCATCAGCAACCAGAAGGGCGGAGTCGGCAAGACCAGCACCTCCGTGAACCTGGCGGTGGCGCTGGCCGAGCAGGGGCAGAACGTCCTGGTGGTCGACAACGACCCACAGGGCAACGCCTCCACCGCGCTGGGCATCCCCCACGGCTCGGACGCGGACTCGGTCTACGACATCCTCATCGACGAGGTGCCCGTGGTGGACGTGGTCAAGCAGTCTCCCGAGTCCACGAGTTTGTGGGTGCTGCCCGCAACCATTGATCTCGCGGGCGCTGAGATCGAGCTCGTCTCCGTCGTTGCTCGTGAGCAGCGGCTGCAGCGCGCGCTGGCCGAGTACGCCGCAGCACGCGAAGAAGCAGGGCTCCCCCGTCTGGACTACGTGTTCATCGACTGCCCGCCGAGTCTGGGCCTGCTGACCATCAACGCGTTCGTGGCGGCCACTGAGGTCCTCATCCCCATCCAGTGCGAGTACTACGCACTCGAGGGGCTCAGCCAGTTGCTCAACAACATCAAAATGATCCAAAGGCACTTGAACCCCGGGCTCACGGTATCCAACATTCTCCTCACCATGTACGACGGGCGCACGAACCTCGCGTCACAGGTGGCCGACGAAGTGCGTCAGCACTTCCCGGATGAGGTCATGGAGACAATGATTCCGCGCTCCGTGCGCATCTCCGAGGCACCGAGTTATCAGCAGAGCGTCATCACCTATGATCCGAGTTCCACGGGCGCGCTGTCCTACCTGGAGGCGGCAGCCGAGCTGGCATCGAGGGCGCCGACCTCGTAGGTAACCGGGAGTCAGCAGCGATTTTTCCAGCCCGAGGGCCGCGATGTTTCACGTGAAACATCGCGGCCCTTCGTCGTTATCGAGTTCTGGGAGTGCTTCACGTGCTTGAAATCCTGGCGCACAATAGGCGGCCATGAAGTACGCGATGCGCACCTTGTCTGGGGGCCGCTTGGGGAACGAACATCGACTGAGGGGAGGTCGCTGACCGGCAAACACAGCTTTTCGGCGGTTCTTCCACCCTTGCGTTGACTACGATGGATGCAACGATTACTACGTGGAGGGACATCATCGTGGCAGAACGACGTCGTGGACTTGGCAGGGGCCTCGGTGCCCTGATTCCGAGCGGCGAACCGAGCAGTGCGGAGAACTCAGCGGCAGGGAGCGAGAAGCTTGGGGGGCAGTCGTCCACTGACACTCGCACCAGAGAACGTGGGGCCGCTGAGGGGCGCGCACCAGATCCTCAGGGCAAGGAGGCTGGTTCCGGCAAGGGGGTCACGGCAGATCCGTCGAAGGCCTCAAAGCGTGTGGCTGGGAAGATTGCGTCCACGACGTCGGACTCGAAGACCGACACGGGGGACAAGGCGAACAAGGCGGAGAAGAGCGAGAAGGCTGCTTCTAGACAGTCCACATCGATGCCTCGGGAACCATCGGGGGCGGCGGCATCGGGTACCAAGAACGCAGAAGGGACGGCGGAGAATCGTGAGGCAACGGGCGTCCCTGTGAGGAAGCGCGCGGTGTCCTCCACAACCCGAAAGGCCTCCGCGGCCCCGAATAGTGTCGGGTCTTCGTCGACCTCGGGTGAGCGGCCTACCTCCGATAAAGGGCACGATGTTTCACGTGAAACACCGCCGGGGACCGTGGCTTCGAAGGGAGTAAGGGAACCGGCCAAGCCGGCGCGGAAGCGCCGGGACATGGTTCAGGCGTTGCGAAGCACAACATCTGTGAGTCGACCGGTCGACATGTTCTTCTTGTCATCAGGGAATCAGGGGGAGCACTCTGCTGGAGAGGCGGAGAGCGAAGAAGTCTCCAAGTCCTTCGATGTTTCACGTGAAACATCGCCCAAGACCCCGGAGCCGCGACCAACCAGCAACGCCGGGTCGGAATCCGCGGGTGGCTCAGGTGGTAAGGGTGACGTCACGGCAAGCGCCGAAACGAACGGTGACCAGCCTGTGAACGACGAGTCGCGTGCCCATGGCACCGATGTTCCACTTCAAACAACCTCCACTCCCGACAGTATCGATGCACTCGCAGTACCAGGTAACGACAAGCCGACACGTTCCACGGCGGGCGGCCGACGAGTCGAGTCGGTGAAGGCCGCACCGACGGCGTCTCCGGAGCCCGGTGCGGTCCCTGATCATGTGGGGTCGGAGACGCCTGACAGGACCGCCCCGGGCACCGAGGACGCCAGAGCGTCGAACAACGAGCTGCAGATGGTCCCCGGAGCCCGATTTGCCGAGGTCCCGGTGGCAGACATTCACCCGAACCGGCGGCAGCCGCGTCAGGTCTTCGATGAGGACGAACTCGCTGAGCTGGCATTCTCCGTCAAGGAACTCGGCGTACTGCAGCCCATCGTGGTGCGGCCGAGTCGCGAGGAGGGGGAAGGTAGATACGAGCTCGTCATGGGAGAGCGCCGGTGGCGAGCCGTGCAGGAGGCTGGCCTGGATGTCATCCCGGCTATCATCCGCGACACGGCCGACAACGACCTGTTGCGTGATGCGCTGCTGGAGAACCTGCACCGGGCACAGCTGAATCCGCTCGAGGAGGCAGCGGCATATCAGCAACTGATGGAGGAGTTCGGGGCCACACAGGAGCAGCTTTCCGATAGAATTGGCCGCTCTCGTCCCCAGATCTCCAATACGTTGCGTTTGCTTCGTCTGCCAGCTCTCGTGCAGAGGCGTGTAGCGGCGGGCGTGCTGAGCTCGGGGCACGCGCGCGCACTCCTCGCTCTTTCGGATCCCGCAGAGATGGAACGGCTAGCCCAGAGAATTGTTGCAGAGGGGCTTTCTGTCCGCGCGACGGAGGAAGCCGTGGCTTTGGCAGATGGCCTCAAACGGCGTGCCACGAAGCGCAAGGCGCCAGCGAACCGGCATGACGACCGGCTCGGATACATCGCGGACGCGTTCTCCGACAAGCTGGACACGAGCGTCAAGATTCAGCTCGGAGCTCGTAAGGGGAAGATGACCATCGAGTTCGCTTCAGTCGAGGACCTGAACCGGATTATTGACGTGCTGGACCCCAAACTAGACGCTGAGAACTGAGAACTGAGAGAAGGGCCCCGATGTTTCACGTGAAACATCGGGGCCCTTCAGTATGTCGCGAGCCTGGGATGGGATCGCCGCCCTACCCACCGGTGAGCGGGGACACCGGCACGATCAGGGTTCGTTGCGGTAGTAGTTCTGGATGTCCGCCAGGCTCATGGTGCCGGTGGCCGCGGGTGAGGGCTCCGGTACGAGAACACGCTGGAGTCCACAGAGCACGGACTCGGCCAGCCGGGCACGGTAGGAACCACGGCTGAGTTTTTTCGCCTCAGCCTCGTTGGAGAGGTAGCCAAGATCGACCCACGCCGCGGCGGTACCGGCGCTGCGCAGAGCACTCCACTGGCGTGCGTGGCTTCCCAGGTCTTGAGCGCCGGTGCGGGACACCAGCTCACGCAAAATCTTGTCGGAGGCAAGCTGTCCGATGGGGGAGTAGGGCTGGCCGGATTCCGGTGCCCCCCAGAAGAAGGTCGCTACGCCCTGGGCCTGCGGGGAGGCGTTCCAGTCGCACTGCAGACGGATGATGAGGGCGTCGGACCGCTCTCGCAGCACCTCGTCGACGGAGGCCACGACGTGTCGGGGGGCCTTGGACGTCTCGCCCTCGACGCCTGCGATCATCACACCATGACCGTGTCCGGCCCCCCGCACAGCATCAGCGGTGCCTCCATCAGACGGGTCGGCCTCAGGGGTGCTGACAGCGGCCGTATCACCAGCAGCAGCAACGGTCACCGCACCACCCTCGGCGTGGAGCGTGGCGCTGGTCGCGTCACTCTCCGCCTCGGGTTCCGTGCCCGCGATGGAAGACGGAAGGCTCTCGGGGGAGGGATCTACGAGCACCGGGGCGGCTCCCACGTTGTGGAGCAGGTCGTAGCTGCGCAGGGCCACCTCGTAGCTGATGGAGTCCTGCTGCGCGGCGAAATCCGAGGGCGCACCCGCGGGCTCTACCTGGGAGCTGGCACGGGAGGGGACGAGCACGATCACACGGTCACGCAGGGCTTCGTGCAGCGCCTCCAGGCGCTGGTGGTCTCGCAGGGAGAACGCCTTGGAGGTGGTGATCTTCTTGCTCACCCGTGCGAGTCCGGTGAGGGTCTCAAGGTCCACGACGCCGTCGCACTCCACACCCAGGCTGCACTGCAGCTCACGCACAGCGTAGGCGGTCTTCTGCGTGAACGTGCCGTTCAGGTGACCGTAGTAGAAACCCAACAGGGAGAGGTTGTTCTGCAGCTCCTCGACGTCATCCCCGTGCAGCGGCTCCATGTCGTTGAAGTACAGCGGGCGGTCGCCGAGGGTGTACTGGGCGTCGTTGAGTGCGGCGTCGGTCTCGAGCCCCACGAGACCGTCCACGATGAGTCCCTTGTGCTGCTGGAACCACCGCACCGCCCGGTCCACGCGCTCGTCGAAGAGCGCTGGATCCGACACGTTCTCGGGCGCAATGCCCGTGTCCGTGTTCCCCGCCCTCAGGAGGCGTTCCCTGAGGCCCACGACACGTCGGTCGCTCATGCCGTGGCGGAGGGTGGCTCCGGGAGTTGGGTGCTGCACGTGGATCTCCCCGTGGGTGTCGGTCCGTCCCGGTCGGACGGAGCTCGGACCTGCATCGTCTCAGAGAAAACCCGGGCCCGCTCACTTGTCCGTGGCGGGCCCGGGTGGTGTGTCCTAGGCGGAGGGGGACAGGTAGTCCCCGAATTCCTTCTCAAGGGCGGACTTGGGCTTCGCGCCGATGGAGGTCTTGGCGACCTCTCCGTTCGCGAAGAGGTACACGGCCGGAATGGACGTGATGCCGTACTGGGAGGCGATCGCGGGGTTGTCGTCCACGTTCACCTTCACCACGTCCACCTGCTCTGCGTGCTCGGCCGCGAGAGCATCCAGCACGGGACCGAGCTGGCGGCAGGGGCCGCACCACTCCGCCCAGAAGTCCACGATGGTGGGCTTGGAGTTCTCGAGCACCTCCGCCTGGAAGGTGGCGTCCGTAACGTCTTTCGCTGCGCTCATGTCTTTTCCTTTCGATGGTTCTTCCCGGGGGTTCGGGAGGCGAGGGTGGGGCCGGATCAGCTGTCCAGGGCCGCCAGGTAGTGCTCCACGTCCACGGCGGCCACGCAACCGGACGCGGCCGCGGTGATGGCCTGGCGGTAGGTGGGGTCCACCACGTCACCGGCGGCGAAGACTCCCGGCAGGGACGTGGTGGAGGTGCGGCCGTCCACGGCGATGGTGCTGTCCGCCGTGAGTTCCAGCTGGTCCTTTACCAGGCCCACGCGGGGATCCGAGCCGATGGCGACGAAGAGACCGGTCACGGCCAGTTCGGAGGCCTCTCCGGTGACGGTGTCTTCGAGGTCGAGGGACTCCACCTTGTTCTCCCCGTTGATGCCCGTGACCTTGGTGTTCCAGAGGATTTCGATCTTCGGGTCGTCGAGGGCACGCTGCCGCATGATCTCCGAGGCACGGAACTCGTCCCGTCGGTGGATCAGGGTGACCTTGTCCGCGAACTTGGTGAGGAAAGTGGCCTCCTCGATCGCAGAGTCACCGCCACCGATCACAGCGATGTTCTGGCCCTTGAAGAAGAAGCCGTCGCACGTGGCGCACCACGAGACGCCGTGGCCGGAGAGCCGCTCCTCGTCGGGCAGACCGAGCTTGCGGTACTCGGAGCCCGTGGAGATGATCACGGCGCGGGCACGCAGCACGGTGCCGTCCTCCACCGTGACGGTCTTGACCTCACCCTCCAGCTCCACGGACACCACGTCTTCGTAGCGGATGTCCGCGCCGAAGCGCTCGGCCTGCTGCTGCATGTTGCCCATGAGGTCCGGGCCCATGATGCCGTCGATGAACCCCGGGTAGTTCTCCACCTCGGTGGTGTTCATCAGCTCGCCGCCGGCGGTCACCGACCCGGCCAGCACCACAGGGTTCAGATTGGCGCGCGCGGTGTAGATCGCTGCGGTGTAGCCCGCGGGACCGGAACCTACGATGACGACGTCGTGCACGGCGTCGTCGTCCGAGGCCCCTGCCACCGCGGCGGGCGCGGTCTGCACTGAGGCGCCGAGGTCGAGGTTCACGGCGCTGGAGAACATGCCGGACTGATTGCTCACTGGTATGACAGCCTTTCCATGGATCACCGCGTCTGCGGAGGTGGACTACACGTCAGAACGTGGGGAGCCCGTTCAGATATTCCGCGACGCGGGGCGGGTGCTCGCGGACCCCGCCCGCGGCCGGATGACGGGGCACGGGCCGGGACGACGGACGCAGCTGGCCAGCCTCACGACCACCACCGAGCTGCCACAGCGCCGTGGACCCACGGCACGTCAACCCTCCGCACCTTCACTTCACCGCACCGTCAGCTCGCCGATGCGCAGGCCGTACTGGTAGCCGCCGATCGGGCTCTTGAGCTGCGGCAGCTGGTCCCACACGACCAGCACGTACTGGTGGGGCTTGCTACGCGCCGCGTCCGAGAGGGGCACGCGGATCTCCGGACCGGTGAAGGATCCTGAGCCCACCTTCTCGGCACCGTCCAGCGAGGGGCTGTCGGAGACGTACACCGTGAACTGCCCGCCCGAGCCGTTGGCCTGTTGCACCGTGACCTCCTGGACCGGCGCGGGTTCTTTCAGCTGCCCGGCCAGCCCCACGTACTGCACCAGGCCTCCGAACTGGGTGCTCGAGAAGCCGTAGCTGAGCCAGTAGGTGGCGGGGTTGCCGTCCGTGGCCTGGTTGAGTGTCGCGTCCGTGTCGGACATGAAGTTCGGGTCCGCGGTCACGCGTGTCACGCCGGTGATCTCGGGGGTCGCGTTCGAGGACGGGGACGACGTCGCTAGGGGGCTGCCTGCCTCCGACGGGGCCGCGTTCTGCTGCGCGGGCCCCTCCTGGGAGAACTGGCTCGTCAGCGATCCCAGGCTGCGGAAGCCCAGGACAATCACCGCAACCAGGGCCAGGACGAGCAGCAGCAGGATCAGCCACCGCAACGGACCCTTCCGCCGGTCCTCGGTGGTGGCCACTAGCTTGGCGCCCCCGCCCCCGTGCTCGGTGTCTGTCTCGGTGCTGCCGGTCGCGCCGGCCGCCGTCGCCGCAGAGGATCCGGCACGGGGTTTCTCAGGGCGGGAGCTCTCGGGACGGGATCTCTCGGGACGCTGTGTGCGTGCACCGACCGTGGCGGAGGCCCCGGCCCGGGATGCCGCCGCAACCGCGGTGGCGTCATCTGCGGGGCCGGCTCCGGCGGCGTCGCGATCGGCCCCGCGAGGGGTGGCTGAGCGTTCGTCGAGGCGGCCCGGTTTGCCCTCGGTGCGGGCGTAGCTCTCGTAACGGTTGTCACCGTCGTATGTGGGGTCGATCTCCCCCGCGGCGGCGGACGCACCAGCTGCACCGGCGCGGGATACCTCGCGGTCGAACATCGTGGAGCGCACGGCCCCGGGGCGCACCTTGCGGCGCACGCCGAGCCGGTTGCGCACGGAGGGGGCTGCGGGGGCGTCGTCGTAGTCGTCGTAGTCGGAGGGGTCCCAGCGGGTCACGGCCGGCTGCGCGGCGCTGCCTGCGTCCGACGCGGCGACGACCTGCTGGGGCTGGGTGGGGTCCGGCTCCTCGTAGATGTAGGAGGAGGACGCCGCGGTGCGGGAGCCGCCGAAGATGTCGTCCGAGAGCGAGTCGTCCTCGGAATCGTCGTCCCGGGTCAGCAGCGCGTCCAGGAGGTCGTCCGCGGGGTAGTAGGAAGTCACCAGGTAGGTGGAGTCATCCGTCTGTCCCATGTCCAGGACCTGGAACCCGCTGTGCCCTGCTCCACCGGCAAGCGATCGGGCCCGCTCCACCACGAAAGACTCGTGCCCGGTGGAGGGAACCAGGATCGAGACCCTTCGGCGCAGGATCTGGTCCTCCCCCTGCAGGACGTGATCCCCCTCGGGGGTGCTCGTCAGGGACGCTACAACCTTGTAACGGCCCCCCAGGACGGTTCCGAGCGCAATGGGCTGGGACACGATGGCTCCCTACTGAATCGGGCGCCGCGGCGGTCCCACGGACGCGAGGGGGTTCTTGGGGGCAGTCTAGCGGCCCAGCTTGGCCTTCAACGGGGCCAGCAGGGTGGTGAACTCCTGGACGCGGAACACCTTCAGGGCCACCGCGTAGACCACGGCCATGGCCGTGCCGCCCACCGCGAGGGTGATGATCGCCCACGCCTGGCCGTGCCACGGCAGGCCATCCGTGCGGTACCCGCCGAGCCACCAGAGCATCCCCGCGCCCGCGACACCCGCGACGAGTGCCGCAGCGAGGATCCGCGCGTGGCTGCCCACGATCCGCGAGAGGCCGTAGTCCCCGATCCGCCGGGTGAGGGCCACGTGGTAGATCACCGTGGCGAGGATGTTCTGCAGCGCGTAGCAGATGGCAATGGCGTAGACCATGTGCTCGGGACGGAATGCATGCCCGATGACCACGGCGCACAGCACCGTGAACACCGAGACTGCCAGCTGCACCACGAACGGCGTCCTGGCGTCCTCCTGCGCATAGAATGCCCGCCCGAGCATAAACGCGGTGGACATGAACGGCGCACCGATGGCGATGAGCGTGATGACCTGCCCGATCACGGCACCGGCGGCCGGGGCGTCGCCAGAGAACAGCATGCCCAGGGGCCCGGCGTAAATGATCAGCGCGACCATGCAGAACACGGTGGCCACACCGGTCACGCGCAGGCTCGAGGACAGCGAGCGCACGAGCGCGGCGCGGTCACCCTTGTCCACCGCGGCGGCCATGCTGTTGAACAGCACGGTGGCGATGGACAGCCCGATCACCCCGTGGGGCAGCGCGTAGAGCATGGTGGCCTGGTCCAGGACGGCCGTGCCCGCGATCGGAACGGGGGCACCCGGGCCGGGAGCGGCGTCGGACCGGGCGCCGGTGGGGATGGCGGCGGTGCGGTACAGGGCCATGAACGCGAGGTTCGCCACGACACCCGTGGCCAGCGTCCACCCGCCCAGCTTCCCGGCCGCGGCCAGGCCGATGCCGCGCCAGCCGAAGCGGGGACGGATCTTCAGACCCAGGCGGGCCAGGGGCCAGAACAGGATCAGGGCCTGCGCTGCCACGCCGACCGTGGCCATCACCACGAGCCAGAAGGTCTGCCCGGGGGTCCAGTTCTCCACCGTGTGGTGCTCCAGGCGGAAGGGATGGAACTGGCGGATGAACACCAGCAGAGACGCGATGGCGATCAGGTTGTTGAGCACCGGGGCCCACATGTACGCGCCGAACGCCCCCTTGGCGTTGAGCACCTGCCCCACCACCGTGTAGAGCCCGTAGAAGAAGATCTGCGGAAACGTGATGAGCGCGAACGTGGTGCCCATGGCCAGCTGGGCGTCCGTCCACCCGGGGCCCATCAGGCGCATGATCGGGCCCACGCACACCACCACCGCAGTGGTGATCACCAGCAGCGCGATGACGGCCAGGGTGATCAGCCGGGAGATGTAGTCCGCACCCTCGTCCTCGGCCTTGGACGCCTTGATGATCTGGGGGACCAGCACGGCGTTGAACACGCCGCCGGCGATCAGCACGTAGATCAGGTTGGGCAGGGTGTTGGCCAGCTGGAAGACGTCCGCCATGGTGGTGGCGGAGCCGATGGCCACGGTGATGAGGAAGGTCTTCACGAACCCCAGGACGCGGGAGACCAGTGTCCCCGAGGCCATCACGGCGCTGGCGCGCGCCCCGGACTTCTGCATGGAACAAGGCCTCCTGCGCGAGGGGTGGGACCGTGTGCGGCGCACGACGGTTCGAGCGGGACCGCCCTACAGCTGGTGGATGATGTATTCCCTGGCGATGTCTGCGATCCGCCGTTCGTTGGGGAAGGACAGCTTCCGGCCGAGGTCGTCGATCCCGGACCACGCTACATCCACGGCCTCATGGTCCGGATCGTTCTCGGTGGTCAGATAGCCGCCGGTGGCCTCCAGCAGAAAGTGGTGGACGGTCTTGTGCACGCGGTGCCCTGCGACCGTGAACCAGTAGTCGATGCTGCCCAGGGGAGAGAGCACCCGGCCCTCGATCCCGGTCTCCTCCTCGATCTCCCGCACGGCGGCCTGCTGGTTGGTCTCCTCACCCTCGGGATGACCCTTGGGAAGGCACCACTCGAGGCGTCCGCCGCGGTTGATGCGGGCGATGATGGCCACGGGGTGAGTGGGGTCGGACAGGTTGACCACGATCCCACCGGCCGAGACCTCTTCCACCGTGGGCAGCGCAGAGACCGGTTGGTTCGGTCGCCTCTTGGGCGCGCTGGGTACGGGGAAAGCCATGGCCCCTACCTTAGCCACTTTCGCATGGCACTCCCTGATGGGCCAGGGGTGCCCAGGGGGCTGGGGTGGGGACGCTCACCGGGGACGACGCCGCTCGGGGCCTCCGCGCTCCCCTCGCCTCCGTGGGCCCAGGGTCCGCCGCCCCGCCCCGCTTCTCACAGCGCGCCCGGCACTGCGTGTGCGTCCCGCGTGCGCTCCGTCGCACGGTGGTCCGCGGCCCGGTGATGCGATAATGGCTCTCATCATGACGCAGCTGCCGGACACCTCCTCACTCCACCCCGTCTCGCGCGAGCTGGGGCGCCTCTTCGACCGGGCGGGCCACGAGCTCTCCCTGGTGGGCGGTCCCGTGCGGGACCTGCTGCTGGGCAGGGACGCCCTGGACCTGGACTTCACCACTGACGCGAGCCCGGACCAGACGCTGGCGATCATCCGAGACTGGGCGGACGCCCACTGGGAGATTGGCCGGGAGTTCGGGACCATCGGCATGCGCAAGGCCGGGATGCAGCTGGAGGTCACCACCTACCGCGCGGAGGACTACGACCCGGACTCGCGCAAGCCCACGGTGGCTTTCGGGGACGACCTCACGGAGGACCTGCGCCGCCGGGACTTCACGGTCAACGCCATGGCCCTGCGTCTGCCGGACATGGAGCTCGTGGACCCGTTCGGCGGCGTCAAGGACCTGGCCGCGGGGGTGCTGCGGACGCCCGGCACCCCGGAGGACTCCTTCACGGACGACCCCCTGCGCATGATGCGCGCCGCACGGTTCACGTCCCAGCTGGGCCTGGACGTGGTGGAGCCCGTGCGGGAGGCCATGACGGCGATGGCGCCGCGGCTGGAGATCGTCTCGGCGGAGCGCGTGCGCGAGGAGCTCGTGAAGCTGATCTGCGGCGCCCAGCCGCGCCGCGGCGTCGAGCTGATGGTGGAGACGGGGCTCGCGGAGATCGTGCTGCCCGAGGTGCCCGCCCTGCAGCTCGAGACGGACGCGGCGCACCACCACAAGGATGTCTACCAGCACTCCCTCACGGTCATGGAACAGGCCGCGGAGAAGGAGACGGGCCCGGACGGCCCCGTTCCCGCCCCGGACTTCGCGCTGCGCTTCGCGGCCCTGATGCACGACGTCGGCAAGCCGGCCACCCGGCGCTTCGAGCCCTCCGGGGCGGTCAGCTTCCGCCATCACGAGGTGGTGGGCGCCAAGATCACACGCCGGCGGATGAAGGCCCTGCGCTTCGACAACGAGACCATCAAGCGCGTCACACGCCTCGTGGAGCTGCACATGCGCTTCTACGGATACGGCGAGGCGGGCTGGACCGACTCCGCGGTGCGCCGCTACGTGCGCGACGCCGGGGACGAGCTTGAACGGCTGCACCGGCTCACCCGCTCGGACGTCACCACCCGCAACAGGCGCAAGGCCGCCCGGCTCGCCGCGCACTACGACGAGCTCGAGCGGCGCATCGACCAGCTCGCCGAGCAGGAGCAGCTCGAGGCCGTGCGCCCCGAGCTGGACGGGCAGCAGATCATGGCGGTCCTGGGCGTCCCGCCCGGGCCCGTGGTGGGCCGTGCCTACAAGTTCCTGCTGGAGATGCGCCTGGACGAGGGTGCTGTGGGGGAGGATGTCGCACGCGAGCGGCTCCTGACCTGGGCGCGCGAGAAGGGTGTCGTCGCCTCCTGACGGCGCGTGCGCGGCGTCGTCGTCGCAGGAGGTGGCGGCACTGCGTTCACGCGCCGCGGCGTGTGGATCACCCGCCCTCGTGGAACACTTGGGGCCAAACGTCGTCACGGCCGAGGAGTACCCGCATGAGCCTGGAAGGTGCGCGCAACAGGTCCGGAGGAAATGCCGGTCTGGTGCTGCTGGGCCTCGGCCTCTACACGGTCATGATGGCCTACCTGCTGCGCATCCCCTGCCGTGTGCCGGACTGGCACATGGCCGAGCAGGTTCCCCAGCTGTGCGCCACCGTGATCGGCACGGGGGACCTGGGCGTGCACTCCACGGACGTGGCCAACGGATTCTTCACCGGTGGACCCACCGGAGACCAGCCGGTGCTCGTGGGCATGATCACCACCATCATCGGGTGGTTCGCCTCCAACCTCTCCTCCCTCATGGGCTTGGACGTGGGGCAGGGCTTCTACCTGGACCTCTCCCTGGTGCTTCTCGCCCTCGTGTGGCTCGCGATCGTGGCCGTGGTCTCCTCGCTCAGCGGCAACCGCCGCACGGACGCGCTGGTCATGGCGCTCGCACCCGTGATCGTGCTCGTGGGCTTCCAGAGCTGGGACCTGTGGGCCGTGCTGTTCATGATGCTCGCGCTGCTCGGCTACGTGCGCGGAAACCCGGCGCTCGCCGGGATCATGGTGGGTTTCGGCGCCTCTGTGGCGTTCTTCCCGGTGGTGGTGCTGGTGGCGATCCTCATCATGGCCGCGCGCCACCGCTTCCTGAAGGACATCGTCTCCGCGCTGCTGTGCGCGGTCATCGCGTGGGCGCTGATCAACGGCACGTACATGATCACCTCCTGGGACCGTTGGCGCGCCCAGTTCGGGGACATGGTTCGCTCGGACACGGAGCGCTCCTCCCTGTGGAACGTGTGGACCTCCGTGGTGGAGCCCCGCACCGGAACGAGCTTGGGCGACGGCGGCCAGTACGTGCTGCTGAGCATGGTCCTGGGCCTCGTGTTCGTCCTGCTCGTGGCGCTGCTGAGCAAGCGCGAGCCGTCCGTGGTGCAGGTCACCTTCCTGCTGCTCGCCCTCTACATCCTGCTGGCCAAGGAGTACTCGCTCAACTACGTGGTCTGGCTCGTGCCCCTCGTGATCCTGTGCCGGCGCAACTGGATCGAGTTCGGCCTGTGGCAGGTGGTGGAGATGCTCTACTGGGCCACCGTGGTGCTGCCCTCCTCCGCGTGGCCCACCTTGCCGTGGATCGAAGAGTTCGGCTGGAGCGCCCAGGACCTGCTGGCCGTGGTGCGCTACCTGTTCCTGATCTACCTGGTGGTGGCCGTGGTGGTGGACATGTTCCGCGGGCGCAAGGCGGCGGCGCTGGGCGCCTCGGCCGTGCAGTAGGGCGCGCACCGATGACCGACGGAGAGCGGGAGTCCTCCGCGCCCGTGAGCATCCCCGCGTGGAACACCCTGCGGCGTCCCCTCGCGCTCATCCTGGCGGTGGTGGTCGTGACCGTGGCGGCGTGGGCCGCGGTGGCCAACTACGTGGTCGTCGCCCGGGATCCCCGGGCACCGGTGGACGCCTACCTCGGCCACCTCGAGAACGGCAGCTCCCGCCAGGTCCTCGCACCCCTGCTCGTGGGCGGCGGCCAGAACCTCGCACAGCTGCTCCCCAACCGGGTCTACCGGGCGGCGGCCGACCGGCCGGTGGGGCACGATGTCGTGGGCACCATGGTGCAGGGCCGGCACGCCGTGGTCTCGGTGGACGTCCACCTGGGGGGCGGCTCCACGGTCCGGCGCACCTACACCGTGGAGCAGGTCAGCGCGTGGGGCCCGTTCAACGACGCCTGGCGCCTGCTAACACGCGACGACACCAGCGTGGAGGTGCGCATGCCCGGGCCCCTGGACGCACTCGCGGTCAACGGGGAGAAGGTCCGCCCGGACGCCGGGCACGTCACGTCACCGGACTCCTCGCGGCCGCACGCACGGGCCTGGCGCTTCGAGGCGCTGCCGGGACGGTACGACGTCGCGCTGCCGGGTGACTCCTACCTCCTCACCAAAGAACATGCCACTGCAGCAATATCTCTCACCGACCCGCGCCCGGCGGTGACCGAGGAGCTCACGGTGGCACCGTCCCCGCGCATGTGGCAGTCGGTGGAGACCGAGGTGCAGCGCACGCTCGGGGCGTGCGAGCGGGATCTGCAGTTCGACGCCGCGTCCTGTCCCGTGCCCCGGGAGCTGGAGCGGGCGACGTCGTCCGCGTCCGGGACCGCCAGCGCCTCACCGGACGAGGGCGGGCTGTCCGGGGGAGTCTCCAACGTCCGCTGGGAGGTGACATCCCGGCCCTCGCTCCTGCTGCAGCCGGACGCCGAGGAGCCCCTCGCGTTCCACGCGGCACGGTTCCGGGCGACCCAGGCGAAGGTGACGTGGCTCGAGAACGGGCGGCAGCGCAGCGGCACCGTGCGGTTCGGGATCGACGTGAGCGCCCGGAGCACCGGCGAGGAGCTCACCACCGAGGTGCGGTTGCGCTCAGCGCTGACCGACGCCGAGAAGTGAGTTTCACGCTTTTACCATGGAGGTGGCTGCACCACGGCAGCCGGGGACGAGGAGAGGGGTCCGCCATGGCCGATGAACCCGAGTACTACAGGGCCGAGCCGCTGCCCCCGCGCGACCAGAGTGCCCGCGGCTATGGCCAGGGCAAAGGGTTCGGACCCTCGGGCGGTTCCAGCCAGTGGGGCCAGGGTTGGCCCGTGAGCCAGCCCGTGAATGTCAACGTGGTGGGCGGGAAGTCCACCGTGCTCGCCTACGTGCTGTGGTTCTTCCTGGGTCAGCTCGGGATCCACAAGTTCTACCTCGCGCAGCCCGTCCAGGGCATCTTCTACCTCCTGCTCGGCCTGATCGGCTGGGCCACCGTGGGCATCCTGGTCGGCTGGATCTTCCTGGTCCCGCTGTGGATCCTCATGTTCATCGACCTCTTCGTGATCCCCGTGCGCGTGGCCGTCCTCAACGCCCGGCTGGCCCGCCGGGTGGGTGGCTACTGAGGCGCCGCTGTAGTAAAGTAGGCAAGTCTGTGTGCCGTGCGTTCCACGTTGCCGGCACCGACATACGCACAGAACCTCCTGCTGTGGAGAGACCGCAGCCGCTTAGCCCGAAGGAGGTGGGTTCTTTACATGCGTGAATACGAACTGATGGTCATCCTCAACCCCGAGGTGGAGGAGCGCGCCGTCGAGCCGACCCTCAAGAAGTTCCTCGAGGTCGTCACCAAGGAGAACGGCACCGTCGACAAGCTCGACATCTGGGGCCGTCGTCGCCTGGCCTACGAGATCCAGAAGAAGTCCGAGGGCATCTACGCCGTGGTGAACTTCACCGCCGAGCCGCAGACCGCCAAGGAGCTGGACCGCGTCCTGAACCTCAACGAGGCCGTCATGCGCACCAAGATCATCCGTCCGGAAGAGCAGAAGATCCACGGCAAGTGAGTTGAGCGTGCACGTCCATCCGGACTGCACACCGCGTGCCCACGAACGGGGTCCCGCACCCCGACCGTGACATGCTTTTCAACTCACCGTGTCTCGTATCCAGCGTCCACAGAATCCGGAGGTTCACATGGCTGGCGACACCGTCATTACAGTGATCGGAAATCTGACTGCCGACCCCGAACTGCGCTTCACGCCGTCCGGAGCCGCCGTGGCCAACTTCACCGTTGCGTCCACCCCGCGTGCCTTCGACCGGCAGAGCAACGAGTGGAAAGACCAGGAAACTCTTTTCATGCGCTGCTCCGTCTGGCGTGAGGCCGCGGAGAACGTCGCGGAGTCCCTCACCAAGGGCACCCGCGTGATCGTCCAGGGACGGCTCAAGGCACGCTCGTACGAGACCAAAGAAGGGGAGCGCCGCACCAGCACCGAGCTGGAAGTGGACGAGATCGGCCCCTCCATGAGGTACGCGACCGCCAAGGTCAACCGGAACTCGCGCGGCGGAGGCAACTCCTACGGTGGGAACCAGGGCTTCGGCGGCGGTCAGGGCGGCTTCGGTGGAGGCCAGAGCAGCAACCAGGGTGGTTTCAACGACCAGCAGGGTGGCGGCTTCGGCGGAAACCAGGGCGGTCAGGGCGGCGGGTTCAACGGGAACCAGGGCAGCCGTGGCGGCCAGCAGCAGCGTCAACAGGGTGGTGACCCGTGGGGCCAGTCCTCCGGGGGCAACTACGACTGGGGCGCCGACTCCGAGGACGAGCCTCCCTTCTAAACCTCATCACAACCACCCATCCCGCAGGTGCGCCTGCGGGCTCCGCACCAGAAAAGGAGCACCACGATGGCCAAGGCTGAAATCCGCAAGCCGAAACCAAAGCAGAACCCGCTCAAGGCGGCCGACATCACCGAGATCGACTACAAGGATGTCGCCCTTCTGCGCAAGTTCATCTCCGATCGCGGCAAGATCCGCGCTCGCCGTGTGACCGGCGTGTCCGTCCAGGAGCAGCGCAAGATCGCCCAGGCGATCAAGAACGCTCGTGAAGTGGCACTGCTGCCCTACTCCGGCGCTGGCCGCTGATCAGAGAGGACTGAGAATTCATGGCAAAGATCATCTTGACCCAGGAAGTCTCCGGGCTCGGTTCCGCGGGCGACGTGGTGGACGTGAAGAACGGCTACGCCCGTAACTTCCTGTTCCCCCGCGGCTTCGCGACCCCGTGGTCCCGCGGCGCCGAGAAGCAGATCGACTCCATCAAGCAGGCCCGCGCCACGCGCGAGCTGCACTCCCTCGAGGATGCGCAGGCGCTCGCCGCCAAGCTCACCTCCACCACGCTGACCGTTCCGGTCAAGTCCGGTGCCGAGGGTCGCTTGTTCGGCACGGTCCGCGCCGGTGACATCTCCGCCGCAGTGGAGAACGCCGGTCTCGGCTCCATCGACAAGCGTCGCGTGGACCTCACCCAGCGCATCAAGACCACCGGTGTCTACCAGGCCGTGGTCCACCTGCACGAGGACGTCAACGCGAACATCGAGTTCGAGGTCGTGCCCGCCTGATCACCAGGCGATCACGCACCGCGCGCTGAGGAACTGCCCTCCGTGTGACGGCTCAACGAAGGAACCCCGTGGCTTCGGCCGCGGGGTTCCTTCGTGTCCAGGGCGGGTGAGCCGTGGTGCTCGACGATCCCACCCGCGTGGACACGTGCGTCGCCGCGCCCGTCCAGTCACCGTGGAGCGGGGCATGGCACCATGTCTGGGTGAGCATGAGAGCCTCCCGTCCGAGAACCGGCAGAAAACTGTTCTGGGCCGCATTCGCGTGCGCGATCCTCACCCCGCTGCTCTTCCTGGGAGGCTTCACGACCGGCAACGGCTTCGGGTCGCATACAGCCATGACGATCCTGTTGGTGGGGATGGTGCTGAGCGTGGTCACGTCCCTGGTGACGTTCGTCATGGGGGTCGCGGGAACCGTGGCGTTCCCGGCGCTGCGCGGGCGCTACGTGCTGGTGCTGGTGCTGTCCGTGGTGTTCTCGCCCCTGCTCTGGCTGCTGCTGTTCGCGCTCTTCGCCTGAGTTCTTTCCAGAGGGGGCGGGTTTTCCACAGCCGAGTCCACATGCTGTGCACACTTCCGCACGGTGTGTTCCACAAGATCTCCACAGAGTTTTCCACAGGTTGTGAATGACTGACCTCGCCGGGGTACGACGACGCCGGCTGGTCGCCCGTGGCCCCCACCGGGGGACGGCTGGGGGAGCTGGAAGCCAGCCGCGCGGCGGCGTCGTCCCGGCTGCGTGACGGCGCTTCTGCGCGTCTGAGGGCGGTGCGAGAATGTACCGGGCGCCGCACCGGGTGGGCGCCTCCGACGTGATGAAAGTGGGTAAGGGTGTCCGAATACTCCTCCGGGCCGCGCGAGGACTACGGCCGCACCATGCCGCACGACAACCAGGCCGAGCAGTCGGTGCTGGGCGGGATGATGCTCTCCAAGGACGCCATCGCGGACGTGGTGGAGGTGCTGCGCGGCGTCGACTTCTACAAGCCGGCGCACGAGAACATCTACGATGCCGTGGTCTCCCTCTACGGGCGCGGCGAACCGGCGGACGCCATCACCGTGGGGGACGAGCTCACCAAGAACGGTGAGATCGAGCGGATCGGCGGGATCGCGTACCTGCACTCGCTGATCGCCTCGGTGCCCACGGCCGCGAACGCGGGGTTCTACGCGGAGATCGTGCGCGAGCGCGCCGTCCTGCGGCGGCTCGTGGAGGCCGGGACCAAGATCGTGCAGCTGGGCTACGCGCACGACGGTGAAGTGGACGACATCGTCAACGAGGCCCAGGGCGAGATCTACCAGGTAGCCGAGCGGCGCACGGCGGAGGACTACGTCCCGCTGAAGGACGTCATGGAAGCCACCGTGGATGAGATCGAGGCCGCGGGCAGCCGCTCCGGGATGCAGGGCGTGCCCACCGGGTTCGTGGAGCTGGACGAGCTCACCCACGGGTTCCAGGGTGGGCAGATGATCGTGATCGCGGCGCGACCGGCCATGGGCAAGTCCACGCTCGCGCTGGACGTGGCGCGCTCCGCGTCCATCAAGCACGGGATGACCTCGGTGATCTTCTCCCTGGAGATGAGCCGCAACGAGATCGCGATGCGTCTGCTCTCCGCGGAGGGCACGCTGAACATGCAGGACCTGCGCGCGGGCACGCTGCAGGACGACCAGTGGGCGAAGATCGCGCAGATCATGGGCAAGATGAACGAGGCGCCGCTGTTCATCGACGACTCCCCGAACATGTCCCTCATGGAGATCCGCGCCAAGTGCCGCCGGCTCAAGCAGAAGCACGACCTCAACCTGGTGATCCTGGACTACCTGCAGCTCATGAGCTCCGGGAAGAAGGTGGAGTCCCGTCAGCAGGAGGTCTCCGAGTTCTCCCGTGCCCTCAAGCTCCTGGCAAAGGAGCTGGACGTGCCCGTGGTGGCGCTGTCTCAGCTGAACCGTGGCTCCGAGCAGCGCCAGGACAAGAAGCCGCAGGTGAGTGACCTGCGTGAATCGGGGTCAATTGAGCAGGATGCGGACATGGTCATCCTGCTGCACCGCGAGGACGTCTACGACAAGGAGTCCCCGCGCGCCGGTGAGGCGGACGTGATCGTGGCCAAGCACCGCAACGGTCCCACGAAGACGATCGTGGTGGCGTTCCAGGGCCACTACTCACGGTTTGCGAACATGGCGCTGGAGGGGTTCTAAAGTCTTCAGCTCCCCGTCTTGTGCTGCGTCGCGGGCGAGCCGAGCTGCGCCTTGCGTCCAACCTCCCACACCCTGGGATCGCACCCACCTCGCCCGTAACCGCCCCGTCCCACTACGCTTGGTCGGTGCTCACCACCGAACAGGCTGCTTACAAACTCGCCTTCCAGATTGCGGACGCCCTGATTCGCAGCGGGGCCGGGTCCGCCAACACCACCAAGTCCCTGCTGTCGATCTTTCGCAAGACGGACCTTCGGGACGTCACGGTGAGCGTGGGCCTGGGGCAGGTGACCATCAGCCACCAGGATGCGCCGGACGAGGCGCCGAGCACTCGCGTGTTCGAGTCCCAGCCCGGGACCCTGGACATCCAGCTGCGCACGGCCACGGGCGAGGTGCTGGAGGACTTCGTGCTCGGCCGGATCTCTGCAGAGGAGGGGATCCAGCGCATGGACGAGATCCTCGCGGAGTCCCGGCACATCGGCCACCGTCTGACGATGACCGGTTTCGCGATGTTCGGTGTCGGGTTCGCTCTCATCCTGGGCGGAAGCTGGCCCACCGCCATCACGGCCGCGATCGTCTCCGCGGTCGTCTACGGGGTCTACGCCCTCGTCCAGCGCGTCAAGGCCCCCGAGGTCTTCAGCCTGGCGGCCGGGGGGCTGACCGCGGTGCTGGGGGCGACCGTGGCGGGGGTGCTCTTCGACATCACCCAGACGGCCGTGTGCATCGTGGCCGCGCTGGCCGCGTGGCTCGCGGGGATCGCCGCGTACGGTGCGGTGCACGACGTCATCACCGGGTGGTACGTCTCCGCCTCCGGGCGCATCTTCGAGGCCATCACGAGCACTGCCGGTCTGGTGGCCGGTGTGACCATCGGGATCCACGCCATGCGGCCGCTCGTGGGGGACTCCGTGGACTACATCGAGACGCTGCAGATGGACGACTCCCGCTGGGCCCTCACCGTCCTTGGTGCCGCCGTGGTCTCCGCCGGTTTCGCGCTCGCCTCGGGTGGTCGTGGGTGGAAGCTGGTGTCCCTCGGACTCTTCGGCGGTCTGGTGCAGCTGGGCGTCCTGGCCATCACCTCTCTGGGCATCAGCTCCTTCGGTGCCATCCTGATCGCCTCGATCGTCGCGGGCATCCTGAGCGTCACCCTCACCCGCGCCCTGAACCTGGCCTCGAACGCCACGCTCATGGTCGTCCTGCTCCCGCTGTTCCCGGGAATGCTCGTCTACCAGGGTGTCCTGGGCGTGATCTTCGGCCTCGAAGACGCCGGGGAGAACGTCCTCGAGGCCGCGATCACCGCATTCTGCCTGTGCATGGGCGGCATGCTCGGGCAGTACGTGGCGTCCGAGATCCTCTGGGCCGGGCGGCGTCGCCAGTTCGTGCGTCACCACCCGGGCCAGAAGTTCCGCCGCGAGATGGCGAACGAGGAGAACTTCAGCGACATCATGGTTCCGATCTTCTCCAAGCCCTTCACCAGCTGACGCGGGCGCAGATCAAGCTGGGGCGGTCCGCGCTGCGCGCCCGGCGGCGGGGTGGGTCCTGCCCGCGTCCGCCCCGCCGCGGAGGCCGCTACTTCCCCATGGCCTCGGCCACGCGCTCCACGAGCCCTCGCATGTTGGCGAGCGTGCGCTCTGCGCGCTCCTCCGGGCTCATGGTCTCCTCCATCTGCCGGATGCCCTCGGGCTTCCGCCGCCCCAGTGTGTAGTCGCTGCACGCCAGGTTCGAGCACACGTAGGTGCCCACGGAGTTGTAGCGGTCCTTCGCGGTCTTGGAGCGCTGGATCGATACCAGTGAGACGCCGCTGGCCGGGTGCAGCGTCAGACAGATCTGGCACATGCGGGCGCCGCCGCTCGTTTTCTGCGCGTTCTTCTCGAGCACCAGTCCGCGCAGCCCGTCCTCGGTCTCGACGACGACGTAGCCCGCCCGCGGCGACTTCGGGTCGTACCAGCCCAGGAAGATCTGGGACTCCCAGTCCCCGTGGAGCACGTCCTGCGGGATGTTGATGCGCTGCGCGGCGCCCTTGGAGCAGTTGACGAAGCTCTTGCGGATCTCGGTTTCTGTATGCGTATTCATGTTATTTGGTCCTTCGAGGATTGCCTTTCCCTGCCTGCCACGTGCGGGTCAGGACGGCGCGCGGGCGCCCGGGTGTCAAGGGGCGCGGTGGGGGAGGGCGGCGTCGTCGTGCCGTGTGGTGCGGGAGGGCGACGGCGTTCGGCGCGCTCGTGGAGCACGGTCGCCGCGGGGAGGTGGAAAGGGGTGGGTGAAAGCGCACGACGGGGTGGTCTTCACCCGCCGCGTCCGGTCAGCGCTGTCTAGTGCCGGCGTTGAAGAAGCCGGCAACCCCCTGACGCACGAAAGCCTCGTTCCTCCACGGCTGTGGATCTCGAAAACGTACGGGGACAGTTTAGCTCCACCGTGGGGCTGCCCACCACCTCGCATCGGGTCGCCCAGAAGGGTATCCCGCTGGAGGTGAGCGTCAAGTTCCCATACTCGTAGAAGTCAAGAATTTACAAGTGGGTATTGCCTCCTTTCCCCGTGTTTCTAAGGGGCAGAGGCTCCGATGTTCAAATCTGTCTGATCCCCGGATAAATTTTGATACATGCAACCCATGGTCTTCCCCGAGGTCGATTTCGCGAGTGCGCTCGTGACGGATCTGTTCGCCCTGGAGCGGGTGCGCGTGGATTTTCGTACTGAGCACCTTGATGACCCTCTTGGCCTGGAGCTGCGCAGGCTGTTCCAAGGTCTCACGAGCGTCATGTCGGCACGCATCGAAGGGAACCGGACCACGGTGGCGGATGTCGTGGCCGAAGCCCGGCGGGCCGCGGCCACGGGAAAGCCAGCAGCAGACGCCGTGCGAGAGATTCTGCAGCTGGAGCAGGCAACTGACTACATGGACGAGTTGGCAGCCCATGGAAGGCTGTCCCTGACTCATGGGCTGATCCGTGAACTCCACCAGCTCGCTGTGCAGGGACTCGAACGTGAGGGTGACGAGCACCCGGGCAGCTATCGAACAATCCCCGTCGGGATCGCTGGAGCGTCCCACGTCCCGCCCGCACCAGGGTCCGTCCAGGCGGACATGGACCAGCTCCTGGAGTTTGCAAACAAGGAAGTGCCCGCACAGCACCAACTCCTCCAGATCGCGCTGGTCCACCACCGGTTCGTCTGGATACATCCGTTTGCCAATGGTAACGGGCGGGTCTCACGCCTGCTGACGTACGCCATGCTGAGCAACCAGGGCTACACCTCCAGGAGCGCCGCGCGTCCGCTCAACCCCACAGCCGTTTTTGGTGCCGACCGGCAGTCGTACTACGACCACCTCGCGGGAGCGGACTCCCTGAGCCCGGAGGGGGTGCTGGCCTGGGCCGGGTATGTGATCCACGGCCTCAAGGACGACATGGACAGGGTCAGTCGGCTTGCTGCCCCCCGCTTCATTTCCGAGGAGGTCGTGGTGCCCTCGGTCAATGCCGCCCTCGCGGCGGGGGAGCTCACGGAGACGGAGGCAGATGTGATCTACGCGGTGGCGCGCCAAGGGAAGGCCAAAGCGGGCGATCTCGAGGACGTGATCAAGGGGTCTCCGTCGAACAGGAGCCACCGTCTGCGCCGCATGGTCGAGTCCGGGTTGCTACAGAAGATGTCAGGGCCGGGGCGGTACGTGGTGAGTCTGCATCGCAACGTTCTGACCAAGCACGTGGTGCACCGCCTCAACCAGTTGGACATGCTCCCGGCTATCCTGCGTGACTGAGGCGCGGGACTGTCCACCCGACGGCAGGTGAGCGCACAGTACCCCAGTGCTCAGCACCTACCCTGGAGGCATGACTTCCACCGCCACTGCCACCACACCCCTGGGCGTCCTGCAGGAGGTCTTCGGCTACGACGCCTTCCGCGGTGAGCAGGCGGAGATCATCGAGCAGGTGGCCGGCGGCGGGGACGCCGTGGTGCTCATGCCCACCGGCGGCGGCAAGTCCCTGTGCTACCAGATCCCCGCGATCCTGCGGCAGGGGACGGGCATCGTGGTCTCCCCGCTGATCGCCCTGATGTCCGACCAGGTGGCGGCGCTCGAGGCCGTGGGTATCCGCGCCGCGTACCTCAACTCCACCCTGGAGCCCTACGAGGCGCAGGAGGTGGAACGGCAGCTTCTCGCCGGGGACATTGACCTGCTCTACATGGCCCCCGAACGGCTCATCCTGCCGCGCACCGTTGAGCTGCTGAAGCGCGCACCGATCGCCCTGTTCGCGATCGACGAGGCGCACTGCGTCTCCCAGTGGGGGCATGACTTCCGCCCCGACTACATGGGGCTGTCCGTGCTTGCGGACGCCTTCCCGGATGTTCCCCGCATCGCACTCACCGCGACCGCCACCCGGGCCACCCACCAGGAGATCACCGAGCGGCTGCGCATGGAGAACGCGCGGCACTTCGTCTCCAACTTCGACCGCCCCAACATCCAGTACCGGATCGAGTCCAAGGACCGCGCGAAGGACCAGCTGCTGCGGCTCATCCAGTCGGAGCACCCGGGGGAGGCGGGCATCGTCTACTGCATGTCCCGCAAGAGCGTGGAGTCCACCGCCGCGTGGCTCAGCGCCCGCGGGGTCGACGCCATGCCCTACCACGCGGGTCTCGACGCCGCAGTGCGCCAGGACACGCAGATGCGGTTCCTGCGGGAGGAGGGAATCGTCGTCGTCGCCACGATCGCGTTCGGCATGGGCATCGACAAGCCGGACGTCCGCTTCGTCGCCCACCTGGACCTGCCCAAGAGCATCGAGGGGTACTACCAGGAGACAGGCCGCGCCGGCCGCGATGGTATGCCCGCAACGGCATGGATGGCGTACGGCCTGGGTGACGTGGTCAACCAGCGGCGCATGATCGACCAGGGAGACGGATCTGACCTGTACAAACGCAATGCGCGCTCGCACCTGGACGCCATGCTCGCCCTGTGTGAGACCACGGACTGCCGTCGTGTGCAGCTGCTGCGGTACTTCGGCCAGGACTCCGAGCCGTGCGGCAACTGCGACACGTGCCTGAACCCGCCCAAGGTCTGGGACGCCACCGTGCCCGCCCAGAAGCTGCTGTCCACGCTCATCAGGCTGCAACGCGAACGCGGTGAGCAGTTCGGTTCCGGCAAGGTCTTCGACATCCTGCTGGGCCGCAGCAACGAGCGCACGGAGGCGTCGCGCCACCAGGAGCTGAGCGTGTGGGGGATCGGGAAGGACCTCTCCGAGCGGGAGTGGCGCTCGGTACTGCGGCAGCTGCTTGCCCGCCGGGTCGTGGAGGCCGTCGGTGATTTCGGCGTGCTCGTTCCCGGCCCGGAGGCCGGACCCGTGCTGCGCGGTGAGGGCACCCTGGAGCTGGCGGTGGACAGGGCGCCGACGGCGCGCGCGAACGGACGCGCCCGCAGCGGCGGGGGCAGCGGGCGCTCACGGGCCGCAGACACCCTGGACGAGGCCGCGAAGGAGACCTTCGAGGCGCTGCGGGAGTGGCGGACATCGGTGGCCAAGGAGAAGCAGATCCCGCCCTACATGGTGTTCTCGGACGCCACGCTCGTCGGCATCGTGGAGGCCACCCCGGCCTCGACTGCGCAGCTCAGCGGCATCAGCGGAGTGGGCGCCAAGAAGCTCGCCGAGTACGGGGACGCCGTGTTGGAGGTGCTGGGCTCCTCGGGGTCCTGACGGCGAGAACTGCCCCGGCCGTTCGGCGTCAGTCGGAGGTGGTAGAGGATATGCGGTCCACGATGGCCTCGGCCACGGCGGGGGCCTCGCGCTCGGGCAGCCAGTGCCCGGCATCGAGCTCGACGAACTTGTACGGCGCGTGCACGTACACCTCGGTCTCCTCCGCGGCCGTTCGGCCCAGGGCGGGGTCCCGGTTGCCCCACACAAACGTAGTGGGCATCGTGATGATGCCGTTTCCAGCATTCTTACCGGTCACGCCGTCCTTGCGCAGCATGGCGCGGTACCAGTTGATGGGCCCGCGCAGGTCGTCCGCGGTGGCGAAGCGACGCTCGTAGCGTTCCGCGGCCTCCTCGGGGATGCCCGCACGGCGGGTGAGGGTTCCCACGCGACCGGCGAGCAGACGCTCCGGTGCGGCGGGGATCTGGAACATGCCGATGTACCAGGATTTCTTGAGCTGGTCCGGGGTCTTGAGCGCGTGCCCGAGCGCGGTGGGGTGCGGGGTGGACAGCACGGTCAGCGAGGTCACCCGCTCCGGTGCGCGCAGGGCGATGTCCCAGGCGAGCACCCCGCCCCAGTCGTGGCCCACCAGGTGGAACCGCTCCGCTCCGGCCTCGTCCGCGAGGGCCAGCGCGTCCCCGGAGAGCTCCTCGCGGCGGTACGCGGCCAGCTCGGTGGGTCGGGCGCCCGGGGAGTACCCACGCTGGTCCATGGCGAGAGTGCGCAGCCCCTGCGCGTTCAGCCGCGCGGCGACGTCGTCCCAGCCGCGGGCGTCCTGCGGGAAACCGTGCAGCAGCAGAACCACGGGGCCGTCCTCCGGGCCCTGGTCGAGCACGTCGAACGTGAGTCCCTGTCGTGTGAAGCTGGTGATCCGAGTCATGCCTCCACCCTATGGCGCACGGAGGGGCTCGTCAGCCGTGGCCCCGGACCTGGGGTGGGTCTGCGGCGGAGCGGGTCTAGAAGAACCCGATGACGCGCCCAATGATGACCAGGACGGTGAACGGTGCCACGACCACGGCCAGTCCGATCAGCACGACCTTGTCCACGGCGCCCTCACCGGGGCGCTCGCGGTCGAGGTGCTCTCCGGGCGGGAGCCCGTGGTGCGGGTGCTGCGCGCGGCGGCCGCTCACCGGGAGCTGCCCGTGTACCTGTTGAGCCGCCAAGTGCGGTTCGTGGCCGTCACGCAGGAGGTGCACCGCCGGATCGCCGCGCGTCAGCTCGAGCAGCTGGAGACGGACCGCCGCCTCCACGAGGTCTTCACCCAGCTGACCCTGGAGGCCGCTCCGGTCCAGCGGATCGTTGCAGAAGCCGGGCGGCTACTGGGTGCCGAGGTCGTGTGGCGGCGGCGTGCGGCGTCGCCGTGCTCGATGCGCTCGCGTGGGCGCTGGGCTGGGAGCGCACGACGGCGCTTGCTGGCCGTCTCGGCGCTGCGTCCGTGGCCGTGCTGGTGCCGCTGGCCGTGCGCACACCTTTGGACGCCGTGGTGGAACGGGTGCTTACGGCGACGGAGCAGCGCCTGGAGGGAGCGTGGCGGGTGCTCGCGGGGGTCTCCGAGCCAGAGTCGGGGATGATCGGCGCGGCCGCCCGCCTGGACGAGGCCGGAATGATCGCGGAGGCCGCGGTGTCCCTGCTCGCGCGGGACGGTTGCGCGGAAGGTGGCCCCTCGCAGGACGGGACCGTGGCGGACCGCGCGGCACAGCACGACGCCGCCCGGTCCGGTTCTGTGCGCTCCGGTTCCGCTCGGCGGCGGCGCTTCCGCGCACAGGACGCGCGGCTGCGCGGGCTGCTCGCGATGTTGCGCGGGGACGAGCGCGTGCAGATGTTCGCGCGCGCGGAACTCGGGAGCGTCCTGGACGTGGAGCGCCACGAGGACCGTGAGCTGTTGACACAGTTCCTGGCGTGCGGCGGGAACAAGAGCCTGCTGGCCCAGCGGATCCACCTCTCCCGCCCGGCGCTCTACGGGCGGCTGGCCCGGCTGGAACGCAGGCTGGGGGTGTCGCTGGACGATCCGGGGTCGCGGACGTCCCTGCACGTGGCGCTGCTGATCACGGAGGTGGAGGGGTGCTGAGGACGGCCCGGGCGGCGTCGTGCGCTAGGACTCGGTGGGGTAGTCGCGCGGCCAGCTGTGGCCGAGGGTGGCCTCCACGCTCTCGTTGAAGCGGCGGGTGAGACGGGCCAGCGCGGTGACGTCCTCCTGCGGCCAGTCCGCAATGAAACGCTGGTAGGACTCGCGGCGGACCTCCAGTTCCTCCGCAAGACGGTGCACGCCCTCCTCGGTGGGTTGGTGCTTCTTGGCGACGCCGCCCTCAGGGTCCTTGATGCGCTCGATCAGACCGCTCTTCATGGCGGCTGCGACCTGCCGGTGGACGGTGGAGATGTCCAGACCGAAGGACTGGGCCAGCTCGGCCACGCTCATGGGGCCGCCGGCCTGCAAACGGGCGAGGAGCACGGTGGAGCTGCGGTCCAGCGCCTCCCGGCGGGACTGGGGTGGTGCTCCCTGGAGGGCGTATCTCGAGAGCAGCATGTTCTCGTAGACGAGTTCGCTCACTGAGTCATCGCTGTGCACGGTTCCATCCTTTCATCTCCGGGTGGACGGCTTCCGAGGGGCTGCCGCCGTGGCAGCTCTCAACGGTAGGTGGGGTGGAAAGGTGGCGGAGCGGCGTCGCCGGCAAAAATTGCATAATACAAATCCTGGGGTAATATCTTGCACTATACAAACCCAAAAACTCCAGGAGGTGCCCGTGTCGGTCGACGCGAAGGACGACGTTCCCACAGGTCAACTGCCGGTTGTGGTGGAGCAGGCCACGCCCGGTCCCGCGCACTCGGCGGGCCCGGCACGGCTGGTCACTCCCACGTTCGTGGTCGCGTGGGTGGTCAACTTCCTGCAGTACCTGACCTTCTACATGCTGGTCACCACCATGGCGCTGTACGCGGTGAAGAGTTTTGCGGCCTCGGACGCCGTGGGCGGTTTCGCGTCCAGCGCGTTCGTGGTGGGGGCGACCGTCGCGCGGCTGGTCTCCGGATACCTCGTGGACATCCTTGGCCGCCGGAAGATGCTGCTGATCGCGCTCGTCGTCGTGGCCGTGGCGTGCGCGCTGTACCTGCCTGCCGGGTCTCTGCCCGTGCTGATCGGGGTGCGTCTGCTGCACGGTTTCGGGTACGCGTTCGCGAGCACCGCCGTCATGACGATCGCGCAGTCCGTGATCCCCGACTCCCGCCGCGGCGAGGGCACCGGGTACTTCGCGCTGGGCACCACGCTGGCCACTGCGGTGGGGCCCGCGCTGGGGCTCTTCCTGGTGGGCTCGCTGAACTACACGTGGCTGTTCTGGACGACCCTCGTCACCGCCGTGCTCGGCCTGGTGCTGGGCATCTTCCTGCGGGAGCCCCTGGTCAAGCGTGAAGCCCAGGCCAACCAGGAGGTGGACAAGCAACGCGCGGCCTTCTCGCTCAGCGACATCGCCCACCCGGCAGTGCTGCCCATCGGCTCCTTCATGCTGGTGGTGGGCGTCTGCTACGCGGGCGTCATCACCTACCTCAACGCCTATGCCGAGGACCGCGGAGTCACCACCGGGGCCGCCCTGTTCTTCGTGGCGTACGCCGTGGCCATGCTGATCATGCGCCTGGTGCTGGGCAAGGTGCAAGACCAGCGCGGGGACAACGTGGTGGTCTACCTGGGCCTCATCTGCTTCGCCGTGGCTCTGGGCATCCTGGCTGTGGCCACCCAGGACTGGCAGGTGGTCGTGGCCGGCGCCATGACCGGTCTGGGCTACGGCACGCTCATGCCGGCCGCGCAAGCCATCGCCGTGAGCGCGGTGCCCGCCCACAAGCTGGGCACTGGCATCTCCACGCTGCTGCTGCTCATGGACGTGGGCGTGGGCATCGGCCCCGTGATCCTGGGCCTGCTGCTCTCCGCCACCGGGTTCGGCACCATGTACACGGTGCTGGCGGTGCTGGTGGTCGTGGCGGCGCTGCTCTACCACGCGGTGCACGGCCGGCACCCGCACGCGAAGCGGGGACGGCTGGCGGTGGACTGACGGTCGCTCTTTTGGGGGGCTCGTGGCGTGTGCCGCGGGCCCCTTTTGGTTGTGTGGCTGGGCGGGGGCGACGACGGTGCGTGGCCACGGGTGCGCGCGTCGTCGCCCCTGCATCGGCTTGGTGAGGCCCTATCAGCCCATCTTGTTGAGCTATGCGCTGGGCAGCGGGAAACGGGTAAGGGCGCGATCCACCAACCGCGTGGTGCGTTCCTGGATCTCTGTGGGGCCCCATGTGTCCCTGTCGGCCAAGTCCGCGTTGAGCGGGATGCCGTTGCGGTAGCCGATGTAGTTGCCGTTGCTGTCCCGGTGATCCCGTTTATCCAGGAAGCCTTGGTTGCCGAGGTTGCTGTTGTACACGCTGAACGTCAGGTTTCCGAGCTTGTGCGCGAAGTTGGCTTGGGCTTGAGCTGCTGCATTCGCTCCTCCGAGCATCTCGATCCATGCTGCCGGAAGGTTTTCTCCCTGGGGCAAGATGTGCTCGATGGTCCACACGTACCGCCCCGATTGGCGCTCCCACAGGTCTCGCCGCGTTTCATTCGTCATCCCCTGTTCCGAGAGCGACGTGAGGACGAACCGTGCAGCGTCGATGTTCTCGGTGTAGAGGTCCTGCTCGAGGCGTGCGCGGAATGTCGCATCATCCGAGGAGTTCTGACGCAGGGCGTCCGCGATGACGTGCAGAATGCCTGCTCGATCTCGGTCCTGCGATTCTTTAATGATCCCCATGAACAAGCGGGGTAGGGCGTAGGTGGCTGGATAGCCCGTGACGTTGCGGCGGGCGAAGAAGTTCACCAGCTCGCCGGTTACATCGATGAGGTCCTTCTCGCTGAGGCCTTTATTGTCCGCGTGAGTCTGCAACCACAGCAGGAGCACGAAGGACGGGGCCGCCTGGACTCGGTTGAGGTCCCGATAGGCGGCGTCCAGCTGTGTGGGATTCGCCGGTTTCTGAGTGCAGGCGATGCGTCCGAAAATGGCGCTGGCCGCGACCAGTCGCGTGATTTGGTCGGTCAGGTTGGCCTTGAAGAGGGTCTCGTAGATGCGAATAAGGTTTTTCTTCGTGGCCAGACTGGCGTTCGGTACCTCCGGAAGCTCTGAACTGAAGGCGTTGTAGTAATGGCGGAGGAAGCGCTCGTGCACGTTGTACGAATCACCGAGGTTGCGCAGCATTGTGTCCCAGAGAGCGAAAGCATTGTCCACGCTCATGGTCTTGCGAGCGTCGGAAAGGGACAGAAACTGATTCTTGATGAGATCCACCGGGGACAAGGGAAGGCCGCGGTTGTTGAGCGACTCGAAGAGTGTGAACGCGTCTGAGGCGGTGGACACTTCGATCTTTACGATGATGGCTTCATTGGCGGCTTCCATCATGCGGTGAGCTGCTTCTTGAGGGCTGGTGGCCTGGGTGCCCGGAGTTTCGGGTTCCACGGCAAGCTCCAGGATGGCCTCTCGGAGGTAGGCGAAGCAGCGGGCGATCCTTCGAAGCCCGTAGTACGACGGTGCTGGAGCGTCCACTTTCAGACCCGCGCAGTGAAGCATGTAGAGGTAGTCCGCCCTGTTATCCCCTTGAGTCTGCAGAGACAGTCGCGGTGACTTGGTGGCGGGCACGATGAGCTGGCGTCCGAGGTTGCTGAGGCTGAAGAGCTGTTCTTCGTCGAGATCAGCCCGGTGGTCCGAGAGAACGCTGTAGCACGCCGCCAGCAAGATCGAGAGGGTCGTGAGGCGTTGCTGCCCGTCGATCAACTCCAATCGCGGATCCATCGTGTCCGAGGAGTTATTCAGGGAGATGATCGTCCCTAGGAAGTGCTGCCCTTCGGCCTCGAGGAGGTCCTGAAAGAGGTTCTCCCACTGGGCGCGTTGCCACGAGTACTCGCGCTGGTACGGCGGGATGACGTAGGTCAACCGGCTGGTCGCATCCAGGAGAGTCCGTACGGGGTACTGCGTGGCCGACTGAATCATGCGACTCACAGTACAAGTGACCGCCGACACGTTCAGTGAGCACAGCCGGACTTGTCCACGGGACAAGTACCTGCCGGGGGCGGACCAGGCTACGGATGTGGTGGCGCGCACCCCAGCATGCGTTTGCATTTGTAGACTGCCAGGTAACTGTCCCCCCACACGGAGTCGTTGATGACTGATCAAGCGCTAGACATTGCTCCCGGTGCCATCGTGGAGGTGCGGGATGAGCAGTGGCTGGTGTCCGCGGTGGAGCAGACGGCAGACGGGGAACTGCTCACGGTGCGCGGCGTGAGCGAGCTGGTAGAGGGGACCACCGCGCAGTTCTACCGGAGCATCGATTCCGTCCGCACGCAGGATCCCTCGCAGACCCGGGTAGTCGCGGACACCAGCTCTCACTACGCCAAGACGCGGTTGTGGCTGGAGTCCACGCTGCGTAAGACGTCCCTGCCCATCTCCGATCCGCAGCCCACCTTGACCTCTCATGCGCTCGCGGATGCGCTGACCTATCAGCGCCACGCGGTGGAGAAGGCCCTGGAACCGGGGCGGCTGCGCACCCGGTTGCTCATCGCGGATGCCGTGGGTCTGGGCAAGACGCTGGAGATCGGCATGATCCTCGCCGAACTGATTCGCCGGGGCCGCGGCCGGCGGATTCTGATCGTGACGCCTCGCCACGTGTTGGAGCAGATGCAGCACGAGCTGTGGTCGCGCTTCGCCATCCCGTTCGTGCGCCTGGATTCGGAGGGCGTGCAGAAGGTCAAGCAAAAGCTTCCGGCCACCCGCAACCCGTTCACGTTCTTTGAGAAGGTCATCATCTCGATCGACACCCTCAAGCAGGACCGCTTTATCCACGATCTGCGCAAGCATCACTGGGATGCCGTGGTGATCGATGAGTCCCACAACGTGACCAACCAGGCCACCCAGAACAATCAACTGGCCAACATCCTGGCGCCCAACACGGATGCCCTGATCCTGGCCTCGGCCACCCCACATAACGGCAATAGCGCGTCCTTCGCCCAGCTCCTCACGCTGTTGGAGCCCACGAGCGTGAGCGCCCAAGGAGATATCAGCAAGGCCGCGGTGAGTAACCTCATGATTCGCCGCCACCGCTATTCGGAGGCCGTGAAGAACGAGGTGGGTGATCGCTGGGCCGAGCGCAAAGAACCGCAGAACCTGGCGGTGGAGCCCAGCCCGGAAGAGTTCGCGGTGGGGAAAGAGCTCTCCGCCACCTGGATTCACCCGCAGGGAAGTGCCCCGGTCACCGGCAAGGGGTCACGGTTGTTCCCGTGGACCCTGGCCAAGGCGTTCCTGTCCTCCCCGGTGGCTCTGCAGGCCACGATCGACGCGCGCCTGCGCTCGATCGAGGGCAATGCCGCTGCCGGCGCGGAAGAGGAAGCGCTGCTGCGATTGCGGGACCTCAATGCGGCGTGCCTGCCTGAGGACGGCTCCACACCCCGTTCCGGTAAGTACCGCGAACTTGTGGCGCAGCTGAAGAGTAAGAACGTGGGCCCGCGGTCCACCGAACGCGCTGTGGTCTTTGCAGAGCGGGTCCCCACCCTGGAGTGGCTGCGAGAGCACCTGACGCGGGACCTGAAGCTCAAGCCGAACCAGGTGCGCGTGCTGCATGGCGGTCTCACGGACGTGGAGCAACAAGAACTCGTGGAGTCCTTCAAGCAGGCCTCGAGCCCCATTCGTGTGTTGGTCACCGGGGACGTGGCTTCGGAGGGTGTGAACCTCCACCTGCAGTGCCACGAGCTGATTCACTACGACATCCCGTGGTCCCTGATCCGCATTGAGCAGCGCAATGGCCGTATTGACCGCTATGGGCAGCTGCATTCACCGCAGATCACCACGCTGCTGTTGGACCTGGAGGGCGCGGGGGAGTTCTCCGGTGACATTCACGTGCTCACCCGCTTGATGGAGCGGGAGCGGGAGGCCCACGAGAAGCTGGGGGATGCGGCGTCGCTCATGGGCGCGTACTCGGGTGACGCCGAGGAGAAGGCCATCACCGAGGTGCTGCGCGGCGCCAAGGAGTTCGACGCCGTGGTCCCCGCCCCGGAGCAGGCAGCCGAACAGGATGAGGGTTTCTGGATCGACCTCATGATGAACTCGGGTACCGAAGGGGACACGGGCGAGGCGGAGAACAAGACACAGGATGCTGCGCAAAGCTCCGGGCTGTTCGCCTCGGACGTGGACTACCTCCGGGAGGGGCTCGCAGAGCTGTACGCCGAACCGGACCGGACCCGGGACCAGGGCGGAGTGGGCCTCACCATTGAGCGCAACAACGCGGGCCATCTGCAGGCTCTCACGTTCGAGCCGAGCCCGGACCTCCGCCAACGCCTGCTGGCCCTGCCGCAGTCCTACTTAGAGGAGCGCGGGGTGCTGGACCGCATTCGCTTGACCCCGGATAAGTCCACGGCGGAAGAGCGATTGAGTGCTGCGCGCAACGACGCCAAGGGCACCTCGTGGCCGGACACCCACTACCTCTCCCCGCTGCACCCGGTCCTGGACTGGGCCGCAGATCGTTCTTTGGCCCACCTGGGCCGGGACGAGATCTTCGCGGTGCACGGCGCGGCCCAGCAGCCCACCGTGGTGATGCAGGGGATCGTGACCAACCGTCGCGGCCAGAACATTGCGGTCTCGTATATGAGGGTGCAGTTCCTGGGGAATTACCCGATGGTGCAGCCCAGCGCTTCCCCCGCCGAGCTCTTTGCGGACCTGGGCCTCACCCCAGACATGGTGGGTGTGCCGGTGCAGGAGCCCGAGCAGTACGAACCCCTGATCCCGCTGGCGGTCACCGCTGCCCGCGACTTCATGGAGCAGGGGGTCTCCGTAGCCGCCCACCAGCAGGCGAAGGAGCGCGTGGATGCGTGGGTAGAGCGCATGGACGCGTGGGAGCGCACCGCGGAGGGCGTGGCCGCGCAGACCCAGTTGTTCAAGCAAACCCGTTCCGCGGTGGAGGGTGAGCGCCGGCTGGCGCAGGAGATGCTGCCGGACCGCACCTATGTGCGCCCGTTGCTGGTGGTTGTGCCCAAGGGAGGGAAGTGATCATGCCGTCCAGCGATGCCCTGGTGGTGGTCAACGATTGGATCAGCGAGTTCTACTTCACGGCGGATGAGAATTCCCGCACGTTCCTCGCGGAGACCAAGAAACTTGTCAAGGAGTGGAAACAGGAGGCGGAGGACAACGAGTCCTTCCGCAGCCCGCTGGAGCGCTTCACCTCCTCGCGCCAGCGGGTACTGTCCGAGCTGATTGCCCTGCATGCGGCGGCCGCGGAGCTGCCCGAGAACGCCAGTGCGCAGCAGCGGCGGGATGCGCTGGGACGCGCCTCGGCGGCATCGGCGGCCATGCTGCGGGACGTTCTGGATTACGACGCCGCTCCCCACCGCGGTGCCGGTGCCGTGCGGTGGTATTCGGCCATGGGGACCACGGAGCCGAACGTGGTGGTGATTGATGCGCTCGCCGCGGAGACCGCCGAGGAGCTGCTATCCAAGCATCAGGGGCTGCTCACCGAGGACGCCACACTGGACGAGGAATCCGGGGACCCGATTTCCGGCGTGAGCGAGCTACTGTCCGCGCTGGTGTCCGAGGATCAGCCGCCGCGGTACATGCTGGTGCTGGCCGGGCGCACCGTGGTGCTCACCAGCGAGGACGGATGGCCGCAGGGCCGGTACCTCGCGGTGGACGTCCAGACGATTGCGGAGCGCGGTGACACCAAGTCCGGCGGCGAGATCCAGCGCATGCTCGCGTGCTTGTCCGCTGCCTCCGTGACCCCGGATGCGAACGGGATCATCCGGTGGGATGAGCGCCGCGAGGAGTCCGTGCGCAATGCCGTGGGCGTGTCCAAGGACCTGCGGGAGGGCGTGCGGGAGTCCATTGAGATCATCGCCAATGAGGTGGTGTCCCGCCGCAAGGAGCAGGGGCTGGCGCCGCTGCGGGATGACCAGGCCCAGGTGCTCGCTGTGCAGTCCCTGCGGTACCTCTACCGGATTCTGTTCCTGCTGTACGCGGAGGCCAGCCCGGAATTGGGTGTGGTGCCCACGGGTGATCCCGAGTACGAGGCCGGCTATTCCATCGACCGGTTGCGCGAGCTCACCCTCAAGCAGCTCACGTCCCGCTCCGAGCAGGGCACGCACTTCTACGCTTCACTCAAGGTGCTGTTCGACCTCGTGGAGAACGGCCACAGCCCCGATGCAGTGCCGGAGCACGAGGCCGCCGCGCACGCCGCGCGCGAAGGCCTCACCTTTGAGGCGCTGCGCTCGGACCTGTTCCGGCCGTCCCGCACCCATCTCATTGACGAGGTGCAGCTGGGCAACAAGGCCCTGCAGCGGGTGCTGCAGAACCTGCTGCTCACCAAGGAGCGCCGCGGGAAGGACCGTGGGTTCATCAGCTACGTGGCCCTGGGCATCAACCAGCTGGGCGCGGTGTACGAGTCCCTCATGAGCTACACGGGTTCGTTTGCCAGCGAGACCCTGGTGGAAGTGGCCAAGCGCGGCAACCCGGCGGATGGTTCGTGGGTGGTGCCCGAGGATCGCGTGGACGAGGAGCTGCGCGAGCACGTGGTCATGACGGAGGATGATCTGGGCCGGGAGTTCCCCCGCACCTATCACTTCGGAGAGTTCGTGTTCCGGCTCTCGGGGCGGCAGCGGCAGCAGTCGGCGTCCTACTACTCGCCCAAGGTGCTCACGGAGTTCACGGTGCAGCAGGGCCTGGAGGAGCTGCTCACGGAGGACCTCTCCGCCCAGGACATTCTGGGTCTTTCGGTCTGCGAGCCGGCGCTGGGTTCAGGCGCGTTCGCCATCGAGGCGGTGGGTCAGCTGGCCGCTGCTTACTTGGAGCGGCGGCAGGCGGAGCTCGACCAGAAGATCGACCCCGAGGACTATCCGCGCGAGCTGCAGCGCGTGAAGGCCTACATTGCGCTGCACAACGTCTACGGCGTGGACCTCAACCCCACCGCGGTGGAGCTCGCGGAGGTGTCCCTGTGGTTGGACACCATGTCCCGGGGCTTGAAGGCACCGTGGTTTGGGCTGCGCCTGCGCTCCGGCAACTCGCTGGTGGGCGCGCGGCACTCGGTGTACGACACCTCGGTGGTCACCAAGGCCACCCCCAAGGTCCGAATGACGACGACGCCGCGTCACGTCCCCCTGGATCGCACCGTGGATTCGACCACGGGGATCTTCCACTTCCTCTTGCCCGCCGAGGGCTGGGGGGCGGCGGGTTCCAACAAGGAGATCAAGAAGCTCGCCCCCGAGCAGGCCAAGGCGCTGCGGGAATGGGCCAAGCGGGTGCACCGCAAACCCACGAAGACGGAGATCAAGGAGCTCACCTCCCTCACGGAGCGCATTGACGAACTCTGGCAGCTCGCCAAACGCCGCATGGTGGAGGCGGAGCACCAGTCCCGCCGGTCCATCGACGTGTGGGGAGCGGACGTGGAGCCCGGGGGCTCGGTCACGCGCGAGGAGATCGAGGCGTGGCTGGAGGATCCGAACTCCGCGTACCGCCGGCTGCGGCTCATCATGGATGCGTGGTGCTCCCTGTGGTTCTGGCCCGTCACGCTGCGTGAAGATGCTCCGGAGCCGCCCACGTTCGAGGAATGGCTTACGAGCATTCGAAAAATCACGGGCTCAAAATTCACCGTCAAGTCCAACCAGCAAGCGGAGTACTTCGGTAGGAGCGAAACTGAATGGGAAACGCTCCAAAACATTGAGACCATGTTCCCCGCCGACAGGGCCATGAATATAGACAGTCTGCTCTCGGAGACTCCGTGGTTACGTGAGGCTCAGCGGATTGCCAAGGAGCAGCGGTTCTTCCACTGGGAGCTGGACTTCGCGGCGGTGTTCTCGCGGGGTGGGTTCGACTTCCAGGTGGGGAACCCGCCGTGGGTGCGGCCAGATATAGATATGACAACACTGCTGGGAGAAAGTGATCCCTGGTGGGTGCTCACAGATGGGGCCGATGAAAAAGCTAAGCGGACCCGTCATGAGCAGACATTGCAACTGTCTGGCGCAAAAAATATAGTGCTTTCCAGTTCAACCGAAATGACTGCGTTGGCGGAGTACTTCGGGGCTTCGAGCGAGTATCCCGAACTGCAGGGAATGCGCCCAGATCTTTACCGCGCTTTCATGGCACAGGCATGGCGCCATGGTGTAAGTGGCAGCTCAATCGCGTTAATCCACCCTCCGACGCACTTGCTGGACGCCAAGGGTGGGAGCCTGCGTCGTATGACATACAGGCGGCTTCGGAAAAATTGGATATTCATCAATGGAGAAAAACTTTTCGATATCGACTCCAAAAAAGAATATTCAGTATGCGTCTATGGAAATGAACGGGAGCCCAATTTTGCGTATAGTTATGGTCTGTATCACCCGCTGACTGCATCTGGTTCGGAATTCCACAATGGAGATGGCCCTGAGCCGGGTATGAGTAATGAGGCGGGAAGGGATCTTAGACCTCACGCAAGTCGTATTCAACGAGTGGATCGAGATACCTTAATGGGCTGGCATGCGCTGCTTGAGGGTGGGGCATCTGAAACAGCCGTGGAGGAAACCAGAATGGCCTTCGCGGTGAATCGTTCAACAGCAACAACCTTGCGCCGACTTACCGGGGTGCCCACATTAGGCAAGTTGAACCTTCAGTTCAGTGATGGAATCAATCAAACCAATGGTGCACGGGATGGGCTATTCGAATCCCGCTGGGGCCGCGTCAATTCGTGGGATGAGGTAATCCTTCAAGGGCCATACTTTCATGTAGGTAACCCTTTCTCTGCTTCCCGAAATAAGACCATGCGCGGGAATCGTGATTATAGCCGTGTAGATCTCGAATTACTGGCCAGGGACGCCCTGCCTGTAACGGAATTCAAGCCGAATCGTGAATACATGAAAGGAGGGGCGTCCCCTCGGCGTTACGATAGCGCTTACGGCACCTGGAGCGTTGAAAGACCTTCTTCATCTGAAGCAGCGCAAGCCGTGCCAGCAAGGCATTTCTATCGGGTAATGTGGCGATCTATGGCCAAACCCAACGAGCGAACCCTTATCCCGGCTATCTACCCGCCCGGGGTGGCCTCTGTGCATACTGTCTTCGGTGCCAGCGTGTTTGATGGCTGTTCAGTAAATTTACCTTTGTGTGCGGCGAGCATGAGTTCGCTCATCTCGGATTTTTGGGTGCGATCGACCTCTGCGGGCTCTTCAGGATCCAGGGTGTAGTCGCGGCCTGAACCCGCCGGTCTCCAGGAGCGATCTGG
>NZ_VELE01000050.1 GCF_007681555.1 Kocuria salsicia | reverse complement strand
GGCCGAGCGGGACCAGGCTTGGCGCGATGGGATCGAGGTCGTGGCCATGGATGGGTTCGCGGGCTTCAAGACCGCCACCACCGAGGAGCTGCCGGACGCCGTCACGGTTATGGATCCCTTCCACGTCATCCGGTTGGCCGGGGACGCTCTCGATGAGTGCCGCCGCCGAGTCCAGCAGGAACTGCACGGACACCGCGGACGCAAGGGCGACCCGCTCT
>NZ_VELE01000004.1 GCF_007681555.1 Kocuria salsicia | reverse complement strand
GCTACGCTCACGGAAGCGGCATAACCGAAACGACACCGTGTCCACGATTCGGGGTCAAGGCCCAAGTTTGCTTCCCGGGCACCGAGCTTCATGGCAGCACCGAGGAAGTATCCCCGATGAACTTCGGGACAGTGCCACGAGGATGGCCATGGGCGCGCGACGGGATCCGGCGACGCCGATCGGCTGGCTGAGTTGGAGAAGGAAGTGCGTGAGCTTCGCCGGGCGAACGCGATCCTGCGATCGGCCGCGGTTTTTTCGCAGCGGAGCTCGACCGCCCACAGAGATGATCGTGACGTTCATCGACCAGCACAAGCACGAGTTCGGCGCCGAACCGGTCTGCCGCACGCTCACCGCAGCGGGCACCCAGATCGCGCCGAGCACCTACCCACGCGTTCACGTCCCGCCCGCCCTCGAAGCGGGCACTGCGCGACGAGGAACTGCTGGTCGATATCCGGCGCGTGCACGCGAAAAATTTTGGGGTCTACGGCGCGAAGAAGCTCCACGCCCAACTGCGCCGGGAAGGGGTCGGGGTGGCGCGTTGCACGGTCGATTCACGCCACACCTGTTACAGCGACGACGGCGTCTCGACCCATCAACGTCGCCGGTCAGTACATCTCGTGAGGCTCGTCCCACGCGCCAGGTGACACGCCCGGGTCTCTGAGGCGCCAGTGGTTGCGTCAGCTCGTCTCACCATGCGACCTCGCCTTTTTGCCACTCACGCATACGCCCTACCGTTCCCTCATGACCACCCCGCCCGATTCCGCCCCGCCTCTCCGCTACAGCCACGGCCACCAGCCAGCGGTCCTCGCCTCCCACGGAACGCGGACGGCCGCGACCAGCTGCGCCTACTTCCTCGACCGCCTGCGCCCCGGAATGCGAATTCTGGACCTGGGGTGCGGCCCCGGTTCAATCACCCTGGACCTGGCGGAGCTCGTGGGCCCCACCGGGCAGGTGGTCGGCGTCGACTTCTCCGAGGACGCCGTCGCCGCGGCACGTGAGAACGCGCGGAGGCGGGCGGACACGACCACCACGTTCCTCGCCTCCGACCTTTTCACCGTGGACGTCGAGACCGGTTCCTTCGACGTGGTCCACGCCCACCAGGTGCTCCAGCACGTTCCCGACCCCGTGGCGGCGCTGCGCGCGATGGCTATGCACTGCGCCGAGGACGGAATCATCGCGTGCCGCGACGCCGACTACGGCGCCATGGTCTGGCACCCCGAGAGCGCGGGTCTCGACCGTTGGCGGGAGACGTACTGCGCGAGCGCCCGGGCTCTGGGCGGCGAACCGGATGCCGGGCGGCGGCTGCGGGCCTGGGCGCACGAGGCCGGGCTCGACGTCGAGACCGCCCAGTCCTCCACATGGACCTACGCGACCCCCGAGTCGACGCGCTGGTGGGGCGATTCCCAGGCCGAGCGCGTCCGCACCTCGGGTTTCGCCGACCGAGCGCGGGAAGAGGGCCTCTCCCCCGACGAGGTCGAGCAGATCGCCTTCGCCTGGCACGACTGGGGCCACTCCCCCGACGCCTGGTTCTGCATGCCCCACGGGGAGGTCATCGCCCGCCCCGACTTCGCAGCACGATGCACAAGGGTCTGACCACCCTCAGCGAGCCGCGGACAGCGGGGTTCTCATGGCTCCAGTCGTGGTGGGCACGTTGCGTGAGCGAAACACACTCTCGCGGCGGGGCCTGTCCAGGCGATTCAGGACCTGTCATTCGAGCTGCCGAACGATGGGCACGAGACAGTCGATCTCGCCCTCACGTCGGTAACTCTCAGTCGAGGGCCGGGTGGGGTCGTGCTCCGCCTGCCCAAAGAGGACGTCGAATGCTTCGCCGATCTGTCCGTAGACCTCTGGCACGTCGCCCCGCAGACGGAGCCTCAGGTAGGCACCACCCGGAATGGTTGTCTCGTCCAGGTCTAGAGGGTTGTCGACGTCACGCTCCACACGGACTGAGCACATTCGGTAGACATGCCGTCCGCCGTAGAGGAGTCCCAGCATGCGCCGCCCCTTGAGGGAGTCGAAACCGTGCTCAAATTCGGGTCATCCAGCCCGGATGTTTGAAAGGTTTAAGGGGACATCCCGACTCAGCGCCGGAAGATCTTCAAGGGTAACCACATCGATCCGGCCCAGGGCATGGCGAGTTGGACAGTTGCTCATGTGAGAGGTCTAGCCGAGATTTTGGCAAGTTTCCAAGCACTCCCGGCAGACGAGTGGCGTCAAGGGCAGTTTTTCCGAGCGGAACTGTCGGGGTGTCCCGCGGCCCGTTTCGATGGTGGCGATGCGAAGGGTGGCCACCGGGGTGTGGAGAGCGCCCCGGAGGCAATGTGATCGGCCAGCCGTTCTTCAACGAACCGCCCGGCATGACACCACTCCGCGCCTCACACAGGCCGGACACGGCGCCGTCGGGAGACGCACACCCCCCGCCAAGGGTGGGCGCCTCGATCACGCACTGCCGGCACAGACCGGCGCGGGTGGTCCTACGACTCGCAGCCGCAGGACTGCTCCTGCTCCCCCGCGCAGCAGTTGCCCTTGGCGGGAGCGGGGACGCCCAGGACCGGCGAGCGGTCGAAGAAGCTCTCGGGGCGCAGCCTGTGCGCGACCGGGTGGCCCAGGCGATTGGTGTGCTCGACGCTGGAGACGACCCAGGTGCGGCCCACGGCCGCGTCGGCGTCCCGCACGGCCTCCCTCTCGGTGGCCAGCACGGTGCACTTGCGCGTGAACGCGTTGCCGCGCGGGCTCACGTCCGAGGACAGGGACACGCGCACGGCGTCTTCCTCCTCTTCCAGGCGGCAGGGGCCGCCGTCGAGCGCGACGTCCAGGCGCGCCGAGAACACGTGCTGGCGGAACGGCCCACCCAACCTCGGTGCGATCTCGCGCGGCTCACCGCGTCCCGTGACCACCACGGGCGAGAGGTGGGTGATCTCGCCGGCAGTCGCAGCCGAGCTCCAGCGAGTTGGCCCACTGGCCCACCAGGTACTCCCCGGTGTCGAAGTAGTTCTGCCAGGAGCGCACCTGGGATGGATCACCGTAGGGCACCATCATCTCCGCGATGGCCGCGCGGTCCAGGATGCGGCGCTTCTGCCCCTTGTCCTCGAACGCGATGCTGTGCAGCACCAGCCCCTCGCGCATGTCGAAGCCCACGTCCAGGCTCCACTTCTCCCACTCCATGTGGTTGCGGCCGGTCACCGTGAAGGACGGGCCCTCCGGCTGGATGATCTCGATGGGCTTCTGGGTGGTGCACGGGGCCCGATCAGCTCCGGGTCCGAGTATTCGCCGTGCTCCTCCGGGACGGGCACCAGCTCGGGGTCCAGCACCTGGTCCACCATGTGGCTGGTGACGTCCACGCGGGCTTGTGATCCTCCTTCTGCAGGAACGGGAGGCCGCGCAGCATGCGCCGCCCCTTCTCCTCCGGGTACTCGAACACGCCCGCGGACAGTGGTGCCACCCGGACCTTCTCCACAGGCAGGCCGCGGCGCTCCAGCGCGGCGAGCCAGCGCTTGTCGGTCGAGTGGGTCTGCTCGACCATCTCGAACTCCTCCTCCAGCACCGGTGGCGGGCCGGTCACGTAGCCTGCTGGGATGCGCTCGCTCCGCCCGCTTCCCGCCCGCCCCGACGACCACGACGACGGGCCACCGCCCGAGAGCCGCTACCAGCACCTAGACGACAAGGCCGTGCGCGCGTCCGCGGCCGCCCTGCAGCGCAGGATCTACTCCCGCTTCCCCCAGCGCAGCCTGTGGGAGGTCTGCGGTGAGCTGATCGCCCTGGTGGACGAGGTCACCGAGGGTGGCGGCATCAGCCGGCACCGGATCCGCACCGCCCGCGCCCTGTCCCGGCTGGGCGTCCTGGCGGTGCTGCTCGTCTTCGGCACCGCCATCACCCTGGCGGCGCTGAGCATCTGGGCGGACCCGGATGCCCTCGGCCCGGTGGACTGGCTACCCCTGCTGGAGACGGTGGTCAACGACCTCGTCTTCGCGGGCATCGCCATCTTCTTCCTGCTCGCGGTGCCGCAACGCCTGGAGCGCGCCCGCGTGCTGCGCGTGGTGCACCGGTTGCGCTCGCTCGCCCACGTGATTGACATGCACCAGCTCGTGAAGGTCCCGGAGCGCCTGCCCGCCGCCAGGGTCTACACCGAGGACGCGCGGGAGGACGAACCGGCACTGACGCGCGCACAGATGACCCAGTACCTGGACTACTGCACGGAGATGCTCTCGCTCGTGGGCAAGACCGCCGCACTGTTCGCAGAGGACACCACGGACGCAGACGTGCTGGACGCCGTGGAGGGCATCGAGGCCCTCACGTCGGACATGGCGCGGAAGGTGTGGCAGAAGATCGCGATCATCCAGGAGCAGGGCGGCTGACCACCCACCGCGCGGGGGTGCCCGCCCCGCCGTGAAGACCCGCAGAGCGGGGAGCACCGCACAGGCCACGAGGCCCGCGACCGAGGAGCGGACCCCGAAGCCCGGGACGCACGCCAGCAGCACCATCAGACCGATGGTGGGTGCCCCCTCTCCGATGCCCGCGGCCTCGAGCACGGGACGCCCGAATCGAGGCAGCGGGCCGCGGGTCAGTGCAAGGCCCAGGGAAAGGACGAGCACGAGGGCTCACCGTGGCCACCGCCGTGAGGCCCAGGTGCCGCCAGCAGGCGGCGAGGAACTGCTCGGGGCGCCGGTACAGAAACTCCTCCACGGGCCTGTCCCCTCTCTGCTCGACACATCCAGACCCGTGGACCAGGGCTCGGACGAGTGGTCAGGTTCGGTTGGCCGCCCGAGGGGCGACGTGGTGATTGCCCATCACAAGGTGGCTGCTTGTTGACGGTGCGTCCACATTTCTACCCGGATGTACTTGCGGCAGTAACTATTTCCCAGGTAATGTGTTGAGTATTCCGGCGGCCTCCCGGGCCGTCCCCCGACAAGGAAGTGGTTCCCGTGTCCCTGCTCATCCAGCGCCCCGATCCCCGCAGCCTGCGCCGCCGTCCGGCGGACGACCTGCTCTCCGACGGCACCACCATGGGTGCCGTGGAGCTGCTCGTGAAGGACCTGGACGGGATGATCGCCTACTACTCCACCGGCGTGACCCTGGACGTCCTGCAGCACTCCGGGGACACCGCCGTACTGGGCCACGACGGCCGCGTGGTCCTGCGCCTGCGCCGCGTCACGGACCTGCCATCCTGGCGCCCGAACCAGGCGGGCCTGTTCCACACCGCCGTGCTCTTCGACGACGACGCCGCCCTGGCCCGCGCGCTCGCCTCGACGGCCCGTTTCGCACCGGGCACCTTCACGGGCTCCGCGGACCACCTCTACAGCCAGGCGTTCTACTTCACGGACCCCGAGGGCAACGGCGTGGAGCTCTACGCGGACCGCCCCCGGGAGACCTGGCAGCGCGAGGCGAACGGCCTGCTCAGCCTGGCCTCCAACTATCTGGACCCGAACGAGTTCCTGCGCACGAATCTGTCCCGGGAGGCGCCACAGCCAACCACGGCACCGGCCTCCACGCTGGGTCACGTCCACCTGCAGGTGGGCGACATTCCCACCGGGCGCGAGTTCTACGTGGACACGCTCGGCTTCGAGGTGATGAGCGACGCCGGGTCCGCCCTGTTCATCTCTGCGGGCGGCTACCACCACCACATCGCTCTGAACACGTGGAACAGCGCGGGCGCCGGTCCGCGCGCCGCGTCCCTGGGCCTGGGCCAGGTCAACATCGACCTCCCCACCGGCGAGGACATCGCCGCACTGGAGGAGCGCCTCACGGACCACCGCGTGGCCACCCGCCACGACGGCGCCGTGCTGCGCTTCGAGGACCCCTGGGGCACGCTCATCCAGGTCGCGCAGGCCCCCGCGCCGGGCGTCGCCTGACACTGCCCGCCCCGTCATGTCGGCTTGCTACAGTCGCCAGGGAAAAGGCCCCGACCGGCCACCACACCACCGCAGGAGGTTCTCATGAGCCAGCACGCACCCACCACCGCACGGATCGCCGGGATCGAGCAGGAGATCTTCCGGCTGAACCTGGGCGGGAACACGTTCGGGTGGACGAGCGACGAGCAGCAGTCCTTCGACGTCCTGGACACCTTCGTGGCCGCGGGCGGAAACTTCGTGGACACCGCCGACATGTACTCCGTGTGGGCCGAGGGCCACGAGGGCGGGGAGTCCGAGACGGTTCTGGGGCGCTGGTTCGCGGCGCGCGGCAACCGTGACTCCGTGGTGCTCGCGACCAAGACCGGTGCGCACCCGCAGTTCCGCGGCCTGGCTCACGACACCGTGGTGGCTTCTCTCGAGGCGTCCCTCGATCGGTTGCAGACCGGCTACGTGGACCTCTACTACGCACACTATGACGACGCGGACACGCCCATCGAGCAGCAAGTGGAAACCTTTCACGAGCTCGTGGACTCCGGGCGCGTGCACGCAGTAGGGCTGTCCAACTACTCGCCGCAGCGCATGCGCGAGTTCTTCACGGTGGCCCGCGAGCGCGGCTTGGCGGTGCCCGCGGCCATCCAGCCGCAGTACAACTTGGTGCACCGCCGCGATTTCGAGCGGGACTACGCCGCGATCGCCCAGGAGTACGACGCTGCCGTGTTCCCCTACTTCTCCCTGGCCTCCGGCTTCCTCACGGGCAAGTACCGCACCACCGAGGACCTCGAAGGAGCGGCCCGCGAGCAGATGGCCCGGGAGTACGTCTCCCCCGAGGGTTTCGCGGTTGTGGAGGAACTGGTCGCCGTGGCGGACAGGCACCGCGCCGAGCCGGCCACCGTGGCCCTCGCTTGGCTGCTCGCCAAGGGCGTCACCGCACCCATTGCTTCCGCATCCTCCGCCGCGCAGCTGTCCTCGCTGGTGGCGGCGCCCGCACTGCACCTGGGCGCGGACGACATCGCCGCGCTGGACCGGGTGTCGCAGCCCTTTGCGTGAGGGGACGCTGGGTGCACGCAGCAGACGCCGCGCGGCGGCGTCATGATCGTGTCGCTGACAGCGGAACCGGCGGGGACACCCTTGCCAGGGAAAGTGCCGCGGTGCCACAGTGGAACCACCAACCGAGAGAAAGGATTCTCGACAATGGCTGAACTATCCGGCAAGAAGATTCTCGTTCTGGTGACCAACCAGGGCGTGGAGCAGGACGAGTTGAAGGTGCCCCTGGAGAAGTTGCGGGCTGACGGGGCGGAGGTTACGGTGGCCGCCCCCGAGACCGGCGAGGTGAAGTCCCTCGTGGGCGACTGGGACCGGGGGGAGACTTTCCCCGTGGACCAGACCATCTCCAGCGTCAACGAGTCCGAGTACGACCTGCTGCTGCTGCCCGGCGGGACCCTCAACGCAGACGCCCTGCGCTTGGACCAGGACGCGCAGAAGACCGCCAAGGCCTTCGCGTCCTCCGGCCGCCCAGTGGCCGCCTTGTGCCACGGCCCGTGGCTGCTCGTGGAGACCGGCCTGGTGGACGGAAAGACCCTGACGTCCTACCCGTCGGTGAAGACGGACATCGTCAACGCCGGCGGCAACTGGGTGGACCAGGAGGTCAAGGTGTGCCCCGCTAAGGAGTGGACCCTGATCACCTCCCGCAACCCCGGTGACCTGGACGCGTTCGTGGGCGCCATCGAGGACCAGCTCACGGCCTGATCCCCACGCTCACACCGCACCACGTCGGCGGGCCCCACCACCCTGGTGGGGCCCGCCGTTCTCGTGTGTCAGCCTGCTGGTTCCTGCCGCCCGGCGTCGCCCAGCGGGGTGGCCGGCCGAGGGGCGCGCGACCGGCGCGGCCGCTCAGCAGCCGTGGGCGGTCAGCGGCCCAGCACGTTCCTCAGCGCGCCGAGAATGAGCGTCACCGACTCGGGGCACGCGTTCGGACCCATGAGTCCGATGCGCCACACGGTGTTCGCGTACTCCTTCACCCCGGGGCCGATCTCGATGTTGTAGGTCTCCAGCAGCTCCCTGCGGACGGCTGCGGAGTCCACTGCCTCGGGAACCTTCACGGTGGTCAGCTCCGGCAGACGGTACCCCTCCCGGGCGAACAGCTCCAGGCCCATCTCCTGCAGACCGTCCTGCAGCGCACGGCCAGCGGCATCGTGACGGGCGCGGACGGCGTCGAGTCCCTCCGCCAGGACGCGGCGCAGACCAGCCTCCAGGGAGGCGACCATCGCCACCGGCGCGGTGTGGTGGTACGTGCGGGTGGCCCCGGAGGCCTCCCCCACGTAGCCGCCGAGCATGCCCAGGTCCAGGTACCACGAGCGGGGCTTCTCCACACGGCGCTCCCAGGCGCGGTCCGACACGGTGAACGGAGCCAGACCGGGAGCCACGCCCAGGCACTTCTGGGTGCCGGCGTAGCCGATGTCGATCCCCCACTCGTCCGCCTTCAGCTCGATGCCGCCGATGGAGGTCACGGCATCCACGAGGAGCAGCGCATCCCCCTTGAGCGCGCCGAGAGCGGCGATGTCCGAGCGCACACCCGTGGAGGTCTCCGCGTGCACGGCGGCGATGATCTTGGGTGAGGGGTGCGCGGCGGCCACCTTCTGGGCGTCCACGGGCTCACCGAAGGGAAAGTCCACGCGGGTGACCTCGGCGCCGCAACGGGCAGCGACATCGCACATGCGCTCCCCGAACAGGCCGTTGACCGCGATCACCACGGGATCCCCCGGGTTCACGAAGTTCACGAACGCCGCCTCCATACCAGCGGAACCGGTGGCCGAGAGCGGGAGCGTGCGGCGGTTCTCGGTGCCCCACACCGTCCGGAGACCGTCGCAGGCGCTGTCCATGACGGCGAGGAACTGGGGGTCCAGGTGACCGAGCAGCGGACGGGCCAGCGCCTCGGTGGCCTCCGGGTACGGGTTGGTGGGGCCTGGGCCGAACAGGTGGCGGACGGTGAGGATGTCGCTCATGGAAGGGTCTCCTGACTGCGCCATCCGAACTCGCGTCCTCGCGGGGCGGTGTCCGCGGGAGCACCGGCGGACGGCGGCGCGCGTTGGTGTGCGGGGCCGCCTCCAGCGTAGAGCCAGATCACACCCGGCGCGATCCGCGCGCGCGCAGATGCAGGCGCTGCACGTCTGCCGTCATTCCAGGCTCACCCGCAGACCGGCAAGATATTGCCTTCTGGACTCCGCGGCGACCTCGAACTCGTCCGAGGTGGCCTATCGGCAGGATGCTGCCGCTCTGGGCAGGAAGGTCAGTGCGAGCACCACGGCCGCCACGATCAACCCCGCGATGCACAGCACCGCCCCGTTCCACCCCGCGGCGGTGAAAGGGACGCCCACCGCGTAGCCGAGCACCGACGATCCCCCGTAGTAGAGCAGGGTGTACAGCGAGGACGCCTGGGCGCGCCCCTCCGTGGCGAGGGCGGGAACCCACCCGTTGGCCACGGAGTGCGCCGCGAAGAACCCGGCCGTGAACACGAGCAGCCCCGCCACAATCACGGGCAGCCACGGCACGGCGGTGAGCAGCAGACCCGTGAGCATGACCAGTGCGGAGCCGAGCAGCACGGGGCGGCGTCCGAACCGCCCCGCGAGGCCGCCGGCCCGTGCAGAGGACCACGTGCCGGAGAGGTACGCCAGGAACAGCACGGACACCACACTCTGGGGCACGCCGAACGGCGCCTCGCCCAGGTGGAAGCCGATGTAGTTGTAGACGGCCACGAACCCGCCCATGAGCAGGAAGCCCTGCAGGTAGAGCGTGAGCAGCCGCCGGTCCCGGAGGTTGAGCCACAGGTGGGAGAGCAGTCCCTGCTCACCCGTGAGCCGCACCGGTTGGGGCGTGAACCCGCGCTGCCGTGGCGCGAGCACGATGAACACCACCGCAGCCGCAGCGGCGAGCAGGGCAACGACGGACGTGCCCACCCGCCAACCGAAGAAGTCCGCGAGGGGTGCGGCGACGATCCGCCCGAACAGTCCGCCCAGGCTGGTCCCGGAGATGTAGGTCCCGGCGGCCACTGCGCCGTAGCGGGGGCTGACCTCCTCCGCGAGATAGGCCATGGCCACCGCCGGGATGCCGCCCAGGGCCATGCCCTCCACAAACCGCAGGGCCACCAACGCCTCGAACGTGGGCATGAACCCCATGAGCACGCCCAGGCACGTGGCCGCCACGACGGCGATCACCATGGCCCGCAGCCGCCCCCACCGGTCCGAGACGAGCGACCACGGGATCACTCCCACCGCGAGCCCCAGCGTGGCCGCAGAGACGGCGAGCGCGGACTGGGCGGCGTCCACGTGCAGGTCCTCGGCCATGATGGGAAGCACGCCCTGCACCGAGTACAGCTGCGCGAACGTGGCCACGCCCGCGCACAGCAGCGCCACAAGGATGCGCCGATAGCCCGAGCTCCCCCTGTCGTAGCCCTCCCACGCCCTGCGTGACGATCCCATACCCGGGTGCACCTCCTGCTGCGACTGTCCTGCCCGGGCAGCTGCGTCTTCCCGGGCCCGGCCGTACCATTCGTGCACGACCTCGGCCAGGGTACGCCCGGTGCGCGCCCGGGCCCGGGCCACTCCCACGCGAGGTTTCCGTGCGGCGCCGTGCAGGAGTCACGCGGAAGCGGCGGCACCGCCCCGGACACGACGACGCCCGCGTCCTCCCTGGGGAGGACGCGGGCGAACGGTCATTCTGGCGCGGGGCACACCGCTCCGCGCAGTGTCAGGAGCCGGCGACGGTGGAGGCAAGCCGCTCGAGGGACTCCTCCAGAACCTTCTCGCCGAAGAGCGGGAAGCTGATCTTCTTCGTCACCTTGGGGTTGGCGTGCTCCCACGAGTAGGTGAGGGTCACGGTGGTGGAGTCCGAGCCCTCGGGCTGCAGCTCGTACACCCATTCCCAGCCGTTGTCCTCCACGGTGGTGCCCTCGGGGCAGGGCTTCCACGCGATGAGCTTGTTGGGGTCAAGACCGGTGACGTGGTTCTCCGTCTTGTAGTCCCCACCCATCATCTCGGCGTGCATGTTCATCACGAAGACGTCGCCGACGTTCTGGATGCGCTGGTCCGTGCCGGAGACGACGGTTCCGGAGGCGTCCAGGCTGGGGTGCTTGGCGGGCAGTGTCAAGACCTCGAAGATCTCCTCCGCCGGGGCGTCGATGACACGGCTGACGGTAATGCTCTTCTCGCTCACGAGGTACCTCCTGTGGTGGTGACGTGTCTCTGTTCCGTTTCAGAGTAGCCAGGACCGGGGCTGGGTGTTCAAGTGTTTTTGCGGTGGGCGAAGAACCTCGCGCCGTTCGGGCGGCCTGCTGGCTCGGGCCGCGGTGGCTGCGCGGGCCCCGGCCGCGGCGCCTTCTCCGGCTGACCGGCCAGCTGTGCGAGGCCCAGCAGGTGGTGGGCGAACCCGAGCTCGGCGCGACCCTCGAACCGCGCGGAGGTGATGGCCCGGATCCGGTCCGTGGCCTCGATACGCGCTCCCGTCCGGTGCAGCGCGGCCACGAGTGCCTCATCCTCGCTGCACTCCAGTGGCGGAAAGCCCCCGGCGCGTTCGTAGCACGCCGCACGAACCCCCATGCTGGCGGCATGGATGTGCGGGTGGCCCTCCGCAAGCGTGTGCTCCCGCTGCCACAGGCGGTACACGGCCACCGGGCACTCCGAGGGGTCCGGTTCCACGGTGCCGAGGACCACGTCCACCCCGTGCGCCGCACGCCCCAGCTGGTGCGTCAGCCAGTGCGCGGGCACGGCGGTGTCCGCGTCCGTGGACGCGATCCACTCCGGCCGACTGTTCGCCAGGGCCCACGACGCCGCGGCCGCCCGGGCCCCGCCCGCGCTGCGCCACGTCCCCGTCACCACCTTTAGCCGCGCTACCTCTGCAGCCAGTCCCGACGCCGCCCACGCGGTCCTCGCGCGTTCCACCGTGCGATCGGTGCACGCGTCCGCGGCGAGCACCACCGTCACGTGGAGCGGCGTGGACACGACGGGTGCGGCGGGAGGCGACGGCTGGGCGCCGGCGAGCGGCGCGGCGGCGGCGTTGCCCGGTCCCGCAGGCTCCGGTGTCGCAGAGCTGGGCAGGGGTGTGGATCGCGACGGCGTCCCCGTCATGCCGGTCACGGCGCAGGCCGACGCGATGGCCGCGGCCACCGACGTGATGCACCGCCCCACGCGCTGCTCCTCGTTGCAGGCCGGGACGACCACGGCCACCCGGTGGATCACGGCTCGTCCCGAGGCACGAGGTCGAAGATCTCCAGTTCGAAGTCCCGCTCGCGATGGCTGACCACGCGCCTCAGCTCCGGGCGGCGGCGGGCCTCACGGTGCACGTCCGCACCGTCCAGCGGCCAGTCCGCGATGGGGTGGCGCCAGTGGCACAGCACCAGGTGCCCGTCCGGTCGCAGAGCGGCCACGCAACGCCCGAGCAGCTCGTGCCACTGCGCGGGAGAGCAGAAGTAGCCCATCTCGCTCACGACCACCAGATCCCGGCCGGTCCAGTCCTCACGCCAGTCCGCGGGCAGCACGGCGTGGACGAGCTCGACGTTCTCGAGGTCCTCCTCCGCGAGCCGGGCGCGGGCCGCGCGCAGGGCGACGTCGCTCGCGTCCACCGCGGTCACGGCACCCGCCCGCTGGGCGAGCTCCGCCGTGAGCGCGCCCGTGGAGCAGCCGATGTCGAGCACGCGGTCGTAGTGCTGCCAGGGCAGGCTCGCGAGCAGCACATCTCGCTTGCGCCGCTCGTACCAGGAGGTGTCCACGCCCCAGGGGTCCGCGGTGGCCGTGTGCACGCGGTCGAAGACCGCGCTCTGGTCCGGGGTCGCCACCACGAAGAACTCGGCCGGGCGCTCGAAGTGCGCCAGCACGTGCTCGCCCAGCAGCACTTCGTCCCCGGGACGGTCCGAGAGGGGGCGCACCTGGGTCACGTGGTGGTCGAGGGCGGCGCGCTTGGCGGCACGGTCGACGTCGCCGAGCGGCACCCGCACGAGGCCGCGCGGCAGACGCGTGGGCGAGCCCCAGTGCCACAGCCACACCGGGAACTGGACGCAGCGCACACCTCGCGCTCCGGCGGCGAGCGCCACGGTGCGGCCCAGGGTGTCGTGGTCCGTGTGGCCGTCCTGCTCCCACGTGGAGAGCACCAGGGGCTTCCGGCCCTGCTCCGCCCACGCGACGTGCTCCGCCACCGGGACGCGCAGCTGCTCCTCCGTGAGCGAGCCGTCCGAGAGGTCCAGGAAGTGGGGGGCGGCGTCCGGGCCCACGAGCGTGCGCAGGGCGGCCACCATCTCCTCGCGCCGGACCTCGGCCAGCTCGTGCGAGGCGTACGTGGTGGAGTCCGGGTGCGAGTTCTCCCCGAGCGTGGCCACCACCACGCGGACGTCCGCCCCGGCCCGCGCCAGCCGGTGGACGGTACCGCCCGCTCCGAGGGTCTCGTCGTCCGGGTGGGCGGCGAAGACGACGACGCGGTCCACCCCGGCCAGGTCCAGTTCCGGGGCGCGGTACAGGGCGCCGCAGCGGGCCCACTGCGCCTCCGGAGTGCCGGGATCCCGGTGGTCGAAGCTCACCACGGGGTGTCCTCCTCCCCCAGCTCGAGCAGTGTACGGCCGAGGGCGGCGGTGTCCCTCTCCGCGTGGTCCTGGCGGATGTAGACCTGCAGGGACTCCACACGCCGAATGTGCGCCGGGTCCCCGGTGAGCGGGCCCGGTCCCGTGGCGCGGGAGACCACGCGGATCACCGTCTCGGCGGCGTCGGCCACGGTGCGGCGCACGCGCAGGGCCCAGGCGGCACCGTTGTCCCCGGCGGCGTCGCCTGCGTCCACGGCCGCCGCGGCCTCCTCCAGGACCGCGCGAGCCGCCCCGAGCGTGAGGTCCAGCTGCCCGAGGGCGGTGTGGGCGGCGGCGTCCACGGGGCGGCGGGGGTGGCGCATCTGGCGCCACAGCAGGTCCGCAACCGACTGCGCGCCCCCCAGCCAGATGGCGGCCACGCCCATGCCACCCCACGCGAAACCGGGGCGCGTGAGGTACCACTCGTCCACCCCGAGGGGCTCGGCGGGGACCTGCTCGAAGGTCACGGGAACGGTCACGACCTCCGCAAGGCCGTGCGAGGTCCACTGCGTCACCCGCGCGGGCCGGAAGCCCGGGTGGTCGGTGGCGACGACGTACGCGCGGCGGTGCCCGGTGGGCTCACCGTGCTCGTCGGTCACGTGGGCCGTGACGACGGCGCGGGTAACGGAGTCCGCGAGCGAGCACCATGGTTTCGAGCCGGTGAGGGTCCAGGTGGTGCCCGGCTCGTCGCTCGCACCGGGTGACGACGTCCGCGCCGTTCCCCCACTCCCGTCGCCCCCCAGGACCGGCGCGCTGCTCTGCCCCGGGGCACTGCCGGAACCGGGCGGCGTCGGCGTGGCCAGCAGGGGTTCCCCCGGACCCTCGGCAGCCCACACGGCCCAGGTGTCGTGGTCGCTGACGAGGTCCACGCGGCCGGCCTGCCGCAGGATCGCAACGGCGTCCAGGTGGGGCTCGATGATGCGCGCGCACGCCAGATCGGTGCGCCCGAGACCGCTCAGTGAGCGCCACAGCTCGGCCGTGCGCCCCTCCCCCGGGGCGGGCAGCCGACACCCGAGCTCGCGGGCCCGGTCCAGGGCGTGGTCGACGAAGGCACGCACGGCCTGCGGATCGGGGACCGCGGCGGGCGGAAATGGGAGTTCTGCATGCACGGACACAAACATCAGCCTACGTGCAGTGATGGGCGTCTCCACCGCACCCCGCCGGGGGTGGGACGGGTCCTACGATGAAGACACACGACGGAAAGGCGCACCCATGTTCACGGTCGACCCCCACACCGCCACCCCGGTGTACGAGCAGCTCGTGGAGTGCGTGCTGCGGGACGTCTCCACCGGCGAGCTCGTGGTGGGCGACCGCCTCCCGCCGGTGCGTGCGCTCGCCTCCGAGCTCGGGCTCTCCGCCGGGACTGTGGCCAAGGCGTACCGGGAAATGGAGACCCGAGGGATCATCGAGACGCGCGGGCGACAGGGAACCTTCATCGCGCAGGGCCGCGACGAGCGGAACGACGCCGCGGCGCGCGCCGTCGTCGACTACCTCGCGGTGGTCGCGGACCGCCTGCACTACTCGCCGCAGGAGTGCGTGGCGCTCGTGGAGCGCGCGCTGGACCGCCGCGCCCAGGGCTGACCGCCCCTGTGGCCGCCCGGAGTACCCGGGGCCCGATGCCCCGAGCTGCCCCTGTGCGGGGCTGACTGCGCCAGGGACTGCACCGCGGCAGGTGCCCCGTGCCGCCCGTGGCCGGAACGACGTCGCCCTGCCATCCACCGGTCACGGTGTCCAGCAGGGCGAGGCGCGGTCTGCAGTCGTGCGGGTGGCTCAGTCCTCCCGGTCCCGCCCGCCGTGGCGCACCACGAGCGAGAGCAGCAGCGCCGCGAGGCAGAACACGGCCAGGAGCATGAGGCCTACGAAGTAGGAGTTGTTCTCCGGGTCGTAGGTGGCGCCCATGACCAGCGGCGGGAAGTAGCCGCCCAGACCACCGGCCGCGGCGATCACGCCGCCCACGGTGCCCACGTTCGCCGCCGGCGTCGCCCGGCCCACCCACGCGAACACGCCGCCGGTGCCGAGGCCCAGGAACAGTGCCATGAGCAGGAACAGCGGACCGTACACGTGCTCGCCGCTGGGCTGGAACGCCACGAGCACCGCGCACACGATGGTCCCGGCCAGGGACAGCAGCGTGATGACCTTGGGCCCGAGCTTGTCCGCGAGGGTGCCGCCCACGGGGCGGGCGATCACGGCCGCGACCGCGAAGCCCGCGGTGCGGGTGCCGGCGGCGGTGGGGTCGTACGAGTAGACGTTGGCGAGGTACGTGGGCAGGTAGTTGGAGAACGCCACGAACGCGCCGAAGACCACGGCGTAGAGGAAGCACAGCTGCCACGTGACCTTGAGCTTGAACGCCGCCTTCAGCTTCGGCACCACCGGCTCCACGGGGACGCCCGCGCGCGCCGGGGAGTCACGCAGCATGAGCCAGCACAGCACCGCGCTGACGGCCACGATCGCGGCGATGATCACGTGCGTCGTGAAGTACCCGGTGGCCGCCACGAGCCGCGGGGTGAAGAACGCGGAGACCGCGGTGCCCACCATGCCGGCACCGAACACGCCCGTGGCGAAGCCCTTGCGGTGGGACTCGTACCACGCGGAGCAGAACGGGATGCCGATCGCGAAGACCGTGCCCGCGATGCCCAGGAAGAACGCGACCACCACCAGCAGCGGGAAGTTGTGCATTCCCCCCACCACGCCGGTGAGCAGCACGAGCGGCGCGGTGACCCCCAGGATCACCGTGAACATCAGCCGCCCGCCGAACTTGTCCGTGAGCGCCCCCACGGGCACGCGGGCGATCGAGCCCACGAAGATGGGCATGGCCACCAGGATAGCCGTCTGCCCCGGGCTCAGGTGCATCTCCGTGGCGTAGCGCTTGGACAGCGGCCCGATCACGGTCCACGCCCAGAACCCCACGGTGGAGGCCAGGGTGGCCAGCACGAGGTTCCTGAGCTGGCCCTGCTTCAGGTTCGGTGTCGCCGCGGCGACGGGGGCGGTGGACATGGTTCTCCTCGGTGGGTGCGGCGGGACAGGGCGGGTGTGGTGCTACTTGGCGCGCGTGGAACCGGAGTGCTCGCGCGGAGGGCGCGTGCGACGTCGTGAGCCCGCGCGGTCCTGGGTGCCGATGGGCTCCCAGCCGCGGCGGATGTCCACCGAGCCCGCGCGGGGCGAGTCCCCCCGGGAGCGGTAGACGATGTACGGGCGGAAGAGGTAGTGCAGGGGCGCGGTGAACGCGTGCACCAGGCGGGTGAAGGGCCACACGGCGAACAGCGCCATGCCCCACAGCACGTGCACGTGGAAGCTCGTGGACGCGGCGGCCATGGCGCCCACGTCCGGCTGCAGGATCCACAGCGAGCGGAACCACGGGGAGACCGTCTCGCGGTAGTCCACGGTGGAGGGGTCGAACACGGAGAGCACCGTGGTGGCGAGCCCTGCCAGCAGGGCGCCCACGAGCATCACGTACATGAACTTGTCGTTGTTGGTGGTGGCCATGAACACGGGACCGGTCAGACGGCGGCGCACGATCAGCAGCACCAGGCCCACCAGGGTGCCCACACCGGCCACCGAGCCGATGGACAGCGCCAGGAAGTGGTACGCGTGCTCGGACATGCCCACGGCCTCGGTCCAGGACTTGGGGATCACCAGGCCCATGATGTGTCCCGCCAGCACGGCCAGGATGCCGAAGTGGAACAGCGGGGACGCGATGCGCAGCAGACGGGACTCGTAGAGCTGCGAGGAGCGGGTGGTCCACCCGAACTGGTCGTACTTGTAGCGCCAGATCAGCCCGCCCACCAGGGTCAGCATGACCACGTACGGCAGGACTCCCCAGAGCAGGATGTCGATCACGTTCACGGGTTTCCTCCGGTCATGGGCAGCAGGCGGGGGTCGTAGGCGTCCAGGCCCACTTCCTCGGTGGGCGGGCCGTAGCCGGCCATCCGGGCCACGGCAGACTCGTCCTCGGGCGAGGGCCCGGGCAGGGTGGAGCAGATCAGCTCCACCGCGCAGGCCTGGGGCAGCTCGTCCCGGACCAGCGCCAGGCGCAGCAGCTCCAGGGACGGGCGGTAGCGCTGCAGCAGCTCGAAGCCGTCCTCCGCGGAGACGCGCGCGGCGAACTCGAGCACCACGGGCAGGTGGTCCGGCAGCTCCTCATCGCCGAACTCGCAGCCGTGGGAGCGGTAGACCTGCTTGAACGCGGACAGCGCCTCGCCGCGGCGTCGGGTGTCCCCGTCCGTCCAGTAGGTCAGGTGCAGGCTGTGGCGGCGGGAGAGGTCGAACTCCTGGACGTACTCGCCCTGGATCTCCCGCAGGTCCGGCCCGCGCAGCCATGCGGTCAGCGGCGCGATCCGCTGCGGGTCCACGCCCACCTCTTCGAGCGCACTCTCCAGCAGCGGCAGCTGCGCCACGAGCTCCGGGCTCGGGTAGCTCAGCAGTAACCCGGCGCACTGGCGCACCACCGCGGAGCGCTGCGGCGTGCGGTCACGGTAGCCGGGGACCTCCACGGTGCCCTTGCCAGGCTTGCCCAGCAGGTTCGCGAGCAGGCCCATCACCGCGCCCCGTCCGCGCCGGCAGTCCCCTGGTCCGGACGGGAGCCGGGGTTCGACGACGTCGCCGCGAGGCTCGCCGCATCCTCCCCGGCCTCCGAACCCTGCCCGATCCGGGCGGGGAACAGGCCGGAGGGTGTGCCGTTGCCGTCCCAGTTCAGCAGGTTCACACGCCCGGCCAGCTGGTCGTTGCCCGTGGGGTCCTCCCCACGCTGGCGGGCCTTGAGCGCCGCGAAGTTCTCCACCGCCACGGGGGCGGGGCGCCCGGAGGCCTCCCCGAACACGCCGGTCTGGCCCATCCCGGGGCCGCCGTCCACGTCCAGGGAGCAGCCGATCTCCTCCAGGTTGTGGGCGTCCTCCACGTGGGCGGCGGGGATCACGTAGCGCTCGTCGTACTTGGCGATCGCCATGAGCCGGTACATCTGCTTGATCTGCGCACCGGTCATGCCCACCGCCTCCGCGATGCTCTCGTCCGGCTCGTCCCCGAGCGTGATGTCCCGCATGTACGCCCGCATGGCCGCGAGCTTGCGCAGCACGTCCGTGATCAGCTCGGTGTCCCCCGCGGTGAACAGCTCCGCGAGGTACTCCACCGGGATCCGCAGGGACTCGATCGCCCCGAAGAGGTTCTCCGGGTCCTCGCCGTCGTGGCCCTGTTCCTTGAGGAGGTCCACGATGGGCGAGAGCGGCGGCACGTACCAGACCATGGGCATGGTGCGGTACTCCGGATGCAGCGGCAGCGCCACCCGCAGGGTCTTGGCGAGCGCGTACACCGGCGACTTGCGGGCGGCGTCCAGCCAGTCCTCGGGGATCCCGTCACGCCGGGCGGCCTCGATGACCTCGGGGTCGTTCGGGTCCAGCATGAGGTCCAGCTGCGCCTCGTACAGGTCCTGCTCGTTCGGGGTCGCGGCCGCCTGGGTGACCTTGTCGGCGTCGTACAGGAAGATGCCGATGTAGCGCATGCGGCCCACGCACGTCTCCGCGCACACGGTGGGGATGCCCACCTCGATGCGGGGGTAGCAGAACGTGCACTTCTCGGCCTTGCCGGACTTGTGGTTGTAGTAGATCTTCTTGTACGGGCAGCCGGTGATGCACTGGCGCCAGCCGCGGCAGCGGTCCTGGTCCACCAGCACGATCCCGTCCTCGGTGCGCTTGTAGATGGCACCGGAGGGGCACGAGGCCATGCAGGAGGGGTTGAGGCAGTGCTCGCACAGCCGCGGCAGGTAGAACATGAACGTCTGCTCGAACTCGAACTTGATGCGGTCGTTCGCGTCCTTGCGCAGCTTCTCCACCACGGGGTCCAGGTGACCCATCTCGGTGGCGCCGCCGAGGTCGTCGTCCCAGTTCGCGGACCACTCGATCTTGGTGTCCTTGCCCGTGATCAGGGACTTGGGGCGCGCCACGGGGAAGTCGTCGCTCGCCGGAGCGTTGACCAGGTTCTCGTAGTCGTACGTCCACGGCTCGTAGTAGTCCTTCAGCTCCGGCTGCACCGGGGACGCGAAGAGCTGGGCCAGCTTCTTGAGCCGCCCGCCGGACTTAAGCTTGAGATTGCCCCGCTTGTTGAGCTCCCAGCCGCCCTTCCATCGGTCCTGGTCCTCGTAGCGGCGCGGGTAGCCCTGCCCGGGGCGGGTCTCCACGTTGTTGAACCACACGTACTCGGTGCCCGCCCGGTTGGTCCACGCCTGCTTGCACGTGACGGAGCACGTGTGGCAGCCGATGCACTTGTCCAGGGTCATCACCATGGCAACTTGCGACATCACACGCATCAGTACTGAACCTCCTGGGAACGTTTGCGGACCACGGAGACGATGTCCCGCTGGTTTCCGGTGGGCCCCATGTAGTTGAAGGCCCAGGACAGGTGGGCGTAGCCACCGATCATGTGGGTGGGTTTCACGAGGATGCGCGTCACGGAGTTGTGGATGCCGCCGCGCTTGCCCGTGGTCTCGGACTTGGGGACGTCGATCGTGCGCTCCTGCGCGTGGTGGACGTAGACGACGCCGGGCGGCATGCGGTGGGAGACCACGGCGCGTCCCACGAACACACCGTTGGTGTTCACGCACTCCACCCACTCGTTGTCCGAGACCTCGATGGCCTGGGCGTCCTGCGGCGCCATCCACACCGTGGTGCCGCCGCGCGAGAGCGAGAGCATGAACAGGTTGTCCTGGTACTCGGAGTGGATGGACCACTTGTTGTGCGGGGTCAGGTACCGCACGGCGATGGACAGCTCCCCCTTGTCGCCGAGCTGCGGCTCGCCGAAGAGCCGGTGCATGTCCAGCGGCGGGCGGTAGACGGGGAGCATCTCTCCCATGTCCTTGAGCCAGTCGTGGTCCAGGAAGAAGTGCATCCGCCCGGTCAGGGTGTGGAACGGCTTGAGGCGCTCGATGTTCACGGTGAACGGCGCGTACCGGCGCCCACCGGTCTCGGAGCCGGACCACTCCGGGGAGGTGATCACGGGCACCGGTGCCTGCTGGGTCTCCTTGAAGGTGATGAGCTTCTCCTCGGAGCCGCGGGCGAGGTCCGCCAGCGGCTTGCCCACCCGCTTCTCGAGGGTCTCGAAGCCCTGCGTGGCCAGCGCGCCGTTGGTGGTGCCGGACAGGCTCAGGATGGCCTCGGCCATGCGGGCGTCCGAGTCCAGGGCGGGCCTGCCCTCCGCCGCACCGGAGTCGAAGACGCCGTGCTGGCGGCCCAGCCGGTCCACCGTGGCGGAGACGTCGAACGTCACGTTCTTGGTGGTCAGCCCGAGCTTGTCCGCGAGCGGGCCGAGGGCCACAAACTTGTCCCCGATCGCCGTGTAGTCCCGCTCCACGATCTTCATGGGCGGCAGGTTCTTGCCCGGCACCGCGGGGATGTCCGTGCCCTTCCAGTCAGGGACGTGACCGCCCGGCTGGGCGATCTCCCCGGGGGTGTCGTGCTGCAGCGCGGTGGCCACCACGTCCTTGCGGGTGTCCAGGTGGCCCACCGAGAGCCGGCTGACCTCGTCCGAGAGCAGCTGGAACAGCTTCCAGTCCGTCTTGGCCTCCCACGGCGGGGTGATCGCCGGGGTGAAGGCGTGCACGTACGGGTGCATGTCCGTGGAGGAGAGGTCGTACTTCTCGTACCACGTGGCCGCGGGGAAGACGACGTCGCTGAGCAGCGTGGAGGACGTCATGCGGAAGTCCGCGGAAACCAAGAGGTCGAGCTTCCCCTCGGGAGCTTCGTCGCGCCAGCGCACGTCGTGCGGCTTGGACTCCGCGTGGTCCTGCCCCTGAACGCTGTTGCTGGTCCCGAGCAGGTGCTTGAGGAAGTACTCCTCGCCCTTCGCGGAGGAGCCGAACAGGTTGGAGCGCCACAGCACGAGCGTGCGCGGCCAGTTCTCCGGGGCGTCCGGGTCCTCGACCGCGAAGTTCAGCTCCCCGCTCTTGAGCTTCTGCGCGATCCACTCGGGTTCCGACGCCGCCTCGCCGCGTTCCACACCCGCGATCGCCGCGTCCGCGACGTCCAGCGAGTTCTCGTGGAACTGCGGGTAGAACGGCATCCACCCCAGGCGGGTGGACTGTGCCACGACGTCCGCCGTGTGCATGTTCTTCAGGTGGCCCTCGGCCAGCGGGGACTGCAGCGAGTCCGACGAGTAGCCGTCCGAGCGCCACTGGTCCGTGTGCATGTACCAGAACGCGGTGCCGATCATGAACCGCGGCGGGCGCACCCAGTCGTTCGCGGAGGCCATGGCGGCCCAGCCCGTGATGGGCCGCGCCTTCTCCTGGCCCACGTAGTGCGCCCAGCCACCGCCGTTGCGGCCCTGGCAGCCGCACAGCATGAGCATCGCGAGGATCGCCCGGTAGGTGGTGTCACCGTGGTACCACTGGCAGATGCCCGCGCCCAGGATGATCATGGACCGGCCGTGGGACTTCTCCGCGTTGGCAGCGAACTCCCGTGCCGTGCGGATCACGGCCTCCGCAGGGACGGAGGTGACCTCCTCCTGCCACGCGGGGGTGTAGGGGGTGGCGGCGTCGTCGAGGCCCGCGGACCACTCACCGGGCAGGCCGTCGCGGCCCACGCCGTACTGCGCGAGCATGATGTCGAAGACCGTGGTGACCGTGCGCCCGGCCACCGTGGTGGTGGGAACGCCGCGGTGGATCACGGAGCCCACACCCGTGGGGTCCGTGAACGCGGGCAGCTCCACGGTGCTGACCCCGCCCTCGTAGCCCGCGGAGTCCGCCACGGACAGCGCCGGCAGGGTGTCCCCCAGGTCCAGGTTCCAGCGGCCCTCGTCCTGCTCGTTGTAGCGGAAGCCCATCGAGCCGTTGGGCACCACCGGGCGGTGGGTGTGCCGGTCCAGCAGCACCGTCTTGAACGCGGGGTCGGCCTGCCCAGCGGCGTCGTCGTCCCCCGCGGCCGCGAGGTCCTCGGCCGTCACGAACTTGTCCGGGACCACCGTGCCGTCCGCCCGCTGGTCCAGCGAGACCAGGAACGGGAGGTCCGTGTACTGCAGGACGTACTCCTCGAAGAACCGCACCCGGCGGTCCACGAAGTTCTCCTTGAGGATCACGTGGCCCATGGCCATCGCGAGCGCGGCGTCCGTGCCGGCCTGCGCGGGCAGCCACTCGTCCGCGAACTTGGTGTTGTCCGCGTAGTCCGGGCTCACCGAGACCACCTTGGTGCCGCGGTAGCGGACCTCCGCGAGCCAGTGGGCGTCCGGGGTGCGGGTCACCGGGATGTTCGAGCCCCACATCATGAGGTAGGTGGCGTCCCACCAGTCCCCGGACTCCGGGACGTCCGTCTGGTCCCCGAAGACCTGCGGGGAGGCCACGGGCAGGTCCGCGTACCAGTCGTAGAAGCTGTTCATGACCCCGCCGATGAGGTTGATGAACCGCGCACCCGCCGCGTGGGAGACCATCGACATGGCGGGGATCGGCGAGAAGCCGGTGCAGCGGTCCGGGCCGTACGCGGCGATCGTGTGCACGTGCGCGGCCGCGGTCATCTCCACGGCCTCCTGCCACGAGGCGCGCACCAACCCGCCCTTGCCGCGGGCCTGCTGGAACTCACGACGCTTGACGGGGTCGTTGACGATCGACTCCCACGCGAGCACCGGATCGTGGTGGAGCTGCTTGGCCTCGCGGTACATCTGCAACAGCACGCCCCGGATGTACGGGTAGCGCACGCGGGTGGGCGAGTAGGTGTACCACGAGAACGCCGCACCGCGCGGGCACCCGCGGGGCTCGTACTCGGGGCGGTCCGGACCCACGGAGGGGTAGTCCGTCTCCTGCGCCTCCCACGTGATGATGCCGTCCTTGACGTACACCTTCCACGAGCACGACCCCGTGCAGTTCACACCGTGGGTGGAGCGCACCACCTTGTCGTGACTCCAGCGGTTGCGGTAGAAGGCGTCACCCGCGCGACCACCCTCACGGAAGACGGCGCGGCCGTCCGGCGTCTCCTCCTACCGGGAGAAGAAACGTCCCATTTTCAAGAGCGCGTCGGATGCCGGTCCGTCGATCCCGGCCGTGGTCTGGGTGGTAGCCATACCCGAATGCTAAGCCCTTTTGGCATCGCGGCTGCGGATTAAATCGGGCGTGGCGATGCTCCCTAATTAGCGCTCTGACCTGCGGAAATACCACACACTTAGGTGACCTAATCGTCCGCCCGAACCGTGTTCGACCTGGTCCGGGCGGCATCTCGGGCCCGGCCGCGCGCCCGCTCAACCCGCGCGGACGCCGTCGGACCGCTCCCGCCGCCGCCCCTAGACTGGTGTCTCATGAAGTCGATCGTCGCGCCCCTCCTGCTCGTGGTCACCGCGGCCGTCCAGGCCATGGGGGTCTACCCGTACGTCCAGGACGGCATCACGCTCGCCGGGCAGCTGCTGTTCCCCATCCTCTTCGCGCTGGGCGCCGCCTACCTCGCGCGCAAGGGCCGCCCCGGCGTCTTCGGCACGGCCCACCTGCTGGTGACGATCCTCGCCGCGGTCCTGCTGGTGCTCTCCCTGGTGGGCATGAGCCAGCGGATCCCCTCGCTGTACCCCACGATGATCCTGTACTACATCGCGTTCGTCCTGCTGGCCGTCGAGTGCGGGCTGCGGATCGCGGGCCTGCCCAAGAAGCCGCGCCCCGCGGACGAGGACCTCGAGCTCGACGACGCCGAGTCCACCCTCTGAGCCGTGGTCACCCCCGGCTCCGGTTCCGTTCCCGGTTCCCTGCCAGACCCCGCGTCAGAACGGGCCTGGCACGACGCCGCTGACGCCGGCACAGGGGACGACGGAGCAGCAGACAGTGCCCCCGGCGTCGAGATCCTCACGCGCTTCGACAGCATCGTGGTGGCCGGCGGCCGCTCCTCCCGGCTGGGCGGGACGCCCAAGGCCGGACTCCCGCTGCGGGGCTCCACGCTGCTGGCGCACACCGTCGAGTCTGTGCGCCCGTTCGGCACCGTGGTGGTCGTGGGGCCGGAGGACCAGCCGCTGCCCGAGGACGTGCTGCGCACCCGTGAGGACCCGCCCTTCTCCGGCCCGGCGGCGGCGATCGCGGCCGGAGCCGCAAGTCTCTCCCCCGTGGCCGCACGCGCTGCCTGGACCGCGGTGCTGGCGTGCGACATGCCCTTCGTGGACCGCGCCCTGCCGGCGCTGCGCGCGGAGGCGGCCAGGGCGGCGTCGTCGACGTCCTCCTCGGACGGAATGATCGCCGTCTCCGCCGAGGGGCGCCGCGAGAACCTGGCCGTACTGGTGCGCACGGAAGCCCTGGACCGCGCGCTCGACGCCGCGCCCACGACCGACGCGCCAGTGCGCTCCGTCTGGCGGCACCTGGACCTGACCGAGACGCCGGTGCCGGAGGACAGCACCGCGGACGTGGACACGTGGGATGATGTTCACAGGCTCGATCTGCACTGAATCAGCACGCTGAGGAGACATGATGCCCGGCCTTCCGCACCCGCACGACCCCGCCGCCCGCGAGGAGCACGAGCAGCACGGGGCCCACCAGGACACCGCCGCCCCCACCGTGAACTGGGCGCAGTGGGACGAGGCCCGGCGCATCGCCTACGGGCTCCCCCAGACGCTGCCCGAGATCCTGCTGCCGCTCGCGCAGTGCCAGGACGAGATCCTCGCCGAGTCCGTGACCGCCGAGATGCCCGTGCCGCACTACGCCTCCGCCGCCGCGGACGGCTGGGCCGTGGCCGGGGACGGCCCGTGGCGCATCCGCACCCCGCAGCCCGCAGAGACCGACGAGCGCCTGCTGCTGACCCTGCCCCCGGAGAAGCGGATGCTGCCCGTGGTGGAGATCGCGGCGGGCGAGGCCACCCACGTGAACACCGGCGACGCCGTCCCCTTCGGCACCACCGCGCTGCTGGAGGCCCACCGGGGGCACGTGGTCCCCGCGGACCCCTCCGCGGAGGTGCCGGCCGGCACCGAGCACGGCCGCAAGGCGGAGGAGGGAGACACCCTCGAGGACGCCACCCCCGCCGCTCCCCTGGTGAAGAACCAGGACGTGCGCGCCGTGGGCGAGGAGATCGAGCAGGGGGACCTGCTGCTGCGCGCCGGGCGCAAGCTCAACCCCGTGCACCTGGGACTCGCCGCGAGCGCCGGGCACGACATGCTCCCGGTACGACGCCGCCCGCGCGTCACCGTGCTGCTCGGCTTCGCCAACGTGGTGGAGGACGGCATCCCCGGCCCGGGCGAGGTGCGCGACTCCCTCGGCCTGCAGCTGCCCGCCGTGCTGCACGAGCTGGGGGCGAACGTGGACCAGGTCCGTCGCGTGGCCGACGGCGCGCAGGGCACGGTCAACGCGCTGACGGAGTCCCCCATGGGAGCGAACTCGCTCCTGGACGCCCGCGCGGAGATCGTGGTCACCACGGGCGGCACCGGCCACGGCGAGGACGACCACGTCCGCCAGGCGCTCGAGGAGCTGGGCGCACACCTCGTCCTCGACGGTGTGGCCCAGGAGCCCGCGCACGGCGTGATCCTCGCCAAGCTGCCCGACGACGGGCCCGTGGTGCTCGCCCTGCCCGGTTCACCGCTGTCCGCGATGACGGGTCTGCTCACCGTGGGCCACGCCCTGATCTGCGGCGCCACCGGGGACGCCCTGCCCGCCACCCGGCGCGTCACCGCCGGTGCGGCGCTCGGACCCACCGGCAGCACCCGCGTGATCCCCGCCTACCTGCAGGACGGGCGGGTCATCCCCGAGCCCGCGGTGGGCCCGGCGATGCTCTCTGGACTCGCCCACGCGGATGTCCTCCTGGTAGTCCCGGAGGACGGCATGCACGCCGGCCAGGACATGGAGGTCATCCCGCTGCCCTGGCGGGTGTGACCGGCGCGGCGACGTCGTCGCCTCGCCCTGCCGCCGCAGCCGCAGCCGCTGCAAAAACTCAGCACGTGCCATTTCAGGCGCCCCGAACGGCACTTGCTGAGTTTTTGCACCTGTGGCGGTTCTCGGTCAGGACGGGGTTGCGCGCTTCGCACAGGCGGCGACCGGCGCGGGAGCACGAGCGAGGCAGGGAACCCGGCGCAGCGGCGTCGTCGCCCCTCTCTGCTGTCGGCGCTGCTGCCGTCACTCGTGCTGCAAAAACTCAGCACGTGCCATTTCAGGCGCCCCGAACGGCACTTGCTGAGTTTTTGCAGGGGTGGTTCTCAGGGGTGGGGGTGCCCGGGGTGGTTGCTCAGCGCCACTTCGGGACGGGCGGCTGCCACCCGCTCAAGCGGGGCAGGACGTCGTCGGGGCCGTCGGCGACCACCAGCATCTCCCGGTCCTCGGGGCGCACGAAGCCCTCGGTGACCATGTGGTCGAGCATGTCCAGCAGCGGCTGCCAGAACCGGCGCCCGCACAGGCCCACCGGCTTCGCATGTACGCCGAGCTGCTGCCAGGTCCACGCCTCGAAGAACTCGTCCAGGGTCCCTCCGCCGCCGGGCAGGGCGATGAACGCGTCCGCCAGGTCCGCCATGCGCTGCTTGCGCTCGTGCATGGTACGCACCACCTCCAGCTCGCTCAGGCCCGGGTGCGCGATCTCCCCGGAGACCAGGTGCTCGGGCATCACGCCCACCACGCGGCCGCCCGCGTCGAGAGCACCGTCCGCCACGGCACCCATGAGCCCCACCTTGCCGCCGCCGTAGACCACGGTGACTCCGGCGTGGGCGAGCGTGGCTCCGAGGGTCCGGGCCAGCCGCGCGTACTCGGGCGAGGCGCCATCCTTCGCTCCGGTGAACACGGCCACGGAACGGATGACGGGTGAGGTTGCAGTCATGCGGGCCACCCTACCGAGGGGCTCGCACCATCACGGAAGCGCACGTCACTGCCCACTCCGTCGAAAGAGCGCCACCCACCGCCGCCCACTCCATCAAAAGTGCAGCTCTTGACGTCTGGGGCCCGCGAAACGTCAAAAGCTGCACGAGAAATGCGCGGGACGGTGGCGCAGCGGCAGGCGGGGAGCGCCGGACTACGCGTGCGTGGCGAAGAAGATGATCGCCCCGACGATGAACGTGAGCGAGGCCAGCAGCGCGCAGGAGAGCTCCACCAGCATGCCCAGCCCCATGGCCTTCGCAGCGATCCACGAGGTCTCCAGCGCGGTGGTCAGGTTCCTGTTGCGCACGGTCTCCGAGAGCAGCAGACCCAGCACGAAGCCGATGAGCAGCCCCACCACGGGGATCACGAACATGCCGACCACCGCACCGACCACCCCGAAGAGCAGCGTGCGGTTGGGGATGGCCCGGCGTTTCAGGGTGCTGCCGGTCATCACGAGGCTCGCGGACATCCCCGCCACGAGCAGGGTGCCGCCCAGTGCGAGCACCACCCACCCCTCCGGGGCACGCACCACGAACGCCCAGATGAGCAGCCCCACCAGGGCGGTGATGGAGCCGGGCAGCACCGGGACCACGATTCCCACGCAGCCCACGACAATCAGGAGGACGGCCACCACGGTGGCGATGATCTCTGCGGTCACGCAGTCATCGTACGGGCCCGCCCCGGTGAGTCCCGGCCACTCTGCCCGACAACACCGTCGGCGCCCACCAGCCGTGGCCGACGACGGGGCTGGTCCTCCTCCCCCCAACGGCGTCGTCGCCGCCGTCACCGCCCCGGCGCCGCGCCCCGGCCTAAAATGGCATGGAAGAAGCCACTTAAAGATCGGATGCACCGTGCCCTCCCCCGCAGCCACTGAGCGCCCCGCCGCCGCGAAGCCCCGTCGCGGGAGGTCCTGGCACCGCACCGCGGGAAAGCCGGTGCGGTGGTGGCTGGTGGCGCTGGTGGTGGTGATCGGGGTGCACCGGTGGATCCCCGAGACCCGCTGGCTCATGGTGCACATGGTCACGCTGGGGCTGATCACCACGTCCATCATGGTGTGGTCCCAGCACTTCACCGAGGCGCTGCTGCACCACAAGCTCCCGGACACGGACCGACCGCGGCAGATCGTGCGCATCTACGGGGTCACGGCGGGCACGGTGCTGCTGATCGCGGGCATGCTGGGCGGCTGGTGGTGGCTGACGGTCGTGGCGGCCACGGTGATCGGTGCGATGCTCACGTGGCACGGTCTCGCCCTGCTGCGTCAGCTGCGCGAGGCCCTGCCCGCGCGCTTCGGAATCACGGTGCGGTGGTACGCCACGGCGTCCTTCTTCCTCCCCGTGGGTGCCGTCTTCGGCGCGATCCTGGCCCGTGACCTGCCCGCCGAGTGGCACGCGCGGCTGCTGCTGGCCCACCAGGCCGTCAACGTCCTGGGCTTCGTGGGCCTCGCGGTCTCCGCCACGCTCCTCACGCTGTGGCCCACCATCCTGCGCACCCGCATGCGCGACGACGCCGTGCGGCTCTCCCGGATCGCCCTGCCCCTGATGGCCGCGGGCAGCCTGCTCAGCGCCCTCTTCGCGCTGACCGGCCACCCCGCGCTGACCGCCGCCGGGCTCGCCCTCTACACCGTGGGTGCCGCGCTGATCGGTGTCCTCATGCTGCGCACCGCCCAACGACGCCGCCCCGAGGGATACATGGGCTGGTCCCTGGCCTCGGGCGTCGCGTGGCTCGTCGTCACCTCCGCCCTCGCAGCCTGGCTCGTGGCGACCCGCGGCCTGGAGACCTCGGTCGCGCAGACCCTGACCGTCCCGTTCGTGGCCGGGTTCCTGGTGCAGACGCTGTTCGGGGCCATGAGCTACATCCTGCCGTCCACCATGGGCGGCGGACCCGCCGCCGTGCGCGCCTCGCTGGCGGCGATGAACCGGGCGGGCGTCTACCGCGCCACGGTCGCCAACCTCTGCATCGCCCTGTTCGCACTGCCCGCGGGCGTCCTGCCTTCGTGGGTCCGCGCGCTGGTCTCCATCGTGGGCGCGGTGGTGCTCGCGGCCTTCATCCCCCTGATGATCTCCTCCGCCAAGGTCTCGGTGGCCGCACGACGCCGCATGGTCGCCGAACGCGCCGCTCGGGCCTCCTCGGCCGAGGAGGACGCCGCACCGCACGCGGCTGCCTCACCGTCCCGTCCCGGGCGGGCCGGGTCAGTACCGACGCCCAGCTCCTCGGGCGAGGCGGAGCCAGCGAACGCGGGGCACGGCGGGAGCTCGTCCCGGGGCGCCCCGACCCAGCGGGAGGGTGACGGCTCCGCGAGACGACAGAGCGCCGCGTCGTCGTCGGCGGGCGGGGCCTCCCCCCTCACGCAGCTGCTGGCCGGCGTGCTCACCGTGGTGCTCGCCGTGGCGGCGGGGATCGCGATTGCTCCGCAGTCCGCAGGGTTCTCGCTCTCGGGCGGCGGCGGGTCCGCCGCGGAGGGCACCGGGGAGACCACCGAGGTGACGATGCATGCCCGCGAGGACATGCGTTTCGACCCCTCCGAGATCCGTGTGCCCCGGGGCAACCGGCTGGTCATCACCCTGGTCAACGAGGACCCCTCGATGGTGCACGACCTCGTCTTCGCCAACGGCGCGACCTCCGGACGGCTCGATCCCGGAGCCACCGCCACGGTGGACGTGGGAGTCGTGACCGATCCCCTGGACGGGTGGTGCTCGGTGATCGGGCACCGCTCCATGGGCATGACCGTGAACGTGGTCCCCGTGGACGAGAACGGCCAGGCGGTGTCCGGCGACGGAACGCACGACCACTCGTCGGCTGCGGGCGGCGCGGCAGACTCGGGCACCGCTGCCGGTTCGGAGGCGGATCCCGCGCAGTCGGCAGACCTGAATGCCGCCCCGGGGAAGGGTTTCACCACCCGCTCCCCGGTGCTGGAACCGGCTTCCGAGGAGACCGTGCACCGCGTGACGCTGGACGTCCAGGAGGTGGCCCGCGAGGTGGCGCCCGGCGTCACGATGGACGCGTGGACCTACAACGGCCAGTACATGGGACCCACGCTGCGGGGAAAGGTGGGTGACACGTTCGAGGTCACCCTGGAGAACCACGGATCCATGGGCCACTCGGTGGACTTCCACGCCGGGGACGTCTCCCCGGACGAGCCCATGCGCACGATCGCCCCGGGCGAGTCGCTGGTCTACCGCTTCAAGGCCCAGCGCTCCGGGATCTGGCTCTACCACTGCTCGTCCATGCCCATGAGCACGCATGTCGCCGCGGGCATGTTCGGTGCGGTGGTCATCGACCCGCCGGACCTGCCGGCCGTGGACCGCGAGTACCTGCTCGTGCAGAACGAGACCTACCTCTCCGCCCCGGACGAGAACCAGCCGGACGTGCCGGAGGGCGCGGGCGCCGTCGTCGACCCAGAGAAGATCAAGACCGGGCAGCCCACGTTCACGATGTTCAACGGCCACGCCACCCAGTACATGCACGCGCCGTTGACCGCCCGCCCGGACGAACGCGTGCGGATCTGGGTGCTCGCGGCCGGGCCGTCCAAGGGGCTGAGCTTCCACGTGGTGGGCGGCCAGTTCGACACCGTCTACAAGGAGGGCGCCTACCAGCTCACCCCGTCCGCCACGAACAACCCCGGTGGAACGGGCGGCGCCCAGGCCCTGGACCTCGCCTCGGCGCAGGGCGGGTTCGTGGAGCTGAGCTTCCCCGAGGCGGGCACCTACACGTTCGTGAACCACTCCTTCGCGGAAGCGGAACGGGGTGCGAAGGGCCTCATCCGCGTGGCGGACTGAGCGACGGCGCGGCACACGGCCCCGCGGCCCCGCACCACTCGGTGCAGACGCCGCGGGGCCGCTGATTCCTGTCAGGCGGTCACACCTGCGGGATGGTGATGACCTGTCCCGCGCGGATGGTGTGCAGCGAGATCCGGTCCCGGTTCGCCTGGTACAGCTGCGCCACGGTCACGCCAGAGCGCTGCGCGATGGAGCCGAGGGTGTCCCCGGGCTGCACGGTGTACTGCCCCGCACCGATCGTCCCGGTGCCGTTGTCGACGGGCGCGAAGCCGGATCCTCCCGCACCGTTGGCTGCACCGGAGCCGCCCGCACCAGCCGCGTCGGAACCACCGGCCGCGCTACCGCCCGTACCGTTCGTTCCGCCGGACGCACCAGAGCCGCCCGCAGCCCCGCTCGATCCGTCGGACCCCGCGGCACCGCCAGCAGCACCGCCCGCGGCGGCACCTCCCTGACCGGATCCGTCACCGGAGGCACCCGAGCCGTCCTGCGAACCGCTGCCCGCGGCTCCGTCGGCCTGGCCGGAGCCGTCGGAGGATGCCCCACCGGCTGCGCCGTCGCCCGCCGCGCCCGAGGCCCCGTCAGAGGCGCCGTCCGACGCCCCGTCGGACGCCCCCGCCGAGGCACCGTCGGAAGCGCCGCCCGATGCCCCGTCCGAAGCCCCCGTCGATGCCTGTCCGCTCGCCGCCCCGGAGGCCGCGGAAGACGAGGCGGACGCCGAGCCCGAGGCGGCGTCGTCGGCGTCCCCGCCCTGGCTGCACCCGGTGAGCACGAGCGCACCCGCCACGGCGAGCGGTGCAAGTCCCTTGAGGATCCTCTGGTTCATGTTCTCTCCCAACGCCGAGGGCAACCCGAGCGGCCACCCGGTATGATACCCGTCACGCTACCGCACGGGCGTGAAGAAGCCCGGGCGGCGGCTCCATGAACCACCACCCGGGCTTCCACCGGTACGCGCCCCGCGACGTCACGCCACGACGACGTCACGCGCGGGTCACACCGCCGCGATCAGTCCGTCAGCGCACCGCGCAGGGTCCGCAGCGCCACGGACAGTGCCGCGAGCTCGGAGCCGAAGTCGTCAGTGTCGGACATGGACTCGATCTCGTCGAGCACCTCGCGCAGCCGCTCGAGCCGGTCCGCGTTCTCGTGCTCCCACGCACGGACCTTCTCGGAGGCGTCCGCGCCCGGCGTCTCGAGCACCTGCGCGGCGATCGAGACGAGGGTCGCGTAGAGGTCCTCGCGCATCGCGATCCGCGCCATGTTCTCCCACCGCGTGGTCTGCGGCAGCGCGCTGATGCGGTTGAGCAGGTTCTCGAGCCCGTAGCGGTCGTAGAGCGTGAAGTACACGCGCGCGACCATCTGCACGCTCACGCCGTCCTCGTTCGTGGCGGCGAGCGCCTCCCGGGACGACGACGCCGCGCCGTCGGGCCCCACGCCCACCTCGCCCTCGGGGCCGGTGAGGCCCTGGGACTCCGCGAGCCGGGCGACGTCGAGCAGGGCGTAGGCGTCGAGCAGCTCGGCCCACTCCACGGCGAGGTCCCGGGGCACGCCCTGCCGCTCGGCCAGCTCGGCCTCCGCGCGGGTGCGCTCCTGCGACTCGGTGCTCATCAGCTGCTCGGTCCCGAAGCGCATGCGCACCACGGGCCGGTAGGTGTTCACGAGCTCCTGGATGTCCGAGTCCGCGATCTGACGGTGCAGGAACCACCGGACCACGCGGTCCAGCAGACGGCGCATCCTCAGGGACATCCGGTTCCACAGTTCCAGGGGCACGTCCGCGCCCAGGTGGGCGTGCTGGTGCGCGTAGTCCCGCAGCTCGAAGATCTCCATGGCCGCCACGAACGCGCGCGCCATGTCCGCGAGGTCCGCGCCGGAGTCGTCCACCACGCGGTACGCGAAGGCGATGCCGCCGTAGTTGACGATCTGGTTGGCCACGACCGTGGAGATGATCTCCTTGCGCAGCGGGTGGGTCTCCAGCTCGTCTCCGAAGCGCTCCCGGATCTGCGCCGGGAAGTACTGCGAGAGCGTGCCGTGGAACCACGGGTCCTCGGCGAGGTCGCTGTCCACGAGCGCCTTGGTGAGCTGGATCTTCGAGTACGCCGTCAGCACGGAGAGCTCCGGGCCCGTGAGGGGCTCGTTCTGCGTGGCGCGCTCCCGCAGCTGCTCGTCCGAGGGCAGGAACTCCAGCTCTCGGTTGAGGTCCGCGGTCTCCTCGAGCCAGTGCATGAGGCGGATGAACGTCTCGGTGAACTCGACGCCGCGGGCGCGCTCGGTGGTCAGCAGCACGTTCTGCGCCACGTTGGTGCGCAGCACGAGCTCGGCCACCTCATCCGTCATGGACTCGATGAACTCGGCGCGCTCCTCCGGGGAGAGCAGCCCGGCCTGGACCATGCCGTCCACGAGGATCTTGATGTTCACCTCGCGGTCGGAGGACTCCACGCCGCCGGAGTTGTCGATCGCGTCCGTGTTGACCAGCACCCCGTTCAGCGCGGCCTCGATGCGGCCCAGCTGGGTGAGCCCCAGGTTGCCGCCCTCGCCCACGACCTTCACGCGCAGGTCCTCGCCGTTGACGCGGATGGCGTCGTTGGCCTTGTCACCGACCTCCTGGTTGGTCTCCGAGGAGGCCTTCACGTAGGTGCCGATGCCGCCGTTGTAGAGCAGGTCAGCCGGGGCCAGCAGCACGCGGCGCACGAGCTCCTGCGGGCTCAGGGACTCCACGCCGTCCTCGATGCCCAGCGCCTCGCGCACCTGCGGGGTGATGGGCACGGACTTGTCCCGGCGCGAGTACACGCCGCCGCCCTCGGAGATCACGTCCCGGTCGAAGTCCTGCCACGAGGTGCGCCCGGCGGTGAACAGCCGTTCGCGCTCCTGGTAGGAGGCCGCGGCGTCCGGGGTGGGGTCCAGGAACACGTCCCGGTGGTCGAAGGCGGCAATCAGGTGGATGTGCTCGGAGAGCAGCATGCCGTTGCCGAACACGTCCCCGGACATGTCGCCCACGCCCACCACGGTGAACGCCTCGGACTGGGTATCCACGCCCAGCTCGAAGAAGTGGCGCTTGACGGACTCCCACGCGCCGCGGGCGGTGATGCCCATGGCCTTGTGGTCGTAGCCCACGGACCCACCGGACGCGAACGCGTCACCGAGCCAGAAGCCGCGCTCCAGGGAGATCGCGTTGGCGGTGTCGGAGAACGCGGCCGTGCCCTTGTCCGCGGCGACCACCAGGTAGGAGTCGTCTCCGTCGCGGCGCACCACGTTCTCGGGGTGCACCACGGCGTCCCCGGCCACACCGGAGGTCTCGGCCGACCCGCTCGCACCACCCCCGGAGCCCGGGGTGGCATCCCCGCGGGACGACGACGCCGTGTCCTGCGCGGCGCCGGTCTCAGCCTCGCGCTCGATGTTGTCGGTGACGTCCAACAGGGAGGCGATGAACAGCTTGTAGGACTCCCGACCCTCGGTCAGCCAGCCCGCGCGGTCGGTCGCGGGGTCCGGCAGCTGCTTGGGGAAGAAGCCGCCCTTGGCCCCCGTGGGCACGATGACGGCGTTCTTGACCATCTGCGCCTTCACGAGCCCGAGCACCTCCGTGCGGAAGTCCTCGCGGCGGTCGGACCACCGCAGCCCGCCGCGGGCCACCTGGCCGAAGCGCAGGTGCGTTCCCTCCACGCGCGGGGACCAGACCCAGATCTCGTAGGCCGGGCGGGGCTGGGGTGCGGCCGGGATGGCCCCGGGGTCCAGCTTGAACGCCATGGTGGGCCGCTGCTGGAACACGTTCGTGCGCAGGGTCGCGGAGACCACGTCCGCGAGCGCACGGAACAGGCGGTCCGCGTCCAGGCTCGGGACGCCGTCCAGCACGGCGCCCAGTCGCTCGAGTGCCGCGTCCCGGGCGGCCTCGCGAGCAGCGTCGTCGTCCCCGAAGCGCTGCGGGTCGAAGCTCGCCGAGAACAGCTCGGAGATCTCCGCGGTGGCCTCCGGGTAGGCCACGAGGGTGTCCGCGATGTACTCGAAGGAGTTGGAGTAGCCGAGCTGCAGCAGGTAGCGCACGTATGCGCGCAGCACCGCCACGGAGCGCCAGTCCATGCGCTCCGTGAGCACCAGACGGTCCAGGCTGTCCGACTCCGAGCGCCCGGAGAGCACCGCGCACAGCGTGTCCTCGATCAGATCCTCGGTCTTCGCGTCCTCGGGACCCGCCGGGTCCACGCCCGCAGGCAGCTCCACGCCGAAGTCGTAGAGCTGGAACTCGCGCCCGTCCGCCGGGGTCACCGTGTAGGGGCGCTGGTCCAGCACCCGCAGGCCCAGGTTGTGCAGCAGTGGCAGCAGCTCCGTCAGGGACAGGGCCTGCGTGAGATAGATGTTCAGCCGCACCTGGCCGCCGGTCTCGGCCACCCGGACCTCCGCGGGCAGGTCACTGTCACGGCCCCACAGTTCCTCGCAGCGGCGCAGGTCCTGGATGGCCTCCTCGATCTCGTAGTCCTCGCGGTAGGAGCCGGGGAACGCCTCCGCCCACATGGTGCTCAGGGAGAGCGCGTGCTCGGCGTCGAACTCCAGGCCGATGGCCCGGTCCAGGGACTCCGGCCAGGAGCGCACCGCCGCGCGCAGCCGGGACTCGAGCTCCTCGTGGTCGAACTCGCGCACCTCGCCCGTGTAGGGCAGGCGGATCCGGAAGAACACGCGGGCCAGAGAGGAGGACGTCAGGCGCACCTCGAAGTCGATGGCCTCGGCGTCGAAGGCCTCGAAGAGCTGGGCCTCGATGCGCTGGCGTACGGACGTGTTGTACCGGTCACGGGGCAGGTAGACCACCGCGGACATGAAGCGCCCGAAAGTGTCCTGGCGCAGGAACAGCCGGGTCTGGCGGCGCTCGTTGAGCCCGAGCACCCCGCTGGCCGTCTCACAGAGCTCCTCCGCGGACATGTGGAAGAGCTCGTCCCGCGGGTAGTCCTCGATGATGCCCATGAGGTCACGGGCGGAGTGCGAGTCCGGCAGGAAACCGAAGTCCCGGACCACCCGCTCCACCTTCTCCTTCACCAGCGGCGTGAGCTGGGCGGGCACCGAGTACGCGTGGCGGGAGAACAGCCCCAGGATCAGGTACTCGCCGTTCACTTCACCGTCCTGGCCGAACGTGCGTACCCCGATGTAGTCCAGGTACTCCCGGCGGTGGATCGAGGAACGCCGGTTCGCCTTGGTCACGAAGACCACCTGGTGGTCCCGCGCGTGGAGGCTGCCCAGGCCCGTGAGCCGCTGGGCGTGGCCCTCCTGGCCGCGCTCGCGCAGCAGGCCGAGGCCGGTGTCCGGGCGGGAGTGCAGCACGGCGTCGTCGCCGTCCGACTCGAGGTCGTAGCGCTTGATGCCCATGAAGACGAAATTGCCGTCCCGCAGCCACTCGAGGAAGTCCTTGGCGGCCTGGACGTCCGGCAGCTGCGAGCCGTCCGGGAAAGTGAGCTCCTCGAGGGGGTCCAGCGACGCCGCAATCACCCCGGCCTCTTGCAGCATGGCCACCTGGTCCTCGGACACCCGAGTCACGTCCGCCACGAGCTTCTCGATGTGGCGCTGCAGCTCTCCACGCGCGGACTCGTCCAGCGAGCGGTGCAGCTCCATGCGGATCCAGGACTCCACGGCAATCTGGGTGTCCCCGCTCGCCGCGGCTTCCCCCACCAGGTCCCGGGTCAACGGGATGGCCGTGGTGTCGCCGGAGGAGACTGCGGAGATGTTGGGCACGCGCTCCAGTGCGGTGAGCTCGTGCGAGGCGGCGTCCCGCGAGGCCAGCAGCAAGGGGTGCAGCACGAGCTCCGCGCCGCCCCAGTTCGCCGCGATCTCCGTGGTCAGCGTGGAGACCAGGAACGGCATGTCCGTGGTGACCATGTACAGCACCGTCTGGCCGTGGTCCTCCCGGACCTGGATGCACAGGCGGTCCGAACCACGGACCCGCCCCACCTCGCGGTGGGTCTCCGCTCGCTCGGTGAGCACCTGCACGTTCGCGCCCGCCACGTCCGCGTCCGGCACGGAGCGGTAGTACTCGTTGATCCACGACTGCGCGCCTCTCCACTGCGGTCGCGTCCACACTGTGGGGATGACCTGTGAGGTGTCTGGAGGAGGGGTCACTGCTGCATCACGCCTTTTGACTCGTCGAGTTGGTGGTAACTCCACGGCGTGGCACGTGACGCCCGGTCGGGCACCACGGACGGCGCACACGGGACCGCTGCCGGGCCCCGTCCGTCCGTCTCGCTCACGGCCACACTGCCGCATACGCCCCTAACCCTAGGGCCCCGGGAGCACGCGGGCCAGGAAGCGGGTCCGGCGGGCACCTGCATTGCAGAGACCTACACTCTTCCGGGCGCCGATTTGCGCCTTCCCCTCTTGCGGATCCCCGGCACACCGGTTCCACCGCGCACCAGCCGTGCCCGTGGCCGCGAGAGAGCTGAGCACCCATGAGCAACGAGACACCCGCGGAGGTGGTGACGGCGGCCGTCGCCTCCGGCACGGCCAAGGCCACCGAACCCTCCGCAGCTCTCGTGCTGTTCCCGGCCGGGATCACCATCGTGATCCTCATGGTCATTGGGCTGCTCACCGGCGGTTTCGCCCTGACGCCCCTGGCCGCAATGCGCGGTCGCGTGCCCTGGTCCGCTGTGGGCCGCCGCATTCTCCTGGTCGCCATCGGCAAGATCGCCGCCATCTGGCTGCCCGTCATGGCGTTCTACGGCCTGGGCTTCAAGCGCGCCGTGGTCGACTTCTTCGTGGTTCCCGTGGGCATACTCCACCGGGAATCACCGCGGTGCGATGGTTCAGCCGCGGGACTCCTCGGCGCTGGCCGCGGCCACCTCGGCGGAGGTGACGTCCAGGACCTCACCGTTGGCCAGGCTGTGCAGCTGGGTGCCGCGGATCCGGTCCACCGTGAGACGGATGATCGTCCCATGCGCCACCACCATCACGTTCTTGCCCGGGTGGTCCCGGATGATCTGCTGCAGCACCGCGATGCCACGCCGGATCACGTCCTCGGCGGTCTCGCCGTGGTGCTCCATGAAGGCGTGGCGCTCGTCATCGGACATGCCCGTGCAGTCGTAGCCCTCGGCGTCCCCGAAGGCACGCTCCACGAGGTCCTCGTACGTGCCGGACAGCGTCAGCCCGAGCTGCTCGCCGATCAGCTGCGCGGTCTCCCGTGCCCGTGCCAGCGGGGACGAGACGAGCACGTCCCAGTGCCGTCCGGAGGCGGCGAGTTCACGGCCGACCTCGCGCGCCTGCTCCCGGCCGGTCTCGTTGAGGGGGATGTCGGAACGGCCCTGCAGCCGCCCCTGCAGGTTCCAGTCGGTCTGGCCGTGGCGGATCAGTGTCAGGGTCGTTTCAGTCACCCGCCCAACCTACCCCCGTGCGCAGACAGGCCCGGCGGCGTCGTCGTGCCGTACCGACGTAATGCATCGTCAGGCCGTGCAGCGACGCCGCCTCAAGCACCGGCACCGCCCCCGAACCGGCGACCCGCCCTCAGACGCGCGGGTCCTCCTGCGTCTCGATGTCCACGCGCTCCTTGCGCAGAGTGTCCTCCACGACCTCCGTGTGCTCCACGCGCCGGGCGACGAGCCGCACCCGCTGGTAGGGCACCCGCACGGTCTGCACCACGGGCTCGGTGCGGTAGAGGATGACCTCGTCCTCCCCGACCGCCAGCTCCCGTCCGTCCAGGAACGCCTGGCGCTCCTCGGCCGTGACGGCGGTGCGCACCACGTCCGGCTCCTCGGTGGCCACGGTGACCTCCTGGCGCACGGGCTCGCTCACCACGTACTTGCGCAGCCGGGCGCGGCCCGTCTGCTCCTGCTCGCGGTGGATCACGAGCCGCTCCTCGTGGCGGACCACCGAGGCGGCGTCGCGCTCCGTGGCGTCCGAGTGGTGCGGCCCATGCGGGGTCTGTCCCGGCGTGGTGTTCTGTGCTGCCATCGTGTCCTCCAGAGGGCCAGAGTGAGTGTACGACCGAGATTATCAGCAGGGTTCCTGCGGGCCCCGCGCATGTAGCATTCTTAGACCCTGACGGGCCACGGGAGGATGCTGGGATGAGTTACTCGGACGACGGCAACGGATACTTCACACGAGCCCTGGACGCGGAGGACCGCGGTGACCACGCCCTCGCGGAGACCGCGTATCGCCAGGCCATCGAGCTGTTCCGCGAGGGTGAGGGCACCGAGCGGGAGCTCGCCGCGTGCCACTACAACCTGGGCCACGTCTACGTGGTCACGGAGCAGACCAGCAGGGCGGTCGTGGAGTACGGCAAGGCACTGGAGCACTTCGCCGGGCTGGAGGACAGCGGCAGGCACAAGGCGCGCGCCCACCTGATTCTGGGCTCACTGCTCGTGGAGACCGGGGACCTGCGCGCCGCGGAGGACCATCTCCTGGACACCCTCGGCCAGTACCTGGACGCGCCCCACGACCCGAGGGACCAGGCGGACTGCTACGTCAACCTGGCCCGCGTCTACCGCGCGACCCGCCGCCCCACCCAGGCCGTCACCGCCTACAACCGGGCCGTGGACTTCTACCAGGAGGACCCGGAGACCTTCAGGGACCGCTCTGACTGCTTCACCGAGCTCGGCTCCCTCTACGAGAGCACCGGCAAGCTGGACGAGTCCGCGGCGGCCTTCGCGGAGGCCGCCCGGCTGCGGCGCGCCGCCGAGCAGCAGGGGGGCCGCGCGTGAGCTCCCCGCTGGTCTACGGCTGCATGAATCTGGGCGGTTCGTGGGGCCAGGCGGAAATTCCTGCGACCCAGTACGACGTCGCCCGCGACGCCGTCCACGCCGCCCACCGCGCCGGGATCACCCTGTTCGACCACGCGGACATCTACGTGGGCGGGGACTCCGAGACCGTGTTCGGGCGGATCCTCGCGGAGGACGAGTCCCTGCGGCGCTCGGTGCGGATCCAGACCAAGTGCGGGATCAAGCTCCCCGGGAACACCGGCCCGGCGGGTTCGCCGGTGCACTACCGGCTGGACCGGGACTCGATCCGCTCCTCCCTGGAGGGATCCCTGCGGCGGCTGGGCGCAGACCGCGTGGAGCGACTGTTCCTGCACCGCCCGGACCCCCTCACCCCGCTGGGCGAGACCGCCCGTGCGCTGGACGAGCTGCACCGGGAGGGGCTGATCGGCTCGGTGGGGCTCTCCAACATGACGTCCCACCACGTCGCCGCTCTGCAGCAGCTGATGTGCGTACCGCTGAGCGCGGTGCAGATCCAGATGAGCCTCGAGCACCGGGACTTCGTGGAGTCCCAGGTGCTCGCCAACCACCCGGACGGTGCAACGGTCTCCTTCCCCCAGGGGCTGCTCGCGCAGTGCGTTGCGGACGGCATCGAGATCCAGGCGTGGGGTGCCCTGGCCGGTGGGGCGTACTCCGGTGCGCCCGCGCCGTCGTCCGGGGACGGGTCCGCGACGTCGACGGTGGACCGTGACGCCGCGCGTGACGTGGTCGACAGCGCTGGCTGCACGACGGCGACGTCACCGGGGGAGCGCACGAGCGCGCTCGTCGCCGACCTCGCCGCGCGCATGGACCTCTCCCCCGAGGCCGTGGTGGTGGGGTGGTTGCTGCGCCACCCGTACGGCATCCGGCCCGTGGTCGGAACGCTGAATCCGCAACGGATCGCGGCGTGCGCGCAGGCGCCCCGAGCCGCTGAGCTGATGAGCCACGAGGACTGGTACGCGCTGTGGACCGCCGCGCGCGGCCGCCCGCTGCCCTGAGGGGCTCCCCACGTCTGCGCCCTGCGTCGGTCGGCGACGGCGCTGCGCCCGTCTCCGGTGCGCACCCGGCGGTGTGACTTCGTCCGCAATATGGCGGGGTTCTTCAGATGCTCCGTGGCGGCACATTGCCGCGAGTGACGGAACCGGATGAGCTTCGCAGGACCACAAGGGGATCGGCGACTGGGGCAGTCTGAGAGACTGGGCGTATGGAGGTCATGAGTATGTTGCCGGTCAGGCGGCTCGAAGAGCACGCAGCGGCTCCCATGGATCGGCACCGTTGGCCAGCTACGCTCGCGCCGATACGCCAGATCCTGGACTCCGGTTTGGATCTCGGCCCCATGACCGTTCTCGTCGGGGACAACGGGGTGGGGAAATCAACGGTGGTTGAAGCACTGGCCGCTGCCTTCGGCCTCAACCCTGAGGGCGGAACCCACAACGCCATGCATGCTGCCCGTCCTACGGAATCCGACCTCGCTGATCACCTTCAGCTGGTACGCGGCCCGGGCTCCTCCAAGCGGGGGGTCTTCCTGCGGGCGGAGACCATGCACGGCCACTTCAGCTACCTAGAAACAATCGGCCCCAGCAGCCTGCATGAACACAGTCACGGCGAGGCGTTCCTCGACTTCCTGAGTACACGGTCGGGCATTCGCGGGCTATGGATTCTGGACGAGCCCGAATCGGCGCTGTCCTTTTCGGGATGCCTCACTCGCCCTGCTGTGCCAGCTCCAAGCAGAAGGCTCCCAGATTGTCCTCTCAACACACTCCCCGATCCTGGCGGCACTTCCCGAGGCTCACCTGTTCGAGGTAGGGCCCTGGGGCATCCGAGAGTCTTCCTACGATGACCTCGACCTCGTCGAAAACTGGCGCTTGTTTCTCCAGGCACCCGAACGCTATCTCCGCCACCTCGACTGACATCAACGCAGGAATATCCACACCCGACTTCGCCCGTAAGGGGATCCGGTTTCGGGACGGCTCTCACTCCTGGTCTGGACGCGGCTGCTCTTCGAGGACACGACGGACGAAGTCTGCCTTCCCCTCCGTGTACGCTTCACGGTCGGCGGTGTGTTGCGTGGCCAATGTCCGCTTCAGGTCCGCGTAACGATGCATGAGCGGCGGGTCAGCGCACAACGCATCGCGGAATGCCACCTGCTCTTCCCAGCGCGGGCTGCCGGCAGGCAGCAAGTGCAGGTGCGCTGCGCGATGCTCGTCGACCACTTGAACCAGGAAGCGACGCCACGGCCTGGCGTCGAGGTCGGCAGGGACGAGGTGCCAGCCGGCAGCGGACAAGACCTGTGCTACGGAGTCCGCACAGTCAAGATCAACGACGGCGGCTTGCACGTCGATGATCGGCTTGGCCGCCAAGCCTGGCACAGCAGTCGATCCAACGTGCTCGGTTGGGGCAACCAACCAGCGGGCGAGCACTGCATTCAGCTCCCGGCACAGTTGCGCCCCGCGACGCTGCCACTTCTCGTCGGGCGGTTGAACATGCACCTGCTCTGTCGCCCACGCCGGCCACTGGCTCATGAGCACATTGTCCCATTCACCGATCCCCAACCGGGACATCGTGAGGTCATCGCGGTGCAATTGAAGCCCACTGCCGTGAGCACCGCCTGACGGGGCGCAGCGCCCGGGCGTTGGCCCGAGTGAGCGACTGATCATCAGAATCGAAGACCGCGCACGGCGGTGGCCAGGGTAACCTCGAGCAGCTCGCGCTTGCGTGGCTGCGGCACGTCCCGCAGCGCGCCGGAGGTGCACAGCACCGAGATCCCGTGCACCGCGGACCACAGGGCGACGGCCGCGTCGAACCGTGCAGCATGGTCGTCGACGACTGCGGAAGCTTCCCGTTTGAGACCGCCGACGAGTTCCAGCAGCCGGGCGAACGGGCTGTCTCGGGAGTCTTCCTCGGGCAGCTCGAAGCCGCTGGCGAGGCACCGGAACAGCATCTGCCGGTTCAACGCGAACTCGAAGTACCCGCGGCCTGCGGCGATCACCTGCTCCGTCGCCGGGGCATCGGCAGCCACTTCCGATACCGCGTGCTGCATCGATTGTCCGAGGGCGTCCGCTGCGGTGTGGCGGACTGCCTCCAGCAGAGAGTCCTGGCCCGGGAAATGCCGGTAGGCAGCCGAGGGCGAGACGCCGGCGCGGCGTGCGGTCTCCCTCAGTCCGACCGCCTCGGGCCCGCCTTCTGCGGCGAGCTCCACGCCGATGCGCACCATCTCCTCGCGCAGGTTGCCGTGATGGTAAGGCTTGGTGTTGACAGTGTTCACACACTCACGATACCGTCACCACGATGTGGACACCGTTCACATAGTTGTTGTGCGTCCCGTTCCCTGCCCTCATTCGATCGAGGAGATCCCGTGGATCTGCTGCTCCTGTCCCTACTGCTCGTCACCGGCTTCGTGGGCTGCGCGGAATTCGCATCGGTCGCCCTCGTCCACCCCGTGATCCGTCGCCTGCCCGTCGAGGACCAAGTGGTGATGGAGAAAGGGCTGCTGCGCACCTTCGGCCGGGTGATGCCCGTGGGGATGACGGCGGCGGCGATCCTTGCCGGCCTCGGCGTCGCGCGCTACGGCACCGTCTGGTTGGCGATCGCGGCCGGCGTGCTCACCATCGCCCTGGTGGTGACGATCCTCGGCAACGTCCCGCTCAACCTGTGGACGGGTCGCATCCCGGGCGGCGAGGTGCCCCTGGACTTCCAGGCCAAGCGCCGCCGGTGGGACGTGTTCCAGGCCGTGCGCGGCTCATTGCAGCTGATCGGCTTCGTCCTGGTGAGCATCAGCACCGCCGCGTCCTGAGAACGCGGGCGGTTTCACCACCATCACCGGCCCGTACCCCCTGTCCTCCCACTCGACACCTGGAGCCATTCATGTTCACGCTGACCCGCCCCTCCCGCATCGCCGCCGGTTCCCTCCTCCTCGCCATGCTCGGCATCGAGGTCGGGGGCAACTACATCCTTCAGCTCGTCCAGGGCAGTGCACCCGCCACCGAGTTCCAACTGACCTTCTCTCGCGCCGGGCACGGCCACGCGGGGTCGCTGGCCACGCTCGGGCTGGCGACGATTGTGCTGACCGATGCCGCCGGGCTGTCCGGGATCCGCGGGCAGGTGGCGCGCTGGGCAGTCCCGGCCTCGGCGCTGCTCATGCCAGCAGGGTTCTTCCTCTCCTCGGCCGGGGAAGGGGCCACCGAACCGAACACACTGTATCCGCTGATCTACGTGGGGGCGGGCACCCTCGCCGCCGGGCTCGTGACCCTCGGAGGCAGCCTGCTGTCCCAGGGCATCCGGCCCGCCGGCTCGGCGGCCGAAACGCCGTGAGAGCCGTGGCGGGCGAGGACCTCAAGCGCCCCGATGCGGTCACGAGCAGTTCCGCACCTGCCGGGGCCACCCGAGGCCGGCCACGCTCGACGAGCTCCCATGCCCCCATCTGGATGCTCGGGCGGACGATGACCCGTAGTCCCGTAAGCCGAACCCTCACCGGACACCACCGCTGCTCATCGAGAGGAACGACTGTGGCTTCGTTCGCTTGGTGGCGGGGTTTTTGCAGCGCTCCGTGGCGGTCTTGTTGCCGCGATCACGCAGGACTGGCTGCAGGTAGGTGTCGCGGTCTGAACCGAGAGGGGTGCGCCCGGTCGGGGCCGTTTGGATCGCTGCCGCTACGTCAGAGTCCGAAGGCTCCGCCGCTGACGAGGATCACGATGCCGAGGCCGATGAGAACGATGGGGAAGAGGATGTGCTCCCAGCGTTCGAGCACTTCGGCGATCGGGGGGCGGGTGGCGACGAACTTTGCCAGGGCCACCAGGACCGCGACGAGCGCGAGGAAGACGATGCAGTAGGCGACTACTGCGAGAGGTTCCACGCTGAAGAAGACAGGGGTGTAGACGCCGATGTTGTCGCCGCCGTTGGCAAGGGTGACGCCTGCGACTGTCCACACGCCGACCTTCTTGCCGGCAACCTTGGCCTCGTCGTCATCGTCGTCATCGTCTCCGCGCCAGGCCTGCCATGCGGCCCAGAGGCCGAGGCCCAGAGGGATGAGACCGAAGTACGGGATGGCTGCCGAGGGCAGGAATGCTCCGGCGCCGATGGTCACCAGGACCGCGGCACCGAGGATGCCGGCGAAGCCGAGGTACTGGCCGGCCAGAATGCGGGCGGTAGTGTCGCGCTGGCCTACCCCTCGCGCGAAGAAGAGGGAGAGCACGATGATGTCGTCGATGTTGGTCGCTGCGAACAGGCCCATCGCCTGCAAGACCGAGGTGAGGATCATGCGCCCTCCCCAGCTGCGTCGCATCCGGGAAGCGAGCAGGCGGGATCGATGCACGGGGCGTCTTCGTCCACTGCCAGGGTGGCATCGACCAGTGCCGTCAGCGCCTGCGCCAGGTGCGAATCGGCGATCTCATATCGTGTCCGACGACCCTCGGGCTCGGAGACGACGATCCCGCAATCGCGCAGGCATGCCAGGTGGTTGGACACGTTCGGGCGTGTCAGGTCCAGATCTCGGGCCAGTTCCGCCGGGTAAGCGGGATGGTCGAGCAGGGTCAAGATGATCCGGGATCGAGTGGGGTCGGCCAGTGCACGACCCAGGCGGTTCATCACGTCGAGACGCGAAGCAACAGTCAGCATGCACTGAACTATACAGCGCACACTGAACACTCGGTCACAGGCGTCAGCCCAGATCGCATGCCCGTAAGGGGATCCGTCACCGTACGTCGAGCGAGCTCAGTCCTCGACGACTTCTTGCTGTGACTGTCGACGGTAAATGGCGGTGTTCTGGCAGAGGTAATTGGCGGCTGTGGTACTCCTGTGGCCTCAGATGTAGCTGCAGATCTGGGTGGCATCGCACTGGGTGGGGTCGCCTTGGGAGGCGGCCTGGTAGTGCTCGGCCACGGAGGCCCTTAGAGCGGTGAGTTCAGCGATTTGCTGGTCGAGGTCGGTGAGTTGCTGGTCCAGCTGGGCGGCTACGTGGGCGCAGGGGGCCTGCCCGGCGTCGCGTACCTGCAGGATCTTCCGGATCTCGGTCAGGGTGAGTCCGGCGAGTTTGCTGCGGCGGATGAACTGCAGGCGGGCGACGGTCTCTGGTGGGTAGTCGCGGTACCCGTTGGGACCGCGGTGCACCGGGGCGAGAAGTCCTTGCTGTTCGTAGAACCGTAGGGCTTTGGTGGTCATCTCGGCCGCTGCGGCGGCTTCACCGATCCGCACGGTGTACCTCGATCCTGGACTGTCTTGTGGCCTTCCACGGTAGAGGAAGGTTTCGGCGCAGAGTTCTGCCTGACCCGGAGGGGGTCGGTGGTCATCCGGGTTCGGTGCGGGAGCGGTCGGTTTCGACGGCCTGCCAGGTCTTGCGGGCGGCGATGAGCACCGGGTCCCACGCCGGGGAGAAGGGTGGGGCGTAGGAGAGGTCGATGTTGAGCAGCTCCTCCACCGGGGTCTCGTGCCACAGCGCCACGGAGAGCACGTCGATGCGTTTGGCCGCGCCTTCTTCCCCGACGATCTGGGCGCCGAGCAGTCGTCCGGTGCCGCGTTCGGCGATGAGCTTGGTGCGGATGGGTTTGGCCCCGGGGTAGTAGCCGGCCCGGGTGGTGGAGTCGACCACCGCGGTGATGGGGTCGAACCCGGCTGCCTGCGCTTCGAGTTCCCCGAGGCCGGTGCGTCCGACTTCGACGTCGCAGATCTTGGTCACGGCGGTGCCGAGCACTCCGGGGAAGGTGGCGTAGCCGCCGCCGATGTTGATTCCGGCGGTGCGGCCTTCCTTGTTGGCGTGGGTGCCCAGCGGGAGGGCCACGTGGCGGCGGGAGACGCGGTGGAACTTCTCCACGCAGTCCCCGGCTGCCCACACCCCCTCGATGCCGGTGCGCAGCCGGCGGTCCACCGTGATCGCACCCGTCGCCCCCAGGGGGATCCCGGCGCGGGCGGCCAGGGCGGTGTTCGGGGTCACACCCAGGCCCAGGATCACCAGATCGGTGGGGATGGTGGCCTGGTCGGTGACCACGGCGGTGACCTGCCCGTTGTGGGTGTCGAAGCCGGTGACGGTCTCCTCCATCCGCACCTCCATCCCGAAGCCTTCCATCGCGGAGGCGATGAGCGCGCCCATGTCGGGGTCCAGGCCCGGCAGCGGGGCCGGGGGGCGTCCGATCACGGTGATGTCCACGCCCCAGGCGCACAGGGCCTCGGCCAGCTCCAGGCCGATGTAGCCGGCCCCGACGACCACCGCCCGGCCCGGCCGGTCCTGCTCCAGCACTGCGCGCAGGGCGAGGCCGTCGTCGAGGGTCTGGACCCCGTGGATGCCGTGTGCCCCGATCCCGGGCAGGGGCGGGCGTGCCGGGGTGGCGCCGGTGGCGACCATGAGCTGGTCGAAGCCCTCCCACCTCTCCCGGCCGGCGGCCAGGTCGCGGACCAGTACGGCGCGGCGGTGGAGGTCGATCTCCAGGACCTCATGGCCGGTGCGGGCGTCGATGGCGTGGTGGTCGCGGAACTGCTGCGGGGTGCGGGCGATCAGCTCCGTGGTGTCGGCGACGTCCTTGCCGATGAAGTAGGGAATGCCGCAGGCCGAATACGAGGTGTAGTGACCGCGTTCGAAGGCCACGATCTCCAACTGCTCCCGGGGTAGCTGGCGGCGGGCGGCGGAGGCCGCGCTCATCCCCGCGGCATCCCCGCCGATGACGACCAATCGCTGGACCATGACTACCCCTTTCGTGCAGTGGCTCGTGAAGCGTGGGCCTGAGGCCGTGCTCGATGTTCAAGACCTCTGGCTCCACCCGTGGGTGGAGGGCCGGCCCGCTCGAGGCCGGTCCTCAGGCGGCGCAGCAGGAGAGTTTGGAGACGTCGGTGCGGAAGGACTGGGCGGCGATCTTGAGTCCTTCGGCCATCGTCAGATACGGGCACCACAGGGTGGCGACCTGATCCACCGTCATCGAGGCGGAGAGCATGTAGACGCCCGCCGCGGCAAGCTCCCCGGCGTCCTTGGCCACCGCGGTGATGCCCACGACGCGTCCGGTCTCTGCCTCGGCGACGATCTTGACGAACCCGCGGGTGTCACGGTTGACCAGCGCCCTCGGCACGTACTCCAGGGGCAGCACCCGGCATTCGCAGGCCAGACCGGCCTGCCGGGCCTGCTGGTCGGTCATGCCCACCGCCGCGATGGCCGGGGTGGTGAAAGTGACCCGCGGCAGGTGGGTGTAGTCGATCTCCTGGCCGGTGTGGTGAAAGGCGTTCTCCACTGCGGTGACCCCGTGGGCCGAGGCCACGTAGACGTACTGGGGGTGCCCGGTCACGTCCCCGGCCGCCCACACCCTGGGGTGGGAGGTGGCCATCCGGGCGTCGACCACGATCTCGCCGTGCTCACCGGTGTCCACCCCGACCGAGCCGAGGTCCAGGTTCTCGGTGACCGGACGGCGCCCGACCGCGACCATGAGCCGGGTCGCCCGCAGGGTTTCCTGCCCGCCCGGGCCCGTGACGGTGGCCACCACCTCCCCGGTATCCCGGTCGGGAGCCACGGAGGAGACGGTGGCCCGGCGGAGCACCCGGATGCCCTCCTCGGCGAACACGCCCATCAAGGTGCGGGAGACCTCCGGTTCCTCATGGGAGGCCAGCCGGGACCGCACGACCATGGTGACCTTCGAGCCCAGGCGGGCGAAGAGCTGAGCCTGCTCCATGCCCACGTACCCGCCGCCGATGATCAGCAACGACTCCGGCACCTCGTCCAGGTCCATGGCCGTGGTGGACGTCAGGTAGTCCACCTCCGCCAAGCCCTCGACGTCCGGGACGATCGGGGTGGAGCCGGTGGCCACCAGATAATGGGCCGCCCGCACCTGCTGACGGGTACCGTCGGCTCCGGTGACCTCCAGCGCCGGGTCCTCGGCGGTTCCGGTGAACACGGCTTCGCCGGTGGCCAGTTCCCAGCCGTAGTCGGCGATCAGATCGAGGTACTTGTCCGAGCGCATCCCCTCCACCAGCGCGTCCTTACCGGTGATCAGCCCGGGCATGTCCACTCCGGCGGCCGACGTGCTCAGGCCGGGGAACCGTCCTGTGGCGTCCAGCGCCATGTGGCGGGCCTCGGCGGCGGCCAGCAGCGCCTTCGACGGCACGCACCCGGTGTTCACACAGGTACCCCCGACCATGGCACGCTCGACCATCACCACTGATTTGCCGAGATTGGTGGCCCGGATCGCGGCGGCGAAAGCACCACCGCCGGAACCGATGATCGCCAGGTCCACTTCGTGCGTTCCAGTCTCAGGCATGGCCGGCCTCCGTAAATCCGTGATGAAGGCCCCGAGTGGCCTTCTGTGTGCTGCGCTCTGCGCCCAGCCTGCACCTTCCCCTAGAGAGGAAGGTCAAGACGTCGTCGCGGCAACGTCGTGTGCACGACCGTATTCGCCGCAGACCCGGCGGCCTTCTCGAGGAGTCGCTGCCAAAGGCCACTGTCTGGCTGGTGGATCTCAGGAGCCGGTGGCCGGCCTGTGTGGTCAGTGACCGATGAGGAGTGCGTCGCGGGCGGCTTCGACGACTTCGGGGGTGACGGTGGCCAGGTGATTGATCTCCAGGATGCGTCTGATCTGGGTGAGGAGGCGGTCGACGAGGCGGAAGTTGCCGCCGGTGATCCGGGCGATGGTGGCGACTGCGACCGTCTGGGTGAACTCGTCGTCACCGGCCAGTCCGTCGGTGTGCCAGCGGCGGACCAGGACGGCGGTGAGCTCTTCAGGGGTGAGCTGGCGGTATTCGTGGGCGAAACCGACCCGGCTGTAGAGCTGGGGGTAGCGCCCCAGGCGCTTGTCGATGCCGGGCATCCCGATGAGGATCATCCCGATGGTGTGGCGGTCGTAGTAGTCGCGAACCTGTTCCAGTCCGGTCGTCTTGAGCCGGTCGGCCTCGTCGATGATGAGCAGCTCGGTGAGCCCGGAGGACCGCGATTCGGGGTGCACGAACGGGTCGACCCGGCCGTGGCGGTGGTAGTCGATGGCGTAGGAGATCTGCTGGCAGGACCGCGGCAGGGCTTGGTCGACCTGGCGGGGGCTGGCGTTGACGGTCGGGGTCCACAGCGCGGTGCGGGCCTGCAGGACCCGCTCGGGAATGGGGCCGGGCCCGCGGTCCTCGCCCAGGTCTCGTTGCCACTGCTCCCATTCCGGGGCCCCGGCGTAGTGCCGGGCCGAGAGCGTCTTGCCGACCCCGGGTGGGCCCCAGCAAACGCCGATGTAGCGGTGGGCGCGGACGGTGTCGGCGAACTCGGTGAAGCGGCGGTGCTCCCGCGTGGGCAAGAACGCCGGTGCGCCCGGATACGGGGGTGAGGTGAGCCCGTTGATCTCTCCGAACGTGCCGGAGAGGAACCGCCGGCCGTCGTCGTCCTTGCCCAGCAAGCTCCGCGTGGAGTCGGGCTCAGTCGGTGGCATAGGTCCGCAACCGGTGTCGGGGCGCCCGATCCGCCGGCATGTGCTCCGCTGGGTCCAGCGCCGGGGCGGGTGGTGGTGCCCAGCGGTCGTCGGTGGGCAGGGCGTCGGCGAGACTGCGCCGGGCGCGCAGCTGCTGCTTGAGCGCGGCGCGCCGGGCGCCCCGGGCCTGCTGCAGCTGCTGGAGGGTGACCGTCTCGGCGGCCAGTTCGGGGGCGATCGCCCGACACAGGTAGGTGTCCTGGTGGTAGACGCGCACCTCGCCGGCGTCGCGGGGGTCGTAGCGGATGGTCACGGTCTCAGAGACATAGGCGGCCAGCACCGGGGAGATGTAGCGGGTGCCCTGGAAGCGGATGCCGTCGCGCTGGACGATGCGGGTGGTCGCGGCGGTGAGCAACAACAGGTCGAGGTCCTCGCCCCGGGCCGGGGCCCGGGGAATCCACCCGGCCCCGATCCAGCGGGCGGCCGGGGCCTGGCCGGTCTCGGAGTGCACCCGACAGTGGTAGTCCTCGATGAGGTAGCGCCCCAGCACCGCGTCGAGCTGCTCCAGGCTCAGGGCGGGTGGTGAGGTGGGCCTGCCGCCGGTGCCGTGCGGGATGTACCCGGGCAGGTGCGGGAGCACCTCGGTGGTGATCGTACCGTAGAAGCGTTCGATCTTCCCCCGACCCTGCGGGACCCCGACACGGGAGTGGATCAGCCGGATGTGGGTGTCCAGGCAGACCCGCTCCAGCCGGGTGCTGGTGAAGTCGGCCCCGTGGTCGCTGTAGAGCACCTCGGGCAGCCCCTGCACCGGCCACCGCGGGTCAGGCTTGGCCCGCACCGCCTGGTGCAAGGCCAGGGCGGTCTGCTCGGCATTCGGGGCGCCGAGGAAAACGGTGTAGCCCGCGACCGCGCGGGAGTAGTCATCGAGGATCACGGTCAGCCACGGCCGCACCGGGCGTCCCCGGTGCTCGAGGATCTCGACGTCGAGCAGAGTGTGGTCGGCCTGCCACTGCTCATTGGGCCTCACCGCCGACCGCCGGTGCACCAGCTCGAACCGGTCCCGGTAGGCGGTGTCTCCTTCCAGGGCCAGGGTGCGCAGCCCGGGGTCGATGGCGGCGATCACACTGCGCACGCTCGAGTAGCTCGGGGGCGCCCAGCCGCGCTCCGGGGCCAGATCGCACACCCGGCGGTGGATGAACGTGGTCGTCGGTGCCGGCCTGCGCAGTGCCAGGGCCTCGATCACCGCGATCAGCTCCTGAGGCAGCCGGCGGTGACCGCGGTCGCTGCGGGCCTTGCGCTGCAGACCGGCTGCGGACGAGTCCGTCCGGTACTCGGCGGCCCAGCGCTGCAGGGTGCGGACCGAGACCTGGGCGTGGGCGGCGAGCCGGGTCAGCGGCACCCCCTCATCGAGGTGCTGGCACAGCAGTGCCGCCTTCTCCTGCGGACTCAGCTGCACTACCACCATCACCCCACGGGGGTCAGTCCGCCGGACCGGGCTCGAGCTCGGCGGCGGTGACCGACCCGGCCGTCACCGGCTCCGACGGACGCGGCGGGAGATGACGGTAGAGACTGGTGCGGGTGATCCCGGTCTTGGCCACGATCTCCGCCATCGTGTGCCCGCTCTCGCGCAGATGCGCCGCGTAGGCCAGCTTGTCCGGGTCCACCACCGACGGCCGCCCGATCCGCCGGCCCTTCGCCGCGGCCACCGACCGGGCATGAGCAGCGCGCTCGAGCGTGTACGTGCGTTCCATCTGCCCGAACAACGCCAGCAGCACCACCGCCAGCTGCGCCATCGGATCATTCGGGTTGGTGGAGTCCACCTTGATCGGATCCGCCAGGTTGCGCACCCCCACTCCCCGCTCGGCGAGGTCATGGATCAGGTTCAGGGTGTCGCGCACGGTGCGCCCGAGCCGGTCCAGGGTGTGCACCACGATCACGTCGCCCTCCCGGGCGTAGGCCACGGCCGCGGTCAGCCCGGGACGCTCCGTGGTGGCCCCGGACTTCTTGTCCACATAAATCCGCTCCGGCGCGATCCCGACCTGCCGGAGGGCATCGATCTGTCGATCGAGGTCCTGTTTGGCCGTCGAGACCCGCGCATAGCCCAATTCCATGCAGCCAGCGTACCGGAAGTCGACTCCGTACGGCTTAAACGAGACAACATTATGGGTCTAGCTTTTGGGACTTCAATCGCTATCCATAGTCCACAAGGAGGGATCTCGTCGCCGAGTGTCCCAGTACCTAGGAAGTGGGACGGCCAACGGGGGCCGGTCAAACCAGTGCTCACCTTGATCCGGACCCGTGGATGTCTGTCTCCTCATGGGGACGCCGAGGCGGCCATGTTGTGCGTAGCCGAGCTGATGGCGCTCAGGTGGTGGTGGGTGCCTCCGGGCTGGGTGGATCCGGCAGCACAGCACCTGGGCGCGCATTTTTTCCGGATAGAGCGTCCGGGGCTCTGGATGCCGGGAACCAGATCTGGATCAAGGCCCACCCCACGGCGGTCAACGGCACGGCCAGCACAGCGCCCACGACGCCGGAGAGAATCGCTCCGCCAGCCAGGGCGAGCAGCACTACCAGTGGGTGCAGGCTCAGTGCTCGACCCAGCACCATGGGTTGGAGCACCCTTCCGTCGAGCTGGTTGATGGCCACCACCACCGCCACGACGACCAGTGCGACCACGGGGCCGTTGGCGACCAGGGCCACCAGGACCGCGACGGCACCGATCAGAGCCGCTCCGACGATCGGGATGAATCCGCCCAAGAAGATCAGCACGGCCAAGGGCAACGCCAGCGGCACCCGCAGCACCACGAGGGTCACTCCGATGACTACCGCCTCAAGCAGGGCCACCAGGGCGGTGCCGCGCACATAGCCGCCCAGCACGTGCAGGGTCGTGGTACCCGAGGTCAGTAGCTTCTCCAGGTTCTCACCGTGGAAGCGGCACAGGAAGAACGCCCAGATCTTGGCCCCGTCCTGGAGGAAGAAGTAGAGGATGACGGCCACCAGCACCGCTCCGGTGATCACCTGGGTGGCCGCGAAGATGCCCAGCAGCGCCCCGGCGCCGAACTGGGGGCTGGACGTGAAGTCCACGACGGCGGTGATGGCCTCGTCCAGGGCCTTCTGGCCGATCGGGATCGGGCCCGCGACGATGAACTGACGCAACCGTTCCAGCCCACCCACCGCGGAGAGCACCAGTTCGTCCCATTCGCTGCGCACGGCGAAGACGATGCCGGTGACCACTCCGCCCAGCACCACGATCGCGGCCAGGAAGGTGATCCAGGTGGCCAGCGCCCCGGGCACGCCCCGCCGGCGCAGGAACCCCACAACAGGGTGCAGCGCCGCGGCGAGGATCAAGGCAATCAACAGTGGGATGACGACCAACTTGAGCTGGATCAACCCGTAGACCACCACGACGGTCGCAGTCAGCAGCACCAGTCCCTGCAGCGCACGTATGGTCGCCCGCCCCAACGCATCGGCCCACAGATCACGGGCGTGCGAGACGCTGCGGTGGCGAGGGCTCGTCATGGGAATCCGCCTCCCAGAGATCCTTCGACGACCTGGCTTCAGGATGCGCCCGAGGACAGCGATTGCCAAGCACCGGAAGTCACCGAGGCCATCCGAAGACTCTCGGGACGGCGCCGGGACGGGCCCTCGATCATTGTCCCGTGACTGTTTCGTGGAGGCTCGGTAGTGCCGAAGCCGCCATTTATTTCCGTCAGAAGGCCGCCATTAACCTCCAACAGCCACAAGGAACGACGGCACGCGTAGCGGGCTGTCCCGTAAGACCCGTCCGGTGAACCGTCCGGTGAAGGGAGGCTATGTGACACACTGGGGAGCATGTCCCCGTTGAAGGTCGGCTATGCCCGAGTCTCCACCGACGAGCAGGACCTGACCGCGCAGCGTGACGGACTCGCGGCGTTCGGCGTCGATCCCAAGCGCATCTACGTCGATCACGGGCTCACGGGCCGCAACGCCGACCGTGAGGGCCTGCGGCAGGCGCTGGCTGCCTGTCAGGACGGCGATACGTTCGTGGTCACCAAGCTCGATCGGCTGGCGCGTTCGGTCCGTGATGCCCACCAGATCGCCGACGACCTCGCGGCGCGGGAAGTGAAGCTGAGCATTGCCGGATCGGTGTATGACCCGACCGACCCGATGGGGAAGCTGTTGTTCAACGTGCTGGCGATGGTCGCCGAGTTCGAAGCCGACCTCATCCGTGCCCGCACCCGCGAGGGGATGAAGGTCGCCAAGGCCAAGGGCCGGTTGCGCGGGAAGTCACCGAAACTCACCCCCCGGCAGGAGGCTCACCTCGTCCAGCTACATGCCGCCGACGAGCACACCGTGGGCGAGCTGGCCGAGCTGTTCAGCGTGAGCCGCTCCACGGTCTACCGCGCCCTTCAGCGCGCCGAGCGCGGGCGCGAGAACGTCGTGCAGTAGGTGCATCGTGGACGCTCAAGCGCGGTGGCGAATCCTCAGGCTCCACGTCGAGGACCAGGTGCCCCTTGCGCGCTTAGCTCGCGAGACCGAAGTTGGGCTGCGGACCCTGGAGCGCTGGCACGCCCGCTACCGCGCTGACGGCTACGCCGGACTGGAGACAGCCTCACGGGCGGACGCCGGGACCCGCCGCCTTCCATCCGACCTCGTCGACTTGATCGAGGGCCTGGCACTGAGCAAGCCGCGGCCGGCCATCGCCACGATCCATCGCAAAGTCACCGGCATCTGCGCCGCCCGGAGGTGGCCGGTCCCCTCCTACTCGGTGGTGTGGGACATCGTGCGGACCCTGGATCCCGGCATGGTCACCCTCGCCCTAGAGGGCGCAGCGTCCTACCGCGACAAGCACGAGCTGGTGCTGCGCCGGCAAGCAGAGCTGCCCAACGCGATGTGGCAATCCGATCACACCATGCTCGACATCCTGGTGGTGGGCACCGACGGCAAGCCCGCACGGCCATGGCTGACAACGATCCTGGACGACTGCTCCCGGGCGGTCTGCGGCTACACAGTCTTCCTGGGCGCACCGTCAGCGATGAACACCGCCCTGGCGCTGCGCCAAGCGATCTGGCACAAGACCGACCCGGCCTGGCCGATGTGCGGCCTGCCCGACATGCTCTACGTCGACCACGGCAGCGACTTCACCAGTGACCAGCTCGCCCACACCGCCGTCGACCTCCATATCCGACTGATCCACTCCACCGTCGCCCGACCCCAGGGACGGGGCAAGATCGAGCGGTTCTTCGGCACCATCAACACCGAGCTACTCGCCACCCTGCCCGGACACATCACCGAAGGGGACCCCTGGCCGACATCGAAACTGTCCCTGGCCGACCTCGATAGAGCCCTGGAGGCGTTCTTGGCCACCTACAACGACCGCACGCACAGCGAGCTCGGAACCTCCCCGCGCAGCGCGTGGATCGCCGATGGCTGGCTGCCCCGAATGCCCGACAGCCTGGAAGACCTCGACGGATTGCTGTTGACCGTCGCCAAGACCCGCGTCGTGCGCCGCGATGGCATCCGCTTCCAGGGCCTGCGCTACGTCTCGCCGACTCTGGCCGGCTACGTCGGACGTTCGGTCGTGATCCGCTACGACCCCCGCGACATCACCGAGATCCGCGTCTTCGATCACGACGAATTCGTCTGCAAGGCCGTCAACCAAGAGCACCACGACCAGAAGGTCAGCCTCAAGGAGATCCAGGCCGCGCGCAACGCCCGCCGCCGAGCGCTGCGAGCCGGCATCAACGAACGCATCGCCCTCGTGGCCGCACCTACCGAGACACCACGGATCACCGAAGCACCGACTCCGGCGCCGAGGTCGGCGTTGAAGATCTACAAGGAGGACCTCAGGTGAGTCAGCGCTTCATCGTCACCAAGGAGCACCGCCGCTTCACCGAGTTCGCCGACGCCGTGCGCCGCGGGCACACCATCGGTTTGTGCTTCGGATCAGCCGGCGTAGGAAAGACGCTCTCCGCGCGCCGCTACGCACACTACGAGAAGGCTCATGACCTGCTGACCTACTGGGGGCCGCGCTCCGACAACGACGCCAAGATCTACGCCGCCTTGAACCGGAGCCGCACCGTGCTCTACACCCCCAGCGTGCTGACCACCCCGCGGACCCTGAAGGACGAGCTGACCCAAGCCATCACCCGCACCAACATGTGCATCGAGCAGCACCTCGTACCTCCCGGCACGGCCACTCCCGAGGCCTGGGGATGGCGAGACGGCAGGAACTACGTAGAGCTGATCATCGTCGACGAGGCCGAACGTCTGCGCCCCGCCGCGCTGGAACTGCTGCGCGATCGCTACGACCGCGACGACATCGCCCTGATCCTGATCGGCATGCCCGGCCTGGAGAAGCAGTTCAGCCACTACCCCCAGTTCTACAGCCGAGTCGGCTTCGCCCACCAGTACCGGCCCCTGGGACAAGACGAACTGCTGTTCATCCTCGAGCGACACTGGCGATCCCTCGGCAAGACCCTCGACCCCGACGACTTCACCGACGCCCAAGCCATCGCAGCCATCGCACGGATCACCCGCGGCAACTTCCGGCTCCTCGAACGCCTCTTCCCCCAGATCCAGCGGGTCCTGAAGATCAACGAACTCGACACCATCACCAACGACGTCATCGAAGCCGCACAGAGCACCCTGGTCATCGGTGTCACCTGACCCCGCCACGAAGCGACCGAAGAACTCCGCCATTCAGCAGACGAAGTCACACCCGGCGGACCGTGGCGAGAGGGCTCGAGGTCCCCGCGCCGAGGCCCCGCGGCGCCGACCACGGGAGCGTCCCACCGTCACCCAACAGTGACCCGGCGGTGCTTGCTTGTCCCCCTGCCCGGGGATACTTTCATGTGTAAAGCAAGTGCGGTGGGTTGCCACAGGGCCTTGCCGCGGTGCCAACAGGAAGACAGTGCCACCATGGAGCATCTCTGGCTCGCCCGCACGCCCGGGCACGTCGTGTGCCGCCCAGAGGAGTTTGGCTACCGCACGGACCTCCCGGCGCGCGAGGCACCCGCCAGCCGTAGCCTGCGCGTGGACAAGAACACCGAGGTGGAGCTGCGGGTTGGCCCCGGGCACCACCAGTGCGTGGTCGGCCACCACGGGGACACGTGGATCGAGACCGTGGACGTCTTCGAGGACGCCGCTGCCGGCCTGCCGGTTCTGCGCTACGAGGCCCACCCCACACCCTTCGCCTCGCGCGTGGAGACCGGCTGCATCGTCACCGAGCACTCGCCCCGTGGGCTGCGCAAGGAGCTGCGGCGGCTGTGGGAGACGCTCGAGGCCGCTCCCCTGGCCCTGGCGGTCCAGGATCCCCAGGAACCCGCAGCGGTCACCGCTGCCACGTGCCACGCGGACCTGGTCTCCCGCGCACTGATGTGGTGGACGTGGCGCGTGCTGCCAGAGAGCGGCCACATCCTGCGCACCCGCGCGGAACTGCGGCTGGCGAGGTCGACGGTGCGAGCGGCCGCCTGAGCCCGCGGCACCACTTCTTCACCGTCTTCACCGCGACGTTCCGCGGCCCTGCCCCGCTACCCTGGGCCCAGGGCCGGCGCTCCCGCTCATGCAGGCCGAGCCGGCACCGCCCGGGGCTCAGCTGTCCCGCGGGCGCGCCGGCCTCAGAACGGCGAGGGCGCCGTGTACGGCTCCAGGAGTTCCCGCTGCTCGCGGGTGATCCGCAGCACGGTGCGCGTGGCCGGGACAAACAGCGCGAGCTGGGTCTGGGCGCGGACCACCGGGGCGCCGTCGTCGGAGTCGAGGATCTCGAAACCCAGCACAAGTGTGGCCGCCCTGGCCGAGACCACCCACACGCGCACGTCCACGGGCACGTTGCGGTACTCCAGCGGGCGCAGGTACTTGACCCGGTGCTCCGCGATCAGGGCCTGGGTGCCCTCCGGGAGGACCGAGAACAGCGGGATCCGGGCCGGCAGCACCTGCTCGCCCGTGCCCACGGGAACGCCGAACGCCGCGATCCGCGCCTCCTCCAGCACCCGGATGACCTCCACGTTGTTGACGTGGCCGTAGGGGTCCATGTCTCCCCAGCGCAGGGGAACCTGGCAGGTCACGGCGCGGTCGAGGTGCTCATTCGAACGCATGGGCTGTCTCCTTGCTGGGCGTTCGCCCGGTCGTCACGCGGAACCGGTGTCCGCGCTGCCACTGGGTGAGATGATATCGGCGGCAGATTCGCCGAACAGCCCACGCGGAAGGAACACCTTGGCAGAAACGGCGCCCGGAGAGGGCCCCGCGACGAGACGACGGTGGCCCCTGGTGGTGGTGATCGCCGTGGTGCTGCTGATCGTGCTGTGGCTCGCGGTGTGCCACGCGGTGCTGGACGACCCCCGCGTGGAGCGCCCCGGCGCCTCGGACGCCGTGCTGGTGCTCGGTCCCCCGGACCCCACGCGGGTGGAGTATGCGCAGGACCTCGTCTACAACCAGCACATCGCCAAGACCCTGGTGATCTCCGTGCCGGACGCGGAGGCCTACGACTCCCCCGAGACCGTGGCCTACTACGAGGCACGCTCGTTCTGCAACGAGCACGACGGTGTGGAGGTGATCTGCTTCAAGCCGGACCCCTCCACCACCCAGGGCGAGGCCATCGAGCTGCGCTCCCTCGCGCAGGAGCGCGGCTGGGACACCGTCACCGCGGTGACGTTCACGCAGCACGTCAGCCGATCCCGGTTGATCCTCTCCCGCTGCTACACCGGCGAGCTGCGGATGGCCTCCGTGGACTTCCACCTGACCGGCACGAGCCTGCTCATGCAGTACGTGCACCAGAGCGCCGGGTTCGTGAAGGCCTGGCTCACCCCCGGGTGCGACCAGCAGCTGCCCGGAAACCCCAAGTCCTCCTCCTGAGCCGGCGGTCGCTTATGCGGGTCTGAGCCCCTTCCTAGCCTGGGGTCCTCTCCTTCCCCGAGGTCTTGAGAGGACCACTCCATGCCCAGGTCAGCCCCATGATGGGTCCCAGTCACGCCGCCTGCGGTGCCGCCGCGTGGGTGGCGCTCACCGGCACCTACACCGTGCAGCTCGCAGACGTCTCCATCCCCGTGGGCCTCGGCCTCATGCCCGTGGGCAACGCCGGGGTGATCACCGGCTCGCTGATCTGCGCCGGTGCGGCCCTGCTGCCGGACCTCGACCACCCCGGCGGCACCGTGGCCCGCTCGCTGCCACCGCTGTCCGGGTGGATCGCGAAGGCCACGAGCACGCTGTCCGGGGGTCACCGACGGGCCACCCACTCGCTCGTGGGCCTGGTGTTCGTGATTTTGCTCGCGGTGCTCTCCCAGCGCGCGTCCATCCCCGTGGGGGACGCGCTGCGCTGGCACTCCTTCTCCTGGCCCGGCACCGGCGGCGAGGCGGGTGCGGCCCCGGACGCCGCCGCGTCGCTGCCCGGGCAGGTGTGGCCACTGGCAGCGGTGCTGTCCGTGCTGCTGATCGCGTGCGCCGTGAAGGTGCTGGCGTTCGTGCCGGACCGGCTGGCCCACGCCAACTGGGTGGTGGGCATCCTGCTGGGCGCGTTCGTGGCCACGCACCCGCCCGAGGACCCGCGCTGGTTCGTGGTCGCGGTGGGGCTCGGGTGCGCCGTGCACCTGCTCGGGGACCTGCTCACCACGCAGGGCATCCACCTGCTGTGGCCCCTGCGGATCCCCCTGCCCCTGCCGATCACGTTCTACCGCCGCAGCGCGTTCGTGCGCCTGGCGGTGCTGGGAAACGCCGGTTCCGCACGCGAGATCGCGGTCATCGTGCCCGTCACGCTCTACGCCCTGGCCGGGCTGTGCTGCGCGGCGATCTCCTGGGCGGGGCTGACGGTGAGCGTGTGACGACGGCGCCAGGGTCTGTTGGCGGTTCAGCCGGCCGCGCCGCACGAGGGGACTGACGCGCGGTGGTGGCGGCGCCTCGTCGTCGTGCCCTCGTGCTCTCCCGCGCGGGGTGCCGATTCGCCAAGGTGGCGGGCATCGGGTATTGTTTTCGACGTTGCTCGCAGCCGAAGGCTGAGCGGGCAATGAGCGCGAGTGGCGGAATAGGCAGACGCGCACGGTTCAGGTCCGTGTGCCCGAAAGGGCGTGGGGGTTCAACTCCCCCCTCGCGCACCGCGGGAGGTTCACTTAAGTGTGTGCCTCCAGTTCACAGAACTCCCGATCAGATGCCTCTGATCGGGAGTTCTGTGATTCCGAGCCCGCCTGACACCCGCCCGCACGCCAGTCGCGGTTGCCGAGGCCCGCCAGATCTTCACTCGCACGTGATTTTGGCCATGAGAATGCCCCTGCCCGGGGTTTCCGGGCAGGGGCTATTGCCAGGTGGTCTCAGCACTTGTGGGCCTTGGTGGCTGGCAACCAGTCCGTCGTGTCAGTCGGCGTCCGAGGCGGTGGGTCCTTCGCCCGGTGTGGCCCGGTGCCGCGTTTGGGGGTCCGGGGTCGGCGTGGTGTTCGACCGGCACGACCAGCAGCTTGGGGCTGTGGGTCTGTTGTGTTGGGTGGAGCGGGGGCGCTGATGTCACGGCCGTAGGCCTCGGTGAGGATCCTGACGTTGGTGGCCGCCAGGACCAGTGCTGCCAGTAGCCCAGTCCGCTGAAGGGTTTGCACCCGGATTCCGCCCCGTCGCAGGCCGCCATGGTGAGTTTTGAGGCTGGCGTTGAGGGATTCGACGTGATTGCGTCGACCGTAATCCTTGGCCCATTTCGTGGTGCCATAGAGATGGTCCTGTCGTTCCCGCAGAAAATCATCGGGACCAAGAGTGATGGTGCGCGAGCAGTAGCATTCCCGACCCGCGCAGTTCGTCGTGGGTCTCGACGCGGGATCCAGTCGCATTGAGGCCGGATTGTTCGGGCATCGCACTTTCCCCGTCACGGCCGGGCCGCGGTACCGCTGAGTCCCTCGTTCCCGATCGGGACGACCCAGCCTTGAGAACGCGTAAGGAATTCGATTGTCGTATTCGGCGATGCGCTTCAGTCGATCCTCGACGGTCTGCATCTGCGGAAAGCCCCCTGGATCGCGCATGGATCGGGGAAGGGAATCGATGAAAAGGTGCCCGTCAACGAAGATCGTGCCTGGGACTGGGCCGGGATGGGTGGTCCGTTGGGTGCGATGCAAGTCGATGGTCTGGTCAATACCCCGACGCTGCAGTTCCCTTGCCCAACCCATTGCCAGGCGATATGAGTACCCACGGTCTACGCAAATCCGGTTCACGGCAGCACCTTGTCGTGTGAGGGCATCAATGACCTGGAGTCCGGCCCGGTCGCTGTCGGCACCTGCCGGGCAGATCACCAGCCCCTGGGCCAAAGCTGCCTGGGCGCGTTCCCCTTCTGGCGGGACACCGACGGCGATATGCAGGTTGTATCCGAAGAACGTTTCCTTCGGCTTCAGGTTCTTGCCCGCCCGGTAGCCTTCCCTGGCATCAGGGTCGACGGTGTGCTGCGTTCTTCCATCAGCCCCAAGGATGGGCAGGTCTCCGCCCTTACGTCGCCTCGGGGGCTTCGACGACGGATCTTTCGCGGTTGCTCTCCCTTGCGGCTTGGGGACGCCCCTTTTGGTGTTATTGCGTCCGTGGGGGCTGTAGTGCGACTCCAAATCGGTGGCGTCGATTGCGACGTTTCTGCTACCGAGGAGGTCGTCAGGGATCGGCGCTCGGACGAGGCTCGTGAGCAGATCACTCAGGGGCACACTCGAGCGCAGTTCACCTGTAACAGGGTCAGCCGTTTCGGTTGCGGCGCGGCCGAGTGATTCCACCGCGCCGGTGAGTTGCCGGTATGTCAGCCGCTGGCTGAGCCCGACCCTGGCCCGCTGACTAGGGCTGAGGCGATGGGCGACGTCGCAGGCCCGAGTGCAGTGCAGCTCCCCTGGCCGCTCGAGGGCGTCGATGAGCATCACGGTCAACAGCGTGCGCCAGGAGTGTGTACGACGGCGGCCTGTTGAGGCCGTCATCCGCTGCTGGAGCTCTTCCACGAGCGGCGCTTGCATCGTGGTCACCGCGCGGTTGACGACCTCGTTGGCCACACTGTCCGCCAGCTGCCGCTGTTTACGAGGCACGCGGGCCACCCCGTGGGGACAGGCCGGCTCCTGCCAGCAGGTACCGGTCTTGATCGTCACGGTCCGCGACGTAGGGCAACAACTTCTCGAGCACCGAACCGCTGGACAGCCCCGCGATCGTCATGAACTCCGTGATCCTCACATCCATGGACAGCAGCTGCACCATCCACGTGGTCCGCAGCTGGGCCTGCCGCAACGGAGGCAGGTAAGACGGGATCTCCAGGCTCGAACGCAGCTTGCCCACAGGGTCCCGGGCGTGCGTGTTGTGCGGACCGATCAGCGGGCCCTCCGGGTACTTCTCCGTCAGACGTGCCAGTGCCGGCACGTACTCGATCAATACCGGCACCGTCCGATCACTGAGCACGACGACCCAGAGGCGGGAGTCCTGGGGGTGGACCAGGACATCTGCAGCCGTGACGTGCAGGAGCTCCCCGGCTTTCACCCCAGCCCCGAGTCCGAGGGTCAACATCGCGGTGAAGACCCGGGTCCGCGCCTCGGTCGCCTGGACCTCGGCTGCGGCCCAGTAGCTGGCGATCTCTCGGGCTGTATACGGCGGGGCGATCGGACGCGCCCGCCCCGCCGGGGTGGGCAGCCCGTGCCAGGGCGCCTTGGTCGTGGCATGCCAGGCCAGCCGATGCAAGTAGGACGCCGCCGTAGCGCGGCCGGCCTCCGACCAGCCCGCACCCTCGGCGGTGAGGAACGACTTCACATTGTCCTGGGTGAACACGGCCTCAGGGTCCAGCGGCTGGCCGAGGCGATAGGCCCACACGAGCATGCGCGCGGCGTACCGCAGCGCCTGCCGGGCCGACGACGGCGCCTCATACCCGGCCGCCCTGGTCGCAGCGATCGCGATACCCCGTACATGAGCCCACTCGCCCGAGGAGATCAGCTCAGGATCCGGCGCATACGCCTCAAGGACTTCCTCGGCAGTGCCCGCGACGCCGCCGGCGACTCGGATCGGCCTCACCACCCCCACCACCCGCGCAGATCTGCATGGGGTTGAGGACTCATGGCGACCGGTCGCGAGGAAACTCTGCGACGGTCTATGGGAAGAATTTGGGTACGCGCAGACCACGCGCCCCCTTGCCACCACCGAGAACGAGCATTATGGCGGATTCAAGCGGTCAGTGCAACGAGTCCTGTGAGATGAGGCAGTCACTGATCACAGGAGGATCCGGATGCAGGGCAGGCACGGTCATCTCCGCCGGGAGCAGAAGCAGCTCGCGCTCAGGCTGCACGGGAAGGGCTGGCGGCTGGTCGACATCGCGAAGGAGATCAGCTGCAGCGCGCCGCTGGTCGGCATCATGGCCCGCACCGGCAGGCACCTTGACGCCAGGCCGTTTGGGTGGGAGCCACGTCAGGGCTGTCTGACGATCGACGAGCGCGAGCAGATCCTGCTCGGGATCAATCGCGGCGATACCTTCACCGCGATCGCAGAGCAGCTGGGGCGTGCGGTGTCGACCGTCAGCCGTGAGGTGAAGCGCGGTGGGGGTCGCTGCGGCTACTCGGCGTGGCGTGGTCATGAACGTGCCCGCGATCAGGCGCGTCGACCGAAGCCGTTCAAGCTTGCGTCGGGCCGGCTGCTCGAGGAGGTCGCCAGCCGGCTGGAGCAACTGTGGTCACCTGAGGAGATCGCAGCGCGCCTGCGGTTGGATCACGCCGACGACCCGGAGATGCGCGTGAGCCACGAGACGATCTACCAGTCGCTGTTCGTGCAGGGCCGAGGCGAACTGCGCCGTGAGCTGGCGCGGTGCCTGCGGTCCGGAAGAGCGGCCCGCAAGCCCCGCGGAACCACGGACGGTCGCGGCCGCATCCCCGGCATGATCATGCTCAGCGAGCGCCCCGCAGAAGCCGACGACCGCGCCGTGCCAGGCCACTGGGAAGGAGATCTCATCCTCGGCGAGGGCAGCCGCAGCGCCATCGGCACGCTCGTTGAGCGCTCGACGCGAATGACACTGCTGCTGCACCTGCCCGACGGCAAGAGCGCCGAGCAGGTCGAGGCCGCGATGCGCGCCGCAATCAGCAAGCTGCCGTCCTCGTTGATTCGAACGATCACCTGGGACCAAGGCGCGGAGATGTCCAAGCACGCCGCGTTCACCATCGCCACAGGAATCCCGATCTACTTCTGCGATCCCTACTCGCCCTGGCAGCGGGGGAGCAACGAGAACACCAACGGCCTGCTGCGCCAGTACCTGCCCAAAGGCACCGACCTGAGCGTCGTCAGCCGCGAGGAGTTGGACGCGATCCAGGACAGCCTCAACGGACGCCCCCGCAAGACGCTGGGCTATCTGACACCATCAGAGAAGCTCGCAGAGTTCCTTGCGCCCACCGCTTGAATGCGCCATCTCATTGGCGCGGCGGGCTTCGGCGAGTTCTCGACGCAGCCTGCGATTCTCTTCGCCCAGGCTCTCGTCAGTGGCGGGTGCCGGTGTCGCCTTGCTTGCTGTGATGGCTTGGTTGCACCAGGCGCGCAGGGTCTCTGGGCCGCAGCCCAGCGACTCGGCCACGACTCGGATGGAGGCCGCGCGTGGTCCGCCCTCGGTGGCTTGGCGGTCGAAGACCATCCGCACGGCGCGTTCGCGGAACTCGGGGGTGAACTTCTTGGGCATGATCCGATTCTCCTTCAGGAAGCTCGGAACCAAACCCAGGGCGCTTCACAGGCTAGCGCCCCACTGAGGGTTCCGGCAGGTGAGTCCGCCATGGGGATCTCGAGCGCGGACAAGCTCTCACAGGGTCGCTGGGGGCAGTGAATTAGTTGTTACCCCTCTGTAACCGGCCGGGTCGGCTGGGTGAAACAGCCTGCCCGTAGGTTTCTTCGTAATGGTGACGACCGAAGGAGCCACGCATGTCACTGGATACGCGGCAACAAGGTCTGCTGGATGACCTTGACACACTCGCTGTCGATGAACCGTTACGGCACCGGCCCAACCGGTGGATCGACGGATACAACCCCGAGAACGAGACACAGTGGAATCGTGAGGGCCGGGGCATTGCCCGCCGGAACCTGAACTGGTCCATTTATGTCGAGTTCTTGGGTTTCGTGGTGTGGCAGCTTTGGTCCGTGGCCGTGGTGGCCATGCCCGCGGCCGGTTTCTCGCTGAGCACCTCGCAGCAGTTCTGGCTGATCTCGGTGCCCAGCCTCGTGGGCGCCACCATGCGTTTCCCGTACACGTTCATGGTTCCGATTTTCGGTGGCCGCATGTGGACGGTCATCTCCGCCCTGCTGCTCCTGCTGCCGGTCGTAGGCATGGGGATGTGCCTGGGCAACCCGGACACCCCGTTCGGTGTGCTGCTGGCGGTGGCCGCGCTCGCCGGTTTCGGTGGCGGCAACTTTGCCTCGTCGATGACCAACATCACCTACTACTTCCCGGCCAAGGAGAAGGGCTGGGCGCTGGGTCTGAACGCGGCCGGCGGAAACCTGGGCTCGGCCGTCGCGCAGTTCACCGTGCCGATTGTCATCACCGCCGGTGGTGTGCTGTTGACCGGTGGCCCTATGGTCAGCCTGGCCGGCTGGTTCTGGGTTCCGTTCATCCTGCTGGGTGCGGTTGGCGCGTACTACTGCATGAACAGTCTCTCCCACGCCACCGCGGACGTCAGCTCGTATCTGGCCGCCCTCAAACATGGGCAGTTGTGGGTCATCGCGGTGCTCTACATCGGTACTTTCGGGTCGTTCATGGGCTTCGCCAGTGTGTTCCCCAAGCTCATCGCGGACACGTTTCCGCAGTTCTCCGCCTTCACCATCGGCGCGGCCACACTGTCCCTGGCGTTCCTCGGCGCGCTGGTCGGTTCCCTGGCTCGTCCCTACGGTGGGAAGCTGGCCGACAAATTCGGCGGTGCCCGCCCGACGATCGCAGCGTTCGCTGTCATGGCCATCATGGCGCTGGCGATCATCGGGCTGCTGCGGCTGGGTAACTTCTGGCTGTTCCTGTTGGGCTTCCTGGTCCTCTTTATCGCCTCCGGCATGGGTAACGGTTCGACCTACCGGATGATCCCCACCGCGTTCTCGCTGGCCTACGGCGACGACCAGAAAGCCACGCGCGCCGCGGCGTCGTCGTTGGGCATCATTTCCGCGATCGGTGCCTACGGCGGGTTCCTGATCCCGCAGGTACTTCGCATCGTCCACGAGAACACGGGCGGGTACGACGGCGCATTTATCGGTTTTGCCGCCGGGTACCTGGTGCTGCTGGCCATCACGTGGGGCGTCTACGCCCGCAAGGGCACCACGTTCGGAGACGGTCGTGTCTGAATCCCTCATCACCCAAGAACCGCCCGCGAGCCACGGGGTGGCCAGCCATTGCCCGTACTGCGCCCTGCAGTGCGCCATGACACTGACCCCCAACTCGGACGCGAGCGAACCCGTGACGGTGACCGGGCGCGAGTTCCCGACCAACCGCGGCGGACTGTGCCGCAAGGGCAGCTCCGCGGCCAAGGTCCTGGGCCTGGGGGATCGGATCACCCAGCCGATGATCCGCACGGCCCACGGACTGGAACCCACCACGTGGGACCACGCGCTGACAGCGATCACCGAGGCGATCCGGGGCACCCAGCGTGAGCACGGCCGCGACGCGGTGGGGATCTTCGGAGCCGGTGGGCTCACCAACGAGAAGGCCTACGCACTGGGCAAGTTCGCCCGCGCGGTGCTGCGAACCAGTCGGATCGACTACAACGGCCGGTTCTGCATGTCTTCGGCGGCGGCCGCCGGTAACCGGGCCTTCGGTTTGGACCGCGGCCTACCGTTCCCACTGACCGATCTGGACCGCGCGCACGCCGTGCTACTGATCGGCTCCAATGTGGCGGACACCATGCCCCCGTTCGTCCAGCACCTGGCCTCCGCGCGGGAGCACGGCGGGCTGTTCGTGATCGACCCGCGCGAGTCCGCCACCGCGGACCTGACCCGCTCGGAGGAACGCGAGTGCGGGATCCACCTGGCACCGACCCCCGGAACCGACCAGGAACTACTGCTGGGCCTGATCCACGTGGTCATTGCCGAGGGCCTCTACGACGCCGCCTACGTGGCCTCCCGCACCAATGGTTTCGCCCGGCTCAAGCGCACCGCCCAGCGCTACTGGCCTGAACACGTCCAGAGCCTCACCGGTGTCCCCGCCGCCAAGATCCGGGCGGTCGCCCGCGGGCTGGCCACGGCCAAGGACAGAGGCGCGTTCGTCCTGACCGGGCGCGGCGTGGAACAGCACACCAATGGCTCGGACACCACCAGCCTCGCCATCAACCTGGCCTTGCTGCTGGGGCTGCCGGGCCGCGAACCCGGCGGGTACGGCACCGTGACCGGGCAGGGCAACGGCCAGGGCGGGCGCGAACACGGTCAGAAGTGCGATCAGCTGCCCGGCTACCGTTCCATCAACGACCCGCAGGCCCGAGCGCACGTGGCCTCGGTGTGGGGCATCGATGAGCAAGACATCCCCGGTCCGGGGATTGACGCCACCCAACTGTTGCTCTCGTGCGGCACCGACCACGGGGTGCGCACACTGATGATTCACGGCTCCAACCCCGTGGTCTCCGCCCCGAATGCCACACGGGTGACCCGTGCACTGGCCGACCTGGATTTCCTGGTGGTCAGTGACTTCGTGCTGTCGGAGACCGCTCAGCTGGCGCACGTGATCCTGCCGGTGGCGCAGTGGGCGGAGGAAGAAGGCACCATGACCAACCTGGAGGGCCGGGTCATCCGCCGTCGTAGGGCGCTGCCGTTGCCCGGCGCCGCGCGCGACGAGCTGGCCGTGCTGGCCGAGCTGAGCACCCGGTTGGGTTCCACCATGTTCTTCGGAACGGCGGAGCAGATGTTCGAGGAGCTCACCCGAGCCTCGGCCGGTGGCCGCGCGGACTACTCGGGTCTCAGCTACGACCTGCTCGACCAGGAGAGGGCGTGCTATTGGCCCTACCCGGCGGGCAGCGCGGGCACACCGCGCCTGTTCCGGGACTCGTTCCCCACCGCGGACGGCCGTGCCACCCTGGCGGACGTGTCCCCCCGGGCGATTGCCGAGCGGATCTTCGACGGGGCCGAGCTGACCCTGATCACAGGCCGCCTGCTGGGCCACTACCAGTCGGGTGCCCAAACTCGACGGGTCCCGGAACTGCTCGCCTCGGATCCTGACGGGCGAGTCGAGATCAACCCGGAGACCGCCCACCTCTACGGGGTGGTCGAGGGGCAGCTGCTCACTTTGCACAACGAGCGGGGAACCGTGCAGGCCCGGGCTCGGCTGTCCCGACAGATCCGCCGCGACACCCTGTTCATGCCCTTCCACTTCGCAGGGTCCAACAGTGTGAACCGTTTGGTCTCCTCGGCCACGGACCCGCTGTCCAAGATGCCGGAATTCAAAGCCACCCGCGTGTGGGTGTCCCAGGAGGAACAGTGCGTCGCATAGTCATCATCGGTTTCGGCCCGGTGGCCGCCCGCCTGATCGAAGAACTCGAGGAACCCCTTGCCCAGAGCCGGGTGCACGTGTGCGTGATCGGGAGCGAGCCGGAAGGTGCCTACAACCGCATCCTGCTGGCCAACCTGGTCACCGGGCATAGCACCCCGCAAGACCTGGACCTCGCGTGCGATGAGACCAACTTCCCGGAGGGGGTAACGTTCCTCACGGGTACCACGCTCAGCGACATTTCCTTGGACGGGCAGTACCTTCACACCACTGATGACCGGTTGATCTCCTTTGACGATCTGATCTTCGCCACCGGAGCGCGCGCCGTTCTGCCGCGGGTCCCCGGATTGGACGTTCTGGACACGGATCCGTGCCACCTGGATTCCATCCCCCTACCCGGAGTGCACCCCTTGCGGGACATGTCCGACGCTCGGCGGTTACGCGAGGTGGTCGAGACGGGCCAGGATGTCCTGGTCCTCGGCGGTGGGATTCTGGGGATCGAGCTTGCGCTCAACCTTGTCGAGCACGGAGTGCAGGTGAGCTTGATCCACCGTGGGCAGGACCTGATGCCGCGGCAGCTGGATCCTGACGCCAGCCGAATGCTGGCCCACGTGCTGAGGCAGGCCGGTATCCAGGTGATCCCCGGGGGCATCAACGGCGTGCGCAGTGAGGGTGGTCGCTTCACGGGGGTCGTCTTGGACGATGGAACCGTGCGAGAAGCCGGCGCGTTGATTCCGGCCATCGGAGCGCAGCCCCGTACCGAGTGGGCCAAGAAGGTGCGGCTACCGACCCATCGTGGGATTTTGGTCGATCATCAGTTGCGGGTCCACGGCACCTCGAACATCTACGCGATCGGTGACTGCGCGGAGGTGCTGTGCAGCAATCCCGTGTGCCCAGAATGTATGGCTATCGACTACCAGGATTCCGCCCCGAGCGGGCTGATCGGCCCGGGGTGGCAGCAGGCGCAAGCCCTGGCGGACATTCTGGACGGCACCCACAACCGCGTTCCTTCACAGGTGTCGCAACTGATCACCATGAAGTCGCAGGCCGTGAGCCTCACCGCTGCGGGCTCGGTGCACGCTCGAGCCTTCGAGCAGCCGAGAGTCGACGTGGCCACCTGGGAGGACCCACGCACCGGGCGTTACCTCAAGGTGGTCTCGCGCGATCGGAACATCCTCGGATTCGTGGCTCTGGGGGCGCCGGAGGCCGGTGCCGAACTGGCCATGCTGTTCGAACGATCCGGTGCCGCCCCGGGTGACCCTTCCGTGTTGCTTGCCGCGGACACCCCGAGCGGCGCGGATACCGCACCGGAACTGACCCCGGAGTCCATCATCTGCCGGTGTGCGGGGGTGGCCCTGGCACCCATTCAGCAGGCCGTGTCCGCCGGAGCCACCACCGTGGCCGAAGTCTCCAAATGTTCCCGCGCCGGCACCGGTTGCGGCGGGTGCAAGGACAAACTCGAATCCGTGGTCTCCCAAGCCATGGCAGCCTGAGCCGCCACACCGACCACTTGTATGCACCACAGTCGCCAAGGAGAACCGCCATGACCGTTCTGACTCGCAAGACCCACTCCACCGCCGTCGAAACCCTCACCTGGACCCCCGTGGTCGAAGAACACCGTCTGGAACGTGACGTCGGCGCGGCCGCCCTGCTCAAGGGCCGCCACATCGCCCTGTACCGGACCTGGAACGACCGGCTGTACGCGAGCTCCAACGTGGACCCGGACACCGGTGCCTCCGTGCTCTCCCGCGGGATTGTCGGCGAATCCGGTGGCGTCCCCACCATTGCCTCGCCCCTGCTCAAGGCGGTCTTCAACCTGGAGACCGGTGAGTGCCTGACCAATGACGAGCTGTCCGTGGAGACCTACCCCGTTCGAGTGGTCGACGGAATCATCCAGGTCGGCCTGGATTTCTAGGTCCGACGCAGGCGCAATTTACACGGCCGTAAGAAAGTGACAACGGCCGGGTGACATTCGATTTCTACCGTGGAGACACGTTCCAACTCCTAGGAGAACCCCATGCCCGAACTCATCAACATCCGCGACCTCCCGACCTCCGTGTCTGAACGCAGGGTCGTGGTGGTCGGCGCGGGGCCCGCAGCACACCGCTTCGTCACGGCCCTGCGCGGGCGCGGCGACCGCAGCGACGTCGTCGTCCTGGGAGAAGAAAGCGTGGCTCCCTACGACCGCGTCAACTTGGCCAAGCACTGGGACCCGGATCACGATCTGAGCCTCACCAACGTGGGTATGTGGAACGAACGGACCCACCTGGTCACCAATGCGTGGGTCAACAGCATCGACCCGGAGCGCAAGAGCGTGCACGTCAACGGTGAGACGGAACTAGCCTACGACGAATTAGTGCTCGCGACCGGTTCGGCCGCCACCATGCCTCCGTTGCCCGGCAATGACCTGGCCGGAGTCTACGTCTACCGCACCGTGAACGATGTCGATCGGATGCGGGCCAACGTTGAGGCCCTCAGTAGCGCCCGCGGCCCCGAGAAGCCGCCCCAGGCCGTGGTGATCGGCGGCGGACTGCTGGGTCTCGAGGCCGCCGGCGGGTTGGTCAAGTACGGGTTCGAAACCCATCTGGTGCATTCGCGGGACTGGCTGATGTCCTCGCAACTGGACGAGGGCGGCGGGCGGACCCTGAACCGGGCCATCGAGCAGCGCGGGATCGAATTACACCTGGGACAGCGCCCCAGCGCGGTGCTGCCCGCCGCCGCGGACCCGTCCACCGTGGGCGGGGTGGCGGTGGGCGAGGATCTGATCGAGGCAGACCTCGTGGTGTGGGCCATTGGCATCACGCCCCGTGACGAGCTGGCCCGCGACGCCGGTTTGGAGACCGCGCCCAACGGTGGCGTGCCCATCGACACCGCGTGCCGCACCGCGACCCCCGGGATCTGGGCGATCGGTGAGGTAGCCAGCTTCGACGGAACGTGCGTGGGCCTCGTGGCACCGGCCAACGCCATGGCCGAGGTGGTGGCCGCGCAGTTGACCGGCGGTGACGACGAATTCACCGAGATCGACGACGCCACCAAGCTCAAGCTCCACGGCCTGGACGTGGCCTCCTTCGGCGACTCGCTGTCCCGGAAGAGCGGGACCCTGGACGTGGTCATGTCCGACCCGGTCGAGGGCGTCTACCAGAAACTCGTCCTTTCCGACGACGCCAGGACCCTGCTGGGCGGGGTGTTCGTGGGGGACGCGGAACCGTACGCGAGCCTGCGCGCGCTGCTGGGCCGCCAACTGCCCGGAGCGCCCAAGGCCTATCTTTCCGGCGGTGGCGACGTTCCCGACGCGGAAATGCCCGACGATCTGGTGGCGTGTTCGTGCAACAACGTGACCGTGCACGAGATCAAGCAGGCCGTGGGTCAGGGCTGCCACGACCTGGCCTCGGTCAAGAAGTGTTCCAAGGCCGGGACGCAGTGCGGATCGTGTGTGGGACTGGTCGGCAAGATCATGACCAAGGAAATGGAAGGCGCCGGTCTCGAAATTTCCAAAAGACTGTGCGAGCACTTCGAACTGTCCCGTCCCGAGCTGTTCGAGGCCATCAGGTTGTCCCGCCTGACGAGCTTCACCCAAGTCATCGAGAAAATCGGGACAGGCCGCGGTTGCGACATCTGCAAGCCGGTTGTCGCCAACATTCTGGCCACCGCCTTCCACGAGCACGTGTTGGACGGCGGCCGCGACGGACTGCAGGACACCAACGACCGTGCTCTGGCCAACATGCAGAAAGACGGCACGTATTCAGTGGTCCCGCGCATCCCCGGGGGCGAAATCACCCCCGAGAAGCTCGCGGTGATCGCCCAGGTGGCCAAGGAGTTCAACCTCTACACCAAGATCACCGGTGCTCAGCGTATCGACCTGTTGGGCGCGCGCTTGGAGCAGTTACCGCAAATCTGGCAGCGGCTGATCGACGCGGGCATGGAATCCGGTCAGGCCTACGGAAAGTCGCTGCGCGCGGTCAAGTCCTGCGTGGGTTCGGCGTGGTGCCGCTACGGCGTGCAGGATTCCGTGGGCATGGCCGTGCATTTGGAGAACCGATACCGCGGACTGCGTAGCCCGCACAAGCTCAAGATCGGCGTCTCCGGGTGCGCCCGTGAGTGCGCCGAGGCGCGCGGCAAGGACGTGGGGGTGATCGCCACGGACAAGGGCTGGAACGTCTACGTGGGCGGTAACGGCGGGTTCACCCCCCGGCATGCGGAACTGCTCGTGAGCGACGTCGATGACAGGATGCTGGTCAAGGTCATCGACCGGTTCTTCATGTATTACATCCGCTCCGCCGAGCGGCTGCAGCGCACCGCACCGTGGGTCGAGTCCTTGGAGGGCGGCATGGACCATCTCCGCGAGGTAATCCTGGAGGACTCGCTGGGGATCTGCGACGAACTGGAATCGGCCATGGGCGATCTAGTGGCCGACTACCGCGATGAGTGGGCCGAAACCCTCAACGACCCGGTGAAGCTGGCGCGTTTCACGCCGTTCATCAATGACCCGCAGGCAACGGACGAGACCATCGTGCAGGTGCCCGAGCGCGGGCAGGTGCGTCCGGCGACCGCCGGTGAGCGCGTGATGATCTCCGTGCCGACCATCGGGATCGGTGCATGAGTGATTTCGACTGGAACGGTTGTCCGGTCCTGCTCGTGGGAACCGGCCCGGCCGCGCCGCTGGAGGTCGCCCGGCTGATCCGCGCCGGTGCCAGGGTGAGCGTTGCGGGCACCGCGGAGCAACTGTGTGCCCGCGGGGATGCGCTGGCTAGGGTGGCCCGGCGGCTGGGTGTGAAAGCGGACCCGGCCCGGGAATCGGTGCGCACCGCGTTGGAAGCCTGCACCTTCGTGGGCGCGGAGGCCGCGGACTTCGACGCCGACGCTGCAGCGTCCGGTGCCGCGGCCGTGGTGTGCGCCGCCGACGACGCCGCGGAGACCAAGCGGTGGCGTGCCTTGAGCAGGAGGCACGGCAAACCGTTCTCGACCCTGCGCTCGGGCAGGCCCGGTGTGGCCCTGGTGGGTGGTGGTCCCGGTGACCCGCAGTTGATGACGGAGGCGGCCCGGCAGCACCTGATGCGGGCGGACGTGGTGCTCTACGACAAACTGGCACCCACCGCGGTGCTCGAGCAACTGTGCCCGGGAGCCCTGCTGGTGAACGTGGGTAAGGACCCCGGCCATCACAAGATGCCCCAATACTTGATTGAACGGGCCCTGGTGGAGTTCGCCCGCGCCGGGGCGTGTGTGGTGCGTTTCAAGGGCGGGGACCCGTTCGTGTTCGGACGCGGCGCCGAGGAACGGCGGACCCTGCAGGGGGAGGGCATCGAGGTCACTGTGGTCTCCGGGATCAGTTCGAGTATCGCGGTGCCCGCGGCTGCCGGTATCCCGGTCACGTGCCGCGGCATCAACCGCTCCTTCACCGTGATCTCCGGTCATGAGGTGCCCGCTCCCGACGAGCTGGAAGGCCTGGTCAAGGTGGGCGGCACCCTGGTGGTGCTCATGGGGTTGGCGCACCTGCCCGAGCTCATGGCCGGTCTGGTGAAGCACGGCCTGGATCCGGAATTGCCCGCCGCGGTGGTCGAAAAGGGTTCCACACAGCGGCAGCGGGTCTTTGCATCCGCAGCGCGCTCCATTGCGCGTGTGGTATCCGACGAGGGAGTGAGCTCCCCTGCGATCGTCGTGCTGGGGCACGTGGTCGAACTGGGCGATGACCTCGCGCGGTTGATCGAGAGAGTTTCAAACGAGCGCTCAGAAGAGTCTGAGCCACTGAAGTCTCCGCTCACACGCGGGCCCACCGCGGAACCCGCAGCCGAAATTCGGGACGGCGGGATCCCGGGCCGGGGGATTCGCGATGGTCGGATTCAGGAGGAACCTGGGACGGCGTCGTCGACGGTCAAGGCGAGCGAGAAGGTGCTCGTGGCTCCGTCGGATTCCCTGACCGGCTTCGTGATCGCTGTGACCGCCTCACGCCGGGCCGAGGACCAGGCGGAGGCTTTCGAACGGCGCGGCGCCACCGTGCTCAAGGCGCCTACCATGCGCATCGTGCCCACCGAGAACGACGAGACGCTGCACCAGGCCTCCGCCCAGGTGATCGAGGACAAACCGGGGGTGCTGCTGGTCACCACGGGGCACGGTGTGCGCGGATGGTTCGAGGCTGCGGAGGCCGGTGGAACACGATCCCAACTGTGTGCGGCGCTCGAGGGCGCTGACATCCTCGTGCGCGGAGCCAAGGCCCGTGGGGCCATCAAGAGCCTCGGGCTCGTGGAGCAGGGGGTTGCATCGCAGGATTCTACGAGCTCCCTGGTGGACCTGGCACTGAGCCGCGGCGTGGCCGACAAACACGTGGTGTTCCAACAACACGGGGCCGTGGACCACGCACACGTGGAACGCCTCGAACGCGCCGGCGCGCGCCTGACCGTAGTCCAGCCCTATCGATGGGAACAGCCCCGTGATGTGGCCGCAGTCTCCCAGCTGATGCTGGCAATCATCAAGGAACACGTCAACGCCGTGACCTTCACCTCCGCCCCCGCGGTGGAAGCACTATTCGAACGCGCCCAGAAGGAAGGGACCATGGAGCCATTGCTCGAAGCACTGCGTCACCGTGCGCTCAGCGTGGCCGTGGGGCACGTAACCGCGGAGCCGTTGCAGCGGGCGGGAATCACACCGCTGATCCCGGACCGCCCCCGCATGGGGTCCCTGGTGCGGGCACTGACCACCCACCTGGAAAGACAGACCGTGGACCTGCCGCACACGCCGTTCGGACAGGTCACCCTGCGCGGCGCGCATCTGCTGTGCGGGGAACGCCGCGTGGAACTGCCCTCCCACCTGGCCAACATCACACGCGTGGTGATGCAGGCCGCAGGGGACTTGGTGACTCGCCAGTCCATCCGCCGTGAAGTGCCCGCGGCGCCCAGCGACCACGCCATCGACATGGCCATATCCCGGATCCGAAAACTCACCGGGGAACCCAAACTGATCCTTACGGTCCCCAAGATGGGATTCCGGGCCAACGTGAGCCTGTGACACAGCGGGGGCCGTGGCCGTGGTTGCGTCCTTGGCGCCCGCTTCCACGCTTGCGGTCCTTTCGTTGGGAGGTCCCGGTGTGAGGTCTGGGCGCTCACAAGGTGGCGGCGACGGCGGCGGCCAGCCGCGCATCAGAGGTGTACAACGCGGTCGTGTCGAAGGTCGAGGCGGTGCTCATGATCTCGTCCGCGCCGGTACGCACGAGCAATTCACTGATTGCGCTCAAAACCTGGTCCTCGGTCCCCGCGATCACGGGGGCCAATGCCTTGGCCACGTTGCGTTGCTGCCGTTGCGTCAGGGAATCCGGTAGCGACGTCGTCGGCTCGAGCGGCGGAAAAGCTCCCGTGAGGCGCGATTCGGACATGGCCCACGCTTCGGGCAGAGAGAGTTTGAAGCGCCCTGGGTTTGGTTCCGAGCTTCCTGAAGGAGAATCGGATCATGCCCAAGAAGTTCACCCCCGAGTTCCGCGAACGCGCCGTGCGGATGGTCTTCGACCGCCAAGCCACCGAGGGCGGACCACGCGCGGCCTCCATCCGAGTCGTGGCCGAGTCGCTGGGCTGTGGCCCCGAGACCCTGCGCGCCTGGTGCAACCAAGCCATCACAGCAAGCAAGGCGACACCGGCACCCGCCACTGACGAGAGCCTGGGCGAAGAGAATCGCAGGCTGCGTCGAGAACTCGCCGAAGCCCGCCGCGCCAATGAGATCCTGAAAAAGGCCTCGGCTTTTTTCGCAGCGGAACTCGACCGCCCCACGACGAGATGATCCGGTTCATCGACATGAACCGCGACGATTTCGGGGTCGAGGCCATCTGCCGCGTGATGCGCGAAACAGAATGTGGGTTCATCACCTCTCGTGCCTACCGGGCTGCGAAGACTCGACCGTCCTCAGCTCGTGCTCTGCGTGATCAATCATTGATCCCGGAAATACAGCGCGTCCATGCGCAGAACTATGGTGTCTACGGGGCGCGGAAGATGTGGCATGCGATGCGCCGAGCAGGCTGGGACCTGGGCCGCGATCAGGTCGCTCGTTTGATGCGTAGCGCCGGGCTGCACGGGGTCCGCCGGGGCCGCAAGCCCAACACCACCCCTCCAGCCCAGGCAGATGATCATCGCCCGGACCTGGTCCAGCGCGACTTCACGGCCGCGGCTCCGCATGAGCTCTGGGTCGCCGACATCACCTATGTGCGTCTCGTGTCGGGGTTCTGCTATGTCGCATTCATCACGGATGTCTGCACCCGCAAGATCGTCGGCTGGTCGGTCGCTTCAACGCTGCACACAGATCGCCTGCCGCTTCTGGCTCTGGAACAGGCATTATTGACGACTGGTGCCCGTCGGGATTCTTCTGGCTTGACGCATCACTCGGATCGAGGGTCTCAATATGTGTCGCTGGCCTACTCGGATGCGCTGATTGCTGCAGGTGTGACTGCTTCGGTCGGTACGGTCGGGGATTCTTACGACAATGCCCTGGCAGAAACGGTCAATGGTCTCTATAAGACCGAGATCATCTACTCCAAGCGCGTCTGGCCCTCGGCTACTGCGGTGGAGATCGCGACGTTGGACTGGGTCCACTGGTGGAACACGGCTCGGCTCCACGAACGACTGGGGTACCGGACCCCGGTCGAGGTCGAGGCTGCTTACACTGACCTCGAGGTGACCTCGCCCGCGGTGCCCTGACCTCGGAACGAAACCCAGGGCGCTTCACTTGGCCAAGAACGTGGTGTCGATCCGAGGTGCCAGCCCAGCGACAAGGGGAAAAACCTCGCCTCGCGTTTCATTCGAGTCATCCACCGCATGGAACCCACGCGCAAGACGTATCCCCTTGGACGACACGTGTGTTCGGAGCCTCATGCCCCTCATCAGTGCGACTCCATGATCCCCGATGAACACGGCTGTCCCGAACCCAAAGTAGGGCGAGGCCCCTTGCTTCGTTGCCCCGCCATAATCCAAATTGCCGGTCTCGTCGGCGTATAGATACACGTCCATGAAAGAGACTCTATGGCACGCACTGAACAGCTCAGGTTTGCTTCAGCCGCCGACGAGACCCATGACCCAGTTTTAAGCTGACGTCACCAAAGGCGCCATCCGGAGGCCTGGTCACTCGCGAGGGGGCTGCCTCTCCCGACTGAAGGTGTACAAAATCGGGCACGATGCCTGTACAACAGCCGCCAAGCAGGCGCCTGGATCCGCTTGCCTACGGGTTTCGTGAACCTCCCACCGCAGAGAGATCCCGTTCGACCGGAAGGTCGGGCGGGATCTTCTCATGTCCGGAGCCGGTCCCGCCGCCGCGGTTCACTCCCCCATGACGTCGCCCGCTCCGCCCACCCGCGCGAACAGCGGCAGCAGCCGGTTCTGGAAGTGGGTCTGCAGCACGACGACACTGCGGGTCCTGTTCACCGCGCCGGTCACGGCCACGGCGTCGAGCACGCGCTGAAGGTCGTCGTTGGACTTCGCGACCACGCGCACCATGACGTCGTGGTCCCCCGAGACGGTGTACATCTCCACGATCTCCGGGATCTCCTTCAGCGCCGTGCCCACGGCGATGTGCCCCACGCCCTGGGCGATCTCGATCGAGACGATCGCCATCACCGGGTAGCCGAACTCCGCCGGGTTCAGCAGCGGGCCGCTCGACTCGATCACCCCCGCCGCCCTGAGCTTGTCCAGGCGGGACTGCACCGTGGGCCGCGCGACCCCCAGTTCACGGGACGCGGCCAGCACTCCGATTCCGTCCTCGCGACTGAAGAGCTCGACGATACGCACGTCCAGGTCATCGATCTTCATTCGGGCTCCTCGTGGTCCGACCTGAAAAGCATGACAATCTGTACAGCGACTCACCGGTAGACCGGCGAAGAGTGAGCAGTGTGCTCGAGTTTCGGATGACTGGTTGTCAGCCCAGGAGTCCTGTGCCACTGTGACTCCGACCACAATGCCGTGAAGGAGCCATCCGTGACAACTCAGCACCCCGAGGATTCGGCCCAGTCCGCCGTCACCCTGCGGGCGGCGCTGCGTTCACTTCCCCCCTACAAGCCGGGGAAGTCCGCCGCCGCGTCCGACGTCGTCCAGTACAAGCTCTCGTCCAACGAGAACCCGTACCCGCCGCTGCCGTCCGTGCTGGACGCCGTGAACCAGGTGTCCCCGGAGATGAACCTCTACCCGGACATGACCTGCCAGGCGGTCACCCAGGCCGTGGCGAACCGCTGGGGCGTGGAACCGTCGTCCGTCAGCTTCGGCAGCGGGTCCGTGGAGGTGGCCTCCCAGATCATCCGCGCCGTGTGCGAGGAGGGCGACGAGGTCGTCTTCGCGTGGCGCTCCTTCGAGGCGTACCCCATCCTGGCGGGCCTCGCCGGTGCCACGGCCGTGAAGGTCCCCCTGGACGAGAACGAGCGGCACGACCTCCCCGCGATGGCCGCCGCCATCACGGAGCGCACCAAGGTGGTGCTCGTGTGCACGCCCAACAACCCCACGGGCACCTCCGTGGGCACGGACGAGCTGCGCGAGTTCATGGCGCAGGTTCCCAGCAACGTCCTCGTGGTGGTGGACGAGGCCTACGTGCACTTCAACGTGGACCCGGACGCCGCCCGCGGCATCGACTTCTTCCGCGAGTACCCGAACGTGGTGGTGCTGCACACCTTCTCCAAGGCCTACGGTCTCGCGGGGCTGCGGATCGGCTACGCAATCGCCCCGGCTCACCTGAGCGCGGCACTGCGCGCCGTCGCCATTCCGTTCGGCGTGACCAACCTCGCCCAGCAGGCCGCCCTGGCGAGCCTCGCGGCGGAGAGCGAGATCGAGGAGCGCATCACCGCGCTCGTCGAGCAGCGCGACCACGTCCACAGCAGGCTCACCGAGCAGGGCTGGGACGTCCCCGAGTCGCAGGCGAACTTCGTGTGGCTGCGCACCGGCGCGAAGACGCAGGACGCAGAGGAGGTCTTCTCCCGCCACGGCGTGATCGTGCGCGCATTCGGGGACGAGGGCATCCGTGTGAGCATCGGCTCACCCGCCGGCAACCAGGCCTTCCTCGTGGCGGCGCAAGAGGTCCTCGGCCTGGTCTGCGGCACGTCGAGCACCGCGGACTCTGCGGGCACCCCGGGCACCTCGAACACACGGAACGGGGGCTGATCCGCGATGAACGCGCAGCGCGCACCCCGGAAGACCTCCGCCCAGATCCCCCTGGAGTCCACCTCGACGGTCCGCGGGCTCAAGCCCCGCCAGCTCACCATGATGGGCCTGGGCGGCGCGATCGGCGCGGGCCTGTTCCTCGGCAGCGGCAAGGGTGTGGCCGTGGCCGGCCCGGCCATCCTGGTCTCCTACATCGTGGCTGGTGCGCTGGTCATCCTCGTGATGTGGATGATCGGCGAGCTCTCCGCCGCGAACCCCACCACCGGTGCGTTCTCCGCGCACGCGCAGAACGCGTTCGGCCCCGTGGCGGGCTACACCGTGGGCTGGCTGTACTGGGTGCAGCTCGCCGTGGTGACCGCCGCCGAGGCCAACGGTGCCGCCACGATCCTCACGGGCATCCTCAAGAACACCATGGGGGACGTCACCGTTCCACCCACGTGGCTGCTGAGCCTCGTGTTCATGACCCTGTTCACCACCATCAACATGTTCGCGGTGAGCAAGTACGGCGAGTTCGAGTTCTGGTTCGCGTTCATCAAGGTGGGTGTGATCCTCGCGTTCCTGGTGGTCGGTGTGCTCATGCTGATCGGCGTGGTCCCGGGCCACGAGGGTGGCCTCTCCAACTTCGCGGACTTCGCGCCCACCGGTGTGGCCGGTGTGGGTGCCGGTCTGCTGATCGTGATCTTCGCGTTCGGCGGCACCGAGATCGTGGCAATCGCGGCCGGCGAGACGGCCGATCCGCAGCGCAGCGTGGCCACCGCCATCCGTACCGTGGCGTGGCGGATCTGCCTGTTCTACATCGGCTCGGTGTTCATCATCGTGGCGGTGCTCAAGCCCTCCCAGGCGGATCCGCCCGAAGGTCCGTTCGCTGCGGTCCTCAACGTGGCGGGCCTGCCCGCCGCGGGCGACATCATGGCGCTGATCGCCGTGTTCGCCCTGCTCAGCGCGCTGAATGCCAACATCTATGCTGCGTCGCGCATGATGCACTCACTCGCCCAGCGTGACTACGCCCCCGCCGCGATCAAGCGCACCGCCCGCAACAGCGTGCCGCGCCGGGCCGTGCTGCTCACGGTCTCGTTCGGGTTCGTGGCGAGCATCCTGGAAGCGGTCTTCCCCGGCAAGGTCCTGGACACGCTGCTGTCCATCGTGGGCTCCACGATCATCATCATCTGGATCTCCGTGGCGGCCTCCCAGATCACGCTGCGGCACCGGCGCGAGCGGGAGAACCCCGGTGAGCGGGCGAGCACCTACCGCATGCCGCTGTTCCCGTTCCTGTCCTACCTGACGGTCGCGCTGCTGGCGGTGATCGTGGTAGTTGCGCTGTTCGACCCCGCGGCCCGCACGCAGCTGCTGCTCACGGTGGCCGCCACGACCCTGATCGCCGTGACCGGCGTGTTCGTGACTCGGCGCACCACCCAGCCCGCCGCGGTCCACGCGAACCTCGACGAGTAGGGGAGAACCCGCATGAGCACCACCTCCGCCCCTTCAGCACCCGCTTCCACGTACGCCGACGCCGCGCAGCCCCCGGTCCTCACGGCCGGGCAGGCCGCGGTGGCCGGGCTGCGCGCGCGCGGTGTGGACACCGTCTTCGGCATCCCCGGGGTCCAGACCTACGAGCTGTTCGAGTCCCTGCGCAGGGAACCGGGCATCGAGGTGATCGGTGCCCGCCACGAGCAGGCCTGCGCGTACATGGCGCTGGGGTACGCCCAGTCCACGGGACGGCCCGGAGTGTTCAGCGTGGTTCCGGGGCCGGGCGTCCTCAACGCGAGCGCGGGGATGCTGACCTCGCTGGCCACGAGCACGCCTACCGTGTGCGTGACGAGCGAGATCCCCACCGACTACATGGGCCGCGGGATGGGCCACCTGCACGAGATGCCGGACCAGCAGGCCACGGTGTCCTCGTTCACCAAGTGGGCGACCACGGTGACGGACCCCGCGGAGGTTCCCGGCGCCGTCGCCGAGGCCTTCGCCCAGGCGACGGGCGGGCGGCCCGGACCGTCCGTCGTCGCCATCCCGTGGGACGTGCTCACCCGGAAGGCGTCCATGCCGCCGGTGGAGCTCGAGCCCACGCGGCCGCACGGAGCGGACGACGACGCCGTGGCACGCGCCGCGCAGGCGCTGGCCGGTGCGCGCAATCCCATGATCATGGTGGGCAGCGGCGCCCGGCACGCGCGGGAGGGCATCCTGGCGCTGGCGGAGACGCTGCAGGCGCCGGTGGTGTCCCTGCGCGGGGGCCGCGGGATCGTTCCGGACGACCACCCGCTGGGGTTCTCCAGCGCGGCGGGGTTCGAGCGCTGGGCGGACACGGACGTGCTGCTCGCGGTGGGCACGCGGCAGGAGCTCGTGTGGTTCCGGTGGCCGGACACGCCCGAGGGCCTGGTGACCGTGAACGTGGACATCGACCCGGCCCAGCAGGAACGGCTCGAACCGACCGTGGGGCTCACCGGCGACTCGCGCCTGGTGGTGGACCAGCTGCTCGCCGCCCTGCAGGACGCTCCGCAGCGGCCCTCGCGGCACGAGGAGCTGGCGGGGATCAAGGAGAAGGCGCGGCGTGAGATTGCCGAGCTGAAGCCCCACGCCGACTACCTCGCGGCCATCCGGGAGGTCCTTCCCCGGGACGGGTACTTCGTGGAGGAGGTCTCGCAGATCGGCTTCGCCTCTTACTTCGCGCTGGACGTCTACGACCCGCGGCACTTCATCACGTGCGGCTACCAGGGCAATCTGGGCTACGGCTTCCCCACCGCGCTGGGCGTGCAGGCCGCGCACCGGGACAGCGTGGTGGTCTCCGTGACCGGTGACGGCGGGTTCATGTACGGCGTGCAGGAGCTCGCCACCGCGGTGCAGTACGGGCTCAACGTGATCACCGTGGTCTTCGACAACGGCGCGTTCGGCAACGTGCAGGCGGACCAGGTGCGCATCTACGGCCACGGCTCCGGCACCGAGCTGCGCAACCCGGACTTCGTGGCGATGGCCGAGTCCTTCGGGGCACTCGGACTGCGTGCCACCACCCCGGAGGAGCTGCGCTCCGCGATGGCCGAGGCGGTCGCCGCGAAGCGCCCCACGGTCATCACGGTCCCCATGCCGCTCTCGCTCGAGCAGAGTCCATGGTGCTTCATCATGCCGGCGAGCCGGGCGAGGACGGCGGAGCCGGAGCGGGACTGAGGGTGGCGTCGTCCCCCCTCGCACATCTGAGGCGCGACATGCCCGTTGGGAGACGGTCCCGGTGGGCATGTCGCGCCTGAGATTCTGCCGCGGGTCGCGGAGCGGTCCCGGCGGGCGACGACGGAGCTCGCTCAGCCCTTCGCCACCGTCACCTTCCCGGTGGCTCGGTGCCAGGTGGCCACCCACCCGTTCGAGAACTTCTGCGCCACGCCCCCGTTCACGGCGTACTCCTCCGTGGTGGGGAAGCCCCAGCCGTGCTCGTGACCGGCCTTCTGCCACGCGGTCCCGATGCCGCCACTGAGTTTCACCGCGTGGGTGCCCGTGCGCGGGGAGTAGATTGCCCGGAAACGCGCGGTGCCCCGGTGGAAGTCCTGGTACGCGCCGTTGGCGAGGGCCCGTTCGGCGATCACCGGGTACCCCCACCCGCGCTCCAGGTCTGCGGCGCGGTAGGCGTTGCCGATGCCCGTGCCCCACCGCACCGGATGCGCTCCCGTCTGCGGGCTCCAGTAGTAGGTGCAGTTCTTCGTGAAACCCTGGTACACGCCGCCGTGCACCCCCGTGGGCTTCTCCGCCGAGGTGGGCTGGCCGTACGTCGCGGCCCCGCCGGTGGCAAGGTAGTCCGCCCGGATGGCGCCGCGCAGCAGGGAGGAGGGGGACGACGTCGCCGGGGCGGGCGGCAGCGTCGCCAGACCCTTCGAGATCAGGCCCACGATGTCGTAGTCGTCGTGGCTGAGCCCCGGCAGCGTGGTCAGGCGGGTACGGGTGAAACCGTCCCGGGCGTAGCGCTGCCTGCCCTGGGCCGCGGTGGCGGACGCGGACCACGTGGCCGGGGTGGTGCTGCCCGCCACGTCCTTCGACCCGACGAACCAGGTCAGCGACAGCGAACGGACGGCGGCGCTCGGCGCGGTCTGCATGCCGTCGGACCCGCCCCCGCCGATGATCGTGGCACCGCCACCCTGGAGCCAGCCCTGTCGGTCCGCGAGCAGCTCGTAGGTGAGGAACTCCGCCCCGCCCGAGTAGCCGGCCAACCAGGTGCGGGAGGCGTCCAGACCGTAGTTCGACGTGAGACCGGCCTGGAGGGCGCGGAACCAGTCGCCGTTGCCGTCGGCCTCCTCCCACCAGGTCACGCCGTTGCCGGACGTGTCCGTGTCCGGGGAGATCGGAACCACCAGGACCATGTTCTTCTTCCGGGCCTCCGCCGCCATGGCCGTGAGGTGCGTGCCCCCGGGGTTGTGGACCCAGGTCTCCTTGACGCTGGTGTAGTCGCCACCCAGGTAGTACAGCACTCCCACGGCCTTGGAACGGTCGAGGCCGTCCGCATAGACGTGATACGTGGAGGTCTTCCCCGCGCCGGTGAAGGAGCGGTGGTAGCCGGTGGTGGGCAGCGCCGCTGCTCTGGGGGCCGTTGCCTGCAGCATGCTGGCCGACGACGCCGAGGCACCCGTCTGCACGGCCCTCGCCTGGGCGGTGCTGGTCTGGGCGGCGCCCTTCTGGAGGGTGCCCAGGTGGGCGGTAGTGCTCGGGGCGGTGCCCGCCGTTGCAGGGCTCATCAGTGCGGGGCCGATCAGAACGGGGACGAGAGCCGTCGCGGCACTCAGGACGAGGGCCGCCGCGGGCACGGCGAGATGACGTGAGAAATGCATGGGGGGTGCTTTCTGAGGGGGGATGTGCAGTTGTCCCGCGCCCGGTCAGCTCGGTTCCGGGCACGGCAGTGGCCGCGCATGCGGGGGAGGAATGCCTGGCCAGAGCCCGATCATTCCAGTCGAGGGCACCGCGCGCACGGAGACCCTCCGGGCAGCACCCTGAATCTGAGGAGTGGAACTGCCCTCCAGAGCGGCCTCCCGGCGGGCTTGCCTACTCCTCGGACTGTGCAGCTGAATGGGCACGACGGCGCGGGCCGGGGTGCCGACGATGCAGTGTCACCGCGCCCGGTCGGCTTCGCAGGCCCGCCACGATCCGGGCGAGCTCCTCCGCCTCCGCGTCCGAGACCCTCACGTCCAGCTCCCGTACGAGGCCGACCACCCGGTCCACCCCGAGTTCCTCGTGCGACCTCCGCTGCCCCGGCCACCGCACGGTCACCCCGCCCTCGGTGACGGTCACGTGCCCCTGCGGGGTGTGGCGCATGACCATGAGGTGCTGGCGGAAGACGGAGTCCTCGCCGGTGGAGGTCATCAGGTGGCCCATCCGGACGTCTGCCGGGTGCACCGTGGACTCGTCCAGCACGTGCTCCATCTCCCCGTCACGGTTGAGGGAAAACAGCGGCCAGCCCTCGTCCGGGACCCGGCCCACGGAGAAGGTACGGTCCCCCTCCACGCGGCGAGCGCCGTCGTCGAGGGCAATGGGGCCGGTGATGCTGAAGCAGAACCCGGGATCGCACAGGTACCGGGCGTCGTCGAGGTCCACGAGGACCGTCATGTGGGTGCGCGCACTCTGCAGCGAACGGACCCGGCCCAGCGCGCGGCGCACCGTGAAGCCGAGCGTCTGCAGTGCTGCGGAGAAGAGCTGCGAGTGCTCGAAGCAGTACCCGCCGCGGCGGCGCACCACGACCTGGTCGAACACGGTGGCCGGCTCCACGCCCGGGTGCTCACCCAGCAGCACCTCCACGTTGCTGAACGGAAAGGTGGACACGTGGGCGCGGTGCAGATGTTCAAGCAGGTCCAGGCTCGGCGACGCGGGCTCGACCCCCAGCGCGGCCAGGTAGGCCGGCACGTCCACGGCGTCGATCTGCCACTCCTGGGCGGTCGCGTGAGTCATGCGGTCCCTCCGTGTCGACGGGCGTGGCGACGCGTCAAAGGCGGACGGTGCTCAGTCGGTACGGTCCGCCGCGGTCGAGCCGCCCTCGGCGCTCCCGGCCCCCGGGGCCCGTGACTCCGGGGTGCCGCGGTCCGAAACGTCACCGCCCGGGGCACCGTCGTCCGGCGTGCTGCGATCCGAGGTGTCGGCAACCGTGCCTGCCGGCGACGCCGCGCGCTCAGCTGCGGCCGCGTCACCGTCCTGGGCCGCGGCGTCGTCGTCCGCGCCTTCCCCGTGCTTCTTCCCGAACGACAGCACATGGACGATACCCACGATCACGCAGCCCCAGATGACCCCGAGCACCAGCGCGAAGAACGTCTCCACGATCCACGCGAGCGCCGGACCCACGCCCGCCACGTGGTGGACGGACTCTCCGAGGTGGTGCACCCAGTCGTAGACGGGCGTGAAGCCGAGATCGTTCATGCCCGTGAGGATGATGTGCCCGCCTACCCACAGCATGGCGAAGACGCCCACCACGGAGATGACCTGCAGCACCGCAGGCATGGCCTTGACCAGTCCGCGGCCGAACTTCTGAGCCCCCTCGGAGTCCTTCTTCGCGAGCGCCAGCCCGATGTCGTCCATCTTCACGATCACCGCCACCACCCCGTAGACGAGGATCGTGATGAAGATGGCCACCGCAACGAGGATCAGGGTGCGGGAGAGCAGCGGCTCGTGGGAGACCTCGTTCAGGGAGATGACCATGATCTCCGAGCTGAGGATGAGGTCCGTGCGGACGGCGCCGGAGACGATCTTCTTCTCGGCGTCCGGGCCGCGGTTCGCCGCCGGCTCTTCCTCTGCGTGCTTGTTGGGGGAGAAGCGCTCGATGACCTTCTCTGCACCCTCAAAGCAGAGATATGTCCCGCCGAGCATGAGCAGCGGCGTGAGCAACCACGGCGCGAACTGGCTCAGCAGCAGGGCCACGGGCAGGATGACGAGCAGCTTGTTGCGCAGCGAGCCGATCGTGATCTTCTTGATGATCGGCAGCTCGCGTTTGGGGCTCACGCCCTCCACGAACCGGGGTGCCACGGCGGTGTCGTCGACGACGACGCCCGCGGCCTTCGCGCTCGCCCGCCCGGTGGCCCCGGCGACGTCGTCCAGGCTCGCCGCCGTCAGCTTCGCCAGTGCCGCGATGTCGTCCAGCAGTGCGGCCAGTCCAGCGGCCATCCGCTTCCCTCTTCCAGGTCGTCCACCAAGGATGTGTTCGGGACAAGACTAGAGGGTGCAGAGGACGATCAGTGGCTCGCGGTCGTGGTTCCCAGGGCGCGCGGCCGAGGACTGCCCCGTTCGTCCGGCTCCCCGCTCACCCCCTGGCCACCTCCAGCACCGCCACCAGGAAGTCCCCGCCCTCGCGCCACGGGCGCGTCCGCGCGAATTTGCTTTGGCGATCAGTATGGTGGGTTTAATTTTGCAGAGACCCCGCCCCGGTGCTCCAAGCCCGCGGTCCCGGTGAAACAAACTCACCCAACAGCCCCACGGAGGTCCCCATGGATTTCACCGAACGTCTGTCGGCTCTGGCCAACAAGGTCGCGCAGCAAAAGGCGTCCCTGGAAACGGAGGAAGCGACCAAGAACGCCTTCGTCATGCCCTTCATCTCCACGATCCTCGGCTACGACGTCTTCGATCCGTCCGAGGTGGTTCCTGAGTTCACCGCTGACGTGGGGGTGAAGAAGGGCGAGAAGATTGACTATGCGATCGTCCAGGACGGGCAGATCCAGATGCTCATCGAGTGCAAGCACGTAGGTGCCCCCCTCTCCCTGGAGCACGCCTCCCAGCTGTACCGGTACTTCGCGGTGACAAACGCCCGCATCGCGATCCTCACCAACGGAGCGAAGTACCACTTCTACACGGATCTCGACGCTCCCAACCGCATGGACGCGAAGCCCTTCCTGGTCCTGGACCTGCTCGACATCGACACCACAGTGATCCCGGAGCTGCAGAAACTCAGCAAGACCGAGTTCGACCTCGACTCCATCATCAATGCGGCTGGCGAATTGAAGTACGTGGGGGAGATCAAGCGGGCAATCGCCGCGGAGTTCCGGGACCCCTCCGTCGACTGGATCAGGTTCTTCACGAACCGGGTCTACGAAGGCTCGTTCACCCAGAAGACCCGCGACCAGTTCACCCCGTTGGTCGTCAAGGCCTCGCAGCAGTTCCTCAACGAGCAGGTCAACAACCGCCTGACGACCGCGCTCGGGGCCAGCTCCGTTGCGCCGGTCTTCCCCCAGGACGACGACGCAGCGGTGGAACTCACCAGTCAGCCCGAGGCGGAGAAGGACCTGCAGGAGAGCGAAGACGGGATCATCACCACCGCCGAAGAACTCACGGCCTTCAACATTGTGCGAGCGATCGTGTGCAACCAGGTGGACATCTCTCGCGTCTCGTACCGGGATGCCAAGAGCTACTGCGCCATCCTCCTGGACGACAACAACCGCAAGACGATCGCTCGGCTGCACTTCAACCGCAATCAGAAATACGTGGGCATCCTCGACGAGAACAAAGCCGAGACCCGCCACGCGGTGGATGCTCCTGAGCAGATCTACGGCCTCAGCGACACACTCCGCGCCACTGTGGATCGCCTCCTGTCCTGACTCTCGGCCGGAAAGCGTTCCCTCTCCGCAGAGCGCGGGGAGGGAACGCTCTCTTTCATGCTGTTCTGGACACTCCCAGCACCGCCACCAGGAAGTCCCCGCCTTCGCGCCACGGGCGCAGGTCCCAGCTGCCCAGGGTGACCTCAGGGGTGAGACCGGCCGCGGCGGCGTCGTCGAAGAACACGGACACCGGGTAGCCGCGGCCCGTCCCGAAGCCCACGACCGCTCGACCCTCCGGAGCCAGGTGCGCGCGGAAACCGCGCACCACGTCCCGGCGGGTGCTCTCGGCGAGGAACGTGACCACGTTGCCCGCGCACACGATCGCGTCGAAGGGCGCACCGAGGTCGAGGTCCGGGAGGGTTGCCAGGTCGGCCACCTCGTAGCGCGGACCGGGGTGGTCCCGCTTCGCTGCGGCGATCAGGGCGGGGTCCACGTCCACGCCGGTGACGTGGTGCCCCACCCCATGCAGGTACCCGGCGAGCCTGCCCGGGCCGCAGCCGGCGTCCAGGACGCGGGCGCCGCGCGGCAGCATCGCGTCCACCAGCCGAGCCTCCCCCACGATGTCCTGCCCCTCAGCGGCCATCGTCCGGAACCGCTCCACGTACCACTGCGAGTGCCCGGGGTTGCGCTCCACCTGTGCCATCCACTTGCTCTGTTCCACCATGGGGCCAGGGTAGGCCGGGAACCCACATGAGGGCAGTCGCAGGCCACGACGCGTAGATCCCAAAGAAATTACATATGCATATTTATTGTTGGATCTGTGCACGGTCTGTGCCACCCCTCGTCACCCCGAAAGGCCCCCCGTGAAGCGTCTGTCCTACCTCGTCATTGCCCCCGTGATGATGCTCTGCCTCGCTGGATGCAATGCAGCAAACAGCTCCAATGCCTCACCCACCACCGCTGAGGTTTCGCCCGGCGCCTCCACCGCCGAGGCCGACGCGACCTCGCCGACGTCCGAGCGCGGGAACCTCCAGAAGAAGTTTGGGGAGTCCGCAGGCATCACAGTCGAAGGGCAGAACGGTGAATCCGAACCCGTCATTGAGTTCACCGTGAAGTCAGTCGACATGGACACCCAGTGCACCAGCCCCGTGGCCATGCCTGCCGAGAACGGGCATCTTGTGACCGTGAACGTCGAGGCGGAGACAGGACCCGCCGAATCTTTCAAGGAGGCGCTCTACGGCCAGGACTTCATGTTCAATCCCGCAGATTGGAAGTTCGTGGATGACAAGGGGAAAACGGCAAATTCTGTCATGACCAATCCGGTCTTCAATTGCCTGGACTCGAAGGAGCTGATCAGAGAGATGGGCCCAGCAGAACGCGCCAACGGGAAAATTGTTCTGGACCTTCCGAGCACCAAGGGAACCCTGATCTACGGGCCTTCCTTGCTAGATGGGGCATGGGAGTGGAACATCTAATCCCGAAGCCGCGGGGCCAGGTAGGCATCACCCTCAGAGCGCCGGGGCAGCTTGCCTGAGATCATGAGTGGATTCGCTCCATCTCGCACAACCGTGGCTCGCTGCATCAGCGGCATGGAACCCGCTTCACGAAGGAGCCCCCATGACCGTCCTGCTCGCCGCGCTGGCCGCGGTCCTCGTGGGCACGGTGCTGCAGCGCGTCTCCGGCACCGGGGTGGGGCTAGTGGTGGCCCCGGTGCTGTCCCTGCTCATGGGTCCGGGCGCCGGCGTGCTCGCCACCAACGCCGCGACCACATGCTCCGGGTTCCTCATCACGCTCTCGGTGCGCCGGCTCGTGGAGTGGCGCCATGCGGCGGTGCTGGTGACCTCCGCACTGCCAGGCATCATGGCGGGCGCACTCGTGGTGCGCTGGGTGCCGAGTGCCTGGCTGCAGGTCGCGGTGGGCGCCGTGGTGCTCGCGGCGCTGACCATCACCCGCTTCTCCCCCGCCACCCCGCGTGCCTCCCGCCGGGCCGCGGTGGCCCCGGCCGGTCTGATCGGCGGGTTCTTCAACGCCACCGCGGGTGTCGCCGCACCCGCCATGGTCGTCTACTCGCGCGTGACGCGCTGGGACCAGGTGCGCTTTGCGGCCACCATGCAGCCCGTGTTCATGAGCATGGGCATCCTCTCCACCGTGTCCAAGCTCGCCGCCGGGGTGCACTTCACGCTGCCTGTCCCAGCCCTCGCCGCCCTCGCGGCGCTGGTGGCCACCGTCCTCGCGGGCATCGTCGCCGGGACCTGGCTCGCCCAGCACCTTTCGAAGGCGACGGCTCAGAAACTGGCGATGGCGCTCGCCGCCGCCGGCGGCGTCGTCGTCCTGGTCCGTGGGGCGGCCACCCTGCTCCTCGGCTGAAGCACCCGTCGCGCCGCGGATGCGCGTCATGACGCGCACGTCTCCCACGCGCGATCCCGCCCACAGGCAAGGCATTTCTGTGAAAAACCTGGGTACGATGGCCGTTCTTCCCACCGGGCCCCGGAACGGCCCACGACCACCCGAGAGTTGGACCGGATGCCCCCTGACGCCTCCAGCCCGCAGACCACTGTCGCGGACACCGCCACTGCCAGGACCATGTCGCCGCTCACGCGGTGGATGGCCGCTCCGTCGCCCGCCCCGCGCCTTCCCGAGGACGAGGTCCAGCGGCGCTATCCCCGGCTGCGACTGCAGGTGTTCATCGGGATCTTCCTGGGCTACGCGGGCTTCTACCTGATCCGCAACAACATTTCGCTCATCGCACCGCTGCTGCTGGAGCAGGGCACCATCAACACGGTGGGCATCGGCATCATCGGCAACGCCGTGCTGCTGGCCTATGGGTTCTCCAAGTTCTTCTCCGCAACCATCTCGGACCGTTCCAACGCCCGGTACTTCCTGCCGATTGGCCTGGCGCTGTCCGCGGTGGCCAACCTGGTGGTGGCGTTCGTCCCCGCCGTCTCCGCCTCAGTGGCCCTGTTCGCCACGGTGATGTTCCTCAACGGCTGGGTGCAGGGCATGGGGTGGCCCCCATGCGGGCGCGTGCTCGTGCACTGGTTCTCCACGAAAGAGCGCGGGTGGAAGACGGCCATCTGGAACACTGCGCACAACGTGGGCGGCATGGGCGTGGGCGCGCTGGCGGCCCTGGGCCTCGCCATTACCGGCGGCTCCTGGCAGTCCGCCTTCTGGGTCCCCGCGGTCGGCGCCCTGGTAGTGGCCGTGCTCGCGTTCGTCATGGTCCGGGACCGCCCCGAGGCCGTGGGCCTTCCCCCCCATCGAGGAGTACCGCGACGACCCCGCCAAGGTGGAGGCGGACGCGAGCGAGCTGGAGGGCTCCTCCTACTGGGGCATCGTCGTCAAGCACGTGCTGCTCAACCCCACCATGGTGTTCCTGGCACTGGCAAATGTGTTCATCTACTCGCTGCGCTACGGCGTGCTGAGCTGGGCGCCCACCTACCTGGCCGAGCACCACGGCATGTCCCTGGCGCAGGGCATCGCGGGCTTCTCCCTGTTCGAGCTCGCCGGCATCTTCGGCACGCTGGCCTGCGGCTGGGTCTCGGACAAGGTCTTCCGCGGCAACCGCAGCTGGACGGGCATCACCTTCATGGTGGGCGTGGGCGTGTTCCTGGTGGCCTACTGGCTCGCCCCGGTGGGCACCCCGTACTGGCTGCTCATGGTGTTCCTGTTCTTCATCGGCGCCTTCATCTACGGTCCGGTCATGATCATCGGTCTGCAGGCCCTGGACATGTCCGCGCGCAACGTGGCAGGCACCGCCGCCGGCTTCACGGGCCTCTTCGGCTACGTCTTCGGCGCCACCCTGGCCTCCACGGGCATCGGCTGGGTGGTCCACGAGTTCGGTTGGAGCACGACCTACGGTCTGCTCACGATCTCCGTGGTACTGACCATCGTGCTGCTGCTGTTCGTGCTGCCGCGGGAGAAGAAGCTGATGGCCCACCACAGCGGTCTCAGCACCACGAAGTAGGGCGACGGGATCCGCTCCTGGATCCCACCGCCCATCCCGCGCCGCCGTGGGAGCCGGGCGAGGGGTGCCGGGGCCACCGTCCGAGGGCCGGGGCACATGCCCCGGCCCTCGGCATGTTTGCGACCGGGCGGCGTCGTTGCCGAGGAGCCCGCCCGGGGCTGGAGCTGGCACGTCGGGGACACCGTGGCCGTGCTCGGAACCCGCCATCTTCCTGGCGGGCTGGCTGAGCATGGCACTGAGCGCCTCGCTGACCGCCGGCGCTGTACCGGCTACCGCGTGACCACGGCGGCCTCGAGGGCGTCCAGGTCCCGGACCTCGTGGCGCCGCCCGTAGGCCATGATCCCCAGGCACAGGGTGGCGATCACGGCACCGGAGACGAAGAGCCACGGGTAGCTCGTGAACCGGGAGACCAGGGCGAGGACCATGGGGACGAAGAACCCCACATAGGTCAGGGAGTAGAACACGGCTGTGAGCCCGGCGAGGTCGTCCGGGCGCGCGATCCGCTGGACCTCCTGCAGCCCGGAGACCAGCACGAGTCCGTACCCGCAGCCCAGCACCGCCGAGGCCACCAGCACCACGGCCAGGTTGAGGGTCGCGGCGGCGATCCCGGCCGCGAGCATCCCGAGGATCACCGCGCCCATGCCCACGGCGAGCGAACGGATGGAGCCGTCCCGGTCCAGGCGCTTGCCCAGGGGCTGGATGAAGAACCCGAATCCAAGCCCCACCAGGCACATGAGACCCGAGAACGCGATGCGGTAGCCCGGACCCACCACGTCCGCCATGAGCGCGGGCAGGATCGCGTACGCGGAGGCCGCGCAGCCGAAGACCCACGGCGCGGAGGGCGCCACCACGAACCAGAAGCGGTGCTGGCGGGTGGCCGGGATCCTGAGGTCGGAGAGCAGGGACCCCTGCGGGGCGGTGGCGCGGCGCGTCTCCGGCGCACCGGCCACCAGGATGACCGATGGCACGCAGATCACAAGGTTGATGACGTACGGCAGCACGGTCTGCAGCGGTGCGAACTGCGCGAGGGCCGCGGCCGCGGCCGCGCCGAGGGCGAAGCCGGCCGTGAGGGACAGCGAGGCTCTCCGGGCACCGGAGACCTTTTCGGGGTGCGCCTCGTGCGGACGCTCCGAGAGCTCTTTGATCCACGAGGTGCCCACGGCCATGCCGAGGCCCAGGGCGAGTCCCGAGAAGATCCGGCCCACGAACAGCAGCACCAGGCTCTCGGCGCCCACGGCCAGCAGCACGCTGCCCACCATGGCGAGCACGGGCGCCGGAATCATCAGCGTGCGCCTGCCGTGGCGGTCCGAGAGCGGACCTCCGATCAGCAGCGCGGGCACGATGCCCAGGACGTATGCCGCCAGCAGCATGTCCACGGCCACCTGCTGGTAGCCCTCCACTGTGCGGTACATGACCAGCAGGGGGGTGAACTCGTTGCCGCCCCACGCCACGGCCAGCAGTGCGGAACTGACCCGCATCCAGGGTTTCAACCTCATGACACCATCCCCTCGTCGACGCGCTCATGCTAGAGGACGAGAGAGACAGGTCCCAAACCGGTGAGTAACTTGGTGCGGGTGCTCAGCGCCCCATCTGCTCCTGGTAGATCCGCCGCGCGCGCACCCGCGCCTCGTGGTGCACCGCCGCCGCGGGCCACACCAGGCGGAACGCCGCGAAGCCGATCAACGTGGCCACGGCGTGCCCGATCGAGGACCAGTCCAGGTCGAGAACGAGTCCCACGGTGAGCAGCGCCACCAGCCCCGCGGCCCAGAGCACACGCCGTCGCCGGCTTCCCCGGTACGTGGCCAGTGCGGCGAGCGCGCAGAACCCGTAGCTCGCGCCCACGTCGATCAGCACGGGTGACGGGACGGAGAGCTCGGCGGCCCGGAGGAGCGTCACCTGCAGCCAGGCCACCGCCACGGTGGCCCCCACGTGCCCGATGACGAACCCGGTGAGCACGCGCTGCCACCCGAAGCGGTGCTCCAGGGGTGCCACTACCAGGCTGAAACCCACCCACCAGATGAGCAGCTCGAGGGGCGAGACGTACATGGCGCTGCGCACCAGGACGGTCACGGGGTCGGTGCTCAGCTCGTGCAGGTTGGTGGACTGCTCGGCGAGGAACATCGTGCGCACCCGGGGATCCGCGTTGGCGAGAAGCCACGTGGTGAACGTGAGCAGCACCAGGTAGAGGTAGGTCAGCGGGGCGCGCCGGATCCAGTCCTTGACGGGCTCACCCCACCGCAGCCACCAGGCCCCGATCCGGCGGAAGCACGGCCACGAGTGCTCCACGGCGTAGCTGAACGCCACGAGCAGCAGGAGCAGCAGCAGAGTGATCACTGGGAAAGTATGCGCCCGCCGGACCCTGGCACCGCATCCGAGCGCGCGTCGGGCGAAAGTGGCATGGTGATCCCCGGACCGTTCGTCCACCGCAGGAAGGAAACCCATGAAGACCACCCGCACCGCGACCGTCGCCGACGCGTCGCTCCGCAGGGCCCGCACCCCGGTCACGACGTCGTGCCCCGAGTTCTCCCCGGAGGCTGCCGCATGAGCGCCGCGGCTCCGGCACCCGCCCCGCTCGTGGTGGTCATGGGGGTCTCCGGTTCGGGCAAGACCACCATCGGCACGCTCGTGGCCCACGAGCTCCAGGTGGAGTTCATCGACGGGGACAGCCTGCACCCCATCGCAAACGTGGAGAAGATGGCCTCCGGCACGCCGCTGGACGACGACGACCGCGCGCCCTGGCTCGAGATCGTGGGTCGCACCCTGCATGACCACGGTGAGCGCGGGGACGGTCTCGTGGTGGCGTGCTCCGCGCTGAAGGGCATGTACCGGGACCAGATCCGCTCCCAGGCTCCCGCCGCGCTGTTCCTGCACCTGAGCGGTTCGCTGGAGGTGCTGACCCGGCGCATCGAGGGCCGCAGCGGCCACTTCATGCCCGCCGCGCTGCTGCAGTCGCAGATCGACACGCTGGAACCGCTCGCCGGGGACGAGGACGGCTACGTGCTTGACATCAACCAGCCGGTGGCGGAGATGGTGCGCGAGGCCGTGGTGCACCTGCGCGAGCTCGTGACCGCGCGCAGCTGAGCGCCCGGCAGCCAGTGTGACGCCCGGGCTTCACCCGCGCCGCAGCAGCACTGCGGCCTCGTAGTGGCCGGTGTGGGGGAACATGTCCAGCAGCCTGGCCTCCACGGGCCGCAGGGACGGCATCCGCCGCAGGTCCCTCGCCAGGGTCTTCGCGTTGCAGGACGAGTAGACGGCGTGGCCCACGGCGGACCCTTCCAACCACGCGCACAGGGAGGCGTCCAGACCGCGGCGCGGCGGGTTCACGATCGCGAGCTCCGGGGTGCCGGGCAGGTCCGCGGGTGTCGCGGCGGCGTCGTCGGCAAGGAAGCGAACGGAGCCGGGGCCGGCCTCCGGCAGTCCCATGGCGCGGGCTGTGTCCCGGGCGGAGGCCACGGCCTCCGGGGAGATCTCGGTGCCCACCACCTCGCGGGCGGGGTCCGCCACGTGCAGGGCGAATCCGCCCACCCCGCAGTAGAGGTCCCACACGCTCACGGGATCCGCAGCGCTGACCCACTCGGCCACCTGGGCGTAGAGCCGCTCCGTGACCGCGGTGTTGGTCTGGAAGAAGGAGCGCGGGCGCACCCGCAGGCCGATCCCGTTGACCGTCATGACCAGTTCGGACCGCTCGGTCAGCAGGATCTCCTCGGGTCCCTCGATCACGGCCTTGTGCTCCGGCTGCAGGTTCACGGAGACGACGTCCGCCGCGGGCACGAGCTCGTGCAGCAGGTCCATGTTCTCGCGGATCTTGGGCAGCTGGCGGGTGCTGCGCAGCATGAAGCGCACCATGAGCCGCCCCTCGGGGCTGCCGGTGACCACCACGTGCTTGAGCTCGCCGCGCCGCTTGGCGACGTCGTAGGGCAGCAGCCGCACCCGCGAGATGAACTCCCCGAGCGCGTGCAGGGCGCGGGTGACCGGTGCGGGGTACAGCGGGCAGTCCCGAAGGTCCGTGCCGCGGGTGCCGTCCAGGATTCCGAGGGTGGGCGCGCCCACCTCCCCCGCGACGACCATCTTGGCCTTGTTGCGGAACCCCGCCTCCGCGGACGCCACCGGCGCCAGCCAGCGTGGGCTCCCGAGCGGGTCCACCAGCCCCCGGACCAGCTCCTGCTTGCGCTCCAGCTGCCGCCCGTAGGCCACCTCGATCGCGGTGCACGAGTGGCACAGGTCCCGGTTGTAGTATCCGCACTCCATCCGCCCGAGTGTACGGCGCAGTGCCGGTGGGACCGGGACGCCGCCCGCGCCTGGCATTCGCCCCGGGATCGTGGCACGGTGACATGGACCTCCAGCCCCCTCTCCCAGCACAGGACAATCACCATGAGCACCCCGCGCCCCACCCCCGCCGTGATGCGCGGCCGCACGGACCCCGCCCGCAGCGTGCGCCCGGTGGACTACACGTCGTGGCGCCCGTCCCCCGCCGCTGCCGGTGAGCAAGGCGCGGGCGGTGCGGAGCCGACGTCGTCGTCCAGCGGTGGGCAGGTCCCCGGTGGCGCGCGCAGACCATCCCCGCCCGCGGGTGGGCCCCGGCCGAAGGGTGCGCGCACGACGCCGCCCGCATCCTCCGGTGGGCAGCCCCCGGCTGACCGCAGGGCGCCGGGTGGAACCCCGAAACCGGGGCCGGGCCCACGGTCCGTGCCTTCTGCGGGCGCCGACCGGACGGAGACCGCAGGAAACGCGGACGGGACGACGACCCCGCAGCTCACCGTGGACCCGCAGCTTGCCCGGTTCGTGGAACGGCTGCGGGCGGGGATGGCCCCGGAGACCGGCACACCCGAGAACGCGTTCTACACCGTGGACTCGGCCACCACGGAACCGTCCGCACTGGACGTCCCCGCCGAGGGGGTCCACGCGCAGGGAGTCTGGGACGTCAGCGAGCAGGCGCTGCGGGCTGTGGTGGCCCAGCCCGAGGACACGTGGACCGCGGACCTGGGACGCACCGACTACTACGTGCGCGGGCAGCTGTGCGTGCAGGTGATGCGCGCGGAGCACCGCGTGGTGGGGATCTACCGCAGCGGCTGGGCGATCGCCCGGCGCCCGGACGAGACCTGGGCGGATACCGCCGACTCCCTCGAACGCACCGGCGCGAAGCCGGGCGGCGGGGGCACCCGCTACCCCACGAACCGTCGGGAGCTGCTCGAGCGGCTGCGCGGCGCGGGCTTCGAGGTCACCACTTCCGGGCCCACCCACGGGAAGATCACCCACCCGGACGCCCCCGGCCGGTTCCTGCCGTTCTCCTCCACGCCCTCGTCCCAGCGCTACGGCCGCCACGTGGTCACCGCGGTCAAGCGCGTCTTCGGGATCGACGTGCGGTGAGACGGGAAGGGCCCGGAGGAACGTCGTGCTCCTCCGGGCCCTTCGAGGTCGCCGCTCTCCGCCCGGGGTGGGGCAGCGCGGCCGTGTCGTGGATCAGATGGTGGATGCCGACTCCTCCTATCGACGGCCCCGGCGATCGTCACGGAACGGATGCCCTCGCCGCCCCGTGTTCGACGCCAGCAACGGGCCGATCAGCGCCCACTGCGCATCTGCCAGACGACGAGTTGGAGAAGCAACAGCAGCAGCCACACGCCCACAATCGCGCGTCAATCAGCAAACTCATGGGAGACACCCCAGGTGACTGCCGCACACACGAGGGGCGGTCACTCGGCGATGCCACCCGCCGGCTCGGGCACGAGAACGGGACCCGTGGAAGGGCTCCCCGAGAGGTACCCGCAGGCGGGGTCCGAGGGCACCCTGTGCGGGTGCACACCAAAGTGGGGGCGAGGACAGGGCGGCCCCGGCTCGCCCCCGGCCGCTAGGATGAGGACAGAAATGTGCTGTCGGGAGCGAGTTTTCACGGCCCCGGGGGAGATCGGTGAGGGGTCACCGACGGCGGGGTCTCGACGCACCACGATCACGGGGGAGAAACCATTGTTGACGCTTTCAGGTCTCGGCCGCGCCCTGCGGCCCGTGCACGGCTCGGGGACGGACGGGGCAGCCGTCGTCGAGACATCCGTGAGCCACGGCTGGATCCCCGCGGGGGACCGTCTGCTCGCGGTCGACGTCCACGAGCCCGCCGCGCCGGCGCGTGGCGCGAGCATCGTGCTAGCCGCCCCTCCCGGGCGTGAGCGCGTCACGCTGACCCGCACGGTCCTGCACACCGCGCGCGCCCTGGCCGCGGACGGCTGGTGCGTGGTGCGCTTCGACTGGTCCGGCACCGGGCAGAGCCCCGCCTCCAAGGACGTGACGGACGCACAGCACTGGTCCGAGGACCTGACCGCGGTGCGCGACTGGGCGGGCCAGGGCCAACCGGTCCACGGTGTGGGCATCGGCGTGGCCGGCGCCTACCTGGCGGCGGACGATGACGAGGGCTGGGCGCAGCGCGTGGTGATGGCGCCGGTGTCCGGCAAGCAGTGGCTGCGCCACCAGAGCGCGCTGCGCCGCATGGCCGGGCAGAGCCTGCCCCCGCGCGTTGCGGGGGGCACCGAGCTACTCGACCTGCACCTCACGGCGGAGGGAGCCGCGGCCGTCAAGACCGTCCCCGCTCCCGCGGCGGACCCGGCGCGGGGCATCAGCATCCTGGGCGAGGAGGAGACCGGCCCCCTCCCGCTCAACGTCCACCCGCGGGTGGCCACCGTGCCGCCCGGCGTGACGGGCGCCGTCGTCGCTGCCCTGTCCGAGCACGCACCCGCCCACAACGAGGGCACCACTGCGCCGGAGCCCGCGCAGCAGGCCACTGTGGAGATGGACGGCACCACCGTGCGGCTGCGCCGGACCACGGTCGGCGCGGACCGGCGTCCGGGGATCGTCACCGAGCCGCTGGAGCGCGCCGCGGACGCGCCCGGGCTCGGCCTGGTCTCCCCCGGCTCGGACGTCATGGAGGCGGCGGGTGGACTGTGGCTGAACACCGCGCTGCTGGCGTCCTCCCGCGGGGCCGTGTGCCTGCTCGCCGAGCGAACGGACACCGGGGAGCTGGTCCGCTCGGATCGTTCCCGCAACCCAAATCCCTACGACCGCCGCACGGTGGCCGAGTGTCGGGAGCTCATCCTGCACGTGGCCTCCCTCACGGACGGCCCCGTGACCGCCGCCGGGATCTGCCTGGGCGCGTGGGGCCTGATGGCCGCCGCGCGTGAGCTCCCCGCGCAGATCAGCGCCCGCACCACCCTGGACGTGATCAACAACGTGGCGTGGCAGCGTCAGCCGTGGCGCTACTGGCGCCAGGGCCTCACGGAGGGCCCGCTCGCCCCGCGTGTGCCGGGTGAGGACCCCACCGCGGACGCCGTCCCTGCCGCGTCCTCCGCCGACGCCGCCGCACCGGACGCCTCTGCCCTCGGCTCCCTGCGCCGGACCCTGACCACCCAGGTCGGCAACGTGGCGCGCACGGTGGTCCGCGGCACCCGCGCGAAGGCGCACGCGGCGTCCCCCCGAGTGAACTCCCTCGCGGCGACCCTCGGGATCATCGACGTCCCGCAGCCTGAGCTGCGCCGCCTGGAGCGCGTCCCGGGTCTCACGGTGAACGCGGTCTTCGGCACGCTGGACGCCGAGTTCTGCGGTGCCGAGACCGGGCGGATCGGCCCGCGCTCGGCCGTGGTGGTGGTGGACTCTCTGGACCACTCCATGTTCTCCACCGCCGCCCGCCGCGCCATGGCGCAGTTCACGGTGGAGCAGCTGGCGGCCACCTCCGGCGTCTCGCACTGAAAACGGCACTCACGGGCACGGTCCCGGTTCCCGCGGCAGAGTTGTTCAACCGCCACAGGAGCCGGGACCGGCTCAGTTCTCGCTGACGGCCACCGGGTCAGTGCCGAGGGCTCGCACGCGCGTCGCCGCGCGAACTGACCCGGTGACCTCGCCGCCCACGGGCAGCACCACGATCTCGCCGGGCAGCACGTGCACGTAGCCGTCCTCGGCCACCGGGTCCCGCTCTTGCCACGCGTCCGCCGTCACCGCTGTCGTCCCCGTGTCGACTCTGTCCACGGCTGGCTGGTCCGTCACTGCACCCGTCCCTGGGGCCGTTCTCGCGGCACCCGCCCCTCCCGCCCGAACGGGCAGGTCCAGTGCGAGGAAGCGGGCGAGCCCCTCGGCCGTGACAGCCACACCCCATCCGTCAGACCCCGTGCGCACCCACCGTGCGCTCAGTCCGGGGTCCGCGGCGTCGTTGCGGCGGGGTCCACCGCTGAGGTGCGCGTCCCGTGCCAGCACGCGACCGTGGGAGTCAAGAAGAACGGCGGACACGGCGTCGTACTCCCGGTCCCCGAAGCCGTAGGCGTTGTCGAGGTCCCGGAACGTGCCGTCCGCGAGGTCCGCGCGCACCACCGTCTCCCCGTGGGCCGGGACCGTCACGGGAACGTCGACGGCGGGCTGGCTGCCCCCGCGCACGGTCGCCACGGTCAGCCGCAGGGTTGCCTCCAGCGTCCGCGCCCGGTCGTTCCACACGTGCACGGGCAGCCCGTCCCCGCCCGCGGGCACGAACGAGACCGCCACCGGCGCGCAGGCCCGGCGCATGCCGTACCACGCGGCCGTCGGGCGGCCGGTGACGTCCAGGACGCCCCATCCGGCGCCCGGTGCGGTGGACGCCGCCGAGAGCACGAGCGCTCCGCGGCACGGCGAGTCCGAGGAGCGCCACTGAGCGAATGTGCGCTGGAAGACGTGGGCCAGGGTGGCCCGCTCGAGCTCCAGGCGCCGCGCGTGGCCGCGGATCGAGTCCTCGGGGACCGGGCGCGCGGGTACGGCGAGGCTGGCGTCCGGATCACTGTCCCGGTCCAGGAAGAGCCGGTGCACGTACGTGCTGGTGGTGTCCGCGAAGGTCCAGTCGGCGCCGGGATCGTGCGCGAGGCCCGCGCGCCACGCGGCCTCGGTTTCCTCGCCGTCCAGCGGGGCGTCCGTGCCGAACTGCGCCCGCACCACGGCAGGCTCCGGCGGCACCGCGAACGCGAGCGACTCCGCGGCGAAGCGCACACCGCGCGTCACGGTGTCCTCGAGCGAACGCCCGTAGGCGCCCACCCCGAAGTAGTGGCACACGCCGTCCGCGGCATCCACGGGAGAGCCCTGCGGCACGGCCGGGGCGGCAGGGGTGGCAGGGGTGGGCGGGACGAACGAGTCGTGCGCGTCCCCGCTCGGGCCCCCGTTCTCGTCGCAAACCCCGCGGGGCAGCGCCAGAACGGCCCGCACCCGCTCGACCACGGCCTGCGCGACGTCGAGGTGGGCGTCGGAGCACGGGGACGAGGGGACGACCACCGCGTCCGATCCCGCCTCCGCGACGGTGGCCGGGATGTCCCGCAGGAGCACGTCCGGAGTCCACTGCTCGGCGGGTCGCCCGGCCAGCACCGGGGCCTGGATGACCTCCGTGCCTCCGGAGATCACCACGGTGGAGGGGTGCCCGGCGAGGCGCGCGGCGAGCGCCCGTACCTCGTGGCGCAGTCCGGCCCGCCAGGCGGGGTCGTCGGGCGGATCCAGAGGCCCGAGATCAACGTCCTGCCACACCATGAGCCCCAGCTCGTCGCACGCGCGGTGGAAGTCCTCGGTCTCGTAGCAGCTCGTGCCGGGGATGCGCACCATGGTGGCGCCAGCGTCCCGCAGCCTGCGGAGCATCCGGCGGATGCGGCAGGGGTCGGCGGCGACCTCGTACGGGTCCGCCCCCGTCCACACGGTCCCGCGCGCGAACACGGGCACGCCGTTCACGCGCAGCGCCAGCCCGCGGTGGGTCGCGTCCCTGGGCTCTGCAATCACGGTGCGGAACCCCACGCGGGCGTGCAGTTCCTCGTCCCCGGCCCGCACGCGCACGCAGTACAGCTGCTGGGCACCCATCCCGTGGGGCCACCACAGGAGGGGGTCGGCCACGGGGACCTCGACGGTTGTGGTTCCGGCGGCCGCGAGCTCCGCGGCGCTCACGACACGCTCGACGGCGCCGCCTTCCGACGCGGTCACGCGCTGAGCGGGGGGATCGTCCTCTGCGGGCCGGAGCGGTTCGACAAGCACCCGGCAGCCCTCGGCTCCGACGGCGATCTCGGCGAGGTCCACGGCCACCACCCCGTGGACGTCCTGGGTGACCCGGGCGCGCACCGCGGACGGTGGGAGAGGGCGGGAACGGGCGGGGGCCGCGGCGGCGTCGTCGTCGTCCGGGGAAACGGGCGGGAGGGCAGCGGGAGAAGAGGGCACAAGAAGGGGCGAGGAATCTCTCCGAGAGGCGGACGGGGAATGCGTGGCGCCGTCAGGAGACGAGGTGACCGGCGTGGCGGCGAGCCCGCCCCAGGGCCCCACGACGGGGCGAGCGCCGGGCCAGTCGATGGCCCCGACGAGCGGCGTGCGGCGCCAGCGCAGGGATCGGTCGGAGACCAGCGGGGAGAGCCAGCGGGCGCGCGGCTTGCGCGGCACGGCCACGCTGGACAGGGGCAGGACGCGCAGGGCGATCTCGCACTCCCCCGGCGGCAGGGTGACGGTGACGTCCCACGGCGCGAAGGCGCTGTCGCACGCGTGCACGGTCTCCCCGTCAACCATCAGCTCGGAGACGGTGGCCACGCCCGTGGAGACGAACAGGTGGGGCCCACCCACGGTGGTGACCCGCGTGCGGTACTCCCAGAAGGTCTCGGGGCCGTCCGCCGCGAGGACGGCGTCCACGGCCTCCTCACCCAGGGCGTCGCGCAGTGCCCCGGAGACTGTTCCGGGAACGCGCGCGGGGATGCCGAGGGCCAGGGTGTCGCCCGGACCCTGCGTGGGATCGGAACGGCACAGGATCCAGGTGGCGCGCTCCAGCACGTCGGCACCGCTCAAGCCCGTCACTCCCCGAGGCCCAGCGCGTCCCGCACCGCGACCATACCGGCGGTGTGCCCCGCCACGAACGCGTCCGCGGACGTGTCTACGCGCGCAGTCCGACCCCGCGCGGCGCGCGCGAGCTGGAACTGCAGGGTCTTGGCCGCCCCGGCCGCGGCGTCGAACGCCTCGGCCGCCTCGATCAGGAGCTCGGCGTCCAGGTCGCTGGGCCACCGGGCGGCGCCCGCGGCGAGGTACCGGCACGCGTGCGCGGCCAGCCCTGCGGTGAGCCCCGCCTGGCGCGTGGTCGCGAACGAGTACAGGTGGAAGTAGTCCATGCCGCGCTCGGCCAGCACCGGCAGGTGCTCCCGGATGGCGGTGACGAGCCGCTCCGCGGGGCCCTGCGACCCGGCGGAGGATCCCGGCGCGCGGCGCAGGTGGTCCCGCACCAGCTCCACCGTGTGCTGCCACAGCTGCTGGGCCTCCAGCCGCCGCACCCCCGCCACGCGCACGAGCTCCACGTAGGGGTACGGCACCCGGCCGCTGCGCGCGCCCGGACCCAGGGTGTTCTCCAGGTCCTCCCCGCGCAGCACGTGCACGCCGTCGTTGTGCAGGTAGAGCAGCTCCCCCGCCGCCGGGTCCAGCCGCAGCGGGACGATCGACGTCTTGGTGTGCTCCAGCCCATAGGAGACGCCCTCGGTGTCCGGGAGGTGGAATGCGTCCACCTCCACGATCAGGGCGTCCCCGCGGGACATGGCCAGCTGCAGGTGCTCGCCCAGGGGCCGCCACGTGTCGTACTCCCCCACCGCCAGGCCGTAGAGCACCTCGAGGTCCTCCTGGCGTGGTTTCAGGAACTCCCACTGGTCCCCCAGGAAGTCCGCACTGAACGCGGCGCCCAGCATGGGCACCGGGTCCAGACCGAGGGCGGCGGTGAGCCCGATCCACACGTCCATGTAGCAGTTCGTGGGAGACCACGGCTCTGCGGGATCGTGCAGCACGGACCGGGGCGCGGTCGCCGCGGAGAGCGACTCGCACCCCCGCACCGCGAGGACCTCGGTCCCGAACGGGGCCTCGACGGCCGCGGCGGCACCGGTGCTCTCGGCGACGGCGGTCATGACAGACCCAGCTCCTGGCGCACGGAGGCGGGCCACGCGGCGACGTCGAAGCCGTGCTTGGCGGCGAGCGCCAGGGCCACGCGCTCCAGGCCGAAGCCGAAGCACGCGGAGTGGGCCACGGCATCGTCGGCGGTGCGCAGGTCGAAGGCCTCGCCGAAGTGGTCCTCGTGCAGGTTCGCGGAGGCGATGGCCGTGGGGTGGCCCGGGTAGACCTCCGTGAGGATCTCGAACTTCAGCTGCGCCTCGCGCTGGCCCGCGCTGAGCAGCTTGCCCGCGCGGCCGAAGAACGGGTCGTTGGCGGTGTCCGCCTGGACCTCCAGGCCCAGGTTGGTGAGCAGCTCGGTGCCCGCGGCGAGCCACTTCTCACGGTGCTCGGCGGCCTCCGCGGGGGTGCCGATGCGCACGGCCTCGAACATCCGGAAGGTCACGAAGCGCATGGGGTCCGGGCTGGGCTCGTGGCGGTAGCACTCGCCCACGAGCTCGAAGACCGTGCCGTCCACCTGCGAGCCCTCGAGGTAGGCGTAGAGCGGGTGGCAGACCGCCGGGACCAGCGCGTGGCCGGCCGGGGTGAGCTGCGCGGACCAGTCGCCCTGCTCCTCGTAGGTGGCCAGCAGCTGGCGGTGGGCCTTGTTGTCGCCCTCGAACGCGGCGATCGTGCCCAGCAGCTGCGGGAACGAGGCCACGTAGTCGGTGCGCTCCAGCAGCCGGGTGCCGTTGACGGGTGGGAAGCGCAGCCGGCGCGTGCCCGCCTCGGGCGAGAGCCGCGCGGCGATCCCGCGGGCGGCCGACGCGATGCCCTGCACCACGTCCTCGGCCTGCGGGCCCAGCCCGGTCACACCGTCGCCCAGCGTGGGCAGCAGCCAGTCGTTGGCCTCGAGCCCCTCGCGGAACGTGTCCTGCTGACGGGTGAGGTCCTGCTCGATGTCGGTGGTGGTCATCGCTGTCCCCTCGAGACGAGTTGCATGGTGGCGGTGTGGAGCAGAATGCGGTCGTTGTTGACCATGACGGACGGGCCGATGCTGTCCCGGTAGAGCCGTGCCAGGCTCACGGGAGAGCGGTTGGCGAACCCGGAGATCCCCACGATCACCAGGGCATCGCCCACGATCTGGCGCACGGCCTCGGCCCCGTTGACCTTCAGCGTGTTCATGGCGATCGCGAACTGCATGGACTCGCAGGTCTCGGGGTCCTCGTAGGCGGCCTCGTAGCGGGCCACGGAGGAGCGCACCACGTCCGTCATGGACTGCAGCTGCACCTCCAGCTCCGCCAGCCGCAGCGCGGACGGCGGAGGCGTGCCCGGGGTCTTGCGGGCGGCCTTCTGCACCACGGAGCGGGCGGTGAGCCCGGCCTGGGTGGCCATCCCGAGCCACGCGGAGGCCCACAGGCAGTGGGCGCCCGGGAGCATGGTCCGCGCGGAGATGGTCTCGAACGGGACCCGGAACATGGCGTCCTCGCTCGTGGTGGCGTCCAGCTCGAAGGACTCCGAGCAGGTGCCGCGCATGCCCAGGGCGTCCCAGCCGCGCTGGCGCTCCAGCTGCAGGTCCGCCGCCTCGACCACGAGCACCACCTGGTCGCTCGACGCCGCGTCCTCGTTGCGGCGCGCGGTCACGAGGATCGCGTCCGCGTACGCGCCGTAGGAGATCACGGGGCAGGTCTTGTGCAGCGCCACCCGGCCGTCACCGGCGGGGCGCACGGCGCACGTGGAGGTGCGGGTGTCGCCGCCGATGTTGACCTCGGTGGTCGCGGAGGCCAGCAGCAGCCCCTCGGACGCCACCTTGCGGGTGAACTCCCGCAGCCACTCGGTGTCCGCGTGGCGGGTGAGGCACAGTGCCTGCGAGTAGTGCATGGCCAGGATCATCGCGGAGGAGGTGCACTCGCGCCCCACCCGCTCCAGCAGCCGGCACAGTTCCGTGATGCTGTAGTCCAGCCCGCCGTCCGCCTCCGTCATGGGGGCGGCCAGCAGGCCCTGGGCGCGGGCCTCGTCGATCGTCTCCCGGGGGAAGCGGGACTCGCCGTCCACGGTGTCCGCGTACTCGCGGGCCACCCTGGCCACGGCCTCCGCGCGGGCGGCGGTGCTCGCCGCCCGGTCCGGGTGCTCCGCACGGGTGCGCGGCTGCTCTGTCAGGACGCTGTTCTCAGTCATGGTGGATCGCTTCCACGGCCTCGGTGATGGACGCGACGGACGTGAAGGTCGCCTTGGTCAGGCGCTCCTCCGGGAACTCGATGTCGAACTCGTCCTCCAGGCCCAGCATCACGTTCACGGAAGCGTGGGACGTCATGCCGGCGCGGTAGAGGTCCGCGTCCACGGCAATGCTCTGCGCGTCCTCGGAGAGCTTGCCCTGCTCGCTGAGCACGGATCGGACGGTCGCTTCGATGGTGGAGTCCATGGGACACCTTTCTGGGTTGTACTGTCGATTCCTCTGAACCGCGGGTCAGCCGATGTGCGGTGCCCCGCGGTGGTCTTGTTCCCGACGTCGTGCGCCGGGTGGTCTCACGGGTGCGGCGGGTGCCGGGTCACGACGCCGTGGCGAGCGCCACGGCCAGGGCGAACCCGCCGTCGTGGGAGGTGCTGACGCTCCAGCCGCCCAGCCCCGCCTCACCGGCGAGGCGCGCCGCGGTGCCCCGCAGCTGCACGCTCGGTGCGCCGTGGGCGTCCGTGCGCAGCACGATCTGCGGCCACGGCACGGCGTCCTGTGGGCTCGGGCGCAGCACCTTGAGCACGGCCTCCTTGGCCGCGAACCGGCCCGCGACGGATTCCGCCGAGGGCTCAGCCGCTCCCGAACGGGTGAGCTCCGCGATCTCCTCCGGAGCGAGCACGACCCGCAGGTAGCGCTCCCCCTGCCGGGCCATCGACTCGGCCACCGGTGCCACGCCCTGCAGGTCGCAGCCCACGCGGGGTGCCACGGCGGCGGCGCTCACGACGTTCCCTCCGAGGTCACGGCCTCGAACGCCGGGTCCACGGCTGGCGCGGAAGTGGTGCGCTTCAGACCCAGCCGGTCCGCCCAGCGCCCAAGAGCCACCACGGCGGCGGGTTTCCAGCACTCGAAGGTGTGCCCGCCGTCGCACGTGCCTTCCTTGCCGTACTCCGTGTACTGGTAGTCCACGCCCTTGGTCCCGAGCTCCGAGGCGAAGGACGCCGTGGAGTCCCGCAGGGCGGGCTCGATGTCCCCGTTCTGGCCATTGCCGCTGCCCGCGAAGAGCTGCACGGTCACGTCCTCGAGGTCCCCGCTCTGCGTGAGTGGGTCGTTGGCCAACCACTGTGCGTCCGTGGTGGTGGTGCCGTTGCCGAAGATCGCATCCGGCTCTCCGGTGGACTCGTTCGAGGCCTGCTCGAAGTTCTGCTTGGCCTCCGGGGAGGAGACGTCCAGCAGGCCCGAGAAGCTCACGGCCTCCCCGAAGAGGTCTGGCCGCTCCTCGGCGTAGCGCACCGCACCGTAGCCACCCATCGAGTTGCCCATGATCGCGCGGTGCCCCCGGTCCTTCTGCGTGGCCAGGTGCGAGTCCACCCACGGGACCACCTGGTCCAGGTGGAACGTCTTCCAGTTCTGCTCGAGGGTGTCCTGCTCGGCCCAGTCCGTGTACCAGCCCACCTTGCCGCCGCTCATGATCACGGTGATCACGGGCATGCCCGCGGTGAGCTGCTCGGCCTGCCCGCCCTCGTACCACTGCAGGGCGGGGGCATCCGTGGAGCTGCTGCCCGGGAGCATGTAGACCACTGGGTAGGTCTTGGCGGGGTCGTAGCCCTCCGGGGTGATCACCACGAGCGAGTTGCGCCCGCCCGGTGCCTCCGGGGAGACAGCGTCCGTGCTGACCGTGAGGTCCACGGCCCGCTGGGACAGGGCGCGGGCGCCCGTGACGGTGATCCCGTTCGACTCCTTGCGCAGCTCCTGCGGATCCTGGAACCCCACCTGCTTCGCGGCGTCGGCGTCGAAACTGATCGTGGAGCCCGTGCCGGAGGTCGCGGCGGGGTCCGTGCCCCCGGAGCCGCAGCCCGTGAGCAGCAGCGCCCCCAGGGTGCACCCGGTGAGCACCCGCAGTCCGAGCGATCGCGTGCCGCCCGCCCGGGCGGTGTCCTGGTTCATGCGGCGCACGTGGCCACCTCTTCCGCGGGGTAGTGACTCAGCCCGAGGGCCGCGTCGACGATCTGCATGGCTGTCAGCCGCGAGGCGCGGGCCTGCAGGGAGTGGTCCAGCGCGGGGACGTGGGCCACCTTGATCCGGCGGCCGCGGCGGGTGAGCCGCGCGAGCCCCTCCTCGCCGCGCTCCTGCTCGAAGAACACGCCGTCCTCCACGCCGAAGTAGAAGGAGACCTCCGCGTTGCGCGAGGCGTGCTCCATGACCACCTCCGGCACGTTGGGGATGTTGCAGCGGCCCAGCAGCAGCCACATGCGGTAGGGCATTCGGCGGCGCACGAGCTCCTTGGCGCGCGTGCGCCACGTGGTGTTCAGCTCCACGTCGCTCATGGTGCGCAGCTGCTCCAGCACGGCGTCCACGTCCCAGTTGCGGTAGAGCTTCTCGTAGTACCGCTCCCCGGCGCGCCAGGCCACGTTGTTGAGCACCACGCGGGTGGTCATCGCGCTCGTGGGCGGTGCCATGGCCACGAGCCAGCCGCCCACGCACAGCCCAGCGCCCGTGACGGCCTCGCCCGTGCGCTCGTGCAGCCAGGACGCGCCGAGGTCGATGTCCGCGACCCCCTGGTACTTGTACGGGTTGATGTCCTTGACCTCGTCCAGCCCGGCACCGTCCCCGCAGTGGTGGCGCTCCACACGCATCGCGGGCACCCCGCGTGCGGCCAGCCGGCGCGCCTGGACGGCCCACAGACCTGTGGGCCCGTCCTTGGGGTCTGCGGAGGGCGGCGCGAGCACGGCCGCACCGGCACCCGTGCCGTGGCGGCCCACAGGGTGCGTGTAGGTGGCCGGCAGCAGGTCCTCCCCCAGCTCGAGGAGCTCCTCCTCCACGTCCACGTCGAACTCGGCCACGTGGAACCGGGCGTGCGTGGTGGGCCGCCAGCCGCTGACGTCCGCCGTCCCTCCCGTCACGACGACGCCGCTCGCGGCCTCCCCGGCCCCACTCACCGTGGTCTCGTGGGCCGGGTCCGCGGCGGTGCCGGGCGAGACCGCGCGTGGCGCGGCGTCGTCGTCACCGGCGCCCGCAGCCGGCTCGTCCAGGCGGGCGACGAGCGCGGCAATGGCCGACGGGGTCGCCTTGGCGTAGATCGCGGCCACGCCGTAGAGCTTCTTGGCCACGGTGCGGTCCTTCTCGCGCACCGGCACGAGCCCGGGGGTCGTGAGTTTGCGCGGGTCCGGCAGGGCGCGGATGGCAGCGGCCTCGGCATCGGTGAAGTGCGCGCCGCCGATCTCCACGCCGCCCTCGACCTCCGGCGGCAGGCTCAACCCGCTCGCCCGCCGCAGCCCGGTGTACTGGCGCATGTAGATGGCGCCGGAGACCGGCTCCCACAGCACCCGCTTCCCGAAGGGGAGCTCGGAGGTGGCGAGCACCGCGGCACCGATCCGCAACCCGATGCCGTGGACGGGCAGGTGCGGCCCCACCAGCTCCCGGGCCGTGCCGAACGCGACCTCGAGATCCCGTTGCCACACAGCCACGGGATTGCTTCCCACGGGGCGTTCGCCGGACTCCGAGGTGCCGCTCCAGGCGACCCTGATGACGACCCAGCCCGCTTCCGCCGCGCGTGCCGCCACCAGCCGCATGCTGCGGTGGCTCACCACTTCCTCCCGCGCGAGAGCCGGTGCAATGACCACGGCTCCGCGGACACGGTCGTTGTCGGGACCGTGCACCCACGCGTGAATGGTGCGCCCGTGCCCCGTCAGAAAACTTGCCTGTCCGGCAATACGCATGAATTCTCCCCAGTCCTGCCCCGGAAACACCTCAGCCGTGCCACCGTTGCCCTGTTTCCCCCGTTGCCGGAGGAGTCTCCCCGTGCGAGCGCGGCGCCTCCGCCACCGGCCGACCCCCGCCCCCGAACGCCGCGTTCCCCCACGTTCCCCCGTGAGTGGCGTACGGCTTTGCACTCATAAATCATAGCCACTCGTGTCCCAGGACGGCTCGATGACGCCGTCCCCTAATGTGTGGTTTTACATTTACACGACTGTTTTTCCCGGTCCCACGTGCGCTTTTACCGCGTTGTACCTATATGGGCCCACACAGATTTGTCATCTTTCTGGCGATAAGGTCAGATCTGCAGAGTTATGATGGCAAACGCCGATGTTCTGGGGAGACACAGCATTGGCGCCGTTCACTGTCCACGGGCTTGCACCGTGGGTGACGGGGGACCTGGGGAGGTCCCCCGTACTGGGGGAGATGCAGGCACCGTCTGCGTCTTCATTGGGGGAGGAGACAGCGTGGCTGCACGCATCCTGATTATCGGTCTCAACTATTCACCGGAGCACACGGGCATCGCCCCGTACACCGCCGGGATGGCACGCGCCCTGCGTGAGGAGGGCTGGGACGTGGAGGTCGTCACCGGCCTGCCGCACTACCCGCAGTGGCAGGTCCACGAGGGCTACCCGCGCCAGGACGGCCCGCTCGAGGTGATCGACGGAGTGCCCGTCCGGCGCATTCCGCACCCCGTGCCCCACGACGCCGGCCAGCTGCGCCGCCTCGGCATGGAGATCGTCTTCGGCCTGCGCGCCGCGCGGGCCCCGTGGGGGGACCCGGACGTCGTCGTGCTCGTCACGCCCGCCCTGTTCGCCTCGGCGATCGCGCGGGTCAGGGCCGCACTGACCCGCACCCCGGTGCTCGTGTGGGTGCACGACATCTACACCGCCGGCCTCGCGGAGACCGGCGCGGCGGGCGGACCCGCGACCCGGGTGATGCGCGCTGTGGAGGGGACGTTCCTGCGCTCCTGCAGCGGCGTCGTCGTGATCCACGACCGTTTCTCCGACTACCTGCGCCGCCACATGGGCGTGGCCGGGGAGAAGATCACCACTGTCCGCAACTGGACCCACATCGCCGAGGCCCCCACGGTGGACACCGTCTCGCTGCGCCGCCGCTTCGGGTGGGAGCCGCAGGACGTGGTGGTGCTGCACACCGGCAACATGGGCGCCAAGCAGGACCTCACCAACGTGGCCGCCGCCGCGCGGGTGGCCGAGGAACGGAGCGCCCCGCTGCGCTTCGTGCTCGTTGGCGGCGGGCACCAGCGCCCGCAGCTCGAGGAGCTCGCGGCCACCACGCCGCGCTTCGAGGTGCTGCCCAGCGTGGACAACGACACCTACGCCGGGCTGCTGCGCGCGGCGGACATCCTGCTGGTCAACGAGCGGCCCGGGCTCACCGAGATGTGCGTGCCCAGCAAGCTCACCAGCTACTTCACCGCGGACCGCCCCGTGCTGGCCGCCGTCGAGGCCGCTGGGCCGTCCGCGGCTGAGCTCGCGGCGGCCGGTGCCGGGATCCGCGTGGAACCCGGTGATCCCGAGGCCCTCGTGGCGGGCGCCGTGCGCCTGCACGAGGAGTGGATCACCACGGGCGGCACCACCCACCGCGGCGGTCGCCGCTACGTGCGCGAGGTGCTGAGCCGGGGGGCCGCGGTGCGGTCCTTCCTCTCGGCGCTCACCAGGCTGCGCCCGGACCTCAGAGCCGAGGACCGGTCGCCCGCCACCGTCAAGTCCTGATCCACCGGGGCCGGGGGCCTCGACGATCCGATCCACAAGGGGAGAGAACACTATGAACAAGAAAGCACTGATCACCGGCATCACCGGGCAGGACGGCTCCTACCTGGCGGAGCTGCTGCTGTCCAAGGGCTACGAGGTGCACGGGCTGATCCGCCGCGCCTCCACGTTCAACACGTCCCGCATCGACCACCTCTACCAGGACCCCCACAACCCGGACGCCCGGCTGTTCCTGCACTACGGGGACCTCTCGGATGCGGCCCGGCTCGTGACCCTGCTGGGGGAGATCGATCCTGACGAGGTCTACAACCTGGGCGCCCAGTCGCACGTGCGCGTGTCCTTCGACGAGCCCGAGCACACCGGTGACACCACCGGGCTGGGCACCGTGCGTCTGCTCGAGGCCGTGCGCCGCGCCGGCGTGAAGTGCCGCTTCTACCAGGCGTCCACGTCCGAGCTGTTCGGGGCCACGCCCCCGCCGCAGGACGAGAACACCCCGTTCTACCCGCGCTCCCCCTACGGCGCGGCCAAGATCTACTCGTACTGGATCACCAAGAACTACCGCGAGGCCTACGACATGTTCGCCGTGAACGGGATCCTCTTCAACCACGAGTCCCCACGCCGCGGCGAGACGTTCGTGACCCGCAAGATCACCCGGGCTGTGGCCGCAATCGCCGCGGGCAAGCAGGACCTGCTCTACATGGGCAACCTGGACGCCGTGCGCGACTGGGGCTACGCCGCGGAGTACGTGGAGGGCATGTGGCGGATGCTCCAGGCGGACGAGCCCGAGGACTTCGTGCTCGCCACCGGCGTGCCCTGCACCGTGCGGGACTTCCTGGTCACGTCCTTCGAGCACGCGGGGCTGGACTGGGAGAAGCACGTGCGTTTCGACGACCGGTACCTGCGCCCCACCGAGGTGGACGCGCTGATCGGAGACCCCTCCAAGGCCGAGCAGAAGCTCGGGTGGAAGGCCACCGTGCACGCCCCGGAGCTCGCGCGGATCATGGTGGACGCGGACCGGGCCGCGCTCGAGTGCGCGGGCACCCCCTGGATCGATACGGTGGCCCAGAACATCTGGACCCCGGAACACGCAGCATGAGGACAACAGTGGACACAGCAGATCAGATCGGGACCGTCGACGCCGGGGCGGACTGGCCCCAGACCGTGAGCGACCCTGCGGACGCCCGCACGAGCGACGACGTCGTCTACGCACCGCACGAGCTGGACCGCACGGCACCGTTCTACGTGGCGGGCCACCGCGGACTCGTGGGCTCGGCCATCTGGCGCCACCTGGAGAAGCAGGGCTTCGAGAACCTGATCGGGGCCAGCTCCCAGGAGCTGGACCTGCGGGACCGCGAGGCCGTGGAGGCGTTCATCGCCGAGCACAAGCCGCGCTACATGATGCTGGCCGCCGCGAAGGTGGGCGGGATCGGGGCCAACAACACGCGCCCGGTGGACTTCCTCTCGGACAACCTGCGGATCCAGCTCAATCTCCTGGATGCCGCGCGCACCGCGGAGGTGGAGCGCGTGCTGTTCCTGGGCTCGTCCTGCATCTACCCCAAGCTCGCGGAGCAGCCGCTGCGCGAGGGGGCCCTGCTGACCGGATACCTGGAGCCCACCAACGACGCCTACGCGATCGCCAAGATCTCCGGGATCATGCACGTGCAGGCGGTGCGCCGCCAGTACGGGCTGCCGTGGATCTCCGCGATGCCCACGAACCTCTACGGGCCGGGGGACAATTTCTCCCCCACCGGCTCGCACGTGCTGCCGGCCATGATCCGCCGCTACGACCAGGCCGTGCGCAACGGGGACACCGAGATCACCAACTGGGGCTCGGGCACACCGCGGCGCGAGTTCCTGCATGTGGACGACCTCGCGGCGGCGTGCCTGTTCCTCATGGAGCACTACGACGGCCCGCAGCAGGTCAATGTGGGCACGGGTGAGGACATCTCCATCAAGGAGCTCGCCGAGCTCGTGGCCGAGGCCACCGGCTACCGCGGCGCCACTCATTGGGACTCCTCCAAGCCGGACGGCACGCCCCGCAAGCTCATGGACGTCTCCCTGCTCAGCTCGCTGGGCTGGACCGCGTCCATCGACCTGCCCACCGGCCTCGACGACGCCGTGGCCTGGTACCGCTTGCACCGCGACTCCGCGCGCGGCGCGTAGCACCGACACACCACGACGACGGCGCGTGGCCCTGAAAAGGGGTCACGCGCCGTCGTCGTGTGCCCGGGTCTCCGGTCGCCGCAGCCGGCAGGTGCGGTCCGAGACCGCGACCATCTCCTCGTCGTGTGTCGCGACGACGACCGAGGCACCGTGCTCCATCAGCTCACGGAGCATCCCGACGACCGCACGACGGTTCTCGTCGCCCAGGCACACGGTCGGCTCGTCCGCGAAGACATACACCGCCTGCTTGTGCAGGGCATGGGCGATCCTGACTCGCTGCTCATCCCCGCCGCTGAACCGGGCGGCCTGCTCCTCGTGGCGCCCCTCGAGACCGACCCTGTCCAGGACCTCGCGGGCCACGCGTCTGCGAGGGGCGCGTGAAGACCCCCGACGGCCGCAGCAGAACGTTCTCCAGAGCCGTCCACGGAGTCGAACCGGTCAATGGGCATCACCGTCACGAGCCGTAGGCGAGGACCGCCTCGTAGAGCGTGCGGCGGCCGAGGACCTGACTTCACATCTGCCCTGCGCAGTGCCGCAGGAAGAGCTGGCGGTGCACGGTCGCCACGTGCACGCGGACCGAGACCGCGGCCGAGATGACGGAGGCGCCGGAGCCCGGGGACCAGACCGTGACCAGCAGGAGGTGCGCGGGGTCCACTGTCGGCTCTCGGACGCTCACACCGTGCTCGGAGGTGAACCGCGCCAGGGCGTCACGCCCGTCCGGTGCAGTACGGAAGGCGAAGGTCCAGATCGCGCTCAGGTCGGCATCACCAAGCTGCGAGGACGGCCGCGCGGTGCCGTGCCTTCTGGTGTCGTACCAGCAGATCTCGTCGGAGGTCTGCGAGCCGCCGCCGAAACGGTAGAGGTCCGTGCCGTGGAAGAAGTCCATGCTTTAGGAGGCGTCGTTGCCCAGCGGAACGACCTCGTACCGTTGGCGGACGTACGCGTCCGTGAGGCACATGAGGAGCAGGAGCACGAGGACACTGGCCACGAGGACGGAGACCCTGATCATGGCTGCTCTCCCTCCGCCGCACGGACGCCCGGGAGTGTGCGCTACATCCTATGACCGCGAGGTCAGCGCTCCGTGGTCCCCGGGGCCCCGCGGGGAACAGCGACGCACCCCCGGTGCCGCGGCGCCGTCGGCCGCCACGCGTCCACACCGATCACCACGCCCAGCACCGCGAGCGCCAGCAGGAACGCGCCGGTGACGTCCGTGAGCCAGTGGTACCCGAGGTAGAGGCAGCTGAACGCGACGACGGCGATCACCGTGACCGCGCCGAGCAGTGCCCACCACCGGCCCCGCCGCGGCTCGGGCCGGGTCGTCGCCGCGACCTGCCGGACGCCGTGGTCACCGGGAGACGTCGGTACGGCGCCCGCGGGAGACCGCAGGGCGGCGTCGTCCGCGGCAAACCGGGGCGTGACGGCGCGGGGGCGGAAGTACAGCAGGTAGACCAGCACCAGCACGAACGTGGTGGTGGCCAGGGTGTGCCCCGAGGGGAACGAGAACGAGTGGTCCGCACCCAGGAGCATGTCCGCGATCGGGGGCCTGCGGCGCTCGACGATCCACTTGACACCCACGATGCCCGTGACCGCCAGGAGCATGGACCCAGCCAGGAGCACGGGCCGCCACCAGTGCGTGCTGCGCCACAGCCACACGAGCACGGTGGCCAGGCTGATGAGGATCATCCCGGTGGGCGCGGTGACGGTGGTGATCACGACCAGGACGGACGTGACCAGCGGGTCCCGGTGCTCCGTGAGCCACCGCATCAGGGGGGTGTCCAGGCGGGAGAGGTCCTCGTGCTCCAACCACCAGTCCCACACGCGGGTGAAGAGTAGCACGCTCCCGACCACGAGCAGGCCCGCGAGGACCAGCCGACGACGGCGGGCAGCCAGGTCCATGATGGCGGGTTCGGCCAGGCGGCGGCGCAGAAGTCCTTGGGATGCGTCGGGGTGCGGGGCGGATGGCATGCGAAAATCCTAGGAGCACCAGCCGCACGTCAGCTGGTGGTTTCCTCGAAGGACGGGCCGTCTCCACGGTGTGGGGAGCCGCAGGCCCAACGCCTCAGAGCACCACGATCCAGCAGGTTGCCAGACCCACCGTGGTCAGCGCCACTCCGAGCCAGAACGAGCGCCACGGCGCCGCCTTGCCGACGAAGCTGTAGGCAACGATCACCACGGCGAACTCGCGCAGCACCAGGATGGTGGCCGCGAGATGGAGGTCGAAGGACGCCACCCAGGCGATGAGCGCGCCGAAGACGATGCCGATCACCGGACCCACGAACGTCTTCCACGCCGCGCCCGTGCGCACGAGCAGCACGGAGGCCGCCCAGGAGAGCACACCGGGGAACGAGACCATGGCGATGAACGGCACCATGGACATCGCGGAGTTCCACTTCTCGCCCAGAATGGGCCCCAGCACGACCGCGGCCACCTGTGCCACGACCACTCCAACCACCGCGAGCATGAGTGCCCCGGAGAGGAAGCGGTTGCTGGTGTCGCTGATCTCCTCGGGGGTCTCCTTGTCCGCCACGGCCACGCGCACCATGTTCGCCGTCGACGCCGCCAGGGCGTCTCCCGGGGCTCGGCCCACCGCGCTGCCCGCGGTGTAGGTGCCGAGCACAGCGGTGCCTGCGAAGAACGTCATGAACAGCCGCTCGGCCTGTCCCTGGAACCACGCCATCAGTGCGTACCCGGACATCGCTCCCATGTCCGAGAGGATCGACTTCTTCCCCGGTGCGGAGTGCGGGATGGGAATGGTGTTCTTCCGCGCCCGCCTCCAGCACAGCAGCGCGAACACGCCCTCCGTGACGGCCAGCTGCAGTGCGGGCCCGAGCAGGGACTGGGTGAGCAGCAGCGTTGCCCCACCCACCACGAGGCCCACGATCGCGGCACGGAACTGGAGCCGCGCGAGCAGACCCCACTGGCTGGTGGCCTGCAGCGTACCCACGTAGAGCAGCCCCAGTGCGCCGAAGCCGGGCGCGAACGCCACGGGCAGCACCTGGAAGAACTCGCCCCAGTTCTCCAGGGTCCCGTTCCACAGCAGGAACAGCATGAGCGCGACCAGCAGCTCGAACGCGACCACCGGCATGAACATCCGGTAGCGGTTCATGATCTTCATGCCGCCAGGCTCGGTGAGCACGCGCATCACGGCGAAGCGTGCACCGGAGTCGATCGTGACCTGGATGGCGGTGTAGAGCAGCGTGACCACGTTGTAGATGCCCACGTAGTGCGGGTTGGTCAGCGCCGCGAGTGTGAGGATGACCAGCGCTGAGGACAGCCTAGGGATGATCCGCTCGATGAGCGCCTTGACCTGATTCAGCACGAGGACTCCGCCGCCTCCACGTGATGCATCACCTGGTGCCTCGCGTAGGGGCGGGTGACGGGCCGCACCTGCGTCAGGACCTCCGCCGCGCGCTCCGAAGGCACGCTGGGATGGGACGGGGTCCCGCCGTCATCGAGCAGCCAGCCGCGACCCGTGGCACGGGCCCACTCCTGATAGACGCGGCGCACCTCCGGGTCCGCCTCGACACGCCGGTGGTAGTCCTCCGCACCCGAGATCTGTCCGGCGCTGAGCCGGTAGGCGATCACGGGAGCCGCGATCTTCGAGAGGCGTGCCCCGTTGAGCAGGGCGTCGTGCCACAGCACATAGTCCTCCGCCGGGGAGTCCACGGCGTAGGCGTTGGCCTCCAGCAGGGTCTCACGCCGTGCGAGCATGCTCGGGTGGAACATCGGATTGGTGAACGGCAGCAGGACCCCGATCTCCTCGGAGGTCAGCGACCCGAAGTACGAGGGCCGCGGGACGGCGCCGCCACCGAACCGGATCCCGCTGCCGCACACGATGTCCGCGTGGGGCATCGCGGCGAGCTCCAGTCGGAACCGCCACGGGGCGCAGAGGTCGTCCGCGTCCATCTTGGCCACAAACGCGCTGTCGGTGCTCAGCAGCAGCTCCCGCGTGCACGCGACCGAACCCCGGTTGCGTTCGTGGGCCCGCACCACCAGGCGCGGGTCCGTGACGGCGCGCGCAGCCCGCTCCGTGGCGTCGTCGGGCCCGTCGAGGCCCACCACGAGCTGGGCGTCGCGCGGCATGGCGCGCAGCGTGGACCTGATGCTGCGCCCGATCGTGCCGGACGCCCGGTAGGCGGGCATGATGACCGTGATCAATGGCATGTCTTTTCCCCCAAGAAAGTGTGTCAGAGCGCGTCCGGCGCCCCTCCCCCGAATTGTCCTCGGCGGCTCAGAGCCGCGCGGGTGCCCTCGCGCCGCCCAGCGCCGTCGCACCGCTCGTGCCGTTCGGACCGCACTGGCCGCCCGGGGACCCGGGTGCCGACGACGCCGCGGGCCCCGGTTCCAGCGGCTGCCCCAGGTCGCATGGCCGTGCGAAGAGCCGTTCGGCAACCCACAGTGCCCACAGGGGCAGGATCGACAACGTCACGAAGACCTCGAACGACTCGAGCTGCCCCACGATGCCCTGGAACACGAGAGTGGAGCCGACCGTGGCCAGCAGCACCCGGTTGGTCTCGCTGCGGCTGCGGCTGTAGGCGTCCGAGACGACCGCGGAGAAGATCCCCAACAGGAAGTACCCCGCGACCACCCCCACAAGACCGAAGTTCAGCAGCATCTCCGCGCTGAAGCCGGGAACCACGTAGATCTGGTCCTCCCCTCCGAGCAGGTCGTAACCCGAGACCTGGACCATGGAGCGGAAAGGGTTGTCCACGGAGACGCCGCCCAGGTGCAGCAGGGCGAGGGGCACGTTGATCAGCGCGCTCCAGATGGTCTCCCCGTGCAGCGAGCCGTGCAGCGCGGTGTGGTTCGACGCCCATGCGGACATCGAGAACCGCCCCCACTGCCAGTCGATGAAGGACCAGGGGTCCGTGGTGGCACCGACCCGCTGGGAGGTGGTCGCCACGACGAACACGACCATCGCCACGGCGCCCGCCACGATCAGGGGCCACCGCAGGATGCTGATCCGCGGCAGCATGATCGCCAGCAGCGGGAACGCGACGTAGGCGATCTCGGCGCGGCCACCGTTCCACGTGGCGCTGACGGCCAGCGCGGCCAGCCCTCCCACGAGCAGCAGCGTGTTCCACACGGCCTGCCCGGTGGCACGCCGGCGAGCTGCGAACGCCAGCACCAGGAGAGTCACGGCCCACGGGAGCCATCCGGCCAGGAACGCGTAGCGGGCGTTGCCACCGTCCACCGAGATAATCCGGCCGCCGGTCTGGTCCGTGGTGGCACCCATGACCCGGATCAGTCCCACTCCTCCCGCAGCGGCCAGCACGAGGGCGAGACCACCCACGCTCACCCGGTGGGCGGCGGCGAACGAGTACAGGTTCTCCGGTGCCAGCGGGCGGCGCGGGACCTCCCGGGAGTCGTCACGGGCCGGGAACAGCCGGGGGCGCGGCACGACCAGACCGGCCCACAGTGCGCAGCTGGCGAGGAACGTGGCCCACGCGGCGGTGGTCAGCCCGGAGGTGGAGCCCACAGGATCGCCCGAGAGCACCTCGTAGAAGCCGCGGTCCTTGGACCAGCCCAGCACGTGGGCGAAGCCGGAGACCACATTGGCCAGCAGGAAGTTGAGCACCATGAACAGGCGCAGGTTGAGTCCGTCCACCCGGCCACGGGTGCGGATGTGGCTCAGGGCCAGGAGACCCACCACGGCGGAGGCGGTGAGCAGCAGGATGGCGCCGGCAACGGGATTCACCGCGGTCACCGCGCTCAGACCAGTCCGGCGTGTCCGCGGCCCGAGCGCACCTTGTTGGCCACGAGGGACACGGGCACCTCGCGGAACCCCGCCACCGCGCTGTGCAGCTGGTCCGTGGAGACCCGCCCGGGAACCGTGACGAGCAGGACCTCGTCCGCGAGCTCGCCGAGCACGGCGGCGTCCGCAGACTCGCTGAGCGGCGAGCAGTCCAGGATAACGACGTCGAACTCGCCGTGCAGCTCTCGCAGCAGCGCCACCATGGGCTCGGAGCACACGAGGTCGCTGGGCCGCGACGCGGGCGAGCCCGCCGGCAGGAACGAGAGCCCCGGCTCGAGGCGCACTGCGCTCTGCTCGGCCGCCGCGCGCCGCTCCAGGAGGTCGGAGACCCCCGGGTGCGCCTGCTGCGCGAGCAGCTCCGTCATCCCGCGGTCGGAGAGATGTGCGTCCACGAGGACCACCCGGCTGCCGAGGCCCGCGAAGCTGCGGGCGAGCTCCAGGGCCACCGTGCTCGCGCCGTCACCGGAACGGGTTCCCGTGACCACGAACGTCGCGCCGCCCTCCACCTGGGGCAGCACCTCCGCGTGGCGCTGCTGCAGCCGCGAGCGCAGCGCGGTCACGTGCGGGGTCGGGGCCGCGGAGCCGGGCTGCTCGATGGCCGCGGGGTCGAAGCTCAGCGCGTCGCTGTGGTGTTTCAGGCGCGGGACGCTCGCGGTGAGAGCCGCCCCCGGGACGCTGCGCAGCTCGGTGAGGGTGCGGGGGCGCCGGACCAGACTCTCCAGCACGAACGCCAGGACCGCTCCGAGCAGTGCACCGAGCACCAGGCCCGCGGCGGGGTACACCGCGGCGGGAATCCCGCTCGGCTTCTCCGGCAGCTGGGCCCGGCTCAGGAGCTCGGCCTTCACGGCGCCCTCACGGTTGGCCACCTCGGGGGACAGGGACTGCACGCCCTTGGTCAGCTGGTCGGCGACGCCGTTGGCCACCTGCTGGGCCTCCTCCGGCGTCTCCGCCGTGGCGGTCACCTGGATCACGGACGTGGCCGTGGGGTTGGTGACGTCCAGCATGTCCTGCAGGTCCGAGACCGAGCGGTTCAGGCCCTTGTCACGGATGACAGGGTCCAGGACGTACGGGGTGGTCGCCACCGTGGCGTAGGACTTCAGCTCCCGCGAGAGGTACGTGGCCGCCTGGTTCAGCTCGGTCGCGGAGTCACTCGTGGGAATGGTGACGTAGAGCTGCGAGCTGGCCTCGTACTTGGCCGGCAGCGCCACGGCGAGCACCCCTCCCGCCACGAGGCCCACCACCGCCAGTGCGGCAATGGTCTTCCACCACTTCTTCAGAACCTCGGCGTAGTCGCGCAGCGTCATGTGTCCTCCATACCCCGTGGTGACGGTGTCGCGGTGGACCCGAGCCTGCGCGCTGCCCAGCGCACACGGCGATCGGGACCGGCCCATCCGTCTCTCCCCAAATGAATCTGAGGGAAGTCTATCGCGCGGATTCATCTCCATGAACACTCAGACAGTTTCCGCGGAATTCCTTTGTACCCACATCGGGGGATGAATTTTACCTCCGGCAGGGTGGGCTCGTGCGTTTCGCCCGGAAAATGAGGGGTGTCGAAAGTGCACTGCCCGGAATCCCATGAGTGCGACAACTACTTCGACACCGAGAGGAGGGGCCTCCCACCTGCGCCGTCGCCCAGGAGGCCGTGCCGGACCCCCGCCCCTGGGACGGCCTGCGCGGCCCCCGGTGCGACGAGGAACATGTGCGGACAAGGTCTTTGCCAAAGTGAACTTCGCGGGAAATTGGGGCTACGATGAAGAGAGAAGGGGGCAGGAGCGGACCACGAGGACCGCACCGCCCCCGGCATCACACGTCGCGGCGCGGCCGGTGCACGGTGTCCGGGGCACCTCCGGCCCGTGACCACGGAGGCCGCCACCGCACAGCGGAGCTCACGGGACGAACGCTTTGTCCCCCGAGCTGGGGAATGTGATGAATATTTGTCCCCCATTCGGGGAACGACAGGGAATGGGGATTTCCGTCGGGCTGACGGGAACGCGAAAGAACTATCGGGGGAATCACATGAGCGCACGAACGAAGAACGCCGTCGTGGCATTCCTGGCCGTCGTCCTGGGCACCGCGGTGCTGGGGGCAGTGGTTGCGGGCGCCGCGGCCGCGCTGCGGCCGGAGACCTACACGTCCACCGCCACCGTCATGGTGGCCCCGGACAAGGACCTGCCGAACGCGCAGACGGACTCCGTCTCGCAGTACGTGCTGAGCAACATGCCCACCTACAACAACCTGGCGACGACCACCACCGTCCTGCAGGAGGCGGCGGACCACGGCCGCTCCACGGACGAGATCTCGCAGCACCTCGCGGTCGAGGTCCCCACCGGCTCCACGCTGATCAAGCTCGCCTACACGGACACCGACCGCGAGCGCAGCGCGGCTGTCGCGGACGACCTCGTCGCCGGGCTGCAGAAGGCCATCCGCGAGTACTCTCCCCGCGCCGACGGCACCTCGCAGGTGGACGTGACCATCGTCCAGGACGGTGCCTCAGCGACGTCGAGCAGCACGCCGCAGGTCAGCCGCTGGGCGACCGTGGGCGGTGTGGTGGGCGCGATCGTCGGTCTCGCCGCAGCCCAGGCCCTGAGCACGCGGCGAGCCAAACGCGCCCGTGACGCGGGCTCCTCGGCCGCCGCGCGGACCGAACCCGCGTCCTCGTGAAGTGGCGCGACGCCCTCACGATGGACCGGGTCCCGGTCCTCACGCTGGTCGTCTTCCTGCTGATCAGCTGGGCCTCCACCGAGTACTACCTGGGTCACGCCGTCGTGGCCTCGCCCAGCCCCTTCACACCCGTGTGGGGCGCGTACGACCACGCGGACGCCGTGCGGCTGGTCCTGTGGGCGCTGCTGGGACTCGCGCTGGCACTGATCGTGCCACTGCCCGGCCGGGTCGCCTCGTGGCCGTCCCTGCTGGGCACCGTGGGTCGCCAGGTGCAGTCCCTCTCCGGCCTGTGGCTGGTCGTGACGTTCGGGACCATGGCCGCGCTGGTGCTCGCCAAGGGGCCGTACCTGCTGCACGCTCCCCAGTACCTGATGTTCACGGCACCCTCCGCGTTCGTCTCCGCCGCGAGCGTGGCCCAGCCGATGGCGGTGCTCGCGGCAGGGTTCCTCTCCGTGCGGCACCCGAACCTGGGCCGGATCGCCCTGGGCCTGTGGCTCGTGCTGCTCTTCGCGTGCGCCACCCGCGTGTTCGCCGGCGTGCTGGTGCTCTACATGGTGGGGAAGTTCCTCGCGGGCGGCCGGGTGGCCTGGCCCACGTGGCTGCTGACCACCGTCGTCACCGTGGTGCTGCTGCCCATCCCGCTGCACTGCCGGGCGCTCACGGACCACGGACTGATCCCCTACGCGCGTGCCATGGTGCACCTCGTGGAGAACCCGTCCTTCTTCACGGACTCCCTGCTGACCACCACGAGCAGCTTCGGCTTCAGCGTGCCCCTGCTCGTGTTCACGAGCCGTGAGCAGTCGATCACGGCGTCGGACATGCTCATCTCGGTGAACCCGGGGCCGGGATCGCTGGTGGGCTGGGACGAGATCATGCCCACCATGCGCGTCCACGACTTCATCCCGTACTCCGCGCTCGGCGAGTGGGCGAGCTTCGGCGGCTTTGCCCTGATGCTGTTCCTGCTGGTGTGGGGCGTCGTCGTGCGGGCGTGCCTGCGCAGCGTGGGGAGCAACCCGCACCCCACCATGGCCTTCTTCCTGGCGGCCGTCCTGGGCATGTCCATGCTCACGGTGGTGATGGTCACCCAGTACAACACCCGGGCCGTGAGCCGGATCGTGTCCATGATGATCGTGCTGACGCTGTTCGAGCGCGTGGTGCGGCCGTGGACGGAGTCCTTCCTCCGCAGCCGCTCCCTGCGCCCCGTGCCGTGGGCGGGGCCCGCCGCGCCCCGTGGAGTTCGCGATGTCCACGCCGCGTGACGGAATGCCGCGGCGTGAGAGCGCGCCTCTCGGCTCGACGCCACGCCGTGGTGGTCTGACCGGGGCAGAACCGCGCGGCCCGGAGGTGACCCGACGGCGCGGCGCCACCCGCCGCACCTTCCTCGCCCTGGCGGGCACCGCACTGGTGGGCACCACCGTGGCCTGCTCTGCCTCCGGGCGGCCGGGCGCCACACGGGGCCCCTCCTCCGCCGCCGCCCAGCAGCAGGTCTGGGCCCACATGGTCCCGCAGGGCCTGCCGCTGGCCGAGAGCGGGGACATCCACTACGGCAGCGAGCGCCCCCTGGCCCTCGCGCCGGCGGGCACGGAATACGCGAGTCTCGTCTCCGGCCAGCTGGAGCAGGGCCGGGCGGCCGGCCTCACGGGCATGCAGATCCTCCTGCTGGAGGGCGAGAACAAGGGCTCGGACTTCCTCGGGGACTGGATGGACGCCGCGGATCCCACGTGGCAGGACGGGGCAGAGGGCTTCGCCGTGGCACCGTGCCTGCTCGTGTCCTCGCGGGACGGCGCCGTCCAGATGATCCGGCAGTACGCCGAGGCGGCCGACGGCAGGTCCTCCGCCGCGCGGGTGGAGGACGCCCTGGTGGTGTGGATCTACAACGCGCGCTCGCTGTCCCCCGAGGACTGGGCGTCGTGCCGCGGGGCCGTGGAGGAGAGCGGCACCCGGCTGCACCTCGTGGCGGAGCTGGCCACCGCGGCGAGCCAGCACGGGGACTCCCTGGACACCTCCCTGCTCGACCCCTACGCGGACACGTTCGAGGCGGTCTGGCTGTTCGAGGACCGGGAGTCGCAGGTCCTCGGGGACTTCGCGGCGTGGGCGGCGGCGCACGGCACGGTCTTCGCGGGCGGCACTCTGCCCGGCTACGACCGCGCGACGAGCCACGGCGGCTACGTGGACGCGCGGGGCACCCAGCTGTGGCGCACCCAGCTGGAGCGTGCCCGGGACTCCGGCGCCGCCTGGCTGACCGCCGTGACCTGGAACGACGCCGTGGAGCACACGAGCGTGCAGCCCACCACGGACTGGGGCACCACCCGCGCGGACCTGCTGGCCCACCACGCTGCTGCGTTCCGCGGGCACGAGCCGCAGGAGAAGAACCTCACGGCGTACGTGACGAGTCCCCAGTACCTCGTGGCGGGCCAGGAGCTGCTCGTGGAAGGGCTCGCGATCAACCACGAGTCGCAGGATGCCCGTGTCACCGTGCGGGTCACCGACGCGGACGGCACCACCCTGGCCACCTCGCAAGAGGTCACGGTTGCCGCGGGTGAGGTGGGCGCGGCCGTGCTGGAGCGCACGGTCCGGGTCTCGGGCGGGGCCCACGTCTTCGCCGTGGTGGAGCTGCGGGACGCCTCCGGCGAGCTGCGCAGCAGCACCCGCGGCGCGCCCGTCGTCGTCTTCGCCGCCGGGGACCCCGCGATCCCGGACCCGCCGCGGCGGCGCTGGTACTCGCTCTCCTCCGCGGCCACCGTGGACTTCTCGCGGTGGGCGAGGATCGAGGGCGAAGACGACGACGCCGCGTCGCCAGCCAACCTGCGGGTCCTCGCCGAACGCACGGTGCGCTCCGTGGAGTTCCTGCACAACACGTGGCCGGCGGGGCTCGCACTCGACGCCCGGGAGCTGTCCTACCGCGCGCCGCCGGCCTCCCTCGTCGGGGGCCAGGAGGTCGCCACCGTGCCACAGGGCTTCACGGTGGCACGCCTGGTCACGGACTCCGGGGAGATCGCGTACTCCGCGCCGGTCCACCACGGCACGGTTGCCGGATCCGGCGACGGCGACGACGGCGACGGCGACGACGCAGGGTGACGCGGCGGCGTCGTCGTCGTCCCACCAGGGACCGCGTCACCACGGACCGCGCCACCGCACGCACCGCCTCGCCCACCGCCGCGAGCAGCACGAGCACACAGCCATCCACGAAGGGGAGAAGCATGGGAACCACCACACGCCGCCTGGCCACATTCACCGGCCGAGGCTACGACAAGGGCAGGGGAACGCTGCAGTGCGCCGCATGGGCGCTCGTGGCGGAGCCGCTGCAGCGCTCGGTGCTGTGCCCGCCGAGCGTGCGCACCCGCATCCTGCGCGCGTTCGGGGCGCAGATCGGCGACGGCACGCTGATCCGCCACGACGTGCGCATCCACTGGCCCTGGAAGCTGAGCGTGGGTGAGAACACGTGGATCGGAGTGGGTGCCTGGCTGCTGAACCTGGAGCCCATCACGATCGGCTCGGACGTGTGCATCTCGCAGGGCGCCATGCTCTGCACCGGAAGCCACCGCGCTGACGACCCCGCCTTCGAGTTCGACAACGCCCCCATCACCGTGGCCGACGGCGCCTGGATCGCCCTGCGCGCCACGGTGCTGCGCGGCGTGAACGTGGGCGAGGGAGCCGTGGTCGGTGCCACTGCACTCGTCACGCGTGACGTCCCCGCGGGTGAGCGCGTCCTCGCCCCGGTCTCGGCGAGGGCGTGAGCGGCATGCGCATCCTGCAGATCGTCGCGCTCGTCTCCGGGACAAACGCCTACGGCGGCCCCACGACCGTCGCCTTCAACCAGTGCCGCGCGCTCGCCGAGGCAGGCCACGACGTCGTCCTCGCCGCCACCGGATCCGGCCTCGGCACGCCGCTGCCCACCGAGCGCGACGGCGTGCACACCCGTCTCTTCCGCCCGTCCTACGTGCTGCCGGGGGCCGGTTTCGCGGGCCTGACCTCACCCGCGATGCTCACCTGGGTGCGCCGGGTGGCCGCGAGCGCGGACGTGGTGCACGTGCACACCGCCCGGGACCTGCTGACCCTGCCGTCCGCGTGGCTCGCGGAGCTCTCCGGGACCCGCGTGGTGCTGCAGACCCACGGGATGATCGACCCCTCGGACCACCCCCTCGCGGGCCCGCTGGACGCCGCCCTCACCCGGCGCGTGCTGCGCGACGCCCACCGCGTCTTCTACCTCACGCCGCAGGAGGAGCAGGACGTCGCAGAGGTGGCACGTGGGCCCGTGAACCTCATGGAGCTGCACAACGGCATGCCCGTGAACCCCACGCCGCGGGCTCCCGGGGACGACGACGTGTGCCGGGTGCTGTTCCTCGCCCGCCTCCAGGAGCGCAAGCGCCCGCTCGCGTTCGTGGCCGCCGCGCGTGCGCTGGCGGAGCGTTTCCCGCGGGCCGTGTTCACCCTCGTGGGCCCCGATGAGGGCCAGGGAGACGCCGTGCGCCACGCGATCGAGGACTCCGGTCTGGGCGAGCGCCTCACGTGGGCCGGCGCAGTGGACTCCGCCGGTGCCGCCCGCTGGATGAATGACTCGGACCTCTACGTGCTGCCCTCCGTCAACGAGCCGTACCCCATGTCCGTGCTCGAGGCCATGTCCACCGGCCTGCCGGTGGTCGTCACAGACACGTGCGGTCTGGCGGAAACCGTCCGCCGAACGGGGTCTGGGACTGTCGTTGACGACTCCCCGCAGCATCTGGAGGCGGCCCTCGCCGAGCTGCTGGCGGATCCGCAGCTGCGGCGACGCCGGGGAGAGGCCGCACGGGAGACGATCGCGCGGGAGTACGGCATGGACGCCGTGCTCGAGCGGCTGCTCGAGGCCTACCAGGACTGAGCGCCGCGCAGGATCACGTACCGCGGGCCCCAAGATGATTCTCGGTTCCCACGGTGCGTTTCGGTGCACGGTCCACGCGGGGCCCCGCAGCGCGACGCGCGGGCCCCTACAAGCCGTAGGTACCGTCCCCCGAGCAGGGAACACGGGATTGGCCGAACGGCCAGTCCGAGCTGTCCATCGGCCATCGGAAGTCTGGCCGATGGACAGTATCCGCGGGGTGTGTACTCTCCGTACGGTGGTTGCTGCCGGGTTCGAGAACGGACGGAGCACACAGATTCCGCACGGACCGGCCCGGCACTGCACAGTCACGATCACTACTCAGTCACGATCACTACTCAGTCACGATCGCTGCTCGCTCACGCGCACTGCAGGAGCAACGAGACAAGGACGTACACCGTGGATATCGCCACTTCCGCCACCCAGTCCCTGGGCAGCGTGGCCGGCATCGAGCTGGACTTCCTCACGGCCTTCGGGATCGCGGGCTGACGGGTTCACCCTGTGAGCCTGCTCGTCATGCATGGGCGGGGGGACGCTCCACCGCCCGGCTCCAAGTACCCCACCCGCGGTGGGGGCCTTGGGCCGTTCGAAACCGCCCCGGGGACAACACCCCCTCCCCCCCCTGTCCCGGGGCGGTTCCGAACGGTGTGCCCGGATACCTGGCATGGCCGACGCGGGAGGAAACGCCGCAGACCCACCCCTTAGGATGGACGGGTGAAGGCCTTACTCCTTGAGAACATTCATTCCGACGCCGTGGACGCGCTGCGAAGCCGCGGCTTCGAGGTCGAGACCCGCAAGGGCGCCCTGGATCCCCAGGAGCTGCTCACCGCACTGGACGGCGTGGACCTGCTGGGCATCCGTTCCAAGACGCAGGTGACGCGCGAGGTCCTGGAGGCCCACCCGCAGCTGCAGGCGGTGGGGGCGTTCTGCATCGGGACCAACCAGATCGACCTCACCGCGGCCACGGACACCGCCACCGCGGTCTTCAACGCGCCGTTCTCCAACACCCGCTCCGTGGTGGAGCTCGCGCTGGGCGAGATCATCGCCCTGGCCCGCCACCTCACGGACAAGAACGCGGCCATGCACCAGGGCGTGTGGGACAAGTCCGCCAAGGGCTCCCACGAGGTCCGCGGCCGCACCCTGGGCATCGTGGGCTACGGCAACATCGGCAAGCAGCTCTCCGTGGTGGCCGAGGCCTTCGGCATGGACGTCTACTACTACGACGTCGTGGATCGGCTGGCCATGGGCAATGCCACCAAGTGCGACTCGCTCGAACAGTTGCTGGGCACGGTGGAGACCGTGACCCTGCACGTGGACGGGCGCGAGAGCAACACCAACATGTTCGGCCGCGAGCAGTTCCGCCAGATGCGCCCCCGCTCAATCTTCTTGAACCTCTCCCGCGGCCATGTGGTGGACATCGAGGCCCTGCAGGAGGCCCTGGTCTCCGGGCACCTGGCCGGTGCCGGCCTGGACGTCTACCCCTCCGAGCCCAAGGCCGCGGGCGAGCCCTTCGAATCCCCGCTGCAGGGGCTGCCCAACGTGATCCTCACCCCGCACGTGGGCGGTTCCACGGCGGAGGCGCAGGAGAACATCGGCGGTTTCGTCTCCGGCAAGCTCATCGACTACTGCCGCTACGGCACCACGAGCCTGTCCGTGAACTTCCCGGAGGTGCAGCTGGACCCGTTCATCCACGGCACCCGCCTGCTGCACATCCACAGCAACGTCCCCGGCGTGCTGGCCCGCGTGAACTCCACCCTGGGCGAGCACGGGATCAACGTGGACCGCCAGCAGCTCGTGACCAAGGGCCAGATGGGCTACATGGTCACGGACTGCGCCAACGGCGTCACGGACGAGGTCGTGGCCGCCATCAAGGCCCTGCCCGAGACCATCCGGGTGGCCACGGTCTCCTGACCCGCCCAGCATGCAGGAACCCCCGACCCTCACCGCTCTGCGGGGGAGGACCGGGGGTTCTTCTGCGTGCGGGGGCGGCGGATCAGCCCTTCTGGCCGGAGCCCGCCTTCTTGCCTGCGGACTTGCCCGACGTCGCACCCTTGCCGGACTTGCCGGCCACGGCCTTCTTCACGGCCTTGGCTGCGGCCTTCTCCGTGCGCGCGGAGCTGTTCTCCAGCACGCCGGAGTCGTTCTCGATGTGTGAGCGCATGAACCACTGGAACAGCTCGAGGCCGCGCACCTGGGCGATCAGCATGTCCTCGGTGATGGGGTCCACGTCCCCCACCTCTGCCAGGGCGGCACGGTGGTCCTGGATCACGCCGTCGTAGACGAGGTCGAGGGCCGCGAGGTGCTCCACCCCGGAGGCACGCATGACGTCGTAGTCGTCCCACGTGCGCCCGGACACGATGGTGCCGGGCAGGCCATTGGGCGAAACGCCCATGGTGGCCATGCGCTCGGCCACCTCGTCCACGTAGCCACGGACCTCGTCGATCTGGGGGTCGAGCATCTCGTGCACCGAGATGAAGTTGGGACCCACCACGTTCCAGTGGGCGTGCTTGAGGGTGAGCTGCAGGTCGTTGAGCGCGTTCAGGCGCTGCTGCAGGACATCGGCCACCGCGTGACCCTGCTCGGTGGTGAGACCGGGGACCGTGTAGGTGGCGTTCTTGCTGGACTTCTTGGCCATGACAACCTCCTCGTCGGGGCGGGGTGCGGCCGGACCGGCGCGCCCCTCGGCCCTTATTCTGATGTCTTCATAATAACACCGTGTCGCACCGCCCACCAGGGCCAGCACCCGGCGGGACCTTCTCCCGTGCTCTGGCGGTCCCCAGACCCGTGGTGCAACGTCGGACCTCCCGGCCCGATCGGATTGGTGATCCAGCTCACGAGCTCTAGGGTGGAGGAAATAACTGAGACTTGGAGTATCGGATGACGTCCTACCCCCACCTGCTGGCCCCCCTGCGCGTGGGCTCGCTGACCCTGCCGCACCGCATGATCATGGGCTCCATGCACACGGGCCTCGAGGAAACGCCGGGCGGTGAGCACGAGCTCGCGCGGTTCTACGTGGAGCGCGTGCGGGGCGGGGCCGGACTCATCGTCACCGGCGGCATCTCCCCCAACGAGGAGGGAGCGGCCCGCCATGACGGCGCCCACCTGAGTCGTGAGGACCAGCTGCCGCCGCACCGCACGGTCACGGACGCCGTGCACTCGGAGGGCGGGCTGATCGCCCTGCAGCTGATGCACAGCGGCAGGTACGCCATGCACGCGAACGCCGTGGCGCCGTCGCCCCTGCGTGCGCCGATCAACAAGGTGACCCCGCGGGAGCTGAGCACCGAGGAGGTCGAGCGCACCGTCGAGGACTTCGCCCGTGCCGCCGCGCTCGCTCAGCAGGCCGGCTACGACGGCGTGGAGATCATGGGCTCGGAGGGGTACCTGATCAACGAGTTCCTGGTGGTTCACACCAACCAGCGCACGGACCGCTACGGGGGCTCGGACGCCGCCCGTCGGCGCTTCGCGGTGGAGGTCGTGCGCCGCGTGCGGGAGGCCACGGGCCCGGACTTCCTGGTGATGTACCGGCTCTCCGCCCTGGACCTGGTGCCGGACGCGCAGGAGTTCGAGCAGGTCCTCGCGCTCGGCCGCGAGGTGGAGGAGGCCGGGGTCTCGATCATCAACACGGGCATCGGCTGGCACGAGGCGCGGATCCCCACCATCGCCACGAACGTCCCGCCCGCCGCGTTCACGTGGGTGAGCCGCGCCCTGCGCGAGAACCTCTCCGTGCCCGTCGCGGCCGTCAACCGCATGAACACCCCAGAGATCGGCGAGGACGTGATCGCCCGGGGAGACGCGGACCTCGTGTGCATGGCCCGCCCGTTCCTCGCGGACCCCGCGTTCGTGGCCAAGGCCCGCGAGGAACGGCCGGCAGAGATCAACACGTGCATCGCGTGCAACCAGGCCTGTCTGGACCACACCTTCTCCGGCAAGCGGATGTCCTGCCTGGTGAACCCGCGGGCCATGCGGGAGGACGAGCTCGCGCTCGGACCCACCCGCACGGCGGAGCGGATCGCCGTGGTGGGTGCGGGCCCGGCGGGGATGGCGTTCGCCGAGGCCGCCGCAGCCCGCGGGCACCACGTCACCCTGTTCGAGGAGCAGCCGGAGATCGGCGGCCAGTTCCAGCTCGCCCGCCGGATCCCCGGCAAGGCGGACTACGGCCACACCATCCGCTACTTCCGCACCCGCCTGGCCGAGCTGGGAGTCACTGTCCGCACCGGGCACACCGCCACCTCGCAGGACCTCGCGGACGCGGACCGCGTGGTGCTGGCCACGGGCGTCACGCCGCGCATCCCCGGGATCGCCGGGGAGGACGGCCCCACGGTGCTCGGGTACAAGGACGTCCTGGAGGGCGCACCCGTGGGTGAGCGCGTGGCAGTGGTTGGCGGCGGCGGGATCGGCTTCGACGTCGCCCACTTCCTCACGCACGACCCGGACGCGGACTTCTACCGCGAGTGGGGCGTGGACCGTACGCTCGAGGCCCGCGGCGGGCTGCTGCGCCCGGAGCCGACCGCGCCGCTGCGCCACGTCACGGTGCTGCAGCGCGGCGAGGGCAAGCCGGGGGCACGCCTGGGCACCACCACGGGGTGGATCCACCGTGCGGAGCTGCACATGGCGGGCGTGGACTTCATGACCGGCGTGCAGTACCAGCGCATCGACGGGGACGGCGTGCACGTGCTGGTCCCGGGCACCGGCACGCTGGAGGACAACGCGGCGGGCGGCGGCGCCGGATCGGCCCCGCGCCAGCAGACCCGCGCCGGGGCCGCCGCTGCCGCGGGGCACTCGCAAGCAGTGCGCCAGGAAGCCGGGCACCCGGGCGCGGCCACCGCGGTGGCGCTCGCCCCGGGGAAGGTCGAGCTGCTCGTTCCGGCGGACACCGTGGTGCTGTGCGCGGGGCAGGAGTCCCGCGCCGAGCTCGCGGAGCAGCTGACGGGTGGGCGCCCGGTCCACGTGATCGGCGGTGCCCACGTGGCCTCCGAGCTGGACGCCAAGCGCGCGATCAAGGAGGCCGTGGAGCTCGCCGCCAGCCTGCCCTGAGCGGGGAGGGGACGACGCCGCCGTGCCCGGCGTGGCGGCCCCCGATCGCGCCGCACGCGGGCCGCCGCCGCCGCGCACGGGAGACCTGTCACCGCTCGCACAGCCACTGCGGCTACTATTCTGGGGACTGCTGACGACCGTGTGCCACACCGCCCCCCTGCGGTTGCACTGAACGCACCGCCACTGGCTGGCCGAGAAAGGAGGCGGGATGGGTTTCTGGACCGGACTGGAGAACGGGATCGAGAAAGCGGTCCGCACCGCCTTCACCGCCGGCTCCCGCAAGCGGGTCGAGGCCGTGGAGATCGCGAGCGCGCTGCGCCGCGAGCTGGACCAGGAGTCCTTCACGGTGAGCGGCGGGCGCACCATGGCCCCCAACGTGTTCACGGTCGAGTTCTCGGACGACGACTTCCCGCGCGCCCAGGAGTGGGGCGTGCAGCTCGCGGAGGAGCTGTGCGACGTCGTCATCCGCCACGCCCGCTCACAGGCCTACACGCTGCAGGGCGCGGTGCGCGTGAGCTTCACCCGCAACTCGGAGCTCGAGGCGGGGAACTTCGACGTCGTCCCCTCGTTCGAGCGCACGAGCACACCCCCGGCCCCCGCCAACGCCGGGACCTCCGCGCGCGCACCCCAGCCCCCGGCTCCCGCACCGCACGCGCCGGCCCGCACCACGCGGGATGGCCGCACCACGACCTCCGCCCCCGGGTACGCCCCTGCCGGGCCCGCCGACCACGAGGCCCCTGCGCCCGTCCTGCGGAAGGTGCCGGTGATCGAGGTGGGATCCGAACGGTTCTCCCTCAACGCGGACAGCGTGAGCGTGGGCCGCTCCTCGCAGGCGGACATCACCGTGGAGGACACCGGGGTCTCCCGCAAACACCTCGAGATCCGCCGCCAGGGGAGCAACTTCCTGGCCGTGGACCTCGGATCCACCAATGGCTCCTATGTGGACGGCCAGAAGATCCAGGGACGGGCCCAGCTCGTGGACGGCTCCGTGATCGCCATGGGACGCACCAGGCTGGTCTTCCGGCTGCTCGTGCCGAAGGAGGGGCGCTGACGTGTCCGAACTGACCGTGACCCTGCTGCGCTACGGTTTCCTCGCGCTGCTGTGGGTCTTCATCGCGGCCGTGGTGTACTCGCAGGCCCGTGACCTGACCGTCAGCGGCCGAGCGCGCACCGCCGCCCGTGCCGGCAGCGCCCGCGCCGCCGAGTCCCCGCGGCAGGAGCGCAGGGCCCCCGAGCCCGCGCCGGAGCCCCGCACCTCCGCGCCCACCACCGGCGGCACGCGCCACCGGCCCCAGCAGCTCGTCGTCGTCGAGGGCCCGCTGGCCGGCAGCAGCTACCAGCTCGGCTCCGCCCCGGTAATGCTGGGCCGCTCGCCCGAGGCCACCGTGCCCCTGGAGGACGACTACGCCTCGGGCCGCCACGCCCGGCTGTTCCCGCAGGGCTCCCGCTGGTTCCTCGAGGACCTCGGTTCCACCAACGGAACCTTCCTGCGTGACCAGAAGATCTCCCGCGCCGCCGCCGTGGACCCCGGCGTGCAGTTCCGCGTGGGGCGAACCGTGATGGAACTGAGGCCGTAGCCCATGCCCATCGCCTTCCGCTATGCGGCGCGCTCCGATGTGGGCCGCGTCCGCTCGAAGAACGACGACTCCGCCTACGCGGGGCGCTACCTCGCCGTCGTCGCCGACGGCATGGGCGGTCACGTGGGCGGTGACGTGGCCTCCGCGTCCGCGGTCATCGACCTCACGCACCTGGACCACGCCGGCCACGACGGCGACGGCGCCACGGTCCTCGCGGACGAGATCCAGAACGCCAACCAGAACCTCGCCAAACTCGTGCAGTCCAACCCCCGGCTCGGGGGAATGGGCACCACGGTCACCGCCCTGCTGATCGACGGGGACGAGATCTCGGTGGCGCACATCGGGGACTCGCGTGCGTACCGGCTCTCCGAGACCGAGGGCTTCGAGCAGGTCACCACGGACCACACGTTCGTGCAGCGACTCATCGACGAGGGGCGGCTGCGGCCGGAGGAGGCCGAGACCCACCCCCACAAGAACGTGCTCATGCGGGTGCTCGGGGACGTGGACGCCTCCCCCGAACTCGAGGTGCGCACCGTGCGCCCCGCCGTGGGCGAGCGCTGGCTGCTGTGCTCGGACGGGCTCAACGCCGTCGTGAACGCGCAGACCATCGAGAACGTGATGCGCTCCACCGGGGACCTCAACCAGATCGTGAACTCCCTGGTGGAGCTCACCCTGGACCGCGGCGCCCCGGACAACGTGACCGTGGTGGTCGTGCAGGTGGGCGAGATCCCGGACGGCCGGGAGGCCCACCCCATGACCGGCGAGGCCATGGGCGCCGTGCCGGACGAGTCCCGCACCTCGGACGAGCAGCTGCGCAGTGAGAGCGAGACCGTCGAGGAGTGGGACGGCCCCATGGACTCCCCCGTGGCAGGGGGCGGCCGCGACTACCGCGAACCCGGACGCAGCACCGGCCCGGGCGCCAGCGGGGACGAGCGGTCCTCGGCGTCCGTGCTGCGCGGGGACCTCGCCGAGCGCCCCCACCTGCTGGTGGGCGCCGCGGCCAACGCGACCCAGACCGGTCGGATCCCCACGGTCTCCGACTCTGCGATCCAGCGCCGCGCAACCATGCTCTCCACCTCCACCCTGGACGTCACCGCGGACCCCGCCGAGGTGCGCAGCCTGCTGCGCCGCAGGGGCGAGGACCCCGGGCGAGGCTCCACGCGCCGTCGTGCCCTGGTGGTCGCAGGTGTGCTCGTGCTCGCCGTCGCCCTGCTGCTGGGCGGCTGGGCCGCCCGCGCCTGGACCTCCTCGCAGTACTACGTGGGTGAGGAGCAGGGGAAGGTAGCCGTGTTCCAGGGCGTCTCGCAGTCCCTCGGGCCCATCTCGCTGAGCGAGTTGGACTCCACCACGGAGATCTCCGTGGACTCGCTCTCCCAGTACGCCCGGGAGCGCGTACGCGCCACGATCCCCGCCGGCAGCCGCGAGGAGGCCGAGAAGATTGTGGCGGACCTGAAGACCTCCACCGGGCCCGGGCCCCATCCCACGGGCCGAGTAACCGTCACGACCCCCACCCCGACGACCTCCGGCAGCCCCTCCCCCAGCCCCGCCGCGTCCTCCGCCACACCGGGGGGTGACGCCTCGTGAGCTCCCCCGCTACCACCACGACGGCCTCCCCCGCCGACTCCGCGCCCGTCGTGCGCCCCAGGCCCCGCCGGATCATCGAGCTGTTCCTGCTGCTGCTCGCGCTGTGCATCGGCGTGGGCGCCAACATCCTTGTGGACCCGGACCAGCTGCGGGAGGACCCCCGTCACATCGTCCTCAGCGGCGCCGTGCTCGCCGGCGGCGCACTGCTAGTGCACGTGGTGCTGTGGATCCGCGCGCGCTACGCAGACCCCTACCTGCTTCCCATTGCCGTGGCCCTCAACGGACTGGGCCTGGCGATGATCCACCGCATCGACCTCTCCACCGGTCAGAGCGCGGCGAACACCCAGGTGGTATGGACCGCGGTGGCCATGGTGACGTGCTGCGTGGTGCTCTGGTTCCTCAAGGACCACCGCCGGCTGCGCAACGTCACCTACATCATGCTGCTGCTCTCGGCGCTGCTCCTGCTGCTGCCGATGGTCCCGGGGCTCGGCGTGGAGATCAACGGGGCCCGACTGTGGATCTCCGTGGCCGGACGCACGTTCCAGCCCGGTGAGATCGCCAAGATCACCCTGGCGATCTTCTTCGCCGGATACCTCTCCACCAACCGGGACCTGATCCTGCTGGCCGGGCGGAAGATCGGCCCCGTGCGGCTGCCCCGCTTCCGGGACGTCGCGCCCATGCTCGCGGCCTGGGTGATCGCCATCGGCGTCCTCGTGCTCCAGAAGGACATGGGCACGGCCATCATGTTCTTCGGCCTGTTCCTGGCCATGATCTACCTGGCCACCGGCCGCCTGGGCTGGATCGTGCTGGGAGTGGCGCTCATGGCCGTGGGCGGGTTCGCCGCCAGCAAGGTGTTCTCCCACGTGAGCCTGCGCCTGGATGCCTGGCTCGACGCCTTCGACCCCGAGGTCTACAACCGTTCCCCCGGTGGCTCGGCACAGATCGTGCAGGGCCTGTTCGGTCTCGCCTCCGGCGGGCTCTTCGGCAAGGGGCTAGGCCAGGGCCGCCCGGACCTCGTCTCGTACTCCAACTCGGACATGATCATCACGGCGTTCGGCGAGGAGCTCGGGCTGATCGGCCTGGGCGCGATCCTCGTGCTGTTCCTGCTCTTCGCCACGCGCGGGCTGCGGGCCGCCCTGGGCACCCGGGACGCGTTCGGCAAGCTGCTCGCCGCGGGGCTCTCCGCCCTGATGGTGCTCCAGCTGCTCGTGGTGATCGGCGGTGTCACGCGGCTGCTGCCGCTGACCGGTCTCACCACGCCGTTCATGTCCGCCGGCGGCTCCTCGCTGCTGTCCAACTGGATCATCGTGGCCGTCCTGCTCGCGATCTCCCACAGCGCGCGTCGGCCCGTGGTCACGGGCCCCGCCACGGACGAAGACCTCGCCTCCGTCGAACGACGACGCCGCGCACGCGAGCAGCAGCGTGACGTCGCCGACCCCTCCGCCCGCGACACCGGCGGCGCGCCGTCCGAGGCCCGCACCGAACCCACGCGCTCGGCCGCGCTCAGCTCCTCCGCGGGAGCGCACGCGGGCGCGGACGACACCGCCGAGGCCGGCTCAGCGACCGAGGTGATGTCCCGGCTCGCGGACCGCTCCGGATCCCCGGCGCAGAGCAGGCGCGGGGACGCGAAACGCGAGGCCACCGGCAGCCCCCACGCGGGGACCGGCACGAAGAAGAAGAATGCCCCGGTGCAGGACGACGACCAGCAGGAAGGAGGGACCCCGTGAACAAGGCGATCCGCAGGATGTGGCTCATGGTGGCGGCGATCGTCGTGGTGCTGCTGCTCGCGCTGACCTACGTGCAGTTCTTCGCGGCCGGTTCCCTCAAGGCCAACCCCTGGAACAACCGGACCCTGTACGAGCAGTTCGGCCAGGACCGCGGCTCGATCCTGGTGGGCGGCAAGGAGATTGCCACCTCCCAGCCCTCCGACGACGACTTCGAGCATCAGCGCGTGTACACCGACTCCCCCATGTACTCGAACCTCACCGGCTACTTCTCCCTGGTCTACGGGGCCACGGGCCTGGAATCGGCCCTGGGCGACGAGCTCTCCGGCGCCTCCGACGACCAGTTCTACGACCGCGTGATGTCCATGTTCTCCGGCGACCAGCCCAAGGGCGCGTCCGTGGAGCTGACCATCGACCCGGACCTGCAGAAGGTCGCCTACGACGCGCTGGAGGGTCACAACGGCTCCATCGTGGCCGTGGATCCCAAGACCGGCGAGATCAAGGCCATGGTCTCCCGCAAGAGCTACGACGCGAACTCCATGTCCTCGCACAACACCGAGAAGGTGGTGGCCGCGTCCGACCAGCTCAACGCGGACCCGGACAAGCCCCTCGTGAACCGCGCGATCGGCGGAGACCTCTACGCCCCCGGCTCCACGTTCAAGCTCATCGACACCGTGGCGGCCCTGGAGTCCGGGAAGTACACCACGGACTCCACCCTGGAGAACCCGAGCGAGCTGCCGCTTCCGGACACCACCGTGACCCTGCCGAACTACCGGCAGGGCGGGTGCTCGGCGCGCACGCAGGTGAACCTGCAGTTCGCCCTGGAGCAGTCCTGCAACACACCCTTCGCCTCCATCGCGATGGACCTGGGACAGGACAAGATCCGGCAGACCGCCGAGAACTTCGGCTACGGCCAGGACCTGGACATCCCCCTGCAGGTGACCCCGTCGGTCTTCCCGGACCAGATGAACCAGTCGCAGCTGGCGCTGTCCTCGATCGGGCAGTACGACGTCCGGACCACCCCGCTGCAGGTCGCCATGACCTCCGCGGCCATCGCGAACGGTGGAGTGATGATGAAGCCCAGCCTGGTCAAGACCGTCCGCTCCTCGGACCTCTCCGTGATCGACGAGTTCAAGTCGGAGCAGCTGCGCCGCTCCACGGACACCGAGACGGCCAAGACGGTCACGGACCTGATGACCTCGGTGGTGGACAACGGCATCGCCTCCGGCGCCAAGGTCGACGGCGTCAAGGTGGCCGGCAAGACCGGCACCGCGGAGATCGGCAAGGACGGATTGAACGATTCGTGGTTCACTGGATTCGCACCCGCGGATGACCCCCAGTTGGCGGTGTCCGTGGTGGTCGAGGACGTGGACGTCACCACGGGCTCGGCCCTGACCAGCCCCAGCGCACGGCAACTCTTCGAGGCGGTGTTGAACAAGTGAGACCATCGTCGAACACCATTCTGGGCGGTCGCTACGCGCTCACGGAACGTATTGCCATCGGCGGCATGGGCGAGGTGTGGAAGGCCAAGGACCAGGTCCTGGGCCGCATCGTCGCGGTGAAGATCCTCAAGGACGAGTACAACGGGGATCCCACGTTCCTCCAGCGCTTCCGCGCGGAGGCCCGGCACACCGCGCTGCTCAACCACCCCGGTGTGGCCAACGTCTTCGACTACGGCGAGGACGAGGGCTCGGCCTTCCTGGTCATGGAGCTCGTGCCGGGTGAACCGCTGTCGAACATCATCGACCGGCAGAAGACGGTGGACCCGGACACGGTGCTCAACTACATCGGGCAGACGGCGCGCGCCCTGGCCGCCGCGCATGCCCAGGGCCTCGTGCACCGGGACGTGAAGCCCGGCAACCTGATCATCACCCCGGACAACCGGGTCAAGGTCACGGACTTCGGCATCGCCCGCCTCGCGGACCAGGTGCCGCTCACCGCCACGGGACAGGTCATGGGCACTGCCCAGTACCTCGCGCCGGAGCAGGCCACGGGCCAGACCGCCACCGGCTCCTCGGACATCTACTCCCTGGGGATCATCGGCTACGAGCTGCTCGCGGGCCGGCGTCCCTTCACCGGGGAGTCGCAGATCGCGATCGCCCTGGCGCAGGTCAACGACAACCCGCCGCCGCTGCCGGACTCGGTGCCGGAACCCGTGCGCGCGCTCATCATGTCGATGCTCGCGAAGGACCCGGAGGACCGGCCGGGCAACGCGGGCAAGCTCGCCAACGCCGTCGACGCTCTGCGCCGGGGGGACGTGAAGTCCGCCGTGGCCATGGTCCCGGGCATGGCGCCGCTGCTGTCGGAGAAGTACACGCAGGAAGACCAGCCCACGGAGGCGATCACCCCCGTCACGGGTCCCCGCACGCGGGCCATGGACGGCACGGCCGCCTCCCCCGCGGCGATCGGGACAGGCTCGGCCGCCGCGGCGGACCGCCCGGATCCCAGGTACAGTGCGCACCCCTCCACGGCTCAGTTCGACGCCGTGGACCACTCCGCGCGCGGGTCCCGCAAGGCCGAGAAGTCGGGGGGGCGCTCCGTCTGGGCCTGGCTCCTGCCGTTGCTGATCCTGCTCGTGGTGCTCGCCGTGGCGGGTGTCTGGTTCCTCACCGGCCGGGACTCCTCGGACTCCCCGGAGCCGGGAACCGTGACGTCCTCCACCGTGAGCCCCACGGACGCGAACGCCGTCACGCTGCCCGCCAACATCGTGGGCCGGGACGCCCAGAGCGTCTCGGACGAGATCGTCGCGCTCGGCGTGAACGTGGACAAGCGCCTGCAGCAGGGCACCGGCAAGGCCGAGAACACCGTGGTCTCCTCGGATCCCGAGGGCGGCTCCCGGGTGGAGATCGGCTCCACGGTGGTGCTCTACGTGGCCTGGACCCCGTCCTCGAGCGCCACGCAGAACTCCGGTGCCGACACCGGAAGCTCCCGCGAGGCCACCTCGCCCGCGCGTGAGGAGACCGCCGCGCCCGCGGCTCCCACCCAGCCCGCGAACGGCGGCGCCACCCAGGGCGGGGTTGACGACGGCGGTGCGACGAACGGCGCGGCAGACCCCACCCAGGGCGCTTCGGACGCCCAGGCGCAGGAGCCCGGCACGAGCACCGGCAATGACTCCTCCGGCCAGGGCACGTCCGGGCAGGGCTCGAACGGCGATGCCGTGGCGGCGCCCGCCACTCCGGGCAGTCCGGGCACCGGTACAGACGGGTAGCGGGCATGGCGGCGTCTTCGATTCCTGATCTGATCAACAACCGCTACCAGGTGGGCGAGATCATTGGCCGTGGCGGCATGGCCACCGTGCACCTGGGCCAGGACGTCCGGCTCGGGCGCCGCGTGGCGATCAAGATCCTGCGACCGGAGCTCGCCGCGGACGAGACGTTCCACGAGCGCTTCCAGCGCGAGGCCCACGCGGTGGCGTCCCTGAACCACCACTCGATCGTCGCCATCTATGACACCGGCGAGATCACTCCCCAGGGCCCTGACGGGGTGCTGCGGCCCTACATCGTGATGGAGTACGTCCCCGGCCAGACCCTGCGGGAGCTCATCCACGGTGACGGGGTCACCCCCGAGCATGCCGTCGAGTACATGCTCGGCATCATGGACGCGCTGTCCTTCAGCCACCGTGCCGGGATCGTGCACCGGGACATCAAGCCGGCCAACGTCAAGGTCACACCGGACGGCGGCGTCAAGGTCATGGACTTCGGGATCGCGCGCGCCGTGGAGGACACGCAGGCCGCGCTCACGCAGTCGCAGGCAGTGCTCGGCACCGCGCAGTACCTCTCCCCAGAGCAGGCCCGCGGCGCTGCCGTGGATCCCCGCTCGGACCTCTACTCCGCCGCCTGCGTGATGTTCGAGATGCTCACCGGGCGCGCCCCGTTCGTGGGCGAGTCCTCCGTGGCGATCGCCGCGCAGCACGTGCGGGACGCTCCGCCGGCGCCGTCGGCGCTGAATCCCCAGCTGCCACCCGCCGTGGACCGCTTCATGGAGCGTGCGCTCGCGAAGAACCCCGAGGACCGCTTCGCGGACGCCGGGGAGATGCGACGCGCCCTGCGCGACCTCGGCGCGACCCTGCCCGGGGACCTCGGCGCGACCCAGCCCATCGACACTGCACTGGCCGGGGACTCCAGCACCAAGACCCTTCCCGCGGTGGGTGCCGGTGCACCCGCCGCGGCGGTGACCGCGGCGGGGCGAAGCGAGGACGCCGAGCCCTCGGGCCCCACACCCGCCCAGCACGGGGACCTCGATCCGGACGACGCCACGGACCCCGTGCCCGTGGCCGCCCCCGCCACCGCTGCGGCACCCCGCAAGCGACGGGCCTGGCTGCTGCCCGTCCTCCTCCTGCTGCTGCTCGCCCTGCTGGGCGTCGGCACAGTCATGGGAGTGCAGTGGTGGCAGTCCCAGCAGGCCGAGCAGGTGACTCGCGTGAGCGTCCCCCAGGTGGTGGGGATGGACAGCACCACCGCTGAGAACACCCTGCGCGACGCCGGGCTGAACCCCGCGTTCACCACCAAGCACGACAGCAGCGTGCCGGACAAGCACGTCATCAGCATGGACCCCACGGCCGGGACAGAGGTGGACGAGGGCTCGACCGTGGCCGTGGTGGTCTCGGACGGGCCCGAGAACGTGGATGTCCCCGGAGACCTCGTGGGTCAGTCGCTGGACTACGCCCGTCAGGCGCTGCAGAAGGCCGGACTGGGCGTGGGCGAGGTGACCACTGTCAACAGCGCCACCGTGGCGGAGAACGTGGTGATCTCCAGCGATCCCACTCCGGGCACCTCCGTGGCACAAGGCAGCGCTGTGAAGCTGCAGGTCTCCTCCGGGAAGGTCACCGTCCCGGACGTCGTGGGCATGACCCGCGCGGAGGCGGAGCAGGCGCTGCGCGCGCTGGACGTCCGGCTGGGCTCGGACGTGAAGATCGAGGAGACGCAGGACGCCGAGACCGGCACGGTGCTCGCGCAGTCCGCGCCCGCCGGCTCGTCCGTGAGCCAGGGCTCCACGATCACGCTGACTGTGGCGCGCAGAACCACGCCCTCCCCCACCCCCACGCAGGAGGAGACCGCGGAGCCCACGCCCACTGAGGAGGAGACGACGGCGCCCACGGCCCAACCCACCCAGAGCCACGCCACACCACGGCCCACGGCGTCACGCGGGGGCCGTGGCAACGGCTGAGCGGATGAGCGAACGCCCCGGACACTCGATGGTGTCCGGGGCGTTCGTCGTTGGTGGTGCGTTCACGGTTCGAGGGGCTCGCAGGTCGGCGCGTCTGGGATCTCCGAACGGCGGCGGTCCGCCGCCTCCGCAAGGTTCGCGCCCGGCGTCGTGGTGTGCCGCGAGGGGCGAAGGAGTCCGCTCAGGCGGTCATGAGCGGGGAGAGCCCCGCCGCCGCGGCCGCCGCACCGTGCTGGCCCACGCTTTCGAGCCAGTTGCCGAGCATGAGGTAACCACCCTCGGTGAGGACGGACTCGGGGTGGAACTGGACCCCGTGCAGCGGTGCGCTGCGGTGCTTGAGTCCCATGACCGCGCGGCCGTCGTCGGTGGTGGCGGTGACCTCCAGGCAGTCCGGGACGGTGTCCGCGTCCACGGCCAGGGAGTGGTACCGGGTGGCGGTGAACGGGGAGGGCACGCCGGGGAACACGCTGTCCTCGTTGTGGACCAGGCGGGAGGTCTTGCCGTGCATCAGCTGCTGGGCGTGACCCACGCGGGCGCCGTAGACCTCGCCGAGGGCCTGGTGGCCCAGGCACACCCCGAGCAAGGGCTTCTGGTTCACCTCGGCCCAGCGGATCAGGTCCGAGCACACGCCGGCGTCCGCCGGGGCACCGGGGCCCGGAGAGAGCAGCACGCCCTGGTGCTCACCGGCCAAGGCGGTGGCGGCGGAGACGTCGAGGTCGTCGTTGCGGACCACGGTGGTCTGGGCGCCCAGCTGCTGGAGATAGCCCACCAGGGTGTAGACAAAGCTGTCGTAGTTGTCCACCACGAGAATCTTCACGGACACTCAAGAACTCCTGCGCGTTCACCAATTGACAGAACGTGCGCAAGTCTACGCCCGAGGCGGCCGATAGACTGAACGCCGATCTCACACCGGGCCCCGCACCGCGCCGGGCGGATGAGGTGCCTCGGGCCGCAGCGACCCACCCGCGCTCCGCCCCGGCCGGCCCCTCACCGGGAGCCCACCCATCAGGAGGAATGAACAGCATTGGCCCAGTCCCAGAAGCGCTTCCGCCGCTCCCGCAAGGATGACGACGACGCCCAGCAGTTCGTCCTGACCGATCGGGACCGCGAGCTCGCGGCCCTCGCCGCCGAGATCCTCCCCCGTAACAGCGCGGCGGCCTCCTTCGAACGGCACGCGGCGCGCAATGCCGGCTCCACGTCCGTCTCCGCCAAGGACGCGGTCACGGACCACGAGCTGGTCGACGACGACGCCCCCGCTGCCCGCGCGCACGGCACTTCGGAGAAGGCGGCGGGCAAGAGCACGGGCACCGCCACGGCAGGCACCGATGCGGACGCAGCCACCGGAGCCGAGGGCGATGCCGCGTCCGCCGGGGGCGCAAAGTCCGCGGGCCGCAAGAAGCGCGCCGGGAACAACCCCCGCAAGGGCGCGAGCAGGGTCGGTGCGACGGCGCGGACGGACGCCGCGGCGTCCGCTGCCGCTGAGGGCTCGAGGAGCGAGAGGGCCACGGGCGCGGCCGCCAAGAGTACGGAGACTGCCGAGGAGACGCCGGCCGAGCTCAAGGCCCGCCGCAAGCGCGAACTGGCCGCGAAGCGCCGCGAGGAGAAGGCGGCCAAGGCCGAGGAGCGCGAGCGCCGCGCTGTCGACTACCAGCCCACGCCCACGTGGTACAAGGTCATCATGGTGGGGCTGATGATCGTGGCTCTGCTGTGGATCATCTCCTACTACCTCTTCCAGGGCCTGATCCCCATTCCCGGGATCGGCGTCTGGAACCTCGTGATCGGGCTCGGGTTCATGCTCACCGGCCTGATCATGACCACCCGCTGGCGATGACCCCGGCCCCGGTCAGCCATCCCGCCCGCCAGGCCCGTCAGGAGTGCCCGTGAACATCCCGTCCGACCCGCCGCAGGAGGGCGACTCGCGCCACGTCGCCGATCAGACAGCGAGTGACCTCAACACCGAGGCGGATCGCCACCCGACCCGTCATCACGTCAACCCCGCGCGCATGGAGGTGCGGGTGCGCCGCATTGCGCTGATCGGGCTCATCCTGGTGCCGGTCGTCTATTTCGTGGTGCAGTCCCTGCGCTGACGGCAGCCCCGAGAGCGGGCAGCGTGCGCACAGAACGCGCCCCTCAGGACTGTGTCCTGAGGGGCGCGTTCAGTGCTGTCCGGAGTCAGTGGCTCACTGCGTCCAGCTCTGGCTCAGTTGCAGCCGAGCTCAGTTGGAGCTGGACTCGGGAGCGGTGAACTCCACGTCCAGGGTGATGTTCACCTTGTCCGAGACCATGACCCCGCCGGTCTCGAGGGCGGCGTTCCAGGTCACGTTGAACTCCTTGCGGGAGATCGAGGTGGAGGCGCTGAAACCGGCGCGGGTAGCGCCGAACGGGTCCACGGCCACGCCGTTGAACTCGACGGCCAGGTCCACGTCCTTGGTCACGTCGCGCAGGGTCAGCTGGCCCTTGACGGTGCCCTCGTCGCCGTTGAGCTCCACGCCGGTGATCTTGTAGGTCATCTGCGGGTAGTTCTCGACGTCGAAGAACTCGGCGCTGCGCACGTGGTTGTCACGGCCCTCGTTCTTGGTGTCCACGGAGTTGGTCTGGATGGTGACGAGGCCGGTGTTGTTGGCGGAGTCATCGGTGACGTTCAGCTCGCCGGAAACGTCGCTGAAGACGCCGCGGACCTTGGAGATGCCCGCGTGGCGGACGGAGAAGCCCACCTCCGTGTGAGCCGGGTCCAGGGTCCAGGTGCCGGGGGTCATGCCTTCGAGGGTGCTCATGTCGTACTCCTTCGGGTTGGCGGGCGCCGTTCGACGTCCAACTGCTTGCTTCGGAAACTAATCTACGACGAGATACATGCCGCGTCAACCTATGCAATAAAAAGTAACTTGAGCGACCGGGAACGACTCAGGCACGCAGTCCCAGGACCGACTCCTCGCTCAGGCCGTGGAACTGGCGCTGGTGGTACACGAGCGGACGGCCGGAGCCCTCCATGCCCAGGACCTCCACCACGGCCGCGTTGAACACGAGGGACGGGCCCGCCTTGATCCGTGCCAAGGGAATGGCCCGCAGCACTCGGCGCACGTCCGTCAGGCGCGGTTCGCCAGTGGGCAGGGTGGTCCAGGGCATGTCGTCCCCGAAGCGGGGTGCGCCGGAGACGGCGAAGGAGCGGGCGAGGTCGACGTCGTCGGCGTCCAGGAAGTGCACCACGAACGACGTCGCGGCGGCCACCACCGCGGCCGACCCGCGGCTGGCCTGCAGAGAGAAGCCCAGGATGGGCGGGTCCGCGGAGATGGAGGACACCGACGATGCAGTGAGCCCCACCGGACCCTCGGGGCCGGTCGCCGTGATGATCGCGATGCCCGCGGGGTGCTGGCCGAACGCGGACTTGAACCCTTCCGTCAGGGCCGGATCGCTGCGCAGGGCCTCGGTGGGCGCCACGAGGTCCACGGCCTGCGCGGACACGCGCTCGGCCTCGGCGCCGGACGAGGGAACGGTCTCGGGCGCCGGCCCCGAGTCCGGGCTCTGGGGCGTGGTGGACGTGGTGTGGCTGACGCGTTCCGGCATGATGGGTTCCTCTCACACGGCTGTGCTCCGGGATCGGCGGTTTCTTTCCGCTAATTTCCGGCCACTGTAGATCCTTCCAGGCGAATCCTGTCCAACCTATTCTTTGCCAGTCCACATTCTGGGCCACACCGCGTCGAAGAACGTCATGTTGGGGGACAGAACCGCAGGCTCGCAGCGCAGTCGGCGACGGTTTTCGGTCCTCGGTCCTCCGCTGTCAGACCAGACCCCGGTACTCCCGCGCGAAGTGGATCAGCGGGCGGTCGGCCCGCCCGGCGTCGTCACCCCTGCCCATGGCCGTGACCCTGCCGACCACCACCAGGTGCGTGGCGGCGGTGTGGGTGGAAACGGTGTCGAGCTCGAACCAGCTCAGGCAGCCGTCGATCACCGGCGTACCGCTGCGCTCGGTGCGGTGGAAGGGGACGGTGTCCAGCAGGCCGTCCACCGGGTTGCCGGGGCTTGCGAGCCAGTTGGCCACGGAGCGCTGGTCCACGTTGAGCAGGGACAGGGTCCACGTGCCGGTGCTCGCCACGGCCTCGCACATGCGGCCCATGTCGTAGAGACACACGAGCATGGTGGGCGGGTCGTAGGAGACGTCCGCGAACGCTGTGACGGTGATGGCGTGGTCCTTGCCCCGGTAGCGGGCGCACACCACCCCCACCCCCACGGCGTGGTCCGCGGCAAGCGTGCGGTAGCGCTCCACCTGCGTCTCGGTGGGGCTGGGATCCAACGGCTCGCTCTTCATGGCTCCAGTCTGTCACCGCCGATGACGACGCCGCCCGGCCGGGTTTGTCCCGGGGGAAACGTTAGCGACCGACGGCCTCAGGCACCCTCACCTGCCGCCGCAACCTCCGGTCATGCGCAGCGTGATGTTCAGCCGCCCGCCGTTCTTCAGCCCGAGCTGACGCCCGCCCGTTCCGGGGAGCACCTTGGGGACACCGTGGAACGCGTAGCGGGAGGGCCCTCCGAAGACGAACAGGTCCCCCGAGCGCAGCTCCACGTCCTGGTAGGGCGCGGCGCGGGTCTCGGTGTTGCCGAAGCGGAACACGCACGTGTCACCGAGCGAGAGAGAGACGATGGGCGCCGCCGAGAACTCGTCCTTGTCCTGGTGCATGCCCATGTGGGCGGCGTCGTCGTAGAAGTTAACGAGCGCGGAGTCCGGAGCGAAGTCCCGGACCAGGCGCGCGGCGTCCGGGAGGCCGACGTCGTGCCCCGGGTCCCCCAGGTACGCGTCCGCGACCGCCCGCGCGCCGAGGGCGACCAACCATTCCGGCAGCTCCGGGGCCCGGCAGCCACCGTCCGCGCCGTAGCCGTAGGTCGCGCGGCCGCTGCCGAGCATGACCGACTGCACGGACATCCGCCCGCCGCCGGCGAGCACCTTGTGCTCCATGGGAGCGGCGCGCACCCACTCACGGGCGACATCCACCAACCGCTGCTGCCGCGCGGGGTCCAGCCACCCCGGAACGTGGACCGCGCCGGGCACCAGGACAGCCCGCTCGCGGGGGACGGTGAAGAGTTCGTCCACCTCGTACTCGGCCATGACCGCACCATAGGCCACCCGTCCGACACCGGGAACGCCACCAGGAATACCCCCGCCGCCGAGGCCGTTATTTCCACAGTAAGTTTTCTTCTGGAAAGGTTTTGAAATGGCACTGCCCCTGTCGGTCATCGACTTCGCCACCGTGCGCGAGGACCAGTCCCTGGGCCAGAGCTTCGCGGACTCCGTGACGCTCGCCCAGCATGCGGAGCGTCTGGGCTACTCGCGCGTCTGGTACGCCGAGCACCACAACATGTCCACGATCGCGTCCTCAGCCCCCGCGGTGCTGATCGCGCACGTGGCCGCCCACACCGAGAGCATCCGGCTGGGCTCCGGCGGCGTCATGCTGCCCAACCACTCCCCGCTGACCGTGGCCGAGCAGTTCGGCACGCTCGCCGAGCTGCACCCCGGGCGCATCGACCTGGGCCTCGGACGCGCGCCGGGCACCGACCCGCGCACGCTCCGGGCGCTGCGCCGCTCCCCGGAGGCTGCCGAGAACTTCCCGCAGGACGTCAAGGAGCTGCAGGGCTACCTGAGCGGCAACTCGATCGTCCCGGGCGTGAACGCGGTTCCGGGCGCTGGCACCAACGTGCCCCTGACCATCCTCGGATCCTCCCTCTTCGGGGCCCAGCTGGCCGCCGCCTATGGACTGCCCTATGCCTTCGCCTCCCACTTCGCACCGGACGCCCTTGTGGACGCGGTGGCCGCCTACCGCTCCCAGTTCCAGCCCTCGGAGCAGCTGTCCGAGCCGTACGTGATCGCGGCGGTGAACGTGATCGTCTCCGAGGACGCGCAGGACGCCGCTCGGCAGCTCGAGGCTTCCCAGCGTTCCCGCGTGCGCGCCATGGTGGGCCGCGGCCGCGAGTTCACCGAGGAGGAAATGGACATGGTCATGGCCTCCCCCGCCGCGTCCCAGGTGCTGCACATGATCAGCTACACCGGCGCTGGCACCCCGGACACGGTGGTCGACTACCTGCACCGTTTCGCCGAGCACGCGGATGCGGACGAGCTCATGATCTCCCCCACGGCCACCCGCCAGCCGGACGTCCTGACCTCCATGGAGCTGCTCGCCAAGAACTGGAACTGAGTCCGCCCCAGAGCGACACGCCGGTCGACGACGCCGTTCGACACTCCGGGCGCGGCGGCTCGCGGCACCGCACGGGCCTCCTCCCCCGGTCAGACGAGGGAGTCCAGGAACCGCAGCAGGGCGGCGTCGTAGTCTGCAGGGTTCTCCATGTTCGGCGTGTGCCCGCTGCGGGGAACCACCGCGAGCTCGCCGTGCGGCAGCAGCTCGGCCATCCTCCGGGCTGCGCCGCCGTCGAACGCATCCCCGTCCCCCACGACCACGAGCGCGGGCTTGTGCCACGACCGCAGCGTCTCGGTGAAGTCGTTGCGCTCGGCACGCCCGCGCATGGCCGCGGCCGCCCCCTCCGCCGGACACGCGGCGATCATCTCGCGCACCGTGTCGGCCACCACAGGCAGCCGTTCCACGTTGTCCTCGCGGATCATGGAGGCGAGCACCCTGTCCGCGTAGGCCGGCATCCCGCCCGTCAGGATCCCGTCCGCGCCCACGTGACGACGACGCCGCCCCGCCGCGTCCTCGGCGTGCGGCACCGTGTCGTTGACGACCAGCGCGGCCACCCGCTCAGGGTGGGTCGCAGCAATCTGCAGGGCCACCTGCCCCGCCATCGAAAACCCCACCAGCACCACTGAGTCCAGGCCCAGGCGGTCCAGCAGCGCGATGGTGTCCGCCGCGAACTCCTCGGTGTAGACGATGCCCGGCGTGACTTCCGAATCTCCGAAGCCGCGCAGGTCCGGGGCGATCACGCGCCATCCCTGGTCAACGAGCACCGGGATCTGCGCGTCCCACATGGAGCGGTCGTAGCCGTGGCCGTGCAGCAGCACGACCGCCAGACCCTGCCCCTCGTCCGTGTAGGCGAGCTGCGTGTCGCTGACCCGGGCGGTGTGAGTGGCGAACGTCGATCGGCTCATGCGCCCATGATGCCAGCTCCGGGCACGCGACCCGCGGGCCACTCACCAGGCCGGTCCGCCCCGGTCCCGGGCATTTCGCGTCCGTTCACAGGACGTGGACCCGAGCCCACCAGATCAGCAGCATCGTGACCAGGAAGCCGGTCGCGTAGTTCAACCACAGGAACGTCTTCCATCCGGCGTTGGCCCGGGCTGAGTCCTCGTCCGTGACGCCCCGGAAGCGCCACGCGTCGACCAGGTACGGCACCGCGAGCAGCGCCGCGAGCTGACCCGGCCACTGGGTGAGCAGCATCAGGGCACCGGAGAGCGCGTAGAGGCCCGCCGCGAGCCACACCGTGGGGCGGGCTCCGAGCACGGTGGCCACGGATGCCAGCCCGCCCTCACGGTCCGGAACCACGTCCTGCACCGCCCCGAACATCTGCGAGGCCATGCCCCACAGGAAGAAGCCCACGAGCACCGCCCACAGCCCCGCCGTGAACTCCGCCCGTGCGAGCACCAGCCCGTAGACGGCGGGCGAGACGAAGTGGGTCGCGGAGGTCATCGCGTCCACGAACGGGCGCTCCTTGAAGCGCAGTCCCGCCCACGAGTACGCGACCACCGCGAACAGACTCACGGCCAGTACCAGCACGGACAGCACGTTCCCGGTCGCGATCCCGTACCCGGCCAGCACAGCGACGAATGGCACCGGCAGCAGGCACGCCGCCCGCAGCACGCCGCGCTGCGCGGAGCGGTCCACCACCGCGCCCTCCACACCGCCCTTGCGGGGGTTGCGCAGGTCCGACTCGTAGTCGAAGACGTCGTTGATGCCGTACATCGCCAGGTTGTAGGGCACCAGGAAGAACACGGTCCCGAGCGCCACCAGCCACCAGGGCAGACCGCCCGTCAGCAGCACGGCCGCGGCGAACGGATAGGCGGTGTTCACCCAGCTGAGCGGGCGCGAGGCCCAGAACAGCGTCCTCAGCACGGTCCGTTCCTTCCGTCGTTGGAATTGCCGCTGCGCCTGCCCCCGAGCAGCAGCCACAGCGCCGGCAGCAGCAGCACGCCGGCCACCGGGTAGGCGAAGTCCTCCAGGGGGGCGAGCCCGATCTGCACCCCGGAGATGTTGCGGTCCGTGTACGTCATGATCCCGGAGGCGATCATGACGTTGTCGAAAACGGCGGTGAGCACCACGAGCAGCGCCGCGGAGGCCGCGAGCGCCCCCCAGAACCGGGCGGGTGGACGCCGCACGAGCGCCGTTGCCAGCAGAACGACCGCCGCCATCCCCAGGAAGACCGCATTCACACCCCAGTACGTCATGCCCGCCTCCCCGCGTGGGCCGCGCCGGTGCGGGCCCGCAGCCACCGCCACAGCACGGGCGCGCCGAGCACGTAGACCATGGTCTGGTAGCAGAGGAACGCGAGGAAGAAGACCTCTTCCAGGGGCAGCTCGGGAGCCACGAAGATCCCCAGGGTCAGGGAGTTCTCCCCGTGCCAGAACAGTCCGTTGGCGATCCCCACCAGGTCCCAGGCGAGGAAGAACACCACCCCGGTGACCAGCACGAGCCAGGCCCGCATCGGGTGCCCGGACCAGAAGTACAGGTTCCAGCGCCGGTCGATGAGCGCGAAGCAGCCCAGGAGGACGAGCAGCAGGAACAGGTACATCAGCGCGCCCCGCTCTCCCGCACGGCGTCCCGCACCACCTCGGAGGAGATCAGGCACATGGGTACGCCGATCCCCGGGCGCACCGAGGAACCGGCGTAGAACAGCCCCCGGATCCCGCGGTCGGTGACGCCGGGACGGAACATCGCGGACTGCGTCAGAACGTGCCCCGGGCCCAGCAGGGAGCCGCGCCATGCATTGACGGCCACCGCGAAGTCCTCGGGCCCGTAGGTCCTGCGCACCACGATCCGCGAGGCCAGGTCCGGGATGTCCGCCCAACGCGCGAGCTGCGCGATGGCGGCGTCGGCGACCCGCTCCACCTGCGCGGAACCGGGCTCGTCGACGCCCGGTGCGGTGGTTCCACCGTGGCCCCACTCGAGCGCCGCGGGCGAGGGCACCAGGATGAAGAGGTTCTCGTCCCCCTCGGGCGCGGTGCCCGGATCCGTCGCCGACGTCATGGACACGTAGATCGAGGTCTCCTCCGCGAGGTCCGCACCGGACTCGATGCGCCCGAAGTTCTCGTCCCAGTCCGCGGTGAACAGCAGGTTGTGGTGGGCCAGCTGCGGCAGCTTCCCGCGCACGCCGAGGCACACGAGCACCCCGGAGGGCCCGGGATCGCGGCGTTTCCAGCGGGACTCCGGCGCGCGGAACGGACCCGGCAGCAGGCGGGTCTGGAGGTGGTGCAGGTCCGCGGCGCCGACGACGACGTCCGCGGGCACGGTGACCTCCGCACCGGCGACGACGCCGTCCGGGTCCGTGCCCGGCGCCGTGCGGTAGGTGACGCCCGTGACCGTGCCTGCGGTGCGACGTCGTGCCCGGGCGGCAGCCAACCGGGAACGCGGCGACCGCGGTTCGGGAGCCACCTCGATGCCGGTCACGGTGGCCCCGGTGACGATCTCCACACCGGCCGCGCGCACGAGCCGCTCCATGGCGTCCACCATGACGGCGAATCCACCCATCGGATACTGCACGCCGTCGGTGAGGTCCAGGTGGCTCATGAGGTGGTACATGGCCGGGGCGGAGCCGGGGGACGCCCCCAGGAAGACGGCGGGATAGCCCAGGATCTGGCGCTGCCGCGGCTCGGGAAAACGGCGCGCGACGTAGTTCTTCATGGACGTGCCCAGCAGCGTTGCCAACCGCGGGAGGTTGCGGAGCACCTCCGGGCGCACGAGGTCCAGCGGGTGCGCGAAGTCCGTGTAGAGGAAGTGCTTCTTGGCGAGCTCGTAGACCTGCGCGCCCGAGTCCAGGTAGGCGCGCAGCGCGCTGGAGGACCCCGGGTCGAGGCTGTCGAACAGCTCCTGCGCGTGGCCGGTGACCACGTCCGTGGGCGGTTCCGCCAGGTGGTCCTCGAAGAAGACGCGGTAGCCCGGGTCCAGCCGGCGCAGGTCCAGCTGCTCGGCGGCGCTCGTGCCCATCAGGGTGAACCAGCGGTCGATCACCTCGGGCATGAGGTACCAGCTGGGTCCGGTGTCGAACGTGAAGCCCTCCGCGGACCACCGCCCGGAGCGGCCACCGACCGTGTCCTGCTGCTCGAGCAGGGTGACGCTGCGCCCGTCCCGGGCGAGCAGGCCCGCCGTGGCCAGGCCCGCGAAGCCGCCGCCGATCACCACCGTGCGCGTCATCGGGTGGCCCCCGTCCCGGAGGTTTCGGGCACGGTCGCCGGCACCGGTGGCCCCGACTCAGGGGCTCGGCCCCGCCCGTGCGAGCCCGTGCGCGCGGTGACGGACAGCGCTCTCGCGGCAATCCGCAGCTTCACCCCGGCGGGCACGCTGATGCGCCGTCGTGTGAGCTCCGCCGCGGGCACCTCCTCGATCCGCCGTGCGAGCTCACGGAACAGTCCGTGCGCGATCAGCACCGCCCGCCCGGCACGGTGGTCCAGCGCGAGGATCCCGGGCACGGCGGCATCCAGGTCCGCGCCGAGGTCCGCGAGCAGCAGCTGCTTGCGGGTCTCGTCCAGGTGGGAGGGGTCCGCGCCGGGGAAGTAGGTGCGTCCGAGCTGGTCGTGGTCCGCGCCGAGGTCCCGCAGGAAGTTGACCTTCTGGAACGCGGCGCCCAGCCGGCGGGCCGTGGCGCGCAGCATCTCCCGCTGCTCCGAGGTCTGGGCGCGGGTGCCGGGCATGTCCATGAAGACCTCCAGGCACATCAGCCCCACCACCTCCGCCGAGCCGTAGATGTAGGACTCCAGCGAGGCGCCGTCGTGCTCGGCCACATCCAGGTCCGCCCGCATGGACGCGAAGAACGGCCCGGTCAGCTCGGTGCCAAAGCCGTGGCGGCGGGCGACGTCCGCGAAGCCGTGGACCACCAGGTCCGTCGAGAAGCCCGTGGCGAGCGCGGAGGCCACCTCGGCCTCGTACGCGTCGAGCGCCGCGCGCACCCGGTCCGGGCCGAGACCCGCCGCTCCGGCCGTTCCGTCCACCACCTCGTCCGCCACGCGCACGAGCGCGTAGATCCCGGCGACGTCCCGGCGCACCACAGGCGGCAGGGTGCGGCACGCGAGCGAGAAGGAGGTGGAGTAGCGCCCGATCACCGCACCTGAGGCCGCCAGCGCGGTGGCGGTGTAGAGGCTCAGCGGCGCGTCGGCCGGTGCGTCCTGGGGCATGGTGGGGGTCCTCACTACGAGTCTCTGTTCAGGACGTGGTGGCACAGCGCGTCGAGCTCCGCGCGCTGGGCAGCGGGAAGCGGGAGCTCGTCCAGGGTCGCTCGGGCCCGGTCCACGAGATCCGTGGCCAGCGCCACGGCTGCCTCCTGCGCTCCCGACGTCGTCAGGACAGCCCGCGCAGAGCCCACCGAGGCGCGCCCTGCCGCGAGCTCTGCGAGGACGTCCCGCACCGCGGGGTTCCGCATTCCGTGGGCGGTCAGCACGGTGGCCTTGCCCGAGGTGAGGTCGGCGTCCACCGACTTGCCAGTGAGCTCGGGGTCGCCGAAGGTTCCCAGGACGTCGTCGACGACCTGGTACCCCACACCGAGCAGGGCACCCGCGTGAGCCAGCCGGCGGGCCTGGTCCGGGGGAGCCCCTCCGAGCAGGGCCCCTGCCCGCAGCGGTGCCTCGAACGAGTACGTGGCGGTCTTCAGCCGCTCCATGTCCAGGATGTCCTGGACGCCCGGATGCTGCGCGCCGTAGCGGTGCAGCGAGAGGAGGAGATCGTCCAGCTCCCCCGCCGCGGACGCGGTCACTGCCTCGAAGACCACGTCCGCCACGGCGCGGGCCCGCCCCGGGTCGTCGGTGCACGTGGTCGCCAGCCGCAGCGCACCCGCCAGGAGCAGGTCTCCCGCAAGGATCGCGGCGGACTCCCCCGCGTGCTCGGCCTCGCGCTCAGGGGCCCCCGCCTGCACCGCGTCGCGACGGAAGAGCTCGCCCACCGTGGGCCTCCCGCGCCGGCGCCAGTCCCGGTCCACGACGTCGTCGTGCACGATCAGCGCGGCGTGCAGCATCTCGAACGATGCGGCGAGCCGCACGCACTCGGCCCCGTGGCCGACGTCATCGCTCTGCTCACCGGCGAACGCGCGCCACGCGATGTGCGTCAGGCGGGGCCGGATCAGTTTGCCGCCCAGCACCTGGTGCCGGATGCGATCCCACATCACGGGGAAGCCGGGGCTGGAGGGGACCCTGTTGCGCGGTGAGTCGAAGAACTCGCCCAGCTCCCGGTCGACGGCCGCGCGGAACAGGTCCCAGACCGCGGTGGGGTCGGCCGCGGTGCCCGCCTCTGCGGTCATGAACGCTCCTCCCTGGCACGGTGCGCGCCCCGTGTGGCGCCGCCTGTGTCGGCCGGGCGTTCCCGCAGTCCCGCCAGGTAGTCCTCCATGCGGTCGGCGGTGCCGGTGAGGAACTGAAGGACGGCCCCGCGGCCGGACTCGTCCAGCCGCGCAAGCTCCTCCTCGACCATGTCCATCATGGGCACCACGTGCTCCCGCACCTGCTCGCGGGAGCCGGACACGGCCCGCACGGTCATGCGGCGACGGTCCTCTCCGTGCGGTTCACGCACCACGTGCCCGGCCCGGGCGAGCCGGTCCACCACGGCCGTGGCGGAGGCGGTGGTGATGTGCAGGGCGTGGGCCAGGTCGGTGGGCCCCATCGGACTCCGCATGAGCAGGGCCATGGCGGAGTAGTCGGTCTCCTTCAGGCCCATGAGACGGCGGATCTGGTACCCGATCTCCTCGTTCAGCCGCACCAGCCGACGCAGCGCCCGCGACTGCGGGCTCACGCTCGCACTCCACGCTCCGGTCTCCGTCACCCGGTGACTCCCGCCTCGTAATTACTAGAAATTCTAGTAACCATCATGCTGGACAGCGGCGGGACCTGTCCAACCCCGGGCAGGGTCACCCGAGCTGGCGCAGGGCCCGCACCACCCCACCCCCGTATCCGCCGCCGAACCGGATGGCGTGCACGAGCAGCGGGGGCAGCTGGTACCACGGCACCCGCTGCTGCCAGCCGTCCGCCAGGGGGTAGGCGTCGTCGTACGCGGTGAAGCACTCCCTGCCGAAACCGCCGAAGAGCTGCATCATCGCGAGGTCGTACTCGCGGCCCCCGTAGAACGAGGACGGGTCGATCAGCCAGTTCGCGCCGGAGGCGTCCACCACCCGGTTGCCGGCCCACAGGTCCCCGTGCAGCAGGCTCGGCGGCTCCGCGGGACCGGCCAGCTCCTCCGCCCGGGGCGCGAGCTCCGCCAGCAGGCCCGACGCCGCGGGGTCCAGGTTCCCGGCGTCCACCGCCGCGCGCACCAGCGGCTCGATCCGGCGCACCAGCAGGAACTCGGCCCAGTCGTCGGTGGGCGTCAGATCCGTGGGCGAGGAGCCGATGCGCTCGGGCAGGTCCGGGGCCAGCCACCCCACGTGCGGTGCGTGCGCGCGGTGGATCGCGGCGAGGCCGACCCCGAAGCCGCGCTCGGTGGCCTCGGTCCGGGCGCCCGCGCCCTCGTCGATCCACTCCAGCGCGAGCGCACCGTCCGAGACGTGCAGCACGCGCGGCACACGGATCTCTTCCGGCGCCACGGCGCGCAGGGCCTCCAGGCCCCTCGCCTCGAGGGGGAGCACTCCCGCCGGGGCGTTCGGCATCGTCTTCACGAACACGGGCCCGCCCGGCGTCTCCACGCGGAAGGCGTTCGCGCTGTCACCGCCGCTGAGCGGCTGGGCGGTCTCCGCCCGCAGCTCCGTCACGAGGTCCGGGGGCAGCTGGTCGATGTGAGTCATGGTTTCTGTCTAGCACTGCGCGCGGGGCTGCGTCACCGCGCGGGGCAGGACGGTCGGGCAGGACCCGGCGACCTCAGCCCGCGACGAGGGCTTCATGGTGAACGACTCCGGCACCGGGAGCAGCCGGGCCCGGAAGAGATCGCTCTGCAGGAATTCCTGGGTCTCGTCCGCCATGTCCACCTGGTCGTTGGTTCCGCCCTCCTGGGTGCCCTCGAACGAGACCACGGTGCCGTCCCCGCGGCTCACGTAGCCGAAGAGCCGGTCCGCGCCGGTCGCGGACGTCACCGCGTACACGTTCGCCATGTTCACGCCCACCGACTGGCCGGGGAACGGCCCCACGCCGACGGCCAGCGGATGGCCCTGGGCGCCCAGCGCGTCCGGGAGGGTTCCCACCGTGGCCGGATTCTGGGGCGTCACGGGGCTCGCGATCTGGCCGTCCGGACGGATCGAGAGCGTGAACATCCGGACTCCGCTCTCGTCGTTGACGCCCCACGCGGGAATCTCGGCGGTCGAGGTGCTCAGCGCGGTCACGCTCCAGTCGCCCGGGTAGTCGAACGAGATGGTGCCGTCCGGGGTCGTGAATGTCTGGGTGAGAGCCACCGTCGTGCCCACGAACGTCCCCTCGCTCGCGGCAGCGGACGGGCTCGCGGTGCCCTCACCGACGGGCCCACCGCGCGACCCGCGCCCTCTCGGCTCCGTCTCAGCCCAGCTGCGCCCGAACCCCGGCGAGGTAGATGTCCACCCCGGCGAGGAACTGTTCGCGGTCGTCATGCTGCGCGAAGCCGCGGGCAATCGTGTGCAGGAACGGGAACTCGTGGGCGTCCAGGGCGAGCCAGGCGTCCGCGAACTCCTGCAGGTGCTCCTCCTGGCTCACCCCCTCCTCCAGGAACGCGGCCGGCATCTCGCGGATCTCGGCGCCGCTGCCCACCACGAAGGACAGCAGCCCGCTGGCGGCGTTGAAGCACTGCGCGCTCGTGAGCTGCATCCGCATGAACTGCTGGCCCATCGCCTCGAAGATGCGCAGGGAGTTGGGCTGCATGGTGGTGTCGCGCAGCAGGTACGCCCCGGCCCACTCGTGCGCCTGCAGGGTGTCGAACAGGGTGGCAGAGAGTGTTCGCAGCACCTCGAACGGGTCCTCCCGCACGTCGACGCCGCTCAGGACGTCCGCGAGGATCGCGTTGGTCGCGCGGTCGAGCAGCTCATCGCGCCCGGTCACGTAGTGGTAGATCGCCCCCACACCCGTCTCCATGCGGGCCGCGAGCGCCCGGAAGGTCAGGGCGTCCTGGCCCGCCTCGTCGAGCAGCGCCACGGAGGCATCGACCACGGCGGGCAGGGAGAGGGCTGGCCGGCTCCCCCTGGGGCGGCCGCGGGTGCGCTTGGACTCGGGTGCTGGACTCATGGATTGCACTTTACCGAACCCCGTTCTAATATCGCAGCAGGTTGAAATTAGAACCATGTTCGAGAAAGGCTCACGCCATGTCCCACACCACCTTCGAGCCGGTAACCTCCCCCTCGCGGGAGAGCGCTCCGGCCACGATCGTCGGCAAGACGATCAGCCAGGCCTGGCTGCCGTTCGCAGCCCTGTGCCTCTGCTTCTTCGTCGAGATGGTGGACAACACCGTCCTGACCATCGCCCTGCCCACCATGGGCCGGGACCTGCACGCCTCCACCACCCAGCTGCAGTGGGTCACCGGCGCGTACTCGCTGATGTTCGGCTCCCTGCTGCTCACCTCCGGCTCCCTCGCGGACCGCTTCGGCCGACGCCGCGTGCTCACCGTGGGCCTCGCCGGTTTCGGCCTGGTCTCCGCCCTGGTCTGGCTGGTCCAGGACGCGGGCCAGCTGATCGGGCTGCGCGCCGTCATGGGCATGTTCGCCGCGTGCATGGCACCGGTGACCATGTCCCTGGTCTTCCGCCTGTTCGACGACGAGAAGGTGCGGATGCGCGCCATCTCGATCATGGTCATCATCGGCATGAGCGCGATGGCACTGGGCCCGGTCGTGGCCGGCGGCGCCCTGGAGTCCGTGAGCTGGCACTGGCTGCTGTTCGTCAACACCCCGATTGCCGCCTTCGCGATCCTCGGGCTGCTGTACGGGGTGCCCAAGGACACCGCCGAGGACCTGCACACCACGCCCCTGGACCTCCCCGCCGCACTGGCCACCATGGCCGCCATGGGCCTCGGCTGCTACGCACTGACCAGCGGCGTCGACAACGGGTGGACGTCTCCCGTCACCCTCGCCTGCTTCGTGGGAGCGGCCCTCGCCGTCGTCGTGTTCATCGCCCGGGAGCGCGGCGCCGCGCACCCCATGATCGACCTCGCCGTCCTCACGCGCCCCACCGTGCGCGGCGCCGCACTGGCCCAGCTCGGCAGCTCCGTGGCCATGATGGCGGCGATGTTCATGCTGATCCTGCACTTCCAGTACGCCCTGGGCTGGTCCCCCATGAAGGCCGGTCTCGGCAACCTGCCGTTCGTGGTCATGATGATCATCTCGAGCCCCGTCTCCGAGAAGCTGATCGCGAGGTTCGGTCACCGCGTCACCTGCATGATCGCCACCGCGAGCGTGGTCCTCGGCACCCTGGTGCTGGCCTTCGGGGTGGAACACGGCTACTGGGTGCTCGCCGCCGGCATGGGCCTGATGGCCATGGGCCTGCGCATCATCATGACCGTGTGCGCCGTGGCGCTGATCGAGGCCATGCCCGAGGACCAGACCTCCATGGGCACCGCGCTCAACGACGTCAGCCAGGAGCTCGGCAACTCGCTCGGCACCGCCGTGGTGGGCACCATCCTCGCCGCGCTCGTGGCCAGGACCCTGCCGGACGGTCTGTGGTCCGCGGACTTCCTGGAGTCCTTCTTCCACGGCGAGCGCGTCATCTACCTGGTGGTCGCCGTGCTGGTGGCCGTGATCAGCGGCTACGGCTCTGCACCACGCTCACCAATTCCCACGCCGCGGACGAGCACTGAGCCCCGCCCCGCTGCGCCCGGCGTGCGACCTCCCGTTGCACGCCGGGCGCACGCCCGTCCGCCCCTTGACGGCCACGGTGTGAGCCGTGCTACGCTCTCGAACAACAAAGGATCAAGAGTCCCGGTATAAAGCTCTGGCTAGCCGGGCGGCAACCCTCCTGCTGTAGTGGGGTGCCCCAGATGACGATCCGGCCGTTGCGCAACCGCGTGATGGCAAGTACGGCGCTCGGAACTGGACCTCCGGCGTCAACGTCGGAGGTTTTTTCACATGTCCGCACCGTCGCTCGCACCGCAGCAGACCCCGGCCCGGCAGCAGGCCCCGGTGGCTGACCCGCCCACGGGCACGTCCTGGCTCGTGCGCCGTCCCCGGCGTTCCACGCTCGTGTCCTTCGAGGTGTTCCCGCCCCGCCCGGACGCGGACCCGGACACCGTGTGGTCCCACATCGACGCCATGGCCCAGGCCGGTCCGGACTTCTTCTCGGTCACACACGGGCACTCCGCTGGCACGGGTGTCTCCCGGGAGGCACTGCGCCACCTGCGCCGCACCACGAGCACCCCCGTGATGGCCCACTTCACGTGCGGCGGCACGGACCGCGCGGGCCTGGAACGCTCCGTGGAGCAGCTGCTCGACGACGGTGTTCGCGACCTCCTCGCGCTGCGCGGGGACCCGCCGCTGGGCAGCGGGCAGTGGGAGACTCCCCGTGGCGGGCTCGGCCGCGCCTCGGAACTGGTCTCGCTCATCCGTGACGTCGAGCGGCGCCGCTTCGGAGACGGCTACCGCCCCGGGACCCGGCCGCTGTCGGTGTCCGTGGCATGCTACCCCTCCCCCGCCCGTGGCCGGGACTTCGAGGCGGACCTGGCGTCCCTGTGGGAGAAGCAGGAGGCCGGCGCGGACTACGCGATCACCCAGGTGCTCTACGAGCCCGAGGACTACGCCCGCTTCCTGGAGCGCGCCCGCTCGGAGGGCATTCACATCCCGGTGGTCGCCGGGCTGATGCCGCTGAGCAACCCGCAGCGGTTGCGCCGGATGACAGAGATCACCGGCGTGGCCGTGCCGAAGCGGCTCACCGACTTCCTGGCGGCGGGCACCCCGGACGAGCTGCGCCGCCGCGGGATCGCCGCCACGCTCTCACTGATCGACGACCTGCTGGACCTCGGCTGCGCGGGCTTCCACCTCTACACGTTCAACCGCCCGGACGCCGCTCTGACCATCCTGGAGCACCTGCGCGTGCGGGACGCCGCCCGCGAGTACCGGGGCCGCAGCCCGGCCTCCTGAGCCGACGCCGCGGCGTCGCCGTCATCCTCCCGCCGCACCTCTCCCACTCCCTCAGGCCCCGCTCCGCGAGCCCACCCGCCCGCGGTCGCGGTATCGCACACCCTTTTTCCCGCCCGCACCGGGCAGCCCAGCCCCGCACGTCACGCAGCAGGGCGGCAACCCGGCCCCGTCAGCACCACAGACGATCACCACCGACCGAAGCATCCACGCCACCAGGCATCGCATCCACCAGAGATTCACGAAGGAGTTCCCATGACTGCTCGACCCACCACCCCGTTCCCCACCGCCACCGTTCTCGGCTATCCCCGCATCGGCCCGGACCGCGAGCTGAAGAAGGCGCTCGAGGCGTACTGGGGCGATCCGGTCCAGCACCCTGCCCAGACAGTGCTGGACACGCTCGCCGCACTGCGGGAACGCACCACCTCCCGGCTCACGGGGCTCGGCCTGAGCGCCCCGGCCGCGGTGCCCTCCGAGGGCTTCGCCGTGGACCACGTGCTCGACACCGCCCTGGCTCTGGGTGCGGTCCCCGCCCGCTTCGCGGCGGACGGCTACCGTCCCGCCGCCCCGGACACCCCGCGCGGCATCGAACTGGTGACGGCACTGTCCCGCGGGACGGACCACCTCGAACCGCTCGAACTGACCAAGTGGTTCGACACCAACTACCACTACTACGTGCCGGAGATCGGCCCGGACACCCCCCTGAGTGCGCACCCCGAGAGTCTGGTGCAGCGTTTCGCCGCCACACTCGCGGCCACGGGCACGGTCACCCGCCCCGTCCTGGTGGGGCCGCTGAGCCTGCTGCTGCTCTCTCGTCCCGAGACCACGGACGACTCCGGCGTCCGCTCCCTGGACCGGCTCGAGGACGTCGTGGCCCTCTACACCACCCTGCTCTCCGCTCTCGCGGACGCCGGAATCCCGTGGGTGCAGCTGGACGAGCCCGCCCTCGCCGCGGACGGGTGGCAGCTGCCGCGCGCCGAGCTCGTGGCCGCTCTGGAGACCGTCTACGCGCGGCTGAGCTACCCCGCCCACCGGCCGCAGATCCTCGTGACCGTCGGCTACGGGGACGCCGGCGAGGACGCGCAGCTCGCCCTGGCCCGTACGGACGTGGACGCCCTGGCCGTGGACCTGGACCGCGGCGACGTCCCCGGCGAGGCCGCCCTGCGGGCGTGGGGCGAGCGCCCGGTCGTGGCCGGCGTGGTCGGCGGCCGCACCGTGTGGCGCACGGACCTCGCACGGGCCGTCCAGAAGCTGGACCTGCTGCGCTCCCGTGCCCACGGACCGGTGGCCGTGGGCACGGCGACGCCGCTGCTGCACGTGCCGCACGACGCCGCCCGCGAGACCGGGCTGGACCCGGCCGTGCGCGCCTGGGTGGCGTTCGCGGACCAGAAGGTCGGCGAGGTCGTGGAACTGGCGCGCGGCGTGGAGCAGGGATGGGAGACGGTGGCCGAGACGCTGCGCCACGACGCCGCCGTGCGCGAGGCCCGCGCGAACCACCCCGCCACGCACCGAGCAGAGGTCCGCGAGCGCACCGCCGCCGTGCGGGACACTGACCGCCGCCGGGACACCGCCGAGGCCCGCCGCGCCGCGCAGCACGAGCGGTTGCAGCTGCCCGTACTGCCCACCACGACCATCGGCTCCTTCCCCCAGACCGCGGAGGTCCGCACGGCCCGCGCCGAGCACCGCGCCGGGCGCATCACGGACGCGCAGTACACCGCGCGGATCCGGGAGGAGATCGCCCACACGGTGCGCGCGCAGGAGGAACTGGGCCTGGACGTGCTCGTGCACGGGGAGGCGGAGCGCAACGACATGGTGCAGTACTTCGCGGAGGCCCTGGACGGCTTCGCAACCACCCGCCACGGCTGGGTGCAGTCCTACGGCTCACGGTGCACGCGCCCCTCGATCCTGTTCGGTGACGTCTCCCGACCCGCGCCCATCACGGTGGACTGGACCTCCTACGCGGCGTCCCTGTCCGAGCGGCCCGTCAAGGGAATGCTCACGGGCCCGGTGACGATCCTCGCGTGGTCCTTCGTGCGCGACGACGCCCCCGCCGCGGAGGTCGCGGACCAGGTGGCGCTGGCACTGCGGGACGAGATCACGGACCTGGAGGCTGCCGGGACCGCGATCATCCAGGTGGACGAACCCGCCCTGCGTGAGCTGCTTCCGCTGCGTGAGGCGGACCGTCCGGAGTACCTGGACTGGTCCGTGGGGTCCTTCCGCCTGGCCACGGGCGGGGCGGCCACGGACACGCAGATCCACACGCACCTGTGCTACTCGGAGTTCGAGACGGTGCTGGGCGCGATCGACGGTCTGGACGCGGACGTCACCACCTTGGAGGCCTCCCGGTCCGGTTCGGGCATCGTGGATGGGCTCGCCGCCGCGGACTTCCCGCGGGATGTGGGTCCCGGCGTGTGGGACATCCACTCCCCGCGCGTTCCCACCTTCGAGGAGGTCGCCCAGCGCGTGCGCCACGCCGCCCACTCGATCGGCGCCGAGCGCGTGTGGGTCAACCCGGACTGCGGCCTGAAGACCCGCGGCTGGACGGAGACGGAGGCCGCCCTGGACCGGCTGGTGGCCGCGGCCGTCACGGTCCGCGGGGAGCTCGCGCGAGAGGGCGACGCCCCTGCCGACGCCGCCGCACGGGCCGTCCCCGGGGCGGGTCGCCCGGGTACCGAGCACCACGGGGACCCGCAGCACGACACCGACCGCGCCCGTTCGACCCACGCGGCGCCGGCCAGCGCGAGGGTCGGCGCCCCGAAGCGCTGACCCCGGGCCCGGCCCACGAAGCACACCGAGCACGATCCGCGGCCCCGCATCCCTCCGGGGCGGGGCCGCGCGGCACCGAGAAACGGAGAACGTCTTGAGCGACACCACAGCTCGCGCCCCGCTGGGGACGCCAATCGTCCAGCCCATCCACCACAGCGCGGCGTACGCGTTCGACTCCCTCGCGGAGGCCCGCGCGGTGTTCGCGCAGCGGGCCGGTGGGTTCACGTACGCGCGGACCGGCAACCCGAACGTTGCCGCGCTGGAGGCCGAGATCACTCGGCTCGAGCACGGAGAGTGCGCGGTGGCCACAGCATCCGGGCAGGCGGCCCTGGCGCTCGCGCTGCTGGCGCTGACCGGTCCCGCGGAGGACGCGCACGCCGTCGTGTCCTCGCGGATCTACGGCGGCAGCGTGGACCTGCTCACGGACACCCTCGCGGACACCGGACTCGAGGTGACCTTCGCGGACCCCCGGAACCCGCAGGAGTGGGAGGACGCGCTGCGGCAGGGGACCCGGGTGTTCCTGCTGGAGTCCATTGCGAACCCACTGACGGAGCTGCCCGAGCTCGAGACCATCGCGGAGATCGCCCACCGCCACGGTGCCGTGGTGATCGTGGACAACACCGTGGCCACTCCACACCTGTACACCCCCGCGGAGCACGGCGCGGACTTCGTGGTTCACTCGGCCACCAAGTACCTCTCCGGTCACGGCGGACCGCTCGGCGGTCTGCTCGTCGACGCCGGGCGCTTCGATCCCACCCGGGACCCGGAGCGCTGGCCGTGGCTCACCGAGCGGCAGCACCGGTGGGGCGACCGCTCCGCCGTGGAGGTCTACGGAGCGAAGCGTGCGCTGCTGGGCGTGGCCCGGTGCAAGTACCTCAACGACCTCGGCCCGTGCATGGGCGCCACCACCGCGCACGAGATCCTGCAGGGCATCACGACGCTCGGGGTCCGTGTGGAGCGCCAGTCCGCCACCGCGCAGCGGCTCGCAGCCACACTGTCCGAGCATCCGGCCGTGGCGCACGTGCACCACCCTCGTCACAACGGCCCACGCCAGGCCGAGCTGCTCGAGACCGGCGGCTACCACGGTGCGGGCGGCGTGTTCTCCGTGGAGCTGCACGGAACCCCCGAGCAGGTGGAGCAGGCGGTGGATGCCCTGCGGCTCATCAAGCTGGCGGCCAACATCGGGGACGTCCGCACCCTCGTGGCGCACCCCGCGAGCATGACCCACTGCCGTCTCACCCCCGAGCAGTTCGCGGCGAGCGGCATCACCGAGAACACCCTGCGCTTCACGGTGGGGCTGGAGGACGAGGCTGATCTCACGGCGGACCTCTTCCAGGCCCTCTCCGTGATCGCCCCGGCCGAGGCGCCGCACGCGCACGCGTGACCGCTCGGCGTCGGCCGCCCCACCCGTATTCTTCAATCCGCAATAGGAGGACACCATGACCCGCCACGGACTCGCCACGCGCGCCATCCACGACGGCCAGCAGCCCGACCCGACCACCGGCGCGGTGGTCCCACCCATCTACCAGACGTCTACATTCGCCCAGGACGGCGTCAACGAGTTCCGCACCGGCGGCCACGAGTACAGCCGCGGCTCCAACCCCACGCGCAACGGCTTCGAGGAGCAGCTCGCCTCGCTGGAGCAGGGGACGCGGGCGTTCGCGTTCGCCTCCGGGATGGCCGCGGAGGACGCGCTGCTGCGAGCCGTCCTCGCGCCGGGCGACCACGTGGTCCTCGCCTCGGACGTCTACGGCGGCACTTTCCGTCTGGTCGACCAGGTGCTCTCGGGCTGGGGGATCGAGCACAGTTTCGTCCCCTCCGCCTCCGCCGACGACGCCGCCGCCTCGATTCGCCCCGGCCGCACCCGGGTGCTGTGGCTGGAGACCCCGTCGAACCCACTGCTGAGCGTGGCGGACATTGCCGCCTGGGCGCGGGTCGCCGACGACGCCGGTGCCCTCCTCGTCGTGGACAACACCTTTGCCACACCCGCCCTCCAGAACCCCCTGGCCCTGGGAGCCCACGCCGTGATCCACTCGACCACCAAGTACGTGGGCGGGCACTCGGACGTGCTCGGCGGTGCGGTCGTCGTGGGGGACGCGCAGTGGAAGGGCAAGCCCCTCGCCGAGGCAATCGCCTTCCAGCAGTTCGCCTGCGGAGCGGTGGCCGGCCCGTTCGACTCGTTCCTGGCCGCCCGAGGACTCAAAACGCTGCCGCTGCGCATGGAGCGGCACTGCACCAATGCGCTCGCTGTGGCCCGCTTCCTGGAGGCGAGGGAGGACGTTCTCGAGGTGAACTACCCGGGGTTGGAGAGCCACCCGCAACACGCACTCGCCGCGCGCACGTTGAACGGCGGCTTCGGGGGGATCATCTCGTTCCGACCTGCCGGTGGGGTGGCCGCCGCCCAGGAGTTTGCGAAGGCATCCGAGCTGTACAGCCTGTCGGTGAGCCTCGGCGGGGTGGAGTCGCTCGTGTGCGTGCCCCACGGCATGACCCACGCGTCCCGGGTGGGGACCCCGTACGAGGTTCCCGAGGACCTGGTGCGCCTGTCGGTGGGAATCGAGACGCTGGACGACCATCTGGAAGATCTGGATCGGGCCCTGGCAACCGCTGCCCGGGTTGCCGGTGCCAACCAGCCGACCACTGAACCGCACGGTGCTTGCGCGTCACACGAGGTCCATACCCCGACCACCGTCGACCCCTCCGGGGTTCCTGTCAGTGTCGGGACCGGCCTGTAACAACAGTCCCCCCCCCGAGGATGATGAAGGGCCCTGCGGGGTGGGAACCCACGACTGGGTTCCCACCCCGCAGGGCCCT
>NZ_VELE01000049.1 GCF_007681555.1 Kocuria salsicia | reverse complement strand
CCCATCCGGTCAGCTTCCGGGAGCCCAGGTCGATGCAGGAGGCGAAGTAGAGGTTCGTGCCGTTCTCGAGGGGCAGGTAGGTGATGTCACCGACGTAACGGCAGCACGGCGCGCCGATGCTGAAGTCGCGGCCGATCAGGTCGGGGAACCGCCTGTCGGACTGGTCCGGGATCGTGGTCCTCACGCGTTTGCGCAACCGGATTCCGGCCAGGCCGTGCT
>NZ_VELE01000048.1 GCF_007681555.1 Kocuria salsicia | reverse complement strand
ATTAAGTGGATCAACGTCAACAAGTGAGAGCGACTCAACAAGCACAAGTACATCAGATAGTGCATCAACATCAACAAGCGTGAGTGATTCAACAAGTGCAAGCACATCATTAAGTGAGTCAACATCAACAAGTGTGAGTGACTCAACAAGTGCAAGCACATCATTAAGTGCGTCAACGTCAACAAGCATGAGTGATTCAACAAGTGCAAGTACATCATTAAGT
>NZ_VELE01000047.1 GCF_007681555.1 Kocuria salsicia | reverse complement strand
AGTCGAATTCATTGTCAGGAATTGTTTCTACAATATCATTTACATGTCGTGAAATATCATTTGTGGGGATAAGAACTGAAGTTTCCATTAGTAGAGTAAGTTGAGTCATGTTATAATCTTTATACATAAGGCACCTCGTTAATTTAGTTTAGTGATATTTATTAAATTATACGAAAGGGCCTTATTTTTTTAAAGTATTTTAATGTAAAATTACATATGAATACAA
>NZ_VELE01000046.1 GCF_007681555.1 Kocuria salsicia | reverse complement strand
TCACCCCGACGGTCGTGTAGTTCGCTACCGTCAGGCGGCGATACTGGCGAATGTGAAGAGCCCCATTGCACCTGTTGGCGCAGGCGCTTGAATGGACTCAACTGTTGATAGCAACACCCAGGATAGGCCCCGTTGGCGCGGGGCCTTCCGCATGTCCAGGGCGTGTCGCTTAACGGGCTCTTCAGGATCCAGGGTGTAGTCGCGGCCTGAACCCGCCGGTCTCCAGGAGCGATCTG
>NZ_VELE01000045.1 GCF_007681555.1 Kocuria salsicia | reverse complement strand
GGTCAAAGAGACGGCTGGACGCCATGCTCTCCGACTGGGGTGTCTACCACCTGCATCTCGGGGAGCAGAAGCACAGCCGGTCGCGCTACGTGGAACGCACCAGGGACCTGCTGTTTCTCCTTGTGGGAGCTGATGATGCCTGGCTGACCGACAGCACCGTGGATCCCTTCGCCCAGGTGCACGGACTCGCATAAGGGATGCAGAAACGGTCAGCTGTGGCGCAACGCGGTGATAGCGCCGTGCGGCCGGTATCCGG
>NZ_VELE01000044.1 GCF_007681555.1 Kocuria salsicia | reverse complement strand
CACCGTGGAGGAAATGATGATCCGCTGTGATGCTTGGGAGGTCTACGAACGGTTCCTCACGTCCTTGCATCATCGCAGCCTCTTGGTTGATCGAGGTGATCTGACCGGTCAGGAGCGAGACCTGTACGCCAGTGCCGTCGCTCACGTCACCGGAGAACTCGACGCTCGACTTGAATAGATCCAGGCCAGGCAAGGGACTGTCCGATAAACGGTGTGTGGGGCCCGGCGGTTCTCATCAGTGAGTGGTTCTCTCGAA
>NZ_VELE01000043.1 GCF_007681555.1 Kocuria salsicia | reverse complement strand
CCCCGAGATGCAGGTGGTAGACACCCCAGTCGGAGAGCATGGCGTCCAGCCGTCTCTTTGACCTTTTGGACTGCTGGGCTGGGGGCAGCACAATCGAATCGGCTTCTGTGCTCAAACGAGGGGTCAGGGATCGCCCGGCCTCCAGGTCCTGAGAGATCTCGCGCAGCACATGCTTGTGCGCCTGTAGTGCGGGCTGATGCTGAATGGCCTGAGACAAGTGCACCGTGCGAGGCCGCGGCGAGATGAGACGGGCCCGCCAATTCATGACAACCACCAGCAGCGACTGCAAGTCCAGGTTCTGGGCCACCTGGTGGTTGTACCC
>NZ_VELE01000042.1 GCF_007681555.1 Kocuria salsicia | reverse complement strand
GAAGTAGGCCAGGACGTCGCAGGCGCGTCTGGTCAGGGTGCGGCCGAGCTTGCGCAGTTCTACCAACGCCTCAGGCACACTGTCGGCGAGGGCGTCGATCACGGAGCTCATCTCGACGCGGCCGGCTGCCCGGTCGGGGTGACGGTAGGCGGAGATCATGCGCTGGTAGATCCCCCAGGTGCACTCGACGTGCACGTGCCGGTCCCCAGCGAAGAGCTTGTCAAGGCGCTCGTGCTGGCGGTCGGTGAGCAGGTCAGCCCCGGTGTGCAGGGTCCGCCGCGCGGTGTAGAGCGGGTCGCCCTTGCGTCCGCGGTGTCCGTGCAGTTCCTGCTGGACTCGGCGGCGGCACT
>NZ_VELE01000041.1 GCF_007681555.1 Kocuria salsicia | reverse complement strand
CGGAAGGTGGGGGCGTATCTGCAGGACGCACAGAAGGTTTTCAATCGGTTGGAGTCCTTCGCGCTGATCCACGGAGATCTGTTGCTGCCCAACATCCTCGTCGAGGGGGACACCGGGGTGCGGTACATCGATTGGGAGTGGTCGGAGATCGGGGACCCCGCCCAAGACCTCGCTTACCTCGGTGGGCGGATCACGGTGGACCCGTGGCATCTACCCATGACCCGGGCCCAGACCCGGGACCTGATCGAGGTCTACCTGGCGGCCAGCGAGCACCGGGCGGCCACGGGCACCGTGGAGGAAATGATGATCCGCTGTGATGCTTGGGAGGTCTACGAACGGTTCCTCACGTC
>NZ_VELE01000040.1 GCF_007681555.1 Kocuria salsicia | reverse complement strand
TCACCACCTCATCGTAATGAGCGGCTCTCCAACGCCGACGCGGACACTGTGCCGTAAACGGTCATTTCTGCGAGAGGGTGAACTCTACGTTTCCCGGCGAAAGAAGATGCGCGCTTAGGACACTTCGAGCGAGCTCAGCTCTCAGGGTGACTGCGAGAGGATAAAGGCATGACCGATACCGCACCGCGAGACGATGCTCACACCGCGCCAATTGCGACGATCTACCAGAACTCCGATCAGATCGCTGGAGTACTCCAGCAGATCGCGCGTCACCCGCTCTTGACAGAGGAATCGCGTGAGTTCACCTCAGGAGGAGACAATAAGAGCGGGGCGGACGGGGCTGTCTCCGGCAAGGGCACTGGAAAGATTGCGGGCTCATCCCAGTCGAGGGTGTAGACGGGGTCTGAACCCGCCGGTCTCGAGCAGGCTCCTGGC
>NZ_VELE01000003.1 GCF_007681555.1 Kocuria salsicia | reverse complement strand
GTGGGGCCTCCCCGTGTTTAACACTGGTGTGTTCCACGAGGCACCCACCCAACACCCGAAACAACGGTACTGGTGCGGGCGTTGGTGGAAGGGCCCTGCGGGGTGGGAACCCAGTCGTGGGTTCCCACCCCGCAGGGCCCTTCATCATCCTCTGGGGGATTCCAGACGGTGAGGGCTCACGCCCCGCCGGCAGGTTCAGATGTCGCGCTGGGTGCGCCACCGGGGGCTGTAACCGGCGAGCCTTACGGGGCAGCTCATGGATATTGCCTCGAACCCACTGGCAGACACGTCTATGCCCAGGGTGAGCCATTGGCCTGCGCACGGGTCGGTTTACAGCCTCCTGATTGCTCTGGGCTGCTCAGATGCGGATCGCGCTGGGTGGGGATGGTTCCGGCTGAAGGCGTCGGGATGACTGTGGCGCGCCTGCCACGGGGGCCGGCGCGCCACGGGGCGAATTGCATGGCCTGATCTTATGCGGAGGTCTCTACCGGGGCGTTGCGCAGGGTGCCGTCCTTGACCCGCAGAACCCGGTCCATGACGGAGGCGATGGCACCGTCGCCGGTGACATTGCAAGCTGTCCCGAAGGAGTCGATGGCCACGTAGGTGGCGATCATCAGCCCCACGGCCGTCTCGTCGAAGCCGAGTGTGGACTGCAGGATGCCCACCGCGGCCATGATCGCGCCACCGGGAACGCCGGGTGCCGCCACCATGGTGACTCCCAGAAGGAAGATGAACCCGATGTACTGCCCCGTGCTGATGGGCATGCCGGAGATCGTCATGATGGCCAGTGAGAACAGGACAATCTTCATTGTGGACCCGGAGAGGTGGATGGTTGCGCACAGGGGAATGGTGAACCCTGCCACGCGGTCGTCCACACCGTTCTTCTTCGTGCACGCCAGGGTCACGGGAATGGTGGCGGCGGATGATGCGGTACCGAGCGCCGTCGCGTACGCGGGTGCCATGTTTTTGAGCATGACGAACGGGTTGCGACGGGCCACGAGGCCGGCCACGCAGTACTGGATGACCAGGATCACCATGGTCATGATGAACGCGAGGATGACCACCCGCAGGAACGTGGTGATGACGAGGACGATCTGCCCGTTCATCGTGAGGCTGAGGAACATGCCGAAGATGTAGACCGGCAGCAGGGGAATGATGACCTTCTCCACGACGCGCATCACGATGGTGCGCAGCTCGCTCAAGCCGTCGTGCAGCACGTTGCCCTTGATCAGGGTGATGCCCACGCCTAGGCAGAACGCGAGGACGAGTGCAGTCATGACGTCGAACACGGGCGGCATGGTGATCTCGAAGTATCCGGAGAGCGCGTGGTCCTCTGGATTCGCCAGGCCGTTGACCGTCCGTTCACCGCCGAGCAGCCACGGATAGGTGGATTTGGCGACCAGGAAAGCGAGCAGCCCCGCGAAGATCGTTGATCCGTAGGCAATGGCGGCTGTCACCGCGAGCCACTTGCCCGCACCGCGACCGAGGTCGGCGATGGCCGGGGTGACGAGTCCCACGATGATGAGGGGGATCAGGAAGCCGAGGAACTGGCTGAAGATGCCATTGAAGGTCGTGAAGACGCGGGCGAACCACTCGGGCAGGAACAGCCCGACCACGACACCCAGGACGATGGCCACGAGCACCCGCACCAGCAGGTTCTTGGAAAGGGATCTCAAATGCATGGTTCATTATCACTGGGATAGGTGCCTCGGGGGTCGCGATGTCGTGTGCGTGGCGTCGCACCCCGCGCGGCAGCGGCGCCGTCCTCACAGGGCACGGCTGGAACTGCCCAAGGTGCGTGGGGCAGTGGATGGGGAGGCATGACCTCCTGCTTTGCGCGGTACCCGGCATTGGGAGGGCCGCCCGCCGCGTTTGTAGAATGCTCAGCAGAGCAGTGGGCGTCGCAACAGGTCGAGGCCCGTCACAGTGTGGCCGCGGGCCACGGTAGGAGACACCCCTTGAGCGAATCGGATCAGCACGGCTCCCACGATGGCGACGACCGGCGGCGCGACAGTGGCAGGAACGGGCGCGGGTTCTCCCGCGATCGTCGTCGCAACGACGGCGCTCGTGACGGCCAGCGTCGCGGCGGCGGGTACCGGGGCGGTCGGCAGGACGGCGCGGGGCGCGGTCGGGACGACGCCCGCGGCGGGTACCGGGGCGAGGGAGAGCGGACCGATCGCGGTGGTGACCGGGATCGGGGCCGTCGTGAGGGCGGCGTCGGCGACCGCCGTGACGAGCGTCGTCGCGATGACCGCTCCGGTGGCTACCGCGAGGGCGGCAACCGTTCCCAGGGCGGCGGGTACCGGGGCCGCGATGAGCGCGGCGGACGTTCGGCGGACCGTGGATACGGCCGTGACGACCGTCGCAGTGGGCATGAGCGCCGTGACGACCGTGGGAGCCGTTCGGAGAACCGCAGTTTTGACCGGTCCGACCGTCGCGATGGAGGCGTCAGCGGTGGTGACCGCCGTGGTGGGTACGAGCGTCGTGATGGTCGTGGTGGCCGTCGCGAGGGCGGCTTCTCCGGTGGGAACCGCCGTGATGACCGCCGTCCGCGCACCGGTGACCGCAGCTACGGCCGTGATGATCGTCGCGGTGGCTTCACTCGTGACGATCGCCGGGATGACCGACGTGGCGGGGACCGGGTCCGCGACGACCGCCGCGGGGCAGCTCGCGGTGGTGATGGAGGGCGTTTCGAGCGCGAGGACCGTCGTCGCAGCCACGATGACGGCCAGCCCCGCTTCGTCGCACCGGACATCGACGCGGACGTGACCGGCCGCGAGATCGACCGCGTGACCCGTCACGAGCTCGACGCCCTCGAGCCGGGCAACGCCGAGCGCGTCTCCAAGCACCTGGTGATGGCGGCGCGCTACGTGGACGACGACCCCGAGTTCGCCCTCGAGCACGCCAACGCTGCGGTCCGCAAGGCCGGCCGGATTGGCGTCGTCCGCGAGACCGCGGGCATCGCCGCCTACGCCGCCGGAGACTACGCCCTGGCTCTCAAGGAGCTTCGCACGCACCGGCGCATCTCCGGCTCCCAGGAGCACCTGCCCATGATGGTCGATTGCCAGCGCGCCCTCGGCAGGGCGGACAAGGCCCTCGAAGAGGCCAGGTCCGGCGCCGCCGACTCCCTGGACGCGGAGGCCAAGGCCGAACTCGCCATGGTGGTCTCCGGCATCCACGCCGACGCCGGCGACCACGCCGCGGCGCTCACGGCCCTGGAGATCCCGCAGCTCGACAAGAACCGCGGCTTCTCCTACAGCCCCAAGCTCTTCCGCGCCTACGCGGACGCCCTGCGCGCGGTGGGCCGGGACTCGGAGTCGATGTCCTGGGAGCGCCAGGCCATCGTTGCCGAGGCCGCCCTCGGCATGGGCCAGTTCTCCGAGCCGGAGATCGTGGACCTCGGCGACGACCTGGACGAGGACGAAGCCGAACGCACCGTGCGCGAGGCACAGAGGCGGCACAGCGTCGGAGGGGTCGAGGACTCCACCAGGGGCGAGCGCGATGACGACGGCACTGAGCGCGCTGACCGTTCTGAGCGCGAGGACCGGACCGGGCACCGCGACGTCGACGGCGAGGGGCACGACGGCGCGGCGGACCACCGCGCCGAGGGCCCGGTGTCCGTGGCCGCTGCGGCCGAGGACGGGCTCGAAGTGGAGCCAGCCTCCAGAGATCTGACCACCAACGATCCGGACAGCTACCGCGGGGATGGCGACAGCGAACACACCACTGCCGCTTCGCTTCACGGCGGTGCGGGAGCCGCGTCCATCGACGGACCCGGTGACGACGAGCCCTCGGGCGACGAGCTGGGTGAGGACGAACTCGGGCGCGGCGAGTCTGGTGACGAGGACCTGGAGGGTGAGTTCGGCGAGGTGCCGGCCGACGGCGCCTACGGGTACGCGTCGGGGAGCGGGGCCGGTGCGGGCGAGCTCGACCGCGACCCCGTCGAAAGCGATGCGCTCGACGGCCGCGGTGCGAGCCATGAGTAAGACGCCGCGCGCCGGGAGAACCTCAGTGACTGATCGAGCCGGAGCGGATCAGGACCGCCCCCTCGTGGAGCGGTTCGACGCACTGTTGTGCGATCTGGACGGCGTGGTCTACGCGGGCCCCCACGCGATCGACGGGGCCCCCGTGTCGTTGCACCGCGCCCGTGAGAGCGGGTGCGCGGTCATGTACGTGACAAACAACGCGTCCCGCCCGCCCGCGGCTGTGGCCGAGCACATCACCTCGCTCGGTGCGCCCACCACGGCCGAGGACGTGGTGACCTCCGCGCAGGCCGCCGCCGCGCTGCTAGCAGACCGCCTCGCGCCGTCCGCTCGCGTGCTGGTCACGGGGGCGACGGCGCTCGCGGAGGAGATCTGCGCCGTCGGGCTCGTGCCGGTGCGCACCCAGGGGGAGGAACCCCACGCCGTCGTGCAGGGCTTCGACCCGCACCTGGGGTGGGAGGAGCTCGCCGAAGCGTCGTTCACCCTCGCGGACGACTCCGTGCTGTGGTGCGCGACCAACACGGACCGCACGATCCCGCGGGAGCGAGGCATTGCTCCGGGCAACGGGACCCTGGTGGCCGCGGTGGCAGAGGCGACCGGGCGGGAGCCTCTCGTCGCGGGCAAGCCAGAGGCGCCAATCTTCCGGGAGGCGGCTGGACGTGTGGGTGCTGCGCGACCCGCGGTGGTCGGCGACCGGCTGGACACGGACATCCTGGGCGCGCACAACGCGGAGATGGAGAGCATCGAGGTCCTCACGGGAGTGGACGGACCTGCCAGCACGATCGCCGCGCCCCCCGCGCAGCGGCCCACCTATCTTCTCGGCACCCTGAGGGAACTCTTCGAGCCGTACCCCTCCGTGGCGGTGGAACGCCGGGCAGGGCGGGTGCGCGCACGCTGCCGCGGGGCGGGTGCGGACGTTGCGAACGGCGTCGTGGTCGTGACCGCGCCGCGGGACGACCTCGACGGCTGGCGCGCTGCGTGTGCCGCCTGGTGGGCCGAGAACCCGCACGAGGCGGCCGAGCCCGCCGTCCAGTGGCAGGACCCCGCGTGAGCGAGGAGCGTGCGGAGCTGTCCGGCACGGATCTGCCCGGCACCGGGCCGGGGGACGCGCGGCTGCCGACCACGGATCTGCCGACCCCTGAGCTTAGGGACCCGGAGCAAAGTGCCACGGAGCCGCCGCGCACAGGCCTGGAGCCCGTGGACCGGGTGCTGGCCCGTGAAGTGGAGATCGGCGAGCTTCCCGTGACCCAGCGCGCGGCCGCCTACGCGGCCCTGCACGCCGAGCTCGAGCAGATTCTGGAGGCGCGTCCCGGGCACGTACCTTCGGGGCTGACCAGTGGCGCCGGGGGCTCCGTCGGCCCGGGCCAGCAGCGCGGTCCGGGCAAGAGTGGCGCCAACGAGCGCGCCCGGTCGGCACGGTAGCCGGTGGTGCCACGTCTCGACCGTGAGGTGACGGAGCGCGGCCTCGCCCGGTCCAGGACGGTCGCCGCGGTCCGGATCAAGGAGGGCCGTGTCAGGGTCAACGGCGCCGTGGCCGTGAAGCCGTCGGCGGTGGTGGGCCCGGAGGACGAGATCACGCTGGACGCGTCCGCCGGAGACGAGTACGTGAGCCGCGCCGGGCACAAGCTCGTGGGTGCGCTGGAGCGCTTTGCGGACGTAGACCCCGCCGGGCTGCGCTGCCTGGACGCCGGTGCTTCCACCGGCGGGTTCACGGACGTCCTGCTGCGCCGTGGTGCGCGCGAGGTGCTCGCCGTGGACGTGGGCCACGACCAGCTGGTTCCGCAGCTGCGCGAGGACCCGCGGGTGCGCGTGTTCGAGGGGCTCAATGTCCGCTACCTCGACCCGGCGCAGATCGGGGGACCGGCGGATCTCACGGTCTGCGACCTCTCGTTCATCTCCCTCACCCTGGTGCTGCCGGCCCTCGCGGGCGCTACACGGGCCGGCGGGGACCTGCTGCTCATGGTGAAGCCGCAGTTCGAGGTGGGCGTCCACAACCTCTCCCGCACCGGCGTCGTGACCTCCGAGACCGCGCGGGAGGCGTCCGTGCGGCGCGTGACGGCGTGCGCCGAGGACACGGGGCTGGATGTCCTCGGCACAGCCCCGAGCCCGCTGCCGGGGCAGGACGGCAACGTGGAGTTCTTCGTGCACTGCAGACGTCCTGGCGCACGGAGCGCGTCGGAGAGCTCGCGTAGTCTTGGCTGAGTCAGCCCACCGTGGGACCCGACCGCAGGAGGATGGACCCCCACTCGTGACCCGCAAAATCCTGGTGATGACCCACACGGGCCGCTCCGAGGCCAAGGACGCCGCCCGCCAGTCCTGCGAGCAGCTCTACGCCGCGGGGCTCGTGCCCGTCCTCTCGCGCCCGGACGTCGAGGCCCTGCGCGCGGACGGCTTCCGTCTGCCCCCGGTGGAGATCCTCGAGGAGGACCTCGCCCTGCGTGAGATCGAGATCGTCATGGTCCTGGGCGGAGACGGCTCCATCCTGCGGGCCGCCGAGCTGGTCCGCGGCGTGGACACGCCCCTGCTGGGGGTGAACCTGGGTCACGTGGGGTTCCTGGCGGAGTCGGAGCGTTCGGGGCTCAGCGAGACGGTCGAAGCGATCGTGGACGGGCGCTACACCGTGGAGCGCCGCATGGCACTGGACGTGACGGTGTGGGAGCACCGGCGCAAGGTGCTGCACACGTGGGCCCTCAACGAGGCCTCCGTGGAGAAGGGCGACCGCGAGAAGATGATCGAGGTGGTCACGGAGGTGGACCGCCGGCCGCTGTCCACGTTCGGCTGCGACGGCGTGGTGATGGCCACTCCCACGGGATCCACCGCCTACGCGTTCTCCGCGGGCGGGCCCGTGGTCTGGCCGGAGGTCGAGGCCCTGCTCATGGTGCCGCTGTCCGCCCACGCACTGTTCTCCCGTCCCCTGGTGATCTCGCCGCGGTCCATGATTGCCGTGGAAGTGCTCACCCGCACGGACGCCCGGGGCGTGCTGTGGTGCGACGGTCGCCGCACCGCGGATCTCCCGCCGGGTTCCCGCATCGAGGTGCGCCGCTCGGAGAAGTCCGTGAACCTTGCCCGCATACACGCCACGCCGTTCTCCGAACGGCTCGTGAGGAAGTTCGAGCTTCCCATCGCGGGCTGGCGGGGGCCCATGCCGAGCGAGCAGGGCGAGGCCATGACCACCGCACTGCCGCTGGTGCAGCCGACCACGAAGGTGGTCCCGCAGGACGAGCACCAGCCCAAGCTCACAGTGGGTCGGGAGATCCCGCACCACGGCGACGACCGGGACCACCCGGAGACCTCGCACACACCCGCTGCAGAAACGCCAGTGCCGGGTGCGAGCACCCCGCAGGACGCCGCCGACGGCGCCTCGGACGGCGGCGGCGCGGCAGCCACCGGACACCGTGAGGAGCCTCGTCCGTGATCGAGGAAATCCACATCCACGACCTCGGTGTCATCACCGACGCCGTGCTGCCCCTGGGGCCTGGGCTCTCCGTGCTCTCCGGCGAGACCGGCGCGGGCAAGACCATGGTGGTCACCGCGCTCGGAATGCTGCTGGGCAACCGGGCGGACGCCGGTGCCGTGCGCTCCGGCAGCGCCAAGGCCCTCGCGGAGGCCACGGTCCGGGTCCCCGCGGAGCACCCGGCAGTGGGTCTCGTTGAGGAATCTGGTGGAACCGTGGACCACGAGGACGTGGGCCGTGCGCAGGAGGGACTCGTGCTGCTGTCCCGGACGGTCTCCGCCGAGGGCCGCAGCCGCGCCCACGTGGGTGGCCGTGCGGCCCCCGTGGGCACGCTCGGCGCCGTGGGGGAGACCCTCGTGGCGGTGCACGGTCAGTCGGACCAGCTGCGCCTGAAGTCCCCGGTTGCCCAGCGCAAGTCCCTGGACGACTATGCGGGCCCTCCCATCGCCCACGAGCTCGGGCTGTACCGGGAGAAGCTCGCCCGCTACCGCAGCGTCGTCGCCACTCTGCGCGCGGCCAAGGAGAACTCCCGCGAGCGGGCCCTGCAGGCGCAGAGCCTGACCACCGCACTCGCCGAGATCGATGCGGTGGAGCCTGTCCCGGGCGAGGACGCCCAGCTGGACGCGGAGAGCGAGAAGCTCACGAACCTCGAGGCTCTGCGCAGTGCGGCCCTGACCGCCCACACCGCTCTGAGCGGATCAGACGACGACGACGCCGCGGGCGCGAACGCCGTCGCCATGCTGTCCCAGGCCCAGCAGGCCCTGGAGAACGAGGCGGACGCGGACCCGGACCTCGCCGCACTCGCCGTGAGGGTGCGGGAACTGACCGTGGTCGCCGCGGACGTCGCCGCGGACCTCTCCGGGTACGGGAGCGGGCTGGATGAGGACGGCCCGGCCCGCCTCGCGGAGGTCGAGGCCCGGCGCAGCGCGCTGCGCCGGCTGACCAAGAAGTACGGCGCCACGATCGACGAGGTCCTCGCGTGGGCGGACGACGCCAGGGCCAGCCTCGAGAAGCTCGTCGTGGACCCGCACCGGGAGGAAGAGCTGCGTGTCGAGGGGGAGGCGCTGCGCGCGGGGCTCGAGGAGCACGCCGCCACCCTGCTGTCCCTGCGCCGGGCCGCCGCAAAACGGCTCGCGGCCGCGGTGAGCGAGGAGCTCACGGCCCTGGCCATGCCCAACGCGACGCTCGTGGTGGCTGTGGAGCCCGCCGAGCGCTTCACCGACGACGGCCGGGACAGCATCGAGTTCATGCTCGCACCTCACGCCGGCGCGACGCCCCGCCCGCTCGGGAAGGGGGCCTCCGGTGGTGAGCTCTCGCGCATCATGCTCGCGCTGGAGGTGGTGCTCTCCGAGGTGGACCCCGTGCCCACGTTCGTCTTCGACGAGGTGGACTCCGGCGTGGGCGGCAAGGCCGCGGTGGAGATCGGTCGCCGACTGAAGATGCTCGCCCGCAACGTGCAGGTGCTGGTGGTCACGCACCTCCCGCAGGTGGCCGCCTTCGCGGACCAGCACGTGCTGGTCACCAAGTCAGCCGACTCCAGTGTCTCGGACGTGAAGGTCCTCACGCACGAGGAGCGGGTGGTCGAGCTGGCCCGGATGCTCGCCGGCCACGAGGACTCCGACGCCGCCCGCGAACACGCCCGCGAGCTCCTGCGGGGCGCCACCGCATAAGTTTCCGCACGCCCCAACTCTCCGCAACCCCCACTAGACACGAATGGTAGGCTCGAAATCCGTGGTGAATGCTCAGGACGCCGCCCACGAGGCAGGCATAGAAAAGAACAACGGCAAGGTGACCCGGCAGATCTTCGTCACGGGGGGCGTAGCATCGTCCCTCGGTAAGGGTCTCACCGCGTCCTCACTCGGAATGCTCCTGCGGGCACGTGGACTCTCCGTGACCATGCAGAAGCTGGACCCCTATCTCAATGTGGACCCGGGCACCATGAACCCGTTCCAGCACGGCGAGGTCTTCGTGACCGACGACGGCGCGGAAACGGACCTCGACATCGGGCACTACGAGCGCTTTCTCGACGAGAACCTCGACGCCTCCGCGAACGTGACCACGGGCCAGGTCTACTCCACCGTGATCGCCAAGGAGCGCCGCGGCGAGTACCTCGGGGACACCGTGCAGGTGATCCCGCACATCACGGACGAGCTCAAGCGCCGGATGCGCCGCCGCGCGGAGGACGAGAACGCCCCGGACATCATCATCACCGAGATCGGTGGCACGGTCGGTGACATCGAGTCCCAGCCGTTCATCGAGGCGGCCCGCCAGGTCCGCCAGGACGTGGGGCGGCGCAACGTCTTCTATCTGCACGTCTCCCTGATTCCGTTCATCGGCCCCTCCGGCGAGCTGAAGACCAAGCCCACCCAGCACTCCGTGGCCACGCTGCGCGGTCTGGGCATCCAGCCGGACGCCCTCGTGCTGCGCTGCGACCGGGACGTGCCCGACGCCATGCTGCGCAAGATCGGCAGCGCCTGCGACGTGGATCTGGACGCGGTGATCTCCTGCCCGGATGCCCCCAGCATCTACGACATCCCGAACACCCTGCACAGCCAGGGCCTGGACACTTACATCCTGGACTACCTGGGTCTGGACTACCGGGATGCCGACCTGCGGCAGTGGTCCCGGCTGCTCACTGCAGTGCACGAGCCGGACCACCAGGTGAGCGTGGCGCTCGTGGGCAAGTACATCGACCTCCCGGATGCCTACCTCTCGGTGTCCGAGGCGCTGCGCGCGGGCGGGTTCGCCAACAACGCGAAGGTCAGCATCAAGTGGGTGGCCTCGGACCTCTGCGACACCCCCGAGGGGGCCCAGCGCGAGCTCGGCGACGTGGACGCGGTGCTGGTCCCGGGAGGCTTCGGTATCCGTGGCCTCGAGGGCAAGCTGGGCGCGCTGCAGTGGGCCCGCGAGCACAAGGTGCCCACCCTGGGGCTGTGCCTCGGGCTGCAGTGCATGGTCATCGAGTATGCGCGGGACGTCGTTGGCCTGCCCAATGCGTCCTCCACCGAGTTCGACCCCGACACGGACACCCCTGTGGTCGCGACCATGGAGGAGCAGAAGCGGTTCGTCGAGGGCGCCGGGGACCTGGGCGGCACGATGCGTCTGGGACTGTACCCGGCCGCGCTCGCCGAGGGCTCCGTGGTGGCCGAGACCTACGGCGCCACCGAGGTCTCCGAGCGGCACCGGCACCGATACGAGGTCAACAACGCGTACCGCGAGGCGCTCACGGGAGCCGGCCTGCGGATCTCGGGAACCTCTCCGGAGGGCACCCTGGTGGAGTTCGTGGAGCTGCCGCGCGAGGAGCACCCGTACTACGTGGCCACGCAGGCCCACCCGGAGCTGGCATCCCGCCCGACCCGCCCGCACCCGCTGTTCGACGGTCTGGTGAAGGCCGCACTGGAGCGCCGCGGGGTGCAGACGGCCTCGTGACGTGGGGCGGGTGCGGTGTTCCGCACCCGCCCTTCCGCGTGCGTCCACGCCGCACCTCGTCGGGCGCCGCACCTCTGCGCCGCGGACCGTCCTGTCCCGTCCCCTTCCCGAACGGAGTCACCGTGGAATTCACCTCCATCACCGCCGACCAGCTGCGGGACCGCCCGGATCAGCGACCGGTGGACGCGTCCGAGACTGTGCTGGACGGCGCCATCTGGAACGTGCGGCGTGAGACCTTCCGCATGGCGGGCCAGGAGAAGCCCCTGGTCCGGGAGTTCATCACGCACCCGGGTGCTGTCTCGATCGTCGCCCTCGATGAGCAGGACCGCATCCTGCTCATCAACCAGTACCGCCACCCGGTGGGCATGCGCATGTGGGAGATCCCGGCTGGTCTGCTCGACGTCGACGGCGAGCCCGCCGTCGAGGCCGCCCGGCGGGAGCTGGGCGAGGAGGCTGACCTCGTGGCCGAGCAGTGGGACGCGCTCGTGGACTTCGACAACTCCCCGGGGTCCTCCGCCGAGGCCAACCGCATCTTCCTCGCCCGAGGTCTTTCCGAGGTTCCCGCGGCGGAGCGCTTCGCCCGCGAGGGTGAGGAGGCGGAGATCGTGGCAGGCTTCGCGGACCTCGACGACGCCGTGGACGCGGTGCTCGCCGGCCGGCTCGCCTCCCCGGCGGCGGCCCTCGGCATCATGGCCGCGCACGCTGCCAAGGCCCGCGGCTGGCGCACGCTGCGCCCCGCCGACGCCGCCTGGCCCGCCCATCCCGAGCTCGCGGTGTGAGCGCGGAGCGGTTTTCGGCGGACGGGCCGATCACGGAGCCCCTGCCCGTCATCCCAGAGGCGCTCGTGCAGAACGAGCGCTCGAGGGATGCCCTCCCGCCCGACGCCACCACGGACGCACCGTCCGACCAGGACCATGACCAGGACCCGGAGCTGGGCCAGGACCTGAACCGCGACCAGGAGCAGGATCCGGATCCGGATCGGGACACTTCCGCGGCGGAGTCTCCGCAGGCGGGCCGGCGCACTTCCGGCTCCAACCCGGCACCGGCGGAGGACCCCGCGCCCGAGCTGCGCCGCGCTGTCGAGAGGTACCTGGATCACCTGGTGGTGGAACGCGGGCTGGCGGAGAACACTCTGGCGGCATACCGCCGGGACCTCGCCCGCTACCAGCACCACCTCACCACCCGCGCTGCGGAGGTTCGCGTTCCGCGGGACATCACCACCGACCACGTCAGGGCGTTCCTTCGGGTGCTGCGCGAGGGCGAGGAGGGCCACCCGCCCCTGTCCGCCCGCAGCAGCGCGCGGGTGCTGGCCGCGGTGCGGGGAGCACACGCGTTCTGGGCCACCGAGTCCACGGTGGACTCAGACGTCGCCTCCCGCGTGAGCCCGCCCGTGCCGGGCCGCAGGCTGCCGAAGGCGATCGGGATCACCGAAGTAGAGAACCTGTTGGCCGCGCCGGATCCCGAGACGCCCGTGGGGCTGCGCGCCCGGGCGTTCCTGGAACTGCTCTACGCCACGGGAGCCCGCATCTCCGAGGCCGTGGACCTGGACGTGGACGACCTCGCCGGCCTTCGTGACGAGGAGCTCGCACTGATCCGGGTCCACGGCAAGGGCGACAAGCAGCGGCTCGTGCCCGTGGGGTCCTTCGCCGTGGACGCACTGCAGCGCTACCTGGTGCGGGCCCGCCCCGAACTCTCCCGCAAGGGCCAGGGGTCCCCGGCCGTTTTCCTCAACGCGCGAGGATCGCGGATCTCACGGCAGACCGCCTGGAACATGGTCAAGGACGCCGCCCGCACGATCCACCGGGAAGAGGGCATCACCCCTCACACGCTGCGCCACTCGTTCGCCACGCACCTGCTGGAGGGCGGTGCGGACCTGAGGGTCGTGCAGGAGCTGCTCGGTCACGCATCGCTGGCCACCACGCAGATCTACACCCGCGTCTCGGTGGAGTCGCTGCGCGAGGTCTACGCGACATCGCACCCGCGCGCCCGCTGAGCCGGACCCGCCCCGGGCGTGTGCGTGCAGCTTCGTCACCCGGTGTGCTCGTGGAGCGCCGCACTTCCCCGGTGTGAACCACGGAGTACCGTGAGGAGCATGCGAACACTCTCCCGCCTGTCGCACGTCCTGCTCACCGCGCTGCTGGCCGGGGGACTGCTCGCGGCCGGGGCGTCGCCCGTCTCCGCCGTGTCCGGGACCGGCATCGGGATCGATCGCGAGTACCGTGCGCTGCCTGATCCCGGTGCCTGGCTCGGCGACCCCGTCTCTGCGGAGCGCTGCGGGCTGCGCGACGACGGGTGCTACCGGCAGTACCAAAAGGGCACCATCCACTGGTCGCCCACCACGGGGGCCCGAGCGCAGCGCGGAGGCATCCTGGCCCGCTGGCGCGCGGAGGGCTCCGAGCACGGCAACCTCGGGTACCCCGTGAGCCGGGAGACGTGGGGGAAGAACGGGTGCGAGGTGCGCTACCAGCGCGGACGCATCACCTGGACCGCCACGGCCGGTGCCGTGGTGCACCGGGACGTGGACGCGGCCTCGAGCGCGTCGGTGGTCGTCAACAAGAAGCGCCCGCTGTCCCCGCGCAGGTACGTGCCGTCCCCGCTGCGCGCCGTGGGCGGGGGAGTCCAGCTGCGCGACGACGCGGCAACTGCCTACCAGCGCATGAGCCGTGCGGCCACCGCGCAGAGCGTCCCGCTGGTGGCGCAGAGCGGGTACCGGGACTACGCGACGCAGGACTCGCTCTACCGCGGGTACACCGCCTCCTACGGGCAGGCGATCGCAGATTCCCTCTCCGCGCGGCCGGGCTACTCCGAGCACCAGACGGGCCTCGCCGTGGACGTCGCCACGCCCACCGGCGCCTGCACTCTGCTCGCGTGCTTCTCGGCCACGCCGCAGGGCCGGTGGATCGCGGCCCACGCCCACGAGTACGGATTCATCGTGCGCTACCCGCAGGGCCAGACACCCACCACCGGCTACGCCTACGAGCCGTGGCACCTGCGCTACGTGGGGACCGTCACCGCGAAGAGCGTCAAGAAGAGCGGGCGGGCGAACCTCGAGGCGTACCTCGAGCTCCCGGCAGCTCCGACCTACTGAGCCGCCGGGCGAGGGCGCGGCGCTGTGCCGCGCGCCCGGTGCGATTCGGAGAGGCGGGCCCCACGGAGGACGACGATGCCCCGCGTGCGGCGCAGGCGCGGTGGCGCCGGGGAGTCAGAAGGCGCAGGGGGCCGCAGCACGAACGACGCCGTGCCCCGCAGAAGGCGGGGCACGGCGTCGTGGTCGGATTCGCGGGTCAGTTCAGGTGGCGCTCGTCCGGGCCGTTGTAGGCGGACAGTGGGCGGATCAGCGAGTTGTTGGCGCGCTGCTCCATGATGTGGGCGCTCCACCCGACGATCCGAGCGCACACGAAGATGGGCGTGAACGTGGGAATGTCGAAACCCATGAGCCAGTAGGTGGGCCCGGCGGGGTAGTCCAGGTTGGGCTTGATGGACTTGGCCTCGTCCATGGACTTCGCCAGACCGCTGTAGAGTCCCAGGATCTCCTGGCGGTCGTAGTAGTCCAGCATGCGGAACAGAGCGTCCTGCATGGTTGGCACACGGGAGTCACCGTGCTTGTAGACCCGGTGGCCGAAGCCCATGACCTTCTTCTTCTCGGCCAGGGCCTGGTCCATCCACTCCTTGGCGCGCTTCTCGGCCTCCTCAGCGGTCTCCTCCTTGCGGATGCCGAGCTCCTCGAAGGTGTGCATGACGGCCTCGTTGGCGCCGCCGTGCAACGGGCCCTTGAGGGCGCCGATCGCGCCGGTGACTGCGGAGTGCAGGTCCGAGAGCGTGGAGGTGATCACGCGCGCCGTGAAGGTCGAGGCGTTGAAGGAGTGCTCCGCGTACAGGATGATCGACACGCGGAACGCGTCCACCACCTCGGGCGCGGCCTCCTCGCCGAAGGCCATCCAGAGGAAGTTCTGTGCGTAGTCGAGGTCCTCGCGGGGCTCCACGGGCTCCTGGCCGTGCCGGCGCCGCTGGTCGTAGCAGACCACGGCCGGCATGACCGCGAACAGCTCCTGGGCCTTGGCCAGCTCGGCCTCGGGGGAGTTGTCCTCCGCGAGCGGGTGCTGCGCGCCGATCACGGACGCGGCGGTGCGGCACACGTCCATGGGGTGGCACGTGGTGGGCAGCTCGTCGATCACGCGCCGCAGCTCTGGCGTGAGGGCGCGGTGGGTGCGCTCGAAGTCCTGGAAGGCACGAAGCTGCTCCGCGGACGGCAGCTCACCGTTCCACAGCAGCAGGGCGACCTCCTCCGCGGAGCAGTTCTGGGCGAGCTCCTGCACGGGGTAGCCCCGGTAGAGCAGGGAGTTGGTCTCGGCATTGACCTTGGACACGGCGGTGGCGTCCGCCACGACGCCTGCGAGGCCCTTGCGGATTTCGGTGTCAGCCACGGTTGATCTCCTTCGACAGCAGTGGACAGAAAAGTACGTGGTTCCCACCCCACCACATCGGGCGGGGTGGGAACAGCAGGTCACGCGTTCGGGGAGCCGGGCACCTCGAAGTTGAAGACCCCGGAGTCGAACTGGTTGTACCCCGTGTAGTCCACGAGTTCGTACAGCCGCTTGCGGGTGAGCATGGTGTCCACCTGCGCCTGCTGCGTGCCGTCCTCGCGGATGGTGGTGAGCAGGCGCTCCATCGCACCCATGGCCTGGCGCTCCAGGGACACGGGGTAGATGACCATGGACACCCCGGCGTCCTGCAGCTGCTGCGTGGTGAACAGCTCGGACTTGCCGAACTCGGTCATGTTCGCGAGCACGGGCACGTCCAGTGCGGAGGCCATGCGCTCGAACTCGGAGAGGTCCGCCATGGCCTCGGGGAAGATCACGTCCGCGCCGGCGTCCGCCAGCGCCTTCGCCCGGTTCACGGCGGCGTCGAACCCTTCCACCCCGCGGATGTCGGTGCGCGCCATGATCACGAAGTTCGGATCGCGGCGGGCCGCGACGGCGGCGAGGATGCGCTGGGTGGCGGTGGCGGTGTCCACCACGTTCTTGCCGTCCAGGTGCCCGCAGCGCTTCGGGTTGAACTGGTCCTCGATGTGGCAGCCGGCCAGGCCGGCGTCCTCGAGCTCCTGCACGGTGCGGGCCACGTTCATGGGCTCGCCGAAGCCGGTGTCCGCGTCCACGAGGCACGGCAGGTCCGTGCTGCGGGCGATCTGTCCGGCCCGGGTGGCCACCTCCGTGAGCGTGGTCAGCCCGATGTCCGGCAGGCCGAGCTCGTTGGCCAGGACACCGCCGGAGATGTAGACGCCCTCGAAGCCCTGCTCCTGGATGAGCTTGGTGGACAGCGGGGTGAACGCGCCGGGGAACTGGGAGATCTGCGGGTCGGCCAGCAGCTCCCGGAAGCGCTCGCGCTTCTGCGCGGGGGTCACGGTGGTGTACAGCATGATCAGAAGATTCCCTTCGGCGACGTCTCCAGCTCCACGGCCGCGGCGATGTTCAGCTGGCCCAGCTCGCCGGCCTTCAGCTCGGGCAGCCGCTGGACGGTGTCGAGGAAGCGCTCGATCTCCTCGGGGGCCACCAGGCCCTCAGCCAGGGTGCGGAATTTGGTGATGTACTGCTCACGGGCGAACGGGCGGGCTCCCAGCGGGTGAGCGTCCGCCACGGCGATCTGGTCCGTGATGACCGAGCCGTCCGTCAGGGTGATCTCCACCGATCCTCCGAATGCCTTCTCGGAGATGTCCAGCGAGTGGTAGCGGCGGGTCCACTCGGGATCCTCCTGCGTGGTCACCTTGTGCCACAGCTCCACGGTGTCCGGGCGGGCGGCCCGCTCCGGGGCGTAGGAGTCCACGTGGTGCCACGCACCGTCCTGAAGGGCGACCGTGAAGATGTAGGGGATCGAGTGGTCCAGGGTCTCGCGCGAGGCCGTGGGGTCGTACTTCTGGGGGTCGTTCGCCCCGGAGCCGATCACGTAGTGCGTGTGGTGCGAGGTCTTGATGAGCACGGACGCCACGTTCGCCGGGTCCGCGAGCTCGGGGTGCTCGCGGCGCAGCTTGCGGGCGAGGTCGATCCACGCCTGGGCCTGGTACTCCGCCGAGTGCTCCTTGGTGTAGGTGTCCAGGATGGCGCGCTTGGTTTCACCCGGCGCGGGCAGGGCCACCTCGTAGCGGGCCTCGGGACCGGAAAGCAACCACGCGATCACGCCGTCCTCACCCTCGTAGATGGGGGTGGGGGAGGTCTGTCCGCGCATTGCGCGGTCCACAGCCTCCACGGCCATCTTCCCGGCAAACGCGGGGGCGTGAGCCTTCCACGTGGAGATCTCGCCCTTGCGGGACTGGCGAGTCTGGGTGGTGGTGTGCAGCGCCTGGCCGATCGCCTGGAAGACGGTCTCGGTGTCCAGGCCCAGCAGGGCGCCGATGCCTGCGGACGCGGAGGGGCCGATGTGCGCTATGTGGTCGATCTTGTGCTCGTGCAGGCAGATGCCCTTGACGAGGTCCACCTGGATCTCGTAACCGGCGGCGATCCCACGGATAAGGTCCTCGCCGGTGCTGCCCACGTGCTGGGCCACCGCCAGGATGGGCGGAATGTTGTCACCGGGGTGGGAGTACTCGGCGGAGAGGAACGTGTCGTGGTAGTCCAGCTCGCGCACGGCCACGCCGTTGGCCCAGGCCGCCCACTCAGGGGACACAGCGGCGTCGTTCTCCGGAGCCCCGTAGAGCAGCGCCCCCTGCCCCGTGAAGCCGCCGCCCGGGACCACCCGGTGGCACAGCGCCTGGGAGCGGGCGGAGACGATGGGCCCGCGGTTCAGGGACGCGATGGCCACGGAGGCGTTGTCGATGATGCGGTTGACCACCATTTCCACGACCTCGGGTGCCACGGCCACGGGGTCCGTGGCCACGGCGGCGAGCTTGTGGGCGAGCTGCTCCTCGCGGGGCAGCTCCTCCTTGGACGAGTACGTGCGCACGGTGTGTGTGACGGTCACGGGCGTTCCTTTCGGGGCGGGAGTTCTCGGGTTCTCGAGCGGCCGGTCGCGGCCGGGTTCAGGAGGCCACCGGGCTGACCGGGGCGAGTTCGGGGGTGCGCAGGGCGTTGCCCAGCGCGTTCTTCAGGTGCACGCGGGTGGTGGCCACGGCGAGCGCGGGGTCCCCCTCAGCGATGGATCGGGCGATGGCCTCGTGCTCGGCGGCCGCGATCGCGAGACGCCGGGGGTTGGAGGTGGACAGTCGACGGACCCTGGCGAGGTGCAGCCGCACGTTGGCGAGGGCCTGCTGCAGGTACGGGTTGCCGGCCGCGTGGTCGATCTCGGCGTCCATGCGGTCCACGAGCTCGTAGTAGGCGGGGTGGTCCGGGTCGTCGGAGAGGGCCTCCGCGGCGTGCGAGAGCTCCTCGGCCAGGGCGCGGAAGGTGTCCCTGTCGCCGCGCTGCGCGGCGAGCTCTGCGGCGCGGCAGTCCAGGCTGTCCCGCAGCTCGTAGAGCGCGCGGACGTCCCCGGCGGAGATGGCGCTGACGACGACGCCACGGCCGTTGTGGGGCTCGGTCAGCCCGTCCGCGGTGAGACGGGAGAGCGCTTCGCGCACTGGAGTGCGGGAGATGCCGAGACGTTCGGATAGGTCCACCTCGCCGAGCACCTGACCCGGGGTCAGCCGCCAGGACACGATGTCCGCCCGCAGCTCGCGGTACGCGCGCTCACCAGCTCGCATGGCTCCTCCTGACGTGTGGAAACACCCTCACTGTATACATCCGCGCGTCTCGAACCAAGCATTATGGAAGATTGACACGAAATTCCCCGTCTTTTGTATACACAACCCTTGTTTGCATGTGATCCATGACACTACGCTGTCACTACGCCGAAGCCCGCCCGCACCACACCCGGAGGAAGCCATGACGCCGAGCACCTACGAATCCGTCTACCGCGCGAGTGTGGAGAACCCCGAGCAGTTCTGGCTCGACGCCGCCCGGGCCGTGGACTGGGTCAAGGCCCCCACACGGGTGCTGGACGACTCCGCCGCGCCCATCTACCGCTGGTTCCCGGACGGGGAGCTGAACACGTGCGTCAACGCGGTGGACAGGCACGTGGCCGCGGGCCACGGGGAGCGCACCGCGCTGATCTACGACTCCGCCGTGCTCAACGTGCAAGAGCACATCACCTACGCGCAGCTGCAGGATCGCGTGGCGCGCTTCGCCGGCGCGCTCGCCGCGCAGGGGGTGGGGAAGGGGGACCGCGTGCTTCTGTACATGCCGATGATTGCCGAGTCCGTGATCGCGATGCTCGCGTCCGCGCGGATCGGGGCGGTGCACTCCGTGGTCTTCGGCGGCTTCGCGCCCCGTGAGCTCGCGAGCCGCATCGACGACTCGCAGCCGGTGGTGATCGTGACGGCCTCCGGTGGTGTGGAGCCCAAGCGGCGGATCGAGTACCTGCCCGCGATCGAAGAGGCGCTGCAGCTCAGCGAGCACGCGCCGTTGGCGGTGCTGGTCCACGAGCGTGACGGCTTCGAGACCACGGTGGCCGGGGCCCGCGAGAGGGCGACGGCATCCGCCGGTCCCTCGTGGCTCTCCTGGATCGAGGCGCAGGACGGGGTGGCTCCGGCCGAACCCGTGGTGGTCAAGGCCACCGACCCCCTCTACATCCTCTACACGTCCGGGACCACGGGAAAGCCCAAGGGTGTGGTGCGGGACAACGGCGGCCATGCGGTGGCGCTGACCTGGTCCATGGCGAACATCTACGAAATCGGCGCCGGGGACGTGATGTGGACGGCGTCAGACGTCGGGTGGGTGGTGGGGCACTCGTACATCGTCTACGGGCCCCTGCTGGCCGGGGCCACCACCGTGGTCTACGAGGGCAAGCCCGTGGGCACCCCGGATGCCGGAGCGTTCTGGAAGCGCGTGGCCGAGCACGGAGTGAAGGTGCTGTTCACCGCACCCACTGCCCTGCGTGCGATTCGCAAGGCGGACCCGGAGGGTGAATTCGTCCGGCAGTACGACATCTCCTCCCTGAGGGCGCTGTTCGTCGCGGGGGAGCGGCTGGACCCGGAAACCTACCACTGGGCCGCCCGGGTTCTGGCCGTCCCCGTGGTGGACCACTGGTGGCAGACCGAGACCGGGTGGGCCATCTGTGCCAACCCGTTCGGGATCGAGCGGCTGCCCATCGTTCCCGGCTCGCCCACGGTGCCGGTGCCCGGGTTCCACGTGGAGATCCTCGATCCCGTCGGCGAGCCCCTGGGGCCCGGGGAGGAGGGCAACATCGCGGTGCGGCTGCCGCTTCCCCCGGGCACGCTCGCGACCCTGTGGGGCAACGACGAACGCTTCGTCTCCTCCTACCTCTCTGCCTTCCCGGGCTACTACGCCACCGGGGACTCCGGTTACATCGACGAGAACGGCTACGTGTTCGTGATGGGCCGCACCGACGACGTCATCAACGTCTCGGGCCACCGCCTGTCCACGGGGCAGATGGAGCAGATCGTCGCCACCCACCCGGACGTGGCCGAGTGCGCGGTGATCGGCGTGAACGACCCGCTCAAGGGTCAACGACCCTCCGGGTACGTGGTGCTCAAGACCGGTGCCCGGATCACGCAGGAGCAGCTGCGTGAGGAGCTCGTGAAAATGGTGCGCTCGCAGATCGGGCCGGTCGCGGACTTCAAGGACGTGGCCGTGGTCGAGGCCCTGCCCAAGACGCGATCCGGGAAGATCCTGCGCAAGACCATGCGGCAGATGGCGGACGGCGAGACCTACGTGGTGCCCTCCACCATCGAGGACCACTCCGTGCTTGAGGCGCTGAAGGCCGTGCTCGCGTCGAAACGCTGACCTGTTCGGGGGACGGCGGGAACCCCGGATAGGGTGAGCTCCGTCATGCACACGTGGGCGTGAGCACACGGGGCCGGCACCCCGGGAGCCCGCCCGCGCACCGGACACACACCGATCGATCAGGAGCCACCATGACGAACCAACCCGCCGCGCGCGATCCGCGTGACGCGCCACCACCGGTCAAGAAGAAGCGCGACCGCACCCACTACCTCTACATCGCGGTCATCGCCGCGGTGGTCCTGGGCATCGTGGTGGGTCTCGTGTTCCCCGATGCAGGGGTGGCACTGAAGCCGCTCGGCACGGGCTTCGTGGCGCTCATCAAGATGATCATCGCGCCCGTGATCTTCTGCACGATCGTGCTGGGCGTGGGCTCGGTGGCCAAGGCCGCCACGGTCGGGAAGGTGGGCGGTCTGGCGCTGCTCTACTTCATCGTGATGTCCACCTTCGCGCTCGCCATCGGCCTGGTGGTGGGCAACATCGTCCAGCCCGGCGCCGGTCTGGATCTTGCGAACGCGCACTTCGACCAGTCCTCCCTGGCCACCGGCCACGAGGAGAGCGAGGGCGGCCTGGTGGGCTTCGTGCTGGGTATCATCCCCACCACCCTTTTCTCCGCGCTGACCTCGGGGCAGATCCTGCAGACCCTGCTGGTCGCCCTGCTCGTGGGCTTCGCCCTGCAGGCCATGGGGGAGGCCGGACAGCCCGTGCTCAAGGCCGTGGGCTACATCCAGGCTGTGGTGTTCCGCCTGCTGTCGATGATCATGTGGCTCGCCCCGATCGGGGCGTTCGGCGCCATCGCGGCGGTCGTGGGGGCCACGGGTCTGAAGGCCGTGTTCTCCCTTCTCGGGCTCATGGTCGCGTTCTACGTCACCTGCATCCTCTTCATCGTGGTGATCCTGGGCCTGATCCTGAAGCTCGTCTCCGGTGTGAACATCTTCACGCTCATGAAGTACCTGGCACGCGAGTACCTGCTGATCTTCTCCACGTCCTCGTCCGAGGCGGCCCTGCCGCGGCTGATCGCCAAGATGGAGCACCTGGGTGTGTCGAAGACCGTGGTGGGGATCGTGGTGCCCACCGGGTACTCGTTCAACCTGGACGGCACGGCCATCTACCTGACCATGGGCGCACTGTTCGTGGCCGACGCCATGGGCAAGCCCCTGCAGATCGGTGAGCAGATCGCCCTGCTCGTGTTCATGATCATCGCCTCCAAGGGCGCGGCCGGTGTCACCGGCGCTGGCATCGCCACCCTGGCGGCCGGACTGCAGTCCCACCGCCCGGACCTGCTGGACGGCGTGGACCTGATCGTCGGCATCGACCGCTTCATGTCCGAGGCTCGCGCCCTGACCAACTTCTCCGGCAACGCCGTGGCCACGCTCGTGCTCGGCACGTGGGTGAAGGAAGTGGACAAGGCCCGCGTGCAGCGGGTCCTCTCCGGCGCGGAGCCCTTCGACGAGACCACGCTGGCCGTTGACCCGCACGCCTCGGTCACGCAGAGCGCCCCGGCAGGGGAGGTTGGTGCGACGTCGACGACGGGCACGCCGTCGACTCCTCCGCCCGCAGCCCACTAGCGCGACCCGGCCGAGCAACGGCCCCTGACGCCCACCCGGTGCACGCCACCGGGTGGGCGTTCGCCGTCATCCCGTCCTCCGAGCGCGGCCCCGAGCCCAGGCGCTGGGCAGGCTCGGGGCCGGACGCTGGGAGCGGAACAGCACGTCGGCGGTAGGGTAGGGCGTTGAGACCCCGTTGTCCCGCCCAGGAAGGAAGGCCGTCGCCCGTGAGCAACGCCCATGATGAGAGGCCCCAGCAGACCCAGGCTGCGGTGTCGGACGCCGTAGGCCCCACGGGACGTCCCGTGCGAACCTTCCCGGATCCCCCCGAGCTCACTGAGCACGGACCCGCGCGCATCATCGCGATGGTGAACCAGAAGGGAGGGGTGGGCAAGACCACCTCGACCATCAACCTGGGCGCCGCGCTCGCGGAGCTCGGCCGCAAGGTGCTGCTCGTGGACTTCGACCCTCAGGGCGCGCTCTCGGCGGGCTTCGGCTCCAACCCCCACGAGCTGGACCTGACCATTTACAACGTGATGATGGACCGTTCCGTGGACGTGTGGGACGTCGTGCAGCAGACTCACGTGGAGAACGTCGACCTGCTGCCCGCCAACATCGACCTCTCCGCGGCGGAGGTGCAGCTCGTCAACGAGGTGGCCCGCGAGCAGGTGCTCGCCTCCGCGCTGCGCAAGGTGGAGGACTACTACGACGTCATCCTCATCGACTGCCAGCCCTCCCTGGGCCTTCTCACCGTCAACGCGCTCACGGCCTCGCACGGCGTGATCATCCCGCTGATCTGCGAGTTCTTCGCGCTGCGCGCGGTGGCCCTGCTGGTGGACTCGATCTCCAAGGTGCAGGACCGCATCAACCCGAAGCTGCAGATCGACGGCGTGCTGGCCACGATGTTCGACTCCCGCACCCTGCACTCGCGCGAGGTCATCGCCCGGATCGTGGACGCGTTCGGGGACACGGTCTTCGACACCGTCATCAAGCGCACCGTGAAGTTCCCGGACGCCACGGTGGCCGCGGAGCCCATCCTGAACTTCGCCACCAACCACCCGGGCGCGGAGTCCTACCGTCAGCTTGCCCGCGAGCTCATCTCGCGCGGCGGCGCGCCCTGATCCGTCGTGCCTGAGCAGCACCGGCGGACGCGCGCCCTCACTGAGGCACACCGGCCGAGCCGGGCGAGCGCCCTGGCCGGTACGCGCTGGCTGACGGGAATGCGCCACCTGGCCGGAACGCGCCACCTGAGAGGGCTGCGCCCGGGGGAGCGGGGCGCGTGAGTGACGTCGACGTCGACGTCGTGGCGCCGCCCGTCCCCGTTCCCGCCGAGGCCGAGGCGGAGCGGACCGGGCAGGGGAGCAGCGGGTTCACCGTGGCCCTGGAGAACTTCCAGGGCCCGTTCGACGTCCTGCTCTCGCTGATCGCCAAGCACGAGATGGACATCACCCAGGTGTCCCTGTCGGTGGTCACGGACGAGTTCATCCAGTACGTGGGCGCCCTGCAGCGCACGGCGTCGCCCCAGGCACTGGACGAGGCGAGCGAGTTCCTGGTGGTGGCCGCCACGCTGCTGGACCTCAAGGTGGCCCGGCTGCTGCCCCGCGGCGAGGTGGAGGACGAGTACGACGTCGAGCTGCTGGAGGCCCGCGACCTGCTCTTCGCCCGGCTGCTGCAGTACAAGGCGTTCAAGGAGGTCGCGGGGCGGCTGAACGTGCGCCTCGCCGCGGAGTCCGTGCGGATCCCACGCCAGGTGGACCTCGACCCCGCCGTGACCACGGCCCTGCCCCCGCTCGTGTGGACGCTGACCCCGGATCAGCTCGCGCACCTCGCGGTCGCGGCGCTGGACCCGGAGCGCCACGTGCCGCAGGAGGTCGACGTCGCGCACCTGCACGGCGCGCAGGTGCGGGTCGCGGACGAGGCGGAGATCCTGGCCGAGGCTCTGCGGGACGGTGCGGAGCACACCTTCGACTCCCTGATCACGGACGCGGAGTCCACCCTGGTGGTCGTGGTGCGCTTCCTGGCCCTGCTCGAGATGTACCGGGACCGCGTGGTGCGCCTGCACCAGGACGAGGTGCTCGGACCCCTGCTCGTGCGCTGGGACGGAGCCCGGGACTGGTCCGCGGAAGCGCTGAACAGCAAGTACACGGGTGCTGAGCCCGACGAGGTCGCGGCGGCGGCACCCGGCGGCCACGAGGGCTCGGCACCACAGGCCCCGGTGGGCACGGAGAGCGAAAACCTGGGAGACTGAACCCAGTACAGGATCGGTGTGAACCGTACCGAAGGAGATGATGAGCGCGTGGCCGAGACGGACCCCGCACCCCCGGTGGAGACTCCCGGGGAGAACCGCACGGGAGACGACCTGCTCTCGGCGCTGGAAGCGGTGCTCATGGTGGCCGCCGCCCCCGTGGGGGTGGACGAGTTCGCGCGCGTCACGGGGGAGTCCTCGCACCGGGTGCGCAGCGCGCTGGAGCACCTGAAGGCCGACTACGACGGCGTGACCGGAAACACCGCGGCACCCCCACCCCAGCTCACGGAGCCGGGCTATGATGGACGGTCGGCCTCACACACGCACTCACCCACGCACCGGGAGAACGACCTTCCGGCAGCTCCGCGGGTGCGGGGCTTCGAGCTGCGGGAAGTGGCCGGCGGCTGGCGGATCTACGCCCGCAGCGACCACGCGCAGCTCGTGACGGACTTCGTGGTGGAGGGCAGCAGCTCCCGGCTCTCCCAGGCCGCACTGGAGACCCTGGCCGTGGTGGCGTACCTGCAGCCGGTCTCCCGCTCGCGCGTCTCCGCCATCCGCGGCGTGAACGTGGACGGCGTGGTGCGCACCCTGGTGCAGCGAGGCCTGCTCACCGCGTGGGAGCGCGACGAGGCCTCCGGCTCCGTCCTGTACTCCACGACCCCCCTTTTCCTGGAAAAACTCGGTCTCGGCTCGCTGGACGAGCTCCCGGACATTGCACCTCTGCTGCCCGGAACCGACCAACTTGACGACATAGAGGACTGATCGACGCATGGCAGCATCACACGGCAACTCGGCACGCGGCGGGGGCGCCCGCGGCCCCCAGGGGCGCGGCAAGGGCTCCAAGGCCGGCCCCAAGGGCGGCTTCCGCTCCGGACCGGGCAAGAGCTCGGGATCCGGCAAGGGTTCCGGCCCGGGCAAGGGCTCGCGCACGGGCGACGCCGCCGGGCGCGGCTACGCCAAGGGTCCCGCTTCCGGGCGGGGCAAGGGCCCGGGCAAGCCCAAGGCTGCCGCCGGGCAGAAGGGTCCGCAGAAGCCCCGCGCGTTCGCGGGTGTGGACAAGTACGAGCGCCGCGCCTCGGCGATCAAGGAGCACGGCCCGCACCGGCGTCGTCGTCCCAAGAACCCGCCCGTGGACCGGCTGGAGGTCCACGACGAGAACGGCGTGCGGCTGCAGAAGCTCATGGCGCAGGCCGGGGTGGCCAGCCGCCGGGTGTGCGAGGAGATGATCCAGGACGGCCGCGTGAGCGTGGACGAGCAGATCGTGACCGAGCTCGGTGTGCGCGTGGACCCCGCGCTGCAGGTGGTCCACGTGGACGGCATGCGCATCCAGACGGACGAGAAGCTCGTCTACTACGCGTTCAACAAGCCCGCCGGTGTGGTCTCCACCATGGAGGACCCGGACGGTCGCCGCTGCGTGAGCGACTACCTGGACCCCCGCAAGCACGAGCGCGTGTTCCACGTGGGTCGCCTGGACGTGGAGACCGAGGGGCTGCTGCTGCTGACCAACGACGGCGAGCTCACCAACCGCCTGACCCACCCCTCCTACGAGGTGCCCAAGACCTACCTCGTGCAGGTGCACGGGCCCGTGGAGAAGGGCATCGGCAACCAGATGAAGGAGGGCATCCGCCTGGAGGACGGCATCGCCAAGGTGGACGACTTCCGCCTGGTGGACTCCACCCCCGGCCACGTGCTCATCGAGGTGGTCCTGCACTCCGGGCGCAACCGGATCGTGCGCCGCATGTTCGACGCCGTGGACCACCCCGTGGAGAAGCTCGCCCGCACCCACGTGGGCCCCATCGCGATCGGGGACCAGAAGCAGGGCACGGTGCGCAAGCTCTCCCACACCGAGGTGGGCAACCTCCTCGCCTCCGTGGGGATGTGAGCGTGGTCCCCACGATCGCCACGAGCACCGGGCCCGTCCTGGTGGTCGGCTCCGGCCTGCTCGGTGCGAGCATCGGGCTGGGGCTGCGCCACCTGGGCGTGGACGTGCACGTCCGGGACTCCTCGCCCACCACGGAGGCCGTGGCGCAGGACATCGGGGCGGGCCGCTCCGTGCGCGCCGCCCGTGCCGCCCACGAGGAGGTGCCCGAACCCGCCCTCGTGGTGGTTGCGGCACCCCCGGACGTGGTCGCTGAGCTCGTCGTCGAGGCGCTCGCCGAGCACACCGACGCCGTGGTGCTGGACATCGCCTCGGTCAAGGGCCCCATTCTCGACGCCGTGCGTGCCGCGGGTGCGGACCTCACCCGGTACGTGGGCACCCACCCGATGGCCGGGCGCGAGAAGTCCGGCCCGGTGGCGGCACGCGGTGAGCTGTTCACCTCCATGCCGTGGGTCATCTGCCCCGGTCCGGAGACCGGCGCCCGTGCCGTGGCCGCGGCCAAGAACCTCGCGGTGGACCTGGGCGCGACCATCACGGTGATGGAGCCCGCCGAGCACGACGAGACCGTGGCGCTGATCTCCCACCTGCCCCAGGTGATGTCCTCGCTGCTGGCCTCCCGGCTGCAGGAGACCCCTCCGCACCACCTCTCTCTGGCCGGGCAGGGGTTGCGGGACACCACCCGGATCGCCGGCTCGGACCCCGGGCTGTGGGTGCAGATCCTCTCCGCGAACGCCCGTCCCGTGGTGGCGTTCCTGCACGAGGTGCGCGAGGACATCGACCGTCTGATCGCCACGCTGGAGAACCCGGAGGCCCCGGGCGCTCGCCTGGACATCGCCCAGCTGATGGCGGAGGGCAACGCGGGCCAGGCCCGCATCCCCGGCAAGCACGGCGGCGCGCCCCGTGCGTTCGCGACCCTCACGGTGGCCGTGGACGACACCCCGGGCCAGATCGCGCGGCTGCTCACGGAGATCGGGGAGATCGGGGTCAACCTGGAGGACATGCGCCTGGAGCACTCGCCCGGGCAGCCCGTGGGTCTGGTGACGGCGTCGGTGGAGCCCTCCCGGCACGCGGACCTCGTCGACGAGCTGCAGCAACGCGGCTGGAAGGTGGTGCAGTGATGAACGCACGCGACGTGAACGCACGACTGGTGATCGCGATCGACGGGCCCTCGGGGTCCGGGAAGTCGTCGGTCTCCAAGGAGGTCGCCCGCCGGTTCGGGCTGGCCTACCTGGACACGGGTGCCATGTACCGCGCGGTGACGTGGTGGTGCCTGGAGTCCGGAGTGGACCTGGACGACGACGCGGCGGTCCTGGTTGCCACGCGCTCCGTCCCCCTGGAGATGGGCACGGACCCGGATGAGGAGCGCATCCTCGTGGCCGGGCAGGATGTCCGCGCGGCCATCCGGGGGGACCGCGTGACCGACCACGTCTCGGCGGTCTCCACCACAGTCGCGGCCCGCGAGATCCTGGTGCGGATGCAGCGGGAGATCATCCACGAGAGCGGGAACCGGATCGTCGCCGAGGGCCGGGACATCACCACCGTGGTGGCCCCGGACGCAGACGTGCGGATCCTGCTGACCGCCTCGCAGGCCGCGCGGATGGCGCGGCGGGGCAGGCAGCTGGGCGCGGCGGCGTCGTCAAACCTGCAGGCACAGGTGGTGGGCCGTGACGCGAAGGACTCCACCGTGGTGAACTTCACCAGTGCCCAGGACGGCGTCCACCTGCTGGACTCCTCCGAACTGACCATGGAACAAACCGTGCAGGGAGTGATCGACCTGGTCATCCGTGACACGGACACGGCACACGACGGGGCCGCCGAGGCCCCCGACGACACGGGTGCTGCGGCCCCCGAGGAAGCGAGGCAACCATGAGCGCACCCGACGAGCCCACGGTGGACTCCTACGAGCAGTCCGTCCTGGGCGGGGGCAACGAGGACATCTCCCAGCGCCTGGCCGCGATCGACGACAACGAGGCCGAGGCCCGGGCGCAGGCCCTGCGCGAGGGACTGGCCGACTACGAGCTCGACGACGAGGACGCGCTGCTGCTCGCGGACTGGATCGACGGGCAGGACGAGCGCAACGCGCGCCGCCCCGATCCCGTGGTGGCGGTCGTCGGACGGCCGAATGTGGGCAAGTCCACGCTCGTCAACCGCGTGCTCGGCCGCCGCGAGGCCGTGGTCGAGGACACCCCGGGCGTGACCCGTGACCGCGTGTCCTACAAGGCAGAGTGGAACGGCAAGAACTTCACCCTGGTGGACACCGGGGGCTGGGAGCAGGATGCCAAGGGCATCCACAAGCGTGTGGCGGAGCAGGCGGAGCTGGCCGTGGAGAACGCGGACGCGGTGCTGCTCGTGCTGGACGTGACCGTGGGCGTGACCGCCACGGACGAGGCCGTGGTGAACATGCTGCGGCGCGTGAAGAAGCCGATCATCGTGGTGGCCAACAAGGCGGACTCCCCGCAGCTGGAGATCGACGCGACCGCGCTGTGGTCCCTGGGCATGGGGGAGCCGTTCCCGGTCTCCGCCCTGCACGGCAAGGGCTCCGGTGACGCGCTCGACGCGCTCGTGAAGGCGTTGCCCGAGTTCTCCGAGGTGGCCGAGGCGGAGCTGGAGGGCGGTCCGCGCCGCGTGGCACTGATCGGACGGCCGAACGTGGGCAAGTCCTCGCTGCTGAACAAGCTTGCCGGCTCGGACCGCGTGGTGGTGGACGAGACCGCCGGCACCACGCGCGACCCCGTGGACGAGATCATCCTCCTGGGCGGGGAGGCGTGGCGGTTCATCGACACCGCCGGCATCCGCCGCCGCGTGCACCTGCAGCAGGGCGCGGACTTCTACGCGTCCCTGCGCACGCAGACCGCCCTGGAGCGCGCGGAGGTCGCCGTGGTGCTGCTCGCCGTGGACGAGGTGCTCTCCGAGCAGGACGTGCGGATCCTGCAGATGGCCGTGGACTCCGGGCGCGCCCTGGTGCTCGCGTTCAACAAGTGGGACACCCTGGACGACGAGCGCCGGTTCTACCTGGAACGCGAGATCGAACGGGATCTGGCCCACGTGTCCTGGGCGCCGCGCGTAAACCTCTCGGCCAAGACCGGGTGGCACAAGGACAAGCTCGTCCCTGCGCTGCACACGTCCCTGGAATCGTGGGACCGCCGCATCCCCACCGGGCGCCTCAACGCATTCCTGGGGGAGATCGTGGCCGCGCATCCGCACCCCGTGCGCGGCGGCAAGCAGCCCCGCATCCTCTTCGGCACGCAGGTCTCCTCCCGCCCGCCGAAGTTCGTTCTGTTCACCACCGGCTTCCTGGACCCCGGCTACCGCCGGTTCATCCAGCGCCGCATCCGCGAGACCTTCGGCTTCGAGGGCACCCCGCTGGAGGTCAGCATGCGCGTGAGGGAGAAGCGCCAGCGCAAGCGCTGAGTGGTTGCCCCTACTGGCTCGGTTTCCATGCGGCGCGGGCGGCTCGCGAGTCGCCTGCGCCGATGTGAAATTCGGGCAGGGTTGGGGTAATGTAACTCGGGTGTTCGGGGCCGGAAGCGGCGTCGAACACGGTCGCGGGATGTGGCGCAGCTTGGTAGCGCACTTGACTGGGGGTCAAGGGGTCGCAGGTTCAAATCCTGTCATCCCGACAGAAAAGCCCAGGTGAGAGTAAATTTCTCACCTGGGCTTCGTCGTTTCTGGTGTCCTTTTCGGAGGGGTTTATGAAAACATCCGACCGCGGATGTTGACACCTTCCGGGACGCTTCGATTGCGGCCGTTGTGACGAGCCGGGACCTGGCCGGGACCTGGAGCCCGTTTTGGGCCGCGATCGGCAGCCTTTTCATCGCCGAGGGGCCGTCGCTAGACCGGACGATGCGGGGCTCTCATGCTCGGGGTACTTGTGTCCGTCGAGGAACGCGTTGGCGCGTGCGGCGGCGTCGGCGAGGTGCCTGGTGCCGGGGTGGAGGTAGCCGCGGGTCGTCTCGATTGATTTGTGTCCAAGGATGCCGTGGAGGACATGGAGCGGGATGCCAGCGTCTGCGAGCCAGGTCGCTCCGGTGTGGCGGAGTCCGTGCCCGGTGAGGCTGGGTAGCTCAAGCTCGGTGACAAGCTGATCCCACTTCGTCGCATCCCGCACACACCCTGTGGTGAGCACCCCACCGCGGGGACCGGTCAGGAGCCGCTCGTCGGGTTCACGTTCGTGCGTGAGTCGCTCCAGTACGGGTTTGAGGGCTTGGGAGCCTGACCCGGTTTCCCGGACGGTTGATGGTGGTTGATTCAAGCCGCCGTGGCAGCGGGGGCGTGAAGGGTTTCGAACTCGTGGGGTGACAGCATCCCGATCCCGCAGTGTCGCCGGCGGGAGTTGGACCAGCCCTCGATCCACTCGAACATCGCCGTCGCGAGGACCTGTTTCGACGGCCACGACCGCCGGTCCAACAGCTCGCGCTGCATGGACGACCAGAACGACTCCATCGCCGCGTTGTCCTGGCTCGAGGCGACCCAGCCCATCGACCCGAGCAGCCCGGCCTGGCGGAGTCGGTGCCCGAACAGCCAGCTCGTGTACTGACTGCCCCTGTCCGGGTGAACGATCGTCCCGGGCGGTGGACGGCGCTGCCAACGGGCCATCTGCAACGCGTCGACGACGAGTTCGTTCCGGATGTGGTCCGCGATCGCCCATCCGAGGATCCTCCTGCTCCAGGCATCAATCACCGCGCAGCAGTAGACCCAGCCGTGCGCGGCTTGAGTTCCAGTCATCGTCGCAACACTGGTTCAACTCGCATTCAGTAAAGCATGGAGTCGTTCGGCTGGAGTGTCCCAGTCGAGCGTCTTGCGTGGACGTTCGTTGAGGTCCTCTGCGACGCGTCGCAATTCTGCGGGCGTGTGGCGGGAGAGATCGGTGCCCTTCGGGAAGTACTGGCGTAGGAGACCGTTCGTGTTCTCGTTGCTGCCGCGCTGCCAGGGGCTGCCCGGATCACAGAAGTACACCGCCATATCGGTGGCGGTCTGGAACCCCACATTCCCCGACATCTCGGTGCCCTGGTCCCAGGTCAGCGAGCGGCGTAGCGCTGCTGGCAAATCAGCGACGGTGGTGATGAGGCCATCGCGCACGGTCTCGGCCGTGTGGTCATGTTCGAGGTGCACGAGGGTAACGAAGCGGCTTGATCGCTCGACGAGTGTTCCGATTGCTGATCGTCCCATCGTGCCGACGATGAGGTCCCCTTCCCAATGCCCAGGGATTGCACGATCCTCAGCTTCCGCGGGTCGCTCAGCGATGGAGACCATAGGGTCCACGAAGCGACTGGTTCTCTTCGCTGGATCGTGCCGTGGTTTTCGTGTTGTCCGCCCGCGCCTCATCGACGCGGCGATCTCGCGTTTCAGAGCGCCGCGTCCTTGGACGTAAATCGCCTGGTAGATCGTTTCGGTGCTCACCCGCATCCCTTGATCGTCCGGGAACTCTTTCACGAGCCGGTGACTGATCTGCTCTGGTGACCATCGTTTACGCAACTTCGCTGCCACATAGGCGCGCAAATCGCCAGCAGATTCGAGTTTGCATGCACGTCGCCTCGGCCGGCGCGCCGCCGCGATCCGGTGCGCCGCGTAAGGAAGATAGCCGACTGTCGTGGCCGTGTTGCGGGCGATCTCCCGGCTGATCGTCGACGCGCTCCGCCCCAGCGCACGCCCGATCGACCTTATCGAGTCCCCGCGGCTGCATAGATCGTGAATACGCTCTCGTTCGATCAAACTCAGGTAGCGAGAATCGATAACAGTCTCAAGACGCGCCAGATCAACCGGGGCGCCTCTCGTATAGGCATCACGCGGGCTCTTCACATTCGCCAGTATCGCCGCCTGACGGTAGCGAACTACACGACCGTCGGGGTGAACGCGTCCGCCCGTTATCTGCTTGATGCCCTTGTCCCAATCTTGCGCAGAGCGCTTGTCCACGCCGACCCGTCTCGCAGCATCCGCCCGACTGACACCGTCGGCACGCAACCGCTCAAACCGGGGACTGTCCGATAAACGGTGTGTGGGGCCCGGCGGTTCTCATCAGTGAGTGGTTCTCTCGAACCGTCCGGCGAAGGTGATCGCGAACGCGTTCAGCGCCGGCTTCCACCTCATCACCCAGCGTGCTCTACCGCCACCGCTCGGATCAAGAGATCTGGTGACGAGGTAGAGGCACTTCAGCGCAGCAGCCTCATTCGGGAAGTGCCCGCGCGCCCGCACCGCCCGCCGGTAACGGGCGTTGATCGACTCGATCGCGTTCGTCGTGCAGATCACCCGGCGGATCTCCACGTCGTACTCCAGGAACGGCACGAATTCCGCCCAGGAGCTCTCCCACAGCTGCACGATCGCCGGATACCGCTGGCCCCACTCGGCTTTGAACTCGGTGAACCGGTCCTTCGCCGCGGCCTCGGACGGGGCCGTGTAGACCGGCTTGAGCGCCTTGACGATCCCGTCGCGGTGTTGGCGGCCGGCGTAGCGGAAGCTGTTGCGGATCAGGTGCACGATGCACTGCTGAACCACCGTCTGCGTCCAGGTGGTGTTGATCGCCTCCGGCAGGCCCTTGAGTCCGTCACAGACGGCGATGAGCACGTCCTCGACGCCCCGATTCTTCAGCTCGGAGAAGACCTGCAGCCAGAACCGGGCGCCCTCGGCGCCGTCACCGGCCCAGATCCCGAGGATGTCGCGTTCCCCGTGCACGGTGACGCCCATGACGACGTAGAACGGGGTGTTGCGCACCTGCCCGTCGCGGACTTTGACCACGATCGCGTCGACGAAGAGCACCGGGTAGAGCGGGTCCAGGGGGCGCGAAGACCACTCGGCCAGCTCGCCGGCGACCTTCTCGGTGATCCGGTTGATGGTGTCCTTGGAGACCCTGGCCCCGTAGACCTCCTCGAAGTGCGCCGCGATCTCCCCGGTGGTCAGCCCGCGGGCCGACAGGGAGAGGACGATCTGATCGATCCCGTCCAGGCGCCGCTTGCGCTTGGGCACGATCACCGGCTCGAAGGACCCGTCCCGGTCCCGAGGCACCTCGATCTCGACGGGGCCGATCTCGGTCAGCACGGTCTTCACTCGGGTCCCGTTGCGCATGTTGGCCGCGATCGGGGTCTGCCCGTGGTTGTGGCCCAGGTGTTCGGTCAGTTCGGCTTCCAGGGCGGTTTCCAGGACGTTCTTCGTCAGCTGGTTCAGCAGCCCGCCCGGGCCGACCAGGCTCACGCCTTGCTCCTTCGCCTGGGCCAGCAGCCGCTCGGCGAGGTCCTTCTGATCGATGATCTCTCCCGTCACGGGATCGATCATCTCCTCTGTCCTGTCTGTCGTGAAGTCGGTCACGGCCGTCTCCTTTCGGATCAGGCCGGACCCTCACACACCGTTTTTCTTACAGTCCCAGGATTGCCTGCTTTGGGAGCGGTCAATACCTTCGCGTCGCGTGAAGGTATTGACCGAGGCGGACCGGGATCTACCCGTGACCCCTAAACGTTTCGCGCAAGAGATCAGCGGTGCCCGGCGCATCGATGGAGAGACTGTCAAGGACATCGCTGTAGTTGGCCTCGTCGCCCCACACCGCTGTGATAGCGGCGACGATCCTGCCGAGGGCGTCCGGGTGATCCTGAAACAGACCGGTGAGGAAGTCGTCGGGATGCTGCGCTGCCACATCCCACGAGTTCAAGCGGTCGGCGGGGAAGTCGCGGAGATTGTGGGTGACGATCACTTGAGCGCCAGCGTGGATTGCGGCTGCCAGGACATGCCGATCGTCGGCATCGGGAAGATCGAGCTGGTCGATCAATTGCTCGTAACCGGTCACCGTTACGTCACGGATCGCCTCGTTCATCAGGCGGCGGGTGCGATCCAGCCGCGCGGGGTCGAGGTCGGGGCGGTTCGCACGCAGGTTGCGGAACACCTCATCGAGAATCCGCTCCGTCCACTTCGGCTGCACCAGTCGAGCGAGCCCGGCCCGGATCAGCACATCCCGCAGGGTGGAGGGGTAGAGCACGTTGGCGTCGTAGACGACGACCTGCATCAGGCGAAACCGAGCTCGCGAGTCTCCGCGGTCAGCGCATCAGCAGCAGACTGGCGGCGCTCGTCGTCTTCACGCAGGTAGCGGATCAGCGACGCTGCCTTGACGCGACGGTGCGTGCCTACCGTGCGGTACTCGATGTATCCGGCGTCGAGCAGGCCGATCAGGAACGGTCGCGACACGTGCAGCGCATCGGCAGCCTGCTGGGTGGTCAGCTCTGCCTGCGAGGGAAGAACAGTCACACCCTCACCGTGCGCGAAGCTGTCGAGCACCTGCGCCAGCGCGGCCAGCGCAGACCGGGGCACCTCCACCTCGCCGACCTGCCCAGCCAGATGCAGTCGCACCGGACCCTCGGTATCGAGCGCGGCATCGAGCCCCCGCAGAGCAGAGGCCGCCAGTTCAGTGTCTGCCGGCTCAGGCACCAGCGTCGCAATGTCACTCATCAGCCACCCTAATAATCGGAACAATCGGAACAATCGGAACAATCGAAGCAGTCGAAGCAAGTGTATCGCGATGCGCCGCAGGCGACCAGCTACGTGCTGCGTCGCGAGAGCGGCGGGATGAGGAGTCGGTGCCATCAGCCGCTTGATGCGTGTCGCCCGGGACCGGAGAGCCAGATGAGGGAGAATGAAGTGATGTCGAACGCACAGTAGGTGACCCGGTCACCGGTAGGAGGTTTCCGCCAGGTGATGTCGCCCAGTACCGACACAGCAAGTCGCCACCCGAGTTCGGCTTGGCGCTGTCCGCTTCTCGGGGAGCGATGAAGCGTGGCTGCGACGAAGGGCTCCTCCGCTCGGCGAAGCAGATCCACTGCGTCGGAGCGCGTGCGCGCCTCGCGCGACGGTGATCGATTCCACTACACCTGGGGCGCGGCTCGTCTACTGCATCTGTTGAGCCCCGCATCCGAGCTCCAGCAAGTGGTCGTGGAGGGAGCTGGCTCAACCTCTTCGGTGGAAGAACCGGACGGTTCCGAAGTCATAGACCTTACCGAGTTTTACGGCCCCCCAGAGGAGAGCTTCACATCTCTGGAAGTGCGCCAGTTCAAGCACTCGACGCTGCACGCTGATGAGAATCTCACTCTGGGCGAGGTTGGTAAGGTCTTCAGCAAGTTCGCTCAGCTTGACGATGAACTACACACTCGGCATCCCGACGCCACCATTTGTTTCTCTATCGTCACGAATAAGCCGATCGCCCGAGAAGCGATCACTGCCGTGCGTGATTTGGCGACTGGTCAGCCGCCTACAGAAGGATCGCCGGCCGCCAAGCTGATGAAGGATGCTGCGAAACTCACCGTCGCTGCTGCGGCGTCTCTATGTTCGCGACTCGACCTTCGAGGCAATGAGCCCGGAGTTACAGCTCTCCGGCGTGGGCTTGATCGAGAGGTCGGGGGGCTCACTGCCGATGCTGACCTTCGCGTTTCTGCCTCTCTTGTTGACCTTGTCGCTTCGCGAGCGAGCACCGAGTCGGACGGCCCAATCCTGGGGGCAGATGTCCTCACCGCGTTTGGGTGCCGAGAGGATGAGCTTGCTCCGGCACCGTGTCTGCTCGACGACGCACCTTTCATCACGCGAGAGGCCTATGCAGATCTCGCGGACCGGATTCTTGAAGCCACTGGATCGATGGTTGTTACTGCGGAGGGCGGCGTAGGCAAGAGCACGTTCGCTCGGGCACTACCAAAGCTGCTATCTGACCGCGCCGACGTCATCATCTACGACTGCTTCGGGAACGGCGACTATCGGAATCCAGCTCGCCCGAGACATCGTCACAGGGATGGGCTGGTTCAACTCGCGACTGAGATGGCCGGACTGGGACTGTGCTTTCCAATCGTTCATGCCGGGAATCTCGCGCCCGAGGAATACACCAAGACTTTCGTTCGCCGCCTCGACCAGGCAAGCAAGATGCTCGCGCAGAGCGGAGATCGCCAGTTGGTCATCGTGGTGGACGCGGCCGACAACGCGGCGATCGCAGCCGAGGACAATGCAGATTCCAGATCGTTCGTGCGCGACCTCCTCAGGCTACAGTCCGATATTCCCCCGAATGTTCGGATCGTGCTCACCTGTAGACCAGAGCGTCTCGATCGCCTTGAGGCTCCCGCCGGCCTGGTTCCATTCGAGCTGCCAGCTTTTACTCCCGAAGAGACGGCGAAGGTTGTTTCAACCTCTCACCCGTCGGCGACCAATCCGGACGTTACAGAGATTCATGATCGAACCGCGGGTAATCCGCGAGTCGTGTCAACGGTGCTGTTTGAAACCGCGACGATTCATGACGCTCTTGGTCGAGTCGCGGGCTTAGCGAGTGCCACATCTGCGCTTGACGCCCTCATGCAAGAGCGGGTCGCGAACGCGTTCAACAACGCTGGCAGATCGCGAATGGAACTTGAACGCGCGGCGCAACTCCTTACGCTCTTGCGTCCGCGTGTTCCGTTGAACGTGCTTGCGGAACTTGCCGGCACGCAGGCCGCGAGCGTTCGTAGTTTCATATCGGACCTCGGTAGAGGCCTGATCTTGGATGGGCAAAGCGTTCAATTCCTCGACGAACCAACCGAAACATACTTCCGAGACCGGCACCCGGCAACACAAGAAGTCGCGGCCCAGGCTGCGTCGCAGTTACGAGCGCTGAGCGGATCGTCCGCTTACGCCGCGTCATCCCTGCCTGAGGTTCTCTGGAGTGCGAGTCTCCATGACGAACTCCTCGCCCTTGTCGCCACCGACGATGCCTTACCGTCAACGAGCGACGTCGAACGTACGCAAGTCGAGCACCTCCGAGTGGAGTTCGGTCTTCGTGCCGCTGTCCAGCTACGCCGTCCTGATTCGATCGTCCAACTCGCCATGCGCGCCGGCACCGGCCGCGCAGGAAAGGGCCGCCAGTTCACGATCATCCGAGACAACCCTGACCTAGCTGGTTCACGGATGGATTCTCGAGTGCTCGGTGAACTAATCGCGTCGCGCGAACTTCCAGAGAGCTGGCCGGGATCGACACTCGGCTCCGAGGCAGCCTTGCTTGCGCACACCACTGGAGGCGCGAGTACAGCCAGGAGCAGAGCACGGCAAGCCGCGTCAGCCATCGCCGCCTGGGTACGCGCCCCAAGGGAACGGTACTCGCGAGATGAGAATGTCACCTCGGAACAAGTGGCACACATCGCACTGGCGATCCTGCGAACAGACGGACCAGAATCGGCTGCCCGATATTTGTCACGTTGGCACCCAGCTCGCTTCGTTCTGGAATCGAGCGCAGCGCTTGCTCGAATGCTCATTTCATCAGCCAGCGACGAGGACGTGTCGGGCTTGATTGCGAGTTCCACCCATCCCGCACTACTGCTTGGCGTCCTTGGCGAGATGCAGCGCGCTGGCATGCCCCTGGACGTGCATGCCGCAAGAGACGTATGGACAAAACTGAAGAAATTCCGTTCCCGCCTTATCGCCCAAGAATACAACCACCGGAATGCGGAAGACACGGCGTTCCGCGGCGCCTCATGGCTTTGCGCACTCGCGGTGCGCCACTCGATCACCGACGCAACAGTAGCCGCAGAACGACTCCGCGAATGCCTACCACTTTCAATGCCCAATGGGCTTCGGGACAGACACGGCCCAGGCCGATCCGGCCTCCTCTTCGCAGTCGCGTTGCGCGCGGAACTCATGGGCGAGGCACTCGACGTCAATCATTACCGGCCGACTCAAGTTCCAGCAAAGCGTGGCAAGCACGATCCCGCAAAGTCCAATAACGAGGACCTCAATCGCTATCTGCGCCCCGCGCTCAACTGGCTCAGCGCCTGGGCAAAGTACGCTCGCGGCGACCTCGACCCGCAAGCCGCAGCAGCACTGATCGGGAGCTACCCCAAACGCCACTCACAAGATGAGATCTGGTCGATGTCCAATCGAATCGCTCGGCAGGTCTTGCCCCTAATCGGCGCGGCCACAGAGGAAGAAGCCGTGACAGTCGCTTGCAATCAAGCGATTCAGACGATCGCTGCGGATGCTCCGATCGCGGGTGCGCTCGACCTGATCCTGGGCTTGCGTGGCGACGCCCGTTTCGCGCAGGCGGTCCTCGATCTCGCCAACGCGGCGCGCCAAGCTCTGGCCAGCAGCGCTGAAGGGGCCGACAGCAAGGCCGACACGCTAGTGCGTATAGCTCGGGGACTGCACCGCTTCAGCCACGCAGAAGCCGAAAGCTACTTCGACTTAGCTGTCAAGACTGCTACCGGAGTGGGCGATGACGCGATCTATCGGTGGGATGCGATAGTCGCCCTTACGCAGGCAGCTGCTGGCATCGACACCAGCAACGCAATCACCCTCGCCGCGCGCGTCGCTCGCCTCGGCGAGGCCGTCGAACCGATCGTGTATGACGGATTCAACCAGCACCAGCTTGTCGCTGCACTCGCGCACGTCTCGGGCACCAACGTTCTCCGAATTCTCGGGCAGTGGCGGGATCGCCGGTTCGGGACGCTCGACTGGCAGTTCAGAGGACTTGTTGAAGAGGATGATGCCCTACTCGCGGGACGACCAGACCTCACGATGGTTCTGGCACCCTTCTCAACCAGCCTTGATATCGACGCCGCGCTCCGTGAACTTGACGCGTCTGGAGCCCTCAACGCTCAAACACTGTCTACTGCAAGTAATCTCGCAAATCGACTTGGACGATCCCTCGATGCCGAGTTCACGCAAACCTCACTTCCTGACCCCCCACGTACCAGGAACCCTGACGAGTTCCTGAGCACCACCTTCGACCCCACCCCAGACAAAAAGGCAGAACGCGCCGCTCAGCTGGAGGAATGCAAGGCACAGCTTGCGGCGATCGACCTCACTCAGACAAGCGGCGTGAACGCGGCGATCCGACTTCAGCAAGCGGCTCGTTCCTACAGTGACAGCCTCTTCATCGCAGAGGTCTTTACGCGTCCCATGCTTGAATGGGGCCCGATCCTGGATGCCGCATTGAGCTCCGACGCCCTCAACGATTATGAGCTGGCCAAGCTCTTGAACGAGGCCCTTGCGCGTCCTCGTACGGCTCAGTCCTTCGTCGACTCGCTGAAGAAGGCAGTCGGCGACTATATCGATCGACATGGCGTCCGTCTGCTTCACCGCAACTCGATGAGCTTTGACCTGCCTGCGGCGGCAGATCTCCTGGAGGTGCGCAAGACGGATCTCCTCCAACGCGCCCTCGAGCACCTGAGTCTCGAGGAAGCGTTGACCGACGCCGACCACTGCTACATGCTCGCAGCTGGAGCTTCAGCAGTCCTCGACCCTTCTGCGGCTGACCGCGTGCTCGGTGAAGCGCTCACCGCCTTCGAGGGAGAACTGGGAATTAGTCCCAGGACAGCCACCGAGAAGACGCCAGCGGACCCAATCGATATCGCTGTAGCCAACTTCCTTTGGGCTGCGCTGGGTGACCCGCGCTCGGCAGTTCGTTGGCAGGCCGCACACGCAGTGCGTACTGCCATTGAGCTCGGCATCAGCGACGTGATCGATGCACTCGGCACCGCCGTCATACGGGGCGGTGCAGCTGGGTACGCCGATCAACGATTCCTCTTCTACGAGATGAGCGCGGCAGAGTGGTTCCTAGTCGCTGTCGAGCGAGTAGCGCGAGACGATCCGTCCGCCATCGACGCACTCGTGCCCGCAGTGATCGAACTAAGCGACCGCTATCCGGACCACGCCGCGATTCAAGGGCACTGCTCTTCAATCGCCCGACTGACCTCCACAGCAATTGGTCGTTCGATTGGGACCGACTGGGAGGCCGCGTTTGCAGAGCCCGTTCTCCTCGAAAGCTGGCACCGTCCCACACACCCCAATCCAATGATGAAAGGCGCACCACAGGGTGAGTACCGATTCGATTCCGACTTCGACGAGTACGTCCTCGGCAAGCTGACGAAAGCACTCGTCGTCACTCACCAAGAGGTGCTCGATGCGGCTAGCGCTCTCATCCTCGACGAATGGGGATGGCGATCCGACGGTGAACGTCTGGTGGACCCGAGACGGACGGCAGGCGCCTATGAGGACGGTGAAACCTACGGATACAAGTGGGAGACCCCTAAAGCCGAGGACCTCGACTACTACCTAGAACGTCACGCGGCACTCACGATTGCCGGAAGATTGATGCGGACTGCTATTCCGTACCGCGACCCCGATGCAGAACATCTGGACGTCCTAGAGTGGCTCGCCGATTTCGACATCGCACGCGATGACGGGCGATGGATTACAGATCAGCGAAGCTCGGTTCCTGGTCCTTTGGCGACCGTCGGCCCACGAGGAAGCAACCAAGTTCACGAATCAGAGTTCCTGGCCGCCCTCAAGCCTGCCGACGGGTGGGTGACGGTCTGGCAATCAGCGTCTGTCACTGAGTACGACCAATCCCTAAACATTGATATCGCGTCAGCTCTGGTCAACCCAGAGGCCGTTGGTGCACTTGTGCGTGCCCTGCAAACTGCTGACGGCTACTGGAGCTTCCGAATCCCGTCAGCTGACCTCGACGACGAAGACTTCCAGTTCTCTTCACCGCCGTTCCAGCTTCGAGGTTGGGTGTCGACGCCGCACTCTGAAGGCGGTATTGATCGGTTGGACCCACTCGCCACCGAACTCACTCCCGAGCTGCCTCGCCCTTCCGCGGACATTGCGGAGACACTCAGCATCACATCCGCGGACGGTGGCCTCCGCTGGGAGAACGAGAACCGGGACACCGTCTTGGCGTCTGAAACCTGGGCGGAGATTAGCGTGGGCCGTGAACCACACGGCCCATCAGGCAATCGGCTCCGGATCACGACCGAAGCGCTCGACCAGATGTTGGGACGCCTCGATACCGCGCTCATCGTGGAAGTACGAGTAAGACGCGAAGATCGTCGCGCTCGCTATGCCGTCTCAGACAACGACGATGAAGGAGGTGGCGCCGATCATGACAACGACTTCCGAGTCTTCTCCTACCGACCAGGAACAGGATGGAACGACTTCAACGGCCGTGTTGGAACTAGGTAAGCTGCTGGCGGCTGAGTTAGAACAGACCGACACTCTCGGACGCTGGATAGCTCACTATCTTGCGGAGCGCATGACCAGCCTTGAACAAAAGGTCGGATCTGAGAGGGGCACCGCCGAGGCTGAGGTTGCCGACCTAACCCTCCGCCTCTGGTCGCTTCGCCGTCAGCTGCCCGGCGACCGGTTGCCACTCGCCGAAGTAGACGAGGTGGAGGCGGCAATCGAAAGGCTGACACCCGGACGAAGACCATGGGCTTACTTCGGCGCATTCGCCACTGACACCGCGCCAAGCCCGGAGGAGACCGAGACAAGTACCACACTGAAAGCCGCACAGCTCGTCGATCGACTCGCTGGCGATCTCGTCCATGGGTTGATTGGCCGCGCGGCTGCACTCGCCGAGGAAGATGGCGCGGCGTGGACCAAGCATGCGGAGAAGCTCGGAGATGGGGCGCTACGAACACTCCGTCGCATTCGCTTCACCGGCGACGGCAGTCCAGACGATGCCGAGAATCCGGACTGGAACAGTGAGGTCATAAGGAGAGCAACAGCGCTCTCATCGGTGGTGTCGGGTCTTATCGCTGCACTTGAAGCAGAAGCTTCGGGTCGTCCGGGTGAGAAGCGTGGCTGACTTGCGCGGCATCACTCGCATCAAAATCACCGTTAGTTGAGACCATGCGTGAACTTGAACCTGAACCGCACGTAAGCACCTGTCAAGGTGCGCGAATCATTGCGGCGTTGACCAAATTCATGGCGCTGGCACAATCAGGCTAGAGAACCAATGAGGAGAGAATTTGTGAAGATTTCCAAAGTCAGCATTGACGGATACCGGCTGCTAAATGAATTCGAGATGGATCTCAGAGATGACCTCTCTCTAGTCATCGGGAAAAACAATACTGGCAAGACTTCGCTATTGAACGTCCTTAGTGTCCATCTCTCAGGTTCCCAGACAGGGTTCGTTTTTGAAGACTTTTCAGTCGCAACGCAGAAGGAACTGTTGACCCTCTTAGCAGACAACCAACTGGTTGCTCCGGCTACTTTGCCGTCAATTGCTCTTACCCTCACGATCTGTTACGACGAGGAAGACAACCTGCGGAATCTCTCCAACCTCATGGTGGATCTCTCTCCCGACGCACGTGAGGTTCACCTCCGCTTCTCGAGCGAGATTACAACGGATCAGCTCGAGCAATTGCATGCGGATCTCCACGACAATTTGTCTGCGGTAGAAGAGGCTCTAGGCAAGATCCTCGAAGCGGATCAGAAACGAGACGAAGTCCAGCGCTTCCTGTCAAAGAAGCTCAAACATTACCTAGTGCGTAAAGTGGTCTCATTTGACCCGGATGATGCCAGTGCAGACCTGGATCTCACCGACCAACTCTTCTCGGTTAGACGAGTACTCAACATCGAATATGTGAGCGCAAGAAGGTCTGTCGAGAACAGGGATTCAGGCAAGGGTGGAAAAGCATCTGCACGTGCCCTATCTCAGCTGTCAAGTGACTACTTCAAGGATCACACCGGAGGCAACGAAGAGAGCGCGCCCTTCATTCAACTCTCCGCGCAAGCGGCCGTCACCGATCGTGAATTCACAAAGGCCTACAAACGGGTCTTCAAGGACGTCTTAGCCAAAGTGAAGCGCTTTGGTGCAGTGGCCGGGCTAGGTGGCGATATTCATGTCATGTCAACGATTCAGCCGAGCACGCTCCTGAATGACAGCACCTCAGTCAAGTACGGAGAGCCTGACACCCTACTCCCGGAGGACCACAACGGATTGGGCTATCTGAACTTAATTGCCATCATCATGGAGATTGAAATTCGGCTACTACGCATAAAATCAGCAAACAACTCTGCGCCTTCCGATATCAACCTACTGGTGATCGAAGAACCGGAAGCGCACACGCACCCACAACTTCAGTACATATTCATCAAGAAGATAAAGGAACTACTCAAGGAACATCGTCAAAACGGAGGCATTCAGTTCCAGACGATAATTACCACTCACTCCTCGCACATTACTGCGGAGAGTGATTTCGCGGATATCAAATACTTCCGCCGTATCGGGGATCGCGTCGAAGCGCGCAATATGACCGATCTCGAACAGAAGTACGGCAAGGATAAGAAGCATTACCAGTTCCTCACTCAGTATCTAACCCTCACAAGGGCTGAACTCTTCTTTGCCGATAAAGCCATCCTCATCGAGGGCGATACCGAGCGAATACTCATGCGCGCGATGATGCGCAAGATCGACGAAGCAGACCCCGATCATGAATCACCACTTGGGTCGCAGAACATCTCGGTAGTCGAAGTAGGAGCGCACTCTCAGATCTTCGACCACTTCATCGAGTTCACAGGCTTGAAGACGCTCATCATCACCGACATTGATAGTGCGGAGGTGACAACGAACAAGGCAGGTCACCAAGTGCTTACTGCCTGTGCTGTGGCACAAGGAACCCATACAACCAACGGTGCACTCAAGCACTTCCTGAGCCTGACACAGTCAGGCGTAGACGACGCCGGTGATCTCAGTAACCTTCGGAAGCTAACGTCCGCGGCCAAGCAACTGAAAAAGCAGTCAGGCACATGGAAGGTAGACAGTACAGATCCGTCTCTCTTTGTTGCCTATCAGACTTCGGAAAACGGCTACGAGGCACGTAGCTACGAAGACGCATTCATCCACTTGAATCGTGATTTCATTACTGACAATCTTGAGACTTTTAGAGGTTTGAAGAACACTGAACTCTTCTCAGAGAGCACCGTAGGTCCCTATGAACTTGCGGATTCTTGCGTGAACAAGAAGACACATTTTGCGCTGGACGTTATTTACGCAGAGACGGATCCCGATAGTTCATGGAACATCCCGGCATACATTTCTGAAGGCCTTCGCTGGCTAAGGGAAGCATGATGAAAGAAGTGGAACCAGAAGTCAGTAAAGCTCTGGAGTACGCACAAACCGGCAGAGACTTTCTCATGCAGGGAGGTGCTGGCAGCGGCAAAACCTATTCGATGCTCAGCTTCCTCGAAGAGCTGTACGCATCACACCCGCAGACGAGTGTTGCATGTGTGACATTCACAAATGTGGCAGTAAATGAGATCCGAAGCCGATTCTCAACGCCAGTCCTGAGCGTGTCAACCATTCACGAATTTCTATGGGCACTCATCGGGCGCTTCCAGAAGAACATTCGCGAATCACTTGCGACACTCGTAAACGAGGGTGTGATTAAGTCTGCGCTTGACCTGCCGATATCAGCGGGATTCTGGGATGAGTCAATTACCTATAAGGAATGGCTTAGCCTCGAGGCAGGCGAGATCTCCCATGACGAGCTACTCAAGGTCGCGAAGCATCTTTTCTCCGAGCATCCCACGCTCACAAAAATCCTGTCAGATCAATATGACGTCCTACTCATCGATGAGTATCAAGATACCCCTGTCGACGTCCTCTCTATTCTGCTAGATACGCTTCCGGAGCCGAAAGATCGTAGCTTGAGGATCGGGTTCTTCGGCGATGGTGAACAGGCAATTCATGAGGGCGAAAAGGGGCAAGCCGTAGTCAAGTCTGCAGTTGCCTCCGGGCGACTTCATCTCATTACCAAAGACCAAAACCGACGCAATCCTGCCACTGTGTTGAGCGTCATTAATCGGCTACGAGCAGATGGACTCGTGCAGGTGCAGGCCACAGACATGAACGCGCCCAACTTCAACAAAGAAGGCACGGCGAGGTTCGTCTATACAGAACATAACGAGCTAAACACAGACGAGCTCAGGAACCTAGAGTTCTGCAGTGATTGGGGATTTTCGTCAGAAGACACCAAGCTGCTCTATCTCGGAAAATCAATGATCGCGCGCGAGAAGCAGTTCCCCAGACTGATGGCGATATACGATAAAGACCGTGTCGTTGAATACAGCAAGAAGCTAAAGGATGCGCTGGTCAAAAGGGGCATTTCGCCGAACGATGATGCGACGTTTAGCGAAGTAATCGAGCTTCATGGAAGTATCGCTCCGCCGACGAAAGGACAAAAAGAGGCTTTCGATAATGAACCCGATTTGTTGGCGCTGGCATCACCTTTTTTGTTCACGGACATCACAACTACCTCTTCAAATTCCGATCGACTCTTAGGTACCAAGAAGGTCTCGGAGCTGGACTATCGCGACCGTGGCGAGAAACGCGACCCCCTCATCAACCACCTCATAGCGATCCAGGAGCTTCGTGCGCTATTCCGACAAGGCAGGTTTAGCGCAGTGATACGGGCTATGGACGAAACAATCACAAGCATTGAGGGTCGCGAGCGAGTCGCCATCGATCTCAATACACTTGACTCGATGAGTGATTCATCTATCGGTGATGTGATAGCGTTCTCAGAAAGCTCGGGGCTCTTGAAGCGTAAAGACGCGGTACTTCGCTTTCAGGAGAATCACCCCTATCGCAATGCGCGCGTAAGCGCGGTTCCCTTCCAAGAAATTGTGAACCTCTACGAGTATGTCGAAGACCACTCTCCTTACTCGACGCAGCACGGAGTGAAGGGATCGGAATGGGACAACATCTTTGTATCCCTCGATAACGGAGGCTGGAACAACTACAACTTCGAACGACTACTGTCCGATCCGCAAGGTAACAGCTCCGTCCACAACCGTTCCCGAATGATGCTCTATGTAACCTGCAGTCGAGCAAAGGAAAACTTGATTGTCTACATTCATAAGCCAACCGAAGCGACACTGGCGCGTGCTCGGGAGTGGTTTGGCGATACGAATGTGAGCCTTGTTGGATAGCGCGGGTTCTATTTTCGGTGGTAACTTCACAACAGGTTCAAAACATGCGGACCCAATTGATAGGTTGAGGCACCAATCACTTTTGTTAGCGGAAGTGGACCAATCAGGTGACCAACACCCTGCAAACCCTGCAAAACGTGACGCGCGGAGCACGCTCCTGAAACGCAAACCCCTGGTCAGGTGGGCTATGAGCCCTGCTCCTACCACCTGGGGGTCAAGGGGTCGCAGGTTCAAATCCTGTCATCCCGACCGATGAAGCGGTCCTGACCGGTGGAAACACCGGCGGGGCCGCTTTTTTCATGTCCGGGGGCTGAGGCCGGGACCACGCTCCGCAGTTGCTAACATTCTAGTGATGAAGGGGCAGCGGACGTGCTGCCACGGCACCGCAGTTCTCCGTCGCGCCCGGGAATGCTCGGAAGCGCCCGGGGAACCGGTCCGACGACGACGGAAGGCAGTTGATTGACCATGCATGACAGTGCAGCCGCAGGCTCGCAGGACGCGCTGAGGGCGTTCGTCGACATCCTGGGAAAGACTCACGTGCTCACCTCGCCCCGGGCGACGGCCCCGTACGCGAAGGGAAGCCGCTTCGGGTCCGGGACGGTCCTCGCGGTGCTGCGTCCGGGCAGCCTGATCGACATGTGGCGCGCGCTGCAGGTGTGCGTGGACTAGGACCTTATGGTCATCCCGCAGTCAGCCAACACCGGCCTCACCGGCGGATCCGGCCCCGGGGACCAGGACTACGACCGCGACGTCGTGATCATCTCCACGGTGCGCATCGACCAGATCCACCTGATCAACGACGCCCGCGAAGCGGTGTGCCTGGCCGGCGCCACCCTCTACGAGCTCGAGGAGGCACTGGCACCGCACGGACGCGAACCGCACTCGGTGATCGGCTCCACGTCCATCGGGGCGTCCGTGATCGGCGGGATCGCCAACAACTCCGGCGGCAGCCAGGTGCGCAAGGGCCCCGCGTTCACGGAGCACGCGATCTACGCGCGGGTGACCGAGGACCGCAGGGTCGAGCTCGTCAACCACCTGGGCATCTCGCTGGGGGACGACCCCGCGCAGGTGCTGGGCCGGCTCCAGCGCGGCGACTGGGACCCCGCGGACGTCACGCCCCCTCCGGCCGACTCGCTCGAGACGGAGTACGGCGAGCACGTGCGGGAGATCGCCCCCACGCCCGCCCGCTACAACGCGGATCCGAAGTTCCTCTTCGAGGCGTCCGGCTGCGCCGGCAAGCTCATGGTCTTCGCCGTGCGCACGCGCACCTTCCCGAAGGACGAGCACACCACCACGTTCTACATCGGCACGAACGACCCCTCGGAGCTCGAGGACCTGCGGCGCGCCGTGCTCGGCTCCGGCCGCCAGCTGCCGATCTCCGGGGAGTACTTCGACCGCGCGACCTTCGACCTCGCCGAGAAGTACGGCAAGGACACGTACATGGGCCTGAAGTACGCGGGTAGCCGGCAGGTCCGGCGCCTGTTCGCGCTGAAGAGCTGGGCCAACGGGGTCTTCGCCAAGATGCGGGTCTTCGGCCCCACCTTTGCGGACACGATCGCCCAGAACGCCTTCGCCCTGCTGCCCGACCAGCTGCCGAAGCGCCTGATCGACTACCGCGACCGCTTCGAGCACCACCTGATCATGGAGGTCGGGGACGCCCAGAAGCAGGAGACCGAGGAGTTCCTCACCTCGTTCTTTGCGGACCCGGCGCGGGGCGGCGACTTCTTCGCCTGCACCGACGACGAGGCGCAGAGCGCCATGCTGCAGCGCTTCGGTGCGGCCAGCGCGATCGCCCGGTACTTCAACATCCACCGCACGAACGTGGGCGGCATGGTGACCTTCGACGTGGCGCTGCGGCGCGACGACCAGGACTGGCTCGAGGTCCTGCCGCCCGAGATTGCCGACCAGCTCGAGGTCAGCGCGTACTACGGCCACTTCTTCTGCCACGTGCTCCACCAGAACCACGTGGCCAAGAAGGGCGTGGACGCCGTCGAGCTCAAGAAGCAGATGACCAAGCTGCTGGAGGACCGGGGCGCGGCGATCCCGGCCGAGCACAACTACGGCCGTCTCTACGACGCCCCGCCGGCCCTGGAGGAGCACTACAGGCAGCTGGACCCGTGCAACGTGTTCAACGCGGGGGTCGGCAACACGTCGCCCCGCAGGAACTGGGCCTGACGGGAACCCGGGGCGCTTCACCAAGCACCAGCGTCCACAGGGTTCAGGCCTGCACCGGAGCGCCGGGGACGGTGAACACCACCCACAGCAACGGGCGTGGATCGTGATGGCGCTCGCCCAGCAGACGAATGACCTGCTGGGCGAGCCCACCCCGCACCTGGACCTGTCCCAGCAGAACGAGATCCTCGAACCGTGCCGCGAACCTCGCGTGAGCCGTACGATCGGTCAGGGGGTCCGGCGACACTGGCTGCAGCCGCACGCCACCCCCACGCACCGCACCGCGGTCGGAACCGCTCGCACCACGCACTCGAAAGGTCTCTCATGCGCATCGCCATCGGCGACTTCCTCCTGTCACGGCTCCAGGATGCCGGCATCACCGAGATCATCGGGGTGCCCGGTGACTTCAACCTCAACCTCATCGAGCAGATCGACGCCCGGGAGGGGATCCGCTTCGTCGGGACCTGCAACGAGCTCAACGCCGCCTACGCCGCGGACGGCTACGCCCGGTCCCGTGGCCTCGGCGCGCTGCTGACCACCTACGGCGTGGGGGAGCTGAGCGCGCTGAACGGCATTGCCGGCGCGGCCGCGGAGCACGTCCCCTTGGTGTCCATCGCCGGGGCCCCGCCGCTGTACGCCACCGAGGCGCGCTACGACCTGCACCACTCCATGGGGGACGGCAACTTCGAGAACATCCTCAGCAGCGTCGGCCAGATCACCGCGGCGGCGGTGCGCATCACCCCGCACAACGCGGTCGAGGAGATCGACCGAGCCCTGCACACGGCCCTGCGCGAGAAGCGCCCCGTGCACATCCAGGTCCCCTCCGACATCACCCACCTCACGATCGAGGCCCCGCAGGAGCCGCTGAACACCGCATGGCCCTCCAGCGACCCGGAGCGCCTCGCCTCGGCGGTGGAGCGCATTGCCGAGCTGTTCGCCGCGGCGAAGTCCCCGGTCCTGCTCGTGGACCTCGACGCGGACCGCCACGGCTTCGCGGAGTCCCTGCAGCAGCTGGCCGAGAAGACCCAGACTCCGTACGCGCAGCTGGCCTCCGGCAAGGGGATCCTGGACGAGCAGAGCCCGCTGTTCCTGGGGACGTACAACGGTGCCGGTTCCGCGCCGGACGTGCGCTCGACGGTGGAGAACGCGGACCTGCTCCTGACCACCACCCCCCGTTTCATCGAGGCGAACTCGGGCTCCTTCACCCACAACCTCCCGGCCGACGCCGTCGTCGACCTCGGCGACCAGCACGTCACCATCCACGGTGAGGACTACATCGGGATCACGGTGCAGGAGCTGCTCGACGCCCTGCTGGAGACGCTCCCGGCCGCGCAGACCCCCGTGACCAGGTTCAGGGAGGAAACCGTCGAGTGGGAGGTGGCACCCGACGCCGCCCTCACGCAGCAGCGGCTCTGGCCCCGCATGGCGCGCTTCGTCCGCGAGGGCGACGTCGTCATCACCGAGGCGGGCACGTCCAACATCGGCCTGGGCCCCCAGCCCCTTCCCTCGGGGGTGAAGTACATCAACTCGGGGATCTGGGGATCGATCGGATTCACCCTTCCGGCCCTGCTCGGCAGCCAGTTGGCCGCCCCCTCCCGGCGGCACCTGCTGTTCATCGGCGACGGCTCGTTCCAGCTGACCGCCCAGGAGCTCTCGACGATCCTCCGCGAGGACCTCGCCCCCATCATCGTGCTGGTCAACAACCGCGGGTACACCATCGAGCGGTGGATCCTGGGCATGCGCTCCGCCTACAACGACATCGCCAACTGGGACTACGGCAAGCTGCCCGAGGTGTTCCACCCCGGGACGAGCATGGTCTCCTACTCCGCGAGCACGGAGGAGGAGCTGGAACAGGCCCTGGCGCAGATCGACGGCTCGTCCGCGGGGGCCTTCCTCGAGCTGCACCTCGAGCCGGAGGACGCTCCCGCCGGGCTCAAGGCGTTCGGGCCCATGACGGCCGACTTCGACTACGGCCCCCGGGGCCCGCGCAACCCCTGAGCGCGGCACGACGTCAGGGTCGCCGAGGGGCCGCGTGGCGGGTGACGTCCGCGGCGGTCCCTCGGCGATGACGACGCCGTCGGTGCCCGGGGCGAGAAGGACGCCGTCGGAGCTCGGGGCGATCACGACGCCGACGGCGATCCGGGCGCCCTCGCGCACGTCACCGAGCTGCGCTCAGTCCGCCTCGCACCACTGACTGATCGGCTCGGCGATCGCGCTGGTGGCCGCCATGCCCTCCTCGGACGTGGCGGCCCCGAACGTGGTGATCGAGATGGACAGGTCGCACGAGGACCCTGTCACCACCCCGATGCTGCTGACGGACCACTCGCCCTCCTCCTCGGCGAGCCACCCGTTCTTGAGGTACACCTCGTTGTCCACCGCCTCGTCGCGCGCGAGCACCCCCACCCCGAAGGACTGCGACGCGTCGTACCCGTCCTGGGAGGCGCCCATGGCCTCGCGCATGGTCCGGGCGTTGTCCTCGCCCAGCCACTCGGGTGGGTTGCGCACGGCGCGGATGAGCTTCATGCCGTCCTCCGCGGTGACGAGGGACTCGCCCCAGCCCTGGCTCTGCTCGTCCGGCTCCACGCCCACGAGCTCGTAGACGTCCAGCAGGGCCCGGTACTGCTCCTCGGGGGTGGCGCCGAGCTGCGTGTAGAGGGCGTTCGTGGCCGTGTTGTCGCTGTTGGCCAGTGCCTCGCTGATCAGCTGCTCGTCCTGCTCCGCGGCCTCGCGACCCTGTTCAGTCACCGTGCGAAACCACGCCATGACCACCGCAACCTTCGACGTGGAGGCGGCCCGCACCGGGAAGTCCTCATCGAGCCCGATGGCGGCCCCCGTGGTCTCGTCGGTCACCACCACACCGCCCCGGATCCCCGTGTCCTCCTGGAGCTGAGTCACGGCCGAGCGCAGCTCGTCCTCCAGATCGACGGAGTCCGCACCGGCGATCACAGAATCCTGCTCGGCGTCCCGGTCCCCGGCCTCCGGAGCCGTGCACCCGGCCAGGAGGACTGCCATGCCAGCGGCCCCCACCGCATGACGGCATCGGTTCATCGTCGAGTCCTCGTCTCCGGTTGTGTTCCCCTGATCCCCGTCGGTGATCGTACGGGGCGCGGCTGGATGGTGCCCCGGTGCCGTCGTCACGTCTCCCGCGTCAGCCGCACCCACCCGTCCGCGAGACGCGAGCGCAGGTCCGCCGACCGCGAGACCGCGGGCAGGGCGTGCGAGAGGCAGGACACGGCGTCGTACCCGGAGTGGTCCACGCCGGGGAGAACATGCAGGGTGGTGTCGAAGCCGGCCGCACGGTAGGCCGCCACGCCCTCTTCGGCCGCCCCCAGCGCGCTCCACTCGGGCGGGTTGGTGGCGCCGTCCACGTCCTTCTCGCCCACCCACCAGTGCATGGCGGTGGAGCCGATGCACGGCCGGGCCTTCTTCTTCCGCGCCACGGGCGCGTTGGCACCGCCGCCCCCGATGATCACGGCACCGCCGCGGGCCATCCCCTCGATGCCACGGTCCAGCAGCTCGTACGTGATGAACTCGGCGCCTCCGCTGTAGCCGATCAGCCAGATGTTGGTGGCGTCCACCTCCGGGTGCAGCGCCACGAGGTGCTCGTGCAGCGCCCGGAGGTACTTCCCGTTGGCCTTGCAGTCCTCCCACCACGTGTACCCGTCCCCGGAGCCGTCCTCGTCAGGGGTGTTCACGGCCACGAACATGAGGTCCCGCGCCTGGGCCGCGATGGCGAGCCTGGCGAGGTCGCCCTCCTCCGGCCAGTTGATGGAGGTGTCCTCCAGGTCCCAGTAGTCGCCGTCGAAGTAGTACAGGAACCCCGAGGTGCCGCTCTCCCACAGGTGGTACCAGGAGTCCAGGCCGTTCGGTGCCGTGAACTCCACGAAGGTCTCCGGTGTCATGCTGTCCCCTCCACAGTCCGTGGCCGACGCCGCGTGGTGCCCACCACCCGGCTCGTCCTTGGCCTCCCCGTTCCAGTATGCCCCGCACGGTGTCACATACCCGCCCGGGTGTGGTGGGAGGAGACGGCACCTGCTTGGCTGGCGGGACACGACGAAAGGGGCTCCCCATGAGCAACGTCATCACCACCTACCTGCAGGACCACCACGCCGGCTCGGCGGCGGGAGTGGACGCGTTCCGCCGGGTCGCCGCGGGCCACTCGGAGCCCGAGGTGCGCGAGGCAGTGGGGCGGATTGCCGAGGAGGTGGCCCAGGACCAGACATCGCTCGAAGAGCTGATGGCGTCCCTCGGTGTGAAGCCGGCCCCGCTCAAGGACCTCCCCGCGCGCGCCGCGGAGAAGGCCGCGCGCTTCAAGCCCAACGAGCGGCTGCAGAGCCGCTCGCCGCTGTCCGACATCGAAGAACTTGAGGGTCTCGTGGCGGCGGTCCACGCCAAGGGGCTCGGGTGGCGCTTGCTCCTGGAGGCGCCTGACGACAGGCTGGACAAAGACATGCTCCGGGAGCTGAGCCGACGCGCCCGGGAGCAGGAGGAAGCACTGGAACAGCTGCGGCTGGGCGAGGCTCACAAACTGACGAGTGAGTAGTCCCTGCCGCACACCACGAAAGGGACGCATGACCACCGCCGACGAGATCTCCGCCCTGCGTCGCCGCACGAGCACCAAGTGGCGCAGTTACGAACAGGACGTGCTGCCCATGTTCATCGCGGAGATGGACTTTCCCACGCCCCCGCGGATCAAGGAGGCACTGCTGGCCGCTGTCGAGAACAACGACACCGGCTACGCGGCCACGGCGGACCGCGGGCCCGCTCAGGCCTGGGCGGACTTCGCCGCCCGGCGCTGGAACTGGCGCCCGGACCCCGAGCGCATCGCCTACACCACGGACGTGACGGTGGTGCTCGTGGAGTCGCTGCGCCGCCTGATCGCCCCCGGGGATGGCGTGGTCATCACCCCGCCGGTGTACGCCCCGTTCTACGACCTCGTGCGTGAGGCCGGCGGCAACGTGGTGGAGGTACCGCTGCAGGACGACGGCACCGCGTACCGTCTGGACGTCCCCGGCATCGACGCCGCGCTCGCGGCGGGGGCCCGGGCGGTGCTGCTGTGCAACCCGCACAATCCCCTCGGCCTGGTGCACTCGCGAGAGGACCTTGCGGCGCTCGCGGAGGTGGTGGAGCGCCACGGCGCCCACGTGGTCAGCGACGAGATCCACGCGCCCATGGTCCACCGCGGTGTCGACTTCACCCCGTACCTCTCGGTCTCCGACGCCGCCCGGCGGCACGGGGTCGCGGCGGCGTCCGGGAGCAAGGCGTTCAACCTCGCGGGCCTGAAGGCTGCCATGTTCGTGGTGGACTCGGGGCCCATGGCACGGTGGCTCGCGGCATTGCCACCGGCCGTGTCCTACCGGACGGGGATCTTGGGCCTGCTGGCCACGCGGGAGGGTTTTCTGCACTGCGAGGACTGGCTGGATGCCACGATCGCGGTGGTCGAGTCCAATGTGGACCTCCTGGAGCGGGAGCTGGCCGAGAAGCTCCCGGAGGTCACCTTCCGCAGAGGCCGGGCCACCTACCTCGCCTGGCTCGACATGCGCGCGCTCGGCTGGGGCGATAACCCGTCGCAGCACGCGGTGACGCACGCGAAAGTGGCGCTGTCCCCGGGCCCCACCTTCGGCCCGCCGGGCAGGGGCTTCGCCCGCATGAACCTTGCGTGCGCCCCGGAGACCGTGGTCGAGGCCGTGGACCGGCTCGCAGCCGCGGTGCACGGCGGGAGCCGCAACTGAGTGCTCAGTCGATGAGCATGTTGCGTCGGTCCAGGAACTGCTGGGCCGACTCGATGCTCTGGGACCGGTAGACCCCCGAGGCCTGCGCGTCCAGAAGGGCGTCCTGCTGCGCCTCCAGGAGCTTGCGCTGCAGCTCCTGCTGCTCCTGCCGGGCGGTCGTCCACACCTGAAGAGTCTCGGTGGAGACGCTCTCGGGCAGCTTGCGCGTGCGCTTCCTGGCCATCTCCAGGATCTTCTCGCTGAAGGGCTCGCCGTCGTTGCGGTGCAGCGCGGGGGACTCCAGCAGGTCCTCGGACGCCTCGGCCAGGGTGTTGATCAGGCGCGTCAGCTCGCGCTGCATCTCCTCCTCGTCCGTGCCGCGGATGCCCAGGATCCGGATCAGCAGCGGCAGGGTGCCGCCCTGCACCACGAGCGTCACCACGGCTACGGTGAACGCGATCAGAATCAGTTGCGGGCGGTAGGGCAGGTCCTCGGGCAGCGTCTGGGCCGCCGCCACGGTCACGACGCCGCGCATCCCGGACCACGCGATCACGAACCCGCCGCGCTTGCCGATGCCCTCGTGGCTGAAGAACGAGGCGTCCGCCTGGCGGCGCGTCATCATGTGGCGCAGCCTCGTGATCCGCTGCTGCGAGGCGTCCGGGTGGTTCTCGAGCCGTTCCCTCGCGCTGTCATACCACTGCGATTTCCCCTGGGCCCGTTCCTGCTGCCGGGCCATCACCGTGATCATGGGCGCCACGAACGCGAAGCGGATCACGAACAGCACCACGGTCACGAGCAGTCCGAGGGCCAGAGCACCGCCCACGCTGAGGTGGGCCTCCTCCTCCTCGTCCACGAGCAGCGCGATCTGCAGCCCGAGGACCAGGAACACGCCGTGCTCCAGCAGCAGGAGCACGGTGCGCCAGTTGGTCCTCTCGGACACGCGCGCCTGGGAGGAGAGCAACCGGGGGGACTTGATCCCGGTGACGATCCCCGCGACCACCACGGCGAGCACGCCGGAGGCCTCGAGATGCTCGGCGGGCATGAACGCGATGAACGGGACCACCAGGGAGATCGCGGTGCTCGTCACGGGCTGCTCCAGACGCGCTCGGATCTGGATGGAGACCCAGCCCACCACGATGCCGATCACAACGGCCACTACGACGGCGTAGCCGAAGTCCGCGAGCACCCCGCCCACGCTGATCGCCCCGGCGGTCGCGACCACCGCCGAGCGCAGCACCACCAGCGCGGTGGCGTCGTTGACGAGGCCCTCGCCCTCGAGGATCGTCACGAGCCGACCGGGCAGGCCGAGGCGCTTGCCGATCGAGGTGGCTGCCACGGCGTCGGGCGGGCTGACGACGGCGCCCAGGGCCACCGCCGCGGCGAAGCCCAGGTCCGGCAGCAGCCACCAGATCAGCAGCCCCACCGCGAACGCGGAGACGACCACCAGCACCACGGACAGCGCGCTGATGGCGCCCAGGTCGCGGCGGAAGTCCCTGGCGGGCATGTTCACGGCCGCGGCGTAGAGCAGCAGCGGCAGCACGACGTCCAGGATCACGTCCGGGTTCATCGTCACCGTGGGCACCCCGGGGACCAGGCTGAGCCCCACGCCCACGATCACCAGCAGGATGGGTGCGGCCACCCCGACCCTGTCCGAGAAGCTTGTGACGGCCACCACCACGATCACCGCCGCCACGGCCAGGATGGTCAGTTCGTCCACCGGGTGTCTCCTTCGTCGTCGTCGCCCCGAGTGTATCCGCGACCCGGGGCCGCGCCGTGGCCCCGGTCCGGTACCACCGGCCACCCGAAGACCGCCCACCGCGGTCCCCCGATCCGGAAAGGCCCCGTCGTGGCCGGGCAGGTGGTCGAGCCCGTGTCGATCGCGGGCGGGTGCCTGTGCTGCATCGACGACCCGCGTCAGCTGGACTCTGCCCTGGCAGCCCTCTCCCGCCCGGCCACGGAGCTGGACGCGATCGTGATCGAGGGGTCCGGGCTCGCTGCGCCCCCCGGCACTGATCCAGCTCGTGCTGGCCAGCGAGGTCCCGAGCATCCGCTTCGGGGGCCTCGTGGAGGTCCTTGACGCCCCCCACGTGGCCCACGCGGAGTCCGGCGGCTGGGACCTGGAGCAGCACGTCACGGCCGCGGCCGTGGTGCTGCTCACCAAGTCCGACATCGCGCCACCCGAGGAGCTTGCCCGCACCCTCGAGTGCGTCCTCGCGGCCATTCCCCGCACCACGGTCCTCGACGCGCCTCACGGGGCGGTGGACCCGGCGCTGTTCTTCGACGCCGCAGAGCACACCGTCCCGGAGGGTGCGCAGCTGCCCCTCTGGGAGACCGGCGAGGCGCCGCGCGAGCACGGCCACCACGGCCATGAGCACCACGTCCACCACCGCGCGGTGAGCCTCGACGTGCCCGCCCCGGTGGACCCTGCGACGATCACGGATCTGCTGGAGGATCCTCCGGCGTCCGTGCACCGGGTCAAGGCACTCGTGGACGTGCTCACGCCCTCGGGGCTGCGCCGTTTCGCCGCGCACTCGGTGGCCGGCTACGTCACGGTCGCGCGGACGAGCCGTCCCGCGCAGGCACCACCGCACTCGGTGGTCGTGGCGGTCGGACCCGAGGACACGGCGTCGTCACCCGTGGGCCTCGACGTCCTCGCCGCCACGGAACGTGCCGAGGTACCGTCGTCGCGGGAGCTGCGGCGCCTGACCCGCTACCTCTGTGCAGACACCGGGGACAGGCACACGTCGGAGCCCGCCCGGTCTCGGCGGACGCACGCCGTGGCATCGCCGACGCCGGCCGCGGAAGTCCCGCAGCTGGCCACGGCAGACCGGAGCCGACCGTCTGGGACCGTCCCGGCAGACGTCGTCAGGCCAGGTTCGAGAACCGCTCGACCTTCCGGGTGGGCCCGGTGACGAGGATCTGGTCGTCGTGGTACAGCATGGTCCCCGGCTCGATCGGCTCCCACTGGCCACCGGGACGGCACACCGCGACGACCGAGACCCCGAGCTTCTGCCGCACGTTGAGCAGGTCCATGGGCCGCTGCTGGATGGGCAGCGGCGGGGTGCAGCGCACGAGCGCGTAGCCGTCGTCGATGGGGACGAAGTCGAGGATCCGGTGCTGGATCAGGTGCGCGGCGCGGGTGCCCATGTCGCTCTCGGGGTTGACCACGTGCTGCACTCCGAGCTGCGTGAGGATCTCCGCGTGCGGCTCGGTGATGGCCTTGGCCCAGATGGCCGGGCAGCCGAACTTCACGAGCCGCGACGCCGTGAGGATGCTCGCCTGGATGTCCGAGCCGATCCCCACCACGGCGCGCTCGAACTCGTTGACGGACAGTTCCCGCAGGACGTCCTCATCCGTGGCGTCCGCGCGCACCACGGAGGTGAGCTTGCCGTTGAAACGCTGCACCGTGGCCTCGTCGTGGTCCACGCCGAGCACGTCCGTGCCGTTACGCATCAGCTCCAGCGCCAGCGCGCCGCCAAAGCGGCCGAGGCCGATCACCGCCACGGCATTGGACATGCCCTTGCGGGAAGACTCTGCGGGGTGGGATCCGAACATGTGAACCGCCTCTCGGGTCGGTGCGCGCCGCGTTTGCGGCGCGCGGGGAAAGGGGGGAGGACGACGTCGTGCGTCCGGGGGCGTCAGCCGATCAGCGGGCGTTCCTTGGGCAGCTCGTAGGCGGGCGGCCTGCGGCCGAAGGCGATCGCGGCGGCCACCGTGACAGGGCCCAGACGTCCCATGAACATCAGGGCGATCAGCACGCACTGCGCGAAGACCGGCAGCGTGGGGGTGATGCCCGTGCTCAGTCCCACGGTGGCGAACGCGGAGATGCACTCGAAGAGCACCCGGTCCAGGCCCAGGGACTCGTCCGTGAGCATGATGAGCATGGTGCCGCCGATCACCGCACCGGTGGCCAGGACCACCACCGTCATGGCCTCGCGCTGCACGGAGCGGGAGAGCTGCTTGCCGAGCACGGGGACGGCCGCCCCGCCGCGGATCTCCGTGAGGGCGATGAAGAAGAGCACGCCGAACGTGGTGACCTTCAGGCCGCCCGCGGTTCCGGCAGGTCCGCCGCCGATGAACATGAGGATGTCCAGCCCCAGCCAGGACACGGGGTGCATGTGGGAGATGTCGATGCTGTTGAACCCGGCGGTGCGGGCGATCGTGGACTGGAAGAACGCATTGAGCACTTTCACCGCGGGGGACTCCTGCCCCAGGGTCTGCGAGTTGTTCCACTCCAGTACAGCCAGGAACACCGTGCCGCCGAGCAGCAGCACGGGTGTGGCGAGCAGCACCAGGCGCGTGTTCATGCTCCAGAGCCGCGGGGTGCGGATGTGGCGGCGCAGCTCGTAGAGCACGGGGAAGCCCAGCCCACCCAGGATCACGCACGCGGCCAGCGTCAGAAGGATCCACGGGTCGCCGGAGAAGTCCATGACGTTCAGGGAGTAGAGCGCGAACCCGGCGTTGTTGAAGGCGGACACCGCGTGGAACGCCCCGTGGGCCAGTGCCGCGCCGGGGGAGTAGTGGTAGTAGCCCCAGAACCGCAGGAAAAGGATCCCCGCGGCGGCGGTCTCGATCACCGCGGTGGTCAGCACGATGCGCGCGACCACCTGACGGGCTCCGCCGCGGGACTTGGTCTCCACGTTGGCGAGCAGCCGCGTGGACAGCCCGAACTTGCGGGCCAGCAGGATGCCCAGCATGGTAGTGAACGTCATGACGCCCAGGCCGCCCACCTGGATCAGGCAGATGATCACCACCTGACCGAACGGGGTCCAGTAGGTGGCGGTGTCCACGGTTACCAGGCCCGTCACGCACAGGGCGGACGTGGCGGTGAAGGCCGCGGTGATCGCCTCCGCGCTGCCCGGGTCCACGGTGGACACGGGCAGCATGAGCAGACCCGTGCCGGTCAGCAGGGCGAGCAGGAAGGCGGTGACGAGGACCCTTGCCGAGCGCGCAGGGGTCAGCTCGTGGAGGTGCAGCGGGTCCGGACGACTTCGCAGCAGCGGCACCGCGCGGGGGATCCTGGAACCGTTCGTCTGCGAGCGGATCGCGGCCTGACGGAACGCCTCGGTAATGGGCACCGGGCAAAAGTACACCCGTCCGAGGGCCCTCGGTAACCCCCGTACGAGGCCCGTGGGCTTGCCGCGTGCCGTGACGCTCCGGCAGGCCGGGGGCGGCACCTCCCGCGGGCGCGCGTGTGATGGCCGCTACTGCACCGTGCGTGCCCTAAACTGACCGACATGACCAACATTCCCGCAGAACTCGCGTACACGGCAGAGCACGAGTGGGTCGAGGACCTCCACGAGGACGACACGTTCCGTGTGGGCATCACGGACCACGCACAGAGCGAACTGGGCGAGGTCGTCTTCGTCCAGCTCCCCGAGGTCGGGGACACCCTGGCCGCGGGGGACGTGGTGGGTGAGATCGAGTCCACCAAGTCCGTGAGCGACCTCTTCGCCCCGGTCAGCGGTGAGATCGTCGGCGTCAACGAGGAGCTCGTGGAGAACCCCGGGCTGCTCAACGAGTCTCCCTACGAGGCGGGATGGCTCTTCACGGTGCGTGCGGGCTCGGGGGAGGCCCCCGCGGACCTGCTGGACGCACAGGCTTACCAGCAGCTGCTGGACTAACAACGACACTTCACGTGAGGTGAGGGGATCCATGTCCAATCAAGAGAAGTCCGAGGCCGGGACCGGTCCGGAGACCACGTCCATCCAGATCGTCGCGGACGTGCTCTCGACCGCGGCGCACCACAAGCTGACGGAGGGCGAGCAGAACGCGGTGGCGTCCCTGCCCCCCGGCTCCGCCCTGCTGCTGGAGACCAACGGCGGGCTGACCGGCGCTCGGTTCCTGCTGGACCGGGACGAGATCGTGGCCGGGAGGCACCCCGCGTGCTCAGTGTTCCTGGACGACGTCACGGTGTCCCGGCGCCACGCGGAGTTCATCCGGCGCGACCACACCTTCGAGGTGGTGGACCAGTCCTCCCTCAACGGGACCTACGTGAACAGCGACCGTGTGAACACCAAGGTGCTGGAGAACGGCGACGAGGTGCAGATCGGCAAGTTTCGCTTCACCTTCTACCATTCTGTGCAGAACAGGGCCTGACGCGCTCCATGTCTAAACCCGAGCAGCAGCAGACCACGCGGCTGGGCATCGGCGCCCTGCTGCGTCGGTTGCAACCCCGTTTCCCGGACCTGAGCGCGTCCAAGGTGCGATTCCTGGAGGACCAGGGGCTCGTGCACCCGCAGCGCACGGCGTCCGGGTACCGGAAGTACTCTGAGGAGGACGTTGAGCGTCTGGAGACGGTGCTGTCCCTGCAGCAGGAGCGTTACCTGCCCCTGCGCGTGATCCGGGACCGCCTGGACCGCGGCCTGGACCCTGCGGCCGGTTCCGAGCGCCAGGTCCCGGACGCGACGTCGTCGCCCTCCGTTGGAATGCAGCCGTCCGACGACGTCGCCGCCCCAGTCGCCGGGCCCCCCAGCGGGCGCCGCTACACCCTGCGCGAGCTCGCGGCGCGCTCCAGTTCCGAGGTGCCCCTGGTGCGCGAGCTGCTCAACCACGGACTCATCGTGGAGCGCTCGGGAGAGTTCGACGACCGTGCGCTGGCGATTGCCGAGGCGGCGGGCCGGCTCAGCGGCTACGGCATCGAACCGCGCCACCTGCGGGTGCTGCGCGGGGCGTCCGAGCGGATCGTGGCCCTCGTGGACGGCAGTGTCTCGCCCCTGCGCAACCGGCGTGACCCGGAGACCCGGCAGATTGCCGTGCACCGCGCCAGGGAGATCTCGTCCCTGTGCCTGTCGATGATGTCCGCCATGGTGAACGCGCAGGTGGACGACACCGTCCGCGGGCTAGAGGCTCAAGAGCGGTCCGGGAGCACCCGGTGAGCGCGGACGTCCTCATGGAGATTGCCGGCGTGCGCATGGACGTGCCCAGCGGTCAGCCCGTGGTGGTCCTCAAGGAGGCCGCCGGTGCGCGCCGGCTGCCCATCTGGGTGGGGACCAACGAGGCCACCTCCATCGTCTTCGCACTGCAGGGCATCCGGCCACCTCGCCCCCTCACGCACGACCTGCTGCTCTCGGTGGTCGGGGCGCTCGGCCGCAGCGTGACCGGCGTGGTCGTGCACACGGTGGAGGACACCGTCTTCCACGCGGCCATCACGTTTGACGACTCCACCGTGGTGGACGCCCGTGCCTCGGACGCCCTCGCGCTCGCTGCGCGCACAGGCTGCCCCGTCCGCTGCGCCACCGCCGTGCTGGACGAGGCCGGGCTGGTGCTGAGCGCGGACGGCGAACTGCGGGAACAGGCGGGGGACGCGCCACGGGAGGCAGAGGCTCAGGTGCGGGAGTTCCGAGACTTCCTGGACCAGGTGGACCCGGAGGACTTCCAGTCCTGAATCACCGTGCGGGCACCCGCGGCGGGTAGGCTGGCGACACGGTCGCAGCCGCGCGGTATGTCTTTGACCCGGTCCCCGGCCGGGTCTACCGTCGGAGGACATCACCCGAGCACCCGCCCGGTCATCCGGGAGCACCGGCCGAAATCACCGGGCGCGGTCCGTGCGCACCACCCCCCATCCACGAGGAGGACGCTTGAGCAACCCGGAGCTGCCGTTCGACGCGGCGCAGTTGCGTGCCTCCTCCCTGGCCGGTGGCACGCAGGAGATGCTCTTCTCGGAGGACCTCGGCAGCTACGACGAGACCGTGGGATTCCGCGGCCCCACCGCGTGCAAGGCCGCGGGAATCTCCTACCGCCAGCTGGACTACTGGGCCCGTACCAGCCTCGTGGAGCCCACCGTGCGCGGTGCGAAGGGATCGGGTTCGCAGCGGCTCTACAGCTTCCGGGACATCCTCGTGCTCAAAGTGGTCAAGCGACTGCTCGACACAGGGGTGTCCCTCCAGCAGATCCGCTCCGCCGTGGGCGCGCTGCGGCTGCGGGGGATGGAGGACCTCACCCGGCTGACGCTGATGTCCGACGGCGCGAGCGTCTACGAGTGCACCTCCCCGAACGAGGTGATCGACCTCGTGCAGGGCGGCCAGGGCGTGTTCGGCATCGCCGTGGGACGCGTGTGGCGCGAGGTGGAGGCCACGCTCGCCTCGATGCCTGCGGAGCACGCGGCCCTCGACGGGTCATCCCAACCCGACACCTTCCCGGAGGACGAGCTCTCCGCCCGCCGCGCAAGGCGGCGCAAGAAGAACGCGGGCTGACGCGGCGTCGTCGTGCCCGGTCCGTCACGCCCCCACCGAGGCATCAGTGCAGCATGCCCTGGAGGATCGAGCTGAACCGCCCCGCGAGGTCCGAGGCAGCGGTTCCCGGCCAACGGTGCACGGGCCACGCCGCGCCCTGGGCCTGCTGCACCACGGGGGCGTCCGGCAGCACGGGGTCTACCACGAGCTGGCCGAAGAGTTCCTGCAGCTCCCGCAGGCGGTGGTGCTGCTCGTCGGAGCCGTCCCGGAAGCGGTTTACGACCACCCCGGCATCGGGCACTGCCCAGATCCGTGAGGTCTCGAACTGCGCGAGCGCGGACATCGTGCGCTTGGTTCCCGCCACCGAGAAGAGCGACGGCTCGGCCACGGAGAGCACCATGTGGGAGGCCGCCCAGGCCATGCGCGTCAGGGCGCTCAGGGTGGGTGGGCAGTCGATCAGGACGAGCTCGTAGCGCTCCAGCCCGTGCAGGACGGTCTCGAGTCGTTTGAGGTCCTTGGTCCGGAACGCCGCGTGGTCAAGGTGAGACGACGCCGCGGAGCCGGGGGCGACGTCGAGCACCGGCCGTCCGACGGCCGGGGAGCCGGCGGGCTGCCAGCCGGGATCCTGCTGTGTGCCGCTGACCTCGGGGGTGATGGGGTGCCGCGTCCACGGTGACGGAGCTGCGACCGCAGCAAGTCCCCCTTTACGGGGACGGCGCAGCACACTGCCCACGTCCTGGCCCGCCCGGGCGTGGACCCCGAGCGCAGTGGAGGCGTCGCCGTGCGGATCGAGGTCCACCACCAGGGTGGGGACCCGAGCCTCCAGGGCCGCCGACGCGAGTCCCAGGACCACCGAGGACTTGCCCACGCCGCCCTTGAGGCTGCTGATGCTGACGATCTGCACGGATCACCCTTCTGTCATCTGAAATGGGGCTTTACAACCAACAGGTACATGCTAATCGGTGCAGTTCCCGGTGGCGGCGAGGGCGGATCGCGTGGCGGGGGGGGGCGGCGGTGGACACGAAACGGCGGAGAGGGTCGTGTGAGGTGGTGCTCACGTAAGATGGATCCCGGTACTCGACCCCTCACCCAGTGCGCGGCGGCCCACCGGTCCCGCGCGCGGAAACGACAGCAATGTTCTCCAAAATCCTGGTGGCAAACCGCGGCGAGATCGCCATCCGCGCCTTCCGAGCGGCGTACGAGCTCGGAGCCAAGACCGTGGCCGTGTTCCCCTACGAGGACCGCAACTCGATCCACCGTCAGAAGGCGGACGAGGCCTACCACATCGGTGAGGACGGCCACCCCGTCCGTGCGTACCTGGACGTCGCGGAGATCATCCGCGTGGCCAAGGAGTCCGGCGCGGACGCGATCTACCCCGGTTACGGCTTCCTCTCCGAGAATCCGGAGCTCGCGCGTGCCGCGGCCGCGGAGGGCATCACCTTCGTGGGCCCGCGCGCGGAGATTCTCGAGCTCGCCGGCAACAAGGTGGCGGCGCTTCGCGCGGCCCGCCGCGCCGGGATCCCCACCCTGGAGTCCTCGGACCCGTCCTCGGACAAGGAGTTCCTGATCGCCGAGGCCGAGAAGATCGGCTACCCCGTGTTCGTGAAGGCCGTGGCCGGCGGCGGTGGGCGCGGGATGCGCCGGGTCGAGGCGCCCGAGCAGCTCGCCGACGCACTGGACGCCGCCATGCGCGAGGCGGACACCGCGTTCGGGGACCCCACGGTGTTCATCGAGCAGGCCGTGCTGCGCCCCCGCCACATCGAGGTCCAGGTGCTCGCGGACAACGACGGTGAGATTGTGCACCTCTTCGAGCGGGACTGCTCGCTGCAGCGCCGCCACCAGAAGGTCATCGAGATCGCACCGGCCCCGCACCTGGACGAGGAGATCCGGGAGGCGCTGCACCGCGACGCCGTGAAGTTCGCCAAGGAGCTGGGCTACGTCAACGCCGGCACGGTCGAGTTCCTGGTGGACACCGCCGGGGAGCGGGCCGGGCAGCACGTGTTCATCGAGATGAACCCGCGCATCCAGGTGGAGCACACCGTGACCGAGGAGATCACGGACGTGGACCTTGTGCAGTCCCAGTTGCGGATCGCCGCGGGGGAGTCGCTCTCGGAGCTGGGCATCTCCCAGGAGGACCTGCGGGTGCGCGGTGCGGCGCTTCAGTGCCGCATCACCACCGAGGACCCGGCCAACGAGTTCCGCCCGGACGTGGGCAAGGTCTCTGCCTACCGCTCGGCCGGTGGCGCGGGGGTGCGCCTGGACGGCGGCACCCTCTACGCGGGGGCGGAGATCTCCCCGCACTTCGACTCCATGCTCGTGAAGCTCACGTGCCGCGGCCGCGACTACGAGACCGCCGTGCTGCGTGCGCGCCGTGCCCTCGCGGAGTTCCGCATCCGTGGCATCGCCACCAACATCCAGTTCCTGCAGGCCGTGCTGCACGACAAGGACTTCCTGGCCGGGGACGTGGCCACGGACTTCATCGAGAACCACCCGGGTCTGCTCAAGGGCAAGGGCTCGGCGGACCGCGGCACCCGCGCGCTGAACTACCTCGCGGAGGTGACGGTCAACAAGCCCCACGGCGAGCGCATCGACGGCATGGACCCGCGCGACAAGCTCCCGCACTACCCGGGGGACAAGCGGGACGAGCCCTTCCGCAGCCCGTTCGACGGCCCGTCCTCCCACGAGGTGCCCTCCGGCTGGCGCCAGGTGCTCCAGGAGCAGGGGCCCGAGGGCTTCGCGCGCACCCTGCGGGACTACGAACCGCTCGCGGTGACGTCCACCACGTTCCGTGACGCCCACCAGTCACTGCTGGCCACCCGCGTGCGCACCCGCGACCTGCTCGCGGCGGCACCCGCGTACGCGCACCTGCTGCCGGGGCTGCTCTCGGTCGAGGCCTGGGGCGGTGCCACGTACGACGTCGCGCTGCGCTTCCTGGGGGAGGACCCGTGGGAGCGGCTGCGGCTGCTGCGCGAGGCGATGCCGAACATCCCCATCCAGATGCTGCTGCGCGGGCGCAACACCGTGGGGTACACGCCGTACCCGGTGGAGGTGACCAACGCGTTCGTCGCTGAGGCGGCCGAGACCGGCGTCGACATCTTCCGGATCTTCGACGCGCTCAACGACGTCGAGCAGATGCGCCCGGCCATCGAGGCGGTGCGAGCCACGGGCACCGCGGTGGCCGAGGTGGCCCTGTGCTACACGGGCAACCTCCTCGACCCGCAGGAGAACGTCTACACGCTTGACTACTATCTGGACCTCGCGCAGCAGTGCGTGGACGCCGGCGCGCACATCCTGGCGATCAAGGACATGGCTGGGTTGCTGCGCCCGGAGGCCGCGCGGCGTCTCGTGGCGGCCCTGCGCGAGCGCTTCGACCTGCCGGTGCACCTGCACACCCACGACACCGCGGGCGGGCAGCTCGCCACGCTGCTCGCCGCCGCGGAGGCTGGGGTCGACGCCGTCGACGCCGCATCCGCGTCCATGGCCGGCACCACGTCCCAGGTCTCGGGCTCCGCGCTCGTGGCCGCGCTCGAGAACACGGACCGGGACACCGGACTTGACCTGGACGCCGTGAGCGACATGGAGCCCTACTGGGAAGTGGTGCGCTCCATCTACAAGCCCTTCGAGTCCGGGCTGACCGGGCCCACCGGCCGCGTGTACCGCCACGAGATCCCGGGCGGGCAGCTGTCAAACCTGCGCCAGCAGGCCATCGCGCTGGGGCTCGGGGAAAAGTTCGAGGCGATCGAGGACATGTACCACGCCGCGGACCGGATGCTGGGGCACCTGGTCAAGGTCACGCCGTCATCCAAGGTGGTGGGCGACCTCGCCCTGCAGCTCGTGGGCATGGACGTGGACCCCGCCGAGTTCGAGGCCGATCCCCGCAAGTTCGACATCCCGGACTCCGTGATCAACTTCCTCGCCGGCGAGCTCGGCACCCCGCCCGCGGGCTGGCCGGAACCGTTCCGCAGCAAGGCGCTGGAGGGACGCACCGTGCACCTGGCGGACGAGGAGCTCTCGGAGCAGGATGTCGAGGAGCTCGCCCAGCCGGGTGAGGTGCGCCGCGCGGCCCTGAACCGGCTGCTCTTCCCCGGCCCCACGCGCGACTACCAGAACTCGCGCACCAAGTACGGGGACATCTCCCTCCTGCACACCCGCGACTTCCTGTACGGGCTGAAGCAGGACCACGAGCACGTCATCTCGCTCGGCAAGGGGGTGCGGCTGCTGGTCACCCTGCAGGCGATTTCCGAACCGGACGAGAAGGGGATGCGCACGGTCATGGTGACCCTCAACGGTCAGCTGCGCCTGCTCGAGATCCGCGACGAGTCGGTGAAGTCCCAGGCCGTGGAGACCGAGAAGGCGGACACCTCCAAGCCCGGGCACGTGGCGGCACCCTTCGCCGGTGCGGTCACGGTCACGGTCTCCGAGGGGGCAAAGGTCGCCGCGGGGGACTCAGTGGCCACGATCGAGGCCATGAAGATGGAGGCGTCCATCACTGCGCCGGTCTCGGGCACGGTCTCCCGCGTGGCACTTGCGGACACCGCGCACGTCAGCGGCGGGGACCTGGTGCTGGTGATCGACCCCGAGTGACGGATCCCGCCGCCCCGCCTGTCCCCGGACGCGCGGGGCGGCGGCCTAGGATGGGGCGTATGCGTTCTTTCGACCTGATCATCGTGGGCTCCGGCTCCGGCAACTCCATCCTCACAGACGAGTACGCGGACCTCGACGTCGCCATCGTGGAACCGGGCCGGTTCGGCGGCACGTGCCTGAACGCGGGGTGCATCCCCACCAAGATGTATGCCTACCCGGCCACCGTGGGGGACCAAGCGCGGGACGCCATACGGCTGGGCCTGGACGCCGTGATCGAGGGTGTGGACTGGCCCGGCATGCGGGATCGCATCTTCGCCCGCATCGACGCGATCTCCAAGAACGGGCTGCAGTACCGCGAGTCGCTCGACAACGTCACGGTGATCCAGGAGTACGTGCACTTCGTGGAACCCAAGGTCCTCGAGACCGAGTCCGGGCAGCGGATCACCGCCGATGAGATCGTGCTGGCCAACGGTTCGCGGGTCAGCATCCCGGACGTGCCGGGTACCGACCTGCCCGGGGTGCACACCTCGGACACCGTGATGCGCCTGGACGAGTTCCCCCGAGACGTCATCGTGGTGGGCGGCGGGTACGTGGCCGCCGAGTTCTGTCACGTCTTCCGCGGACTGGGCGCCTCCGTGACCCAGCTCAACCGTTCGCAGCGCTTGTTGCGCGAACATGACGACACGATCGCCGAACGCTTCACGCGCGAGGCCGCCGAACAGTGGGACCTGCAACTCGGGTGGACGCTGTCCGGGATCGAGCGTGCCGAGGACGGCCGCCTGACGGTGTTGGCGCAGGCCTCCGACGGTTCCGGGCAGCACTGGGACGGCACCGCCGACGTCGTCCTGCTGGCCACGGGGCGCGTCCCCAATGCGGACACGCTGCGCCCGGAAGCCGCCCACCTGGACGTCACCGGTGGCGGACTGCTCGCCGTGGACGAGTACCAGCGTGTGCTCTCGGACGGGGAACCCGTGACCGGCTTGTGGGCCCTCGGGGACGTGTGCTCCCCGTACCAGCTCAAGCACGTGGCCAACGCCGAGGCCCGCACGGTCTCCCACAACGTGGTGCACCCGCAGGATCTGCGCGCGACCGATCACCGCTACGTGCCGTCCGCGGTGTTCACCGAACCGCAGATCGCGTCCGTGGGCATGACCGAGGTCCAAGCCCGCGACTGGGCCGCCCGGAACGGCGAGCAGATCACGGTTAAGGAACAGGACTTCGGGGACGTTGCCTACGGCTGGGCCATGGAGGACCACGCCGGGATCTGCAAACTCATCGCGAACGCCCGCACCGGCGAGCTGCTGGGGGCACACCTCATCGGCCACGATTCCTCCAACCTGATCCAGCCGCTCGTCCAGGGCATGTCCTTCGGGCTGCGGGCCCACGAGATGGCACGCGGGCAGTACTGGATCCACCCAGCGCTCGCGGAGGTCGTGGAGAACGCCCTGCTGGGCCTGGACGTCCCTGGCCAGCACGTCAGGGACTGACGGCCACGCCGTGCCAGGGCCCGCCGATCAGAATGCGCCCTGGTGCGCAGGCCGGGCTCAGGCCGCCGGATCCCGCCAGGCCCCGGCACACTGATGCCGTCGTGGCCTGCGCGCCGCGACGGCTGTGACCCGCGAGCCAGTGCCGCTGGCTCCCACCCCAGCGCCGCCGGCCCCGTGGGTTCCGGTGCCGCGCCGTCGTCCCCTGCTTCTACTTCGCGTAGATGCCCTCGATGACATCAACGAAGTCCTCAGCGACCTTGGCTCGCTTGAGCTTGAGCGAGGGGGTCAGGTACCCGTCCTCCACCGTGAGGTCCTCCTCGAGGATCCGGAAAGCTCTGATGCTTTCCGCGCGGGAGACCCTGGCGTTGGCGTGGTCCACGATTTTCTGCACGTGCGCGATCACGGCGTCCTCGTGGCCGGCGCGCGCCGGGTTCATTGCGGGGTCCAGGCCGAGGCCCCTCAGAATTGTGGGAAGGGTGTCCGGGTCCAGCGTGATGAGCGCCGCCACGAACGGGCGGTTGTCTCCCACCACCATGATCTGACCCACGGTGGCCGAGGCCCGGATGGGATCCTCGAGCTGCGTGGGGATCACGTTCTTGCCACCGGCGGTCACGATGATCTCCTTCTTGCGCCCAGTGACGGTGAGCAGCCCCTCCTCGTCCAGGTGGCCGAGGTCCCCGGTGGTGAACCAGCCGTCGTGGAAGACCTCCGCGGTCTTCTCCGGCAGCCCGTTGTAGCGGGCGAAGACGTTGGAGCCGCGCACGAGGATCTCGCCGTCCTCGGCGACCGCGATCTCGTTGCCCGGGATGGGGTGGCCCACGGTGCCGATCCTGTTGATCGCCGGGAAGTTGCCGGCAATGGGCGCGGTGGTCTCCGTGAGCCCGTAGCCCTCCACCACGTAGACGCCGATGCCGTTGAAGAAGTGTGCGAGGTGCTCGCCGAGCGACGCCCCGCCCGACACGGCGTAGCGGACCTCGCCGCCCATGGCCTCGCGCAGCGTCGAGTACACGAGCTTGTCGTAGAGCCGGTGGCGGAACTCCAGCCACGGCGGGACGTGCCCGTTCTGCGAGGCCTTGGACCACGCGGCGGCCGTGGTCACGGCCCGTTCGAAGATCAGCTTCTTGACGGGGGAGCCCGCCTGCGCCTTGAACCGGGCGCCCACCAGGATCTTCTCGAAGACTCGGGGCACCGCGAGGATGAACGTGGGCTTGAACCGGGCGAGGTCGTCCATCAGCTGGGAGACGTCCGGGGTGTGCGCGAGGGTGATCCCGGCGTCCAGTGACGTGACCTCCACGAAGCGCGCGAAGACGTGGGCGAGCGGCAGGAACAGCAGGGTGCGGGCACCCTCGGCCATGATGGGTCCCGCCACGGGGATCGTGTTCTGCGAGCACGCCACGAAGTTGCGGTGCGTGAGCTCGCAGCCCTTCGGCGGGCCCGTGGTCCCCGAGGTGTAGATCAGGGTGGCGGTGTCGTCGAGGGAGACGCCGTCGTAGGGGCCGGTCAGGTCCGTTCGCCCCGAGCCCGCGGCCACGAGTGCGTCGAGGGAGAGCTCGTCCGACGTCGTGTCGAAGACGCAGATCCGCTGTGCGGCCGGGAACGCAGTGATCTCCGCGGCCGCGCGCACGCGGTCCGCGAGCTCGTCGGTCTCCGCGAAGACCGCGACGGCCTCGGAGTCCGAGAGGATCCACGCGATCTGGTCAGGTGAGGAGGTGTCGTAGACCGGCACGGGAACCGCCCCGAGCCACCACAGCGCGAAGTCCGCGAGGCTCCACTCGTAGCGCGTGCGGCTCAGCAGCCCCACGCGGTCCCCGGCACCGATGCCCCGGGCGGCCATGCCCCGGGCCAGCCCGACGACCTCGTCGCGGAACTGCCGGGCGGTGACGTCCCGCTCGCGCCCCGGCGCGAGGACCGTGTAGAGGACCGCATCGGGTGTCTTCTCTGCACGCTCCGCGAGGATGTGGGCGGTGCCGGGGTACGGCAGGGGGTCGACGATGGCGGGGGCACTGACGCGTCTCATGGGGAACCTTCCTGGTGAGATCGAGCCTCAGCCTACTGTGTGTTTCCGTTCATACACCGGCGCGACGCTCGGGTGACGGCGCGATGCGCGGACGACGGCGAGGCACTCAGACCACGGCGCCGTCGTCGTCCTCCGGGGCGTCCTCGGGCAGCGCCCGGAAGACGAGGACAAGACCTGCCACGATCCCGGCGATCCCCGCAACCCACACGAGCCCGGGCAGGGGGCCGGGCAGCAGGGCGAGGCCCAGCATGATCACAAGGACCGCCAGGATCACGCCCAGAGCCCGCAGCATCGCGGGGGAGATCCCGCTCGTCACGGGGCCCGGGTCAGGGTCGTAGCGTTCGTCGGCGGGATCCTCCGTGAGCTCCGGGGGAATCCCGTCCGCGGGCTGCTCGCGGGGCTCCCAGGGAACATCCTCCGCCCAGGGCTCCAAGTCCTCGTCGTCACGAGGGACGTCGTCCCAGCTGTTCGCGCGGATGATGCTCTCGAACGGGTCCTCGGAGGGGGTGCGCCCGCTCATGCCCGGTCCCCGGGCAGGAACGGCTCGCCGCGGGAGAGCCGCTGCACGGCGTCGCGTGAGGTGGCCTCGACGACCGGGGCGTCGCGGTCGAGGGTGGCCACGTGGTAGCTCTCGTGCAGGGGGACCACCAGAACCTCGCCGCGGCTGCGCCGCGCAAGCAGGTCTGCGGACGACCCGGAGACCACGTGGTCTTCGTCGGAACGGAACACCACGGCCGGTGCCGTGACGGCGGGGAGCATCCGCACGGTGTGGTGCATCAGGGTGTTCAGCTGGGCCACGGCGGCCAGGGGAGTGCGGTCGTAGGCGGACTCCAGGCCCGCGGGGTGCTTGATGTCGCTGCCAATGCCCTCCAGAGAGGGCACGGCCGGGGCGAGAACGTGACTGAAGCGAGCCATCCGGTTCACCAGCGCCAGGGCGGGGTTCACCAGCAGCACACCGGAGACGTCCCGCCGCGCGGCGGTGTGCAGCGCGAGCGCGCCGCCCATGGACAGCCCGCACACCACCACGTGCTCGTGCTCCCGGCGCAGCGCCCAGTACTCGGCGTCCACGGCGTCCCGCCAGTCCTGCCAGTGCTGACCGGCGAGGTCCTCCCAGCGGGTCCCGTGACCCGGCAGGAGGGGGACGCGCACGCCCGGGTGGGCGCCGTCGTCGTCGACGGCCGTGTGGATCGCCCGCGCCCACTGCGCCACGGAGGCAGTGGTCGAGGTGAAGCCGTGGAGCACCAGCACCCCCACGGAGGAGGTGCCGGGAAGGGACAGGGGGCCGTGCTGCGGATCCGGAGACATGGCGCCATTGTGCCAGCCGCCGGCCCGCCCCGTGAGAGAATCGCCCGTGGACGCCCGGCCACGGGCCCCGCTCCCGGCGACGACGACGGACCCGCCCACCACCCGCACGGTGCGGCGCGTCCACGAAAGGCTCCCACTGATGGTGTACATGTTCCTGCGGACCTATGTGGTGGCGCCGGTGGTCAACCTGATCTGCCGCCCCACGGTGATCGGCCTCGACAACGTTCCCGCCGAGGGCCCCGCGATCCTCGCGAGCAACCACCTCTCCGTCCCGGACTCGATCTTCATGCCCGTGGCCGTTCCCCGCCAGGTCTACTTCCTGGCGAAGTCGGAGTACTTCACCACCCCGGGCCTGCGCGGGCGGGTCGTCGCGTGGTTCTTCCGCGCCATCAACCAGATCCCCATGGACCGCCGTGGGGGACGGGCCAGCGCGGAGTCCCTCAGCGCGGGGGGCCAGGCGCTCGCCGAGGGCAAGCTCGTGGGCATCTACCCGGAGGGAACGCGGTCGCCGGACGGGCGGCTGTACCGGGGGAAGATCGGTGTGGCCCGGCTCGCGCTCGAGACGGGTGCTCCCGTGATCCCCGTGGCCATGCACGGCACGGACCGCATGCAGCCCCTGGGCTCGCGCTTCCCGGACCCGCGCCGCGCGAAGATCACCACCACGTTCGGCGAGCCCATGGACTTCTCCCACCTGATGTCCCAGCACGGGGACCACGCCACGCTGCGGCGCGTGACCGACGAGATCATGGCGGCCATCCAGCAGCTCTCCGGGCAGGAGCAGGCCGATGTCTACGCCGCTGACCACAAGCGCCAGCTCGCGCAGGAGAGGGCCCGGGAGAAGTCCGGGGGCCTGTCCTCCCAGGCGCGCGAGGTCGCCCAGGCCACGAAGGACAAGGGCCGCGCGGTGACGGAGGCCGTCTCCCAGCAGGCCGGGGCGCTGGGGGAGAAGCTGCGGGATCGTTCACATGACGGAACGGACGAGCAGGGCCGCCGCTGAACGGCCTACACTGTCCGAATGAGTTCCCTGACCCTGCCTGAACAGTTCCGATCCCCGGCCTCGTCCCTGCGTGCCGCGAACTACCCCGGCCTGGACGACTGGCGGGGCAAGACCATCGGCCAGCACCCCCAGTGGGCGCAGCACCCTGACTTCGCGCGGTCCATCGAGGAGCTCAACACGGTGCCGCCGCTCGTCTTCGCGGGCGAGGTGGACCGGTTGCGTGCCCGCCTCGCGGAGGTCGCCAACGGCGAGGCTTTCTTCCTCCAGGGCGGCGACTGCGCCGAGACCTTCGAGGGCGCCACGGCGGACAAGATCTCCGGGCGCGTGCGCACCCTGCTGCAGATGGCCGTGGTGCTCACCTACGGTGCCTCGATGCCCGTGGTGAAAATGGGCCGCATGGCCGGGCAGTTCTCCAAGCCGCGCTCCTCGAACGAGGAGACCCGCGACGGCGTGACCCTGCCCTCCTTCCGCGGCGAGATGGTCAACGGCTTCGACTTCACCCCGGAGTCCCGCGAGCACGATCCGAACCGGATGCTGCGCGGCTACCACACCTCGGCGTCCACCCTGAACCTGATCCGCGCGTTCACCCAGGGCGGCTTCGCGGACCTGCGCCGCGTGCACCAGTGGAACATGGGCTTCGCCGCCAACCCCGCCTACTCCCGGTACGAGACCATGGCGCGGGAGATCGACCACGCGGTGAAGTTCATGGCCGCGTGCGGCGCGGACTTCGACGCGCTGCGCACCACCGAGTTCTTCGCGGGCCACGAGGCGCTGCTGCTCGACTACGAGCGGGCCCTCACGCGCATCGACTCCCGCACGGACCTGCCGTACGGCACCTCCGCCCACTTCCTGTGGATCGGGGAGCGCACCCGCGAGCTCGACGGCGCCCACGTGGACCTGCTCTCGCGGCTGCGCAACCCCATTGGCGTGAAGCTCGGCCCGGGCACCACCGGCGAGGACGCGCTGCGCCTGATCGACGCCCTGGACCCCGAGCGCGAGCCCGGACGCCTGACGTTCATCACCCGCATGGGCGCCAAGAACATCCGGGAGAAGCTTCCCCCGGTCATCAAGGCGGTCCAGGAAGCGGGCGCCAGGCCCGTGTGGGTCACCGACCCCATGCACGGCAACACGGTGTCCCTGCCCTCCGGGTACAAGACCCGCAACTTCGACGACGTCGTGGACGAGGTGCGCGGCTTCTTCGAGGTGCACCGCGAGCTGGGCAGCTTCCCGGGCGGCATCCACGTGGAGATGACGGGCGACGACGTCGCGGAGTGCCTGGGCGGCTCGGATCCCGTGGCCGAGTCCTCCTTCGCGGAGCGCTACGAGACGCTGTGCGATCCGCGGCTGAACCACATGCAGTCCCTGGAGATCGCGTTCCTCGTGGCGGAGTACCTCTCGAACCAGAACTGAGCGCATCCCTGACACCGCCCCGGTGCCCCCCTCTCCGGGAGGCGGCACCGGGGCGGTGTCCGTGTGCGGGGACGATGACGGCTGGAGGGCACGTCGGTTGCGAGGAATCCCGAATCAGAGCACGGTGAGGAAGACGGTGTCGCCCTCCTCGCGCTGGCTCACCACGCGGTGCAGGTGGGAGCCCACGGGAGCAGAGACCTCCACCGTGTAGCCCTTCGCCTCGAGGGTGCTGCGCGCCTCCTCCTCGCTCTGGCCGACCACGTTCGGCGGATCCCCCTGCGGGCTGTCCGCCGCGACGGTCAGGTCCACAGCCGTGCCCTCGTCCACGCTTGCGCCCGCGGCGGGGGACTGCGAGACCACGGTGTCCACGGCCTGGGTGGAGTAGGTGCTCGTCACCGTGCCCACCGTGAGCCCGGCGTCCGTGACCGCGGTCCGTGCGGCGTCGGCGGAGAGACCCGTGAACGCGGGGACGTCCACGCGGGCCGGTCCCTCGGAGACGAGCAGGTTGACCTGCTCGATGCCGCGCACGGAGGCGGACGCGGCCGGGTCCGTGGAGATCACGGTGCCCTCCGGTGCGTCCCGGCTGGTGGTGGAGCGCACGCCCACGTTGGAGATTCCCGCGGCGTTCAGTGCGCGCTCTGCGCTGGCGGCGTCCTGCCCCGCCACGGCGGGAACAGTGGCGGACGCGGTGCCCGGCGCCGAGCCCAGCCACCAGCCCAGGAATCCTGCGACCGTCAGCAGCAGCGCGAACAGGATCACGGCGACCGCCACGTGCAGCGGTGTCAGGTTCGGGTTCAGGCGGACGCGCGGAGTCTCGGGGGAGCGGCGCGCAGTGGAGCCGGACTGCCGGCCGGCGCGGGCGCCCACTGCGGTGGTGGTTCCGGTGGCCTCCGGGTCGTAGCTCGGAAGGATCGGGGAGGTGGGCGGGCCGCTGCGTGGCGTTCCCATCACGCGGGTGGCGTAGGGATCTGGGCGGATCGTGGCGGTGCGCTCTGCGGTGCCCAGCGCCTCCGTCGCGGCCTCGCCGCCCGGTGCGCCATCCCCGAGGGTGCCGGAGTCAGATGCGCTGCCCAGACGATTCCGGGCGTCGAACGCCTCGGTTGCCATCTCGTCCCCGTGCCGCGTGGTGGTGCCGAACACCTCGGTGGGTGCCTCGCCCGCGGACCCGGCGCGGGCGGCGTCGCCGTCGAGCGCGGAGAGCGGTTGCGTCAGTGCGGTGTCGAGGGAGGGCGGGTCCTGGGGCGCCGGCAGGGAACGGCGGATGGCGAGCGCGAGGTCCAGCAGTGCGGCGGCGTCCACGGGCCGGCGGGAGGCATCGCGCGCGGTGGCTCGCAGCACGAACTCGTCCAGGGCGGGCGGCACCCCGGGGACGACGCCGCTCGGGGCCGGGACGTCGCGGCTCACGTGGGCGTTGACCACCTGCAGGGCGGTGCCCGTGTAGGGGCGGGAGCCCGTGAGCATCTCGTACGCCATGATCCCCACGGCGTAGACGTCGCTGCGCTGGTCCACGGGGCCGTCCCCCACGAGCTCCGGGGCCGCGTAGCCCACCGTGCCCAGGACGGTCGCGCTCGCGGTGTGCTCGTCCACGGCGCGCATCAGCCCGAAGTCCGCGACCTTGACCTGGCCGTCCTCGGTGAGCAGGACGTTCTCGGGCTTGACGTCCCGGTGGATCAGACCGATCCGGTGCGCCTGCGCGAGGCCGCGCAACACCGGGACCAGCAGGTCCAGGGTCCGCCGCGCGGAGAGCGGAGCCTCGCGTGCGATGACCTCCCGCAGCGTGGGCCCGGCGACGTACTCGAGCACGAGGTAGAGCTCGCCCTCGCGGGTGTGCCCCTGGTCCAGGACGGAGACGACGTTGGGGTGCTGCAGCCGGGCCGCGGACTTCGCCTCGCGCTGGGCCCGCCGCACGAACGAGGAGTCGTCCGCGAGGTGCGGGTGCATGATCTTCAGCGCCACGGGCCGGTCGAGGCGCTCGTCGAGCCCCTCGTACACGGTCGCGGAGCCGCCGCGCGCGATCCTGCGCCGGACCGTGTAGCGGTCCTCGAGCAGGGTTCCCTCGCGGGGGTCGTTCGTGCTGCTACTGGGCAAAGTCTCGTTCCTGTGCGCTCACGGCCTTCACGTACGCCTTGGTGTCGGGGTACATACCGTACGTCTGCACGCCGTGCAGACCCTGGTAGTAGGCCGCGACGCCCACGTCCTTGGACGGGGCCCTGTCCTGCAGCTCGCGGATGATCGCCACCCCGGCCGTGACGTTGTCGCGGGGGTCCAGCAGGTCCAGGTTCTGACCCACCATGGCCGAGGCCCACTCTCCCGCGGCGGGGACCACCTGCATGGTGCCCACGGCGTCCGCGGGGGAGACCACCGCGTGGCGGAAGCCCGACTCCTGGGAGGCGTGCGCCAGCGCGAGCGCGGGGTCCACGCCCATGGAATCTGCCGTGCTGCGCACCAGCTCCCGCAGCTCGTCGGCGGACGGCTGGGCGCGAGCGGCGAGCTGTGCGCGGTGGGCGTCCGCGGAGGCGACAGCCTCGGTGGGGTACGTGCGCCCGGCCATCGACGTGGGCCCCGTCGGGGCGGAACCGGCGGCTCCCTGGGCCGGGCGGGCCCCGGCAGTGGTGTCGGCTGCGGCTGCGGTGTCCGTGGTGTCCAGGGGATCCTCCGACGACGTCGTACGGCCACTCTGTGCCCCATCAGGGGCAGGCACAGCGAGACTCTGCCCGGGGCGCAACCCGGCACCTGCCGGGAGGCCGTTGGCGGCCGCGAGGTCCGCGACGCTCACCCCGTGGCGCAGCGCGAGGTCCCAGAGGGTGTCACCGGAGGCCACCGTGTGACGGGCGACGGGGTGGGAACCGGTGCGGGCGGCGTCGTCGCGCTCGGCGCCGTCCATCGAGGTGCTGGCCCGCGTGGCGCGCTCATTCGCGGCACCTGCCTGCGTGGCGGTGGGCAGCGTGAGGCGCTGGCCCGGTCGGAGCATCCCGTGCGCCGGGACGTCGTTGGCGGCCATCAGCTGGGTGACCGTGACGCCGTGGGCGGTGGCGAGGGACCACAGGGAGTCCCCGGGCCGCACGGTCACGGACGAGGAGCCCGTCTGCTGGGATGCGTGGACGCTCTGCGCCGGGGCGGGGGCTGCTTGGGCGGGACCGACGGTCCCCAGTGCGGTGAGGGCCGCAAGAGCGGCGGCCGAGCCCTGCGCGGCGCGGCGACCCCACGCGGGTCGCGGGGAGGGGCGGTCGTGGGGCGGCTCAACCGGCATGTTCGCGATTCCTGCCTCGGGTGGGGGAAGTAGGGGGTGCACGCGGTGCGCTCGCGGGCGGCGCGTGTCCCCACCAGATTACCCGACGACTCCGGCCCGGCCCCGGGGGTGTGAGCCTGGCGCCGCGCCGTGGCAGAGTAGTGCCCGTGAACTACGCAACGGATCTGACACCCGAGGAATTTGCCGAGCTGGATGCGCTTGTGGGCGAGTGGAGCTATCTGCCGGACATCGCCGAGGCCATGGACGTGCAGGTGACGCGAGTGCACCGGCTCATGGACGACGGCTCCCTGCTCGAGGTCCGCCGCCCCGAGGACCGCGTGCGCGTGGTGCCCGCCGAGTTCATGGACGGCTCCCACCCCCTCGACTCCCTCAAGGGCACCGTGGGTGTGCTGCGCGACGCCGCGTTCACGGACGCGCAGGCCATCCGCTGGCTCTTCACCGCGGACGAATCCCTGCCGGGCCGCCCCATCGACGCGCTGCGGCGCGGTCAGAAGACAGAGGTGCGACGGCGGGCCCAGGCTCTGGGCTGGTAAGGCACCGGGCCCGGTTCTACCGGGCGCGCCGCACGGCGGCGTCGGCGAGGTTGCGCAGCCCGGCCCGGCTCACCCCGTCCGTGGCGAGGGCGGCCAGGCCCTCGTCCGAGGTGGTCACCAGCGAGTCGATGAGCTCCTCCGAGCGCGCCAGCGCGCCACTGTCACGGATCAGTGTGCGGGCCCGGTCGACGTCCCGGTCGCCGAGTTCCGGGGTGCCCAGCACAGAGTCGAGCCACGCGTTCCCGGCGGGGTCGCCGTACTGCGCGCACAGCGCCACCAGGGCGGTGCGCTTGCCCTCGCGGATGTCGTCCCCGGCGGGCTTGCCCGTGGTCTCGGGATCCCCGAAGACTCCCAGAACGTCGTCGCGCAGCTGGAAGGCCTCCCCGAGGGGCAGGGCGAAGGCGGTGCACGCGGTCAGGAAGGCGGGTCCCGCCCCGGCCAGTGCGGCACCGATGCTCACGGGGTGCTCCACCGAGTACTTGGCGGACTTGTAGCGCAGCACGGTCATGGCGCGCTCCAGCTGCTCGCGGGGATCCTGCGGGGCCGGGGAGACCTCGGCGTGGATGTCGAGGTACTGGCCCACCATGACCTCGGTGCGCATGGTCGAGAACAGCTCGCGAGCCCGTGCCGCGGCGGGCGCGGGGACCCGGGCCGCGGCGTCGGCGAAGAGCTGCTCTGCGAAGGACAGACTCATGTCGCCGGTGAGCACCGCGGCGCTCACCCCGAAGTGCTCGGCGTCCGCGGCCCAGCGGGACTCACGGTGCAGCGACTCGAAGACCCGGTGCACGCTCGGGTTCCCGCGGCGGGTGTCCGAGCGGTCCAGGATGTCGTCGTGGATCAGCGCGGCGGTCTGGAACAGCTCGAGCGCCGCGGCCGCGATCTCGGGCTCGGGCTCGTGCGCCCCACCGCCAGCCGCGCGCCATCCCCAGTAGCACAGCCGCGCCCGCAGCCGTTTGCCGCCGTGGGTCAGCCGCTCGATGGCGTCCACGAGGTCCGTGGCGGAGGGCGAGATGCCCGTGACGCGCTCGCGCTCGGCGCGGAAGAACTCCCGCAGCCGGGCGTCCAGCCGGGCGGAGAACTCCCGGTCCTGGAGCGCTGCGGTCGCGGTCGCGTCGGAGGGGGTCATGCCGGGGCACCTCTGTTCTGGGGAAGTCGCTCCGCAGAAGTTCTGCTGCGCCCGTCCAGCCTAACCGGCCGCCGCGGCGTGCGTGTCGGAGCCTCCACCTACTCTTGCACCTGGAATGCCGATGGGCGCGGTTGCGGGAGGAGCGGGATGGCGGGTCCGAGTGCGGAGCAGCTGGAGCAGTACCGGCGCTGCGCGATCCTGCACGTGGACATGGACATGTTCTACGTGGGGGTGGAGCTTCTCAACGCCCCGCAACACCGGGGCCGGCCCGTGATCGTGGCGGGCTCCGGCGCCCGTTCCGTGGTGCTCTCCGCGTCCTACGAGGCCCGCGAGTACGGCGTGCACTCGGCCATGCCGCTGATGCAGGCCCGCGCGCGGTGCCCCTCCGCCGTGCTGTTGGAGCCGCACAAGGAGGCCTACGCGCACTACTCGCGCATCGTCATGGGAATCTTCCGCTCGGTCACGGACCGCGTGGAGCAGCTGAGCGTGGACGAGGCGTTCCTGGACGTCTCAGGGGCCATCAGACGCTGCGGACCGCCCGTGGAGATTGCTCGGCGGCTGCGGCGCGAGATCCAGGAGTCTACCGGGCTCACGGCGTCGGTGGGCGTCGCCGAGAACAAGACGGTCGCCAAGATCGCTTCCGCCTACTGCAAGCCGGATGGGCTGCTGGTGGTCGCCCCAGAGCACACGCGCGCGTTCCTCGCCCGGCTGCCCGTCAACAAGCTGTGGGGCGTGGGCCGGCGCACCACCGAGACGCTGCAGGCCGCCGGTCTTCCCACGGTGGGCGACATCGCGACCACCCCGCTTCCCCGCCTGCACTCGCTCGTGGGGGCGGCGGCAGGCGCCCACCTGCACCAGCTGGCCAACGGGCACGACCCCCGCCCGGTGACACCCGTGCGGGAGGAGAAGAGCCTTGGTGCCGAGCGCACGTTCGAGCGCGACGTCGCCGAGACCGCCGCCCTGAAACGGGTGCTGCTCGGGCTCAGCCACGACACCGCGGCCCGGCTGCGCCGCCACGGGCTGCGCGCGGGGCGCGTGGGACTGAAGCTGCGCTACGCGGACTTCGCCACGATCAGCCGCTCGCGCACGCTCGGGCACCCGGTGACCTCCGCGCACGACCTCTACTCCGAGGCCTGCGCGCTGCTCGACGGGATCGGTCCGCGGCCCCAGTCCGTGCGGCTGCTCGGGGTGCGGGCCGAGAAGCTCACGGGCAGCGAGCACGCCCTGCAGCTGAGCCTGGACGGTCGTGAGGCGGAGTGGGGTGCGGCGGAGGAGGCCATGGACCGGGTGCACCACAAATTCGGCCCCGGCACGCTGCGCCCGGCCAGACTCATGGAGCCCACGATGCCAAACCGCCCCGCACGGGATATTCTGGACGACACGTGAGGCTCGCCCGCCCCACGCTCAACCCCTCAGGAGGAATCGTGCCTCTCTCCGAGCACGAACAGCAGCTTCTCGCCCAGCTCGAGAAGCAGCTGCACGAAGAAGACCCCCGCTTCGCATCCACCATGCACAAGGAGGCGGCGCGGGGCCGCGGCTCCATGCGCAACCTGGTGCTGGGCGTGGTGATCGCGGTCGTCGGGCTGGGCGTTCTCCTGGCCGGTGTCTCCACCCACCTGATCGTCGTGGGAGTCCTGGGCTTCGTGCTCATGGCCGCCGGCGCGTACGTGGCCACCCTGCGCAGCAAGGCAGCCCCCGGCGAGGTTCCGGGCACGGGGCGCACGCCACGGTCACCCCGTGACAGCTCCTCCGGTTCTGGAAAGTCCTCCACTTTCCTCCAGAACCTCGAGGAGAAGTGGGACCGGCGCAACCAGGGCGGGCGCTGACCCCCTCTCCACCACAGTCTCGGACCGCACGGTCCACGAAGAGCTCCCCGGCACACCGCCGGGGAGCTCTTCTCGTTCCCGCCCCTCGTCAGCCCCGGTTTTCCGGGCCGGGAGAGGGCGTCGGGTGCGCGACGTCGGGCTCCGGCCCAGGTTCTCGAGCCGTGTCGTGGAGCGGATCCGCATTGACGGGGGAGGGGTGTGGAGTAAAGTGGAGGGCGGTAGAGAAGCGAGGGTCGGGCTGGCCCTCATCCGAAGGCGGTGGCGATGTTTCTCGGAACATACGAGCCGCGTCTGGATGACAAGGCACGGCTGATCCTTCCGGCCAAGTTCCGGGCTGAACTGGCGGACGGACTGGTGCTGACACGAGGGCAGGAACGTTGCCTCTACGTGTTCAGCGCGCAGGAGTTCGCCAGGGTGCACGAACAGATGAGAGCGGCACCGCTGTCGTCGAAGCAGGCCAGGGACTACATCCGCGTTTTTCTCTCCGGGGCCTCGGACGAGATCCCGGACAAGCAGGGCCGCATCACCATTCCCGCGTCACTTCGTTCGTATGCGGGCCTGGACAGGGAACTGGCGGTGATCGGGGCGGGAAGCCGCGCCGAGATCTGGGATGCGGCCGCCTGGCAGCAGTACCTCGCGGAGAAGGAAGCGGCCTTCTCCGACACCGAGGACGAGGTGATACCCGGTCTCTTCTAGGGAGCGGGAGCAGCCGGAGGTGCGCACGCGACGTCGCCGGTCGTGAGATCTCCAGCCGCCCACGTCACCGTCCTGACTCGACTTCCCCCGAGTCAGGCCGGATTCGAGGGGCGAGCGGCGGATGGGGATCTGGTGACCGGCCGCACGTGGGCCGCGCCGCACGGTGCGTGGCCGCCATGCAGACGGACCCCGTGGACACGGTGCGGCACATGAACGGCACCGCGGATGAACGGCCCGGGCCGGGCACACCTCGACAAGACCCCCAGGTAACACCCGCGACGGACCAGGAGCCCGGCATGGAAGACGCGCCCGCCGAGCAACGGCACATACCCGTGATGCTGGGGCGCTGCCTGGACCTGCTGGCCCCCGCGCTGGACACCCCGGAGCCGGTCGTCGTCGATGCAACCCTCGGGATGGGCGGCCACACCCACGCCATGCTCGAGCGCTTCCCCTCCTTGCGCGTAGTGGGCATCGACAGGGACCCGCAGGCCCTTGAGCTGGCCGGTGCGCGCCTGGCCCGCTTCGGCTCGCGCTTCCAGGGCGTCCACAGCACCTATGACCACGTTGCGGACGCCGCCGCCCTCGCCGGGGTGGAGCGGGTGGACGGCATCCTCTTCGACCTCGGCGTCTCCTCGCTGCAGCTCGACGAGCGCGAACGCGGTTTCGCCTATTCCTTCGACGCGCCCCTGGACATGCGCATGGACTCGCACGCGCAGCTCTCCGCCGCCACCGTGGTCAACGAGTACACGGAGGCGGAGCTGCGCGACATCATCTACCGCTGGGGAGAGGACCGCTTCGCCCCCCGGATCGCGCGGGCCATCGTCGCGGCCCGCGCGCAGACGCCGCTGCGCACCACGGCCCAGCTGGTCGACGTCGTCCGCTCGGCCGTGCCCGCCGCGGCCCAGCACAAGAAGGGCCACCCCGCCAAGCAGACCTTCCAGGCGCTGCGGATCGAGGTCAACGAAGAGCTCGACGTGCTGGAGCGTGCCGTTCCCGCGGCGGTGGAAACTGTCAGGGTGGGAGGGCGTGTCGTCGCCATGAGCTACCACTCCCTGGAGGACAGAATTGTGAAGCAGGAGTTCGCCCGCGGTGCCCGCTCCACGGCTCCCAAGGGCTTTCCCGTGGAGTTGCCCGAGCACCGTCCCTCGCTGACCGTGCTGACGCGCGGCGCCGAGCGGGCCACGCCGGAGGAGACCGAGGGCAACCCGCGGGCCGCCTCGGCACGGCTGCGCGCGGTGGAGAAGCTCCGCGAGACCACGACCCCAGGGAGCGTCCGATGAGCAGTGCGGCCACCACCGCCTCGAGCGGCGCCTCCGAGGGCCACGGCCCGGAGCGCCGTCGGCCCCTGTCCGTGGTGCCTCACCGAGCCAGCCGTCGCAGCCGCGTATCCACAGTGGTGATGTGTGCGCTCGCGCTCGCCGCCGCGCTGGTGGGGATCCTCGTGCTCAACATCCAGATCACGCAGGGGCAGTACGAGCTCACCGAGCTGACGGGCCAGCAGCGCGCCCTGTCCCAGGAGAACGAGGCCCTGACCCAGGACATCGAGGCGAACTCCGCCCCGCAGAACCTCGCGGCCCGGGCCAACGACCTCGGCATGGTCAGCGCGAAGGACGTGGGCAGCATCGACATCGCCTCTGGAGCTGTGAGCGCGCCGTCCGCCGTGGCCGAGAAGGGCGACCCGCAGAACATCCTCGTGCCGCCGGCCAAGCTGAAGGGCTCCGACGCCGCCGAGGCCAACCGCCGTGCCGCCGAGGAACGCGCGGAGAAGCGGGCCAAGGAGGAGGCGGACAAGAAAACCGCCGAGCGCGAGGCCGCCCAGAAGGCCGACAACGCGCGGGACCTCAACGGGGGCTCGTTGCCCGCGCCGTCGCAGCGCGCACCCGGCAACTGACGCCGAGGGTCCACACGTCGGACCCGCGACCACCACCCATCGGAGGGAGCCGCACCACGCCGGAGTCCAGGAAACGAGGAAGACCGTGTCACCATCCACAGCGCGCAGGAACCGACTGCTCAGGCCCTACTCGCGCATGCAGGTGGGCATCGCCGTGCTGCTGGTGCTGCTGCTGCTGGTGGTGGGCAAGCTCTTCTGGATCCAGGGACTGGACCCCAGCGGCAGGGCGGAGGCTGCGGCGGCGCAGCGCACGCTGGTGGAGTCGATCCCGGCGGTGCGCGGTGAGATCACCGACTCCCGGGGCGCGGTGCTCGCCCGCACACTGCAGCGCTACGACATCACGGTGGACCAGACGGCGGTCACCTCGGTGGACGTCCCCAGCACGGACGGCTCCACCCAGACCGTGACCCCCACCCAGGCGGTGTACAAGATCGCCGACGCCCTGGGAATGAGCGACACCGACGTCAAGAAGGCGCTGGACGGCGACAAGACCTTCAACTATGTGGCCCGCGGCGTGACCCCCGAGCAGTACAACAAGCTGCGGGAGCTGAACCTGCCCTACATCTATGGCCAGCCCACGTTCCAGCGCAGCTACCCGAACGGCTCCCTGGGCGGCTCGGTGGTGGGCTTCCTCGGCGGGGACAGCCAGGCGCTGGGCGGCATCGAGCAGACCCAGGACTCCGCGCTGCGCGGCACGGACGGCGAGCGGCGCTTCGAGATCTCGGGCGACGGCGTGCGCATCCCCGTGGCCCCGCAGGAGCAGAAGGCCGCCCAGAACGGCTCGGACGTGCAGCTCTCCCTGGACAGCGACGTGCAGTTCTTCGCCGAGCAGGCGGTGCGCGAGCGCGCCAAGGCCCTGAAGGCAGAGTGGGGCACGGCCGTCGTGATGGACGTGAAGACCGGAAAGGTGCTGGCGCTGGCGGACACCTCCTCCGTGGATCCGAACGCGCCCGGGGAGGCCAAGGCGGAGGACCTCGGGGTGCGCGCGGTGACGCAGTCGGTGGAGCCGGGCTCCACCGAGAAGATCGCCACACTCGCCGGTGCGCTGGACCGGGGGATTGTGACCCCGTCCACCCAGATCACGGTGCCCTCCTACCTGCAGATCGGCTCGGAGAAGATCACGGACGCGTTCGACCACCCGGCGCAGAACCGCACGGTCGCGGGCATCATCGGGGACTCCATGAACACGGGAACGGTGATCATGGGCTCCAAGATGGACAAACAGACCCGGCACGACAACCTCGCGAACTTCGGGGTGGGCCAGGCCACGGGCATCGAGCTGCCCGGCGAGTCCACCGGCATCCTCGCTCCCGCGGACCAGTGGGACGCCCGCCAGGAGTACACAGTGCTCTTCGGCCAGGGCGTCTCCCAGACCCCGCTTCGCACTGCCTCGATCTTCCAGGCCGTGGCCAACAAGGGCCGTCAGATCGAGCCGCGCATCGTGAACTCCGTCACGGCGGCGGACGGCACCGTGAGCACCCCGCAGAGCCCCGAACCCAAGCAGGTGCTCTCCGAGTCCGCGGCCCAGGACACGCTGGACGTGATGGAGAACGTGGTGACCCAGGGCGGTGCCAAGGAGGCCGCCGTGCCGGGCTACCGCGTGGGCGGCAAGACGGGAACGGCCGAGGCCCCGAGCGACAGCGGCGGCTACGACGGCTACACGACCTCGTTCGTGGGCGTGGCGCCCATGGAGGATCCGCAGTACCTGGTGGCCGTGACCATGCAGCGCCCCCAGGGCGACGTCCACACGGTCGGGGTCACCTCCACGTTCTCCACGATCATGTCCCAGGTGCTCCACCACTACAACGTGGCACCCTCCACCACCGAGGGCCCGAAGTTCGACATGCAGGTCCCGGAGAACATCAAGCGGGACGTGACCCCGGAGAACGCCCTCGAGCAGACCTGGCCCGAGCCGAGCAGGGACGACTCCCAGGGCTAAACTTCCGATGCAGGCGCGCACAGCGTGGACTACTACCGGTGAGTTGCCGGCCCGGGTGAGCGGGGATCGTTCGCAGACAGGTTTCGAGAAGGACTTTCATGGAGACATCTGCCCACGAGGGGGTCGACGCGCAGAGCATGCGTCCCTCCCGACCCGTGCCCCACACGGTGCAGGAGCTGGCCCGGCTGACCGGTGCCGAACTGGTGCCCGCCCGTTCCGATGCGGCCGGCGCGGTGACGGGCGTGGTCCTGAACTCGCGCGAGGTGCAGCCCGGTGACCTCTACGCGGCACTGCCCGGTGCGCGGGTGCACGGGGCGCGCTTCGCCGGCGACGCCGCCGCCGCGGGTGCCGTGGCCGTGCTCACCGATCCGGTGGGTGCGCGTGAGCTCGCGGCGGCTGGTGTGGACCTGCCCGTGCTCGTGAGCCCGCAACCGCGCACGTGGGTGGGTCCGGTGGCCCGCGCGGTCTACGACTCCCAGCCGCAGGACGGCACCGGCCAGGAGCTCTTCGCCGTGACCGGGACCAACGGCAAGACCACCACCACGTACTTCACCACTTCGATCCTGCGCGCCCTGGGCCACACCACCGGGCTGATCGGCACCATCGAGATCCTCGCCGGAGACACCCCCATCCCCTCGCGCCTGACCACACCGGAGGCACCGCACGTGCACTCGCTGCTGGCCCTGATGCGCGAGCGCGGGATCACGGCCACGGGCATGGAGGTCTCCTCCCACGCCCTCGAGTACCACCGGGTGGACGGCGTGCGCTACGACATCGCCGGATTCACCAACCTGACGCAGGACCACCTGGACCTGCACGGCTCCATGGCCGAGTACTTCGAGGCCAAGGCGCAGCTGTTCACGGCGGAACGCACGCGGCGCGCCGTGCTCGTGCTCTCCGAGGACGACCCCTGGGGCGCCGCGATGGCGCAGCGCGCCCGCGAGAACCTGGGGGCCGAGAATGTGACGACCGTGGCCCTGCGCGGCAGCGACGCCGCGGGGGAGCCCGCGGACTGGACCCTCAGCTCGCTCGAACGCAGGGGGATCGGCAATGCGTTCCGGCTGCAGCACACGGACGGGACACAGCTGCGCGTGCACACGGGCTTGCCGGGCGAGTTCAACGTGGCCAATGCGGCGCTGGCCGTGCTCATGGTGCTGGACTCCGGCGTGGCCGTGGATGCCCTGCAGCGCGCGCTGGACGAGCACGACCCGCTCACCACGAGCGTGCCGGGCCGGATGCAGCTCGTGGGCACCGCCCCCACGTCCCTGGTGGACTTTGCCCACAACCCGGACGCGCTCGTGCGCTCCCTGCGATCGGTGACCCCCGAGGACCGCGAGGGCCGCGTGATCGTCGTCTTCGGCGCCACGGGCCAGCGGGACACGACCAAGCGGCCCGTCATGGGCAGGGTGGCCGCCGAGGAGGCGGACGTCGTGATCGTCACGGACGACGACCCCCACTCCGAGGAGCCCGCCCCCATCCGGGAGCAGGTGGCCGCCGGGGCCCGCGAGGCCGTGGCGAACGGAGCGCGCGCCACGGATGTGCTCGTCATCGAGCCGCGTGCCACGGCCATCCGCACGGCCGTTCGGATGGCCCGCCCCGAGGACTCGATCATCGTGGCCGGGCGCGGGCACGAGACCGCACAGGATTTCAACGGCGTGAGCGTCCCCCTGGACGATCGCGTGGAGCTGCGGAGCGCCCTCGAGGCGCTGCACGCGCACACGAAGGAGCAGAAATGATAGCCATCACCGCCGCCCAGGTGGCCGAGGCCGTCTCGGGCCGGCTCGTGGGGGTCCTGGACCCCTCGGCCGTGACCGTCACCTCGGTCACCACCGACTCCCGCGAGGTCGTGCCCGGCACACTGTTCGTGGCCAAGCCGGGGCAGAGCACGGACGGCCACCACTTCCTGCCGCAGGCCGCGCACGCCGGTGCCGTGCTGCACCTCACCGAGCGCGAGGTTGCCGAGGAGTCGGGAACACCCTTCCCGTCCGTCGTCGTGGAGGACGTGGTGCTCGCCATGGGCGCGCTCGCCTCGCACGTGCTCGGGCAGCTGCGCGCGGACCACGCTGTCACGGTGGTCGCCGTGACGGGCTCCGTGGGCAAGACCACCACCAAGGACCTGCTGCACGGGATCTTCAGCGCGCAGGGGCCCACGGTGGCCCCGCGCAACTCCTACAACGGCGAGGTCGGGGTGCCGCTGACGGTCTTCACCGCCACGGAGGAGACCGAGTTCTTCGTGATCGAGATGGGTGCCACGCACATCGGCAACATCCGCTACCTGTGCGAGATGGTCCGCCCGGACGTCGGTGCGGTGCTGTGCGTGGGCTCGGCCCACGCGGGCGAGTTCGGCGGCGTCGATAACATTGCGCGCGCCAAGGGGGAGATGGTCGAGGCACTGGCCCCGGAGGGCACCGCTGTGCTCAACGACGACGACGCCCGGGTGCGCGCCATGCGCGAACGCACCGTGGCGCGCGTAGTCTCCTTCGGCCAGGGCCCCGAGGCCCACGACGCGGCCACGGCGGACCCGCGCGTGTGGGCCGAGGACGTCACGACGGGCGCGGACGGCTGCCCGGTGTTCACCCTGCACCTGCCGGACGGCTCCGAGCACCCGGTGCGCTCGAAGCTGATCGGCGTGCACCACGTGACCAACCTGCTCGCGGGGGCCGCCGTCGCGTGGTCCGCCGGAGTGGATCCCGCGCAGATCGCAGCCGGCCTCGAGGGTGGCGCGCGCTCCCGGTGGCGCATGGAGCGCACCGAGCGCGCGGACGGCGTGACCGTGATCAACGACGCCTACAACGCCAACCCGCAGTCCATGAAGGCCGCGCTGCAGACGCTCGCGCAGCTGGGACGCGGGAACGCCGAGCACCCCGCCCGCCGCACGATCGCCGTGCTCGGCGCAATGCACGAGCTCGGCGAGGACTCCGTCCAGGCCCACGCGGATCTCGGGCAGCTGCTCGTGCGGCTGAACATCTCGCACGTGCTGGCCGTGGGGGATCTCGCCCGGCCCGTCTTCACCGCCGCGACCCTCGAGGGGTCGTGGGGCGAGGAGGCGGCCTGGGTGCCGGACGCCGAGCACGCAGAGGAGTACCTGCGGGAGCAGCTGCGCCCCGGGGACATCGTGCTGCTGAAGTCCTCGAACGCGGCGGGACTGAACCACCTGGGTGACCGGATCGCGGCATCCGGGTCCGAGACGATCCAGCGGGAGGTCTGAGCCGCATGATCCAACTTCTCATGGCATCGGGGCTCGGCCTCGTGTTCTCCATCTTCGGGACCCCGGTCCTCATCAAGCTCCTGGCCCGGCGCGGGTACGGACAGTACATCCGCGACGACGGCCCCACGTCCCACCAGACCAAGCGGGGCACGCCCACCATGGGCGGTGTGGCCATCCTGCTCTCGGTGGTGGCCGCGTACCTCGTGACCCACCTGATCAGTGTGCTCGCCTGGCCCGATAACGGGGGCATCACCCTCTCCGGGGTGCTGGCCCTGGGGCTCATGCTGGGCATGGGACTCGTGGGCTTTTTGGACGACTTCAAGAAGATCTCCAAGAAGCAGAACCTCGGGCTCACCGCCGCCGGGAAGATGATCCTGCAGGGGGCCATCGGAACGGCGTTTGCGGTCCTCGTGCTGTTCTTCCCGGACGCCTCCGGACACACCCCCGCCTCCACGGCGATCTCCTGGACGCGGGACACCGGGCTGGACCTCGCGTTCGCCGGGCCGCTCGTGGGCCTGGTCCTGTTCGTGGTCTGGGTGAACCTGATCGCCACCGGCACCACCAACGCCGTGAACCTCACGGACGGGCTGGACGGCCTCGCCACCGGCGCCTCGATCCTGGTGTTCAGCGGTTACATGCTCATCTCGCTGTGGCAGGCAGGGCACCTGTGCGACACCGTGGGGCAGGCCGCGTGCTACGAGGTCCGCGACCCCATGGATCTCTCGATCGTGGCCGCCGCCCTTGTGGGCGCGCTCATCGGTTTCCTGTGGTGGAACACCTCGCCCGCCAAGATCTTCATGGGCGACACCGGCTCCCTGGGTCTGGGCGGGGCGCTCGCGGCCTTCGCGGTGCTCTCCCGCACCGAGCTGCTGCTGGTGCTGATCGCGGGGCTCTTCGTGGTCATCACCCTCTCCGTGATCCTTCAGGTGGGTTACTTCAAGCTCTCCCACGGCAAACGGATCTTCAAGATGGCGCCCCTGCAGCACCATTTCGAGCTCAAGGGTTGGCAGGAGGTCACCATCGTGGTGCGCTTCTGGATCATTGCCGGGCTCTTCGTGGCCGCCGCCCTCGGGGTGTTCTACGGCGACTGGCTGCTGCACAACGGGGGAGCGTTCCCCGGCACCGAAGTGCTGCACTGACAGCGCTGGACCGACACCCCGCACCCGGTCTCCCCAGGGACCCCGGGACCCCCGACGAACGACACCCGGACCAGAGGAAGAAGAGGCACCGACCAGTCATGATGCACGCGAGCAACGAGAACCCCGTCCTGGACAACCCGCGGCTCACCGAGCTCACCAGCTGGGACGCCGACTGGTCCGGACTGCGCGTGGTGGTCGCCGGGATCGGCGTCTCCGGCTTCGCCGCCGCGGACACGCTCATCGAGCTCGGTGCCCTCGTCACGGTCCTGGACTCGGGCGACAACGAACGCAACCAACAGGCCGCGGACACTCTGAAGATCGTGGGCGCGCGCGACGTCGTGCTCGGCCCGGACGCCATGACCCGCGTCCCGGACGTGGTCGGGGTCCGTCCCGACCTCGTGGTGACCTCGCCCGGAATCCGCCCCACGAACCCGCTGCTGACGGCGGCGCGCGAGGAGGGGATCCAGATCTGGGGGGACGTGGAGCTCGCGTGGCGCGTGAGCGAGCGCCGCGGCCGTCGCACCCCGCAGTGGCTGTGCGTCACCGGGACGAACGGGAAGACCACCACGGTGGGGATGACCGAGTCGATCCTGCGGTCCGCCGGGCTGAAGGCCATCGCTGTGGGCAACGTGGGCACCCCCATCCTGGACGCGCTGCGCGACCCGGTGGAGTACGACGTCCTCGCCGTGGAGCTCTCGAGCTTCCAGCTGCACTGGGCGCACTCGGTGTCCCCGCTGGCCTCGGCGGTGCTCAACGTGGCCGAGGACCACGTGGACTGGCACGGCAGCTTTGAGAACTACCGCGCGGACAAGTCCCGCGTGTACGAGAACACGCGCGTGGCGTGCATCTACAACGTGGACCAGCCGGGCGCGGAGGAGCTGGTGGAGGCGGCGGACGTGGTCGAGGGCTGCCGCGCGGTCGGCTTCACCACGGGCACTCCGGGTCTCTCGATGCTCGGGGTGGTGGACGAGCTGCTCGTGGACCGGGCGTTCGTCGCGGACCGTGCCACGAGCGCCGCGGAGATCGGCTCCGTCGCGGACACCGGGGACCTTCCCACACGTCACGGGGTGGCCAACGCGCTCGCGGCCGCCGCGCTGGCACGTGCGGCGGGAGTGGAGCCGGGAGCCGTGCGGGACGGGTTGCTGGCCTACCGCCCGGGGGAGCACCGGATCCAGCTCGTGGCCGAGACGGAGGGCGTGCGCTGGATCGACGACTCCAAGGCCACGAACCCGCACGCCGCGCAGGCCTCGCTCTCCGCGTTCGACACGGTGGTGTGGATCGCGGGAGGGCTGTCCAAGGGCGTGGACTACGACGAGCTCGTGGCGGCCAATGCGCAGCGCCTCAAGGCCGTCGTGGTCATCGGCACCGACGACGCCGCGCTGCTGGGCTCGCTCTCCCGGCTCGCCCCGGAGGTCCCGGTTCTGGCGGCCACACCGGGCCTGGCAGGTGGCACGGCCACCTCCAACGGGGAGCCCGCGATCGACCCCTCGGACGGGCACGCGGTGATGCGCCGCGCGGTGCAGCTCGCCGCGGCGCGGACCGAGCCCGGTGACACCGTGCTGATGGCCCCGGCCGCCGCGTCCATGGACCAGTTCACTGACTACGCGGACCGCGGCACGTCTTTCGCCCGCAGCGTCCACGAGGAACTAGGACTGGCATGAGCACACGCGCACCCGCACCGACTTCCCCCCAGGGCGAGGCGCCCGAGAGCACACCGCGCCCCGCCGGGGCGGCACTGACCACCCGCCTGCGCGCCCTGTGGCACCACCTCACGGACGGCCCGCTCTTCCACTCCTACTACGCCCTGGCCGGGTGTGTGATCCTGCTGACCGGCATCGGCGTGATGATGGTGCTCTCGGCCTCCGCCGTGGAGTCCATTTCCGACAGCCGCTCCGCGTACTCCCTGTTCGCCAAGCAGGCGGTCTTCGGGCTGGTCGGACTCGTTCTCATGTTCTCGCTCTCGCTGGTGCCCGCCCGCTGGTACCGCGCCGCGGCATGGCCCCTGTGGGGTCTCAGCGTGCTGCTCTCGCTGCTGGTCTTCTCCCCGTTGGGGCAGGAGGTCAACGGAAACCGGAACTGGCTGGTCCTCGGCGGGCAGTCCTTCCAGCCCTCCGAGCTCGCGAAGCTCGCGCTGTGCCTGTGGCTCGCCGCACTGTTCGCCAAGCAGGGGGACGTGGTGGAGCACGAGTGGAAGAAGGCGCTGTGGCCCTCCCTGCTCGGCTTCGGCGTCCCCACGGTCCTCGTGCTCGGGGGAGGTGACGCCGGCACGGCCATCGTGTTCTGCCTGATCTACGCCGCCGCGCTGTGGTTCGTGCGCGCACCCATCAAGATCTTCCTGGGGGGTGCGGCGCTCGCGGTCGCCGGCGGTCTCCTCCTGGTGGTCACCGCCCCGCACCGGCTGGACCGCATCAAGGGCTGGCTCTTCGGTGACTGCGGTGCCACGGACGCGTGCTGGCAGGCGCAGCAGGGGCTCAACGCGCTGGCCACCGGCGGCTGGTGGGGCGTGGGCCTGGGTCAGTCCCGACTGAAGTACAACTACGTCCCCGAGGCGCACAACGACTACATCTTCTCGATCATCGGGGAGGAGCTCGGTCTCGTGGGAACCACCATCATCCTGGTGCTGTTTATCGTGATGGTGGTCGCCATGGCCCGGATCCTCACCCGCACCCGCAGCACCTTCGTGCGGATCACCACCGCGGGGATCGCCACGTGGCTCGTGGGCCAGGCGTTCGTCAACCTCGGCATGGTCACGGGCCTGCTCCCGGTGATCGGCATCCCCCTGCCGTTCATCAGCTACGGTGGTTCCGCGCTGCTCATGACCATGGCCGCCGTGGGTGTGGTGATGTCCTTCGCCCGGGTGCCGCGCACCGTGCGCGTGGGCCGCGGCCAGGGCCTGGGCGGCTCCCAGATCCTGGACGCCCAGGAGGCCCACGAACAGGGCCTCGACGACGGCGACGGCGCGGCTCGCGGCTCGTGGGCGCAGCGTGTGACCGGACGCTTCGGAAAGGGACGACGATGACTTCCACGCAGGAGAGCGCAGCACTCGAGCAGCGCGCGGGATCTGCCCGTGTGGTGCTCGCCGGGGGCGGCACGGCGGGGCACATCAGCCCGCTGCTCGCCATTGCGCACGCGATCCGGGATGAGCGCGAGGACGCGAGCGTGTGCGCCGTGGGGACGGCCTCGGGCATGGAGACCCGGCTGGTCCCCGCCGCCGGTGTCGACCTCGAGCTGATCGGACGCGTTCCCCTGCCGCGCAAGCCGTCCGTGGACCTGTTGAGGCTGCCTCGCCACATGGCCACCGCGGTGCACCAGGCGGGGCGGATCCTCGACTCCCGGCAGGCCACCGTGGTGGTGGGTGTGGGCGGCTACGTCTGCACCCCGGTGTACCTGGCCGCCCGTCGTCGGGGCATCCCCGTGGTCATCCACGAGGCGAACGCCAAGCCCGGGATCGCCAACCGGGTGGGCGCGCGCTTCGCTACCGCCGTGGCCACCGCCTTCCCGGACACACCGTTGCGGGGCGCACGCGTGGTGGGCATGCCCATGCGCCGCGAGATTGCCACGCTGGACCGCGCGGCGCAGCGAGCGGCAGCCCGCGCCGACCTCGGCCTGGAACTGGACCTGCCCACCGTGGTGGTCACGGGGGGTTCCTCCGGCGCGCAGTCCATGAACCGCACCGTCGAGGCCGTGGTCCGCGAGGTGGGGGAACAGGGCTACCAGCTGCTGCACGTGACGGGACGCGGCAAGGAGCTGCGCACTCCGGAGGGTGAGCTGCTGCGCGCCCCGCACTACGTCCAGACCGAGTACGTGGACGGGATGGAGAAGGTCTACGCCGCGGCAGACCTGCTCGTCGCCCGCTCGGGTGCGGCCACCGTGTGCGAGGTCGCCGCGGTGGGCCTGCCCGCCGTGTTCGTGCCCCTGCCCATCGGCAACGGGGAGCAGGCGCTGAACGCCCGTTCCCTCGTGGCCGCGGGCGGCGCGCAGCTCGTGGCCGACGCCGAATTCACACCCCGCTTCTACCGGGACACCGTGGCGCCCCTGGTGACCGACGCCGCCCGCCTGGACGAGATGACACGCGCCTCCGCGGCGCACGGCGTCCGCGACGCCGCCCAGGTGATGGCGCGGCTCACCCTCGACACCGCCCTCGCCTGACCCCCGCTTCCCCGCACGCACCACAGGAGACGACCGTGAACACCCAGCAACCCCTCGACCCCCACGGCCTGGGCCGCGTGCACTTCATCGGCATGGGCGGTGCGGGCATGTCCGCCGTGGCGCGCCTGCTGCTCGCCCGCGGCGTGGAGGTGAGTGGCTCAGACGCCAGGGACTCCGCGGGTCTGCGCGAGCTAGAGGCAATGGGCGCCACCGCGTTTGTCGGCCAGGCGGGCGAGAACGTCGCCGGGGCCGAGACCGTGGTGGTCTCCACGGCCATCAAGGACGGCAACCCGGAGCTCGCCGCGGCACGCGCCGCCGGTGCCCGCGTGCTGCACCGCTCCGAGGCGCTCGCCGCCGCCATGCACGGGCGCCACGTGATCGCCGTCGCGGGCACGCACGGCAAGACCACGACGAGCTCCATGGCCGCGGTCGCCCTGCGGGAGGCGGAGCTCGACCCCTCGTGGGCGATCGGCGCGCACGTGGCGGACCTCGGTGCCAACGCCGGTTTCGGCGAGGGCGACTGGTTCGTCGCGGAGGCCGACGAATCGGACGGCTCGTTCATGGCCTATCACCCCACGGTGGCGGTGGTGACGAACATCGAGCCGGACCATCTGGACCACTACGGCAGCGCCGAGGCGTTCTACCAGGCCTTCGACGAGTTCTCGGACACCATCCGCACCGGCGGCACCCTGGTGGCGTGCGCGGACGATCCCGGCGCCGCCCGCCTGGCCGAGCGTCGCCGTGCATCCGGCGCGCCGGTGCTCACGTACGGGGCTGACCCCTCGGCGGACGTGGTGGTCTCGGAGGTCACCCCGCACGGCACCGGCTCCTCGTGCCGCCTGGACTTCCCCGCCGCGGGGGAACGCCGAACCGCCGAGCTGCGTCTTGCGGTCCCCGGGGCGCACAACGTGGCCGATGCCGCCGCCGCCTTCACGGCGGGACTCGCCGCCGGCGCAGATCCCGTCCGGCTGCTCTGCGGGCTGGCAGGGTTCCACGGTTCCGCGCGCCGCTTCGACCTGCGCGGCGAGCAGGACGGCGTGCGGGTCTTCGACGACTACGCGCACCACCCCACGGAGGTCGCCGCAGCCCTGACCGCCGCCCGGGACGTGGCGGGGGAGCACCGCGTGCTCGTGGTCTTCCAACCGCACCTGTACTCCCGCACGCGCGAGTTCGCCGAGCCGTTCTGCCGTGCGCTGGAGCTCGCGGACCTCGCGTGCGTCCTGGACGTCTTCGGGGCCCGCGAGCAGCCGGAGCCCGGCGTCACGGGGGAGAGCATCACACGCTTCGCCGACGGCGCCGCGGTGGTCTCGACGCCCGCGGCCGAGGACGCGATTGCGGCGGTGGTCGCGCGGGCGGCCCCGGGCGACGTCGTCATGACCGTGGGTGCCGGCGACGTCACCGCGCTCGGCCCCGAGATCCTCTCCGCCCTGGCGCGACGCTGATGGCCCGCTCCCTGCCCCCGCACCAGCCGTCCTTCGGCGGACGGGCTTCCGGCGAAGCCCACTCCGAGGACTTCCACGCCGCAGACCCCGGATCCGAGGAGGATTCGGTGGCCTCGGCGGGCCTGGACGAGCGCGATCCCGCGTGGGACGCGGACTGGGGTGTCGGCCCGGACGGGGAGTTCCACGGCGTCGAGGACGACCCGCCCGCGGTGCGGGTCAACGACAGTGGCAAGGTCACCCGCGTGGACACGGGTCAGCTCGAGGCGGCCCCCGCGGCGGGGGGGCGCTTCTCCACGTGGCGTGCGCGACGCCGTGCCGCGCGAGCCGAGGAGGCGGCCGGGTCGACCGGTGATCCGGGCGACGCCGCCGGTGAGGACGCCGACTCCACCGTGCTGCAGTTCCCGCCCAGCACCCACCGGCGCCGCCGCAGACGCCGACTGATCACGCTGCTCGTGTCCCTCGCGGCCCTGGCCCTGCTCGCGCTCGTGGTCTTCTTCTCCCCGCTGTTCGCCGCCCGCACGATCGACGTGGAGGGCGCGACCCTCACGGACCCGCAGGCGGTGCAGGAAGCACTCTCCGGATTCCAGGGCGTGCCCCTCACCCGGATCTCGAAGCAGGACGTCAGGGACTCCCTCGGGGACGTCCCCCAGGTGAAGTCCGTGGACGTGGTATTCCACCCGCCGCACACGATCACCGTGCAGCTGCACGAGCGCGTGGGAGTGGCCGTCGTGGAGGACGGCGACTCGTTGATGCTGGTGGACTCCGAGGGCAAGCCCCTCTCCACTGTGGCGAAGGCCCAGCGTCCGGACGTTCCGCTGGTCTCCGGCGGGCGCGGTGTCCTGAGCACGCAGAAGTTCACGGACGTCTCCGCGGTCCTCGCGGCGCTGCCCGCGGAGGTCCTCTCGAGGCTCGAGAGCGCCGCCGCACCCTCGGGCTCGGCCGTGGAGCTGACCTTCAAGGACGGCCGTAAAGTGCTGTGGGGGGACGCCTCACAGAGCGATTTCAAGGCGCAGGTGGTCGCGGCCCTCGTGAACTCCGAGGCCACGGCGAACGCCACCCAGATCGACGTGTCCGCACCGCTGCACCCTGTCGTCAAGTGACCAAAATTTCAACGCTCAAGAGCGACTTGAAGAGAAGTCCTCTGCGTGACCTGGAGGTTTGCGGGGTAATCGGGTAACACGCCCCGGCATGATATGGAGAACGCCCCCGAGGTTGTTATCCTTACCGTCAAAGGAATGGTGTGCCTCCGGGCACCTCAGTTCACCCGAGTTTAACGCAAGACTTTAGACTTTTTCAGCGAATCATCCCCGGATAGCGCAAGCCCACGCGAGTTAGGTGCATATGGACTCCTCAACCCCCCAGAACTACTTGGCCGTCATCAAGGTGGTCGGCATCGGCGGCGGCGGCGTCAACGCCGTGAACCGCATGATCGAGGAAGGCCTGCGCGGCGTCGAGTTCATCGCCATCAACACCGACGCCCAGGCTCTGCTGATGTCGGACGCGGACGTCAAGCTCGACGTCGGCCGTGAGCTGACCCGCGGCCTCGGCGCCGGTGCGAACCCGGACGTCGGGCGCCAGGCGGCCGAGGACCACGAGGAGGAGATCCAGGAGGTGCTCAAGGGCGCCGACATGGTCTTCGTGACCGCGGGTGAGGGCGGTGGCACCGGCACCGGCGGCGCTCCCGTGGTCGCTCGCATCGCCCGCTCGCTGGGTGCCCTGACCATTGGTGTGGTCACCCGCCCGTTCACGTTCGAGGGCCGCCGCCGCTCCAACCAGGCCGAGAACGGCATCGAGACCCTGAGGGACGAGGTGGACACGCTCATCGTGATCCCCAACGACCGTCTGCTCTCCATCTCGGACCGCAACGTCTCCATGCTGGACGCGTTCAAGTCCGCGGACCAGGTGCTGCTCTCCGGCGTCTCCGGCATCACGGACCTCATCACCACCCCGGGCCTGATCAACCTGGACTTCGCGGACGTCAAGTCCGTGATGCAGGGTGCGGGCTCGGCGCTGATGGGCATCGGCGCGGCGCAGGGCGAGGACCGGGCGGTCAAGGCTGCGGAGCTCGCCATTGCGTCCCCGCTGCTCGAGGCGTCCATCGACGGCGCCCACGGCGTGCTGCTGTCCATCCAGGGCGGCTCGGACCTCGGCCTGTTCGAGATCAACGAGGCTGCCCGTCTGGTGCAGGAGGTTGCCCACCCGGAGGCGAACATCATCTTCGGTGCCGTGATCGACGACGCCCTGGGGGACCAGGCACGCGTCACCGTGATCGCCGCGGGCTTCGACTCCGTGTCCCAGGAGACCAACGCGAACAACTCCTCCCCGGCCCAGCGCCAGGCGGAGAACACGCGTGCGACCTTCGGCGGGGATGCCTCCCGCCCCTCGGGCCTGGGCCGTTCCCCGCAGCGCGGCGGGAACTCCTACGCCGCTCCCACGGGCAGTTTCGGCTCGCGCCAGAACCAGAACGATGACGTCCCGGACGACGCCGGGTTTGACGTGGACCTGCCCGCCGAGTCGGACGCGCCGTCCTCCTCGAGCTCCTCCGCCCGCAAGGACTCGCTGGACTTCCCCGACTTCCTGAAGTGAGGCGACGGGCGCCCGGCGCCCGCTGACACGCCGTCGCCCCTCGGGGACAGTGCGAGGAGATCGGCACTGGCGCGGGAGCGTTCAGAAGGGGGTGGCCACCGTTGCGGTGGCCACCCCCTTCGGCATCCGCCCAGCCAGGATGGGCAGGCCGGACAGACGAGGTTGAGGACGGGCGGCGCCACCTGCTGTGAGGGCGGTGGTGGCGCGTCGCACCGGTTCATCGGGTACGACGAGCGGCGCCCGGAGTCCGGCCCCAGAGAATAACGAGGAGGACCAGCATGTGGTACCGCACGGACAGCGGCGGCGTGGGAGTGGCGTTCACTGACGTCTCGGATGGCAATCTCGCCGCGCACACGGGTGACGAGCCGGCGCAGGTGGCGCGGCGGCGTCGTCGTGTGGAGCAGAAGTTGGGAACGGGGCTGGTGCGCTACGCGTGGCAAGTGCACGGAACCGCGGTGCTCGACGTCACGGGCACGGCGTCCAATGCCACGGACCTGCTCGCCGCCCCGGAGGCAGATGCGGTGGTCAGTGCGGACGGGACTCCGGTGGGGATCCTCACCGCGGACTGCCTGCCGGTGGTGTTGGTGGGTCGACGGGCGGGCGGCGTTCCGGTGCTCGCGGTGGCCCACGCCGGGCGCCCGGGTCTGCTGGCCGGCGTGCTGCAGGAAACCGTGGCGGCCGTGCGGGCCCACGAGGCACTGGACCTCGAGGCCTGGATCGGGCCCGCCGTGTGCGGGGCGTGCTATGAGGTGCCCACCGAGATGGCGCAGCAGGCGGAGGAGGCCCTACCGGGCGTCGCGACGACGACGTCGTGGGGCACGGACGGTCTCGACCTGCCGGGTGCCGCGCGCTCGATCCTGGAGGACCACGGGGTGCGGGTCCGGGAGGAGACCGCGGACCGCGCCGCGTGGTGCACGCTGGAGCACGATGAGTTGTACTCGTACCGCAGGGACAAGACCCGGGGCCGGCTCGCCGGCCTCGTGTGGGTCAGCGAGGAAAGTGGGCGTAATGCGTGAGATCGGTGACGGAGTGGACCCGCAGGACGCCGGACGCACGGCGGAGCTCGCGCAGCGGCTGTCCGCCGTGCGGCGGCGGATCCTGGACGCGGCCGCCCAGCGCAAGGAGGACCGCTCCCACGGGGGCGAGCTGCCCTCGCTCGTGGTGGTGACCAAGTTCTTCCCCGCGCAGGACGTCCTGCGACTGCGCGAGCTGGGGGTGCGCGCGGTGGGGGAGAACCGGGACCAGGAGGCCGGACCCAAGGCCGCCGAGGTGGCGGCCGCACTGGCCGAGCGTGAGCCTCCCGTGTCCCCGCCCGTGTGGCACTTCGTGGGTCAGCTTCAGTCGAACAAGGCCAAACACGTGGTGCGCTACGCCGCGTGGGTGCACTCGGTGGACCGCACCTCGCTGGTGACGGCGCTCGGCAGGGCGGTGCGCAACCACCGGGAGGCGGTGGTCGCCGGGGATGCCGAGCCGGGACCGTGCGCCACCGAGGACCTCACGTGCCTGCTGCAGGTGGACCTGGACCCGGAGGCCACTCCGGAGAGTTCCCGGGGCGGTGCGCACCCGCAGGCCGTGCCGCAGCTCGCGCGCAGGGTCGCAGAGACGGACGGGCTGCGGCTGGGCGGTGTGATGGCTGTGGCACCCCGCGACGCCGATCCCCGTGAGGCCTTCGACCGACTGTGGGGAATTTCGCAGGAACTGCTCCTGGAGCACCCGGAGGCCCGCGCCGTCTCGGCCGGGATGAGCGGTGACCTCGAGGCCGCCGTGGCCGCGGGGGCCACGCACGTGCGCATCGGATCGGATGTTCTCGGGCCCCGGCCCGCCGTGCGGTAGCGTAAAGGACTGACGATACGCGGGCCGATCCCACTCGGCCCGTTCAGTGATTGAGGAGAGAATATGGCCGGAGCGCTGCGTCGCACCATGGTGTATCTCGGGCTGGCCGAGAGCGACGACGAGTACATCTCCGCAGACACCCCCCGCCCCCGGGACATCCCCCACACGGTCTCGAACGGGCCCGCTCCTGCGGCGAACGAGGCCGGCAGCACGGCGGTCAGCCGCCGGAGCCCCGAGTACCGAGCCCCCGTGACCCCCATCAAGCGGGCTCCCAGTTCCCGAGAGGACGACAACGAATTGCGCATCATCACCACCGTGCACCCCCGGTCGTACAACGACGCCAAGTCCATCGGTGAGGCATTCCGTGACGGGACCCCCGTGATCATGAACGTCTCGGACATGGGCGAGGCCGAGGCCAAGCGGCTGGTGGACTTCGCGGCGGGCCTGGTTTTCGCCCTGCACGGATCCATCGAGCGCGTCACCGCCAAGGTGTTCCTGCTGACCCCGTCCTTCGTGGAGGTCCGGGACCAGGGCCACACGGACGAGATCGACGAGAACGCTACGGCCCACGAGCAGGTCGAGGGCTGAGAGCATGAGCCTGGTGCTGTCGATCGTCTACCTGGTGGTCCACGTGCTCTACATCGCCCTGCTGGGACGCCTGGTCCTGGACTGGGTGCAGATGTTCGCGCGCAGCTGGCGTCCCAAGGGCCTGGCCCTGGTGGTGGCGTCCACGGTCTATTCGGTGACCGACCCGCCCATGAATGCGCTGCGCCGGCTGGTCCCGCCGCTGCGCTTCGGAGGAGTGGCGCTGGACCTGGGGTTCCTGATCCTGGTCTTCGCTATCAGCATCCTGCAGTCGGTGCTGGGCAACATCCTGTTCCGGCTCTGAGCGCCGGGCCCGCTGACCTGCGGCGGCGCTCGCCCGCGAGGAGCGGGCGCCCGCTGAGCGCTATTGTGGAGCAGAATCCCTCCGCGGGTCTTCAGCGCGCCAGAGCGCGCGGCAGGATCCAGCGGTATTTTCCGTACAACACGAGGAGTGAGAAGATCCATGGCTCTGACACCCGAAGACGTCATCAACAAGCGGTTCCAGCCCACCAAGTTCCGTGAGGGCTACGACCAGGACGAGGTGGATGACTTCCTGGACGAGGTGGTCGTCGAGCTGCGCCGCCTGACGCAGGAGAACGAGAACCTGCGCAAGCAGGTGGAAACCCTCGGCGGCACCCCGGACGAGTCCGCGGCCACCTCCGAGAGCGTCTCGGAGACCACCACTACGTCCGCCTCGACCGGCTCCGGCTCGCACGCCGGGGACGCCACCTCGGCGAACGCGACCCAGACCGCGCCCGCCGAGACGACCCCGGTCGCCGAGGCGAGCGAGCACCGCACCACGGACACCGCCGCAGCGGAGACCGCGGGCACGACGTCGTCGGCCCAGACCGCCACCGGCGCCCAGACGGGCGCCGCGACCGGGGAGTCCGCGCAGTCCGCCGCCGCCGTGCTGGCGATGGCCCAGAAGCTGCACGACGACTACGTGACGCAGGGTAAGCAGGAACGAGAGCGCCTCATCACCGAGGGCCGAGTCCAGGCGGACCAGCTCGTCTCCGAGGGCAAGCGCATCAAGGAGGAGACGCTGTCCTCGCTCGAGCGCGAGAAGGTGGACCTCGAGTCCAACGTGGCAAAGCTGCGCTCGTTCGAGAAGGACTACCGCAGCAACCTCAAGACCTTCCTCAACGGCCAGCTGCGGGACCTCGACAACACCGGGTCCCTGGAGCCGGCCGAGTCGGTCTCCACCGCGGGCAAGCGCCCCGGCACCAAGTAGGACGCCTGTGAGCGATAGCTCCACCCACGCAGCGGCGGCACCCGTCCCCACCCGAGCGGGCCGCCGCTGCGTCGTGGTGTCCCTGGTGGTGGCCGCGCTGCTCTACGCGGGGGACCAGGCAAGCAAGCTGTGGGTCGTGGACAACCTCGTGCTCGGCCGCGAGTACCCGGTGGTCCCGGGCCTGCTGTGGTGGCAGCACATCCGCAACAGCGGCGGGGCGTTCTCGCTGGGCTCCGGTGCCACCTGGGTCTTCACGCTCGTGATGGCCGCCGTGGTCGTGGCGATCCTGTGGCACCTGCGCCGGGTCCGCGACCCCCTGTGGGCCCTCGCACTGGGGCTGGTGCTGGGCGGCGCGCTCGGGAACCTGACCGACCGCCTGTTCCGGGAACCGGGGTTCGGGCGCGGGCACGTGGTGGACTTCATCGCGGTGCCCCATTTCGCGATCTTCAACGTGGCCGACTGCGGCGTGGTGGTGGGCATCGGCCTGGTGCTGCTGCTGATCCTGCTCAACCGGGACTCGGGGGTGGCTCGTGAGCGCTGAGCGCACCCGCCCCACCGGCTCCGAGCCGGAGTACGAGAGCGAGCGGTTCACGGCGTCCCCCGAGCTGGAGGGTACCCGGCTCGACGCCGCCGTGGCCGCCTGGACGGGCCTGTCACGCTCCGCCGCGGCGCAGCTGTGCGAGCAGGAGCGGGTCTCCCACCGCGGGCGGCCCGTGGCCAAGTCTCACCGGGTGGCGGCGTCCGAGACCTACACCGTGGAGGTCCCCGTGCCCGAGGACCCCGAGCGCATTGCGCCGCAGCACGTGCCGGACCTGCGCCTCGTGGAGGTCAACCCGAGCTACGTGGTGGTCGACAAGCCCGCCGGAGTGGCCGCGCACCCCTCGCCCGGGTGGAAAGGGCCCACGGTGGTGGGCGCCCTGGCCGGTGCCGGGGTGTCCGTGGCAACCTCCGGCGCCCCCGAGCGTCAGGGCGTCGTGCACCGGCTGGACGTGGGAACCTCCGGGCTGATGGTCGTTGCGCGGGAGGAAACCGCGTACACGCAGCTCAAACGCGCGTTCAAGGAGCGCACGGTGACCAAGGTCTACCACGCCGTGGTCCAGGGCATCCCGGACCCGCTGAAGGGAACGATCGACGCGCCCATCGGGCGGCACCCCGGCCACGAGTGGCGCTTCGCGGTGCTCTCGGACGGGCGCCGTTCCGTGACCCACTACGAGGTGCTCGAGGCGTTCGGGCGGGCCTCGCTCGTGGAGGTGCACCTGGAGACGGGGCGCACCCACCAGATCCGCGTGCACTTCAGCGCACTGCAGCACCCGTGCTGCGGTGATCTCACCTACGGGGCGGACCCTGCCCTGTCTGCGGGCCTGGGGCTCACGCGGCAGTGGCTGCACGCCAAGCGGCTGGGGTTCACGAGCCCTGTCACGGGGGAGTACGTGGAGTACGAGAGCCCCTATCCCACGGACCTCGCGTACGCCGTGGAGACCCTGCGGGAGGGCGGCCCGCAGCTCTGAGGCGAGTAGGCGTGTCCTGGGTGTCGGAGCCGCCGCCTAGACTTGTCCCGTGACTTCGGCGACCGGCAAAAAAGGCTTCACCCATCTCCACGTGCACACCGAGTACTCCATGCTGGACGGTGCCGCGCGCCTAAACGACCTCTTCGAGGAGTGCCACCGGCTGGGGATGGACTCCCTGGCCACCACGGACCACGGGTTCGTCTTCGGTGCCTTCGACTTCTGGAACAAGGCCCGTGCGGCCGGCATCAAGCCGATTGTCGGCGTCGAGGCATACCTGACCCCGGGCACCGCCCGGCAGGACCGCACGCGCGTGAAGTTCGCGGACGGCGGGCGCGACGACGTCTCCGGTGCCGGTGCCTACACGCACATGACCCTGCTCGCGCAGTCCAGCGAGGGCATGCAGAACCTCTTCCGCGCCTCCACCAAAGCGTCCCTGGAGGGCCAGCTCTACAAGCCGCGCATGGACCGGGAGCTGCTCAACCAGTACGGCAAGGGGCTGATCGCCACCACCGGCTGCCCCTCCGGGGAGGTGCAGACCCGGCTGCGGCTGGGCCAGTACGACGAGGCGGTCAAGGCCGCTGCCGATTTCCGGGACATCTTCGGCGCCGAGAACTTCTACTGCGAGCTCATGGACCACGGGCTGGGCATCGAGAAGCGGGTCACGGGGGACCTGCTGCGCCTGGCCAAGGAACTGAACCTTCCCCTGGTGGCCACCAACGACCTGCACTACACGCACGCGGAGGACGCCAAGTCCCACGCGGCGCTGCTGTGCGTGCAGTCCGGTTCCACCCTGCAGGACCCAAAGCGCTTCAAGTTCGACGCGGACGAGTTCTACCTCAAGTCCCCGGAACAGATGCGCGAGGTGTTCCGGGACTTCCCGGAGGCGTGCGACAACACGCTGGAGATCGCGGAGCGCTGCGAGGTGGACTTCGACACGTCCGCCAACTACATGCCGCGCTTCCCCACGCCGGAGGGCGAGGACGAGACCTCGTGGTTCATCAAGGAGGTCGAGAAGGGGCTGCACTACCGCTTCCCGGCCGGCATCCCGGATGACGTCCGCGAGCAGGCGGAGTACGAGAAGAAGATCATCATCCAGATGGGCTTCCCGGGTTACTTCCTGGTGGTCGCGGACTTCATCAACTGGTCCAAGGACAACGGGATCCGCGTGGGTCCGGGGCGTGGCTCCGGTGCCGGTTCCATGGTTGCGTACGCCATGCGCATCACCGAGCTGAACCCCTTGGCGCACGGGCTGATCTTCGAGCGCTTCCTGAACCCGGACCGCGTGTCCATGCCGGACTTCGACGTCGACTTCGACGACCGCCGACGCTCTGAGGTGATCCACTACGTCACCGAGAAGTACGGCGACGAGCGCGTGGCCATGATCGTCACCTACGGCACCATCAAGGCCAAGCAGGCGCTGAAGGACTCCTCACGCGTTCTGGGCTACCCGTTCTCCATGGGGGAGCGGCTCACTAAGGCCATGCCGCCGGACGTGATGGGCAAGGGCATCTCCCTGCAGGACGTCTACGACGAGGATGCCAAGCGCTACGACGAGGCCGGGGAGCTGCGCGAGATCCTCGCGGACGACCCCGAGTCCATGAAGGTCTTCGAGACCGCCCAGGGCCTGGAGGGGCTCAAGCGGCAGTGGGGTGTGCACGCGGCCGGCGTGATCATGTCCTCGGATCCGCTGATCGACATCATCCCGCTGATGCGCCGCGAGCAGGACGGGCAGGTCATCACGCAGTTCGACTACCCCACGTGCGAGGGCCTGGGGCTGATCAAGATGGACTTCCTGGGGCTGCGCAACCTCACGATCATCTCGGACGCCCTCGAGAACATCACGCTCAACCGGGACGGGTTCGTGCTGGACCTGGAGCACCTGCCGATCGACGACGCCGGGTCCTACGACCTGCTCGCGCGCGGGGACACCTTGGGCGTGTTCCAGCTGGACGGCGGGCCCATGCGCCAGCTGCTCAAGCTGATGCGCCCGGACAACTTCGAGGACATCTCTGCGACCATCGCCCTGTACCGGCCGGGGCCCATGGGCGCGAACTCGCACACGAACTACGCGCTGCGCAAGAACGGCGCGCAGGAGATCACGCCCATCCACCCGGAGCTCGCCGAGCCGCTCTCGGAGATCCTGGGCACCACCTACGGTCTGATCGTCTACCAGGAGCAGGTGATGGCGATCGCCCAGAAGGTGGCCGGCTACTCCCTGGGCCAGGCGGACATTCTGCGCCGCGCGATGGGCAAGAAGAAGAAGGCGGAGCTGGACAAGCAGTACCAGGGCTTCCACCAGGGGATGATCGACCGCGGGTACTCCGAGGACGCGATCAAGGCCCTGTGGGATATCCTGTTGCCCTTCTCGGACTACGCGTTCAACAAGGCGCACTCGGCGGCCTACGGGCTGGTCTCCTACTGGACCGCCTACCTCAAGGCACACTACCCGGCCGAGTACATGGCGGCCCTGCTGACCTCGGTGGGCGACGACAAGGACAAGCTCGCCATGTACCTCACGGAGTGCCGCCACATGGGCATCACCGTGCTGCCGCCGGACGTGAACGAGTCCGAGTTGAACTTCACCCCTGTGGGCACTGACATCCGCTTTGGCATGGGTGCGGTGCGCAATGTGGGCGCCAACGTGGTCCAGGCCATGGTGGGTGCACGCAACGAGGAGGGCAAGTTCACCTCCTTCAACGACTTCCTGGCGAAGGTCCCGGCCGTGGTGTGCAACAAGCGCACCATCGAGTCCATGGTCAAGGCCGGTGCGTTCGACCAGCTCGGCCACACCCGCCGCAGCCTGGTGATGTGCCACGAGCAGGCCGTGGAGGACGTGGTCGCGCAGAAGAAAAAAGAGGACAACGGCGAGTTCACCTTCGACATCTTCTCGATGAGCGGTTCGCAGGACACGGAGCAGGAGACCTTCTCCGTGGAGGTCCCGGACGTCCCCGAGTGGGAGCGCAAGGACCTGCTGGCCTTCGAGCGCGAGATGCTGGGTCTCTACGTCTCGGACCACCCGCTGCGCGGTCTCGACGACGCCCTGGGCCAGTACACGGACACGGCCATCGCCCCGCTGCTCACGGAGGAGAACACCCGGCCCGACGGGGCCGTGGTCACCATCGGGGGCATGATCACCTCGCTCTCGCGGCGGATCGCGAAGACCTCCGGCAATGCCTATGCACGCGTGGAGCTGGAGGACCGCTCGGGCTCCATCGAGGTGATGTTCTTCGGCAAGGCCTACGCGCCGATCGCCGGGGTGCTGACCGAGGACCTGATCTGTGTCATCAAGGGACGGATGCAGCGCCGAGACGACGGCTCCGTCTCGATCTCCGCGCAGGAGCTCACGGTGCCGGAGCTCAGCGTGGACGGCTCCTCCGGGCCGGTGTGCGTGGCGCTGCCGGAGCACCGGGCCACGGAGGCCACGATTCGCCGGATCGGCGAGGTGCTGCGCAACCACAAGGGGGACTCGGAGGTGCGCATCCACCTGGACACGCGCCGCAGCACCCAGGTCATGAGGCTCGGACCCGAGTACCGGGTGAACCCGTCGCCCGCGCTGTTCGGGGACCTCAAGGTGCTGCTGGGCCCGGCCTGCCTGGAGGCGTGAGCCGCGCCGCGCCGCGTGCGGCCGCAGCGGTGCCCGCATCACCGCGGCGGCGGACCGGTCGGTTGCCTGATCCGCCCGCGACGGCGCTCCGCGCCGGGCAGTGCCGAGGCCTCCTCCGATCGAGCCCCGTCCGATTGACGCGCGATTGTAGACTGAAAACGTGACTGAGCAACCCCTGATCCCCGCGCCCACCACCACCCCCGGCTCGTACCTGCGGGTCACAGACCTTCGGGGGACGCACCTGGGCTGGAGCGAGCTGCGTGCCGCGGTGCCTCGGCAGGCGCCGTCGTCGGTCGTGGACGCCGAGGACGCCGTGCGGGGGATCATCGAGGATGTGAAGGCGCGCGGAGCGGAGGCCTTGCGCGAGCTCGCCCGGAAGTTCGACGGCGTGGACCAGGAGCGCATCCGGGTTGCCCCCGAGGAGATCCAGCGCGCCGTCGCCGCCCTGGACCCTGCCGTGCGGCACGGTCTAGAGTCCGCGATCGAGCGCACACGGGCGTTCGCCGCCGCACAGCGCCCGTCGGACGTGACCGTGGAGGTGGCACCCGGCGCGGCCCTGCACCACCGCTGGACCCCCGTGCGGCGCGCTGGGCTCTACATCCCCGGCGGGCTGGCCGTGTACCCGTCCTCCGTGGTGATGAATGTGGTCCCGGCGCAGGCGGCCGGCGTGGAGTCCGTGGTGCTGTGCTCCCCACCGCAGAAGGAGTTCGGCGGTCTGCCGCACCCCGTCATCCTCGGTGCGGCCGGCCTGCTGGGCGTGGACGAGGTCTGGGCCATCGGCGGTGCGCAGTCGCTCGCGGCCATGGCGCACGGCGTCGTGGACGGCGAGGACGTCCTGGAGCCCGTGAACACCGTCACCGGCCCGGGCAATATCTTCGTGGCCATGGCCAAGCGGCAGCTGCGCTCCGTGGTGGGCGTGGACGCCGAGGCCGGGACCACCGAGATCGCGGTCCTTGCGGATGACTCCGCCGATCCCCGCTACGTTGCCGCGGACCTGATCTCCCAGGCGGAGCACGATCCGGCCGCCGGCTCCGTGCTGATCACGGACTCCCCGGAGCTCGCGCACGCCGTGGAGGAGCAGCTCTCGGTGCAGGTCTCCGAGGCGAAGCACCGGGAGCGGATCACCACGGCGCTGGGCGGGCCGCAGTCCGGGGTGGTTCTCACCGAAGACCTCGAGGCCTCCGTGGCCGTGGCGGACGCCTACGCCGCCGAGCACCTGGAGATCCACACACGCGACGCGAGCGGGGTGGCGGCCCGGATCCGCAACGCCGGCGCCGTCTTCGTGGGCCCCTACAGCCCCGTGCCGCTCGGCGACTACGCGGCCGGCTCCAACCACGTGCTCCCCACGGGCGGCACAGCGGTGTTCAGCTCCGGCTTGCAGGCGGCCTCCTTCATGAAGGCGGTGCAAGTCATCGAGTACTCGCGCGAGGCGCTGGCCGCGCTGGAGGAGGACATCGTGGCCCTGTCCGCGAGCGAGGACCTCCCTGCCCACGGGCGCGCGGTCACGCTGCGCGGCGAGGACCGTGGCACGGGCACCGACACCGTCTCGGGAGGCTGAGCCGTGCACTGCCCGTTCTGCCGCCACAACGACTCGAAGGTCGTGGACTCCCGCACCTCCGACGACGGCACCTCCATCCGCCGCCGCCGCCGCTGCACCGAGTGCGGCCGCCGCTTCTCCACCCTGGAGACCACCTCCATCTCGGTCATCAAGCGCTCCGGGGTCACCGAGCCGTTCGACCGCCAGAAGATCGTCAACGGCGTGCGCAAGGCGTGCCAGGGGCGGCCGGTGAGCGAGGACGACCTCGCGATGCTCGCCCAGGAGGTCGAGGAGTCGATCCGCGCCTCGGGCAGCGCTGAGGTGGAGGCCCACGACGTCGGGCTGGCCATCCTTCCGCCGCTGCGGCGTCTGGACGTGGTCGCCTACCTGCGCTTCGCGTCCGTCTACCAGGCGTTCGAGGACCTCGAGGACTTCGAGCGGGCCATCGATGTGCTGCGCGACCAGCAGGCGGAGCTCGCCGGGCAGCAGACGCTCGTGCCGCCGGCCGGGCAGCACGCTCCGGCACGACGCCGCTCAACGCGCCGCGCCGTGCCCACCTCGAGCACCGCGCCTGCTCCGGACGGTACCAAGCCGTCGGCCGCCGCGGGCACGGAGGCGTCCACCCCCGAGACCACAGCGGCCTCCGCCGCGCAGGCCCCGGGTGAGGAAAAGCCGGCCTCGCCGCGTCGTCACCGGGCCAAGAAGCCCGCGGATACCGTGACCCAGCCGCGACTGCTCTGACACGCCCAGCTCTCTGCTGCGGCCGTGACGGCATCACGGCCCGGTTGGCCGCTGGGCCTCGGCTGTTATTCTCGCAGTGTGTCTATGAAACAGAACACACACGATCGCACGGGCGGGGATGTGGACGTGGTCCGCGCCTCGCCCCAGGACGTCGACACCGCGGCCGACGTCCTGGCCCGCGCGTTCTCCGTGGACCCGCACGTCGTGGGGCTGCTGCCCCGCGGTGACGTCCTGCGCCCGCTCACCCGCCTGTGGCAGCGCATCCTGCGCGAGACCCTGGCGGCCGGTGGTCACGCCTACCTCGCGAGGCGCCGTGGTGAGCGGGAGGTGCTCGGGGTGGCGCTGTGGGAGGGGCCCGGTGAGAAGGTGTCCCTGCGCCAGATGCTTCCCGGGCTGCTCTCCTACCTGTCGGTCTTCCGTCAGCGTTTCCCGGACGCCCTGGTCAGTGAGCACCTTGCTCACGAGGCGCATCCGGACGCGCCGCACTGGTACCTCAAGGCCGTGGGGACAGTTCCCGAGGTGCGGGGTGAAGGGGTGGGCACCGTGCTGCTGAACGAGCGGCTGCGGGAGATCGACGGCGAGCACGTGGAGACCTACCTGGAAGCCTCTACGCAGGACCTCGTGCCGTACTACGCGCGCTTCGGTTTCATCTCGCGCGGTCCCGTGCCGTGCCGGGGGACCGTTCCCGCGATCGGGATGGTGCGCCCGGCGGTGCCCTGAGGTGCACCGGCTCTCAGCCTGTCACGAGCTTGTGGAGGACGTCCACCACCCGTTGTGCGGCTGCGCTCCGGCGGACACTCACAGGAGGCCCCTTTCGGTGGAGGTCCTCAGTATGGTCCCGTCGGCGAGCCACCCGTCCTCCACACGCGCGCCGGTCACGTGATGCCGCGGAATCCCGCGGACCGTGTGCCGGGACCGCAGCACACGGACGCCCCGGATGATCACTCTGCGGTCCGTCACCACGAGTGCCCGGCTCGGTTCGAAGGCGTCGATGCAGGGAATCGCGGCGAGGACGGACTCGTCGGGGTCCAGAACCTCGAGCGCGAGCTTTCCCCAACGAATCCGGGACTGCGCGTCACCCAGGTGGCTGAGCCCCTCGCCCGTGGCTCTGTGACGGGAGACGATCGCCTCGTCCTCCGGCTCGTCGTGCATGGGCACCACGGGAGCGGGCGCCCGGCGCGTGGGTGCAGGTTCACATGGGCGCCGGGCGGGGCGGGGGCAGGGCGCCTGGACCGGTGGCGGCACCGCAGGAAGAGGACGGCGCGGGAGAAGGGGGGAGGTGTGGGCCCTGCCGGGATCGAACCGACGACATCTACGGTGTAAACGTAGCGCTCTACCAGCTGAGCTAAAGGCCCCAGGATCGGGTGGGCACGACTGGAACAGCTGCCAGCACCCGATGGGGGATAGCCTACCGGTCGGTCGGGAACTCGCCCAACGAGGCGTCGTCGACCCGGCGTGATGTTCCCCACGGCAGCCTGGAGCGGGTTTGACACTCGACCCGATGAATGCGTTAGGCTGTACTCGTTGTCGAGATCAACACACCAGGGGACGCTGGTGCGCTGGATCGCCTTCGGGCGTGACAGATACGGCGGTTCGATTCCGTCGGTCTCCACCACACACCGGAACCCCCGGGAGCCACGGCTCCCGGGGGTTCCGTGCATGTCGGGGCCTGTCCCACGCCACCGCGCCCCGGCTACTGGCACGGCGGCAGGGTGGATAGGCTAGGACGCATGGCAGCAGAAAAGAAAGCAGACATCGGTGTCACCGGCCTGGCCGTGATGGGCGCCAACCTGGCTCGCAACTTCGCACACCACGGCTACACCGTGGCGCTGCACAACCGCTCCGTGGGCAAGACGGACGCGTTGCTCGCCGAGCACGGCTCCGAGGGGGACTTCGTCCGCACGGAGACCATGCAGGAGCTCGTGGACTCGCTGGCGACGCCGCGGCGCGTGATGATCATGGTCAAGGCGGGTGCGCCCGTGGACGCCGTGATCGAGCAGCTCACGCCGCTGCTGGACGAGGGCGACATCATCATCGACGGCGGCAACTCCTACTTCCAGGACACGCGCCGCCGCGAGCGTGAGCTCGCCGAGAAGGGCCTGCACTTCGTGGGCGTGGGCGTCTCCGGCGGCGAGGAGGGCGCGCTCAACGGCCCGTCCATCATGCCGGGCGGCTCCGAGGAGTCCTACAAGACGCTCGGGCCCATGCTCGAGGACATCTCCGCGAAGGCGAAGGACGGCGCTCCGTGCTGCGCGTGGATCAGCACCGACGGTGCAGGTCACTTCGTGAAGATGGTGCACAACGGCATCGAGTACGCGGACATGCAGGTCATCGGCGAGGCGCACGAGCTGCTGCGCTCCGTGGCGGGTCTGGAGCCCGCCGAGCAGGCGGACGTGTTCGACGAGTGGAACAAGACTGAGCTGTCCTCCTACCTGATCGAGATCACCGCGCAGGTGCTGCGCCAGGTGGACCCCAAGACGGGCAAGCCGTTCATCGACATCGTGGCGGACGCCGCGGGGCAGAAGGGCACCGGCCGCTGGACCGTGCAGGAGGCGCTCGAGCTGGGCTCGCCGGTCACGGCGATCGCCGAGTCCGTGTTCGCCCGCGCACTGTCCTCCTCCGAGCCCGCCATGCGCAAGGAGGCCCAGGAGGTGCTGCCGGCGGGCATCGGCGAGACCACCGAGGACGTCGTGCGTGACCCCGGGTTCGTGGAGGACGTCCGCAAGGCGCTCTACGCGTCCAAGCTCGTGGCCTACGCGCAGGGCCTGGACATGCTCACCATGGCCGGGCGCGAGTACGGCTGGATCCTGGACCTGGCCACGATCGCGAGCCTGTGGCGCAACGGCTGCATCATTCGCGCCGAGCTGCTCAACGTGATCATGAAGGCCTACGAGGGCGACAAGGCCCCGCTGAACCTGCTCTTCGCGCCCGAGTTCGTGGAGTCCATCGAGGACGCCCTGCCGGCATGGCGTCGCGTGGTGGCCCGCGCGGTGGAGCGCGGCATCCCCGCCCCGGTGTTCTCCTCGGCGCTCGCGTACTACGACGGTCTGCGCCGCCCGCGCCTGAACGCCGCGCTGACCCAGGGTCTGCGCGACTACTTCGGCGCGCACACCTACAAGCGCATCGACGACCCCGAGTCCAGCTTCCACGTGCTGTGGAGCGGGGACCGTTCCGAGGTCGTCTCCTGATCCCAGGACCGACGTCCTGACAGAAGCAGAGCGGGCCGGTTCCCTTCGGGGAACCGGCCCGCTCTGCCTCGTGGGTGGGGGTCTCAGATCCACATGGCGGGGTCGATGTAGGTGGCCGGGTCCACGAGCGGCTCCTGCTTCTCCGGGGTCCTGCGGCGGACCTTGCCGGGGATGCCCGTGACGATGGAGTCCTCCGGGACGTCCTTGACCACCACGGCGTTGGCGCCCACGGAGGAGTCGTGGCCCACGGTGAGGGGACCCAGGATCTTGGCCCCCGCGCCGATGGTGACGCGGTCCCCGATGGTGGGGTGGCGCTTGACCGGTTCCAGCGAGCGGCCGCCCAGTGTGACGCCGTGGTAGATCATGACGTCCTCGCCGATCTCCGCGGTCTCCCCGATCACCACGCCCATGCCGTGGTCGATGAAGAAGCGGCGGCCGATCGTGGCCCCCGGGTGGATCTCCACCCCGGTGGCGAAGCGCGCGAACTGGGACACGGTGCGGGCCAGCAGCCGGCGCTCGGGGTCCTGCCACAGCCGGTGGGAGAGCCGGTGCGCCCAGATGGCGTGCAGCCCGGAGTAGTTCAGCACGATCTCCACGGCGGAGCGCGCCGCGGGGTCGTGGGTGCGGGCCGTGTCGATGTCCTCGCGGAGTCGGCGCCAGAAGCTCACGTGGAATTCCCCTTCGGTGGTGGACCGGCAGACCGGTCCATTGTCCCAGGTCGGCGGGCTGAGGAGGTCACGTCCGCGCGCTGGGCGCCGGGCCGGGAGGCGGCGGAAGCGACGAACGGGTGCCCGGGGCGCGCCGGTGAGGGCGCAGGCCCCGGGCACCCGCGGCGCCCGTTGGTGGGGGCGATCAGCCCCGGATGTCCTCGTAGAGGATCGTGGAGATGTAGCGCTCGCCGAAGTCGCAGACCACAGCCACGATCAGCTTGTCGCGGTTCTCCTCCTTGGCGGCCTCCTGCAGGGCGGCCCACACGATGGCGCCCGAGGAGATGCCACCGAGGATGCCCTCCTTGGTGCCGAGGTCACGGGCGACCTTCACGGAGTCCTCCACGGTGACGTCGTAGACGTCGTCGTAGACCTCGCGGTCCAGGACGTCCGGCACGAAGTTCGCGCCGAGGCCCTGGATCTTGTGGGGCCCGGCCTTGCCCTCGGTGAGCAGCGGGGAGTCGGAGGGCTCCACGGCGATGAGGCGCACGTCCGGCTTCTGCTCGCGCAGGTACTTCCCGACGCCGGAGATGGTGCCGCCGGTGCCGATGCCCGCCACGAAGACGTCCACCTGCCCGTCCGTGTCCTCCCAGACCTCCGGGCCCGTGGTCTCGTAGTGCACCTGGGGGTTCGCCGGGTTGGCGAACTGGCTCGCGAGCACCGCGTTCTCGGTGGTGTCCACGATCTCCTGGGCCTTGTCCACGGCGCCGCGCATGCCGTCCGCGCCCGGGGTCAGCACGATCTCGGCACCGTAGGCGCGCAGCATGACCCGGCGCTCGGTGGACATGGTCTCGGGCATGGTCAGGATGACCTTGTAGCCGCGGGCAGCACCCACCATGGCCAGGGCGATGCCGGTGTTGCCGGAGGTGCCCTCCACGATCGTTCCGCCCGGCTTGAGCTGGCCGGAGGCCTCGGCGGCGTCCACGATGGCCTTGCCGATGCGGTCCTTCACAGAGTTCGCGGGGTTGTAGAACTCGAGCTTGACCGCCACGTTGCCGGGCAGGCCCTCGTCCAGGTGGTTCAGGCGGACCAGGGGAGTGCCCCCGACCACCTCGGTGACGTCGTTGTAGATCTTGCCCATGGAAATCTCTCCTGTTCGGTTGCCACGCAGTGCCGCGGCGCGCTCACGGGCGCGGCCGGGGGCCTGCACAGAATCTTCTCCAGCGTATCGGTGCGGGTTGGGCCCGTTCAGTCCGTGAGCCACGCGGCGTAATGTTTGCGGACCTTCGCGAGCTTGGGGTTGATGATCACCTGGCAGTAGCCGTTGAAGGGCTGGTTGCCGTAGAAGTCCTGGTGGAAGTCCTCGGCCTCGTGCAGCGGTCCCAGGGGCTCCACGGTGGTCACCACGGGGTCCTCGAAGAGCTCCTGGGCGCGGGTGATCGCGGCCTCGAAGAGGCGACGCTGCTCGTCGTCGGCGGGGAACATGGCGGAGCGGTACTGGGTGCCCACGTCGTAGCCCTGCCGGTTCAGCGTGGTGGGGTCGTGGCCCGTGAAGAAGAGGTCCAGGATCACGTCCGCGGGAACCACGGAGGGGTCGAACGTGACCTCCACGGCCTCGGCGTGGCCGGTGGTCCCGGAGCACACGGACTCGTAGTCCGGGTGCTCGGTGTGGCCCCCGGTGTAGACGCTGCGGACCCCGAGCACGCCGCGCACCCTGCGGTAGACGGCGTCGAGGCACCAGAAGCAGCCACCGGCGAGCACGAACGTCTGCGGTGTCGATTCAGTCATGCCCTGTACAACGCGGCGCGCGGCGGAAGATTCCCGGGCCGCTGCGTGGCCGTGCTCATAGGATGGGCCCATGAGCACCGATCAGCCGTCCCGAACGCCCCACCCCACGGTCCAGGACGTGGTCCGCGCCGCGGACGCCCTGTGGCCGTTCCGGCTCCAGGAGTCGTGGGACGCCTCCGGCCTGGTCACGGGCCGCCCCGGCGCGGTGGTCAGGCGGATCCACTTCGCCGTGGACCCGGTGGACGGCGTCGTGCGGGAGGCGGTCGACGCGGGCGCGGACATGCTGCTCACCCACCACCCCCTGCTGCTGCGCGGCGTCACGTCGGTGTCCGCGGAGGGCTTCAAGGGCCGCGCCATCCACGACCTGGTCGAGAACCGCTGCGCCCTGCTGTGCTGCCACACCAACGCTGATGCCGCGCGCCGCGGCGTCTCGGACGCCCTGATCGCGACGTGCGGGGTGAATCCCGACGACGCCGCACCGCTGGTTCCGCACGCCACGGACCCGGCTGTGGGGCTGGGACGGGTGGGCACCCTCGAACGGGCCGTGACCCTGCGCGAGCTCGCCGAGCGACTTGCCGCGCGGATTCCCCAGGGGGTGCAGGGACTGCGCGTGGCCGGGGATCCGGAACGTCGCGTGAGCACGGTCGCGGTGTGCGGGGGCTCGGGCGATTCCCTCTTCGACGAGGTGCGGGAGCACGGGGCGGACGTCTACGTCACCGCGGACCTCCGCCACCACCCGGCCTCCGAGGCGCGGGAGCGGGCGGTGGGACCGGGTGGGCACGGCACGCCCGCCCTGATCGACGCCACCCACTGGGGCAGCGAGGCGCTGTGGCTACCGTGGGCCGCGGAGGATCTGCAGCGACTGCTCGCCGAGCGCGGTTTCCATGTGGAGACCCACGTGAGCACGTTGCGCACCGACCCGTGGGACTTCCGGGTCTCTGCCGATCCCCAGCCCCAGGACTGAACTGCCACCACTCCCATCGTCCGCACCGCCGCAGCTCCGCCCACCCCACACCGCCGTACCGCTGACCTCGAGGAGAACGCCATGGCACCGTCTCGAACCTCCCTTCCCGCGCTCCTTGAGCTGCAGGGCGTCGACTCCCGACTGCTGACCACCGTCAACCGGGCGCGGCAGCTGCAGAATTCCGAGTCGGTGGCCACGCTGCTGCGGCGCCGGGCGCAGGCGATCGCGGCGTCGCGCGATCTGGACGCGGCGAAGGCCGAGGCCGAGTCCGCCATCGTCGCCGCGGAGACGAAGGTGGAGGAGGTCCAGTCCAGGATTGAGCGGGACGAAAAGCGGCTCAACGCCGGTGGCACGTCCAAGGACCTCCTGGGCATTCAGCACCAGATCGAGTCCCTCACCGCCCAGCTCGCCGTGGTGGAGGAGGAGCAGCTCGTGGCGATGGACCATGCCGAGGAGGTGGCGGCGGACCGTGAGCGCAAGCTGCCCCTGCTGCGGGCCGCGGACGCGGAGGCCCGCGCGGCCGTGGCCGAGCGCGATGCCGAGCTGGCCGCCCTGAAGACGGAGCACGAGCGTCTCACGGGGGAGCGGGCACGCATGGCCGCCGCGTTCCCGGACGCAGGCCTGCTCGCCCGCTACGACGAGCACCGCACCGCACGCGGGGGAGGGCGGATCGCCGTTGCGCGCTATGAGGACGGGACGTGCGGGGCGTGCGGCACCCGGCTGAGCCCAGCGGACGCCGCCGCTCTGGAGGCGACGCCCGAGTCTGCGATCCCGCAGTGCCCCGAGTGCGCGGCGATGCTCCTGCTCTGAGACCCGCCCATCCCGCGCTCGTGCCTGCGCCGCGTGTCCCTCGCGGTAGGATCGGGGTGGACAGGTGGGCTGGGCGACCGCGCGGCGTCGTCGTCATGACGCGTCTCGAGGAAAGTCCGGGCTCCACAGGGCAGGACGGTGGGTAACACCCACTCGGGGAAACCCGCAGGACAGTGCCACAGAAAACAGACCGCCCGCCGTGTGCGGGTCAGGGTGAAAAGGTGGTGTAAGAGACCACCAGCACACCGGGTGACCGGTGTGGCTCGGTAAACCCCGTCCGGAGCAAGGCCATGCAGGGCGCGTTCGAGGGCTGCTCGCCCGAGCGTCCGGGTAGGCTGCTCGAGCCGTGCGGCAACGCACGGCCTAGATGGATGGTCGCCACCGCGGTGCGGGCAACCGGCCGCGGCACAGAACCCGGCTCACAGGCCCACCTGTCCACCACACCCACAGAAATGTGTGCATTGTCATGGACTTCTCTGTGGTGTGCGTCATGATGGTTTTATCGGATCCCCCCACCCCCCCCAGGACCCCCAGGCCTCCCAGCTGGAGACCGGGCGGACCGTGTGGAGCGGCGGCAGCAACCACGCCGACGGCGCCTACGGGCGGACTTCAGATCCTGGTGGGCCGCGAACCCGGCACCCTCAAGAAGGTCGGGGCCATGGTCACCGAGGCCCTCCACGCGGTGGGTGCGCGTCCGCTGTGAGGGGCTCCTGGATCCGTCGCGCGGACCGCTGCGGTGGTGGCCGCGCGTCGGCTCCAGGGACTCGTGGGTGACCTGTCCCGGGAGCCTGCCGCGCGCCGTCGTCGTGGAGCTGTCGGGACGATCCGCACGGTCCCTGGCAACACGAAGGGTGGGGCCACGCCGCCTACACTCGTGGGGTGCTGATTCTGCTGCCGCCCTCCGAGTCGAAGACCGCCCCCGCGAGCGGCGATCCGCTGGATCTCGCATCCCTGGACCTGCCCGCCCTCACCGGCGCGCGGTCCGAAGTGGCGGATGCGCTCGCCGCAGTGAGCGAGCAGCCGGACGCGCTCGCCGTGCTGGGTGCCGGGCCTTCCCTGGCCGACGACGTCGCCCGCAACCGTCGGCTGCGCACCGCGCCGGCCGCGCCGGCCCTGGAGGTCTACACGGGAGTCCTCTACGACGCCCTGGACGCGAGCTCGCTCTCCCCGGAGGCGAAGCGCGTGGCTGCCGAGTCGCTCCTCGTGGTCTCCGCGCTGTGGGGAGCGGTGCGTCCGACGAACCGGATTCCCGCCTACCGGTTGTCGATGGGAACAGCGCTGCCCGCCACCGGGAAGCTGAGCACATGGTGGAAGCCCCGGCTGACCCCCGTGCTCGACGAGCTCGCCGCGGACGGTGTGGTGGTGGACTGCCGCTCAGCGGCGTACGGGGCGGCCTGGAAGCCCCCGGCAGCGCGGACGGTCACGGTGCGGGTGGAGCAGTTGAAGCCGGATGGCTCCCGCTCCGTGGTTTCCCACCACGCGAAGCACACGCGCGGCGTCGTCGCGCGGCAGCTGTGCGAGGCGGCGGCGTCGGGGACGGAACCGGCCACCGTGGCAGACGTGCGGGACGCGCTCGCCGAGCAATGGACCGTGGAGCTCACAGAACCGACGGCCCGCAAGGCAGGCGTGCTCACGGTGGTGCTGGACCCGCAGTGATCCGGGGGTGACCCGGACGTGGCCCGGCCCCGGTCGCCCGCCCCAGTGCGCGTCAGTGGCCGAACGGGTCCTCGTCCACGCCCGGTAGCCAAGAGGAGTCCGTGCCCCACTTCTCCCTGGCGATCGCCTTGCGGGCCTTCCTGGACCACTTGGGGTTGAGCCGGTCCACATAGAGCTTGCCGTCCAGGTGGTCGTACTCGTGCTGCATCACGCGGGCGAACCACCCGGTGGCCTCGAACGCCACGGGGTCCCCGTTGCCGTCCTGGCCCGCGATCCGGATCCAGTCCGCGCGCTTGAGCGGCCACGCCTGGCTGGGCACGGACAGGCAGCCTTCGGCCTCCTCGTCCGGGTCCGGGGCTTTCTCGCTGATCTTCCCCGTGGTCAGCACGGGGTTCACGAGCGTGCCCCGTGGTGCCACGCCGTCCTCGTTCTCGAAGATGTAGGTGAAGATCCGCAGGCACACTCCGATCTGCGGGGCGGCGAGCCCCACGCCGTGGGACGCGTCCATCGTCTCGTGCATGTCCGCGATCAGATCCCGCAGGGCGTCGTCGAACTCCGTGACCCGCGCGGCGGGGCGGTGCAGCACGGGATTGCCGGAGATCACAATGGGACGGATGCTCATGCGGGGGTACCTCGGGTTTTGCGGACGGGGCCCCGGGGCCTGCCCGGGGGTATGAAGTGCGTGGTCCGCGCGGTGACCGCGCGGCCGGAGCACAATATATCGTGTCGTGACCATCAGCATGTTGTGTATCGTCAGCCCGGGGGCCGTGCGCTCCCGTCGGTCCGCAACCCCGCCAGCGGCGAGGCCGCGGGCAGGAGCACCCCCGGAAGGCGACGACGTCGTCCGCGAGCCCTTCGCACGCCGCGACGCCGTCCGCACCGGGCGCGCTCCCGACCCCAGCGTGTTCTGCAGTCCACCGTCGTCCGTCCCGAGCGCAGGAGGTTCCACCGAGTGAGGATCGCGTCCCTGCCCCACGGCCACGCGTACGTCCGGCACCTGAGCGACCCCGCCGGTGAGACGGGCGTCCACCGGCTTCCGGACCCCGCGCCGGCGCACCCCGTTCCGGGCGCCCCGTGGTGGCCGCTGGTGATGCTCGACGACGCCTGGATCCGCGAGCACGCGGACGAGTTCGACCTCTACCACCTGCACTTCGGTTTCGACCAGGTCGCCCCCGAGGACCTGCAGCGCATCGTGGACACCCTGCACGAGCACGGCAAGGCGTTCGTCTACACGGTCCACGACCTGCGCAACCCCCACCAGGTGGACCCTGCCACGCAGGACGCGGCCCTGGACGTCCTGGTCCCGGCCGCGGACGAGCTCATCACCCTGACCGACGGCGCCGCCCTGGAGATCGCGCGGCGATGGGGTCGCGTCGCGGAGGTGATCCCGCACCCCCACCTGCTCCCGCTGGAGCGGTGGCACGAGCACCCGCCGGTGGGGGGCGTGCCCGTGGTGGGGCTGCACGTGAAGAGCATGCGCCCCAACATGAATCCGCTCCCGGTCGCCCGGCTGCTCGTGGCCGCGGCGGCGCGCGGTGAGATCCGGCTAGTGCTCGACGCCCACACGGACGTGGTGACGCCCGGTGCGCGCCACTGGGACGGCGACGTCGTCGACCTTCTGTCCCGCGCGGAGGAGATCCCCAACGTGCGGGTGCACGTGCACGAGATCTACGACGACGCGGAGCTGGAGGACTACCTGCGCGGCCTCGACCTCTCCGTGCTCACCTACCGCTTCGGCACGCACTCCGGCTGGCTCGAGCTGTGCCACGACCTCGGGACCCGCGTGCTGGCGCCCACGGTGGGCTTCTACCACGACCAGCACCCGGGGGTGCTGGCGTTCGAGTGGGACGACGCCGGCGAACCGCGGGAGGACCAGATCCTGGCCGCGCTCGCGAGTCTGCCCGGGTCCGGTCGGTGGCAGGCGAGCGCCGAGCAGCGTGCAGAGCAGCGACGTCGTACCGCCGCCGCCCACGAGCGGGTGTACCGACGCGCGCTGGTGGCGGTCGCCGGCGAGGACGGGTGGTCCGGATGAAGGTCGCGCTGCTCGCGCACGACCGGTTCCCCGTTGCGCCGCCGTTCTCGGGCGGACTGGAGTCCTTCACGTGGCACCTGGCACGGGGGCTGAAGCGCCGCGGGATCGAGGTGGTCGTCTTCGCCGCGCCCGGCTCGGACCCCTCGCTGGGGATCGATGAGCTGGACGTGGAGCCGCTCGTGCTCAGCGACGAGGCCCGCAACGACGTCTCCATGCCGCCCGAGGCGCAGGTGAGGGAGACGTTCTCCTACCTGCAGGTGATGCGGGCGTTCGCGTCCCGGCCGGACATCGACGTGGTGCACAACAACTCGCTGCACTTCCTGCCGATCGTGATGTCCGGTGCCATCCAGCAGCCGTTGCTGACCACGCTGCACACCCCGGCCACGCCGTGGCTGGAGCCCGCGCTGCGGCTCACGCCTACCGCGCACACCGTGGCCGTCAGCGACTCCGTGGCGCAGCTGTGGAGCACCATCACCTCCGCGCGCGTGATCCGCAACGGGGTGGACCCGCACGAGTGGCGCCCCGGCCCCGGCGGGGACACCCTCGCGTGGTCCGGGCGCATCGTCCCGGAGAAGGCACCTCACATCGCGGCGCTGATCGCCAGCCGGGCCGGGAGACGGTTGCGGATCGCCGGTCCGATCGCGGACCGGCAGTACTTCGAGACCCGGCTCAAGCCGCTGCTCAACGAGAGGATCACCTACGTGGGCCACCTGGACACCGGGCAGCTGCGGGATCTCGCGGGCCACAGCGCGGCGAGCCTCGTGACCCCTGCATGGGAGGAGCCGTACGGTCTCGTGGCCGCCGAAGCCATGGCGTGCGGCACTCCTGTGCTCGCTGTGGCACGCGGCGGGCTGAGCGAGATCGTCCGCTTCCCCGGGGGCCTCACGTCCCAGCCCGGGGCGAGCGAGGCGGAGACCGTGGCCGCGGCCGCGGCCATGCTGCCGCTGGTCGTGGCCATGGACCGTGCACGGGTGCGCCGCTACGCGCTCGAGCACTGCTCGCTGGACGTCACGGTGGACGCGTACGTCGATCTCTACCGGGAGCTGGTGGGCGCGTGATCGGCTACTACGTCCACCACCACGGTCTCGGTCACCGCAACCGCGCCACGCAGATCGCACGCGAACTCACCGTGCCCGTCGTCGGGTTCAGCACGCTCGAGCGCCCCGAGGGGTGGCCGGGTGAGTGGGTGCGGCTGCCGGAGGACACCACCGAGCACCCGGTGGACCCCACCGCCCACGGCGTGCTGCACTGGGCCCCGCTGGGCCACCCCGGTCACCGCGAGCGCCTGGGCCTGATCGCCGAACGGCTGCGCTCGGACGTGGACCTCATGGTCACGGACACCTCAGCCGAAGTGACCCTGCTGGCCCGGCTCATGGGTGTGCCCACGGTGGTCCTCGCGATGCGCGGGGACCGCACCGACCGCACGCACCGCGCCGCCTACGACGCCGCCACGGCCCTGATCGCGCCGTGGTCCCGCGAGACGGCGGAGCCCTACTGGCCCGAGGAGTGGACCCGCAAGACCACCTTCACCGGGGCCATCTCCCGTTTCGACGAGCCGGTCGCCCCCGCGCCGCGGGACGCCGGCCCCACCGGGGTCACGCGCGAGCTGCCTGCCCCCGACCCTGCTGGCGTTGCCCCCGAGCTGCAGGAAAACAGCTCGAGCGGCGTCGTTCCCGCAGGCGGCGAGGACGGCCCAGGCGCCGTCGCGCCCGGACGCCGCGTGCTGGTCGTGTGGGGGCGCGGTGGCACCGAGGTGGGGGACGCCCAGATCGACGCCGCCCGCGCCGCGACCCCGGGCTGGGCCTGGACCGTGCGCACCCCGGACGCACCCTCACCGGACCTGTGGCGGGAGCTGCACGAGGCCACCGTGGTGGTGACCCACGGCGGGAACAACGCCGTGGCCGAGCTCTCGGCGGTGCAGGCTCACGCAGTGGTCGTCGCGCAGCCGCGCCCGCACGACGAGCAGGAGGCCACCGCGGCTGCCCTGGACCGGGCCGGGATCTGCGTGGGGCTTGCGCACTGGCCCGAGGCGCACGAGTGGCCCGGGCTGTTCGCGCGTGCCCTCACCCTCGGCGGCGAGCGGTGGGAACGGTGGCGTCACGGTGATGGAGCGCACCGCGCGGCCCGCGCCATGGAGGAGCTGCTGGGCGGTGGGGTCCGGTGAGCGCGGCCGTCGTGACCATCGCCAGCGGCCGGCGCACGCACCTGCGGCGTCAGCGCGAGTGGCTCGCCGCGCAGAGCGAGGCACCCCTGGCCCACGTGGTCGTGAGCATGGGGGACCCCGGGATCCGGGACGTGGTGGCCCAGCACCCGAACGTGCCGAGCGAGCTCGTGGAGCTGCCCCCGGCGGCGGAGCTGCCTTTGGCCGCGGCGCGCAACGCCGGAGTGCGGCGGGCCGCGGAGCTCGGCGCGGACACCGTGGTGCTGCTCGACGTGGACTGCCTGCCCCACGAGCACCTGGTGCGCGACTACACGTGGGCCCTCCGGGAGCTGGACGGCGCCCCGGCCGTGGTGAGCGGACGCGTGCAGTACCTGCCCGAGGGTATGTCGGAGGCCGAGCACACCCCGCAGGCCGTGGCGCGGCTGGGCCGAGACCACCCGGCGCGGGTGCTGCCGGAGCCCGGGGCGCTCGAGGCGGCCGACCCCCGCATGCTGTGGTCCCTGTCCCTGGCGTGCACGGTCAGCACGTGGGACCTCGCCGGCGGCTTCGACGAGCGTTACGTGGGCTACGGCGGAGAGGACACGGACTTCGGTCAGCGGCTGGCGGCCGCCGGGGGAACGCTGTGGTGGCTCGGGGGAGCCACGGCGTACCACCAGTACCACCCCACGCAGTCCCCGCCCGTGCAGCACGTCTCCGCCATCGTCCGCAATGCGGCCCTGTTCCAGGACACCTGGGGCTTCGAGCCCATGGAGGGCTGGTTGCGGGAGTTCGCCTCCCGCGGACTCATCGTGCGGGAGGGCGGACGCTGGCGCGAGACCGCCCGGGATTCGGGCGGTAGTGCGTGAACTTACCATTATGCTCGTGTGGTGAGTTCCGAACGTCCTGACATCTCCCTGGCCCTGATCAACGACTACCCGGTGGTGGTCGAGGGCGTGGCGCACATGCTGCGCCGCCACCCCCGGCTCGACGTGGTGGAGCTGGACTCCGGTCTGCTGCCGGAGCAGGACGTGGACGTGGTGCTCTACGACGCCTTCGCAGCCACCGGGCGCGGCACACGGGACGTGATGCGGCTGCTGGGGGAGGCCCGCTTCCGCAGGGTGGTCATGTACACCTGGAACGTCAGCGCGCAGCGTGTGGACGAAGCCCTGGCCATGGGCATGGACGGGTTCCTGTCCAAGGAGCTCAGCGCGCAGGACCTCGGCGACGCCCTGGTGCGCGTGCACGAGGGCGAGCGCGTGGTGGAGCCTGAGCCCGTGCGCGAGGACGTCACCCCGCCGGACTGGCCCGGCCGGAGGACCGGTCTCTCAGCGCGCGAGGCCGAGGTGATTGCGCTCATCACCCAGGGCTTCACCAATGACGAGATCGCCCGCAACTGCTACCTCAGCATCAACTCCGTGAAGTCCTACATCCGCTCCGCCTACCGCAAGATGGGCGTGGAGCGCCGCAGCCAGGCCGTGCTGTGGGGCGTGCAACACGGGATGGACCCCTCGAGCCAGCAGCAGCGCATCCTCTTCGCGTGAGCCACTCCCTCCCCGCTGGGTGGCCTGTCCTGCGCGGTGCCGACGGTGGGTTCGCACGCCCTGCCTCTGCAGGTGGGTGACGAGCCTCGCCGCCCCGGGGCACAATGGGCGCATGAGCGAAGACGAGTACGCAGCACAGAAGAAGGCCCAGCAGCTCGCCGGCGAGGACGGCGGCTTCCCCGAGCAGGAGCAGACCCCTCCGGGGCTGACCACGGACATGGACCCGCTGCCGGACCACGGCGAGCAGACCTGGGTGGGACGCGGGCGACTGGACGGTCTCAAGGCCCTCGTGACCGGCGGTGACTCCGGGATCGGCCGCGCCGTGGCCATCGCGTTCGCCCGCGAGGGCGCGGACGTGGCCATCAACTACCTCCCAGAAGAGGAGTCGGACGCACAGGACACCCGGCAGTGGATTGAGGAGGCCGGACGCAAGGCCGTCCTGCTCCCGGCAGACCTGCGCGAGGAGTCCCACGCGCGCGGCGTCGTGGACCAGGCGGCGGAGAAGCTGGGCGGCCTCGACGTCCTCGTGAACAACGCCGGGTTCCAGTGGGCTCGGCGTGACGGTGGCTTGCAGGGGCTGAAGACGGAGGAGATGGACCGGGTCTTCAAGACCAACCTCTACGCGCTGTTCTGGGTCTCCCAGCAGGCGCTGTCCTACCTGAAGGAGGGCTCCTCGATCATCAACGTGAGCTCCATCCAGGCCTACGACCCCTCCGAGAACCTGATCGACTACGCCTCCACCAAGGCCGCGATCAACAATTTCACGGTCAACCTGGCCAGTGAGCTGGGGGAGAAGGGCATCCGCGTCAACGCGGTGGCGCCCGGGCCCATCTGGACCCCCCTGCAGCCCGCCACCAAGGCCGGGGAGGGCATGCCCTCGTTCGGCGGGGACACCCCGCTGGGCCGCGCGGGCCAGCCCTCCGAGCTCGCCGGGGCGTTCGTGTTCCTCGCGAGCCCCGCGGAGGCCTCCTACGTCTCGGGCACGGTGATCGGCGTGACCGGCGGTAAGCCCGTCTTCTGAGACCCGCGCACCAGTACCACCCCTGCGGAGCCGCAACCGCCCCCGCAGGGGTGGTGTCATTTCACGGCGTTGGTGGTTGACTGGCCACATGCGAGCACTGACATGGCAAGGACTCGGCGACGTCCGGGTTGAGAACGTTCCCGACCCCGTACTGCAGGACCCCACCGACGCGATCGTGCGGGTAACCTCCACGGCCATCTGCGGCTCGGACCTGCACCTCTATGGGGTGCTGGCCCCGTACCTGCAGAAGGACTACGTGCTGGGCCACGAGTTCATGGGCGTCGTGGAGGAGGTCGGTTCCGGGGTCTCCAGCCTGCGTCCCGGGGACCGCGTGGTGGTGCCGTTCGTGATCGCGTGCGGCCACTGCTGGATGTGCGACCGCGGGCTGTTCGCAGCGTGCGAGACCACGCAGATCCGTGAGATGGGCACCGGCGCCGCCCTGTTCGGCTTCTCCTCCCTCTACGGCTCGGTGCCCGGCGGGCAGGCCGAGATGGTCCGCGTGCCGCACGCGGACTTCGGCCCTGTGAAGCTGCCCCAGGACTTCGAGGACGAGCGCTTCCTCTACCTCAGCGACATCCTGCCCACGGCGTGGCAGGGCGTGAAGTACGCGAACGTGGGGGAGGAGGACACCCTCGCGGTGCTGGGCCTCGGTCCCGTGGGCCAGCTGGCGGTGCGTTCCGCCGCACTGCAGGGCGTGAAACGCATCATCGCCGTGGACCTCGTGGACGAGCGCCTGGCTCTGGCGAAGAGCTGGGGCGCGGAGATCGTGGATCTGCGCGAGGTGGACGACGTCTCGGACACCCTCAGGGACATGACCGACGGGCGCGGTCCGGACGGTGTTCTCGACGCCGTGGGCATGGAGGCTCACGGCAACCCGATCGCCGAGAAGGTCGTCGCCGGTGCGGCACGACTGCCCAAGGCCCTGGGGCGCAAGGCCATCGAGACCGCGGGCATCGACCGCCTGGACGCCCTGCACACGGCCATCCACAGCGTGCGCCGTGCGGGCACCGTGTCGGTTTCCGGCGTGTACGGAGGCATGGCGGATCCCATGCCCATGATGGAGATGTTCGACAAGGGCATCACTATGCGCATGGGCCAGTGCCACGTGCGCCGCTGGACGGGCGAGCTTCTGGAGATCGCGAGCCGGTCCGAGGACGTCCTCGGGCTGGAGTCCCTGGCCACACACCATGTGTCCCTGGACGAGGCGCCGGACGCCTACAAGATGTTCCAGGAGAAGAAGGACGGCTGCATCAAGGTGGTGCTCAAGCCGTAGCGCCACCGCCCTGTGCCGCGGCGCCCGTCGAGGCGGGCCCGGGCCCGGGCATGCAGAACGCGGCACCCCGTACGGGGTGCCGCGTTCTGTTCTTCGTGGGGTGAGCGACGGGGGTTGAACCCGCGACCTCCTGGACCACAACCAGGCGCTCTGCCGACTGAGCTACGCCCACCATGCGTGCCACCGCGCAACGTTTCCGTCCCGCCGGGCAACGACGACCACTATAGCGCACCCGAGGCCCTCTGCGCGCATCCGGCGCCCGCCGCCCGCGGGGGCGGCCGCTAGCCGCGCTCGGCCGTGCGCGTGGGGGAGGCCTTGATGAGCGCGGCGACCCGCCGGGCGTCGTCGGACGTGGGGCCCGGCTCACCGGGGAACAGGATGTGGCGGTAGTAGCGAAGCTCGTCGATGGAGTCCTCGATGTCCCCGAGCGCGCGGTGGTTGCCAGTCTTCTCCGGGGCCTGGAAGTACGCCCGCGGGTACCAGCGCCGAGCGAGCTCCTTGATCGTGGAGACGTCGATGATCCGGTAGTGCAGGTGGTCCACGAGCTCGGGCATGTCACGGGAGAGGAACGTCTTGTCGGTGCCCACAGAGTTGCCGCCCAAGGGCGCCTTGCCGGGCTCGGGCACCCACTCGCGGATGTAGTCGAGGACCTTTGCCTGCGCGGTGGCCATGTCTGTGCCGCTGTCGAGCTCGGGCAGCAGCCCGGACGTCGCGTGCATGTTCCGTACGAAGTCGTTCATCTGCTCCAGGGCGGTCTGCGGCGGCTTGATCACCACATCCACGCCCTCGCCCAGCACGTTGAGCTCGTCGTCGGTCACGAGCGCGGCCACCTCGATCAACGCGTCATCGGACAGGGACAGCCCCGTCATCTCGCAGTCGATCCACACTATTCTCCGGTTTCCAGTCGTCACCCCTCCAATCTATCGCGTCGTTCCCGCCCGGTTCCCACCCGCGCACCCGACTGCGCGCGGTCGGCGGCGTCCGCACGCGCGGTAGGATCGGGCCCGACGCCGCCCCCGCGACTCTCGCGCGGCCGGCACCGCCCGCGGGCGGCCACGACCGCTACCGACGCAACGACCACCGGGAGGCCCTCGCAGTGCGCACCACGTCCAGGAAGGCCGGGCAGCCGGTGGCACCCGCCCCCGGCCACCAAGACCCCAGCTGCCTGGCACCCGAGGACACCAGCGCGTCCTCACTCACGCGCACCGTGCTGATGGGGACCCTCGGATCGCTCATGCTCGCGTTCGGCTCGCTGGGGGTCGGGTGGCTGGCGAGCGTCTCGGGGCTTCGCCGCAACCCCCTGATCATCTGGATGCGGTTCGAAACCATGGGCGTCGTCGTTTCGGTGCTCGCGCTGGCGCTCGGGGCCATGCTCCTGGTGCGGCAGTGGCTGCGTCTCGGCCAGAAGCTCGACCCCTGGGGTCCCGCCAGCGCCCGATGGGTGCTCATCGCGATCGGCGCGTGGACCCTGCCCATGCTCGTGAGCATCCCCCTGTTCAGCAGGGACGTGTACTCGTACATCGGCCAGGGGCGCGTGATGCTCAACGGGCTGAATCCCTACGAGTCCGGGGTCTCCTCGATCGACAACTTCTTTCAGCTCGGCGCCGACCAGTTCTGGGCGCAGTCGCCGCCCCCGTACGGGCCCGTGTTCCTGTGGCTCGAGCAGCTCGTGGTTACGGTCACTCGCACGGACCCGGACGCGTCCGTGCTGCTGTTCCGCGGCATGTGCGTGCTGGCGGTCATCGCGTGCATGTGGGTGATCCCTCGCCTGGCGCGGCTGCACGGCGTGAACCCGCGCCGCGCGATGTGGCTCTCGGTGGCCAACCCGCTGTTCCTCACCAACTTCGTGGTCTCCGCGCACAACGACGCCATCATGCTGGCTCTCGCCCTGCTCGGAACCTACGCCGCCGCGGTGCAGCGCAACTGGAAGGGCGGGCTTCTCGGCACCACGCTCGTGACGCTGTCCGTGGCTATCAAGCCCATCACCCTGGTCTTCCTACCGTTCGTGGGCCTGCTGTGGGCCGGGCGCAACGCATCCTGGCCCCGCCGGTTCGTGGTCTGGGCGCTCACTCTGGCGTACTCCCTAGCCCTGCTGGGGCTCATGGGGCTGCTCAACGGATTCGGTTTCGGCTGGGTCTCCGCGGTGTCCACCCCCGGCACCGTGTACATCTGGTACGCACCCATCGGCCTTCTCGGGCTCTTCGCGCAACTCGTGGGAAGCTCGTGGGGTCTCAACGGCTCCGCCTGGATGGATGCCGTGCACGCCGCAGGCACGGCACTGGCCGCCCTGGTGGTTGTGGTGCTGATGTTCGTGGGCCGCGACACCAGGATCTTCCGGCGCCTCGCGTGGGCGCTCGCGGCCTTCGTGCTGCTGTCCCCGATCATCCAGGCCTGGTACGTGGTGTGGCTCATACCGCTGTTCGCGATCACCGGCATCCGCGACGACTGGCAGGTGGACGTCCTGTTTTTTATCACGGCGTTCTTCACCGTCTATGCCGTGGCGGACCAGCTGGACGTCTTCCCCTATCTGGATCTCAACCTCCTGGCCGCCCGCGTGATTGCAGCACTCGTGGCTTGCACCTACGGCGTGTACCTGTGGGTGCTCGACCCTGCGACCCGGCGCATCGCCCGCGCCCAGGCACACAGCCGCGGCCGCACCGCGGTGCTGTAGAGCACGACGTCGTCGTCCCTGCTTCCGGACGCCGCCGTGCCTGCCCGCGGCGGCGCCACCCCGGGGACCGTGACGGGCAGCTGGTACCCGGGCGGTGCTCTGGGACCGGTTGACGGTTCCCAAGAGGTGGAGACGGAGCGAGGGCCCCGCTCGTCACGAGCGGGGCCCTCGACCGATCCGGGTGTGGGATCACACGCCGTAGTACAGCTGGAACTCCAGGGGATGGGGGACCAGGGAGAGCGGCTTGAGCTCGTTCTCGCGCTTGTACTCGATCCAGGACTCGATGAGGTCCTCGGTGAAGACGTCACCGGCGAGCAGGAACTCGTGGTCCTCCTCGAGCGCCTTCAGGGCCTCCTCGAGGGTGCCCGGGGCCTTCTTGATGTCCTTGGCCTCCTCTGGCGGAAGCTCGTAGAGGTCCTTGTCGATGGGATCCGCGGGCTCGATGCGGTTGCGGATGCCGTCCAGGCCAGCCATCAGCTGCGCGGCGAACGCCAGGTACGGGTTGCACGAGGGGTCCGGGGCGCGGAACTCCAGACGCTTGGCCTTGGGGTTCGTGCCCGTGATCGGGATGCGGATGCCCGCGGACCGGTTGCCCTGCGAGTACACCATGTTCACGGGGGCCTCGTAGCCCTTGACCAGACGACGGTAGGAGTTCACGGTCGGGTTGGTGAACGCCAGGACTGCGGAGGAGTGCTCCAGCAGGCCGCCGATGTACCAGCGCGCCACGTCCGAGAGGCCCGCGTAGCCCTTCTCGTCGTAGAACAGCGGCTCGCCACCCTTCCACAGGGACTGGTGGCAGTGCATGCCTGAGCCGTTGTCGTTGAACACGGGCTTGGGCATGAACGTGGCGGTCTTGCCGAACGCGTCCGCGGTGTTCTTGATGACGTACTTGAACTTCAGCAGGTCGTCCGCGGCTGCGGTGAGGGTGGAGAACTTGTAGTTGATCTCCGCCTGGCCGGAAGCGCCCACCTCGTGGTGGGAGCGCTCCACCTCCAGGCCGATGTCGTCCAGCGCCACGCACATGGCGTCACGCAGGTCCGCCTGCTTGTCCACGGGGGAGACGGGGAAGTAGCCCCCTTTGACCGCGGTCTTGTTGGCGAGGTTGCCGCCCTCCTCCTCGCGACCGCTGTTCCACGGTGCTTCCTCGGAGTCGATCTTGTAGAACGTGGACTGCGGCTCCACCTGGAAGCGGGCGTCGTCGAAGATGAAGAACTCGGCCTCGGAGGCGAAGTTCGCGGTGTCCGCGATGCCGGTGGAGGCGAGGTACGCCTCGGCGCGCTCGGCCACGCCGCGGGGATCGCGGTGGTAGGGCTCACCGGTGCGGGGGTTCACGATGGAGCAGGTGACCACCAAGGTCTTCTCCACGCGGAACGGGTCCACGAACGCGGACTGCGGGTCCGGGATGAGCTGCATGTCGGACTCGGCGATGCCCTGGAAGCCACGGATGGAGGAGCCGTCGAACAGCTGTCCGTCAGTGAAGAAATCCTCGTCCACCGCCTTGGCCGGCAGGTTGAAGTGCTGCTGCACACCGGGCATGTCCGTGAAGCGGAGATCGACGAAGACGACGTTCTCGTCCTGGATGTACGACAGCACTTCTTCGGCTGATTGGAACATGGACCTGTTCTCCTTCTGTAAGGGCGTCCGATCGGCGCCGCGGCGGGTGGAGCCACCGCGAGCGTCCGGTTCTGGTGTCCAGCGTAGGAACCGGGCGTTGCCCGACGGTGTCACGGGTGTTTCGTGCGTGTAACACGCGCCACCCGCGCGGTGGGGCCACGCCGACCGGTCAGTACCCTCCCCACTCTACCGGCGGGTGACGCTGCCGGAGGATCGGGCGGCTAGGGTTGAGGGCATGGTTTCACGGCAGGACATGGGCTCGTGGCTCGACGGCGCACCCCGCGAGGGCTCGCGGTACCCGGGTGAGCGGTGGGGGCGCCCGGAACGTGGTGCCGGCTCGATCGCACGGTTCCCCGCACGGCTGGTGGCACTAACGATCGACTGGCTGCTGGCGCTCGTGCTCGCGGGCCTGTTCCTGTCCCGCTGGAACGGCTCGGGACTGATGAACCTGGCCGTGTTCTTCGTGCTCAGCGTGCTCATGGTCGGCCTCTTCGGGCGAACCATCGGGCACTGGGTCACGGGGTTGCAGGTGCAAACGATGGACGGGCGCCCGGCAGGGTTCGGCAAGGCGCTCGTGCGCACCCTGCTGCTGTGTCTGGTGATCCCCCCGCTCGTCTCGGACGAGGACCAGCGCGGATTGCACGACCGCGCGGTCGACACCGTGCTGGTGCGCGTGCGCTGACAGCTCAGGAGGGGCGAGGCCCCACCGCCGGCGGCCGCTGCCCTGACGCCGGATTCCAACATGAGGCTCCCACGTCGGGCGTTGACATCGGGTGCGGGCACGCAAAACGGGCCGGGTCTTGTGACCCGGCCCGTTCGCCCTCGTTCTTCGCGGTCTCAGTCCGCTCAGCGGCCCCGCATGGACTTGCGGTCCGGGCGTGCCCGCATGGGGTCCACGCCCTTGGGGATGGGCAGGCGGTTCTGCAGGGTGCTCATGCGGCGGTGGACCACCTGCACCTCCTGCTTGGTGAGCTTGTTGTCGAGCCCGCGCATCGTCTTGGCGAGCCTGTTCAGAGGAACCTGGCCCTCTCCGTTGCCGGACTTGATCACGTGGATGGGCACGTTCTGGATCACGGGCCCGATCCGGCGGCGCTCCTTCTTCACGAGCTTGTCCACGCGGTTCACCGGGCCCTCCGTGATGAAGACGACCCCGGGGCGTCCCACGGCGCGGAACAGCAGGTCCTTGGACTTCGGGTCCATGGCCGCGGGCTCCTCCTCCACAATCCACCCGCGCTTGAGGGTGGACAGCGCGGCACCGGCGGCGCCGGGCTGACCCTCAATCCGGGAGAACGCCGCCCGCTCAGCACGCCGGGAGAGCAGGATCACCGCGGCCAGCACAGCGAAGGGGATGCCGATCAGCAGCCACGTGATCCAGTTGCCGAGCGCCACACCGATCAGCAGGAAGACCAGCAGCACGCCCAGGCCCAGCAGGATCATCCACCACAGGATGTTCGGCTCCTGCTCGCGGGTCATCTGGAAGACCTGCTTCATCTGCGCGAAGACGCCGGGCCCCTTGGCAGCCTTGCGTTGGCGCTTCTCCTCGCGCTTGCGGTCGCGTTCGGCGGCCTTGGCCTTGGTGGACGTGGCTGGTGACACGGTGGTTCCTCGCAGTTGCTGGTAGGGGATCGCGGTCATTCTATCCGCTGGGGGACGGGCGCGGAGATGACGACGCCGCCCGGGTCGCGGGCGGCGTCGTCATGCGAGAGCGGTGCCGGCTCAGCCCAGCCGGGCGAGCAGGCTCGAGGCCTCTTGCGTGGCGGAGCCGGAATCGTCGATGTGCGAGAGGTGCTCCGGGATCTCGCGGCCCATTTTCTTCATCGCGCGGGCCCACAGCTTGCCGGCGCGGTAGCTGGAACGGACCATCGGCCCGGCCATGACGCCCAGGAAGCCGATCTCCTCGGCGGCCTTGGAGAGCTCCACGAAGGTTTCCGGCTTCACCCAGCGGTCGATCGGGTGGAACGTGGGGCCGGGGCGCAGGTACTGGGTGAGGGTGATGATGTCGCAGCCGGCGTCGTGCAGGTCGCACAGCGCCTCGTAGACCTCGTCGTCCGTCTCGCCCATGCCGAGGATCAGGTTAGACTTCACGATCATCCCGTTGTCCTTGCCCTGGGTCAGGACGTCCAGGGAGCGCTCGTACGCGAAGGCCGGGCGGATCTGCTTGAAGATCCGCGGGACGGTCTCCAGGTTGTGCGCGAACACCTCGGGCTGGGCGTCGACGACCTGCTGCAGGGCGTCGGGCTGGCCCTTGAAGTCGGGAATGAGGATCTCCACGCCGGTGCTGGGGTTCATGGCGTGGATCGCACGGATGGTCTCTGCATTCAGCCAGGCGCCGCCGTCCGAGAGGTCGTCACGGGCCACTGAAGTCACGGTGGCGTAGCGCAGACCCAGGTCCCGCACGGACTCCGCGACCTTCCGGGGCTCCTGCACGTCCACCATGCCGGGCTTGCCCGTTGCGATGTCGCAGAAGTCGCAGCGCCGCGTGCAGGTGTCCCCGCCGATGAGGAACGTGGCCTCCCGGTCCTCCCAGCACTCGTAGATGTTGGGGCACCCGGCCTCCTCGCACACCGTGTGGAGTCCGCGGCCGCGTGCCATGGACTTCAGCTCCGTGAACTGGGGGCCCATCTTCGCGGTGTTCTTCAGCCAGGACGGCTTCTTCTCGATGGGGACCTCTGCATTGCGTGCCTCCACGCGCAGCAGCTTGCGGCCTTCGGGGGCGATGGTCATGGGTTCTCCTCGCTGGTGACGCTGGCGTGGCCCGTGCCCACCCGGTGCGGTGGTGGGGGCCGTTGTCGAGAGTGGTTGACGACTGGGGCGTGTCAGGACGCGGGGATGGCGTCCGGGGCGGCAGTGGTCTCCCTTGCGGCGGTGGGGACGTACTCGTGCCGCAGCATGGGTGCTGGTGCGGGGGTGGGTGGTTCGAAGGGTACGCACAAATCTGCCTCGCGGGCCGCGAGCTCCTGCTCCATACGCGCGACAACGTCCACGGGGTCGATCCGATTCCCGGTCTCCGCACTGAGAGAGGTGACGCCCGCATCCGTGATGCCGCACGGGATGATCTTGCCGAACGGACGGAGGTCGTTGGAGCAGTTCAGGGCAAAACCGTGCATGGTGGCGCGCTTGGAGACTTGGACGCCGATGGCGGAGATCTTGCGGTCCGGTCCGCGCTCGTCCGCGAGCACCCACGCGCCGGAACGGCCGGCGACGGTGGTGGCGGGCACCCCGAAGTCCCGCACGACGGCCACGATCACCTCTTCGAGGACCCGCACGAAACGCACGACGTCCAGGGGGATCGGCAGACGCACGATGGGGTAGCCCACGAGCATGCCTGGGCCGTGGTAGGTGAGTTTGCCGCCGCGGCCGATGGGCACCACCTCGGTGCCGTCCCACGGATACTCGTGCTTCTCGGTCCTGCGCCCGGCCGTGTAGACGGGATCGTGCTCGACCATCAGCACGGTGTTGCCGCGCGTTCCGGCCACGACCTCCCGGTGGACCTCACGCTGCAAGTCCAGGCACTCGCGGTAGTTCACCAGGTTCGGTGCCAAGCCGACGCGTTCGAAGTGCAGAGCCATTCGGACAGCTTATCCCTTCTCCCCAGCCTGTGGATAACGTGCGCGGAGACGGTTTCCGACGGGCACAGTGGGGTCATGAGCGAACATCGTGCCCACGGCCGGACCCGTCACGCCGGGCAGGGTCCGGGCCACGTCGAGGACACGGCAGGCGGGTCCACCGGGCGTCACCGAACCACGGAGGAACGGGTGCGGGCGGCCCGAAGGACACCTTCGGCCGCGGAGCCACTGGATCACGGGGGAGTCGTGCCACCCGCTCTCGAGCCGGTCTCTCCCGATGCTGCAGCACCCGCTGCTGCATCGCTCGTTTCTGGCCCGTCTGCGGACCTGCCGCCAGGTCCGGTCGACGGCGGGCGCACCGTTGACCGGCATGCACCCGGGGGCACCAGCGGAGCCGCCACCGCGGTTGGCGACGTGGTCGGCCGAGGTCCATCGCTTGCGGTGGAGCGCCGTGCGGCCCAGGGGGAGGGGCTGGAACTCGTCGAGCGGCTCGCGGAGGGCGGCGGCACCCGCACCTGGCTCGCCCGGGAGCAGTCCACCCGCGAGGGGTTCACCGTGACGTTCGCCGTGTCCGAGGACCCTGAACGACGCCGCCCGGTCGAGGCTGACTTCGCGGCGCTCGTCGACGCCTGGGCGCAGGAGACCCATCCCGCCCTGGTGGGCGTCCGGGCGGTGATCGCGGACGGGACGATCCACAGGAACGCCGCAGCTCCGGCTGGTGGCTCGCCCCGCGGGGACGGAGTGGACCGGGGCGCCCTCGTGGCTGAGCACGTGAAGGCTCGACCCCTCGCCGAGATCATGGGCGAGCAGGGCCGAGTGGCACCGGAGACTCTGCTGCCGGTTCTCGCGGATGCCGCCCGGGGGCTGTCACGGCTGCACGAGCGCGGGTGGGTGCACGGCGCGCTGAGTGCGCGGCATGTGCTCGTGACTCCCGACGGCAGGGCGCTGCTGGACGGCTACGGCGTTCGTGCCGGTGCCCGCCCCGGGCCTCCGGCATGGGGGCAGGCCCAGGACACGGACGCCCGCCAGGAGCTTGCGGACCGGGCCGTGGGCTTGGGCCGGGCCCACCACCACATGGACGAGGCGGGCCCGGTGGCAGCGGGTTCCTCCACCGAGGTGAGCGCGGCTCAGGACGTCCACGACCTTGCCGTCACAGGGTGGCTCGCACTCACCGGACGCTACCCGGGCCCGGATGCGCACCGGGTGCCACTGAGCCTCATGTGTCCCAACGCGCCGCGTCACCTGGTGCTGATGCTCGAGGGCGCACTGTGCGACGACCCCGCGCAGCGGCCCTCCGCTCACGAGCTCGCCACCGGATTCGACACACCTGTCCGGAAGCCGTCGCCCGCGCGTCGCCCGCCCGAGCGCATGACACCCGAGGTGATCAGGGCCGACGGGACGGTGCTGCGGCCGCGCCGTCGCCCGTTCGCCGCTGCCGCGCTCCGACTCGGCGGACGCAGCGAACGGTCCCAGGGCAGAGGGGGAGAACGTGCGCGGACGGTGGGGCAGGCCACCGCCGGGACTGCCGCCACGGACGGAGAGAGCCACGGTCCACGTCGCGTCCTTGCGATCACGGCGGCCGTCCTCGCTGCCGCAGCGATCGTCTGGGTGCTCGCGAACTGGCCCGACGGCGACGTCGTGGCCGGAACCGGAGCCACGGCGTCGCCCGCGGCTCCCGAGGACGCACGCAGCCCCGATGAGGCGCGCGGCTTCGAGGTGAGCGCCAACCCGTCCGGAACCAGCGGAGCCGGGGGAAACACCGATGAATCCGCGTCGCGGGATGCTGGGGGGACCGGCGGCGGGTCACCTCGCCAGGTGGCACCCTCGGCGTCCGGGGGATCGTCCGCGGGTACGGGAACGGCTCCGGGAGAGAGCATGCAGGACAAGGACCGGGAGGCTCGCGGGGCCGTGGGAGACCTCGTGGCCCGGAGGGCGGCCGCGCTCGCGGCCGGTGACGAGGCCGCCGCGGAGGCGGTGTACGTCCCGCGGTCCGGTCTCGCGGCCCGTGACAAGGACCTGATACGTCGAGCGGCTGCGCGGGGCGGGGCGGATGCCGGCACGACAGAGCTCTCAGAACTCCGGATGGAGGTCGTCTCACTTGCCGAGCAGAAGCCGGACACGGCGGCGCGCCTCTCACCCGCCGACGCTGCCCGCACGAGGACCTACAACGCCGAGGTGGTCACCCGGGGCTGGCGTGGCACACTGCCCACGGGACCCGCCGTGACAGGGGACGGGGACCTGGCCAGGCAACGGCTGCGCATCACCATCACGGCGACAGCGCAGGGCTGGCGTCTCGCGGACGTCACCCCGCTCACCGCGCCGGGGTGACCGGCCACGACCGGGGGCGAGCCGAAGCCGCTGCCACGGACGGCGGCGTGCGGAGGCCGACGACACGGGGACGAGGGGCGGGTGCGTCGACCAGTGGGGGAACGGCGGCGGCACGAGCTGAAGGGACGTCGATCAGTGGTGGGCGGCCTACGGCACCGTCCGCGGGAACTTGGACGAAAGGGCAAGAAACGCCGAACGCCCGGGTGAGGGCACCCGGGCGTTCGTCAGCTGTCAGCGGCTCACCAGAAGACGGCCACCGCCGCGTTGATGAGGGCCATGCCGCCCACCGCGTGGGCGAGTCCGGTGGACTCCGGCTCGCCCCGCTGGGTCTTGCGCATGCCGATGAACGCGGCGACTAGCACCACCAGGAGGATGACGAACTTCACGCCGATCTTGGCGAAGTTGAGGCTGTCGTGGCCGCCGCTCATCTCACGGATACCCACCATGACGAGGCCCGTGACGAGCATCAACACAGCGGCCCAGAACTGGCTGACCGTGACGGTGGGAGTCTTCATGGTGTAGATCCAGGTGCCGACTATGACGGCCACACCCACGATGTGAAGGAAGAGCATGAGGCTGAGAAGAAAGGTCATGCTTCGAGGGTAACCGAGTGTCGCCTGAACCATTGACACCTGCCGGGGCGTGGGGGTAGGCAAACACACTCGAGAACGACAGCGGGCCCGGACCACCGGGTGCACACGGCACGCGACAGCCCGGGCCCGCGGGCACCGGGATGGCGGTGAGGTCGAGGACCCCGTCCTCACCGCCGAGCGGTCAGGCTCAGAGACCCACCTCGGACTCGAACTGACCGGCCTCGAGGCGCTTCTTGAGGGTGCTCAAGAAGCGGCCGGCGTCCGCGCCGTCCACGAGCCGGTGGTCGTAGGTCAGGGACAGGTAGCACATGTGACGGATGGCGATGGTGTCGTTGCCGTCCGCGTCCGCGATGACCATGGGCCGCTTCACGATCGAGCCCGTGCCCAGGATGCCGACCTGGGGCTGGTTGATGATCGGCGTGTCGAACAGCGCGCCGAAGGACCCGATGTTCGTGATCGTGAACGTCCCACCGGTCAGGGCATCCGGCGAGATGCTGCCGTCCTTGGCGGCGCCACCGAGCTCGGCGATCTGCTTGGCGAGACCGCCGAGGTTCAGATCGCCGGCGTTCTTGACCACCGGCACGAGGAGTCCGCGCGGGGTGTCCACGGCGATGGCGATGTCCTCGGAGGAGTTGTAGACGATCTCCTTGGAGTCTTCCTTGAACATCGCGTTCAGCACGGGGTGCGCCTGCAGGGCTTCGGCCACGGCCTTCGCGAAGAAGGGCATGAAGGTGAGCTTGGCGCCCTCGCGCTTCTGGAACTGGTCCTTGACCTTCTGCCGCAGCTGCGCGACACGGGTCATGTCCACCTCGGTGACCTGCGTGAGCTGCGCCGAGACCTCGAGGGACTCGCGCATCCGCTTGGCAATGGTCATGCGGATGCGCGGGGCCTTCTCGGTGGTGCCGCGCTTGGGGTCGGCCGCCGGGGCAGCGGCCGGAGCAGCCTTGCCGGAGCTCTGCGTGGACACAGCCGGGGACATGTCCGCTCCGGTATCCGTGGTGGCGGGCGCCACGGACTTCTCGGCCTTCTCCGCGGCGGACAGGACGTCCTGCTTGCGGATGCGGCCCCCCACGCCGGTGCCGGAGATCGTGGAGAGATCCACGTTCTTCTCGCGGGCCAGCTTGCGCACGAGCGGCGTCACGTACCCGGGCACATCCTTGCCCGCGGACGGGGCGGACTCGGCCGGCTTCGACGGCGTCTTCTCCGACTCGGACTCAGCCGTGGGCGCCTGAGAAGTCTTCGCCTCGGCGGCCTGTTCGGTGTTCTCTCCGGAGTCGGCGGTGGTTGCGGCGTCCTCGATTGCTTCGGCCTTGGTCTCTCCGGACTGGTCGGAGGAGCCGTTGTCCGAAGAGCCGTTGTCGGAGTCGGAGGACCCGGCGGTGGACTCGTCGCCGACGATCGCCAGCACCTGGCCGACCTCGGCGTCCTCGTCCTCCTGGACCTTGATCTCCAGCAGGGTGCCGGCCACGGGGGAGGGGACCTCGGTGTCGACCTTGTCGGTTGAGACCTCAAGCAGGGGCTCATCGACCTCGATGGTTTCGCCGACCTGCTTGAGCCAGCGGGTCACGGTGCCCTCGGTCACGGACTCGCCGAGTGCGGGAAGGGTGACCTCCACCGAGTTGCCCGAGGCCTGCTTCGTGTCAGCCTTGGGCGCCTGCTCGGGCTCGCTCTTCTGCTCGGCGGGTTCCCCGGAAGCCTTCGCCGGGGCGTCGTCCTGCGTGGCGGCGTCGTCGGAACCGGCGTCGTCGGAACCGGAGTCGCCGGAACCGGAGCCGTCGCCGATGACGACCAACGCACCACCGACCTCGACGTCCTCGTCCTCCTCGACCAGGATCTTCTCGATCACACCGGCCACGGGGGAGGGGACCTCGGTGTCGACCTTGTCCGTTGAGACCTCCAGCAGGGGCTCGTCCACGGCCACTTCGTCGCCCACCTGCTTCAGCCAGCGGGTCACGGTACCTTCGGTGACAGACTCGCCCAGTGCGGGCAGGTTCACGGTTTCAGACATTGTTTCGTCCGTCCCTCTCTCAAGATTCGAAAAGTGTGCGGGGGGCCTGGGTGCGGGCCCCCGCGGAGTTGGGAACCGGGCGCCAGCCCGAGGGTGGGCACCCGGTTCCAGTGGATCAGCCGTGCAACGGGATACCGGCCAGTGCCATGGCCGCCTCACCGATGGCCTCATTCTGTGTGGGGTGGGCGTGGACGAACGCCGCCACGTCCTCCGGGTAGGCCTCCCAGTTCACCATGAGCTGGCCCTCGCCGATCTGCTCGCTGATGCGGGTGCCGATCGCGTGGAAGCCGACGATGGGGCCGTCCTTCTCGCGCACCAGCTTGATGAAGCCGCCGGTGCCGAGAATCGAGCTCTTGCCGTTGCCTGCCAGGTTGTACTCGAAGGTCTCCACGTTGTCCTTGCCGAACTTCTCCTCGGCCTTGGGCTGCGAGTAGCCCACGGACGCGATCTCCGGCTCCGTGAAGGTGACCTTGGGGACGTTGATGTCCGGGACGACCACGGGGTTCAGCCCGGCGATCTCCTCGGCCACGAAGCGGCCCTGCTGGTAGCCGCGGTGTGCCAGCTGCACGCCGGGGACGATGTCGCCGATCGCATAGATGCTGCCCACGCCCGTGTGCAGCCGCTCGTTCGGGGTCACGAAACCGCGGTCCATGGGGATGCCCTGCTCCTCGAAGCCCATGTCCGCGGTGTTGGGGCCGCGGCCCACGGCCACGAGCACGACGTCGGCCTCGAACTCCTTGCCATCCGCGAGGGTGACCTTGGCACCGTCGTCGTTCTGCTCGACCTTCTCGAAGAACGTGCCGAGGTTGTACTTGATGCCGCGCTTCTTGAACTCGCGCTCGAGCGTCTTGATGATGGCGGGGTCCTCGTTGGCGACGAGGTGGGGCAGGCCCTCGATCACGGTGACGTCCACGCCGAAGGAACGCCACATGGAGGCGAACTCGCAGCCGATGACGCCGCCGCCCAGAACGATCGCGGACTTGGGCACGAAGTCGATCTCCAGGGCCTCCGTGGAGGTCATCACGCGGCCCCCGATCTCGATGCCGAGGGTCTTGGAGACCGAGCCGGTGGCCAGGATGATGTGCTTGCCGGTGTAGGTGGTGCCGTCCACGTCGATCGTGTTGGGCCCGGTGAGCTTGCCGTTGCCAGCGATGACGTCCACCTTGCGCATCTTCATGAGCCCGGTCAGACCCTTGTACTTGCCCTGCACGATCTTGTTCTTGTAGTCGCGCACCGCACCCATGTCGATGGACTCGAGGGTGGCCTTGATGCCGTACTTCTCGGACTCCCGGGCGCCCTCGGCCAGCTCAGCCGAGTGCAGGTACGCCTTCGTGGGGATGCAGCCCCAATGCAGGCACGTGCCGCCGAGCTTCTCCTTCTCGACCAGAGCCACGCTGTAGCCCAACTGGACTGCGCGCAGTGCTGCGGAGTATCCGGCGGATCCTCCGCCCAGGACCAGGATGTCGTATTGGTTGTCGGCCACGTTGGCTCCTCGGGGTTCGAGTGCTTGGTTAGGGTGCCCGCCCGAGCCCCGATCCGGGGTCTGTGAAGGGCGGTCACGGTTGGGGTCCAGCCTAACGCCACGCCCGGGGGCCCACCATGTATTGCGTGCCGGTGGGCCCCCGCTGCGTGGCGTGTCCGCGATGGGCAGAAGCCTACTCGGCGTGCTCCCGCGCAATCGCCAACAGGGTTCGGACGCCGAAGCCTGTCCCCTCCTTGGGTGTGTAGCCCCACGGCTGGGACTCGTTGAACGACGGCCCGGCGATGTCGATGTGGGCCCAGGGGATCCTGCGCCCGCGGTGCTCCGGGACGAACTCCCGCAAAAACAGCCCGGCTACGAGCATCCCGCCGTGCTTGTCACCGATGTTCTTCAGGTCCGCGACGAATGAGTCGAGCGAGGGCCGCAGGTGCTCGGGCAGCGGCATGGGCCACGCCGGCTCGCCCGCACGGGTGGCGGCCCGCACGGCGAGGTCGCGGGCGGCGTCGTCGCCCATCACGCCGGCGGTGCGGACACCGAGGGCTGCCATCTGCGCGCCGGTCAGGGTGGCGATGTCCACGATGGCGTCCGGGTGCTCCTGCCCGGCGGCCCACAGGCCGTCGGCGAGGACGAGACGGCCCTCGGCGTCCGTGTTCAGCACCTCGACGGTGTGCCCGCTGTGCATGGTGAGAACATCGCCGGGGCGGGTCGCGGAGCCCGAGGGCAGGTTCTCGGCGAGGCACAGCCAGCCGGTCACGGCCACGGGAAGCTCCAGTGCGGCCGCGGCGAGGACTGTGCTCAGCACGGCGGCCGCGCCGGCCATGTCCGACTTCATCGTCATCATGGAGGCCGGGGGCTTCAGGGAGAGGCCGCCGGAGTCGAACGTGATGCCCTTGCCCACGAGCGCCACGTGCTTCTTGGCGCGGGACGGGGTCCAGTGCACCTTCACCAGGCGCGGTCCGTTGACCGAGCCGGCACCCACGCCGAGCAGGCCGCCGTAGTTGCCGCGGGTGAGCTCCTTCTCCGCGAGGACCTCCACCGAGACCTTCGTGCCCTTCGCAGCGGTGCGGGCCACGTCCGCCACGAACTCGGGGGTCGCGGTGTCCGGGGAGAGGTCCACGAGCGTGCGGGCCAAGCGCACGGCTCGCGCCACGTGCGCCGCGCGCTGGAGGGCGGGCCCGGCATCCTTGCCGAGGTTCTTGGCAACCGCCACGGCGGCGGAGGCCAGCGGTGCGTCGTCGTCGGAGAGGGTCCGGGACTTCTGAGCGGTGTAGTGGAACGCGCCGAGCGCGACGCCCTCGGCGACGGCCTGGGCGTCCTCGGCGCCGGTCACGGGCAGCGCGACGGTCGCGGACGCTGCCCGCCCCTGGAGGGCACGGGTGGCGGCACCGGCGGCGCGGCGCAGGTTCTCGCGGCGCTCGTCCGCCTCACCGCGGCCGAGTCCCACGAAGAGGACGTCGCCCGCGCGGACGTCGTCGGGTGCGGGCACCACGACGACGCTCTCGAGGCTGCCGCGCGCACCGGCGCGCTCGGCGAGCTCGTTCAGACGACGGCGCAGGCCCCCCTTGACGTCGCCCGGAACCGCGACGGCGCCGTCATGGGAGACGCCGAGGACCAGTGCGTCCGCGGGGGCGTCCCCGAGGGGCTTGGTGGTGACGGTGAGCTGCACCTCGTGGGTGGCGAGGATCTCCTGCGGTGTGGTCACTGTGGCGTCCTTTCACGGATGTCCTGGAAACGGGGCCGGGCCGCACGGGTGGTGCGACGGCCCCGGGCGCGGTGCGCCCACGTGTGACCGATCCTAACGACCCGCGGTGACGCGCACCGGGGAATAGGCGGTGCCCGGGATCGCGTTGTACCACCACGAGCCGGTTTCGGCCCCGTTTCCGGGGCGCACGGCGCACGAGCCCACAAGGAGGAGATGTGCTGGATCCCACGGCCCTGTACCTGGGCAATCCCGCGTTGCTGAGCGATGAGAGGCTGCGCGGCCTGCCCCTGATCGTCGCGCTGTCCGGGTACGTGGAGGCGGGTCATCTTGCCGGACAGATCGAGGCCGTCGTCCTCGACTCCATGCCCAGCGAGACCGTCGTCCGCTTCGACCTGGATCAGCTCTACGACTACCGCTCCCGGCGGCCCCGCGTCACGTTTGCCGAGGACCACTTCGAGGACTGGGAAGCTCCGGAACTGAACCTCCACGTGGTCACGGACGGGCTGGACCGCCACTTCCTGCTGCTCACCGGCCCCGAGCCGGACACCCAGTGGGAGCGCTTTGCGGCCGCCGTGGTGGGACTCGCGCAACGGTTGCGCGTGAGCCTGGTGGCGCTGGTGAGTGGGATCCCCATGCCGGTTCCCCACACGCGGCCCGTGCTGGTCTCAGCGCACGGGCCCCGCGCGGATCTGCTGCCCCGCACGGACGGCAGCAAGCCCACCTTCGAGATCAGCGCGTCCGCGTCCCACCTGCTCGAGCTGCGGCTGCAGGAGGGCGGGATCGACCACGTGGGACTGTCCGTTCATGTCCCCCAGTACCTCGCGGAGTCCTACCTCCCGCAGGCGGCGGTCGCGGCCCTGGAGTACCTCAGCGCCGTCACCGGTCGCACGCTGCCCACGGATGAGCTGCGCGAGGCCTCCCGGGACGTGGTCCGCCAGATCGACGAGCAGGCGGGCTCCTCCCCTGAGGTCCAGGCCGTGATCGAGAACATGGAACGGCGATACGATGACGTGGTGGACGCGTCCGCCCGCCGCTCAATCCTCGCCGGGCCCGACGACGCCGACCTACCCGATGCCGACGACCTCGGTGCCGCCGCAGAGGCGTTCCTGGCCGGTCGCAGCGACCCGGAGGACCACCAGCAGTAGAGGACCCGTGGCCCACGTGCGCGGGTCGCCGTGAACCAGCCCGTGGAGGCCCTCCCCTCATGTCCGACGCAGCAACACCCCCACCGTCCACGTACAAGGATTCGATCACCGCGTGGTTGATCCTGGCGATGGGGGTGTTCGCTTACTTCTCCGCCGTGGCGCAGCGCACAAGCTTCGGCGTGGCCACCGTGGAGGCGGCGGACCGCTTCCAGACCGCGGCCTCCGGGCTGTCGATGTTCTCCATGATGCAGGTGCTGGTCTACGCCGTGCTGCAGGTTCCCGTGGGGGTGCTCGTGGACCGCTACGGCCCGCGCATCCTGATCACCGTGGGAGCGGTGTCCATGGCCGCGGGCCAGCTGCAGCTCGCGGCGGCGCAGTCCGTGACCGGCGGCGTGGTGGGGCGCATCCTGGTGGGTGCCGGTGACGCCGCCACGTTCGTGTGCGTGATGCGGCTGCTTCCCGTGTGGTTCTCCGCGCTGAAGGTGCCGATGCTCACCCAGGTGGTGGGGATGACCGGCAACCTGGGGCAGCTCTTCTCAGTGATCCCGTTCGCCGTGCTGCTGCATGCCACCGGATGGGTGCCGTCCCTCGTGACGATGGCGGGCATGTGCGTGCTCGCGGCGGTGCTCTCCGGTCTCGTGCTGCGCAACAACCCGCCGGGGGTGCGGGTCCTCAACGACAGCATCTCCTTCGCCTCTGTCCGCGCCTCCATGAGCCAGTCCCTGCGCGAGCCGGGCACCCAGCTGGGGTTCTGGGTGCACTTCACCGTGCAGTTCGTGGGCAACACGTTCGCCCTGATGTGGGCCTACCCCTACCTGCAGAACGCCCAGGGTCTCGATCCCACGCAGGCGTCGTTCGTGATGACGGTCTACGTGGTCTTCAACGTGGTCGTGGCACCGTTCGTGGGCAAGCTGAGTGCACGGTTCGCCCGACGCCGCTCCCGCCTGGTGCTCTCGTTCTGCGTGATGGCATGGTCAGGATGGGCGATCCTGCTGCTGTGGCCGGGCCACGCGCCCCTGGCCGTGGTGTACGTGTGCGTGTGCATGATTGCGCTGTCCCTGCCGGCCTCGATGATCGCGTTCGACATCGTGCGCGCCTTCAACCCGCCGCAGCGCGGCGGCACGGCCACCGGTCTCGCGAACGTGGGCGGCTTCGCGGCGTCCCTGCTCGCCATCTACGTGACGGGCCTCGTGCTGGACCTGCTTCACGGAGCCGGGCTCTCACCCAGCCTGTACGACGGCGAGGCGTTCCGTCCGGCGATCGCGGCCCAGGGCCTCGTGGCACTTGTGGGCACCGTGGCCATTCTGCGCTGCACCCACAAGGTGCGCCGGGCACACGGGGCCGACGCGGTCTGACGCGACCCCGGGGCCGCACGGTGGGCGGCCTGCACAGGCGACGGGGCTGCGCGGCGGCGTCGTGGCTCGTCCCGAGGTGACGGTGGCTAACGCGTTTCCTGGGCGCGGTGTGTCGAGTCTGGTCCCATGACCCTGACCCACGAAGACCACGGACCCGTGGTCCGCATCCGCCACCCCGAGGATCTCCTCGCCCTGATTCCGCACCAGCTGGGGTACAGACCGCGTGACGCGTGCGTCCTCGTCGTTCCCGGTGGAGACAGTGGCGTGCTCCTGCTGACGATGGCACGTCCCCCGGTGGACGTCCCTCCGGAGGGGGTGAGCCGCGAGGTGTCCAAGGCCCTGGAGCACCTGCCCGGTGCCGCTGACGTGATCGTCGTCGTCTACCGGGAGGCCATACCCGAGAGCACCGCGTCCGAGCTGGTCGCGCTCACTCAGCAGTGGGAGGAGATCGCCGGGGCAGTGGGGGTGGAGCTGCTCACCGTGCTCCTGGTGACGCCCCGGTTCTGGTGGAACCCGGTCCAGCCGCACGTGGCCCGCCCCATCACGCTGGTCGAGGACAGCCCGGTCAACGCGCAGCTCGTCGCGCTGGGCAGTGCCCTGGAACCGCCGGCACCGGGGGAGGATCCACGATGGCAGAAAGCGTTGCGGGAGAAGGCGGGGGAACTCGCCGGGCCCGGACGCGTCGCGACTGCGCACGCGGCGACCAGCGGCCAGGAGGCCCGGTGCGCGACAACCGGGGGCGATCCCTGCCCGGGAGTGGATGCGGCACCTCGTGGTGCTCGGTTCGGTGACAGACCACGATCCAGTGGCACGCCAGGTTCCGGTGCCGCGTCGTCGCCCTCGCCCACGTCGCTCGCCGCGTGGGACCGCACGCTGCGGCGCGTGCAACGGCGTCGGCAGGACTGGGTGGCTGCGGTGCTCGAGACACCCGCCGCAGACCTGCGGGACATGCTGGACGGCCTGCGGGACGAGGCCGCGCGCACGTGCCTCTTCTATGCGTGGCTGTGCGGGGACCGTGTACGTGCGGAGGCCGCGTGGCTCGCTCTGCGCCCCGCCATCGCCAGGGTGCGAGGCGGAGCTGGCGGGTCCGAGCCGGATGCAGAGGCGGTCGACGAGGCGCTGCGGTGCGTGGTCGCCGTGGCCGGGGAGTGGGAGGGCCCACCGCACTGGGAGTCGATCGAGGTGGCACACCGCATCCTCCAGGTGCTGGACGGAATCGCCCACGCGCGGGTGGGCGGGGGCGGTTGCGCGCCGGCGGGCGGGGTGCTCACGGCGGAGACCGCGGACACGGTGGTGGCCGCCCTGGCCCAGCTGGAGTTCTTCCGGGGACGGGCGCACACCGCCGCGCGCCTGCTTGTCCGCTGCACCGCGGACGCGGAGTCTGCCGTGCAGCGGCCCGGCGGGGCGGTTGCGGAGGTGCGCGGGCGGCTCCAGCGCCTGGGTACGCCATGGTGGTGCACGGACCCCCGGACGGGCTGGCCGGGGAGGAGCTGGTGGGTGCGGCAGACGGCGGGCTGAGTCCCGCGGTGAAAAAAGATTCCCACCCTGGGAACAATCCCAGGGTGGGCGGCGTTACCGCCTGTAGGACCCTCAGAGTCCCGGCGAGAACCGCGTGTCGCGGTGCCGGACTTGACAGGGTCATAGGTGTGTTGGCCGCTGGTGCGGCGAGCACCCTGTCTCTGTCCAACGAAAGGCTTTCCGTGTCACCAGCTGCCAGCAAGACCGCATCCGGATCACAGGCTCCCGAGGCGGGGACCGACTCGGCTGAGACCACCGCCCAGACCACCACTGCCAAGAGGGCCCCGGCCAAGAAGTCGACCGCGGCCAAGAAGACGGCGGCCCGCAAGTCCACTGCCGCCAAGCGCACCACTGCGGTGGCGAGCAGCGCGGGCAAGACCGCCGCGACCAAGACCACTGCGGCGTCGTCCGCGGCCACTGACGAGTCCGCGGCAGCCGGGTCCACGATGTCGGAGACCGCCGCCGATGCCAAGCCCGCGGCGAAGAAGACCGCCGCGCGCAAGACGGCGGCTCCGAAGAAGACGACCACGCGCAAGACCACGGCCACCAAGACCACGGCCACCAAGACGGCCGCCACCAAGAGCACCGACGCGTCGAAGACCGCCGCCTCCCCGGCGTCCGGCACGGTGAAGCCCGCCACCCGCAAGGCGGCCGCCAAGCCCGCGGCGAAGCCCGCCGGTACGGGCCGGGGCCGCAAGAAGGCCGATCCCGTGGACGAGGTCCTCGCCGAGGACGAGCTCGTCACCGAGGAGCCCCAGGACGAGGACGAGGAGTCACAGGAGTCGCAGCAGGCTTCCGCTGAGGAATCCGCGCAGCTCATGAAGGGCCGTCAGGACCGCAGCGCCCGTGGGTTCGTGCTGACCAACAACGACGACGACGACGCCCCGGCCCAGCAGGTCGTGGTCGCCGGTGCCACCGCGGACCCCGTCAAGGACTATCTCAAGCAGATCGGCAAGGTGGCCCTGCTCAACGCGGAGCAGGAGGTGGACCTCGCGCTGCGCATCGAGGCCGGCCTCTACGCCGAGCACAAGTTCGCCGAGGAGCAGGACTCCATGGACGCGGACACCCGCCGGGCGTACAGGTGGGTCATCCACGACGGCCGCCGCGCGAAGAACCACCTGCTCGAGGCGAACCTGCGCCTCGTGGTCTCCCTGGCGAAGCGCTACACCGGTCGCGGCATGCTTTTCCTGGACCTGATCCAGGAGGGCAACCTGGGCCTGATCCGTGCGGTCGAGAAGTTCGACTACACCAAGGGCTTCAAGTTCTCCACGTACGCGACGTGGTGGATACGTCAGGCCATCACCCGCGCCATGGCGGACCAGGCCCGCACCATCCGCATCCCCGTGCACATGGTGGAGGTCATCAACAAGCTGGCCCGCGTTCAGCGCCAGATGCTCCAGGACCTGGGACGCGAGCCCACCCCGGAGGAGCTGGCCAACGAGCTGGACATGACGCCGGAGAAGGTCGTGGAGGTACAGAAATACGGCCGTGAGCCCATCTCGCTGCACACCCCACTGGGTGAGGACGGCGACTCCGAGTTCGGCGACCTCATCGAGGACTCCGAGGCCGTGGTGCCCGCGGACGCGGTGTCCTTCACCCTTCTGCAGGAGCAGCTGCACTCCGTGCTGGACACCCTCTCCGAGCGGGAGGCCGGTGTGGTGGCCATGCGTTTCGGGCTCACGGACGGCCAGCCCAAGACCCTGGACGAGATCGGCAAGGTCTACGGGGTGACCCGCGAACGGATCCGCCAGATAGAGTCCAAGACCATGTCCAAGCTGCGCCACCCGTCCCGCTCCCAGGTGCTGCGGGACTACCTGGACTGATGACAGGGACGACCGCGGGAGCGGAGCACACGATGACCGCACGGGACACGCAGGTACAGGGGATCTTCAACCGGATCACCACCTCCTACGACCGGGTCAACTCGCTCATGACGCTTGGCCGCCACGCGGCCTGGTGCCGTGAGGTCGCCCAGCGTGCCGGCGTGGGTCCCGGGGGGCGGGTCCTGGACATCGCCACCGGCACCGGCGAGATCGCCCTGGCGCTGCGACGTCGGGAACCGCGGGCGGAGGTCGCGGGCGTGGACTTTTCGGAGAAGATGCTCGAGACGGCCCGCACCAAACCCGGTGCCGACGCCATCACGTGGGAGTTCGCGGACGCCCACAGCCTGCGCTTCGACGACGAGTCCTTCGACGCGGTGACGCACGGCTACCTGCTGCGCAACGTGAGCGACGTACCGCGCGTGCTGGCTGAGCAGGTGCGGGTGCTACGCCCGGGCGGCCGCGTCGTCGTGCTGGAGACGGCGCCGCCCCGGGGCGCGCTGCGGTTGGCTATCTCGGCGGGCATGAGCGTGGTGCTGCCTCTGCTCGGTCAGGTGGTGGCGGGAGACCGCCGCGCCTACGACTACCTCAAGGACTCCACGCTCGGGTTCATCCAGCCCGCCCGCGTTGCGGAGCTGATGCGCGAGGCCGGTTTCGTGGACGTGGGCTACGAGAGCAAGTACCTGGGCACCAACGTGATCCTCTGGGGCCGCAAGCCCGGGTCCTGAGTTCGCGGACGACACTGCTGGACGCAGTAGAAGGGGCACACATCCATGGATGCGTGCCCCTTCTCGTCGTCCTCAAGGCCCGGTGTCACCCGGGCCGCGTGGTCTTCTCAGGCTCCGATGCGCTGGGTCTCGTCCTGCCACGATGACGCCAGGGGACGCAGCTTGTCCTCATTGACGCGGGCGTGGTGGGCGCAGAACAGCAGCTCGCCGCCCGTGGACTCGAGGACCACGCGCACGTATGCCTGGGCACCGCAGGCGTCGCAACGGTGGGTTGCGTTGAGTTCACGCGTTTCGACAGTCGCGTTCATGGGATCCTCCTCACAAGTACGGGATGCGGCCTCGCACGCCGGTGCGGCCGCGGTGCGGTCCCGGGAACACCCGGGGCCGCACGTTCCAGTACAACCCACGGGCCCGGGGATTGCTTCCCGGGATCCCGCGGTTTCGCCCACCGCGCACAAACGTCGGGGCCGCCGTCTAGAGTGAGACAGTCCCACCCCGCCCGCGCGCGGCACCCCCAGACTCCGGGAGAAGCTCCACCGTGACACCGTCTCGCTCCGAATACAACGCCCGTCACCTTTCCGTGCTGGAGGGACTGGAAGCGGTGCGCAAGCGCCCGGGCATGTACATCGGCTCCACGGACTCGCGGGGTCTCATGCACTGCCTGTGGGAAGTCATCGACAACTCGGTGGACGAGGCGTTGGCGGGCTACGGTCAGGACATCGCGGTGATCCTGCACAAGGACGGCTGCGTGGAGGTCCACGACGACGGCCGCGGCATCCCGATCGACACCGAGCCGCGCACAGGGCTGACCGGTGTGGAGGTGGTGTTCACCAAGCTGCACGCGGGCGGCAAGTTCGGCGGCGGGTCCTACTCGGCCTCCGGCGGTCTGCACGGCGTGGGCGCCTCGGTGGTCAACGCGCTCTCCTCGCGCCTGGACGTCCAGGTGGACCGCGGCGGGAAGACCTACCAGATGTCCTTCAAACGTGGTGAGCCGGGCACGTTCGCGGACAAGGGTGCGCCGTCGCCGAACGCTCCGTTCGAGCCCTTCACCACGGACTCGCACCTGCAGGTGGTGGGCAGGGCCAAGCGCGGGGTCACCGGAACGCGAATCCGCTACTGGGCGGACGACCAGATCTTCACCCCGGACGCCAAGTTCGCCACCGAGGATCTCGTGCGCCGTGCACGGCAGACGGCGTTCCTGATTCCCGGGCTGCGCATCACCGTCACGGACGAGCGCCGACTGCCGGGCACCCCCGGCGCGGACGGCCCCGTGGAGGAGGTCTTCCAGTACGACGGCGGCATTTCCGAGTTTGCGGAGTTCCTCGCCCCGGACGCACCCGTCACGGACGTGTGGCGGTTGCACGGGCAGGGCACGTTCAGCGAACGGGTCCCGGTGCTCGACGGCTCCGGGCACGCGCAGCTGCAGGATGTGGAGCGCACGTGCGAGGTGGATGTGGCCCTGCGCTGGGGCGTCGGATACGACACCGCGGTCCGCTCGTTCGTGAACATCATCGCCACACCCAAGGGGGGCACGCACCTGAGCGGCTTCGAGACCGCGCTGCTGAAGACGCTGCGCAAGCAGGTGGAGGCGAACTCGCGCAAACTCAAGGCGGGCAACGACAAGCTCGAGAAGGACGACGTCCTGGCCGGGCTCACCGCGGTGCTGACGGTGCGCCTGGCAGAGCCGCAGTTCGAAGGCCAGACCAAGGAGGTCCTCGGCACTCCGGCGGTGCGCCAGATCGTGGCGAAGGTGATCGAGTCCGAATTGACGAAGCAGCTGACCTCCAAGAAGCGCGACGACAAGGCCCAGGCGAACCAGCTGCTGGAGAAGGTTGTCGCGGAGATGAAGTCCCGGATCTCCGCGCGCGTGCACAAGGAGACTCAGCGACGCAAGAACGCACTGGAGACCTCGTCCATGCCCACCAAGCTCGTGGAGTGCCGCTCCGCGGACGTGGACCGCTCAGAGCTGTTCATCGTGGAGGGGGACTCCGCGCTGGGCACCGCGCGCCTCGCCCGCAACTCGAACTACCAGGCGCTGCTGCCCATCCGCGGCAAGATCCTCAACGTGCAGAAGGCCTCCATCACGGACATGCTCGCCAACGCGGAGTGCGCCGCGTTGATCCAGGTGATCGGCGCAGGCTCCGGGCGCAGCTTCGACCTCGACGCCGCCCGCTACGGCAAGGTCATCATGATGACGGACGCTGACGTGGACGGCGCCCACATCCGCACCCTGCTGCTGACCCTGTTCTACCGCTACATGCGACCGCTGGTGGAGGCGGGGCGGGTCTACGCCGCGGTTCCGCCGCTGCACCGCGTGCAGATCGTGAACCCCGGGTCCAAGGCCAACGAGATGGTCTACACGTACTCGGAGCGAGAGCTGGACACGCTGCTGGGCAGCCTCGAGGAGCAGGGGCGCCGCTACAAGGAGCCCATCCAGCGCTACAAGGGCTTGGGTGAGATGGACGCGGACCAGCTCGCGGAGACCACCATGGACATCCGGCACCGTGTGCTGCGCCGGGTGCGCGTGGCGGACGCCGAGGCCGCGGAGCACGCCTTCTCGCTGCTCATGGGCTCGCAGGTGGCCCCGCGCAAGGACTTCATCGTCGCGGGTGCCTCACACCTGAACCAGGAGCAGATCGACGCCTGATCCGGTGCGCCTTTCTGGGCGGTGGATGACGACGCGGGGCGCGGGGAGCGGCCACGGCTCCCGCGAGCGGGCCGGTCCTGCCGAGCCTAGGAAACGTCCGGAGCGTTGTCGGCGGCGTCTGCGGAGCCCGCCGAGCTCGCGGTACCCGCGTCCGACTCCTCACCCACCGCAAGCCCCGTGAGAGCGGGCCCGATCGCGGCCGCGGCTCGGTCGATCCCCACCCCCGAGCCGTCCCGGCGGCCGTACTCGGTGGGCAGCGAACGCGCGACACCGGCGGGGGAGACCGCCTTGGCGGGGCCGTGGCCGACCCACGCCAGTGTCAGGCCGTCCTCGCCCGTGAGCAGCCGCTGGGCCCGCACGCCCCCGGTGGCCCGTCCCTTTCTCGGGAACTCGGCGAGCGGGGTGACCTTCAGGGACGCCTCGCCCATCTCGGGCAGCTGGCCGTCGCTGCGGGCCTGGGTGACCACCACGGTGGACTCGCGCGGCAGCACCGCGCCGAAGAAGACCACGCGCTCACCGGCGGCGAGCTTCATGCCGGCGACGCCGCCCGCGGTCCTGCCCTGGGGCCGCACCGCGGAGGCGGGGAAGCGCAGCAGCTTGGCGTCCGAGGAGACGAAGACGAGCTCCGCGCTGTCCGGGGCTGCGCCAATGCCCACCACGCGGTCGTGGTCCTTGAGCTTGATCGCGGGCCACTGGTCCAGGTTCAGAGGGTAGTCCGGGTTCACGCGCTTGACCATGCCCTCGGCGGTGCCGATCGCGACAACCTCGTTGAGGGGCACGAGCCCCACGAGCTCCTCCTTCTTCTCCAGGCCCAGGAAGTCCGCGGCGGGGACACCGTCCGCGAGCCGGGGAACGCCGTCGAAGTCCGGGAGCACCGGGATGTCCACGCACGAGACGCGCAGCATGCGGCCCGTGGAGGTGACCGCCGCGATCTCCCCGCGCGCCGTGGCCGGCACCACGCTGGTCAGGGCGTCGTGCTTGAAGCGCCGCGCGGCGTCCACGAGCGGGGCACGCGCGGCGCTGCGGGCGATGCGCCCGGTGGTGGAGAGGAAGACCCAGCACGGGTCGTCGCTGATCTCCAGCGCCACGGACACGGCCAGGGCCTTCTTCCCACCGGCCTGGGCCGCCGTGACCGCGGGCAGGTCCTCGGCCTCGAGCAGCACCGTGCGGCGGTCGTCGCCGAAATCTTCTGCCGTCTCCGCCAGTTCGTCCGCGACGACGCCGCGCAGCGTGGCCTCGGAGCCCAGGATCGCCTCGAGCTCGGCGATCTCCTTCTGCAGCTGGTCCTGTTCGGCCTCGAGCTCGATGCGGGAGAACTTGGTGAGCTGGCGCAGCCGCAGTTCGAGGATGTGCTCGGCCTGCGCACGGGAGAGGTCGAAGACGGCGATCAGCCGGTCCCGCGCCTGCGCCGTCTCCTCGGAGGAGCGGATGATCTGGATGACCTCGTCGATGTCCACGATGGCCACCAGTAGGCCCTCCACCAGGTGCAGCCGGTCCTGCCGCTTCGCCAGCCGGAACGCGGTCCTCCGGCGCACCACCGCGATCCGGTGCTCCGTGTAGACCCGCAGCAGCTCCAGCAGCCCCATGGTGCGGGGCTGACCCTCCACGAGGGCCACGTTGTTGATCCCGAAGGACTCCTCGAGCGGCGTGTGCTTGTACAGCTGCGCCAGCACGGCCTGGGGGTTGAAGCCGTTCTTGACCTCGATGACCAGGCGCAGCCCGTTGGTGCGGTCCGTGAGGTCCACGACGTCCGAGATGCCCGTGAGCTTCTTGGCCTGGACGGCGTCCTTGATCTTCTCGGTGATCTTCTCCGGGCCCACCATGTACGGCAGCTCGGTGACCACGATGCCCTGCTTGCGGGGGGAGACCTGCTCCACGGAGACCGTGGCGCGCGTGCGGAACGAGCCGCGCCCGGTGCGGTAGGCGTCCCGGATCCCCTCCAGGCCCACGATCCGGCCCCCGGAGGGCAGGTCCGGGCCGGGGATGAACTTCATGAGCTCTTCCAGCGTGGCCTCGGGGTTGAGCACCAGGTGGCGCGCACCGGCGGCCACCTCGCGCATGTTGTGCGGTGCCATGTTGGTGGCCATGCCCACCGCGATGCCCGTGGCACCGTTGACCAGCAGGTTGGGGTACGCGGCGGGCAGCACGCCCGGCTGCTGGAACTGGTTGTCGTAGTTGGGCACGAAGTCCACGACGTCCTCGTCGAGGTCCCCGGTGAGCGTGCGAGCCGCCGGGGCCATGCGGGCCTCGGTGTAGCGCGGGGCCGCCGGACCGTCGTCGAGCGAACCGAAGTTGCCGTGGCCGTCCACCAGAGGCACGCGCATGGCGAAGGACTGCGCCATGCGGACCATCGCGTCGTAGATCGCCGCGTCCCCGTGGGGGTGCAGCTTGCCCATGACCTCGCCGACCACGCGCGCGCTCTTGACGTGGCCGCGATCTGGGCGCAGGCCCATCTGATCCATCATGAACAGGATGCGCCGCTGCACCGGCTTGAGCCCGTCCCGGGCGTCCGGCAGGGCACGCGAGTAAATCACCGAGTAGGAGTACTCCAGGAAGCTGGTCTCCATCTCCCGGGTGACGTCCACGTCCACGATGTGCTCGACGAAGTCCTCGGGCAGGTCGTCCTGGGGGGAGCGGGCGGCTGAGCGGCGGCGTGCCATCGAGAGGGAACTCCTTGAAATCGGTGCGTGCACCTGTGACCGGGGCAGACGGTTGGTTACTCTGAAGTCTATGGGTTCCACCGACGAAGCTCCGCAGCCGAAGGCCTACCCCGAGTACTGGGAGGCGGACGTGATCCTGCGCGACGGCGCCACGGCCCACCTGCGCCCCATCAGCCCCCAGGACAAGGAACTGCTGCAGGAGCTGCACTCCTCCCAGTCCCAGGACTCCATCTATTTGCGCTTCTTCTCCTACAAGCCGCAGCTCTCCCAGCGGGAACTGGAGCGCTTCACCACGGTGGACCACACGGACCGCGTGTGCTTCGTGCTGATCCTCGGCGGGAAGATGATTGGCGTGGGCCGCTACGACCGCGTCAGCCCCCGCGTGGCCGAGGTCGCGTTCATGATCTCGGACCACCACCAGGGCCGCGGGATCGGCTCCATCCTCCTCGAGCACCTGGCCGCGGCGGCCCGCGAGAACGGCATCGACCGCTTCACTGCGGAGGTGCTGCCCGAGAACCGCAAGATGCTCCACGTCTTCGTGGAGGCCGGCTACGACGTCTCCCGGCAGTTCGAGGACGGTGTGGTGATGGTCGAATTCGACATCGACCCCACGGAGAAGTCCCTTGCCGTGATGGCCGCCCGTGAGCACCGGGCCGAGGCGCGCTCGCTGCAGCAGCTGCTGACCCCCACCACGGTGGCGGTCGTGGGGGCCTCGGCGCACGCGGACCACGCAGGGCACCACGCGGTTGAGGCGATCCTCACCGGCGGCTACACCGGCACCCTCTACGGCGTGGGCCACACGCCGTACGAGCGCGAGGGGCTCGTGTTCGTCTCCTCCCTGCAGGAGATCGACGCCGCGGTGGACCTCGCGGTGATCGCTGTCCCGCGCGAGGCCGTCGAAGAGGCGGTGGCCGACTGCGGCAGGGTCGGCGTGCGGGCCGTCGTCGTGATGACGGGTGGGTATGCGGAGGACGGCGCGAGCGGCGCCGCGGACCAGCGCAGGCTCGTGCGGATCGCCCGCGCGGCCGGGATGCGCGTGGTGGGCCCCGCGAGCCTGGGGCTGATGAACACGGACCCGGACGTGTCCCTCAACGCCTCGGTGCTCCCCGAGATGCCGCGGCGGGGCGGGCTGGGCCTGTTCTCCCAGTCCGGGGCCGTTGGCTCCATGCTCTACGGCGCGGCACTGCGCCACGGTGTGGGCCTGTCGAGCTACCTCTCCGCCGGAAACCGTGCGGACGTCTCCGGCAACGACCTCATGCAGTACTGGGAGGACGACCCCGGGACCACCGTGTGCGGGCTCTACCTGCAGTCGGTGGGAAACCCGCGCAAATTCTCCCGGATCGCGCGGCGGCTGTCCCTGAGCAAGCCTGTGATCGTGGCCAAGTCCGAGGTCACCGGGCTGCGGCTGCCCCCGGGCCACACCGGGCGTGTCACCCAGGCACCGCCGGGTGCGCTGGACTCCATGTTTCGCCAGGCCGGGGTGATCCGCGCGGCCACCGCCGAGGAGCTCATGGACATCGCGGCCATCACCGAGAGCCAGCCGCTGCCCGCATCTGCCCGGATCGCGGTGGTCTCCAACGCTCTGGCCCTCGCCCAGCTCACCGAGGACACGGCGCTGCGACTGGGCCTGGAACCCGTGGCGGTCGACGGCGCGGTCGACACCTCCGGCGGTGCCGGGGACGCACACGAGGCCGTGCTGACCGCCGTCCGCGCCCAGCTCACCTCAGGGGACGTGGACAGCGTGGTGCTCGTGCTGATGCCCGTGCGCGGACTGGACCAGCGCGCGGTCGCGGCAGCGGTCGCGCAGGAGGCGAGCGCCGCCGACCGCACCACGGTGGCGGTCTTCACCGGCCAGCACGGCCCGGACGCCGTGACCACCGCGGTGCTCGCGGACGGCCACCCGGCGTTGCCGTGCTTCGACTCGCCCGGAACCGCTATGCACGCGCTCGCGCGGGTGATCGGCTACACCGCGTGGCGTTCGCAGGACCAGGGCGTGGTGGTGGACCCGGAGGACTTCGACTTCGACGCCGTGGAGAAGTTCCTGGAGCGCGAGCGCCGCAAGATCACCGGGGACGCCCTCTACGAGCTCGGCGTCGCGGAACGCAACGAGCTGCTGGGCCACGCGGGAATCCGTGTGCTCGAGTCCGTGCGCTTCCACGACCTCGAGGAGGGCGTGGCCGCTGCCGGCAGGCTCGGCTACCCCGTCGCGCTGAAGACCACGGACCCGTTCCTGCGCCACCGCCTGGACCTGGGCGGGGTGGTGCTGAACATCGCGGACGAGGGGCAGCTGCGTACTGCCGTGGAGACCATGAAGCGCACGCTCGCGGGGTGGGACGTGACCGACTTCGAGGTGCAGTCCATGGCCCCGACCGGACAGACGGTGGTGCTGCGCGCGGCAGAGGATCCGCTGATCGGGCCCGTGCTCTCCTTCGGGATGGCCGGGGACGCGGTGAACCTCCTGGACGACTGGGCCCACCGGGTGCCCCCGCTCACCGACCGGGACATCACCCGCATGGTGCGAGCCCCCAAGGCTGCCCGCAAGCTCTTCGGCTACCAGGGCGTGCCCCCGGTGGACACGACCGGCCTGGAGCAGCTCGTCAACCGTGTCGCCTTCCTCAAGGACCGCTTCCCGGAGATCGCCTTCCTGGAACTGAACCCCGTGGTGCTCTCCGGCTCGGTGCTCACGGTGCTCTCGGCCACGGTCAAGATCGGGGACCCCGGACAGCGCACGGACAGCGCCCGCCGCGCGATGCTGGGCTAGGGGCCCCGGCAGGGTGCGGGACACGATCGCTGGACGCTTCGAACTGCTCACGCCCGTTGCGGAGGGCGGCAGCGGTGCCGTGTGGCGCGCCCAGGACCTGCGGCTCGGCCGGATCTGCGCTGCCAAGGTGCTGCGCCAGCGCGACTCCGCGGACCTGCTGCGCTTCGTGCGCGAACAGTCCGTGAACCTCGAGCACCCGCACGTGGTGGCCCCCTACGGGTGGGCCGCGGAGGACGAGCACGTGGCCATCGCCATGGAACTGGTTTCAGGCGGCACCCTGGAGGCCGCGCTGCAGGATAACGGCCCGGTCTCGGACGCGCTCGCCGAGGAGCTCGTCTACCAGCTGCTCGAGGCCCTGCAGTTCGTGCACACCCGCGGCTGGGTGCACCGGGACGTGAAGCCCGCCAACGTGCTGCTCGAGCCCACGGGCTCTGCCCCGCCGGTCGCGCGGCTCGCGGACTTCGGCATTGCGGTGCGCACGGACGACGCCCGGCTCACGCACACCGGCACCGTGGTGGGCACCCCGGGCTACCTCCCGCACGAGGCGTACGCCCCCGGCAACCCCTCTCCGACCATGGACCTCTACGCCGCGGGCGTGACCGCCGTGCGCATGGTGCTGCCGGAGGTTGACCTCAGCGGGGACCCTCTGGGCCCGGACGATGTTGCCCGGCTGGGGCTGTTCGAGAACTCGCCCGTGCTGCGCCGGGGCATGGCTGGGCTGCTCAGCCGGGAGCCCGAGGAGCGCACCCGGGCGGCGCAGGAGCTGGTCACCGCTCTGTTGGAGACCGCCCCGGAGCGCGAGAACAAGCAGAGCGAGACGGCGGACGGCGAGCCCTTCGAGGTGTTCGACGTCCTGGAACCCACCACGGAGCGGGAGCTGTCCCCGGTGGCCGACGCCGCCCGACTGCCTCCCGGGGCGGGCACGCCGGACGCACCGCTCGCGTGGCACGCGGTGCACCGCAAGGCGCTGCCGGCCCAGGGGGAACCAGCTCAGGGACAACACCTTCGGAGACAGCCGGTTGACGGGCAGCGTGCGCAGGGCCTTGCCGCTGCGGGGCAGCCGGTGGCGGCGCAGTGGTCCGGGGACCCGCTGCGGCCCTTCGCCCCGGTGGAGCCCACGGAGCAGCTGGCCCCGGCGGAGGACTCCCTCGGGGAGGTCACGGACGCCACCGTTGCCATACCCACCGACGCCCACGGCACCGCTGACAGCCAGGGCTTCGCCGACGACCATGGCTTCAGTGACGGTCAGGAATTCCGTGACGGTCAGGCGCCGGGCGGTTCGGGGCAAGCGGCGGTCGACCCCTTGGTGGTCGAGCCCGTGGTGGCCACCGTGCAGGCGGGGCTGTACGAGACCGAACCCTATGACGTCGGGGCTTCGCAGGGCTCTGTGGCAGCGGCCACGGACCCGGCGACGACGGACTCCGCGGACACGGGCCTGGGGCAGGCGGCCCCGCCGCGTCGTCGTGGCCCGCGCTGGCCCTGGTGGCTGCTGATGCTGGCCCTGGTTGTGCTCGCGCTGGCGGTGGGCTACGTGTGGCTCGGGCCGCTGCTCGCCCAGTGGGGCGGTGGCACGGACCCTTCGAGTCCGAGCACCTCACCCGCACCGACCACGAGCCCCGCACAACCGGGCAACGAGGCGCCCACCGTGCCCACCGCGGAACCCACCACTGACGCCACGCCCGTGTGCACGGAGCTGGAGGACGGCACGGTCTCGTGCGTTGTGACCCCGTGAGCGGTGCGCGGCTGGTCACGGATGTGCCCCGTCCGCCCGGGTAGAGGACAATGGCGCCATGACATTCTCAGCACCCGACGGTTCACGGCTGGTCCAGGACATCGAGAAGGCGGGCTTCTACCCCCAGCTCGTCACGGACGTGGTCAAGGACTCCCTGGACGGCAGGCGTCCCGTGTCCCACCTCGTGCAGCTGGAGACCCACTTCACGAACACCGAGCTGCACCGCCACATCACGGCGCTCGTGCTCGCGGAGGACGTTCTGCACATCACGCACGTGGACGACCAGCAGTTCGACGACGTCGGCGCGGAGACCGTGGCACGAGTGTCCACGGAGACCGTGCCGATTTCCCAGATCCGCTCCGTGACGCTGAGCTACGCGTACCACCAGCCCCAGAACTACACACCCGGCACCCCCATCATGGAGCTGAACCTCGCAGTCAGCTGGACAGGCACCCAGCAGCTCGAGCTCTACCCGGCCATGTGCGAGGACCCGGAGTGCCAGGCGGACCACGGCTACACGGGTACTGCGGCGAGCGAGGACGTGGTGATGCGCATCAGCTCCGAGGCGGACGGCCAGGACGCCGTGGAGGGCGCTCGAGAGTTCGCGCGGACCCTGCGTCGGGCCAACGTGGCCCCGCTGACGGACTCAGGGGCGCAGCTCGCCCAGGCCCCGCAGTACCAGGGCACCGCCCGCACGGAGACCCCGGCACCGCGCACCCGTTTCGGCCACCGGCACAACGGGCGCGACACGGGGCGCTCCTCGTGAGCGAGGACGCCGCGCCAACCCCGTTCCTGCCCGCACCCCCGAGGTACGGCTCCCGCGGCGTGGGAGAGGTGATGACCTCCGCCGCCGCGGCCCTGGGGATCCCCGGGTTCCGCAACGCGCTGAGCCTGCCTGCCGCGCAGCGCTACGTGGTGGTGCTGGTGGACGGGCTCGGCTCGCGGCTGCTCTCGCAGGTCAGCGGGTACGCACCCACTCTGCGCTCGACCCAGTCGCTGGGGGAGCTCGACGCCGCGTTCCCGTCCACGACGTCCGTCTCGCTCGCGTGCCTGGGCACCGGGCGCGCTCCGGGCCGGCACGGGATGCTGGGCTACGACGTCCTGGACCCCGCTACGGACCGCGTGGTCAACATGCTCGGCAACTGGCCTGCCTCCCTGGATCCCCTGCAGTGGCAGCCCGGGGAGACAGTACTGGAACGGGCCTCACGCCACGTGGACGCCGTGACTGTGAGTTCCCCCCGGTTCGAGTCCTCGGCGCTGACCCGCGCGGTGTTGCGCGGTGGCAGATTCGTGGGCGCGCAGGGCGTCCACGCACGCTCGGCGCGGACTCTGGAACAGCTGAAGGAGGGCCGCCGCGGGCTGGTCTACTTCTACTGGGACGACCTCGACAAGACCGGGCACAAGCAGGGCTGGCGCTCGGACTCCTGGCTGCGCGCGCTCGAGGACCTGGACTCGGCTCTGAAGCGGCTCGTGTCCCGGCTGCCCGCCAACACCCGGGTGGTCCTGACGGCCGACCACGGCATGGTGGACGTCCCCCAGGAAAACCGCCTCGACGTCTCCGCCGTCCCGGAGCTGATGGCCGGGGTGCGGCACACCGCGGGGGAGCCCCGCGCGGTGCAGCTGCACCTGAAGCGCGGCACCTCGGCCGAGGAGGTAGTGGACCACTGGCGCTCACACTTCGGAGACGCGGTGTGGCTCGCCACCCGTGACGAGCTGGCCGCGTACGGCTACTTCGGCCCGAGCCCGGACGAGCGGATGCTCGCCCGGGCGGGTGACGTGTGGGTGCTGGGCCGGGAGGACGTCGCGCTGTACGACGTCGCGCGGCAGGGCACCCGGCCGCTGGCCATGGTGGGCCAGCACGGTTCGCTCACCGAGCATGAACGGATGGTCCCGGCACTGCTGTGGTGAGGTGACGGCAAACGACGGCATTGCGGCGGCCGAGCACACGTGAAGCCATCTCTTGATGTTTCCAGGACGTCTTGACGCCGTGGCTCGTGTGGCAGCCCGGGCAGTCCTGGCCCCTGGACCGTTCCGGTGCCCCTTCCGCCTCAGCGGCCGGCGCCCCCGGTTCCCTGGGTCGCCTTGGAGCCGGCGCCCGTGCCGCCGGTGGTGCCGCCCTGCTTTCCGGTCGAGCCCCCACCGGATTTCCCCGTGCCGCTTCCGTTGCCTGCGCCGGAACCACTGCCGTTGCCCGAACCGCCGCCGTTCGAGCCGCCGCCCGTGGAATCCCCGCCCTTGGAACCCGTGCTGCCGTCAGCGGGCGGGGTGGCGGGCTGCTTCGTGGGCGCCGGGGCCTGCGACTTCTCCGGGGTGGGGGCCGGTGCGGCCGTGGTGGGTGCGGGCTGCGGGGCAACAGGCTGCGGGGCGGGGACCTCGGGCTGGACCGGCGCCACGGGCTGGGGCGCGGGCACGTAGTAGTACTGCTCCGCGGGTTCCGTGGGCTCGGGCTCCACGCTTGGCGTGGGGGACGGGGTCGCCGACGGCGTGGGGCTGGGGGTTGCGCTCGGCGAGGCGGATGTGAAGGTGGCGGGGGCGTCGTCGTCGGAACCGCCGGAGAGACCCGTGAACGCGACCGCCCCGACCCCGGCCAGCACGAGCAGGGCCGCGCCGCCGAGAGCGACGGGCGCGAGGTACCTGTGGGCTCCCGTCGGGGACGAGGCTGCCGCGCCGTCACCGGCCTGGGCGTCGTCGCCGAAGAGATCGTCCTGGATGGAGTTGCTCATGCACAAAGTCCCTAAAGATCGCCCGAGAAGTCACGTGACCGGGACGATTCTCCCCTCAGCCCGATCCGCTCCAGTGACTTTACCGCGTGCCGCGCGATTCGCGCATCAGTGCACGTGGGAGCGGTGGACGCGGATCACGTGCGGTTGCCGAAGACGATGTCGTCCCAGCTCGGAACGGAGGAGCGCTTGGCCCGGGGCGTGCGTCCACGGGGTCCCGGCGCGGCGTTCGCGGCGGTGTGATCTTCCTCCGGGGTCTCGCTACGGTCGCCGTTGAGGGGCTCGTCGGACTCGTCGGGGGCGGAGTGCTCGGGGGCAGAGTCCTCGTGGGCGGTCGCCTCGGTGGGGGCGCTCTCGTCCGAGCGCGGCGTCTCGGGTGCGGTGGGTTCCGCAGCGGGTTCCTCCGCGTCCGCGTCAGGAGCCACGTCGTCGTTCTGGTCGGTGGTCTCCGTGTCGCCGGAGGCGAGGTGCTGCGCGGTGGCCTCGCCCGGGGCCAGCGGTGCGGTCGGGTCCTCGGCGGGGGTGGCGGCGTCGTGTCCGTAGGGGGTGGAGTCGTCCACGATCTCGATGCCCTCTCCCTGTAGGGCCTGCTCCTCCGCCACGCGGGAGGCCGCGGGCTGGATGGGCTGGTCGAAGACGGGGGAGTCCTCCGGTGCGTCGATCGGGCGGGGGCGCTGCTCCACGCGGCCCATGCCGCGGCCGAGGATCTCGGCGAGGCGGTCGTCGCCGTCCTCGTCCGATCCGAGCCGGCGGCCACGGCGGGACTGCAGGACGTCCAGGAGGTCGTCCGCCTGGCTCGCCTCGTGCTGCAGGTGGCGCAGCTGCGCGGAGGGCGTGGGGGCCACGGGGGTGGCGACCGCCGGGGAGACGGGGGCGGTCACGCCGAGCGGACCCGTCTCGCGGGGCTCCTCGCCGAGCGCGCGCGCCCAGTCGTTCTCGGCGCGCACGGTCTGGTTCGCGGGGTTGTAGCTCCACAGCGCGGGGCCCTCGGTGTCGAGTCCCGAGGCCCGGGGGTCGGACACGGAGAAGCTCAGCTGCACGTTCCACAGCTGGTCCTCGCGCAGCCAGGCGTCCCAGTCGAGGCTGCGCCGGTCCACGCCGAGCTGGGAGGCCCGCTCGTCCACGGTCTCCTCAAGCGTCTTGGGCTCGCCCTCGAACACGGAGCGGTAGCCGTCGTGGGAGGGCGCGGTGCCGGAGACCTTCACGCGGCACGCGGCCGTGACCATGTGGGAGCGTTCGGCGAGGATCGGCCACTCGTAGCGCTTGACCCGCTCGGCCTCCCACCCGGACTCCGCCACGACGTCGTCCACGCTCGCCCCGGCGCGGAAGCGCGCCTGGATGTCCCGGGGGCCGAAGGACGAGCCGCCGCGGCCGCGAGCGGGGGGCTTGCGGCGGGCGTGCTGGATGGTCTGCCGCAACTGCTGGTCGATCTTTACCCGGTACCGGGTCGAGTCGTGGGTCTCCACGATGAGGTGCTCACCGTCGTCGTGCACTCCTACCAGACGCAACTGCTCCATGCTGTCCTTCCCTCACGGGTGTCTGCGCCCCCGTGTTCCTGCGGTGCGCGCGGCGCGTTCGTGCGCCAGTCTAGTGGCACCGCGTCTGCCGGACGCCGAGGATCCGCGGCAGGGCGCGGCGGTGGTGCGGCACCGACGTCGCCAGGGGCCCGTCCGGGCCGGTTGCCGGCCGTCTGGGACCGGGTTGGAAGACCCCCTCCAGGGACAAATCTCGCGCTGGGAGAAAATGCCCGCCACGGTACTGGCTTTTTGCGGCACCATGGTGAACAATCTACGCGACACGGCCCCGGGGGGAGATCGTCCGGGGAACCGTTTCACACAGCGATCTCGCGAAGACCGGTTGGAGCGGATAGACACATGGCCACAGACTACGACGCACCGCGCAAGCAGGACGAGGACCTCAAGGAAGACTCCATCGAGGAGCTGCAGTCCCGGCGGTCGGACCACCAGTCCGGAAGCGTTGACGAAGACGAAGCCACGGCGGCCGAGAGCTTCGAGCTGCCCGGCGCGGACCTCTCCAACGAGGAGCTCTCCGTGGTGGTCCTTCCCGCCCAGGACGACGAGTTCACCTGCGGCTCCTGCTTCCTTGTCCGCCACCGTTCGCAGCTCGCGGAGGAGCGCAACGGTGTGAAGTTCTGCCACGAGTGCGTGGGCTGATCCCGCGCACCCCACCCCGGTTGCGCACCGGGGCCGCCGGACCCGTTCGGAGCTGACGGGCGGCGAGTACGACGACGGGCGGTCACCTTCTCGGTGGACCGTCCGTCGTCGTACCGGGATGGAGAGCCCGGGACGCGGGGTACCTGCTCCAACGTGGACAAGCGCTGGGTGCCGAACGCCCACCGGGGCGCACGGCCCGGCGGAGGCCGCTAGTCCGAGAGCACCTCGCGCGCAATGTTTTCGACGTCTCTGGGACTGGCGTTGATGGCGCGGGCCAGCTCCTCCGGGTGGCGCGTGGCCGTGAGCCAGTACGGAGTGGGGTCCACCGGGTCCACGATGCTGATCCGGCACAGGTCGGGGATGGACACTCGGAAGTTCATGAACGCGCGACCGTCCAGCGCGGGGCCGCGGGCCAGGCGGGCGTCGTCACCGCGCAGGGCCTCGGCCTCGCCCACGTAGCGGCGCTCGATGTGGGCGCGTCCCACGCGCAGGTCTTCGTCCGTGAGCACGATCCTGGGCGTGCCCAGGTGCACCACCACCGCGATGACGGCCACCAGCACGGCGCCCACGATCACACCCACCGCAATGCTGATGGGAGCCACGGCCACGAACCCCGCCGCGCCGACGAACAGCACGATGAGCCACACCCACCAGGAGACGGAAAGCCGCTCCTCGTAACGGACCCCGCCACCGCCCTGGAGGGGTGGCACTGTCGCGGTGGGCTCCGGTTCGGTGGACTCGGGGTGCTGGGAACTCATGGCACCACCTTGGCACACTCCCGCTGGGGATTGCCTACCGCGCCGCGGGCGGCTCCCCGGTCGGTTCCCCGGGGAGCCCGGCGCCGTGGCGAGGCCGCCGGGACGGCGGTCATCCGCGGGCTGGCCTGTTCGCGGATGGGCGCTGCCCGCGCAGAGGTGCTGCCGCGCACGCCGGAGGCCGGGGGGTGCGCGTTAGAGTGGAGGACTGTGACTGACGTGAGGGAACCCGCCACCGTGAGCGTGGCGCTGCAGCTGCTGGACACCGACCTCCCCGCTCCCGCGTACGCGCGCCCGGGCGACGCGGGTGCGGACCTGCGCGCGCGGCACGACGTGACGCTGGCCCCGGGAGAGCGCGCCCTGGTGGACACCGGGGTCGCCGTGGCGATCCCCGAGGGCTACGTGGGGCTCGTGCACCCCCGGTCCGGGCTCGCAGCCAAGCATGGGATCACCGTGCTCAACGCCCCCGGCACCGTGGACAGCGGTTACCGGGGCGAGCTGAAGGTGTGCCTGCTGAACACGGACCGCAGCACCGCCTACACCGTGCGCCGGGGTGAACGCATCGCGCAGCTGCTGCTCCAGGAGGTGACGACGGCCCGTTTCGAGACGGTCGCGCACCTGCCGTCGAGCGAGCGCGGCGAGCGCGGGTTCGGTTCTTCGGGAACGCACTGAGCCCGAGCGACCACGGTGCGGCCGCGTGGAGCTCGTTGCGCGGGGCGGCTGCCCGTCCCACCATGGTTGACGGGCCCCACGGTTGACGGGCACGCCGGGCTGACGGGCGTACCGGGACGCACCCCCCCTATTTCCTCTGCTCCACGACACCACCTACACATTTTCGGGAGATCATCGATGTTCGGACGCAAGAAGCGCACTGGCAGCCGGGACGGCGTCGTCCCGTCCGGCGAGTCGAACGCCGCGGCGGAGACGGCAGGCACCGCCTCCGCCGAGCAGGCGCAGGAGAACCCCCGTGCACTCGGCCCCCGGGACGAGAGCGAGCTGCCGGGCGAGCGGAGTGAGTACCTTGACCTGGGGGCGCTGCTCGTCAAGCCGATCTCCGGGGTGGACGTGCGCCTCGAGGTGGACCAGCGCACCCAGGAACCGCGCGCGGTGAACCTCGACTTCCGGGACGGCTCCGTGCAGCTGCAGCCCTTCAGCGCGCCCAAGTCCAGCGGTCTGTGGGAGGAGGTGCGCGCCGAGCTGATCGCCGGACTGCGCCGGGACAACGGGGACCCCAGCGTCACCCGCGGCTCTTTCGGGCTGCAGGCGGACGCCAAGTTCCCCGCCACCACCGCGGACGGGCGCCAGGGCTACCGTCTCGCGCGCTTCGTGGGGATCGACGGCCCCCGCTGGTTCCTGCGCGCCGTCTTCACGGGCGGCGCGGCCCTGCCCGGACCCACAGCGGAGGTGCTCGACGACGCCGTGCGGGCACTTGTCGTCGTCCGCGGCCAGGACCCCCGCCCGCCGCGCGACCTCCTGACCCTCTCCGTCCCCGAAGACGCTACCGTCCGCCGGATGGCTGACTCTGCGGGGCAGCCCCCGGCTCCCGTGGCGGACGCGGACGGGGTGGCACCGCGGGGTGGCGACGGCGCGCCGTCGGGCCCGGCCGTGCAGCCCCCGCGCCGGGGCCCGGAGATCACGGAGATCGGCTAGTGGCACCCGTCAACAACCCGCTTACCGGGGCTATCGACGTGCTCGGGGAGCCCGAGGCGGTCTCAGAGGACCTCGACCCGGCCTTCCGCGAGCGCCACCGCCGCCGCGCGGTCGTGGAGGGCCGGGTGGTGGAGGTCACCATCGCGCCCGTGACGCGGCAGCCGCAGTTCCGCGCCGTGCTCAAGGTGCCGCGCCCCGACTCCGCTGTGCCGTGCGCGCTCGAGCTGCTGTGGAACGGCCAGCACACCGTGCCGGGGGTGAGCGCGGGGACCAGGCTGCGCTGCCTCGGGGTGATCTGCTTCCCCGACGGGATCCCCACGATGCACAATCCGCGCTACGAGATCATCACCCCCAAGAAGGTCACGCGATGAGCTCGCCCGCAGGCCCCGGTGCGGAGGACGCCCCCCGGCAGACCCCGCTCGGCGCAGGCGACCCGGAGGCACCGGAGCGCGAGGACGTGAGCCGCCCCGCACGGGACCGCGCCGTCGAGGACTTCGCCCGCCGCTCCGGGCTGCGCCGCGACGAGGCCGGGCAGCTCGACGTGCTCTCCGCGGTGGGCGGCTGGCGCGGCCTGCTCGAGTCCCTGCTGCCAGGTCTCGTCTACCTGGTGTGCGTGGTCGTCACCGGGCAGCTGGGCCCTGCGCTGACCGCGTCCCTGGCGGCCGCCGCGCTGTTCACCCTCGTGCGCCTCGTCCAGCGCCAGCCCGTAACCCAGGCCCTCGGCGGGCTCGTGGGCGTGGGGATCTGCGCACTCTTCGCCCGCGTGGGAGGGGACGCTCTGGACTACTACGTGTGGGGGTTCGTGACCAACGCCGTGTGGCTGCTCGGACTGGCGGCCTCGGCGCTCGCCGGCTGGCCTCTGCTCGGGGTGCTCTTCGGCTACATCCGAGGGGAGGGCACGCACTGGCGTCGGGACCCCGTGCGCCGCCGCGCCTACCAGCGGGTCAACGGCGTGCTTCTCGCGATGTTCGCCGCGCGGCTGCTGGTGCAGCTGCCGCTGTACTTCGCCGGGGACGTGGCCGGGCTCGGCATCACCCGGCTGGTGATGGGGGCCCCGCTGTACGCCGCTGTGCTGTGGCTGGGATGGCTGTGGAGCCGCCCTCGCCCCGCGCCGCCTGCAGGTTGACGTCCCGGGCCGTGGTGAACATGGCCCGCAGCTGCTCCTCACCCTCCGTGGTGGTGATGAAGAACAGCTCGTCCCCGCCCTCGAGGACGTCATCCCCGGACGGGGCGATGGGCACGCCGTCGCGCAGGATCGCCACGAGAGCCACCTCCGGCGGCCACGGCACCTGCGTGACCGTGCTCGCCACCACCGGGTGCTCCCGGGGGACCGTGTATGCGGACAGTGTGGCGTCACCGGTCTGGAAGCTCAGCAACCGTACGACGTCGCCCACCTCCACGGCCTCCTCCACCAGCGCCGTCATCAGCCGCGGTGTGGACACGGCCACGTCCACGCCCCAGGCGTCGTCGAAGAGCCACTCGTTCTTGGGGTTGTTCACCCGTCCCACGGTGCGCGGCACGCCGAACTCGCTGCGGGCGAGCAGGGAGACCACCAGGTTTGCCTTGTCGTCACCGGTCGCGGCGACGACGACGTCCGCCTCCTCGGCCCTCGCGCGCTGCAGCACGTCGAGGTCGCACGCGTCCCCGACGACCCACTGGGCGCCGCGCAGGTTCGAGCGGCCGATGACCTCGGAGGTGGCGTCCACCACCACGACGTCGTGACCGTGCGAGAGCAGCTCCCGGGCAATCGAGGACCCCACGGACCCACCGCCCACGATGACCACATGCATCAGCGCCGCCCCCGTGACTGCTCCGTGGCGGCGAGTGCCACGGCCTCCATGACCTCGTCCGACGGCGGGCGCGAAAGCACGCGGGCGACCTGTTCGACGTCCTCGACGCGCATCATGGCGTGCACGATGTCCCCCTGCTGGTAGCTGGTGTCGCTCGCGGGCAGGATGCCCTCCCCGAAGCGTGTGACGAAGGCGACCCGGACCCCGGCGGCCTCCTCGATGCGGTCCAGGTGCAGCCCGGACCAGGAGTCGTCCAGCGGCAGCTCGCCGAGCTGCAGCCGCCCGGAGGCCTCGCGGAAGTCCCCGGTGATGGCGTGCTCGGGCAGGATCCGGCGCAGCACCTGGTCCGCGCTCCACCGCACGGAGGCCACGGTGGGGATCCCCATGCGCTGGTAGAACTCGGCGCGCGTGGGGTCGTAGATCCGCGCCACCACGTGCTTGACCTTGAAGGTCTCCCGGGCCACGCGCGCGGCGATGATGTTGGAGTTGTCCCCGCTGGAGACCGCCGCGAACGCGTATGCGTCCCTGATCCCGGCGCGGCGCAGCACGTCCCGGTCGAAGCCGTGGCCCGTGATCTTCTTGCCACTGAACGAGGGGCGCAGCTTGCGGAACGCGCGGTCGTCCTGGTCGATCACCGCCACGGTGTGTCCTGAGTCCTCAAGGGCGTGCGCCAGGGTGATACCCACCCGGCCCACACCCATGATCACGAAATGCGCCATGGGGCACAGCATAGGACGCCGCGGCGCGGGACAAGGCCCGGCCGAGGGACTAGCGTGTTCCTTCGTGTATGTGTCCCAATTCGTCCGCCGCGCGCTGGTGGGCAAGCCGATCCACAACGAGCGCGCCGCGGGCACGGTGCTCTCCAAGGGCACGGCCCTGCCCGTGTTCGCCTCGGACGCGCTGTCCTCCGTGGCGTACGCACCGGACGAGATCGTCCTGACCCTCGCGCTCGCCGGCAGCGCCGCGATTGCGGTCTCGCCGTGGGTGGGGCTCGTGGTGCTGGTGGTGCTCGCAGTGGTCATCACCGCGTACCGCCAGAACGTGCAGGCCTACCCCTCGGGCGGTGCGGACTTCGAGATCGCGTCCAAGAACCTGGGGCGCCCGGCCGGGGCAGCCGTGGGTGCAGCGTTGATGGTGGACTACACGCTCGTGGTGGCCGTGTCCATGGCGGCCGCCGCACAGTACCTGGCCGCGGCAGTGCCGTGGCTCGTGGGCCACCAGACGGCCGTGGCCGTCGGCGGGATCGCGCTGGTGGGACTGCTGAACCTGCGCGGGCTCAAGTTCATGGGACGCGCCTCGTCCGTGCCCACGTATGCTTTCGTGGCCGTGGTGCTCGTGCTGGTCGTGGCCGGCGTGGTCCAGGACGTGGCCGGAACGCTGGACCCCGCGCCGTCGGCGGGCTACGACGTGCTGCCCGCCACCGGCGCGGACGCCGGGTTGACGGGCCTGGCCGGAGCCATGCTGGTGTTGCGCGCTTTCTCCTCCGGCGCGGTGGCCGTGACCGGTGTGGAGACGATCACCCACTCCGTGCCCTACTTCCGCAAGCCCAAGGCGCGCAACGCCGCCCGGACCCTTGCGGTGCTGGGGGCACTGTCCGCGGCCCTGCTGCTGGGCGTGATGTACCTGACGTGGCGCACCGGCGCGGTGGTCGTGATGGACCCCGCGCGGCAGTTGCTGATCCACGGCCACACGCCGAGCGGGGACTTCTACCAGGTGCCGATCCTCGGCCAGATCGCGCAGGCGGTTGCGGGCGTGGACTCGCTGTGGTTCGTGGTGCTCGTGCTCGTGACAGTGGGCGTGCTGTTCATGGCCGCGAACACCGCCTACTCGGGTTTCCCCGTGCTGGCCTCCCGGCTGGCCTCCGCCGCCCTGCTGCCCCGCCAGCTGCAGAGCCGCGGGGACCGGTTCGCATTCACCAACGGGATCATCCTGCTCTCCGTCGTGGCTGCCGCGTTCACCCTGGTCTTCGGGGCCAACGTCAACGCCCTGATCCAGCTCTACGTGGTGGGTGCGTTCTTCGCCTTCACCCTCACGCAGGCCGGCATGGTGCGGCACTGGCTGCGCGGGCGCCGGCTGCGCACGGTGGAGGTCATTCACCGCGAGTTCGCGCTGCGGCTGACCGTCGCGGTAGTCGCGCTCGTCGCTTGCGCCGCTGTCTTCGTGGTGGTGCTGGTGACCAAGCTCGCGCAGGGCGCGTGGCTGACGATCGGGGCGATCGCCCTGACCACGGTCTTCATGCGCGCCATCGCCCACCACTACCGCGCGGTGGACGCCGAGCTGGAGGTCGGCCCGGACACCCCCATCCGCGCCCTGCCCTCGCGCGTGCACTCGATCATTGTGGTCACCTCCGTGCGCAAGCCGGTAGTGCGCGCCCTGAGCTACGCGCGCGCGTCCCGGCCCTCGAGCCTCGAGGCCGTGGTGGTGGACACGGACCGCTCCCGCACCGCGCAGATCGTGGGCCAGTGGGAGTCCCTCGAGATCCCCGTGCCCATCACCGTGCTCGCCTCCCCGTACCGCGACACCGTGGGCCCGGTGATCGCCCACATCCGGGGCATCCGGCGCAAGTCCCCGCGTGACCTCGTGATCGTGTACCTGCCCGAGTACGTGGTGGGCCGCGGCTGGGAACGCTTCCTGCACAACCAGGCCATCCGTCCGCTGCGGACCCGGCTGCACTACGAACGCGGAGTCATGATCGCCTCCGTGCCCTGGCACCTCGAATCGGTGCGCGAACTTCAACTCACGGAGAACAGCAGATGACCGACGCTCCCGCCCCCCTCGTGCTGCGCCTCGGCGCCGTCGCCCACGGCGGGCACGTGGTGGCGCGCACGGACGAGGGCCGCGTGGTCTTCGTCCGCCACGGCCTGCCCGGTGAACTGGTCCGCGTGCGCCTCACGGACCACGAGCCCGCCGCCTCCTTCTGGCGCGGGGACGTCGTCGAGGTTCTGGAACCCGTCCCCGGGCGCCGCGACACCCACGTGTGGTCCCAGGCCGACGCCGTGCTGGCAGCCGCCGCGGGCACCAGCCCGTTGGGCGGGGCCGAGTTCGGCCACGCGGACCTGGCCACGCAGCGTGCGCTGAAGACGAGCGTGGTCGCCGAGCAGCTCTCGCACCTCGCCGGACTCGAGTGGGACGGGCACGTGCGGGCCGTGGCGGGGGAGACCCCCGACGGCACCGGCTGGCGCACCCGCCTGCACCTGGACGTGGCCCCGGACGGCTCGCCCGGCATGCACCCGCACCGCAGCGGCGAGCTCGTTCCCGTCACTGACATGCCCCTGGCCACGGACGCTCTGCGGGCGCTCGCACCGTGGGACCTGCGCTACGAGGGCGCCGAGCGCGTGGACGTGGCCGCACCATCCGGCAGCGGGCCGTTGCTGCACGTGAGCTTGCACGGGGACGCCGCTCAGGAGCAGATCGACGCGCTGCGGGCCCAGCTGGCTCCGTGGGGCGAGCAGCACGGGGTGGCCGTCACCGCGCGCACGGCCGACCACCGCGACGTAGGCGTGTGGACCGGTGCGGGTCACAGCGTGGAAACCCTCAGCGTGCCGGAGGCCGGCGGGGAGTTCTCGTGGCAGGTGAGCCCCACGGGCTTCTGGCAGATCCACCGGCAGGCCCCGACCACGCTCGTGCGCGCGGTCCTCGACGCCGCACAGCTCGCCCCGGGGGATGCGGTGTGGGACCTCTACAGCGGCGCGGGACTGTTCACGGCGGTGGCCGCGCGGGCCGTGGGGGAGACGGGCAGCGTGCTCGCCGTCGAGGGCTCCCCGGTAACCTCCGCCGACGCCGCCCGCAACCTTGCGGACGCGCCGCACGTGAACACGGTGCGAGGCGACGTCGCCCGGGTGCTCACCGGGCGTGGCTCCCAGGGCCGCGGCGGGCAGCGGCGCGGGCGCGGGCGTGCGATGTCGATGCGCCCCGGTGGGCCGGCACCCGCGCGGCCGGACGTGGTCATCATGGACCCGCCGCGGGCCGGTGCCGCCAAGGACGTGCTCGCCGCGGTGGACCACGCCGCCCCGCGGCGCATCGTCTACGTGGCGTGCGACCCTGCCGCGCTGGGTCGGGACCTCGGCAGGCTGCGCCGCCGGGGCTGGCGCGTGGACGGGGTGGAGGCCTTCGACCTCTATCCCAACACGCACCACGTGGAGGCCGTGGCGCTGCTGCGCCGCGACGGCTGAACTCCGCCCGCGGTGTGAACCCGCGTACATCTAGCATCCGCGGCACGCGCCGCGCTGGCGGTGTCGGCGGTGCCGCACGGGCTACACTGGCAGGGACCGTTCCTCGCGTGCGGTGCACCGTGGTGTGCCGTGGGCCTCGAACGAAACCAACGGTGGCGAGAGGAGTTCCACACCATGACTGTGGACAGCTTTGGAGCCAAGGGCGTACTGAACGTCAAGGGCACCGACTACGAAATTTTCCGACTGAACGCCGTGGAGGGAGCACAGAAGCTCCCCTACAGCCTGAAGGTCCTGCTCGAGAACCTGCTGCGCACCGAGGACGGTGCGAACGTCACGAGCAAGCACATCGAGGCGCTCGGCAACTGGGACCCCAACGCCCAGCCTGACACGGAGATCCAGTTCACCCCTGGTCGCGTGATCATGCAGGACTTCACCGGTGTGCCCTGCATCGTCGACCTCGCCACCATGCGCGAGGCCGTCGCGGACCTCGGCGGCGACGCCTCCCGCGTGAACCCGCTGGCACCTGCCGAGCTGGTCATCGACCACTCCGTGCAGATCGACGCGTTCGGCTCCGCAGATGCGATCGAGCGCAACATGGACATCGAGTACGAGCGCAACGGTGAGCGCTACCAGTTCCTTCGCTGGGGCCAGACCGCGTTCAACGACTTCAAGGTGGTGCCGCCCGGAATGGGCATCGTGCACCAGGTCAACATCGAGAACCTGGCGCGCGTGGTGATGACCCGTGAGGTGGACGGTACCGTGCGCGCGTACCCGGACACCTGCGTGGGCACCGACTCCCACACCACCATGGAGAACGGCATCGGTGTGCTCGGCTGGGGGGTGGGCGGCATCGAGGCCGAGGCGGCCATGCTGGGCCAGCCCATCTCCATGCTGATCCCGCGCGTGGTGGGCTTCAAGCTGACCGGCGAGATTCCCGCGGGGGCCACCGCCACAGACGTGGTGCTGACGATCACCGAGATGCTGCGCGAGCACGGTGTGGTGGGCAAGTTCGTGGAGTTCTACGGCGAGGGCGTCGCGGCCGTGCCGCTGGCCAACCGCGCCACGATCGGCAACATGTCCCCGGAGTTCGGCTCCACGGCCGCGATCTTCCCGATCGATCAGGTCACCCTTGACTACCTCGAGCTCACGGGCCGCTCCGAGGAGCAGATCGCCTTGATCGAGGCGTACACCAAGGAGCAGGGCATGTGGTACGACCCCGCCAAGGAGGTCAGCTACTCCGAGTACCTGGAGCTGGACCTCTCCACCGTGGTGCCCTCCATCTCCGGCCCGAAGCGCCCCCAGGACCGCATTGAGTTGACCCGCTCCAAGGAGCAGTTCCGCGAAGACCTCGTGAACTACGTGGTGCGGGACGAGAACGTGGAGGTGGACGCCAACGTGGTGGAGTCCTTCCCGGCCTCGGACGCCCCCTCGCACGACGCCTCGGAGGAGCAGGATCCGGAGCACGAGCCCCGTTCCACCACCGCCGAGCAGCTGCGCGAGCGCGTGGAGAACCCGGTGCCCGTGTCCATGCCGGACGGCCGCGAGTTCGAGCTGGACCACGGTGCCGTGTCGATCGCCTCGATCACCTCGTGCACCAACACCTCCAACCCCTCCGTGATGATGGCGGCGGCCGTGCTGGCGCGCAACGCCACGGAGAAGGGTCTGAAGGCCAAGCCGTGGGTCAAGACCTCGATCGCCCCCGGCTCCCGCGTGGTCACCGAGTACTACGAGAAGTCCGGTCTGGTTCCCGCTCTGGAGGAGCTGGGCTTCTACATCGTGGGCTACGGCTGCACCACGTGCATCGGCAACTCGGGTCCGCTCGAGTCCGAGATTTCCCAGGCCATCCAGGACAACGACCTCTCGGTCACGTCGGTGCTCTCCGGCAACCGCAACTTCGAGGGCCGCATCAACCCGGACGTGAAGATGAACTACCTGGCGTCCCCGCCGCTGGTCATCGCCTACGCCCTGGCCGGGACCATGGACTTCGACTTCGAGAAGGAGCCCCTGGGACAGGACGCGGATGGCAAGGACGTGTTCCTCAAGGACATCTGGCCGGACCCCACCGAGGTCCAGAAGATCATCGACGCCTCGATCGACACGGAGATGTTCGACCGCGAGTACAGCACGATCTTCGACGGCGACGAACGCTGGCGGAACCTCGACACCCCCACGGGTGACGTGTTCCAGTGGGATCCCGAGTCCACCTACGTGCGCAAGCCACCGTACTTCGAGGGCATGAGCATGGAGCCCACCCCGGTGAAGGACATCGAGGGTGCGCGCGTGCTGCTCAAGCTGGGCGACTCCGTGACCACGGACCACATCTCCCCGGCCGGTTCGTTCAAGAGCGACACCCCCGCGGGCCGCTACCTGATCGAGCACGGCGTGGCGCGCAAGGACTTCAACTCCTACGGCTCCCGCCGTGGCAACCACGAGGTCATGATCCGCGGCACGTTTGCGAACATCCGCATCAAGAACCAGCTCCTGGACGGCGTGGAGGGCGGCTTCACCCGCGACTTCACCCAGGACGGCGGCCCCCAGGCCGCAGTGTACGACGCCGCGATGAACTACCAGGAGGCCGGCGTGCCTCTGGTGGTGCTCGGCGGCAAGGAGTACGGTTCCGGCTCCTCGCGCGACTGGGCGGCAAAGGGCACCTCGCTGCTCGGCGTCCGCGCGGTGATCGCGCAGTCCTACGAGCGCATCCACCGCTCCAACCTGATCGGCATGGGCGTGCTGCCCCTGCAGTTCCCCGAGGGCGAGTCCGCCGACTCGCTGGGCCTGGACGGCACAGAAACCTTCTCGATCGAAGGGGTGACCGCCCTCAACGACGGCACCACCCCCAAGACCCTGAAGGTCACCGCCGCGAAGGAGGACGGCTCCACCGTGGAGTTCGACGCCGTGCTGCGCATCGACACCCCGGGTGAGGCCGACTACTACCGCAACGGCGGCATCCTGCAGTACGTGCTGCGTCAGATCGCCAAGTAGGCGCTGCCAGCACGAGAACGCCGCCGGCCGGTGACCTTCAGGTCACCGGCCGGCGGCGTCTGCCCGTTCACGCACCCGCGGGGCGGGCGAGTAGGATCGGACGGAGCATTTCGGGCCCATGGGTGAGCCCCGGCGGGCCGCTCGCCCGTTCCCCGGGCCCGAGCACCACGAGACACCCACGGAGAGCAGGCCATGACGCTTCTGGAGAGCATCGAGGGACCCGAGGACCTGAAGGGCCTGGACGCCGCGGCCATGGCGCAGCTGGCCGAGGAAATCCGGGCGTTCCTGATCACCCACGTCTCCGCGACGGGCGGGCACCTGGGACCCAACCTGGGCGTTGTCGAGCTCACCCTGGCCGTGCACCGGGTGTTCTCCTCTCCGAAGGACTCGATCGTCTTCGACACCGGGCACCAGTCCTACGTGCACAAGCTGCTCACGGGCCGCCAGGACTTTTCCACGCTGCGCCAGCAGGGCGGGCTGGCGGGCTATCCATCCCGGGTCGAGTCGCAGCACGACATCGTGGAGTCCTCCCACGCGTCGTCGTCCCTGTCCTGGGCGGACGGAATCTCCCGCGGGTACGCGCTCACGGGACAGCAGGACAGACACGCCGTGGCGGTAATCGGCGACGGTGCCCTGACCGGTGGCATGGCGTGGGAGGCGGTCAACAACATCGCCTCCGACCGCCACCGCAAGGTGGTGATCGTAGTCAACGACAACGGCCGCTCCTACGCCCCGACCGTGGGCGGTTTTGCGAACCACCTCAAGGAGCTGCAGGCCAGCGTGCAGCAGGGCGTGGACGCGATGCGAACGGACCGCCGCTACGAGCAGACCCTCGAGAAGGCCCGGCAGCTGCTCTCGGGGTCGGGGCACCTGGGCCAGGCCGTCTACCGCGGGCTGCACGGCATGAAGCAGGGCATCAAGGACGTAGTGGTCCAGCAGGGGATCTTCGAGGACCTCGGCATGAAGTACGTGGGTCCTGTGGACGGCCACGACCAGCAGGCCATGGAGCAGGCGTTGACCAACGCCCGCAACTACGGCGGCCCGGTGATCGTCCACGCCATCACGGAGAAGGGTCACGGCTACCTGCCCGCGCGCCTGGACGAGAACGACCAGTTCCACTCCGTGCCCATCATCGACCCCGCCACGGGCAAGCCCGAGGGCACGTCCACCGCCCGCACCTGGACACATGTCTTCCGGGACGAGATCGCGAGGATCGCGGACGAGCGCGAGGACGTCGTGGGCGTCACCGGTGCCATGCTCATTCCCATGGGCCTGCAGAAGATGCAGGCCGCGCACCCCGAGCGCGTGGTGGACGTGGGGATTGCTGAGCAGCACGCCCTGACGATGGCCGCGGGCATGGCCTTCAGCGGTCTGCACCCGGTGGTGGGCCTCTACGCCACGTTCCTCAACCGCGGCTTCGACCAGCTGCTCATGGACGTCGCGCTGCACCGCGCCGGCGTGACCGTGGTCCTGGACCGCGCGGGCGTCACGGGCCCGGACGGCCCCAGCCACCACGGCATGTGGGATCTCGCGCTGCTGCAGATCGTTCCCGGCCTGCACCTGGCCGCACCCCGGGACGAGGCCACGATGGTTGAGGAGCTGCGAGAGGCGGTGGCTGTCGACGATGCCCCCACTGTCGTGCGCTACCCGAAGGGCGCGGTGGGCCAGCCCCTGCCCGCCCTCGAACGCTTCGACGACGGCGTGGACGTCCTGGCGCGCAACGGGGAGGGCACCGGGGCGGACGGCCGCGACCGGGACGTGCTTCTGGTGGGTGTGGGCGCCATGTGCACCACGGCGCTGGAGGTCTCCGAGCGGCTCGCGGCGCACGGCGTGTCCTCCACGGTGCTCGATCCCCGCTGGGTGCTCCCCGTGGCCGAGTCCGTGGTGGACACCGCGGCGGCACACAGGATCGTGGTGGTCATCGAGGACGGTGTGCGCTCCGGGGGCATTGGTTCCCTGATCCGTCAGAAGATGCGCGCCCGCGGTGTCGACACGGCCCTGAACGAGGTGGGCCTGCCCACGGAGTTCCTCGATCACGCGAGCAGGGACCAGATCCTGCAGCGCACGGGCGTCACCGCCCAGCGGATTGCCCAGGACACTCTCGCGTCCGTGCTGGGCACCAAGGTGCCCTACGCCCGCCCCGTGGCCGACGACGCCGCTGCCGCGCCCCGCGGGACGGCCGCCGAGACGCGCCGCCAGGACTAGGGCGGGCCAGGACACGGCCCCGGGACCAGGGTGCATCGCCAGGACTGGGACATGCCGCCACGACTGGGGTGCGGCGCTCAGCCGATCACCACTCGACCGTTGCGGACCGAGACCGGGTAGGACGTCAGCCCGGTGGTGGCGGGTCCCGCGGTGACGTCACCGCTGCGCACGTCGAACACGGAACTGTGGCACGGGCACACGTAGGTATCCCCGGACGGGTTGACCTGACAGCCCTGGTGCGGACACACGGGGGAGAACGCTGTGAAGGTTCCCTTGGTGGGCTGGGCGACCACGGCCTGGACACCGTCCTTGTCCACCTTCACACCCGTGCCGACCGGGATGTCCTCGGTCGCGGCCACGTCCGTGGGGGTGGCCGGAGCCGCGGGAGCTTCCGCGGCGTTCGAGCCGCCGCCGGATCCGGAACCACACGCACTCAGGGCCGCGGCGCCCACGGCGGCGAGCCCCGCCGCGCCGACCACGCGGCGTCGGGAGGCCACGGGAGGAGCCTCCTCGCCGAACTCCTGCTGGTCGCTGCCGTCGTGGTGGCGGTGGGCTGCGGTCATGGTGGTGCTCCTCCTCGTGCGCGGACGCGTCCATCCTAGATCTGCACAGTCCGGTGGATTTGCAGCGGCGCGGGGGCCCTTGCGGGGGGGGGAACTGTCAGTACCATGGTGATCAGGATCGGGCCGAGTCCCCTCGACCCGCGTGAACGGAAGGAACGCCCCATGATCAAGCGTCTTGCATTTGTGGCCGGTTTCGGGATCGGCTTCGTGGTCGGCTCCGCGTCCGGGCGGAAGAGCTACGAGTCCCTGCGCGAGAGCGCCCTGAACACCTGGAACGATCCGAAGGTCCAGTCCAAGGTCTCCGAGGGCACGGACTGGGTCAAGTCCGAGGTGCCCGTAGTGGGCGAGAAGCTCGCGGAGAGCGCCCAGAAGGCCGCCGAGACCGTGGGCGCGAAGGCCTCGGACGGTGCCGCCGCGGTCAAGGGCAAGGCCCAGGAGGGTGCGGCCACCGTCAAGGACAAGGCCGCCCAGGGTTCCCAGACCGCGCAGCAGAAGGCTCAGGAGGTCAAGGACAAGGCTCAGGAGAAGTCCTCGAAGGACTCCGAGACCGAGCTGCCCAAGCCCGCGACCACCGAGGACGAGGTGGACATGAAGCCGGCCCACCCGGCGCCGGATGCCAAGGACATGAAGAACTGACCCGCCCACGGGGCCGTCCGCGGACAGTGACGTGAAGGCTCCCGCGGGGCCTCGGTGAGACCGCGTGGCAACACGTGAAAATGCAGTGGCCGCACACCCACAGGGGAGTGCGGCCACTGCCGTGCCGGGAGCCGAACGGCGAGGCCATGGCGCCGGAACACCGCGGAGCAGGCTCAGTCCTGCGCTTCCGCCGACTTCTCAGAGCGCCGTTGGGAGCGCAGGGTTCGCCACTCGGCACCGATCACGGGGGCAACGTGCCGGATCTGCCACTCACGGGCACCGAGCTCGCGCAACCGCTCCGCCACGGCGTCGTCGGACGTGGAGCGCGGGGGCTGCCAGCAGAAGCGGCGCAGGTGCTCCGGCGTCAGCAGGTTCTCCGTGGGGAGGCCCAGCTCCTCCGCGAGGTGCGCGACGGCCGGCTTGACCACCGAGAGCCGCGCGGCGGCCTCCGGGCGTTTGGTCTCCCAGGCCTTGACCGGTGGCAGGGTGTTCGAGGGGACGGTGGCGGGCACGGGTTCCTCCGCGAGCCTCGCCTCCTGAACGGCGGTGAGCCACCGGGTGGCCTCCCGCTCCGCCTGGCGCCCGTGGAAGCCGGGTGTCCCCAGCAGCTGGGGCACCGTGCGGGGCATCGCGTTGGCGGCGGCCACGAGTGCGGAGTCGGGCAGCAGCCGTGTGGGCGCAAGGTCCTTGTGGCGGGCCAGGGTCTCCCGAGCCTGCCACAGGTTGCGCAGCGCCGTGAGCTTGCGCCGTCCGCGCACGTTGCCCATGCCGTGCGTGCGGCGCCACGGGTCCTGGCGCGGGGGCGGCGGGGGAGCGGTGCGGACGTGCTCGAACTCCTCGAGCGCCCAGTCCAGCTTCCCGGCCTGGGACAGCCGCTCCTCGGTGGCCCAGCGCAGCTGCACCAGGACCTCGACGTCCAGCGCGGCGTAGTTCAGCCAGTCCACGGGCAGCGGGCGGCGCGACCAGTCCACCGCGGAGTGCTCCTTGGACAGCGTGAACCCGAGCAGCTCCTCGGTCATCGAGGCCAGGCCCACTTTCCGCAGCCCGAGCAGACGCCCACCGAGCTCGGTGTCGAAGAGCCGGTCGGGTCGCATGTCCAGTTCGGCCAGGCACGGCATGTCCTGGGTGGCCGCGTGCAGAACCCACTCGACGCCGCGCAGGGCCTCGTCCACGCTGGCGAGGGACCCCACGGCTTCGGGGTCGATGAGGATGGTGCCCGCGCCTTCCCTGCGCAGCTGCACGAGGAACGCGCGCTGACCGTAGCGGAAGCCGGAGGCGCGCTCGGTGTCCACGGCCACCGGCCCGGTGGCGACCGCGAGCTGCTCGGCGGCCCGGGCGAGGCCACGGGCGGTGTCGACAACGCGCGGCAGACCGTCCGCGGGTCCGTTGAGATGCACGGTCGCTGGAATGTCGAAGTGCTCGAAGCCGGGCACCACGATCTCGGGCGGTCCCGGTTCGCGGGCGGGTGAGGGATCGTTGGCGTTGCTGCTGATGGGTGGTCCTCGAACGGCGGATCGGGGGTCGCGGGGTTCTCCGCGGCCGGGTCGGATGGGTGCGGGGCGGACCTACAGGTAGGTGACGCCCTCGTGGTGCGGCGGGAGCCCCGCGGCGGTGCACAGCACCTGGGCCCACGCGTTGAGGTGCGTGTGTGCCCAGTGCTGGGGGCCTCCGTGCTGGACGGGCGTCCAGGAGGCTCTGACCTCCACCTGGGCCACGTCCGCCTGCTCGGTCAGGCTGCCGTAGTGGCGTTCGACGGTGCGTGCGGCGGTGCCGCCCTCGGCGGTGAACCGCGCACCGTGCTCTCCCAGGGTGTCCGTGAGCCAGGACCAGCTCACGTCCGGGAGGAGCTCGTCGCGGCCCATCTCTGCGTCCAGGCGGGAGCGGAACCAGCTCACGATCCGGAACGGTCCCTGCCACGGCTGGGGACAGGACTCGTCGTAGAGCACGACGAACCGTCCGGAGGCCGGTGCCTCGCGGGCGGTGCGGGGTTCCTCCGGGTTGGTGAGGCGGCGGTGCAGGCCGTGTCCCACCTCGGCGGCGAAGGAGATGGCGTGGGGGGCGAGACCGCGCGGCGGGGCGATCCGGCTGAGCGCGACCTCCGGGCGGAAGCGGGCGCTCTCGAGAGCCTGCACGACCGCGCGGAACACGTCCGGAGTGCTGTTCAACTCGGTTACCGCTCCCACAACGTCACAGTAACCACAGCGTTACGAAACGCAGCGTCTTTGGCGTCGTGTCGCGCCCGCATGTCGGCCCGAGACCGGGCAGTCCCGCTCACGACGGCGTGGTCTCACACCGTCGCGTCCGAACCCTCGGCTGCCTCAGCGGGAACCAGGCGCAGCGACACGGAGTTCATGCAGTACCGCAGGTCCGTGGGCGTGCCGTAGCCCTCGCCCTCGAAGACGTGGCCCAGGTGGGAGTCGCAGGTGGCGCAACGGACCTCCACGCGCTTCATGCCCATGGTGGTGTCCTCGATGTAGCGCACCCGGTCCTCGGCCAGCGGCGCGAAGAACGAGGGCCAGCCGCAGTGGGAGGCGAACTTGGTCTCGGAGCGGAACAGCTCCGCGCCGCACGCGCGGCACTCATACACCCCCTCGGTGGTGGTGTCCACGTACTCGCCGGTGTGGGGACGTTCGGTGCCCGCCTGGCGCAGCACCTGGTACTCCACGGGGTTGAGTACCTGGCGCCACTGCGCGTCGGTGCGGGCGGCGGCGGCCTCGGGGCTCAGGGCCCGGTCCTCGCCTCGGCCGTCGGTGTCGTGCTGCTGGGTCCGGGGATCCACGGTGGTGCCTCCTGCTACTCGGTGTCATTTCTTCCCGTGGTGTCCAACGACGGAGCCGTCGCCGTTATGCCCGCGTGCCACAATGACGCCATGGCTTCCGAGACCTCTCCCCGCCCCGGCACGGACGCGCGCGCGTGGCGCCACGGCGCACTCGTGGGCGCCGCGGCCAGTGTGGGCGCGGCGTCGGCCACCTTCGCGCTGTCCGGCGGCGTGGCCGCACTCGTCGCCCGCCACGTGGTGACCCCCTCCACCCGTCCCGGCAACGTCACGGTGCTCAAGATCGAGAAGGACGCTAACTCGGGCCGGGACCTCGTGACCCTGCCGGCCACGCCGGACACCCGCGTCGCAGGGACCTACGCGCTGCGCTTCGACGAGGGCCGGGGCCTCGCCCGGATCGGCTTCGTGGTGCGACAGACCGGCGGCACCGTGACCCGCCTGGTGGAGCGCGTGTACAGCGGCGAGCTCACGGTGGGCGCTCGGGGCTGGTGGACCGGCACGGTCTATGCCCGGCCGTCGGACGCGGGCCTGCCGTACGAGGAGGTGCAGATTCCCACCCCACTGGGGGACGCGCCGGCGTGGTTCGTGCCCGCGAAGGGGGGCGACGCCGCCCGCACCGGCACGTGGGCCGTGATGGTCCACGGCCGGGGGGCCCAGCGCGCTGAGTGCATCCGTGGCGCCCGGGTGGCCCGCAGGCTCGGGCTGCACAGTCTGCTGCTGTCCTACCGCAACGACGGTGACGCGCCCGCCACTCCGGACCACCGCTACGGGCTGGGCTTCACCGAGTGGGAGGACGTCCAGGCCGGGATCCGCTACGCGCTGGAGCACGGGGCCACGGAGATCGTGCTCTTCGGCTGGTCCATGGGCGGGGCCATTGTGCTGCGCACCGCTGAGCTCACCGAGTACCGTGACCGGCTGCGCGCCCTCGTGCTCACCGGACCCGTGGTGGACTGGTACGAGCTGCTGGCCCACCAGACAAAGGTGCACCGGGTGCCCCGGCGCGTGGGGCGGATGGCCGCGGACATGATCTCCCACCGGCTGGGCCCGCGCATCACCGGGCTCGCGGCACCCCTGGACCTGCACGCCCTCGACTGGCTCTCCCGCTGGGAGGACATCGACACGCCCACCCTCATCCTGCACTCCACGGACGACGAGGTGGTACCCGTGGCGGGGTCCGTGAAGCTTGCGGACCTGAGCCCGCTCGTGGACTTCGTGGGCTTCACCGGCGCGCGGCACACCAAGGAGTGGAACATCGAGCGCAAGCGCTACGAGCGGGCGATCCAGGACTGGCTCCCGTCACGGCTCGCCCCGCGGCGCTGATCCCGTCGCGAGCGCACGGTCCTCCGGGCGGCAGAGCGCTCGGCACTCGGGTCGGTCGCGCCACGGACCGGGGTGCGGCGTCGTCGGACCAGACGGTCGAGAGACCGGGGCGGACGAGGCACGGGGGGCGACGGCGGGCGGTGGAGAACCCTGGGACGACACGAGCGCGGTGCCCGGCACCGATGTCCCGGGCACCGCGCGTTTCGTGAGGCTGGCTCAGACCGCCTGGCGTGCCTGGATCTGGCGCTTGATGCGCCCAAGCATTGCGGACATCCCCCGCATGCGCAGGGGGGACACGAGCCGGGTCAGCCCGAAGCGCTCCGGGAGGTCGTCCGGGACCTCGAGCACCTGGGCCGCAGGCAGGCCGTTGAGGCCCTCGTGCAGGATCGAGGCAAAGCCCCGGGTGGTGGGTGCCTCGGCCGGGGCCGAGAAGAAGAGGCTGACCGGGGCGTCGTCGCCGTCGCCCACCTCGACCGCGAGGAACAGGGGCGACTGGCACTCGGTGACCTGCTCCAGCTCCTCGGGGTGCTCACCCAGACGGTCGGGCAGCTCGGGCAGGGAGCGTGAGAACTCGAGCAGCAGCTGCAGCTTGTCCGGATCCGGGACCTCGTTGAACTCTCTCACGAGCTCCGCCAGCTGCTCCGGAAGGTCCTGCGCGCTCACAGGGAAGACCCCGGGGCCTCGCCGCGCTCCTCGCCCTGGGCCACGGGAACGCGCACGGCGTTGCCCCACTCGGTCCAGGAGCCGTCGTAGTTGCGCACGTTCTCGTAACCCAGCAGGTGGGTGAGCACAAACCAGGTGTGGGAGGAGCGCTCGCCGATGCGGCAGTACGCGATCACGTCGTCGCCCGGCTGCAGGCCCACCTCGTCCCGGTAGATGGCCTCGAGCTCCGCACGGGACTTGAACGTGCCGTCCTCGGCGGCGGCACGGGCCCAGGGGACGGAGGCCGCAGTGGGGATGTGCCCGCCGCGCAGCGTGCCCTCCTGGGGGTAGTCCGGCATGTGGGTGCGCTCGCCCGTGTACTCCTGGGGGGAGCGGACGTCGATCAGCGGAGTGGTGCCGAGCGCGGCCAGAACGTCCTCGCGGTACGCGCGGACGGGGGCGTCGTTCCGCTCGACCACGGGGTACTCGGCCTGGGTGACCTCGGTGGCGTCCGTGGTCAGCTCACGGCCCTCGGCGATCCACTTGTCGCGGCCACCGTCCATGAGACGGACGTCCGGGTGGCCGAAGAGGGTGAAGACCCACAGGGCGTAGGCGGCCCACCAGTTGGACTTGTCCCCGTAGATCACCACGGTGTCGTCGCGGCTGATGCCCTTGCGGGACATCAGCTCGGCGAACTGCTCTCCGTCCACGTAGTCGCGCGTGTCCGGCTCGTTGAGGTCTGTGTGCCAGTCGATCTTCACGGCACCGGGGACGTGCCCGGTCTCGTACAGCAGGACGTCCTCGTCCGACTCGACGACGACGACGCCCGGGGCCCCGACGTTCTCGGCCACCCACTCGGTGGACACCAGCCGCTGCGGGTGCGCGTACTGTGCGAACGCCTTGTTCTGCTCTGCTCCTACAGCCATTGAAACCTCTCCTTGTCCTGGCGCTGTCACGGTTGCGGCCCACGGCGGACCGCCCGTCTTCCTGCCTCCAGCGTAGTGGGGAGCCCGCGGCACGTGCATACCGGGCAGTGACTGCCCCGTCACAGCCCGGGCCGTGTTCACCACGGGCTGACCGGTAGCATCGGGGGCAGAAGGGGGTGCGTGCCAGCGCTCCCGCCAACCGTCTATGCACAGGACCAGCTGCCTGCAGGACCCCGAGCCCGGGGTGCGCGGGGGAGCAGGTCGGGAGGTCCCGGAACGTGAGCACTCAGATCGAACACCTGGTCGACCGCAACCCGCGGGTCTCGGCCGAAGAACTGCTCGACGGCTTCCGGCCCTCTGAGCGCTTCGGTGAAGTCTCCTTCGACACCTACCGCCCGGACCCCTCCCAGCCCACCCAGGCGGAGGCGGTGCAGAAGCTAAAGGCCTTCGCCGCGGGCGTCTCGGGGCGCGGCGGCCAGGGTGGCGGCGGGTTCTTCTCGAAGCTCTTCGGCGGCTCCAAGGCATCGACCGCGGCACAGGGCATCTACCTGGACGGCGGGTTCGGCGTGGGCAAGACCCACCTGCTCGCGTCCCTGTGGCACGCGGTGCCCGGGCCCAAGGCGTTCGGCACGTTCGTGGAGTACACCAACCTCGTGGGTGCGCTGACGTTCCGCCGTACGGTGGACGCCCTGAAGGAGTACTCGCTCGTGTGCATCGACGAGTTCGAGCTGGACGACCCCGGGGACACTGTGCTGATGTCCCGGCTGATGCGCGAGCTCGCGGATGCCGGTGTGAAGCTCGCCGCGACGTCAAACACGCTGCCGGGGTCGCTGGGGGAGGGGCGTTTCGCGGCGCAGGACTTCCAGCGCGAGATCCAGGTGCTCTCCTCGCAGTTCGAGGTGGTCCGGGTGGACGGCGAGGACTACCGCCACCGCGGTCTGCCCCAGGCACCGTCGCCCCTGGCCGACGACGCCGCGCTCGACACCGCGATCGAGCAGCACTTCCCGGGCAAGCGGGTGGCGCTGGACGACTTCGAGGCGCTCGTGGACCAGCTCTCCCGTGTGCACCCCTCCCGCTACCGGGCGCTGATCCAAGACCTGGACGCCATGGCGTGGCGCGGGGTGCGCACGATCGACCAGCAGGCCGTGGCGCTGCGCTTCGTGGTGCTCGCCGACCGCCTCTACGACCGGGACCTGCCCATCCTCTCCACGGGCGTCCCGTTCGACCAGGTCTTCACCGAGGAGATGATGGCCGGCGGGTACCAGAAGAAGTACTACCGCGCGGTCTCCCGTCTCACCGCCCTTGCCCGCGAGGCCGACGAGGCCTGAGGCCCCGCACGGCTGCGGGACGCCGAGTGACCGGCGCGAGAAGACTCTTGGGAGAGGCCCGCACGAAGAACAGCGCCCCCTCCGCCGAAGTGGACGGGGCGCTGTCGTGGTCTGTAGGGGGAACGACTACTCGTTGCCGCCCAAGCGGTCGCGCACGGCGTCCTGGCCCTGGTCGACCTGGCCCTCGAACTTGCCGCCGGTCTTGTCGTCGACGGCGTCTCCGGCCTTGTCGATACCCTCGTTGACCTTGTCCTGGTGGCCTCCGGCCAGATCCTTGGCCTTATCCGCGAGTCCTCCGAGATCAGGCATGATCTGATTCCTTTCGCTTGAGTCACCAGCCCGGTACCGGGTCGGCATGTCACTCATCCTGCACGGCAGTGGGCGCCACAGGGAAGACCCGCGGGGGGGCGTTCGCCCTCAGAAAACAGCCCCGGCACCGTCGACGGAAACGCGGCAGGGTCCGCGCGCGGGTGGAGTAACCTGGGAGATCCCCTGGCACGGCCCCCGCCAACCCCATGTGGTAACGACACCGCGGGGCAGTCTTCCCACGTGCGCACCGGGGCACAGTCAGCTACGAAGGAGTCTGCGCCGCCATGACCACCGAACAGGTCGAACTGCTCCGCCACCCGGCAGAGGCCATCAACTGGAATCGGGTTCAGGACGAGAAGGACACCGAGGTCTGGGACCGCCTGACCAGCAACTTCTGGCTCCCCGAGAAGGTGCCGCTGTCCAACGACGTCCAGTCCTGGAAGACCCTCACCGCCGAGGAGCAGGACCTGACCATGAAGGTGTTCACGGGCCTGACACTGCTGGACACCATCCAGGGCACCGTGGGCGCCGTCTCGCTCATCCCCGACGCCAAGACGCTGCACGAGGAGGCGGTGTACACCAACATCGCGTTCATGGAGTCGGTGCACGCAAAGTCCTACTCGTCCATCTTCTCCACGCTGTCCTCCATGAAGCAGATCGACGAGGCGTTCCGCTGGTCCCGTGAGAACGAGTACCTGCAGCGCAAGGCCGAGATCGTGCTGAGCTACTACAAGGGGGAGGACCCCCTGAAGAAGAAGGTTGCCTCCACGCTGCTGGAGTCCTTCCTCTTCTACTCGGGCTTCTACCTGCCCATGTACTTCTCCTCGCACGCCAAGCTGACGAACACCGCGGACCTGATCCGCCTGATCATCCGCGACGAGGCCGTGCACGGCTACTACATCGGCTACAAGTACCAGAAGGGTCTGCTGCAGGAGACCCCGGAGCGTCAGCAGGAGCTCAAGGACTACACCTACGACCTGCTGGACGAGCTCTACGAAAACGAAGTGGCCTACGCGGAGGCCCTCTACGACTCCGTGGGGTGGACCGAGGACGTCAAGAAGTTCCTGCACTACAACGCCAACAAGGCGCTGAACAACCTGGGCTACGAAGCGCTGTTCCCCCGCGAGATGACGGACGTCTCCCCGGCAATCCTCTCCTCGCTGTCCCCGAACGCGGACGAGAACCACGACTTCTTCTCCGGCTCCGGCTCCTCGTATGTGATCGGAAAGGCCGTGAACACGGAGGACGAGGACTGGGACTTCTGAGCCGCCCCTGAGACCCTGAGCTGACACGCGGGCGCCACCGGGCCCGGGATCCGCACGACGCGCGGGTCCCGGGCCTGCCGCGTTCCTGAAGTGGCGTGCGGTCCGGGGGGGCGTCGACGTCGCGTTGCCATTGCGCACCGCACCGCCGCTTCACACCCGGGGACAGGTGTATCCCACGTCCCCCAATGTGCGACTGTAACCGCCTCGCGCGCAGTCCTAGACTGGGAGCACAAGGGGAGGTTCCCCGTGAACTCGCAGCCGATCCGGGGGGATCGTGAGGTTCATGGGGGCACGATCGACAACCGGGGTGGCGGCGCGCGCCGCCACCGTGGAAGAGATCTTCACAGGGGGCTTGAAGGACATGACTCGTGCTGCAGCAACCGTGAAGGCGGCGGTGTCCGTCGCGGAACTCACGGCATTGAACAGGGTAATGGGTGGTACCGGATCCGTGGAGGCGTTCGAGCGCGAGCTCGTCACCCGCGTGTTCGTGGGCGCCCGCGCCTGGCTCGACGAGCTGGGGGGCCACGAGCTCACCCGGGACCAGCGCAGGCGCTGGAACGCGGCCGTGCGCCGCGTCAACCGTTTCGTCCCGCGCGGAGGCGTGACCATGACGTGTACGGTGCTCGCTTCGCTCAACCAGTCCCGTGACCTGCTCGACGACCCGCACCTGCTGAAGACCGCGCTCGTCGCCGCGGCGGCCCACGGTCCGGCGACCGCGGTTCCGCGCGTGGCGGCCCCGGCCCAGCAGCAGCCCGCCACCCAGGGAACCGGAGCACAGCGGTCCCGGGAGCAGTTGGCTCCGTCCGGCGTCTGAAGCGCTCGGCGTCGTCGCGCCCCGCCGCGTGTGGGAGCGTGTGCGGGATCTGAGTCGTGCGCGAGGTCCGGTGAGAACACCGGTGTGCCGTCCGCGGCGTTCAAGGTCGAGCCCGTGCTGGACCGCCGTCTGGGCGTTGCCTCCCTGGACTAGAGTTGGCGCCAGCATGAAACTCATACGTCAGCGCGAATCCCTGGGCGCGGAGCAGGACTACCGCCGTGCGCTCGCCATCCTCGACGCGGCCCGCGGGGGCGTCACCGAACCGGTGCTGCGCGTCTACCAGCCGCGCCCCACCGTGGCATTCGGGCGGCGGGACGAGCTCAACCCGGGGTTCGCGCACGCCCGCCAGGCCGCCGTCGACGCCGCGTTCACCCCGCTCGTGCGCCGCGTGGGCGGCCGCGCGGCCGCCTACCACGGGGGTTGCCTCGTGATCGACCACGTGGAACCGGACCCGGACCCGAAGACCGGCATCCAGGACCGCTACCGGCTGTTCGGGGACATGGTTGTGGCGGCGCTCGAGGAACTCGAGGTCCCTGCCCAGGTGGGAGAGATCCCGGGGGAGTACTGCGCGGGGGAGTACAGCGTGCACGCGCCGGGCACGGCCGAGGACCCCCGGCGCCCCGTCAAACTCGCTGGCACCGCCCAGCGCGTGGTGGCCGGGGCCTGGTACTTCTCCACGGTGCTCGTGGTCGAGGAGGCCGAACCGCTGCGCGCAGTGCTGGAGGACGTGTACGCCGCACTCGACGTGCCGTGGGAGCCGAGCACTGCCGGGTGCGTGGCAGACGTCCGGCCCGGGACCACCGTGGCCGAGGTCGAGGAGGCGCTGCTCGACGTCTACGGCCGCTACTCCGCCTACATGGGCTACGGGCGGGTCGTCGGAGACGGCGAACGGTGAGCGCCCATCAGGAAAGGAGCACACCATGTGCGGCCGCTATGTGATCGCGAGGACCCCGGGCCAGCTGGCCCTGCCCTTCGACGCCCGGGTGGACGACTCGGTGGGCGACGCCGTGGGGCCCAGTTGGAACGTGGCCCCCACCCACACCGTGCCCGTCCTGCTGGAGCGCCTGTCCGAGGACGGGCAGCTGGTCGCGGAGCTGCACGCGGCGCGGTGGGGTCTGGTCCCCTCGTGGGCCAAGGAGATCTCAATCGGCTCCAAGATGTTCAACGCCCGCTCCGAGACGGTCACCGAGAAACCATCGTTCCGTTCCGCCGTGGCCGCCCGCCGGTGCGCGATTCCCGCGGACGGGTACTACGAGTGGAAGGCCCCGGAGACGGGGAAGGGGCGCAAGCAGCCGTACTTCGTCCATCCCGAGGACGGGTCCGAGATCTGGTTTGCCGGGATCTACGAGTGGTGGCGCATCCCGGAGCACGCGTCGGACGCGGTGCGCGAGGGACAGACACGGGCCGGGAGGAACGCCGGGGGCGACGGTGCCGCGGGGCACTGGCTGCTCTCGTGCTCGATTCTCACGCGCGAGGCACCATCCCCGGGGGACGAGAACCCCCACCTGGCGCAGCTCGGTGCGCTGCACAACCGGCTTCCGATGGGCATGACCCGGGACTTTGCGCGCGAGTGGATCGCGCCGGGGAAGGACAAGGCGCACGCCGCGGCGCTCGTGGAGCGGGCCGTCGCCGAGTCGCTGGGGGTCGCCGCAGAGTGGCAGATGCACCCCGTGACCACGGAGGTGGGATCGGTCTCCTCAACGGGCCCCCGGTTGGTGGAACCCCTCGACACCCTGCTGTGACGCTACAGCCCTGACCGCACGGCACGAGGCCGCATCGCCGACACCTCACCACTGGCACCACGCTTCTGACACCACCGCCCGGCGCGGCACCCCGTGACGGCTCCGACGCCCGCCCCTACAGTGGGACGTGGTGGGAGAACCACCGCACACTCACGAGCACCGGGGGACGACGATGGTGGAACTGGGCAACACCCTGACCGAGGACGCACGATGGCTGGTGGACTTCGTCCGTGGCACCGGTGGGGCAGTGGTCGCGAGCAACAGCGGCACGGGAGCCCCGGAGTCCGCCTACGTGCTCGTCGCCGCCACGGACGCCGGGAAGATCACCTTCGGCACCAACGCGCAGTCCCGCAAGTTCACCAACATCACCTCGGACCCCCGCGTGTCCATGGTCCTGGTGCAGGACGGAGCCCACGAGGTCCAGCTCGAGGGCGAGGCGCGGGTCCTGGAGGGCTCCGACGCCGCCCCGGCCACGGAGGCGCTCGCCGCCCAGCACCCCGGCTCCACGGACACCCGGGACCCGGAGAACCTTCGGGTCGTGGAGGTCACCGTGCGCTGGGCGTCCCGCACGGACACCACGCACCAGCCGCCGCTGGCCGCGGACCTCGACCTGCGCTGACCAGGGTCTGCGCCGGACACGAGGACGCCCGGGCCACCGTTGTGGGCTACAACGTCGCGACCCGGGCGCGTGCCAGGCAGGGAGCGGACTAGAACTCGTCCTGCTCGGGGGTCCAGCGGTTGAAGTCCAGCGTGAGGTACAGGGCGAGCGCGGCGGCGTTGTCCTCCGGGATGCGCACGCAGACCTCCTCGTAACCGCTCTCGTGCAGCGAAGCCATGACCTGGCGCACGAGCTGCTCCGCGTAGCCGCGGCGGCGGTGGGAGGAGGCCGTGAAGAGCTCGAAGAGGTAGGGGACGTCCGGGAGAGTGCGGTCCTTGCGCCGCTCCAGCACCACGGCGGCGGCCACGGGGGTGCCGTTCTCGTCCTCGATCAGTTGCGACTCCCGGCTCAGGAACGGGCCGAAGTCTCCCTGGAATGCGCCGCGGATCATGCGCTCGGCATCCTCGGCGGTGCCGGAGATCTTGGAACCGTAGGCCTCCAGGAACAGGCGGGTGAGCTCCGCGGTGTCCGCCTCCGTCACGGCGCGGCTCGTGGCCGTGACCTCGCGCGAACCGGGCGCGGTGCGGGCGATCAGTGTGATGTTTCCAGTCATGACGGCCTTCCACGGGTCAGGGGTGAACACGGGTGCATCCGTCATTCAGAGTAGCGGAGAACCCCTGTAAGTCCACGCGGGGACTACCGTGGGGTGCAGACCCACCGCGGCGGCGAGAGACAGCAACGAGAGACGAGGACCATGAGCGAGCACACCGGAGCACCCTCGGCAGCGGACGCCACCCCCGCAGGCGGTTCCTCCCCCGAGGGGGAGGCCGCCCGGATCTGCCGCGAGCTGATCCGTTTCGACACCTCCAACTACGCGAGCGGGGAGGCGGAGGGCGAGCGCGCGGCCGCGGAGTACGTTGCCGGGCTGATCGAGGAGGTGGGCCTGGAGGCCCAGTACTTCGAGTCCGCGCCCGGCCGGGCGAACGTCTTCACCCGCCTCGAGGGCTCGGACCCCGGCGCGGACGCGCTGCTCGTGCACGGCCACCTGGACGTGGTGCCCGCCATGGCCCAGGACTGGTCCGTGGACCCGTTCGCGGCGGAGGTCAGGGACGGCATGATCTGGGGCCGCGGCGCCGTGGACATGAAGGACATGGACGCCATGATGCTCTCGGTGCTGCGCCACATGCGCCGCACGGGCACACGGCCGAAGCGGGACATCGTCTTCGGGTTCTTCGCGGACGAGGAGGCCGGCATGCGCTACGGCTCCAAGTACATGGTCCAGGAGCACCCGGAGGTCTTCGACGGCGTCACGGACGCCCTGAGCGAGGTGGGTGGCTTCTCCGCCGACATCGGCGGGCGCCGGGCGTACCTGCTGCAGACGGCGGAGAAGGGCTTCATGTGGCTGCGGCTGGTTGCGGAGGGTCAGGCGGGCCACGGCTCGGGGCTGCACGAGGACAACGCGGTCACCCACCTCTCGCGGGCGATGGCGAACATCGGCGAGTTCACGTGGCCCGTGGAGCTGACCAAGACCACCCGCGCGTTCCTGGACGAGGTCACCGAGCTCACGGGGGTGGAGTTCGACCCCCAGAACCCCCAGCGGCTGCTGAAGGAGCTCGGGGCGGTCTCACGGTTCGTGGGTGCCACCCTGCAGAACACCTCGAACCCCACCCGCCTGGACGGCGGCTACAAGACGAACGTGATCCCCGGCTCCGCCCAGGGCTCGGTGGACGTCCGCTTCCTGCCGGAGCAGGAGGAGTACGTGCGCGCCAAGCTGCAGGAGCTCGCGGGAGACAGGGTGCGCATCGAGACCGAGTTCGAGGACATCGGCCTGGAGGTCCCGTTCTCCGGCACCGTGGTGGACGCCATGGTGGACGCGTTGAGCGCGGAGGACCCGGACGCCGTGGTGCTGCCCTACATGCTCGGCGCCGGCACGGACAACAAGTCCCTGTCCCGTCTGGGCATCACCGGTTACGGCTTCGTGCCCCTGCAGCTGCCCCCGGAGCTGGACTTCACGGGCATGTTCCACGGTGTGGACGAGCGGGTTCCGGTGTCCTCGCTCGAATTCGGCTCCCGCGTGCTCGACCGGCTGCTGCGCAGCTACTGAGCCGCGCGGCGTCGCCTCCCCTGCACCGTTCAACCACCGCGTCCCGAACGCACCCCATGGAAAGAGCCTGAGATGAACGCCGTCACCGAACTGCTGCCGGACGAGCTGATCGATCAGATCCGGGGCCGGGCGGGCGCGGTGGACCGCGAGAACCGTTTCTTCGACGAGGACTTCGAGGCCCTGCGGGAGGCCGGGTACCTGCGGATGCTCGTGCCGCGCGAGTTCGGCGGGCTGGGCTTCACACTGGAGCAGGCAGTGGCGGCCCAGCGTCGGCTCGCCACCGCGGCGCCGGCCACGGCCCTGGGCATCAACATGCACCACGTCATCGTGGGGATCGGCTACACCCTGCACCTGCGCGGGGACGAGCGCGCCAGGCGGATCTTTGAGGACGCGGTGGCCGGGGAGGTCTTCGCGTTCGGCATCTCGGAGGCCGGAAACGACTCCGTGCTCTTCGACGCCACGACCCGCGCGCACGACACCCCCGAGGGCTGGCGCCTCCACGGCACCAAGATCTTCACGTCCCTGTCCCCGCGGTGGACGCGCCTTCTGGTCCACGCGCGCACGGAGCGGGACGACGACGCCGCGCGGCTCGTCGTCGGCTTCCTCACCCGGGCGGAGCACACCACCGCGGTGCCCGGCGTGGATGTCCGCCAGGACTGGAACGCCCTGGGAATGCGGGGCTCGCAGTCCTGCACCACCGTGCTGGACGGTGCCCTGCTGCGTCGGGAGGACCTGCTGGCCACCACCCCGGTGGGGCCGAACCCGGACCCGGTGGTGTGGGGGATCTTCGGGTGCTTCGAGCTGCTGCTGGCGGCTGTCTACACGGGCATCGCCGACCGGGCGATCCAGGTGGCGGTCGAGGTCACCACTGCGCGCCGCTCACTCGCCAAGGGCGCGCCGTACTCGGACGACCCGGACATCCGCCGCCACATTGCTCGGGCCGGGGTGCTGCGGGACGGGGTGGAGCTGCAGCTGCGCCAGCTCGCGGCGGACGTGGACGCCCTGGGGTCCGAACGAGACCCTGGACACGGCGCGCGCTGGTTCATCCTCTTCTCGGGCGTCAAGCACCGTGCCACCGAGTCCGCCCGGGAGGTCGTGGACCTTGTCCTGCGCGCCTCCGGAGGGTCCCAGTACCGCAGCGGCACGGAGCTGGAACGCCTCTACCGGGACGTGCTCGCGGGGCTGTACCACCCCTCGGACCCGGAGTCGGTGCTCGCCGCCACGGCCACCTCCCTGCTCGGGCCCGTCTGCGAGTGAGGCCCCGAGTCAGAGCGTGCGATCCACGCGCATGATGCGCCGGCGCATCACGTAGCGCCGGGCACCCCCGTAGAGCACCGCGGAGCGCATGAGCTCCCACTTGCCGTACTCCGCGTGCTCCTTGACGCGGGTCCGGGCCTCGGCAATCTTCTCGCGGGGCGCCACGGTCAGCGAGAGGTACTCGTAGCGCTCGTCGCGTCCGGTCATGGTGGGGTGGCCGGACACCGAACTGTGCTTCAGACGTTGTTCTTTCATCGCTACCCATTCTGCTCCGATACCGGCTAACGTCTACACCATGAGCACCGATCCCCGCGCCGCCCTGCAATCTCTCGTCAACGCCCTCGAAGAACACCTCGCCGCCGCGGCCAACCGCCGCTCGGACGACGACCCCTCGGTGGACGGGGCCTACCTGGCCATCGCGAACTCGTTCGAGGCCTACGAGGAGGCGCTCTACGACGCCTACGACGAGGTCACCCCCCTCACCGTCTTCGCGGACGACGACGACTCGGACGACGACTACGACGAGGACGATGACGACGAGGAGGACGACCTCCTCGAGGACAACGAGATGCTGGACGAGGACCTCGTGGACGAGGACGACTACGACGAGGACGACGACTCCTCCGCAGACTCCTCCAACGGGTCGCGCGAGCGCCGCTGACGCGACCGGCACACCGGATCGACGAGGGCCCCCACCGCTGGTGGGGGCCCTCGTGCGTTTCCCCCAGGAAGACACCCGGGGTTCCCGCCGATGACGTCGCGGCCACGCCGCCGACTGTGACGCCCGTGGCCTGTGACCCGCACCTGTGACCTCGGCGTGGATCCAGCGTGCGGATCGGGCGCGCGGTGGGTGCCCAGAGTGCTCTCAGGCCGGTGGCGGGGGAGGCCCGGAGGGGGTGCCGTACAGTTGTCGCGTGAACTGGATCGAAGCGATAATCCTGGGCCTGGTGCAGGGCCTGACAGAATTCCTCCCCGTCTCCTCCTCCGCGCACCTGCGGATCGTGGGCGAGTTCCTGCCGAACGGCGCGGACCCCGGTGCAACCTTCACCGCGATCACGCAGCTGGGCACGGAGACCGCTGTGATCATCTTCTTCTGGCGGGACATCGTGCGCATCATCAAGCGGTGGGCGCTGTCGCTGACCGGCAGGGTGGACCGCAGCGATCCGGACGCCCGCATGGGGTGGTTCATCATCCTGGGCTCGTTGCCCATTGCGGTGCTCGGCCTGCTGCTGCAGGACTACATCGAGACGCAGTTCCGTTCACTGTGGATCACGGCCACGATGCTCGTCGTCTTCGGTCTCTTCCTGGCCATCGCAGACCGGGTGGGCAAGCAGGAGCGCAGCCTGGAGGACCTGAACCTCAAGCACGCCGTGGGCTACGGCTTCGCGCAGGCGCTTGCGCTGATCCCGGGAGTCTCCCGCTCCGGCGGAACCATCACCGCCGGTCTGCTGATGGGCTACACGCGAGCCGCCGCCGCGCGCTACGCGTTCCTGCTGGCGATCCCCGCCGTGTTCTCCTCCGGGCTCTACCAGCTCTACAAGGCGGTCAGCGGTAAGGAGGCCGGCGGGGTCTACACCATGGGCCAGACGACCGTGGCCACCGTCATTGCGTTCGCGGTGGGCTACCTGATCATCGGCTGGTTCATGCACTACATTTCCGAGCGCAGCTACAACCTGTTCGTGTGGTACCGCGTGCTGCTGGGTGCCGTGGTGTTCGTGCTGCTCGGCACGGGTCTGATCAACGCCTGATCCTGCCCGGGCACCCGCCGTGGCGACCGGCCCCGGCGAGTGGCTCCCCGTGTCCCGGGGAATAGCGCACCGGCGGGGCCCGTTGCGATCGTGAGTACTGTCAGCTCCTCCTACCGAAGGTGAACATGAAGTCTTGGCCCAGCCGCCCGGTCCCGGAACTGCCCGGGACGTCCTGCGTCCCGAGGGTGCACGACACGAGTACCGGACGCACGGAGGCGGTGGCGCCGCTGGGGGACCGCGCGGGGCTCTACGTGTGCGGGATCACTCCGTACGACGCGACCCACATGGGCCACGCCGCCACGTACGTCACGTTCGACCTGCTCTACCGTGCCTGGCGCGACGCCGGGTACCCCGTGGACTACGTGCAGAACGTCACGGACGTGGACGACCCCCTGCTGGAGCGCGCGATCGCCACGGGCGTGGACTGGCGTGAGTTGGCCGAGTCACAGACGCAGCTGTTCCGCACGGACATGGCCGCACTGAACGTCCTCGCTCCGGAGCACTACGTGGGTGCCACCGAGGCCGTGGAGTGGATCGTGCCCGCCGTCGAGCGGCTCGTGGAGCGCGGGCTGGCCTACCGGGTGCCTGCGGGCACCGGCCAGGACGGGCAGCCGGCACCCGCCGGGGACGTCTACTTCGACGTCGCCGCCGCGGGGCGCCTGCGCGAGGACGACCCGGACGCCTGGGTGGTGGGCAGCACGTGCCGCATGAACCGCGGGCAGATGATGCCCCTGTTCGCGGACCACGGCGGGGACCCGGATCGCACGGGCAAGCGCGACGCCCTGGACCCGTTGCTGTGGCGCGTTGAGCGCCCGGGGGAGCCCTCGTGGGACGGTGCGTCCCTGGGCCGTGGCCGCCCGGGGTGGCACATCGAGTGCAGCGTGATCGCGCTGAAGTACCTGCCCACGCCGTTCACGGTGCAGGGTGGTGGCTCGGACCTCGCGTTCCCGCACCACGACATGGGCGCGGGGCACGCTTACGCGCTGTCCAGCGAACCGATGGCTCAGCACTACGTGCACACCGCCATGGTGGGGCTGGACGGCGAGAAGATGTCCAAGTCCAAGGGCAACCTGGTGCTCGTCTCGACCCTGCGGCAGCAGGGCGTGGACCCGGCCGCCATCCGTGTCGCGATCCTCTCGAACCACTACCGCACAGACTGGTTCTGGACGGACGAGCTGCTGGAGGACTCGAAGCGCCGTCTGGTCCGCTGGCGGGAGGCCGCCGCGAAGCCGGAGACGGCCGGGGCCCAGGCACTGCTGGAGGCCGTGCGTGCGGCACTGGCCGAGGATCTCGACGCTCCCGCGGCGCTGCTCGCCGTGGACGCGTGGGCGGCCCGGAATCTGGGCGGAGCCGCCCAGCGCGGCTCCGAGTCGTCCGCGGAGGACGCGCAGCTGGTGCGGGACACGCTCGACGCGCTGCTCGGCGTCGTCCTCTGAGGACCCGGTGGGAGGAGGGCCCACGGTCACCCCGAACAGGGTGTCCGTGGGCCCTCCTCCGTGCCCGGCGCGGTGTGTGCCCCCGTGGTGACGGGCGAGTGACCGCGGGGCCGGGTCATTTGCGGTCGTCGCGGCGGCGCAGGTAGCGCTCGAACTCGCGCGCGATCGCGTCCCCGGTGGCCTCCGGGAGGTCCACGGTGTCCTTGGCCTCCTCGAGCTGCCGGACGTAGTCCGCGACTTCCGGGTCCTCGGAGGCGAGCTCGTCCACGCCGCGCTCCCACGCCTCGGCATCCTCGACCACCGGCTCCAGGGGCAACGACATGCCGAGCAGGTCCTCCAGCTGGCGCAGCAACGCGAGCTGGGCCTTCGGGGAGGGCGAGTGCGCCACGTAGTGCGGCACGGCGGCCCACATGCTCAGCGTGGGGAAGCCCGCGAGGGCGGCCATGTGGGAGAGCACCCCCACGATGCCCGTGGGGCCCTCGTACTGGGGTGCCTCGATCTCGAGCTCCTCCCGCAACTCCTCGGTGTCCGAGGTCAGAGTCACGGGGATGGGGCGCGTGTGGGGGACGTCCGCGAGCAGGGAGCCCAGCATGATCACGAAGTCCACGTCCAGTGCGGTGGCCTGCTCGATGAGCTCCGCCGTGAAGGTCCGCCACCGGTAGGACGGCTCCCAGCCGTGCAGCAGGACCACGTCGAGGTTCGTGCCCGCCACGCTCGCCTTCGTCAGCCGGGTGCTGGGCCAGTGCAGCTTCTGCTCCCCGGTCAGTGAACGCCGGATGATGGGCCGCGAGTACTGGTAGTCGTAGTAGTCGTCCGACTCGACCTCGAAGACCTCCTTGGCCCCGAGGTGCTCGCGGATCAGCTTCAGAGAGTCGGTTGCGGCGTCCCCGGCGTCGTTCCAGCCCTCGAACGCGGCGATGAGGACCGTGACGGTCTCCTGCTCCCGACCGTCACGCACCACTCCGAAGGGACCGGTGCCGGGTTGCTCCGCATTGCTGTGCGATGTGCTCACCGCTCCACTGTACGGCGCCCGTCCCGGCGGTTCCACGACGGCCACCCAGCCCGGTGCCGGGTGGCCCACTTACCATGTGCACCATGGCCGATCCCCGCTTCCCCGCCCCCGACGCCGCCTCCTCACCCGCGGGGCGCCCGCGCCGCTCTCGCGGGGTCCGCCTGGGCCGGGTGCTCGGCGTGGAGGTCCGTCTGGACCGCTCGTGGTTCCTGATCGCGGGCCTGACCGTGGTGATGTACGGCCCGGTGCTGTGGCGGGTGTACCCGGACCTCGGGTGGCTGAACCTCGTGGTGGCGCTGGGCTTCGCCGTGGGCCTGGCGGTGAGCGTGCTCGCACACGAGCTCGCGCACGCGGCCGCCGGGCGACGCGCCGGGTGGCCCGTGGACCGGATCGTGCTCACCCTGATGGGCGGTCACACCACGTTCGGCACCGTGCGCACCCGACCCCTGCCCACCGCTCTGGTCTCCCTCGCCGGCCCGCTGGCCAACGTGGCGCTCGCGGTCCTCGGCGAGGTCCTGCTCGCTGCCGCACCGGCCGGGGCCACCGGGCCCTGGTGGGCACTCGCGCAGCTGCTCGTGATCGCGAACTGGGTGCTCGGACTGTTCAACCTCCTGCCGGGCCTGCCCCTGGACGGCGGCCGGGTGGTCGAGGCCGTGGTGTGGACGGTGACCGGCTCCGAGTGGCGGGGCACGGCCGTGTCCGCGTGGTGCGGACGGGGGATCGCCGCGCTGCTGGTGCTGTGGCTCGTGTGGACGCAGCAGTGGCGCCAGCCCGCCGTGCTCGTGGTCTCGCTGCTCGTCGTCACATTCATCGTCGCGGGTGCCGGCCAGGCACTGCGGCAGGCGCGGCTGATGGGTCGGCTCGACTCCGTGCGGGCGGAGGAGATCGCCCGCCCCGCCATGGAGTTCACGCCCGCCACCCCACTCTCGCTCGTTGACGCCACCGTCACGGCGGCCACCGGGGACGACTACCGCGGCTGGACGCCGGACGTGGTCGCCCGGGACGCGGCCCGGGGCACCCTCGGCGTGCTCGACCCCGCACTCGCGGCCCGCGTGCCGCTGCCGGAGCGCTCCCGCGTGGCACTGGGGGACGTGTGTCAGTGGTACCCGGCGGACGCGGTGGTCGCCCCGCGGACCCCCGGTGGCGAACTCGCGCGGCAGCTGGAGGCCGGGCGGCTGCAGTGGGTGTGGGTGGCCGACGACGTCGCCCCGGTCACGGGGGTCGTGCACCACGAGGACCTCGTGCGCCACGCGCTGCACCGCTGACCTCTGCGGACGGGATCCCGGCGGGCGTGGTCTCGGCAGTGCCCCCTCTCCACCCCACCCCGGCCCGCTACGAGGCGACGGCGGCCCCGCCAGCGCGCGGGCGGCGTCGTCCCCGGTGGTAGCGGTGTGGGTACGGTGAGAGAATGAGAAGAGGCCCCGGCACGGCAGTGCGGCGGGCCGAGGACGGGCGGCACCCGCCGTCATCGTCGAGCAGGTGTGAAAGTGAGCAGATGACCCAGCAGCAGCCCCGAGACATCCCCGTGACCCCCGCCCCGGTGCGCGGCGCCGCCAACCGGCGCGGTCCGTTCCGCTCCGGTGAGCGCGTCCAGCTCACGGACGAGAGCGGGAAGATGACCACCATCACCCTGGTGGATGGAGGGGAGCACCACACCCACCGCGGGGTCCTCGGCCACGACCTGCTGGTCGGGCGGCCGGAGGGCACGGTGGTGACCAACACCTCGGGCATCCAGTACCAGGCGCTGCGCCCCCTGCTCAAGGACTTCGTGCTGTCCATGCCGCGCGGAGCCGCCGTGGTGTACCCGAAGGACGCCGGGCAGATCGTGGCGATGGCGGACATCTTCCCCGGGGCGCGCGTGGTCGAGGCCGGCGTGGGCTCCGGCGCCCTCACCATCTCGCTGCTGCGGGCAGTGGGGGACGAGGGCCACGTGCGCTCCTTCGAGCGCCGCAAGGAGTTCGCCGAGATCGCGCGCGGGAACATCGAGACCATGTTCGGCGGCCCGCACCCCGCGTGGCACCTGAGCATGGGCGACCTCGCCGAGGAGCTCGGGGAGAACGAGGAGCCGGGCTCCGTGGACCGCGTGGTGCTGGACATGCTCGCACCGTGGGAGTGCCTCGACGCCGTGGCCACCGCGCTGGCCCCCGGTGGTGTGGTGATCTGCTACGTGGCCACCGTGCCGCAGCTCTCCCGCGTGGCCGAGGCCATGCGCGCTGACGGGCGCTTCACCGAGCCCGAGGCCTCCGAGACCATGGTTCGAGGCTGGCACGTGGAAGGGCTCGCGGTGCGCCCGGACCACCGCATGGTCGCCCACACCGGTTTCCTGATCCAGTCCCGCCGCCTTGCCGACGGCTCGCCCCGGCTCGCACCGAAGCGGCGCGCATCGAAGAGCGAGTACACCGAGGAGGACCTGCAGGCCTGGACCCCGGTGGCCCTGGGCGAGCGCGTGGTCTCCGACAAGAAGCTCCGTCGCGCCGGGCGCGACGCAACGTCTTTGGCCCAGCACGCCGCCCGCGCGGACCGCGAGATCTCCGAGGGTCGCGCGGAGTCGGACAGGCACCCAGTGGTGACCGCCAGCGACGACGCCACGGAAAGCGCGTCGTCGTCCCCAGACACCTCGAGCACCCAGGACACCCGGGGCGCCTCGGCCGCGCACCCGACCGTGGCCGGTGAGCGGCTGGACGAGGAGCGTCATGTCTGAGGCACCCCACCCGCAGCAGCGGCCCCAGCGCTCGTCGGAGGAGATCGTGCAGCGGCAGATGGCCATGCTGCGGGACCAGAAGCGCAACCTCGACAAGCAGCTCAGCGCCCTGGGTTCGCAGAACGAGAAGCTGGTGCGGCTGCTCAACGCGTCCCGCCAGGAGATCGTGACGCTCAAGAAGACCCTGGCTGCGGAGGCCGAGCCGCCCGCCACGTTCGCCACGATCCTGCAGGTCAACCACGGCAGGCAGCCGGTGGGAGAGGCCACCGGGGACGGCCCCGTGGTCACCGGACCCACCGTGGACGTGCTCGCGGCCGGGCGTCGGATGCGCGTGGCACTGAGCCCCCTCGTCTCTCTGGGCGCGTGCGAACCCGGCCTCGGGGTGCTGCTCAACGAGAACTACGTGGTGGTCGCGGTGCTCGACTACGAGCGCACCGGGGAGGTCGCCACCGTCAAGGAAGTGGTGGACCACGACCGCGTCCTCACTGTGGGCCGCTCGGACGAGGAGCGCGTGCTGCTGCTCTCCGGCAGGCTGCGCCGCGAGCGCCCAAAACCCGGCGACGCCGTCACCGTGGACCACCGCACCGGCTTCGCCCTGGAGCCCGTGGCCCGCACGGACGTCGAGCAGCTCGTGCTGGAGGAGGTCCCGGACGTCAGCTACTCGGACGTCGGCGGGCTGGGCCCCCAGATCGAGGCCATCCGCGACGCCGTGGAGCTGCCCCACATCCACCCCGAGATCTTCCGCGAGCACGGCCTGCACCCGCCCAAGGGCATCCTGCTCTACGGGCCCCCGGGCAACGGCAAGACACTGATCGCCAAGGCCGTGGCCCGCTCCCTCGCCGAGCGCAGCGCCGCGAAGGCCGGGCGCTCGCGGGCCGAGGGGTACTTCCTGAACATCAAGGGCCCCGAGCTGCTGGACAAGTACGTGGGGGAGACGGAGCGGCAGATCCGCTCGATCTTCGCCAACGCGCGCGAGCAGGCGGCCCGGGGCGTGCCCGTGGTCGTGTTCTTCGACGAGATGGACTCGCTGTTCCGGGTCCGCGGCTCGGGGCTCTCCTCGGACGTGGAGACCACGATCGTGCCGCAGCTGCTCACGGAGATCGACGGCGTGGAGAAGCTCGACAACGTCATGGTCGTGGGTGCCACCAACCGTGAGGACATGATCGACCCCGCCGTGCTGCGCCCCGGACGCCTGGACGTGAAGATCCGCATCGACCGCCCGGACCGCGAGGGGGCGCGCGAGATCTTCTCGCTCTACGTCACCGAGGACCTCCCGCTGCGGGAGGACGACGTCGCCCGCGCCGGTTCCCGCGCGGCCGCCGCCGAGGAGTTGGTCCGGGCCGCCGTGGAGCGCATGTACGCGCGGGTGTCGGACACCGAGTTCCTCACGATCACCCACAAGGACGGTTCGCAGGAGACCCTCTACTTCGCGGACTACGCGTCCGGCGCGGTGATCCGCAACGTGGTGGACCGCGCCAAGAAGCAGGCGATCAAGACCCTTCTCACCACCGGGCGGCGCGGGCTCACCGCTGAGCACCTGGTGCGTGCGGTGGACGAGGAGTTCCACGAGCAGCAGGACCTGCCGAACACGGGGGACGCCGAGGACTGGGCCCGGCTCACGGGACGCCGCGCGGACACGTTCCAGGACGTGCGGATCGTGCGGCACACCCCGGTGCAGGGTGATGCCACGGAGCAGGGCGCGCTCGCGTCAGCATCCTCGACCGCGTCCTCGACTGATGGGTCCACCGGATCGGAAACTGGCTCCGGCACGGGCTCAGCGGCCGGTTCGGCGGACGGCTCCGCCGCCGGTTCGGCGACCGGTTTGGATGCCCTGCGGGGTGGTGCACGGTGACGGTGCGCAGGATCATGGGCAGCGAGACGGAGTTCGGCGTGCTGGCCCAGGGCGAGCCGGGGGCCAACCCCACGGTGCTCTCGACGCGCGTGGTGACCGGCTACGCCGCCTGGGTCGCACGCCAGCACCGCACGGCCGCCACTCATCGGAATGGGGAGGCAACCCGGCCGGGTGCTGCCGCCGACCAGCACGGTGCGGGGGCGCAGGACGCCCCGCTGGGCACCGCGTGGGACTACGGCTCCGAGGCCCCGCTCACGGACGCCCGCGGCTTCACGGTGGACCGGGAAGCGGCCCACCCCTCGCAGCTCACGGACAGCGCCCCGGAGCTCACGGCGGAGGAGATCGCCGCGGAGGCCATCCAGGAGTCCGCGCTGTACGCGGAGGACATGGACTGGCGCCGGGTGGTCATGAACACCGTGATCCCCAACGGCGCGCGGGTCTACGTGGACCACTCCCACCCGGAGTACTCCTCCCCGGAGGTCACGAACCCGCTCGACGCCCTCACATGGGACGCCGCGGGGGACGTGGTGGCGCACCGGGCTGTGGACTTCCTCGCCGCGGGTTCCGGGCAGGGCGCGCCCGTGAACCTCTACAAGAACAACACGGACAACAAGTCCGTCTCCTACGGGGCCCACGAGAACTACACGGTCTCCAGAGACGTCCCGTTCGAGCGGATCACCGCGGCGCTGCTGCCGTTCTTCGCGTCCCGCCAGGTGGTCTGCGGGGCCGGACGCGTGGGGATCGGCACGGACGGCTCCCGGCCCGGGTTCCAGCTCAGCCAGCGCGCGGACTTCTTCGAGCGCACCGTGGGGCTGGAGACCACCATCCACCGGCCGATCGTCAACACCCGGGACGAACCGCACGCGGACGACGCCCGCTACCGCCGGCTGCACGTGATCATCGGAGACGCCAACCTCTCCCACACGGCCACCCTGCTGAAGTTCGGTGCCACCTCGCTCGTCCTGAACCTCGTGGAGCACGACCGTGTCCCGGAACTGGACCTCGTGGACCCCGTGGCCGCCCTGCAGAGCATCAGCCACGACCCGTCCCTGGCCACGACCGTGCCCCTGCGCGACGGCCGCGAGCTCACGGGCGTGCAGCTGCAGCGCGAGTACCACCGGGCGGCCCTGGAGCTGGAGACCGAGCTCGCCCCGGACGGACTGGACCCGGACACCGCGCAGGTGCTCGAACTGTGGGACGAGGTGCTGACGGGCCTCGCCGCGGACCCGGCCCAGCTGGCCGACCGCCTGGACTGGGCCGCCAAGTACGCCCTGCTGCAGGCCTACCGCCGCCGGGACGCGATGTCCTGGGACGACCCGCGGCTGCTCGCCATCGACCTGCAGTACGCGGACGTCCGGCCAGACAAGGGCCTCTACCACCGGCTCGCGGCGGGCGGGCGGATCCGCACCCTCGTGGACCACGCCCGGATCGTCGACGCCGCGGACACCCCTCCCGTGGACACCCGCGCGTGGTTCCGCGGCACCGCAGTGGCCACCTATCCGGAGGCAATGGCCGGGGTGGGGTGGGACACCGTGAGCGTGAGCTTCCCCGGGGTGCGCCGCGGCGCACGGATCGCGATGCCCGAGCCCGGGGACCTCACCCGGAAGGTGAGCGGAGACTGGTTCACCGCCCCGGACGCCGAGCAGTGGGTGGCCCAGGTGGCCCGGCACCGCCCCGGACTGGTCACAGGCAGCAGCACCGACTGACCCGGTGCCGCTCACAGGGACGGCGCGGCCGCACGAGCGACCACCGGCAGGCCGGGTGGCACGCGGGCACACGCACCACCGGACAAGAGACGCACGCAGACACGAACGGACACGTCCGGGTGAACGAATCCCGGGCACACAGGAGGAGACATGGCACAGGAACGCATCTTCGGCACGGGGTCCCGCCGCGAGGAGGAGCCGGACGCACCCGCGCCGGCCACCCCGCCGTCGTCCGGGGCCGCCCAGGCCCAGCACGACACCCGGGGCACGGACGACCTGCTCGCCGAGATCGACGGCGTGCTCGAGACCAACGCCGAGGCCTTCGTGAAGGGCTTCGTCCAGAAGGGCGGTCAGTGACGGCGTGGAACGGCGCATCTACGGGATCGAGACCGAGTTCGGACTGACCCACAGCGCACCGCAGGGCCGTCCCCTGGGTGCGGACGAGACGGCGCGGCGGCTGTTCGCACCGGTGCTCGCGTGGGGGCGGGCCTCCAACGTGTTCCTGCCTAACGGCGGGCGCCTGTACCTGGACGTGGGCTCCCACCCCGAGTACGCGACGGCAGAGGCTGCGACCCTGCAGGACGTCGTCGCCCAGGACGCCGCCGGCGAACGGATCGTGGACGACCTGCGCGCCCAGCTGCAGGAGAGCCTGGACGCCGAGGGCGTGGGCGGCACGGTGCACCTGTTCAAGAACAACGCGGACTCCGCAGGCAACTCGTTCGGCTCGCACGAGAACTACATGATTGCCCGCCGCACGGAGTTCTCCCGGCTGGTCCAGCACCTGCTGCCGCTGCTGGTCACGCGGCAGATCCTCGTGGGCGCGGGCCGGGTGCACCCGGACGGGCCGCCGTCCTTCGGCTCCCTGGCCCTGGGGGACGGGCGCCCCGGCTACTCGTTCTCCCAGCGGGCGGACCACGTGTGGGAGGGGTCGTCCTCGGCCACCACCCGCTCCCGCCCCATGATCAACACCCGGGACGAACCGCACGCGGACGCCGAGCGCTACCGCCGGCTGCACGTCATCACGGGCGACTCGTCCATGTCCCAGACCACCACGGCGCTGAAGATCGGCATCACGGACGCGGTGCTGCGGATGATCGAGGCGGGCCAGATCCTGCCGGACCGCACGCTCGCGGACCCGGCCGCCGCCCTGCGGCAGGTCTCCCACGACCTCACCGGTTTGGCACCGCTGGAGCTGGCCGCGGGGGGCCACCGCTCGGCGATCGAACTGCAGCGCGAGTACCTTGAGGAGGTCACCCGGTTCGTGCAGCGCCACGGCGCGCACCACGACCGCCTCGACTGGGTCCTCGGTCTGTGGGACCGCGGGCTGCGGGCCGTCGAGGAGCAGGACAGCGCGCTGGTGGACCGCGAGCTGGACTGGGCCATCAAGAAGAAGCTGCTGGACTCCTACGCGAGCGCCCACGGGATGGACTGGTCCCACCCCCGCATGGCGCAGTTGGACCTCGCCTACCACGACACCTCCGCGCGCCACGGACTCTTCCACATGCTGGAGCGCCGCGGTGCCGTGGAGACGTTCGTGACCCCGCAGGACGTCGAGCGCGCCGTCGTCGAAGGCCCTCCCACCCGGGCGCAGATGCGCGGGCGGTTCGTGGCCGCGGCCCACGACGCCGGGGTCAGCACCACCGTGGACTGGGTGCACCTGAAGCTCAACGGGGAGCACCAGCAGAGCACGGTCATGTGCAAGGACCCCTTCGCCACCACCCAGCCGGACGTCGAGGGGCTGATCGCGGAGATCACCTCCGGACGCGCCTGACCCCACCCGCCCGCAGTGTTCCGGGGACTCTCCCAGCCGCGGCCCACGCGGGCCCTCTACATTGGCCCCGAGCCAGCACCCCGATGACGAAAGGTCACCCCCTCGTGCGAAAGATCATCCCCGCCGGCACCGCCGCGCTCGCCCTGTCCCTGCTGCTGACCGGCTGCGGCGGGGGCTCGGGCTGGGACTCCGTGGAACTGTCCGCAGACCCCTCGGAGGGCACCGCGCCGTCGGTGTCCTTCGAGACCCCCCTGAAGGTGGACGACGCGCAGACCAAGGTCCTGAAGGAGGGGGACGGTGAGGAGATCCACGCCGGCGACAGCATCATGCTGCAGGCGGCCCTGTACAAGGGCTCGGATGGTTCCTCGCTGGGGGACACCTACAGTCAGGGTGCCGGACAGGTGCTGACCGTCAACGACGAGCTCAAGGACTCCCTGCCGCAGATGTACGACGCCCTGACGAAGGCCAAGGAGGGGGAGATCATCGCGTACAGCTCTCCCAAGACCAGCGGCGCGGCCTCCGAGGGGGACGACTCCACCTCGGTGGAGGTCTACCAGGTGACCAAGAAGATCATGCCGCCGCTCAACGAGAAGATGAAGACCCCCTCCAAGGGCATGCCCAACGTCACGCAGGACGACAAGGGCACCCCCACGATCGCCAAGCCCTCCGGCAGCGAGCCCAAGGAGCTGAAGACGGACGTGCTGATCGAGGGGGACGGTGACACGGTCAAGGAGTCGGACACCGTGATCGCGAACTATGTGGGCGTGCGCTGGGCGGACGGGAAGTCCTTCGACTCCTCCTACGAGAAGGGCACCCCGGCCTCCTTCCCCCTCAACGGTGTGATCGCCGGCTGGAAGGAGGGTCTGAAGGGCCAGAAGGTGGGCTCGCGCGTGGAGCTGGTGATACCCACCGACAAGGCCTACGGCACGGAGAAGGAGCTCGGCAAGGACTCCCAGTACCCCGCGGGCGCGCTCGTGTTCGTGGTGGACATCCTCGGCACCACACCCACCCCGAAGACGGAGACCGCGAGCCCGCAGGCCTCGGCGAGCGCCACCCCCGGTGCGTCCACGGCGCCGAGCGCGAGCCCGGAGTCCTCTGCGTCCGGCAAGTGAGACACGGCTACACTGTGTGCTCGGCACGGCCCCGCCCGGGGCCCACGACGAAAGGTAGAGCCCGTGTCATTCGGACAGCGCAAGCTTGATCGTTCCAAGCCGGAGATCGACTTCCCCCAGGACCCGGTTCCCACCGAGCTGCGGATCGTGGACGAGATCCAGGGCACCGGCCGGGAGGCGAAGGTCGGGGACACGGTCTCGTGCCACTACGTGGGTGTCACGTACTCGGGCGGCGAGGAGTTCGACGCCTCCTGGAACCGCGGTGAGCCGCTGGGCTTCACGGTGGGCGTGGGACAGGTCATCCAGGGCTGGGACCAGGGTCTGCTGGGCATGAAGGTGGGTGGTCGGCGTCGGCTGGAGATCCCCTCCGAGCTGGCGTACGGCTCGCGCGGCGCCGGCGCCGCGATCGGCCCGGACGAGTCCCTGATCTTCGTGGTGGACCTGCTCGACGTCCGCTGAATGGCGCCCTCCGCGGGACCCTCGGCGCGCCGTTCCACCACGGCGTCCGCCGAGCGGCTCCTCAACCTGCTGATCGCGCTGCTCGACCGCGAGTCCGGGTACACCCGTGAGCAGCTGCGCGGGATCGTGCCCGGTTACGACCGCGCCGGAAATCAGGACGCGTTCGAGCGCATGTTCGAGCGCGACAAGGCGCACCTGCGCTCACTCGGGTACCCGGTGGAGGAGATCCCGGACGACGACCCCTGGGCCTCGGACGCGCAGCTCACCCCCCGCTACCGCGTGCCCCGGGGCTCGTACCGGTTGCCCCGGGTGCGGTTCAGCGCGGAGGAGTCCGCGGTGCTCGCCGTCGCGGCGGACGCGTGGAACGACGCTGCCCAGGACCGGCTCGCACGCCGCGCCCTCGACAAGCTCGAACCGGCGCTCAGCGGCGAGGCGGCGCCGGGCCGGGACCTGCAGCCCACCGTGGCCGTGGCGGACCCCGCCTTCGAGCCGCTGCTCTCGGCAGTGCTTGCGCACCGCACGGTGCGCTTCGACTACGTGGACCGCACCGGGGCGTTCTCCCAGCGCACGGTGCAGCCGTGGGGCGTGGGCTCCCGCTACGGAGCCTGGTACCTCGCGGGCTGGGACACGGACCGGCGTGCACAGCGCACGTTCCGGCTCTCCCGCATCATCTCCGAGGTGGAGACCACGCGCGAGACGTTCGAGCCGCCCCGGGACTTCTCCATGGGCGGTCAGCTCGCGCGCATGGTCAGCCAGCCGCCGCAGCTGTGCGTGGTGGTCCACGTCCGCCAGGGCGCGGGCCAGCTGCTGCGCCGCATTGCCGCTCCGTCCGACTCGCCCGCGTGGCGGGCCCCCGAGGGCTACGACGCCGTGCAGCTCGCGGTGCACGACACCGAGTCCGCGGCGGAGCACGTGTGCGCGGCCGGACCGGACGCCGTCGTGCCCCGCGAACCGGCCCCGGGAGCGGACCCGGACGGGACGGTGGGCAAGGACACCCAGGTGGCGGTCGCGGACGCCGTGGCCCGGCGGCTCGAGGACGCACGCGCGTTCCAGGCGCGGATGTCCGGGGTGCAGGTGCAGTGGGGCAAGCAGCGCCGCCACGGTGCGGCCAAGGCCAGCACGGAGCAGCACCTCGCGCGGCTGCTGCACATCGTGCGCCACGTCTACGCGCACCAGGGTGCGGAGCTGGAGGAGACCGCACGGCACTTCGGCATCACGGACGCGGAGCTGGTCAACGACCTGCAGACCCTGTTCGTGTGCGGACGCCCCGGCCACCTCCCGGATCAGTTGATCGACGCCTCCTGGGACGACGGCCACATCTACCTGGGCAACGCCCAGGAGCTCTCGGAGCCCGTGCGGCTCACCGTGCCCGAGGCGAGCGCGCTGCTCATGGGGCTGCAGACCCTGCAGGCGGTTCCCGGCGGTGACAGCCGCGTGGTGCGCTCTGCCATGCGCAAGGTCGCCACCGCCGCGGACGCCCTGCCGCTCGCGGACGCGCTGGACGTTCCGGACGCCGACGCTGTTTCGGAGCCCCGGGACAGCGAGCTCGTCACCGGGCTGCGGGCCGCCATCGCGGACGGGCGCCGCGTGCGGCTGCGCTACCTCGTGACCTCGCGGGACGAGGTCACCGAGCGGCTCGTGGACCCGGTGCGGATGATCTTCTCGGACGGCCACCAGTACCTGCGCGGGTGGTGCCTGCAGGCCAACGCGCCGCGCACGTTCCGCACGGACCGGATCGTGGGCTGCGAGGACGCCGGGGAGGCAGAGGTGCACCCCCGGATGGAGTCCGAGGTGCGCTCGAGCATCCAGCCGGCCAAGCGCCGCCCCGTGCAGGCCGTGGTGGTCACGGACCGCCGCGGCCGGTGGATCGTGGAGCACTACCACGCCAAGCGGCACGTTGAGGTCGAGGTTCCCGCCCCGGCCACAGGGGGGCCAGGGGCCGGGGGAGCGGACGACGACGCCGCGGCCCACGGCGCGCGCGAGCCCGCCCGTCCGCGCACGGCACGGGGTCCGCGGCCGCTTCCGGAGTTCGTGGCGGCAGAGGTGGACTTCCCCACGCTGGACGCGCTGTGCTCCCTGGTGACACGCCACGCGGGACACGTGGGCGTGGTCTCCCCGCCGGAGGCCGTGGCCGCCGTGGAACAGTGGCTCGACAGCAGCGGCACAGCCCGCACCTAGGCTGACCCGCCTATACTGGCAGCATGCTCTGGTGGATGTGGGTCCTGCTGTGGACCGTGCTGGTCCTGAGCAGCGCGGCGTTCATCGGATGGCTGCTCTACCGGACCCTGCGCGGTCAGGTGCTGCCCGCCCTGGACGACCTCGAGCGCACCGCCGAGGACTTCTCCGTCCGCTGGAACGCCGCGGCCCAGGGGCAGTCCACGCCGCTGCGCACCCCCGCCCCCTCCGCCCTGTTCACCCCGGTGGACGAGACCCGCGCCGCGTACCGCAGCGGCCGCGACCAACGACAGACCGCTCGGCTCATCCGCAGGATGCAGCGTCGGGAGGCACTGGGACAGCCCCAGAGCTACCGGGACGTGCGCCGGGCAGAAACGAAAGGACTCCACCATGTTCGGTCGTCTGGCTGACAGCCCCATCACCATCATTTTGATCCTCGTGGTCATCCTCCTGCTCTTCGGGGCGCCCAAGCTGCCTGGCATGGCCCGCAGCCTCGGCCAGTCCATGCGCATCTTCAAGTCCGAGGTCAAGGAGATGAAGCACGACGACGACCCCAACGTGACGGTCAACGGCCAGCCCGTGGCCAACGGCCAACCGGTGGCCGGTGCCACAGCGCAGCAGGGCGCCACCGCCCAGGCCCCCGCCCAGCAGCCCACCGTGGCGCAGCCCGCGGCCCAGCCGACCGTGCAGCAGCCCACGGCCACCCAGCCCGCCCCGGTCCAGTCCGCGGCTCCGGTGCAGCCCGTCCAGGGGGCGCCGGTCGTGGACCAGAACCAGCGGCCCACCGCCTGAGCGGCAGCAGTCCGTCAGCCCTCGCGTGATCCGGGGCCGAGCCCGTCGGCTCGGCCCCGTCCCGTGCGAGGGGCACGCCCGTCAGAGAGGCCAGTGAGCCATGTCCACTCCCGAGACCGGGACCGCGGGTGCCTCCGCACGCCGGGAACGCAGGCAGCGCAGGAAAGCGACGTCGCGGCGTCGCAACCCCCAGGCGGAGATGGCGCTGAAGGAGCACCTGCGGGAGCTGCGCAACCGGCTCATCAAGTCCGCCGTGGCCACGGTGCTGTGCGCGGTGCTCGGCTTCATGGCCTACGAGCCGTTCATGCAGTACATCACCGCGCCGCTGCAGCGCCTCGCCGAGTCCGGGCGCACGGCAACCATCAACTACTCGTCGGTGGGCGGCTCGTTCAACATCATGGTCGAGGTGGCCCTGGTGCTCGGACTGATCTTCGCCTCGCCCGTGTGGCTGTACCAGTTGTGGGCGTTCATCACTCCAGCGCTGCACAAGAACGAGCGGCGCTATGCCCTGGGGTTCCTGGCCGCGGCCATCCCACTGTTCCTGGGTGGCTGCGCCATGGCCGTGACCGCGCTGCCTGCGGCCGTCTACGCCCTGACCGCGTTCACCCCGGAGGGCGGCGCGAACTTCGTGGAGGCCAGCGTCTACCTGCGGTTCTTCCTGCAGCTGATCCTGACCTTCGGATTCTCGTGCGTGGTGCCCGTGCTGCTCGTGGGGCTCAACATGATGGGCCTGCTGTCCGGGCGCACGGTGCTCAAGTCCTGGCGCGTGGTGGTGGTGATCGTGCTCGTGATCTCCGCGATGGCCGCCCCCGGGCCGGATCCCATGACCATGCTCTACCTGGCCATCCCGCTGCTCGTCCTGTTCTTCGTGGCGGTGGCGCTGTGCCTCTACCTGGACCGCCGTCGGGCGAAGAAGGCCGCGAAGCAGGCGGCCGCCACCGGCGCGAGCGCGGACCGGGGGACCTCCGCGGAGGCCCTGCGCTCGATGGGCAGCACCGCCGCGGAGAAGTGAGCCCGATCACCGGTCCGCGACGGCCCGGACAGGGTGTCGGAGGCACCGCGTAGGCTGGCACCATGTCTTCCCCCGCCGATCGGTACATGGCCGCCAAGGCACGCGCGGCCCACGCAGGCACTGAGCTCTCGGCGTTCGAGCAGACCCTCGACTTCGAGCTGGACCCCTTCCAGACGGAGGGCTGCCGCGCGCTCGAACAGGGTCACGGCGTGCTCGTCGCCGCGCCCACGGGCGCGGGCAAGACGGTCGTGGGGGAGTTCGCCATCCACCTCGCCCTGGCCACGGGGCGCAAGGCGTTCTACACCACTCCCATCAAGGCGCTGAGCAACCAGAAGTTCCACGAGTTCTCGCGGCGCTGGGGCCCGGAGCGGGTGGGACTGCTCACCGGGGACACGTCCGTGAACTCGGAGGCGGACGTGGTGGTGATGACCACCGAGGTGCTGCGCAACATGCTCTACGGGGGCTCCTCCACCCTCACCAACCTGGGTTTCGTGGTCATGGACGAGGTGCACTACCTCGCGGACCGCTTCCGGGGCGCGGTGTGGGAGGAGGTCATCATCCACCTCCCTGACTACGTGCAGCTGGCCTCGCTGTCCGCCACGGTCTCCAACGCGGAGGAGTTCGGTGCGTGGCTGGACGACGTCCGGGGCAGCACGGACGTGGTGGTCTCCGAGCACCGCCCCGTGCCGCTGTGGCAGCACGTGCAGGTGGGGCCGCAGCTGATGGACCTCTTCGTTGACGACACGACCGTGGAGGAGGCCGCCCAGCGCCGCTCGGACAAGCACCGGGACGAGCCCGAGGTCAACCCCGAGCTGCTGCGCCTGTTCCGCGCGCAGCACCCGCGCGGTGGTCGTTCCGGCGGTCGCGGGCCGGGCCACCGCAACCGCCGCCGCGGCCGTCCCCAGGACTCGCGCCCCGCGCGCCAGGACCGGGTCTCCCGCCCGCAGCTGCTGCGCCGCCTGGACGCGGAGGCCCTGCTGCCGGCCATCACCTTCATCTTCTCCCGGGCCGGGTGCGACGCCGCCGTGGGCCAGTGCGTGGCCGCGGACCTGTGGCTGACCACCCCGCAGGAGCAGCGCACCATCCGCGCGTTCGCCGCGGAGGCCACCGCGCACATGTCCACCGCGGACCTCGCGGCCCTGAACTACGAGGACTGGTACGAGGGCCTCGTCCGGGGCATCTCCGCCCACCACGCCGGGATGCTGCCGGTCTTCAAGGAGGTCGTCGAGCAGCTCTTCGCGGAGGGGCTCCTCAAGGCGGTCTTCGCCACGGAGACGCTCGCGCTGGGGATCAACATGCCCGCCCGCTCGGTGGTGCTCGAGCGCCTCGACAAGTTCAACGGCGAGGCCCGCGTGGACATCACCCCCGGCGAGTACACCCAGCTCACGGGCCGCGCGGGACGGCGGGGGATCGACGTCGAGGGCCACGCCGTGGTGCTGTGGCGCGACGGCATGAACCCCCAGGCCGTCGCCGGCCTGGCCTCCACGCGCACCTACCCCCTGAACTCGAGCTTCCGGCCCACGTACAACATGTCCACCAACCTGATCGCGCGCTACGGCGCCAAGCGCTCGCGCTCGATCCTCGAGACCTCCTTCGCGCAGTTCCAGGCGGACCGCTCCGTGGTGGGGATCGCCAAGCGGGTGCGCTCGCAGGAGAAGACGCTGGAGGCCTACCGCGAGGCCATGTCCTGCCACCTGGGGGACTTCTCGCAGTACGCCGAGCTGCGGCGTGAGCTCGCCGGGGAGGAGAAGTCCGCGAGCAAGTCCCGCTCGGCGCGCCAGCGCAACGACGCCGCGGCATCCCTGCAGGACCTGCTGCCCGGCGACGTCGTCGAGATCCCGCACGGGCGCAACGCCGGGTGGGCCGTGGTGCTGCGGGAGGACGCGCACCCGTTCGACCCGCGCCCGCACATCCTCACCGTGGACGGCAAGCTGCGCCGCGTGGGCGTGAACGACCTCGACGGCTCCCTGGCGCCGGAGTCCCGGATCAAGATCCCCAAGCACTTCTCCGGCAAGTCGCCCCAGGAGCGCAAGGACCTCGCGGCCACGGTGCGCGCCGCGCTGCGCGAGCACCGGCCGGCGCGCAGCGGCTCGGGCGGGCACACGATCCGCTTCGACCGCGGCACCTCCGCGCGGGACCACCGCATCGAGGAGCTGCGGCGCAGGCTGCGTGCCCACCCGTGCCACGGCTGCTCGGACCGCGAGCAGCACGCCCGCTGGGCGGAGCGCGCGTGGAAGCTGGAGAAGGACACCCAGGGACTGCGCAAGCAGATCGCCGGGCGCACCGGCAGCATCGCGGCCACGTTCGACCGCGTGTGCGCGGTGCTCACCCACTTCGAGTACCTCGAACCGGACGAGTCAGGGCACCTGCGGCCCACCCCCGCCGGCGAGCAGCTGCGGCGGCTCTACGGCGAGCGGGACCTGCTGCTCGCCCTGTCCCTGCGGGAGGGCTTCCTGGACGGGCTGGACGCGCCCGGCCTCGCCGGTGTGATGACTGCGCTCGTCTACCAGCCGCGCCGCGAGGACCAGGGCTCGCGCCCCCACCTGCCCACCGCGCACATGGAGGCCGCCGTCCAGGTCCTGCTGGAGAACTGGTCCGTGCTCAGCGCCCAGGAGGCCGAGCACCGGCTGCCGGTCACGGGCGCCCCCGAGCTGGGTCTCGTGGAGGCCATGCACCGGTGGGCGCGCGGCGCCACGCTCACGCGGACCCTCACGGGCACCGACCTCGCCGCCGGGGACTTCGTGCGCTGGGCCAAGCAGACCATCGACGTCCTGGACCAGCTGCGCAGCGTCGCAGGAATCGACCCCCAGCTGCGCGAGACCGCCCACGAGGCCATCGAGTCGGTGCGCCGCGGCGTGGTCGAGTACAGCGTCTTCGAACAGTAGGAACAGTCGCGGCGGCCACTGCCGCCGCCACGGAAGGAGTCACGTGAACTCTGCTCAGCCCGGTCAGCGGGTGTGGGTCAACGGGTCGGTCTACTCGCCCGCGGACCCGTTCGCCACCGCCCTGCTCGTGGACGGTCCCACCGTCGCGTGGGTGGGCTCCGACGACGCCGCCCGCGGCATCGCGGGTTCGAACGCCGTCCTCGGGGACCTGCGGGCCGCCGTGGTCACCCCCGCGTTCGTGGCGCACCACCTGCTCGGGGACCTCGCATCGCTCCGGGGGCAGTCGAGCGTGTCAGGATCCGACGACGACGACGCCGCGCGGCTGCCACGCGCGCGGGACGGCTACGGCGCCGTCGAGGTGCTGGGAACAGATCCCGGGGAACTCGCGGAGGCGGTGCGGCGGATCCGCGAGGACGGCATGCACGCCCTGCCCGTCCTCGTGCGGGAAGAGGCCCTGACGGGGGACGTCGACCCGGCGTCCCTGCCGTCTCCGGCGCTGGGGCTCGCCGTGCGCGAGGACACGCCCGAGGACGCGGTGCGACGCCACCTCGTCGCCTGCACCCGCGCGGGCCTTCAGGCGGTGCTCGTGCTCCCCTCGCCCCTGCCGGACGCCGCATCCACCGCCGAAGCAGCCGCGGACGGTGCCAGTGCCAGTGCGAGTGCCGATACCGATGCCGGTGATGCTGCCGCCACCGCCACCGCCACCGCCTCCGTCCCGGCCAGCACCGCTGCCGACGCCCAGGCGGCCACCCCCGCCGCGTCCACCGGCGCGGTGCTCCTGGACCGGGTGCTCTCCGCCGCCGAGGCGGCCCGCGCCGAGGTGGGGGAGCGGCCCTTCCGGGCACGGGGCCACCGCATCGTGGGCGTGGCCGACCTCGACGACGCGCAGTGCGAACGCCTGGCGAGCCTCGCCTGCACCGTCTCGTGCCGTGCCGGGCAGGCGCCGCTTCGAGATCTCGCCCGCGCCGGGGTCCCCGTGACGCTGACGACGGACGCGGAGAACCCCTGGACCGCGGTGAAGGCCGCCCTCGACGCCCCGCAGGAACGGCTGCGGACCTCCGCGCGCGCGGCCTTCCTGGCGCTGACGCGCGGCGCGTGGCGCGCTCAGGCCGGGGGCGCACCGCTGGCGGGCCAGCTCGCACCCGGGGCGGAGGCCACCCTGGCCGTGTGGGACGCCGAGTCGGTCATGGTGCAGCAGGCCCAGGGCACCGGGGCGTCCTGGAGCACGGATCCGCGCGCGAGGACGCCCGTGCTGCCCTCCCTGGACGACTCCCGGCTGCCGCTGTGCGAGGCGACGATGGTCGCGGGCACCCTGGTGAGCGGGGAGGAGCCGCGCCCCTGACGGGGTGTTTTCACCTTGGACCTTGCGTCCGCTGAGGTTAGACTGAGTTCTTACTGCCGGGTGGGTCCATCCGTCCTTAGAAAACAGAACGAGGCCGAGTGCCCCGTCTGGTCCGAAGGCGGATGGGCCTGCCCAGTGGTCTGTTCGGGCTCCGTCGCCCGAGCCCCATCGGCATGAAAGGACGCCCGGTGCGAGTTCTCACCATCATCCCCACGTACAACGAGCGCGAGTCGCTGCCCACGGTCATCGCCCGGCTGCGCGCCGCGGTGCCGGACGCCCACGTCCTGATCACGGACGACAACAGCCCGGACGGCACCGGTCGGATGGCCGACGAGTTCGCGGCACAGGACGGCAACATCCACGTGCTGCACCGCACCGCCAAGGAGGGCCTCGGCCCGGCGTACCTCGCGGGCTTCGCATGGGGTCTGGAGCACGGCTACGACGTTCTGGTGGAGATGGACGCGGACTGCTCCCACCAGCCGGAGCAGCTTCCCCTGCTGCTGGACGCCATCGAGCGGGGCGCTGACATGGCCGTCGGCTCCCGCTACGTGCCCGGTGGCCGCACCGAGAACTGGCCCCTGCAGCGCCAGCTCATCTCCCGCGGCGGCAATCTCTACTCCCGCGTGCTGCTCGGCACCTCGATCCACGACATCACCGGCGGCTTCCGCGCCTACCGGGACACCACCCTGCGGGCGCTGGACCTCGACTCCGTGCAGTCCCGCGGCTACTGCTTCCAGATCGACCTCGCGTGGCGGGCCGAGCAGCTCGGCTTCACCATCGTGGAGGTTCCCATCACGTTCGTGGAGCGTGAGGAGGGCGTGTCCAAGATGAGCAACGACGTCACCATCGAGGCCGCCACCAGCGTGGCCAAGTGGGGTCTCACGGCGCGCGCCAAGACCCTGGCGGGAAAGCTCGGCATCGGCCGCTGACCCCCGCACACGACAGTGGCCCCCGTCCGAGGACGGGGGCCACTGTCGTGAACGCGGGATTCTCAGAGAGCGTGCTGCTCCTTGTAGAACTCCAGGCGCTGGGCGAGGGTCTCCTCGAGCTCCTCCACGCTGCGCCGCTCCAGCAGCATGTCCCAGTGGGAGCGCTGGTGCTTCTCGTTGGGGTTCTCGGGCTTCTCGCCGTTGACCAGGATGGCTTCCTGACCGGTCTTCGTGGTCCACACCGGGGGGATCTCCGCCTCCGCGGCAAACATCACGGACACGGACTCGCCGTCCGCGGTGCGGTACTCCACGCGCTGGCGCGGTGCGGGCTCCACACCGGACTCGGTCTCCATGGACTGGGAGCCCAGGCGCATCCCTCGTAGGCTGCGATCACTCACGCAACGATCCTTCCTGCCGTCCGCTCGGCCGGGTCCCGCGGGGCGCACCTCGGCGTCCCGCGTCCGCGCGTGTCACCGCGCGGTCCCGACTCCTCTTCCGTGAGCACAACGGGCCGTCAGCGGTTTTCATTCCCGGGGTTCCCGGGATCCTCCGGCTGGCCGGGCTCGTCCCGGTGCTGCGCGTGCCGAGTGCCCGGCTCGCCGTCGCGGGCCGCGTCCGTGGCGCCCTCGACGACGCCGGTGACGCCCACTTCGTCCACGTGCGGATCGGCGGCCTGCTGGGCGATCGGGGACGAGTAGGGGGAGTCCGGCATCTCGAAGTCCCTCGGGTCGGTGAGCTTCAGGTCCGGCTCGAGGTCCTTCTCCGTGACCTTCACGGTCTCGTGCGCGACGATCGGCTCGTCCTCGGGGAGGTCGCGGGGGAGCACCGGCTCGTCGTCGGCGTCCGAGTCCGGGGCGTCGGAGCCCCCGGGGTTGAGGTAGGAGCCCACACCGCGCAGCGCACCGGTGAGCTCGGCGGGGATCATCCACACCTTGTTGGCAGAGCCCTCGGCGACCTTGGGCAGCGTCTGGATGTACTGGTACGCGAGCAGCTTCTGGGTGGGCTTGGCGCGGTGGATGGAGTCGAAGACCTTCGCGATGGCCTGGGCCTCGCCGTCCGCCCGCAGGATCGCGGCCTTGGCGTCACCCTCGGCGGAGAGCACCGAGGCCTGGCGCGAGCCCTCGGCGGTGAGGATCTGGGACTGCTTCTCGCCCTCGGCTGTGAGGATGGCCGCGCGGCGGTCACGCTCGGCGCGCATCTGCTTCTCCATGGAGTCCTGGATGGACGGCGGGGGAGTGATCTCCTTGATGTCAACGCGGGAGATCCGGATGCCCCAGCGCCCGGTGGTGGAGTCCAGCACGCCGCGCAGCTCGGCGTTGATCTTGTCGCGCGAGGTCAGCGTCTCCTCGAGGTTCAGCCCGCCCACCACGTTGCGCAGCGTGGCGCTCGTGAGCTCGTCCACGGCCTGGATGTAGTTGGTGATCTCGTAGGTGGCCGCGCGCGGATCGGTGACCTGGAAGTAGACCACGGTGTCGATGCCCACCACCAGGTTGTCCTCGGTGATCACGGACTGCGCCGGGAACGGCACCACCTGTTCACGCAGGTCGATCAGGGGCAGCAGCCGGTCGATGAAGGGGATCAGGAAGTGCAGACCGGGGTTCAGGGTGGCCTGGTACTTGCCCAGGCGCTCGACGATGCCGGCGCGCGACTGCGGGATGATCCGCACCGCCTTGACCAGTGCGATGACCGCGGCGAGCACCACCACGACCAGCAGGATGAGGATGACGACAGACATGGGGACCTTTCATCGGGGGGTTCCGCACGCGGTGCCGGGCCTTGCCCGTGCCCGTGTGCCGGGATCCGGTGACGACGCCGCGCTCGGCCCGCGCGGCGTCGTCACCGCTCAGGGGTGGACGCCGCGGCCCGGGCCTTCCGGGGCGACGGCCGCCGGGGCAGTTTCCGAGACCACCGCGGTGGCTCCGTCGATGCGCAGCACGAACACGCTGCTGCCCTCGACGAGGGGCGTTTCGGTGTCCGAGCGGGCCGTCCAGATGTCACCCTCCAGCCGGACGAGGCCGCTGTGCCGGCCCACGGACTCGAGCACGGTGCAGGGCAGCCCCACCAGGCGTTCGGCGTTGGAGCGGGTGGTGGGTGTCGAACGGTTCAGCCGCCGCAGCGCGAGCGGGCGGATCAGGAAGATCAGCAGCACCGAGACCACCGCGAAGAGCACCACCTGCAGGGTGAAGCTGTCCACGACCAGGCTCACCACGGTGGTGACCAGCGCTGCCAGGGACATCATCAGGAACAGGAAGTCCAGGGTGAGCATCTCGATGGCGGCCAGGGCCAGCATGACGATCAGCCAGAAGATCCAGGGGTTGTTGACCAGTGGTTCCCACACGGTGCGGCTCCGTTCTCGTCGGGGTCGACGTTTCGTGTGAATCACCCGGACGCCCTCCGGGAATCCACACCACTCGGTCCGTCCCATTGTGCCCTACGGCACTCCCGGGGCCGGGGGTGGCGCGCGGAGGAGCGGGTGGGAGCCGCTGGAGGGCGCGTCGTCGACGTCGGCCACTACACTGCGGCGGCGGCGCACGGCAACGGCGCGGCGGTTTCCCCGTGAGAGAAATCGGTGGCGACGTGTTGCCCACGTCGTAATATGAGTCACGAAGCCGGACCGCACACCCACTGCGGGGGCGGTGGCCTAACGAAGCGCACAAAACCGTGCGCTGCAAGCAGAGACTTACTGAGGAGTTAATGCGATGACCACGTTCGACGTGAATGCAATTCTGTCCAGCACGGCCTACAGTTCCGACGGTGACAAGATCGGCAAGGTCGAGCAGGTCTTCCTGGACGACAACTCGGGCGAGCCCACGTTCCTGACCGTCAACACCGGTCTGTTCGGCGCCAAAGAGAACTTCGTTCCTGTGAAGGGCGCTCGTCAGGACGGCGACCGTGTGGTCCTGCCCTACACCAAGGACGTCATCAAGGACGCTCCGAAGGTCGACGCCGACCAGCACCTCTCCCCGGCCGAGGAAGAGGAGCTGTACCGCTACTACGAGCTGAACTACGACGACGGCCGCACCGCTGGCACCGCCGCCGCGGGCCGCGACCGCCGTGACGGCGACGTCGCCGACCGCGATGCCGTGGTTGCCGACCGCGACCGCGCCGCCGGGGACCAGGACCGCGCTGCCGTGGACCAGGACCGCGCCGCCGTCGCTGGCGAGGACGCCTCCGTGGTCCGCCACGAGGAGCGCCTGAACGTGGGCACCCAGGAGCGCGAAGCTGGCCACGCCCGCCTGCGCAAGTACGTGGTCACCGACCACGAGACCGTGGACGTTCCGGTCGAGCGCGAAGAGGTGACCGTGGAGCGCACCCCGCTCAACGGAACCGAGGGCCGCGTGGACAACGGTGTGATCGGCGAGGAAGAGGTGGACGTCACTCTGCACGAGGAGCGCCCCGTCGTCGAGAAGGAGGCGGTTGCCGTCGAGGAGGTCGGGCTGAACAAGCAGACCGTCCGCGAGACCCAGCACGTCGAGGCGGACGTGAAGAAGGAGCAGGTGGACGTCGAGACGGACGTCGACCGCAACGCCGCTGGTCGTGACGACCTCGGCCGCGACGGCGACCTGCCCCGCCGCTGAACCGCACCGGCGTGAGTGACGCGCCCGAGCAGTGAGCACAGGCTGTGCCCCGGACCCCGTGTCCGGGGCACAGCCGTGTCCGGCCCGCTTCGTGCGGGTCGCGGCGGAGCGGTAGCATCGACAGCGTCGTCGGCGGCCCAGAGCGGTCCCCGGCGAGAGGCACGCCCCAGGTACGGGCGGGCACACATGACACCTGACGAGGAGAATCACCATGACGGACGCCCCTTCACTACGGCTGAGCGTGGACGGCGAGTCCCGCACCGCGGAACCGGGCACCACCGCCGCCGACCTCTACGCGCAGCAGCGCGACGTGGTGGTGGCGCACATCAACGGTGACCTCAAGGACCTGGCCACGCCCCTGCGGGACGGGGACGTCGTGGAGCGGGTGCTCGTCAGCGATCCGGAGGGCCTCGAGGTGCTGCGGCACTCCACCGCGCACGTCATGGCGCAGGCCGTCCAGGAGCTGCGCGCGGACGCCAAGCTGGGGATCGGCCCGTACATCACGGACGGCTTCTACTTCGACTTCGACGTCGCGGAGCCCTTCACGCCCGAGGACCTCAAGAAGCTCGAGAAGTCGATGCTGAAGATCGTCAACAAGAACCAGATCTTCCGCCGCCGCAGCGTCACCGAGGCCGAGGCTCGTGCGGAGATGGCGGACGAGCCGTACAAGCTCGAGCTCATCGACCTGGCCGGCGGGCCGGGCTCCGGCGCGGTGGACGAGTCCGCCGAGGGCGCCTCCGTGGAGGTGGGCGGCGGCGAGCTGACCATCTACGACAACGTGGACCGCAAGAGCGGGGAGACGGTCTGGAAGGACCTGTGCCGCGGTCCGCACCTTCCGGACACCAAGCACATCGGCAACGGCTACGCCCTGATGCGCTCCGCGGCCGCCTACTGGCGCGGCAACGAGAACAACAAGCAGCTGCAGCGCATCTACGGCACGGCCTGGCCCACCAAGGACGAGCTGAAGGCCTACAAGGACCGCCTGGCGGAGGCGGAGCGCCGCGACCACCGCAAGCTCGGCGTGGAGCTGGACCTGTTCTCCTTCCCGGACGAGCTCGGCTCGGGCCTGCCCGTGTTCCACCCCAAGGGCGGGATCATCCGCAAGGAGATGGAGGACTACTCGCGGGAGCGCCACGCGCGCGCCGGCTACGAGTTCGTCTACACGCCGCACATCACCAAGGGCCACCTCTACGAGGTCTCCGGGCACCTGGACTGGTACCGGGACGGCATGTTCCCTCCCATGCACGTGGACGAGGAGCGGGACCCCGAGACCGGCGAGCTGATGAAGCCGGGCCAGGACTACTACCTCAAGCCCATGAACTGCCCCATGCACAACCTGATCTACCGCTCCCGGGGGCGCTCCTACCGTGAGCTTCCCCTGCGGCTCTTCGAGTTCGGGGCGGTCTACCGCTACGAGAAGTCCGGTGTGATTCACGGTCTGACGCGCGTGCGCGGCATGACCCAGGACGACGCCCACATCTACTGCACGCGCGAGCAGATGAAGGGCGAGCTGACCAGCACCCTGAACTTCGTGCTCTCGCTGCTCAAGGACTACGGCATGGAGGACTTCTACCTGGAGCTCTCCACCAAGGACCCGGAGAAGTTCGTGGGCTCGGACGAGATCTGGGAGGAGGCCACCCGCACGCTGCAGGAGGTGGCGGAGGAGTCCGGCCTGGAGCTCGTCCCGGACCCGGCGGGTGCCGCGTTCTACGGCCCCAAGATCTCGGTGCAGGCACGCGACGCGATCGGGCGCACGTGGCAGATGTCCACCATTCAGCTGGACTTCAACCTCCCCGAGCGCTTCGACCTGGAGTACCAGGCCTCGGACGGCACACGCCAGCGCCCCGTGATGATCCACCGCGCGCTCTTCGGCTCCGTGGAGCGCTTCATGGGCGTGCTCACGGAGCACTACGCCGGCGCGTTCCCCGCCTGGCTGTCTCCCGTGCAGGTGCGGGCGATCCCCGTGGCGGACGCGTTCGACGACTACCTGGACGGCTTTGCGCAGAAGCTGCGGGAGAAGGGCGTGCGCGTCGAGGTGGACACCTCCTCGGACCGCTTCCCCAAGAAGATCCGCACCGCCTCGAAGGACAAGATCCCGTTCGTGGTCATTGCCGGCGGGGACGACGCCGAGGCAGGCACCGTCTCCTTCCGCTTCCGCGACGGCTCCCAGTTCAACGGCGTCTCCCAGGACGAGGCGGTCGAGCTGATCTCCGGTCACATCGCACAGCGTGTCAACGCGGACCCCACGGCCCCCGCCCAGCCCGGTGCGGTGGACGACTCCGCAGACGGTTCCGGTGGCGGCGAGGTGCGCGTGACCGAGACGGTCGTCGAGGATTCGGCGGACGCCGCGGCGTCGGCCTCGTCCCGGAAGGCAACCGCACGCGGTGCCGCCGCCGGCGGGGCGAGCACGGAAACCGGCGAGCCGGGCGTGCCGGGGCAGCCGTGACCGGGCGGGGCCCGGCGTCGGGCGAGCAGGGCGTGGGCCGGGACGACTTCGAGCTCCCGGGCGTGCCGGACGGCTTCCAGCGGCTGTGGACCCCCCACCGCCTCGCGTACGTGCGGGGGGAGGACACCTCCGTGGAGCAGCCACCGGGCTGCCCGTTCTGCGCGGCGCCCGGGCGCCCCGACGACGAGTCCCTCATCGTGCACCGCGGGGAGCACTGCTTCGCCGTCCTCAACCTGTTCCCGTACAACCCGGGGCACGTGCTCGTGTGCCCGTACCGGCACGTCGCGGACCTCGAGGAGCTCACGGACGAGGAGCTGTGGGAGCTGAACACGCTCACCCGCACCGCAGTGCGGGTGATCCGCGACGTCGCCCAGCCGGCCGCGTTCAACGTGGGCCTCAACCTGGGATCCGCCGCCGGTGGCTCGCTGTCCGCGCACCTGCACCAGCACGTGGTGCCGCGCTGGACCGGCGACGCCAACTTCATGCCGGTGATCGCCCACACCAAACCCCTGATCCAGACCCTCGGATCCACCCGCGAGGACATCGCGGCCGCCTGGCCCGAGGACTGACCCACCGGGCCCCCGGGTCCGCACCGCGGGCGAGCGTGCCCGCTCACTAGGATGGAGCCCATGTCCAGACCACTTGTACGTGCCCTCGGCCAGGGCGTCCGCTGGGCCACGAGCCTGCGCGGCGGCGGATCCGCCTTCCCCGGCCTGTTCATGGAGAAGCTGCACCCCCGCTTCGTGTCGGAGGAGCTCGCCAAGCTGCCCCTGGGAGTGGTGGTGGTCAGCGGCACCAACGGCAAGACGACCACCACCAAGATGGCCGTGCAGCTGCTGCGTTCGCAGGGGCTGCGGGTGTTCACCAACCGCACCGGCTCCAACTTCGTGCGCGGCGTGGCCGCCTCCCTGCTCGCCGAGATGGACGCGTTCGGCCGCCTGGACGCGGACGTGGCCGTCCTGGAGCTGGACGAGGCCCACGCGGTGCACTTCGTGAAGCAGGTCCGTCCGCGGACCAGCCTGCTGCTCAACATCATGCGGGACCAGCTGGACCGTTTCGGGGAGATCGACACCACGCGGCGCATGCTGCGGCAGGTGGCGCACGCGACCACGGAGACCGTGGTGCTGAACCGGGAGGACCCTCGGATCGCCTCGCTCGCCGAGGACCTCCCGGAGGGCACCGGGGTGAGCTGGTTCGGGCTCTCTGACGCGCTGCGTCCCATGTTCCCCTCGGACGACGACATGCGCGACGGCCTGCGCCAGGTGGACCCGGGCGCCGAGGACAGCGCCGTTCCCTCGGCGGAGCGCCCGCGGGCGGACGTGGTGCTCGAGGCCGTCAACGCTCGAAGCGTTGAGCTCGACGTCGCCGGCAAGGCCTACGAGGCCACGGTGGACCTCTACGGCGTCTACAACCAGTACAACGCGGCGGGTGCGCTGGCACTCGCCCTGCAGGTGCTGGGCGAGCGCGCGGACACGGCTTCCCTGGTGGCGGAGCTCGGCAAGGTCACCCCGGCGTTCGGGCGCGGGGAGACCATCACGGTCCAGGACAAGCCCCTGCAGCTGCTGCTCGTGAAGAACCCCGCCGGCTTCCGGCTCTCCCTCGCCTCCGCCTCGGCCGAGGACTACGCGACGATGATCGCGATCAACGACCAGTACGCGGACGGCCGCGACGTCTCCTGGCTGTGGGACGTGGACTTCGACCGGCTGCGCGAGGGCGGCGTGGACGTGGTCTCCGGTGTGCGCGCGTGGGACATGGCCCTGCGCCTGGACTACGACCTCGTGCCCGTGGGCACCGTGGAGCCGGACCTGGAGACCGCCCTGCGGGACTTCATCGCGGGGTCGGGGGACCGTCCCATGCGCATCTTCTGCACCTACACGGCCATGCTGTCCCTGCGCAAGATCCTGGGCGGCATGACTCACGTGGCCGCGATCTAGGAGGACTCCGTGCCAGAGACCAGCACAGAACCGCTGCGCATCGTGCAGCTCTACCCCCGGGACATGAACATCTACGGTGACTGGGGGAACACCCTCACGCTCAAGCGCCGAGCCGAACGCTACGGGCTCGCAGTGGAGGTTCACGACCACAACCCCGGTGACCCCTGGCCGGAGCAGGCGGACCTCTTCGTGGGCGGCGGCGGGCAGGACTCGGGACAGTTCCGCGTGGCGGAGGACCTCGCGGCCGTCTCGGGGCACCTGCACGACGCTGCGGAGCGCGGTGTGCCGATGCTCGCCATCTGCGGGCTGTACCAGCTCCTGGGGAAGAGCTTCCGCACCGGCGGGGGAGAGACCCTGCAGGGCATCGGGATTTTCGACCTGGAGACGGTCGCGGGCCCCGAGCGCCTGATCGGCAACATCGTGACCGAGTCACAGGAACTGGGCACCATCGTCGGCTACGAGAACCACTCCGGACTGACCCACCTGGGCGCGGGCCAGCAACCGCTCGCCGCGGTCGTCTCCGGGGCGGGAAACGACGGCCAGGACGGCACAGAGGGCGCCCGTACGGCCAACGTGCTGGGCAGCTACCTGCACGGGTCCATGCTGCCGAAGAACCCGGCCGTCGCGGACTTCCTGCTCTCAGCCGCGCTCGAGGTGCGGGGTGAGGCCCTGCCGGAGAAGACCTTCGACGACACGCTCGCGGAGCGGGCCCGCGAGGTCGCGAGCTCTCGGCCCCGCTGACGACGCCGCCCGGGGGGGCTGTCCGCAGGCGCTGGTGTGACAGCGCACGGGGCACGCTCGGTATCATGGCAGTCAATCCACCACCGCGTCCGGCCCGAGCACGGCCGGACGCACTGTTTCTAGGAGGTCATCCATGTCAGGTCACTCCAAGTGGGCCACGACCAAGCACAAGAAGGCGGCGATCGACGCCAAGCGTGCGAAGGCGTTCGCGAAGTACATCAAGGGGATCGAGGTCGCGGCACGCATGGGCGGCGCCGACACCTCCGGCAACCCGGCGCTCGAGCTCGCCGTCTCCAAGGCCAAGAAGAACTCGGTGCCCAACGACAACATCGACCGCGCCGTCAAGCGTGGTGCCGGGCTGACGGGTGAGACGATCGACTACACCGAGATCCTCTACGAGGCCCGAGGCCCTCAGGGCACCGCGCTGTACATCGAGTGCCTCACGGACAACAAGAACCGTGCGGCGTCCGAGGTGCGCGTGGCGGTGACCCGCCACGGCGGTTCCATGGCGGACTCCGGCTCCGTGGCGTACCTCTTCGAGCGCAAGGGCGTGGTCGAGGTCGCGAAGACGGACGGGCTGACGGAGGACGACGTCCTGATGGCCGTCCTGGATGCCGGCGCCGACGAGGTGCTGGACGAGTCGGACGTCTTCGAGGTGGTCAGCGAGGCCACGGACCTGCCCGCGATCCGTACATCGCTGGACGAGGCCGGGCTCGAGTACAACAACGACGACCCCCAGTTCCGGGCGACCATGAAGGTGGACCTGGACGCGGACGGCGCGCGGAAGTTCCTCAAGCTCGTGGACGCCGTCGAGGAGCTCGACGATGTGCAGAACGTCTACTCGAACGCGAACATCCCGGCCGAAGTCATGGCCGAGCTCGAGGACGACGAGTAGGACCGTGCCGCGCACCCAGGACCGCGGGGGGCGTCGGGTGCTCGCCGTGGACCCTGGCCTCACACGCTGCGGGTTCGCCGTGGTGGACATGTCCGCCCAGCGCACGGGCACGTTCGTGCACGTCCAGGTCAGCGGCACGAAGGCGGACGAGGCGCTGGAGCGGCGCGTGCTGACCATCATGGAGACCGCCGAGGAGCTGATCGAGCGCTTCCGGCCGGACGTGGTGGCCGTGGAGCGCGTGTTCGCGCAGAACAACGCCCCCACCGTGGTGGGCACCGCGCAGGCCACCGGCGTCGTCATCGCAGCGGCTGCCAGACGCGGAATCCCCGTGGCCTGGCACACACCGTCCGAGGTCAAGGCCGCGGTCACCGGTGACGGGTCCGCGGACAAGGAGTCGGTCAACCGCATGGTCGTGCGGATCCTGCGCCTGGATGCCCCGCCGCGTCCCGCGGACGCCGCGGACGCCCTTGCTCTGGCGGTGTGCCACGGCTGGCGTGGCGGCGTCTCCGGGGTCAATGCGGCCGAGCGGACCTCCACCCACTCGGGGTCCAGACCCTCCCGCGCAGGCACTGCCGGCACGCTGACCCCCGCGCAGCAGGCGTGGCGGCGGGCCGAGACGGCGTCCCGCGCGCCGGGTGCGGGAAAGCCCCGGTCCTCCGGGCACTCCGGCGGGTCTCGCTTCCGCTGACCCGCCCCGTTGCGACAGGATCGCGACGGCGCGCTGGGGCATCCGGGTGTCGCTCATCATGTCCCCGGGCCTTGGTACAGTGGCCAGCAGTATTCGCACATCTGTTCGAACGTGTGCGGCTGCCCCCTCGGTGGGACGGTTGCGCACGGACGGGCGCCCCGGCGGCGGGGCCGCCGCCACTGAGACGACCCGCGCGGAGCCGGGAGAGGGGAGCGGACCGTGATTGCTTCGGTCACCGGTGAGGTGCAGTTCGTGGGGACCACGCTCGCGGTCGTGGAGGTCGCCGGCTTCGGGGTCGAGGTCCACGCGAGCACCCACACCCTCGCGGGACTGCGGGTGGGTTCCACCACGCGTCTGCACACCGCGTACATCGCGCGGAAGGACGAGTCCCCCCTGCTCTTCGGCTTCTCCCGCGCGGACGAGAAGGAAGTGTTCACCGTGATGCTCGGGGTCTCCGGGGTGGGCCCGCGCACGGCCCTGGCGGCGGTCTCCGTGCTCGGCCCGGACGACGCCAGGCGCGCGATCGCCGCGGGTGACGACAAGGCATTCACCGCCGTGCCGGGCATCGGTCCCAAGTCCGCGCGCCGGATCGTGCTCGAACTGGCCGACAAGCTTGTACTCCCCGAGCCCGCAAGCGTGCAGGGCGCCCAGCCGCAGATGCAGGTCTGGCGTGAGCAGGTCATTGATGCCCTGACCGGTCTGGGGTGGAGCGAGAAGGACGCCGCCCGGGGCATCGACGACGCCCTGCAGACCCAGCCCGAGCTCGCCGACTCGGGCAACGTGGCGGAGATCCTGCGCGCCGTCCTGTCCTGGCTCGGCACCTCCAAGGGCACCTCTCACGCCCGCACCGGGGGGCGTTGAGCATGGCCATCGAGGACGGCGCGTCCACCGGGCAGCAGCGGCTCGTTGGTGCGGAGGGCGATTACGACGACCAGCAGCTCGAGGCGTCCCTGCGCCCGGGCACGCTCGAGGACTTCGTGGGCCAGCAGCGCGTGCGTGCCCAGCTCTCGCTCGTGCTGGAGGCGTCCAAGCTGCGCGGTCGCACGGCGGACCATGTGCTGCTCTCGGGACCCCCGGGGCTCGGCAAGACCACGCTCGCCATGATCATTGCCCAGGACCTGGACGTCCCCCTGCGGATCTCCTCCGGCCCCGCCATCCAGCACGCCGGGGACCTCGCCGCGATCCTGTCCTCCCTGACCCACGGGGAGGTGCTCTTCCTGGACGAGATCCACCGCATGTCCCGCCCGGCCGAGGAGATGCTCTACATGGCCATGGAGGACTTCCGCGTGGACATCGTTGTGGGCAAGGGGGCCGGTGCCACGTCTATCCCGCTGGACCTCCCACCGTTCACGCTCGTGGGCGCGACCACGCGTGCCGGTCTGCTGCCTGGCCCTCTGCGGGACCGCTTCGGCTTCACAGGGCACCTGGAGTTCTACTCCGTCCCGGAGCTGGAACTCGTGCTGCGCCGCTCGGCCGCCCTCTTGGACCTCACCATGACCACGGAGGCGTTCAGCGAGGTGGCTTCCCGCTCCCGGGGAACCCCCCGCATCGCGAACCGGCTGCTGCGCCGCGTGCGGGACTGGGCACTCGTGCACGGCGTGGACCGGATCGACGCGCGCGCCGCCGGCGCCGCACTGGACATGTACGAGGTGGACGTCCGTGGCCTCGACCGGCTCGACCGCAACGTGCTCTCGGCGCTCGTGGGAAAGTTCAACGGTGGCCCCGTGGGGCTGTCCACCCTGGCGATCGCGGTGGGTGAGGAGATCGAGACCGTGGAGACCGTGGCCGAGCCGTTCCTCGTGCGGGAGGGACTGCTGGGGCGCACGCCGCGCGGGCGCATCGCCATGGCGGCCGCGTGGGAACACCTGGGTCTGGAGGTCCCGAACCACGCGGCGTTCAAGGACCCGGCCCTGCGCACGGCGCTGGCCTCGAACGCGGAGCAGGAGCAGGACGCCTCCTCCTAGCCGGTCCTGTCACCGTCCAGCGGGTCACCAGATCCATCCACTAAACTTCATGCGAACCCGAGCGCGTGCTCGAATCATTCCCGCGGGTCAGCGGGCACCTGCCACGCGCGACCCCTCGCACGACGACAGAACGGATCATTTGTGACGCTCCTCGCAGAAACCCAGGAAGCTGCTGCCGGCGGAGGTGGGACCGTGTGGTTCCTGCCCGTGATGCTCGTGGTGATGGTGCTGCTGCTCTGGCTGCCCATGCGCCGCCAGAAGAAGGCCCAGGCCCAGATGAGGGCCAAGCAGGCGACCATGGAACCCGGCACGCGCGTGATGACCAGCTTCGGCCTCTACGGAACGCTGCGCGACATGGACCGCGAGCAGAACAAGGCCGTCCTGGAGATCTCCCCGGGCCAGCTCGTCACCGTGCACTCCCAGACCGTGACCACCGTGGTGGACGAGACTCCCGCGGACTCCGGGGCGGATGGGGGCGCCGTCGTCGACGGCCCTGCGGCCACTGGTACGACGACCGCGGGCACCGTGCACGACGCGTCCGGGAACACAGCCGCTGAGAACGGCAACGTCGTGACCGGCGCCGCGCGCAGTGAGTCGGACACGACCGGAACCACCCCCGGAGGTGCAACCGCCGCCGGGAACACCGCAGCTGGCGACGTCGCACCGGAGCAGGATCACCGGACCTGGCGCGACGCCCGCAACGGCGAGGACCGCGGTACCACCACCAACTGATCCACCCCCCCCGCTGGGACACGGGCCGATGACATCGGCCCGTTTCTCATGCGTCGACCGGCCCGTGCGGTGCCGGTGACGGGCTCGTTGAAGGACGGCTATGGCAGCACAGAAGAAGGCGTCGGGGACCCCCGGGGAGCCCAGGGGCTCCCGCTGGCGTCGGCACAGGACATCGGAGGAGACCGGCTTGCGCGCGAGCGGCGCGAAGGGCGGGGGCGCTACGCCGCGGCCGCGCTCGGGGGCTGCTGCTGCTGCGGCGTCGGCCCGCAAGGCCCTGCTCGCCCTCGTGGCCGTGGTCGCGATCCTGGCGGGGGTGCTGGTCTACGGGGTCAGCACGGACCGCACGGGGTGGGGTCCGAAGCTGGCCCTGGACCTCGAGGGCGGTACGCAGATGGTGCTCTCGCCCACCCTCCAGGGTGATGACGCCGGCAAGGAGATCTCCCAGGAGCAGCTTGACCAGGCCGTGGAGATCATCCGCCAGCGCGTGGACGGCGCGGGTGTCTCGGAGGCGGAGATCACGACCCAGTCCGGGCGCAACATCGTCGTGTCGATGCCCGGCGTGCCCTCGAGCGAGACCCGCGACCTCATCCAGACCTCGGCGCAGATGGCGTTCCGCCCCGTGATCGTCACCGGCGACGGTGCCCCCACACCGGCGGACAAGCGCACGGATCCGAAGTCCATCCCGGAGCCGGACGCGAAGCCCACCAACTCCTCGGACCCCAACTGGGTGACCCGCGAGCTTTACGCCCAGTACGAGGCCCTGGACTGCACCAAGGGTCAGTCGCAGGAAGAGCGTGCCGCGCAGCCGCAGGACAAGGCCGTGGTGGCGTGCGACTCGCAGGGCGGCTCCGAGAACGGCACCAAGTTCATCCTTGGGCCGGTGGAGATCCCCGGCACCGAGATCTCGGACGCGTCCTACGCCCAGGCCACGAACTCGCAGGGCCACGCCACGGGTGGTTTCGCCGTGAACCTGCAGTTCGACGAGCAGGGCACCAGGACCTTCAAGGACCTCTCCGAGCGGCTCTACAGCCTGGGGCAGAGCAGCCAGGGCGATCCCCGCTCCCAGTTCGCCATCGTGCTGGACGGCTCCGTGATCTCCGCGCCGAGCATGAACTCCGTCATCACGGACGGCAAGGCGCAGATCACGGGCAGCTTTACGGAGGACGAGGCCAAGTTCTTGTCCCAGCAGCTGAAGTACGGTGCGCTGCCGGTGTCCTTCTCGATCGACTCGGAGCAGCAGGTCTCCGCGACGCTGGGCAGCGACCAGCTGCGCATGGGCATCGTGGCCGGTCTGATCGGTCTGGCGCTCGTGTGCATCTACTCGCTGTTCCAGTACCGCTGGTTGGGGCTCGTGACCATCGCGTCGCTCGTCGTGGCCGGTGTGCTCACGTACCTCGCGATCACACTGCTCGGCTGGGGCGCCAACTACCGGCTCTCACTCGCCGGCGTGGCGGGCCTGGTGGTGGCTATCGGGCAGACTGCTGACTCGTTCATCGTCTACTTCGAACGCATCCGCGACGAGATCCGCGCCGGGCGTACGATTCCTGCCGCCGTGGACCACGGCTGGCAGCGGGCACGTCAGACGGTGCTCGCCTCCAAGGCCGTGAACCTGCTGGCCGCGGTGGTCCTGTACTTCGTGGCCGTGGGCAACGTGCGCGGCTTCGCGTTCACCTTGGGTCTCACGGCCATCGCGGATCTGCTGGTCGTGTTCCTGTTCACGCACCCGGTCATGGTGCTGCTGGCCCGCACGCGCTATTTCGGCTCCGGCGCCAAGAACTCCGGCCTGGACCCGGAGGCCCTCGACGCCGTGCCGCTCTACCGCGGCGCCGGGCGGCTGCGCGACCCCTCCGAGAACGACGGCCTCACGATCGCCGAACGACGACGCCGCGCGGCACGCGAGGCGGCCCCCGGTGACGACACGGCGTCGTCCTCCGCCCACTCCGACACTCAGGAGGCCCAGCGATGAGCAACCGACTCGCGCGATTCGGCAACGACCTGCACAGCGGGCGCCGCTCCTACCCGTTCGTCCAGAAGCGCGGGTTGTGGCTCGCGGTGAGCCTGGCGCTCGTGGTGGTCTCCGTGCTGATCCCCGTGGTCAAAGGCGGGTTCAACCTGGGCATCGACTTCACCGGGGGATCGGAGTTCACGGTCTCCGGGGTCGAGAACACGGACGTCTCCCTCGGCCAGCGCGCCGTGGCGGGCACCCCCGGCGCGGACGAGGCCACGGTCACCAACATCGCCCCCGGCACCATTCGGGTGCAGACCCAGCAGCTCGACGACGACCAGACACTGAGTGTGAAGTCCAAGCTGCAGGACTCCTACGGCGTGGGCGAGGACCAGGTGACCTCGAACTTCGTGGGTCCCACGTGGGGTCAGGGCGTCACGCAGCAGGCGCTGTGGGGCCTGCTGGTCTTCGTGGTGCTGGCCCTCGCGCTGATGGCGCTGTACTTCCGTACGTGGAAGATGTCTGTGTCCTCGATTGCTGCGATGCTCGTGACCGTGGTGGTCACGGGCGGTGTCTACTCGCTCGTGGGTTTCGAGATCACCCCGTCCGCCGTGATCGGCTTCCTCACGGTGCTCTCCTACTCGCTCTACGACTCGGTGGTGGTCTTCGACAAGGTCCGTGAGAACACCGCGGGGCTGTTGGACGGCACCGCACCTGCGGAGCGCGCGAAGCGCACGTACGGGGAGCAGGTGAACCTGGCGGTGAACCAGACGCTCGTGCGCTCGATCAACACCTCCGTGGTGGGCATCCTGCCGGTGGGCTCCATCCTGTTCATCGGCGCCTACCTGCTGGGCGCGGGAACCCTGAAGGACCTCTCGCTCTCGCTGTTCGTGGGCATCATCGTGGGCACCCTGGCCACGCTGTTCGTCGCGGCGCCGCTGTACTCGTGGCTGCGGGACCGCGATCCCGCGGTGCGCGAGCAGACCCGGAAGGTGCTGGAGGAGCGGACCACGGATGCGCCCCCGGTGAGCTCGGACCCCGTCTCCGCCTGAGCCCGGACACCCGGACCACGGGCCCCGCCAGCGCTCACGCCCCCCGCGGCCCCGTGCACGGAGCACTGGGCCGCGGCATTACACTGGGTCATCAGCCGCGCCGGGCCAGGATCCCACCTCCCCGGCACCGCGGCACGGTGAGGAGGCCACGACTCATGTCCAGCACGTCCGACCACGCGGGTACCCGCGCACCCGCAGACTCACCCGCGCCCGTTTCCAGGGGATCTGCCGAGGCCACGGCCGCTGCGACGACGGCGCGCACGACGTCGTCGGCGTCCGCTCCCGCGTCTGCCGAGGTTGTCGGCACGACCACGGGTCACGCCACATCGCTGGGGTCGGCCCCCACGTCCGCCGTGGGAACCAGCGTGGCCGCCGACGGCGCGTCGCGCGCGGCCGGCGGTCAGCGCACCGCCGTGGCCCGCGGGGACTTCAGCGGGACCCACTTCGTGCTCCCGGCCTCTCGCCCCGTCTTCGGCCGCGCCGTGTTCCCCGGTCGCAGCGAGAAGACCCGCTCCACGCTGTCCGTGCTGAGCGGGGAGTCAGTGCCCAGTTCGCCCGTGCTCGTGCCGCTGCTGCGCACGGTGCAGAACTCGCACCCCGAGCAGGACCTCAGCGTGCTGGAGCGCGCCTTCGCCGTGGCGGATGCGCACCACGAGGGCCAGAAGCGCAAGTCCGGGGACCCGTACATCACCCATCCGGTGGCAGTGACCACGATCCTCGCGGAGCTCGGCATGACGGGTGCGACCCTGGTGGCCGGGTTGCTGCACGACACGGTGGAGGACACCTCCTACACGCTGGACGAGCTGCGGGCGGAGTTCGGCGAGGAGGTCGCCGAGCTCGTGGACGGCGTGACCAAGCTGGACAAGATCCAGTACGGGGAGAACGCCCAGGCCGAGACCGTCCGCAAGATGATCGTGGCCATGGCCAAGGACATCCGGGTGCTGGTCATCAAGCTTGCGGACCGCCTCCACAACGCCCGCACGTGGCGCTTCGTCTCCTCCGAGTCCTCGGGCCGCAAGGCGCGCGAAACGCTGGAGATCTTCGCGCCCCTGGCCCACCGGCTGGGCATGAACACGATCAAGTGGGAACTCGAGGACCTCTCCTTTGCCGCGCTCTACCCCAAGGTCTACGACGAGATCGTGCGCATGGTGGGGGAGCGGACCCCCGAGCGGGAGCGGCACCTCGCCCAGATTCGTGGAGAGATCGGCGAGGCGCTGGACGCCTCCGGGATTGAGGCCACCATCACGGGCCGACCCAAGCACTACTACTCGATCTACCAGAAGATGATCGTGCGCGGGAAGGACTTCGACGAGATCCACGACCTGCAGGCTGCGCGCGTGCTCGTGAACTCCGTGCGCGAGTGCTACGCGGCCCTCGGTGTGCTGCACGCCAAGTGGCGGCCGCTGCCCGGGCGGTTCAAGGACTACATCGCCATGCCCAAGTTCAACATGTACCAGTCGCTGCACACCACGGTGATCGGACCGAACGGGCGGCCCGTGGAGATCCAGATCCGCACCCACGAGATGCACCGACGCGCGGAGTACGGCGTGGCCGCGCACTGGAAGTACAAGGACAAGGTCAACCAGGCGAACTCCGCCACGCCCAAGGCCAAGGAGGGCGAGCTGAACTGGCTCAGCTCCCTGGTCTCCTGGCAGGAGGAGGCCAAGGACTCCTCGGACTTCCTGGACTCGCTGCGCTACCAGATCAACACCGCCGAGGTGTACGTGTTCACGCCCAAGGGCGAGGTCATGGCCCTGCCCGCGGGTTCCACGCCGGTGGACTTCGCCTACGCCGTGCACACGGAGGTCGGCAACCGCACGATCGGTGCGCGGGTCAACGGCAAGCTGGCACCGCTGTCCTCGACGCTGCAGCACGGGGACCGGGTGGAGATCCTCACCTCGAAGTCGGAGCAGGCCGCGCCCTCCCAGGACTGGCTCAAGTTCGTGGGCTCCCCGCGCGCCCGCACCAAGATCCGCCAGTGGTTCTCCAAGGAGCGGCGCGAGGAGGCGATCGAGCGAGGCAAGGACATGCTCACCAAGGCCCTGCGCAAGCACCACCTGCCGTTGCAGCGCACGGTCACGAGCGAGTCGCTGCTCGCGGTGGCGCAGGACTTCAACCGCGGGGACGTGGCCGCCCTCTACGAGGCGCTCGGCTCGGACGCGGTCAGCGCCCAGCAGGTGGTGGAGAAGCTGCTGGAGCACCTGGGCGGTGCGGACGGCACGGAGGAGGACCTCACGGAGGTCACGCGTGTCACCAAGCCGGTGCGGTCGGGCGTGGCGGATGCGGGAGTGCTCGTGCAGGGCGCCTCGGACGTCTACGTGAAGATCGCCCGTTGCTGCACGCCAGTGCCCCCGGACGAGATCGTGGGCTTCGTGACCCGTGGTTCAGGGATCTCGGTGCACCGGGTGGACTGCGCGAACATGAAGGCGCTGCCGGAGGGAGACAACCGGGTCAAGCAGGTCTCGTGGGCTCCCACGCAGTCATCGCTGTTCCTCGTGGAGATCCAGGTGGAGGCGCTGGACCGCAAGTCCCTGCTCTACGACGTCACGCGCGTGCTCTCCGAGAACCACGTGAACATCCTCTCCGCCCAGGTGCACACCTCTCGTGCCCGTCTGGCCATCTCACGCTTCTCCTTCGAGATGGGGGACACCCGGTACCTGGACCACGTGCTGAACCAGGTCCGGCGGATCGACGGCGTGTACGACGTGTACCGCGTGTCGGGCCACCAGCCCGTGGTGTCCTGACGCCAGCCCGGGCGGGCGCCTACTTCCTGGGCCTCCGGCGTGCGGTCCGGCGGGTGAGCGGTCTGGCAGGTGATCGGCCCGGGAGCGCACGCCTTCCCGGGCCGGGCCGTTCGGCGTGGTCAAGCTCCACCGCGATTCTCAGGTCCCGGTGACCGCCGCGGGCTGCACCGTTCGGCCCTGTGCCTCGGTCTGCATCCCCCGTGACAGCTTGCGCACCCGCGTGAGCGCCGCGCGCCGTCCGGGGGTCTTGGGCAAGGTCTCCAGGCCGTGGCGGACGTCCTGCGGAGTGCACTGCAGCCGTGAGGCGCTCATGAGGGCCAGCAGGGCGGCGTCGCCGGCGGGGCCCGGAACGTACAGCGCGATGTCCAGGGCCGTGCGCCGAGGAGACGTCAGAGAAATTCCGCGCAACGTCACGACGTCCTCCGGAGCGAAGCTCGTCTGGTGCAGCACGATCCCCGGCGGAACGGTGGCCGTGGTGCGCGCGCTCTTGTCCACGAGCACGGGCAGGGGCGAAGGTTCCGGCGCGCAGCGGTAGAACCACGCCGCACCCAGCCGCCCCAGCACACCCCGGCGCTGCAGGTTGCCCGGCACCACCCGGCTCAGCACCACCGCCCGCAGGGAGTCGGTGACGGGCTGGGACGCGTGCACGTGGGCGTCCAGCAATTCGCGGCGCAGCACACCGTCCACGGTCATGGCGTGTAGCTCCGCGCGGCTGAACGGGTGGCCGGGCAGGAACACGGTGAACGCGCCGTCGTAGCGGGAACCGGAGGGGCGCAGCGCAGGGGCGAGGGAGGTCATGGACCCATCCCACCCCACGAACCGGCGCCACGGCAGACCCGCGCCGCACCTGTGGAGAACCCACGAGAAGCGCCCCCGTCCGGCGGACCGGAACGGGGGCGCTGGCCGTGAAAAGCTCGGAACCGGGCGCTCTCACCAGGAGACCCGGGACGGCACGCCGTCAGCGGTGCCGCCCCGGGGCGGGCCTCAGCCCAGTTCGGAGGCGGAAGTCTGCAGCGTGGCGAGCCACTGCTCGCTCGTAGCCAGGTCCTTCTCCAGGGAGGCGGCCTTCTTCTCGTTGCCGGAGGCGCGGGCGGTCTCGACCGCCGCGCGCTGGTCCGCGATCTTGTTCTCCAGCTGGGAGAGCATCGAGTTCGAGCGCGCCTTCGTCTCCGGGTCGGTGCGACGCCACTTGTCGTCCTCCGCCTTCTTGACGGCGTCCTCGACGGAGCGCAGCTCGTTCTCCACCCGGCGCATGTGGGCGCGCGGCACCTTGCCGGCCTCCTCCCAGCGCTGCTGGATCGAGGCGAGCTTCTTCTTGGCGGCCTCGAGGTCCTTGACCGGCAGGATCTGCTTCGCCTCGGCGAGCAGCTTCTCCTTCACGCCCAGGTTGCCCTCGAACTCCTTGTCGATCTGCTCGTTCGCGGCCTTGCGGGCGTTGAAGAAGACGTCCTGCGCCGCGCGGAACCGGGCCCACAGGGCGTCGTCGTCCTTGCGGGAGGCGCGCGGGGCCTGCTTCCAGCGGTCCATGAGCTCGCGGTACTTCCCCGCGGTCTCGCCCCAGTCCGTGGAGGAGGACAGCGCCTCGGCCTCGGCGATCAGGGCCTGCTTGACACGCTTGGCCTTGGCGTTGGTCTCGTCCAGGGAGGAGAAGAACGCCTTGCGGTGGCGGTCGAACGTGGTGCGCGCCTTGCGGAAGCGCTTCCACAGGGCGTCCTCGTCCGACTTGGACAGCCGCCCGCCCGAGCGCTGGTGCTCCTGCCACTGCGTGAACAACTGCTCCATCCGGGCCGAGGACCGCTTCCACTGGGTCTTCTCGGGGTCCTGGCCAGCAACCTCCTCTGCCTCCTCCACGATGGCCGTGCGGCGGGCCAGCTGCTCGGCCCTGTGCTTCTTCGACTCCTCCCGCTCGCGCTCCAGTGCCACGCGGATGGCGTCCTCGAGCGTGTCCAGGCGCGTGGAGAGGTCCACGAGGTCACCCACCATGGCGTGCGCGTCCACCTGCTCCCGCACGTGCTGCACGGTCTTGCGCATGTCGCCAGCAGGGGCCTTTGCGGCGATGCGCTGCTCGAGCAGCGCGACCTGCGCCTCGGCGTCGTCGAACTTGCGGGCGAAGTAGACCAGGGCCTCGTCGCTCGTGGCGTCCGGGAACTGGCCGCACTCGTACTCGGTGCCCTGGACGGTGACGTAGACGGTGCCGTTCTCGTCCGCGCGGCCGAAGCGCTTGGCACGGGCCACGGACTCGGCCGGGGAAAGCGCGGCGGGCGCGCTCTCCGCGGCAGTCCCGGGGGTCGACGTCGCGGCGGCCGGGGTCTTCAGGGCCGCGGGGCTCGGGGTCTTGGGCGCGGCCGGGGTGGGACGTCCGGCGGCCGACGGCGACGGCGCACCCGGCGTGGGAGCCGACGGCCGCGGGGTGGGCGCGGGCGTCGCGGGAGCGCTGCCCGTCTCTGCCGCGGTGGCCGTCTCGGGCGCAGCAGCGGTCTCTGGTGTCGCAGCGGTCTCGGACACAGCTGCGTCGTCGGACGCGTCGGCGGCGTGGTCCACCGGTGCAGGCGCCGCCGGGGCGGCGGAGGACTCGGATGCGGGAGTCTCAGCCGCGGGTGTCTGGGGGGAGCGCTCCTCGGGCGCCTCGGGGGTCTGCGGTCCCTGCTCGGGACGGCGGTCGTCGGATTCAGGACGTTCTGTCACCGCTACAACTCTTTCTGCACGGCCTCGCCGGGAGGGCTCTGTGGCGCTGCTCACCCGGCGGGGGCTCCATTGGTGGACACGGCCATCCTAACGAGGGGCGCGCCCTAGAATGGCCGCAGACACCGTCACGACCGTCCCGGGTACCGTGCCGAGGGCGAACACGGCCGGTGGCCCACCCACACCGAGGAGTTCCACCCATGGCTCGCACCACCTCCCTGTCCGGCTTCCCCGAATGGCTCCCGGAGGAGCGGATCGTGGAGCAGCACGTCCTCGACTCGCTGCGCCGCACCTTCGAGCTGCACGGGTTCACCTCGATCGAGACCCGCGCGGTCGAGACCGTCGAGCAGCTGCTGCGCAAGGGCGAGATCGACAAGGAGGTCTACGGCGTCTCGCGGCTGCAGCAGGACGAGGAGGACTCCTCCAAGGAGGGTGCGCTCGCGCTGCACTTCGACCTCACCGTGCCGTTCGCCCGCTACGTGGTGGAGAACAACGGATACCTCACCTTCCCGTTCCGCCGCTACCAGATCCAGAAGGTCTGGCGCGGCGAGCGCCCCCAGGAGGGCCGCGCGCGCGAGTTCACCCAGGCGGACGTGGACGTCGTCGGGGACGGCACCCTCCCGTTCCGCTACGACGTCGAGCTCGCCCTCGTGATGATCGACGCCCTGTCCGCATTGCCCATCCCCCCGTTCGTGCTGCGCGTCAACAACCGCAAGCTGGCTGAGGGCTTCTACCGCGGCATCGGCCTCGAGGACGCCCCCGCAGTGCTGCGGGAGATCGACAAGCTCGAGAAGATCGGTGCGGACGCCGTGGCCCGCAACCTCCAGGACGCCGTGGGCGCGAGCCCAGAGCAGGCACGGGCCGCGCTGGCACTCGCGGAGATCCGCACCGAGGACACTTCCTTCGTGGAGCAGGTGCGTGCCCTTGGCCAGACCAACGAGCTGCTTGAGGAGGGCCTCGCGGAGCTCGCGGAGGTCGTGGGGGAGGCCGCTCGCCGAGCGCCGGGCAAGGTGGTGGCAGACCTGTCGATCGCGCGCGGTCTCGACTACTACACGGGCACCGTCTACGAGACCGTCCTGGTCGGCCACGAGCAGCTCGGCTCGGTGTGCTCCGGCGGGCGGTACGAATCCCTCGCGAGCACCGGCAAGAAGAACTTCCCGGGCGTGGGCCTGTCCATCGGCGTGACCCGGCTGGTCACGCGCATCCTCTCGCAGAAGATGGCCTCCGCCTCCCGCTCCGTGCCCTCAGCCGTGCTCGTGGCCCTGAACGACGACGAGTCGTGGTCCGCCGCGCAGGACGTCGCAGGCGCCCTGCGCTCCCGGGGAATCGCCACCGAGGTGGCCGCCACGGCCCAGAAGTTCGGCAAGCAGATCCGCTACGCCGAGCGCCGGGGCATCCCGTTCGTGTGGTTCACCACGGTGGCGGAGGACGGCACGGTGGGCCACGAGGTCAAGGACATCCGCTCCGGCGAGCAGGTCCCGGCGGACCCGCAGTCGTGGCAGCCGCCCGTCGAGGACCTCCGCCCGGGCGTCGCCGCCGGGCCGGCCGACGACTGAGCCGCCGCGCGCTTGTAGACTCGCGGGAGACAACCCACCGGGCCGGGCGACGTCGTGCCCCGTGCCCGTGGCGCCGCGTGCGCGCGGCCCAGAGAACTCCGGGGACGTGCTCCCCGCACCACAACCAATGAAAAGGTGAATGCACTTGTTGCGAACACATGAGCTTGGCGCGCTGAGCGCCGAGAACATCGGACAGACCGTCACGCTGGCGGGCTGGGTCGGCCGCCGCCGGGACCACGGCGGCGTGGCGTTCGTGGACCTGCGGGACGCCTCCGGCGTGGCGCAGATCGTGGTGCGCGACGAGGAGCAGTTCCACCAGCTGCGCAACGAGTACGTCCTGCAGGTCACCGGCACCGTGGAGCGCCGCCCGGAGGGCAACGAGAACCCGAACCTGCCCTCGGGCGAGGTGGAGGTCATGGTGGACGAGCTCGCCGTGCTCAACACCGCCGCGCCCCTGCCGTTCCAGATCGACGAGCACGTGGAGGTGGGGGAGGAAGCGCGCCTGAAGTACCGCTACCTGGACCTGCGCCGCCCGGAGCCCGCCCGCATCATGCGGCTGCGCTCCGAGGTCAACCGCGTGGCCCGCAACCTGCTGCACGAGCAGGGCTTCACCGAGGTGGAGACGCCCACCCTCACCCGCTCCACCCCCGAGGGCGCGCGCGACTTCCTGGTTCCGGCGCGCCTGGCTCCGGGCTCGTGGTATGCCCTGCCGCAGTCCCCGCAGCTGTTCAAGCAGCTGCTGCAGGTGGGCGGGATCGAGAAGTACTTCCAGATCGCCCGCTGCTACCGGGACGAGGACTTCCGCGCGGACCGCCAGCCCGAGTTCACCCAGCTGGACGTCGAGGCCTCCTTCGTGGAGGAGGACGACATCATCGCCCTGGGCGAGCAGATCGTGAAGGCGCTGTGGGCGCTGATCGGCGTGGAGATCACCACCCCGATCCCGCGCATGACCTACGCGCAGGCCATGGCTGACTACGGCTCCGACAAGCCGGACCTGCGCTTCGACCTGAAGCTCACCGAGCTCACCGAGTACTTCAAGGACACCCCGTTCCGCGTGTTCCAGGCCCCGTACGTGGGTGCCGTGGTGATGCCCGGTGGTGCGTCCCAGCCGCGCCGTCAGCTCGACGCGTGGCAGGAGTGGGCCAAGCAGCGCGGCGCCAAGGGCCTCGCGTACGTCCTGTTCAAGGAGGACGGCGAGATCGCCGGACCGGTGGCCAAGAACATCTCCGAGGAGGAGAAGGCCGGACTGGCCGAGGCCGTGGGTGCAAAGCCGGGAGACTGCGTGTTCTTCGCCGCCGGCGGGGTCAAGACCTCCCATGCGCTGCTCGGAGCGGCGCGCGTGGAGATCGGTCACCGCGTGGGCCTGATCGACGAGAACGACTGGGCCTTCGTGTGGGTCGTGGACGCGCCCCTGTTCGAGCCGGCCGCCGACGCCGTGGAGTCCGGTGACGTGGCCGTGGGCTCCGGCGCCTGGACCGCGGTGCACCACGCGTTCACCTCGCCGAAGCCCGAATTCATGGACACGTTCGACACCGATCCCGGCTCCGCGCTGGCCTACGCCTACGACATCGTGTGCAACGGCAACGAGATCGGCGGCGGCTCCATCCGCATCCACCGCCGGGACGTGCAGGACCGGGTCTTCCGCGTGATGGGCCTGAGCGAGGAGGATGCCCGGGAGAAGTTCGGCTTCCTCCTGGACGCCTTCCAGTTCGGTGCGCCCCCGCACGGCGGCATCGCCTTCGGCTGGGATCGCGTGGTCGCGCTGCTCGCGGGCACCGACTCCATCCGCGACGTTATCGCGTTCCCCAAGACCGGCAACGGCTACGATCCGCTGACCGCCGCTCCCGCCGCGATCACGGCGCAGCAGCGCAAGGAGGCGGGCGTGGACGCCAAGCCCGAGCCCCGCACCTCCGGCGAGTCCAAGACCACCACGACCAACGAGAGCGGGCGGTAGTCGTCCAACCCGCTGAACAGCACACCGGCCGGAGCCTGATGGCCCTGGCCGGTGTGCTTCTGACTGCCTTCACCCTCCGACTCGGCGTCTCCGGGGTGTCCCCGGTGCTCGAACGCCTCTCCACCGACCTGCACCTCACCGCAGCGAACACGGGTGTGCTCGCCATGATGCCCACCCTGGGCTTCGCGCTGACGGGCTTCCTCACCGCGTTCCTGATGCGCCGCATGGGGCTCGAGGCGCTGCTGATGCTCTCGTGCGCCCTGGCCGCTGCGGGTCTGGTGGCGCGCGCCCTGTGCACGGACGTCATCCTGTTCCTCGTGTTCACGTTCGTGGCCATGTGCGGTCTGGGCATCGGCAACGTGGCGCTGCCGCCGGTGATCAAGAAGTACTTCCCGAACCGGATCGCGCCGCTCACGGCCGTGTACTCGATGCTGCTGGGAGTGTCCACGGCAATGGCCCCGTTCTTCGCGGTCCCGATCGCCGACGCCGCGGGGTGGCGTGCGTCCGTGGGGTCCTGGGCGGTCTTCTCCGCGGCGGCGCTCGTTCCCTGGCTCGGCGTCCGCTGGCCGCAGCCCGCCCGCGTCCTGGGCGCCTCCGAGCTGGCCGAGGTCCCCGTCCCGGGCGTCACCGCCCCCGCGGCGGGCCCCGGGCGGGCCTCCCCGTGGCGCACCCGCGTGGGCTGGGGGGTGGTGCTGATGTTCGTGGGCACCTCGTCCAACACGTTCGCCATGTTCACCTGGCTTCCCCGCTTCGTGGTGCACACCGGCTTCTCGGAGCACGAGGCCGGCGCAATGCTCTCCTTCTACGCGATCCTCGGCCTGCCCGTGAGTCTCGTGGTGCCCCTGCTGGTGCGCCGCACGGGCAACACCCTCGTGCCGGGTCTGTGCGCCGTGCTGCTGTACGGCACCGGCTACCTCATGCTGCTGCAGTGGCCACGGGAGGTCTTGGGTGGCCTGCCGCTGGTGTGGGTGTGGATCACGATCGCCGGGCTCGGCCAGGCCTCCTTCCCCCTGGCGCTGACACTGATCAACATCCGCACCCGCACCACTGCGGGCGCCGGCGCGCTCTCCGGCTTCGGGCAGGGCCTGGGCTACCTCGCTGGCTGCGCCGGGCCCCTGATGTTCGGTCTGCTCTTCGGGGCCACGGGCAACTGGTGGACCTCCTTCGGGTACCTCTGGCTCATGCTCGGGGTGCTCGCCGTCGGCGTACTGGTGACCGCCCCGCACCGCTTCATGGAGGACTCGGGCCCGGGATAGGGACAACGACGCCGCCCGCGCACCGCGGCGTCGTCGCCGGTTCCGCTGCGGGTTCCGGATGTGGTGGAGTGGACGGCATGCGAATCGTGCTGCAAGTGGTGACGGGTGCCCGGGTCACGGTCGAGGACCTCACGGTCGGGGAGATCGACGGTCCGGGGCTTGCACTGCTCGTGGGGATCACCCACACGGACACCCCCGCCACGGCGCAGAAGCTCGCCGCGAAGATCGCCGGGCTGCGGGTGCTGCCGGGGGAGACCTCCTGCGAGGACAGCGGCGCGCCCGTGCTGGCCGTGAGCCAGTTCACCCTCTACGGGGACGTGCGCAGGGGGCGGCGGCCCTCGTGGACGGACGCCGCCCCGGCAGCGTTGAGCGAGCCGCTGTTCGACGCGTTCGTCGCCGCGCTGCGCGAGCGTGGCCTGACGGTAGAGACCGGCCGGTTCGGGGCGCACATGGCGGTCTCCCTGGTCAACGACGGGCCCATCACGCTCGTGGTGGACAGCGACGACCTGCAGCGCCCGCGCCGCGACTGACGCCCGGAACGGGCTCGTGTGCGTGTCCGGGTCGGGCAGTAGGGTCGAGGCGTGAGCGACTCCCTGTTCGACCTGCCGGACCCCGCACGCGGCGGCCGGGCGCACGCCAACGACCCCGCGTTCCCGGAGCCCTCGGCCGCTTCCGGGGGTTCTGCCTCGGAGCACGGGCGGCGCCGCTCCCGCGCACCCCTGGCCGTGCGGATGCGACCGCGCACCCTCGACGAGGTCGTGGGCCAGAAGCACCTGCTGCGCACCGGCTCCCCGCTGCGCGCGCTCGTCACGGGACTCACGGGTCCCGCCGCGCCGTCCTCGGTGATCCTCTGGGGCCCACCAGGAACGGGCAAGACCACCATCGCCCACGTGATTGCGCGAGGCCACGACACCACTTTCGTGGAGCTCTCCGCCGTCACGGCCGGGGTGAAGGACGTCCGGCGGGTCATGGACGAGGCGCTGACCGCGCGGGACCTTCACGGGCGCACCACCGTGCTGTTCCTGGACGAGATCCATCGCTTCACCAAAGCCCAGCAGGACGCCCTGCTGCCCGGTGTGGAGAACGGGTGGGTGGTCCTGGTGGCCGCGACCACCGAGAACCCGTCCTTCTCCGTGATCTCCCCGCTGCTCTCCCGGTCACTGCTGCTCACCCTGCAGCCCCTGGAGCGCTCCGACATCGGCGAGCTGCTCGAGCGTGCTGTCACGGAGCCTCGCGGGCTCGACGGTGCCGTGCGGCTGGACCCCGCTGCGCGCGAGCACCTGCTTGACGTGGCCGGCGGGGACGCCCGCAAGGCGCTGACCTCGCTCGAGGCGGCGGCCGCAGTGGCGCTCTCCCATGCCACGGACAGCTCCGCCGCAGCGGCCACGGACGGCGCTGGGAGAGCAGGCAACGGCACCGGGGCGCGCGAGAGGGCCGTGGGATACGACGAGGCCGGGGAACCGGTGGGGGTCGGAGCGGATGGCGGGGCCGCCGGCAGCGGTGGGACGGGGACGAGCGGACAGACCGGAGCAAGCCGTGGGACCGGGGAGGGCAGCGGCGTCACCCGGGAAGATACGGACGGGCGGGCCGCAGCCCCGCCCACGGTGACCCTCGCGGACGCCGAGGAGGCCGTGAACCGGGCGGCGGTGCGCTACGACAAGACGGGCGACCAGCACTACGACGTGGTGAGCGCGTTCATCAAGTCCATTCGAGGCTCGGACGTGGACGCCGCGATGCACTACCTCGCCCGGATGATCGAGGCGGGGGAGGACCCTCGGTTCATCGCACGCCGGCTCATCATCTCCGCGTCCGAGGACATCGGGATGGCTGATCCCACGGCACTGCAGACCGCCGTGGCGGCGGCACAGGCCGTGCAGCTGATCGGCATGCCAGAGGGCCGGATCCCCTTGGCGGAGGCGGTCGTGCACCTCGCCACCGCCCCCAAGTCCAACGCCGCGTACCTCGCGGTGGACGCCGCCATCGCGGACGTGCGAGCCGGCCGCGCCGGGCCCGTGCCGCCGCACCTGCGCGACGCCCACTACCCCGGGGCCGCCGCGCTCGGCCACGGAGCGCACTACGTCTACGCCCACGACGCCCCCAACGCCGTCGCCGCCCAGCAGTACCCTCCCGACGAGCTCGTGGGCCGCGACTACTACGCACCCACCCAGTTCGGCCACGAGAAGAACGTGACCAGGCGACTGGAGATCCTGCGCGGGCTCGTGCGCGGCACCGGCGGCGGGTAGCGGCGGGTCCCGCGGCCGCGGGACACCCCCGGGGCCCGGGCACCGCGCGACATCCCGGCTGCCGGGTCCCCGGTTGTTCCCGTGCCGTTGCACGCGGACTATCGTGAACGTGGCCCTACAACCTCAACCGGCAACCCCTTGGTAGACAGGAGCGGCAACCGTGCCACTGACCTCACTGAACGCACAGCAACGCAGCGACGACCTGCGAGACATGGCGGAGCACCCCGTGGACGTCCTAGTCATCGGCGGCGGCATCACGGGCGCAGGGATCGCGCTCGACGCCGCCACCCGGGGCCTCTCGACCGCCATCATCGACGCGCAGGACTGGGCCCAGGGCACTTCCTCGCGCTCCTCGAAGCTCGTCCACGGCGGCCTCCGCTACCTGCAGCAGCTCAACTTCGCCCTCGTGGCAGAGGCGCTGAAGGAGCGAGACCTGCTAATGCACCGCATCGCCCCGCACCTGGTCAAGCCCATCCAGTTCATGTACCCCCTGGTGCACAAGGGCTGGGAGCGCCCGTTCGTGGCCACCGGCATCGGCATGTACGATGCCCTGGCCCACGTGGGCGCCAAGGGCGAGTCCATGCCCCTGCAGCGCCACCTCAGCGCGCAGGGCGTGCGCCGCACCTTCCCCTCGCTGAAGGACGACGCCGCCGTGGGCGCCATCGTCTACTGGGACGGGCGTGTGGACGACGCCCGCCTGACCCTCGACCTCGTGCGCACCGCCCAGCGCTACGGCGCGCTCGCGGCCAACCGTGCGGCGGCCCGCAAACTGGTCCGTGACGAGACGGGCCGCGTGGTCGGCGCACTCGTGGAGGACATCACCACCGGTGAGACCCGCGAGGTGCGCGCCAAGGCCGTGATCTCCGCAGCCGGTGTGTGGACCGAGCCCGTGCAGGACCTCGCCGAGTCCAAGACCGGCCTGAAGGTGCTGGCCTCCAAGGGCATCCACATCGTGGTGCCGAAGGAGCGTCTGAGCGGAACCACGGGGCTGATCCTGCAGACCGAGAAGTCCGTGCTGTTCATCATCCCGTGGGACGACTACTGGGTCATCGGGACTACCGACACCCCGTACGAACGGGACCTCGTGACACCCACCGCCAACGCTGCGGACGTCGAGTACGTCCTCGAGCACGCCAACGCTGTGCTGCGGGACCCCCTGACCGTGGACGACGTCATCGGCACGTGGGCCGGGCTTCGTCCGCTCGTACAGCCGGGAACCAAGGGCGAGGAGACCCCCTCGACCAAGATCTCCCGCGAGCACTCCGTGGTGGAGTCCGCGCCCGGGCTGTTCGCAATCGCCGGCGGCAAGCTGACCACCTACCGCGTGATGGCCAAGGACGCCGTGGACGCGGCCCTGGGCAAGAAGGCCGCCAAGAAGCTGCCGTCGATCACCGACGAGGTGGCACTGCTGGGCGCACAGGGCTGGTCCGGGCTGATGAACCAGGCCGAGCACCTCTCCCGGCGCACGGGCGTGGACCAGGTGGTCATCGAGCGACTGCTCAACCGCTACGGGGACGAGACCCTCGAGATGCTGGACGCCGTGGCCGAGCACCCCGAGCTGGGTGAGCCCGTGGAGGGCGCACCGCGCTACCTCGCGGTTGAAATCCATCGTGCGGCAACCCACGAGGGCGCCCTGGACCTCGAGGACGTCATCTGCCGGCGCACCCACCTGAACTACGACCAGCGCGACGGCGGGCTGGGCGCCGCCCCGGCGATCGCCCGCATCATGGGCGAAGTCCTCGGCTGGGACGAGGCCGAGCAGGCCCGTCAGGTGGAGCTCTACACGCAGCTGCACGAGGCCGAGCGGGCCGCGCTGCGGGAGACGGACGAGAACAGCGCGCAGCAGCTGCGCGCTGGTGCGGGCGATCCGTACCCCCGCCGGGGCTGATCACAGATCTCGGGCCCGGAACTCCTCCGGGCCCCCGACCATCCAATGGAGGGTGCAGTGAATGAAGTGACCGAGGTCGCGTTGTCCACCGTTTTCTTGTCCGAGGCGTTCGGCACGGCGATCCTGATGCTGCTGGGCTGCGGTGTGGTGGCCAACGTGGTCCTGCCCCGGACCAAGGGCAACGGCGCCGACTGGCTGCTGATCAGCTTTGGCTGGGGGCTCGCAGTGTTCTCGGGCGTCTACGTGGCGCACGCGTCCGGGGCGCACCTGAATCCGGCGGTGACCATCGGCATGCTGGCACGTCACAACGCGGAGTACGCCCCGGGCGTCACCATCACCCCGGCGAGCACCGTGGTGTACCTGGTGGCGCAGTTCCTGGGCGGTTTCGTGGGTGCCCTCGTGTGCTGGCTGGCCTACAAGAAGCACTTCGACGCGGCGGGTGAGGAGGGCGTCGCGACGATCGGCGTCTTCTCCACCGGCCCGGAGATCCGCAGCTACGGCTGGAACTTCGTCACCGAGGTCATCGCCACGTTCGTGCTCGTCTACGTGATCCTCGTCTTCGGCGAGACCCCCAGTGAGCTCGGCCCCCTCGCCGTCGCGATGCTCGTTGTGGCCATCGGCGCCTGCCTCGGCGGACCCACGGGCTACGCGATCAACCCTGCACGTGACCTCAGCCCGCGCCTCGTGCACACGTTGCTGCCCATTCCGAATAAGGTGAGCAGCGACTGGTCCTACAGCTGGGTCCCGGTCCTGGGCCCGATCGTGGGCGGCGCCCTCGCCGGTGTCGCGGCCATGGTCATCGGCTGACCCGCGCCACCCAGCAGGCAACACACTTTTTGACAAAGGAGTCAGACATGACCGAACCCAAGCACGTGATGGCGATCGACCAGGGCACCACCAGCACCCGCGCGATCGTCTTCGACCACTCGGGCAACATCGTGAGCGTGGGCCAGTACGAGCACGAGCAGATCTTCCCCCGCGCTGGGTGGGTGGAGCACGATGCCCAGGAGATCTGGCGCAACACCCGCCGCTGCGTGGCGGACGCGCTCGCGGAGACCGAGCTCACCAAGGACGACCTCGCGGCGGTGGGCATCACCAACCAGCGCGAGACCGCCGTCGTGTGGGACAAGAACACCGGTGAGCCCGTCTACCACGCGATCGTGTGGCAGGACACCCGCACGCAGGCCATCGTGGACGAGTTTGCGAAGGACGGCGGGGACGAGAAGTTCCGGGAGCTCACCGGCCTCCCCCTGGCGAGCTACTTCGCGGGCCCGAAGGTCAAGTGGATCCTGGACAATGTCGAGGGCGCGCGGGAGAAGGCCGAGGCCGGGGACCTGCTCTTCGGCACCACCGACAGCTGGCTCGTGTGGAACATGACCGGCGGCAGCGGGGACGGCGTCCACGTCACGGACGTGACCAACGCCTCCCGCACCCTGCTCATGAACATCGACACCCTCGACTGGAACGAGGAGCTGTGCGAGACCATGGGCATTCCGATGTCCATGCTCCCGGAGATCCGCTGCAGCAGCGAGGTCTACGGCAAGGGCCGTGCCCGCGGATTCCTCAAGGGCGTGCCGATCGCCGGCATCCTGGGTGACCAGCAGGCGGCCATGTTCGGTCAGACCTGCTTCGAGCCGGGCATGGGCAAGAACACGTACGGCACGGGCAGCTTCCTGCTCATGAACGTGGGGGAGACCCCGGTGCGCTCGGAGTACGGGCTCATCACCACGGTCTGCTACCAGATCGAGGGCCAGAAGCCGGTCTACGCCCTGGAGGGCTCCATCGCCGTCACAGGTTCGCTGGTGCAGTGGGTGCGCGACAACCTGGGCCTGATCCAGGACGCCAAGGAGATCGAGCCCCTCGCCCGGGCCGTGGAGGACAACGGTGGCGCGTACTTCGTGCCGGCGTTCTCCGGGCTCTTCGCGCCGCACTGGCGCCCTGACGCCCGCGGTGCCCTGGTGGGTCTCACCCGCTACGTGCGCAAGGAACACATTGCCCGCGCCGTCCTGGAGGCCACCGCGTTCCAGTCCCGCGAGGTCGTGGAGGCCATGAACAATGACTCCAAGCAGGACCTCACGGAGCTGCGCGTGGACGGCGGCATGACCGCCAACGAGCTGCTCATGCAGTTCCAGGCGGACCAGCTGGACGTTCCCGTGATCCGCCCGAAGATCACGGAGACCACGGCTCTCGGTGCCGCCTACGCGGCGGGCCTCGCGGTGGGGTTCTGGGCGGACCTGGACGAGATCACCCAGAACTGGGCGGAGGACAAGCGCTGGGAGCCGGAAGGGGACCGCGCGGAGGAGGACAGGCTCTTCCGCAACTGGACGAAGGCCGTGGGCAAGTCCCTCGACTGGGTGGACGAGGACGTCAGCTGAATCGGATATAGTAGACGGCTGGCTGGCACGTCGCGTTGCGGCATGCCCTCGGACGGTGAACACTCACCGCCCCGGGCTGCTGCGCGGACGCTAGGCACGTCGGATTGCGGCTGATCCGCACCTCTCCCGCGGGAACCACTTTCCGCGCCGGAGGCCAGTACCACCCAGAACGGAGCACGGGCCCCGCCCGTGCGCCGTCGAACCGCAGGAAAGGCAAGTCTTGTCCCAGAACAACAGTTCTCGTGCGCGCCGCCAGGTGCGCAAGTCTCGTGCCCTCGGCATCGCCCTGACGCCCAAGGCCGAGAAGTACTTCGAGCGCCGCCCGTATGCTCCCGGTGAGCACGGCCGTGCCCGCCGCAAGCAGGACTCGGACTACAAGGTCCGTCTGACCGAGAAGCAGCGACTGCGTGCGCAGTACAACATCCGCGAGAAGCAGATGCACCGCGCCTACGTCGAGGCCAAGCGCGTCGAAGGCCAGACCGGTGAAAACCTCATCGCTCTGCTCGAGACCCGTCTGGACGCCCTGGTGCTGCGTGCGGGCTTCGTGCGCACGATGGCTGCCGCGCGCCAGGCTGTGGTCCACCGCCACATCATGGTGGACGGCCAGCGCGTGGACCGTCCCTCGTTCCGCGTGCGCCCGGGTCAGATGATCCACGTGCACCCGCGCTCCGAGAAGATGGTCCCGTTCCAGATCGCCGCGACGGGTGCGAACCAGGATGTCCTGCCGAACACCCCGCCGTACCTGGACGTGACGATCGACCGGCTGCAGGCCACGCTCTCGCGCAAGCCCGAGCGCTCCGAGGTCCCCGTGACCTGTGAAGAGCAGCTCGTGGTCGAGTACTACGCCCGGATGGCCTGATCCTCCGAGCGCCACGCCGCCCCCTGGGGCGGCGGACGAACAGCCCGCGACCCCGGTCGCGGGCTGTTCGCCGTCTGCGGCACGGTTCGCCGCGCGACGCGGGTTGTTGGGTAGAGTTGCCAGTCGGTCGGCGTTGCTCGCCGGCACCCAGATCGTCGAGCCCGAACGGAAGAAGTGATCCCCATGGACGGTGGCGATATCGCCGGATTGATCGCGGCATTCGTCTTCGCGGTGCTGGTGGGCCTGCTCGCACTGCCCATCGTCAAGCTCGGTCGTGTCTTTGACGAACTCCGGCTGACCATCCGCTCGATCAACGACGGCACCACACCGCTGATCGACGAGGTTACGCGCACCGTGAGCACCACCAACACGCAGCTGGAGAAGGTGGACGGCATCACCTCGAACGTCTCGGACGCCTCCGCGAACGTCTCGGCCCTGTCCTCGCTCGTGGCCTCCACGGTGGGGCAGCCCCTGATCAAGGTGGCGTCCTTCTCGCACGGGCTGCGCCGGGCCTTCTCCCCGCAGCCTGGCCCTGCGGGGGCGCCCCGCACGGCGCCCACCGCAGGCTCCCCGGGCGACGCGAACGCCTCGAACCCCTCGACCGCCCGGCCGGAGGGTTCCGCACCCACGTCGGGGGCCGGTGACCGGCCCGCAGGCGACGCCGCGGCGTCGGGAACCGCGCGTGCCTCCCGCTACGGGACGTCCGCTTCCGGGGCTCCCGGTCCCTCCGCGACGTCGGGGCCCCGTTCCACCGGATCGGGGAGCTGAGCGTGGGAGTCTGGTCGAAACTCGCCCTGCTCGCCGCGGGTGCCCTCATGGGGGGCGCCGCCACGCGGGTCGCCTCGGATCCCACCGCGCGCCAGGTCCTCGCACGCCAGGTCTCCGGCGGCGCGCCTGCCGCAGAGGACACCGGCGGAACCCTTGCGGCCAGGACTGCGGGGGACGTCGAGCGCCGCCCCGAGTCCGGCCCCGTGGCCCTGCTGCGCGGCGGTGCCCGGCGGCTGCGTCAGTTCACGGCCCGTGTGCGCGCCGGCATGGACGAGCGCGAGAGCGAGCTGCGGGAGCAGTTTGGCGTGCGCTCACCCATGGACCACACGGCGAACCACTCCGGCGACGATGCCGTGGCCCCTGCGGGGGCGCCGTGGCACGCCGTCGACCCCCGTCCCTCGACCGGTCCCGGGCACACCGGGCACCGGATCATCGACCATGACCCTTCGGAAGGAAACGAGCGGTAATGCTCTCTCATGAGATCACCCAGCGCTGGCTGAGCTACTTCGAGGCGAAGGGGCACCAGGTGGTGCCCTCGGCCTCCCTCGTCTCGCAGCAGTCCGGGGCCATGTTCACCATCGCCGGGATGGTGCCCTTCATCCCGTATTTCCTGGGCCAGGAGACCCCGCCCTACTCGCGGGCCACGTCCGTGCAGAAGTGCATCCGCACCCTGGACATCGACGAGGTGGGCAAGACCGCCCGCCACGGCACGTTCTTCCAGATGGCCGGCAACTTCTCCTTCGGCGACTACTTCAAGTCCGAGGCGATCCCGATGGCCTGGGAGCTGCTGACCTCCGCCGTGGCGGACGGCGGGTTCGGGCTGGACCCCGAGCGGCTGTGGGTCACGGTGTACGAGGGGGACCAGGAGTCCTACGACCTGTGGCACGACACCGTGGGCCTTCCCGCCCAGCGGATCCAGCGCATGGGCCGGGACGAGAACTACTGGGACACGGGCCAGCCCGGCCCCGCCGGTCCGGACTCGGAGATCTTCTACGACCGCGGTCCGCGCTACGGCAAGGACGGCGGTCCGGCGGTGGACGACGACCGCTACATCGAGATCTGGAACCTCGTGTTCATGCAGTACCAGCGCGGCGAGGGCAACGGCAAGGACTACGAGATCCTGGGCGAGCTGCCCAAGAAGAACATTGACACCGGTCTGGGCGTCGAGCGCCTGGCCATGCTGCTGCAGGGCGTGGAGAACTTCTACGAGACCGACCAGGTCCGCCCCGTGCTCGATGCCGCCGCGAAGCTCTCCGGACGCGCGTACCGCGGCTCCGAGAAGCCGGGGGAGGAGGGCTACGAGGACGACGTCCGCATGCGCGTCGTCGCCGACCACGTCCGTTCCTCCCTCATGCTCATCGCGGACGGCGTGACCCCGGGCAACGAGGGCCGCGGCTACATCCTGCGCCGGCTGCTGCGCCGCGCGGTGCGTGCCATGCGCCTGCTGGGCGTCACGGACCCCTGCCTGCCGGTGCTGCTGCCGGAGTCCCGAGACGCCATGAAGGGCGTGTACCCGGTGGTCGCGGAGGACTTCGAGCGGATCTCCCGGATCGCGTACGCCGAGGAGCGTGCGTTCCTGAAGACCATCGAGTCCGGCACCACGCGCCTTGAGGGCGCCGTGGCTGTGGCGAAGGGCGAGAAGCGCGCACTCAGCGGCGCGGACGCCTTCGCCCTTCACGACACGTTCGGCTTCCCGATCGACCTCACCCTCGAGATGGCCGGTGAGGCCGGGGTGAGCGTGGACGAGACCGCGTTCCGCGAGCTCATGGCCGAGCAGCGCCACCGGGCCCAGGAGGACGCCCGCGCCAAGAAGGGCGCGCTGGCGGACCTCTCCGAGCTGCGGCGGATGCTCGACGAGCACGGCAGCGAGTTCACCGGCTACACCGAGCTCGTCACCCCCACCACGGTGCGCGCCATCCTCTCGGACGGGGTTTCCGTCCCGGCGGCGAGCCAGGGCGAGAGCGTGGAGGTGGTGCTCGAGCGCACCCCGTTCTACGCGGAGGCCGGCGGCCAGGCGGCGGACGTCGGCGTGATCGAGAACTCTGACGGGCTGAAGCTGACCGTCGAGGACGTCCAGCAGCCGGTCAAGGGTCTGTCCGTGCACCGGGTGAAGGTCTCCGAGGGCCAGGTGGTCGTGGGGGATGAGGTCACCGCGCGCGTGGACTCCCGGCGCCGCCACGACGGCGAGGCCGCCCACTCGGGCACGCACGTGGTGCACGCTGCGCTGCACGACGTCCTCGGGCCCGACGCGGTCCAGCGCGGCTCCTTCAACAAGGAGGGCTACCTGCGTTTCGACTTCTCCCACGGGGAGGCCGTCACGGCGTCCCAGCTGCAGGAGATCGAGCAGATCGCGAACACGGCCATCCGCGACGACTTCGAGGTCGTCACCCGCGAGATGCCCCTCGCAGAGGCCAAGAAGCTGGGCGCGATGTCCCTGTTCGGCGAGAAGTACGGGGAGCAGGTGCGCGTGGTCGAGATGAACGGCCCGTGGTCCCGTGAGCTGTGCGGCGGAACGCACGTGGGCTCGACCTCCCAGCTCGGCTCGCTGTCCCTGGTCTCGGAGCAGTCCGTGGGCTCGGGCAACCGCCGCGTCGAGGCGCTCGTGGGCCTGAACTCGTTCAACCACCTGGCCGCGGAGCGTACCCTCGTCAACCAGCTCACCGGGATGCTCAAGGTGCAGTCCAGCGCGGAGCTGCCCGAGCGGCTCTCGGCCACGCTGGAGAAGCTCAAGGAGACAGAGCGGCAGCTGAGCGCCCTGCGCCAGCAGCAGCTGCAGGCGAAGGCCGGGCAGCTGGCCCAGGAAGCAGAGCGGGTGGGACGCGTCACGGCCGTGCTTCACCACGCCGGGGAGGTCGCCTCCGCAGACGCCCTGCGTAGCCTCGCGCTGGACCTGCGGACCCGGCTGGGTTCGGAGCCCGCGGTTGCCGCGGTGACGGGCGTGGCCAACGGCCGTCCGCTCGTCGTCGTGGCCGTCAACGACGCCGCTCGGGAGGCCGGTCTCGCAGCGGGACAGCTCGTGCGCACGGCGGCGACCACGCTCGGCGGTGGCGGGGGTGGCAAGCCCGACGTTGCCCAGGGCGGCGGCTCGGACCCCTCGAAGGTCTCCGAGGCGCTCGAGGCGATCCGCGCCCAGATCCTGGCCACCGCGGGCTGATGCCTGAGGGCTTCGAGCGCGGCGTGCGCATGGGCGTGGACGTGGGCCAGGTCAGGGTTGGGATAGCCCTGACCGACCCGGAGTGCGTCCTGGCCACGCCGCACCAGACCCTGAAGCGCGATACGAACCCCCGCAAGGCCTTCGACGTGAAGATCATCACACGGCTGTGCGAGGAGCGGGACGTGGTCACCGTCTACGTGGGGTTGCCGCTGAGTCTGGACGGCGCGGAGAACCGCTCGACCCAGATGGCGCGCGATTACGCCGCAGCGCTCGTTCGTCGGCTAGGCTCACGGGGGTGCACCACCGCGGTGCGCCTGGTGGACGAGCGGCTTTCCACGGTGGCCGGGCACCGGGCGCTGTGGGACTCCGGGATCTCGCGGCGGCACCACATGGACAAGGTCGACCAGGCCGCGGCCGTGACGTTCCTGCAGTCGGCCGTCGAGCAGGGGCTGCGCACCGGGGCCGAGCCCGGGGACCCGGTCCAGGGCTGAGTACGAGCGGTATCGTGTCTGCCCGGGCCGCGGCAGGCCCGGGGGGAAACGAGAGACCACACCACACCACCAGAACGGCGGACGGAGACAATTCGTGAGCGATGAGCCGCGAGGCAACGGCACCGGAGACGGGACGCCCGACCACGGGTCCCACGGCGACGTGCGGAACTCTTCATCGGCCTCGGACCGGGATGCCACGTCGAACCTGGCGGGCTCGTTCGAGCACCACGACGTGACCCCGGAGCAGCGCAAGCGTCGCAAGGTGCGGTCGCGCGCGTCCCTCGCGACCGCCGTCGCCCTGTTCGTCGCAGCGCTGGTCGTGGTCGTGGCCGTGCTGGGGTCCGCCTTCGGGCTGTTCGAGCGCAAGGACTACCACGGCTCGGGCGACCAGGACGTCAGCTTCTCCGTCGCGGACGGCAGCACCACGGGCCAGATCGCCCAGGACCTGCAGTCGCAGGAAATCGTGGCGAACGCCTCGTACTTCGTCGAGAAGTTCCAGGACCGCTACCCGGAGGACTTCATCCAGCCGGGCACGTACGAGCTCAAGACCCACATGCCCGCGGACGCCGTCGTCAGCGCCCTCATGGAGCGCGACGAGGCTTCGCACTACGCGGCCATCGCGAAGACCCAGCGCATGGATGACACATTCACCACGCTCAGCGAGGCCACCGGCCTCGACAAGTCCGAGTTCGAGAAGCTCTCCACCGAGAAGGCGAAGTTCGGTGTCCCGGACAAGTTCCCCAACCTCGAGGGCTGGCTGCACCCCGGCGAGTACCGCTTCCCGCTGGACGCCACGGCTGAGCAGATCATCCAGGAGATGGTCGACCGCACCAAGCAGACGTTGAAGGACAACGACGTCGCCGAGGACAAGTGGTTCGACGTGCTGACCATCGGGTCCATCGTGGAGTTCGAGGGCACACCCAAGATCTACCCGGCCGTGGCCGGCGCGATCGAGAACCGGATCAACAACCCGGACGGCGAGACGAGCGGTTTCATCCAGTCGGACGCCTCCGTGACGTACGGTCTGGGAAAGAAGACCGTGCACCTCACGGACGAGGAGAAGCGGGACAAGTCCAACCCGTACAACACGTACGCCAACCCGGGCCTGCCCGTGGGGCCCATCGGCTCTCCGAGCGACGAGGCCATCGCCGCGGCGGCAAAGCCCGAGAAGAACGACTACTACTACTGGGTGACCGTGAACCTCGACACCGGCGAGACCAAGTTCGCCAAGACCTACGAGGAGCACCAGAGGTACGTGGAGGAGTACCAGAAGTGGTGCTCCGACAACGACGGCAAGTGCTCCTGAGATGACGGCGACGCTCCACGCAGCGGTCCTCGGGCACCCCGTGGACCACTCGCTCTCACCAGCGCTGCACTCCGCGGCGTTCGAGGTACTGGGTCTGGACGCGGACTACGTCCGTCACGACGTCCCCGAGCAGCAGTGGGACGAGTTCTGGGCCGGGGCCCGTGCGTCGGGGCACTGGCGGGGGTTCTCCGTCACGATGCCCCTGAAGCCCTTCGCGGCTCGGGACGCGGAGCGTGTGACTCCTCTCACCCGTGCCCTCGGGGTGGCCAACACGCTCACGTTCGCTCAGGACGGGAGCGTGGCCGCGGACAACACGGACGTCATGGGCATCATGGCGGCCCTCGGCGCCGCGGGGGAGATCCCCGCCTCGCCGCGCGCCGTCGTCCTGGGCGGGGGTGCCACCGCGAGTGCCGCGGTGGCGGCGCTGCACGGGCTAGGCGCGGACTGCGTGGACGTGGCGGTGCGCACGGCTCAGCGGGCCGAGTCCCTGACCGCGGTGGCCGAGGCCCTGGGCACGAGCATCCGTGTGCTGCCGTGGGAGCAGGCGGGTGCCGCTCTGCACGGCGCGGACGTCGTGGTTGCCACCCTCCCGCCCCGCGGCGCGGACGAGCTGGCCCGGGGCTGGCGCGAGGAGCACCCGCGGGTGTCCGGTGTGCTGCTCGACGTCGCCTACGACCCGTGGCCCTCGGCCCTGGCGGCCGCGTGGCAGGACGCGGGCGGCGCCATTGCCCCCGGGGTCGATATGCTCATCTTCCAGGCGGTGGACCAGCTGCGCTGGTTCACGCAGGGGGACTCGTCCCGCGCGCTGCCCCGCGAGAACGAGGTCACCGCAGCCATGTGCCGGGCGGTGGAGCGCCCGGAGCGTGTCGTCCCGGCGCGCGTCCGGCAGGCGCAGACCACGCGGCTCCCGCGCTGACCCGCCCGCCGCGGCCCCGTACCGTGGGTGGCAGGTGTCGTCCGGGCCGCGGAGCCGCGGGAGGGCACGCACGACACCGGGACCGCACGGGTCCCGGCGCAGACGACTCGCGAAAACTTGAGAACTGGAGTGTTGGATGTTGCGTTGGCTCACGGCCGGAGAGTCCCACGGTGAAGCACTTGTGGGAATCATCGAGGGCGTCCCCGCCGGGGTGGAACTGACCACGGGGATGATCCAGGACGCACTGGCCCGGCGCCGGCTCGGTTACGGCCGGGGCGCGCGCATGAAGTTCGAGCAGGACCGCGTGCGGATCCTGGGCGGGGTGCGCCACGGGATCACCCAGGGCGGGCCGGTGGCCATCGAGATCGCCAACACGGAGTGGCCCAAGTGGCAGGATGTCATGAGCTCCGACCCCGTGGACTCCGAGGTGCTCGCCGGGCGCGCCCGCAACGCGCCGCTGACCCGCCCGCGTCCCGGCCACGCGGACCTCACGGGCATGCAGAAGTACGGCTTCGACGAGGCCCGTCCGGTGCTCGAGCGCGCCTCCGCGCGCGAGACCGCCACGCGCGTGGCCCTCGGGGTGGTCGCTGCGCAGATCCTGGCGGCCCTGGGGATCCGCCTGGTCGCGCACACCACCGCCATCGCCGACGTCGCCGTGCCCGACGACGCCCCGCTGCCCGGCCCGGACGACGTCGCCGCGCTCGACGCGGACCCGCTGCGCTGCTTCGACGCCGCGACCTCCCAGGCCATGGTGGCCGCCGTGGACGAGGCCCACAAGGCGGGGGAGACCCTGGGCGGCGTCGTGGAGGTACTCGCCGAGGGGCTGCCCCCGGGACTCGGCTCCTACGTCCACTGGGACCGCCGTCTCGACGCCAGGCTCGCTGCCGCGCTCATGGGCATCCAGGCCATCAAGGGCGTGGAGGTCGGGGACGGCTTCCGCACGGCCGCGCGCCCCGGATCCCAGGCGCACGACGAGACGCTGCCCGAGGAGGGTGCAGTGCACCGCGTGTCCAACCGCGCCGGCGGCATCGAGGGCGGCATGTCCATCGGGGACCTGCTGCGCGTGCGTGCGGCCATGAAGCCGATCGCCACCGTGCCGCGCTCCCTGCACACGGTGGACGTCGCCACGGGTGAGCCCGCACGGGCCCACCACCAGCGCTCTGACGTGTGTGCGGTGCCGGCCGCGGGCGTCGTCGCCGAGGCCATGGTGGCCCTCGTGCTCGCCGAGGCCGTGCTCGAGAAGTTCGGCGGGGACTCCGTGGCGGAGGTCATCCGGAACAGGAACGCCTACCTGGCCGCGATCCCAGCCCAGCTGCGCACCTCCCCGGAACTTGCCGATCCCGCCGCGCTGGCGGCCCTGGACGAGGTGCGCGGGGACCTCTCGTGAGGCACGCACCCCTGCCCGTGGTGCTGATCGGGCCCATGGCTGCCGGCAAGTCCCACGTGGCCCGTCACATGGCATCGCACTACGGACTGCGCCACGTGGACACGGACAGGTTGATCGTGTCCCGCCACGGACCCATCCCGGAGCTGTTCCGCGCGCGAGGGGAGGCGGAGTTCCGCCGGGTCGAGGCCGAAGTCGTGGCCGAGGCCCTCGACGACCCGCAGAACCGGGAGTGCGTGATCTCCCTGGGCGGGGGAGCACCCATGTCCCCGCTCGTGCAGCCCCTGCTCAGTGGACGAATGGTCGCGTACCTGGAAGTGGACCTGGACACCGTGCGACCCCGGATCCGCGGCAACACCACCCGGCCCATGCTGCAGCCGGACCCCGAGGTCCGATGGAGCCAGATCCTGGACGAGCGCCGGGAGACCTTCGAGCGGCTCGCCACCATCCGCCTGGACGGCCGCGCGCCCCGCAGCGTCGCGCAGATCGCCCACGACCTCTACGCCGCGCTCGGTGAGCCGCAGACCTCCGTGCTCACCGCACGCGGGAAGGAGCACACCGCATGACCGAGACCGTGATCCCCGTCCGCGGGGAGACCCCCGAGAACCAGTACGACGTCCTGGTGGGCCACGGCCTGCTGGGCCGCGTGCCCCAGCTGCTGGGTGAGCGCGTCAAGAAGGTCCTCATCATCCACCCGCGCGCCCTGCGAACCACCGGGGACGTGGTGCAGGAGGACCTCGGGCAGGCGGGCATCCAGAGCTTCGTCGCGGAGATCCCGGACGCGGAGGAGGGCAAGCGCGTGGAGGTGGCGGCCTTCTGCTGGCAGATCATGGGCCAGTCCGACTTCACGCGCACGGACGCCGTGGTCTCCGTGGGCGGCGGGGCCGTGTCCGACCTCGCTGGTTTCGTGGCCGCCACGTGGCTGCGCGGGGTGCGGGTGGTCCACCTTCCCACCACTCTGCTGGGCATGGTGGATGCCGCCGTGGGCGGAAAGACCGGGATCAACACCGCGGAGGGCAAGAACCTGGTGGGCTCCTTCCACCCGCCAGCCGCGGTCGTGTGCGACCTCGACTCCCTGGCCACGCTGCCCGAGAACGAGCTGCTGACCGGGATGGCCGAGGTGGTCAAGTGCGGTTTCATCGCCGATCCGCAGATCCTGCAGCTGATCCAGGAGAACCCCGAGCAGGTGCGCGACAGCCAGTCGGACGTGGTCCGGGAACTGGTGGAGCGCAGTGTACGGGTCAAGGCGGAGGTCGTCTCCTCGGACCTGAAGGAGTCCGGGCGGCGTGAGTACCTGAACTACGGCCACACCCTGGGCCACGCGATCGAGCACAACGAGCGCTACCAGTGGCGCCACGGTGCCGCAGTCTCGGTGGGCATGGTCTTCGCGGCGGAACTGGGGCGCGCGGCAGGAACCCTGGACGACGACGTCGTGGCCCGTCACCGCGAGATCCTCACCTCCCTGGGGCTGCCCGTGAGCTACCGTGCGGACCAGTGGCCGCGGCTGCTGGAGGTCATGAAGCGCGACAAGAAGACGCGGGGCAACCTGCTGCGCTTCGTGGTCCTGGACCGCATTGCCGCACCGCGCATCATGGAGGTTCCGGACCCCGCGATCCTTTTCGCGTGCTACCAGGAGATCGCGGACTGAGACCCGCCACGCCGGCCCGTGCCGTGGCCACCGGGCGGACGGGCCCGGCCACGCGGTAGACTGGTGCGGCTCCACGAGCCGATCCCGCCCGCAGACGTTCCCGACGAGAAAGTGACACCGTGGCAACCAGCAACGACATCAAGAACGGCACCATCCTCAAACTCGACGGCAACCTCTGGCAGACCATCGAGTTCCAGCACGTCAAGCCCGGCAAGGGGGGCGCGTTCGTGCGCACCAAGCTGCGCAACGTGACGAGCGGCAAGGTGGTGGACAAGACGTTCAACGCGGGTGCCAAGATCGAGACCGCCACGGTGGACCGTAGCGAGTACCAGTACCTCTACCAGGACGGTGAGGACTACGTGTTCATGGACAACTCCACGTACGACCAGATCACTGTCCCGGGTGTCGTGGTGGGGGACGCGGCGAACTTCATGCTCGAGAACCAGAACGTGACCGTGGCCATCCACGAGGGCGCGCCGCTGTACATCGAGATGCCGCCCTCGGTGGTCCTGGAGATCACCTACACCGAGCCCGGCCTGCAGGGTGACCGCTCCACGGGCGGCACGAAGCCCGCCACCGTGGAGACCGGCTACCAGATCCAGGTCCCCCTGTTCCTCGAGCAGGGCACCAAGGTCAAGGTGGACACCCGCACCGGCGACTACCTGGGACGCGTCAACGAGTGAGCGGGGCACGCAGCAAGGCCCGGGTCCGCGCCGTCGAGATCCTCTTCGAGGCCGAACAACGTGACGAGTCGGTCCGCGACGCCCTGGTGCGCCGGCGGGAGAACTCGACCTCGCCCATCCAGCCCTACACCGTGGAGATCCTCGAGGGCGTGGACGGGCGCCGCGAGGACATCGACGAGTTCCTGCAGACCTACTCGCAGGGCTGGGAGCTCTCGCGGATGCCCGCAGTGGACCGCAACGCCCTGCGCGTGGGCGCGTGGGAGCTTCTCTACAACGACGACGTCCCGGACGGCGTGGCCGTGGCGGAGGCGGTGGCCGTGGCGCGGGAGCTGTCCACTGACGACTCGCCCCGTTTCGTCAACGGCCTGCTGGGCCGTCTGCAGAAGGTCAAGCCGTCCCTGCTGGACGACTGAGACCGTGACCCCGGTTCGTGGACCCCACGGGCCGGGGTTTTTCCGTGTGGTAGCTTCAAAGACAGATCGCACCCTTTAAATTCCGTTCAGTGAGGCGGGGAAGGAGGCGGCACGTGAGCGTGCCCGAACACGCCGAGCAGGCACCGGGGAGCACAGTCTCCCGAGTGATCCTCTCGACATCCGACATCGACCGGGCCCTGTCCCGGATCGCCCACGAGATCCTGGAGTCCAACAAGGGCTCGGAGAACCTCGTGCTGCTGGGGATCGCCCGTCGCGGCTTCCCGCTGGCCCAGCGCCTCGCGGCCAGGCTCGAGCAGATCGACCCCGACTTCACGGCCCGCGCCGCCACGGGGCAGCTGGACATCACCATGTACCGCGACGACCTGCGCCGCCACCCCGCCCGCACCCCGCAGCCCACGCTGATCCCAGATTCCGGGATCGACGGGCGCACCGTGGTGCTCGTGGACGACGTCCTGTGCTCCGGGCGCACCATCCGCGCTGCGCTCGACGCCCTCGTGGACGTGGGTCGGCCCCGGGCCGTACGGCTGGCCGTCCTGGTGGACCGCGGGCACCGCGAGCTGCCGATCCGCGCGGACCACGTGGGCAAGAATCTGCCGACCTCCTCTCAGGAGAAGGTGCGGGTGCTGCTGCGCGAGACGGACCCGGACACGCGCGCTGAGGGCCACGAGGACTGCGTGGTGATCGACGCGCCGGTGGCCTCGGACCCGGACGTCGCCAGGGACGCCGAGGCCGCGGGGGAGGGGACGAGCCGATGAGGCACCTGCTCTCCACTGCCGAGCTCTCCTACGGGGAGGCCGTCCAGATCCTGGACACCGCGGACCAGATGGCCGCCGTGTCCTCCCGCTCCGTCAAGAAGCTGCCCGCGCTGCGCGGGCGCACCGTGGTGAACCTGTTCTTCGAGGACTCCACGCGCACGAGGATCTCGTTCGAGACGGCGGCCAAGCGGCTGAGCGCGGACGTGATCAACTTCTCCGCGAAGGGCTCGTCCGTGTCCAAGGGCGAGTCCCTGAAGGACACCGCCCAGACCCTGATGGCCATGAGCGCGGACGCCGTGGTGATCCGCCACGCGTCCTCCGGCGCGCCGCAGCAGCTCGCGGACTCCGGGTGGATCGACGCCGCCGTCGTCAACGCGGGGGACGGCAAGCACGCACACCCCACGCAGGCGCTGCTGGACGCGATGACGCTGCGCCAGGTGCGCTCCCGCCGCACGGGCACGCCCACGACGGGCATGGACCTGGACGGTATGCACGTGGTGGTCGTGGGTGACGTGCTGCACTCGCGGGTAGCCCGCTCCAACGTGTGGCTGCTCACGGCCCTGGGCGCCCGGGTCACGCTCGTGGCCCCGCCCACGCTGCTGCCCGTGGCCATGGACGACTGGCCGTGCGAGGTCTCCTACGACCTCGACGCCGTGCTGGCGGAGGCTCCGGACGCCGTGATGATGCTGCGGCTGCAGCGTGAGCGGATGAACGCGGCGTTCTTCCCGAGCGAGGCCGAGTACACCCGGGGCTGGGGGCTGACCTCCCAGCGGGTGCAGCGTCTCGAGGCCCTCGGCGCGCCCACGGTGTTCATGCACCCCGGTCCAATGAACCGCGGCCTGGAGATCTCCTCCGAGGCCGCAGACTCGGAGCGCTCCACCGTGCTGGAACAGGTGTCCAACGGCGTCTCCGTGCGCATGGCCGTGCTCTTCCAGCTGCTCTCCGGAGACGAGAGCACCCCCTACCCGAGCGAGAACTGAGGCGGTCCCATGAGCTCCTACCTGATCAGCAGTGCCCGCCCCGAGGGCGGTGAGCCGGCGGACATCCTCGTCACGGACGGCGTCATTGCGTCCGTGGGCGCCCCCGGAACCCTGGAGGCGCCCGAGGGGACCGAGACCGTCGACGCCGCGGGCGCCGTCGCACTGCCCGGTCTCGTGGACATGCACACCCACCTGCGTGAACCAGGCCACGAGGACGCCGAGACCGTGGAGACCGGCACCCGTGCCGCGGCGAAGGGCGGGTTCACCGCCGTCTTCGCAATGGCCAACTCCCACCCCGTGGCGGACACTGCTGGCGTGGTGGAGCAGGTCTGGCGCCTGGGCCGCGACGCGGGCTGGGCGGACGTCCACCCGGTGGGCGCGGTCACCGTGGGCCTCGAGGGCACGCAGCTCTCGGAGCTGCGCGCCATGGCCGAGTCCCGCGCAAGCGTGCGGATGTTCTCCGACGACGGCAAGTGCGTGCACGACCCCCTCCTGATGCGCCGGGCGCTGGAGTACGTGAAGTCCTTCGGTGGCATCATCGCGCAGCACGCCCAGGAGCCGCGCCTGACGCAGGACGCGCAGATGAACGAGGGCACCGTGTCCGCGGACCTCGGCCTCACGGGCTGGCCCGCGGTGGCCGAGGAGGCGATCATCGCCCGGGACGTGCTGCTGACGCAGCACGTGGACTCCCGCCTGCACGTGTGCCACGTCTCGACCGCTGGCTCGGTGGAGATCGTGCGCTGGGCCAAGGAGCGCGGAGTGGTCGTCACCGCCGAGGTGACCCCCCATCACCTGCTGCTCACGGACGAGCTCGTGCGAACCTTCGACCCCGTCTACAAGGTCAACCCCCCGCTGCGCACGGACGAGGACGTCCGGGCCCTGCGCCGCGCCGTCGCCGAGGGCGTGATCGATGTGGTCGGCACCGACCACGCGCCGCACCCCGCAGAGGACAAGGAGTGCGAGTGGAGCTGCGCGGCCCACGGGATGACCGGGCTGGAAACCGCTCTGGCCGTGGTGCAGCAGACCCTCGTGGACACCGGACTCATGGGCTGGGAGCGGGTGGCGCAGATCATGTCCCACCGTCCGGCCGAGATCCTCGGGCTCTCCGACCAGGGGCAGAAGCTGGAGCCCGGCGCGCCGGCGAACATCGTGCTGTGGAACCCGGAGGGCTCCACGACGGTGGACCCCGCGAGCCACGTCTCCAAGGGCCGCAACAGCCCCTACCGGGGGATGAACCTGCCGGGGGCTGTGCGCGCCACGTTCTACCGCGGCCACCCCGTTGTCCTGGACGGGGAACTGACCACCCCCCTGGCCCGCTGATCCCCGCGCGTTCACGAAAGGTTCTGTCTCGATGTCGGACAAGCTCGTCCCCACCCTGCTCACCATCCTCATCGTGGTGGTGCTCTTCGCCCTGCTCTGGTGGGGCTGGCGGGGTCGGGTGCGACGCCAGTCGGGGCTGCCTCCCGTGGCGCAGGCCCCGCGGGACCTGATGCAGCGCGCCACGGCCCGGGTGGACGGGATGTACGTGGTCACCACCTACGCCTCCCAGCCGCTGGAGCGGATCGCGAGCCACGGCCTCGGCGTGCGCACCACTGCGGAGGCCGTGGTGGCACCCGAGGGCGTGTTCCTCAACCGCCAGGGCGCCCCGGACGTCTTCATCCCCCGGGAGCATCTGCGCGCTGTGTCGACCGCCTCCGGGATGGTCGGCAAGTTCGTGGAGCGCGGCGGACTCGTGGTGCTCACGTGGGACCTGGGGGACACCCGTGTGGACACCGGCTTCCGCGCCCGCACCGGTGAGGGCTCCCGCGAACTGGAGGACGCGGCGTCGGCCCTGCTGGACGCCTGAGCACAGAACCCGAGAAGACACCCCGAGAACCTGATCCCGGGACGGCACCGCAAAGGAGCCTCCCAGCATGCTCAACGAAAGGAGTTCACCATGAACTCACCACGCATCGAACCGGCCGTCATGGTCCTCGAGGACGGCACGGTCTTCCGTGGCCGTGCCTGGGGCGCCCCCGGCACGGCATTCGGCGAGGCGGTCTTCGCCACCGGGATGACCGGCTACCAGGAGACGCTCACGGACCCCTCCTACGCGGGGCAGATCGTGATCCAGACCGCGCCGCACATCGGCAACACGGGCGTGAACCTGCAGGACATGGAGTCCCACAGGATCTGGGTGAACGGCTTCGTGGTCCGTGACCCCGCCCGCCGCCCCTCCAACTGGCGCAGCGAGCGCAGCCTGGACGAGGAGCTCGCCGAGCAGGGCATCACCGGGATCCAGGGCGTGGACACCCGCGCCCTGACCCGCCACCTGCGCAACAAGGGTGCGATGCGCGCCGGCATCTTCTCCGGGGAGGCCGCCGAGCAGCCCACCGCGCAGCTCGTGCAGCAGGTGGCCGAGCAGCCCGCCATGGCGGGACGCTCGCTCGCGGAGCACGTGAGCGTGGACGAGGCCTATGTGGTGGAGCCCTCCGAGCACGGCTGGGACGCCCCGGTGCGCCACGACGTCGTCGCCGTGGACCTCGGCATCAAGTCCATGACGCCGCAGCGACTCGCCGAGCGCGGGGTGCGCGTGCACGTGGTGCCCGCGGACGTGACCTTCGAGCAGCTCCGCGAGCTGGACCCGGATGGTGTGTTCTTCTCCAACGGTCCCGGTGACCCGGCGACCGCCGACGAGCAGGTGGCCCTGCTGCGCCAGGTGCTCGACGCCCGCATCCCGTTCTTCGGAATCTGCTTCGGCAACCAGCTGCTGGGTCGCGCGCTCGGCTTCGGCACGTACAAACTGACCTTCGGCCACCGCGGCATCAACCAACCCGTGATGGACCTCGCCACGGGCACGGTGGAGATCACCTCCCAGAACCACGGCTTCGCCGTGGACGCCCCAGTGGGCGAGACCGTGACCGCCCCCGAGTCCCGCTACGGCCGGGTGGCCGTGTCCCACGTGGGGCTCAACGACAACGTGGTGGAAGGCCTGCGCTGCGAGGACATCCCCGCGTTCTCGGTGCAGTACCACCCCGAGGCCGCGGCCGGTCCCCACGACTCCGCCTACCTCTTCGACCGCTTTATCGACGTGATGGACCGGGCCGGCCAGGGCTCCGATCCGGAAGCAGGAGACAACTGATGCCCCGCAGGCAAGACCTCAACAGCGTCCTGGTGATCGGCTCCGGGCCCATCGTGATCGGCCAGGCCGCGGAGTTCGACTACTCCGGCACCCAGGCCCTGCGCGTCCTGAAGGACGAGGGGCTGCGCGTGATCCTGGTCAACTCCAACCCGGCCACCATCATGACCGACCCGGAGTTCGCGGACGCCACCTACGTGGAGCCCATCACCCCGGAGACGGTCGAGAAGATCATCGCCAAGGAGCGCCCGGACGCCGTGCTGCCCACCCTGGGTGGTCAGACCGCGCTGAACACCGCGCTCGCCCTGGACGCCAACGGAGCGCTCGAGAAGTACGACGTCGAGCTGATCGGCGCGGACGTCGCCGCCATCAACCTCGGTGAGGACCGCGAGGCCTTCAAGGGCGTCGTCGAGCGCTGCGGCGCCGAGTCCGCCCGCTCGGTCATCGTCCACTCCATGGACGAGGCGCTCTCGGCCGCGGAGAAGCTGGGCTACCCCATGGTCGTGCGGCCCTCCTTCACCATGGGCGGGCTCGGCTCCGGGCTCGCGTACAACGAGACGGACCTGCACCGCATCGCCGGCGCCGGCATCCAGTACTCGCCCACCTCGGAGGTGCTCCTGGAGGAGTCCATCCTGGGCTGGAAGGAGTACGAGCTCGAGATGATGCGCGACGCCAACGACAACGTGGTGGTCGTGTGCTCGATCGAGAACGTGGACCCCGTGGGAGTGCACACCGGCGACTCCATCACCGTGGCCCCCGCCCTGACCCTGACCGACCGCGAGTACCAGCGCATGCGCGACATCGCGATCGCCGTGATCCGCGAGGTGGGCGTGGACACCGGTGGGTGCAACATCCAGTTCGCGGTGGAGCCCGACACCGGGCGCATCGTGGTGATCGAGATGAACCCCCGCGTCTCCCGCTCCTCGGCGCTGGCGTCCAAGGCCACGGGCTTCCCGATCGCCAAGATCGCCACGAAGCTCTCCCTGGGCTACACACTGGATGAGATCCCCAACGACATCACGCAGAAGACCCCGGCGAGCTTCGAGCCGACGCTGGACTACGTGGTGGTGAAGGTCCCGCGCTTCGCGTTCGAGAAGTTCCCCGCGGCGGACCCCACGCTGACCACCACCATGAAGTCAGTGGGCGAGGCCATGGCCATCGGGCGCAACTTCACGGAGGCCCTGCAGAAGGCCATGCGCTCGCTGGAGCAGAAGGGCTCGTCCTTCAGCTTCGCCAGGCCCGCCGTGGAGCCCGGGCCCAACACGGTGGCGCGCCTGGTCGAGAAGACCCGGGAGACCACCACGCAGCGGCTGCGCAACGTGCAGCGTGCGCTGCTGGCTGGTGCCACCGTGGAACAGGTCTTCGAGGCCACCGCGATCGACCCGTGGTTCCTGGACCAGGTCCAGCTGCTCAACGAGACCGCCGAGCTGATCCGCCAGGACCCGGACCTGCACCCCGCCACCCTGCAAGAGGCCAAGCGGCACGGCTTCTCGGACGCGCAGATCGGCGAGCTCGTGCACCTGGAGGAGTCCGTGGTGCGCGGGGTGCGCCACGCCCTGGACATCCGCCCCGTCTACAAGACCGTGGACACGTGCGCCGCGGAGTTCGAGGCGTTCACCCCGTACCACTACTCGAGCTACGACGAGGAGTCGGAGGTCGCCCCGCACGAGAAGCCCTCGGTGATGATCCTGGGCTCCGGGCCCAACCGGATCGGGCAGGGCATCGAGTTCGACTACTCGTGCGTGCACGCCTCCATGGTGCTGCGCGAGGCCGGTTACGAGACGGTGATGCTCAACTGCAACCCGGAGACCGTGTCCACGGACTACGACGTCTCCACGCGCCTGTACTTCGAGCCGCTGACGTTCGAGGACGTCATGGAGGTCGTGGAGGCCGAGCGCCGCTCGGGCGGGCTGCTGGGCGTGTTCGTGCAGCTCGGCGGGCAGACCCCGCTCAAGCTCGCCGCGGACCTCAAGGCCGCGGGTGTGCCCATCCTGGGCACGACTCCTGAGGCGATCGACCTCGCCGAGGACCGCGGGGAGTTCGCCCGCGTGCTCACCGAGGCCGGACTGCGCCAGCCCAAGAACGGCACGGCCTACGACTTCGCCGAGGCGCGGCGGATCGCCCACGAGATCGGTTATCCCGTGCTCGTGCGCCCCTCGTATGTGCTGGGTGGCCGGGGCATGGAGATCGTCTACGACGAGGCCTCCCTGAAGACCTACCTGGACAACGCCACGGAGATCAGCCCGAGCCGCCCCGCCCTGATCGACAAGTTCCTCGAGGACGCGATCGAGATCGACGTGGACGCCCTCTACGACGGCCGGGACTGCTACGTGGGCGGGATCATGGAGCACATCGAGGAGGCCGGGATCCACTCCGGTGACTCCGCGTGCGTGCTGCCCCCGATCACCCTCGGCCCCGACGTGATCGCCCGCGTGCGCGAGGCCACCGGGGCGATTGCCCGCGGTGTGGGTGTGAGGGGTCTCATCAACCTGCAGTTCGCGCTGGCCTCGGACGTGCTCTACGTGATCGAGGCGAACCCCCGTGCCTCCCGCACGGTCCCGTTCGTCTCGAAGGCCACGGGGGTCCAGATGGCCAAGGCCGCAGCGCTGATCGGCACCGGGCGCACGGTGGCACAGCTGCGGGCCGACGGCGTGCTGCCGGCAGACTACGACGGCACCACCCTGCCGGAGAACACACCGACCGCAGTGAAGGAGGTCGTGCTCCCGTTCGCCCGCTTCCGCACCCCCGAGGGTGCGGTCGTGGACTCGCTGCTCGGCCCGGAGATGCGCTCCACGGGCGAGGTCATGGGCATCGACAAGTACTTCGACACCGCGTTCGCCAAGGCCCAGGCCGCGGCCGGCGGCCCCCTGCCCACCGCGGGCCGGCTGTTTGTCTCGGTGGCCAACAAGGACAAGCGCTCGGCGGTGATCCCCGTCAAGATGTTTGCGGACCTCGGCTTCGAGATCGTCTCCACGGGCGGTACCGCGCAGGTGCTCCGTCGCAACGGCATCGAGTCCCGTGTGGTGGCCAAGATCGCGGACACGGGCGAGGACGGCCCCACGGTGGCGGACCTGATCACGGCGGGAGAGATCGACCTGATCTTCAACACCCCCTCAGGTGGCCAGGCGGCGCGCGGAGACGGCTACCAGATCCGCGCCGCGGCCACGTCCGTGGGCGTGCCGACCATGACGACGGTCTCGGAGCTCGGTGCCGCACTGCAGGCAATCACGGCGCAGCGGCAGTACTCGTGGTCCGTGACCTCCCTGCAGGAGCACGAGGAGAACCTGCGCAGCCAGGTGGCGGGGGAGCGGACGGGTGCGTGAGCCCTTCGGCGCCCGCCTCGCGGCGGCCATGGGCGCGACCGGTCCCCTCTGTGTGGGGATCGACCCGCACCCGGCCCTGCTGGACGCGTGGGCTCTGCCCCGCACGGTCTCGGGACTGGAGCGCTTCGCGCTGAGCGTGGTGGAGGCCGCCGCGGGTCTGGCCGCCGCGGTCAAGCCGCAGGTCGCGCTGTTCGAGGCCTACGGCTCGGCGGGTTTTGCGGTGCTCGAACGAGTGCTGCGGGAGTCCCGTGAGGCAGGGGTGCTCAGCATCGCGGACGCCAAGCGCGGGGACATCGGCTCCACGATGGCGGCCTACGCCCAGGCGTGGCTCGCCGACGACTCGCCCCTGGCCGCCGACGCCGTGACGCTCAGCCCCTACCTCGGGTTCGAGTCCTTGCGCCCTGCCCTGGACCTCGCGCGGCAGACTGGCCGTGGCACGTTCGTGCTGGCGCTGACCTCCAACCCGGAGGGCGCGGCGGTCCAGCACGTGGGCGGCACCAGCTCCGTGGCGGGGGCCGTGCTCGACGCGGTGGCTCACGAGAACGCGCCCGCACGCGACGTCGTGGCGCACGATGGCGCGCGGCCCGGCACCTGGGGCGACGCGGCGGCGTCGTCCCAGGTGGGAGCCCACGACGCCGCGCGGGCGGGTCTCGCGAATCGTGACGAAATCGTGACGTCGCCTGTGAGGGGCGCTCTCGGCTCGTGCGGCGTGGTCGTGGGGGCCACTGTGGGGGACGCGCTCGAGCGCCTGGACATCGACCTAAGCGCGCTCGACGGGCCGATCCTGGCACCGGGATACGGCGCCCAGGGCGCGGGGGCGGGTGACCTCGCGGCAGTGTTCCAGCACGTCAGACCGGCAGTGCTCGCGAATTCCTCGCGCGGCATCCTCGCTCACGGCCCGGACGCGGCTGCCCTGCGGGAAGCGATCCGGCGCTCCAGCGAGGAGCTCTCCGCCGCCCTGCGCTGACCCGTCCAACCTCGGGAACGCCCCCTGACCGTGAGCCGTCCGGCCACGTCAGGGGGCGTTCACCGTGTTTACCGGGGCAAACGCGTCGGGTACTTTCAGGGTGACCACCCCGGTGCGCCACCCCCCCCCAACACGGGCGCACCCGGGGGTGAAGGCACACGAGGAGGAGAGCTGGGCATGGCACTACGGCCACTGACGGATGAAGAGCGCGCGCACGCTCGGGAGAAGGCCACCGCGGCACGGACCGCGAGGGCGGAGATCAAGAAGGGGCTGCGGGACGGCTCGCTGAGCGTCGCGGACGTCCTCACCAGGAGTGAGACGGACGAGGCCGTCAGCCGACTGAAGGTCACCGAGCTGCTGGAGGCAACCCCCGGGATCGGGAAGGTGCGCTCCGCGGCGATCATGGAGCACATCGGGATCGCACCCACGCGCCGCGTGCGCGGGCTGGGCCAGCACCAACGCCGCGCGCTCGTGGAGTACCTCGACCACTGAGCCCCCCGGCCCCGGCACTGGCCTGCGGGCGACGTCGCGCCTGACGGTACCCCGCCGGGTCGGTGCGGCCGGTGGTTGGTACAGTGGCGGACGAGCCGACCGCTCGTCCACCACTGCTCCGCTGGAGGTATTCCGTGACCCCGTCGCCCACCGTGACCGTCCTGGCCGGCCCCACGGCCGTGGGAAAGGGGACGGTCTCCACCTACGTCCGGGACCACTACCCGCAGGTGTGGCTCTCGGTCTCCGCGACCACCCGGGCCCCGCGGCCCGGAGAGGTGGAGGGCGTGCACTACTTCTTCGTGAGCGACGACGAGTTCGACCGCATGATCGAGGACCACGACCTGCTCGAGTGGGCCGTGGTGCACAACCTGCACCGCTACGGCACACCGCGGCACAAGGTGGAAGAGGCGCTGGCCGCCGGACGCAGCGTGCTGCTGGAGATCGACCTGCAGGGCGCGCGCAGCATCCGCCAGAGCCTTCCGGACGCGCGCTTCGTGTTCCTGGCGCCGCCCAGCTGGGAGGAGATGGTGCAGCGGCTCGTGGGCCGGGGCACCGAAACCCCCGAGCAGCAGCAGCGACGCCTGGAAACGGCTAAACTGGAACTTGCGGCACGTTCGGAGTTCGACCACACGGTGGTCAACGACACCGTGGAGCGCGCCGCCGCCGAACTCGTGGCTCTCATGGGGCTGCCGGACGAACAGGGCCGCTGAGCCCGTTGCGTCCGGGGACCTGCGCGGTCCACCCCGAGCCAGCACAGACATCCACCTGCACTTCAGAGGAGTCCTGACACACGTGAGCATGAACAACGAAGGCATCGTCGACCCGCCCGTGGACCGGCTGCTCGACAAGACGGATTCCAAGTACGGCCTGGTGATCTTCGCTGCGCGTCGCGCCCGCCAGATCAACGCGTACTACTCGCAGCTGCACGAGGGCCTGTTCGAGTACGTGGGCCCGCTCGTGGACACCCAGCTCAACGAGAAGCCCCTGTCCATCGCCTTCCGCGAGATCGACGAGGGCCTGATCGAGGCCGACCACGTGACCAACGGGGGCTTCACCCCCAACGGCCAGCTGGTCTCGGACGAGCCCACGGCCACCGAGATGTTCACCGGGGACTTCTTCGCCCAGGGTGAGGATGCCGGCAGCGCGGCGGTCTTCTCGGACGGCGTGCAGGTTGCCGAGGAGCAGCACCCCGAGGGCACCGAGACCGTCACGGAGACCGTGGCCGAGGAGGCCACCGAGGACTCCACGGAGCCCACCGAGCAGTGACGGTGAACTCCACCGGCCCCGCCCCCGTCCCCTCCGGCCCGAGCGCTTCGTTGCGCATCGTGCTTGGTGTGGGCGGGGGCATTGCCGCATACAAGGCCGCCCTGGTGTCCCGCCTCCTCTCCGAGGCTGGCCACCACGTCGTGCCCATGCCCACGCGTTCCGCCCTGGAGTTCGTGGGCGCACCCACGTGGGAGGCGCTGACCGGTGAGCCTGTGACGGACTCCGTGTTTGAGCGCGTGGACACCGTCAACCACGTGGCGCAGGGTCAGGCGGCGGACCTCGTGGTCATCGCGCCGGCCACGGCTGACCTGATGGCGCGCATCGCCCACGGCCACGCTGACGACCTGCTCACCACCACGGTGCTCGCAACCGCTGCGCCCGTGCTCCTGGCCCCGGCCATGCACACCGAGATGTGGCAGAACCCCGCCACCCGGCGCAACGTGGAACTGCTGCGCCAGCACGGCCACACGGTGCTGGAACCGGCCTCGGGTCGTCTGACGGGCGCGGACAGCGGACCCGGCCGGCTCCCGGAGCCCCGGGAGATTGTCGATGCCGCCCTGGCGCTCGTCGCTGACCGCACCGGGTCTGCCCCCGCGGCCCACACCGCCGAGGGGCACGGCCTGGACGAATCGCACCAGCACGAACCGCTCCTGGACGAACCGCCCCGGGGGACCGGACAACCCGTCGCTCACGGTGCGGCCGACCAGGCCGCCGGGCCCGGCACCCGCGCCCTGGCCGGTCGGCGCGTGCTCATCACCGCCGGGGGTACACGGGAGGCCCTGGACCCCGTGCGGTTTCTCGGCAACCGCTCGTCCGGCAAGCAGGGGATCGCGATCGCCCGCGCCGCCCGCGACGCCGGTGCGAACGTGCACCTGATCGCGGCGCACGTGGAGACCCCGCTGCCCGAAGGCGTCCGGGTCACCCGCGTGTCCTCGGCGCTGGAGCTGCGCGATGCGAGCCTGGCCGCGGCGGAAGGCTGCGACGTCGTCGTCATGGCCGCTGCCGTGGCCGACTACCGCCCCGACACCGTGGGCGAGCACAAGATGAAGAAGTCCGAGGACGGCACGGACCCCGTGATCCGCCTGGTGCGCAACCCGGACATCCTGCGGGAGCTGGTGACGCTGCGCAACGAGCAGGGCCGGGAGCAGCTCGTGGTGGGCTTCGCCGCGGAGACGGGCGACGCCGAGCGCTCCGTCCTGGACTTCGGCCGCGCCAAGCTGCGGCGCAAGGGCTGCGACCTCCTCGTGCTCAACGAGGTGGGCACGGACAAGGTCTTCGGCCGGGACGACACCGAGGTTGTGGTCCTCTCGGCGCACTCGGAGGACGAGTCCGGTGCGCGCGGCACGAAGGACGAGGTGGCACGGTTCGTGGTGGCCCGGATCGCCTCCGAACTCCACGTCTGAGCCTGCAGGTAGTGTGGTCTTCCGTGACAGCATCGAGTGAGCACCTGAGAATCTTCACCTCCGAGTCCGTGACCGAGGGCCACCCGGACAAGATCTGCGACCAGATCTCGGACACGATCCTGGACGCCCTGCTCACGGAGGACCCGGAGTCCTCGGTGGCCGTGGAGACCATGGTGACCACGGGCCTCGTGCACGTGGCGGGCGAGGTCAAGACGGACGCGTACGTGGACATTCCCCACATCGTGCGCAAGACCCTGCTGGACATCGGTTACAACTCCTCGGTCCACGGCTTCGACGGCGAGTTCTGCGGCGTGTCCATCAGCGTGGGGGAGCAGTCCAACGAGATCTACGAGGGCGTCTTCACGTCCCTGGAGGAGCGCACGGGCACCGCCAAGGACCCACGGGACGCGCAGGGCGCCGGGGACCAGGGCATCATGTTCGGCTACGCCTCGGACGAGACGAACGCCCTGATGCCCGCGCCGATCCTGCTCGCGCACCGCCTGTCTGAGCAGCTCACGCGCGTGCGCAAGACCGCCGTGCTGCCGGGGCTGCGCCCGGACGGCAAGACCCAGGTCACCCTCGGCTACGACGGTCACACGCCGGTGTCCGTGGACACCGTGGTGGTCTCCTCCCAGCACGTGGAGAACTACGACCTCGAGCAACTCACCAGCGACATCACCTCGAGCGTGGTGAACCCGGTGCTGGAGGAGTCCGGACTGGATCTCTCCGGCGCGCGGATCATTGTGAACCCCGCGGGGAACTTCGTGCGCGGCGGGCCCGTGGGGGACGCCGGGCTGACCGGGCGCAAGATCATCGTGGACACCTACGGCGGCATGTCCCGTCACGGCGGCGGCGCGTTCTCTGGCAAGGATCCGTCCAAGGTGGACCGCTCCGCCGCGTACGCGATGCGCTGGGTGGCCAAGAACGTGGTGGCGGCAGGCCTCGCGCGCCGTGCCGAGGTGCAGGTGGCGTACGCGATCGGCCAGGCGCACCCGGTGGGTCTTTACGTGGAGACCTTCGGCACCGAGACCATGGACCCCGTGCGGATCGAGAAGGCCATCACGGAGGTCTTCGACCTGCGCCCGCTGGCCATCATCGAGGACCTCGACCTGAAGCGCCCCATCTACGCCAAGACCGCCGCCCACGGCCACTTCGGCCGCAACGACCCGGACTTCACGTGGGAGCGCACGGACCGCGTCCAGGAGCTGCGTTCCGCCGCGGGTCTGTGACCCCGGAGCCCGAGCAGGGGTCCGGTCCGACCGAGTCCGCACCGGCGGCTGCTGCCGGGGCCAACGAGCCGGGAGAGCAGCTGACCCTCGCGGGACTTTCGCAGGCCGTGGCGAGGCCGGCGAAGGCCCCTGCTGCGGGCACCGGGCGCGACGCTGCTGCGGCACCTGTCCGCCGCGCGGTGGGCTCCGAGGGCACAGCCCCCGAGAACCCCGTGGCGCAGGTGCTGCTGGAGGCCTACGTGCCCCACCTGGACCGGCTCTTCGACTACCGCGTCACCGCCGCGCTGGACACGCAGGCCGTGGTGGGCTCCAAGGTGTCCGTGCTGTTCTCGGGCCGCAAGATGTCCGGGTGGATCGTGCACCGGGTGGCGCACACGGACGTCCCCGAGGACCGTCTGCTGCCCGTGCGTCGGGTGCTCAGCCCCCTGCCCGTTGCACGGCCCGAGATCGTGGAGCTCGCGCAGGCCGTGGCGGACCGCTGCGCGGGAACTGCCGCGGACGTGCTGCGGGTGGCCATCGCCCCGCGGGTCGCCCGGGTGGACAAGGAGTTCTCCTCGGCGGAACAGTCCGGGGACGGCGAGGTCACGTCCTCAACCACCGGTCAAGCACCGGGAAACCCTTCTCACGAGGCTGCCTCATCGGCGGCCCCCACCGATGCCGCCGCCCCTCCGCGGGCAGACCCGTTGCCTGCCGAAGCGTCATCTGGTGACCCGCTGCGGGCGGACTCGCTTCCCGCCCACGAGGCGCCTGCGCACACCTCACCCGCCCACGCGCCGTCGCCAGCCCTCTGGGATCACTACAAGGGCGGCCCCGAGTACATCGCCGCGGTGGCGGCGGGCGAGCCCGCGCGCGCCGTCGTCGAGGTGCTGCCCGCCGCCCCCGACCACGACTGGGCGCTCCTCACGGCCCACGCCATGGCCACGGCCTACGCCGCTGGCCGGGGCGCGGTGGGTGTGGTCGCGGACCACAAGGGCCTTGACCGCCTCGAGAAGGCGCTCCACGAGCTGGTGGGGGAGGACGCCGTCGTCCGGCTGCACGCCGGTGACGGCCCAACCCCGCGCTACCGAGGCTTCCTCGAGCTCGCCCTGGGCCGCAAGAAGCTGGCCGTGGGGACCCGTTCGGCGGCCTACGCCCCGGTGCAGGACCTCGCTCTCGTGTGCTGCCACGACGACGGGGACGTCAACTTCGTGGAGCAGCGCGCGCCCTACCAGCACACGCGCGACGTGCTCCTGCTGCGGGCGCAGCGCGAGGGGCTCGCGAGTCTGTTCACCGGCCACGCTGTGAGCCCGGAGGCGCAGCGGCTCGTGACCACGGGCTGGGCGGCGCGGGTGGCTCCGCCCCGGTCCGTGCTGCGGCGGTTCTCCCCGCGGATCGAGGCGACGTCGGACTCCTTCAACAGTGAGCGGGACCCGCTTGCGGCGCGGGCCCGGCTGCCGCAGGAGGCGTTCCGGGTGGCGCGCGCGGGGCTGGAGCGCGGCCCGGTGCTCGTGCAGGTGGCCCGCAAGGGCTACGCACCGGTGCTCGCGTGCCAGCGCTGCCGCACTCCCGCGCGCTGCCGCGCGTGCAACGGGCCCCTGGCGCTGAGCTCCGCGCAGGCGGTGCCCGTGTGCAGCTGGTGCGGTCGCCAGGCCCACGACTGGCGGTGCGCGGAGTGCGGGTTCGCGCGGGTGCGTCTGAGTTCGGTGGGCGCGGGGCGCACTGCCGAGGAGCTGGGCCGCGCCTTCCCCCAGGTACCGGTGATCTCCTCGAGCGAGCGCACGGTGCGTGCGCGAGTGGGGTCTGCACCTGCACTCGTGGTGGCCACGCCGGGTGCCGAACCCGTGGCCGAGGGCGGCTACGCGGCAGCCCTGCTGCTGGACGGCAACCAGATGCTCGCGCGACCCTGGCTCCGCGCGGAGGAGCAGACCCTGCGCCGGTGGTTCAACGCGGCCGCCCTGGTGCGGTCGTCCTCCGACGGGGGCACCGTGGTGGTCACGGCGGACCAGGACCGCGCCGTCTCGGCGCTCGTGCGCTGGGATCCGGCAGGGCACTCCGCGCGGGAGCTGCAGGAGCGTCATGAGCTGGGTCTGCCGCCAGCGGTACGGACCGCGGCGCTGACCGGCCCGCGCGACGCCGTGGAGGCCACTCTGCGTGACCTCGCACTGCCCGAGCGTGTTCGCGTGGTCGGGCCAGCGCCGGTGGAGCAAACACCCGGAAACGGTGCGGACCTAGCCGAGCCCGCCACTCAGGATGCCGTCGACGTCGCCGGCTCCCCGGAGCGCGGCGGGAACCGGCTCTACTGTGCGCTTCTGTTCTTTGGGTTCGGGATCGCGCCGCGGGTCACCGGTGCCCTGCGGGCGGAGAAGGCACGCGCCTCCGCGCTGCGCGAACACGCGCCGGTCACGGTGCGCTGCGACGTCGCCGACCTGCTGTAGGGCGCGTCACAGCCGCCGTCGGCGGAGCCTGACGTGCCGCGGATCGCGAGGCGGGACCGGGACCGCATGCGTGCACCAGGACTGGCTGACCTGCTCAGTCCAATGTGTCGAACTGTTAATCCTCCTGCACGGGGCGAACATGGCAGTCCTACGGTGGAGGGCACGTTCACGCGGGGTGGCACCGCGCACCGGGGCAGAGAGTCCCGGCGTGCGCGCGAGTCATCGCCGCAGACCCGTTCCCGAAAGGATCCGCATGTCGTTGCAGCTCATTGAAATAGTTCCCGCCGTGGCCGAGAAGGAGGCCGTGCGCTCGATCATCGACGCGACGTCGAGCGCTGTCGCGCAGGCCTCCGCCGAGCTCATCGAGTCCCAGGTGACGGCGGACCACGCTCGCGTGTTCGTCGTTGTGGAGACGCAGCAGGACACGCCCGAGGGTCTTGCGCAGACCGTGCGCACGGCGCTGGGGGATTCCGTTACCGAGGTCACCGGCCCGGACGAGGTGCGCCTGGTGGGCGCGGAGCTCGAGGACATCAAGAAGCTCCGTGGCCAGACCGACTACCTCGTGGAGTGGGACATCCCCGCCGAGATCACCATGGACCAGTACCTCGCCCGCAAGAAGGCGAACTCGCCCAAGTACGCCGAGGTTCCCGAGGTGTCGTTCCTGCGCACCTACGTGCGTGAGGACACCGCCAAGTGCCTGTGCTTCTACAACGCACCGGACGAGGACGCCGTGGTACGTGCCCGCGCGGCCGTGAGCACCCCCTTCGACCGGATGTTCAAGCTCGAGGTCTGAGTCCCGCGTCCACCCGTCACCACCACCGGGTGCCGCCGCCCACCACGGGCCGCGGCACCCGGCGCACGCCCCGTCAGAACGGAACCCATGTCCCAGTCCAGTGCTTCGGCAACCCTCGAGACTGCCTCCGACCAGGATCTCCTGGCCCCGCTGACCGACTACCCGGAACACGGCCTGGTCCGGGCACGCGCGGCCGAGCGTGCCCGGGCCACCGACGAGGCGGACACCACCCCGTTCGAGACCCTGCGCGAGCTCGGGCAGCGGGGCCTGCTGGACCTGGGTCTCGGGGGCGGGGACCTGCGTGGACAGGCTGCCGTCGTCTTCGACCTCGCGGCCGAGTGCACGGCCACGGCGTTCTCGCTGTGGGGCCACCGCTCCGGCCTGGAGTACCTCGACGCGGTGGGGGCGCCCGTCGCGTCTGAGCTGCGCACCGGCGAAGTGCCGCTGTGCTCCGCCATGGCACCGGCGTTCAAGGCCGCGGCGGGCATCGGTGAGATCCCCGTGACGCTCACCCGCCGGGGGGACCACCTGGTGCTCGACGGCACCGTGCCGTGGGCCTCGAACCTGTACCCGGACGCCGTCGTGATCCTGCCGGTCGTCCGGGAGGACGGACGCCCCGCGATCGTCCGCACCCGGGTGGCGTTGCCCGGGGTCAGCGTGCGGCCGCTGGAGAACCTCATGGCGCTCAACGCCACGGCGTCCGGCATCCTGCGTCTGGAGGGCGTGGAGATCGACGCGGAGCAGGACGTCCTCACCGAGGACGTCCCCGGGTTCCTGGCCACGGTCCGCGGACCGTTCCTGCTGCTGCAGACCTCGTTCTGCCTCGGACTCTCCGCGGCGGCGCTGACGAGCGCGCGGGAGAACCTGGGCGGCGTCGGCGAGATGTTCCGCGAGGACCTGGACGACGCCGTGGCGGAGCAGCAGCGCCTTCGCGCGGATCTCGTGCGCCTGGCACGGGAACCGCGTGCCGCCGCACCCCTCGAGCTCCTGCAGCTGCGCCTCGACGCAGCCCTGCTCACCGGCGAGGCCACCCGCCTGGAGGCGAAGATCGTGGGCGGCCGCGGCTACGCGCTGTCCTCGCCCACGGCGCGCCGCGCACGGGAGGCAGCGTTCCTGCCCGTCCAGTCACCCACGGAAGGCCACCTGCGGTGGGAACTGCGCAGGCTCGGGTGAGGTCCGGGCACGGGCGCGACGGCGCCGCGGTGACCACGGACCCGGGCACCGCGCTTCGGGTGCTCGGTGTCAGCAAAACCTACCCGGGGGCCTCCGACCCCGCCCTCGACGGCGTGGACCTCACCCTGCACCGGGGCGAGACCCTCGCCGTGCTGGGCCCCAGCGGCTCCGGGAAGTCCACCCTGCTGCGTGCCATCGCCGGGCTCGAGACCCTCGACGCTGGCAGCATCGCGTTCTCAGACCCTGACGCCCGCCTCGCCGTGGTCTTCCAGTCCCCGGCACTGTTCCCCTGGCTGTCCGTGCGGCGCAACATCGCCCTCGGCGGCAGGTACCGGCGCAACCGCGACCGCTTCGACGACGAGCGCGTGGGCGAGCTGCTCGAGATCCTCGGCCTCTCCCACCTCGCCCACACCCCCGTGCAGGAGCTCTCCGGCGGCCAGGCCCAGCGGGTCTCCGTGGGCAGGGCCCTCGCTGTGCGCCCGGACGTGCTGCTGCTCGACGAGCCCTTCAGTGCGCTGGACCCCGCCACCCGCGAGGACCTGCAGCAGTGGCTGCGGCAGCTGACCACTGACCTCGGGCTGACGGTCTTCCTGGTCACGCACGACGTCGCCGAGGCCATGGCGCTGGGGGACCGGATCGGCTTCTTCGCCGGACCGCGCGGTTTCCGGCAGCAGTGGGTTCCGTCCCAGGACGGCACCACGGCCGGACAGATTCTCGCGACGTACCGCGGCACGGACGACGAGGCGGGAACCTGGGAGATATGAGCGGGCCGCTCACCACACGGCGGGCCGTCCTGCGCGCTGGGACCGCGGCGGTGGCACTGACGGGTGCGGCCTGGGGCGCCGGTTCCCTCTACACGGGAACCCGCACCGGCAGCGGTGGTGACGACGGCTCACGGCCCGTGCGCATCGGGTACCTGCCGATCACTGATGCCGCGCCCCTGCTGGTGGCCCACGCCAACGGCTACTACGACGACGCCGGGGTGGCCGTCGCGCGGCCCGTCCTGTTCCGCAGCTGGTCCTCACTGTCGGAGGCCTTCGTGGCGGGCAAGGTGGATGCCATCCACATGCTCATGCCCATGGCGCTGTACATGCGCTACGGCCTGCAGGCGGACGTGCGGATCACGGCGTGGAACCACACGAACGGCTCGTCGTTGACGGTGCACCCGGAGATCACGGAGCTGGCGGGTCTCGCGGGGCGCACCGTGGCAATTCCCGCGTGGTGGTCGATCCACAACGTGGTGGTGCAGAAGATGCTGCGTGCCGAGGGGCTGACCCCGGTGATGCGCGAGAGCCCGTCCACGAGCGCCAAGACCGTGGCCCTGGTGCCGATGGCCCCCTCGGACATGCTGCCCGCCCTGAGCAACGGGGTGATCGGCGGCTACGTGGTCGCGGACCCGTTCAACGCGGCCGCGGAGGCGAAGCACGTGGGCACGATCCACCGGTTCCTGGGGGACGTGTGGCGTGACCACGCGTGCTGCGTCACCGTGCTGCGCGGGCAGCTGCTGCGGGAGCGCCCCGATCAGGCGGCGGGTTTCATGGACGCGCTGGTCCGCGCTCAGGCGTGGGCGCGCACGAACCGCCCCGAGACGGCGGCGGTCCTGGCCTCCGGCTATCTCCCGCAGCCGAAGCCGGTGATCCAGCGCGCCCTGACCTACTCGGCCGCCGAGCACACCGGGGCGCTGCACCATCCCGGGTGGCACGGCGAGTCACTGGACTTCCGGCCCTACCCGTACCCGAGCTTCACGCAGGAGCTGGTGCGCGCGATGCAGGACACGGTGGTGGACGCCCCCGAGGGCTTCCTCGCCGAGCTCGACCCGGCCGCCGCGCACCGAGAACTGGTGGACGACGCCCTGGTGACCCGCAGCATCGCGAAGGCGGGCGGCTGGGGTGTCTTCGGGCTGCACGGCACCACACGCACCGAGGAGATCCAGGCATGAGACGCACGTCCCGCAGCGCGCCCGAGAGCACACGCACGGATCCCGACGCCGCGCGGTCGTCGGACGGGGTTGGCTCGACTGCCTCGGGCGACAACGGGCCCGGAGCGCACGGTTCCCGGGCCACGTCGCGCGCCAGCTCCCGGGGACGGGCGACCCGGGGTGCCGAGCGTAGTGCGGCCGTGGCCTGGGGCGCCTTCGGGGTGCTCGTGAGCGTGGCCGTGTGGTGGGTGTTCACCCACGCCGCCGCCGGCGGGTCCACGATGATCGCCGCGTTCCGCCCCGAACAGCTGCCTGACGCCGTCGGCTCGCTCCTGGAACGCGGCGTGGTGCTGCAGGACGCCGCCACGAGCCTGTGGCGGCTGCTCGGCGGACTGCTGCTGGCCACGGTGCTCGGGGTGCCGCTGGGGCTGGTGATCGGATCGTGGCAGCGGGTGCGGTGGGCGAGTGCGCCGGTCGTGCAGTTCCTGCGGATGGTCTCGCCGCTGTCGTGGGCTCCGGTGGCGGTGGCACTGTTCGGGGTGGGCAGCGCGCCGGTGCTCTTCCTCGTGGCGGCCGCGGCGGTGTGGCCGATCGCCCTGAACACCGCGGCGGGGGTCGCCGCTCTGGACCCGGCCCACCTGCGCGTGGCGCGCACCCTGGGGGCGACGCCGTTCGAGCGGCTGCGCACGGTGGTGCTGCCGAGTATCCGGCCCCACGTCATGACGGGGGTCCGTCTGGCACTGGGCATCTCGTGGGTCGTGCTGGTGCCCGCCGAGATGCTCGGGGTCAGCACCGGGCTGGGCTACGAGATCCTCAATGCCCGGGACCGGCTGGCCTACGACGAGATGCTCGTGGTGATCCTCGCCATCGGACTGCTCGGCATTGCGCTGGACGCCCTCGCCCAGGTGCTGCTGCGGGAACGGGTGGTGCGCACCTGAGCGGGTCGCCCACGGCACCCCCGGTCACCGTCCGGAGCACTGGCTGCTGAAATCTTCCGGGTTGAAGACCCCAGGGCCGAGAACCGGGGGGCGAGTACGGGGGAACTGTGCACAGCGGTTCAACCGCGCTGGTGCAGCTCCCACGCCAGGTCCAGCAGGTCCCGGGCGGAGTCCCCCCACGTGTGCTCACGGATCCGTTCCAGTCCGGCGAGGACGCGCTCGCGGGCCACACCGGGATCGGTGAGCTCGCGCACCCGGGCGGCGAACGCGGCGTCGTCGTCCGAGGGGGCGTAGCCGGCGGCGTCCCCGGCGACCTCGTGGAAGATCGGCAGGTCCGAGCACACGACCGGGGCCCCCTGCGCGAAGGCCTCCACGAGCGGCAGCCCGTAGCCCTCCGCGCGCGAAGCCGTGACGAGTGCGGCGCACGAGGTGAGCAGCTCGCGGTACTCGTCCTCGCCCACCCCGCGGTGGAAGACCACGTGCGCGCCCTCGGGGACGTGCGTCCGCAGCTGAGCCTCCCGCGCGGGGGTGATCCGGGAGAGCAGGTGCAGCGTGTGCCCCGGCAGGTGGGCCATGGCGCGCAGCAGGGTCTCCACGTTCTTGTACGGCAGGAACGATCCCATGTACACAAGGTCCGTGCCGCGGCGTTCGAGCCGTTGCAGCGCCTCGGCCCCTGGGATCCCGGACGACGGCGCCGCGTTGGCCACCACGCGCACGTCCCGTTTCGTGAGGCGGTGCGCGAGGATCTGCTGCCGTGACGTCTCGGACACGGTGGCCACGGCGTCCGCGCGGTTCAGGGTGAGCCGCTGGGGCCACCACGCCTTGTGGTAGGCGCGCCACCCCCACTGCACGGGCAGGGGCAGATCACCGGGCGGCTGGGGGTGCTCGTAGTAGATGAGGTCGTGCAGCGTGAGGATCAGGCGGTGGCGGCGGCCCAGGGAGCCCATGGTCTGCATGGGGGAGAACACGACGTCGGGTGCGTGCCTGTTCACGGCGAGCGCCGTGAGTGCCTCCGCGGGGGAGGTTACGGACGGCCCGGTGATGGTCGGCAGCTCGGGAAGGTACGCGGCCTGGGCGGGGTCGCTGATCAGCGCGCACAGCCGCACGCGGGGGTCCTCGGCCACGGCGCGGGCCGTGGCGGTGAGCAGCTCGGCACTGTAGCGGCTGATGCCGTCGTGGTGGTCGGTGCGGATGTAGCGGGCGTCGAAGAGGAGCTTCACTTCGGCCGGGACCCGTCCCGGTGACGCGCGTCATCGTTCACGTGGTGCTCGTCCGCGGGGGCCGCCGTCCCCCCGAGTCCGCGGGTGCGGGTCTCGCGCGCGAACTGGCGTGCGCCGTCGTCCGCGGTGACGGCCGGGAGCATCCCGGTGAGCTGGTCCGGGGTGGAGACGGTGGTGTCCGCGTGGGGCAGCTTGTCGTAGCCCTCCAGCGGCTCGGGTGCGGGGGAGGCCAAGAACTCCTCGATGTGCTGCGCGGCCAGGACGGGGGTCTCGTAGTGGATCAGGTGGCCCACACCGGGGATGATCTTCAGGCTGTGGCTGCGGATCCACGAGGCCATGGTGCGCTGGGAGTCCACGGAACCGAGGTCGTCCAGCTCGCCCACGACCAGCAGGGTGGGCATGCTCAGCTGCATGGCCACCTCCGCCACGGTGCGGGAGATCGAGGCCTGGTACGCCTCGCTGACCACCTGCCGGTTGGCGAACGCGTTGAAGTACGCCTGGTGCTGGCGAAGGGCGTAGCGCGTGACCTCCGGGTCCTCGGACTTGACCATCACGTCCGTCATGAGCTTGACCACCGTGTTCGAGGACAGCAGGCGGGTGCCCAACCGCTTCGGCAGCGAGGCCCCCACCCCGTAGTAGAGCTCGGTGAGCTTCGTCAGCTTCTTCTGGGAGCCTGCGAGCGCGGGCTGCGAGATCGGGTTCACGAGCACGAGGCGTTCGACCATCGAGGGGTGGGCGGCGGCGAAGTGGGCGGCCACGGTGGAGCCGAAGGAGTGCCCGAGCAGCACCACGCCGGTGTCGGACTCCGGGGACACGGCGCCGTCGGTCAGGGCGGTGATGAACGCGCGGGTGAAGTTGACGTAGTTCGCCACGGAGTGCTCCCGGTCCGGGAACGGCTCGGAGCGCCCGAAGCCGGGCAGGTCCGGGACCACCACGTGGTACCTCTCCCGCAGGGCGCTCGCTATCAGCTGCAGCCCGTGGTGGTCGCCGCGGAAGCCGTGGAGCATCACGAGCAACGGTTTGCGCTGTCTGTCCGCGTCGTAGAACCAGTACCGCACGCGGTAGCCGTCCAGTTCCACGCTGCGGCGTTCTGCGTAGGGGTTCTCCACCGTGGCCTCCAATGTTCCGGGTTCAGCGCACCCATGGTAGCGGTGGCACGTGGGAACGGAGGGCACGGTGGGCTGGTCTAAACTGGGAGGGATCCCCACACACCACCACGGGGGACCAGGCCGTCGCCTCGGAACCCGGGCGCGGGAGCAGCCCGACCCCGTGAACCCTGAAGGCGAGGCACGTGAGCGAGCACAGCACCCCGGAGGCGGGCACCGACTACGACACCCGGCGGATCGAGGACACCTGGTCCGGCTACTGGGAGAAGCACCGGGTCTTCGCGCCCCTCGACGACGACTCACTGCCGCGTCGCTACGTGCTCGACATGTTCCCCTACCCCTCCGGTGACCTGCACATGGGCCACGCGGAGGCGTTCGCCATGGGGGACGTGGTCTCCCGCTACTGGCTGCACCGAGGCTTCGACGTGATGCACCCCATCGGCTGGGACTCCTTCGGCCTGCCCGCGGAGAACGCCGCCATCAAGCGTGACGCGCACCCCGCCGAGTGGACCTACCGCAACATCGACACCCAGCGTGAGTCCTTCAAGCGCTACGCGATCAGCGTGGACTGGGACCGCGAGATCCACACCTCGGACCCCGAGTACTACCGCTGGACGCAGTGGCTGTTCCTGCAGTTCCACTCCCACGGCCTGGCGTACCGAAAGGACTCCCCGGTCAACTGGTGCCCCAAGGACCAGACCGTGCTCGCCAACGAGCAGGTGGTCAACGGGCTGTGCGAGCGCTGCCACACCCCGGTGACCAAGAAGTCTCTGAACCAGTGGTACTTCAAGATCACCGACTACGCACAGCGGCTGCTGGACGACATGGCAGAGCTCGAGGGCCACTGGCCCGAGCGAGTGCTCGCCATGCAGCGCAACTGGATCGGACGCTCCGAGGGCGCGCACGTGAAGTTCGTGATCGAAGGCGCCCCCGCGGAGGGGGCTGACGCCGCAGACACCTCCGGGCGCGAGGTCACCGTCTTCACCACCCGCCCGGACACCCTCTACGGTGCCACATTCTGCGTGGTCGCCGCCGACGCCGCCATCGCCTTGGAGATCGCGGCCCCCGAGCACGCCGAGGCGCTCGCCGAGTACCGGGAGCAGGTCAAGGCGCTGTCGGACATCGAGCGCCAGTCCTCGGACCGGGAGAAGACCGGTGTGTTCCTGGGCCGGTACGCGGTGAACCCCCTGACCGGGGAGAAGCTGCCCGTGTGGGCCTCGGACTACGTGCTGGCCGACTACGGCACCGGCGTGGTCATGGCCGTGCCCGCGCACGACCAGCGGGACCTGGATTTCGCCCGCGCGTTCGACCTGCCCGTGCGCACGGTCCTGGACACCGGCGAGGAGGACCCCGCGGTCACGGGTGTGGCGACGACGGGCGACGGCACCCTGGTCAACTCCGGGCCCCTGGACGGGCTGCCCAGGGCCGAGGCCCTGGACAAGGCCATCGAGATCGTGACCGAGGCCGGCACCGGCAAGCGCCACGTGAACTTCCGGTTGCGGGACTGGCTGCTGTCCCGGCAGCGCTTCTGGGGTGCGCCCATTCCGATCATCCACTGCCCCGCGTGCGGCGAGGTGCCCGTGCCCGAGGACCAGCTGCCCGTACGGCTGCCCGAGGACCTGCGCGGTGAGCAGCTGGCACCCAAGGGCCAGAGCCCTCTCGCGGCGGCGTCGGACTGGGTGAACGTGAGCTGCCCCGCGTGCGGTGGCCCGGCGAAGCGCGACACCGACACCATGGACACCTTCGTGGACTCCTCCTGGTACTACCTGCGCTACGCGTCCCCTGCGGATGAGACGGGCCCGTTCGAGCGCGCCGCCGTGGACCGGTGGCTGCCCGTGGACCAGTATGTGGGCGGCGTGGAGCACGCGATCCTTCACCTGCTGTACTCGCGGTTCTTCACCAAGGCGCTCTACGACTTCGGCCTGGTGGGCTTCACCGAGCCCTTCAAGGCGCTGCTGAACCAGGGCCAGGTGCTCAACGGCGGCAAGGCAATGTCCAAGTCCCTGGGCAACGGTGTGGACCTGGGCGAGCAGCTCGACGAGTTCGGTGTCGACGCCGTTCGTCTGACCATGGTCTTCGCCTCCCCGCCGGAGGACGACGTCGACTGGTCGGACGTCTCGCCCCAGGGCGCCCAGAAGTTCCTCGCCCGCGCGTGGCGCCTCGCGCAGGACTGCACGTCGGACCCCGCCGCACCGTTCGCCGACGGTGACCGGGCGCTGCGCGGCACCACCCACAAGACGGTGGTGGACTCCGAGCAGCTGCTGGACTCCGGGAAGTTCAACGTGGTCATCGCCCGCACCATGGAGCTGGTCAACGCGGTGCGCAAGGCCATTGACTCCGGCTGCGGTCCCGCGGATCCTGCCGTGCGCGAGGCCGTGGAGGCTGTCACGATCCTGCTGAGCCTCGTGGCGCCCTACACCTCCGAGGACATGTGGCGCCTGCTGGGCCACGAGGACTCCGTGGTGCGCGCCCCGTGGCCCACCGTGGACCCCGCGCTGCTCGTGGAGGACACCGTGACCGCCGTCGTGCAGGTCAAGGGCAAGGTCCGCGACCGGCTGCAGGTCCCCGCGGACATCAGTGACGAGGACCTCGAGGCCGCCGCCATGGGCTCCCCTGCCGTGCAGCGGCTGCTCACCGAGGCCACGGTGCGCAAGGTCATCGTGCGCGCCCCCAAGCTCGTGAACATCGTGGTCTGATGACCGGCCACGGTTCCCGGAGCCCGTCCCCCGACTCGAGCGAGCCGGAGGGCGGGCTCCGTCCCGTTGCGGGCCACGGCGACGCCGCGCTCCGCCGCGTCGCCGTCGTCGCCGACAGCGCCGCAGCCCTGCCCACCTCCTGGCTCACCGACTACACGACGGCCGGCGGTTTTGCGCTCGTGGACATGCCCGTGCTGATCGGCGGGCAGCTGCACACCGAGGACGAGTCGGACACGCTCTCCTCACTGGTCGTCGCGCTCGCCGAAGGGAAGCCGGTGACCACCTCCCGCCCCGCCCCGGGCCAGCTGCGTGCCGCGTACCGACGCTTCGAGGCGGAGGGCTTCGACGCCGTCGTCTCCGTCCACCTGTCCGGGGAGCTCTCGGGCACCGTGGGGGCCGCACGGATCGCCCGGCAGGAGATCGGGATCCCCGTGCGGATCGTGGACACGCACAGCGCCGGTCTCGGGCAGGGACTGGCGGTGCGTGCGGCGCTGGAGGCGGCGGCGTCGGGAGCGGGGATTGACAAGGTTGCCCAGGCGGCCCGCGAGGCCGCGCAGCGCGCGCAGGTGCTCATCCAGGTGCGGTCGCTGGAGACGCTGCGTCGCGGTGGGCGGATCAACCCGACGACGGCGAGGGTGGGCTCCGTGCTGCAGATCAAGCCGCTGCTGAGCCTGGCGGAGGGGAAGATCGTGACCGTGGAGCGGCCGGTGTCCCTGGCGAAGGCGAGGGCGCGGTTCATGACGCTCGTGGGGGAGGCGCTGGCCCACGCGGAGCCCGAGCGGCCCGTGCTGTGCGTGCACCACGTGGCGGATGCGAACGGGGCACGCGAGATCGGCGAGGTGCTGCGGGACCGCTACCGCCCCGAGGCCGAGCTGGTGATCAGCGACCTGCCGCCCGTGCTCAGCGCGCACGTGGGGCTCGGGACGAAGGCCGCGGTGGTGGAGGGGCCAACCTCGGTGCCGGTGTGGCGCGGCGAGAGGCCTGCACAGCCCGCTCCGTGACCTGATTGTCGAGTCGACAGGCCCTCAAACCACGAGTGGTACCGTAAAGTTGTACCGGTCGAGGCTGTGAAGGGGTTGTCGTGTCCATCAGTGCCAGCGAGGCCCGCAAGACGCTGTTCCCGCTCATCGAGCGCGTGAACCAGGACCAGGAGGCTGTCGAGATCGTCTCCCGCAAGGGCAACGCGGTGCTCATGCCGGCCGACGAGTACGCGGCCTGGCAGGAGACCGCGTACCTGTTCCGTTCACCGGCCAACGCCCGCAGGCTGCTCGATGCCTACGACCGTGCCCGCGCGGGGAAGGCCCAGGCTCACGAACTCGACCGTTCCGACGACACGGCCGACCAGTCCCGGGACCACTGAGTGCGACTGGTCTGGGACGAGGCCGCCTGGGAGGACTACAAGCACTGGCAGACGGTCGACCGGAGGATCCTCAAGCGGATCAACTTGCTCCTCGACGCCTGCCTGCGGGAGCCGTTCGGGGGCATCGGCAAGCCGGAGCAGCTGAAGTACGGGGCGCAGGGGGCCTGGTCACGGCGGATCAATGAGGAGCACCGGCTCGTCTATCTCGTGGACGACGGAGACCTGATCATCCTCCAAGCCCGCTACCACTACTGACCCACGCAGTGACCTGCCGCCCGTGCTCAGCGCGCATGTGATGCTCGGGACGAAGGCCGCGGTGGTGGAGGGTCCCACATCTGCGCCGGTGTAGCGCGGCGAGAGGCCTGCACAGCCCGCTCCATGAGGCGTGGACATCTGCTGTCCTCCACACGGGCGGGGCATCGGCCCACGTCAGCGAGATCGTTGGGGTGGAGTGGGCCGCATGAGCGGCATCGATTTCAGGGGACGACGGCGGTTTCGGGACAGCCAGGCCACCGAGCGGTTGGCGGCGCTGCTGGGGGAGGACGACACATCCGGCGCGGCGGGTGGGACGGCGCTGCCCAGGGAAGAGGACGCGCGCCACCTCGACCCGGAGGGTACGCAGGGCGACGCCCGGGATGGTCTCGGTTCCACTCCGACAGGTGCGGGCTCCCGGTCGGTTCCTCGGACCGGTTCCCCCGACGATTTTTACGGCCCCGATGAGGACTCCGACATCAGTGCCGGCGGCGGTCGGTCCCGGCACCGCGAGGACGTTCTCGTGCGGCGTCGGCTCTCCCGCCCGGCCGTGGTGGTGCTGTGTGCGGTGCTGCTGCTCGCGGTGGTGCTGGGCGGGCTCTCCTTGCTCTCGCGCGGAGACGACGCGGCGGTGGTCACCTCTGCCGCGGTCTCTGGCGAGGGAGGGGGAGCGGCGGACGGCGACGGCGCGGCGTCCGGTGACGGGGCGGTAGCTGCTGAGTCGTCGGGTGCGTCCGGTCACGACCGAACCGGAGCCACGTCGCACGCCAGCTCAGGGGCGGCCACGGCCTCGGACGGGGCCACGGCCGGCGCCCAGGACTCGGGTGTGCTCACCGTGCACGTGGTAGGGGAGGTCAAGGATCCCTCGGTTGTCACGCTCTCGCCGGGTGCCCGCGTGATGGATGCCGTGCAGGCCGCCGGGGGATTCACCTCTGCCGCGGTGAAAGACCGGATCAACCTGGCCCAGCCCGTGCAGGACGGCGCGCAGATCACGATCCCCAACAAGGCCAACGCGGACCTGTTGGCGGCGGAGCAGGCCGGCGGGGCGACGTCGTCCTCGTCCTCTGCAACGGGCAGCGGTTCAGCGGGCGGTTCCGGTGGCACCGCGGTTTCAGGTGGCGCAGCTGCTTCCGGTGGTTCGGGGAGCGGCGGTTCCGAGGGAGCCGGTGCTGCGCTCGCTGAGGGCTCCGGAGGGACGGCCGCAGGTGGGGCGCTGGTGAACCTCAACACCGCCACGGCCGCGGATCTGGAAACCCTTCCCCGCGTGGGGCCGGTGCTGGCGCAGCGGATCGTGGACTTCCGCACACAGCACGGGCCGTTCACCGCACCCGAGCAGATCGACGACGTCAGCGGTGTGGGCCCCGCGATGCTGGAGGCGCTGCTTCCCCTGGTCACGGTATGAGGGGTCAGTGGGACCTGCGGCTGCTCCCGGTGGCCCTGACCACGTGGGTGTGCTCGATCCTCACGCTGCTCGACGGCTGGGCGGCCGCCGCCTGGGGTGCGGTGGTGTGCGCCGTGGTTTTCACGCTCGCGTGGTCCGCTCCCGCGTGGTTCCAGGACCGCGTCTTCCGCCGTCTCCGCACCGGGGTCCTGAGGGCTCGTCGTGGCGAACGGGCACGTGTTTGTGAGCGGGCTCGCAGCTGCGAGCAGGTCGAGGGCACGTCACCACGGTTCCCGGGTGCGGTGCTCGGGCAACCAGCACCGGGGCAGACGTCGTCACAGTCAGCGGGCGCGGGTGCGGGCGCGCGGCGTCGGCTCGGGCCCGCGCTCGTGCTGCCCGTGGTCATCGGGATCGCGGGCACCGCGGGGATCATCACGGCGCTCGCCGCGACCGCGCCCGCCCGGGAGTTCCTGGCCGCTCACCCCGCCGGGTCGGTGGTGCGGGTTCAGGCAGACGTCCAGGGAGCGCCGTCGCCGTACACCTCAGGACCGGCGCCGGGGGAGCAGGAGGCGTCCCACGGGGTGGCCGTAGACCTGCGCATCGCCGTCGCGGACGGCTCGCCACAGGACGTTGCCGCTACAGTTTTCGCCACGGACCCGGCGTGGGGCATCCTCGAGGCCGGCGAGCGCGTGGAGGCCGTGCTGAGTGTGACCGCTACTGCGGAACCGGCACGCCTCACCCTGAGGGGCTCCTCACCGCCCGTCCCTGCGCACGACGGAGGGGAACAGGCGCACGGGCCCGGCCTGCGGACAACCGTCCGCCAGGATCTCGCGCGCATCGCCGGGAAGCACGGCGCGGTGAGTGCGGGACTCGTGCCCGGCATGACCGTGGGGGACACCTCCCGGCTGCCTGACGCGCTGGCCCAGAGCATGAAGGACACGGGGCTCACCCACCTCACCGCCGTCTCCGGCTCCAACTGTGCGCTCGTGATGACCCTGACCGGGTACACCGCTCTCGCGCTCGGAGCGGGGCGCCGCGGGTGCGTCCTCGCGGGGCTGGCGGCGCTCGCCGGTTTCGTGGTGCTGGTGGGACCGGACCCCTCCGTGCTGCGGGCCGGCGTGATGGGCGCCCTGGGAGGGCTGTCCATGCTCACCGGCCGCCCCGGGGTGAGCCTCAACGCGCTGTGTGCCGCCGTGACGGGGCTCGTGCTCGTGGAACCGCAGCTGGCCATCGACTACGGGTTCGTGCTCTCCGTGCTGGCGACGGCGGGCATCGTCGTCAGCGCCCGCCCTGTCACCCGGCTGCTCGCCATGCGCGTGCCCACGGTGCTCGCGGTGTGCGTGGCCGTCCCAATGGTTGCCCAGCTGTGGTGCGGGCCCGTGCTGCTTCTGCTCAATCCCACACTGCCGCTCTACAGCCTGCCCGCGAACATGGCGGCCTCCCCGCTCGTCCCGGTCGTGACTGTCGCCGGGCTGCTCGCGGTGTGCGTCCTGCTCGCGGGCCACCTCCTCACCCCGGTGCTGCAGCTGCTGGTGCCCGGCACACCCGACCCCGCCGTGTTCACCGCCTGGGAGCGGACCGCCGGACTGCCCGTGGGCCTCGCCTCCTACCCCGCGCGCCTGCTCGGCCGCATTGCCGACACCTTTGCCGGACTCCCCGGCGCGCACCTGCCCTGGCCCCCGGGGATCGCCGGGATCGTCCTGCTCACCGCGGCAACCCTGCTCGCGCTCGCCGCTCTGCATGCCCTCGACCACCGCATGCGTCGCCCCGGACCCACCCGAGGCACGGTCACCTCGACCCCGGCCGAGCCGCCCCTGCCCGACGCCGTGTGGCGCGTCCGCGCCCGGGAGCACCGGTTCCGACGCCGCGCCCTCGCCATCACCGCGGCCCTCACACTGCTGGCGCTGCTCGTCACGGCCGTGGTGTGGTGGCTGCGCCCCGCACCAGCGTGGGAGTCCGTGGTGTGCGACGTGGGGCAGGGCGACGCCGTGCTGCACCGCACGGGGGAGCACAGTGCCGTGCTCGTGGACGGCGGCCCCGACCCCCGGGCACTGACCCAGTGCTTGCGGCAGGCCGAGGTCACCCACCTGGACGCGGTGATCGCCACCCACGACCACGCCGACCACGTTGCCGGATTGGAGGGGCTCGCCGAGGCCGTGGCCGTGGACCGCGTCTGGTACTCCGCCGCCGGGGACATCCCACCGGACGAGCTCAGCCAGTGGGCGGACATCGCCACGCGCCCTGCTCCCGGCGAGCAGCTGCGCCTGGGGCCGCTCACCGTGGAGGTTCTCGCCCCCGCACCTCCGCCCACTGTCCCTGATGGCTCCCCGACGGCAGGCACGGCGCCGCCGGGCACCGGGGCAGGCGGCTCCGGCGGCAGCACGACACCACGCCCCCCGCACCGGAAGGTCACCTCCGAGGACGAGAACAACGCCTCCCTGGTCCTGCTGCTGACCCTCGACGGCCCCGACGGCACCACCACCTGGCTCAGTGCAGGCGACCTTGAAGCGGACGGCTACCGCCGTACGCTGCACACCCTCCCCGGCGGACACCCACCCCCGGTCGACGTCCTCAAGGTCTCCCACCACGGCGCCCGCAACGGCGGCATCGACATCATTCGTGACACCCACCCGGCGCTCGCCGTGATCTCCGTGGGGGAGGACAACAGCTACGGCCACCCGCACCCCGGGACGGTCGCCGCGTTGCAGGAGGTGGGCGCTGCAGTGGCCCGCACCGACCAGAACGGCGCGCTGTGGGTGCACCGCGAAGGAGATCGCGTGGTCGTGTCACGGCGCTGAGCCGGGGAGCACCAGCAGAAATATCGCGAGGGAAAGATCTGTTGTGCACCACGAAACACCGGGCATCCGCGCCGGTCACCCCGGGGTCGTGCGTCGTCAGGAGCCCGCCCCCCGGCGCCCCCGTGCTCGTGCCACCCAATGGAAGGACTCCCATGCGCTCCACCCTGTTCGAACCACTCACCCTCCGCGGCCTCACGGTCCGCAACCGGCTGTGGATCCCGCCCATGTGCCAGTACTCCGCGTTCGGGGAGGACGGCGTGCCCACGGACTGGCACCTCGTGCACTACGGATCGCTCGCCGCCGGTGGGGCGGGGGCCGTGATCGTGGAGGCGAGCGCCGTCGTGCCCGAGGGCCGGATCAGTCCCCGGGACCTGGGACTGTGGAACGACGAGCAGCGGGACGCCCTCGTGCGGATCGTGGACTTCGCCCACCAGCAGGGCGCGGCCATTGGCGTGCAGCTGGCCCACGCGGGGCGCAAGGCCAGCACGGAGGCCGCCTGGGGCTCCGAGAACCCCGGCCGGTCCATCGCGCCGCAGAACGGGGGCTGGCAGACCGTGGGCCCCTCCGCCGTCGCCTTCCCGGGGCTCGCCGAGCCAGTCGCGCTGGACGGGCAGGGCCTCGACGACGTCGTGGCCGCGTTCGCCGCCTCGGCCCGCCGTGCCGTGGAGGCCGGCATGGACTTCGTGGAGCTCCACGGCGCCCACGGGTACCTCCTCCATGAGTTCCTCTCCCCGCTGAGCAACGAGCGCACGGACGAGTACGGCGGCACCCTGGAGAACCGCGCCCGGCTGCTGCTGCGCGTCACCGACGCCGTCCGCGACGTGATCCCCGAGGACATGCCCCTGCTCGTGCGCCTCTCCGCCACCGACTGGACCGAGGGCGGGCTCACGGTCGCCGACACCTCCCGCGTCTCCGGGTGGCTCGCCGAGCACGGCGCGGACCTCATCGACGTCTCCTCCGCCGCCAACGTGCCCGCCGAGATTCCCGTGGGCCCCGGCTACCAGGTGCCCCTCGCCACCGAGATCAAGACCACCGCCGGAGTCCCCGTGGCCGCCGTCGGCATGATCGACACCGCCTGGCAGGCCGAGCAGATCATCGCCACCGGCCTCGCCGACGTGGTGCTCATGGGCCGCGAAGCCCTCCGCGACCCCCACGCGGCCCTCACCGCCGCCCACACCCTCGGCGTCCCCGACGCCCCCGTCCCCGGCCAGTACGAACGCGCCTACCGCCGCCCACCCCGCACCCGGTGAGCCCCGGCGCTCGCCGGACGACGAGGCGAGCGTGATCCGGCGGTGAACACCGAGCACGTGAGCCCGGGCGCTCGCGGGACACCGCTTGATCTGCGATGCGGAGTGGAACGACGAGCAAGGGTCGGGGTGGACCCGGGACGACGACGCGGCCCCGGCACGCGTCCGCGGTGCCGCACGCGGCTGCGCCGGCTCCCGCCCTGCACAGACCCTCCGGGGGTGTCTGCACCCACGGCTAGCATGGGGACGCAGCGTCGGCGTCCCGACCCCGCACCTTCCGGTGAGGGGGCTCGCTCGCACCCGGTCCCGGGCGGCGTCGTCGCCCGAGCAGTCGGCCACGATCGAGGAGCACCATGACCCCGGCACGCACGTCTTCCCGCCGACAGGCGCCCACGGCCCCGCAGACCTCCTGGCGTGAGGCCGTTCCTCAGCCGCTCGTGCTGGCCTCCGGCTCGGACGAGTACATCCTGCAGCGCATCAGGGAGACCCTCCGGGACACCATCCGTGCGGAACGGGGTTCCTGCGAGGTCACGGACATCGCGGCCGGGGACTACGAGCCGGGCCAGCTCGCCGTGGTCACCAGCCCGTCCCTCTTCGACGACCCCAAGCTCGTGTGCGTCCAGGAGCTCGCGGGCATGAACGAGCACCTGCTGGCGGACGCCCTGGCCTACGTGGCCAACCCGGATCCGGACGTCACGGTGCTGTGGCAGCACTCCGGCGGGAACCGCGGCAAGAAGCTGCTGGACGCCCTCAAGGAGAAGGCCCTCGTCCTGGACTGCGCCCCGCCCAAGTCGGACCGGGACAAGTCCTCGTTCGTCCTCGCGGAGTTCCGTGCGCAGAACAAGCGCATCGAGCCCGACGCCGCCCGCGCCCTGGCCGCGGCGGTCGGCACCTCCACCGCCGAGCTGGCTGCCGCGTGCGCCCAGCTGATCGCGGACGGCCCCGTGACCGTGGACCTCGAGCTCGTGGAGAAGTACTACGGCGGCCGCGTGGAGGTCACCGCGTTCCGGGTGGCGGACGCCGCGGTGGCCGGCAACGCGGAGCAGGCCCTGAAACTGTGGCGTCAGGCCGTGGACGTCGGGGTGGACCCGGTGCCCATGGTGGCCACGCTGGGCTCGAAGATGCGCCTGATCGCCGTCACGGCCGGTTCCCGCGGGGGAGCGGGGCAGATCGCCCGTGACGTCGGGGCTGCGCCGTGGCAGGTGGAGCGCGCCCAGAACGAGGCGCGCCGGTTCACGGCCCAGGACGTCACCCGGGCGCTGCAGGCCATCGCCGAGGCCGACGCCCAGGTCAAGGGGGCCTCCCGGTCCCCGTACTTCGCGGTGGAGCGGGCCATCACGGTGATCGCCACCTCCGGGCACCGCTGAGCGGGCACCACAACACCGACAACGGCGGGGCCACCGAGGATCGCGAACGCGGGCACCGTGCAACCGCACGCCGCGGCACCGCGCGCAAGGGTACGGGGCCACCGTGACCTGAACGGTCAGTCCTGGGCGGCGCTGAGTAGCGACTCCGCACCGACGGACCGCTGGCGGGACACGACACTGTCCTCACACGAGAACGGGCCCGGTACTCGCGAGGAGTGCCGGGCCCGTGTGCTCCGTCAGTGCGACGGTGTCAGCCGATTCAGATCTTGGCGACCTTCTTGGCCAGACCGGACTTCTTGTTGGCCGCGGTGTTCTTGTGCAGAACGCCCTTGGACACGGCCTTGTCGAGCTTGCGGGACGCGGTGCGCAGGGTCTCGGCGGCGGCGTCCTTGTTGCCGGACTCGACAGCGGCATCCACCTTGCGGATGAGCGTCTTGAGCTCGGACTTGTACGATTTGTTGCGCAGGCGAGCCTTCTCGTTGGTGAGGATGCGCTTCTTCTGCGACTTGATGTTGGCCACGTGTAACTCCTAGAACGATTGCGGAAGTAGGTCAGTGAGGGCTCACGGATGGTCATCGACTGAGTTGTGAGAGTGGGGATGCTCGGTGGCAACCATCCGCTGTGCCCGACGACCAGCGCGGACACACAGCGGACTACTTTAGCAGACGAGGCGTGTCCGTGCCGGGACAGGCGGGACTTCAGCGCGTTCCCGGCCCCGCGTGAGGCTCAGTGAGCCCAGGCCTGGCCGGGGGAGAGCGGCTCAGCGCCGGGAAGTGAGCTCCGCCGCCACGGCCTCGAACACGGCCCGGTCCAGCACGGCGCCCTCGCGCCGCACGGCGTCCGGGCGCACCGGGATCACACGGTCAATCCTCGCCTCGGAAGGCCGCCCCGAGCGGTCCCAGCCACCGGTGCCCACGTCCACGTATCGGGGATCGTCGTGCGTGGCGGTGTCGTGGTCCTTGGAGGTGAGCATCACGCACAGCAGCCACTCCTGGGCACGGTCCACGATCAGCACGGGCCGGTCCTTGCCGCGGGAGTGGTCCTCCTCGTACGGTACCCAGCTCCACACGATCTCCCCGGGATCGGGCTTGCCGTCCGGGTGGGCGTCCCACCGCGGGTGCACGGGCCCCGTCCAGTCCCCTGGGTAGTCGGCGGTGCCTGCGGGGGACGACGTCGCCGTGCCCCGCCGGGTGCCCGAGGTGCCGTGGTCGTGGGCGACGGTGGGCGGTGTCGCCGTGCCCGCGGAGCGGGGACCGCGTGATCCAGTGCCCCGGGAGCCGGGGTCGCGGGAGTAGCGCTGGTACATGCGGAAGAGCCGCAGTCCCTGGTTGATGAGTCGAGTGATGTCGGCCATGGGGACATCGTAGGGGGACCGGTTCGCCCGATCGTCGTGGGCATGGGAAACTGGGGAGTCATCCTGAGAACGAAAGGACCGCCCGTGTCACCGTTGGCCGTCAATCCACCGGCACCTGCCTCGACCGATCCCTCGGTGATCAGGAACTTCTGCATCATCGCCCACATCGACCACGGCAAGTCCACCCTCGCGGACCGCATGCTCCAGGCCACGGGCGTGGTGACACCCCGGCAGATGAAGGCCCAGTACCTGGACCGCATGGACATCGAGCGCGAGCGCGGGATCACCATCAAGTCCCAGGCTGTGCGCATGCCGTGGAACGTGGACGGCACGGACTACGCGCTGAACATGATCGACACCCCGGGCCACGTGGACTTCACGTACGAGGTCTCCCGCTCGCTGGCGGCGTGCGAGGCCACCATCCTGCTGGTGGACGCCGCCCAGGGCATCGAGGCGCAGACGCTGGCGAACCTGTACCTGGCGCTGGAGAACGACCTCACGATCATCCCGGTGCTCAACAAGATCGACCTCCCGGCCGCGCAGCCGGAGAAGTACGCCGCGGAGCTTGCCAACCTGATCGGCGTGGAGCCCGAGGACGTCCTGAAGGTCTCGGGCAAGACCGGTGAGGGCGTGGAGGAGCTGCTGGACCGCATCGTGCGGGACGTGCCCGCGCCGCAGGGAAAGAAGGACGCGCCGTCGCGCGCCATGATCTTCGACTCCGTGTACGACACCTACCGCGGCGTGGTGACCTACGTGCGCGTGGTGGACGGAACCCTGGTGCCGCGCGAGCGGATCCAGATGATGTCCACCGGCGCCACGCACGAGCTGCTGGAGATCGGGGTGATCTCGCCCGAGCCGATCCCGTCGAAGGGCCTGAGCGTGGGGGAGGTGGGCTACCTCATCACGGGCGTGAAGGACGTCCGCCAGTCGCGCGTGGGCGACACGGTCACCAACCAGCAGAAGCCGGCGGAGGACTCCCTGGGCGGCTACGAGGACCCCAAGCCCATGGTGTTCTCCGGGCTGTTCCCGGTGGAGGGCTCCGACTACCCGGTGCTGCGGGACGCGCTGGAGAAGCTGCAGCTCAACGACGCCGCCCTGGTCTACGAGCCCGAGACGTCCACGGCGCTGGGCTTCGGCTTCCGCTGCGGCTTCCTGGGACTGCTGCACCTGGAGATCACCCGCGACCGTCTGGAGCGCGAGTTCAACCTGGACCTGATCTCCACCGCACCGTCCGTGTCCTACAACGTGACGCTCGAGGACCACTCCGAGGTGGAGGTCACCAACCCGTCCGAGTTCCCGGAGGGTCGGATCCTGGAGATCCGCGAGCCCATGGTCTCCGCGACGATCCTTGTGCCCTCGGAGTTCATCGGCGCGGTCATGGAGCTCTCCCAGTCCAAGCGCGGTGAGATGAAGGGCATGGACTACCTGTCCGAGGACCGCGTGGAGCTGCGCTACCGGTTGCCGCTCGCGGAGATCGTCTTCGACTTCTTCGACCAGCTCAAGTCCAAGACCCGCGGCTACGCGTCCCTGGACTGGAAGGCGGACGGGGAGCAGGCCGCGGACCTCGTGAAGGTGGACATCCTGCTGCAGGGCGAGCAGGTGGACGCGTTCAGCGCGATCACCCACAAGGACAAGGCGTACTCGTACGGCGTGCTGATGACGGGCAAGCTGCAGAAGCTCATCCCGCGCCAGCAGTACGAGGTCCCCATCCAGGCGGCCATCGGCTCGCGCATCATCGCGCGGGAGAACATCCGCGCGATCCGCAAGGACGTGCTCTCGAAGTGCTACGGCGGTGACATCTCCCGCAAGCGCAAGCTGCTCGAGAAGCAGAAGGAGGGCAAGAAGCGCATGAAGATGGTGGGCCGAGTGGAGGTCCCCCAGGAGGCCTTCGTGGCCGCGCTGTCCTCGGACGAGGACAACGGCAAGGACAAGAAGAAGTAGTGCCCGCGCAACCGGAAGGTGATCCGGCTCCGGAGGACGGTGCGCTGCCCGCCGGTGCAGTGGCCCGCGCCTCGGAGCGCACCCTGAGCCTGTACGTCCACGTTCCGTTCTGCGCGGTGCGCTGCGGCTACTGCGACTTCAACACCTACACCATGGAGCAGCTGGGGGACGGGGTCTCCCGGGACGACTACCACCGCGACGCCGCGGCAGAGGTCCGTTTCGCCCGTTCAGTGCTCGACGCCGCCGGGGCGCCCCCGCGGGCCCTGCACAGCGTGTTCTTCGGCGGGGGCACCCCCACGCTGCTCCCAGCCCGGGAGCTCGCGAACATGCTCGGCCAGGCCCGTCAGAGCTTCGGGCTCGCACCGGACGCCGAGGTGACCGTGGAGGCCAACCCGGACTCCGTCACGGCGGAGACCTTCGACGTGCTGGCCGAGGCGGGCGTGACGCGGGTTTCCTTCGGGATGCAGTCCGCCGTGCCGCACGTGCTGAGGGTGCTCGAACGCACGCACACGCCGGCAAACGTGCCGCGCGCCGTCGGCTGGGCGACGGAGCGCGGGCTGGGCACGAGCGTGGACCTGATCTACGGCACCCCGGGGGAGAGCGTGGCCGACTGGCGGACCTCGCTGGAGGCCGCCCTGGAGATGGACTCGGACCACGTGTCCGCGTACTCGCTGATCATCGAGGACGGCACCAAGCTCGCCGCGCAGATGCGCCGGGGCGAGGTCCCCCGGGTGGACCCGGACGACCAGGCGGAGAAGTACACGCTGGCGGACGCGATGCTCCGCGAAGCGGGTTTCGAGTGGTACGAGGTCTCCAACTGGTCCCGGGACGCCCACGGGCGCAGCGCGCTGGAGAACCGCAGCGCGCACAACCTCGCCTACTGGCGCAACCAGGACTGGTGGGGCATCGGCCCCGGAGCGCACTCCCACAGCGACGGCGTGCGGTGGTGGAACCTCAAGCACCCCCTGCCCTACACGAACAAGGTCCGCCAGGGCGTCTCACCCGCGGCGGGCCGGGAGACGCTGGACGCGCAGACGCGCTACGTGGAGGACGTGATGCTCGGCATCCGGATCCGCGACGGTCTGGAGACTGCCCGGCTGCAGCCGGAGGGCCGAAAGGCGGTGGCTGGGCTGATCGCCGACGGCTGGCTGGACGGTGCCGCCGCGGTGCGGGGCACGGCCGTGCTCACGGACGCGGGACGGCTCATGGCCGACGCCGTGACGCGCCGGCTGCTCGACTGGTGAGCGGCCCGAGGCGAGTCGTGGGCGCGGGCGTCAGCCGCGGGACGTGGTGAGCCGGTCGTAGAGGTGTGTGTTGCCGCGATACTGGTGCGGCTCGCCGCGGTTGACCTTCACGCCCGCGACCACGGAGGCGATGGCCAGCCACAGCCAGGTCACGGCGGCGACTACGGAGAAGATCCAGCCGATCACGGGTACGAGAGAGAGCGCGATGCCTGCCAGCACCACGACACTCGGCAGCAGCGTGAAGTTCAGCGCCTCCCGGGACTCCTGCGCGGTGAACGGGCCGCGGTCCCCGAACACCCGGTGGATCACGTAGCTGGGCAGCGAGCCGACCACGCCGCCCAGGTGCGCGACGGTGGCCCACTGGCGGTCCTGGTTCACGTCCAGGGGCTGGGCCTCGGCGGGCACGGCCTCGAACGGGGTCTCACCCGCGGCGCGGGCGGCGGGGGCAGCGGGGGTGGGAGCAGCGTCAGTCACGGGTGGGTGTCCCTTTCAGGGGCGGTAGCCGAACCGGGGTGGATCGGAGTCCCGGTGCCCCCTATTCTACGGTGCGCTCCTGGAAACGGACCGGGGTGCGTCTGGAATCACGTGTGAGCCTGGATATGTCGGACGACGCCGCCGCGCCACCGGCAGCCCGGGGCCACCGCGCCAACCGCGTCGGCCGGGACAACGGGTCCCACACGGCACATCCGGCGCCCCACGTGCCAAAACCCCTCAGTAGCCGTCCGGTGCGGTGAGGAAGTCGATGAGCTCCTCGACCCGGCCCAGCAGTGCGGGCTCCAGGTCCGAGTAGCTGTCCACGCGGGCGAGGATCGCCTGCCACGCCCGCCCCACATCCTGGGGAGTGCGGTGGGGCATACCGAGGGCCTTGGCCATCCCGGTCTTCCAGTCCACACCGCGAGGGATCACGGGCCACGCGGGGATGCCCAGGGCTGCAGGCTTCACCGCCTGCCAAATGTCCACGTAGGGGTGGCCCAGGATCTGCACGTTGCCCCGCGCACCCGGCACAGACAGCGCCCGATCCGCGATCCGCGACTCCTTGGACCCGCTGACCAGGTGGTCCACGAGGATCCCGAGACGACGGCCCGGGCCGGGGTGGAACTCCGCGATGGCCGCGGGGAGGTCGTCGATGCCGTGCAGCGGCTCCACGACGATCCCCTCGACTGCGAGGTCGTGGCCCCAGACCTTCGCCACGAGCTCGGCGTCGTGGTAGCCCTCGACCCACACGCGGGACTCCTTGGCCACCGAGGCGCGCAGGTTCTCCACGGCCACCGAGCCGGAGCGCGTAATTCTGGGCCCGCTCGGGACACTGCGAGGTGCGGGCGGGGTGAGGCGGACGGGCTCGCCGTCAAGCAGGAAACCGGGACCGAGGGGGAAGGCCTTGACTCGGCCGTGGCGGTCCTCCAGGCCCACGACGCGCATGCCGCCCACGACCTCCACGCTCACCACGGCGCCCACCCACCCGCTCTCGACGTCCTCGAGCACCATGCCGGACTCCACGGGCAGCCCGCGGGCCGCGGGGGAGCGGCGCGAGACCTCGGGGCTGCCGAGGTCCTGCGGGCCCCAGCCCCAGCCGGGTGTGTTCACGGGGGTGCTCCTCGCTCGCGGGTGACGAATCAGCCGCGAGCGTACCAAAGGACCGGTCCGCGGCAGGGCCACTAGACTCACGGAATTAGCACTGTGCCGATTCGAGTGCCAAAATTGGTCGCGGCCCGGTTCACCGGGTGCCGCACGGGCGCCCGAGGACATCCGCGAGCGGGAGGTGGGAGACATGGAGCATCCGCGCAGGGCGAAGATCCTGCAGGCCATCGTGGAGGACTACGTCCACTCCCGCGAGCCCGTGGGCTCCAAGGCGCTCGTGGAGCGCCACCGGCTGCCCGTCTCCTCCGCCACCGTGCGCAACGACATGGCCGCCCTCGAGGAGGACGGTCTCATTGTGGCACCCCACACCAGTTCAGGTCGGATCCCCACGGACCGCGGCTACCGGGTGTTCGTGGACCAGATCGCCGCGCTGCAGCCCCTCACGCCTGCGCAGCGCCGTGCCGTGCAGGTCTTCCTGGGCGGCGCCCACGACATCGACGATGCCATGGAGCGCACCGTGCGCCTGCTGGCCCAGCTGACCCACCAGGTGGCCGTCATCCAGTACCCGGTGCGCACCGGGATCACGGTGCGCCACGTGGAGCTCGTGGACGTCGGCGGAAACACGCTGCTCGTGGTGCTCATCCCCACGAGCGGCCGCGTGGTGCAGCGCACGGTTGCCCTCACCGCGCCCGTTGCCGAGGACGCCCTGCTCGAGCTGCGCGCCGCCGTCCTGGCGCGCGTGCTGGGTCAGGCACTGGAGACCGTGCCGGCCGCGGTCGCCGAGCTCCCCGAGACCGTGGAAGACCCGGTCCGCGAGGCCGCGCTCGCCGTCGCCGACACCGTGGCAGTGCTGGCCGCCGCCTCGGACGACCAGCGCCTCGTGAGGGCGGGCACCGCCAACCTCGCCCGCTTCAGCGGGGACTTCCCCCAGAGCATCTCCCCGGTGCTCGAGGCGCTTGAGGAACAAGTGACACTGCTGCGATTGTTGTCCGAGATGCAGCAGGACGAGCGCGGCGTCGCGGTACGGATCGGCTCCGAGCAGTACGACGACCCGCTGGCCGAGGCGGCCGTGGTGGCCACCGGCTACGGCCCGCAGGACGCCTCCAAGGTGGGCGTCGTGGGCCCCACGCGCATGGACTACCCCACCACCATGGCCTCCGTGCGTGCCGTGGCCCGCTACCTCTCCAAGAACCTCGGGGACTGACGCGCCACCCGGCGCCGCCCCGGCACAGACCACCGACCCAGAGACGAAAGCAGAAGCGACGACATCGTGAGCGATCACTACGAAACCCTCGGCGTGAGCCGTGACGCCAGCGCCGAAGAGATCAAGCGCGCCTATCGCAAGAAGGCCCGCAAGCTGCACCCGGACGTGAACCCCTCGCCGGAGGCAGCCGAGGAGTTCAAGCGCGTCTCGCACGCCAACGACGTCCTGTCGGACCCGGACAAGCGCCGCGTGTACGACGCCACGGGCAACGAGAACGGCACGGACACCGGCTTCGGCGGAGGCTTCCCCGGCAGCGGGTTCGGCTTCTCGGACATCTTTGAGACGTTCTTCCAGGGCGCGGGCTCCGGCGGCCAGCGGGGCCCCCAGTCCCGCACGCGACAGGGCCAGGACGCCCTGATCAACGTGCGCATCTCCCTGAAGGACGCCGTTTTCGGAGTGGAGAAGGACATCACCGTCGACACCGCGGTCACGTGCCCCACGTGCGAGGGGACGTGCTGCCAGCCCGGCACGAGCCCCACCACGTGCACCATGTGCCACGGCTCCGGCCACATGCAGTACCAGCGGCAGTCCATCCTGGGCATGGTCACCACGCAGGCGCCCTGCTCGCAGTGCAACGGCTTCGGCACCGTGATCGAGCACCCGTGCCACGAGTGCTACGGCGAGGGCCGCGTGCGCGACCGCCGCCCCCTCACGGTGAAGATCCCCGCCGGCATCCAGTCCGGCAACCGGATCCGCCTGGGCGGTCAGGGCGAGGCCGGCACGGCCGGCGGACCCAACGGCGACCTCTTCGTGGAGCTGAAGGTGGACCCGGACCCCACGTTCGTGCGCGAGGGCGACGACCTGCACGCGCGGCTGCGGATCCCCATGACCGCCGCGGCACTCGGCACCACCGTGACGCTGGAAACTTTCGACGGCACGCGCAGCGTGGACGTGGTCCCCGGAACCCAGTCCGGTGCCACCATCACGCTGGACGACCTCGGCGTCACCCACCTGCGCGGCAAGGGTCGCGGGGACCTGCAGGTGCACTTCGAGGTCGAGACGCCTCGGGACCTCACCGGCGAGCAGCGTGAACTCGTGGAACGGCTGGCGGAGCTGCGCGAGGAGCAGGCCCACGACGGCACCACCGTGAGCACCTCCCACTCCGGCGGGTTCTTCTCCCGGCTGCGGGACCGGTTCAACGACCTGTGACGAATCCCGTCTTCCACCGCGAGGACCTCACCGGGGCGCACCCCGGCGAGGTCCTCGACGTCGTCGGCCCCGAGGCCCGTCACGCCGTGACCGTTCGCCGGCTGCGCGCGGGCGCGTCCCTGGACCTCGTGGACGGCCGCGGCACCCGCGCGGTGTGCACGTTCGTCGCGGGGGAGAAGGACCGCATGAGCGTCACCGTGGACTCCGTGGCGCACGAGGAGCCGCCGGCGCCGCGCCTCACGCTCGTCCAGGCGCTGGCCAAAGGGGACCGGGACCTGCAGGCCGCGGAGACCGCCACCGAGCTCGGTGTGGACTGCGTGATTCCGTGGCAGGCAGAGCGCAGCATCGTGCGGCTGCGCGGGGACCGTGCCGCCAAGACCATGGCCAAGTGGGACGCCACCCTGTGCGCGGCCGCCAAGCAGTCCCGGCGCGCGCACTGGCCGCGGCGGGAGCAGTGGGTGGACACCGCCGCCCTCGCGCGGCTCGTGGCGGAGGACACGGAGACCCTGTGGCTCGTGCTGCACGAGACCGCCTCCACCGCGTGGTCCGGGCACGACGTCACCGCCTGGCGGGAGCGGACCCGGATCGCCGTGGTGGTCGGGCCGGAGGGCGGCATCAGCGATGCGGAGACGCAGCTGCTCACCGAGGCCGGGGCCCACACGCTGCGCCTCGGGGACACGGTCATGCGCTCGGCCACCGCCGGGCCGGCCGCCCTGGCCGCGCTGCACTCTGTCCTGGGCCTCTGGGGCTGAGCGCCCCCTCCGCGGGAGGGCTGGGTGGGACGAACCCCGGGATCTCGGGGGAGCAGCATGCCGGGGACGCCACCCGCGCCTCGTCGGGACGGCATGACGACGACGTCGCGCGCCCGCGTACGGCGGATGCGCCTCAGCGCGTGGCAGCGACGGTGATCACGTGGTCGTCCACGAGCACGGTGCCCTGGTCGTTTGTTCCCGCGACCCGCACCGTGTACTCGCCCGGGTCCAGGTCGATGGTGGTCCGCAGCTCGGTGCCGACAGTGGGGTCCGAGCCGGGGGAGGCCGCGGCGACCGTGCCGCTGCGCACTGTGCGCTCGTCCTGCGTGACCTCCCAGCGGACGTCGTGCACCGCGGGCAGAACGCGCAGGAACACGGTCAGGGGACTGCCGGGGTCCGCGTCCGTCTGGGGGTCGATGAGCCACACGGGCGCGGCCAGGGACGTGTCGCGGGTCAGCGGATCGGAGAGGTCCACGGAGCCGAACGCCGAGAACCCGGTGCGCCCGTCCACCAGGATGCGGACCTCCTTGGCGGTGGAGGCGTCCAATAGTCCCGCGGTCACGGCGGCCGCGGAGACCGTGTACACCATCTGCTGCAGCGCCATCTGGGCGTCCTTCTCGGACAGCTGCGTGCCGAACGCCGCCGCGGGCAGGTCCACGGTGATGATGCCGTCCGGGGACACCGAGGTTCCCACCGTGCTCACGGGGGACCACAGCGTGCGGTAGTCGGGGTCCATGGGGGTGGCACGGGTCACCATGGCAGCGGCGCGTGCCACCGGGTCCGCTGTGCTCGTGTCCTCGGGGTTGCGGAACTCACGGAACAGGTAGCCGGACTGGTCACCCGTGCCGACCCAGTAGATGGGGGCCTGCTCGGTGGCCACGCCGCCGAGCGCCTCGTCCGTGGTGCCCGGTGCCGCGCCGATTCCCGGTGCGGCCGCGGAGTTGTCGTCCGGGCGGTCCGCGGCCGTGCCGCACCCGGCCAGCGCCACGGACGCGACCACAGCGAGCGCGGCGAGGCTCCAGCGGCGGGGTGTGCGCGGTGGTACGCGGCGGCGCGGTCTCACGCGGTGCTCGCCCTCCTCCGGGCCCTCGGTGACGGGTGCGGGGTCAGGGACCGCGCCACGGCGACGTCGTGTTCCCACCTCTCCGACACAGAACCTGGAGGGTGGGACCGCGCGGTGTGGCACCGGCGGCATGATTTCACGGCTTCACAAGATACCGACCGGCGGGGGTGCGCGCGAACTCCGGGAGCCCGTGGCGCGGACCGTTACCCGATTGCAACCCGGGACCGTGGCGGACGGCGCGTCGGAGGGGACCGGTAGGCTGGTGCCCGATGAGAGAACAACCCGAGGGGATGAAACCACTGACCGCTGCACCCAGTGAAAGTACCCGTGTGACCGTGCACATGCCGGACCGGGACACCGCCGTGCGGTGCCTGGGCCAGGCGGATTCGACGCTGAGGCTCCTCGAGGGCGAGTTCCCGGCGGTGCGCATGACCGTGCGGGACCTCGATGTCGCCCTCGAGGGCCCCGTGCTCGACACCCGGCTGGCGGCATCCCTGCTCGAGGAGCTGCTGGCGATGGCGCTGCGCGGCACGGAGATCACGGAGCGCACCGTGCTGCGTGTGGCCCGCATGATGCGCGAGTCCCAGCAGGTGCGCCCGGCGAGCGCACTGTCCACGAGCATCCTCTCCACCCGGGGCCGCACCATCCGCCCCAAGACGGTGAACCAGAAGACGTACGTGGACGCGATCGACGAGCACACCGTGGTCTTCGGAATCGGACCGGCAGGCACGGGCAAGACCTACCTGGCCATGGCCAAGGCCGTGCGCGCGCTGCAGGCCAAGGAGGTGAACCGGATCATCCTCACGCGCCCCGCGGTGGAGGCCGGCGAGCGCCTGGGCTTCCTCCCGGGCTCGCTCAACGACAAGATCGACCCCTACCTGCGCCCGCTCTACGACGCGCTGCACGACATGATGGATCCCGAGTCCATCCCGCGGCTCATGGAGGCGGGGGCCATCGAGGTGGCTCCGCTGGCCTACATGCGCGGGCGCACCCTCAACGACGCCTTCGTGATCCTGGACGAGGCTCAGAACACCACTCCCGAGCAGATGAAGATGTTCCTCACGCGGCTGGGCTTCGGCTCGCGCATCGTGGTCACCGGGGACGTCACCCAGGTGGACCTGCCGGGCTCCACGAAGTCCGGGTTGCGTCAGGTGCAGCACGTGCTGGGAAAGATCGACGACATCGCGTTCTGCGAGCTGACCGCCGAGGACGTGGTGCGCCACGAGCTGGTGGGGGAGATCGTGGCCGCTTACGACCAGTTCGACACCACCAACCGGCACCGCATGGAGCGCGCGCACCGCAAGGAGGACCGCCGTGCGGCGGCCGTGCACCGGGCGGCCGCTGCTGGTGAGCGAGCTGGGGCCGACGGAGCAGGAGCGGACCAGGCCACGGGGCCGGCGGGTGGCGCGCTGTGAGCGTCTCGTTCGACCTGCCGTGGGACGGACCGCAGGAGCTCGAAGGGTTCGAGGAGTGCTACCGCGCGGTGGACACGGACCAGCTGGCGGCCCTCGTGGACCTCGCCTTCACCCGGTGGCACCTCCACCCTGAGACCGAGGTCTCGATCGCGGTGGTGGACGAACAGCGCATGGCCGAGCTGCACGAGCAGTGGCTGGACCTGCCCGGTGCCACGGACGTGATGTCCTTCCCCATGGACGAGTTGCGCGAGGGCACCCCGGAGGAGCCCAGCCTGGGCGTCCTCGGGGACGTGGTGCTGTGCCCGCCCGTGGCGCAGCGCCAGGCGCAGGCCGCGGGGCACAGCACGCAGGACGAGCTGTGCCTGCTCACGGCGCACTCGCTGCTGCACCTGCTAGGCCACGACCACGCGCAGGAGGAGGAGCGCGCCAGGATGTTCGCCGCCCAGCGCGCGCTGCTCGAGGAGTTCCTGGGCCGCGATGCCCCCGTGGAGACCATGACGTGACGCCGGTGCCACACCCCGGGCAGCCGCAGGACCCCGCGCGCTGTCCCCACAGGCGCACCCCGATCGAACGCAGGAGCGAGGACACACCATGATGCAGGACACCACCGCCGAGCACGGCGCGGACTTCCGGGCCGGCTTCGCCGTGTTCGTGGGCAGGCCCAACGTGGGCAAGTCCACCCTGACCAACGCTCTGGTGGGCCGCAAGGTGGCCATCACGTCCAACCGTCCACAGACCACGCGCCACACCATCCGAGGCATCGTGCACCGCCCGGACGGGCAGCTGATCCTCGTCGACACGCCGGGCCTGCACCGGCCCCGGACTCTGCTGGGGCAGCGGCTGAACGACGTGGTCGCGGAGACCCTGAGCCAGGTGGATGTCATCGGGTTCTGCGTTCCCGCGGATCAAAAGGTGGGCCCCGGGGACCGCTTCATCGCCCAGCAGGTCGTGGCCGCCGTGAGCAGCACCCCCGTGGTCGCGATCGTCACCAAGGCGGACCTCGTGCCCCAGGACCGGCTCGCCGAGCAGCTGATCGCCGTGAGCGAGCTGGGCCGCGAGGTCGTGTCCGAGGAGCGCGCCCAGCGCGAGGCACGGCGACGACGGCGCGCCGCGGCGTCGTCGGGCGGCACAGGCTCCCGGTCGGAGAAGGTACCCGCCACGGAGGACCAGGACGCCGGCTGGGCCCACGTGATCCCCGTGAGCGCAACGGACGGCTACCAGATGGACGAGCTGGCAGAGCTGCTCGTGTCTCTGATGCCGGTCTCCCCGCCGCTGTACCCCGAGGGTGACCTCACGGACGAGCCAGAGGTCACCATGATGGCCGAGCTGATCCGCGAGGCCGCACTGGAGGGCGTGCACGACGAGCTGCCACACTCGCTCGCCGTGGTCGTGGACGAGGTCTCCGAACGGGAAGGCCGCTCGCCCGAGAACCCCATGCTGGACGTGCACGCGAGCGTGTACGTGGAGCGGTCCTCGCAGAAGGCCATCGTGATCGGCAAGCGCGGTGCGCGGCTGCGGGAGATCGGGACCAAGGCGCGCGAGCAGATCGAGGCACTGCTGGGCACGCGCATCTACCTGGACCTGCACGTCAAGGTCGCCAAGGAGTGGCAGCGGGATCCCAAGCAGCTGTCCAAGCTGGGATTCTGACCCCGCCCACACCGCACACGGAGGGACGGGGCGTATCGTGGCCGAGCGGTCGGGGCGCCGCCCCCGGCCCCGCCCCAGACAGCGAAAGACTGCAGGAGACGTCACCGGTGGATCCCAGCTCAGCACCCCGTCGCGGTCGCCGCGCGCAGGAGACCACGGCGCCTTGGGTCACGCACCCGGCACGTCGCACGAACCGGGAGGGGGAGCCCTTCGACCTGCGGCAGACCGGGCGCCACCACAGGGCCCGTGAGCACCGTGCCTCCGCCCGCAGGATCGGCGTGATCCTGGCGGTCCTCGCCCTGATCGCGGCAATCGGGATCGGTGGTATTGCCGCGCTGCGGCTGACGGGAAACCTACAGTCCAGCCCCCTGAACCTCTCCGACGGCGCGGAGGCAGTGGACGACGGCCCGCTCGACATCCTCGTGATGGGCTCGGACACCCGCAGCGGCACGGGCAACTCCGAGTACGGCAGCAAGGACGACTCCGAAGGCCGCACGGACGTGATGATGCTCCTGCACGTCACGCAGAGCAGGGATGCCGTGACCGTGGTGTCCTTTCCCCGGGACCTGATGGTGGAGATCCCGCAGTGCACGGACCCGGACTCCGGCAAGGTTTACGCCGCGGAGACGGACATGCTCAACAGCGCGGTGGAGCGCGGCGGACCCGGCTGCACCGTGGCGGCCATCAACGAGCTCACGGGCGTCAACATCGACCACTTCATGCTCGCGGACTTCAACGCCGTGAAGGAGCTCTCCTCCGCGGTGGGCGGCGTCGAGGTGTGCGTGAACAACGCCGTGGACGATCCGAAGTCCGGGCTGAAGCTGCCCGCGGGCATCTCCTCCGTGGAGGGCGAACAGGCGCTGGCGTTCCTGCGCTCCCGCGCGGCGTTCGGCAACGGTGGGGACGAGGCCAGGATCCGCTCCCAGCAGTCGTTCCTGGCGTCCCTGACGCGCAAGATCCAGTCCGACGGGACCCTCACGAACCTCCCGGAGCTCTACCACATCGCGGAGGTCATGACCCAGAACCTGCACGTGGACTCGGGTCTCACCTCGATCCCCACGCTCGTGGGCATCGCGCGCACGTTCAACGGCATCGACCCCGGGAAGATCGCGTTCGTCACGGCCCCGACCGAGGTCTACCCCGAGGACCCGAACCGGCTGCAGCTGGACGAGAAGGGCGCCGAGAAGCTCTTCGCCACGTTGCGCGACGACGTCTCGGTCACGCGGGCGCAGGACGGCACTTCCGCGTCCCCGAGCGGTGAGTCCTCGGACGTCGCGACCTCCGGCAGCGGGGCCGGTCACTCGACGGCCGGGGCGACGTCTTCCCCGTCCGCCACACCGAGCGCCACAGGGCCCGCGCTGGACCCCGCCACGGTGCCGCTGGCCGTCTCCAACCGCTCGGACGCCGGGGGCCGGGACAGCCAGCTCGTCTCGGTGCTGAAGAAGGCCGGATACGACCACGCCGCCACCGAGAAGTCCGGTGCGCAGCTCTCCGCCACGCAGATCTTCTACAACCCGAACTGGGCGGCCGCGGCGGATGACGTCGCCGAACTCCTCAACGTCTCCGCGAGCCAGCTCACCGCCTCCTACGAGGTCACGGGTGTGGAGGTGGCCGTGGGCCAGGACTTCGTGAGTGGGGACAGGATGGACAAGAACCTGTCCCTCCCGGACGACCTGCAGGGCCAGACGGCCGAGCAGTTCACGTGCCAGGCGACTGCGGACGAGTAACGGGGCCGGGGGCCAACGTGCCTAGTGGTACGTTGGATCACATGCGGCAGGACATGAAGCGACTCGTGCTTATGTGCCGCAGCGGGGCCTGAACGATCCTATTGACGGCCGACCACCCGCTGCGGAGTTCCGTGGTGCCGGCCCACAGTCACAGATCGAAAGGCCCCCTCCCGTGAAGAATGTGCAACGCCCCTCCGGCATGCCGGTTCACAAGTACACCCCGTACCACCAGAAGTTCCCGTTCGACATGTCCGACCGCACGTGGCCGGACAAGGTGGCGACAACGGCGCCGCGCTGGTGCGCCGTGGACCTTCGTGACGGCAACCAGGCGCTGATCGATCCCATGAACTCCGAGCGCAAGCTGCAGATGTTCCAGCTGCTTGTGCGCATGGGCTACAAGGAGATCGAGGTTGGTTTCCCCTCGGCCTCGCAGACGGACTTCGACTTCGTGCGCACCCTGGTCGAGGGTGACCACATTCCCGAGGACGTCTCCATCCAGGTGCTGACGCAGTCCCGCGAGCACCTGATCGAACGCACGTACGAGGCCATCGACGGCGCCCCGCACGCGATTGTGCACCTGTACAACTCCACTTCCACGCTGCAGCGGCGCGTGGTGTTCAAGCAAGACATGGACGGCATCGTGGACATCGCCCTCACTGGAGCCCGGCTGTGCCGCAAGTACGAGGAGCAGCTCAAGCACACCGCCGTCACCTACGAGTACTCGCCGGAGTCCTACACGGGCACCGAGCTGGAGTTCGCCGCCCGGATCTGCAACGAGGTGGCGGAGACCTTCGAGATCGGCAACGGCCGCAAGATGATCGTCAACCTGCCGGCTACGGTGGAGATGGCCACCCCCAACGTCTATGCGGACTCGATCGAGTGGATGGGCCGGCACCTTTACCAGCGGGAGGACATCATCCTCTCCCTGCACCCCCACAATGACCGCGGCACCGGGGTTGCCGCCGCCGAGCTGGGCTACTTGGCCGGCGCGGACCGCATTGAGGGGTGCCTGTTCGGCAATGGTGAGCGGACGGGCAACGTGGACCTGGTGACCCTGGGCCTGAACCTGCTGACGCAGGGTGTGGACCCGCAGATCGACTTCTCGGACATCGAGGAGATCCGCCGCACCGTGGAGCGCTGCAACCAGCTGCCCGTTCCGGAGCGCAGCCCCTACGGCGGGGACCTCGTCTTCACCGCGTTCTCCGGCTCGCACCAGGACGCGATCAAGAAGGGCTTCGAGTCCATGCAGCAGGATGCCCAGGCCCAGGGCGTGGCCGTGGACGACCTCGAGTGGGCCGTTCCGTACCTGCCGATCGACCCCAAGGACGTGGGCCGCAGCTACGAGGCCGTGATCCGTGTGAACTCGCAGTCTGGCAAGGGCGGCGTGGCCTACCTGCTCAAGAGCGAGTACGGGATCGACCTGCCGCGCCGCGCACAGATCGAGTTCTCCGGTGTGGTGCAGAAGTTCACGGAGACTTCCGGCTCGGAGGTCACGGCCCAGCAGCTGTGGAAGATCTTCTCGGACGAGTACCTGCCCGCCAAGGTGGACGGCGAGGGGACATGGGGTCACTACCGGATCACGTCCATCTCCACCCACGCGGAGGATGAGGGAAACACTGTGCTGGAGATCGGCCTGGACGTCGGTGGCGAGCACCGCGAGCGCAGCGCCCACGGCACAGGCCCGATCGACGCGCTGATCAACCTGTTCAACGAGGAGGGCGTGGACGTGCGGCTGCTGGACTACACCGAGCACACGCTCTCCGCAGCGGCCAACGCGCAGGCCGCTAGCTACGTGGAGCTGGCCGTGGGTGACCGCGTGCTGTGGGGTGCCGGGATGGACAACAACACCACCCGAGCCTCGCTCAAGGCCGTGATCTCCGGGGTGAACCGCGCCGTCCGGGACGCCCAGCTGGCGGGGCAGGCCTGATCACCTTTCCGTGAGCGCAGGGGACCCCGGCCCCGGTGGGGCGGGGTCCCGTTCTCCATCCGTCGTGGACGACGCCGCCGCACGGTACCGTCTTCGAGGCACCGCCCGGGCACCGTCGGCCGGTCGCCCCAACCACTGCGACACCAACAGTTGCTGCACGGGGCCGGCGAAGCACGCCACCGTTACGGCCCGCGACAGGTACGGTGTGGGCTCTGCCGGGGACGGGGCGTCGTCGTGTCCGAACCGGGTGGCACAATGACGCTGTGGCCCGCTCAACCTTCGCTTCGCGTTCCTACAGCGACGACGCCGTGGTGCTGCGCACGTACAAGCTGGGCGAGGCTGACCGGATCGTGATCCTGCTGACGTCGGAGCACGGACAGGTGCGGGCCGTGGCCAAGGGGGTGCGACGTACCACCTCGCGCTTCGGCGCCAGGCTTGAACCGTTCAACGTGGCGCGGGTGCAGCTGGTGCACGGCCGCACGCTGGACATCGTCTCCCAGGCCGTGGGCATGCGGTCCTACGGCGAGCGCATCGTGGCCGACTACGAGCGCTACACGGCCGCGGCCGCCATGGCGGAGACCGCCGAGAAGCTCACCGCGGACGACTACGACACCGCAGCCCAGCACTTCCGCCTGCTCACGGGGGCCTTCTCCGCGGTGGCCCGCGGTCTGCACCCGCCGGGGCGCATCTTGGACTCCTACCTCCTGCGCGCCGTGTCCCTCGCCGGCTGGTCGCCGAGCTTCATGGACTGCGCCCGGTGCGGGGCGCCGGGACCGCACCGTTCGTTCTCAGCCGCTCTCGGCGGGGCCGTGTGCCCGCAGTGCCGGCCACCGGGGGCAGCGGCGCCGAGCCCCTCGACGTTCGTGCTGCTGGACGGTCTGTTGCGGGGAGACTGGCCCGTGGTCGACGCCGCGGACCCTCGCACCGCACGCGCCGCCGCCGGCCTGGTGGCCGCGTACGTGCAGTGGCACATGGAACGCACGGTGAAGGCCCTGGCTCTCGTGGACCGCGGGGAGGCCTGAGCTCGGCACGCAACGGTCACGCGAACGTCGGAGCCCGGCGGCGGTGGCAGGGAGGCGTGAGCCCTTGACGGCCTGCAACGGCTGCGCCAAGGCGTGAAGCCCCGCCCGGCATGGCCGCGCGGAGCTGGCCGTGAACGTCCTAGGGTGGAGACGACATCGCACCCCCGTTGAGAGGACTCCCGCGTGAACCGCTTCTCCCCGCCACCCCTGCACCCGAGCGGCGCCACCGCGCCCGCCCTGGAGCGCGTCGCCCTGCCGCAGCACGTGGCGCTCGTGATGGACGGCAACGGGAGATGGGCCAATGAGCGCGGGCTGCCGCGCACCGAGGGGCACCGCGCGGGGGAGCGCGCGCTCATGGAGGTGGTGGCCGGTGCGATCGAGCTGGGAATCCCCTATGTCTCCGCCTATGCGTTCTCCACGGAGAACTGGAAACGTTCCCCGGCGGAGGTGGCCTTTCTCATGAACTTCACGGGGGACGTCATGGCACGTCAGCTGCCCACGTTCCAGGAGTGGGGGATCAAGGTCCGGTGGGCCGGGCGCCGACCCCGGCTGTGGGGCTCGGTCATCAAGCGGTTGGAGACCGCGGAGCAGGAGACGCAGGACAATGACGTCATCACCCTGACCATGTGTGTGAACTACGGCGGACGGGCCGAGATCGCGGACGCCGCGGCCGCGATGGCCCGTGATGCCGCGGAGGGACGGCTCAAACCGGGGTCCATCACCGAGGCCACCGTCCAGCGCTACCTGGACGAGCCCCAGTTGCCGGACGTGGACATATTCCTGCGCTCCTCGGGGGAGCAGCGGCTGTCCAACTTCATGCTGTGGCAGTCGGCATACGCGGAGATGGTGTTCCTAGACGTCCTGTGGCCCGACGTGGACCGGCGGGTGCTGTGGCGCGCGGTCGAGGACTACGTGGACCGCGACCGCCGCTATGGCGGAGCGGTGGACCGCGCACCGGACGCTGAACCGGGGGAGTAGCCCACCACATCCCACACGGAGGATGAAGGTTTTGCTGAAACTCAAAATATATATGTCAACCTTCACCTGAAACTATGATTACTTGCCTTCCGTCCTCCCCGCATGGAGGATGGCTCCCCACTCAAAGGGAGAGCGGCGCACAGGCGCCCGTGTGGAAAACTGCTCCCATGCGTGTGTATCCCACCTTCTTCAGAGTCGCTTTCTCCTGGATGGACCCCGAGCTCGCCCACACGCTGGGCTTCGCCGGGATCAAGCTCGCCCACCGTTGCGGTCTGGGCCGTGTACTGAGCCGGGTGACGGCACCGGCACCCGGCAGCGAGGTGCAGGTCATGGGCCTCACGTTCCCCTCACCCTTTGGGCTGGCCGCGGGCTTCGACAAGGGAGCCACGGGAACCCACGCGCTCACGGACCTCGGCTTCGGCCACGTGGAGATCGGCACCGTTACCGGCCAGGGACAGCCCGGCAACCCCCGCCCGCGGCTGTTCCGGCTTGTGGCGGACCGGGCCGTCATCAACCGGATGGGCTTCAACAACGACGGTGCACAGGCCGTGGCCCCCCGGGTCGTCTCGGCGCTGCAGAGCCTCGCGGGACGGGCAATTCGCACGAGCAGGCCCCGCCCGGTGGTCGGCGTGAACATCGGCAAGACGAAGGCCGTGGGGCTCGAGGACGCCACGGAGGACTACGTCCACAGCACGCGCGTCCTCGCGCCCTACGCGGACTACCTCGTGGTCAACGTGTCCTCGCCCAACACGCCCGGACTACGACAGCTCCAGGAGCTCGACGCCCTGCGGCCGCTGCTGGGGGCTGTGCGGGAAGAGGCGGACCGCGTCACGTCACGCCGGGTGCCGCTGCTGGTGAAGATCGCGCCGGACCTCGCGGATGAGGACGTCCTCGCGGTGGCGGACCTTGCCCTGGACCTGGGCCTGGATGGCATCGTCGCCACCAACACGACGATCGCCCGCGAGGGGCTGGGGCTGCGGACCCCCGCCGAAGAGGTGGCCGCGGACGGCGTGGGCGGACTCTCGGGGGCCCCGCTGCGGCGTCGTTCCCTGGAGGTGCTGCACCTGCTGCGCGAGCACGTGGGTGACCGCCTGGTCCTCGTTTCCGTGGGCGGAGTGACCACGGCCCAGGACGTCCAGGAGCGGCTGGATGCCGGCGCCTCGCTCGTCCAGGGCTACACGGCGTTCCTCTACGAGGGGCCGTTCTGGGCGGCGCGGATCAACCGGGGCCTGGTGAAGGCAGCGCGCCGGGGCCGCTGAGATCCCCAGCTGTTGTCGTGACGAAGGGCCGGTCCACCGCTCGGTGGTCCGGCCCATCGTCATGGCAGATGACGGGCACAACGGCCCGTGGTGGATCAGGCGGGGCGCTCACCGCGGCGCACCTGTGGCTTGGGCAGGCGCAGACGGCGGATGGTGAAGGTGCGCATGGCGGCGTACCAGCGGGTGCCGCGCTGCACCGTGCCGAACTTGCGGCGCAGGGCCGAGTGCATGCGCGTGGTGGTGATGGCGGCGTCGACCACGCACAGCACGATGTACCCGTAGACCATGTAGATCAGGGTCAGAGCGGCGGACTGCAGCGGCAGGAACATCACCACCAAGATGAGCAGCAGCACGATCAGCACGTACTCGCCGATGTTGAACCGTGAGTCCACCCAGTCGCGCGCAAAACGACGCTGGGGCCCGGCGTCGCGCGGACCCAGGTAACGCTCGTCGCCCGCGGCCATGCCCGCCTGGGCCTGCGCTCGGCGCTCCCGTTCGAGCTGCTTCGACTCCTCCTTTGCAGCCTTGCGGTCCTCCGGGATCAGGGGGCGACGGCGCGCGGCCTCCTGCTCCCTTCGGGTGGGCGTGGGCCGACCCTTCTTTCCGCCCGTGGCGGCGCTCTGCGCACCCCGCACGGAGGAGTCGGTGGAGTCCTTCACGGCCGTGGCGCGCACTGCGGTGGAACCCGAGGATTGATCTGCCTTCTTGCGTCCAAACACCCGACCAGCCTAACGGAGGGCAGCGGCCTTTCCGCCCGCGTGACCTGCCGGTGCCCAGGTGTCCCGTCTACGCTGGGACCATGAGCACAGACTTCACCCGCCCCAGTTCACAGACGGTGGGCGCACTGCGTCGCCGCGTCGTCGATTCGCGAGCGGAGCTGCTCGCGGACCTCAGCGCCCTCGTGGCGATCCCGGGCATCGCCTGGGACTCCTTCGACTCCGCGGACCTCGACCGCAGCGCGGACGCCGTCGCCGGGCTGCTGCGCGAACTGCCCTTCGACGACGTCGAGGTGCTGCGGGTCCCCACCGCCCCGGACGAGAAGCCGGGCCACCCCGCGGTCGTCGCCCGCAAGGCCGCGGCCACCGGATTCCCCACGATCCTGCTCTATGCGCACCACGACGTGCAGCCCCCGGGCAGACGCGAGCTGTGGGAGACCGAGCCTTTCGAGGCCGTCGAGAAGAGCGGGCGGCTGTGGGGACGCGGCGCCGCGGACGACAAGGCCGGTGTGATGGCCCACGTGGGTGCCCTGCGCGCGTTCTTCGAGCAGGCGGGAAGCGAGCCCGGGCTCGGGATCTCCGTGTTCGTCGAGGGGGAGGAGGAAGCTGGTTCGCCCGGCTTCGAGGCCTTCCTCGATGCCCACCGGGACAAGCTCGCGGCGGACGTCATCGTGATCGCGGACTCCGCCAACTGGGAGGTCGGGGTGCCCGCGCTGACCACGAGCCTGCGCGGCGTCGTCGGCGGCGTGGTGGAGGTCCAGGTGCTGGACCACGCCGTCCACTCCGGCATGTTCGGCGGCCCGGTCCTGGATGCCCCCACGGTGCTCTCCCGACTGATCGCCACCCTTCACGACGACGACGGCGCAGTGGCCATCGAGGGGCTGCTGAGCGAGGACCACACGGACGTCGACTACGACGAGACCCGCTTCCGCGCGGACGCCGGAGTGCTTGACGGAGTGCAGCTGACCGGGCGCGGCTCCATCTCGTCCCGGCTGTGGACCCAGCCGGCGCTGTCGGTCACCGGCATCGACGTCACCGAGGTGGACAAGGCGTCAAACACCATCGCCGCGACGGCGCGCGCCAAACTAAGCCTGCGGATCGCTCCGGGTCAGGATCCGAAGGAGGCGGCACAGGCGCTGCGCAAGCACGTCGAGGACAACGCGCCGTTCGGCGCCCACGTGAGCTTCGAGCTCGAGGAGACCGGCCCGGCCTTCAGCGCGGACACCGAGGCCACGAGCTCGCAGATCGCCCTGTGGGCCTTCGAGCAGGCATGGGGCCGCCCCGCCGTGACCGCCGGCATGGGAGGCTCCATCCCCTTCACCGCCACCCTCACGCGGGCGTATCCTGAGGCGCAGATCCTGATCACCGGAATCGAGGACCCAGACACCCGCGCCCACAGCGCCAACGAGTCCCTGCACATTGAGGACTTCCTGCACGCCGTCACCGCGGAGGCACTGGTCCTCGCGGCACTCGCGGAACAGGGCGCGCCGGGAACGGAATGATTCCTCCCACCTGGACGTTCGAATTGGCAGAAGGGTCAGACAGCACCCCGGGGTGAGCCCAGGGTCGAACAGAAAGTGAGCACCATGAGCGTCACGACCGACAACAAGACCATGCAGGACCTGCCCACCCACGAGGTGCTGCTCACCGACAACGCCGCGCAGAAGGTCCGCGACCTCCTCGAGCAGGAGGGCCGCACCGACCTCCGGCTGCGCGTGGCTGTTCAGCCCGGTGGCTGCTCTGGGCTGATCTACCAGCTCTACTTCGACGAGCGTGTCCTGGACGGCGACCACGTGCGCGACTTCGGGGGAGTGGAGGTCATCGTGGACAAGATGAGCGTCCCCTACCTCAGCGGTTCCACGGTGGACTTCGAGGACACCATCTCCAAGCAGGGCTTCTCGATCGACAACCCCAACGCGCAGGGCTCCTGCGCGTGCGGCGACTCCTTCCACTGAGTCCCCGCGGGGACACCGCGCAGCAGCGGGGGTGTGCATGGCCCACGGGCCGGGTACACCCCCGCTCTCCGTGTCCGGGGTGGTTCCGCAGCTGCCGCTGCGCGGCGCAGACCACGATGTCGCGGGCCCGCGTGGAAGCGGTTTTAACGAGCTCCGGGCCCGGATTCCCGGGCGACACGGCGTGCTGACACAGTGTCAGCACATGGAGGGGCTGAGGGGTAAGCTTCCTAGGGAGAACCATTAACGGGCGACGTGTCCTCTCTGCCCTCGCGCAGGGCCGATGCCGAACCCACGTACAGAAGAGGAAGGGCCGTCTGTGAGTTCGCAAACTCGAACCGGCACCCGCCGCGGCCGAGCGCTGAAGGTCTCGGCAGTGGCAGTCCTGGCGACGATCTCGCTCACCGCGTGCTCGGAGCAGTCGAAGGTGGGCTTCCTGCCCACTGAACGGGGTACCACCGACAACGCTGACCAGGTCATGGACCTGTGGATCGGTTCCTGGATCGCGGCACTGAGCGTTGGCCTCGTGGTGTGGGGTCTCATGCTCTGGTGCATGGTCGCCTACCGCCGGCGCAAGAATGAGACCGGTTACCCTCGTCAGCTCGCATACAACGCCCCGCTGGAGATCTTCTACACGATCGTCCCCATTGCGCTGATCGTGAGCCTGTTCTTCTTCTCCTTCCGTACGCAGACCGCCATCACCGACCGCTTCGACAATCCCGACGCGAAGATCCAGGTGTACGGCAAGCAGTGGGCGTGGGACTTCAACTACCTCGACGAGGACGTCCACTACCAGGGCGTGCAGGCGCACCTCACGGGTGAGCCCGGTGTCGAGGAGACCCTGCCGACTCTGTACCTCCCGGCGGACAGCAAGGTCGAGCTGGAGATCTCCTCCCGCGACGTCATCCACTCGTTCTGGGTCCCGGCCTTCCTCGAAAAGATCGACATGGTCCCGGGCCGTACGAACTACATGAGCTTCACCACCGGTCGCGAGGGAACCTTCGCTGGCAAGTGTGCCGAGCTGTGCGGCGAGTACCACTCCGAGATGCTCTTCAACGTGTCCGTCGTGAGCAAGGACGAGTACAACGCCCAGATCCAGAAGCTGCGCGACGAGGGCAACACGGGGATCGTCGGCGACGAGTACAACCGCAACCCGAACCTCAACGCAACGTCCAACAACTAGGGGATAGGCAATGTCTACGCTCGAATACTCGCGGGACGACGCGGCCACGGCCGCACCCCGCGTTGTCCCACGCTCCAAGGGCAAGGTGATCGTCAACTGGCTCACCTCGACCGACCACAAGACCATCGGGTACATGTACCTGATCTCGTCCTTCAGCTTCTTCTGCGTGGGCGGCGTTATGGCGCTGCTCATCCGTGCGGAGCTCTTCGAGCCCGGCATGCAGATCCTCGAGACGAAGGACCAGTACAACCAGCTGTTCACCATGCACGGCACGATCATGCTGCTGATGTTCGGCACCCCGCTGTTCATCGGCTTCGCAAACGTGATCGTCCCGTTGCAGCTGGGCGCACCGGACGTCGCCTTCCCGCGACTGAACGCGCTGGCCTTCTGGTTCTTCCTCTTCGGCTCGCTCGTGGCCGTCTCCGGCTTCATGTCCCCGCAGGGCGCCGCGTCCTTCGGCTGGTTCGCCTACGCACCTCTGAACAGCACCACGTTCAGTCCAGGGGTTGGCGGTGACCTCTGGGTCTTCGGCCTGGGCCTGCAGGGCTTCGGCACCATCCTCGGTGGGGTCAACTTCATCACCACCATCGTGTGCATGCGCGCTCCCGGCATGACCATGTGGCGCATGTCACTGTTCACCTGGACCACGCTGATCACCGCCATCCTCATCATCATGATCTTCCCGCCGCTGGCTTCCGCGCTGTTCGCACTGGGAATGGACCGCCGACTGGGTGGTCACATCTTCGATGCTGAGAACGGTGGGGCCATCCTCTGGCAGCACCTCTTCTGGTTCTTCGGACACCCTGAGGTCTATGTGCTGGCGCTGCCGTTCTTCGGCATCGTCTCCGAGATCATCCCCGTGTTCTCCCGGAAGCCGCTCTTCGGCTACAAGGGCCTCGTTTTCGCGACCATCGCCATTGCGGCGCTGTCCGTCACCGTGTGGGCACACCACATGTACGTCACGGGTGCTGTGGCGCTGGGCTTCTTCTCCTTCATGACGATGATGATCGCGGTGCCCACGGGTGTGAAGTTCTTCAACTGGATCGGCACCATGTGGCAGGGCTCGCTCACCTTCGAGACACCCATTCTGTGGGTGCTGGGCTTCCTCTTCACGTTCCTGTTCGGCGGTCTGACCGGCATCATCTTGGCCACCCCGCCCCTGGACTTCCACGTCTCGGACACCTACTTCGTGGTGGCGCACTTCCACTACGTGATCTTCGGAACCGTCGTGTTCGGCATGTTCGCGGGCTTCTACTTCTGGTGGCCCAAGTTCACCGGCAAGATGCTCAACGAGCGCATCGGCAAGATCCACTTCTGGCTGCTGTTCGTCGGCTTCCACATGACGTTCCTCATCCAGCACTGGCTGGGCGTGGACGGCATGCCCCGCCGTTACGCGGACTACCTGCCGGAGGACGGATTCACCTGGATGAATCAGTTCTCGACGGTCGGCTCCATGCTGCTGGGCGTGTCCATGATCCCGTTCTTCTGGAACGTGTACACCACGCACCGCAACGCCAAAAAGGTCGAGGTGGACGATCCCTGGGGCTTCGGGGGTTCTCTCGAGTGGGCGACCTCCTGCCCACCCCCGCGCCACAACTTCACTTCGTTGCCCCGCATCCGCTCTGAGCGGCCCGCGCTGGACCTCCACCACCCGGAGCTCTCCGCGTTTTCCAGCCAACAGTACGACGCCGAGATGCCCCTCGTGGGCGGTTCCGGGAGGAACGGACGATGAAAGCAACCATCAAACTGTTCCTGATGCTGGCCGTGTTCTGCCTGGTAATCGGGTTCATCTACGGATACGTGACCGACTTCCAGGAGCTCGCGGGCTTCCCGGCGCTCCTCGCTCTGTCGGCCATGAGCTTCATGCTCGTCATCTACCTCTGGCTCGTGCAGCGCTCCGCCGGTGGCAGCCTGCCGGAGGACCGCGAGGACGGCGAGATCGTGGAGATGTCCGGCGACTACGGTGCTTTCTCCCCGTGGAGCTGGTGGCCCCTGCTCCTCGGCATCGGCTGCGCGTTGTTCGTGACCGCGCTGGCCGTTGGCTGGTGGATCATCATCCTGGCCGCTCCTGTGGCCCTGCTGGGCCTCCTGGGGCTGATCTTCGAGCACTCCCGCGGAGACCACGCGCACTGATCGACCACTGAGCACCGTGATTTGCGACGATGCCCGCCCCATCCACGAATGGGGCGGGCATCGTCGTGTCTCCGCGCAACAGAGAGGAGCACTGCAGAGCAGCTCCGACACCACGTGCTGCAGGCGACCACATTCCAGGGTCCATGGAGCAGTTCGTGACGGCAGGGGCGTAATGGGCGTAAGCTGATGCGCCTGTCCCGATCGGTGTGGGCGGAGCGCAGGTCGCAGTCAGGTCCAACGGCATTGGCCGCGCCGTGCTCCAGAGCAGCGTCGGTGCCGAGAAGCGTGGGGCGCCGTGAGATTGACGGCCTTGCGGGCACCAAGGTCAACCCGAATGCTTTCGACATGGACGTCACCGCTCGGCGCTGCGGCTACTTCTTCACCAAGATGCTCATAGCAACACTGGGCAGGGAGGTTGATCAACGGTCGGGTATCTCGCTTACCGGTCGTCGGACTCGAGCGAGAGACGCTCTGCCATGTCCGTCCCGATCTGACGAATGCGTTCGCGTGCTCCTTCGGGGGGAAGTATCTCGATGTGGTTGCCGAACTGGAAGAGCTGACGCACCGTACGAGGTCGAGTCGGCTTTCTAGGAGGCGGACGGTCACGCTCACCCGACCCGGCGACTCGGCGCGTTCCTTCAGCGCCGCCCACACGGTGCGCCGCGTATGACCTGACCGGAGGGCGGCCGGTGCGTCGAGCGGCGTGCAGTCCGAGAGCTGTTCCAGAGTGAACAGCCGGCCGGTGCCCTGCTCGTCGGCGATGAGGTACCGGCGGCCCGACGTCGCTACGAGCCCGTACGGGTCGACGATGCGGGGCGATGCCCGCCCGTCAGCGCTGCGCGTGTACTGGATTTTCATCCGGCATAGGTGACGAAGCGCCCAGGCACGTTCGGTGATGTCCACTTCCGCACTCGGCTCTACCAGCCACACGCTGCTGTCGACCGTTACCAGGTCAGCCAATCGCGTCACGTTCGAGGCCCCGGACGCCGCGGTCTGACGGACGGTGATTTTGCGCGCGGCCGTCTCATGCACCGCAGGCAGTCCGAGGCACTCGAAACTTTCAACGCCGCGACATCCCGCAGCACCGTCCGCCGGGACACCTCCAGACGCTCGGCGTGCTCGGTCGTGGGCATGCGCTGGCGCGTCTATAGGAACGGCAGGAGGCGCAGCAATTTCGAGGCCTGCAATCCGAGCAGTCCTTTCAGAAAAAGATGACAGGTCCTGTCGTGGTCTCCAGTCGCGCTACATGGCTTTCGACGTTGCCCCCGGCGTCCTGTTCGCCCCGTGGACCAGACGCACCGAACACGCCGTCTCGAGCGCCCCCCGCACGAGCAAGCTCGGGCTGATGATCACCGGCCCGGCCTCCACAGTTGACAAGACCTTCACGAGTTGGGTCTCACAGTGCGTCCACATCGCGACGGAGCCGCACGGTGACGTCTTCGGCCACACATTCGCGGCTACGAATCCGGACGGCAATCTCATCCCCGTCTCCCCGGTGGACTGACCCGCACGAACACTGACCATGTCATTCGGTCCTCGAAGGGACGGTCGCGCCCGATGGTCGGCCCTTGGGCGTGTCTGCCTCCGGGGGGCGACTTCATCACGGAGGCTGTCCGGGCCCGCGGGATGGTGTCACCTTCGAGCGAGTCCCAACGCGTGATGGTGGTACCTGCTGGTTGCACCCGCCGTGTGGCAACTGCGAGGCGCGGGCGATCCCGCCCCGAATCGGATGCGGTCGTACCCGCCGCACTGCACACACGCCAACGTGGAACGCTCCCACCGGCCTGTGGCCCATGGCCGGGCCTGGTCCTGCCGCTACACTCGCGGTCCACGGCGTGGTCGCGATGTGGACATGAAAAGGGCCCGTGGAGATCAGTGATCTCCACGGGCCCTCCTGAGCCCCATCCGGGTCCGACGGGGGGAGCGGTGCTACTTGTCGAGCTCGCCCTGGTGCGAACCGGCTCCGACACCCACGGGCTCCGCGTCGTGGCTGTGGCCGTGTGCCGCCTCGAGCTCGGCCGGTGTCACGGGAGCCACACGGTCCTCGAAGAACAGGCGGCTCAGGCGGCCACGCAGCTTCTCGGAGGAGGTGACCTTGCCCTTGGCATTGGCACGGGCTGGCAGGACCGGGCGGTCCTGGAAGTCCACCAGCTTGTACCGCTTGTACTCGTTCAGCGGCTCGTGAACCTCTACGAACTCACCGTGGGGCAGGGCCTGGATACGACCAGACTCGCGACCGTGGAGGACAATCTCCCGGTCCTTGCGCTGCAGGGAGAGGCAGAACCGGCGTACGATGATGAACGCGAGGATCGGGCCGAGGAAGTACAGCGCGCGCAACCAGTAGATGACGTCGTTCACGGCCATGTGGAAGTGCGTGGCAATGAGGTCACCGCTGGCGGCCATCATCTGCACCGCGTAGAACGTGATGCCTGCGGCACCCACCGCGGTGCGGAACGGCGCGTTGCGGGGGCGGTCCAGGATATTGTGGACACGGTCATCGCGAGTGACCCATCGCTCGATCCAGGGCCAGGCGAACATGACCACGAACATGCCAGCCATGGGGATCAGCGGCAACAGGATCGCCAGCGGAACCGCGAGGCCGAAGATGCTGACCTCCCAGGAGAACGGCCAGTTGCCGGGCATCAGGCGCAGTCCGCCGTCGGAGAAGCCCATGTACCAGTCAGGCTGCGAACCGGCCTGCACGGGGGAGGGATCGTAGGGACCGTAGTTCCAGATGGCGTTGATCGTCGTGGTGCCCGCAATGGCAGCGAGGATGCCGAAGACGATGAAGAAGAAGCCCCCGGCCTTGGCCGCGTAGATGGGGCCCACGGGGAAACCGACCACGTTGTCCTCAGTGCGGCCGGGGCCGGGGTACTGGGTGTGCTTGTGGACGACCACCATGAAGAGGTGAATCACGATCATCACCAGGATCAGCGCGGGGATGATCAGCACGTGCACGATGTAGAGGCGGCCGATGATCGCGTGACCCGGGAACTCGCCACCGAACATGAACATGGAGATGTAGGTGCCGACGATCGGCATGGACTTGGCGATCGCATCAGCGATGCGCAGGCCGTTGCCGGAGAGGACGTCGTCCGGGAGGGAGTAGCCGGAGAAGCCGGCGACGATCGCGAGGATGAAGAGCACGCAGCCGACGACCCAGTTGAGCTCGCGCGGGCGCCGGAACGCACCGGTGAAGAAGACACGAAGCATGTGCACGGACAGCGCCATGACGAACATCAGCGCGGACCAGTGGTGCAACTGGCGAAGGAAGAGGCCGCCTCGGATATCGAACGAGATGTTCAGCGCTGAGGCGTAGGCCCCGGACATCTCCACGCCCTGCATGGGCACGTAGTTGCCCTTGTACTCCATGGAGGTCATGGTCGGGTCGAACCAGAATGCCAGGAACGTGCCCGAGAGCAGGAGGATGACGAAGCTGTAGAGCGCCACCTCACCGAACATGAAGGTCCAGTGGTCCGGGAAGACCTTGCGGCCGAACTCCTTGACCATGGCGGAGGCACCCACGCGGGTGTCCACGAAGTTGGCAATGCGACCGGTGCCGGTGCTGGGCCGGTACTCGAAGTCTGACGAAGTAGACATTAGTTCCCCTCACCCTGCATTTCCTTGACTGCGAAGTCACGCTGGGAGTATGTCGGTCCCACGGGCTCGTGGAAGTCGCTGCGCGCCACGAGGTAGCCGTCGGAGTCAACGGAGATGGGCAGCTGCGGCAGCGGGCGGGAAGCCGGGCCGAAGATGACCTCGCACTCGTTCACGAGGTCGAAGGTGGACTGGTGGCACGGGCACAGCAGGTGGTGCGTGTGCTGCTCGTACAGAGCGATCGGGCAGCCCACATGGGTGCAGACCTTGGAGTAGGCGAAGATGCCGTCCACGTTCCAGTCCTTGCGCTCCTCCGAAACGTTCACGGTGTCGGGGTCCAAACGCATGAGAAGAACCACGGACTTGGCCTTCTCGTTCAGGTAGCCGTCCTCGTGGCTGAGGCTGTTGAGGCTTTCTGGCACCACGTGGAAGGCGGAGCCGAGGGTGACGTCTGAGGCCTTGATGGGCGTGCCGGACGGGTCGCGCACCAGTCGCACTCCCTCATCCCACATGGAGTGGCGCAGGACCTTGAGGTCCGTGGGGCCGAGATCCTTGAGCAATCCGACGAAGGGGAGGGGCATCAGCACGGCCGCACCGATGAGCGTGTTGCGCAGCAGCGGGCGACGCTTGACCCCCGACTCGTCGTAGATGGTGTTGAGGATGCTCTGTGCTTCGGCGCGATCCTCTTCACTTCGGATGTCGTGGCGCATCTCGACGATCTCGTGATCCGGCATAAGCGTGCGGGCCCAGTGGACCACGCCGATGCCGATGCCGAACATGCCGAGTGCGATGCCAAGACCGAGCAGCGTGTTCTGAAGACGCAGCTGGCTCGTGGGCTCGGTGTTCACCGCGTCGTACAGGGGGCCGTCCACGCGGATGCCGAAGTACGCCACGAAGAACAGGACGGACCCGACCATGGAGAGCAGGAACAGCAGGACCACCTGGTGCTCTGCCCGCTTGGCAGCTTTGGGATCTACGTCGGTCACGCGGGGGCGGTGCGGTGGAAGCCCCGGATTGGGGAACTGGTCCTGCTCCGCTCCGTCCGAGGTGACAACCGCCCCGCTCTTGTGGGGAGTGCCGTCACGATGGTCGCCCATGTGGTCCCTCATTCTTCTCTTGGTGCTGTGAATAGTGTCTAAAGTGCCGACGGGTGACCGCCGGCGAGTGCTCTCAGGCGGAGCGGGAGGTCAGCCACACGGTGAAGCCAATGACGATCACCAGGCCGACGGTCCAGATGAAAAGGCCCTCGGAGACCGGGCCGAGTGAGCCCAGGCTGAACCCACCGACGGTGGTGTTGTTGTCGAGGGTCTTCAGGTACGTGATGACGTCCCGCTTCTCTTCCGGCGTGATGTTGGCGTCGTTGAAGACCGGCATGTTCTGCGGGCCTGTCTGCATGGCCTCGTAGATGTGCTTCTCGCTCACGCCCATGAGGGACGGGGCGAACTTGCCGCGGGTCAGGGCGCCGCCCTGGCCGGCCGCGTTGTGGCACATGGCGCAGTTGGCGAGGAAGACCTGGGCACCGTTGGCGGAGTTGCCCTTGGAGATGTCGAGGTCCTCATCCGCGGGAACACTGGGGCCGGCGCCGAGGGAGGCGACGTACGCGGCGAGCTGGCTGGTCTGCTCCTCGTTGAACTGCTGGGGCTTGACCTGCGCCTGGGGACCCTGCATCTGCATGGGCATGCGGCCGGTGCCGACCTGGAAGTCCACAGCGGAAGCACCCACGCCGATCAGGGAGGGACCGGAGCTGGTGCCCTCGGCCTTCATGCCGTGGCAGGTGGAGCAGTTGGCCATGAACAGCTTCTGCCCCTCCTCGATGTCCTGAGCCGAGTAGGTGGTGGTCTCGGCCTTCGCTTCGTTGGTGGTTGTGGCAACTGCGTAGAGTCCACCGGTCAGAAGCAAAGCCATGACCAACAGCGCGAGGGCTGCCATGGGATGGCGGCGCTTTTGTGAGAGTGCCTTCACGTCAAACGTTCCTTTTACTCGGTTCTGAGACTTGGATGGGTGAGGTCCTGCGGCTGGCTACTTGATGAAGTAGACCAGCAGGAACAGGACGATCCAGACCACGTCGACGAAGTGCCAGTAGTACGACACCACAATGGCCGAGGTGGCCTCGTAGTGACCGAAGCGCTTGGCAACGAAGGCGCGTCCGATGATGAAGAGGAATGCGATCAGACCGCCGGTCACGTGCAGGGCGTGGAACCCGGTGGTGATGTAGAACGCAGAACCGTACGCGTCGGCGGAGATCGAGACGCCCTCCGAGACCAGGGAGGCGTACTCGTAGACCTGCACGGAAACGAAGACCGCGCCCATGAGGAAAGTGAGGGCGAACCACTCGGTCAGTCCCCACTTGTTGAGCTGGAGCAGTCCGCCGGTGCGGCGGGGCTGCAGCCGTTCGGCGGCAAAGACCCCGAACTGGCAGGTCACCGAGCTCAGCACGAGAACGATGGTGTTCACCGTGGCCATGGGCACGTTGAGCACCTCGGTGTTCTCGTGCCACACCTCCGGGGAGGTGGCGCGCAGGGTGAAGTACATGGCGAAGAGGCCGGCGAAGAACATCACCTCGGAGGACAACCACACGATGGTGCCCACGGAGGTGAGGTTGGGGCGAGTGATGGTCGCCGTCACCGGTTTGGCTGGGGTATGAGTCGCAGTTGTCACAGAGACATTATGTCGCCAAAACTCTCGGCGAACCAACCACCACCGCGTTGGGCTCGCACCGTGTCGCGGCTCCGGCTCATGATCTGGACCACAGGCAGGGTGTCCCGCGGACCGGTGCAGCAGCGGCGCCGTCGTGCCCGCGTGAGCACGGCATCCCGGGATCCGCGGGGGTCCAGGACGGACGGTAGAGTCGGCACCGTGACTACCTCCAACGATGCGCGGACCCCCTACCAGTGGCCAGATCTGCTGGCCTCCCTGACCCAGGGCAAGGATCTTTCCCGGGAGCAGTCGTACTGGGCCATGGACGAGATCATGTCCGGTGAGGTCCAGGACGCCGTGATCGCAGGGTTCCTGATGGCGCTGCGGAGCAAGGGCGAGAGTGTCGGCGAGCTCAACGGGCTCGCGGACGCGATGGTCGGCCACGCGCGTCGCATCTCCGTGCCCGGGCCAGCCCTGGACATCGTGGGCACAGGGGGAGACCGCCTGTCTAGCGTGAACATCTCCACCATGTCCGCCCTGGTGTGCGCGGGCGCGGGGGTGCGGGTGGTCAAGCACGGCAACCGTGCCTCGTCGTCGAAATCGGGCTCCGCGGACGTTCTCGAAGCCCTCGGCGTCCAGCTGGGCATGCCCGTGGACCGGGTGCAGCGCGCGGCGTCGGAGGTGGGCATCACCTTTCTCTTCGCGCAGACGTTCCACCCGTCGATGCGCTACGCGGCGGCGGTTCGCAAGGCACTCGGCGTGCCCACGGCGTTCAACTTCCTGGGCCCCATCACCAATCCGGCACGCGTGGAGGCCTCCGCGATCGGGGTTGCGGACGGCGCACTCGCTCCGCTCATGGCCGGGGTCTTCCGCAACAGGGGAGACCGGGCGCTGGTCTTCCGTGGCGGTGACGGGCTCGACGAGCTCACGGTCACGGCGCCATCGGCCGTGTGGGAGGTCAGGAACGGCGAGATCACGGAACACACGCTGGAGCCGCTGGAGCTCGGCATGCCGCGTGCGACCGTCGAGGACCTGCGGGGTCATGACGCGGCTTACAACGCGGGGGTGGTGAGGGACGTGCTCGACGGCGCCCCGGGGCACGTCCGCAACGCGGTCCTCCTCAACGCGGCGGCGGGTCTCGTGGCGGTGGACGAGCGCGCCGAAGGTCCGTTCGAGGACCGGTTCGCCGCCGCGCTCACGCGCGCCGCGGACGCGGTCGACTCCGGCGCTGCCCGTGACGTCCTCTCCCGCTGGGTGGCTTTCTCGGCGCAGTGACGCTGTCGCGCGCCGGTCAGCGCCCTGTCCTCGCACACCCCCTGCTGGTGAGGCTCCCTAATTGCAAAGGGTCGGGTTCTGCTATGACGACGCCGCCGCCCGCTCCTGTCCCCGGGGCCGGCGGCGTGTTTCGTGAATGGGTGTCAGTCGTCGATGCCCAGTGAGAACGCCGCATCGAGGTCGTGGGTGCTGTAGGTGCGGAATGCGATGTTGGTGCTCGTGGAGACGACTCCCGCCACCTTGGAGAGCTCGTCCGCGATCACGTCGGCCAGTCGTTCGTGCTGCTGGACGCGCACCATGGCGATCAGGTCCCACTCACCGGTCACGGAGTAGACCTCGGTGACGCCGCGGATGTCGGAGACCTCCTGGGCGACCTCCGGAATCCGGTCCGAGCTTGTCTTGATCAGGACGATGGCGGTGAACATGGGCGTTCCTCTCCGAGGTGTTGTCCCCGCCTGGTGGCGGGGATGGAATTGACCGGTCGGCCAGCTCTTGCGTGGCTCAGCGTTCCCGGGCATGGTCGACGGCACGCGCCACGAGCCGGTAGCCGAGCAGGAAGATCCCGAGCACCACCAGACTGACGATCACGAAGGACAGTGCCGTTCCCTGGCCCGTGACTGCGCGCAGCAGCATTCCCACGATCTCCGCGGAGAGCCAGACGAGCACACCGGTGGGCCAAAGGGCGGCGGGGGAGCGGGAGCCCCGGGACACGGCCCAGCCGATCAGAGCACCCACCAGGAACGGCCACGCCGTGGTGAAGACCCCCGTGAGGTCCTCCCCGTGGCTGACCCGGCCGATCCCGGCGAAGACCACCACAAGAACCACGTCTGCGGCGAGGAAGAGAGGCCAGCGCACCGGGGGGTGGACGGCGCCGTGGGGCTCGCCGTTGCTGCTCGCCGCTCCTGACGTGGACGCCGATCCGGGGGAGTCGGGGTGCGGTGGAGTGGTCGGGGCAGGTGTGTCTGAAGCTGCAGAATTCATGCACTCGATCTTAGCGTGCGGAAATTTCTGAAGTCAGACCTGAATGTTGAAAACAGTATCTTAAGGCTCACCTGGAAGTTAAAACGTGCGATAAGTTCCCTCTGCTGAGGTGATCGGTTTCAGCCCTCGAGTGCTCGCAGCTCGACCCGTTGCCCGCAGGCCGCGGACCCCTGCGCGGCGCGGTCCAGGGCTACGGTGTCGTTCGGTGCCTCGATGATCCAGAAGCCTCCGAGGGCGGTGGCCGAGATGGAAAATGGCCCGGGCGAAACCCGAGGAGTGGTTGCGGCGGCGCCTACTGCATCCACGGTGTGGGCGAGACTCGGGGGAGTGAGGGATCCTGAGAACAGGAGCTGTCCCGCTGCCTGCAGGTCCTCGTTGAAGCGAGTGACCGCGGCCACAGCCTCGTTCATCTCCTCCTGCGTGGCGTAGACCGCGCCCGAGCTCTGCGCGTCCGCCTGGTGGAAGACGGAGATCATGAATTGCGCCACAATAGATCCTTTCGGAGGGCGGATCGTTCCGACTGAGATGTGTGCCACCCCATCTCGCCAGATCTCGGTTGCTGCGACCAGGGAGCGAGTTTTGTACCAGTCGGAGCCCGCGGCGTATGCGTTGTGAGCGAGAGGGGTTGTCACGTGTTCGAAACCGGCACGTGGTGGCGGCGCATTCGAACATCGGAGTTGAGGCCGATGAGCTCGGCTCACAGAATCGGACGTCGTGTGGACGGGATGCCGCGGTCGGCGCAGGAATGGCGAGTTCTCCGACGTCTCCAGGCTCCTGATGGCGTGCGGCTGCGGGAACTGCCTGTGCTGCGGACCGAACAGCCGCTGTCTGTTCTATGAGAAAACAACCATCACGTTGCAGACACGTCTGTCCGATAATGTACATTATGTAAAGTAAAGCCAAGAGAAGGCCAAGAGGGGCTCTCCCCTCCGCCTCCTTCACCTCGATCCCTCAACTTCGCGCCCCGGCGCCTTCCGGCCCCACCCGCACCACGTTGCGTCTGCTTGCAACGCACCGCCGCACCCGCACGCCACCCTCCCGGTCATCGTTCTCCCGCTCCCGTCGCTCCCTGCCCGGCACGAAAAAACCCGCCCACCTCGGAACTCTCGTCCCGTGGTGGGCGGGCGCCGCGTCGTCGTTGCCGGACTGTCAGGCCGTGGCTCCGGCCTCCGTCGCGGAAGCCTGCCGCGCGGCGTCGCCGTAGTGCACCTGATCCCCCTGCTGGGACACCGCGGGCTGCTGGCCCGTGGCACTGTGCTGCGACTGGCACTGCGGGCGGTGCTCGCGGTGGTGAACGGGCTCCTCCTTCGTCTCGTCCTTGCCCGTGAGGGCGGACTCGTTCTTGTGGTGGCCCAGGATGGTGAGGACGGCCCCCAGGATGACCCATCCGATGAGTGCCCAGATCTGCCCGGCGATGTTCGCCTCAGGGAAGTAGGACAGGTCGCGCAGCAGTGTGCCGGACAGGCCCGGAACGAGCCACTGGCCGATCTCACCGAACGGCGCCAGGATGAATTCCTTGGGTGACTGCAGGGCAGAGATCGGGTTGCCGATGAACATGGTCAGCACCGCGCCGATGGCAAGGCCCGCACGGCCGAGCAGCGAGCTCAGGCCCACGATCACGGATGCCGTGGCGGCGATTCCCAGGCCCACGGCGGCCCAGTTGGCGAAGAAATTGACGATCAGGAACCCGAACAGGCCCTGCAGGATGGCGGTGAGCATGAGACCGCCCAGCACGCCGTAGAACGCGATTGCGAGCAGGTGCTTGCGGACGCCGGTGACCAGCGTGGAGATCAGCACGCCGCCGATCATGCCGCCCATGGTGAGGGGCAGTCCGGCGATGGCGAGACCGCTCCCCCGCGGATCGTCCTCGGACAGGGGTACCACGTCCGTGGTCTTGACCGTGGGCGGTGTGCCCGCCTGCTGCCCGGAGCCCTGCTGGCCCTGCAGGGCGGCGAGCCCGCTCGGGCCCTGGCTCAGGGCGGAGGTGATCTTCTGCAGAGCCTGCGTCGTGTTCTCGATGACCTGCTGGTCGATCCCCCGCTGCATGGTGGTGCCGATGCCCGTGAGCATCTGGGACGCGACGGGGCTGGCGGCGCTGGCCGTCAGGATCTCGGGCTCGCCGCCCAGGACGATGCCGCCGTAGACCTCACGGGTCTTGATGCCGTTGATGATGTCCTGGCGGTTCGCCACCGGGTGCAGCTCGAGCATGTTGTCCGGGATCTTCTCGGAAATGGTGGCGATCTGCTCCTGCGTGCCGATGATCGCGACCGGCAGGTTCTCGGTCTTCGACGTGGCGGTGGGCCACGCGAACGCGAGCAGGACGATCGACACGGCGACCGTGGCGATCAGTGCAGCACGGACGCTCTCGGTCCATGCGGGCCTCTGGCGGGGCTCCGGGGTCCTGACGTGCGACACGACGCACTCCTTCCACAAGGAATGTTTGTTCTTGAAGAGTGTGGGCCTCCTCCGATAGCATATCAAGAACGATCATTCGTTTTTGGGGGAACACGTGCCCAAGGTCACAGAAGAGCACCGGGAACACATGCGTCGGCGGATCCAGGAGGCGGCGTTGACGTGCATCGGCCGCAAGGGGTTCTCCGCCGTGTCCATGGCGGACATCGTCGCGGAGTCAGGGCTCTCCGCCGGCGCCGTGTACGTCTACTACAGGGGCAAGGACGAGCTCTTCCTGGATGCCAGCCGCGGCGTGATGCGCGACCGCCTGGGCATGCTCGGCCGCCTGCGGGAGCAGCGCCCCCTCCTCCACCCGGCGCGCGCCCTGGCGTTCGTGGTCCAGGACATCCCGGAGCGAGGCGCCTTCCCGGGACTTCCCGTGCAGGTGTGGGGCGAGGCGGTGCGCCGCCCCGAGATGCAGGGCGTGGCACTGAAGATCCTCGCGGAGGCACGCTCGCACCTGAGCAGCTACCTCACCGACTGGCTGGTCACCGAACGGGGCCTCGGGGACGACGACGCCGCGCTGCTGGCCGAGCGCCTCGCCCCCGCCTTCATCGGCATCGTCCAGGGCTACATGGTGCAGGTGAGCCTCTCCCCCGATCCCGACCGGACCCACGAGAACTACGTGGCGGCCGTGGAGGCACTGCTCAGCGGTGTTCTGTCCCCGGCGTCGTCGTCCCAGTGCGAACCGGCGCCGTCAGCTCAGAGCACCGAGCGGTAGACCTCCAGGGTCTGCTCCGCGATGGACTCCCACGCGAAGTGCTCCTCCACGCGGCGTCGCCCGGCCTGGCCCATGCGGCGGGCGCGCTCAGGATCGGTCACGACCTCGGTCAGTGCCGCGGCGAAGTCGTCCACGAACTTCTGGGGGTCCAGGGGCGTGCCGGTGCCGTCCGTGACCTGGTCGATGGGGACGAGGCGTCCTGTCTCGCCGTCGACGACGACCTCGGGGATGCCGCCGGTGGCAGAGGCGACGACGGCTGCGCCGCAGGCCATGGCCTCGAGGTTGACGATGCCGAGGGGTTCGTAGATGGAGGGGCACGCGAAGGCGGTGGCGTGGGAGAGGATCTGGATGACCTCGCGGCGGGGAAGCATCTTCTCAACGAGGACCACGCCGTCCCGTTCGGTCTTGAGCTGGTCGATGAGGGTGTTGACCTCGGCGGCGAGCTCGGGGGTGTCCGCAGCACCGGCGCACAGCACGAGCTGGACCTCGGGGGGCAGCTGGAGGGCGGCGCGCAGCAGGTAGGGCACACCCTTCTGGCGGGTCACGCGACCCACGAAGACCACCGAGGGACGGGCGGGGTCGATCCCGTACTCCGCGAGGACGTCCGTGTCCTGGTCCTGGTGCCACTGGGAGACGTCGATGCCGTTGTGGACGGTGTGCACGCGCTCGGGGTCCACGTTGGGGTAGGAGCGCAGGATGTCCTGGCGCATTCCCTCGGACACGGCGATGATCGCGGCGGCGGCCTCGTAGGAGGTCTTCTCCGCGAAGGAGGAGATCCGGTACCCGCCGCCGAGCTGCTCGGCCTTCCAGGGGCGAAGGGGCTCCAGGGAGTGGGCGGAGAGCACGTGGGGGATGTCGTACATGAGGGAGGAGAGGTGTCCGCCCATGTTGGCGTACCAGGTGTGGGAGTGGACGAGGTCCGCGCCCTCGACGTCCTGGATCATGGTGAGGTCAACGCCGAGGGTCTGGACGGCGGCGTTGGCGGCGACCAGTTCGGTGGGAACGGGGTAGGCCGTGACGTGGGCGCCGTGGAAGTCGGGTTCGCGGGGCTCGCCGAAGCAGCGGACGTTGAGGTCCACGAGCGGTGCGAGCACGCGGGAGAGCTCGGCCACGTGCACCCCCGCTCCCCCGTAGATGGCCGGCGGGAATTCTTTGCTCAGGATGTCTACTCGCACAGTGTGAGCGTACTGCACATCACACGGGCTCCACGGGCGACGGGAGCCGCGCGGCGAGCGCAACACGTCGGCAACACTTGGGTTGGCGTGGTGGCGCGGTGCTCCGGGTGGGAGACAATGGCGGGAACGACCAGTCAATGTCGACGCCGCGTCGTGGTCCTTGGGGCCCTGACCCGCTCGGGAAGTGAGAGGTACTAATGTCACGACACAAGAAGGTCCTTGCCATCGTCTTGGCGGGCGGTGAGGGCAAGCGTCTGATGCCGCTGACCGAGGACCGGGCGAAGCCCGCGGTGCCGTTTGCGGGTGGCTACCGTCTGATCGATTTCGCTCTGTCCAACCTGGTGAACTCCGGGTACCTGCAGATCGTGGTGCTGACGCAGTACAAGTCGCATTCGCTGGACCGTCACCTGTCCGAGACGTGGCGGCTTTCCACGCAGCTGGGCAACTACGTGACGTCCGTGCCGGCGCAGCAGCGACGCGGCAAGGATTGGTTCCTGGGTTCGGCGAACGCGATCTACCAGTCCATGAACCTGATCGACGATGCGGATCCGGACATCGTGGTGGTGGTGGGTGCGGACCACGTGTACCGGATGGACTTCTCGGACATGGTGCGCAAGCACGTGGAGTCCGGGGCGAAGGCCACGGTGGCCGCGGTGCGTCAGCCCATGGAGATGGTGAAGTCCTTCGGTGTGATTGAGACGGACGAGCAGGATCCCACGCGGATCGCGCGGTTCGTGGAGAAGCCGGACACGACGACGCCGCTTGCGGACGATCCGAACTCGTTCCTTGCATCCATGGGCAACTACGTCTTCGACCGGGATGCCCTCGTGGAGGCGCTGCGCACCGACAACCGCAAGGCGGACACCCACCACGACATGGGCGGGGACATCATGCCGTACTTCTCCGAGCGCGGTGAGGCGCGGGTCTACGACTTCACGCACAACGACGTCCCGGGCTCCACGGAGCGCGACCGCCAGTACTGGCGGGACGTGGGCACATTGGACTCGTACTACGACTCGCACATGGACCTGATCCGGCCGCTGCCGGTGTTCAACCTGTACAACTACGACTGGCCCATCTACACGCACCAGATCATGGCCCCGCCGGCCAGGACGGTGCGCGGGCCCAATGGCCAGGCGGGTGTGGCGTTCGATTCCATCGTCTCCCCCGGTGTGCTGATCACTGGCGGCCACGTGGGCTCCTCGGTGCTGTCCCCCAAGGTGAAGGTGGGGCACGACGCCCGGGTCACGGAGTCGGTGCTGATGCAGAACGTGCAGATCGGTGCCGGCGCCACGGTGCACCGCTGCATCCTGGACAAGAACGTGGTGGTTCCTCCGGGGACCACGGTGGGCCTGGACCGCGAGCATGACCTCGCGCGCGGCCTCACGGTCACGGACTCGGGGCTGACGATCGCTCCGAAGAACTATCGCTTCGAGAGCTGAGCGCCCGCTCCCGAGCCGCCTGCGCCCCGTCACAGATTCGCGTCCGTGGCGGGGAGTTCGCGTGTCCGGCCGGTGCTGGTGTGGCCGTCCCGCCCCGCCTGTCACAGGCCCTGAGCCGGTCTCCTGCCGCGGGCCCGGTACTCGGCCGCGAGGGCGGTGAGGAGGCCGGCGCCGACGCGGGGCGCGCGGCGGCGTCGTGGGATGCGGGTCACGCGTGTGTGGTGGTGCCTACACTGGGGCCATGGTATCCAGCCTGACCAGAGACGAAGCGACGACCAGAGCCGAGCAGATCAGGGTGGTGGACTACCGGGTCACGGTGGACCTGTCCGGGGCGGAGGATCCGCAGCGCGCCACTTTCGGCTCGGAGGTCACGGTGCGTTTCACCGCGGACGAGGGTGCGGAGTCCTTCATCGACTTCGTGCACGAGTCGGTGAGCAGCGTGGAGCTCAACGGCGAGCTGCTGGACGTGGACGACGTCGTGGAGGGTTCCCGGATCCGCCTGCCCGAGCTGGGTGAGGCGAACGAGTTGCGGGTGGTGGGGCGTGCCCTGTATTCCCGCTCCGGCGAGGGCCTGCACCGCTATGTGGACCCGCAGGACGGCAGTGTCTACATCTACACGCAGTACGAGCCGGCAGACTGCCGCCGGGTCTTCGCGGTGTTCGAGCAGCCGGACCTCAAGGCTGAGTTCCACTTCACGGTGCTCACACCGCAGGGCTGGCTGGCGGCGTCCAACGGCGAGCACCTGGGGGCCCAGCCGAGTGATGACGGGGACGTCCCCGGTGCGTTGAGCCACGAGTTCGCGCCCACCCAGCGGATCTCCAGCTACATCACCACCGTCCTCGCCGGGCCCTACGCCCGCGTCACGGACGAGTGGACGGGCACTGACCCCCAGGGCGAGTCCGTGAGCATCCCGCTGGCGCTGTACTGCCGCCAGGCGCTCGCCGAGGCCATGGACGCCGAGGAGATCTTCGCGCTCACCAAGCAGGGCCTGGACTTCTTCCCGAAGCTCTTCGCGTTCGCCTACCCGTTCGGCAAGTACGAGCAGGCGTTCGTGCCGGAGTACAACCTGGGTGCCATGGAGAACCCCGGGATGGTGACGTTCACCGAGGACTACCTCTTCCCGTCCGGGGCCACCCGCGCGCAGCGGGCGGGCCGGGCCAACACGCTGATGCACGAGATGTCCCACATGTGGTTCGGTGACCTGGTGACCATGCGCTGGTGGGACGACCTCTGGCTGAAGGAGTCCTTCGCCGAGTTCATGGGCGCCTACGCGTGCGTCCACGCCACCGAGTACACGGACGCGTGGGTCACCTTCGCCCTGGCGCGCAAGGAGTGGGCGTACCGCCAGGACCAGCTGCGCACCACACACCCGATCGTCGCGGACATCGTGGACCTCGAGGCCGCGCGGCAGAACTTCGACGGCATCACCTACGCCAAGGGCGCCTCGGTGCTCAAACAGCTGGTGGCCTTCGTGGGGGAAGAGTCCTTCATGGACGCGTGCCGCGCCTACTTCCGCCGCTTCGCATTCCGCAATACTGACCTCTCCGACTTCCTGGACGTGCTCGACGAGGCCTGCGACCACGACGTGCGCGCCTGGGCCCAGCTGTGGCTGCACACCACCGGTGTCCCGGTGCTCGCCCTGGACGCGCCCGACTCCACGGGGCACGACGCCGCTGCACCTGCGGGCCCGAGCCTCACCCAGGCCGCCTCGCCCTTGCGCCCGCACGTCCTGACCGTGGGCGTCTACGGACGCACCTCGGACGGAGGCCCCGTCACGGTGAGCGGGCGCGCCGAGGTGCGCGTGCCCGCCGAGAACGGTCCGACTCCCCTGCCGGAGGCCGTGACCGCGGCGCTCACCGGTGGACAGGCCGTGCGCGACCCGTTCGTGCTCGTGAACGACACGGACCTCACCTACTGCCTGGCCCACCCGGATGCGCGCTCCCTGCAGCGGCTCGGCCACGCCGTGGCGGAGGTCGAGGACCCCCTGGCCCGCGCCGTCGCCCACTCCCAGCTGTGGGCCGCGGTCCGCGATGGCCGCTCCCACCCCGGGGACTACGTCCGCATGGTGGCCGAGCGGTGCACCGGGGAGAGCCACGCGGCGATCCTCACCACCGTGCTGGACCACGCGCACCAGGCACTGGGCGAGTACGTCCCCGCGCCCCACCGTGTGAACCTGCGCCGTGTGCTCCTCGACGCCCTGCGGGACGCGCTGCTCGCGGCGGCCCCCGGCTCGGACGGGCAGCTGATCCTCGCCCGGGCCTTCGCACGCGAAGCCGCCCGGGACGGCACCTACGCCCGGCACATCCAGGAGTTGCTCGGTGGCACCCGCGTGGTCGAGGGACTGCCCCTGAGCCCCCAGCTGCGCTGGTCGCTGCTCACCGCCGTGACCGCTACGGGCCACAGCACCATGTCCGAGCTGCGCACCGAGCACGCCCAGGACCCCACTCGCGACGGCCACCTGGGCCACCTCCAGGCGCTCGCGGCCATGCGCTCGGACCGGGCCAAGCAGCAGGCGTGGGAGCGGATCCTCTCGGGCGAGCTGTCCAACGACGAACTCAGCGTCACGATCGCCGGCTTCCAGCTGGCCTCCCCCACGGTGCTGCGCCGCTACGAGGACGCCTACTTCGCAGGTGTCGCGCAGTGGTGGGACGAGCGCTCCATGGAGATCGCCACCCGCATGGTTTGCGGCCTCTACCCGCGCGCCCTGGACGTGCGCGCCGCCGGTGCGGACGTCGTGGACGGGCACCGCGTGGTGCGCGCCACCCAGCGGTGGCTCGAGGCGCACGGGGACGCCCCGGCCGCGCTGCGACGAATCATGACGGAGCTGCTGGACGAGGCCCGGCGCTCGGTGGACCTGCAGGCACGCTGCCTGGCCCGGTGAACCGCGGTCGGGGCGTCCACACAGTGGATGAACCTCGATGCGCAGGGATCAACGGATAGCATGTGGTGACACGCCGCGGGTGGACACCCGACGGCGCTACAGCGAGGGAGACCATGACCGATTACGCGCTCAACGACCGGGGGTCCTTGGACGTCGTCACCGAGAACTTCTACGACACGGAGATCATGCGCGTGTTCGGCGGGCTCTCCGTGGGCCGCGCGCAGTCGTGGAACGGTTTCGCGGCGCTGGTCCCGGAGCCTGACAACCCCTTCGACCCCCGCACCGTGTCCGTGCGCGTGGGCGAGAACAAGGTGGCCCACCTCAGCGCCCCGGACGCCCACCGCTACTGGCACCCGATCTCGCGCGTGATCGCCTCTGGCTACACCCCCGTGGTGCCCCTGCACCTTGAGGCCGAGCTGCAGCGGGAGGACGGCGTGGCGGAGGTGGACGCCCGCGCGGTGATCGACATCGCTCCCCCGGACATGCTCTTCCCCCTGAACACCGGCCCGGCCCAGGCGGCGGTGCTCCCCCAGGGCTCCTCCATCAAGGTGCTGGACGAGCAGGAGTTCGCGGAGTACCTGCACTCGATCGTCCCCGCCTCCGGCGAGGGCCGCGTGATCCTCACCCTCGAGGTCAACAAGGTCCGCAACAGCCACGGCGTCACCGTGGACACTGTGGACGTGCTCTACGAGCGCAAGCAGGTGGGGCGGCTGTCCACGCAGATGTCCCAGCAGTTCATCCCGATCATCCACTACGCGTTCGAGCACGACCTGCTCACCGCAGTGTGGGGGACAATTCGGGGCTCTTCGTTCGAGGTGTCCATGACCCTGCAGGCCGCCCGAGCCTCCGAGGTGCCGGCCCAGTGGTTCGAGGAGCTGCCCAACGACGTCCCTGAGCTGCTCCCGGACGCCGAGCACTTCGACGTCCCCCCGGCCTACGTGGCCGTGGAGTCCGACCGCGGACGCAACGCGAAGAAGTGGCGCAAGGGCTTCACGGCCGCCTCCCGTGCGGAGCACGCCGAGGCCCCCGCGTTCACGAAGGACAAGCCGGTGAGCGGGCCCGACCAGGCGCAGGCCGCCACGGGAGGATCCTCCCCGACCAGGGCGGCAGGAGTGACGGGCGGGCTGAAGCCGCTCGTCACGGGGCTGCTGATACTGACCGTCATCCTGGTGGTGCTCGGCGTGGTGCTGCTCGGCGTGGAGCCCCTGGCCACCACGCTCGTGCTGATCGTGGCCGTAGCCACCGGGTTCATGGCCGTCTACCTCCACAAGACGCTGTAAAGGGTCCTTCCACCCGTATGATTTCCCGCCGAGAACGGTTCCTGCAGATCGTCGAAGTGCTCACCAAGCACGGCTTCGGCTTCACCCTGGGCGGTTTGAAACCCCAGTGGCGCGCCCCCCTGGCCCGGGTCAAGCTGATCGACCCAGGAACGCTGCACACCCAGCCCGAGCACCTGCGCATGGCGCTGGAGGAGCTGGGCCCCACCTTCATCAAGCTCGGCCAGCTCGCCTCCACCCGCCCGGACCTGATGCCCCCGGGGTACTCGGAGGAGCTGCTGAAGCTGCAGGACCACACCCCGCCCATCCCCGTGGAGCAGATCCGCGCGATGATCGAGGCGGAGCCGGACTCCACGGCGGAGGAGATCCTCACCCACATCGATCCCGCGCCCGTGGCCACCGGTTCCATCGGCCAGGCCCACGCCGCCACGTTCGAGGGTCGGCAGGTGATCGTGAAGGTCCGGCGCCCGGGTGTCACCGACGAGGTCAACCGAGACCTGGAGATCCTCACCGACATGGCCTCGTGGGTCTCACGCTACTGGAGGGCCGCGCAGGACTACGACGTCCAGGGAATCGTGGAGGAGTTCAGCTCCTCGCTGCGGGACGAGCTCGACTTCATCCAGGAGGCCCGCAACGCGCAGCGCATGGCCGAGAACTTCTTGGGCCACCCCCAGATCCACATCCCAGAGATCTTCTGGGAGGCCACGAGCTCCCGTGTGCTCACCATGGAGCGGATGTTCGGGGTCAAGATCAACAACTACGAGGCTCTCGAGGCCGAGGGCATCGACCGCCACCTGCTGGCCAAGGAAGCCACGGACGCCATCTGCAAGATGGTCTTCGAGGACGGCTTCTTCCACGCAGACCCCCATCCCGGTAACCTCTTCGTGGAGCCGGACGGACGGATCGGAATCATCGACTTCGGCATGGTGGGCAACCTGACCGAGGAGTTCCGGGACCACCTCATCACCCTGCTGCTGGGCGTGGTGCAGGACAATCCGCGCCGGGCGGCCACCGGCCTGCTGGGTCTCACCGACAGCGGCGAGCACGACATCGCCAAGCGGGAGATTGAGAAGGACGTGGCGGTCATGATGCGCCGCTACGCCAACAAGCCGCTCGAAGAGGTGCGGGTGGGTGCGCTGATGGCGGACCTGATCTCCGTGCTGCGCCACCACAAGCTGCAGCTGCCCCGCCAGTCCGCACTGCTGCTGCGCATGCTCGTGACCGCCGAGTCCATGGGCACGGGTCTGGATCCCGGCTTTGACCTGGTCTCCTCCGTGCAGCCCTACGCGGAGCGGTTCATCATGCACAGGCTCTCCCCCGAGATGCTGCTCAACCGGCTGCGGTCCTCGGTGGAGGACGCCGTGCAGATGGGGGTGGACGTCCCCGAGTACGTGCGACGCTTCATCGTGGTGCTTGAGCGCGGTGGCTTCGACGTCCACCTGCGCACGGACGAGCTAAACCCCCTGGTCAAGAGCGGTGCCAAGATCGGGCACCACGTGGTGGCCGGCGGCGTGATCGCCGCGACGATCAACGGCACAGCGCACATCATCGCCTCGGACCCGGAACGGTGGCAGAAGTACCACACGCCGTTGATCGTGGGGGGCATGTCCACCGTGGGGGTGCTCAGCGGCTACCTCGCGATCTCTTCCAACGTGGACCGGGTGCGCCACCTGGCGCGGGTGCTGCGGGGCAGCAAGACGAAGAAGACGGTGCGCTGAGCGGGCGAGTCGGCCGCGCGGCGGCGTCATCCCCGGGGCGGACGCGGAGGGTGGGTACTCAGTCGGTGGGGGCCTCGGCCGTCGGCACCTGGTCCTGCGCCGAGGACGACGCCGCCCCGGCCCGCGCCCGCTCGCGCGCCTCCGCGAGGTCCTGGGTGGTCACGGGCAGGGGCTGGCCGGCGGCGAAGGCGCGAAGTGCGTCCGTGGTGGCCACCTGGGTGCGGCGCACGTACTTCAGCCCCGGGGTGTGCTGGGTGATGGTCGCGTAGGCGAGCCCGGGCTGCTTGAGGTTGGCCACCAGGGCGCACAGCACACCCATCCCCTCGGGTGTGAGCAGCCCCTCCAGGGAACTCGCCTCCACAGCCATGACGGCACGGTCCCCGTTGAACAGCTCGTAGTAGGGGCTGAAGTCGTCCTCGACGTAGCGGACGCGGACGTCCGGGTGGTTGGCGAGGTAGACCCCGGCCACACTCACCCCCATGATGACGTCCGTGAGGTGGTGGAGCATGGCGGTGACTGTGAGGTACTCCTGGGCGGCTCGGCGCCCGCGGAGCCGGATGCCGTGGGTGGCGGCCGCTCGGACCTCGATGCTGAACGTGGAGGGGCCCATCTGCCTGATGGTGAAGTCCTGCGTGAACCCGGACAAGGAGTCCTCCGCGAAGCCCAGGACACGCTTGGTGAGCAGCTGCAGTCCGGTGAAGCTCTCGCGGGTCTGCGCCTGGGGAAGTGGAAGCTGCCGCCCCTCGGCGTCGCGGTAGGTCACCAGGACCGACACGTGGGGGGTTCGGGAGCGCGCTGCCAGGGGGTTGCGTGCCACGGTATCTTCCTTCGGATCTCTGAACCTGTCAATGAATGTCACGTGCCATGAGACATGAGGCGTGACCCGAGCTGCAGGGAATTCGGATCGCGCGACGGGGGGGTGCTCGCGTCCGGTCCTGCATTCGTATGCACACAGTGTAGGTGAGGCTGACTAGGGGAAACACCATTTTTCACCCCCGATGCTGTCGCCACTATGGTGGACATCGGGTGCGGCACAGATCACTGGGGCGCGGGAGCGTCCCCTAGACTGTTGCGGGGCGGTAGCGGCCGCCGAAAATGACGATCCACATGCGGCGCCGGTGCGCATTCGGCCCGAGACAAGGATGGACTCCAGTGTTCACGATCATGCCGATCTATGGCACGCGCCCGGAAGCCATCAAGATGGCACCCATCGTCAAGGTGCTGCAGGACAGCCCGGACTTCGAGTGCGTGGTCACCGTGACCGGCCAGCACCGGGAGATGCTGGACCAGGTCAACGAGATCTTCGACATCACCCCGGACCACGATCTGAACATCATCCAGCCCCGCCAAACCCTCAACGGTGTGCTGACCCGCACGGTCGAGGGTCTGGACAGGATCTTCGAGGACACTCCCCCGGACGCCGTGGTGGTCCAGGGTGACACCACCACCTCCACCGCTGCGGCGATCGCCGCGTTCTACCGCGGGATCCCCGTGATCCACGCCGAGGCCGGGCTGCGTTCCTTCAACCTGTTCTCCCCGTTCCCGGAGGAAGCCAACCGCAAGATCACCTCGCAGATCACGTCCCTGCACCTGGCCCCCACGACCACGTCCAAGGAGAATCTCCTGCGCGAGGCCATCGCGGAGGAGGACATCGTGGTCACGGGCAACACCGTGATCGACGCTCTGCTGCACACCGTGGAGCAGCAGCTGCCCTTCACGGACCCCCAGCTCGAGAAGATCGCGTCCTCCGGCACGCGTGTGCTGTTGGTGACCACGCACCGTCGTGAGAACCAGGGCGAGGCGATGCGCGGCGTCGGACGCGCCCTGGCCCGGATCGCGGACGCGGAACCCGAGCTGACCATTGTGCTGCCCGCCCACCGCAACCCGGTGGTGCGCGAGGCGGTGCTGCCGGCCATCGAGGGCAAGTCCAATGTGGTCGTGACCGAGCCGCTCGCCTACGGCGAGTTCACCCGCATGCTGTCCGTGGCGCACGTGGTGCTGACCGACTCCGGCGGGGTGCAGGAGGAAGCGCCGTCGCTTGGCAAGCCCGTGCTCGTGATGCGCGAGAACACCGAGCGCCCCGAGGCCGTGACGGCCGGGACCGTGAAGCTCATCGGTACGGACGAGGAGCGGATCGTGACCGAGGTGGACCGGTTGCTCAACGACGATGCCGCATACCACGAGATGGCCAACGCCGTGAACCCCTACGGTGACGGCAAGGCCGCCGAGCGCTCCCTGGCCGCGATCGAGCAGATGTTCGACGTGGGCCGGCGCGTGGCGGACTTCGATTCCCAGGCGTAAGCCCAGCCCTCTCGCCTCGAACGGAAGGATCACGGTCTCTTCATGCGCATGACAGTCATCGGCACCGGATACCTCGGTGCCACGCACGCGGTGGCCATGGCCGAGCTCGGTCACGAGGTGCTCGGCGTGGACGTGGACCAGGCCAAGATCGATCTACTCTCCACCGGGCAGGTGCCCTTCCACGAGCCGGGGCTGCCCGAGCTGCTGCGCAAGCACGTGGCCACGGGCGCGGTGCGCTTCACCACGTCCTACGAGGAGGCCGGCGCCTTCGGGGACGTGCACTTCATCGGGGTGGGAACGCCCCAGAAGCGCAACGGCCACGCCGCGGACATGACCTACGTGGACTCGGCCGTGGAGCAGATCTCCCGCGCCGCCACGCACGACTGCGTGATCGCCGGTAAGTCCACGGTTCCCGTGGGCTCGGCGGCCCGGTTACAGGAACTGGCCCTGACCTCGGCGCCCTCGGGCACGCGCGTGAGCCTCGTGTGGAACCCCGAGTTCCTGCGCGAAGGTCACGCGGTGGAGGACACCCTGCGTCCCGACCGTATGGTATTGGGCCTCGAGTACGACGACGCCGGTCGCCCCACCTCCGCGGCGCAGGCCGCCGAGGCCGTGCTGCGTGAGGTGTACGCGCACCAGCTCGAGGCGGGGATCCCGTTCATCGTGACCGACTACGCGACCGCGGAGCTCGTGAAGGTCGCGGCCAACAGCTTCCTGGCCACCAAGATCAGCTTCATCAACGCGCTGTCCGAGATTACCGAGACCGTGGGCGGGGACATCCGTACGCTCGCGGACGCGATCGGGTTGGACGAGCGCATTGGACGCAAGTTCCTCAACGCTGGCGTGGGATTCGGTGGCGGGTGCCTCCCCAAGGACATCCGCGCGCTGCGCGCCCGCGCTTCCGAGCTGGGTCTGGACCAGTCCCTGCGGTTCCTGGCCGAGGTGGACGACATCAACCTGCGGCGGCGCGAATACACCGTGCAGCTGGCCGTCCAGGAATGCGGTGGTTCTCTGCACGGCACGCAGATTGCCGTGCTCGGCGCGGCGTTCAAGCCCGAGTCCGACGACGTCCGGGACTCCCCCGCCCTGGACATCGCCGCCCGGCTGCACTCGATGGGCGCGGACGTGCGCCTCTACGACCCCCAGGCCAACGCCAACGCCGCCCAGCGCTTCCCCCGCCTGGACTACGTGGACTCGCTCGACGCCGCCGTGTCCGGTGCGCAGGTGACCCTGCTGCTCACGGAGTGGCGGGAGTTCCGGGAGATGGACCCCGCGCATGTTGCCGGGCTCGTGGCGTCGCCCACGATCATCGACGGCCGCAACGTCTTGGACCCCGCAGCGTGGCAGGACGCGGGGTGGCGGTATCTGGCGTTGGGGCGGCGGCACTGACCACTGCACAGTAGGCGGCACTCGCAGCGTCAGAACCGCACTCGCAGCTCGATGTCGAGGTTGCGCCCCAGCCACCGTCGTGAATGATTCGTGTCATAGCTGGGCACCGATTGAACAGCCAAATCTGGCTCTTCAGGATCCAGGGTGTAGTTGGGGTCGGCGCGTCGGTCGCCGGATAGGGGTCGAGGC
>NZ_VELE01000039.1 GCF_007681555.1 Kocuria salsicia | reverse complement strand
GGGACTGCCGCACGAACAGGTGACAGTTGGGGTGTCAGGCCGCGAGGCTCACGGCGGGGTTCATGATGGTCTCGTATTCGATGGGGGTCAATCGACCCAGACGGGCCTGTCGACGGCGGCGGTGATACTTGCGTTCGATCCAGGTAACGATCGCGATCCGGAGCTCGTCGCGGGTCCGCCACCGCTTCCGGTCCAGGACGTTCTTTTGCAGCAGGGCGAAGAAGGACTCCATCGCGGCGTTGTCCCCAGCGGCACCGACTCTCCCCATCGATCCGATGAGGTGATGACGGTTCAACTTCTGCACGAATTTGCGTGACCGGAACTGGGATCCTCGGTCCGAATGTACGATGCAGCCAGCGACGTCACCGCGGCGGGAAGCGGCGTTGTCCAGGGCGTTCACCGCCAGTCGCGCCTTCATACGGTCGCTGATCGAGTAGCCGACGATCCGGGCTGAGAACACGTCC
>NZ_VELE01000038.1 GCF_007681555.1 Kocuria salsicia | reverse complement strand
GGGCCTTGACCCCGAATCGTGGACACGGTGTCGTTTCGGTTATGCCGCTTCCGTGAGCGTAGCGGAGGCGGCGGTTTCGTAGGCGTTCGGGGCGATGTTCCCGATCGCGGAGTGGCGTCGGCGGGTGTTGTAGCGGTTCGCCCATCGGAACACGGCCCGGTAGGCGGTGGGCGCGTCGGGGAACGCGGCGCGGCCTTCGAGCAGCTCACGCTTGAGGGCCGCGTTGAGGCTTTCGGCGAGGGCGTTGTCGGCCGATGAGCCGACCGCTCCCATCGACTGCCTCACCCCGAGCTGCTCGCACAGCGCTGCGTAGGACTTCGATGTGTAGACCGAGCCGTGGTCGGAGTGGAACACCGCCCCGGCCAGCGTCCCACACTCGCACCAGGCGACCTTCAGCGCGTCCTCGACGAGCTCGGTGCGCATGTGCCCGGCCATGGCCCATCCGGTCAGCTTCCGGGAGCCCAGGTCGATGCAGGAGGCGAAGTAGAGGTTCGTGCCGT
>NZ_VELE01000037.1 GCF_007681555.1 Kocuria salsicia | reverse complement strand
TGAACCGTCCCAGGTTTGGTGCCGCATCTTTTCGAGTTGAGAGGATGGCGTCATGCCGAAGAAGATTGACCCCGCTCTGCGTGAGCGGGCCGTGAGGCTGGTGCTGGAGCACCGGTCAGAGTACCCGTCGAACGCGAAGGTGATCGCGGCCGTAGCCCGGCAGGAGTGCGTCGGTGCGGAGTCCTTGCGACGGTGGGTGATCCAGGCCGAGATCGACGCGGGTGACCGTGGTGGTCAGACCAGCGAAGAGCATGCGGAGATCCGCCGGCTCAAGGCCGAGAACCGGGCGTTGCGTGAGGACGTCGCGATCTTGAAGGCGGCGACGGCTTTCTTCGTGGGGGAACTCGACCCCCGCAACCGTTGATGATGGGCTTCATCGACCAGATGCGCTCGGAGGGCTTTGCCGTCGAGTCGATCATTCGCGTCCTGCGTGAGCAGGGCGTGAAGATCGCGGCACGCACCTACCGGGCCTGGAAGCGAGGCCGGGTCGCGGTCCGGACCGTGACCGACGCGATCGTCGTGGACGCGGTCCGTGACGCGGCCTGGCGCGACGAGACACTGCCCGGCGGGAGCACACGCCGGAAGATGACCCCGGAGGGTCTTTACGG
>NZ_VELE01000036.1 GCF_007681555.1 Kocuria salsicia | reverse complement strand
GCCAGTCGCGCCTTCATACGGTCGCTGATCGAGTAGCCGACGATCCGGGCTGAGAACACGTCCGTGATGGCGCAGAGGTAGAGCTTTCCCTCGTCGGCTTGAGTTCCAGCCATCGTCGCAACACTCTGATCGGGAGGTGCGTGCGATGGTTATTCGGCCGAGGGGTAGAGAGAATGTGCAGTACAAGGCGAAGGAGCGGGACGAGTTCTTCCGTCGGCTTGATCGTGGCGGCACGATCCGTGCTGTCGCGGCTGAGCTGGGGCTGAGCGTTGAGTCGTGTTACCGGTGGCGAAATGAGGCTGGCGTATCGACTTCCCGTGCGAAGAGCCGGGTCTATACGGCTGAGGACAAGGCCGAGTTCTTCCGCCTGCTGGCGTCGACGGGGAACGTGTCGAAGGTCGCGAAAGAGCTCGGGTTCGTGCGGGTCACTTGCTACAAGTGGGCGCATCAGGCGGGGATCTTCACGGGGAAGGACACCCGCGCTCAACGAGCACGGTTTGAGCGGTTGCGTGCCGACGGTGTCAGTCGGGCGGATGCTGCGAGACGGGTCGGGGTGGACAAGCGCTCTGCGCAAGATTGGGACAAGGGCATCAAGCAGATAACGGGCGGACGCGTT
>NZ_VELE01000035.1 GCF_007681555.1 Kocuria salsicia | reverse complement strand
GACCGTTTACGGCACAGTGTCCGCGTCGGCGTTGGAGAGCCGCTCATTACGATGAGGTGGTGATGGATGACGTGCAGAGGGCCTACGACCGTCGGTCTGCCGAGTACGCGGAGTTGCTGGGGTCTATGGACGCCGTGCATCCCGCGGACCGCGCACTAGTGGACTATTGGAGCAGTTTCATCACCGGGCGGGTGCTCGATGTGGGGTGTGGACCTGGGCACTGGACGGGCTACCTTCACCAGCGCGGGCTCGCTATTGGTGGGCTCGACCTGTCCCCGCGTTTCGTGGACCACGCTCGCGCCGCGTTCCCTCACCTCAAGTTCGATGTGGGAAGCCTGGACGCGATTCCGGCGGCTTCGGGAGCGCTGGATGGGGTTCTGGCTTGGTATTCGCTCGTCCACCTGACGCCAGGCCGGGTCCCTGAGGCATTGAGTGAGTTCGCGCGGGTCCTTAGGCCGGGCGGGAGGCTCCTGCTGGGGTTCTTCGAAGGACCGGAGGTTGCGGCCTTCGAGCACGCCGTGGTCACGGCCTACTCGTGGCCAGTGGCCGCCCTGAGCCAGCACCTGCGCACTGCGGGGTTCGAAGTGGAGGAAACGCATTCCAGGACCGGGCCCGGATACCGGCCGCACGGCGCTATCACCGCGTTGCGCCACAGCTGACCGTTTCTGCATCCCT
>NZ_VELE01000034.1 GCF_007681555.1 Kocuria salsicia | reverse complement strand
GGGGCTTGACCCTTGATCTTGGACACGCGGAATCCAGCACGATGCTGGGAGAAGCGAGAATCCAAGGATGGCCAGGAAGAACTACACCGACGAGTTCCGTCGCCGGGCGGTGGACTTGTACGAGTCCACCCCGGGCGCGACGCTCAAAGGGATCGCAGCGGATCTGGGCGTTTCCCGGGGCGCGTTGAAGGAATGGGTCGACAAGTTCGGCTCCGGGACGACGGCGGGTGCGGCCACGGCCGCTCCGACGCAGGGCCGGCCGGGGTCGCCGGGGGCGAGGATCGCCCGGTTGGAGGCCGAGAACGCGGCGTTGCGGGCCGAGCAGGCCAAGCTGGCCCAGGAGCGGGACATCCTGCGCCAGGCGGCGAAGTATTTCGCCGGGGAGACGAACTGGTGAACCGCTTCCAGTTCGTCGAGGACCACAAGGACGCCTGGGGCGTGAAGCGGTTGTGCGAGGTCATCGAGATCGCCCGGTCGTCGTTCTACGCCTGGCTGGCCGCCGAGCCGGCACGGGCGGCCAGGGCGGCGGCCGACGCGGCGCTGGTGTCCCGGATCCGGGTGCTGCAGGACCCGGCCCGGGGCGGGGACCGCGCCTACGGCGCGCCCCGGATCACGGCCGACCTCAACGAGGACGTGCCGGCCGGTGACCGGGTCAACCACAAGCGCGTGGCCCGGGTGATGCGCGAGCACGGCCTGGCCGGAATCCGGTTGCGCAAACGCGTGAGGACCACGATCCCGGACCAGTCCG
>NZ_VELE01000033.1 GCF_007681555.1 Kocuria salsicia | reverse complement strand
TTACGGACGGAAGAAGATGACCGCGTTCATCCGCCGCACCACGCTCCGGGACGTGTCTCGCGGTGCGGTGGACCGCGCGATGCGGGCCCTGGGCCTTTCCGGGGTCACGCGGGCGAAAGCGATCCGCACCACGATCCCCGCCAAGGATGGGGTCCGTGCCGGGGACCTGCTGAACCGGGACTTCACCGCTCCGCGCCCGGATCACACGTGGGTGACGGACTTCACGTATGTGCGGACGTGGGCCGGATGGGTGTATGTCGCGTTCATCCTCGACGTGTTCTCGCAACGCATCGTCGCCTGGCATGCGCAGACCAGCAAGCACACGGACCTTGTGATGATCCCGCTGCGGATGGCGCTGTGGCGGCGTGACCGGGACGGGCATCCCGTCGGTCCCGGCCAGCTCCGGCATCACTCCGACGCCGGATCCCAATACACATCCGTAGTGCTGACCGATCACCTCGCGCTCGAGCAGATCGCACCCTCGATCGGAAGCATCGGCGACGCGTACGACAACGCCCTGATGGAGACGATCAACGGCGTCTACAAGGCCGAATGCGTCCGCACCACCATCTTCCACGACGGCCCCTACAAGACGATCGCGGACGTCGAGTTCGCGACAGTTGGGTGGGTCGACTGGTACAACCACCGCAGGCTCCACGGTAGCCTCGGAATGGTCAGCCCCGACGAGTTCGAGGCGGCCTACTACGCGGCCCTCAACCCAGAGCCGCTCCCCGCATAGAAGCGGCCGAGAACCTGGGACGGTTCA
>NZ_VELE01000032.1 GCF_007681555.1 Kocuria salsicia | reverse complement strand
TTTTGGGGCTCTTCACAGATGAGGGTGTAGGCGTGGTGCGACCTGGGGCGGCGCGTCGGTGTCGGGGTGAGGGTCGAGGTCTTCCGATGATGGGAGTTCTCACACAACCCGTCCGGAAGACCTCGACGTGCCTGACGCTACCTTCACCCGCCTCGACGGCCTCGGTCTGGAGGTCACCGGCCAGCTGCTCGAGCTTGACCGGTCCGTGCTGGCGTGCCGGGTCGTGGAGCCGGACGACTGGTGCAGGCGGTGCGGCTGCCAGGGCGTGCCCCGTGACACGGTGAGCAGGGAGTTGGCGCACGAGCCGTTCGGGTGGCGCCCTACCACGCTGGTGCTCACCGTGCGCCGCTACCGCTGCAAGGAGTGCTCGCACGTGTGGCGTTAGGACACCACCGCTGCGGCGCCGCCGCGGGCCAAGATCTCCCGCGCCGGCCTGCGGTGGGGTCTGGTCGGGATCGTCGTCGGCCACCTGTCGATGGCCCGAGTTGCCGAAGGCCTGGGAGTCTCGTGGAACACCGCCAACGACGCGGTCCTGGCTGAGGGCCGGCGTCTGCTCATCGAGGACCCGACCCGCCTGGACGGTGTCAAGGTCGTCGGGGTCGATGAGCACGTGTGGCGCCACACCCGCCGCGGTGACAAGTACGTCACCGTGATCATCGACCTCACCCCGGTCCGGGACGGCACCGGGCCCTCACGCCTGCTGGACGTGGTCGAAGGTCGCTCGAAGAAGGCGTTCAAGGACTGGCTGGCCGAGCGGGACCAGGCTTGGCGCGATGGGATCGAGGTCGTGGCCATGGATGGGTTCGCGGG
>NZ_VELE01000031.1 GCF_007681555.1 Kocuria salsicia | reverse complement strand
CACCGTGGAGGAAATGATGATCCGCTGTGATGCTTGGGAGGTCTACGAACGGTTCCTCACGTCTCTGCATCACCGCAGCCTCCTGGCCGGCCGCCCCGACCTGACCGAACAGGAGCGGAACTTGTACGCCAGTGCGGCTGCCCACGTTACCCGGGAGTTGGGCCGCCGGTTCGGCTGAGGTCCTCCAGATAGGGTCGTTCCATGGCAGAGGAGATGTTGACCGGCGGCAACTCCACCACCGTCGTGCGGGTCGACGACAGTGTCCGCCGCACTGTCGGACCCTGGACCCCGGCGGTGCATGCACTGTTGAGTCGGTTGCGGGCGGAAGGGATCACCGAGGTCCCGGAGCCTCGCGGGGTGGACGAGGACGGCCGGGAGGTCCTGTCCTACATCGTCGGGGTGGTTCCCGGCTATCCGCTGCCCGAGTGGGTGTGGGCGGAAACGGTCCTGGCGGCGGCCGGGAGGTTGCTGCGCCGGATCCACGACGCGTCCACCGCGCTGGTAGGGGAGGACCTGGTCTGGCAGCTGCCCACCCACCACCCGGTTGAGGTGATCTGCCACAACGACTTTGCCCCGTACAACCTGGTGTTCCGCAACGGTCGGCTGCGCGGGGTGATCGACTTCGACACGGCCTCCCCGGGCCCCAGGACCTGGGACCTCGCCTACCTGGCCTACCGGTTGGTGCCTCTGACCGATGACGCGCACGACGGCGGCCCGCCCGCACCCGAGCGTGCGGGTCGCCTCCGGTTGCTGATCGACTCCTACGAAATGCCCTACGAGCCCGCAGAGTTGCTGGCTGCGGTGGCGGCACGTCTGGAGGAACTCGCGGCGTTCACCGACGCACGAGCCGCCGAGACCGGCCGGGACGACTTCGCCGAGCACGCCGCGATGTATCGCCGCGATCGTGACCGGGTGCTGGCCACCGGTTGACTCTCTTCCTGGTGGCGCACCGCTTGGAGCGGCGGTCACTGATAGGTTCCCCATCATGAAGACGGTGTGAGTGTCTGCCCTGTGAACGAGGAATCCCCGAGTACGTCAGGGCCCTGCTCCTCGCCCACGGCGCCCTGCCCATCCGGGACGAACTGGTCGTCGGGCCTTGACCCCGAATCGTGGACACGGTGTCGTTTCGGTTATGCCGCTTCCGTGAGCGTAGC
>NZ_VELE01000030.1 GCF_007681555.1 Kocuria salsicia | reverse complement strand
ACGCGGCCCTCAACCCAGAGCCGCTCCCCGCATAGAAGCGGCCGAGAACCTGGGACGGTTCAAGGTCCATCCCGCTCGCTCCAGTTCCAAGAGGGCATCCAGTGTCAGCGAGTCCATGCCACTACGCTAGCCAACAACGCGCGCACATCGGCAGATGAGGATGCTCACGCGCCCCGCGGCATCGGGCAAGTTTCTATCGGTCCACCTCAACTGCACGCGCTCCACAACTTGCATCTCGAAACACCGTGTCGGCGCCCGAGCGCCAAGCGGGGCGCAGCACTGACCCGTCGCATGACCGGAACATTCTGTTCCCCGTATTCGGGACGCCCTTACGGCAGCACCCGGGACCGTGTCGACGAGTCGCCGGTGCGTGAACTGCAGCCGTGAATGGCGCGATCCTCGCAACGCTTGTTGACGCGCCCTTCGTTGTCGGGAAGCTGCGCGCTCGGATCAACCCTGGGAACGTTAGGAGTAGATGGCGAGGGGCATGATGCGCATCGAAGCTCCGTTCACGCGGGAGGCCAACTTGAGGTCGATATACTCCGAAGGCGGCTTCTCACCAACCTTCGGGGCATTGCTCATCAGCTTGCGCATCTCTTCGATGCCGCTATCAAGCGCGGCTGGGGCAAGGTTGCGAAGGAGTTTGTTGCGCGAGAAGGTCGGCGCATCCTTTTCGACAGGCGCGATAACCTTGCCCAGCACGGTGAAGGTTCCGTCGAGGAGTCGGTCGGGATCATCCACGATGAAGTGCGCCAAGTCGCAAATGGTTATCAGGGTCAGCGCCGGGGTGGCAGTGACGCGTCCGTAGTACTCGCGCGTGGTTTCCTGGCGTGTGTCGGCTTTAACGGCGTTTGCGATCGCTCGGGCAAGCTCACCTTTCATGTCCGCCGCGATGCCCATTCGCTGCGCGTGCTCTTCCCGCGCCTCATGACCTCCCTCCGTGGGGAAGCGTTCAAGGTAGTCCTGCTTCACAGTGAAGCGCGTAACGGCCTCAACGAGTTCTGGCGAGATGACATCGAGGGCGAGCGTGAGCTCGACCGGGTCGAAGGCGGTGGTGTACTCCACGAACGCCCCCGGCCGCACTGCCTCAGCGTGCTTTACAGATGCCACGCGCGTCAGAAGATTCTCCTGGTCGAGGAACTGCCGCACGAGGTGCAGGTTGTACGCCTGGGAGTAGACGAACTGCTGACGTGACGCGGTTCCGGTGCTCTCGGTCCAGCTCGACGACAGGCTTGCTCGAGCTTCCAATCCGACCTCGCCACCCCCAGCGAACGGCACCGCAATCTGGCTGATCCCAATCGAGGGTGTAGTCGCGGTCTGGAAGTCGCCGGCTTTGAGTAGTGGCCTAG
>NZ_VELE01000002.1 GCF_007681555.1 Kocuria salsicia | reverse complement strand
TTCTTCGGCATGACGCCATCCTCTCAACTCGAAAAGATGCGGCACCAAACCTGGGACGGTTCAGGGGGTGGAACCTGGCGACCGGGTGGCGGGGGTGCTCCCCAACATCCCAGAGACCGTGGCCGCGATGCTTGCCACGGCATCAGTGGGGGCGGTGTGGTCCGTGGTGAACACCGACTTCGGGCCCTCCGGCGTGGCCGATCGGTTTGCCCAGATCGAGCCGAAGGTGCTGTTCGTGGGGGACGGCTACGAGTTCGGTGGCACGGTGCGGGACATGACGGTTTCCTACCAGGACCTGCGGGACGTGTTGCCGAGCGTGGAGCAACTCATCGTGGTTGATCAGATGCCGCGGGAGAGCGTCGGAGAACTTCCCGGGGACGCTCTGCGCTTTTCGGAGATTGCCTCAGAACAGGCCGAACCGCGCTACGAGCAGCTGCCCGTCGAGCATCCGCTGTGGATCCTCTACTCGTCTGGCACCACCGGGAAGCCCAAGGGAATCGTGCACTCCCACGGCGGTGTGACCCTGGAGTTCTACAAGGCACTTGGCCTGCACTCTGGACTCGGCCCGAGGGACGTGGCCTACTACGCCGTGGCCACCACCTGGATGGTCTGGAACATGCTCGCCGGCATTCTGCTGACCGGAGCGCAGATCATCACGTACGACGGCTCCCCGACGTTCGGGGGACCGCAGAAGTCGTTCGAGCTCGTTGCGCGCAACCGTGCGACGTTCTTCGGGGCCGGCGCCGGCGTGCTGAGCATGGTGCAGCGCGCCGGTGTGGTGCCCAACGTGAGCATGGACTTCTCCTCGCTGAAGTCCATCCTGGTCACGGGGTCACCGCTGCCTGACGCCACCTGGGACTGGGTCTACGAGGCCGTCTCGGGCACTGTGCGGCTGGGCTCGGACTCCGGCGGCACGGACGTGACCAGTGCCTTCATCGGGACCAACCCGTACCAGCCCGTGTACCGGGGCGAGATCATGGGCCCGTACCTGGGCGTGGACGCCCAGTCGTGGAACTCCCGTGGTGAACGCGTGTGGGACGAGGTGGGGGAGCTCGTGATCACCCGGCCCATGCCGAGCATGCCGGTGTTCTTCTGGAACGACCCGCAGGGTGAGCGCTACCAGGCGGCGTACTTCGACATGTTCCCGGGGGTGTGGCGCCAGGGGGACTGGGTCACCCAGCTGCACGAGGGCCCGTTCGTGGTGCACGGCCGCTCGGACTCCACCATCAACCGCGGCGGCATCCGGATGGGCTCGGCGGACCTGACCCACGTGGTGGACCGCGTGGATGGTGTGGCCGCGTCCATGGTGATCGGGGCGGAACTGGCCGGCGGCGACTACTACATGCCGCTTTTCGTGGTGCCCCAGCCCGGCACGCGCCTCACGCGAGAGCTCGAGCGGCGCATCGTCGACGCGATCCGCACCCAGGTCTCCCCGCGCTACGTCCCCGACGAGATCATCGAGGCTCCCGCGGTTCCACGCACACGCACCGGCAAGCTGCTGGAGATCCCGGTCAAGAAGCTCTTCCAGGGCGCGGACCCGAGCACCCTCAACCGGGCGACCGCCGAAGACGCCGAGGTGCTGGACTGGTACGCCCGTGCCGCCCGCACGCATGCCGGGCGGCGTGAGCACTGACAATCACGACGTCACCCGCGACCCCGGGAGGGGAGCCCCGGGCGACGACGCCGCGGGCCGGTGGGCGCGCCGGTTATCCGGTTCTCTCGCGGATCGAGTTCCTTCTCAGAGCATGGCCTGACGGGTGCGACGAGACGCGTGCGGCGGCGACGCGCCGTCCCGCGAGGCGTCGGCGTCAGTCAGCCGCCGCAGCGTACGAGAAGGGCCCCGCGCCGTCGTCGCTCGACGGTGCGGAGCCCTTGCCCTGTCAGCGTGGGGTCAGGGGACGATCTTGCCAGGGTTGAAGTTGCCCCCGGGGTCTGCGACCTCGAACAGGCCGTGCATCAGGCGCACCCCCTCGGGGGAGATGTCCTGCTCCATCCACGGCTGGTGCTCCACTCCCACGCCGTGGTGGTGGGACAGAGTGCCCCCGGAGTCGATGAACGACTGCTGGATGGCGGACTTGATCATGTGGTACTCCTCGTACGGGTTCTCCTCGTCGAAGACGTACGCGAATGTGAAGTACAGGCACGCCCCCGAGTGGTACGAGTGGGACATGTGCGACATGATCCAGCCGGTCTTGTCGAGCCTCGCATAGGCGCGCTGGGCGGCGTCGTACGCGGCCTTGTGGACCGTGGTCAGCTGCGACCACGGCGCGGCGGTCTCGGAGACGTCCCCCACGGTGTTCTGCTCGAGCAGGAAGTCCCGCAGGTGGGGCGTGTCGAACTTCTTCTGGTCGTAGAGCGCGCCCGGTCCGGAGCCGAGGACGACGGCGCCCTGGGCCTTCGCAATCTTCGCCACGGCCTTCTTGCGCTCGGCCACGTCCTTGACCGTGCCCTCGAAGCACACGTAGGAGAGGCACATGGCGTCCGTGTCCCAGCCGCGCCGTCGCATCACCGCCCACAGGGCCTCCTGCCCCCTGGCAGCGAGCCTGCCCTTGACGGAGGTGGAGGCCTTCTGGGTGGCCAGCGAGAACGCCGTCTCGTGCGCGTCCGACACGCGGGCGAACGTCAGCGGGATCTCCGCCTCCGTGTACTGGCGCACCGCGGTCAGCGCCTGCTGCCACGTGGGGAACATGTAGGCGATGACCTCGTGCTCCTGCGGCAGCCGGTGCACCTGCACGGTGAGCTCGGTGATGATCCCCAGCCGTCCCTCCGAGCCGATGACCATCTCCCGCAGGCTCGGGCCCGTTGACGTTGACGGCAGCGGACGCAGCACCACGGTTGCGGTGGGCCGGACCAGGCGCAGACCGCGCACGATGTCCGCGATGTCCCCGTACTTGTCCGACTGCATCCCGGAGGAGCGGGTGGCGGCCCAACCACCCAGGGTGGAGTGGGCGAAGGAGTCAGGGAAGTGCCCGAGCGTCCAGCCGCGGGCGTTGAGCTGCTCCTCCATGTCCGGACCGAGCACACCCGCCTGGATGGTGGCCAGCCCCGAGGTCTCGTCAATCTCCAGCACACGGTCCAGCCGCCCCATGTCCACGGAAACGATGCAGCGGGACTCGTCCTGCCCGGCCTGCAGGCTACGGGAGATGCTCGAGCCGCCGCCGAAGGGGATGACCACGAGGTCCTCGGCCACAGCGGTCTCGAGGATCCTGGTGACCTCGTCCTCTGAGCCGGGGTAGACCACGACGTCCGGGACGCGGGTGAAGTCGTTGCGCAGGGTCTGCAGCAGCTCGAGCACGGACTTGCCAGCCCAGTGCACCACGCGCAGCTCGTCCTCCACGCTCACGTTCTCCGCGCCGCTGATCTCCCGCAGGTGCGCCAGGACGTCCTCGGGGGCGCGGGACTCGGGCACCTGCGCGGTGGCGAACTCCACGGTGTCACGTTGCCGGGGCCGCAGGCTGACGCCGATCGCCTCCTCCACGAACGGGGCGAACGCGGGCTTGTTCTCGTAGTTGAAGAACACGCCCTCCTCGCCCCAGCCCCACCACTTCTGATGCTTCACGTGTGCCACTGGGCGAAAACCTCTTCCTGGGAGACGACTAGTCGTGGATCATGTGCCGGTTCGCGGCGTACAGGGCACGCACGGCGGCCTCGATGCGCTCGTTGAAGCTGCGCGCGGTCTCGTTGCCTCGGGCCCGCAGGGGCGCGCCCACCGCAACCACGACGGGTGGGCGGCCGGGACGGGGCCAGTTGGCGCCGCGCGGCATGGCCTCGTGCGCGCCGATCAGTGCGACAGGAACCACCGGGACCTGCACGGCCAGCGCCAACGACGCCGCCCCCACCCGGAATGGGGCCATCTTCCCCGTCTTCGAGCGGGTGCCCTCGGGGAAGATCAGCAGTGGCACGCCGGCCGCGAGCAGCTTCTTGGACAGCCCCTTGTTCGCGCCCTCACCGCGGCGGTCCACGGGGAACGCGTTGAACACCAGCTGGGTGAAGAACTTCTTGTGCCATGCGGTGAAGAAGTAGTCCGCGGCCACGCCGGTGGCGAGGTCGCGCGAGATGTAGCGCGGCACGCCGCTCATCACCAGCGGCGCGTCCAGGTGGCTCGAGTGGTTCGCGACGACGACGCACGTGCCCTTCACGCCGTAGGCCGCCGGGTCCACCACGGTGGTCCGCCGGATGGTGCGGTTGACCAGCCCGCGGAAAAAGATGCTCTGCACGATCCGCCGGGCAATGCGTCGCGTGGGGTTTGTGTAGTGCGCGGCGGTCAGGTCAGCGGACTCCGCCGGGGGAGCAGGGGGCACAGGGTCCTGCTGACCCGCGCTGCCCTCGAGGGACTCGAGCACCCGGGGCCGCGCCTCGGGCTCCTTCGCGGAACGGGGCTCTCTCCCCTCACGGGGAGGCTTCCCGGGACGGGAGGGCTTCGCAGGGCGGGACGTGGATCCGCGGGATGCATCGGCGGCGTCGTCCTCGGAGGGCACGGGGGCGTCCTGGTGTGCCACGGCTCAGGCCTTGAGCTCGCGCTGGCGCACGCCGGAGATCTTGCGGGAGACCCAGCGGACGGCGGGGCGCGGGAGGTGGTGCAGCGCGGCGACCATGACCTTGTACCGCAGCGTGGGCACCGAGATCACCTTGCCCCGCGCGACGTCCGCCAGTGCCTCCTCGACGAGCCTGTCCGCGTCCAGCCACATGAAGTCCGGGATGGAGGAGCCGGTGATGCCCGCGCGGCTGTGGAACTCGGTGCGCACCCAGCCCGGCAGCAGCGCCGTGACGTGCACGCCCGTGCCGTGCAGCTCGACGGCGAGCGACTCGGTCATGCTGGTCGCGTAGGCCTTGATCGCGGAGTACTCGCCCATGGTCACGTATCCGGAGGTCGAGGACACGTTGACGATCCAGCCCGAACGGCGCTTGACCATCGCCCGTGCCGCGGCACCGGAGAGCCGCGCCACGGCCGCGCACATGACCTCGAACCCCGCCTCGTGCTGGTGGAAGTCCTCGGCAGTGTAGGGCGCCTTCACCGAGAAACCGGCGTTGTTGACGAGCATGTCCACCGGCTTCTGAGGGTCCTCGAGGCGACGGGCCACGCGCCAGAGGTCCTCGCGCACGGCCAGGTCCGCCGTGATCGTCTCCACATGGACGCCGTACTCGGCGGTGAGATCCCGACTCGTGTCCTCGAGTCGTTGCGCGTCCCGGGCAACCAGGACGAGGTTGAAGCCCCTGCGGGCGAGCGAGCGTGCGAACGCGGCACCGATGCCTGACGTTCCACCGGTCACGAGAGCGGTAAGCATGCCCCTAAGATACACTACGGTGGGCGTAGCGCAGTGGCCCGTCCAAGGGCCAGCCCACCACGGACCGACCACGGAGGAACCCCTTGACCGAGACCCCCACCCGCGTGCTCCTCACGGGAGCCACGGGCTTCCTGGGCCAGGCTGTCCTGGAGCGGCTGCTCTCGAGCTGCGAAGACGTCCACGTCACGGCGGTCGTGCGCCCCAAGGGCTCGCAGTCCGGCAGCTCGCGGCTGCGCCAGCTGCTGCACAAGCCCTCCTTCAGGACCTGGCGCGAGGCCGTGGGGGAGGAGCGCGCGGAAGAGGTCTTCGCCGAGCGCACGAGCGTTCTCGAGGGGGACCTCACGGGGCTCTCAGAGATCGGGGAGCCCTTCGACGTGGTGGTCCACTCCGCGTCCACGGTCTCCTTCGACCCGCCCATCGACGAGGCGTTCCGCACCAACGTGGGCGGCGCTGTGGGCCTCTACGACGCGCTGCGCGCGGCCGGGCAGGACCCCCACGTGATCCACGTGTCCACGTGCTACGTGGGCGGGATCGCCAAGGGCCTGCGCCCCGAGGCCTCCGTGGACCACGACGTCGACTGGCAGGTGGAGTTCGACGCCGCCGTGCGCGCCGCGGACACGGCCCAGGTGGAGTCCCGCAGCCCCGAACGACTCGAGTCCTTCATCCGCGAGGCCACGCGCACCCACGGCAAGGAGGGCCCAAAGACCGTGGCACGTGCCGCGGAGGCGGCCCGGCAGGAGTGGGTGCGCTCGCGGCTGGTGGACCACGGCCGCACCCGCGCCCAGTCACTCGGCTGGACCGACATCTACACCTTCACCAAGGCGCTGGGCGAGCGCGTGGCCGAGCAGAAGTGGGCGGGGCACGGGCACCGGCTGTCCATCGTGCGCCCCTCGATCATCGAGTCCGCGCTGCGCCACCCCTTCCCGGGGTGGATCGACGGCTACAAGGTCGCGGACCCGCTCATCATGGCCTATGCGAAGGGCGCGCTGCCCGAGTTCCCGGGTCTGCCGGACTCGGTGCTGGACGTGATCCCCGTGGACTTCGTGGTCAACGCCATCGTGGCCCTGGCGCGGGGCGGGCACCGTGAGGCGGAGGCCGCGCGGGTGCCTCTGACGCCGGCGGCGTCGTCGCCCGGTCCGAGTGCCGCCTACTACCAAGTGTGTTCCGGGGCCTCGAACCCGCTGCCGTTCCACCAGATGTACCGCAGCGTGCGTTCCTACTTCCTGGAGCACCCGCTGCAGGACGGCCACGGCAACCCGGTCGTGGTGCCCGAGTGGAGGTTCCCGGCGAACAACTCCATGGAGCGCGGACTGGCGGTCAAGGAGAAGCTCGCCGCGGTGGGTGTTCGCCTGAGCTCGGTGCTCCCGGCCACGGCCACCACCCGGGAGTGGACCAACTCCCTGCACCGGATGCAGACCGGTCTGGGCTCCCTGCGCACCTACGTGGACCTCTACCAGAACTACACACGCACCGAGATGATCTTCGACGACACCCACCTGCGGCGCCTGGACGCCTCCCTGCCGGATGTGACACCGGAGGATCAGCACTTCGACGTCCGCGCGATCTCGTGGCCCGAGTACTGGCAGGAGGTCCACCTGCCCGCGCTGACCGAGATGACCCGCGCCTACACCCGGGCCAGGGCGGCGTCCCGCAAGCGAACCGGGCGCAGCCGCGGCCTGACGCAGGGCGCGGACGTCGTGGCTGTGTTCGACCTCGAGGGCACTGTGGCCGGGGGCAACATCATCACGCAGTACGCGCTGCTGCGCCGACTCGAGCTGAGCCCGTTGCAGTGGCCCGCGGAGCTCGGCGAGCTCGTGGGCAACGCTCCCACATACGTCAAGGCCGAACGGCGGGACCGCGGGGAGTTCATACGCGCGTTCCTGCGCCGCTATGAGGGCGTCTCGGTGGCGCGTGTCGAGGAACTGGTAGCCGGTCCTCTCGGCCAGGCTGTGGCACAGAGCGTGCGCCCCGGCGCCCTGGAGCGGATCCGTGAGCACCGGGCCGCGGGCCACCGCACGGTACTGGTCACCGGTTCCCTGGACCTGCTGGTGAGTCCCATCGCGGAGCTGTTCGACGAGGTGGTCGCCGGGCGCATGGACCAGGTGGATGGTGTGCTCACGGGCTATTTGGCCACCCCGCCGCTCGTAGACGAGGCCCGGGCCCAGTGGCTCAAGCGCTACGCGCAGGACCACGGGCTCGACCTGAGCCGTTCCTACGGGTACGGGGACTCCGTGGCGGATGCGAGCTGGCTGTCACTGCTGGGCCACCCGTTCGCCGTGAACCCGGACCTGTCTCTATACCGCCGCGCGCGCAAGGCGCACTGGCCGGTCGAAGACTGGCGGAGGGCCTGAGCCGTGGTGACGGAAGCGCCGCCGGAGGGCGGTCACCCGGGCGACGGGCGCGCGGGTGATGGACGCGCGGACGACCGCGCGGCGACGCGCGACGGCGTGGCGAAGGGCGGTGAGGCGGTGCGGCAGGACGACGGCGCCGCGCACCCGGGTGAGCGGGTGGCGTCGTCATCCGTGGATCCACGTACGGCCCGCACGGACCACAAGATCGTGGCGGGCGCGCTGCGTCTGCTGCGCGAGGGCGGTCCGCAGAAGGTGACGATCGAAGCCGTGTCCGCCAGCACGGGCGTGGCGAAGACCTCGATCTACCGCCGCTACGACAACAGTGCCCAGATGCTCGAGGCCGCGCTGCAGCACACGGCGGCTGCCGAGCCACCCGTGGCGCAGGATGCCACGTGGGAGCGGGCGCTGCAGGCGGCCGTCGACATGCTGCTGCGGGACTTGGGCATGGGCGTGGTCATCGCCCTGTTGCAGGAGCCGCACTCCGAGACCTCCAGGGTGCTGCGCGCCTCCGTGGTGCGACCGCGCATGGACGCGCTGCGCGCGCTGCTCGAACGGGACGTTCAGCGGGGGCTGATCCGCGCCTCGGTGGACATCGACATGGTGGTGGACTTCGTCCTGGGAGCGGCATATGCGCACGTGGCGCGCTACGGCTCGCTCGACGAGAGGTGGACCGAGCGGATGCACCGGGCGCTGTTCGATCTGATGGCCGCACGTCCGCAGAGCACTCCGGGCAACTAGAACACGTTGATCTCGTCCGGTCGCGTGGCGAGGTAGTGCTTCACGTAGTCCTGCACGGCGACCGGGGTGGGGATGTCCTCGCCGGCGCTCTCGGACATGAACCAGCGGTGCTCGAGCACCTCGTGGATGATCTGGGCGGGTTCCCGCTTGCGGCGCAGCTCGGCGGGGATCGCCTCCATGATCGGCACGAACACCTCGCGCATCCACAGCTGCGCGGTGAGGTCCTCCGGCAGACCCGGGTACAGGGCCTGGCCGAACTGGTGGATGTCCGTGAGGATGCGCCGCGCCTGGTTCTCCTGCGTGTTGAGCCCCGTGAGGTGCAGCAGCTTGCGGGAGTGGTGCCCGGGCTCGACCACGCGCGGGCGCAGGCGGACCTGCCCGGTCTCGTCCGAGTCCAGGGAGGCCTCCTCGACGTCGAAGCCGAGCTCGTTGAGCCGCTCGACCCTCGCCTGGACGCGCCAGCGATCGCCCACGGGGAAGGTCTCCGTGGCCGTGAGCTCCTCCCACAGCCCTTCGTAGGTGTCCACGAGGCGCTGGGAGATCTCGAACGGGTCCACGGACGCGGGATCCACGCCCGCGTCCCGCAGCCGCTGCTGCATGTCCTCACCGGCCAACAGGTCCATGACCTCCCCGGCCACGTTGGTGCGGGCGAGGTCGATGTCGTACCCCCGCTGCCCCCGGGTGAGGGAGGGGTGCAGCTCACCGGTCTCCGCGTCCACGAGGTACGCGGCAAAGGCCTCGGCGTCCCGGCGGAACAGGGTGTTGGACAGCGAGACGTCCCCCCAGTAGAAGCCGGAGAGGTGCAGCTGGACGATGAGGGAGGCCAGGGCGTCCACGAGCCGCTCGATGGTCTCCGGGGCTGGGACCTGCTCGAAGATGGTGCGATAGGGCAGTGAGAAGCTCAGGTGGTCGGTCACGAGCGCCGCGGGCAGGGGCTCGCCGTCCGGTGTGTAGCGGTCGGTGACCACGGAGTCCGGGACCACGGACGGGATGGACATGGTCTGCAGCTTGCGCAGCAGACCGTACTCCCGCTGGGCGTAGTGGGCTGTGGTCTCTTTGACCGCCACGACCTTGCGCCCCACGTGCGCGAAGCGCACCACGTGGCGGGAGAGACCCCTGGGGTAGGCCGCGAGGACCTCGGGGGGCCACTGCTCCAGCGGCAGCTCCCAGGGCAGCTCGAGCAGCGCCGGGTCCGGGAAGGCCGTGCTGATGGATACACCCCGCAGGGGCCGGGGTGCTCCCGCTGCCGGGGAGTCGGAGGATGAGGGGACCGTCATGTCACTTCATGCTAGTCATGGCGCGGGTCCTGCGGTGCGCGAGCAGGCTCAGGCACGCCGCCAGCGCCGGGGGATCCGCGACCCGCCAGCGTGCCATGGAGTCCTTCTCGCCCACCTTGATCCCCACGTCCCCGGGCCCGAGGACGGCCAGGGCGTCCTCGTCCGTGACGTCGTCCCCCGCGAAGACGGTGACGTCCGGGTGGACCGCGGCGGCGATGGTGGCGAGGCCGTCCCCCTTGGTGGCGCCGAGCACGGAGCACTCGACCACCAGCTGCCCCGGTGTCAGTCGCAGCCCGGGCATGGCCTCGTAGACCGCGGTCATCTCCTCGAGGGCTTGCTGCGCCTCCCCGGGATCCGCGATGGGGCGTGCGTGGAAGGCCACGCCCGCGGGCTTCGGCTCGGCGCGGGCACCGGGGTAACGGGCCACGAGCGCTAAGGTGGCCGCCACGGCGCGCTCGAGCAGGTCGGACTGCTGCGCGCTCAGCTCGATCCTCGTCCCTGAGCCCGCGCCCGGGGCTGCGGAGAGGTCCACCTCCGCGCCGTGGGAGCCGGAGAGCACCATCCGCGAGTCCGGGTCCACCACCGTGCGCAGGAATTCCAGGGGGCGCCCGGAGATCACGGCCACGGTGGTGTGCGGCAGCTGTGCGAGAGCATCAAGGGCCTCGCGCGCGGCCGGCAACGGCCGGGAGTCGGCGGGGTCCTCGGTGAACGGGGCCAGCGTTCCGTCGAAGTCCAGCGCCACGAGCAGCCGCGGCGCCGCGGCCGCGCGGTCCAGGGCGTCCTGGAGGTCGTCACTCATGACTGCCGCCCGCCCGGGCACCCGCGGCCGTGGCGTCGTCGTCCCCGCCAGGTGCGTGGGCGGCGGCGTGCTGTGCGAGGTCGTCCAGGAAGCGCTGGGACCAGTCCACGACGTCGTGCGTGAGCACCTGCCGGCGCATCGCCACCATGCGCTTGCGAGCCTCCGTGCGGGGCATGTCACGGGCGTGGAGCATGGCCTCCTTCAGACCGTCGATGTCGTGCGGGTTCACGAGCACCGCCTGCCTGAGCTGCTCGGCGGCCCCCGTGAACTCCGAGAGCACCAGAACGCCCGAGTTGTCCTGCCGCGCGGCCACGTACTCCTTGGCCACGAGGTTCATCCCGTCCCGCAGCGCCGTGACGAGCATGACGTCCGCCGCGAGATAGAGGGCCACCATCTCCTCGAACGGGTAGCCGTGGTGCAGGTAGCGGATGGCCGTGTGGGAGATGGTGTCGTGCTGGCCGTTGATGCGCCCCACCATGCCCTCCACGAGCTCCCGCAGCTGGCGGTACGAGTCCACCCGCTCGCGGGAGGGGCTGGCCACCTGGATGAGCACCGAGTCCTCGACGGAGAGCTCGCCGTCGTGCAGCAGCTCCCCGTACGCCTTGATGCGGTGGCGGATGCCCTTGGTGTAGTCCAGGCGGTCCACGCCCATGTAGACGGTCTCCGGGTTGCCGAGCTCCTCGCGGATCTCCTTCGCCCGCGCCCGCACCGAGGGATCCGCGGTGAGCTCCTTGATGGACTCCACGTCGATCGAGATCGGGTACGACCCCGCGTTGACCGTCCAGGAGGTCTCCTCGCCGTCCGCGGTGCTCTCGCTGAACTGCGCGGTCCCCTTGATGAACTGCACGCCCAGGTACTTGCGCACGCAGCGCTGGAAGTTCTGGGCGTCCCCGGGGCGCTGGAAGCCGATCAGGTCCGCGCCCGTGAGTCCGTCCAGCACCGCCCTGCGCCACGGCAGCTGCGAGAAGATCTCAGTGGGCGGGAAAGGGATGTGGTTGAAGAAGCCGATGGTCACGTCCGGACGCAGCCTCCGCAGCATGCGGGGCACGAGCTGCAGCTGGTAGTCCTGCACCCACACCGTGGCGCCCGGCGCGGCGGTCTCCGCGGCCTGGCGGGCGAAGCGCTCGTTGACCCTGCGGTAGGCGTACCACCACGTGCGGTGGAACTCCGGGGACGCAATCACGTCGTGGTAGAGGGGCCACAGGGTCGCGTTGGAGAAGCCCTCGTAGTACCTGCGCACCTCCAGCTCGGACAGCGCTACCGGGACGAGGTGGAAGACGTCGTGGTCGAACGGCTCCAAGTCCTCGTCCGGCGCCCCGGACCAGCCGACCCACGCGCCGTCGCGCTGCGCCATCACCGGGGCAAGGGCGCTCACCAGGCCGCCGGGGGAGCGGCGCCACGTGCTGCTGCCGTCCTCCGCGACGTCCCGGTCCACGGGGAGCCGGTTGGAGACCACCACGAAGTCGTAACCGTCACGCGGGACGTTCACTTCTTGAAGAGACTGCTCTGCGGACACGCTGGGTTCCTTCCCCGGGGACTGCTGGTCACCCCATTCTAAGTGGGCGTACTACCGCCGCCCAGGGGGACGACGCCGCCGCGTGGCCGTGCGCGCGGCGTCGTCGTGCGTCACCTGCCGCCACCGGCGCCGAGGCGGGCCGGGTACTCTGAGGGGCAGTATCCACACGTGTCCACCCCCTCGGAAGGAAACCCGGACCCCCATGGCTGCACAGAAGAAGACCTCCGGCTCGTCGGCGTCGGACGACGCCCGGGAGCGGGCCCGTCGGATCGCGGACCAGCAGTCCCGTCGCTCCAGCGGCAGGCCCACCGGTCTGATCATCGGCATCGTGGCGCTCGTGGTTGTCATCGCGCTGATCATCGGGCTGGTCGTGTGGCAGAACAACAAGGCCACGATCCCGGACGCGGGGCCCGTTCCCGCGAGCTCCAACCAGTACGGCGGCATCACGCTCACCAAGGACGGGATCGCCAAGAACACCTCGGACGTCCAGGAGCGGGACCTCTCCCAGCTGCCCGCGGCGGAGGAGAGCCCGGACACCACCAAGACCCCCCTGGGGATCGTGGACAAGGACAAGGCGGCCAGCAACGGAAAGCCCGTGCAGCTCGTGATCTTCCAGGACTTCGAGTGCGTGCACTGCGCAGATTTCGAGAAGGAGAACGCGGACACCATCAAGAAGGCCGTGGACTCCGGGAAGGTGGAGGTGGAGTACCGCAACCTCAACTTCCTCGACAAGGCCACACCGGACCAGTACTCCTCACGCTCCGCCAACGCCGCCTACCTCGTGGCGGAGCAGGTCAGCACCGACCAGTACATGGACTACGCCCAGGAGATCTTCACCCACCAGGGCAGCGGCGGGCTGAGCAACGCCGAGATCGCGGAGATCGCCAACAAGCACGGCGCGAACATCTCCGCGGACGACCTCGACGAGAACACCTACCGCCCGCTCGTGAACGTTGTTGCCCGCGAGGCCGTGAACAATGGCGTGGCCGGGACGCCCACGATCTACGTGGACGGCAATCGTTTCGAGCAGGGCACCTTCTCGGACGTGCTGGACAAGGCGGTCAAGGCCAAGAAGTAGCCGTGGCGCCCATGCCCGGAACCAATGTGAAGAACCCCGGCCGTCCAGGACGACCGGGGTTCTTTGCGTTCCACGGGAGCCCCCTGCCGGATTCGAACCGGCGACCCTCTGTTTACAAGACAGATGCTCTGGCCATCTGAGCTAAGGGGGCGCTGCGCTCCCGCCACGGCCGGCCGGGGTGCACCAGCACCGCCTGCCGCGCCCGCACGGGACCGCTCCATGATACTGGACAAGTCGCGGGCGCCCGCGCACCCCGGATCCGCAGGGCACTCTGCCGGGTGCACGGGTGGCAGGTGTGACTGAGCCAGGCCTCACTCACTATCCAGGCCGGGCGAAAGGTGCTTCCATGGGCCACATGGAAATCAAGGGAAGAATGGCAGAAGCGATCACCGAGCAGATCACCATGGAGCTCCAGGCGAGCGTGGTCTACCGACAGCTGTCCATCGAGATGGACGTGGCGAGCCTGCCCGGGTTCTCGCAGTGGTTCCGTGCGCAGGCGGCCGAGGAGGTCACCCACGCGGAGAAGTTCATCGACCACGTGGTGGACCGCGGCGGTGACCCGAAGATCGGCAGCATGAACGGGCCGACCCTCGAGGACACCTCTCCGCTGGGCTGCTTCCAGGCGGCCCTCGCCCACGAGCGCGAGGTCTCCGAGTCCATCCGCAACCTGTACCGGTTGGCGCAGGAGGAGGGCGACATCGACGCCATGCCCCTGCTGCACTGGTTCATCAGCGAGCAGCTCGAGGAGGAGGCCAGCGTGGAGGAGATCGTGGACCAGGCCCGCCTGGTGCACAACGACGGGCCCGGCCTGCTGCGTCTCGACGCCGAGCTGGGGTCCCGCGAGGTCGAGAGCGACTGAGCTCCCCGCGTGACGAACGACCGGCCCTGCTCCTGAGGAGCGGGGCCGGTCGTCTGTCACCGGTGTCCCTCTGGGCCTTGTCCGGCACGGGGTGCGGGGAGGGGCGCTACTCCTGGGTGATCTCCACGTCCGCCTGCTCCCGGCGCCCGAAGGCCCACAGCAGCAGCTCGGCGGGTTCGCCGCGCACGATCTGCACCCGGCGCGCGGACTTCTTGCCCCCTCGCACGGCACCGAACCCGGCGGCGATCAGCACCACCGACTCGGGCTCCTTGCGCAGCAGCGCGGGGCCGGCCAGCTTCAGCATGCTCCACAGGGCCTTCTGCTCGTCGTTGAGCAGCTGCCGGGCGTGCCACTGGGGCTGGGCGCGGCGGACGTCCTCGTGGTGGATGAAGAACTCGCCGGTGTTCATCCGCTTGTCGATCGGGGACCAGCGCCCCGGCGAGTGCAGCGGGGGCCGCTCCACGAGGTTCACGAGGTCCTCCCACGGCATCCCGCGGTACTCGGCGTCCACGGTCTCCGCGTGCCTGCCGAGCACCGGCAGCCGGGGCGAGAACATCCCCGGGACGGCGTCCGGGCGCGCGTCGCGGATGGCCAGGTGCACCGCGAGGTCCCGCGTGTCCCAGCCCTCGCACAGGGTGGGGGCATCGGGGCCCACGCGTCGCAACAGCGCCGCGAGGTGACGGCGTTCGACGTTGGCAAAATTGGTCACGGGAGCATCCGATCTGCTGGGGGTGGACGATCACGTCCACGGTAGACGCGCTCGGCGGTGGTTGTCACTGCGCCGAGTCCTCAGCCGCTCCATCCGTGGAGCCCTCTGACGGCACCTCCGCCGCAGGCTCCGTCGCCTGCTCTGCGGACCCCTCCGCGAACTGGGCGCGGTAGAGCCGGGCGTAGGCGCCGTCGGCCGCGACCAGCTCCGCGTGCGATCCCTGCTCCACGATCCGCCCGGACTCCATGACCACGATGGTGTCCGCGTCCCGGATGGTCGAGAGACGGTGGGCGATGACGAACGAGGTGCGGTTCTCGCGCAGCGCGGCCATGGCCTTCTGCACGAGCAGCTCCGTGCGGGTGTCCACCGCGGAGGTCGCCTCGTCCAGGATGAGCAGCGAGGGCCGGGACAGGAACGCCCGTGCGATCGTGATGAGCTGCTTCTCACCGGCGGAGACCGAGGTCTCGTCCTCGGTGAGCACGGTGTCGTAGCCGTCCGGAAGCGCCCGCACGAAGCGGTCCACGTAGGTGGCCTTCGCGGCGGCCACGACCTGCTCGTCCGTGGCGTCCTGTCGGCCGAAGCGGATGTTCTCCATGATGGTCCCGGTGAACAGCCAGGCGTCCTGCAGGACCATGCCCACCTGGCGGCGGAGGTCGTCCCGCGCGAGGTCCCGGATGTCGATCCCGTCCAGCAGGATCCGCCCGCCGTCGATCTCGTAGAAGCGCAGCACCAGGTTCACGAGCGTGGTCTTGCCCGCCCCGGTGGGGCCCACGATGGCCACGGTGCGCCCGGGCTCCACGTGCAGGGAGAGGTCCTCGATCATGGGCGGTTCGCCCGCGGTGGCGGCGTCCTTGTCGTAGGAGAAGTCCACGTGCTCGAAGCGCACCTCTCCGCGCAGCCGCTCCGGCAGCCTGGCGGTGGGGGTCTCCGGCTCCTGCTCCGGCGCGTCCAGCAGCTCGAAGGTGCGCTCGGCGGACGCGATCCCGGACTGCAGCTGGGTGGCCATGCCGGCGATCTGGGAGAGGGGCTGGGTGAACTCGCGCGAGTACTGGATGAAGGCGGTGGCGTCCCCGAGCGTCAGCTGGCCGGAGGCCACGCGCAGCCCGCCCAGCACGGCGATGCCCACGTAGGACAGGTAGGAGATGAACTGCATGACGGGCATGATCGTGCCGGAGAGGAACTGGGCACCGAACGCCGCCCGGTAGAGGTCCTCGTTGCGCTCGTCGAACTGCGCCTGCATCTGGCGCTGCCGGCCGTAGGCGTGCACGAGCTCGTGGCCCGAGAAGGACTCCTCGATGTGCCCGTTGAGCACGCCCGTTGCCTTCCACTGCCCGGCGAAGAGCTTCTGGGAGCGGGAGCCGATCACCCCGGCGGCCACCGCCGACAGGGGCAGCGCGAGCAGGGCCACGAGCGCGAGCTGCCAGGAGACGGCGAACATCATGATCACGATGCCCAGCACGGTCAGCACGTTCTGGACGAGCTGCGCGAAGGTCTGCTGCAGGGCGGTCTGGATGTTGTCGATGTCGTTGGTCACGCGGGACATGACGTCCCCGCGCTGGCGCGTGTCGAAGTAGCTCAGGGGCAGGGCGTTGAGCTTGCGCTCGATCTCCGCGCGCAGGTCGTAGACCACGCGCATCACCACGCGGTTGAGCACGTAGCCCTGCAGCCACATCAGCGCGGAGGCCACGGTGTACATGGCGAGCACCAGCAGGATCAGGGCGCCCAGCCGTCCGAAGTCCACGCCCTGGCCGGGGATCAGCTCCATGGCGGAGACCATGTCCGCGTAGGTGTCCTGCCCCTGGGCGCGCAGCCCGGCCTCCACCTGCTGTTGGTCCGCGCCCGCGGGCAGGGAACGGGCGACGACGCCGGCGAAGATCACGTCCATGGCGCGCCCGAGCACGCGCGGGGCGAAGACTCCGAGCAGGACCGATCCGATCACCGCGGCCACCACCACGGCGAGGGCGGCGCGGTGCGGCGAGAGCAGCCCGAGCAGGCGGCGGGCCGAGGACCAGAAGTTCTGCGGCTTGGCGGCCGGCTGGGGGTTGTGGCTCACTGCGCGCCTCCGGTGGTCTGTTCGGCCGAGAGCTGGGACGTGACGATCTCCCGGTAGGTGGGGCTGTGCTCGAGGAGCTCCGCGTGGCTGCCGCGAGCCGTGATGCGGCCGTGCTCGAGCACCAGGATGAGGTCTGCGTCCGCGATGGTGGAGACCCGCTGGGCCACGGTGACCACGGTGGCGTCCCGGGTCACGGGCCGCAGGGCCGTGCGCAGGGCGGCGTCCGTGGTGACGTCGAGGGCGGAGAAGGAGTCGTCGAAGACGTACACGCGGGGGCGGGCCACGAGCGCACGGGCGATGCTCAGCCGCTGCCGCTGGCCGCCGGAGACGTTGGTGCCGCCCTGGGACACGGAGGAGTCCAGCCCGTGGGGCATCGCCCGGACGAAGTCCTCCGCCTGGGCGACCCGCAGCGCCTCCCACAGCTCCTCGTCCGAGGCGTCCTCCCGGCCGAAGCGCAGGTTCTCCGCCACGGTTCCCGAGAACAGGAAAGGCTTCTGGGGCACCAGCCCGATCCTCCCGGCGAGGTCCTGCGGGGCGTAGTCCGGCAGGGGGACGCCATCCAGCAGCACGCGGCCGGCCACGGGGTCCAGCAGCCGGGGGATCAGGCTCACGAGGGTGGTCTTGCCCGAGCCCGTGGCACCCACCACGGCCACGGTGGCCCCGGGCTCCGCCGCGAAGTCGATGTCCTCGAGCACAGGGGCCTCGGCGCCCGGGTAGCGGAAGCAGACGCCCTCGAAGCGCACCCTGCCGTGCGCGGGCGGCGCGACGGCCGGGTGCAGGGGCGGGTGGATGCTCGGCTCGGTGTCGAGCACCTCGCAGATGCGCTCCGCGCACACGATGGCGCGCGGGACCATCATGAACATGAAGGTGGCCATCATGACGGACATCAGGATCTGCAGCATGTACTGCAGGAAGGCCGTGAGGGCGCCCACCTGGATCTCGCCCTGGTCTACCCGGTGCCCGCCGAACCACAGCACGGCGGCGGTGGCGAGGTGCATGATCATGTTGACCACGGGGAACATCAGAACGAACAGCGCCCCGATGCGCAGCGAGATCTCCGTGAGGTCCTGGTTCGCGCGGCGGAAGCGCTCGGTCTCGAACGGCTCCTTCACGAACGCGCGGACCACCCGGATGCCGGTGATCTGCTCCCGCAGCACCCCGTTGATGCCGTCCAGGCGTTCCTGCATGGTGCGGAACCACGGCATGAGCTTGGCCATCAGCAACCCGAGCATCACACCCATCACGGGGATGGAGACCCACACGAGCCATGACAGCCCGGCGTCCTCGCGCAGGGCCATGACGATCCCGCCGATGCACATGATGGGCGCCATGATCATGAAGTTCAGCGACATCAGGGTGAGCATCTGGATCTGCTGGACGTCGTTGGTGTTGCGGGTGATCAGCGAGGGCGCCCCGAACTGGCCGACCTCGCGGGCGCTGAACTGCCCCACCCGGCGGTAGACGTCGCGGCGCAGGTCCCGGCCCACTGCCATGGCGGTGCGCGCACCGCACCACACCGCGATCACGGCGCTGACGATCTGGCCCAGGGCCACGGCCAGCATGAGGGCACCGGTGCGCCAGATGAAGTCCGTGTCACCGCGGGTGACGCCGTCGTCGATGATTCGGGCGTTGAGGCTCGGCAGGAAGAGGGTGGCCATGGTGGAGAGCAGCTGGAAGACCAGGACGCCCACGATCCACGGGAGGTAAGGGCGGGTGGAGGTGCGCAGAAGACGCAGCAGCTGCATGGCGGACGGTCCTGACGCTGGGCGCCGAGGGGCGCGGTGACTGGTGCGGCCAATATACGCGGGGTCGCCGACGCGCTCGGACCGCCCCGCTGGGGCCGGCACCACCGCGCTCCCGGGCCCGTGCCCGCGCCGTGACCCCTGCTTCCAGAAACCTTGGCCACCATCTCCCTTGCAACAATGCGGAAATGTGGGATGGGGGGTAGTAAAACCACATAAACAGACATAAGCTCACATCCACAGGGGGTGTCACCGCCGTCACTCCCCGTCCGTGAGGTGAAGATGTTCGCTGCAGAACGCCACGAGGAGATCGCCCGCACCGTGGCCCGGGAGCGCCGTGTCAACGGTGCCGAGCTGGCCAGACGGTTCGAGGTCACCATGGAGACCGTGCGCCGCGACCTCGCCGTGCTCGAGTCCCAGGGTCGGCTGCGCCGCGTGCACGGCGGAGCGGTGTCAGTGGACCAGTCCACGAGCGGGGAACAGGGGATGGACTCCCGGCAGCGCCAGGCCGCCGCGGAGAAGCGCAGCATTGCCCACAGGGCGCTGGAGGTTCTCGAACGGGCCGAGGCCGGGGCCGTGGTGCTGGACGCGGGAACCACCGTGGAGGCGCTCGCGGAGCTGCTGCTCGCCCGCGACAACCACCTGCCCGGCGGCCAGGAGCAGCTGGTCATCACCCACGCCCTGCACATCGCCGCCAAGCTCGCGGACGCCCCGGGGGTGGGACTCGAACTCGTGGGTGGTCGGATCCGCAAGCTCACGTGGGCCGCCACCGGATCCCGGGCCGCCCAGCACTACGACCAGCTGCGCCCGGACCTCGCCTTCGTGGGCTGCAACGGCGCCCACGCCCAGTTCGGACTCTCGACCCCGGACCCCATCGAGGCGGTGGTCAAGTCCGCGATCGTCCAGGCCGCCCGCCGCGTGGTGGTGCTGTGCGACGCCAGCAAGCAGGACCAGGAGACGCTCACCCGGTTCTGCTCACTCGAAGAGATCGACACGTTCATCACGGACCGGGCCCCGGTGGGGGACCTGGCCCAAGCCCTCGAAGACGCCGATGTGGAAGTGGTCCTCGCATGATCATCACCGTGACCCTCAACCCCTCCGTGGACCGCACGGTGGACCTCTCGCAGCCGCTGCGGCGCGGGGAGGTGCAGCGCGCCAGCGGCACCCGCCAGGACCCCGGTGGCAAGGGCGTGAACATCTCCCGCGCGCTCACTGCGAGTGGCGAGCAGACGGTCGCACTCGCACCGGGGGACGCTGCGGACCCCCTGTTCACGGGGCTCGACGCCGCCGGTGTGCGCTACGAGAACGTCCCCCTCGGCGCGCCCCTGCGCTCCAACATCACGATCACCGAGCCGGACGGGACCACCACCAAGATCAACGAGCCCGGGCCCCCGGTCGACCAGGACACCGTGGAGCGGATCGTCGAGCGCATCGTGGCCCGGGGTGCGGGCGCCTCCTGGCTCGTGTGCGCGGGGTCGGTGCCCCCGGGCCCGGCGCCGGACATCTACGCGGTTCTCGCCGCCCGGGTGAAGGGTGCGCTGGGAGCCGCGGCTCCGCTGCTGGCCCTGGACACCTCCGGCCAGCCCCTCTACGAGGCCCTCACGCCGGGGCTGCCCGTGCTGCCCGACGTCATCAAGCCCAACGGCTTCGAGCTCGCCGAGTCGCTCGGCCGCACCGACGGGGCGGTCTTCGAGAGCGATCCCCGGGCTGCCGCCGAGGCGGCGCAGGAACTCGTGGCCCGTGGCGTGGGCGCTGTGCTGTGCACCCTGGGCGGCAACGGCGCCGTGCTGGTGACGCCCGAGGGCGCCTGGCACGCCGTGCACGAACCCGTGACCGTGCGATCCACCGTGGGCGCGGGAGACAGCGCGCTGACGGGGTACCTCGTGGCCGCCCAGCGCGGTGACGTCCCCAGCGAGTGCCTGCGACAGGCCGTGGCCCACGGCTCCGCGGCGGCGTCGCTGCCCGGGACCCAGATGCCCACCATGGCGCAGACCAGGCCCGACGCCGTGCAGGTCACGGATCTCGGCCTGCCCCCCGTGGGGCGCGGCGGCGCGCACCCGGGAGCAGCCGACGACGCCGCGGCGTCGCCGTCGCGCACCGACCAGACCCCCGCGGGGCCCGACGCCGTCCTCGACCTTTCGGACGGGACCAGCGGCGCACGCCGCGCCGAGCCCCGGTCCTGACCACCCCAGCGCGCCCCACGGGACGCACCCAAGGAGCCCGACATGTCAGATCTCATCAACACCGGACTGGTCCTGCTGGACCGGGACCTGGGCGGATCCACGGACAGCGTGATCCGCGCACTGGCCGCCACCGTGCACGCCGAGGGGCGGGCGAAGGACACCGACTCCCTCGCCGCGGACGCGCTCGCGCGGGAGGCCAAGAACGCCACGGGCATCCCGGGCGGCATCGGCATCCCGCACTGCCGCTCGGAGGCGGTCACCCAGGCGACCCTCGTCATGGCGCGGCTTGCCCCCGCCGTGGACTTCGGGGCGAAGGACGGTCCCGCGGACATCGTCTTCTTCATCGCGGCCCCGGCCGGTGCGGACCAGGAGCACCTGAAGCTGCTCTCCAAGCTGGCCCGCTCGCTCATGAAAAAGCCCTTCGTGGCGTCGCTGCGCGCCGCGCAGTCCCCGCAGGAGATCGTGGACATCGTGGACCGGGCCCTCGGGCTGGCGCCCCCGGCCGACGACGCCGCCGCGGCCACCGCCGCGGGCACCTCCGGTGAGGGGGCCGCGGCCGCACAGGGCACGGGGGCACCGGCCGCCGCCGGCTCGACCGCCGCCGCAGCTGCGGGGACTCCCGCCACCGGAGCGGCCGGCATTAGTGCGGTCGGCAGCAACGCCGCCGGGACCAGCGGAGCAGGAACCTCGGCAGCTGGAACCGCCGCGGCCGGCACCGGGGCGGCCGCCGCGGAAACCGGGAAGGCGCCGGCCGGACCGCGCCACATCGTGGCCGTGACCGCGTGCCCCACCGGCATCGCGCACACCTACATGGCCGCGGACGCGCTGACCAACGCCGCCGAGGAGATGGGGGTGGACCTGCAGGTCGAGACCCAGGGCTCCTCGGGCGCCACGCGCCTGGACGCCGCGGTGATCGCGTCCGCCGAGGCCGTCATCTTCGCCACGGACGTGGACGTCCGTGAGCGCACCCGTTTCGCGGGGCTGCCGTACATCGCCTCCGCCGTGAAGCGGGGGATCGACGAGCCGCGGGAGATGATCGAGGAGGCCCTCGCGGCCGCGGACGACCCCCGCGCACCGAAGGTCACCGGTGACGGGACCGACGCCGCCGCGGCCGTGACGGGCAGCGAGGGCTGGGGCTCCCGCATCCGCAAGGCCGTGATGACGGGCGTGAGCTACATGATCCCGTTCGTGGCCGCGGGCGGTCTGCTCATGGCCATCGCGTTCATGATCGCGGACCCCGTGCTGGTGGCCCAGCAGGCGGACGACATCCTGGGGACCGCGACGCTGGGCAATCTCGGCGACGTGTCGCTGGGCATGTACCTCGGCGCCGTGCTGTTCAAGATCGGCAACCTGGCGATCAGTCTTCTGGTTCCCGCGCTCGCGGGCTACATCGCCTACGGGCTCGCGGACCGTCCGGGCATCGCTCCGGGCTTCGCCGCCGGTCTCGTGGCGAACTTCATGGGCGCGGGCTTCATCGGCGGCATCGTGGGCGGTCTGCTCGCGGGCCTGTGCGCGTACTGGCTGACCCTGCCCAAGCTCCCGCGCTGGCTCGGCTCGCTGATGCCCGTGGTGATCATCCCGCTGCTGGCCTCGCTGTTCGCGGGCGGACTGCTGTTCCTGGTGATCGGCGGGCCCATCGCGATGTTCATGACCTGGCTGACCTCCGTGCTCGCCGGGATGAGCGGCGCGTCCGCCGTGACGCTGGGTGCCGTCCTGGGCCTGATGATGTGCTCCGACCTGGGCGGTCCCATCAACAAGGTCGCCTACTCCTTCGCCGTGGCCGGCCTCGGTGCCGCGACTGCGACCAACACCGCCCCGCAGGAGATCATGGCCACCGTGATCGCCTCCGGCATGGTGCCCCCGCTGGGCCTGGCCCTGGCCTCGACCGTGCTGGGCCGCAAGTACTTCACGGCGGCCGAGCGCGAGAACGGCAAGACGTCGTGGCTGCTCGGCGCGTCCTTCATCTCCGAGGGTGCGATCCCGTTCGCCGCGGCGGACCCGCTGCGCGTGATCCCGGCATCCATGCTCGGCGGTGTGGTCACCGGTGCCATGACCATGGCGTTCGGAGTCACCTCGGCAGCCCCGCACGGCGGCATCTGGATCCTGCCCGTGATCGACGGCCGCCTCGCGTTCGTGGCGTCCATCCTGGTGGGCACCGTGATCACCGGCGTGGTGGTGACCGTCCTCAAGCGTTTCGGTCACGTGGAGAAGAGCGTGGGTGAGGTCCCGGGCGTCCCGCAGACCAAACAGACAGTGGAGGTGTGAGAACCATGAGCGAGCAGGACATGATGAACGAGCAGCCGCGGCGGGACACGCTGCACGGCGTGGGCGTCAGCCCGGGACGCGTCATCGCGCCCCTGGTGCACATGGCGCCCGCCGTGAGCGAGCCGCCGGAGGACGAGGCGCTGGAGGGGGACGCGGAGACCGCGGCTGACCGTCTCAAGGCCGCAGCGCTCGCCGTGAAGGCGGGGCTGAAGGAGCGCGCCGCGCGGGCCCGTTCCGAGTCCGCCGCGGAGGTGCTCAAGGCCACTGCGCTGATGGCAGGGGACAAGGCGCTCGTGAAGAACGCGAGCAAGCTCGTCACGGAGCAGCGGCTGAGCCCGGAGCGCGCGCTGTGGCAGGCCGCGACCGCGTACGCGGACCAGATGCGCGCCATGGGCGGCTACATGGCTGAGCGTGCCGCGGACATCGAGGACGTGCGGGCGCGCATCGTCGCCGAGCTGCGCGGTGAGGATGCCCCGGGGGTGCCGCAACGCCGTGAGCCGTTCGTGCTCACCGCCGAGGACCTCGCACCCGCGGACACCGCGGTGCTGGACCCGGACGTCGTCGTCGCGCTCGTCACCGCGTCCGGCGGCCCGCAGTCGCACACCGCCATCCTGGCCCGCAACCTGGGACTGCCGGCCGTGGTGGCGGTCGAGGGTGTGCTCGACGTCGCCGGGGAAGCGCCCGTCTTCGTGGACGGTGCCGCAGGGACCGTTGTCGTGGCCCCCGGGGAGACCGAGCAGGAGGCCGTGCGGGCGTGGCAGCGCGCGTCCGAGCAGCTGGCGTCCTTCGCCGGGCGCGGCGCGCTCTCGGACGGCACGGTGGTCCCGCTGCTCGCCAACGTGGGCACGGGCGACGACGCCCGGGCCGCCGCGGAGGCCGGTGCGGAGGGCGTGGGCCTGCTGCGCACCGAGTTCTGCTTCCTGGGCCGGGACAGCGAGCCCACCGTGGAGGAGCAGGCGGATGCGTACACCGAGGTCTTCGAGGCGTTCCCTGGGCGCAAGGTGGTCGTGCGCACGCTCGACGCAGGCGCGGACAAGCCCCTGCCGTTCCTCACGGACGCCACCGAGCCCAACCCCGCGCTGGGCGTGCGCGGCTACCGCACGGACTGGACCACCCCGGGCGTGCTGGAGCGCCAGCTCGAGGCGATCGCCGTCGCCAAGCAGCGCAGCACCGCGGACGTGTGGGTCATGGCTCCCATGATCGCGACCGTGGGGGAGGCAGCCCGCTTCCACGACCTCGTGGTCGCGGCGGGTCTGAAGGTCAGCGGCGTCATGGTGGAGACTCCCGCCGCCGCGATCACCGCGGAACAGATCCTGGAGCGCGTGGACTTCGTGTCGCTGGGGACCAACGACCTCACGCAGTACACGATGGCCGCGGACCGCATGCTCGGCTCCCTGGCCAATCTGAACTCCCCGTGGCAGCCTGCTGTGCTGCGGATGATCCAGGCCACCGCGCGAGGGGCTGCACAGGCCTCCGAGCGCGGCGCGGAGCACAAGAACGTGGGCGTGTGCGGCGAGGCTGCCGCAGACCCGGCGCTGGCCGTGGTCCTCGTGGGACTGGGGGCGGACACGCTGTCCATGAGCCCGCGGTCCCTTGCCGCGGTCTCCGCCGTCCTCGCCCGCGTGGACGCCGCTGAGGCCCGGCGGCTCGCGGAGCTTGCGCTGCACGCGACGAGTGCCCAGGAGGCGAAGGAGGCGGTGCGGGCCGAGCTGCCCGTGCTCGCGGACCTGGGACTGTGAACCCGCGCGGCGGCCCTCGCCCACAGCCGGGCAGCGCCGCCGCGCCACCCCGACCACCGAAGAACACCGAAGAACAAGGAGTACGACAATGACCGAACGCACCGCCACCGTGGCCTCCCGAGTGGGCCTGCACGCGCGCCCCGCCGCGATCTTCGCCGAGGCCGCAGGCGAGTACGAGAACCTCGAGATCACCATCCGCGCCGAGGGCGAGGACGCCGAAGAAGGCATGGACGCCGCGTCCGTGCTGTCCCTGATGTCCCTGGGCGCGTCCCACGGGGACAAGGTGGTGCTCGCCGCCGAGGGCGACGGCGCCGAGGCGGCCCTCGAGCACCTCGCCGGAATCATCGAGACGGACCTCGACGCCGAGTGAGCCGTCCCGCGGTGCGGACGCCGGGTCTCCTTCACGGAGGGCCCGGTGTCCGCCGTCTGCGGGTAGCCTGACCAGCATGGTTCGTTCTCTGATTCTGGTCGGTCTGGCAGCCGCCACCCTCGTCACGGTCCTCGCGGCCGTCCTCGGTCCCTGGGGGTGGTGGATCCCCGCCGTCGTGTGCCTCGCTCTGCTGCTCGTGGGGGTCCGCGACGCCACGCAGCGCCGGCACTCGATCCTGCGCAACTTCCCCGTGCTGGGGCACATGCGGTTCTTCCTCGAGAAGATCCGCCCCGAGATCCAGCAGTACTTCATCGAGCGCAACTACGACGGCAGGCCGTTCGACCGGGACCAGCGCTCCCTCGTCTACTCCCGCGCCAAGGGCTTCAAGGGGGACAAGGCGTTCGGCACGGAGCTTGACGTCAACGCCCCGGGCTACGAGTACTTCGTGCAGTCCATCGCCCCCAAACCCGCGCCGGAGGACGAGCACCGCGTGCGACTGGGCGGGCCGGACTGCCGCCTGCCCTACGACGCCTCCCTGCTCAACATCTCCTCCATGAGCTTCGGCTCCCTGTCCAAGAACGCGGTGCTCGCCATGAACAAGGGCGCCGCGAAGGGCAGGTTCGCGCAGGAGACGGGCGAGGGCGGGCTGACCGGGTACCACCTGGCGCACGACGCCGACATCTTCTGGGAGTTCGGCTCCGGGTACTTCGGCACGCGGGACGCAGACGGCAACTTCGACCCGGAGATCTTCCGCCGCAAGGCCACCCTGCCGCAGGTCAAGGCCATCAACATCAAGCTCTCCCAGGGCGCCAAGCCGGGGCTGGGCGGTGTGCTGCCCGGGGCCAAGGTGACCGAGGAGATCGCCGAGGCGCGCGGGGTGCCCGTGGGACAGACGTGCATCTCCCCGGCGAGCCACTCGGCGTTCACCACCCCGCGGGAGCTCATCCGTTTCATCGCCCGGCTGCGGGAGCTCTCGGACGGCAAGCCGATCGGCTTCAAGCTGTGCGTGGGCTCGCGCGTGGAGGTGCTGGCCATGTGCAAGGCCATGATCGAGGAGGGCGTGACCCCGGACTTCATCGTCGTGGACGGCTCCGAGGGCGGGACCGGTGCGGCGCCGCTGGAGTACCAGGACCACGTGGGCACCCCGCTCGTTGAGGGGCTCATCCTGATGCACAACGCGCTCGTGGGCTCGGGGCTGCGCGAGCGCATCAAGCTCGGCTGCGCGGGGAAGATCACCTCAGGGCACGACATCGTGCGCCACATCATCCAGGGCGCGGACTTCTGCATGAGTGCCCGCGCCATGATGATGGCCGTGGGCTGCATCCAAGCGCAGGCGTGCCACACCAACAAGTGCCCGGTGGGCGTCACCACGCAGAACCCGCAGCTCTACAAGGCGCTGGACGTCGAGGACAAGGGTGACCGCGTGGAGCGCTACCACCGCCTCACGGTGCAGGAGGCGGGGCAGATCATCTCCACCATGGGCTGCGAGCACCCGGAGGAGCTCACCCGCGAGATGCTGCGCCGCAAGGTCACCGCAACCCAGAGCATCTCCTACGAGTCGCTCTACCGCTGGCTGCAGCCGGGCGAGCTCTTCGACGGCGTGGAGGGTGGCTGGGGCGAGGACTGGCGCTACGCGGACCCGGACCGCTTCACCGCGGGTCACCCCGGCAAGTACGTGTTCAACGACCGCAGCCCCCTGGTTCCCGGTGGCGTGATCCCCGCGGTGGACCATGCTCCCGAGCGGGTCACGGCGGGTGGCGCGGCGGTCGGTGCCGAAAGCCACCACGACGACGCCGCGAGCACAGGCACACGGGCGGCGACACCGGCGTCGGGCGCGGGACAGGGCGACGAGGACACCACGACCGGCACGAGCAGACGCCCGGAGGGCCAGCCCGGCACCGAGGCTGGTGCGCAGCACACCACGCGGGACCCGTCGCCGGACGCGGAGCACGTGGACCCGGCGGAGGACTCCCGCACCCGGGACCCGGGGCTCGCCTGAGTCCGGGGGATACCATGTGAGGCGGCGGCGCCCCAGCGGTGCCCGCCCGACAACGTCAGAGCACGTCCGCGGTACAGGAGTGAGAGACCCTTGCGAGAATTCACGGCACGTTTTGCGACCGGCCAGGAAGTAGCCGAGTGGGACTCCCACGTCACCGCCAACCCCTCGGGCGGCAACCTGCTCCAGTCCGAGGCGTTCGCCGAGGTCAAGAAGGACCACGGCTGGAAGCCGGTGCACGTGGTGTACGAACCCACGGACGGCTCGCAGCCCAGCTACAACCTGGTGCTGGAGAAGTCCGTTCCTGTGCTCGGCAAGCTCTGGTACATGATCAAGGGCCCGGACGTGGCGAGCGTGGACGACATCCCCGGCATCGTCGCGGCCAACGAGCGCTTCGTGGCCGGTGCCGCCCACGGCGTGTTCGCCATCAAGTACGAGCCCGAGATCCTCGCCTCGGACTACGCCGCCGGGGTCTTGGCGCGCAGCGGACTCGTGAAGTCCTTCGAGATCCAGCCCAACGACTCCACCGCCGTGCTCGACACGGACATGGACGAGAAGGCCCTGCTGAAGTCCCTGCACTCGCGCGGGCGCAACGCCGTGCGCCGCGCCACCCGTGAGGGCTGCGAGGTGGAGCAGGTGCCGCTGACCGAGGAGAACATGCGGGCCATGTACGCCCTCATGGACTCCGTGGGCCAGGGCAACGCCAAGGTGAACCTGCGATCCTACGACTACTACAGGGCGTTCTGGACCGGCTTCGAGCGCCGCGGCCAGGGCCGGCTCTACTTCACGTACGAGGACGGCAGGCCCTCCGTGGGCGCGTACGTGATCGCCTACGGGAACAAGGGCACGTACAAGGACGGCGGCTCCAAGCCCCGCCGGAAGCAGTACGGCGACTCCCACCTGGTGCAGTGGAGCGCCATCACGGACCTGAAGCGGGACCACGGGATCGTGCAGTACGACTTCTGCGGCACTCCGCCCTCGGACCAGCTCAAGAACAAGGAGCACCACTACTACGGGCTCGGGCTGTTCAAGACGAGCTTCACGAAGACTGTCGTGGACTACGTAGGAGTTTGGGACCAGCCGCTCAGCCGGGCGAAATACGCTGTGTGGACCAGCGTGGCGGAGAAGGTCCAGCGCCAGCTCTGGGTGCGCCGCACCGGTCAGCCGTTCTACTGAGCCGGCCACCCACCTGAGCGGACACCCCGCCACCACGGCGCGCTCGCGGCTCACCCGCGGGCGCGCCACCACATGACAGACGAGTAGGACCTGCGGCGGCAGGGGAGGTTCATCCGACGTGAGCGTGACCGATCAGCTGACGCGTCTGGCGCACCAGGGGTACCCGTCCTCGGGCGAGTCTGGGGACTCCGGGGGAGTCAACGGCGAGCCTTTCGGCCCTGGCGGGGACACCGCTCTGCACGCCGCGGTGCGGGGCACGGCACCGCGGCGCCGGATCGCGCCTACCGCCCGTCCCACCGAGGAGCAGGCGGCACAGGCGCAGCGGTGCAGCGTGGCCGCGCACACGGCTCCCGGCGCGACGACGACGCCCCGCCTCCCTGACAAGCACGCCCCGGGTACGCACACTCCGGCCACGGCGTCGCCGAAGGCCACCGCCCTGCCGGTGCTCACCCCGCGCCAGATCGCGGAGCACCGGGCGGACAGCGGCCACCGCAGCGGGGTCCCCGCAGCGCTGGCCGAGCCGATCGGCAGCGTCTCGCGGCGCAGCGCGGCGGCCTCGACGTCCCCGGTCGAGCGGCCCGAGACGGTCGCGCACGAGATCGCACCGGCCACCACCGCCATTCCTCGCGCCACCTACCCGGCCACGAGGGTCAAGCCGAGCCGGGCGCCCCGTTCCCTGCTGCGCTCGCTCGTGCAGGGGGACACCGCGCCCACCGCCCCCATGCGGGTCGTGGACCGGCTCACCGCCACTCCGTTCCAGCACCTGCGCAAGTTCGGCGACAGCACGGAGCGCCAGGCCCGGCGCACCCTGAACTTCGCCCTGCGCCTGGCCGAGACCATGTTCCACTACGGTGCGGACGCCCTGGACGTGGAGAACGCGATCATCGCGGTGTGCGCCACGTACGGGGTGGAGAACCTGGACGTGGACATCACCAACCAGTCCGTGACGATCAACTACGTGGCGGAGAGCACCACTACGGGCAAGCTGGGCCGCGCAGCGTCGACCTCGAAGGACGCCCGCGGCGAGGGCGGCTCGAGCGCCCACCCGACCACCTCCTTCGACGGGGTCCCGGGCACCACGGCGGAGCACCGCCGGGCCGCGCCGTCCCAGGAGTCCCCCCAGGACCGGGACGAGCACGACCCGTGGGGGGACTCCACCACCTCGAGCCACACCGTGATGCGCGTGGTGCGCTCGTGGACGGACAACTACGCCGGTCTCGCCGACTCCCACCAGCTCGTGACCCGCATCATCGAGGGTGAGATGCCCCTGCGGGAGGCCGAGCGGGAGCTCAAGGAGATCAACGCCCGCCCCAAGCCGTACCCCCGGTGGATGGTACTGGCCGCGACGATCATCGCCGCGGGCACCCTGACCCTCGCGCTGGGCGGCACGATCGTGGGCGCGGTGGTGGCCATGGGCTCGGCCACCGTGGTGCAGCTCGTCACGGCCAAGCTGGGCGCGTGGCGGATCCCCGAGTTCTTCTCCCTGGGCGCCAACGCGCTGGTGATCACCCTGATCGCCATGGTGATCTCCGCACTGGGGGTGGAGCTGTACCCACCGAAAGTCATCGCCGGTGGGCTCATCATGTTGTTGCCCACCACCCGCATGGTCTCCACCATGCAGGACGCGATCAACGGCTTCCCCGTGACCGCAGCGGGCCGGCTGCTCTCCACCGCGATGGCATTCCTCGCCATCGTGGCGGGGATCGCGATCGGCGTCTCGCTGACCGTCCGACTGGCGGACGTGCCGGGCATCGACATCTCACAGTCGAGCTTCACTCCCGCGGGGGCACTGCGCAACGTGGTCTTCATGCTGGTCTCCACGGCGCTCGTCGCGGTGCTGATGCAGGCCAAGCCCCGGCACATCCCGCCGGCACTGCTTGCGGCCTTCGCCGGGCTGCTCGTCTACCACGGGATCGGTCTCGTGGATCCCGGGGCGCGGCTGGCCACAGGCGCGGCCGCGGTGGTCAGCGGCTGCGTGGCGGCTCTGCTGGCGGCCCGCGCGCGCATCCCCCAGGCCGTGCTGGCCATCCCCGCCATGACGTTCCTGCTGCCCGGGCTCACACTCTTCCGCGGCATGTACGCCATCACGGTGGAGAACGAGACCGCGGGGCAGGGGATCACCGAGCTGCTCAACGCCATGGCCTCGATCGTGCTGCTGGCCGCCGGCGTGGTGCTCGCCAAGTACCTCATGCGCCCGTTCATCGAGCAGATGCAGCACCTCTCCCAGCGGCGCAACCGCCGCCGCTGAGGAGCTGACGGGTAGCCGCAGCCCTCTGATGTCTCAGCGCCCGGGCTGCTAGAGGATCTTCCCCACGGGCAGCTTCTTCTCCGCCTGGAAGACGTCCTCGGTGCGCCCGCCGGCCCAGTACCCCGACAGAGACACCCTGGAGCGGTCCAGGCCGCGCTGGTCGAAGAGCACCGCACGCGCAGCCTTCATGGCCTCGCGCTCGCCGTGCACGAAGGCCTGCACACCGCTGACGTCCTCGGGCCACGCGGCGTCCGCGATGCCCTGCACGAGCGCACGCTCACCGGGTGCCTCATCCGCGCGGTGCACCCACCGCACCGTGATCCCCTCCGGGACGGCCACGACCGAGAGGTCGAGCTCGTGGGCGGCGTCCTGGACCTCCAGGACCACCTCGCCCCGTGCGGAGACGGGCAGGGCCTCGAGATTCGCGAGCACGGCGGGCACGGCGGCGTCGTCGCCCGCGAAGAGGCTCCACGTGGCGTCCGGGTCCGGCATCCACTTGCCTCCGGGGCCGAGCGCCACCAGGCGGTCGCCGGGCGCGGCGGCGTCCGCCCACGGCCCGGCGTAGCCCTCGGAGCCGTGCAGGGCGACGTCGATCCACACCTCACCGGCGGCGGGATCCGTGCGGCGCAGGGTCATATGGCGGGAGACCGGCTGGTCCTCGGGGGCGGAGGTGTCCCGGACCTCCCAGTAGTCCGGCAGGGCGCCCGGGGCGGTGGCCGCGAGCGTGGTCTCCGAAAAGAAGATCAGCTTGACGTACTTCTCCGGGGCCTCGATGTCCTGGAAGTCCTGCGCGTTGTCGACGTGGCAGACCAGCCGGACCATGGCCGGGGAGAGCTGCAGGCGCTCGGCGACGGTGAGCTCGAGCTGGGGCTTGCGGGGACGTGCTGGAGCGGTTGTCATGCCTTCAGCTTAGGTGATCCTAACCTGGTAGCTCCCACGAGACGGGGTCCGCGCCCTGCTCCTGCAGCAGGGCGTTGGTGCGGGAGAAAGGGCGGGAGCCGAAGAAGCCGCGGGACGCGGAGAGCGGCGAGGGGTGGGCGGACTCCACCGTGGGCGCGCCGCCCAGCCAGGCCGCGGTGCCGCGCGCGTCGCGGCCCCACAGGATTCCCACGAGGGGCTGCTCGCGTGCGCCCAGGGATCGGATCGCGCACTCCGTGACCGCCTCCCAGCCCTTGCCCCGGTGCGAGGCCGGGGCACCGGCCTGGACGGTGAGCACCCTGTTGAGGAGCATGACCCCCTGCCCGGACCACGGGGAGAGGTCCCCGTGGTCCGGCGGGGCGATACCGAGGTCCGACTGCAGCTCCGCGTAGATGTTCTTCAGTGAGCGCGGCACGGGACGCACGTCCGGGGCCACGGAGAAGGAGAGCCCCATCGCGTGGCCCGGAGTGGGGTAGGGGTCCTGCCCCACGATCAGCACCTTGATGTCGGACAGCGGCTCGCGGAACGCGCGGAAGATGTTCTCCCCGGCCGGCAGCGTGTGGCGGCCCTGGGCGTGCTCGGCCCGCAGGAACTCGCCCATCGCGCGGATCTGACCCTCGACCGGTTGCAGGGCTTGCGCCCACTCCTCGTGCATGATCTCGTGCAGCGGACGCTGGGCGTTCACGGGGCCTCCCTGTGTCGGGTGCGGCGCGCACGGAGTGCTGGCGTGCGCGTTAGGGTGGGGACCATGTCTACCACGGGGGAGGAGCTCGACGAACTGGACCGCGCGATCCTGGAGCTGGAGTCCCAGCACTGGAAGTACCGGGGAGCCAAGGAGTCGGCGATCCGCTCGCGGCTGGGGCTGAGCCCTGTGCACTACTACCAGCGGCTCAACGCACTGATTTCCTCCGAGGCCGCCGCCCGGCACTCGCCCATGCTGATCTCGAGGCTGCGCCGCGCCCGCTCGCGCTGAGCGGTTTCCCTGCGGGCCGTGCCATACTCGGCGCCAGTCCGCGAGCCGCCCCGTGGAGCGCGCTGCACACTGTCCAGGAGAGCCAGACCATGAGCGAGTACCCCCGCGACGAGTTCGACGACGTCCCCGAGGACGGCGCCCGCCAGGGCGCGCACCGGGGCCACAACCCCGCCGCCCGCACCGGCTCCCGACGAGAGTTCCGTGCGATCCTCGTGACCGGGCTGCTTGCGCTCGCCCTCGGTGCCGTGTGCTTCGTCAATGCTCCGCGCACGGAGCAGGACATGTCGGCCTCCGCGCCGGCGGGCGCGGCGTCCGCGGTCGCCTCCGTGCCGGGGAACCGGCTGGCGCAGGCGGGGACGACGACGTCGCCCGTGGCCCTCCTGGGTCAGGTGGCCGCGCTCTGAGGCACCGCGTTCAGCCAATGATGAAACCGGCGCCCCGTGGTGCCCTCTCGGTTGCGGTTCCTCGCGCGCCGGTGCCACTATTGTTTTAGCACTCAGTCGAGTGGACTGCTAACCGGGTCCGGTGGCGGTTCTCGGCATCCGGGTGAAACCACATCACGGTGAGGTGGACGCGGCGCGGTGAGGATCGTGCTGCGTTCCCGTCCGTCGCGGGCACCGTGATAACACGTCTTGTTTGTCAACCGTCCAGGAGGGACGAAACACATGGCAAAGATGATCGCATTCGACGAAGAAGCACGCCGCGGTCTGGAGAAGGGCCTGAACACCCTTGCGGACGCCGTGAAGGTCACGCTCGGCCCCCGCGGGCGCAACGTCGTCCTGGAGAAGTCCTGGGGCGCGCCCACCATCACCAACGACGGTGTCTCCATCGCCAAGGAGATCGAGCTCGAGGAGCCGTACGAGAAGATCGGCGCCGAGCTCGTCAAGGAGGTCGCCAAGAAGACCGACGACGTCGCCGGTGACGGCACCACCACGGCCACCGTGCTCGCCCAGGCCCTCGTGAAGGAAGGCCTGCGCAACGTGGCCGCGGGAGCGGACCCGCTGTCCCTGAAGCGCGGCATCGAGAAGGCCGTCGCCGCCGTGACCGAGCAGCTGCTGTCCTCTGCCAAGGAGATCGAGACCGAGGAGGAGATCGCCGCCACCGCGTCCATCTCCGCCGCCGATCCCGAGATCGGCAAGCTCATCGCCGAGGCGATGGAGAAGGTCGGCAAGGAAGGCGTCATCACCGTCGAGGAGTCCAACACCTTCGGGCTGGACCTCGAGCTGACCGAGGGCATGCGCTTCGACAAGGGCTACCTCTCCGGCTACTTCGTCACGGACGCGGACCGCCAGGAGGCCGTCCTCGAGGATCCCTACATCCTCATCGTGAACTCCAAGATCTCGGCCGTGAAGGACCTCGTCCCCGTGCTCGAGAAGGTCATGCAGGCAGGCAAGCCGCTGCTGATCATCGCCGAGGACGTGGACGGCGAGGCGCTGGCCATGCTGGTGCTAAACAAGATGCGCGGTGCCGTGAAGTCCGTGGCAGTCAAGGCCCCCGGCTTCGGCGACCGCCGCAAGGCGCAGCTCGCGGACATCGCGATCCTCACCGGCGGCCAGGTCATCACCGAAGAGGTCGGTCTCTCGCTCGAGTCCGCCACGATCGACCTGCTGGGCCAGGCCCGCAAGGTCGTTGTGACCAAGGACGAGACCACCATCGTGGACGGTGCCGGCACGCAGGAGGAGATCGAGGGCCGTGTGGCTCAGATCCGCGCGGAGATCAACAACTCCGACTCCGACTACGACCGCGAGAAGCTGCAGGAGCGCCTGGCCAAGCTGGCCGGTGGCGTGGCAGTGCTCAAGGCCGGTGCGGCCACCGAGGTGGAGCTCAAGGAGCGCAAGCACCGTATTGAGGATGCCGTGCGCAACGCCAAGGCAGCCGTGGAGGAGGGCATCGTCGCCGGTGGCGGTGTGGCCCTCATCCAGGCCGGTGCCAAGGTGTTCGAGGCCCTCGACCTCTCGGGTGACGAGGCCACGGGCGCGAACATCGTGAAGGTCGCCATCGACGCGCCGCTCAAGCAGATCGCGCTGAACGCCGGTCTGGAGCCGGGCGTGGTGGTCGACAAGGTGCGCGGGCTCGAGACCGGATGGGGCCTCAATGCCGCCACCGGCGAGTACGAGGACCTCATGGCCGCGGGCATCAACGACCCCGTCAAGGTGACCCGCTCTGCTCTGCAGAACGCGGCGTCCATCGCCGGGCTGTTCCTCACCACGGAGGCCGTGGTGGCGGACAAGCCCGAGCCCGAGGCCGCCAGTGCGGGTGCGGGCGCCGATCCCATGGGTGGCATGGGCGGCATGATGTGATCTGCCCTCAATGAGGGATCCTCCCCGGCCGGTTCACTGGTCGGGAGGAGAACCGGAAGGACCCCGGGTACGCAGTGCGCGCGCCCGGGGTCCTTCTGCGTGTCGGGGTGCTTTGGAAGGATGTGTCCATGACGATCATCGCTTCCGCGGACGGCTCCGCGCTCGGCAACCCAGGCCCCGCGGGCTGGGCTTGGTACATCGACCCCACCTCGTGGCAGGCGGGGGGATGGGCGCACGGCACCAACAACCAGGGTGAGCTGACGGCGGTGCTGAACCTCCTGGAGGCGACCCGGCACCGCCGGGACGAGCCCCTGCGCGTGCTGTGCGACAGCCAGTATGTGATCAACTCCGTCACCAAGTGGATGCCCGGGTGGAAGAAGAAGGGCTGGAAGAAGCGGGACGGGAAGCCCGTGCTGAACGTGGACGTCATGAAGGCCCTGGACAGGGAACTGGCCGGGCGGGACGTCAGCTTCGAATGGGTGAAGGGTCATGCCGGCCACGAGCTGAACGAGGCCGCGGACGAGCGCGCCCGCGCCATGGCCATGGCCTACCAGAAGCGCATGGATCCAGCCCGGATGCCCGTGGGCCCGGGCTTCCGCGACGACGCAGCCGCCGTCACCGTCGACGACGCCACCGTGACCGCCACGACCGTGAGCGGCCCGGACGAGCAGCCGGACCTGTTCTCCGAGCTCGCGCTGGGCGAGGACCTCTCGGGCCCGACTCATCCGGCGGACCCGTCCTCGGCTCCGGGCGACGCATCCACCGGCGCAGGCAGCCACGGAGGCTTTCCCCCGCACCTGGTGGTGGATGCGGTGTCACGGGAGATGGCGGTGCTCCGTTCCACCGCGCAGCAGCACGGCGCTGTGGACTTCCTGCACCGGGAGGCACTGTGTGTGGACACCCACGGCCGCTGCCTCACGGGGGAGGACGTCCTGGAGGTCCTGCGGGGTTCGGGGGCGGTGGACGAGACCCGGGTGACGAGTCTGGGCTCGGGCTCCTACCACCTGAGCTACCGCTCGGAGGAGCCCTCCGCGGTGACTCGCCGCAGCTCGGTGTGGGTCCGGGAGGACCAGCACAACGAGATGGGGCCGTGGCTGCTGCGCTACCACCAGGTCACCGCAGAGCACTGAGCGCGGTTCACCCCGCGAACATGCGCGCGTTGGCGGCCTCCGTCTCCGCGTACTGGGTGCCTGCGGCGGCGAGCGCCTGGTTGATCTGGGCAACCGCCTGCTCCATCTGCGCCTGGGCAGAGCGCCACGAGCGGAACGCCTCCTGGAAGCTCGCGGACGCGGTGCCGGTCCAGGAGGCTTCGAGGTCCGCGAGCGTTCCGGTCATGCCGTTGACCTCGGCGCTGAGCCGCTCGATGTGGCCGTGTGCCTGCTGAGACTTGGCGGCGATGGTGTCGCTGTCGACGACGAAGTGGGCCATGGTATTCCTCCCCGGAAACGGTGGTGATCCCGGCGCGGTGCCGGTCACGCCACGGTAGGTCCGGGGCCGGGTGGGCGACCCGGTCCGGGGCGGGGCTGGGGACTCAGACGTCGTCGGGTGCGCTGTCCACAGGTTTCGAGTGGGGGATCCGCACGGTGAAGGTGGCGCCGCCTCCCTCGGTCTCGGTGAGTTTCACGGAGCCTTCGTGCTGGTCGACCACCGCCGCGACGATGGACAGTCCTAGCCCCGTGCCACCCGTCTCGCGCGTGCGGGAGGAGTCGGCGCGGTAGAAGCGCTCGAAGACGCGCTCGGCGTCCTGCCCGTGGATGCCGGGGCCGTGGTCGCGGACCTGCAGCACCGCCGTGAACTCGCCGTCCACCGCGGACTCCAGCCCCACGGCCAGCTCGAGGGGCGAGCCGGCCGGGGTGTAGCGCAGTGCGTTGGTGAGCAGGTTCGCCACCACCTGCCGCAGCTTGGACTCGTCGCCGTGCACCCACGCCTCCTCCGGCGTGGAGTCGTGCAGCCCCCGGACCACCACCGAGCGGTCGGGAGCGGTGGCGTGGGCGTCCGAGGCGGCGTCATAGGCGAGGTGCAGGAGATCCACGGCGCGGTTGGCGGCCACGCGGCGCTCGTCGAGCCGAGCCAGGGTGAGCAGGTCCTCCACGAGCTGCGTCATGCGCTTGGACTCGGACTCGATGCGCTCCATCGCCTTGCCCACGTCCTCCGGGGTCTGCAGGGCGCCGTGGCGGTAGAGCTCGGAGTAGCCACGGATCGAGACGAGCGGGGTGCGCAGCTCGTGGGAAGCGTCCGCCACGAAGCGGCGCAGCTTGGTCTCAGAACGGGTGCGGGCGTCGAAGGCGTCCTCGATGTGGCCCAGCATGGCGTTGAGCGAGGCGGAGAGCTGACCGATCTCCGTCTGCGGGTTGTAGCCCTCCATGCGCTGGGAGAGGTCGCCGTCCGCGATCCGCGCGGCGGTGGCTTCCACCTGGCGCAGCGGCTGGAACGCGCGGGTCACCATGACCCAGCCCACCGTCATGGCCGCAAGCAGCGTGGCGAGTCCGAAGCTGAACGTCAGCAACCCCACCCCGGAGATGATCGCCGTTGTGCGGTCCAGGGGCTGGGCCACGGCCACGGACATGTCGAACATGGTCAGTTTCGTGGCCACCACCCGCCACTTGCGCTCGGGGGCACCCACGGAGCCGACAGTCTGTGCCTGCCCGTCGTGGGAGCGCACGTAGTCCAGTGTCAGTCCGCTGAGGTCCGGGGTGGCCTGCTGCTGGGAGGTGCTCGAGCTGCTGCGGGCGGTTGCAATGACGTTGGCGTCCTCGTCCAGCAGGAAGCCGGAGTTGGGCACGGGCGTGGTCACGTCCCCTTGCAGCGCGCTCGTCAGCACGGGGGCGACCGTGGGGATGGAGCTCGCCAGCTCGTCGTCGATGCTTGCCACGAGGTTGTCCCGCAGCACCGAGACCGCCACCAGCGTGGTCACCAGCACGCTGACGGCCAGCAGCAGCCCCGTCAGCGCCATCAGCTGGGAGCGCAGGGAGGCGGTGCGGAACCGGCGGGCCAGGAAGTTCAACGGATCAGTGGCGCTTGTCCGAGGAGCGCAACAGGTAGCCCACGCCGCGCTTGGTGTGGATCAGGGAGGGCTGCTCGGGGTCGTTGTCGATCTTGCGCCGCAGGTAGGAGATGTAGGACTCCACGATGGAGGCATCCCCGTTGAAGTCGTACTCCCACACGTGGTCCAGGATCTGTGCCTTGGACAGCACCCGGTTGGGGTTGAGCATGAGGTAGCGCAGAAGCTTGAACTCGGTGGGGGACAGGTCGATCTCGTGGTTCCCGCGGAAGACCTCGTGGGCGTCGTCGTCGAGGACGAGATCGTCCACCTTCAGGCGGGAGTCCTCCTCCTCGAGTGGCTGGGTCCGGCGCAGTACCGCGCGGATGCGCGCCACGACCTCGTCGAGGCTGAAGGGCTTCGTCACGTAGTCGTCGCCGCCCACGGTCAGGCCGGCCACCTTGTCATCGGTATCGTCCTTGGCCGTGAGGAACAGGATGGGAAAGTGCCGCCCGGCGGCCCGTAGCTTGCGGGTCACGGAGAACCCGTCGATGTCCGGGAGCATGACGTCCAGGACGGCGAGGTCCGGCTCCTCCGCCTCGGCCTTGAGCAGGGCGTCACGGCCGTTGGCTGCGGTGACGACCTCGAAGCCCGCGAATCGCAGGGAGGTGGCCAACAACTCGAGGATGTTGGGCTCGTCGTCGACGACGAGCAGCTTTGCTTCGGGATTTTTCGCATTCACGGTCGTCAGTATCTCCAAGTTTCCTGTGCGGAATCTGTTTCCGCACCGAAGAAGCTCTGGAAGTCCGGCCGGGGAGCGCTCAGGCCCGCGAGCGGCGTCGTGCGTTGCGCAGCAGCTCCACGCACATCAGCAGGAACGCGACCGGGAGGAAGACCGCCGGGAAGAGCGTGAATCCCGCCCAGAGGACGTGCCCGCCGGTGGAGGCTACGAGCACCGCGACGATGGACAGCGCGCACAGGCCCGCAATGACCAGGGCGACGAGCAGCAGGGTGGAGATGCCGCGCGGGGAGCCCGAGGCCGCGGGACCGGGGGCGGCGGCACCCGGGGCCGTGGAGCGGGGAGCGGCGGCAGAGGTGGTGTCAGGCATGCTCCCCAAGGTACCTCTCCCACGGCACGGGGCCCGTTACGCGGTGGGTTGAATCCGCAGGGGTTCTCGCGCGGGGGAGGATAAACTGTTGCTTTTGTAGGCCGCAGCGTCCCGGGACCCGCGGACGCACCGGCACAGAGGCAGCGACGAGAGACTGAGGTGATCCCCGTGCCCACGGGCAAGGTCAAGTGGTTCGACGCAGACAAGGGTTTCGGCTTCCTGGCCACCGACGACGGCCAGGAAGTGTTCCTGCACTCGTCCGCGCTGCCCCGGGGAGTCACCACGGTGAAGCCCGGGACCCGCATGGACTTCGGGATCGCAGACGGCAAGCGCGGTGCCCAGGCGCTGTCGGCGACCGTCCTGAGCACACCGCCGTCGGTGGCGCGCAACACGCGCAAGCCGGCCGAGGAGATGGCGGGGGTCACGGAGGACCTCATCCGGCTGCTGGACGGCATGTCCAACGGGCTGCGCCGCGGCCACTACCCGGACCACGCGCACGGCAGGAAGATCGCGGCCATCCTGCGCACCGTGGCGGACGAGCTCGATGTCTGAGGCTGCCGGGACCGCCACGCACGGCGGAGAAGATGCCGCCCCCGGGCAGGGCCAGGAGGCGCTGTCGGTCGAGGAGAGGGAGCAGTCCGTGACGCAAGCCCTGGGCTCGGAGCCGGAGGCGGTGCACGAGGAGACGCTGGTCCCCGCGGGGCCCGCGCCGGTGAAGGAGTCCGGTGCGGCCGACGACGCCGCACCGGCAGCTGCCACACCCCGCGCCCGCACCGGATCGCGAGCGGCCCGCACGCGCGCACCCAAGCAGGACGCCGTGCTCACGGAGGCCGTTGCGCTGGCACGCGAGGCGGTCGTGGACTCGCCCGAGGGCGGGGCAGCCGTGGGGGAGCACCTGGGCGTGGTCGTGCACGAGGACCGGCTGCTCACGCACCTCTTCGACTGTCGGCTGCGCGGCTACCCGGGCTGGACCTGGTACGCCACCGTGGCCCGCGCGCCGCGCACCAGGCACGTGACCGTGTGCGAGTCCGGACTGGTTGCCGGCCCGGACTCCCTCCTGGCGCCGGACTGGGTGCCGTGGGAGGAGCGGATGCAGGCGATGAACGACGAGGAGGAGAACGCTCAGGAGGACGCCGAGGGTTTCGACTCCGCCGACGAGCAGACGGGCGCCGAAACGGAAAGTACTGAGCCGGCGGGCACTCAGTCGACCGACACTGGGCGGCGGGACTCCCGCCGGGATGGCGAGCCCTCCGAGGGTGGCGCGTCATCCTAGGAGGCGGGCCCCGGAAGGGGCCCGGTGCCGCTGATCCCGAGCCCCGCACCACGGGGATGTTCCGCTCCCTGAGCGTTCGCAACTACCGGTTGTGGTTCCTCGGGGCGTTCGTCTCCAACATCGGCACGTGGATGCAGCGCACGGCGCAGTCCTGGCTGGTCTTCGACGAGCTGACGGACCACGACGCGACCGCCATGGGTGTGGTCATGGCCCTTCAGTTCGTCCCGCAGCTCGTCCTGGCGCCCTACGCCGGGGTGCTGGCCGACCGCTACGACCGGCGCAGGATCCTGGTGGTCACCCAGGGTGCCATGGCACTGCTCGCCGCGGGCCTGGGTGTCCTGCTGCTGCTCGGTCTTGCAGAGCTGCCCACGGTGTACGTGTTCGCGCTCGCTCTGGGGATCGTCGCCACGTTCGACGCCCCCGTTCGTCAGACGTTCGTCTCCGAGATGGTTCCGGAAACCCACCTGTCCAACGCCGTGGCGCTGAACTCCACCTCGTTCAACTCCGCGCGGCTGATCGGGCCCGCCGTGGCCGGTGTGCTGGTCGCCGCCGTGGGCACGGGGTGGGTCTTCATGATCAACACCCTCACGTTCGGCGCCATGATCTGGGCGATCTCGCTGATCGACGACGCCCGCCTGCGGCACTCCCCACGGGCGCAGCGGGCACGCGGGCAGATCCGGGAGGGGATCAGTTACGTCCTGCACCGCCCGGACCTCGTGGCCGTGATGAGCACGATCTTCGTGATCGGCACGTTCGGCATGAACTTTGCCGTCTACCTCGCTGCCATGGCGGGCGCGGTCTTCGGACAGGGTTCCCAGGAGTTCGGCGTGCTCAACTCGATGCTCGCGGTGGGCACGGTCACGGGCGCCCTGCTGTCCGCACGGCGGGCGAGCGCCCGGCTGCGCTACATCTTCATCGGGTGCGCCGCCTTCACGGTCTCGTGCCTGGGTGCCGCCACCTCGCCGTCCCTGTGGCTGTTCGCGGCGTGGCTCGTGCCGTGCGGGGTGTCGTCCCTGACGATCATGACCACCGCGAACGCGTATGTGCAGACCACCACGTCCCCCAGCATGCGGGGTCGGGTGATGAGCCTCTACATGGCCATCTTCATGGGCGGCACGCCGATCGGCGCCCCCGCCGTGGGGTGGCTGACCGACACTCTGGGCCCCCGCTGGGGCATGGGTTCCGCGGTGGCCGCGGGCGCCGTCGGCGTGGCCGTGGGCCTGCTGTTCGCCTGGCGGGTGCGTGGCGAGCGGGCGGAACTGCGCCCGTAGCGCAGGGGGCGACGACGCCTCGGGGCCGCCTTCCCGCCCACGAGGCCTCAGCTCAGCCCGTTGGCCACGGTCCAGTCGATGCACTCCAGCAGGGCGCGAACGTCCCGCGGGGGCACCGAGGCGAAGGTGGCGATCCGCAGCTGGTTGCGCCCGAGCTTGCGGTAGGGCTCCACGTCCACCACGCCGTTGGCGCGCAGGACGGAGGCGATCCTGGCCGCGTCCACGGCGTCGTCGAAGTCCACGGTGCAGACCACAGGGGAGCGGTGTCCGGGCTCAGCGACGAACGGGTGGGCGACGTCGCTGAGCTCGGCCCAGTCGTAGACGAGCCCGGAGGTCTCCGCGGTGCGGGCTGCCGCCCAGGGCAGGCCGCCCTGCTCGAGCAGCCACCCGAGCTGCTCGTCGAGCATCACCAGCCCGGCGAGCGCCGGGGTGTTGTACGTCTGGTGCTTGCGCGAGTTCTCCACGGCGGTGCGCAGCGACAGCACGTCCGGCATCCACCGCCCGGAGGTTGCGACGCTCTCCACCCGCTCGAGTGCGGCGGGTGAGAACGCAGCGAACCAGATGCCGCCGTCGCTGCCGAAGTTCTTCTGGGGGGAGAAGTAGTAGACGTCCGTCTCGGTGAGGTCCACCGCCATGCCCCCGGCGGCGGAGGTGGCGTCCACGACGGTCAGCGCGCCGTCGTCCGCGTGCACCCGGCGCACCGGCATGGCCACGCCGGTGGAGGTCTCGTTCTGCGGCCACGCGTAGACGTCCACGCCGGACACGGCCTCCGGCCCCTCCGGGCGCGAGCCTGCCGGGGCCTCCACGACCACCGAGGGCTCCAGGAACGGGGCCCTGTCCGTGACGCTCGCGAACTTGGATCCGAACTCTCCGAAGGACAGGTGCTCGGCGCGGGAGGCGACCAGGCTGAAGGCGGCAGCGTCCCAGAACGTGCTGGACCCGCCCAGCCCGAGCACGATCTCGTAGCCCTCCGGCAGCGAGAAGAACTCACCCAGGCGCCGCTGCACGCGGGCCACCAGGTCCTTCACGGGCGCCTGGCGGTGCGAGGTGCCCAGCAGCGAGGCTCCCGCGCGCTTCAGCGCGGCCACCTGCGCGGCGCGCACCCTGGACGGACCCGCCCCGAAGCGCCCGTCCTCGGGCAGCAGGGACGGGGGGATCACGGGTGTGCTGGTCACGGGTACTCCTCGGGGGCGACGACGGGGTGTCACCTCCCATTGTGCCCGCACCGGGCGGGTGCCACCCGCGGACTCCGTGGGCCCGTGGGCAACTGGATACAATCGAGGAGAATCTTCGAGAACAGGCCGAACGGCATTCTCCACCACCACACGGTTGACGTGCGCGCTCCCTGCGCAGAGATCTGAGGACGAACCATGAGCGGCGATCTGATCGACACCACCGAGATGTACCTGCGTACGGTGCTGGACCTGGAGGAGGAGGGCATCACGCCCATGCGGGCACGCATCGTGGAGCGCCTGCACCACTCCGGGCCCACCGTCTCCCAGACGGTCTCCCGCATGGAGCGCGACGGCCTGCTGTCCGTGGCCCCGGACCGTTCGCTGCGGCTCACGGAAGCGGGGCGCACCATGGCCGTGTCCGTGATGCGCAAGCACCGTCTCGCCGAACGGCTGCTCTCGGACGTTGTGGGCCTCGACATGGCGCACGTGCACGAGGAGGCCTGTCGCTGGGAGCACGTGATGAGCGAGCGCGTGGAGCAGCGGCTGGTGGACCTGCTGGGCGATCCCGAGACCTCTCCGTACGGCACACCCATCCCGGCGCGTGGCTCGCAGGGGGCCCCCATCACCGCCACCGAGATCTTCCAGGGGCGTACCCTGCTGGACGTCGCCACCGAGGAGGGCTCCATGCAGTACGTGGTGACCCTGCTGCCGGAGGTCGTGCAGGCGGACCCTGAGCTCATCGAGATGCTCAGCTCCGCAGAGATCCTGACCGGTTCGCATGTGACTGCGCAGCTGAACCCCCGGGACGAGCACCGGGTGCTCGTGACCCGGGTGGACTCGGGCGTGTCCCTGGACCTCGACGCCGCGACCGCGCGAGCCATCCGCGTGGGGGAGTTCGACTCCTGATCCTGCCGGCTGACCCGGGTGGCCGCGGCCGGCAGGACCGCAGGAGGAGCGCCGTGGAACGGTACTTGAACCCCGGGGGGCACCCCCGGGGTTCGTTGCGCTGCCGTGACCTTCTGGTTCCCCGGTGTGACCTTCCGCATGTGGGGACACTCACGGGTTCGGGGTGCTCGGAAGCCGGGGCTGCTCCCGGGGATCACAGTGTTCCCCCTGGTCAGAGGGCATATTCAGGGGCGTGGAGCGGTGCTGGAGAACCATCCCGGTGGGTTCCACTCATATGTACGTGGTGATCAATCAGCCCCACTGGTGAGAAGCGATGCTCAATTCGTGACCCGTTGTAATCAAAACGTGACATTTTCGTTATCTGTCCTGTACAGTCATGACCGTGCCGATCACTGGTCGGATCCGGCACTCCCGAGCGCTCGCCGAGTTCTGCCATGCGCCCCCGGGACCCGTACACAGAAATCCGCATGGCAGAAGCGGGGGAACCACTTTCCGGGTTCGTTGCAGCCCAACGAATCCTCGGGGTTAAGCCGGCACGGAGCACCACCTCGTGCGGCCGGATGTCTCCCATCCGAACCCGACAGCTCACCTCGTAGGCGCAGGGAGGAACACTCATGTCTTTCGTGAAGCACAGCACTGCCCGCCACCGTGCCGAGACGTCCTCGCACGTGGTCCGCAACTCCACCGTTGCGGCCGTGGCCGCCGGCGCCGTCGTCGCCGGTTTCGCATCCCCGGCCCAGGCCGCGGGTGAGGTCGTCGACCTCGGAACCACGTCCTACTCCGTGACGTCCTACACCACGCAGTCCAGCGGCATGCTGGCCTCCAGCTCGGGCGTCAGCACGCAGTCGAACCACTCCGCCTCCGGCGTCGTCGGCACCGCGTACGAGGGCATCGGTGGCGCCTACGTCTGGGGAGGCACCGGCTTCAAGGCCTGGGACTGCTCCGGTTTCGTGCAGTGGGTCTACGCCCAGAACGGCATCAACCTCCCGCGCACCACGTGGGCCCAGTTCGCCGCCAGCACGCCCACCTCCAACCCGCAGCCCGGCGACCTCGTGTCGCAGAACGGCGGCTCGCACGTGGGGATCTACATCGGCAACGGCCAGATGATCTCCGCTCTCAATCCTTCGCAGGGCACCCAGGTTCACGCTGTGAACGCCATGCAGGTGGACGGCTACTACAGCGTCCGCTGAATCCCTCGGGAGGCGGGCGTCCACACGGATGACCGTGCTCCCGCGCTGAGCTAGACACTTGGTCCTGCGCGCCGCCCGGAGCCCCTCGGGCACGGAAGCGGCGCGCACCGGGCCGGAACACCTGAAATCGCAAGTAACCACATCACCGCCCGCACGGTGAACCGCGGTGTCCACACCGGATGCCGAAGGCTCACCGCACTTCTCGTGCCCTGGGTGGATACGAACGTGTTAGGAAAACTCACGCATGTCGAACGAAACCGCTACCACGGCCAAGGGCCTCTTCGCCGGTAAGGCCCGCACCGTGGCCGCAGTTGCCGCCTTCTCCGGTCTGGCGCTCGCCACCACCGTGTCCGTCCAGGCCACGCAGAACGCCGACGAGCAGGCTCCCGCCGCCGCCGTGTCCGAGGCCCCGGCTTCCGAGAACACGGTCTCCGCCGAGCCCGCAGCGAAGGCCGACAAGGCCGAGAAGGCCGCCAAGTCGGAGACCAAGAAGGCCGACAAGGCCGAGGCCGCCGCTCCCGCCGTGCAGACGTCCGTGGTCGAGGCCGCTCCCGTGGCCGATGTGACCCCGCTGCAGGCTCCCGCGGCCCAGGCACCCGCCACCCAGGCTCCCGTGGTGACCACCGCCTCCGAGAACGTGACCCCGGTGGCCGAGCAGGCCCCCGTGTCCCAGGGCCGCCACGCCGCCCCGGCATCGCAGCAGACCATCCAGGCCGAGGCCGCGGCACAGAACTACACCGCCGTGTCGAACACGACCATTCCCGACACCACGGGCACCCAGAGCCAGAACACCGGTTGGACCGGCCACGCCACCGCCGACGTCGAGAAGACCCAGACCCCGGTTGCCGAGACGCCCGCCTCGACCACCAAGGTCTCCACGCAGTCCACCTCCGGCCAGTCCAGCTCCGCCAAGGGCAAGGCCATCCTGGGTGCAGCTCAGGACCAGATCGGCGTCAACCAGGACTGCACCGCCCTGGTGAGCAACTCCCTGAAGGCCGTGGGTATCAACTTCCACGGCTGGCCGGCCGAGTACAAGTCGCTGGGAACCGCTGTCTCCGCCGACCAGGCGCAGGCTGGCGACATCGCCTACTACGCTGACGGCGGCGCAGGCGTGGCCCACGTGGCGATCTACGCCGGCAACGGCCAGGCCGTGCACGGCGGCTGGAACGGCAACCAGACCGTCCAGACCACCGCGAACGTGGGCTCCGGCCCCGAGTACATCCGCGTCGGCTGATTCGGATCCTCCCGGCATGGCGGTGACCAGCCGCGTGCCACACCTCGTATCGAGTCGGGACCGGTTGTGTACCCGCTCCTGGCGCGAGCGACACGAGACGCAAGGACCCTGCACTGTGCAGGGTCCTTGCGTCTTTCCCGTACCCGGGTGGCGTTCGTACCCGGCCGGTGTTGGGGCGGGCGCCGTAGAATGGGGCCATGTCCACCGATTTCTCCCACGCGGCTCGCACCCCCCAGGACCAGGAGTTCACCTACTACGCGATCGGCATGGTGGCTGGCGCTGTCCCAGGCATCATTGTGGGTTTCCTGGTGGCGGCCTTCGCGGGCCACGTCGCCATGTGGCTGTCCGTCTTCGGCGGTGTGGGCATCATCATCGGTCTGGTGGTGGCGTCCCTGCTCTTCCGTAGACGCCGCGCGGCCGCCCGCCGTGAGGAGACATCAGCGCCGGGCGCGGCGGCCCCCAACGCGGAGTCCCCTGACGCCGACGACGCCGCGTCGCAGACGTCGCTGCCCCGCTGCTAGTTCGCGCGGCGCCGGGTTGCGGCTGCGTCCTGCGTCCCCGCAGGGTGTGTTCTCTCGTCACCGCGCGGTGAGCTCGGTGATCTCCCGCGAGACGTTCTCCCGCGCCCGGTGCTCCCACAGATCCACCGCAACGGGGTCGTGGAACAGCGCCGGCGCCGAGAGCAGCTGCCGCATCACCTCCGCGCGGGCCGCGCGGAACTCCGCCTCCGGAACCCGGGCGTACTCGCGCCGCACGGCCTCCGAGTAGCGGGCGTACTCCTGCGGCGAGGCCCCCAGGATGCTGAGGTCCGCGTCCACCAGCAGGCACGCGTGGCGGTCCTCGGGGCCGGGGCGGTGCTCGAGCGTCACCAGCACGAGCTCGGCAACCCGTTCCGCGGCGTCCGGGGTCCAGCCCGCGGCGGTCAGCTCACAGCGTGCGAGCTCGGCGGACGCCCGCTCGTCCTCACCTGCCCGGCCCTCGTGGACGGCGTCGTGGAACCATGCCGCGAGCAGCAGCTCGGGCTCTGGACGGCCGACGGTGAGCCGGTCGAGGGCCTCCAGCACGCGCAGCAGGTGGGAGGTGTCGTGGTAGGTCCTGTGGGGTTCGTTCCAGCGCTCGAGCAGGGCCGCGCCGAGTTCCGCGTGCCCCGGGAAGTGGCGAGCCCAGCGGGCGGTGAGCGCGGCGGTGATCTTGGCCGGGCGACGTCGTGCGGGGATCCGCAGGCCGCTTCGGATCAGCAGCCGCGCGAGCTGCTTGCCGTCCACGGCCACTGCGCCCAGGGCCACCGCGTCTGCGTGCCGGTGTGCTGGGACGTCGTAGTGGTCCTCGTCGAAGGCGCGCACGGAGACCCCGAGCTCCTGGGCGAAGCCGTGCAGCTCCTCGAGGGACGCGTCCGAGACCAGGTGGGAGAAGACGGTGCCGTGGGCGGGCCACCGGGGCGGGTCGATGTAGACGGTCATGTCCCCATTGTGCGCCCGACTCGCGGGTGGCCCGCCGCGCCGATAAAGTGGGACAGCGTTGCCCTCGTAGCTCAGGGGATAGAGCACGGCTCTCCTAAAGCCGGTGTCGTTGGTTCGAATCCAATCGGGGGCACGAGAAGTGCCCCACCCGTTCTCGGGTGGGGCACCGTCGTGTCCGGGGGCCTCGTGTCCGGTGGTTGCGGCGGGGAGTTCAGCTCCGGGGTCGCTGCCCGGGGAGCCTGCCCTGGGAGAAGTCATCGAGCTTGCGGCGCACCACCGAGACGCAGACGAGCAGGGCGATGAGCAGCAGGGCGGCGAAGAGGAGCCACCGGGTGAGCACGAGCCCCGAGGCGTACGCGGCGTACGCGGTGTCCTGCGGGTGGGCCACGGCGGAGTCGAGCGCGCAGTTGCCCAGCAGGAAGACCACGGCGTAGGCGAGCACGACCACCCAGTAGACCCACTTGCGGGCCCGCTGCGGGGTGTTCAGCCCCGTGAAGAGCAGCCAGCCCAGTCCGGTGAGCAGGGGCGTGAGCAGACCTGTTGTTGCATGGACGCCCTCGTACTCGGTGCGCCCGTCCGTGCCGAGCCCGCGGGCGAAGTCCGCCAGGTGCTCGGCGGAGAAGCCGCCGGCCAGCAGCTCCGGGGCCGTGACCCCTCCGGCCAGGGCGCCGGAGACTCCTTGCAGCACGAGCAGGTGGTAGTACAGCCACAGCGCCACGCCCACGGAGAACGCGACCCCCACGAGGATGCCCGCGGAGGAGCTCTTGCCGGGCTCCGGGGCGAGCTCGCCGGGGCGCATCTCGTGCACGCTCACGGGACGCACGGCCGGGTCCCGTGAGCGCCTCGGCGCGGTGGGCGTGGAGCCCTCGCTCTCCCCGTACTTCTTGACCTTCTGCGCTCTGGTCATACCCATGGCCCCATTATCCCCCGGGTTGTACTGTGAATGGACTACGGGTGCCACTCCTGCACGGGGTGGAGGTCAGGTGCCCCGCGGGCACCGCGAAAGGTGGTGACGGTCATGGAACTCTCCATCGGCCTGCCAGACGGCCTGCTCATGAGCGCGGATGAGGACGGCGGCCTGACCCTCTACGAGTCGGACCACACGACCGTGCGGCGGCGTATCGACTGCGGCGTCCTGAACGGCGCCCGGCTGGCGGACATCGTCTGGTCGCACAAGCTCTCCGTGGTGCTCGCCGCGGCCCCCGAGACCAACCAGCTCTTCCACTGGGACCCCTACACAGACTTCCTCCAGGAGTACGCGGGCGTAGAGGAGCCCGGGCGCAGGGACGGGAAGATCGCCCAGGCCAAGTTCGCCGCCACGGTCTCCATCACCGAGGCGCCGGACGGGAAGATCTGGCTCGTGGACCGCGACTCCTCCGCGCTGCGCTACATCACGGTCGACACGGACCGCCCGGACGGCGATCCACACGTGGTCACGGTCGTGGGCCGGCACGGGGCCGGATACGTGGACGGCCCGGCCGAGGACGCCAAGCTCGCGCACCCCGAGGACCTGCAGATCCTCTACGACGGATCCGTGGTGGTTGCGGACACCGGCAACGACGCCCTTCGCCACCTGGACCCTTCCGAGGGGGAGGTCACCACCATCTACGGCGGGCCGCGCACGGAGGAGGACGTCCTGGACGACGACGTCGTGCTGCGGGCCCCGGTGCGGGTCACCGTGGCGGACTCCCAGCTGTGGGTCGAGGACGCCAACGGCCGACACCTGGTCGAACCCCGCTACGTCTGAGCCGGCAGGAGAACTGCGAGCGCGGTCGCCGGGCGGGGACGCACGGCGCGTCGGAGAGCCCGGTTAGGCTGGGGCCACCATGGACTACCTCTCTGACAATCCTCTGCTCTCGGCGTCGTCGGTCCGGACGGGCCCGGGCAGCCGGGACAACGCTCCCGCTGCGGACGCGGTGTCCCCCACCCGCCTGGTGGAGGGCCTCAACGAGCCCCAGCGTGCCGCCGTGGAGCACTCCGGTGCCCCGTTGCTCATCGTGGCCGGTGCGGGCTCCGGCAAGACCAGGGTGCTGACGCACCGCATCGCCCACCTGCTCGCCACGGGGCGGGCACGGCGCGGCGAGATCCTCGCCATCACGTTCACGAACAAGGCCGCCGCGGAGATGCGCGAGCGGATCGTGGAGCTCGTGGGAGAGTCCGCGCGGTCCATGTGGATCTCCACGTTCCACTCGCTGTGCGTGCGGATCCTGCGGCGCGAGGCGAAGACGCTGGGGCTGAACACGAACTTCTCCATCTACGACGCCGCGGACTCCCTGCGGCTCATCACCCAGGTGGCCAAGCAGCACGAGCTGGACCCCAAGAAGTTCGCGCCCAAGGCCATCCAGCACAAGATCTCGGCGCTGAAGAACGAGCTCGTGGATGACGAGACCTTCCTGGCCCGCGCCAGTTCCACGGATCCGTTCGAGTCCGCCGTGGCCCAGGTCTACCGCGGGTACACGCAGCGGCTGCGCGCGGCCAACGCCATGGACTTCGACGACCTCATCGGCGAGACCGTGCACATGTTCCGCGCGTTCCCACAGGTCCTGGAGTACTACCGCCGCCGCTTCCGGCACGTGCTCGTGGACGAGTACCAGGACACCAACCACGCGCAGTACGCACTCGTGCGGGAGCTCGTGGGCGGGAACTCGCCCACGCACACGGACGACTCCGGGATCCCCCCGGCCGAGCTCACCGTGGTGGGCGACTCGGACCAGTCCATCTACGCCTTCCGCGGCGCGGACATCCGCAACATCACGGACTTCGAGCGGGACTTCCCGTCGGCGCGCACCATCATGCTGGAACAGAACTACCGCTCAACTCAGAACATCCTCTCCGCCGCCAACGCCGTGATCTCCCAGAACGCCGACCGTCGGGACAAGAAGTTGTGGACCGCCGAGGGGGACGGCGCCCCGATCGTCGGCTATGCCGCGGAGAACGAGCACGAGGAGGCGCGGTTCATCGCGGAGGAGATCGACAGGCTCCAGGACGAGCACGGGATCCGCCCCGGCGACGTCGCCGTGTTCTACCGCACCAACGCCCAGTCCCGCTCCCTCGAGGAGATCCTGATGCGCGTGGGCCTGCCCTACAAAGTGGTGGGTGGCACCCGGTTCTACGAGCGCAAGGAGATCAAGGACGCCATGTCCTACCTGCGCGCGATCACCAATCCCGCGGACGACATCACCGTGCGCCGGATCATCAACGAGCCCAAGCGGGGGATCGGGGACCGCGCCCAGGGCTCCATCGCCGCGCTCGCCGAGCGCGAGGACATCTCGTTCTCCGAGGCCATGCACCGGCTCGACGAGGCCCCGGGTCTCGCCACCCGCTCGGCGAACGCCGTGGCGAAGTTCGCCCAGCTCATGGACGACCTGCGGGAGCTCTCCGAGGGTGCCTCCACCACGGCAGTCCTCGAAGCCGTACTGGAACAGTCTGGCTACCTCGAGGCGCTGCGATCCTCCAACGACCCCCAGGACGAGTCCCGCGTGGAAAACCTCGCGGAGCTCGTGGCCGTGGTGCGCGAGTTCGAGAAAGACCATCCGGACGCCGGGCTTGGGGAGTTCCTGGAGCACGTCGCCCTCGTGGCGGACGCAGACCAGATCCCGCAGCAGCCCGCGACCGAGGAAGGCGGTGCGAGTGCCCAGCAGATCGCGCGCGAGGTCGAGGAGGCGCGCTCGCAGGGCGTGGTGACCCTGATGACCCTGCACACCGCCAAGGGCCTGGAGTTCCCCGTGGTGTTCCTGACCGGCATGGAGCACGGGATCTTCCCGCACCAGCGCAGCTTCATGGACCCCTCCAGCATGGAGGAGGAGCGCAGGCTCGCGTACGTGGGCATCACCCGCGCCCGGCAGCGGCTCTACATCACACGGGCAGAGTCGCGCTCCATGTGGGGGCAGTCGCAGTTCAATCCCGCGAGCCCGTTCCTGGACGAGATCCCCGCCCACCTCGTTGACTGGAAACGCGAGGGCGCTGCCGCCGCTGGCGGGTGGGGCTCACCCATCCACTCGGCCTCCCAGGCGAGGGACCCGCTGCGGGGCTCGTCGTGGGGTGCCGGCGCGGGGTCGGGCGCGACGTTCCGCAGGCTGTCCCCAGCGGCGTCGGGCCGCGTGCAGCCCCAGAAGGAGATTCCGTCCCTGAGTGTGGGCGACACCGTGGAGCACAAGGCGTTCGGCCGCGGTTCGGTGGTGGCACTGGAGGGATCCGGGGACAAGACCGTGGCCAAGGTGCGCTTCGGCGCCGAGGAGAAGCGGCTGCTGCTGCGCTACGCCCCCATGACCAAGGCGGAGTGAGGCCGGGCGGACCGCAGCCCTCGTCGGGTCACAGGAATACGGCGGAGCCGGGACGGTGGTGTGCCGCGGGCGTCAGAGCAGGGCGAGCACGGGAACCGCGAACAGCGCGGTGATGCGCAGCGACTCGCCCGAACGCACGTGGACCACACCCAGCAGCAGGTACACGAGCAGCGTGGTCAGCGCCGCCGCCTGACCCCGGTCCAGCAGCGCCACCGCGGCCATCAGGACTCCCGTCACGAGACCTCCCCACGGCACCCAACCCACGGGGCGCCGGTTCACGAGCTCGCTCACGGCCCGGTGGGAGTACGCCAGCAGGCTCGCGACCACCGCGCAGCGGCCCACGAGTCGGACCACCCACGCGAGCATCGCGAGCCACGCGAGACCGCCGTAGCCCGCGAAGAGCTCGCTATAGCGCTCCACGGGCGCCACGGCCCAGGAGCCGTCGAGCATCCCGGGCAGCACGAGCGCCAGCACGACGGCTGCCACGAAGCACACCAGGATGCCGCGCCACCGCCGGTGGTCCAGCGTTGCCTCCGTCCCGCCGTCGGGGCCCGTGCCGGGCAGGGGATCGACGCCGCGGCGTCGTGACCACGCCACCAGGGCCCGCGCCACGAGCAGCCAGATGACGCCGATGCCGAACCACTCGAGGCACTGCCAGCCCAGTGCGGTGTCCACCGGCAGCGAGCCCGTGGCCGTCAGCACCGTGCCGGCCACCACGAGCTCGAGGCCCAGCGAGACGAACGCGAGTGTGCCGAGCGAGGCCATGAATCCGCGGTCCGCCTCGCGGGCGTCCCAGGTCTCCGGCAGTCCGATGCGTCGCATGGCTCCAGTCAACCAGCCGGGCCCCCGCGCGCGGGAATCTGCTCGGGTGGGGCGGGGCGCCGAGACTTGTGTGCTCCGTGACGGTCCCATGGACTAAAATCGCTGCGAGGGCCCTGTGAGCGCAGCGTTGCGCCGCATCCCCCCACATCAGGTCGCTCCAGCCGGGGGTTCCCGGCGCGGGACGACACACCTCGACGCAGAAGGACACTTATCCGTGGACCTGTTTGAGTACCAGGCACGCGACCTGTTCGAGAAGCACGGCGTTCCCGTGCTGGCCGGCATCGTCGCCACTACCCCAGAAGAAGCCAAGGCAGCTGCCGAGAAGATCGGCGGCGTGACCGTCGTCAAGGCCCAGGTCAAGGTCGGCGGCCGCGGCAAGGCCGGCGGCGTCAAGGTCGCGAAGACCGCGGATGAGGCCTACGAGTACGCCCAGCAGATCCTGGGCATGGACATCAAGGGCCACACCGTCCACCGCGTGATGATCGCGCAGGGCGCGGACATCGCCGAGGAGTACTACTTCTCCGTCCTGCTGGACCGCGCCAACCGCTCCTACCTGGCCATGTGCTCGGTCGAGGGCGGCATGGAGATCGAGCAGCTCGCCGTGGAGCGCCCGGACGCCCTGGCCCGCGTGGACGTCAGCCCCGCTGACGGCATCACCGAGGCCAAGGCGCGCGAGATCGTGGAGCAGGCCAAGTTCGACGCCGAGACCGCCGAGAAGGTCATCCCGGTGCTCGTGAAGCTCGGTGAGGTCTATACCAAGGAGGATGCCACCCTGGTGGAGGTCAACCCGCTGGTCAAGACCGGCGATGGCGAGATCCTCGCCCTGGACGGCAAAGTCTCCCTGGACGACAACGCCGAGTTCCGCCACCCCGAGCACGCCGAGCTCGCGGACAAGACCACGGCCGATCCCCTGGAGGAGAAGGCCAAGGAGAACGACCTCAACTACGTCAAGCTGGACGGTGAGGTCGGGATCATCGGCAACGGCGCCGGTCTGGTGATGTCCACCCTGGACGTCGTGGCGTACGCGGGTGAGAAGCACGGCAACGTGAAGCCCGCCAACTTCCTGGACATCGGCGGCGGGGCCTCCGCGGCCGTCATGTCCGCCGGCCTGGACGTCATCCTCGGTGATCCCCAGGTCAAGTCCGTGTTCGTGAACGTCTTCGGCGGGATCACCGCGTGCGACGAGGTCGCCCGTGGCATCGTCAAGGCTCTGGAGATCCTCGGGGACTCCGCCACCAAGCCCATCGTGGTGCGACTGGACGGCAACAACGTGGTCGAGGGCCGCGCGATCCTGCGCGAAGCCAACCACCCGCTGGTCACCAACGCGGACACCATGGACGAGGGCGCCGACAAGGCCGCCGAGCTCGCCCACTCCGCCAAGTAATCGCCCACGCGCACAGCTACCAGGAAGAAGACATGTCGATCTTTTTGAACAAGGACTCCAAGGTCATCGTTCAGGGCATCACGGGCGGCGAGGGCACCAAGCACACCGCCCGCATGCTCGCGGCCGGCACCCAGGTGCTCGGTGGCGTGAACGCCCGCAAGGCCGGGACCACGGTGAGCCACAAGGACCAGGACGGCACCGCCGTCGAGCTGCCGGTCTTCGGCACCGTGAGCGAGGCCATAAAGGAGACCGGTGCGAACGCGTCGATCGTCTTCGTGCCGCCGGCCTTCTGCAAGGACGCCGTGATCGAGGCCATCGACGCCGAGATCCCGCTCGTCGTCGTGATCACCGAGGGCATCCCGGTGCAGGACTCCGCGGAGTTCTGGGCCCACTCGCAGGCCAACACCGGCGCGGACGGCAAGCCCAAGACCCGCATCATCGGCCCGAACTGCCCCGGCATCATCTCCCCGGAGGAGTCGCTGCTGGGCATCACACCCGCGAACATCACGGGCAAGGGCAAGCTGGGCCTGGTCTCCAAGTCCGGCACGCTGACCTACCAGATGATGTACGAGTTGCGTGACCTCGGCTTCACCACCGCCATCGGCATCGGCGGCGACCCGGTCATTGGCACCACCCACATCGATGCCCTCGAGGCGTTCGAGGCGGACCCGGAGACCGAGGCCATCGTGATGATCGGCGAGATCGGCGGCGACGCCGAGGAGCGCGCCGCGGACTTCATCAAGGCCAACGTCTCCAAGCCCGTCGTGGGCTACGTGGCCGGCTTCACCGCTCCCGAGGGCAAGACCATGGGTCACGCCGGAGCCATCGTCTCCGGCTCCTCCGGAACGGCCCAGGCCAAGAAGGAGGCTCTCGAGGCCGCCGGGGTGAAGGTCGGCAAGACCCCCTCGGAGACCGCGCAGCTCATGCGGGACATCTTCGACGGCAAGTGACCGGTTCCCGGTTCTCCGGGACGCCTCACACGACGACGCCGCTCGCCCACCTCGGTGGGGAGCGGCGTCGGTCGTCTGTGGAACGGCTCAGGCGAGCACGATGGTGCGGTTGCCGGAGACCACCACGCGGCCTTCGGTGTGCCACTTCACTGCGCGGGACAGGGCCTGGGTCTCCGCCTCGGAGCCCACCGCCACAAGGTCTTCCGGGGCGTGGGCGTGGTCCACGGGGATCACACGCTGGGCGATGATGGGGCCCTCGTCGAGGTCCGGGGTGACGTAGTGGGCGGTGGCCCCCACCATCTTCACGCCGCGCTCGTACGCCTGGTGATAGGGCTTGGCACCCTTGAACGAGGGCAGGAACGAGTGGTGGATGTTGATGCAACGCCCGGTGAGCTGCTGGGTGAGCTCGTCCGAGAGGATCTGCATGTAGCGGGCGAGGACCACCAGCTCGGCGTCGTAGGCGTCCACGAACTCGAGCAGCTGGGTCTCCGCCCGGGGCTTGGTGTCCCGGGTGACGGGAACGTGGTGGAACGGCACCTCGTAGAGGTCCACGAGCGGGCGCAGGTCCGTGTGGTTGGACACCACCGCTACGATCTCCACGGGCAGGGAGCCCACGTGGGCGCGGTGCAGCAGGTCCACGAGGCAGTGCGAGATCTTGGAGACCATCACGAGGACCCTGGTCTTCTTGCGCGCATCCACCAATCGGAAGTCCATCCGGTGCTTCTCCGCTACGGGGCGGAAGCCCTCGATGAGCGACTCCGTGGTCACTGTCCCGGGCTCGCTGATCGTGTGGCAGCGGATGAAGAACTCGTTGTTGTGGCGGTCGGAGAAGTGCTTGACGTCGAAGATGTCGCATCCCTGGCCGGTGAGGTTGGAGGCCACGGCGCTGACAAGGCCGTACGCCTCGGGGCAGTGGGCGGTCAGGATGTGCTCGTCGGGCGCGGCCGTCTGGGCAGACATGAGGGGATGCTCCTGGGTCAGGGTGGGTCACGGTGCGGCTCGTCAGACCACTCGTCCGGTGGCGCGGCCGCAGCTGATCCTATCGTCCCCCGGGCCTCGCGCGTCCCGGGCGGCTGCCCATTCCGGGACCTGCCCGATTCGGTGCTCTGCCCGTCGGTGGGATGATGACGTGTCTCGGGATGCTTGTGGGCCCCAAGACACCGGCCCTTCGGGGAGCCGCGGGGGCGTTGTCGACCGGTGGCCGCGAGAGCGGACGGTAGGAGCCCGTCCGGCGCGGGGAGAGGTGCGCCTCTGTCAGAGAACCAGCGGCCACCGGCAGGCGATAACGCCTCAACGGGATCAAGCCGTGGGCTGAGCGGCTACCGACGCACAGCATCTGCCACAGTGCACCCCCCAGTGCAGGTGTGGCGATTTCCCTGTGCGAAGTCTCCCGTTGCGGTGGTTCGTAGAACCACGCCCTCAGAATATCCGAATTTCTCAGATTACTCGGAGCTTGTGATTTTGCATACACTTTCTGCCGACTCGCAGTGTGATATTGCGGAGGGGGCTCGCGGCGACCATTTTCCGACTCAATAGGCCTCTGACTAGGGCAAACGATCAGATCTTTTCGGCCGGATATGATTAGCGAAGGCGAAGACTGGCCTATGTCCTGGATAACTGATAAAAATGTGGCCACTAGAGGGGACAAGCGGGAGGTGGTGGCCCGCGCGAAGCGGCGAGACTGTCTCAGGCGGTCCCCGTGTTGAACGCCAGCCCCAGCAGGTAGGTGGCCACTGCCGCGCCGTAGCCGATCCCGAGTTGCCGCAGTCCCCGCTTAAGCGGAGAGGCGCCGGAGAGCAGGCCCACGAATCCGCCGGTCACCAGCAGCGCCAGGCCCACGAGTGCCATGCCCACGGCCATCGCCACCCAGCCGCCCAGGCCGAACAGGTACGGGAGGATCGGGATGATGGCGCCGGAGGCGAAGAAGCAGAAGCTGGAGGCCGCCGCACCCAGGTCCGTGCCGAGGGCCTGGTTCTCCCCCGCGGCCGGGGCGTCCTCGTCCGTGGCCAGCGCGAGCCGCGCCCGCTCGTCCTGGAAGGACAGCGAGGGGTCGCAGTCGCAGTCGTGGTAGCCGAGACGCTCTGCCGCGCGGTGCTCGGCGGCCTCCTCGCTCATGCCACGGGCCCGGTAGATCAGGGTGAGCTCGTTCGCATCGAGGTCCAGGGAGGGTGCCACCTCCAGCGTGACCTGCGTGGGCTGCGAGGCGTCCAGGAGCTCGCGCTGGGAGCGCACGGACACGAACTCGCCCGCGCCCATGGACAGCGCGCCGGCGAGCAGGCCGGCCACCCCGGAGAAGAGCACCATGGAGCTCGACGTGCCCGTGGCGCCCACGCCCATCACGAGCGCGAGGTTCGAGACCAGGCCGTCGTTCGCGCCGAACACCGCCGCGCGGAAGTTCCCGGACAGCCGGGTGCGGCCGTCCGTGGCGAGTGCCCGGATGATCTCCTCGTGCACGGCCTCGTCCGCCGCCATGGCATCGGTGGCGTCCGGGTCCTCCCGGTACGGGGAACGGGACTCGGCGCGCTGCAGCAGGGCGAGCACGAAGACGGAGCCCACGTGCTTGGCCAGGAACATCAGCAGCTGCGCCTGCAGTGCCGGGCGCACGGTCTTCTCCGCGTGGGGTCCGAGCAGTCGGCGCCAGTGCTCCGCGTGGCGGCCCTCGCCCTCCGCCACGCTGTGCAGGATCTCAGCGTGGCGCCCGGAGCTGTGGCGGGCCAGGTGCTCGTAGGTGGCGGCCTCCGCGAGCTCGTCCGCGAGGTAGTGGCGCCAGCGGCGGATCTGGGTGGGAGTCGGCTCGTGGGTCTCGGGCGGCGTGGACGACGGCGTGGTGGTTCGTGGCATGACTGGGGATCCTACGCGCGGGGCCGCGGGAGGTGCTTTCGGGAGCCCGAACTTGCCGGCTCAGACTCCGACGAGCGAGCGGATGTCGTCCGCGTTCAGGGTTGCGGAGAACACGCGCTCGTCGTCGAGCACGGCGCTGAAGAGGTCTGCCTTGCGGGTCTTCAGCTCCATGACCTTCTCCTCGATCGTGTTCTCCGCGACCATCCGGTAGACCATGACCTTCTTGGTCTGCCCGATCCGGTGGGTGCGGTCCACCGCCTGGTTCTCCGCGGCGGGGTTCCACCACGGGTCCAGGAGGTAGCAGTAGTCCGCCTCGGTGAGGTTGATGCCGAAGCCGCCGGCCTTGAGGCTCACGAGGAACACGGGGGCGCGGCCGCTGCGGAACGTCTCGAGGGCGCCCGCACGGTCCCGGGTGCTGCCGTCCAGGTAGGCGTATGCGATCCCGGCCTCGTCCAGACGGTCCGCGACGATCTTCAGGAAGCTGGTGAACTGGCTGAACACGAGTGGCCGGTGGCCTTCCTGGACGAGCTGCGGAAGCTGCTCGAAGAGCACGTCCAGCTTGGAGGACGCCGCGGTGGACTCGGGGTCCACGAGCGCTGGGTCCAGCGCGAGCATCCGCAGCGTGGTGAGCGACTGGAAGATGGTGAACCTGTTGCGGTCGAAGTCCCGCAGCAGCCCCAGGATCTTGGCGCGCTCGCGCTGCAGCCTGCGGTCGTAGGCGGCACGGTGCTCCGGGTTCAGACCCACCGGCAGCACGTGCTCGAGCTTGGGGGGCAGCTGCAGGTCCACGTCCGCCTTGGTGCGCCGCAGCATGAACGGGCGCAGCCGGGCCCGCAGCCTGGCCAGGGCGTCTGAGTCCATGGCGCGCTCGATGGGCCGCTGGTAGTGCTCCGTGAACTGCTTGCGCGAGGGGAACAGGCCCGCAGCGGTGAGGGAGAGGAGGGACCACAGCTCGGACAGGCTGTTCTCCATGGGGGTGCCCGTGATGGCGAGGCGGGTGCGGGCTCGCAGGTTCTTGACCGCGCGGTAGGCCTTGGTCCGCGGATTTTTCACGAACTGGGCCTCGTCCATGACCACTCCGGCCCAGTCCACGTCCTGGTAGGCCTCGGCGTCCAGGCGCAGCAGCGCGTAGGAGGTGAGCACCACGTGGGAGTGCGCCGCGGCGTCGGTCACCGAGTCCTTGGTGCTCGTGAGCACCGTGGTGCTCAGGGAGGGGGCGAAGCGGCGCAGCTCTGCGGACCAGTTGGCCACCACGGAGGTGGGGGCGACCACCAGGTACGGCGGGAGGTCCGGGTCCCGCTCCACGGCGCGCAGGACGGCCGCGATGGTCTGCACGGTCTTCCCGAGGCCCATGTCGTCCGCGAGGATCCCGCCGAGGTCGTGGTCCCACAGGAAGCTCAGCCAGCGGAACCCCTCGTACTGGTACGGGCGCAGCGTGGCCTGCAGCTGCGGGGGCACCGGCGGAGAGGGGATCTCGTCAAGGTGCGCGAGGGCGCGCACGCCGGTGCGCCACTGCTCGGCCTGCTCGGTGTCCGTGGCCAGCTCCTCGAACTGCTCCCACAGGCTGCTCTGGTACCGGTTAAGGCTCAGGGGTCCACCCTTGTCCTCCTGCAGGGTCCGGGCCTCGGCGATCAGCTCCCGCAATCGGATGAACTCAGGACGGTCCAGGGAGAAGTAGGAGCCGTCCGGCAGCAGCATGACGTCCTGGCCGCGGTCCAGGGCCTGGAAGATCTCGGAGAACGGCAGGTAATGCTCGCCCACGCGGACGGTCACTCCCAGCCCGAACCAGTCGTGGTGCTCGGTGGGCGCCGTGGAGACCGTGATCTGCGTGGGCTCGTTGACCTCCTCGTAGGCGGGGCGCCCGCCGGTCTCTTCGATGCGCAGGTCCGGGATCCTGCGCAACTGGGGGAGCCAGGTGCGCAGCAGCGTGAGTGCGTCCTCGGCGGCGTAGGAGCCACGCCGGAAGTCGAGGTCCGGGATCCTGCGGTGCACCGCCTGGACCATGGAGGACTCCCAGCCGGACTCCCGCGCCACGGCCTCGTCCCCCAGCGGGTCCAGGGGCCTGAACGGCAGCCGCACCCGTTCGCGGCCCTTCTGGTACTCCCACTCCCACTCGACACGCTCGGTGAGGTCGTCGTGGTGGAGGGTGAGTACGAACTCGGGATCCGCGACCTGCGGCAGCACCAGGGACTCCTCCCCGGCGGTCACGTGCATGCTCTGGTGCAGGCGCGGGAAGTAGCTATCGAAGAACTCCTCCACTCCTTCCTGCGGCACCGTCAACGTCTCGGCGCGGTCCAGGAACGAGCGCTGCTGCTGGTTCAGGCGCGTGCCGAGCGCCACGAGGTGCAACGGGAACTGGTTGAGGTCCTCCGCGGCATCGAGGGCCTCGGGGGTCGCCTGCGGGTAGAAGAGGCCGTGGCCGGGGTGGCCGATGATCCGCGTCCAGCGCAGGGGGATCTCCTTCTCGCCCACCACGACCTGCGGGTGCAGGCGCAGCTCCCCGTTCTCGCCCGGGTCCACGCGGACCTCGAAGCGGCCCGCGGGGTCCAGGACCACGGGGGCACCCGTGCCCCGGGAGACCAGCGGGATGCCGAGGGCCTCGGCGCGCGCGAGCAGCGGCCACAGCAGGGGTGAGGTGTAGCGCTCCAGGCGCAGCTGGTAGCGGTCCGCGGCGTAGCTGCCGCGGTGGGACTCAGCGAGCGTCCTCAGCTCCTCGAACCAGTCCAGCTGGTCGTCGTCGAGCACGCCGGAACGGGCGTTGGAGCCCAGGTTCGACCAGTCGATCCCGGAGCGCACCCAGCCGCGGCGTCCCCGCACCACGGGCCTCGCGGAGAGAGTCAGAGGGATCTCCCCGGGTGATTTCTGCCACGCCTTCGGGGCCCGGTTCTGCACGCGGACGAGGTCGAGCTCGAGCGCCGCGGCGGGACCGGAGTCCGGGTCCGCGACGACCCTGCCCCCGCCGGAGCGGGGCACGATGAGGGACAGCTCGCTGCGCCAGTCCGGATCCGCACCGGGCAGAGGGGCGTCCGGGAACTGCGCAGCACCAACCATGGCGTCTACCGTACCGTCCGGCCCGACGCCGGGCGGGCACGCACGGCGCGCGCCCGCGGCATCGGCCCTTCCGGGGACGGGCGGGCGGCCCGTGAGCGCGTGGCCGCCGGGAACCTATAATTGGGACGACTGTGACGATGACCGAGCGCCGTACGGCGCAGACGGAGGATTTGTGGCTGACGCTGCCGGTTTCCACACTGGGGACCACGCAATTGCATCCGGACCCCAGGAGGTCGAGTACCTGCGCTGGAACGACGCCGTGGCGCGCGCGTTCTTCGGCCCCAGGCGCGCGGGGGACCTCGTCCAGCTGGACCTGGACGAGAAGATGCTCGAGCAGATCGGCTCGGAGTTCGGGCTGGACGGCCCCTCGACCCTGCGTGCGCTCGCAGACTCCGTGACGCCCCTGCTCGTCACGGACGGCTCCCGCCGCTCCGTGTTCGACGCCTTCAACAAGCTCACCGAGGTCTGGTACCGGATGTCCCGGCGCCAGCTCGAGGACCTCACGAAGATCGGCCCTCCGCCCATCGTGGCGCTGCTCGCACTGCTCTCACTGGCGGGCCGGCACATGTCCGCGCTCGCGGCCCGCACGGGCAAGAAGTCCGTGTCCAGCTTCTACCTCCCGCTCGCGGTGCTGCTGCAGGCCGGGCAGGACAACGTCAAGGCGCTCGAGGCGTCCGTGCGCAAGGACTCCGAGACCTACTGGGACGCGCTGCGCTACTGGCTCGAGGCCTTCGACGGCCAGCTGGGCCTGCCCTCGGCGTACGCCGTCAACCACCGCCCGGTGGGTCTCGCGCTCTCCCAGACGCTGTTCGGGCCCTCGGAGCTGCGCCAGCTGCACCAGGTCTTCGAGGACCTCGAGCTGACCACGGCGCAGGGCCTCAGCGCGGGTGAGCTGGGCATCTACATCGACTTCTGGCTCGACATCGCGGACACGGACGTGTCCAGGAGCATGCGCAGCATCTGGTCCAACCCGCTCACGCGCGATCCCGCCCTGCAGGTGGCGCTGGCCCAGCTGGCCGCGTGGGAGTCTGCTCCGGACGACGACGCCGCGGCGGCCACCCGCGGCACGCGCCACCTCGGCACGCGCAGCCCGGAGCTGTCCCTCTCGGACGGTACGGACTACGTGGGCAACCCCGTGTACGAGCTGGGCTTCGTGGTGCCCAAGCGGCTCGTCCCGGGGCGCGAGGTTGACCTCGCGACCACCGCCGGGCCGCGCACGATGTTCCTGTCCTACATCGGAGACGCCTTCCTCGGCATCTCCGCGTACAGCGCCCGCATGACCAGCGACACGCTGCTCTCCGGGCAGCTCACCGTCACGGCGGGGGAGCTGACGCTCACGCGCAACCCACGCCCCGTCGTCGTCTTCGCCAAGGACGCCTACTCGGACACCTTCCTGTCCGTGGACCACGTGCCCGCCGCGTGGCCGTGCCGGATCATGGTGCGCAATGAGCCGGAATGGGTGGAGCAGATCCGCGCGATCCTGGACGACTCCGCGTCGCCGGACTACCGCGTGGTGGGCCCGGGCGAGAATGGCGTGGCGGAGGGCTGGGTGCTGTTCGACGACGTCCAGGTGCTGCGTGCCGGGGACCCCGCCCTGACAGTGAACGACAACTTCTCGGCGCTCGTCCCGCGACTGGTGCCTGCCATGACGCTCTCCGGCGGCCTGAGGATCCCCGGTGACGTGGACCGTTTCTCGGCACTGCGCCCACCGCAGCTGACCGTGACCTCCGACAGTGACGACCCCCTGTCGGTCGAGTGCGAGTGGCGCAACCCGCACTCGTTCAAGCTCGTGAGCACCAAGCTGACCCCGTCGCGCGTGCCCCCCTTCCAGGTGAGCCTGGGACGCACCGAGCTCGCGCTGCCGGACGGGCGCCTGAAGCCCAACGACTACACGCTCGTGCTGCGTGCCGGGCGCACCGTCAAGCAGCGCCTCGAGTTCCGCGTGAGGGACAGCTCGTACTACATCACGCAGCGCTCGCTGGGCTACGAGGGCGAGATGGTGCACGTGGCGCAGGAGCCACTGTGGCCCGTCACCGCCGTCACCCGGGACGAGCTCCCGGACGAGTACGTCCAGGGCTCCTTCGACAACATGGACCCCTGGGAGCAGGACGACGACGCCGCGACCGCCGAGGTGCCCGAGGTCCCGGGCTGGGAGTCCGCCGAGGGCCAGATGTTCCCGGAGCGCAGCAACGAGCTGCCCGCCGCGCCGGACGTCTCCTGCATGGTTACCGGCAAGCACAAGGTGATCCTTCCCCCGATGGATCCGAAGGCGAAGGCCGCGTGGGTCTTCGGGCGCTGCAAGTTCTGCGGTCTGACCAAGCGCTACCCCGGGCGGCTGACGAAGCTCTCCGCGGTGGGCCAGACCGGTTCCGTGGAGGCGCTGCAGTTCATCGGCCCGGACGAGGGTGAGTACCCCGGCTCGTGGGCGCCGCTGAAGGACGCCCTCACGTTCCTGGGCGGCGGCAAGCGCTCGAGCCTGTCCATCGTGGCGCGCCAGCTGGAGGACTCCGAGCGCTTCGAAGAGTGGTTCGTGGGCCATCTGCAGGCCCTCGGGTTCCTGGAGGTGATCCGGGACGAGAACTGGACGGCCCGCCGCTGGCAGGTGTGCTCGCCCGCGCTCACTCAGCTCGTGGACGGCTCCGTGCTGCTCACGGGCGGGTGGAAGACGGAGCAGGAGGACGCCGTCACCGCGGCTGTGGCGGCACAGGGCGGGGACGTCGTCGTGCTCTCCCCGGAGGATCACGCCACCACGATGCTCCAGGACGTGGACCTCGATGTCCTGAGCCGGGCACTGCCCAGCGGCATGTGCGACGTGGTCTTCGATGCCGGGCCCGTGATGCTCGAGACCCTGCCCCCGCTCTCCTCCGTGATCGCGCAGCTGCCGTTGCGGGAGATGCAGTACAACGGCGTGGCGGAGAGGTTCGTGCCGCAGGACGCCACATGGGAGCACACCGAGGACCGCAACCAGCCGGGGCTGTACCGGATCAACCACCACCACAAGACGCGCTACGCGTACCGCACCGCCGAGGATGTCGCTTCCGGCCACGCCCGGTCCGTGTCCTCGAACCTCGGCAAGCACGTGGTGGCACGCGAGACCGGAGTGGCGCTCGTGAGCTACGACCCCGAGCTGCGGCTGCTCTCAGTGCCCATCGGAGCCGCGCTGCCGGGGCTCTACGGGCGGGCCGCGGTGCTGTGCTCGGGGCTGCTGCCCACGCTCGTGGACGAGGACTTCTCCCTGAACTACGGGGACATCTCCCCGGAGTTCGCCCACACGCTGGTGGCCAAGCTGCTGGGGTGAACCGTCCGGTGCCGTCTCGTCCGTGCCGTTCGGGGACCCGCAGCGGCCCCGAACGGCACCGGGTGGCTCCTGTGCCGTCCCCCGAGCGGCACCGTGCAGCCTCCGCGTGCCGCCCGCTCGGCGGGTCCGGAGCTCCAGCGCGCGATGTGCCGTTCGCGTGCGACTGCCCTACAGTGGGAGGGCCGCAGCGGACTACCGTGCGGTAACACGACGTCTCGACCCCGGGTCGCCCGCGTCCGGCCCAGACATGTGGACCCTTCCATGAGTGAATCCTCGACCACACCTCCGCAGCCTGCCGGATCCTCCGTGAGCCGCGCCCACACCACGGTGAAGCCGGATCGACGAGCGCGGCCAGATCGGCCCCCGCAGCCAGATCGACCCGCGCAACCGGGGCAGTCCGCATCGGCCGATGCCGAGCCGCGGCTTCCGATCAACTGGCGGGTGCTGATCGCGGCTGGAACAGCCATCGTGGCGCTGTCCGTGTGGGCCATCATGGCTCCGGAGCACGCGGAGACCGTGATCGGCGGGGTGGTCGCGTGGGTGGGTTCGCGCCTCGGCTGGTTCTACATCCTCACCGCCACCCTCGTGATTGTCTTCGTGATCATGGTGGCCGCAAGCCGCGGGGGCACCGTGCGCATGGGGCCGGACCACGCGCGGCCCGAGTTCAACATGTTCACCTGGACGGCGATGCTCTTCGCCGCGGGCATCGGCGTGGACCTGATGTTCTTCTCCGTCTCCGAACCGGTCAGCCAGTACCTGGCGCCGCCCACGGGCGAGGGGGAGAGCCTCGAGGCCGCGCGCCAGGCGGTCGTGTGGACGCTGTTCCACTACGGGATCACCGGGTGGGCCATGTATGCGCTCATGGGGATGGCCTTCGGCTACTTCGCCTACCGCTTCGGGATGCCCCTGAGCATCCGCTCTGCGCTCTACCCCCTGCTGGGCAAGCGGATCCACGGGGTCGCGGGGGACGCGGTGGACACCGCCGCCCTGCTGGGCACGGTCTTCGGTGTGGCCACGTCCCTGGGCATCGGCGTGGTGCAGCTCAACTACGGGCTCAAGTCCCTGTTCGGCGTGCCCGAGAACCTCGCCGTGCAGTCCGCGCTGATCGCGCTGGGCGTGGGCATGGCCGTGGTCTCGTGCGTCTCCGGCGTGGACAAGGGCATCAGACGGCTCTCCGAGCTGAACATTGTGCTGGCCATTGGGCTCATGCTCTACGTCCTGGTCACCGGGCGCACCGCGTTCCTGCTGGACTCGATCGTGATGAACATCGGGGACTTCATCTCCCAGTTCCCCGGGATGACGCTGAACACGTTTGCATTCGAGGCGCCGCAGGAGTGGATGAGCGCCTGGACGCTGTTCTTCTGGGCCTGGTGGATCGCCTGGGCGCCGTTCGTGGGGCTCTTCCTTGCCCGGATCTCCCGCGGGCGCACCCTGCGCCAGTTCGTGCTGGGCACCATGACAGTTCCGTTCGCGTTCATCCTGCTGTGGATCTCGATCTTCGGGAACTCCGCCCTGGACCTCGTGGTGGGCGGCAACAGGGCCTTCGGTGAGGTGGCCATGAACACCCCCGAGCGGGCCTTCTACTCGCTGCTCGAGCAGTACCCCGGCGCCACCGTGGCGGCCTCGATCGCCACATTCACCGGTCTGCTGTTCTACGTGACGTCCGCGGACTCCGGGGCCCTGGTCATGAGCAACTTCACGTCCCGGATCGAGGACCCCAACCAGGACGGTCCCAAGTGGCTGCGCGTGTTCTGGGCCGTGAGCACCGGCGTGCTGACACTGGCCATGCTGCTGGTGGGCGGCGTGAGCACCCTGCAGAACGCAACCCTCATCATGGGCCTGCCGTTCTCGGTGGTCATGTACCTCATCATGGTGGGGCTGTGGCGTTCGCTGCGCGTGGAGGTCAGCTCCGCGGCCTCGGGCGCGGTGGCCAGCCGTTCTGCCGTGGCGGGTCGCACCGGGCGGGACACCCACTGGCGCTCCCGGCTCTCCCGGCTGGGCAGCTACCCGGGTGCCCGCGCAGCCCAGCGCTACGCGCGCGACGTTGTCGTACCCGCACTGACCACGTTTGCGGACGAGATCCGCGAGACCGGAGTGGGCGTCACGGTGCAGGCGAAGCCCGCCGAGGGCCACCCGGCCGTGGAGCAGGTGTGCCTGCACGTGGACCTGGCACCGGAACGGGACTTCGTCTACCGGGTGCATCCAGTGGCCTTCCCCACCCCGGGTTTCGGTGGCTTCCGCACCAACCCGGACTCTGACCAGTACTACCGCCTGGAGGTCTTCACGGCCACGGGTTCCCTGGGCTACGACGTCCTGGGGTACACGTCCGAGCAGCTCATCAACGACGCCCTGGACTGCTACGAGCGCCATCTCGAATTCATCCGACTCAACCACGACCACCCCGGAAGCACCCAGATCGGACTCCCGACGTCCGAGCTGGAGGTCACACCGACCAAGGAGGACGACGCATGAGCAGCACCCTGTACATCGACGGCCAGTGGGTCCCCGCCCTGCAGGGCGGCACCCGCACCATCCACTGCCCGGCGGACGGCACTGAGGTGGCCGTCGTCGCCGAGGCCACTGCCGAGGACACCGAGCGCGCGATTGCCGCCGCCCGTGGGGCGTTCGACGACGGCCGCTGGTCGGACGTGCCTGCGGGGGAGCGCGGCAGCTTTGTGCTGCGCGTGGCCGCCCGGCTGCGCGAGCGCGCCGAGGAGTTCGCCCGCGCGGAGTCCCTCGACACCGGCAAGCGCATCGAGGAGTCCCGCCAGGACATGTCCGACATTGCGGACTGCTTCGAGTACTTCGGCAAGATCGCGGCCGACGACGCCGGGCGCGTCGTCGACGCCGGGAACCCGGACGTCGTCAGCCGCGTGGTGCACGAGCCTGTGGGCGTGTGCGGGCTGATCACCCCCTGGAACTACCCGCTGCTGCAGGCCGCGTGGAAGATCGCCCCGGCTCTGGCCGCAGGCAACACGTTCGTCCTCAAGCCCGCCGAGCTCACCCCGCACACGGCCATCCTCATGATGCAGGTGCTCGAGGAGCTCGAGCTGCCCGCGGGCGTGGCCAACCTGGTGCTCGGCGCGGGCGCCCAGGCCGGGGCGCCGCTGTCCTCGGACTCGCGCGTGGACCTCGTCTCCTTCACGGGCGGACTCGTCACGGGCAGGGTGATCGCCCGAGAGGCCGCCGCGACCGTGAAGAAGGTGGCGCTGGAGCTGGGCGGGAAGAACCCGAACGTGGTCTTCGCGGACGCCGACTACGACGCTGCGCTTGACAACGCTCTCAACGCCGCCTTCGTGCACTCCGGGCAGGTCTGCTCCGCCGGCGCACGCCTGGTGGTCGAGGAGTCCATCGCCGAACAGTTCGTGGGCGACCTCGCTGCGCGCGCGGAGGCCATCCTGCTGGGCGGGCCGTTCGATGAGAAGGCCGAGACCGGTGCCCTGATCTCCGAGGCCCACCGCGAGAAGGTGCACGCCTACGTGGAGCACGCTCGTGAGCAGGGCGCCCGGATCCGCTGCGGTGGCCGGTTCGCGGAGGGCCCCTCCGCGGACGGCTCCCTGCAGCTGGAAGACGGCTTCTTCTACCTGCCCACGGTGATCGACAACTGCACCCCGGACATGGACTGCGTGCACGATGAGGCCTTTGGCCCCACCGTGACCGTGGAGACCTTCCGCACCGAGGAGGAGGCCGTGGCGATCGCCAACGACACCCACTACGGCCTCGCCGGTGCAGTGTGGACCCAGGACGCGGGCAAGTCCCAGCGTGTGGCCGGGAGGCTGCGCCACGGCACCGTGTGGATCAACGACTTCCACCCCTACCTGCCGCAGGCGGAGTGGGGCGGCATGAAGCAGTCCGGCGTGGGCCGCGAGCTCGGCCACGACGGGCTGGGAGAGTACCAGGAGACCAAGCACGTCTACCAGAACATCCGCCCCGCGGTGACCGGGTGGTTCCCACAGCACTGAGCGCCGCGCTCCCCCGAGGTTCGTCACACGGAGCTCAGCACCATTGAGCTCCTCCCCGCCGCGCCGGGTTCCGGCCCGGCGCGGCGGGGACACGAGTCACCGCCGACGACGCCGCGTGCGCACCGCCGCCGCGCGGGAGCGCCCACGGCGTCGGGCACCCACCGAACGGAGAACACATGAGTGAGAAGAACCCCATCGCCGAGTACGACTACGTGGTCGTGGGCGCAGGATCCGCGGGAGCGGTGGTCGCCGCTCGGCTGAGCGAGGACCCGGACGTCACCGTGGCACTGCTCGAGGCCGGGGACCACGACTCCGGCTACCCGGAGATCCTGCAGCTCAACCGCTGGATGGAGCTGCTGGAGTCCGGCCACGACTGGGACTACCCGCTCGAGGAACAGGAGAACGGCAACTCCTTCATGCGCATGGCCCGCGCGAAGGTGCTGGGCGGTTGCTCGTCCCACAACTCGTGCATCGCCTTCTGGGCGCCGTCGGAGGACCTGGACGAGTGGGAGTCCGTCTACGGGCTGGAGGACTGGAACTCGGAGACGGCGTTCCGGCTCTACCAGAAGCTTGAGAACAACGAGGACCCGGGCGCTCACCACGGCCACGACGGGCCCGTGCGGCTGCGCAACGTGCCCGCGGTGGACCCGTGCGGCGTCGCTCTACTGGACGCGGCCGAGCAGGCCGGGATCCCGCGCGCGGACTTCAACACCGGCAAGACCGTGACGCAGGGTGCGAGCTTCTTCCAGATCAGCGCGCGGGAGGACGGCACCCGCTCGTCCTCCTCCGTCAGCTACCTGCACCCCGCGCAGGACCGGGAGAATCTCACGATCCTCACCGGCACGCAGGTCAAGCGCGTGCTCTTCGACGAGAACCGCCGCGCCACCGGTGTGGAGGTCACGGACAACGCGTTCGGCAAGGCTCACAGGATCTCCGCCCGGCGCGAGGTGGTCGTCTCGGCGGGTGCGATCGACACCCCCAAGCTGCTGATGCTCTCGGGCATCGGCCCCGCCGAGCACCTGTCCGAGGTGGGCGTGGACGTGCTCGTGGACTCTCCGGGCGTGGGCTCGCACCTGCAGGACCACCCGGAGGCGGTCATCCAGTGGGAGGCGAAGAAGCCCATGGTGGAAGACTCCACCCAGTGGTGGGAGATCGGGATCTTCGACCAGGTGGACGGGGGCCTGGACCGCCCGGACCTGATGATGCACTACGGCAGCGTGAACTTCGACATGCACACCTACCGGCAGGGCTACCCCACGGCGGACAACGCGTTCTGCCTCACCCCGAACGTCACGCACGCCCGCTCCCGCGGCACCGTGCGGCTGCGCACGCGTGACTTCCGGGACAAGCCCCGCGTGGACCCGCGCTACTTCACGGACCCCGAGGGCTACGACATGCGGATCATGACGGCGGGCATCCGCCGGGCCCGCGAGATCGTCTCCCAGAGCGGGCTCTCGCAGTGGGCCGGCCGGGAGCTGTTCCCCGGAGAGGATGTCCAGAGCGACGAGGAGATCGCGGACTACATCCGCCGCACCCACAACACCGTGTACCACCCGGCGGGCTCGTGCCGCATGGGCCCGGCCACGGACGCGGACTCGCCCCTGGATCCGCAGCTGCGGGTCAAGGGCGTCAGCGGGTTGCGGGTCGCGGACGCCTCGGTGATGCCGGAGCTCGTCACGGTGAACCCGAACATCACCGTCTACATGATCGGCGAGCGCGCCGCGGAGCTGATCCGCGAGGAGCGCGCCGGCGAGTAGTCGGGGCCAGGGCCCGACGCGACCCGCTGCGGGCGTCTCTGCCGGCTTCCGGCACGGGTGCGCCTCTCCTTGTGGGAGGGGGGCCCGGGGAGTGCCGGCTCCATGGGGCACCAGATCTTCGCGGCACCGACTCTGATGAGCACAGGTACATGAGAAGGGGCGGGCCCCGCACGTGGTTCACGCGCCGGGCCCGCCCTCTGTGCTGGGTGCGCAGCCGCGGCTCAGGCCGGCATGGGCTCCAGCTTGTAGAAGGAGGCGCCACCGGTCACGCGGGACGCACCCGGGACCAGGAGCCTGCGGTACTTGGCGCACCACTGGCCGCGGCCCTTGGTGTGCTGGGTGGCCAGGGCGAGCTCGCGGACGTCGTCCGCGAAGTACTCGTGGGGGGTGCCGTCCGATCCAGTGAGGGCGACGACGTGGCGGACGGGGTCCGCGTTGACGGTGACGTCCACCCACTGCTCGCGGGACTCGTTGCTCGCTTCGGGAGCTTGCGGGGGTGTCTGTGCTGCGGTGTTCATGTTCTGTGCCTCTGAGTTTTTCCTGGTTGCTTGCCGGGGCCACAGGTGTGGACACGGCCGCTTCGTCATCCAATCCACCCCTGAACCGAGGGTTGGCGTGTGCCGAGTTGGAGCTCCGGTTGCGCGCGGGCGTGGTGCCCGTGCGCAGGCACATCTCATGAAGTCGTTGTCGAGCCTATCCGCGTGAGCTGCGCCGCAACCAGGTCCGGGCCGAGAATGTCACCAAAATTTAACCAAGGTGCCGTTGCGTGCCAGGTGTGCAGTTCGGGTGCGTCGGGTGCGCAGCGTCGTGGGGCGCGGCGACGTCGCCATGGCACGTTCGTAGTGGCCGAGCAGCTCGTCGCACACGGCCTGCCAGGTGCGGTCCCGGACCGTGCCCCGCGCGGTGGCGGCGAAGGCGCGGCGCTTGGCCTCGTCGCCCACCAGGTCCTGCACGAGCTCCCGCAGCCGTGCCGTGTTCCCGGGCGGGTAGAGCCACCCGTTGCGTGAGGAGTCCACGAGGTCCAGCGGCCCGCCGCGCCCCACCGCCACCACGGGGACGCCCGATGCCATGGCCTCCTGGATGGTCTGACAGAACGTCTCGTGCTCGCCGGGGTGCACGAACACGTCCAGGGAGGCCATCACCGCGGCCAGCTCGTCACCGGTGCGGAAGCCCTCGAAGTGTGCGCGGGGCAGCGCGGTGCGCAGCGCGTCCTTCTCAGGCCCGGAGCCCACCACCACGAGCCGCGTGCCCGGCAGGGAGTCCAGCACCGCCAGGTCCGCCACCTGCTTCTCCGGTGCGAGCCGGCCCACGTAGCCCACGAGCCTGCGTCCCTGACCCACGCGTTCGCGCCACGCGTGGTCCCGCAGCTCGGGGCGAAAGCGCACGGTGTCCACGCCCCGGCGCCACAGGTGCACGCGCTGCACGTCGTGGCCCCGCAGCTGCCGCAGGGACGCCGTGGACGGCGCGAGCGTGAGGGTGGCGGCGTTGTGCATCGTGCGCATGTGTGCCCACAGCGCGGTCTCGAGCACTCCCGCGCCGTAGCGCGCCGCGTAGCCGGGCACGTCTGTCTGGTAGACCGCGACGCTCGGCAGGCCGAGGGCGGCAGCAGCCTGGATGGCGCGCCACCCCAGGACGAACGGGGAGGCAACGTGCACCACGTCCGGAGCGAAGCGGCTGAGCACCCGCTGCATCCGGTGCACCGTGCAGCCGGCCACACGCACCTCCGGGTAGCCGGCGAGGGGCAGGGACGGTATGCGCTCCACGTGCACCCCGGGCAGCCCGGGCTCCGCACCGGGAAAGAGACCCTTCTCGTAGGACGGGGCAACGACCATCACGCGGTGCCCGTGCGCCCGCAGGTGCTCCACCACTCGCAGCACCGAGTGGGTCACACCGTTCATGTGGGGGAGGAACTGTTCGGCGACCACTGCGATTCTCATGCCCCCACCGTGGCGGGTCCGGTCCACGGGCGGGTCACGCGGCAGTGACGCGCCGGTGAAGAACGGGCGAACACGGCTGCGGGCCCCGCCCCCGCGGACGTGGAAAGATGAAGCCGATGAAACTTCCCTCTGTGCCCGGCGCGATCTCGGGCGTACGCGACCGATTCACCACCCGCGGCTCCAGCAACCGGGACTCCAGCAACCCGGGCTCGGGCACCAGTGGCTCCACTGCCGCGGGTGCCACCGGGCGCACCCGACCTCCGCGTGGCGAGAACCCGGGCATGCCCATGCCCCTGGCACTGCAGGGCGTGATCGAGCTGCTCGTGGTGGCCGTGGTGGGGTTGCTGCTCAGCGCAGTGCTGCTCGGCGCCGTGTGGGTGGCCGGCGGCTTCGCGACCCTCGGGGCCGCGGGCAGCTTCCGCCTGGCCGGCCAGGTCTGGCTGCTCGCGCACTGCACGCCCCTCACCATCGAGTCCGTGCAGGGCCTCTCCCTGGACGGCGGCGGCACGCTCACGCTCGTGCCCCTGGGGCTCACGCTCATCCCGTTCGGTCTGGCCGTGGTGGCCGGCCGCCGGATCGCGCGGGCGTGCTGGCGCGGCCAGTTCCTGGTGCCGTTCGTCGCGGGCATGATCGGCTACGGACTGTTCGCCGGTCTCGTGGGGCTGCTCAGCCGCACGGACCAGGTCCGGGTGGAGCTGCTGCCCGCCACGCTGCTGCCCCTCATTCCCGCGGGGCTGGGGACGCTCGTGGGCGGCTGGAGCGTCTCGCGCTCGCTCGCCGCGGTCCTCGGGGCCGACGCCGCCTCCTGGTTGGAGCGCACGAGCCAGTACTCCCGCTGGGCGGGCTCCTACGTGTGGGCCGTGATCCGGGCGGGCTTCCTGGCCGCCGTGGCCGCGGTGGGCGCCGGGGCCCTGCTGTTCGCCGTGACGCTGCTGTGGCACTGGGACCGCGTGGTCACCGTCTACCAGGACCTCGGCGCGGACGCGGCCGGGGACACCGCGCTCACGGCGCTGCAGTTCGGCTACCTGCCCAACCTGGTGCTCTGGGCGCTCGCATGGGCCACCGGCGCGGGGTTCTCGCTCGGCACCGGCACCATCACCTCTCCGTTCGAGAGCGTCCTGGGACCGCTTCCGCAGGTGCCCGCGCTCGCGGCGCTGCCTTCCGGTGACCCCTGGGGTCTGGCCCCCGCCGTGCTGGTGCTGCCGGTGCTGGCGGGTCTGCTCGCGGGGTGGTGGTTCTGCCGCGAGGGCGAGAACCACCTGGACGACTGGATGGCCATCCGGCTGCCCCTGCGGTGGTTCACGTTCCTGCTCTCCACGCTGCTCACGGTCGTGTTCATCGCCGCCGTGGGCGCTGGCCTCGTCTCGCTGCTGACGTGGCTGTCCAACGGGTCGCTGGGCATCGGGCGCTTGACCACCGTGGGTCCCCAGACGTGGCAGGTCTTCCTGTGGCTCGGCGCGGAGTTCGCGGTTGGCGCCGCGCTCGGCTACGTCCTGGGGCCCTGGCTCGAGCGGGAGGGCTACCGCTCGCGCGCGTGGCAGGCGGACGACGACGCGGCGGATCCCGATCCCGTCGACGACGTCGATGCGGCGGCCGGAGCGCGGCGCGGACGCACCGCGGCCCGTGGGGTCTCCCCCCAGTCCGTGGCTCCCGGGGCAGGTGTTCCCCGGACCCCCGCGCCGTCCGCATCCGTCACGGATAGTGCGCCACACGCTGGTGGGTCCTCCGCCGTGGGCGCCACCCGGCCGGCCGAGCGGCCCGCCGCGGCTTTCCCTGTCCATTCCGGTACCCGTCCGCGCACGCGCGCGGACAACGGCGCCGGCACCCGAGAGACCCCCGCGGAGGAGACGTCGGACCGGGTGGCTCGGCGGGCAGAGGCCAGGCAGCGCAGGGCCGCGAAGAAGTCCGCGAAGCGCAAGGCCGCCCGGCTCGCCGCGCTGGACGAGGACGACCGCGGGTAGTCTTCAGCGGGTGCCGTGCCCGCGTCACGGACCGCAACCGGACGAGAAGAACGCCGTGGCCGAGCTGGATCCGTGGACGGATACGTTTCCCGGGCCCTCCAGCCAGTGCTCAGCGGTCCGTGGGGCTCGTGGTCGGTGTGGGCGAGGGAGTGGCAGAGGCGCTCGCGGAGGGTGAGGCCGTGGTGGGGTCCGACCCGGGGGTGGCGGACGAGGTCGTCCTCGCGCTGGGATCCGCGCTGGCGTCTGCACCGGGGGACGCGTTCGGGCCGGCGGTCGGGGACGCCGAGTCCTGCGGGAAACCCGTCTGCAGCGGGGTGCCCGAGAAGTGGTGCCACACGTTGTCGGTGAGCTGCTGCTCGCAGCGCTCGGTGGAGGACAGCGTCAGCGTGTTCTCGGTGCACTGCTGGAACGCCTCGCTGGCGGGCCAGACCACCAGGCGCGTGCCGCCGCCCACGGCGTTGAGCACGCCCCACGCGATCGCGAGGATGGCCAGGGCCGTCACGACCCCGCGCGAGGTGGTGCCCCGGGAGCGCACGAGCGCCACGAGGGCGAGGACGGTTCCCGTCACGGCGGCGAGCACTCCCGCGGCCGTGGACCAGATCCCGCCCATCACGAGGGCGGATGACAGGACGGAGAGGCCGGCGCCCGCCGTGGCGAGCCGGACCCATCCGGAGCCGTCCTGGCGGGGGCCCGTGGCCGGGCCGCCCGGGCGCTGGTCGTGCGGTGCTGTGCCCCGGGGGCCGGATTCGTGCATGCCCTCCACTGTAGGGGAGGCGCGGGGCAGCCCATGCCCCCCGGCGGCGCAGCGCGCCGGGTGTGGCGCACCGATAGCATGGGTCCATGCGCTTAGTGGTTCTCGTTTCAGGCTCCGGCACCAACCTGCAGGCGATGCTCGACGCCCTGCACGCGGGGGAGGAACCGGTGGAGATCGTCGCGGTGGGCGCGGACAAGCCCTGCCAGGGACTGGAGCGCGCGGAGTCCGCCGGCATCGCGACGTTCGTCGTCCCGCCCGGCGAGCACGTCGACCGCGCGGACTGGAACCGCGCACTGCAGCGTGCTGTGGCGTCCCACCACCCGGACCGCGTGGTCTTCGCGGGGTTCATGCGGATCGTGGACGCCGAGTTCGTGGCCGCGTTCCCCGGCCTGATCGTGAACACGCACCCCTCGCTGCTGCCCTCCTTCCCCGGTGCCCACGCGGTGCGCGACGCCCTGGCCTACGGGGTGAAGATCACGGGTGCCACGGTCCACGAGGTCGTCGCGGACGTGGACGCCGGACCGGTCCTCGCCCAGGTGGCTGTGCCCGTCGCCGAGCAGGACACCGAGGGCGAGCTGCACGAGCGCATCAAGGCCGCGGAGCGGGAGCTGCTCGTGAGCACGCTGGCACGCCTGGCGCGTGAGCACGACGGCGCGCAGGCCCCTGGGGCGCGGCCGTAGACTGGAACGGGCGGTCCGCAGGACCTCCGGCGGCCCTCTCTGCATGGCGAGGGGCGCGGGGAGGACCCGCGGGCGACGTCGCCGTCCCACCCCAGCTCCACACCAGCGGTGTCCACCGCGCTCCCCGCCCGGGCGGCACCGCTGCACTTGAACCCACGTCTGCACTGGAGAGTCTGTGAACACTTCCGACCTGAACCGCGTGCCGCTCAAGCGGGCACTGGTCTCCGTCTACGACAAGAGCGGTCTGGAGGACCTCGCGCGCGGGCTGCACGACGCCGGCGTGGACATTGTCTCCACCGGCTCCACCGCCAAGACCATCCAGGCTGCGGGCGTGCCCGTCACCGAGGTCTCCGAGGTCACCGGTTTCCAGGAGTGCCTGGACGGGCGCGTGAAGACCCTGCACCCGCGCGTGCACGCGGGAATCCTCGCGGACCGCCGCAAGCAGGAGCACGAGGACCAGCTCGAGGAGCTCGGAATCGACCCGTTCGACCTCGTGATCGTGAACCTCTACCCGTTCCAGGACACCGTTCGCTCGGGCGCTGCCCAGGACGACGTCGTGGAGCAGATCGACATCGGCGGGCCCTCCATGGTGCGCGCGGCGGCGAAGAACCACGCCGCCGTCTCCGTGGTCGTGGACCCGGCGAGCTACCCGGACGTCGTGCGCGCCGCGCACGAGGGCGGCTACGACCTCGCGGCCCGCCAGAAGCTCGCGGCCGCCGCGTTCGCCCACACCGCCGCGTACGACACCGCGGTGGCCACGTGGACGGCCCAGCAGTTCGACCACGACCCCGAGGCCAACTTCTGGCCGCCCTACGCCGGGCTGGCGCTGCAGCGCGCCGAGTCCCTGCGCTACGGCGAGAACCCGCACCAGAAGGCTGCGCTGTACACCAACGACGCCGCGTCCCCGGGTGTTGCCCAGGCAGAGCAGCTGCACGGCAAGGCCATGTCCTACAACAACTACGTTGACGCGGACGCCGCCGTGCGCGCCGCCTACGACTACGAGCAGCCCGCCGTGGCCGTGGTCAAGCACAACAACCCGTGCGGCGTGGCCGTGGCGACCCCGGATGCGGCCGACCCGATCGCGGACGCCCACCTCAAGGCCCACGCGTGCGACCCGCTGTCCGCGTACGGCGGAGTGGTGGCCGCGAACCGCACGGTCACGGGGGAGATGGCGCGCAACCTCAAGCCGATCTTCACGGAGGTCGTGATTGCCCCCGGCTTCGAGCCCGAGGCGCTGGAGGTGCTGCAGGCCAAGAAGAACATCCGGCTGCTCACCCTGCCCGAGGACTTCACGCGCGATCCGCTCGAGTACCGTGCCGTGTCCGGCGGCACGCTGTTCCAGCAGGCCGACCGCCTGGACGCCGAGGGCGACGACCCCGCGAACTGGGCCCTTGTCTCCGGGGAGCCCGCGGACGAGCAGACGCTCGCGGACCTCGAGTTCGCGTGGCGCTCCCTGCGGGCCGTGAAGTCGAACGCCATCCTGCTCGCCCACGACGGCGCCTCCGTGGGCATCGGCATGGGCCAGGTCAACCGCGTGGACTCGTGCCGGCTGTCCGTGGAGCGGGCCAACACGCTTGCCGAGGATGGTGCCGAGCGCGCCCGCGGGGCCGTGGCGGCCTCGGATGCCTTCTTCCCGTTCGCGGACGGGCTGCAGGTGCTGCTCGACGCCGGTGTGAAGGCCGTGGTCCAGCCCGGCGGCTCCATCCGGGACGAGGAGGTCGTCGCGGCGGCCGAAGCGGCCGGCGTGACCATGTACGTCACCGGGGCGCGGCACTTCTTCCACTGATGATCCACTGAGCCGTCCCCGCCTGGGCTGACACCGCCCGCCCCGGTCCTGATTATGGTGCTCCACCTGCGCTGGGCCTCCGGAAGCACACGGCACAGGTACGCAGAAGGCCCGCACGTCCCTCACGGGGGTGCGGGCCTCTGGCGTTGCGGGGCCGGTCGGCCCGTTCAGAGTTCAGCGTGCTCAGAATTCGGCCCGGCCCATTCAGCAGGTCAGCGAGTTCAGGGGGCAGGTGCGCTCAGGAGTTCAGTGCCCGGTGCTCCCGGGAGAGACCGATGTAGTTCTGCGCGTTGCGACTCACCCCGTGGCGCTCCTGCTCGGTGAGCTGGCGCCGCACCTTCCCGGGGACCCCCGCCACGAGGGAGCCGGGCGGGACCACCTGACCCTCCAGCACAACGGTCCCGGCGGCGATCAGGCTGCCGCTGCCCACCACCGCGCCGTTGAGCACGGTCGCATTCATGCCCACCAGGACGTCGTCCTCGAGCGTGCAACCGTGGACGACGGCGCCGTGGCCCACGCTCACCCGCTCGCCGATCGTCGTGGGATGGCCCGGGTCCGAGTGGACGCTCACGTTGTCCTGCAGGTTGGAGTTCGCCCCGAGCGGGATGGGCGAGCGGTCACCGCGCACCACGGCCCCGTAGAACACCCCGGAACCGGGACCCACCGTGACGTCGCCGATGAGGGTTGCGGTGGGTGCCACGAACGCCGTCTCCGCCACGGACGGGCGGTGGGGGCCGTAGGGCAGGATCAGGGGCTCGTGCTGCGGTGTCATGCGTCACAGCATAGTGCGGGATGCTCCTCACGCCGGGGCGTGGTGTCCCGTGGTGCGGACGACGACGCCGCCCCGCACGGTGGCGGGGCGGCGTCGTCGTCGGCGGTGCCGGGAGGCTCAGTCGCGGCCCTCGTCCGAGACGAAGCGACGCTTGAGCGCTGCCATGGCCTTCTCGGGACGGCGGGATTCCCGGTGGCGCAGCGCCACGGAGATCTTCTGCCCGCCCTTGAGGACGTACTCGGCGCCGTTGACGTGGATGGTCACGGGCGCGGCCTTCACAGAGACGCCCTCGAGCTCAAGGATGTCGTGGTCCAGCGAGACCTCGATCACCTGGCCGCAGTAGAGCACCGTGAAGTCCACGGCGTCGAGCTCGCGGGGCAGGGCGGGCTGGAACTCGAGCCAGTTCCCGCGCACGCGCAGCCCGGCGTAGGCGCGGGTCACCACGTCCACGGAACCGGCCATCGCCCCGAGGTGGATGCCCTCGCCGGTGGTCCCTCCCTGGGTGTCGTCCATGTCGATCATGAGCGAGTCCTGGAAGGAGCCCCAGGAGCGGTCTGGGTCCAGCCACGCGAGCACCGCCGCGTTGACCACGCGGGACAGCGAGGAGCCGTTGGAGGAACGCGCGATGTAGTGGTCCACGGTGCGCTGCACGGCGTCGAGGTCCGTGGTGTAGCCCATGCGGGCCAGCTCCTCGATCACGCCGTCCGGACCCAGCAGGTAGACGAGCATGATGGTGTCCGCCTGCTTGGACAGCTTGTAGTTGTTCGTGAGGTCGCCCTCGTTCTCCAGCAGCAGGTCCAGGCGGCCGATGTTGCGGTACTTGCTGCGGTAGAAGTCCCAGTCCAGCTCGAGGAGGTCGTCGTAGCCCTCGAACTGCGCGATCGTGCCGTCCGCGTTGAACGGGACGTACATGTTCTTGGCCATGTTCAGCCAGGTCTGCACCTCCCGCGCGGAGATCTCGAAGCGCGACTCGAGCTCCTCGCGCTGGTGCTCGACCATGTCGTGGAAGATGTGCGCCGAGTGGCGGAACAGCCAGGACGCCAGCACGTTGGTGTACGCGTTGTCCTTGAGTCCTCCGCCGTGCTGGCCCGCCGGGCCGTCGTGGTACTCGTCCGGGCCCATGACACCCGCGATGTGGTACTTGCCGTCGTGCGAGTCGTACTCCGCGAGGGACGCGAACAGGCGGGTGATGCCGATGATCAGCTCCGCGCCGTGGCCCGAGAGCCAGTCGATGTCCCCGGTGGACTCGTAGTACAGCCACGCGTTGTACGCGATCGCCAGGCCCACGTGGAACTGGCGCCAGGAGTTGTCCGGCAGCCAGCGGTGCGAGTGGTGGTTGTAGAGCTCCGGCGGGGTTTCCTCGCGGCCGTCCGAGCCGGACTGCCACGGGAACGCCGCGCCGTAGAGGCCGATGTCCTGCGCGCGCTGCTGCGCCATCGCGAGCCGGCGCCAACGGTAGGAGAGCAGCGAGCGGGTCACGTGCGGCTGGCGCATGTTGATGACGGGCAGAATGAAAAGCTCGTCCCAGAAGATGTGGCCGCGGTAGCCCTCGCCGTGCAGACCGCGGGCGGGGACACCCGCGTCGCGCAGCGACAGGTGAGGGGCCAGCGTCTGTGCGGCGTGGAAGAGGTGCGTGCGCACCGCCAGCTGGGTGCTCAGATGCTGGGGGGTGTCCTCCGCGGACTCCAGGGTGACCTCGTAGCGGTCCCACAGCCGCGCCCACTCGATCTCGTGGGACGCGAGCAGCTTGCGCACGCCGAACGGGGTGCGGTTCAGCTCCGCCAGGGCGCCCTCGCGCGGGGAGCCGATCGCGGCGTCGCGGCTCGTGACCACGGCGGTGGTGCTGTCCACCAGCACCGGCGCCTCCGGGGAGATCTGCACGGTGTGGCGGCGGAACTCGATGCCGCCGGGGCGCACCTCGCGGCGCTCGCGCACAGGCGACTCGGAGTCGACGCGTGTGCGCTGGGCCATCGCGATCTCGATCTTGGACTGGGACGTGCGCACCAGGGACAGCAGGGTCTCGTGCTCGTCCGGCAGCGTGGTGGACTCCAGCAGCACCAGGTGGTGGGCGTTGAGCTCGCGGTACTCGGCCACGCCGCTGTTGGTCACGGCCGGGTCCACGCCCGTGCGCACGTGCAGGCGCCCGGTGTAGCCTCGCGAGACGATCCGCGTCTCCTGCGCGCCCAGGTGGCGGTGGCGCAGCGAAACCAGGCGCCGCTGGATGATCTCGAGGCTGCGGGCGGGCTCGTCCGTGTTCGGATCGGCGTCCGCGTCCGTGAGCACGAGCGTGCGGGTCAGCAGCCCGCGGCGCAGGTCCAGCTCCTCGCGCTCGTGCGAGGGAACCAGCCCGCCCTCGGACCACCACTGGCCCTCGGAGAAGCGCAGGTCCAGGTGCAGCCAGTTGGGGGCGTTGACCATTGACTCGTGCTCCACGTCCCGCCCGTTGAGGTGGCTGAGCACGCGGTTGAACACGCCGGCCAGGTACGTGCCGGGGTAGTGCACGGAGTTCGCCGGGAACTCGCACGCGGCGCCGCGCACACCCATGTAGCCGTTGGCCAGGGTGAGCAGCGCCTCGCGGCGGGGCTCGGACGCGGGGTCGAAGCCGTCGAAGACGAGTGCCCAGGGATCGGTGCGCCGCGCGCCCAGGTCCAGCTCACCGACGTCGTTGAGCACCACGTGCGCGCCGGCCCGGTACAACCGCTCGCGGGCGCCGTCCCGGTTGATGCCCACGACGAGCGCGAAGCCCCCCGCGGCGCCGGCCTGCACGCCGGCCACGGCGTCCTCGACGACCACGCTGTTGGCCGGGTCCACGTCCAGCAGTCGGGCGCACTCCAGGAAGGTGTCCGGCGCGGGCTTGCCCGGGAGATCGTGCTCGGCGGCCCAGTTGCCGTCCACGATGCGGTCGAACGAGTCCCGCAGCCCGGCCGCCGCCAGCACGACGTCGCTGTTGCGGCTCGCGGTCACCAGACCCACGGGGACCCCGCCCTCGCGCAGCCGCTCGATCAGCGCCACGGTGCCGTCGAACACGCGCACGCCGTGGACGTCGAGCTCCTCGTGGAAGTAGCCGTCCTTGGCCGCGGCCTGGCCCTGCACGGTCCAGTCTCCGGGCTGCGGGTCCTCGCGGTTCTCGGCCTCCGGAAGCATTGCGCCGCGCGCGGCGAGCAGGGCGCGCACGCCGTCCTCGCGGCGTCGTCCGTCCACGTACGTACGGTACTCGGCGACCATGTCGAAGGGGGAGCGGTCCACCTCGTCGCCCTCCTGGGCGGGTTCGAGGCGAGGGTCCGCGAGCAGCTCGTCGAACAGCTTCTTCCACGCGCGCGCGTGCACGCTGGCGGTGTCCGTGACCACGCCGTCCATGTCGAAGATCACCGCGGAGTAGGAGGTGCGCAGCACGTCCACCGGGTGGGAAAGGACGGGTCCGTCCGCGACGCGGGGCATGGCCGTGGTGAACGGGGCAGTGGGAAGAGCGTTCACGGTGCGGGAACTCCTAGCACGGGGAAATGAGGGCCTGGATCGGGTGCTGCGGGTGCGCATGTTCACTGGTCGAGGGCCGTGGCCCGGCATCGTCGCGGGGCTCCGCGCGGACAGCTGGCACGCGCGCGGTACCTACACACACGTTACCCTCATGTGACCTCCCGGTACCACATGACATGATGGGCCCCCGGCGGGGCAGCGAACGGGGGTGGCCCGGATATGCTGGGGCGGACCCTACAGCGCACAGAGAAGGTGGAGCATGACGCAATCCCCGGGACATTCCGTGACCAACCAGCCGCTCTCAGAGGTGGATCCGGACGTCGCCCAGGCCATCGAGGACGAGCTGGGCCGCCAGCGCTCGACGCTCGAGATGATCGCCTCCGAGAACTTCGCGCCGCGGGCCGTGCTCGAGGCGCAGGGTTCCGTGCTGACCAACAAGTACGCGGAGGGCTACCCGGGCCGCCGCTACTACGGCGGCTGCGAGTACGTGGACGTCGTGGAGAACCTCGCCCACGACCGGGCGTGCAAGCTCTTCGGCGCGGACCACGCGAACGTGCAGCCCCACTCCGGCGCGCAGGCGAACACCGCCGTGATGGCCGCCCTCATGCAGCCCGGTGACACGCTGATGGGGCTCTCGCTCGCCCACGGCGGCCACCTGACCCACGGCATGAAGATCAACGTCTCCGGCAAGCTCTACAACATCGCGGCCTACGAAGTGGACCCTGAGAGCCACCGGATCGACATGGACCAGGTGCGCGAGCAGGCCCTGGCTGCCCGCCCCGCGGTGATCGTGGCCGGCTGGTCCGCGTACTCCCGGCAGCTGGACTTCGCCGCGTTCCGCTCCATCGCGGACGAGGTCGGCGCGAAGCTGTGGGTGGACATGGCCCACTTCGCCGGTCTCGTGGCCGCGGGGCTGCACCCGAACCCGGTGCCCCACGCGCACGTCACCACCTCCACCGTGCACAAGACCCTCGCCGGACCCCGCTCCGGTGTGATCCTGTGCGAGGCGGACCTGAAGAAGAAGATCGACTCCGCGGTGTTCCCCGGCCAGCAGGGCGGGCCGCTGATGCACGCCGTCGCCGCGAAGGCCGTGGCCTTCAAGATCGCCGCGTCGCAGGAGTTTGCCGAGCGCCAGCAGCGCACCATCGAGGGTGCCCAGATCCTCGCCGATCGCCTCGTCTCCCCGGACCTCGCTGAGCACGGCGTCTCCGTGCTCACCGGGGGCACGGACGTGCACCTCACGCTCGTGGACCTGCGGGACTCCGAGCTGGACGGCAAGCAGGCGGAGGACCTCCTGCACCAGGCCGGGATCACCGTCAACCGCAACGCGGTGCCGTGGGACCCCCGCCCGCCCATGACCACCTCCGGGCTGCGGATCGGCACCCCGGCGCTCGCCACGCGCGGCTTCGGCGCGCAGGAGTTCACCGAGGTCGCGGACATCATTGCCGAGGCGCTCAAGCCCGGTGCGGACATCGCGGCCCTGCGCTCGCGCGTGGAGACGCTGACCGGGCAGTTCCCCCTGTACCCCGGCCTCGAGGAGTGGTGAGGTGACGGCCCAGGTCCTGGACGGCAAGGCCACTGCCGCACAGATCAAGTCCGAGCTCGCGCAGCGTGTGGCACGGCTCGCGGAGCAGGGCGTGGTGCCCGGCCTCGGGACGGTCCTCGTGGGGGACGACCCCGCCTCGCGCTCGTACGTGGCGGGCAAGCACCGCGACTGCGAGCAGGTGGGCATCGCCTCCATCCGCAGGGAGCTGCCCGCGGACGCCTCGCAGGAGGAGCTCGAGCAGGTGATCGACGAGCTCAACGAGGACCCCCGGTGCACGGGCTACATCGTGCAGCTGCCCCTGCCCGAGCACATGGACACCAACGCGATCCTCGAGCGGATCGACCCGGCCAAGGACGCGGACGGACTGCACCCCACCAACCTGGGACGCCTGGTGCTCAACGTCAACGAGCCCATGACCTCTCCGCTGCCGTGCACGCCCAACGGCATCGTGGAGCTGCTCACGCGCCACGGCGTGGAGCTCGCGGGCCGCACGGTGCTCGTGATCGGACGCGGTGTCACGGTGGGGCGGCCCATCGGGCTGCTGCTCACGCGCAAGCCGGTCAATGCCACAGTGGTCCTCGCGCACACAGGGACCACCAACCTGCCCGAGCTGCTCGCGCAGGCGGACGTCGTGGTGGCAGCCGCCGGGCGGCCGCACATGGTGGGTGCGGACCAGATCAAGCCGGGCGCCGTGCTGCTGGACGTCGGCGTCTCCCGCGTGGTGGATCCGGAGACCGACAAGAAGAAGCTCACCGGCGACATCGACCCGGCGGCGGCGGAGACTGCCTCCTGGATCTCCCCGAACCCGGGCGGTGTCGGCCCCATGACGCGGGCCATGCTGCTCGTCAACGTGGTGGAGTCCTGCGAGCGGGCAGTCTCCGAGGGCGCCTGAGCACCAGCACACCGTCACCACACCCCGGTGCCCGACGCCGCGGGGCCGCCTCGTCCGCGAGGGCCCCGCGGCGTTGTCATGTGCGGGAACCCTCCGGGCACGAGGACGTCGCACGGCTGGTCCCGCGGTGGCATGCCATTCGTTCGGCCGGCACCGCGAGGCCCACATCTCGTGTTTGCGGGTTCGCGCCCGACTCGGGACGGAAGTCGGCGCAGGACATGGATCAGAGCGGGGCAGAATTCGGCGCGCACCGCGGGTTTTGAGACAATGGCCCCATGCAGCCGATCGGATCCTCGAACGCCCACACCGCCGCCTCCGCCCAGGGCCCCCGCACCGGGCGCACCGCCCTGTGGGGAACGGTGATCGGTCTCGCCGTGCTGGTGGTGATCTTCGCGGTGGCCCTCATCCAGGCGGCCCACTCCAACTCCCTGCTGGGCTGGGTGCTGGCGGGCATCGCGCTCGGGTGGCTCATGCTCGCCGTGTGGGCACTGTGGATGGTGCACAAGGCCGCGGTATTCGGCCGCGAGCAGATGCGTCAGGCGCAGGAGCAGCTGCGCGCGCAGCACGGGCGGGCCCCCGCCACGTCCGCTGCGGCCGCCGGCCCTGGGCAGTCCCTGCGGGACGAGAAGCTCGCCCACGGCATGCAGGTGATCCTGGTGCAGTCCAAGGTGGTCAAGGAGCAGCTCTCCTCGCCGGACCCGGACGCCGAGCACGTCCAGCGCGCGCTGGAGACCATCGACATGACCGCCGCCAACGGGCTGCGCAGTCTCAAGGACTCCGGCACGCCGGTCAGCGGTACCGTGGAGGACTGAGACCGGCCCCCACCGGTACGAACGACCAACGCGCAGGAACCACGAGGAGACGGACGGACATGGCGGATTCAGGGCAGACGGTGCGCATTGCCACGGTGAACGTGAACGGCATCCGCGCGGCGTACCGCAGGGGCATGGCGGACTGGCTCGCCCCGCGCGGGGTGGACCTGCTGTGCCTGCAGGAGGTGCGCGCTCCGGACAAGATCACGCGCGAGCTGCTGGACGAGGACGTCTGGGACGTGCGGCACACCGAGGCCGCGGCCAAGGGCCGCGCCGGGGTGGCCATCGCCACGCGCCGAGACGCCTTCGACGGCGCCCTGCTGCCGGTGGAGTCCCGTGTGGGCATCGGCGAGGAGTACTTCGACGACTCCGGGCGCTGGATCGAGAACGACGTCCGGCTGCCCAACGGACAGAACCTCACGCTGGTCTCCGCGTACGTGCACTCCGGCGAGGTGGACACCCTCAAGCAGGAGGACAAGTACCGCTTCCTGGAGGCCATGCTCACCCGCCTGCCGCAGCTCGCCGAGCGCAGCGACCACGCCCTCGTGGTGGGGGACCTCAACGTGGGCCACACTGAGCTGGACATCAAGAACTGGAAGGGGAACGTCAAGAACGCGGGCTTCCTGCCCGAGGAGCGCGCCTACTTCGACCGGTTCTTCGGGGACGTGGGCTACGTGGACGTGGCCCGTAGCCTCGCCGGGGACGTGCCCGGTCCGTACACGTGGTGGTCCTACCGCGGCAAGGCGTTCGACACGGACGCCGGTTGGCGCATCGACTACCAGATGGCCACCCCGGGCCTCGCCGCGCTCGCGGCCGAGGCCGTGGTGGACCGCGCCGATTCCTATGACACCCGCTTCTCCGACCACGCCCCGCTCGTGGTCGACTACCGCCTGGCCTGAGCGTCGAGCGCCCGTGAGACTCCGCCGCCGATGCGCCCGGTGACTCCCGGGGGCCGGTCCCGGGCACGGTGTACAGGAAGGCCACTCCATACACACGAGGACGACGCCGCGGTGGCCCCGCGGCGTCGTCGCCCCCTGCGCCACGCACTCCAGAACAACGACCGAGAAGGAAGCCGGAACACCATGACCGAACAGAGCACGCAGCACCGCGCGGTACCGCGCGTCGTCTCGGGTGTGCAGCCCTCCGCGGACAGCCTGCACCTGGGCAACTACGTGGGGGCGCTGCGCAACTGGGTGGACATGCAGGACGACAACGACTGCGTTTTCTTCGTGGCGGACCTGCACTCGATCACGACGGGTCAGGACCCGGCCACGATGTCCGAGCGCACCCGGGTGACCGCCGCGCAGTACATTGCCGCGGGCATCGACCCGGAGCGCTCCACGTTGCTCATCCAGTCCCAGGTGCCCGAGCACACGCAGCTCTCGTGGGTGCTCAACTGCATCACGGGCTACGGCGAGGCCGCGCGCATGACCCAGTTCAAGGACAAATCCGTGAAGCAGGGAGCGGAGAACACCACCGTGGGCCTGTTCACCTACCCGGTGCTGATGGCCGCGGACATCCTCGTGTACCAGGCGAACCAGGTGCCCGTGGGGGAGGACCAGCGTCAGCACCTGGAACTGACCCGTACCCTCGCGCAGCGCTTCAACTCCCGCTTCGGGGAGACCTTTGCCGTGCCGGACGCCAAGATCCTGGAGAACTCCGCCAAGGTCTACGACCTGCAGAACCCCACGGCGAAGATGTCCAAATCCGCGCCGTCGGACGCCGGGCTCGTGCGGCTGCTGGACCCGGCCAAGAAGAACGCCAAGAAGATCAAGTCCGCAGTGACCGATGACGGCACCGAGGTGCGATTCGACCGGCAGGCCAAGCCGGGCATCTCGAACCTGCTCACCATCTACTCCTCGCTCACGGGCACGCCGGTGGGCACGCTCGAGGCCGAGTACGAGGGCAGGATGTACGGCCACCTCAAGGTGGACCTCGCGGAGGTGGTCACCCAGACCCTGGACCCCATCCAGAAGCGCGCGCAGGAGCTGCTGGACGACCCCGCTGAACTGGACCGTCTGCTCGCCCGCGGCGCGGACAAGGCGCGGGGCATCGCCGCCCAGACCCTGCGCGAGGTCTACGACCGGATGGGGTTCCTACCCGGCGTCTGAGCACCGTGTGTGCGATCACGCCGGTGGGATACTGTGGGACGCGGCTGAACTGAGGAGGATCGCGTGAGCGAGGGTCACATCTCTCCCACCGTGCGACCCGGGCAGGTGTACGCCGGCGTGGTCATCCGCCTGCCCGAGCCCCTGGGCAGGGAGCTGCAGGACTGGCGGGCATCCTTCGGGGACACCCAGGCCGGCACCGTTCCCGCCCACATCACCCTGATGATCTCCACCCGCGGCAAGGACTGGGACGAGCTCGTGGCCCACGTCCGGGACGTGGTCTCCGGGTGGGAGCCCTTCCACGTGGAGATCGACGGCACCGGCACGTTCCGCCCGCTGACACCCGTGGTCTACCTGCGCATCGGGCGCGGTTTCGAGGAGTGCGTCCGGCTGCACCGCGAGCTCCACGGGGACACGATGCGCTCCGCGTCCCCCTTCGACTTCCACCCCCACGTGACGCTGGCGCACGGCACCACGGAGGACGACCTGAACCGCGCACAGGCCATGCTGCGCACCTACCGCGCGGGGTTCATGGTGGACCACATCGACCTCTACGAGGCGGACGAGCACGGGGCCTGGCACGTCCGCGACAAGGTCCCCTTCGGTGCGAAAGCGGTGGGGCACCGTGACGGCCCCTGAGCCGCCCCCGGTGGTCCCGGCGCTCGTGGACCGGGCTGGCCTGGTGGCGGAACACCACAGGCTGCGGGCCGTCCGGCGGGACCTGGCCTCCCGCCACGCACCGGCACCACGGCGCCTGGGGGCCTTCTTTGCGTGGCTCTTCGCCCGCTTCATGGCCTTCTACCCCGTGCGGCTGGTCTCGCACTACATGTTCCACGGCGGCCCGCTCATGGCGGCCGGGCTCGCGTACCAGCTGCTCTTCGCCTCCACGTCCCTGCTCGTGATCTTCTTCGCCGGGCTCGCCACATTCCTGGGAACCGACTCGCCGCTGCAGCAGACGCTGGTGGAGGGGCTGATCCGCAACATTCCCGGCTTGCTGGACACCGGCGACGGCCGCGGCGGAGTGATCCCCCTGACCCTGCTCGAGAACACGGGGCCCTTCACTGTGGCGTCCACGGTGGCCGTGGCGGTGCTGCTGTTCACCGCGTGGCGCTGGGTGGCCGGGGTGCGCCTTGCCACCCGCCGGATGTTCGAGCTCCCGCCGGCCCCTGGGGTCCCGCTCGCGGCCGTGCCCCGGGACCTCGCGTGGCTCGTGGTGATCGGCGTCCTGCTGCTCGCCTCCGCCACTGTGAGCGTCTTCGCCTCCGGTGCGGTGGACGGTGTGATCCGCTGGCTCGGCAGCATCGGTCTCACACGGGTGCAGCCCCTGCTGGACGGCGGGGGAAAGTCCGCGATCATCTTCGGTGTGGGCCTGCTCGTGGACGTGCTCATGAGCCTCTCGCTCGTGCGGGGCGTGGCGCAGCTGGCACTGCACCGCAGGGCGCTGCTCGTCACGGTGATCGTGGGTGCCGTCGGCTCTCAAGCGTTGCGCTACGGCGGCAGCGAGATCATCGGGCGCGTGGGACAGAACCCGTACGTGCTCTCGGCCGCCGTGCTCGTGGGCGTGCTGCTGTGGTTCAACCTCTACGGGCAGATCCTGCTCTTCGCGGCCGCCGCCGGTGCGGTGGTGCAGGCGGACATCCGCGGGGCGCGTGCCCAGCCCGAGCGCGAAGACCGCGCCGTCACGGTCGTCGCCGCCGCCTCCCTGCCGAACGCGGCCCGGGGCAGGGGCATGGAACCCGCCGTGCGCTTCGACAGCCCCAGCGCCGGCAGCAGCGCGGTCCGCGCCGGTTCCCACACGGTGTCCGCTGACGACGACGCGGTCTCCTAGGACAACGCGATCTGCAACGCCGCGACGCCCCGCGACCGGTAGCCGCGCTCACCACGACGGCGGCGGCGTCGTGCGCGAGATGTGAAACGGCCCCGGACTCGACGAGGAGTTCCGGGGCCGCTCAGGCACTGCGGGGCGTCACAGGGCGGAGGCGAAGACCGCCTTCTTGACCTCGGCGATGGCCTTGGTCACCTGGATGCCGCGGGGGCACGCCTCGGTGCAGTTGAAGGTGGTGCGGCAGCGCCACACACCCTCCTTGTCGTTGAGGATCTCCAGGCGCATGTCACCCGCCTGGTCACGCGAGTCGAAGATGAACCGGTGCGCGTTCACAATCGCGGCGGGGCCGAAGTACTGGCCGTCCGTCCAGAACACGGGGCACGAGGACGTGCACGCCGCGCACAGGATGCACTTGGTGGTGTCGTCGAAGCGCGCACGGTCCTCCTGGGACTGGTACCGCTCCCCAGTGGGAGTGTGGTCCTCGTTCACCAGGAAGGGCATGATCTCGCGGTAGGACTGGAAGAACGGCTCCATGTCCACGATCAGGTCCTTCTCGCACGGCAGGCCCTTGATGGGCTCCACCGTGATGGGCTTGGACAGGTCCAGGTCCTTGAGCAGGGTCTTGCACGCGAGACGGTTGCGGCCGTTGATGCGCATGGCGTCCGAACCGCACACGCCGTGCGCGCACGAGCGGCGGAAGGACAGCGAGCCGTCCAGCTCCCACTTGACCTTGTGCAGGGCGTCCAGCACACGGTCCGTGCCGTACATGGTCAGTGGCCACTCGTCCCAGTGCGCCTCGGAGTCGAACTCGGGGTTGTAGCGGCGCACCTTGAGCACGATGTCGTACGTGGGGATGGCCTCTTCGCCCTCGGCAGCGGGCTGCTGAGCGTCCTTGTTCTGGTTCTCGGTGACTGCAGTGGACATCAGTACTTACGCTCCATCGGCTCGTAGCGGGTCATGATCACCGGCTTGGTCTCCTGCCGGATCCCCGCGGTGGGGGAGGAGGGGTCCTCGTAGACCATCGAGTGGACCATGAAGTTCTCGTCGTCCCGGTTCGGGAAGTCCTCGCGGAAGTGGCCGCCGCGGGACTCGTCACGGTGCAGGGCCGCCACGGACATCACCTTGGCGAGCTCGAGCAGGAAGCCCAGCTCCACGGCTTCGAGCAGGTCCAGGTTGAAGCGCTTGCCCTGGTCCTGGATCGAGATGCTGGCGTAGCGCTCCTCGAGGGCCGCGATGTCGTCCAGGGCCTTCTGGATGGTCTCCGCGGTGCGGAACACCTGCATGTTGAGGTCCATGGTGTCCTGCAGGTCCTTGCGGATCGCGGCCACCTTCTCGTTGCCGTGCGGGCTGCGCGCGTTGTCGAGCAGCGCCTCGGTGCGCTTGGTGGCGTCGTCCGGGACGGGCAGGAACTCGGCATCGCGGGCGTACTCGGCAGCGAAGGTGCCGGCGCGCTTGCCGAACACGTTGATGTCCAACAGGGAGTTGGTGCCCAGGCGGTTGGAGCCGTGCACAGACACGCAGGCCACCTCACCAGCCGCGTACAGGCCCGGAACGGTGGTCTCGGAGTCCTGGAAGACCTCGCCCTTGATGTCCGTGGGGATCCCGCCCATGCAGTAGTGGGCGGTCGGGAACACGGGGACGGGCTCCGTGTAGGGCTCCACGCCCAGGTAGGTGCGGGCGAACTCCGTGATGTCCGGCAGCTTGGCGTCGATGTGCGCCGGCTCCAGGTGCGTGAGGTCCAGCAGCACGTAGTCCTTGTTGGGGCCGCAGCCGCGGCCCTCGCGCACCTCGTTGGCCATGGAGCGCGCCACGATGTCCCGGGGGGCGAGATCCTTGATGGTCGGGGCGTAGCGCTCCATGAAGCGCTCGCCGTCCGCGTTGCGCAGGATGCCGCCCTCACCGCGGGCCGCCTCGGAGACGAGGATGCCGAGCCCAGCGAGGCCCGTGGGGTGGAACTGCACGAACTCCATGTCTTCCAGCGGCAGGCCGTTGCGGAACGCGATCGCCATGCCGTCACCCGTGAGGGTGTGGGCATTGGAGGTGGTCTTGAAGACCTTGCCGGCACCGCCGGAGGCGAAGACCACGGACTTGGCCTGGAACACGTGCAGCTCGCCGGTCGCGAGTTCGTAGGAGACCACGCCTGCGGGGCGGCGGCCCTCCGGGGTGTCCACCATGATCAGGTCCAGGACGTAGAACTCGTTGTAGAACTCCACGTTGTGCTTGATGCACGTCTGGTACAGGGTCTGCAGGATCATGTGGCCCGTGCGGTCCGCGGCGTAGCAGGCGCGGCGCACCGGGGACTTGCCGTGGTCACGGGTGTGCCCGCCGAAACGGCGCTGGTCGATCTTGCCCTCGGGGGTACGGTTGAAGGGCAGTCCCATGTGCTCCAGGTCCAGCACCGCGTCGATGGCTTCCTTGGCCATGACCTCCGCGGCGTCCTGGTCCACCAGGTAGTCGCCACCCTTGACGGTGTCGAACGTGTGCCACTCCCAGTTGTCTTCCTCGACGTTGGCGAGGGCGGCGCACATGCCGCCCTGAGCGGCACCCGTGTGGGAACGGGTGGGGTAGAGCTTGGTTAGCACGGCAGTGCGCGCTCGCTGACCGGACTCAATGGCGGCACGCATGCCGGCGCCACCGGCGCCGACGATTACCACATCGTACTTGTGAACCTGCATACCAGATGTTCTTTCTACGTGGGTGAGGGTGAGAAGTGCGGGGCCCGGCACCGGGCCGGGACGACCGTGACCGGTGGCCCCGCGAGGGGCGCCACCGGTCACCGGGTCACTGTGCGGGGCAGAAGGAGGCCAGCAGGGACGGGTCCGCACCGGCGGGGCACGGCTCGAAGGTGAAGATCACCATGGTGCCCAGAAGGATCACGAACGCGGAGGCCACGAAGAGCAGCACCTTGAGCCAGAAGCGCGTGGTGCTGCGCCCGGCGTAGTCGTCGATGATCGTGCGGATGCCGTTGGTGCCGTGCAGCATGGCGAGCCACAGCAGCAGGAGGTCCCACACCTGCCAGAACGGGTTGGCCCACTTGCCGCCCACGAAGCCGAAGTCGATGGCGTGGACGCCCTCACCGACCATGAGGTTGACAAAGAGGTGGCCGAAGACGAGGACGACGAGCACGACGCCGGACATGCGCATGAACAGCCACGCGAACATCTCGAAGCTGCTGCGGGAGGAGCTGGCGCGGTTGTACTTCACGCCGTCGACCTCGAGGTCCCGGCTGCGAGGGACCTGGATCTTGGTCTTGAGAGGAGTGCTCACGGTATCAACCCCCGAAAACGTGCGACAGGTGACGGATAAGGAACGGGATCATCACGATGACCCACAGGGCGATGACGCCCCAGAGCAGGCCCTTCTGGTTCTTGGTCCCGCCCTTCCAGAAGTCGATCAGGATGATGCGCAGGCCGTTGAAGGCGTGGTACACGATGGCGGCCACAAGGCCCGCCTCGCCCAGACCCATTACGGGGTTCTTGTACGTGGCCATCACTGCGTTGTAGGCCTCGGGGGAGACACGCACGAGGGCGGTGTCGAGGACGTGGACCAACAAGAAGAAGAAGATGGCCACGCCGGTGATTCGGTGGGCAACCCAGGACCACATGCCGTACTGGCCGCGGTAAAGGGTGCCCCTGGATGAGTTCGCCACGGAATGTCCTCCCTGTGTCGCTCGTCGTCGTGCGCACTGAAAGTGGTGGAAGCGGCAGCGTTCTCGCGCTCGTGCACGGCGACGGCGGAGCCCTGGCTGGCTCTGTCATGGATGATGCGGTAGTTCTCAGCAAAGATACCAGCCCCGCGCACGGTGACTGACAACGTGTCTGCAAGCGTGACCCGCGCCGTGACGGGGAATTACGGCACTCGGACGTGTCCGAATCGGGATCGAGCAGGGGTTCCCGCGACTGGCTGCCGGGCCACCCTCCCGGGGCGTCACACAGCCGGGTTCCGGTGCTGCTGAGGGGGCGGCCCGTACACTGTCGGTCGTGACTTCGCCATTGCAACGATTCCATCCGTTCATCCCCGCGGGCGGGGTGGGCTCTCGGCTGTGGCCGCTCTCCCGAGCGGACGCGCCCAAGTTCCTGCTGGACCTCACCGGTTCCGGCTCGTCGCTGCTGCGCGCCACCTACGACCGGCTCGAGGGCCTGTCCGCCGGCCCGCTGATGGTGGTCACCGGACGCTCGCACGCGGGGGCGGTGCAGGAGCAGCTCCCGGAGCTCTCCGCCACCGACCTCGTGCTCGAGCCCTCCCCCAAGGACTCCGCCGCGGCGATCGGCCTGGCGTGCACGCTCATCGAGCGGCGGGACCCCACCGCGATCATCGGCTCGTTCGCCGCGGACCACGTGGTGGAGCCCGCGCAGGCCTTCCAGGACGTGGTGCGCGAGGCCATCCAGGCCGCGGACACGGGGCGGATCGTGACGATCGGCATCACGCCGTCGTCCCCTGCCACCGGGTTCGGCTACATCAAGGCGGGGCGCTCCCTGGGCCTCGAGCAGGCCCCCCACGCGCTCACGGTCGAGCAGTTCGTGGAGAAGCCGGACGAGGAGACCGCCCGGCAGTACGTGGCCAGCGGGCGCTACACGTGGAACGCGGGGATGTTCGTCGCGCCCGTGGGACTGATGCTGGACTACCTGCGGCGCAGCGAGCCGGAGCTCGCGAAGGGCCTGGACCGGATAGCGGACGCGTGGGAGACCACCGAGCGCGACGCCGTCGTGGACGAGGTGTGGCCCACCCTCACCAAGACCGCGATCGACTACGCGGTGGCCGAGCCCGCCGCGGCGGCCGGGGACGTGGCCATGGTCCCCGGCGACTTCACGTGGGAGGACGTGGGGGACTTCGCGGCGATCAACCGGCTGAACAAGGTGGACCCGCAGACGGACTCCCAGGTCTCGATCCTGGGCAGCAACAAGCGGGTGCTCGCGGACGAGTCCTCCGGCATCGTCGTCTCGGACACCGCCCGGCTGATCGCGCTGATCGGGGTGGACGACATCGTGGTCGTGGACACCCCCGACGCCCTGCTGGTCACCACGGCTGAGCACGCCCAGCGCGTGAAGAACGCGGTGGACTCCCTCAAGCGCAACGGGGACACGGACGTCCTGTGACCCGTTCCCCACGGCGCGGGGCGTGGCGGCGCGTGCGGTAGAGCCCCGGCGGTAACCTGAGAGCCATGTTGGATCTGCCACTGCCGAACGCCGACGACATCGGCCAGCCTCCCGCCATCGGACCCTTGCTCTCGCACTACTTCCCGGACCTGGTCCGCTTCCGCCGCGACATCCACCGGCACCCGGAGCTGTCCTACGAGGAGTACCGCACCACGGAGCGGATCGTCCACGCGCTGGAGGCCTCGGGGCTGCGCCCTGTGCGCTTCGAGCGCACGGGGTGCTACGTGGACATCGGCCGTGGTCCGGTCATGGTGGGGCTGCGGGCGGACATCGACGCCCTGCCCATCCTCGAGGAGACGGGGCTGGACTACGCCTCGATCAACGAGGGCGTGATGCACGCGTGCGGCCACGACATCCACACCACGGTGATGCTCGGCGTCGCCCGTGTGCTCGCGGACCTGCACCGCTCCTCGCCGTTCGCCGGCACCGTCCGCGTGGTCTTCCAGCCCGCGGAGGAGAAGCTGCCCGGCGGTGCGCTGAGCATCATCAAGCAGAACGTGCTGGCCGGGGTGCCGCGGATGTTCGCGCTGCACTGCGAGCCCAAGGTGGACGTGGGCAGCGTGGGCACCCGGATCGGCGCCATTACCTCGGCCTCCGACACCATCCGGATCGAGCTCTCCGGGCGCGGCGGGCACACCTCCCGTCCACACCTGACCGAAGACCTCGTCTACGCGATGAGCCAGATCGCGATCGACGTGCCGGCCGTCCTCTCGCGCCGTGTGGACGTGCGCTCCGGGGTGGCGGTGGTGTGGGGGCAGATCCACGCCGGCGTGGCGCCCAACGCGATCCCCATGAGCGGCTTCATGGCCGGGACCATGCGCTGCCTGGACGCGGACGCGTGGTACCGGGCGGGCGAGATGCTGGACGAGGTCGTGGGACAGGTGGCCGCGCCCTACGGGGTGAACGTGGACCTCGAGCACATCCGTGGCGTCCCACCGGTGGTCAACGGGGAGACCGAGACCACCCTGCTGGAGATCTCGGCCCGCGCCGAGCTGGGGGAGGAGAGCGTCCTGCTGGTCGAGCAGTCCATGGGCGGGGAGGACTTCGCCTGGTTCCTGCAGCACGTGCCGGGCGCCATGATGCGCCTGGGCACGCGCGAGCCGGGTGGGCGCACCTTCGACCTGCACCAGTCCGACTACGCCCCCCAGGAGGAGGCCATCCGCTGCGGCGTCCAGGTCATGGCCTCCACCGCGCTGCGGGCCCTGCGCCTGAGGGTGCGCGAACTCGCGGATGCGACACTGCCGCCGGAGGGCATGGAGGGCGCAGAGGTTTGACACGCCCGGGGTGAGGGCATTCACGGGGTTCTCCGGGGCTACACTGAGCAGACTCACGAGCCGCCTGCGCCGCCCCGCGAGCGCACGGCGTCCCCCAGCCCCACCGACCGGAGGACCCCCATGACCACTCGACGTTTCCGCGCCCTCGGCGCGCTCGGACTGGCCGGGGTCACCGGCCTGGTCCTCGCCGGCTGCGGCTCCGCCCCGGACAGCTCGGGTGGGTCCAGCCAGCAGGCCTCCGACTTCAAGGGCTGCATCGTCTCCGACGACGGCGGGTTCCAGGACCGCTCCTTCAACCAGAGTTCCTACGAGGGCCTCAAGGCAGCTGAGGAGCACAAGGGAATCCAGGTCAGCCAGGCGGAGTCCCAGTCCGAGACGGAGTTCGAGCCCAATCTCACCTCCATGACGCAGCAGGGCTGCAACCTGACGGTCTCCGTGGGCTTCCTGCTCGCGGACACCACCAAGAAGGTTGCCGCCGCGAACCCGGACAAGCACTTCGCAATCGTGGACGACAACTCGATCACGGCGGACAACGTCAAGCCCATCGTCTACAACACCGCCGAGGCCGCGTTCCTGGCCGGGTACCTGGCCGCGGGGACCACGCAGACCGGCAAGGTGGCCACGTACGGGGGCATGGACATCCCCACCGTGACTGTGTTCATGGACGGCTTCGCGGACGGCGTGAAGTACTACAACGAGAAGAACAAGAAGGACGTCAAGGTCCTGGGCTGGAACAAGGACTCGCAGAACGGCACGTTCCTGAGCTCCTTCCAGGACTCGTCCAAGGCGAAGACCGTCACTCAGAACCTCATCGGGGACGGCGCGGACGTGGTGCTGCCCGTGGCCGGACAGGCTGCGCAGGGAACGGTGGACGCGGTGTCCGAGGCGAACAAGGGCGGCGACGAGGTGCGCCTGATCTGGCCGGACACCGACGGCTACGAGTCCCTGGATTCCGGCAAGGAGTACGTGCTGACGTCGGTGCTCAAGGAGATGTCGAAGTCTGTGGAGGATGTCGTGACGCAGGCGGCGGACGGCACCTTTGACCACACCCAGTACGTGGGCACGCTGGAGAACGGCGGCGTGGGCCTGGCTCCCTACCACGACCAGGAGGACGCGGTGGGCGAGGACCTCGACAAGCAGGTCCAGCAGCTGAAGCAGGACGTCATCGACGGCAAGGTCACGGTCGAGTCCAAGAGCGCGCCGAAGTCCTGACCGATCACTCCCGGCAGGAGCCGACACGTGCAGCTGACACTGAACGAGGTCACCAAGAAGTTCGGTGACTTCACCGCCAACGACCGGGTGAGCCTCACGGTGGAACCCCACCAGATCCACTGCCTTCTCGGTGAGAACGGCGCGGGCAAGTCCACCCTCATGAACGTCCTCTACGGGCTGTACGAGCCCACGTCCGGGGCCGTCGAGATCGACGGCGAACCCGTCCGCTTCAGCGGCCCCGGGGATGCCATGGCGGCTGGGATCGGCATGGTGCACCAGCACTTCATGCTGGTCCCGGTGTTCACCGTGGCCGAGAACGTGGCGCTGGGCCACGAGAGCACCCGCGGGGCGTCCCTGGACCTGGAGAGCACACGGGCCAGGATCCGGGAGATCTCCGAGCGCTACGGCTTCGCGGTGGACCCCGATGCCGTGGTGGAGGACTTGCCGGTGGGTGTCCAGCAACGCGTGGAGATCATCAAAGCGCTGGTGCGCGACGCCGAGGTGCTGATCCTGGACGAGCCCACCGCCGTGCTGACCCCGCGCGAGACGGACGAGCTGCTCGAGATCATGCGCCAGCTGCGGGAGAGCGGCACCTCGATCGTCTTCATCTCCCACAAGCTGCGGGAGGTGCGCGCCGTCTCGGACGTGATCACCGTGATCCGTCGCGGCCGCGTGGTCGCGCAGGTGGGCCCGGAGACCTCCACGGACGAGCTCGCCGCCCTGATGGTGGGCCGGGACGTCAGCCTGACCGTGGCCAAGAAGCCCGCCCGGGGCGGCGGCGCCGCACTGGAGGTGCGCGGCCTCACCGTGGTGGGGGACAACGGCGTCGTGCTGCTGGACGGTGTGGACCTCGACGTCGCACCCGGCGAGATCCTGGCGGTGGCCGGCGTGCAGGGCAACGGGCAGACCGAGCTGACGCAGGCGCTCGTGGGTCTCGAGGAGCGGGTGAGCGGTTCAGCGCGGCTGGAGGGAAGGGAGCTCGTGGGGCTCGGCACACGGGAGGTGCTCGGGTTCGGCGTGGGCTTCGTGCCGGAGGACCGGTCCACGGACGGTCTCGTGGGGACCTTCTCCGTGGCCGAGAACCTCGTGCTCGACAGGTACCTGGACCGGGAGTTCTCCCGGGGTCCGTCCCTGCGTCTCGGAGCGATCACGGATCACGCCGGCGCACAGGTGGTCGAGTACGACATCCGCACCGGCTCGGTTGACTCCGCAGTGGCCACGCTGTCCGGGGGCAACCAGCAGAAGGTGGTCATCGCCCGCGAGCTCGGGCGCCCGCTCAGTCTGTTCGTGGCCTCCCAGCCCACCCGTGGCGTGGACGTGGGTTCGATCGAGTTCATCCACCGCCGGATCGTGGCCGAGCGCGACACCGGCACCGCCGTGCTGATCGTGTCCACCGAGCTGGACGAGGTCTACGCCCTCGCAGACCGGATCGCCGTCCTCTTCCACGGCCGTCTCATGGGCATCGTGGGCCCGGACACCCCGCGCGAGGCACTGGGCCGGATGATGGCGGGCGAGCCCGCGGTGGCGGTGGTGCCGCCCGTGCCATGGGATTACTCGCAGCAGCCCTCGCCGAGCGAGCAGGACAACGGCGCGGTTGTCCGCAGTGCCGACGCCGCGCGACCCAGATCCGCGGCGACCGACCGACCCGAGGGGAACCCCACCGCATGAGCGCCTCCACCGCACCGGCACCCACGGAGCAGGTCTCCGCGCCACCACCTACCGAGCTCTCCGCGGACGGGCAGCGCAGGACGCTGCTGGGCTCCACGCTGCAGTCCGTGCTCGCCGTGGTCACCGCCCTGCTGCTGGGCGGGCTGCTGGTCGCCGTCACGGACGAGAAGGTCCGCCACACCGCCGGGTACTTCTTTGCCCGCCCGGGGGACACGTTCGCCGCGATGTGGCGAGCGGCGTCCAGCGCGTACGTGGCGATGTTCCACGGGGCCGTCTACAACCCGTCCGGCGCGGGACTCTCGGGAAAGCTCTACCCCCTCACCGAGACCCTGACCGTGGCCACACCCCTGATCCTTGCGGGCCTGGGCGTGGCACTCGCGTTCCGGGCGGGGCTGTTCAACATCGGTGCCCAGGGACAGATCCTCGTGGGGGCCACCCTCGCGGCCTGGGTCGGGTTCTCGTGGCACCTGCCCGCCGGCGTGCACCTGCTGGCCGTGCTCGCTGCGGGCGCGCTGGGCGGCGCGGTGTGGGGAGGCATCGTCGGCCTCCTCAAGGCCAGGACCGGCGCGCACGAGGTCATCCTCACCATCATGCTCAACTACGTGGCACTGAACCTGGTCGCGTGGCTGCTCACGCTGCCGGGCTTCCAGCGCGAGGGCTCCTCGAACCCCATCAGCCCGGCCGTGGACGAGAATGCGATGTTCCCCAAGCTGCTGGGGGAGCACTTTCGGCTGCACTGGGGCTTCGTGGTGGCCGTGCTCGCCACGGTGGCCGTCGCATGGCTGCTCAACCGCTCCACGGTGGGTTTTGAGCTGCGCGCGGTAGGAGCCAACCCGCGCGCCGCGCGGACCGCGGGGATCTCGGTGACGCGCGGCTTCGTCGTCGTGATGCTGCTCGCCGGAATGCTCGCCGGACTCGCGGGCACGGCCCAGATCTCCGGGACGGAGCACTCGCTGACCTCCGGGGTCGCGGCGTCCTTCGGCTTCGACGCCATCACCGTGGCGCTGCTCGGGCGCTCCACGCCGTGGGGCACGTTCTTCGCAGGCATCCTCTACGGGGCGTTCCGCGCCGGGGGTGTGACCATGCAGTCGATGACGGGCACGAACATCGACATCGTGCTCGTCGTGCAGTCCCTCATCGTGCTGTTCGTGGCACTGCCGCCGCTGCTCACGCTCGCCACCCGCCGTCGCCGCATCCAGGAGGTTGCCGCGTGAGCTCCGCCCTCACCACCCCGGCTCCCCGACCGCAGCGTCGGGACACGGTTCCGGAGACCGAACTCGCCACCGCGGCCGCCAACCGCGCGGTGGGTGTGCGGACCCTGCGGCCCGCTCTCGGCTTGGGCGTCCTCGCGCTGCTCGCCCTGCTGGTCTTTGCGCTGGGCGCCTCCGGGCAGGCGGTGCAGTTCCGCCTCTCCGAGGACGACGACGCCGTCCGGCTGCCCGATCTCTGCGTGCCCTCCGCGCCCTGGGGGTGGTTCGTGGCTGTCGCGCTCGCGGCGCTCGCGGTCTGGGCCGCCGTCCGGGCCCGGAAACTGCCACGCTGGGCTGCCGTGCTGGCAGGGTTCCTGTTCGTGACCGGCTTCCTCGTGTGGGTCGTGGCCACCGCGCGCACTCCCAGCCTCTCGGTGACGGCGCTGCTCGCGGGCTCGGTGGCGCTGGCCACCCCGCTGGTCTTCGGGTCGCTGGGCGGGCTGCTGTGCGAGCGCTCCGGGGTGGTGAACATTGCGATCGAGGCGCAGCTGCTGTTCGGCGCGTTCGCCGCGGCGGTCGCGGGCACCCTGGCCGGAAGCGCGTGGGTGGGCCTGCTCGCGGCGGTGCTCGGCTCCGTGCTGGTCTCCGCCGTGCTGGCACTGTTCGCGATCCGCTTCCGGGTGAACCAGGTGATCGTGGGCGTGGTGCTCAACGTGCTGGTCTCGGGCTTGACCGGCTTCCTTTTCGCCACCGTGCTGGAGCCCAACGCCGCGGTGTTCAACGCTCCCGAGCGGCTGCCACTCGTGCGGATCCCGCTGCTCGCAGAGATCCCCGTGATCGGCCCGGTGCTCTTTGACCAGTCGGTGATCGGCTACCTCATGTACCTCGCGGTGGCCGTGGTGTGGTTTGCGCTCTACCGCACCCGCTGGGGGCTGCGCACCCGCGCCGTGGGGGAGCACCCCAAGGCCGCGGACACCCTGGGCGTGTCCGTCAACGCGCTGCGCGTGCGCAACGTGCTGCTGGGCGGCGCGGTGGCAGGCATCGGCGGCGCGTTCTACACGCTCGTCTCGGTCTCGGCGTTCACCCGGGACATGACCGCCGGTGCCGGGTACATCGCGCTGGCCGCACTGATCTTCGGGCGCTGGAACCCCGTGGGTGCGCTGCTGGCGTCCCTGCTGTTCGGCTTCGCGTCAAACCTGGAGTCCATCCTCTCGTTCCTCGGGACGCCGGTCCCCAGCCAGTTCCTGGCCATGCTGCCGTACGTGGTCACGATCCTCGCCGTCGCCGGGCTCGTGGGCCGCTCGCGAGGACCCGCGGCTTCCGGAGAGCCCTACACCAAGGAATGACGATGCCGCCTGCTCACGGCGGCCACGAGACAGGAGCACCCATGCAGGACGCACACGCCCACGCACCCGTGGACGGGACCACCTGGCAGGAGCTGCAGCGCGCGGCCACCGAGGCCCTCGCCCACTCCTACTCGCCCTACTCGAACTTCCCCGTGGGAGCGGCTGCGCTCGTCTCCGACGGGAGGGTGGTGACCGGGGCCAACATCGAGAACGCCTCCTACGGAGTGACCCTGTGCGCCGAGTGCTCGCTGGTGAGCGCGCTGCACATGTCAGGTGGCGGGTCCCTCGTGGCGTTCGTGTGCGTGGACGGCAACGGGGACGTCCTGATGCCCTGCGGGCGCTGCCGCCAGCTGCTCTACGAGCACCGCGCGCAGGACATGCAGCTACTCACCGTCAGCGGTGTCCGCTCCATGGACGAGGTGCTGCCGGACGCGTTCGGGCCGCAGAACCTCTGACGGTCCTGCCGGGCCGCCATCGATCCCTGCCCCGCCCGTCTCCTTGGGCCATGGGCTCCGAGCTGCGCGAGCAGGATGGACACGGGGACGCGGCGGACGAGGCTTCGGCGCGGGCCACGGCGGTGCGCGCGGGGACTCCCGGTGTCACGGGTCCAGGCTCCGCCAGGGACGCCCCGCATATACTTTGGACGAGAAACCACGCCAGGCTCTGAAGGGAAACGATCACGTGGGTTTGAGAGATTTGTTCCGCGGCAACAAGAACACCAACCCGGCCCCGCAGCCGTCGCCCGGCCCGCAGCCGACCCTCCCCGCGGTGGAGCGGCCTGCGCAGCCGAACGCCCCCGAGTCGGCCGCTGCGAAGCAGGAGAGCACCCGGCGTCGGCCCGAGACCCAGGCGGCGCCCCTGCCCGAGAGCGGTGCACTGCGCAACCTCGTGGAGCTGCTGCTCTCCCGCGGCGCGGACCGCGCACGGCTCACGCTCGTGCAGTCCGGCAACATCATGACGCACCAGACCCGGCAGGCCGTCGGTGAGGCGCAGGACGAGGTGGAGAACGGCACGGTGGACCAGGGTTCGCCGCTGTTCGACGACGTCGCGGACCTCTACACCCAGGCCATGAGCACCCCCGTGGGCCCGTGGCGGCAGCTGGACATCGCGGCGTCCGCCCCGAACGAGGGCCGGCGTGAGATCACGGTGTCCTACGACTTCCCCAACGGCGAGTCCCGCGTGGAGCGCTACAGCCACGGTGCCGTCAGCCACGGCGCCATCGCGGGTCCCGGTGCGGACGCCGGCGCGCATCGCGACGTGGTAGACCACGCCTCCCAGGGCGGCGTCGCCGAGGAACCCACCGGTGGCCTCCCCGAGGACGCCCGGCACGACGTCACGTCCACGGACCGCGCCGACGGTGCGGATTCCGCGACGCAGGGCGAGGCCGAGCTCGGCCGCCAGGACGACGCCGTGCGCGTGGTCGACGACGGTGTGGCCCAGCCCGCCGAGGACGGCGACGTCGTGGCGGCCGGCGAGCACCCGGCACCGCTGGTCACGAACGCACCGACCGCGCAGGACACCACGGCAGGGGACCCCCTGGCCGAGGACGCCGCGGCCGCTGACGCCGCCCGCGCCGAGGGCCTCGACGCCCAGGACGGCCGGGACGCCGAGGACGTGGCGCCCGAGACCGGCGTGGCCGACGAGGACCCGTTCACCGCGCCCGCCGTGGACGCCCAGGACGAGGTGGTCACGGACGGGACCGCCCAGACGCTGACCAGCACCGAGGGGGAGGAGCTCACCGAGCCGAACTTCTCCGGCCAGGACATTCCCGAGCAGGGCGTGGCACTGGATGAGCAAAAGCTCCCGACGACCGCCACGGCGGCCGCGGAGGAGAGCACCGCCACCGGTTCCGAGGACCTGCCCGCCCACGTGGACGAGTCGGCGTTCGGCACCGAGACGAGCGACCCGCTGGTCCCGGGTGCCGCGACCGACGCGGACGAGGACCCCGAAGGGGCGCCGCAGCTCGCGGCCGCCACGGACGTGTCCCCGTCCTACCGGGGCTCGCAGGAGCAGGGCGTGGACATGTCCGCGCTGGCTCCGGGCAACCTCACCCTCACCACCGGGGACGTGCTCGCCCGCCTCGCCGAGGCGCAGCGGCACCTCTTCGGCTCCGAGGGCACGGCCCGCGAGGTCTCCACCGTGCTGATCCGCGTGCGCGCGCTCGGCACGTACTACGACGCCCTGACCCACGTGCGCCTGAACGGCTTCTGGGACCAGCGCCCCACGTTCGATCTGGTGCCCGAGGACCTGCTGAAGGTCCAGGAGCTCAAGGACGACTCCTACGTGGAGGGCTCCGGTGCACCGCTGGCCATGATGTTCCGCTTCCGGCCGGGCCTGCCCCCGGAGGTCACGTTCGACTACTCGGACGAGGAGGCATTCGTGCGCTACGAGCAGCGGCTGCCGGGGCAGAACTACCTGGAGGAGCTGCGGATGTACCCGCGCACCGGCTCCAACATCCCGCAGCACGTCAACGAGGCGCTGCAGGACTGGAACTACTGAGCATGAGCACACGAGAGTCCCCCGAGGGCCCCGTCCGCACTGCGGGCGGGGCCCTCGGGCCACGTCCCCGGATCTGCCTGCACGACCACCTGGACGGGGGAGTGCGCCCGGCCACGGTCCTCGACCTCGCCCGCGAGGCGGGCCACGAGCTGCCCGCCTCCGACGCCGAGTCCCTGGGCCGGTGGTTCCGTGACAGCGCGAACTCCGGCAGCCTGGTGCGCTACCTGGAGACCTTCGAGCACACGGTGGCCGTGATGCAGACCGCGGACGCCCTGCGCCGCGTGGCCCGCGAGTACACGCAGGCCTGCGTGGCGGACGGGCTCGTCCACGCCGAGGTGCGGTGGGCGCCGGAGCAGCACGTCGCGGGCGGGCTCACGCTCGACGCCGCGGTGGACGCCGTGCAGCAGGGCCTGGCCGAGGGCGTCGAGGAGGTCCGCGCCGCCGGGGGCCACCTCTCGGTGGTCCAGATCCTGTGCGCGATGCGCCACCTGGAGCGCTCCACCGAGATCGCCGAGCTCGTGGTGCGCCGGGTCCGCGGCGAGGATGCCCTCGTCGGCGGCGCCGCGGGAGCGGCCGCCGAGCAGCTGACGCCCCAGGAGCTCCCGACGGCGACGTCGCCCGGCCGGGTTCCCGGGGAGCCGGAGCCCGGAGCGGTGGTCGCCTTCGACCTCGCTGGCCCCGAGGCGGGCTTCCCCGCCTCGGCCCACCGCGAGGCCCTCGACCTGCTGGCCGCGCACCGGATCCCGGTGACGCTGCACGCGGGCGAGGCGGACGGCGCGGCGTCCATGGCGGATGCCCTGCTGGTGGGGCGCGCCCTGCGCCTGGGCCACGGCGTGCGGCTGCTGGACGAGGACCCGGAAGGCACGTCCCCGCTGGCGGCCTGGATCCGGGACCGGCAGGTCGCGCTGGAGGTCTGCCCGTGCTCCAACCTGCAGACCGGCGCGAGCAGCGCGTGGGGCGAGGGCATTGCCGAGCACCCGGTCACACGGCTGCTGCGGCGCGGTTTCGCGGTCACCATCTCCCCGGACAACCGGCTGATGAGCGACACCTCGCTCGGCCACGAGCTCGAGCAGCTGCGCACCAGTGCGGGTTGGTCGGACGAGGATGTCGTGGTGGTCCAGCGCAACGCGGCTCGCGCGGCGTTCGTGCCCCGCAAGTACCAGTTGTGGCTCGAGGAGCAGGTCACGGAGGAGCGGGCGTGAACGGCGAGGACGGGACGGCACCCGGGCAGGAGTTCGAGCGGCTGCTCGCCGTCATGGACCGGCTGCGGTCCCCGGGCGGCTGCCCGTGGGACGCCGCCCAGACGCACGAGTCCCTGCTGCGCTACCTCGTGGAGGAGGCGTACGAGGTCGTCGAGGCGGTCGAGACGCTTGAACCCTCCCGGCGGCGCCGTGACGAGCTCGTCGAGGAGCTCGGGGACGTGCTGCTGCAGGTGGTCTTCCACGCGCGGATCGGCCAGGAGCACACCGGTGAGGAGCACTTCGACGTCTCGGACGTGATCGACGCGGTGACCGCCAAGCTCGTCCGCCGTCACCCCCACGTCTTTCCGGGGAACGACGCCGCCGAGGGGCAGCCCGCGGCCGGCAACGCGGCGACGTCGTCCGCGGTCGAGGCCACGTCCTCCGCGAACGGCGCGGCTGCGGCGTCGTTCGCCACCGGCGCGGGCACCGCGTCCCGGGGCACTGCAACTCCGGACGGAGCCACCCCGGACAGCGCGACCCCGAACACCGCAGCGCCCGACAGCGCGGAGCTCTCCGCGCGCTGGGACGCCGTGAAGCGGGACGAGAAGCCCCACCGCACCCGGATCTTCGACGGCATCCCGCCGGCGCTGCCCGCGCTGGCCTACGGCGAGAAGGCATTCTCCAAGGCGAGGCGCCACGCCGTCGCCGGTGTGGCCGTCGCGCAGGCCGAGCCGACCGCCGAGGAACGGGAGGCGGGGGAGCGCGAACTCGGAGACCACCTGCTCGCGCTGCTGGAGTCGAGCTCGGCGCGCGGGCTCGACGCCGAGCGCGCGCTGCGCCAGGCGGTGCGGCGCTTCGTGCGCGAGAACGACGGGCCCGTGGCTCGCTGAGAAGGCGGGCCGAGAACCGGTGGCCCCGCCGGATCGCACTGACCCGGTGCCCTCGGTAGGCTGGAGGGTGGGGCGCAGACCGTCCCACGGGTCGACGACCGACAAGGAGATTTTCATGGCAATGATCATTGCGCTGCAAGCACGCCAGATCCTGGATTCCCGCGGCAACCCCACGGTCGAGGTGGAGGCGTTGCTCGAGGACGGCAGCTTCGGACGCGCGGCCGTTCCGTCCGGTGCCTCGACCGGCGAGTTCGAAGCCGTCGAACGCCGTGACGGAGACAAGAAGGTCTACCAGGGCAAGGGCGTGCTGAACGCCGTCCACGCCGTGGACGAGGAGCTGGAGCAGGCGGTCGTGGGCCTGGACGCCTCGGACCAGCGGGCCGTGGATCAGGCCATGCTGGAGCTCGACGGCACGGACAACAAGGCCAAGCTGGGCGCCAATGCGATCCTGGGCGCCTCCATGGCCATTGCCCGTGCGGCCGCGAGTTCCGCCGACCTCGAGCTCTACAAGTACCTGGGCGGCCCCAACGCCCACGTGCTGCCCGTGCCCATGATGAACATCCTCAACGGCGGCTCCCACGCGGACTCCAACGTGGACATCCAGGAGTTCATGATTGCGCCGCTCGGCGCGCCCACGTTCTCCGAGGCACTGCGCTGGGGCGTGGAGGTCTACCACAGCCTCAAGTCCGTGCTGAAGGACCGCGGCCTGTCCACCGGTCTGGGCGACGAGGGCGGCTTCGCACCGAACCTCGAGTCCAACGCCGCCGCGCTGGATCTGATCCTCGAGGCCGTCACGAAGGCTGGCTACACGCCGGGCAAGGACATTGCGCTCGCGCTGGACGTGGCGTCCTCCGAGTTCTTCGAGAAGGGCTCCTACTCCTTCGAGGGCCAGAAGCGCTCGGCCGAGCAGATGTCAGCGTACTACGCGGACCTCGTCGAGAAGTACCCGCTGGTCTCCATCGAGGACCCCCTGGACGAGAACGACTGGGAGGGCTGGGCCACCCTGACCGAGCACATCGGAGAGAAGGTCCAGCTCGTGGGCGACGACCTCTTCGTGACCAACCCCGAGCGCCTGGCCCGCGGCATCGACGAGCACGTGGCCAACGCCCTGCTCGTGAAGGTCAACCAGATTGGCTCGCTCACCGAGACGTTCGACGCCGTGGAGCTGGCCCAGCGCAACGGCTATCGTTGCATGATCTCCCACCGCTCGGGCGAGACCGAGGACACGACCATCGCGGACATCGCCGTGGCCGTGAACGCGGGGCAGATCAAGACCGGCGCTCCCGCCCGGTCCGAGCGCGTGGCCAAGTACAACCAGCTGCTGCGCATCGAGGAGGAGCTGGGCGAGTCCGCCACCTACGCGGGCGCCTCCGCCTTCCCGCGCTTCACCGCGAAGTGAGCCGCGCAGCGGCGTCGCACCCGTGACGTTGCCGGTGCCCACCGACGCGCCGCCCGGTCCACGTTCCCAGGGGACCGGGCGGCGCTGCGCTGCGGGTAGACTGGGCCAGCACGAAGAGCCCCACCACGTCTTCCCCCGGAGGTGACCGCATGGTCGGTCCAGGCCCGCGGATTCCCCGGCCGGGATCCCTGCGCGACGATGGCGACGAGACTCCGGCACCTCCCGGCGGTTCCCACACCCTCGCGGCGCCCACCCCGGCGCACTCGTTCAACGGTCGTCTGGTGGCGCTGATCGTGGTGGCCACCCTCATCGTCTTCCTGGCCGCGCCCACGGCCAAGATCTTTATCGACCAGCACACGCAGATCTCCGAGCTGCGCAGCAGCATCGCCGAGGAGCAGGACCAGCAGCAGCAGCTCAAGCGCGAGGAGCAGCTGTGGGGGGACGACTCCTACGTGGAGCAGCAGGCCCGGGAGCGGATGTCCTACGTGATGCCGGGGGAGAGCGCCTACGTGGTGGTCGGAGCCCAGCCGGACGTCCACCAGGGCGTGGAGTCCTCCGCCGAGCAGGTCGAGGCGGGCAAGCCCGCGTGGGGTGACGGGCTCTGGCAATCGGTCGTCGACTCCGCTTACCCGCAGCAGGACGTCACCCTCGAACCACGACCCCAGGAGAGCAGCGACAAGTGAGCGACGCCGCACGAGAGCAGGACCGCACCGTCACGGACCAGGACCTCACGGTCGTGGGCCACCAGCTGGGACGGCCCGCACGGGACGTGGTGGAGATTGCCGCGCGCTGCGTGTGCGGCAACCCGCTCGTCGTCGCCACCGCACCCCGGCTGGGCAACGGGACACCCTTCCCCACGGTCTTCTACCTGACCCACCCCGTGGTGACCGCGGCTGTCTCCCGGCTGGAAGCGGAGGGTGCCATGTACGCCATGTCGGAGCGCGTGGCCGAGGATCCCGAGCTCACCGAGCGCTACCGGGAGGCTCACGAGCACTACCTGGCCCAGCGCCGTCGTATCGGGGAGCTCGCCGGCACCGGCGAGGTGCCCGAGATCGAGGGGATATCCGCCGGGGGGATGCCCACCCGCGTGAAGTGCCTCCACGTGCTCGTGGGACACAGCCTGGCCGCGGGCCCCGGGGTGAACCCCCTGGGGGACGAGACGCTGGAGAGCATCTCCGCCACGTGGACGCCGCAGCGCTGCGCGTGCGACCCCGCTTGGCGCGAGGCCTGAGCGGCCCCCGCGCCGAGCGACTCCGACTCCCCACCCCACGACCAGAGGACCCTTGCTGCCATGCGCGTCGCTGCCATCGACTGCGGTACCAACTCCATCCGTCTGCTCATCGCGGATGCCACCGACGGGCCGCGGTCCACGCTCACGGACGTGGTGCGGGAGATGCGCATCGTCCGGCTGGGACAGGGCGTGGACGCCACCGGCTGGCTCGCGGAGGCCGCGCTGGAGCGCACCTTCGCCGCAGCGGACGAATACGCGGCGCTGATCGCGCAGCACGGGGCGCAGCGCGTGCGCTTCGTGGCCACGTCCGCGACCCGCGACGCAGGCAACCGGGACGTCTTCGTGGCGGGCATCCGCTCCCGCCTGGGAGTCGAGCCGGAGGTCGTGAGTGGTGAGGAGGAGGCGGCGTTGTCCTTCCGCGGTGCCCTCAATGCGGCGTCGTCCCTGGACTCGCGGGACCGCGTGCTCGTGGTGGACCTGGGTGGCGGTTCGACGGAGTGCGTGCTCGGCACGCCCACGGAGGTGCTGGCCGCGAAGAGTGTGGACATCGGCTGTGTGCGCCTCACCGAGCGTCACCTGGGCGGCAACCCTCCCACCGCGGCCCAGCAGGAGCTCGCGCTGCGGGATGTGGACGAGGCCATGGACGTGGTCGCCCGGACCGTGCCGCTGGAGCAGACCACCAAGATCGTGGGCGTGGCAGGGACGGTCACCACGGTCACCGCGGCAGCACTTCGCCTCACGGAGTACGACCCGCAGCGGATCAACGGCACCGAGCTGTCCATCCCGGATGTCGTGCGCGCCTGCCGTGAGCTGACGCAGATGACCCGGGACCAGCGTGCCGCGCTCGGTTTCATGCACGAGGGCCGCGTGGACGTGATCGGTGCCGGGGCTCTCGTGTGGCGTCGGGTGCTCGAGCGCGTCTCGGCCGCCACTGACGGGCGGGTCAGCGCCGTGACGGCGAGTGAGCACGATATTTTGGACGGCATCGCACTGTCCCTGGTCTCCTGACGCGGGCCCCGGTCCACCACGAGCACGAACGGGCGCGGTGCGCCGCACCGCGAGGCAGAACAGAGGGGTCATGATCGGACGCACGAGGACTCGGGCCCTGCTCGCGGCCACTGCGGCGGGCGCGCTGCTCGTCGGGATGACGGCGGTCCCCGCGCTCGGACAGCAGCCCGCGGTGCCCGCCCCGGCGCCGTCGGTGCCCGTGGAGTCGCCCATCGCCCCCGCTCCCACCAACGGCAAGGCCGCCGTGGAGGGCTCGGACATCCAGCAGCGCGAGTACTGGCTGGACGACTACGGCGTGCGGGACGCGTGGAAGTCCGCGACCGGCAAGGGCGTGAAGATCGCCGTGATCGACACCGGTGTGGACGGCTCCCACCAGGACCTCACGGGCTCCGTGGGGGAGGGCACGGACGTCTCCGGCAAGGGGCGGGCGGACGGGCAGCAGGGCCTCGGCGAGGAGCCGGAGCACGGCACGCTGGTGGCCTCCCTCGCGGCGGGCCACGGCCACGGGGAGGACCGCTCGGGCGGCCCCGGGAAACAGCAGGGCATCCTGGGGGTCGCCCCGGACGCCGAGATTCTCCCGGTGTCGATGTGGCTGGGCGCCGAGCAGCCGGGTGTGAAGGACGTCAACGAGCAGATCCCGGACGCCGTCCGGTGGGCCGTGGACCACGGCGCTGACGTCATCAACATGTCTGTGGGCTCCAACGCCACCGCGTGGCCGCAGTCCTGGGACTCCGCGTTCGCGTACGCCGAGGAGAAGAACGTGCTGGTGGTGGCTGCCGCGGGCAACAGGGGCAGCGGACTGACCCAGGTGGGTGCCCCCGCGACGATCCCGGGCGTGCTGTCCGTGGGCGGGGTGGACCGCCAGCGTCAGGCCAGCTGGGACTCCTCCTCCCAGGGCATCTCGATCGGGGTGGCGGGGCCCAGCGAGGACATGGTGGGGGCGATGCCGGGCAACGGCTACGCCGAGTGGTCCGGGACCTCCGCGACCGTTCCGCTGGTCTCCGGGACGGCGGCGCTCATCAAGCAGAGGCACCCGGAGCTCACGGGTGCGCAGATCGCGCAACGGATCGTCAAGACGGCCCACGACGCGGGGGAGAAGGGCAAGGACCCGTTCTACGGCTATGGGATCCTGGACGTCCGCGCGGCGGTGGAGGACGACGTCGAGACCACCGAGGAGAACCCGCTGGGCAGCGTGCAGCACTGGATCGAGCAGAACCGGCCGCACACCGCCTCGCCCGGCGCGAGCGCCTCGGCGAGCGCGGACGAGGGGGACACCGAGCACGTGACGCAGGAGGCCACCCCGCCCGTGGCGCAGAAGCCCCTGAACGAGACCGGTGCGTTGCCCGTGGTGATCCTCGCCTCCTTCGCGGTGGTCGTCAGCGGCCTGACCGTGGCGGCGATCCTACACATCCGGCGACTCTCGCGCTGAGACGCCGGTGCGCCACCCGCGTGGAGCACCCTCCGGAGCACCCTGCAAGGCCGTCACCGTACGGCAGGGCGTGAGCAAAAGTTCCCGGTGATGAGTAAACTTCCAGGCATGTCTTTCAATCAACTTGCCAAGGACCGTCCGCGCCTTCTCATCGTGGGTGGCGGGTACGTCGGTTTCACCGTCGCGCAGAAGCTGCAGACCCGTATCAAGGAGTCCGGCGGCGTGGTCACCGTGGTGGACCCCAACCCGTACATGACCTACCTTCCCTTCCTCCCCGAGGTCGCGGCCGGGAACATTGAGGCGCGCTCCGCCACGGTTCCCCACCGCCAGAACCTGCGGGACTGCGAGTTGATCGCCGGCCGCGTGGAGAACATCGACCACGCCAACCGCAAGGTCACCATCCGCGGCATCGACGAGGGTCCCGAGTTCGAGCTGCCCTACGACGAGATCGTGGTGGCCGGCGGCTCCAACACCCGCACGTTCCCCATCCCGGGGCTCGCGGAGAAGGCCATCGGCATGAAGACGATCGAAGAGGCCGTCTCCGTGCGCAACTGGATGCTCGAGCGCATCGAGGTGGCGTCCCTCACCGACGACGAGGACGCCAAGCGCCAGGCGCTGACGTTCGTGGTCGTGGGCGGCGGCTTCGCCGGCATCGAGACCATTGCCGAGCTCGAGGACATGGCACGTACCGCTGTGGAGCGCAACGACCGCCTGAAGGTCTCGGACCTGCGCTTCGTGATGATCGAGGCCATGGGACGGATCATGCCCGAGGTCTCCAAGGACCGCGCTGAGAAGGTCGTGGCCGAGCTGCGCTCCCGCGGCGTCGAGGTGCTCCTGAACACGTCCGTGTCCGAGGTAGACGGGGACGTCGTCAAGCTCATCAACATGGGTGACAAGTCGCCCGCCGGCGAGCTCGCCACGGACACCCTGATCTGGTGCGCCGGCGTGGCCGCCGCGTCCTTCATCAAGAACAGCGATTTCCCCATCGACGAGCGCGGCCGCCTGCGCGTGGGCGCAGACCTGCGCGTCACCGGCGACGACGGGCCCTTCGACGGCGCCTGGGCCGCCGGCGACATCGCCGCCGTCCCGGACCTCACCGGTGCCGGCCCGGGGGGCTTCTGCGTGCCGAACGCCCAGCACGCGGTCCGCCAGGCAGCCAGGATGGCCAAGAACATCATGGCCGCCCACCAGGGCGAGCCCCTGCAGGACTACTATCACGAGGGCCTCGGCTCCGTGGCCGGACTGGGCCTGTACAAGGGTGCCGCCACGGTGCGCAACATCGACCTCGGCGGACTGCCTGCGTGGCTCATGCACCGTCTGTACCACGGCTATGCGATCCCCACGGTGGACCGCAAGGCACGCGTGTTCACCCAGTGGGGCCTGAACATGGTCTTCGGGCGGGACACCCAGCCGCTGCGCCACCTGCGCGATCCGCGCCGGGCCTTCGAGAAAGCCGCCGGCGTGAAGGTCTCGGACGCCAAGGCCAGCCTGTAGCCTGCACGTCGACGACGGTGGGGCCGCCTGCGGGCGGCCCCACCGTCGTCGTACCCGCCCCCATAGCCCAACCGGCAGAGGCAGCGGACTTAAAATCCGCTCAGTGTGGGTTCGAATCCCACTGGGGGCACCCCCGACGCAGCACCGATCCCGCCGCCCGGCACTCGTGAACCGACCCCCGCGGGTCTGTTCGCCGTCCACGGACTCCAGGCTGGCGTGCAGGTTCCGGTGCTAACCTGGGATCTCAGCTCGCCCACGCCCAGAAAGGACGTCCCATGGCCGGCGGCAACCCCCTCCTGCGAGACTTCAACAAGAAGAACGCCACCACCGTACCCGCATCACCCCAGGGTGCCCAGTACTCGCCCGAGCAGCTCGAGCGGATGTACAACGCGCCCGCCGCCGGGCCCGCCCAGACCGGGCGCATGAGCTACGACGACGTCGTAATGCGCACTTCGCTCGTGCTCGGCTGCGTGGTCGTGGCCGCCTTCGCGGGCTGGTTTGTGCCCGTCCTCGCGGTTCCCGGTGCCATCGTGGGCCTCGTCCTCGGTCTGGTGAACTCGTTCAAGCGGGAACCCAGCCCCGTGCTCATCATCCTGTACGCGCTCGCGGAGGGCCTGTTCCTCGGCGGCATCTCGGGCATGTTCGAGAGCACCTACCCGGGCGTGGTGGTGCAGGCGGTCATCGGCACCCTGGCGGTCTTCGTCTCGGTCCTCGTGCTCTACAAGACGGGCGTGCTGCGCGCGACCCCGCGAGTGACCAAGTTCTTCTTCGTGGCCATGATGGCCTACGCCATCTTCGCCCTCGTGAACCTGGGCACCTCGCTGCTGGGCGGCTTCAACCTGCGCACCGACGTCTCCGTCTTCGGCATTCCGCTGGGGCTCTTCGTGGGTGCCATCGCGATCCTGCTGGCCGTCTACAGCTTCGTACTGGACTTCGAGAACATCAGCGACGGCGTGAGGCGCGGCATCCCCCAGAAGGCTGCCTGGTCTGCGGCGTTCGGCCTGACCGTGACCCTGATCTGGACCTACGTGGAGATCCTGCGTCTGCTGACGATCATCCGGTCGATGAGCGACTGACTCCTCCTGGACTGAAACGTCCCGACAGCGACGGCCCGGTGCACGCACACCGGGCCGTCGCTCTGTCTGTCCCAGGGCGGTGGACGAGGCGCGGCGCCGCTAGGTACCGGGGCCGACAACGGCGCTGCGCAGCGGACGTGCGGCACGCCGCGTCACCGGGGCCGCGCAGCGTCGTCGCGCCCGGTGCCCGCTCAGATGTAGCTGATCCCGAGGTCGCGAGGTGGCAGGTTGATCGCACGGGAGGGCACACTGTCAGGAGCGGCGCGGCCCACGAAGAGCCAGCCGAGGACCTCCTCGTGCTCGTCGAGGTCGTAGAACGAGCGGAGAATCTCCCGGTCGTAGGGCTCGCGCTGGGACCAGATGGTGGCCCAGCCCTGCGCGTAGAACGCGGCCTCCAGGACACCGCGTGCCGCGGAGACCTCCCCACGCTGGACCTTCTTGGACTCCTCGAGCTCCGGGTGGTGGCGGAAGACGATCGCGATGGCGGCGCCGCCGCGGGAGGCCCACGAAAGGGAACCGCGGTAGGCGGCGAGAACCCGGATCTTCTTGCCCTTCAGGCGGGGGACCGGGCCCGTGAGGTTGGGCACCGAGGCCAGCCCGGCCATGGCGGCGGCCAGCAGGGGGGCTGAGGGGCGGGTGGTCACCACGGCACGCCAGCCGGTGGGCCGCTCGTCGTACTTCGCACCGGCGGCGGCACGCAGGACGGCCTCGAGCTCCTCCTGGCGGGGTGCCTCCTGGCTCAGCAGGCTCGCGGGACGGCGTTGGGCCAGGATGCGCAGCAGTGTGGTGGACATGGCAGCCATTTTGTCATCCCGCGGGCGGCGGCCCGGTAACAACATTGCGCGCAATGATGCGATCATGGTGCCCATGTCTTCCAGCATCTCCACGTCTCCCGCGAGCACGTCCCCGGACCGCGTGCCGGACGCCCCGCGGTCGAGCGACGCTCCCGCCCTCGACGCCCAGGACACGGTCACGGCTCCCGTGCGGATCGCCGCGGCGTGGTCCTGGCGCATCCTGCTCATCATCGCCGGGGTGGGGGTGGTCGGGTGGCTGCTCTCGCTCGTCACCACCGTTCTGATCCCGGTACTGCTCGCCGCCCTGCTCGCCGGGTTGCTGTTCCCCGCCGTGCGCTGGCTGCGCTCCAGGGGATTCCCCGCCGCGCTCGCCTCCATCACCGTGGAGCTCGGCCTGATCGTGCTGGTCCTGGGGCTCCTCACCCTGGCGGGGCAGCAGATGATCGTGGGCTTCGCCCAGCTCTCGGACAACGCCGTGGCGGGCTTCCAGCAGCTGATCGGCATGCTGGAGGACAGCCCGCTGAACCTCTCCACGGACAACATCAACCAGTGGATCGCGGACCTCGGCAACACGCTGCAGCAGAATTCGGACAAGGTCCTCTCCGGGGCCATGACCTTCGGCTCCACTGCGGGCAACATCGTCACCGGCACGATCATCATGCTGTTCGTGCTGCTCTTCTTCCTCATGGACGGCGAGAACATCTGGCTGTTCGTGGTCAAGCTCTTCCCCCGCCGCGCTCGTTCCGCAGTCAACGGATCCGGTCGCCGTGGCTGGATCTCCCTGGCCCAGTACGTGCGGATCCAGGTCTTCGTGGCGTTCGTGGACGCCGTGGGCATCGGCGTGGGCGCATTCTTCCTGGGCGTCCCGCTCGCCCTGCCCATCGGCGTGCTGGTGTTCCTGGCGTCCTTCATTCCGATCGTGGGCGCCGTGGCCACCGGTGCGGTGGCCGTGCTGGTCGCCCTCGTGGCCGTGAGCCCGTGGATCGCCCTGGCTATGCTGGGCGTGGTGCTGCTCGTGCAGCAGCTCGAGTCCAACGTGCTGCAGCCCCTGATCATGGGAAAGGCCGTCTCCCTGCACCCGGTGGCCGTGTTCCTGGCGGTGGCCTCCGGCAGCGTGCTCTTCGGCATTGCCGGTGCCCTGTTCTCCGTGCCGCTGATGGCCGTGCTCAACACGATCGTTCGCTACCTGGCCAGCCGTGCCTGGGAGCACGACGACGAGATCGCGTGGGAGCCGCTGATGTACCCCCGCGAGATCAAGAAGACGGCCAAGAAGAAGGACCTGGACCGCGACCAGGTCATGGCGCTGCTCCAGCGCTTCCGCGGCAAGCGCCACAAGGAGCGCGAGGCCGAGGAGCACAGGCGTGACGAGAAGCACCGCAAGCAGACGAAGCACAACGCGAGCATCGAGGAGGACGTCCTGAGCACGGACGACTCCCGGCGCTGAGACCTCTCGCGAGGTAATAGCATGGAGCGCGGCGCCCCCACCCACGGGCGCCGCGTTCTGTTGTCCCCGCCCCGCAGTCCCGGTCGCGATCCACCGGGCCCGGAACCCCGCGGCGGACCAAGCAACCGGCTACGACGAAGGAAGTTCTCTGTGGCCCACCCAGATCTGCCCGTAACGGTGGAGGACGTCCGCCGTGCCGCCACGCTGCTGGAGGGGGTGACCGAGCGGACGCCGCTGGCCCACTCCCGGGCGCTGTCGCGCGCGCTCGGTTCGGAGGTCTACCTCAAGTGCGAGAACCTCCAGCGCGCGGGCTCCTTCAAGGTGCGCGGCGCGTACGTGCGGATGTCGCAGCTCTCGGACGAGGAGAAGGCCAGGGGAGTGGTGGCGGCCTCGGCCGGCAACCACGCCCAGGGCGTGGCCCTCGCTGCCGCCAAGCTCGGCATCGAGGCGCGGATCTACATGCCGCTCGGTGCGGCGCTGCCCAAGATCGCGGCCACCCAGGACCACGGCGCGGAAGTGGTGCTGCACGGCTCCACCGTGGACGAGGCGCTCGCGGAGGCTCAGCGCTTCTCGGACCAGACCGGTGCGGTGTTCGTGCACCCCTTCGACCACGTGGACATCATTGCCGGGCAGGGCACGATCGGCCTGGAGATCTTCGACCAGCTGCCCACCGTGGACACCGTGATCGCGGGAGTGGGTGGAGGCGGGCTGCTCGCCGGCGTCTCGGTGGCCATCAAGGCGAAGGCCCGTGAACAGGGCCGGGACATCCGCGTGATCGGCGTACAGGCGGAGAACGCCGCCGCCTACCCGCCGTCGCTCGCCGGTGATGCCATCGTGACGCTGTCCCGGGTCTCCACGATCGCGGACGGCATCGCGGTGGGCCGCCCGGGGCAGCTGCCCTTCACCGTGATCCGGGAGCTCGCGGACGACGTCGTGACGGTCTCCGAGGACTCGCTCGCCCAGGCGCTGATCTTCATGCTTGAGCGCAACAAGATGGTCGTGGAGCCCGCCGGCGCGGTGGGCGTGGCCGCAATCCTCGAAGGCGACCTCAAGGAGAGCCACCCGGACCTCGGCAACACGGTGGTGCTGCTCTCCGGCGGCAACATCGACCCCATGCTGATGCTCAAGGTCATCCAGCGTGGTCTCAGCGCAGCGGGACGCTACATGACGGTCAGGATGATGCTGACCGACCGCCCCGGCGAGCTCGCTCAGATCTCGCAGATCATCGCGGACCTGGACGCCAACGTCACGGGCGTGGACCACACCCGCATCGGCGGTTCCCTGTCCATGGGGGACGTGTCCATCACCATCGACATGGAGACCAAGGGCCACGAGCACTGCGACCAGGTGATCGCCGAGCTGGAGGCGCACGGCTTCCACCCCGTGATCGCGCACTGATCCCTGGACTCTCAGGCCCGGGGCCTTGGGGCCTGTGCCGCTGCGGAAGCCACGTCGCAAGGACGACGCTGCCATGAGGACGACGCTACAACCACGAGGACGCGACGACGTCGCCGCGGCGCCCGCTCAGCGGCGTCGTGCCCCGCGGGCCGTCACGTAGGTGACGAACGCCATGACGAACGTGGCGAACCACAGGATGTTGCGCAGACCGCCGGTCGAGTTCAGTGCGGGGTGACTCTGGCCCACGAAGTGCACGACCACCGCGGCCACGGCCAGCAGCGCGGTGAGCACGAGTAGGGGCCCGCTCCAGCGGTTCGGGGTGCGGTTCCAGTGGGTGACCACGAGGGGTTCTCCTGTCGGGGAGGCAACGGGAGCCGCCACGTTGTGCTGTGACGGCGTAGGAAACGGCTGAGGGCCACACCGCGGCTGCGGCGTGGCCCTCAGTTCGGGGGTCAGCGGCTGAAGGGCTTGGCCTTCAGGATCTTGACTGTGATGTCCTTGCCGTTGGGGGCCTGGTAGCTCACGGTGTCGCCCACCTTGTGGCCGTTGATCGCGGCACCCATGGGGGAACGCTCGGAGAATACCTCGAGGTCCTCGCCCCCGGTGAGGTCCTCGGCGACCTCACGGCTGCCCATGAGGAAGGTCATCTCGTCGCCGGCGATCTCCGCGGTGACCACCATGCCGGCCTCGATGACGCCGTCGTCCGCCGGGGCCTCGCCCACCTGGGCGTTCTCGAGGAGCTGGGTCAGCTGGACGATGCGTCCCTCGTTCTTGCCCTGCTCCTCGCGTGCGGCGTGGTAGCCGCCGTTCTCCTTGAGGTCACCCTCGGAGCGGGCCTGTTCGATCCGGTCGACGATCTCCTGCCGGTAGGGACCGGCGATGTAGTCGAGTTCCTTCTTGAGCCGGTCGTACGCTTCCTGGGTGAGCCAGGCTCCCTCGTGAGTAGGCACTGTGCCTCCGTTTCTCCGGTGCTCACCGCCCTGGTGAGCACGTGTGAAAAACCCCGCCCCGGTGCGAGCCGCGTGGCCCAGCGTGTCCGGGTCGGGGATGTGATCTCGCGGCAAGTCTAGTGGAGGCCGCGCGCCCAGCCCAACGTGTCGCGTTCCACGACCGCAGTCGCAGGGGGGGGGGCGGGTCAGCCGGCGTCGTCCCAGCAGGTGTCCACGCCGGCAGTCGTGGCGATTCCCGTGGTGCGCAGCGTGACGCGGTGCGTGCTCGTGCGGCCGTTGAGCTCCTCGTCCGCCACGTGCCCGACCGTGACCTCGCGCCAGCCCACCACGGCGTACTGCTCGTTGAGGGCCTGCACCGCGCACGTGACCGTCTGGTCCGGGTCTTTTGTGAGGTCGAAGTCCGCGTAGACGTGACCGGCGTCCGTGATCTGGAAGCTGACGTCCTTGGCCACCGGCCGCTGGGAGTTCCCCCACACGATCCACACGACGAACAGGGAGGCCAGAAGGGTGGCAGCGGCCGCGATCACGATCCAGCCGCGTGTGGAGGGCCCCCGCCGCCGTGGCCGGTTGACGCGGCGGTGCCCGCCGCCGTAGCGCTGGGCGAGCACGCGGTCCGTTCCGGGTGCGGGCGAGCCACCGGGCGGCTGGGGGATCGCAGAACTCATGCCCCCACTCTACCGAGGGCCGGTGGGCGAAGACTGGGTACCCAGCGGCGGACGACGCCGCCGCGCGGCCGGTACGGGAGGCGTCGTCGGTCGTGAAGTGGCGTGACGCACGCGCCGCACGGCATTCGGGTGCGGCGTAGGATACCGGGGATTGCATTTTTACGGCGGTTTTTCCGCGATGAGGTCTTGGAGGCATTCGTTCGGTGACGGACTATTCACAGTTGCGCCTGTTGGCGATCCACGCCCACCCCGACGACGAGTCCAGCAAGGGAGCCGCAACGATGGCCCACTACGCGGGCCTGGGCGCCCGCGTCATGGTGGCCACGTGCACCGGCGGCGAGCGCGGCTCGATTCTTAACCCCGAGATGGAGGGGGATGTCGCGGCCGAACGGGACCTCGCTGGCCTGCGCCGCCACGAAATGGCCGCTGCCGTGCGTGCACTCGGCGTGGAGCACCGCTGGATCGGCTTCATGGACTCCGGTCTGCCCGAGGGGGACCCGCTTCCCCCGCTGCCGTGGGGGTGCTTCGCACTGCAGCCGCTGGAGCGTGCCGCGGCGCCCGTGGTGCAGCTGGTGCGGGAGTTCCGGCCCCACGTGATCCTGACCTACGACGAGAACGGCGGCTATCCGCACCCGGACCACATCCAGACCCACAACGTGGCCATGGAGGCGTACCTGCGCGCGGGGGATCCGGACGCGTACCCCGGCACGGGCGAGGCCTGGGCCCCGTCCAAGCTGTACTACGACCGCGCCTTCAACGTGGAGCGCTTCGTCGCCCTGCACGAGGCGCTCGAGGCGCGCGGGCTGCAGTCGCCCTACGCCGAGCGGATCGCCGCCATTCAGGAGTCCGATCCGGAGGGCCACCGCCCGCCGGTGCCGCGCCACGAGACGACCACCAGGATCGAGTGCGCGGACCGTTTCGAGGCCCGGGACGAGGCACTGCGCAGCCACCGCACCCAGGTGGACCCGAACGGCATGTTCTTCGCGGTCTCCGCGGAGACGCAGGCGGAGGTGTGGCCGTGGGAGGACTACACGCTCGCGGAGTCCCGTGTGGACGCGCAGCTGCCCGAGACGGACCTGTTCGCGGGCGTCGCGGACGCGCCCTCGAACCCCGGAAGCGAGTGATCCCGCGTGCCCACGCTGCTGAGCGTCCTGAACGCGGCCACGCCCGCGCCGAGCCCCGAGAACACGCTGCGCCCCGGTCTCGACCCGAGCCAGGTCTCCCCGGGGCTGGTCGGGTTCCTGATGACCTTCGTGCTGGCGGTCGCCGTGGTGCTGCTGGTGATCGACTTCAACCGTCGCAACCGGCGGCTGCGCTACCGGGCGGAGTACGCCGAGCGGCGCGCGGCCGAGGAACGGGCCGCCACCGGTGCGCTCCCGGAGGGCACGACGTCGGCCGAGGGCCGCACAGCGGGTAACGACGCCGCCCGCCGCACCGGTGCTGAGAGCGAGGTCGAGCGGTAGCGACGCCGTCCGGTCACCGCACACGGGCCGCGCACCCGACGGGCGGGACGGCTCCAGCCGGTCCTGACGGCGCCGGCCGCACTGTGAGACGGTGGTGCCATGCCGAATCGTCTGGCCGGTGCCACGAGTCCCTACCTGCTCCAGCACGCGGAGAACCCCGTGGACTGGTGGCAGTTCAGTCCCGAGGCCTTCGCGGAGGCGCAGACGCGCGACGTGCCGGTGCTGCTCTCCGTGGGCTACGCGGCGTGCCACTGGTGCCACGTGATGGCCCACGAGTCCTTCGAGGACCCGGAGACGGGCGACTACGTCAACGCGCACTTCGTTCCCGTGAAGGTGGACCGTGAGCAGCGCCCGGACGTGGACTCGGTGTACATGGCGGCCACCCAGCTGCTCACCGGTCAGGGCGGCTGGCCCATGACCGTGTTCCTGACGCCGGAGGGCCGCGCGTTCCACGCCGGCACCTACTACCCACCGCGGCCGGCGCACGGCAGACCCTCCTTCATGCAGGTCATGGTGGCCGTCACCGAGGCCTGGACCGTGCGACGGGACGAGGTCGAACGCTCCGCGGAGCAGCTGACGGAGGCCCTGGAACGGCACCCGGAGCTCGTCGACAGGATGCTCGCGGACGCCGGCCCCTCCGCGGTGGCCGAGCCTGCGGGGGACGGCGCGCGGGAACCGTCCGGTGAGCTCGCGGGTGAGTGGCTCAACGGCCTCGAACTCGCCCGAGACGCGGCCCACGAGGGCTTCGGCGGGGGCGCGAAGTTCCCGCCGTCCCCGGTGCTCGAGGCCCTGACGACGATTGCGCGGTCACCCTTCCAGGCCCACGAGGGCACGGCGTCCTCGTGGCTCATCCCGGAGCAGCGGCGCGCGGCACGCGAGCTGCTGAGCAGGACGCTGGACGCAATCGTGCTCGGAGCCCTCCAGGACCACGTGGGAGGCGGGTTCTTCCGCTACTCCGTGACGCCGGACTGGTCCCTGCCGCACTACGAGAAGATGCTCTACGACAACGCCCAGCTGCTGCGGGTGCTCGCCCGCACCGTGGTGATCCTGGAGCGTGAGGGGACGGACCCGAACCGTGCGGCGCGGTACCGTCACGCCGCCACCGCGCTCGTGCACTGGCTTCACCGGGAGATGGTGACCCCCCAGGGTGCGTTCGCGGCGTCCCTCGACGCGGACAGTGACCCGTCCCCGGACGAACCGCACGCGGAGCGCGAGGGTGCGTACTACACCTTCAGCCGCGTCGACGAGGGCCTTTCCAGCAGTGGGGGCGTCCGCCCCGAACCGGTCACCGCCGCGTGGGGTGAGGGGGGGCGTGTCACGGGGATCCTGGACGAGTCCCTCCGTGCCGCGCTGTGGCAGCGCAGGCTCGAGCGTACAGCGCCACACCGGGACGACAAGGTGGTCACGGCGTGGAACGGCATGATGATCGCGGGCCTCGCCGACGCCGCCGTGCTCCTGGACGCCCCCGAGTGGCTCGACCTCGCGGGCGCGGCCGCGGAGTTCCTGTGGGAGCACCACCGGGACGCGGCGACAGGGCGGCTCGCGCGGACCTCCCGCGGCGATGCGGTGGACCCGCACGAGGGCCAGCTCGAGGACTACGCGTGGCTGGGGGCGGGGCAGCTTGCTCTGTACCGCGCGACCGGGGACGGGGTCTGGTACGAGCGCAGCCGCGCGCTTGCGGAAGTCACCGTGGAGCGCTTCGTGCGCGACGACGCCGTCCTTGAGTCTGCGCGCCTGGACCCCACCCTCGTGACGGCCGGGGCGACGGGCCGTGCCGAGCCGTTCGACGACGTCGCCCCGTCCACCCCGGCCGTCCTCGCCCGGTGGCTCACGGACCTCTCACAGCCCCGGACGGCGGGCATGGCCACGCGCGACCTCGTGGAGCGGCTGACTGCCCAGGCCACGGGGGTGGTGCTGAAGGCCCCTACCGCCGCCGGTGGAATGGTCTCGGCGGTGCTGGAACGGGAGGACCCGCCCGCACTGCTGGTGGTCTCAGCAGCGGATCCTGCACAAGTCCGCGAACTCAGGGACGCCGTGAGGGCCCGCCGCGTGGTGGACGTGCTCGTGCTGGACGCCGCCGTGGCACCGTACGGGGTCCCCATGACGCCAGAGGCTACGGAGGCCCCGGAGCACCCCGGCACAGGGTTCACGGTGTGGCTGTGCCGTGACGGGCGTTGCGAGCTGCCGGTGCACAGTCCGCAGGAGGTCGGGCGGTTGCTGGGGTGACCCGGCCGATGAGCTGACCCGGGCCTGCCCGGGGGCGGGGGCGGAGTCGTCGTGACAGCCGGGGGGTCAGCCCGCGAACATCGCCAGCATGATGGAGATGTAGTGGCACACGAAGCCGCCGATCGTGCACGCGTGGAACACCTCGTGGAAGCTGAACGTGGCGGGACGCAGCCGCGGCCGCTTGAGGGCGTAGCAGACGGCGCCGCCGATGTAGAGCGCGCCGCCCACGATGAGCATGACCGTGGCGGGCACGTTGACCCCGAAGAACGCCGGGAGGTAGACCACGGAGAGGCAGCCCATGACCACGTACAGGGGCGTGTAGAGCCAGCGCGGGGCGCCGAGCCAGAACACCCGGAAGAGGACGAGCAGGGCCCCGAGGGACCAGATCACCGCGAGCAGGACCGCGGCGCTGCGTCCGGGCAGGAAGCTCACTGCCATGGGGGTGTAGGTGCCCGCGATGATGAGCGCGATGTTCGAGTGGTCCATGCGCCGAAGGATCGCGTTCATGCGTGCGCTCCAGTAGAAGCGGTGGTAGACGGCGGAGGTGCCGAAGAGCAGCACGGCCGTGACGGCGTAGACCACGCAAGCCAGGCGCAGCTGCACGGTGGGAGCAACGACCACCGCGATGATCCCCAGTGCGGTGGCCACGGGGCTGAACCCCGCGTGGATCCAGCCGCGCCACGAGGGCTTGCGCTCCACGGTCACCGGCCCGTTGCGTGTCTGGCGCACCACCGTGGGGGGATCGTACGGGTCACGGCCTCCGGCGCGGTCGTCTCGCATGGGGGATCACACTGCCTTCCGTGACTGTTCCCACCGGCACGGCGGTCGTGGGGCGCTGCCGTGTTGGGCGGGCGCTACGGGTAGTTTAGTGGATGTGAATCCGCACAGGCCCGAGCAGAGTCAGGGGGCACGACCGTCATGAGGCTCCCCCGAGTCATGTACTCGTTCTACGAGCACCGCCTGGCGCGCACCCTCTCGCAGGAGGAGCTGCCCCACCACGTGGGAGTCCTCGTGGACGGCAACCGCCGGTGGGCCCGGCAGTTCGGCACCTCCACGGAGGAGGGCCATCGGGCCGGGGCGCGCAAGATCGTGGAGTTTCTGCGGTGGTGCAACGAGCTCGACATCCAGGTGGTCACCCTCTACGTGCTCTCCACCGAAAACCTCAACCGGCCGCCGGAGGAGCTCACCGCGCTGCTGGAGATCATCACGAACCTCACCCGGCAGCTGCAGGAGGAGGGGATCTGCCGGATGCAGGCGGTCGGGGCGCTGGCCACCCTGCCCCCGGAGCTGCAGGAGCAGCTGGCCAGCAGCGTCCAGCGCACCGCGGGGAACCCCGGCCCGCACCTGAACATCGCTGTGGGCTACGGGGGCCGCCAGGAGATCGTCGACGCCGTGCGTGAGGTCTTCACGGACGCCGCGTCCCGCGGGGAGTCCCTCGAGGCCACCGCGCAGGCCCTGAGCATCGAGGACGTCTCCGCGCACCTCTACACCCGCGGCCAGCCGGACCCGGACCTGCTGATCCGCACCTCCGGGGAGCAGCGGCTCTCGGGATTCCTGATGTGGCAGTCCGCGTACAGCGAGTTCTACTTCTGCGAGGCGTTGTGGCCGGACTTCCGGCGCGTGGACTTCCTGCGCGCCCTGCGCGACTACGCCCGCCGGCAGCGCCGCTTCGGCGGCTGAGCCCGGCGGCGCCAGACCTGTGCGCTGCCGCCACCAGGCCGACGTCCGATCGGCGTTCGGCCTGGGGAGAGCGGGGCGGGGACGCCGCGAAGGCCGGCGGCGACGTCGTTCCCCGGGTGGGGGCGCACGGAACCGCGGCGCCTCAGCGGCCCTTCAACGGCCCCTCGGGGGCGTGCCCCAGTGAGGTCTCCGCGGCGCGTCAGTGGCCGGGGACCCGCCACGGGAGGTGGTGGGAGACGTCCGTGAGGTCGAAGTCCTCGCGGGTGAAGAGGTCGTCCAGCTGGTACTCGTCCACCCCCTCGACCACGAGCCGGTGCCCCTGGCCGGCGTACGGGCCGCTCAGCACATGGGAGTACACGCACACGCCGGTGGCCGTGTCCACGGCGATCCGGGTGGGCCCCGGTGCGAGCGGGTGGGCCGCCGTCACCGGGCGGTAGCGCACGGTGGGCTCCACGGTGGCGCACCACACCCGGCGCTTCGCGAACGCCCCGGCCGCCAGCGAGCGCAGCCGCGCGGGTCGCTGCTCCGGCAGGTACGGCGGGACCGGGGCCGGGCCCACGAGCTCCACGGGGTCGAGGATCGCCTGCCACCGGCCGCCGCCGAACACGGGGTCCCCGTAGGCGGCCTCGGGACGGCGGGTGACCAGGCCGTCGTCGTCGTACACGGGGGTCACGAGACCCGGCGGGAGCAGCCAGGAGCGCGGGGTGTCCGCCACGTAGAAGTCGTCCCGGGAGCGCTCCAGGGACGTGCTCGTGTACAGCGCGTGGCCCCGCAGCGTCTCGACCCGCAGGTCCGAGGGCCGGCGCAGCCAGGCTCGCACCGGCTGGGCGGGGCGGTCCTGCGCGCCCGGCACCCAGTGCAGGGAGAAACGCAGGGTCTCCCACCGCCACGGGGAGGAGCGGCACAGGGCGGCGAAGGACTCCTCGTGCACGGCCGTGTCCTCGGGTGCCCCGGACCAGGGGGACCCCTCGTGCGGGGGTGCCCCGCGCTGCCACGGTGCCCCGCTGCGCGAGGACGCTCCACCCTGCCAGGGTGCTTCCTCCTGCCAGGGTGTTTCCTCCTGCCAGCGGGCTCCGGTCTGCCTGGGCGTGCTCATGGCCCCAGTCTACGAAGTGGTTCTCCACAGGCCTGCGCCGCGCTCTCCCGGTGGGGCGGGGGCTGTGCCTAGGATGGGCGCATGATGCTGACCGCTGCGTCGGGCATCGGGGGGTTCGTGGGGGAGCACCTGAAGGACACGTCGCCCAGCGCGCAGCTGGCCGCGGTGGCCTGTGCCCTGGCCGTCCTGGTGCTCGCCTGCTCAGGAGTGTGGCTCGCCGCCACGGACATCCGCGAACACCGCCTGCCCGGTGCCGTGGTGCGTCCCCTCTACCCCGTGACCGCCGTGCTGCTGGCGGGTTCGGCGCTGCTCGTCCACGACACCGTGCGGCTGTGGTGGATGCTGTGGGGACTCGTGCTCATGGGCGGACTCTTCCTGGCGTTGCGGCTGATCAATCCCTCCGGCATGGGCATGGGAGACGTGCGGCTCGCGGGGGTGCTGGGCCTGGCCACGGGGTTCGCCTCGGTGGGCCACACCGTGCTTGCACTCGCCGTCACCTTCGTCTCTGCAGGGATCTTCTGCGCGGTGCTCATGCTCACCCGGTGGGCCGGGGCGGGCAGCCGGATCCCGCTGGGACCGTTCATGATCGTGGGCAGCCTGGGGGTCCTCACGTTCCTGTGACGGGTTTCCCGTGAGGGGTTTCCGTGACGGGCGGGCACGTACCCTGGGGAGCGACCACCCCGTGGGGAGGGTCCTCTCCGTGGGGGAGGAAACCTCTCCGCGTGGCTGTAGCACCCCGCCGTCACCGACCAGGAGGACCACCCCGTGGCCACACCCGAGTTCATCCAGCACCTGCGCCGCTCGATCGGCCACGACCTGCTCTGGCTGCCGGGGTGCACCGCCGTGGTGCTGCACGAGGGCCGTGTGCTGCTCGGGCGCCGCGCGGACAACGGGAACTGGGGCCTGATCACCGGCATCGTGGAACCGGGGGAGGACCCCGGTGTGGCCACCCGGCGCGAGTGCCTGGAGGAGACCGGGGTGGAGATCACCGTGGACGCGCTCGTGCGGGTCAAGGCCGGCGGGGAGGTGCAGTTCCCCAACGGAGACCGCTGCCAGTTCCTGGACCACACGTTCCTGTGCAGCTACCTCTCCGGGGACGCGCGGGTCGCGGACGACGAGTCCCTCGCCGTGGACTGGTACCCGGTGGACGAGCTGCCTCCCATGCCGGAGCACCAGGCCGAGCGGCTGCGGGCCGCGCTGGAGTTCACGGGGCGCACGGGCTTCGAGAGCTGAGGGGTTCGCGGGAGCCGACGAACACGTGGGCCGGGTAACCGACGAACCCGGGAATCAACGCACCGGGGAAACGACGAGCCGAGGAATCGACGAGCCGGTGAACCGGTGAGCGACGTGCTCTGGGTGCTCAGCCGAGCTGCGCCTGTGTTTCCTGCCGGGCGAGGGCGTAGCGGCGGCGGAACTCCTGCACGCCGACGTCGCCCGCGGGAAACAGCTCCCGGCTCACGGAGCGGGACCACTCGGGCAGCTCCTCCGTGGCCGCCCAGGCCGCCTGCCGCGCGGCACCCAGCGCCACGTACTCACCCGCCTCCGGCACCGTGACCGGCATGCCGAGCGTGTCCGGCAGGACCTCGCACAGCGCCTCGGACCGGGCGCCGCCGCCGATGAGCAGCACACGATCCACCGCCACGTGCGCCTCGCGCAGGATGTCCAGGCAGTCCGCGAGGGAGTTGGCCACGGAGAGCACGGCCGCCCGGGCGAGGTTCTCCCGGGTCAGCGAGGCGCGGTCATCCCGCCCAGGTGTCCGGTGGCTGTGGGCAGATTGGGCGTGCGCTCGCCGTCGAAGTAGGGCAGCAGCGTCAGCCCGCCCGCGTCCGAGGGACCGGACCGCGCGAGGCGGGTGAACTCCTCCAGGTCCACCCCCAGCAGATCTGCGGTGGTGGTCATGACGCGCGCGGCGTTGATCGTGCACAGCAGCGGCAGGAACCGGCCCGTGGCGTCCGCGAAGCCGGCGGTCACGGACGTCGGGTCCTGCGGCGGCTCGGGGCTGCACGCGAACACGGTTCCGGAGGTTCCCACGGACACCGCCACCTCCGCCTCGCGCAGGCCCAGGCCGAGCGCGGCGGCCGCGTTGTCCCCCGCGCCCGGGCCCACGACGACGTCGCCGCCGCACCCCCACTGCTCCCCGAGCGTCCCCGCGGCCTCACCGGGACCGAGCACCCGGGGCAGCTCGGGCACCGCACCGAAGTACTCCTCCAGCAGCTCGGGGCGGTAGCGATTGGTCGACGGGTCGAAGTAGCCCGTTCCGGAGGCGTCCGAGCGGTCCGTGACGCACTCCCCGCACAATTGCAGCGTCAGCCAGTCGTGGGGCAGCATGACGCGCGCCACGCGGGAGGCGGCCCCCGGCTCGTTCTCCGCGAGCCACGCGAGCTTGGACAGCGTCATGGACGGGACGGGTGACATGCCCACCCGTTCCATCCACCACCGGGGCCCGTGCTCCTCGAGCATGCGGGTGGCCTGGGGCGCGCTGCGGACGTCGTTCCACAGCAGCGCATCGTGTACCGGGGTGCCCTCGGCGTCCAGCGCCACCATCCCGTGCTGCTGCCCGGCCACCGAGACGGCGAGGACGTCGTCACGCTCCGGGACGCCCACCTGCCGCCACGCGGTGCGCAGCGCGCTGAGCCAGTGCGCGGGGTCCATGCTCGTGCCGTCCGGGTGAGGGGCGCTGCCGGAGGCCAGGGTGCGGCCGGTGGCCGCGTCCACCACCAGGACCTTGCAGGACTGCGTGGAGGAGTCGATGCCGACGACCGTGGGGGTCATGACGTCCTTTCGTTGGCGTGGACGGGACGGGTGCCTTGCGACGCCGGGAGGGTGAGCTGAGGTGCGTCACCGGGAGCCCCGGGGCGGGTCACTGCTCGCGGGGAGGTGCACCGCCGTGGAGGAGCCGCCCCAGCTCGTCGCGCAGAGCTGTGTCGCACACCAGGTGGTCCACGAGACCACCGCGCACCGCGGAGAGGACCGCGGGCGCGCGCTCCGCGCCGGAGGCGACCCCGATCCTGTGGCGGGCCGCGCGCAGCTGCCCCACACCCGCCGAGACGACCATTCCAGCCACGGGCGTGTCCACCTCGTGGCCGGCCTCGTCCAGCAGGTGCCCAGAGACCTCGGCCACGGCCCCGGCGTCCCGCGCGGCGCGGGCGACGTCCTCGCCGACCCGCGGCCACACGGTCGAACCCTCCGGCGACCAGTGCCCGACGGCCAGCGCCGCGCCCTCGAGAGCGTCCGCCCGGCGCAGTGTCCCCGCGACCTCGCGGGACTCCTTCAGGGACTCGGCCCGCTCCACGACCAATGGCGCCCACAGCGGCCACGCGGCGCGGCAGGCCAGGCCGACGAGCAGATGCGGCGGCTCCTCGGTGGGCGTGCCGTCAGTGCACAGCGCACCGGCGAGCTGTACGACGTCGTTGTGCGGCAGCGGCGGCAGGTGACCGACCGCGACCTGGAGCATTCGGGACCAGGAGATGCCCAGGACGGTGTCGTCCCGCAGCAGCCGGGTGACCTCCCGGGCGACGGCGCGTGCGAGGTCGTCGCGGTCGGCGGGCCAGTGGGGACTGCCCACCGTCACGAGCCGCTCCAGGCCCGCGGCCCGGGCGAGGTCCGCGTCCGCGCTCTCGAGCGGCACCGTGATCTCGATCCGCACGACCCCGGTCTCCTGCGCCTCCTGCAGCAGGGCGGCCACCTGGACGCGAGAGAGCCCGGACCTCTTGCCCAGCGAGACCTTGGAGGCGCCCTCCACGAAGTAGCCGTGCGCGAGGTTCGCGAGCAGGTGGCGACGCCGCCCGGGGTCGGTGGGCGGCCAGGGGTCCTCGGCGGTCATGGGACACCGCCTCCAATCCTGACGGGAGCGAACAGGGGCACTGCTCCCGTGATCCTATATGTTCCGGCTCACACGGCTCCCACGGCTCACACGGCTCACACGCCTTACGGCGCTCGCGGGATCCGTGGCGTTCCCGGCCTGTTGTGCGGAAACGTGAACGGGGACCCGGCGGCGGCGTGCCACCGGGTCCCCGTCCGTGTGCGCCGTTGTGCGGGCGACGGCGTCGGGCTCAGCCGCGCGGGATGTTGCGCAGGTTGGAGCGAGCCATCGACACGGCCTCGCCGGCACCGCGGTTGAGCACGATGCGGGACATGGCCGTGGCGAAGCCGAAGACCTGCTCGCTCTTGATCTTCGGGGGGATGGACAGCGCGTTGGGGTCGGTGATGACCTCCACGAGCGAGGGGCCGCGGTGCGAGAGCGCGGTGGTGAACGCCGACTCGAGATCCTTGGGCTTCTCCACGCGGATGCCCTGCAGCCCGGCGGCGCGGGCGATCGCCGCGTAGTCGGTGTGGGGGACGTCCACGCCGTAGTCCTGCAGCCCGTCCACGAGCATCTCCAGCTTGACCATGCCGAGCGTCGAGTTGTTGAAGACCACCACGGTGACCGGCAGGTCGTACGCGGCGAGCGTGAGCAACTCGCCCATGAGCATGGACAGCCCGCCGTCGCCCGAGACCGAGATCACCTGGCGGCCCGGCTCCGCCATGGACGCGCCGATCGCGTGGGGCAGGGCGTTGGCCATGGAGCCGTGCAGGTAGGAGCCCAGGACGCGGCGGGTGCCGAGCGGGTTGATGTAGCGCGCGGTCCACACGTTGCACATGCCGGTGTCAGCAGTGAACACGGCGTCCCGGGCAGCCACCTGGTCCAGCACGGACGCGGCGTACTCGGGGTGGATGGGGGTGATCTTCTCGACCTTGCGGGTGTAGGCCCCCACGGCCTTGTTCATCAGCTTGTCGTGCTTGGCGAGGGTCTTGTCCAGGAAGGAGCGGTCCTTCTTGGGCTGCAGTTCGGGCAGCAGCTTGAGGATCGTGGACTTCACGTCCCCGTACACCGGCACGGTCACGCCCGTGCGGCGTCCAATCACTGCGGGGTTGGTGTCCACCTGGATGGTGGTGACGTCCGGGAGGAACTGGTCGTACGGGAAGTCCGTGCCCAGCATGACCATGACGTCCGCGTCGTGCAGCCCCTCGGCCGCGGCGCCGTAGCCCAGCAGCCCGGTCATGCCGACGTCGAACGGGTTGTCGAACTGGATCTGGTCCTTGCCGCGCAGCGAGTGGCCGATGGGAGCGTTGAGCGTGTCCGCGAGCGCGATGACCTCGTCGTGCGCGCCAGACACGCCGATGCCCGCGAAGATCGCAACCTTCTTGGCGGAGTTCAGGGCCTCGGCCATGCGGGCGATCGTCTCGTCGGAGGGCACGATCGAGCTGGGGGCGGGAACGGAGTAGGGGCGGGCGTCGGCGGCCACGTCCGAGTCCGCGAGGTCACCGGGCAGCGTCACCACAGACACGCCCGGGCTCGTGACGGCGAACTGGATCGCGGAGGCCACCACGGAGGGCGACTGCTTGGCCGTGCTCACGAGCTCCGAGTAGACGGAGCACTCGGTGAAGATCCGGTCCGGGTGCGTCTCCTGGAAGTACCCCGAGCCGATGTACTGGGAGGGGATGTGGGAGGCGATCGCCAGCACAGGGGCACCGGAGCGGTTGGCGTCGTAGAGGCCGTTGATCAGATGCAGGTTGCCGGGACCGCACGAGCCCGCGCACACGGCGAGCTTGCCGGTCACCTGCGCCTCGGCGCTCGCGGCGAAAGCGGCGGCCTCCTCGTGGCGCACGTGGACCCAGTCGATGCCGCCCTTGGCGGACCCCCCCGAGCGGCGGACCGCATCCACGATCGGGTTCAGGCTGTCGCCCACCACGCCGTAGATGCGCTCGACGCCCGCGGCGATGAGTTGCTGGATGATCTGGTCTGCAAGTTTCACGCGTTCTCCTCGGGAGGCGGGCCGCCGCGGCCGTGCCGTGCGGCGGTAGTGGAAAAAGTCGCTGCGCGCCAGCTTAGTCCCGTTCCCGGGGGCTCCCGGAACCTATGTGGCGAACGAGACAGGCCCTGGTGGGGCCGCGCACCGTCAAGTCGGGGTTGACGCAGGGTGGAACGTCAATGTTTGCTTGACGCATGACAAAATCCGCAAAGAACGTCTCCCGCAACGACGGCTCCGCCCGCTCCGCGGGAACCACCACCGCCGTTCCGACCGCATGGGCCGGGGTCGACTGGGCTGCCATCGACTGGGCCCGTGTGGACTGGGTGCGCGCCTCCGCGCGACTCGCGACCGGCAGCCCCGGAGCCTGGGGCGATCTGCCCACCCGGGGTGCGCGCCGTCGAACGCCCGCCGCGGGCGACGTCGGCGGCGCCGAAGACCATGGAACCGAGGCGTTCGAGACCGACTGGAGCACGTGGCAGGCCCCGGCCCGCGCCTACCCGGTGACGGTCTACGGGATCCACGAGGCCACACCCGGCCCGCGCTGGAAGGCGCTCTTCGACGCCACCTGGCCCGCGTACCGCTCGTGGTACCTCACGGGTCCCGGCACCCGCCCGAGCCTCGAGGAAGCCCGTGGCAGGCTCGAGGAGCACATGCCCGAGCTGGTGCCCACATGGCGCGAGCTCGTGGCGCAGACCGGCGGTGACGGCGACGCAGCGCGCTTCCTGACCATGTGGAACCTTCCCGCCTTCGCACCGGCGTGCTCGCAGCTGGCGACGGTGGGGGAGGAGACGTCCCTGACCCGCAACTACGACTACGTGCCGGAGCTGTGGGAGGCCACGGTGTACTCGAGCGAGTTCACCGGACGCAAGGTGATCGGCACGGGCGACTGCCTGTGGGGGCTGCTGGACGGGATGAACGACGCCGGTCTGGCCGTGTCCCTCACGTTCGGCGGGCGTCCCGGCTCCGGGCCCGGCTTCGCGATCCCCCTGGTGGTCCGCTACCTGCTGGAGGTCGCGGAGACCGCTGCCCAGGCGAGGAAGCTGCTGCGCGGGCTGCCCGTGTCCATGTCCTACAACATCACCGTGGTGGACGTCAGCGGTGAGCGCTTCACCGCCTTCGTGGCCCCGGGGCAGGACACCGAGTTCTTCGACGCGTGCACCGCGACCAACCACCGCGGCAAGACCCCGGAGTACCCGCAGAAGGCCGCGCAGTTCCACTCGGTGGAGCGCCTGGAGTTCCTGGACGCATCCGCCGAGCAGGGGGTGAGCGCCGCCGAGGCGCGGGACAGCTTCCTGCGGGATCCCCTGCACCAGGACCACTACTCGGCCGGGTTCGGCACGCTGTTCACCGCCCACTACCGCCCGGACCTGGGCACGGTCGAGTACGTGTGGCCCGGTGTCTCGTGGACCCGTGGCTTCGACGACCCGGACGACACCCTTGAACTCGTGCTCGAGGGACGGTGAGTCCGGCACTCGCCCCGGTTCCCGAGATCGGGGCGGGTGGTGCCATGATGGGATCCGTGAGCAGCCACACACCCGCCCCGTCCGGCCCCGAACCCTCCGTGTCCGACCTCGAGGACGCGGCGCTGCGGGCCCTCGCGCAGCTGAGCGGCCGCGGGGATCCCGAAGCGTTCCAGGCCCTGCTGCGGATCAGCGCGGCGGCGGGTGAGCACCTGGGGGTTAGTGCCCGCTCCGTGGCGGAGGCGGCCTCGTGGTCCGCCGTGGCCGGTGCCGCCGGCACCTCGCGCCAGGCGGCGTGGTCCCGGTGGAAGACCTGACAACCCTCCGCCGACGCGGTCCCCGGACCGCAGGACCACATCACCACCGGGCCGCAGCATCACAGAACGGAACTCGGCCACCCGAAACATCGGGTGGCCGAGTTCTGCGTCTCAGGACCGGGTCCGTGCGAGCCCGGCGGGCCGCCCGGGATCAGCTCAGTAGTTGCCGGTCATCGTGGTGACGTCCAGCGCTTTGTCCAGCTGCTCCTCGGTGAGCTTCTCGCCGTCCACGTAGCCGAGCTCGATGGTGGCCTCGCGCACCGTCATCTTGTTCGCGACGGCGTGCTTGGCGATCTTTGCGGCGGCCTCGTAGCCGATCGCCTTGTTCAGCGGGGTCACGATCGAGGGGGACGCCTCGGCCAGGAACGTGCAGCGCTCCACGTTGGCCTGCAACCCGTCCACCATCTTCTCCGCGGCCACGCGGGACACGTTGGCGAGCAGGCGGATGGACTCCAACAGGTTCGCGGCCATCACGGGAATACCCACGTTCAGCTCGAACGCACCGTTGGTGGAGGACAGAGCCACGGTGGTGTCGTTGCCAATCACCTGCGCGGCCACCTGGATGGTCGCCTCGCAGATCACCGGGTTGACCTTGCCGGGCATGATCGAGGAGCCGGGCTGCAGGTCCGGGATGTGCAGCTCACCGAGACCGGTGTTGGGCCCGGAGCCCATCCAGCGGATGTCGTTCATGAACTTCATGTAGGAGTACGCAATGTTGCGCAGCTGCCCGGAGGCCTCCACCAGGCCGTCACGGTTGGCCTGCGCCTCGAAGTGGTTGCGCGCCTCGGTCAGCGGAAGGCCGGTCTCCGCGGACAGCAGCTCGATCACGCGCGCCGAGAAGCCGTCCGGGGTGTTGATGCCGGTGCCCACGGCGGTGCCGCCCAGGGGGACCTCCGCCACGCGGGGCAGGGAGGCGTCGATGCGTTCGATGCCGTAGCGCACCTGGGCCGCGTAGCCGCTGAACTCCTGGCCCAGGGTCACAGGGGTCGCGTCCATGAGGTGCGTGCGACCGGACTTCACCACGGTCTTGAACTCCTCCGCCTTCTTCTCCAGGGAGGTGGCGAGGACGTCCATGGCCGGCTTGAGGTCGTTGATCAGCGCGTTCGTCACGGCCACGTGCACGGAGGTGGGGAAGACGTCGTTGGAGGACTGCGACGCGTTGACGTGGTCGTTCGGGTGGACCTCCACTCCGGCGGACTCGAGCGCGCGGGAGGCCAGCGTGGCCAGGACCTCGTTGGTGTTCATGTTCGAGGAGGTGCCCGAACCGGTCTGGAACACGTCGATGGGGAACTCGCCGTCGTGCTCCCCTGCGGCCACGGCGTCCGCGGCGTCGCGGATGGCCTGGGCGCGCTGCGCGTCCAGCACACCCAACTCCTCGTTGGCGGTCGCGGCGGCCTTCTTCACCTGCGCGAGCGCCTTGATGTGCTCGCGCTCCAACGTGTTGCCCGAGATGGGGAAGTTCTCCACGGCGCGCTGCGTCTGCGCGCGGTAGAGGGCGTTCTTGGGAACGCGGACCTCGCCCATGGTGTCGTGCTCGATGCGGTACTCAGTGTTTTCAGCCATGTCGCCAGTTTACGGCCACCGCGCCCCTCGGCGCCCGACGAAGCGCCCCGCGATCCGGGCTCGTGACGACGTCGTGGTCAGACCCGCGACGTCGGCCGGGCACGACGTCGGGACCGGAGCCCTGGCGCTGCCGCGCCCGGTGAGGTCGGAGGGAGGTGGACGACGCCGCGCCGCCACGTGTCCTCGCGGGTCTGGTCCGTGTGCAGCAGGTCCTGGTACTCAGGACAACGGCGACGAGCAGGGATTCCCTGCTCGTCGAACGCCTGGGCGACTAGCTGATCTGGGGATCGTCGCTGTAGACCAGCTCGGCCTTGCCGTCCGCAAGGTGGTAGAACACGCCGATGACGGCGGCCTCACCGCGGGAGACAGCACCGGAGATCACGGTGGACTGGTCCAGCATGCGTGCCGCGGTCTGCTTGGTGTGCTCCACGACCATGTCCTGCAGGTCCGCGTTCCCGGAGCGCTGTGCCTGCAGGACGGACGGGGTGATGCGCTCCACCAGGTCCCTCTGGAAACCGGTGGGAAGCTCACCGGACTCCACGGAGTTCTTTGTGGCGGTCACCGCGCCGCACGAGTCGTGGCCGAGCACCATGATCAGCGGTGTGCCGAGCACGTCGATCGCGAACTCGAGGGAACCGAGCACGGCGTTGTCGATGACCTGGCCCGCAGTGCGGATCACGAAGGCGTCCCCGAGGCCCAGGTCGAAGATGATCTCCGCGGCGAGCCGGGAGTCCGAGCAGCCGAAGATCACGGCGAACGGTTTCTGCGACTCGGCGAGGCTCTCGCGGCGCTGCGCGTCCTGGTGGGGGTGCAGCTTGTCCCCGGAGATGAACCGGGAGTTGCCCTCCTGCAGGGCCCGCCAGGCCTCGGAGGGGGTGCCGGGTGCGTGGTCCACGCTGGCTGTCTCAGTGTTCACAGTGGGACTCCATGACTCGAGGAGGGGTGACGCGGCGTGATACTGCGCGCCGCCGTTACAGGGTAACCCCGCCGAGGCGCCGGGTGCCTGGGGCGACACCGGCGCGCGCACTCAGGAGCGGGAGAGCGCTTCCGCCACGAGCTGGAAGTCCGCGTCCGGGGCGTCGCCGCTGAGCACCACCGTGGAGTCCTTGAGAGTGCCCACCCACGCCGTGAACGCGTCCTGCTTGCCAGAGGCGTCCCGGTGGTGGATCTGCCAGGTGACGCCCGCGACCTCCTTCTCGTCCGTCACGGGCACCAGCTCCGTGCGCTGGGCGAGCCACGTGGGGTTCGACTCGGCGGTCTGGACCATGTCCACCAGGTGGTAGTCGGGGGAGAGGAAGCCCACGTTCCACAGCGGCACACCGTCCTGGGACTTCTCGTCCCAGCGCGCGTAGTTGGCACTCCAGCTTTCCCCGAGGTCCGGTGCGGCCGGGGTGAAGGACGCCTGGTCCGCGGCGAAGGTGGCCTCTTGGGCAACGTCCACGTGCGCCCGGTAGGGCTGGGCGTCCGGGCGGGGCTGCAGCCACAGGAACGGCAGCAGCAGGAGCAGCAGCACGAGCATGGAGATCACCATCCCGCGCACCGGGGCGTTGATCCGCGACGCCTGCTTGGTGGTGAGCTGCGGGGTGGGCTGGTCGGCGCCGGCCGTGGCCCCCGGGGTGTCTGTGGCCTCCGCGCCCGCGCTGTCCGTCGCGGCGGTGCCTGCCGCGGCGGCGTCATCGGGGGCTGCGCCGGAAGGGGACGTCGACGGCGCGGGGTGGGGATCGCGGGAGGGCCCGGAAGCAGAAGAACTCACGTCCTCCATTGTGCCGTGCCCGCGCGGACCCGCCCAACAGGACAGGCCCGGGGATATGCTGGGGGCAACCGTGGTGGCGCCCGGGCCCAGGTGGTGGTGAGGCGCACCGAAACTCGAAGGTGAGGAACAACGTGGCAGAGAACACCCAGTACGGCAGCTCGGGAAATGCAGCGGACCGCAACTTGGCGCTCGAACTGGTGCGCGTCACGGAGGCCGCGGCGATCGCGGGCGGCCACTGGGTGGGTGCCGGTGACAAGAACAGCGCGGACGGTGCGGCGGTGGACGCCATGCGTTCCTTCCTCTCCACCGTGGACTTCAACGGCACCGTGGTCATCGGCGAGGGCGAAAAGGACGAGGCCCCCATGCTGTTCAACGGCGAGCAGGTGGGTGACGGCAGGGGCCCGGCCTCGGACGTCGCGGTGGACCCCATCGACGGCACGCGCCTGACCGCGCTCGGCATGAACAACGCGCTCGCGGTGATCGCCGTGGCGGACGGCGGCTCCATGTTCGACCCCTCGGCCGTGTTCTACATGGACAAGCTCGTGGTGGGTCCGGAGGCCGCGGACATGGTGGACCTGCGACTGCCCGTGAAGCAGAACATCCACCTGGTGGCCAAGGCCAAGGGCGTGAAGCCCAACCAGGTCACCGTGTGCGTCCTGGACCGACCCCGGCACCAGGGCCTCGTGGAGGAGATCCGCGCGACCGGCGCCCGCACCCGAATGATTCTGGACGGGGACGTGGCCGGCGCGATCGCCGCGTGCCGCGAGGGCACCGGGGTGGACATCATGATGGGCATCGGCGGCACCCCGGAGGGCATCGTCACCGCGTGCGCCGTGAAGGCCACCGGTGGCGTGATCCAGGGCCGCCTGGCACCCACGGACGAGGCCGAGCGTGAGAAGGCGGCCGCCGCCGGGCTGGACGTGGACCGGATCCTCACCACGGACGAGCTCGTCACCTCCGACAACTGCTTCTTCGCCGCCACCGGCATCACGGACGGCGACCTGCTGCGCGGCGTGCGCTACCGCGGGCGCACCATCACCACCCAGTCCATCGTGATGCGCTCCCGCTCCGGCACGGTGCGCATGGTCGAGGCCGAGCACCTCGCCAAGAAGTGGGAGAAGTACGAACGCCACCAGAAGTGACCTTGACGTCCCACGACGTCGACGGCGCGTCCGCCCTTTCCGGGTGGGCGCGCCGTTCGCATGGGCGACCGGGGCGGGGCCCGCGCCCGGCTAAGCTGGGTCGCGGTGTTCATGGGCATGAGGAGAGGACAGACACCGTGACGTTGAACGTGACCCCCTGCGGGAACCGTCAGAGCTGGGACGCCCGCGTGCGAGTCACAGGCGGGCACCCGGACCTGCTGTGGGGCATCGGCGAGGCCGAGGCTCTCACCCGCGACGACGTCCGCGTGCAGCGGGTGGGGGTGGATCGCGGCAACCAGACCGTGGGGTACGGCCAGCTGCTGGTCTACCCGGAGGACCGCCACACGGTGGTGGACGCCAAGTCCCTGCACGTGAAGGACCCGCGTGACCTCGTGGCCGTGCTCGCTGCACTCCAGGAGCACTCCCGCACGGTGCACGACGCCGCGGTGCTGCGCGTCAGCCCGGACACCCACGCCACCACGGAACTCGCGGACGAGCTCGCGGAGGCCGGCTACCGCCGTCGTGACAAGCCCCGCCGCGGTGAAGCCGGCCCCCGCCACCTGGTGGTGCGCCTCGGCGAGACCGAGGGGGAGCTGTCCAAGCGCCTGTCGAGCGAGACTCTGCAGCGCTGCCGCGCGGGTCTGAGGGACTCGGGAGTGCGGGTGCGGCGCGTGAACGCCGAGGACCGGGACCTCTCCCACGTGGGCCTGCGCACCCAGCACATCCGTGAGCTGCTGCGCGCCGTGGGGGAGAACTCCGTGTTCCTGGTGGCGACCGAGCGCCCCAAGGACGGGCCCGAGAAGGCCCTGGGCTACCTGTGGTTCGTGCACACGGGCGAGGCCGCCATGATCTACCGCTTGGGCTTCACGGACCGCGCCCGGGAGCTCGGGGTGGACGACGCCCTGCTGCTCACCGGTCTCGTCCAGCTCCAGCAGCGGCTCGTGCACAAGGTGCTCGCGGGGGATCCGGACCAGGCCGGCCAGCCCATGGTGCTGCGCGAGCTCGCGACCGAGGACGTGGAGGTCCTCGGCACGTGGGAGTACCCCCTGGTGGGAGAGTTCCAGATCGCGGGCCGCGCCGAGAAGACACGGCGCCGCGTGCTCGGCCGGCGCTCCCGGCAGGACCGCCGCGAGGAGATCCTCCCGGAGCACATGAGCCCCGCAAACACCTCGGGCCCCACTCACCGGGCGGGTTCCGAGACGGACGCTGCAGGCGCGGGGCGCGACGACGCCGCGGCCGAGGTTGTCGAGACTGGGGCCGTTGACGTCGGGCTCGCCGGAGCTGGGTCCGCGGACGACGCCGTCGACGTCGCCGAGCAGGACGCCGCCCCGTCGCGCAAGGCCGCCAAGGCGGCGAAAGCCGAGAAGAGGGCAATAAAGAAGCACACCACGTCCGCCAAGAAGACTCCGTCTTCCAAAGGAGCCAAACGCGCCAGGCGCGGCAAGCGGCGGGCACAGCCAGAGTTCGGAGGCACAGACCTGGAGACCGGGACGACGGACGCCACGGCGCCCGAGACTCAGCCGGCGGCCGACGGCCTGCTGCGCCGGGCCCTCGCGGAGGGTCGCGCGGCCGTCCGGGACGCCGCCCGCTGGTGAGCCCCGTCGGGGCTACGCCCTGCCGGAGACGAGGTTCGCCACGCGAGCCGTGAAGGACTGCGGAAGCAGACCGGCGATCCGTTCGAGGCCGTGGTAGGTCCGGGGAAAGACCACCCGGGGCCGCCTTTTCTCCAGCGCGGTGAGCGTGGCGGTTACGAGGTCCTCCGGTTTCGCGGAGCGCCCGAGGTCGATGGCCGAGGCGTCCGCCACCCGGAAGAAGTCCGTGTCGACTGGCCCCGGATTCACGCTCAGCACCTGGACGCCGTGCTTGCGGGCCTCCACGCCCACGGCCAGGGTGAACCTGTCCACGAACGCCTTGGACGCGCTGTACGTGGCCATGGACGGAAGCGGCTGGAAGCCCGCCACCGAGGCCACGTTGATGATGGCACCGCTGCGGGCGACCGTCATGGACTGCAGGGCGGTGTGCGTGAGCGTCATCAGCGCCCGCACGTTCACGGTGAGCTCCTCCAGTTCACGGTCCAGGTCCAGGGCGGCGAACTCGCCGTGCGTCCCGAAGCCTGCATTGTTGACCAGAAGGTGCACGGGGTTGCGCTCCAGGACGTCCACCAGGGTGTCGATGCCGTCCTGCGTGCCCAGGTCCGCCACGACAATCTGTGCGGCACCACCGGTGGCCTCCTGTGACAACTCCGTGAGCTTCTCGGTGCTGCGCCCGGTGAGAATCAGCGCGTATCCGCGCTCGTGCAGGGCCTTCGTGAACGCCCGACCGATCCCTCCCGTGGCACCCGTGACCAGCGCGGTGCGGCTCATGCGTCGTCCTTCTTCCCGCGCGGCGTCGTCGCCCGGCTGCCCAGCCCGCCAAGGCGCTCACGCAGACTACCGGGGCGCTCCCGCAGGCTCCCGGCCCGTTCGCGCAGTGTTCCGGCGAGCGATCCGAGTCCCTCGCGGGCCGCGCGCACCCCGCTGTACGCCGTGTACCCGGCGCGGGAGACGGGAAGGTCCCAGGTGCCCGGGTAGGCGACCGGCTCACCGCCGAAGGACTTCTTGAAGGACGTGAACCCGTACCACTCGTGCTCGGGTCCTGCGCCCTCTGGTGCGGTGCCGAAGAGGTCGAACCAGGTGAGGCCCTTCTCCTTGGCGTCCATGATCATGGTGACCACCAGGGGGATGCCCGCGGAGAGCTTGCGGTGCTCCTGGTCCATGGCGGCGTGCGCGTAGGTGCGGGTGTCCGCGGAGTCGTACACGAGCGACGCCGCAATCGGCTCGCCATCGAGCTTCGCGAGGTACAGGCTCGCCGCGTCCACCGGCATCAGGGAGGCGGCGACGGCGCGCAGGTAGTCGTCCTGCTGCCGGTTGAAGTTCCGGCGCTTCGCGGTGTCGTCCAGGAACCGCAGCAGGTGCTCCACGTCAGCAGGGTCCTGCGAGCGCTCGATGCTCACGCCCTTCTTGTGAATGTTGCGGTACAGGTTGCGGTTGGTGGACTTCATGGCCTTGAGCAGGTCCTTGGAGTCCTTGCGCAGGTCGATCAGCTGGGTGTGCCCCGGCTGCACCTGGCGCGGCGCGCGCTTCATCCCACGACGGCGCAGCGAGGCCTCCGCGGTCTCGATCCCGTCCACGGTGTGCCCGTTGATCGGCTCCACGCGCACGAACCAGCAGCGGTTCGCGCGAGCCTGGGCGGTGAGGTCCGCGAGGGCGCGGTCGAAGGCCTCCGGGGAGTCCGCCTCCGGGCCGTACGGGCAGTAGAGGTAGCGGCCCGTGCGACCGCCCTCCACGGTGGCCAGGTAGCGCCATCCGGGGCCCTCGGCCTGGATCACACGGTGTCCGATGCTCTGTTGGAACTGGGCCCACTCGGGGGACTGCAGGATGTTTGCCACGGCTCCACTGTACCGATGAGGCTGTACCTGTACCTGTACCTGTACCTGTACCTGTACCGCTGCACCGATGCCCCGTGCCCGTCAGGGGACGGAGCAGGTGCCATTCGGGGACAGCGTCTCCTCGGTGGGCACCTTCAGTGCCGCCGGCACCACCGCGGTGGTCCCAATTCCGGCTCCTCCACCGGTGACAGAGCCGCCACCCGAGGTGAATCCCGCCGTTGCGGCGTTCGCCGTGCCGGAGGACGATGACGCCGCGCCGCCCGCCGCCGGAGCCGCCTGGGCGTCGTTGCCGCTGGCCTTCTCGAGCAGCTGCGCCAGGTCTGAGCGGAACTGGTCGTAGTCCGGGTAGGTGGGGAAGGACTGGTCGTAGTAGGGAGGACCCGCCGCGTACGCCTGCAGCTCGTGGTCCTTGGCCTTCGTGGCCACGGTGACCATGGAGCCGATCGAGGACTGAGGGATGTCCGTCTCGAGGATCTGCTGGCCAGAGCTCGCGAGCTCGTCGAACTTGGTGGCCACCGTGACCGGGTTCAGCTGGGCGAGCATCGCGGCCTGGACGCAGCGCTGCCGGGCCTGGCGGTCGTAGTCCGTGGCGCCCTCGCGGGAGCGGGCGTACCAGAGGGCGTGGTAACCGTCCATGTGCTGCACACCGGGCTCGATCCACCCCAGGATGGGGTTCTTCTCGCCGGTGTCAAGGTTGGTGCCACCGCCCATGGGAACCCGTCCGCCCACGTTCAGGTCGATGCCGCCGAGGGCGTCCACGAGGGACGCGAAGCCGTCCATGTCGATCAGCGCGTACGCCTGGATCTTCAGGCCCGTGACGCCCTCGGCGGCCTCCTTGGTGGCCTGTGCCCCGGGATCGGCGACGTCCGGGTAGAGGTCCTTGTGGTTCTGCATCACGTCCGTGTAGACGGCGTTCATGATGCACTCGTCCCCGCAGTTGAAGCCCTCAGGGTAGACCCCGTGCATGGGGGAGTCCTCCGGGAAGGGGACGTTCTGCAGATTGCGGGGCAGGGAGATGGTCATGGTCTGGCCGGAGGACGCGTCGATGCTGAGCACCGTCATCGAGTCCGGGCGCCTCCCCTCGCGGTCCTCGCCGGCGTCCCCGCCCATGAGCAGGATGTTGTAGCGCCCGTCCGCCGCGGAGAAGGGCATGCCCCCGCCGAAGATGCCCGAGACGGCGCCGCGCGCCACCGAGACCAGGTGAGCCGCGTATCCGAGCCCGCCGCCGGTGACGACCATGGCCAGCACAGTGGCGACGACGACGCCGCGCCGGGCACTGTCCCCCAGCAGCCCGGGGCGGATGGTGCGCAGTGTGTCGAACCACAGCAGCACCCAGCCGACTGCCAGTGCCACGAGCCCGTACATCAGCAGGGCAGAGGTCACGGAATTGGTCAGCAGCCACACCAGGGCGGTGCGCCACACGAACCACAGCAGCACGGCGAGCACGACCAGCGCCCAGACCACCGCGGTGATCCTTACGGCGATCCGTCCGATCAGCCGCTTGCCCGCCACGAGCTGGGCGGAGCCGGGCACCAGCAGCGTGGCGCCGAGCAGCCACCAGGCCCGCTTCGTGCGGGTGGCGGGTGCGGCGAAACGCGGACTGCGCAGGGGCTCGCCCACCCGGGTGCGGGCGCGGCGCGGACCGTCCTCGGGATCGCGGACGGCCGAGGCACCCTCGGCAGGGAGGTCCTGCGCGGCGTCGTCGGGGAACGCACCGTCCGGGTGTGCGCCACCGACGTGCGCGCCGTCGAGGTGGGCGCCGCGGGCCGGGGGCACCTCGTCGTAGGCGCGTGTGGCCGAGGGGAGGGGACGGCCGTCCTCCGGGTGGTCGGTTGATCCGTTCACGTGCAACTCCGTGCTGAAGGGGAAGTCGGTGTTGCGGGGAGCCGACGCTGCGGCCCACCGGTCCGTGGCCCCGCCGAGGAGGGGACACGAGTGGCTCATTGTGCCCCGCTCACCTGGACCTGGGCCGACAGCCCGCCCCGGTGCGGCGGCGCCGGCTCAGTCCTTGGAGCTCGCGCCGCGGGCCACGGCCTCCCGGAGGGCGGAGCCCTTGCGGTGCGCGGCTTCGGAGAGCTCCGCGGCGACGTGCTGCAACCGGTCCCGCAGCTGCTGCGCGGAGGTGCTCGACGCCGAGCCCAGCACCCGCGCGGCGAGCAGACCGGCGTTGCGCGCACCGTTGATCGACACGGTGGCCACGGGCACGCCCGCGGGCATCTGCACGATCGAGAGCAGGGAGTCCATGCCGTCCAGCGTCTTCAGAGCCACGGGGACGCCGATCACCGGCAGGGGGGTCACGGAGGCGAGCATGCCGGGCAGGTGGGCGGCGCCGCCGGCCCCCGCGATGATGACTCGCAGCCCGCGCTCGTGGGCGGTGCGGCCGTACTCGAGCATCTCGGACGGCATCCGGTGGGCCGAGACCACGTCCGCCTCGTAGGGTACGCCCAGTTCCTCGAGGGCCTGGGCGGCCGCGCGCATGGTGGCCCAGTCCGAGTCCGAACCCATCACGAGCCCCACCAGGGGTACGCCAGTCTGGGCGGCCGGGACCGCGCCCCACGTCGTCGTCCCCCCGCTGTCCACGGCGGTGGGCCGGGCGTGGCGGTCCTCGCCGTCGCGCAGGATGCTCGCCGCGTGCGTGGCGATCTCGCGCAGCGCCGTGAGCTCGTGGGCGTCCCCGACCACGTTGACGTGGCCGATCTTGCGGCCCGGGCGCACCGACTTGCCGTAGTTGTGGATCTTTGCGCGGGGCTCGGCGCTCATCGCGGCGGGGTAGGCCGCGAAGAGGTCCTGGTTGTCCCCACCCAGGAAATTCTTCATCACGGCTGCCTCGGCCACCACGTCCGTGGCACCCAGCGGCCAGTCGAGCACGGCCCGCAGGTGCTGCTCGAACTGGCCCGTGACGGAGCCGTCCATGCTCCAGTGCCCGGAGTTGTGGGGGCGCATGGCCAGCTCGTTCACGGCGAACCCGGTCTCCGTGCCCGGCGTCTCGAAGAGCTCCACGGCCATCACGCCGGTCACTGCGAGGTCATGGGCGAGCTTCACGGCGGCGGCCTGCGCGGCACGGGCCACCTCCGGGTCCAGCCCGGGAGCGGGGGCGATCACCTCGTCGCACACACCGGCCACCTGGATGGACTCGACGACGGGCCACGCCACGGTTTCGCCGGACGGCCTGCGGGCGACCATTGCGGAGAGCTCACGGCTGAACGCCACGGCCTCCTCCGCGAGCAGCCCCTCCTCGGAGTCCGCGGCGGCCGAGCGCTCGAACCACTCGGCAGCGGTGCCGCTCGTGGCCTGCTCCGCACGCTCGACCCGCAGCACGCCCTTGCCGTCGTAGCCGCCGCGCGGGGTCTTCAGGATCACGGGCCAGCCGACGCGATCGCCGAAGGCCACGAGGTCCTCGGCGGTGTGGACCTCCGCCCACTCGGGGTTGGGCAGGCCCAGATCGGCCACGGCGCGGCGCATCACGAGCTTGTCCTGCGCGTGCACGAGCGCGGCGGGCCCGGGGCGAACGGCGACCCCCTGGGCCTCCAGGGCCTTCAGGTGCTCAGTGGGCACGTGCTCGTGGTCGAAGGTGAGCACGTCCACCTCCGCGGCGAAGCGGCGCAGGGTGTCGAGATCGGTGTAGTCGCCCGCGGGAGCGGTGCGGACGGCCGCCACCGCGCTCACCTCGGGGCTCTCCGCGAGCACGCGCAGCTCCACTCCGAGGGCGGTGGCGGCGGGGGCCATCATGCGGGCGAGCTGCCCGCCGCCCACGACGCCGATGACAGGACCTGTCTCAGGAGAATTCACCCTCCCAGGCTATCGCCACAGCTGACGTCCAGTCATGTCGGAGTACGATGCACTCATTCATCCGGCGCCCACGGTGAGTCCCGGGCGCGACGACATCCGTCCGGGTGGGACGCACGCACGAGACGGTCCCCCCAACCTTCCTCCGTCCCCGATGAGCAGAGTGAGACCGAACCCTTGAACACCGTGGTTGAGCGCGCGCACGCGCTGTGGGAACTGTTCGTCAAAGAGCTCGCGAAGTTCGGACTGGTGGGGGCCGCTGCGTTCGCCATCAACGCCACGCTCGTGTGGCTGCTCATGCACACGCCCTACTTCGCGGACAGCCACATCAAGGCCAAGGTGGTGGCCACCGTGGTGGCCATCGTCTTCTCGTGGGTCGCCAACCGGCTGTGGACTTTCCGTGACAAGCGCCAGGACGACAAGAAGAAGGAACTCGTGCAGTTCCTGGTGGCCAACGGGATCGGCATGGCCATCGAACTCGGCTGTCTGGGCGTGAGCTACTACGTCCTGGGCCTGACCTCCGCAACGGCCTCGTTCATCTCCGGCACGATCATCGGCACCATCCTGGGCACCGTCTTCCGCTACTTCGCCTACCGTTTTTGGGTGTTCAGCACCAAGCTCGACCAGGACCCGGACTTCGCGGACAGCCCGGACCAGGAGTTCGCCTTCATCACCGGTCAGATCCCGGTGGTCCACCGCCACGACCACGACACGCAGCAGCGTCCCCGCCACGGCGGCGGCTCCCACGAGGGCAGCTCGTCCGGTGGTTCCGTGCACGGGGCGGGCACCGGGAACATCGACGACACGGACTCCGAGCCCGACGACGACGCCCGCCGCGCCTCCTGAGTGACGGCTCCGGCCGCGCACTGACAGGCAGACCGGACGTCTGCGCGTCCGGGCGCGTCGGCCCGCCACGGAGCCGTTGCGGGGCCACCAGCCAGCATTAGACCGTCAGAGCTGGGTGGCGCGTTCCTGGGTGAGGACGTCCTCGGTGGCATCCTGCGGCCCGGCGGCCAGCAGCACGGCCCCGCCGCGAGCCACGATCCCCAGCGTGCTCAGCAGCGTGGTCTCTCCCCAGCCGTCGTCCAGCGGGAGGAACACGGTGCCGACGGCTTCCGGGGAGGCGGTTTCCAGGGCCCTGCTCAGCAGCTGCCCGTGGGTCGCGCCGGAGGGCAGCGCCTCGGCGGAGGGGTCCGGTTCCTCGAACCCGGTGTAGGTGTCCGGCTGGGCGCGCACCTCGGCGCAGAAGTCCACGGCGTCCCCGGGCAGGGGGTCGGAGCACGCAAAGGCCAGCGCCGGGGTGGCGACGACGAGCTCTGTGCCGGCCACGGCGTCGTCGTCGTGGCCTTCCAGGCGGGCGTGCAGGACGGCGTCAGCGTCCGCGGCGAACTCGATGCGCGCACCCACGCGAAGTGCGGCGAGGCTCAGGACCACCAGCCGCCAGTGGGGTGCGGGGGAGATGCGCACGGTGTCCCCGGAGGCGACATCCAGCTCGTCCACAAGCAGCCCCGCGGACTTCTCCACCCAGTTGACGAGGACGCGCCCCGAGAGCTCCACGCGCTCGGGGCCGTCGCGCCAGACCAGGGCCGGTGTGGGCCGCTCGGAGACCGCTGCGAGGGCCCCTGCGAGATCGTTCGGTGTGCGTCCCACGCAGAAACTCCTTAGGGTAAGTGACCGGGCCCCGGGTGCGCGGGCGGCGCGCCGGTGAACCCGGGAAGCCCAGGATACTCGGCTTGACTACCCGGGACTTACACGCGTGTAATTAGGGGGTCCACCTGGCAGGCAGGGGTGCGTCCCGTCACGCGAACCCACTCGCAGCCGGGACAACCGGGCTGGTTGAGGGCACCGAGAAGACGAATGCGCGGGACGGAAGGACAGACATGGGAGAGGCCGCACGCCGCCGCCACGACGGACGCGAGGACTCGGATGCCGGTTCCACGGACGGCACCGTCCCCGTCGACTGGTTCGTGGATCCCGTGGACCAGGCCCGTGGCACCGTCGGCGTCACCACACTGGACGACCTCGCCTCTGCTTTCCTGGCCGCTCACCCCGAGGTGGCCGGGGACGTGCTCCTGCGCTCCGACCGCAAGCAGCCCCGTGAGCCCGAGCCTCCCGCGCACACCCCCCAGGAACTGCACGACATGGAGGTCCACGACGTCCAGAGCGTGGACGCGTCCGTGTGGCAGGCCGTGGCCGGGGTGTACTCCGTGAGCGAGGGTGACGCCGAGGGCGAGCTCGCCTGGCAGACGGATGCCCTGTGCGCCCAGACGGACCCGGAGGCGTTCTTCCCCGAGAAGGGCGGCTCCACCCGGGACGCCAAGCGCGTGTGCGAAGCGTGTCCCGTGAGCGGGCAGTGCCTGGACTACGCCATGAGCAACGACGAGAAGTTCGGCATCTGGGGCGGTCTCTCCGAGCGCGAGCGGCGCAGGCTGCGCCGCCGGGGCCGGTGAGCCGCGTGGCCCAGGATCTTGCTCCGCGCCGCAGCTGCTCACGGCAGACGTGCAGCCGGGACGCCGTGTGCACACTGACCTACGTCTACGCCGACTCGACCGCGGTGATCGGTGCGCTGTCCGCGCGCAGGGAGCCGCACGCCTACGATCTCTGCCCCGTGCACGCGGACGCCCTGACCGCGCCCCGCGGTTGGCGCGTGGTGCGCCTGGAGTCCCCGGACGGCTGGGGCCGTGACGACCTCGACGCCGTGGTCCAGGCCGTCCGCCCGGACGAGGAGCCCGTGGTGCGCCGCGGCACCCGCGGCGCGTCCCTCGGTGCGGCCCAGCCCGCCGGCGCGGCCTCACCCGGGGTCCGCGTGCTGCGCGACGTCTCCTACCGGCCCGAGCCCTCGGACGAGGACGCCTCCCGTCCCGGTGCACGCGGCCACGACCCCCGCGCCGACGACGCCGCGCGCGGCGGGCAGCGCGCCGCCGACGGTCCTCGCGGCGCCGCCGATAGCGGTGTTTCCGCAGCGCATACGGAAGGGTATTCTGGGTACACCCGCCCAATTGCGAACGCAAACAGGCGTCCGCCCGAGTCAGAACGTTTCGTGCCCCTTCCGGAGGAGCTGCGGACCCCGCACCTGCGGCGGCCGTAGCAGCCGCCCACCCACGGGTGACCGGGACCGCCACCCGAAACCGGCCCTCAGCCGGGGCCGCCCGGTACCGGGCCCGTGGCTCCACCCCCGGCTTCACCCCAGTGAGGTACCCATGACCGCTTCCCACAACTCTTCTGGAACGAGCCCCGAGGGTTCCCGCCCCGGCGCATCCTTCTCCCCGTCCTCTGCCAGCCCTGCCGCCACGCCCAGCGGGGCCGACGCCGCGCGCGGCCTCACGCGCCGGCGCCTCTCCCTCGGCTCCGTCGGGCTGCTCGCTGCCGTGGGTTTGAGCGCGTGCGGCGCGGACTCTGGCGACGAGGGCAGGGCCGAGGCCTCGGGTTCCGCGGGTGCGTCGTCGACGGCGAAAGCCCCCGGCGTGACGGTGATCCCGGCGGCCGACGCCTCGATGGTCAACCCCGTGGACCCCGTGGTGGTCACCACGGACGCGGGGACGCTCACGGAGGTGACCGTGACGGCGTCGAACTCCGGTGAGAAGGCCGAGGGCGCGATCGGCAAGAACGGCACCGAGTGGCGCTCGGCCAAGCCCCTGGCGTTCAACGAGACCTACACCGTGGACTACACGGCGCGCAACAGGGGCCGTGACACCACTGGACAGAGCGTGTTCAGCACGGTGGACGCCGCGCACGAGGCGGACGTGAGCATGAACGTCAAGGACGGGCAGACCTACGGCGTGTGGCAGGTCGTGGAGTTCAACTTCTCAGAGCCGGTGAGCACCAAGGACGCCGTGGAGAAGGCCATCTCCGTGGAGGGTGCGCACAAGGACGGTGCGTTCCGCTGGTACTCGGACCAGAAGCTGCGCTTCCGCCCGAGCGAGCCCTGGACGCCCAAGTCCACCGTGAAGGTCAGCGCGAACATCCTGGGCACCGACCTCGGCAACGGCATGATCGGCAACGGCAACAAGACGGTGTCCTTCACCACAGGCCCCGAGCAGCGCGCCTACGTGGACAACAACACCAAGACGCTGGTGGCCTACGTGGACGGCAAGGAGACGGGCACGTGGCCGGTCACCCTCGGCGACGCCGAGTGGCCATCCACCACCGGCAAGAAGGTCATCCTGGAACAGGCCGCCTCGTACAAGTTCAACGCCGGCTCCCTGAACCTCAAGCCGGGGGACTCCCACTACTACCCGCCGTTCGACGCGTCCAACGTGTCCCGGCTGACGTGGAGCGGCGAGTTCGTGCACCAGGCTTTGCCCTCCGCGTACTCCGTTCTGGGCGTGGCCAACGTGTCCCACGGCTGCGTGGGCATGCCCCCGGAGGGCGCGAGCTACATCTACAACACGTTCCGCCCGGGCGACATGGTGGAAGTGGTCAACACGAACTACCCGCAGGCGGACCCGGACGACGGGCTCGGGGACTGGAACATTCCGTTCCAGAACTACCCGAACGAGAAGTGGCACGGCAACTGGTGAGCACTTCCGCGCCCGTGCCCGCGTCCTCCGAGCCGGCCGCTTCGGCCGAAGATCCCGGCGGCTGCCTGGCAGCCTCGAACCCGGGCTCCGCGGGGGACTCCCGCGGGGCCCGGGACCCCGGCGCCGAACCGGCGCGCTCGCTGCCCCGCCGCACCGTAGTGCAGCGGTTGCTCCAGGCAGTCCTGGCGCTGTCCCTGCCCGTGCTGCTGCTGGGGCTGGGGGCGCGTCTCGTGGCGACCCCGGTCTTCCTGCAGCTCGAGTACCACCGGCCCGGCTTCCCCGCGGACCACTGGGGGATGAGCACCGAGGAACGGATGACGTTCGGCTCCTACGGGATGGACTACATCATGAACCTGGCCCCGCCGGAGTACCTGGGCGGCCTGGTGAGCCCGGAGGGCGGCCTGGCGTTCACCCCGGCCGAGGTCTCCCACATGAGCGACGTGCAGCACGTGATGCACTGGGGGCTGATGAGCGCCTTGGTGCTGCTCGTGGTGAGCGTGCTCGTCGGCTGGTGGCTGCACCGCCGCGCACCGGGGGCGGCCTCCGCGGCATGGTTCGCGGGCGCGTGGCTCACGGTGGCGCTGCTCGTGGTGGCATGCGTGGCGGCCGTGTTGGGCTGGCAGAACTTCTTCGCCGCGTTCCACTCGCTGTTCTTCAGCTCGGGCACGTGGACGTTCAGCATCTCTGACACGCTGATCCGGCTCTACCCCACGCAGTTCTGGATCGACGCCGCCATCGCGGTTGCGCTGATCACGCTCGTGGGTGCGTTCGCAGTCATGCTCGTCACTACCCGACGACGACGCCGCGCGGCCACCCCGCGGACGGCCCCCTGGGCGGGCGGCCGGGGCCGGCTCAGATCCAGGACCTGAACCACATCCGCCACCGCCAGTGCTCGTACGGGATGGTCTGGGCGGTCCACACGGGCCAGAAGAACACGGCAAGTGCCACCACGAGCACCAGGAACACGAACGTCACGGTGCACCAGCGCCGGGCCCAGCGGGCAGACACCACCCGCTCATCCGTCGCGGCCTCTGGCGTGCCCGCCGTCGCCCCGCCCCGGGGCACCGCAAGACGCCCGGTGAGCACCCCTATGGCGCCGGTGATCAACAGCACCAGCGCGGGGAAGTAGGACAGCGCGTAGAAGAAGAACATGGTCCGCTCCGGGTACAGGAACCACGGCAGGTACCCCGCCGCGTAGATTCCCACCAGGGCCCCGAAGCGCCAGTCGCGGCGCACTGCCCACAGCCAGATCCCGAACGCCAGCGCCAGAACGCCCACCCACCAGATCGCGGGATTGCCCAGGTTGAGGATCGCCTGGCTGCACGAGTCCACGGTGCACCCGTCCGTGCCCGCGGAGGGTGACTCGTAGTAGTAGGACGTGGGCCGCTGCATGAACAGCCAGCTTGCGGGACCGGCCATGTAGGTGTGGTGGGAGTCCAGCCCCGTGTGGAACGAGTACGCGGCCACGTGGTACTCCCACAGGGAGCGCAGCGCCGAGGGCAGCCACTGGGGGCCCTGCCCGGGGTTCAGCTCTGCCCAGTTGCGGTCGTAGCCGGTGCTCGTGAGCAGCCACCGTGACCACGTGAGCACGTAGGTCACCAGCCCCACGCCGATCATCGTGAGGAACCCCCACGGACCGTCCTTGAGCAGCGTCCCGGTGAACCACCGGCGGACGCCCGCCACCCGGCGAGCGTTCATGTCCCACAGCACCGCCAGCACCCCGAGCGCCGCAATGCTGAACAGCGCGTTCCACTTCACTGCGGCGGCCGCACCGCACGCGACACCCGCCGCGACCCGCCACCACCGCACTCCCAGCCACGGTCCCAGGGCGGAGCGGTTGAACCGGGCGACGAGGCGGCGTCGTCCATCGTCCCGGTCCAGCAGCACGAAGACGAACGCGAGCAGCAGGAAGAACATCAGGAAGATGTCCAGCAGCGCGAGCCGCGACTCCACCAGGTGCAGCCCGTCCAGGGAGGTCAGCAGCCCGGCCACGGTGGCGAGGCTCACCGAGCGGAACAGCAGCCAGCCCGCGAACCAGATCAGCGCAATCGAGGCCGTGCCGAACAGCGCCGCGGAGAAGCGCCAGCCGAACGGGTCGTCCCCGCCGAAGAGCCACAGTCCGACCGCGATCAGCCACTTTCCCAGCGGCGGGTGCACCACGAAGGAGGGGTGGTCCTCGACGTCCGGGATGCTGCCGGAGACGAAGCCGGCGTCCGCGCCGGAGGGCCACTGCTGCTCCGTGCCGTGCAGCAGCAGCGAGTACGAGTCCTTGAGATAGTACGTCTCGTCGAAGACCACGGCGTGCGGCGAGGACAGGCTTGTGAAGCGCAGCACCCCGCCCAGCAGGGTCACGAGCGCGAGCGGGACCCACCAGTACCGGGGCAGGCGGGTGACGGCCGGGAGAAGGAGCTCGTCCAGCGGGCGTGCGGGGGACCCGGCGCTCGGCCGGGCGGCGGGGGAGGCAGCGGTCGAAGGCACGGACCCCATGGTAGGGCGCCGGACTGGACGGGGTTCGTACAGTGGTCCTGTGACTTCGCAAGCATCTGCCCCAGCCCAGGACTCCGCCCACGGTGCGCTGGTCATCGTGGGCACCCCCATCGGCAACCTCTCCGACGCCTCCCCTCGGCTGCGGGAGATCCTGCAGAGCGCGGACGTGCTCGCCGTGGAGGACACACGCACGCTGCACCGCCTGGCCTCCGGTCTGGGCGTGGGTGTGGCCGGGCGCGTGGTCACCCACCACGAGCACAACGAGTCCGCGCGCAGCGCCGAGCTGCTGGACGAGGTGCGCGCGGGGAAGACGGTGGCCGTGCTCTCCGACGCCGGGATGCCCACCGTCTCCGACCCCGGCTTCCCGCTCGTCCGCGCGGCGGCCGAGGCGGAGCTGCCGGTGACCGTGCTGCCCGGGCCCTCGGCCGTCCTCGCGGCGCTCGCGGTCTCCGGGCTGCCCACGGACCGGTTCACGTTCGAGGGGTTCCTGGCGCGCAAGAAGGGTGAGCGGGCCGCGCAGCTCACCGCCCTGGCCGCCGAACCCCGGACCATGGTGTTCTACGAGTCCCCGCACCGCCTGGCCGAGATGCTCGCCGCACTGCGGGACGCCATGGGCGGGGAGCGCCGCGCCGCGGTGTGCAGGGAGCTGACCAAGCTGCACGAGGAGGTGCTGCGCGACGACCTCGACGGTCTCGTCGCGTGGGCCGAGGGCAACCAGATCCGCGGAGAGATCGTGGTGGTCCTCCACGGGGCGGCCCCGGCGCAGGCGCCGGAGCCAGAGCAGCTGACCGCGGTGGTCGAGGAGCTCGTGGCCACCTCGGACATCAAGCTCAAGGCCGCCGCGCGGCAGGTCGCCACCGAGTACGGGGTCAGCACCCGCAGGCTCTACGACGCCGTGATCGCCGCCCGAGCCGAGCAGGGCTGAGCACGACGCCGCCCTCTCCCCGTGGTGCTGCGGGGAGCGGGCGGCGTCGTCGCACCGGGCTCAGTGGGTTCAGTGAGTCCGGTGGGCTCGTGCGCTTGGGTCTCAGCGGCGGGAGCCCCCGCGCAGCGAGGCCGGCCACCACGCGGCCCTCATACGCTTTCCCCGCGTGGCCCGGCGGCGGAACTCATTGCGGATCCGGGTCAGGTCCTCCGGGGTGGTCCGCGGCGTCCAGTCCGCGTGCGGTACCCCGTAGCCCGAGGTCTCAACGTCCTCGACCAGCCGCTCAACGGCCGACGCCGCCGCCGGGATCCCCGCGGAGAGTCTCCGTGCGGCCACGCGTGGCGTGTCCGAGGGCCGGGCGGTCACGCCGTGGTCCGCGGCGAGGGCCAGGAACTCGTCCCAGGCGGCGTTGGCGCGGCGCTGGGGCGGGAGGTTCTTGTCCTGCAGCGCGGCGATCCGCGCACGCCGGCGGCGTCGCCGCAGCCAGCGGGGCAGCGCGGCCAGGAGGAGCAGCACGACAACGACGACGCCTCCGGCCAGTGCCCACCAGGGAACGACCAGGGTGGCGGGCCGCTGATCCTCGGGCGCGCCCTCCTCCGACGGCTGGGCGTCCGGGGACTGCTGGTCGGCGCCCGGGGTACTGGGCTGCTGCGACGGCTCGTCCGCGGACTGTGAGCCCTGGGACTGCGAGTCGGAGGGCTGCGCGTCCGAGGACGTCCCACCCGCGGACTCGCCCGGTGAGGGGGAGGACCCGGCGGAGGCGTCCTGCCCGGAGTCCGGCGCGTAGTCCGGGGTGCTGGGCACGCCGGGAGTGGGTTCGAAGCGCACCCATCCCACGTTCTCGAAGTACAGCTCCGGCCAGGCGTGCGAATCCCCGGTGCCCACCGGGTAGGAGCTGCCGCCGTTCGCGTCCACCGTGGCGGCGGTGGGAAGATAGCCCACGGCCACGCGGGCAGGGATGCCCAGCTCTCGAGCCATCAGTGCCATGGCCGGGGCGAAGTGGCCCGAATAGCCCGTGCGCGTCTGCAGGAACTTCTCGAGCGAGCCCATCCCGCCGGCATCGTAGCCCTGGGCCAGCGGTGCGTTGACGTCGTAGTGGAAGTCGCGGCGCAGGTGGTTCTGGAGGGCCAGCGCGCGGTCGTAGTCGGTGCCCGCGCCCCGCGCGAAGTCGCGCGCCGCGTCCGCGAGGGCCTGCGGGCGGTCCCGGGGCAGCTTCAGGTAGTCCTTCATGGCGTCGTCGGACGAGGCCGACGGCGCGCGGCGCAGGGTCTCGGGCGTGGCCTGCGGCGTCGTCGACGTCACGGTGTAGCTCGCCCCGGACATGCCCGTCGACTCGCTGTGGACGGAGAGGTCCTGCGGGTTCCAGGCCCAGCCCTGCTCACCCAGTCCGGCGACGCCCACCGGGGCGTAGGGAGCGGGCAGCCAGTGCTCGTCGTACTGGTCGAAAGTGACCTTGCTGGTGACCTCGGTGCCGCGGGGCACCGGGTTGCGGGACGCGTCCGAGAGCCCGGAGAGGTCCCCGTCCAGGCCATCCGTCCTGGGGAACCACTCGTCCGAGGAGAAGTCCGAGAGGGTGAGCAGACGCATGTACTGCGCGCGGTCGTCCGAGGCGGTGTAGCTGAAGCGCTGCGTGCGCTCCTGCGAGCGCAGGTCCTGGCCCACAGCCCGAAGGGGTCCCACGCCGGCGGCCCGCTGGGAGGTGAGGGAGCTGCCCTGGGGGAACGCACCGTTGAAGAAGCCGGGCATCACCGAGGGCACGAACAGCACCACGGCCAGCACACCGGCGACCACCAGCAGCGCACGGGGCAGGCCGCCGGGCGTGGGGGCGATCCGGCGGGCACGTGTTGCACCCAGGCTGCGGGAACCGGCCAGCAGCGCGAGAGCGGCGAGCACCGCGGCGGCGAGCCCCAGGGGCGTGACGCTTCCGGGCAGGGTCAGCCCCGGGACCACCAGGAGGGCAACGATGCCCAGGCACGCGAGCCCCGCCATGCGCAGCCCCACGAGCACGGTCTCCATGAACACGGTGACGAGTCCCACTAGGGCGCACAGCACGAACGAGAAGCCGGGGTGGAACGGGTACGGCGCGGCCGTGCCGGCCACGAAATCACCGGAGGAGCCCCACAGCTCGGACGCGGCGCTCAGCGTGCCGGGAACGGGGATGAAGCCGAGCAGCGCCGAGGAGCTCAGGTGCACCACGGTCAGTGCCAGCAGCAGCGCGGCCAGGCCCAGCACGGTCACCACGGTGGAGGGAAGGCGCAGCCAGCGCGCGGCACCGGTGACCACGAGCACCGTGACTGCGGTCACCGCGACGGGGGCGATCCACCACCCGCCGTCGAGCGCGCCTCCCATTCCCACGCAGCCCAGGGCCACGGCCCCGAGCAGCAGCAGGCACAGCTCCATCACGCGGGGCCGGGGCGGACGGGACAGGGGGCCCGACGCCGCTGCGGGAGCGGAGGCGCCCCGAGCGGTGGGTGACGCAGAGGGGGAATCGGCCGCGGCGGCGTCGTCGTCCCAGGGTGTCGAGCTGGGTGTCGAACGGGGGGTCGATTGGGGCGTCGAGCGGTGGGAGGAGTCGGGGGACGTCATGCGGTGGTCCTGCCTCGGGTGCGCGCCATCATCTCGTCCATGCTCAGGCGCCGCTCACCCGGCGCAGGGGGAGGCGGTGCCATCAGGGAGCCGCCGCCCACCACGGCGAGCCACGCGGCGTCCACGTCTGTCCAGCGCGTCACCAGGACCACGGACCAGCCCGCGGCCTCGAACACGTCCGCGCTCTGCGGTCGGGCGATGGGCGGGTCCACGACCATGACCACGGAGTGTGAGGCACTGCCCGCGGCGGCCCGGACGAAGCGCTGCGCGCCCTCGGGGGAGAGCTTGCCGGTGAGCAGCAGCACCGGGTGGGTGAGGCCCTCGCGGTCCAGCCGCGCGGCCAGCTGGTCCTCCGCGGGCCTGGGCTCGGGGCGCTTCACGAGCGCCACCCGGGACAGCCCGTGGACCACCTCGGTGGCGGTGTCGTCCGTGACGGTGGTGTCCCGCAGCTCGGCGGTCTCGGACTCGCCCCGGGGCAGGGCACGGCCCTGGTCCTCCAGGGCGTACACCACCGTCTCGCGGCGCGTGAGGTGCTCAAGCACGGAGGCCGCCGCACCGACCGCCCACTCGAACTCCTCCGTGGACTCCAGCACGCCGGCCCACACGCGCTCGCCGGGCCAGTGCTGCTCCACGGTGTCCAGGACCAGCACGGTCCTGCGGGTGCTGCGAGGGTCCTCCTGGCGGACCATGAGCTGCCCGTGCTTCGCGGAGGCCGCCCAGTGCACCCGGCGCATGGGGTCCCCGTGGCGGTACTCGCGCGTGGTCACGTTGTCCGGTCCCGGCTGCGGCTGGGCGCGGCGGGACGGGTCGCTGCCGGACTCGTGCGCCAGCGTTGAGCGGTGCTCCGTGAGCTCCTCCGGGTCCGGTGCCACGTGCAGCGAGGTCCGCTCGGCCACGTCCAGCAGCTCGGCGACCACGCCGAACGGATCGCTCACGCGCACCGTGGCAGGTCCGAGCTCGTGGATCCCACGGCGCCGCGGGCGCACGGTGTACGCCACCGGCACCCCGGACACCGGGACCGAGAAGTCCTGGTCCCGGCCCAGCAGCGGGTCCACCGTCTCGTGGACGTCCACCGCCGCGCGGTCTGCGGATGCGGTGCGTCGCCACGACGCCGCGCGGGCACGGCCCGTGGCGCCCGCACCGTCGGCTGGGCCCCCGGCCGCGGACGTGCTGCCGGGTGCGTCGCCGTCCGTCGAGGTGCCGTTCGCGGAGGCGACGTTTGGGGAGGTGCCGGGGACGGCGGCGTCGCCGGCCGAGGTGCGGGAGCGGGAGGGGAACGTCGAGCGGCGTCGCACCCGCAGGGAGACCTGCGCCGCGTCCCCCAGAGTGACCAGGGGCGGCTCGACGGAACGCTTGAGCAGCACCCGCGGCTTCACGAGCCACATGGCCAGCGAGGACAGCAGCGGGACCATGCCGAGAAACAGGGACAGTGCGAGAACGTCCTTGCGCCCGAGCCACGTGGCCAGGGCCAGGCACACCACGGCGGCCGCCAGGAAGCACCAGCCGCGGACCGTGAACTTGGCGCGGGAGTCCACCCGCGCCTTCGAAGTGGCGGTCCTCATCGGGTGCGGGGCGCGTCTTCGGTGGGAATGCGGACGTCGTCGAGGATGGTGCGGACGATGTCCTGGGCGCTGTCCGCGCCGGAGCGGCGCTCGAGGATCAGCCGGTGGGAGAGCACGGCCACGGCGACGTCCTTGACGTCGTCCGGCAGCACGTGGGAGCGCCCGGCGAGCGCGGCCTGTGCGCGGGCTGCGGCCTGCAGCTGGAGTGCGGCGCGGGGGCTCGCGCCGAGACGCAGGTGCGGGTGCGAGCGGGTGGCCTGGCACAGCGCCACGATGTAGCGGCGCACCGCGGTGGAGACGTGCAGGGAGGCCACGTGCTGGACGAGAGCGCGAGCCTGGTCGATGTCCAGCACCGGTTCGAGCCCCTCCAGCGGGGAGCCGGAGCCGTGGTCGGTGAGCATGGCGACCTCTGCGTCAGCGTCCGGGTAGCCCATGGAGATCCGGGCGGTAAAGCGGTCGCGCTGCGCCTCCGGCAGCGGGAACGTGCCGTCCATCTCCACAGGGTTCTGCGTGGCGACCACCATGAACGGGGTGGCCAGGCGGTACGTCGTGCCGTCCGCGGTGACCTGGCCCTCCGCCATCGACTCCAGCAGCGCGGACTGCGTTTTCGCGGACGCCCGGTTGATCTCGTCCCCGATCACGATGTTCGCGAACACCGGGCCCGGCTTGAACTCGAACTCCCGGCGCACCTGGTCGTACACCGAGACACCCGTGATGTCCGTGGGCAGCAGGTCGGGGGTGAACTGGATGCGGCTGACCGTGCCGCCGATCGCCCCCGCCAGCGTCCGCGCCAGCATGGTCTTGCCCACACCCGGGACGTCCTCCACCAGCAGGTGGCCTCCGGCCAGCAGGACCGTGAGGGCCGTGCGGGTCTCTGCGGACTTGCCGTCGATGACCGCGTTCATGCGGTCCAGGACAGCCTTCGTGTGGGCGGCGAACTGCTCCATATTTCCTCGTCTCACGAGCACGGGGGTGCCAGGGGATGGCATTTCCACCATGTTCTCAGGAATTCATGGACTCGGCGGTATTGCCCGGGCACATGGCGTGCGGTGACGGCGCGGTGACGATGACTGCTGTACTGACCGGGGACGTTGGCCAACCGTGAGAACGGCGGCTGGTTGCCGCAAGCCGTGTGTGGCCGGTGGTGGTTGTCGTAGTCCAGCCGTCGAGCTCGTCCCGGCGTTCGGCTTCGGAGGCGTAGCAGCGGGCGTAGGCCCGACCGTCGGCCAGGGTTCGGTGGAAGCGTTCGATCCTGCCGTTGGTCTGCGGCCGATACGGACGGGTCCGCTTGTGCGTGACGCCGAGGTCGGCGTAGGCGACGCGGGAGTGGTCATCGGTGACGGTGTGAACCAAAGCCTTGCCCATCAACGGATGGGCGTACTTGTTGCGGGGCTTGCCCTGTGTGGCGGCCCGGTTCTTCTCGCCTTGACGGCGGCCGACGTAGCGCCAGCCTCCGCCGTCGGGGATGTTGCCGAGCTTCTTCACGTCGACGTGGATCATCGCCCCGGGGTGGTCGTGCTCGTAGCTGCGGACGGGTTCACCGGTGGAGCGGTCGACGTGCGAGAGCCGGCTCAGGCGGGCATCGACAAGGTTCCGGTGGACCGTCGATGGCGCGATCCCCAGCCGACTGGTCAACGGGACTGGTCCTTAGCGGAGACGCAGCCGGAGCTGGATGCAGCGCTTGGTCGTGGCCTGGCTGGTCTTGTTCGGTGACCGGCCAGCCCTCCTCAACCACGGGACGGCCGGCAATCAGGCAGTGGTGGGGTGTGAGAGCGGCGTTGGGGGCGGAACACGTAGAGCCATTCAGATGCGAAGTGGCCGGCGACCTTGCGGTCGCCGGCCAGCTGGCCGGTGCTGTCGCGCGGATGGTCCAGCCCCGAGACATGCACCCGCACGTCGTTTCGGCAGACTGGGGGCATCCGGGCGTGGGCCGGCGGGGCGTCACCAGGTGGGAAGCTCGCCCCGGCCTGGGGTGACGCGTCGCTCCTCCTGGCCGATGGGACGGTCGTTGATGCTGGCCTCGCGATGGGTCATGTAGCCCTGTGCGTCGAAGCGCCACAGTTCGTTGCCGTAGGAGCGCCACCACTGTCCGTCATGGCCGTGCCATTCGTACTGGAATCGCACGGCGATCTGGTCGTCGGTGAACGCCCACAGGTTCTTGCGGAGTTGGTAGTCGAGTTCCCGATCCCATTTGGCGGTGAGGAAGGCGATCACCTGGTTGCGGCCGGTGATCGTCTGGTCACGGTTTCGCCAGACGGTGTCGACGCTGTAGGCCTGCGCGACCTTCTCGGGCTCGCGCGTGTTCCACGCGTCCTCGGCGGCCTGTACCTTCCGGGCGGCGGTTTCGGCGGTGAACGGTGGGATGGGGTTACGGGTTTCGGTCATGTGAGTACTCCGTGATCTGGGAATGGGATGTGTCAGTGGTTTGTGGGCATTGGCGACGTGCGCGGCGCCGGGTGGTACTCGACACCGTCCTGTACTTGTCGGGCGCGTTCGGGGCTGGCGAGTCGTCCGACGAGGTGAAGGGCCATGTCGATGCCTGCCGAGACGCCGGCGGCGGTGACGATCTGCCCATCGTCAACCCAGCGCTGGTCAGGGCATGGCGTGATGGTCGGGTCGAGGGCGAGGAGTTCCTCGAACGCTGCGTGGTGGGTGGTGGCGGGGCGTCCGTGCAGGAGCCCTGCGGCGGCAAGTACCAGGGCGCCGGTGCAGACACTGCTCACCAGGGCACGGTTCTCGGCGGCATCTTGTAGCCACCGCAGGTGATCAGTGTCCGCGAGGCGTGCCCTGGCGCCGCGTCCTCCCGGCTCCACGATGAGGTCGGGGCGCGGCACGTCGGCCTTGGCTCCGGTGGGCACCACCTGGAGTCCCTTGGCGCACCGGCGGGTCTGGCCGTCATCGGTGACGAGGTCCACCCGCCAGCCATCCTCCGGATACGCCTGGGTCCAGTACGACAGCACTTCCCACGGGCCGACGGCGTCGAGTTCCTCCGCGCCGTCGAACAGGTCGATCACTATGCGCTTGCTCATGGCCTCAACCCTGCCGGGGCACCCCGTCCAGTGCGAGCAGCTGGAATGACGCAGTGCACGCAATTCCTGCCATGATCGCTGCATGCCACACCACGTCGTCGCCCTCGCCCTGCCCGGAGTGGTTGCCTTCGACCTGTCGACGGTTGCCCAGGTCTTCGGGCACCCCGCGGAGGAGGAGTACACCTTCGAGGTGGTGACGCCCGATGGTGACGACGTCATGACCTCCAGCGGATTCAGCATTGGTGCCGTCCATGGCCTGGATGCGCTGGACCACGCCCACACGATCATCATCCCCGGCTACCGACCTCACGAACGGCCACAGCTCGCGACACTCGAGGCAGTTCGCGATGCACACCGGAGGGGTGCGCGCATCGCGTCGGTGTGCACTGGCGCCTTCGCCCTCGCTGCAACCGGGCTCCTTGACGGGCTGACGGCCACCACGCACTGGCAGGACGCCGTGGAGTTGCAGCGGTTGTACCCCAACTTCACGGTGCAGCCCGATGTGCTCTACGTCGACCACGGACAGGTCGCCACCAGTGCCGGCGTGGCCGCCGGAATCGACCTGTGCCTGCACCTGGTGCGCGAGGACCTTGGGGCGCGGGTCGCCACCCGTATCGCCCGCCGCATGGTGGTACCGCCCCACCGGGCAGGTGGCCAGGCCCAATACATCGAGCCAGCGGCAGCTCCCACAACACATGGCTTCGCCGAACTCACCGACTGGATCGTGGACCACCTCGACCAGAGCCTCACCGTTGCCGACCTGGCCCGCCATGCGCACTTGTCCGAGCGGCAGCTCGCGCGACGCTTCGCTGCCGAGACGGGGCAGAGCCCCCTGCAATGGATCCTGCACCAGCGAGTCCTTGCCGCCCGACACCTGCTGGAGAACAGCCACCTGCCAGTCGACGTCATTGCCCAGCGCACCGGCCTGGGAACAGCCAGCACGCTACGGCGTCACCTGCGGCGAGAGATCGACGTGACTCCCACGAACTACCGGCGCACGTTCCGCGCTGGCTAAGGACGGGTCGATCAACCTCTCCGGTCAGGACATGGTCGCCTATCGTGGGAGGGTGATCGAGACGCCCCTGACCGAGACCGTGTTCCGAGCCGATGCACCCCGCGAGGCGGTGGTCGGCGAGACCCCGTGGGCCTACCGCCCGGAGCGCTACACGCTGGACGCCGGGGAGGATGTCGCCAGCGGCGAGGGCACCGAGCGGCGGGCGCACACCGACCCGCAGGGCCAGCGCCGCAACCTCGTGTTCCCGGCACTGCCGGCGCCGCTGCCGCACCCGGTGGTGGACAACCACACGCACCTGGACATGCAGGACGGACTCGTGCGGGTCTCCGTGGCGGACGCCGTGGGCACCGCGCGGGGCGCCTCCGTGGCCGGGGTGGTGCAGGCGGGGTGCGACGTCGAGTCCTCCCGCTTCGCCGTGGACGCCGCCCAGGCCGTGCCCGGTGTGCTCGCCGGGGTGGCAGTGCACCCGAACGAGACACCGGAGCTCGCGCTCGTGGGAACCCTCGAGGACGCGCTGCGGGAGATCGACGCGCTGGCCGCCGAAGACCGGGTGCGGGTGGTCGGGGAGACCGGCATGGACCGCGCCCAGACGTCCGAGCAGGGCATCCCCGCGCAGGAGGAGTCCTTCCGCGCGCACATCGAGATCGCCAAGCGCCACGGGCTGGCCATGCAGATCCACGACCGGGACGCCCACGCGGACGTGCTGCGCGTCCTGGGCGATGCCGGGGCACCCGAGCGCACGGTGTTCCACTGCTTCTCCGGGGACCCCGAGCTTGCGCGGGTGTGCAACGAGAACGGGTGGTACATGTCCTTCGCCGGGACCGTGACGTTCAAGAATGCGAAACCCCTGCAGGCGGCCCTGCGGGTGGCTGACCCGGCGCTGGTGCTGTGCGAGACGGACGCCCCCTTCCTCACTCCCCACCCGTTCCGCGGCCGCCCGAACGCCCCCTACATGGTCAACTACACGGTGCGGGGCATGGCCGAGCAGCTGGAGACGGACCTGGAGACTCTGTGCGGGCGGATCTGGGACAACTCGGAGCGGGTCTACGGGCAGTTCTAGAGGGGCTTCTGAGATCTGCGACAGCTGTGCCGCGTTCCACAGTGACGGGGTCCTCTGGGTAGCAAAGCGGCGTGTGGACAGGTGGCGGGCCAGCCACGTCAGCCACTCGTCACGAGGCGCGGTCCCTCAGGTCATCGTGGACCAGCATCCCCGCAAGGCCCACCTCTCGTCCCGCAGGACTTCCAGCCTGTGCATCTCGTCCCTGCAGGCGCCGTGGTCCTGGCCGTGGACCCGACCGTTGAACTCGAGAGCGGTCATGCTCTGCAGCCAGGCGAAGTCCAGGTGCCGGTCGCCGTAGCCGGTGGCCACTCTGTGGTCCATGATCGGTGGGGGAAACCCCGCGTGCACCGAGATCAGCCGCACGAGCGTCTTCATGGGCGACCACGTCCCGGCAGCGCTGCGCTGCAGTGCCGCACGGACCGCCACGACAGCTCGGGAGGCGGGCGGCAGCCGGAGGAGACGGTTCTCGATGAGGCAGACGGACCACGCCGGGGGTCACCACCAGAGCCTCCCCTGGATCGGTCAGCAGGGTTCCTTACGGGCCCCTCACCGGATCCAAGCCGTAGGACCTGGTGCTGCGGACCCCCTCGAGCCCGCAGTGGTGTCGGGTGCGCCATGCCAGGTGCACCCACCACTCCCGGGCCCGCCTGAGATCACTGCCCCGAGGAGGATGTCTCTCGCCAAGGAGTTCCATCACCCACCGGCCACCCCCTGCCGGTCGCTGCCGGAGTCCGACGGGGGTGCACCAGACCGGGCTGGATTCCGCAGTGCCCCCGCTGCGGAACATCTACGGCACGAAGTGCCCGCTGCATCGGACGCCTGCCGGGCGTTTCGCGCCTCGGGTGTTGCACGGGCCCCGGGCAACCCCACCGTGCCCCGCCCGCCCTGCCCGTAGGATTGTCCGGTGACCGAGCACAGCACAGACGGACCGCTCCTGGGGCCCGCGGAGATCAGGGAACTCGCCGAGCAGGCGGGCATCCGCCCCACCAAGACCCTGGGTCAGAACTTCGTGATCGACCCGAACACCATCCGGCGCATCGTGGCGGCCGCCCACCTGGGACCTGAGGAGCACGTCCTGGAGGTGGGGCCCGGGCTGGGGTCGCTGACGCTGGGGCTGCTGGCGGCGGCGTCGTCCGTGACCGCAGTGGAGATCGACCCGCCCCTGGCCCGGCAGCTGCCCGCGACCGTGGCCCGGTTCTTCCCGGAGGCCGCGGACCGTCTGACGGTGGTGGAGGCCGATGCCGCCCGCGTCCGGGACCTGGGGGACGGCCCGGAACCCACGGCGCTCGTCGCGAACCTGCCCTACAACGTGGCCGTGCCCGTGCTGCTGCACATCCTGGAGACGTTCCCCACGGTGCGCCACGGGCTGGTGATGGTCCAGGACGAGGTCGCGGACCGTCTGGCCGCCGGTCCCGGGTCCCGCGTGTACGGCGTGCCGTCCGTGAAGGCCTCCTGGTACGCGGACGTGCGCAAGGCCGGGGTAATCGGCAAGAACGTGTTCTGGCCCGCGCCCAAGATCGCGTCCGGGCTCGTGCGCCTCGACCGCCGGGAGCCTCCCGCCGACGAGAGCCTGCGCGTACCCACGTTCGCCGTGGTCGACGCCGCGTTCGCCCAGCGCCGCAAGACCCTTCGCGCGGCCCTGAGCGGCTGGGCGGGCTCCGGTGCGCGGGCCGAGCGGGTGCTGCGCGCAGCGGGGGTGGAGCCCACCGAGCGCGGAGAGAAGCTGGACGTCGCGGACTTCGCGCGCATCGCCGAGGCCGACGCCGCCGTCCCCGAAGATGCGCCGGAAGGCACCGCTGCACCGCTCGCCTCCACCGCGCCGCTGGACGCCCCCACCCCGTCGTTCACGTCCGACCAGCACCCAGAGGAAGGGGCATGACCGGGGCCGCCGCAACCGCCGCCGAGACCCACCCCACCGTCACGGCGAGCGCACCTGCCAAGACGAACCTCGTCCTCCACGTGGGCAGCCCCACCGCGGACGGCTACCACCCGCTGGAGACGCTGTTCGTGGCGGTGGACCTGCGGGAGACGGTGTCCGCGAGCCTGGACCCGGCTCTGGCGCGGCGCGGCAGCGGCGCCGTCGTCACGGTCGAACCGGCTCCGGACAGCGCGTACGAGCGGATGGTGGAGGAGGGAACGGCCCGCCTGGCTGACATTCCGCTGGACGAGAGCAACCTGGCGGTGCGTGCCGCGCTCGCGGTGTGTGCGGAGCTCGGGATTCCCGTGCCGGGGCTGCGCCTGCACCTGCGCAAGGCGGTGCCGGTCGCGGGAGGAATGGGCGGCGGGTCCGCGGACGCGGCCGCCGCTTTGGTCGCGGTCAACCAGCTGCTGGCCTCCCACCTGGGAACCCGGCCGCTGACGGCTGAGGAGCTGCACCGGCTCGGGGCGGCGCTCGGCGCGGACGTGCCCTTCATGCTCCTCGGGGGTGCGGCGATCGGCCGCGGCACGGGCACCGAACTTGAGCCCGTTGCGGCGCACGCCCGGTTGCACCTCGTCTTCGTCCCCCAGGACCAGGGGCTCTCGACGCCGGCGGTCTACCGGCAGTGGGACGCGGCGAACGGCGTTCCGGGACTGACCTCGGGAGACCGCACCGTCATGATCCCCCGCATCGTGGAGCAGCAACCCGCCGGCACCGCCCCGGACCCCGTCTCCGCCGAGGTCCTCGACGCGCTGGCCCACGGCAGCGCGCCCCGGTTGGCAGCTCTCGTCCGCAACGACCTCCAGGCCCCGGCAGTCCACCTCCTCCCCGAACTGGCGACCCTGCTGGAGCACGGGGTGGAACTGGGAGCTGTGGTGGGGTGGGTCTCCGGATCAGGGCCCACGGTGTGCTTCCTGGCCGCCACGGCCGAGGACGCGCAGGCGTTCGTCGGCGCGTTCGGGCGGGAAGGACGTCGTGCGCTCGCCGTGGTCGCCCCGGCACCGGGCGCGCGGGTCGAATCCGCCGGGTGACTGGTGGCCCGGCGCGGGCGGGGGCACAATCGGGACAGCACGGCCGCGTCACCACGGTGTCGGGTCCCGGGGCCTGACCCCGGTGCCCGGTGGGGCGCGGTTCCGCCGCCGGTGAGGAGTCAGCATGGCCATCCGTCCGCAGCAGGCCCGTCCCGTTCCGCCACCGCTCGTCGCCGCGCTGGACGCCCTGCGTCGTGAGCTGGGCATCCCTGACGACTTCTCGCCGGAGGTCCACGCCGCTGCCACCCGGGCCGCAGCCCCATTCCCACCGGGTGCTCCGGGCTCCCCGGTCCCGAAGGAGGAGCGGGCCGACCACACCGACCTCGCCCTGGTGACCATCGACCCCGAGGGATCTCGGGACCTCGACCAGGCGGTGTTCATCGAGCAGACGGAGGGCGGTTTCACGGTCTGGTACGCCATCGCGGACGTCGCGGCGTTCGTGACGGCGGGGGACCCCGTGGACCTCGAGGCGCACCGCCGCGGCCAGACCCTCTATGCGCCGCACCAGCGCACACCGCTGCACCCACCGGAGCTCTCGGAGGACACGGCGAGCCTGCTGCCCGGGCAGGACCGTCCCGCCGTGCTGTGGTGCCTGGGGCTGGATGCCCGCGGCGAGCTGGAGAGCACCTCCGTCACGCGTTCGCTGGTGCGCAGCCGTGTCCAGCTGACCTACCGCGAGGTGCAGGAGCAGCTGGACGCGGGGACCGCCCCGCAGGCGTGGCAGCTGCTGCGCACCGTGGGGCAGCTGCGGGAGCGGATCGAACGTGAGCGCGGCGGCGTGAGCCTGCGCATCCCGGAGCAGGAGGTGGTGGTGGAGCAGGAACAGTGGCACGTGGTGCACCGCAGCGCCCTGCCGGTGGAGGGCTGGAACGCCCAGATCTCCCTGCTCACGGGGATCGCCGCCGCACGTCTGATGCTCGACGCCCGCGTGGGCCTGCTGCGCACGCTGCCACCCGCCGCAGAGTCCTCCGTCCGCAAGCTGCGAACCACGGCCGAGGCCCTGAGCATCCCGTGGCCCGGGGACATGAGCTATCCGGACTTCGTGCACGGACTCGACCCCGAGATTGGGGCGCACGCCGCAATGCTGTACTCGTGCACCCTGCTGTTCCGGGGCGCCGGCTACGAGGCCTTCAACGGTGCGCTCCCCGAGCAGCGTGCCCACTCCGCACTGGCGACGCCGTACGCCCACGTGACCGCGCCCCTGCGCCGTCTCGTGGACCGCTACGGCAGCGAAATCTGCCTGGCGATCAGCGCGGGGCGTCCCGTTCCCGACTGGGTGCTCGCCGCCCTGCCGCAGCTTCCGGCGGAGATGGCCGCGTCCAGCCGCACGGCCTCTGCCTACGAGCGGGGCATCGTGAACATGGTCGAGGCCATGACCCTCGCACCCCATGCGGGGGAGGCCTTCACAGCCACGGTCGTAGACGTGAAGCCGGACGGCTCGCGTGGCACCATCGTGATCCGGGACCCCCCGGTGGAGGTCTCCCTGGCCGTCCCCGGCCTGCCGCTGGGCGGCGCCATCACCGTGCGGCTCGCCAACGTGGACGTCTCCGAGGGACGCAGCGAGTTCGAGCTCATCGCCGAGCAGGCACCGCTCCAGGAACCGGGCCCCGTCATTCGGTGAGGTGCATGCGAGGTACCGGTCTGGTGAACATCCGGGTGTGCCACAGCAACCGGATGATTCCGAGCGCGACCCAGCCGAGTCCGAGGAGCACGGTGTGCGGGGCAAGACTCGTCCACAACCAGGCGGTCAGTGCAAACCCCACGGTGGGCACCGCGCCGTACAACAGGTAGGTACTGACTGTGCGCCTCTCGGCCCGCACCAGGTAGGTCGAGATGACGCTGAGATTCACCATGCTGAAAGCGGTGAGGGCGCCAAAACTGACAATGGACGCCACGAAGTCCACGTCCGCGAAGACCGCGCTCACGGAGATCACCGCCACGAGCAGGATTGCGCCCGCAGGGGTCCTGAAACGGGGGGGGGAGAGGGTTCCGAAGAACTTGTGGGGCAGCAGATGGTCGCGGCCCATGGCGTAGAGGATTCGTGAGACGGAGGCCTGGGAGGCCAGAGCGGATCCCAGCGCCCCCGTCACGTACGCGGCCAGGAAGAACGCGGTCAGGAGGTTGCCTCCGATCTGGGAGAGAAGCGTGACAGCGGCGACGTCGGCGGCCGCACCCGTCTCAACCTCCGGGGCTGCCATGTGGGCGAACCACGCGACGGCCATGAAGAAGAGACCGCCGATCACGGTCGTGAGGATGACGGCGCGTGGGATCGAGTGCTTGGCGTCCTTGGCCTCCTCGCTCATGGTGGAGACCGCGTCGAAGCCGAGGAACGACAAGCACAGGACGGCCGCGCCCGCGGCAATGCCGCTGATGTCGAGGTCTGAGCGGATGAAAGGGTCCAGCGGGTGGACGGAAGGGTCGAAGGCCCTGGCTGCGTAGACGAAGAAGATGATGAAGAAGACCACTTGCAACAGCACCAGGACCACGTTCGCGCTCTTGACCGCAGCAACGCCCACGATGTTGAGGACGGTGACCAGGGCCAGGGCTGCAAGAGAGAATGCCCATGCCGGCACCGCAGGGAAACGCTCGGCGAGGTAGAGCCCGATCAGCAGGTAGTTGAGCATGGGCAGCAGGATGTAGTCGATCATCACCGTCCACCCGGTGACGAAGCCGACGGCGCTGCCCAGGCCCACGCGGGTGTAGGCATAGGCCGAACCTGCAGACTGCACTGCACGACCCATGAATGCATAGCTGCAAGCGGTGAAGAGCATCGCGAACAGGGTGAGCAGGTACGCCGTGGACAGGAATCCGCCGGTGATTTCGTTGACGATCCCATAGGTGGTGAACACCGTCATGGGCACCATGTAGGACAGGCCGAAGTACACGAGAGTGGGAACACCCATGGACTTGTGCAGTGAGGTTCGAGACACGGAAACATCCGGCCTCGCGGGGGTGGAGGGGGAAGACGGTGCCATGGACACGACTCCTTGCTCGTGGGCGTTGGCCCGGAATAGTGGGGGTGGGGTGCGCTGATGTTGGAGAACCCTGAGCCACCCGCCTCTTGACTTCGCGGTGTCGGCCCACCATATTGACCATGTGGTCAATACCACGTTCGTTGACAGTATTGGCGGGCCGAGAAGGGTGTCAAGGGATTGGGCAAGATGACCGGACAAGACGATGGGAACGGGAGCGGCGGCCCGGGCTCGCGCCGCCGACTGAACCGTGAAGAGCGCCTCGAGGAGATCCGTGCCGTGGCACAGGCCCAAGCCCTGAGCTCCGGACTGCAGCAGCTGACCCACCGCAGTATTGCCGCGGAACTGGGGGTGACCCACGCTCTCGTGGTGCACTACGAACCGGACATCGAGTCCCTGCGGGCGCGGACCTGCGAAGCCCTGCTGATGGGGGAGTTTGACGAGGTGGTGGGCACGCTGAACGGCGATGCGGACCCGGTGAGCAACCTCAGCCGGGTGATCGGTCTCATGAGTCGCCCAGGCCGGGAGGATTTCGCCGGAGTGTGGCTGGACGGCTGGAGCCTGGGGCGGCGGGATGCCGCTGCGGCTCGCGCAGTGCGGGCGATGATGGACAGATGGCAGGGCCTCGTGGCGAACATGCTCTCCCGGGGCACCGGGGCTGGGGTGTTCGCGGACGTGGACCCCCAGGAGTGCGCCTGGGAGATCATCGCGCTGCTCGACGGACTCAGCGCCCACACGCTTGTGGGTTACGGGGACCCGCAGCACTATTCCGCCCGGGTCGCGGCGCCGGTGGAGGCACGTCTCGGGTTGGCGCGCGGCACCCTCAACGCGACACTCGCACCGGTTCACGGCCCACACTGAATGCCAGTCACGCAGGAGGATCACATGCAGAAGAACACCGTCGCACAGGAGTCACCGGTGCTCGGCAGCCACGACGTGGTCGTAGTCGGCGCCGGCATCTCGGGGCTCACCGCCGCCGAGCTGCTCGTGCAGCGCGGCCTGGACGTGCTCGTCCTCGAGGCCCGGGACCGCGTGGGCGGGCGCACCGAGGGCGGGCGCTTCGCCTCCGGGACGCCGATCGAGCTCGGCGGCCAGTGGGTGGGCCCCACCCAGGACGAGGTCCTGGCGCTCGCCGCGCGCCTCGGGCTGCAGACCTTCACCGTGCACGACGACGGCGCCTCGCTGCTCTTCGCGGACGACGAGCGCCGCGAGGGCTCGGACGACACCTTCGGACTGGGTGAGGAGTCCGCGGCGGCCTTCCTGGAGGTGCTGCGCCTAATAGACACCACGGCCGCGGGCCTGGACCTCGAACGGCCCTGGCTCAGCCCGGACGCCGCAGCCCTGGACCGGATCACGGCGGCCCAGTGGCTGCGGGAGCACTGCGCGGACGACGGCGCCCGCGATTTCACGGACACTATGCTCGCCTCGATCTTCGCGGCGGAGTCGGACGAGTACTCGGCCCTGCACATGCTCTTCTACCTGGGCTCCGGCGGGGGTCTGCACCGCATGATGACCACCATCGGCGGTGCGCAGGAGTCCCGGATCCTCGGCGGCACGCACCAGCTCTCGGAGGGCCTGGCGCGCACGCTGGGGGATCGGGTGGTCCTCGGCACCGAGGTGCTGGGCGTGACCGGCTGGAACGCGGCGTCGTCGGCGGGGGGGGCGCACCACGCCGAGGAGGCGGGTGAGCCGGCCCGCCCCGTGCGGGTCCACACGTCGGCCGGAGACCACGAGGCCAGCGCCGTGGTGGTCGCGCTGCCCCCGGTCATGGCGTCGAGGCTGCACTACGAGCCGGCGCTGCCCGCCAACCGTGACATCGCGCTATCGCACATGACGGCGGGCAACGTCCTGAAGTTCCAGGTGGAGTACGAGGAGCCGTTCTGGCGCGCCGAGGGGCTGAGCGGGACCGTGCTGAGCCTGGACCACCACGTGTCCCTGGTCTACGACAACTGCGTGCCGGACTCGGAGCGCGGCATCCTGGTGGCGTTCGTGGAGGGTCGCCACGCGCGCGCGTTCAACGAGCTGGGTGAGGTCGAGCGCGCCCGCCTGGTGCTCGCGGACCTCGCACAGTTCTTCGGTGAGCGGGCGGGGTGGCCCACCGAGGTGCTGCAGCGCAACTGGTCCGAGGAGTCCTTCACCCGCGGCTGCTACGGCGGCCGGTTCGCCACGGGGCTGTGGACCACCGTGGGCAAGGATCTGGCGCGGCGCTCGGGGGCGATCTCCTGGGCGGGGGCGGAGACGGCGACCGTGTGGAACGGCTACATCGACGGCGCCATCCGCTCCGGCCAGCGCGCCGCCCGGGAGGTCTGCGACGCGCTGGGGCTGTGACGACGTCGCCCGGCCGGGCTGCCTGCCGCACGCCACGACAGCGCGTGGTCGCTGTGCCTACAGTGGACGGGTCGGCACCACCATGAGGAGGCACACATGTCCGTCGTGAAGATCAACGCCATCGAGGTTCCCGAGGGCTCCGGCCACGAGCTCGAGGCGCGCTTCGCCGCCCGCAGGCACGCCGTGGACGGCGAACGCGGCTTCGAGGGTTTCCAGCTGCTGCGTCCGGTGGCGGGGGAGAGGCGCTACTTCGTGGTGACCACGTGGGCCACCCAGGAGGACTTCGAGGCGTGGCGTGACGGCAACGCGAAGGCGGCCCACGCGGGCGGGGACAGCAGGCCCGTGGCCACCGGGGCCTCCCTGCTGGAGTTCGAGGTCGTGGACCTGGGGCGGGGGGACTGAGTCCCCGGCGTGGGCACGGCCCACGCCGTTGAACAGGGCGCAGATCCCGGCGAGCACGGCCAGCCGCCCCTGCGTCAGCGCGGGCGGCATGACCCGTCCTGGTCCGCGGAACAGAGCAGCACCATCGAACGAAGGAACACCACCATGACAGACACCGTTGCAGGAATCGCGGTGCCGGACACCGCACTGACCCGCGAGATCACCGAGTACATCCGTGACACCGAGGACGACCTGCTCTACCACCACTCCCGCCGGGTCTTCTTCTTCGGTGCGCTGGTGGGTCAGGCGCAGGAGCTCAGCGTCGACCATGAACTGCTCTACGCGGGTGCCATGTTCCACGACCGCGGTCTCACCCAGGACCACCAGGAGTCGATGCTGCGCTTCGAGGTGGACGGCGCGAACGACGTCTTCGACTTCCTCATGGAGCGCGGGGCGTCCCGGGACAGGGCGCACAGCGCGTGGCTCGGCATCGCCCTGCACACGACTCCCGGGATCCCGGAGTTCATGGCCCCGGAGGTCGCCCTCGTGAGCGCGGGCGTGGAGACGGACGTGCTGGGCATGCACTTCGACGAGGTGAGCGAGGATGCCCGCCGAGCCGTGGTGGAGCTGCACCCGCGCCCGGACTTCAAGAACCGCATCCTCTCCGCGTTCCACCACGGCATGGCGCACCGCCCGGGCTCCACGTTCGGCACCATGAACGCGGACGTCCTCGCACACTTCGAGCCCGGCTTCGAGCGGGACGACTTCGTGGAGATCATCAAGGGCAACGGCTGGAGCGAGTGAGTCTCCCTTCAGCCTTGCGCGGCCCCGCTCGGAACTCGCCGGGCAGGGGCCGCGATTTCTGGTGTCGCCCCTGGCAGGAATTGTGGGAATAACTATCAAGCACCGACCGGACTCGACCCGGTCGGTTCCGACAGCCAGAAGGCACCCATGGACCTTTTCGACGTCGTCGCCGTGGTGGGCGGCTGCGATTCGGGGCGCTGGCGGCACACGGCCCGCGCCCTGCTCAACGTGGAGGACGGCCCGTCCCTGACGGACCCCCGCGTGACAGCCCTGCGCTCGGAGAACGTGCGGCCCCTGCGCCCCGGACGGCTGAAGCGGCTGCTGGCCCGGCGCATCGAGGTCGGGGAGGTCGGCACGGTGGGTTCGCTCGGTGGGCTTCTGCCGCTGCGCCACTCGCTCGCGCGTCACCGCCCGCGGGAGCCACGTGGGCCGCCCGATCCCCTTCTCGCAACTCGCCACCGGTCCCGTGGCGCGGACCGAAGACCGTGATCCGTTTCCGGCGTGGTCGGTGGTGTCCGAGCGGCGCGACTGGGCGGGCGCCGCGCCCGCGCCCGCCTGTCGGGTAGGGGCTCCTCTACTCCAGTGCCTCGCCCAGTTCGAGCCAGCGCATCTCGAGCTCGTCGACCTGCTCCTGAAGCTCGGACTTCCGGGCCGCGAGCTTGCCGAGACCCTCGAAGTCGGAGGGGTCCGCCTCCGCCATGGTGGCGTCCAGCGACTCGGTCTCCTTCTGCAGCTTCTGCAGCCTGCGCTCCACGGCGCCGAGCTCCTTCTGGGCCGCACGCGCCTCGGCGCCGCCGAGCGCGGGACGCGACGGTGCGGCGTCGTCGCCGGACGAACCGGCACCCGAGGCCGCCGTGCCCGGGGCTGCGGAGCCCGCGGATGCAGAGCCGCCCGCCAGCGGGTTGGACGCGCCCTTCGACCCGGCCGCGGAGCCCGAGGCCGAGGACGCCGAGAGCTTGAGGTACTCCTCCACCCCGCCGGGCAGGTGGCGGAATCGGCCGTCGATCACCGCGTACTGCTGGTCCGTCACACGTTCGAGCAGGTAGCGGTCGTGGGAGACCACCAGCAGCGTGCCCGGCCAGGTGTCCAGAAGGTCCTCCATGGCAGCGAGCATGTCCGTGTCGAGGTCGTTGGACGGCTCGTCCAGGATCAGCACGTTGGGCTCGTCCAGCAGGATCAGCAGCAGCTGCAGGCGCCGCTTCTGCCCGCCGGAGAGGTCCTTGACCGGGGTCTTCAGCTGCGCGGAGGTGAACCCGAGGCGTTCCAGCAGCTGCGTGGGCGTCATCTCCTTGCCGCCGGTGAGGTAGGAGGTCTTCTTCTGCGCGACCACGTCGGAGACACGGTCCTGCGCCACGTCAGCGAGCTCGTCCAGCTGCTGCGTGAGCGTGGCGATCTTCACCGTCTTACCCCGCTTGACCCGCCCGGAGGTGGGCTCCACCTCTCCCGTGACGAGGCCCAGCAGCGTGGACTTGCCCGCCCCGTTGACGCCCAGGATGCCGGTGCGCTCGCCGGGGGCGATCAGCCACGTGACGTCACGCAGCACCCGGGTCTCGCCGGAGCCGTCCTCGGCAGGGAAGGCGACCGAGACGTCCTCGATGTCCACCACGTCCTTGCCGAGCCGGGAGACGGCCATGCGGGACAGGGACACGGTGTCCCGGGGCGGGGGGACGTCCTCGATCAGGGTGTTGGCCGCCTCGATGCGGAACTTCGGCTTGGAGGTGCGCGCCGGGGCGCCGCGGCGCAGCCACGCGAGCTCCTTGCGCATCAGGTTCTGCCGCTTCTGCTCCACCACGGCGACCTGGCGGTCACGCTCTACGCGCTGCAGCACGTACGCCGCGTACCCGCCCTCGAAGGGCTCCACGAGGCGGTCGTGGACCTCCCACGTGTCCGTGCACACGGCGTCGAGGAACCAGCGGTCGTGGGTCACCACGGCCAGCGCGCCCGAGGTCCTCGACCAGCGCGAGTTCAGATGCCTGGCGAGCCACGTGATGCCGTCCACGTCCAGGTGGTTGGTGGGCTCGTCCAGGAAGATCACGTCCCAGTCCCCGGTCAGCAGGCTCGCGAGCGCCACGCGGCGCCGCTGCCCGCCGGAGAGCCGGCCCACGGGGGTGTCCCAGTCCACGTCCGCGACGAGGCCCTCGACCACGTCCCGCACCTTGGCGTCCGCGGCCCACACGTAGTCGGGGACGTCGCCGACGACGGCGTGGCCCACCGTCTGCTCCGGGTCCAGGGTGTCCGCCTGGTCCAGCATTCCCACGGTGGTGCCCGAGCGCACGGTCACCCTCCCGGAGTCCGGCTGGATCCGCCCCGCCAGCAGGCGCATCAGGGTGGACTTGCCGTCCCCGTTGCGCCCGACGATGCCGATCCGGTCACCCTCGTTCACCCCCACGGTGACCGCGTCGAACACGGTCTTGGTGGGGTACTCGAGGTGCAGGTTTTCTCCGCCGATCAGATGAGCCACCCGCCAAGGATACAAGCGCGGGGGGAGAGCGGTCCGTGCCGCGGTTGCCCGCCCTGGCACCCGGGGGGAGCGTCGGTGCGCGCCCGTGGGCTCAGGGGCACGGCGGGGCCCCGGCGCCGCGCCCCGTGCGTGTCGTGGGACACTGGGTGCCATGCAGGAGACAGGTGCGGGCGCCGGACCCGCGGGAACAGTCTTGGACGAGGCCCAGGACCTCGCGGGGGCACTCGCCGCTGTGGCGGGGCGCCCGGGGCCGGTGGAGATCACGATCGGCGGCGACCGCCCGGTGGGCCCGCAGATGGGCTCCGTGGTGCGCCGCCAGGCCGGGGAGCGGCTGCGGGCGGCCGGGGCCGATCCGCTGCTGCTGCGCGCCCCCGTTGCCGTGGACGACGACATCCCGGACGAGGGCGTGATCGCCGCCGTGGACGACGCCCTGGACCTGTGCCGCGGCGTCGGCGCGGGCATGCTCGTCCTTGCGCTGGGAGGTGTGGCCCACCGCGGCCGCCAGCGCCAGCGCCTCTACTCCATGCTCGCCGCGCTCGCTGAGGCCGCCTCGGACCGCGGCGTGCGGCTCATGGTGCAGAACAGCGCCGAGGTGGACGAGGTGGGGATGCTGCTGGCCCTGTTGGACCGCGAGCACGACCAGGGCACCCTGGACGTCAGCGCTCGGGGCACCACCTCCCTGGCGTGGGACCTCTCGCGCTCGCGGGCCGCCGGACAGCCAGACGACGACTCCTGGGCCGTGGTGCGCCGGGCCGCCTCCCGCGCTCCGGTCCTGGTGCGTGGACTGCGCGCACAGGACGACGCCGAGCTGCTGCGCACCCTGCCCGGATACCGGGAGTGCCGGGCCCTGGGGAGTGTGATCACCGTGCTGACGGCGGATGACCGGATGATAAAGTGACCTCTCGTGTGCCCGCGGGCACACACGTGTGTTGCACCCCGCGGGGCGCAATGCTCCGCCATGGTGTAATTGGCAGCACACCGGCCTTTGGAGCCGTGAGTCTAGGTTCGAGTCCTAGTGGCGGAACGCACGACACATCGAGGCGCAGATGGCCCCCCACCGCCTCACGAGCAACCAGAGGAGTCTGCTCCGTGAGCACCGTTGACACCGTGGAAGGTGGGGAGACCCCCGCCGCAATCATCGTCCTGGCCGCGGGAAAGGGCACCCGCATGAAGTCCAAGGTCCCCAAGATCCTGCACCCCATCGGCGGCCGGTCCATGGTGGGCCACGCACTGAAAACGGCGCGGGAGCTCTCGCCGCAGCGCGTCGTCGCCGTGGTGCGTCACCAGCGGGACCTCGTGGCGGAGCACATCGGCGAGCTGGACGCGGACGTGCTGATCGCGGACCAGTCGGACGTCCCCGGCACCGGCTCCGCCGTGGATGCCGGGCTCGACGTCCTGGACGCCGAGATCCCCGTGACCGGCACCGTGCTGGTGACCTACGGGGACGTCCCCCTGCTTACCGCGCAGACGCTGCGCGAGTTCACCTCCCACCACGTGGCCCACGGCAACGCCGTGACCGTGCTGAGCGCGGACCACCCGGAACCCGGCAAGTACGGCCGGATCCTGCGGGACACGGACGGGCAGTTCACCGGGATCAAGGAGTTCAAGGACGCAACGGACGCCGAGCGTGCCGTGAGCGAGGTCAACTCCGGGATCTTCGCGTTCGACGCCGCTGTGCTGCGCGACGCGCTGTCCCGCGTGGACACGGACAATGCCCAGGCGGAGAAGTACCTCACGGACGTCCCCCGCCTGGCGCGCGAGGCCGGCCACCGCGTGGACGCCCTGAAGATGGCGGACTACATGGAGCTCGAGGGCGCCAACGATCGCGTCCAGCTCGCCGCCCTCGGCCGCTACCTGAACCAGCGCACGCTCGAGCGGCACATGCGCAACGGGGTGTCCATCGTGGACCCCGCCACCACGTGGATCGACGACACCGTGGAGCTCGAGGCGGACAGCACCGTGCTGCCCGGCACCCAGCTCCACGGGCGCACCGTGGTGGGGGAGGACGCCGTCGTGGGCCCGGACACCACCCTCACGGACGTCACCGTGGGTCGTGGCGCCACCGTGGTGCGCACCCACGGCAGCGATGCGCAGCTCGCCGCCGGCTCCATCGTGGGGCCCTTTGCCTACCTGCGCCCGGGCACGGTCCTGGGCGAGGACGCGAAGATCGGAACGTTCGTGGAGACGAAGAAGGCCGAGATCGGCCGCGGCTCCAAGGTCCCGCACCTGTCCTACGTGGGGGACGCCACCATCGGGGAGAACTCGAACATCGGCGCCGCCTCCGTCTTCGTCAACTACGACGGCGTGGCCAAGCACCACACCACCGTGGGCAACGACGTCCGCATGGGCTCGGACAACATGTACGTGGCACCCGTGACCGTGGGGGACGGCGCCTACTCCGGCGCTGGGACCACGGTGCGCAAGGACGTCCCCGCGGGCGCCCTGGTGCTGACCGAGGGCAAGCAGGTCATTGTGGAGGGCTGGGTGCAGAGGCACCGTCCCGGCACGGCGGCCGCCCGCGCGGCGGAGGCCGCCACCCAGTCCGACCGCAACGACCACGCCTGAGCCCGGGCGCACGCTGCGCGAGCAAGTGATCCAGCAGGAATCCTAGGAAAGCGAGTCCACATGACCGGCATCACCAACACGGGTTCGAACCGCATGGTTCTGCTCTCGGGTCGGGCGCACCCCGAACTCGCGCAGAGCATCGCGAGCGAGCTGGGGACGGAACTGGTTCCCACGGACGCGTACGACTTCGCCAACGGCGAGACCTACGTGCGCTTCGGCGAGTCGGTGCGCGGTGCGGACGCGTTCCTCATCCAGTCCCATCCCGCACCCATCAACCAGTGGCTGATGGAGCAGCTCATCATGCTGGACTCCCTCAAGCGGGCCTCCGCCAAGTCCATCACCGTGGTCAGCCCCTTCTACCCCTACGCCCGCCAGGACAAGAAGCACCGCGGCCGCGAGCCCATCTCTGCCCGCCTGATCGCGGACCTCTACAAGACCGCCGGAGCGGACCGTCTGATGTCCGTGGACCTGCACACGGCGCAGATCCAGGGCTTCTTCGACGGCCCCGTGGACCACCTCATGGCCATCCCGCTGCTCAGCGACTACGTGCGCTCTGCGGTGGACGTGGACAACGTCACCGTGGTCTCCCCAGACACCGGCCGCGTGCGCGTGGCCGAGCAGTGGGCTGAGCGCCTGGGCGGTGCACCGTTGGCGTTCGTGCACAAGACCCGTGACATCACCGTGCCCAACCAGGCGGTCTCCAAGGAGGTCGTGGGCAACATCAAGGGCCGCACGTGCGTGCTCATCGACGACATGATCGACACCGGCGGAACCATCACCGGCGCGGTGCAGGTCCTCAAGGACCAGGGCGCCACCAACGTGATCATCGCCGCCACCCATGCCGTGTTCTCCGGGCCGGCCGTGGAGCGCCTCGCCAACTGCGGGGCGGACGAGGTCGTGGTCACCGACACCCTGCCGGTGCCCGAGGAGAACACCTTCGAGAACCTCACGGTGCTCTCCATTGCGCCCCTGATCGCCCGGGCCATCCAGGAGGTTTTCGAGGACGGCTCGGTCACGAGCCTGTTCAACGGCAACTCCTGAGCGGGCCCGCCCAGCGGGTGCACGAGAACGGCGGGCGGTCCCCGGACCAGGGGACCGCCCGCCGTCATCGTTGGCGCGGTGGGATCAGCCGCGTGTCACAGCCTGACCACCCGCGTGACACCGGTCGCGGTGTCGTAGCCGATCATGTAGCCGTTGGAGAACTGCTGGCGGACCTCGGTGCCCGCCCGGTACTCGTCCGTGGTGGGGAAGCCGTAGCCGCGCTCCATGCCGGCCTTGGCCCAGCGCTGTCCGATCGCGCCGAACTCCTTGACGGCGTGGGACCCGGTGCGGCTGCTCCACATCACCTTGGTGTTCTTGCCCGCGGTGGTTCGGAAGACCTGGTAGGCGCCGCCACTCGTGCTGCGCTCCTGGTTCAGGGGGAAGCCGTAACCGCGCTCTCGGCCCGCGGAGATGAACTTCTTGCCGATGCTCGTGGTGTTGCGCAGCATGTGCCCCCCGGTGCGGCTGTGCCAGTACCCGGTGGACTTCACACCGTTGCGGGAGAACTCCTGGTAGCGCCCTCCGTACGCGGCGTTGCCCTCGCCCGTCACCGGGGAGCCCCACGTGGCGGCGCCGCCCGTCGAGTTGTACACGGCCCCGATGCCGCCGCTCACGCTGTACCCGGAGGCGCGGCCACCCAGGGGCTTGTAGGAGCTGGAGGATGCCAGGGAGGCGAACCGCGCCCAGGACCCGCCATAGACGTTGGAGTCGCCGGAGAACGGCCCGTTGTCCGTGAACTGCCAGATGTCGTGGGTGGACCAGCCGTTGGGCATCCGCCCCGGGCTGGCCACGCCGTAGGACGCGAGGTGCAGGGGGTGGTTGTTGAACTGGGACGTGTTGCCCGTGCAGGTCTGCCACCAGTCCGTGGTGGTGTAGATGGCGGGCAGGCGCCCGGTGCGCTGCTTGTAGCGGTCCGAGAAGGACTTGATCCACGTGTTCATCTGCGCGGCGGACATGTTGTAGCACGTGTTGCCCAGGGCCGAGTACGGGTTGTACTCGATGTCCAGCAGCCCGGGCAGGGTGCGCCCGTCCGCGGACCAGCCTCCGCCGTTGTTCACGAAGAAGTCCGCCTGCGCCGCTCCGGAGGACTGGGACGGCAGCGCGAAGTGGTAGCCGCCGCGGTTCATGCCCACCGCGTAGGAACCGGTGTACTGGTCGTTGAACGCCTCGGAGCGGTAGTTGATGCCCTCCGTGGTCTTCACGTACGCGAAGCGCGCGCCCGCGTTGTACTCGGCGCTCCAGTTGATGGCGGGCTGCCAGCCGGAGACGTCCATGCCCGCGATGCCCGCGGGGCGCCAGGTGCTGGCCCGGATCACCAGCGACATCGCGCCCGCCGGGCCCACGGCCGTGGGCCCGGCCGCCTGGGCGGAGGAGGACGACGTCGCGTCCGTGGTGGGCTCCGCCGAGGCCTTTCCGGTGGCCTTGTCGGACGCCTTGCCCGACGGCGTGGCGCTGGGGGAGGCGGCGTCGGAGCCGAGCACCGTGGCCGCCACCTTCTCCACCTCCTTCTCGGAGGCGCCGGAGAGCTTGGTGGTGTCCGCCATGGACTTCAGTTTCTGGCCCATGGTGGCGCCGGGGTTCTTGTCACCGGTCTTGGGGGGAGTGGCCGGGAGCTTGGGGTCCTCGACCACCGTCGCGAGCTCCTTGGTCTCCACGGAAACCACGTCGCCCTTGGCGGGGTTGAGGTTCTCGTGCGGGTCGTCCGCCGCTGCGGCGGGCATGAGGGTGGACAGTGTCAGCACGGCGGCCGTGACGGCGGCGGGCAGGACGGATCGTCTGGGGGAGATCATGCGTGATGCCTTTACTGCGTGGGGGGAAAGCCACTCGATGGGGGAAGAGGAGTGACCTGGGGGGACGCACTAGAAAGTGTAAATGTTCACCATGAAAATCGATGTATCTTGCGTCCCCTGATTGATAACGGAGTCATTTCGGGACGGAAAAGTTTCGATTTCCGAGGCCCCGCGGCCCAAGCAGGCCCTCATGGCACTGCCGATGGCCTCGGGCGCCCTGGATGCCGTCGCGGTGCTCCGGGCGCCGTTGCGGCGGCTCGGGCGGGCCCACGACGGAGGACGCCGCCCTCCCCGTGGTGGGAGAGCGGCGTCCTCTACGGGCGGGGTGCGGGTGACGCTCAGTAGGCGCCGTCCGAGGCGAAGACCGCGCGGACGGTGCGCAGCATGATGACCAGGTCCTGGACCGGGGACCAGTTCTCCACGTAGTACAGGTCCAGGCGCACGCTCTGGTTCCAGTCCAGGTCCGAACGGCCCGAGACCTGCCACAGGCCGGTGATTCCGGGGCGGACCCGCAGCCGGCGGTAGACGTGCTGCTCGTACTTGTCCACCTCGCTGGCCAGGGGCGGGCGTGGGCCCACCAGCGACATGGTGCCGTTGAGGACGTTGATGAACTGGGGCAGCTCGTCCAGGCTGTAGCGGCGCATCCACGTTCCCGGCTTCGTCACGCGGGGGTCGTCCTTCATCTTGAAGAGCACCCCGCCCTCGGACTCGTTGGTGGCCAGCAGGGCAGCCTTGCGCTCCTCTGCGTCCACGTACATGGACCGGAACTTGAGCATGCGGAACCGGGTGCCGTCGATGCCCACGCGCTCTTGGGCGAAGAGGGCGGGCCCGCCGTCGTGCGCCCTGACCAGAACGGCCAGCCCGATCATGACCGGCGAGAGCAGCACCAGTGCGGTCAGTGAGCCCACGATGTCGATCAGGCGCTTGACGGTCTTCTTGGCGCGGGTGAACCGGGGCGTGGCCACGTGGATCAGCGGCAGACCAGCAAGCTGCTGCGTGTGGATGCGCGGCCCGGCAATGTCCGTGAGGCCGGTGTTCATGACCAGGCGGATCCGCTCGTCCGCGAGCGCCCACCCCAGGTGCCGGATCTCCGTGGTGCTCAGGGGGACGGCGGCGGCCATCACCAGGGTCTCGACGTCGTGCTCACGGCACGCCTGCACGATGCCCGAGACACTGGGGCGGTCCTGCGCCGCGAGGGCGTTTTGCGGCAGCCGCACCGAGGAGAGCGAAGCGGGGAGGCGGTGGTGGGACGTGGGCATGTAGACGGCCACGGGGTCGAAACCGGCGTCCGGACGCTCCTGCAGCTCGCCCACGAGCTCCACGGCACCGGGGAAGCGGCCCACGACCATGGTGCGGGACATGTTCTGGCCCTTGGCGCGGCGCAGGATCAGCTGGCGCCGAGCCGTCATCCGACCCGCCAGCAGCACGACGGTGCCGACCGGCAGGGCGATCAGGATGTAGCCGCGGGCCGTGGGCACGTCCAGCGCGTAGGAGGCGATCGCAATGGCCGCGAAGAGCGTGAGCGAGGCGGTGACCACCTGCTTGGCCTCCTCGGCGCCGTTGCCGATCAGCCGGACCTCGCGCGTGCCCCGCAGCTCGAGCCAGCCCCACCACACCACCGCGAGCACGAGGCCCACGAACCAGTACGGCACGGGCAGCAGCGTGTCCACGTGCAGCAGGCCCTGGAGCCAGCCGAACCGCAGCGCCTGGGCGAGACTCACCGCCAGGAGCAGCGCCACGGCGTCGTAGAGCCGCAGCTTCTGCTGGTAGCTGTGCCGCCACGAGACGTGCCTGTGCTTGTGCTGTGCTTTTTGGAACACGGTCGACGAACCTTCCCCCAGAACCGTTCGACGGCGAGACACCCCACGCGCTCGCTCGGATGCGGTGACCGAGTCAGAGGCGGCCCCCGCACCACGGTGTTCATCTCCCCCGAGATTTACGCCCGCTAAGCACCGAATATACCCTCCCACGTGGGCGAATACTGCCGAAATGCATGATTCGGTACGCAATTGTGGACATCCGACAGGCCGGGATCGCGGGGTTCGTGGCCCGGTTGGGGGTCACGTGCCTCCGAGTTGTGGACACCGCCGCGCCGGGTGCCTGCGCCCCCAGTGGAGCCCACGCCCCGCTGTTTCCGCGGCTCATGGGCGGCGCACGTGTGCCGGCCCTGCGGAGGGCGACGACGGCGCTCCCCACGGCGGCGGGGAGGGTCCCGTGGGCGGCGGGCGCGCGGCGTCGTCGTGGTACCGTGGGCGGGTTGCCAAGGCGAGGGGGCAGGACTCTGCCCCGTTATCGACGACGGCCTGTGGATCCCGATCCGCCACCCCGGTGAACACGCCCCGGGGAGCGTGAGTGGGGTGCCGCACCACGTCGATCGGAAGTCGTTCGGACACGCGGTGCGAGAGCACCGGAGCTCCGAACGGTCCGAGGTGACCATCCGGACCCACGATCGAAGGAGACCCACCATGGTGGACGTCATCACCATTCCCGCCACCCTGCGCACCGAGTTCGGCAAGGGCTACGCCCGCCGCGTGCGCGCCAACGACCAGATCCCCGCCGTGATCTACGGCCACGGCGCCGAGCCGCTGCACGTGATCCTGCCGGGCCACGACATGATGCTCGCGTCCCGCAACCCCAACGCCGTGCTCGAGATCAACGTGGACGGCGAGGGCCACCTGGCCATGATCAAGGAGGTGCAGCGCCACGCGGTGCGCCCCGAGATCCTGCACATCGACCTGCTGACCGTGCGCCGCGGCGAGCGCGTCGAGGTCGAGGTTCCCCTGTCCGTCGCGGGCGAGGTCGCCCCGACCGCCGTCCACAACCTCGAGGAGAACGTGCTCCTGATCGAGGCGGACGCCCTGAAGGTGCCCGAGCACTTCGAGATCGACATCGAGGGCCGCGAGCCCGGCGAGCACATCTACGCCGCGGACGTCACCCTGCCCTCCGGCGTCACGCTCGTCTCCGACCCGGAGCTGCTGGTCGTCAACGTCTCCGAGCCCGTCGAGCAGGACCTCGGCGAGGAGCCGGAGACCGACGAGGAGTCCGAGGGCGAGGGCTCCGAGGAGGCCGCCGAGCAGTCCGAGGACAACGAGTAGGAACCACTCGTTCGTCGCGCCCGCCAGGGTGCGGCGCGGCCCGTGCGGCGGCAGGCACCCTGGTGTGTCTGCCGCCGTTCGGCGTTGCGGGGGCTTCACAGAGGGCTCGAGGAGAGGGAGAACGAGATGACGGACCGCACCCTGGTGGTGGGACTGGGCAATCCCGGCGACGCGTACGCCGGAACGCGCCACAACGTTGGAGCAATGGTCGTGGCCGAGCTCGCGCGGCGGGCGGGGGAGAAACTCTCCGCACACAGGGCCCGGGCCGCCGTTGCCGAGACGCGGATGCGCCCCGGGTCGCCGCGCCTCGTGCTCGCTCAGCCGTTGAGCTACATGAACGTCTCCGGGGGGCCGGTGAGTGCGCTGGCGAAGTACTACTCCCTGGGACTGGAGGACCTCGTGGTGGTGCACGACGACGTCGACCTCCCGTTCGGTGCGGTCAAGCTCAAGCGCGGCGGCGGCGAGGGCGGGCACAACGGCCTGCGCGACATCACCAAGGCCATGGGTGGCCGGGACTACGTGCGGGTGCGTGTGGGGGTGGGGCGGCCCCCGGGGCGGATGGACACCGCAGACTATGTGCTCAAGCGCTTCTCCGGGGCACAGGCGAAGGAGCTGCCTCTGCTGGTCTCCGATGCCGCGGATGCCGTGGAGATGCTGACCGAACAGGGCCTCACCGAGGCGCAGCAGCACTTCCACGCGCGCGACCCGGCCTGAACGGGCGCCGGAGGCGGCACCCGGGCGGCACTCGGTGCCTGGGGTCGCCCGGGCGCAACTTTGGCCCTGCCAACACTGAGCATGTGCACTCCGGGGCTTCCCAACGTGCACTTGCTCAGTTCTTGCAGGGGTGCCGAGGTGGCAGGGGGCGCGCTGAACATGAAAATCGACGGATCCTGGGATGGATCCGTCGATTTTCATGTGCGGCGGAGGACTGCTGCCGCGCTCGCACGTGGTGGGCGGGGACGCCCCACCTGGCAGTCAGTCGAGGGTGTCGGGGTCGTTGCCCGCCGCGCGCATCGCCTTGTACTTGGCGTTGCGCGGTGCCATGAACGCCGCACCGATCGCGGCCGCCAGGAGGGAGCCGCACAGGATGCCCACCTTGGCGTGGTCGCTGTGGGGGCTGCCCTCGCCGAAGCTGAGCTCCGCGACCAGCAGGGACACGGTGAAGCCGATGCCGGCGACGAACGTCATGCCGAGCATGTCGAGCCAGGTGTAGTCCTTGTCCTTCTCCGCGGACGTGAACCGGTCCATCAGCCACGCGGCCCCGAAGATGCCCAGGGGCTTGCCGAGCACCAGACCGGCCACGATGCCCAGGGCCACAGGGTCCATGGCGGCGTCCTTGATGCCGCTGAGACCGCCCACGGCCACGCCGGCCGAGAAGAACGCGAAGACCGGGATGATCACGCCGTTGGACAGCGGACGGAAGCGGTGCTCCAGGGTGGGGGCCAGGCCCAGCCGGGGGTCCTCCTCGCGGATGATGCGCGGTTTCTCCTTGAGCACGGGGACCATGAAGCCCAGCAGCACACCCGCGATCGTGGCGTGGATGCCGGACTCGTACACGAGCCACCAGGTGACCAGACCGATGGGCAGGAGGATGACCCACGCCGCCCAGTGCTTGTCCATGAACCAGGTCATGTACTTGTGGGTGAGGAACCAGAACAGGGCGAGCAGCACGGCCGCGCCGATCAGGAACGGGAACTTGACGCTCTCGGTGTACACGAACGCGATGATCGCGATGGCAATGAGGTCGTCCACGACCGCCAGCGTGAGCAGGAACGTGCGCATGGCCACGGGGAGGGACGAGCCCACCACGGCCAGGACGGAGACGGCGAACGCGATGTCCGTGGCGGTGGGGATCGCCCAGCCGTGCAGTGCCGTGGGCTCGCCGCCGGAGGCGAGGTTGACCCCCAGGAAGATCAGCGCGGGCACCAGCACACCGCCGGCGGCCGCCACCACCGGCAGGATCGCCTTGCGGATGTTGTGCAGCTCGCCGTCCACGAACTCGGCCTTGAGCTCCAGGCCGGTCAGGAAGAAGAACACCGCGAGCAGCCCGTCCGCGGCCCAGTGCCCCACGGTGTGCTGCAGTCCGGCCACCTCGCCGGGGCCCACCTCGGCGTCGCGCAGCCCGAAGTAGAAGTCACTCCAGGGAGAGTTGGCCAGCACCAGGGCGAGCACCATGGCGATCAGCAGGAAGAGGCCACCGGTGGTGTCCTTGCGGAGGAAATCCATGACGGATCCACCGGATTCGGAGGACGTCTGCGTGTCCGTACTCACAACAAAAAGCTCCCGTCGCGTGGTTCGGTCGTGAACCGCGATCGTCGTGTCGAATGGAAATGGGTCGGGCTGCGCCGTGTGCGCAGCCCGACCGTCCTGTCAGCGGTGGGTCTCAGCCCTTGGAGATCCACGCCTCGGCCTCGCGGGCCTGCAGGGTGAGCGCCTTGCCGATGTAGGGCTCTGCGGCGGCGGCGATCTTCTTGCCGACCAGCGGGATGTTGGCCTGGACCTCGCCGGTGACGTCCACCGAGGTCTCGTTCTCGCCGAGCGGCTTGATGCTCTGCTGGGCGGTGGCGCCCACGGGCAGCCCGCCGGCCTTGATCTCGGTGCGCACGGTGCGCGAGCCGTCCGCCGCGGGGGCGTCGTAGGTGTCCACCTGGGTCAGCTTCACGCCGCCCTTCACGAACTTCTGCACGACGTCCGGCAGCTTGTCCGCGCCCATGCTGCGCACCGTGGTGGCCGTGAACGCGGTGGAGGTGTCCCCGTTGACCTCGAAGGACTCGAGCTCGGTGCCGGCACGGTCGCTGACGTGGCGGACGAAGGCCTCGTCCACGAACGTCTTCAGGACGGTGTCCACGGGGGCCTTGATGGTGGTGGATGCGTTGACGGACATGGTGCTCCTTCTGGGTCGGTTCAGGGGCGTGGGTCCCCGTGCGGGCGTGCACCCGTACGGGCTACTGCCCTCATCCTAATCGCGTGAGTCGCATGGGGCCCCGCCGCACGGGCGGAGCAGGCGCTGCCGGGCCCCACTCGGAGGTGCAGGCGGGCCCGGTCTACTGTCCGCCAAAGAAGGGGCAGTGATGATGCACTCGAACGCAGGATAGCCCGGCTTCCGCTCCCTAGACTGGGTATCGGCCCCCGCAGAGTCTTCGCGGAGGAGCCGGTCCCGGCGGGATGGGGATCCCGCCGCAGGCGCAAGGTTGCGCTTTTCTCAGGGGCGCGCCGCAATTTTTCCGGCGGGCGTGAAGTCATCGGGGGACTCATGTATCTGCAAGAACCGACGTCGGCCGGGCAGGCACCGGACCGCGCTCCGACGTGCGTGGACGACATCGCCACCACGGCCGGGGGCGGCAGCCCCGGCCACCCGCCGGTGGTGCTGCACGTGGTCGAGGCGTTTGGCGGGGGAGTCGCCGCGGCCGTGCGGGACTACGCCCGTGCCACGCCCGAGTGCGAACACCACCTGTTGTGTAACCTGCGCCCCGAGGCCGTAAACCTCGAGACCAACTGGGACGATGACTTCTCATCGGTGCGCTCCCTGCCTGGGGGACACCTGGCGAACATCACCGCCACGCGCTGGGCCATCAGGGAGGTCAAGCCGGATGTCATCCACTCCCACTCCAGCTACGCCGGGGTCTACGCGCGCCTCGCCGTCGGGCACCTGCCGCGGCGTCGCAACGACACCCTCTCCCCGCTCAATGCACCGGGAGCGCCCACGACGCGCGCCGAGCGCCAGGGGTACCTGCTGAGCGGTACGGGCCTGGAGCCTGCGGCAGGCGGGGGAGGCGGCGGCGTCGCGTCCGGCACGGGGAGCCCCGCTCGGCGCGGCTCGGGCGCCGCGCGGTGGTCCCGCGCCGTCCACGAGCTGACCAATAACAGGTACGTGGACCTGTCTCTGTCCCGGATCAAGCAGGTGTACACGCCGCACGCGTGGTCCTTCTCGCGCCTGGACCGCTCGCGTGCCACCCGGCTTGGGTACTGGTTGCTGGAGGGGGCGCTCGCGGCCCGCACGGACGTCCTTGCGGGCTGCTCGAAGGCAGAGAACAATGTGGCCCACTGGGGGCCGATCGCCCCGCACACCGTCTACGTGCCGAACATCGCCCCCTCCTACGGGGCCCGCAAGCCGCGCCCCGGTGTCGGTGAGCCGCTCGTGCTCGCTGGCGCGGGCCGGCTCGCCGCGCAGAAGGACCCTGTGTTCTTCGCACAGGCGGTGGACGCCATCCGTGCGGCCGGCCACGACGTCCGGCCCCTGTGGATCGGCGGCGGGGACGAGGACGTCGAGCGGATGCTGCGCGAGCACGGCGTGGAGGTCACGGGGTGGGTGGGCCACGAGGACGTGCGCCGGCACCTGCAGCGCGCGGACGTCTACCTGCACACGGCGCGCTGGGAGGGCTTCCCGATCACGGTGCTGGAGGCGGCTCTGAACGACATTCCGGTGATCGTGCGCAGGATCCGGGTCTTCGACGACGCCGGACTGCCTGTTGTCGTGGACACGCCGGAGGAGGTCGCGGCGCGCTGGGAGGAGATCACGGACGAGCGCGCGCGCAACGAGGTCACGCGCTGGGCCGGGCAGGCGCTGTGGGAGAACTGCCGTGCGGTGCAGCGTCGCCGGCTGGGAGAGATCTACGGGCTGCGGGTGCCGCTCGTGGAAGGCGCCACGACGCGGTGACCACCCGGGGCAGCCAGACTGCCCGGGGGAGCACGGAACGCTCGTGGAGCACACAAGGGGAGAGACATGACGGAGACATTGGAGCAACGACAAGCGGCCACGGCTGGGACCGCGGACTCCGCGCCGGCGGGTGTGCTGGGCACGGGGATGTGGACCGGGACGGGGCGAGGCGCCACCTTCACATGGGTGCACACGCCCGAGAACGGCAGGACGCGGGGCCTGGTGGTGCTTGCGCCGCCCGCCGGCCGGGAGGCTGTGCAGGGTTACCGCGCGCTGCGCCAGCTGGCCATGCTGCTGGCCGGGGCGGGGTACTGCGTGGCCCGGGTCAGCTACCGGGGCACGGGGGACTCGCACGAACTGCAGCCGCAGGACGACGTGCTGCGCGTGTGGGAGCGCAACATCCTGGACGCCACCGCGCAGGCGCGGCGGGTATGCGGTGTGGAGCAGCTGCCGGTGTACGGCATCGGCTACCGCGTGGGCGGCGGACTGCTGGCACGGGTGGCGGAGCGCTTCGACCGCGTGATCGCGTGGGAGCCCGTGAGCGGACGGACGTTCGTGAACCAGTGGTCCCGCCTGCGCCGGGCCACCCTGCCCGAGATCCCCGTGACGGACGGGGTGGACCTGATGGGGCTGTGGCTCACGGACGAGCAGGCCCGCGAGCTCTCCTCTCTCCCGGACCCCCGCACCATGGGCGCCCGGCCGGAGAACCTCGAGGTCCACCGCGAGAAGGATCAGCCGCGCGCCAAGATCATGTACGGCGTGGATTCCCTGGACGTGCGCGTGCACTACGACGTTCTCGAGGACCTGCTGCGGCAGCTGCCGCGCGAGGAGCTCGTACCGCTCACGGGCACAGGTCGCGGTCCGCGGCGCAACGAGTTCCGTGCCGCGGACGGCACCGCCTGCGCGGAGGAGATCGTGGCGGTGACGCCCAGGGGCTACCCCGGGATCCTCACGGGTCCCCTGACAGGTGAGGGTTCGCTGACGGACGGCGGCCGAGCTGCACATGACGGCGCGCACGCCGCGATCGCGCCCCGGCCGGGCATGCCCACCACATTCTTCGCCCCCGGTGCGTCCGAGCCCCGGGACGGCTCCGCGCTGTGGTCCGAGACCGCACGTCGGCTCGCGGGGCTGGGCGTGGCGAGCCTGCGGGCGGACCGTGACGGCGCGGGCGACCGCGCTCTGCTGTGGTCCGACCGGGACCCGAACCCGTACCGCGACCTCAACGCCGAGGCGCTTCGGGAGCAGGCTGCGTGGCTCGCGGAACGATTCGACGCTGACGTCGTGTCCACCGTCCTGTGCTCCGGTGCCTGGGCCGCGCTGCGTGCCGCCCGGGAGCCGGCCGGTCTGCCGGTGAAGGGCATGGTCCTCGTGAGCCAGAACGAGTGGCGCATGAACCAGGCATTCTTCGACCAGCAGCGCACCGCCTACGACGGGGACGCCAAGCTGCGGGCCAAGGCAAATGCCACGACAAGTGCGACGGTGGGCGCCACGGCCGAGCGTGCGGCGTCGACGTCGGCACGCTCCGCGCGCCCTGCGGGCGGTGCAGCTGACGGCAGCGGGGCCGGCAACAACGCGGTGGCCAACGGGATGGTGGCCAACGGCGTGGGGGGCGACGACGGCGCCCGCCCGGGTGCCGCGTGCCGGCTGGCGACCACGGGCAGAGCTGCAGCGCGCCGGGCACTCGCCGGGGCGACGTCGTGGGGCAGGGAGCTGCTGACGAAGGGCAAGCGGGCCGGATCGCGGGCGCTACGCCGGCACGCGCCCGAGAGCGTGTGGAACCTCATGGGACGCAACCCAGCGGCGTCGATCCCGGACCACGTCCTGGACCGTGCGAGCCAGGACCGCTGCGTCGTGCTCATCGTGGGCCCGCAGGACGAACCCCGGTACCGGGAGACCACCGCGGACCGCGCCGTCGCCCGGCTGCAGCGCCGCGGGCGCAGCATCGACGAGCGCTTCTCCCCGGGCGTGGACCACTCCGTGCTCTCCCGCACCGCCCGCAACGAGCTCGCGGGTCACCTCGACGAGCTCTTCGCCCATTGGAAGGCCCAGTAGCAACCCCATGACAGACACCCGCTCCAGCCCCGTACCCGCCGCCGAAACGCAGACGTCCCGGGTGGGGACCAACATCCTGTGGAACTACATCTCGGGTTTCACCAGCGTGTTCGGACTCCTGCTGCTCTACCCCTTCGCGATCGCCATCGTGGGGGCCGAGTCCTACGGCCTGTGGGTCATCACGTTCAGCGCCATCCAGCTGCTGACCATGTCGGACTTCGGGCTGGGTACAGGGATCGTGCGCACCCTCGCGGACATCCCCGACGACGATCCGGGCGCCCACGCCAAACGCCGCAGCTTCGTGGGCGTGGCCCTGCTGGTCTTCCTGGTGCTCGCCGTGGTGCTCACGGCGCTGTACTTCGCGGTTTTCCCGCTGTACCTCACGACGGTGGCCGTCCCCGAGCGGGACCGGCACGCGGTGACGCTGCTGCTGCTGGCTGCGGGGGTCACGCTGTTCTTCTCCGTGCTCGGACGCGCGTGCAACTCTCTGCTGTGGGGCCTCAACCGCCCGGACATCGAGCGCAAGGCCGCCGTGGTGGCGATCCTGGGCCGTGCGGCCGGCTACGCCCTGCTCATCCCGCTGCACGGCGGGCTGATCGCGCTCGTCCTTGTGGAGTGCGCGTCCCTGCTGCTGCCGCCCATCGTGTGCTTCTGGGCCGTGTACCGCCGCTTCGGGCTGGCGCGGCCGCTGCCCGGTGCCTGGAAGGAACAGGGCCGACCGCTGCTGCGGATGTCCTCGGTGCTCTCCATCGGGTCCCTCTCGCTGCTGGGCGTGTACCAGCTGCCGCTGTTCATCGTGGGCCCCACCCTCGGGCTGCAGGCCGCCACGGCGTTCGGTGCACTGATGCGGGTGAACCAGAGCGCACGGCTGGTCGTGAGCTGGATCTCGATGCCCTTCGCCTACCCCATCAAGAAGTCGCGAGGTGCCGAGGCTGCGGAGCACATCCGGGTGGCGACGACGGTCGCCCTGCTGGTGGGCCTCATGCTCAGCATCCCGCTGCTCGCCATCCCCACGGAGCTGCTGACCGTGTGGCTGGGCGCGGGCATGGCCTTCGCAGCACCCGCCCTCGCCATGGTGGTGCTGGGTGTGCTGGGGGAGTCCCTGGGCCAGGTCCCCAACCTGGTGATGACACTGCGGGGCAACCCCCTGGTGGCGTCCCTCATCAGCCTGGGCGTCCTGGTGGTTACGCTGCCCGCTGTGTGGCTCGCCGCCGGCACCGACAGCCTGGAGCTCGTCATGGCTGCTTCCGTGGCACCCCTGCTGCTCGCGGTTCCGGTGCAGCTCTACTTCAGCGAGCGTGCCGAGCCCTCGGGGGTCACTGGGGCGAATCTGCGCACGTGGGCGCTGATGGCCCTCGGGTCGGCCGGGGCCGTGGGGGTCTTCATGCTCGTGGGCCGTGTGCTGCCGGACGTGGTGACGATCGGTGTGTGCGCGGCCGCGCTCGGCGCCGTCTTCGTCATGGCCTTCCGCCGGATCCGCCGCCGCGACCGGGAGATCAACGAACGCGCAACGCAGGAGCACGGCGGGCGTCAGGAACCGTCCGTCAGCTCCTCGTAGAGCTCACGGTAGCGCCGGGCGGTGCCGCGGCTGTCGAACTCGGTGCGTCCGAGCTCCCAGCTGCGACGCCGCCACTCGCCACGCTCCGCGGCCGGGAGGTCCACGAAGCGGTTCATGGCACGGCCCAGGGCTTCCGGATCGCGGACGGGCACCACGGCCTGCGGGTCCACGGCCAGCAGCTTCGCGTCGCCGGTGTCCGTGGTGATCACCGGCACGCCCTCGCTCAGCGCCTCCAGACCCGCCATGGGCAGGGCCTCGTGGTTGCTCGCGAAGACCACGGCGTGGGCGGTGCGGATCAGCGCGTGGACGTCCGAGACCGAGCCCAGCAGAGTCACGGCCTGACCGATGCCCAGCGTCTCCAGCTCGATGGTGAGTGCCTCGTTCCCGGGGTCCACCAGGTGGCCCGCGCAGAACAGCCGCGCGTCGGGGTGCTCGGCGAGCACGCGCGCGAAGGCGCGGAAGAGGGTGGGGTGGTCCTTCTGCTCCACGCAGCGGCCCAGGTGCACGAACACCGGGGGACCGGAGGGCTCAGGGGCGGGAACCGGCGAGATTCGCGTGCCGTTGTGCACGACGCGGATGTGCTCCGTGCCGAAACGGTAGTGCGACTCCGCCGCGAAGCCGAGGGCAGAGTTGGAGCACGCGACCACGGCGTCGAGCCGGGCGGAGGCCTGCGCCGCAAGCCACCAGGTGACCCGGGTGACGGGCTTCTGCGCCAGGTGCAGGCTGTTGTGCAGGGTGGCCACGCGCCTGGCCCCGTGCGGGGTGACCTCGTTGACCAGGTCTGACTGCTGCAGGTGGGAGTGCACCACCTGGATGCCGTGCTCCGCGACGAGCCTTCGCAGCGCGCGCATCGCCCTCAGGGGCACCACGTCGCGGCGGGTCATGCCCACGTAGGCGGTGCTCGTGGCGGCGGCCTCCAGCCGTGGCGAGAGCGCTCCCTGGCCCATGAGGACCAGGAGGTGGGCGTCGTCGCCCTCGGGGCGCGCGAGCATCAGCTGCTCGATGAGGGTCTGCGCACCACCGGTCTCGGCGTCGTTGACAATGTGGAGAACGCGCACGGGGCGGGCCTTTCTGGGGAGAACGGAAGAGTTCGGGTGCCGTGGGGGAGATGCCGCCGAGGCGTGCGGGGATCACAAGTGGGGTGACGGGCCCGCTGGGCCGGTCGGCACGGCGGTGGGAGCGCCGATCGACTCGGCGCCCTCCGGAGCCCACGGGGCTGCGGTCTCCCGGGTGTCCTCGGAGCGGGTGATCTCCAGCCCCAGGCACACGCCGGCGGTGCCCCACACCCAGAAGGCGGAGTCGTAGCTCGTGGTTCCGCCGGCGACCACGATCCACACCACCAGCGTGCACAGCCCGAGCCACAGCGGGTTGCGCCCGCCGGACCTCAGGCACATCACGGCCATGAACAGGACGAGGGCCAGTCCGAAGACCATGCCGTCCTCGAGCACCACGCGCCCGATCACGGAGTAGATGTCCGGGAGAGGGTTGTAGTGCTGCAGGTCGCCCAGGGGCATCCGGCCCGCCAGGAACAGCTCGTTGGACCGGCCCCTGCCCACACCCAGGAGGAAGACGAGGGGGTCGGAGAAGAGGTAGCGGACGGATGCCGTGATGGAGGAGCCTCGGTCCGCCCAGGACCAGTTGAAGGACTCCTGCCGGTCCTGCAGCACGCCCACGCCCACCCACACGGCGCCGGCGAGCCCGGTGGGCACCAGCAGCACCGCGGCCCACGCATGGCGCACGGCGTAGGGGGCGATCGCGGCCACGAGCACCACGCCCAGCACCACCACGGCGGCACCGGAGCCGGAGATTGCCACGGCCCACAGCACCAGGGCGAGGGCGACGACGTCCCGCGCCGTCATCCGTCGCCGGTAGTGGCGCGCGAGGAGCACCAGGGCCATGGCCATGAGCGAGAGGGTGCCCACCATGAAGGAGGTCTCCGGGAAGAGCCCGAAGGGCCGGCGCACGTACTGCATGAACGTCTCGCTGAAGTCGGAGACGTTCGCGTAGCCGGGGAGGTCGTAGAGGCCCTCAAAGGGAATGGTGTCCAGCACGTCGAAGAACACGTACTTCTGCACGAGCGTGAAACCGGCGCTGAGGAGCATGGCCCAGCTGAGCCAGGGGATGGTGCGCGCTCCCAGGAACACGGTGGCTGCCGCGGTCCCGGCCAGGGGGAGGGTAAACACGAGCCAGGTGATGGACCCCGGGATCTGCAGCGGCTGGGACGTGAAGAACATCCGCAGGAACGAGGCCGCGAAGGGCACCGCCCCCACCAGCAGGGCGGTCCACATCACGGGCATGTGGCGCCCGCAGCGCACGATCAGGACCACCGCCACGAGGCTGGACAGTGGCAGGTTGGTGTTCGAGCCCAGGGGGACCGCCGCGTAGGGCAGCACCGAGAGCACGATCAGCACCGCGGCCAGTGCGCGGTCCAGCCGGGTGCCCCGTGCGCCGGTCACGGGCGGGTCCCGACGCGCGGCGGCGCGGGCGGCACGCCGGGTGCGGGACCGGTCCGTGGGGGGCACGGCGGTGGGGCTCATGCGACCTGCACTCCCAGGACGGCGGCCACGGAGGGCTCCCAGTCTGTGTGGTCGACCGGGGCAGGCCCGGTGCCGTGGGAGGGGGCGACGCCGCTCGCTCCGGCACCCGCGCGCGGTCCAGACGCCACGGCGTTGTCGAACGCCGCGCGCAGGGCGCGCCCGAAGGCGGCCGGGTCGCGGATGTCCGCGGCGGTGAACCCGGGGTAGTCCCCGGCTTGCTCGCGCAGCGAGGCGAGGTCCGAGGCCACCACGCGGGTGCCCGTGCCGATGGCCTTGGCGAGGACGCCGGAGTGGGCGTCGAAGTGGGTGTAGGGCAGCACGATGACCGCGGCGTCGCGCACGTGCCCGGCGAACTCTTCGCGGCTCAGGAAGCGGTCCTCGAAGTCCACGGCGGGGTAGCGGGTGGCCAGGCGGGTGAGCTCCGCGCCCAGCTCCGGGCTCTCGGCCGCGCCGCGCACGAGCAGCGGCACCCCGGCCTCACCGGCGGCGACGACGGCGTGCTCGATGCCCTTGTTGGCGCGGACCTCACCGATGCACAGGGCGTGCGGCCCCGCGTCCGTGCCGGTGGTCGCGGTGGGCACCTGCGGATCGAGCCGCGAGGACACCGGCAGCGCCACGGCGCTCACAGGGCGGTCCGTATAGCCCCGAACGATCTCGGCCTGCTCGGCGCCGTGCGTGATGACGCGGTCCGCCCGGCGCGCGCAGGCCCGGTCCAGCCACAGCAGCACCTTCTCGCGGACGGAGGCGCTGGCGAGGTCGAAGTGCGGCTGGGCGTTGTGCACGAACACGGCCGTGCGCTGGGTGCGCCGAGCGCGCAGAGCCCCGGGGACCGGGTACTTGGTGGAATCCAGGGCGAGAACGGCGTCCGCGCCCGCGCGCCGGGCCGCGGCGCGCACCGCTAGGTGCTCGCGCAGCAGGTCCGCCACCTGCAGGCCGGCGCGCAGCACCTTGCCCGGGGACGAGGCCGGAACGGTGGTGCGGCGCGGCGGAACGGTCTCCACTACGCGCACGGGGTGCCCCGGACCCCAGCCCAGGTACTCCCGGGCCCCCGGGCGGGAGACGAGCGCCACGGCGGCGACGTCCGAAGACGCCTCCAGTGCCAGCGCAAGGTCTGCGGCGTGCTCGAGCTGTCCGCCGTACTCGGTGGGGCACACGACGACGACGTCGCGCGGGTGCCCGGGGCGGGAGCGCTCAGTGCTCATGCGAGTCGTCCACCGCGGCACGGGCACGGCGGGTGGCGCGGTGCTCCGCTCCGGCGCGTTCGCGGGCGCGCAGGGACCGGCCGCCGCGCAGGAGCACCAGGAGCAGACCCGCGATCAGACCCACGAGAGCGCCGAGGGCCGCGTTGACGGCGGCGGAGGGGCCCGAGGACTTCTGCGGCACCGCGGCCTTCTGGACCACGTTCAGCTTCACGTTGGCGGGCTGCTGGCCGTCCTGCGCCTGCGGAATGGTCTCGAGCGAGCGGCTGACCTCCACGAGGCTGTCCGCGGTGGCCTGGGCGATGTCCGCGGCCTGCTGAGCGGAGGTTCCGGTGGCGGTGAGCGTGATCATCGCGGTGTTGGGCTGGTTGGTGGCGACGACGCCGGACTCCGCAAGCTCCTCGGGCGTCTCGTCGAGGTGGACGGTGTCCACCACGGGCTGGAGCACCGAGTTGGTGGTGGCCACCCGTGCGTAGGACGCGGCGCGGGCCACGGCGAACTGCTCGCCCATCTGCAGGTCCGTGACGGAGCGGGGATTCGCGACATTCACGAAGACCTGTGCCTGGGACTCGTAGGACTTGGGCATCAGCAGGCCCGCCGCGGTCCCGAGGAGCACCCCCACCACCGTGGTGAGCACCACGAGCAACCACATGTCCTTCAGACAACGGACGTACTGACTAAGATTCACGCTTCTCCCCCTTGACCGATGAGCACACTGCCTCGGTCCTTGCGAGCCCACGGCTCTCCCCTTGGACGTGGCCAACTGCAGAAAAATCCTACCGAGGGGCTACGGCAGGGAGCCCCGAAAACACGTCGTTCGGGGCAAACGTGCCCCTATGTGTGGACGGATCCCAGCGGGGGCGGCTCTGCGCGATTCCTAGACTTGGACGGGTGCCAGGTCAGGAGACCGGCGCCGCACTTCGGGGGCGGGCAGCACGCCGAGCTCCACGGTGAGCCACGGGCCGCACGGTGTGGCAGCGAGCCACGACCGTGAGCAACGACAGGGGAGAAATGGCACACGAGAGCACGCCCGGTACCGAGGGCGAGGTCCCGCTCGTCAGCGTGGTCATCGCCGTCTACAACGGCCAGGACCTGGTGGGGCAGGCGATCAGCAGCGTGCTGCGCCAGACGCACCCGCGTGTGGAGGTCTTCGTGGTGGACGACGGGTCCACGGACAACACCGCGCATGTGCTCAGGGGCTACGAGGCCGTGAACCGCCCCGGCAGGACGGTCCGGGTCATGCGCCAGGACAACGCGGGATGCGGTGCAGCCCGCAACCGGGCGCTTGGACTCGTCGCGGGGGACTTCGTCACGTTCCTGGACGCGGACGACCAGCTGCTGCCGCACCACCTCGAGACACTGCTGGCCCGGTACCGGGAGCTGCAGCGCGAACCCGGACGCGAGCGCACCGTGGTCTACGCCAACGGCTGGCAGTGCACGCCTTCGGGGATCAACGCGGAGCGGGTGCAGTACCGCGAGCGGATGCCCGAGCCGCAGCAGCAGCGCAGCGTGGTGCTTGAGTACAACATCGGCAGCCTCTACGGCCTGTTCCCGCGCCGCTTCTTCGAGGAGGTGGGCGTCTTCGACCCGGAGCAGGTCTTCGTGGAGGACTGGGAGCTGTGGCTGCGGGCCGTCTACTCGGGGTGGCGCTTCGACCGGGTGGACGATGTCACCTCGATCATCGCGTGGTCGGGCGGCTCCATGCAGTCCCAGCGGGACCGGATGGCCGCGGGGGAGGAGATGGCGCTGCGCAAGACGCTCACCCGCTTCGAGCGGGAGCTGAGCGAGGAGGAGCGCCAGAAGCTGCTCACCCGGTTGCGCAAGGGCTCCCCGCTCGCCGCCGTTTCGGACGCCGAGCAGGCCCTGCGGGAGGGGCGCGCGGCGGATGCGCGTCGGTATCTTGAGCTCGCGGCCCGGATGATGCCGAGCCAGCGCCGCGTCACGGTCAAATCCCGCCTGGCTCGCCTGCCGGGCGGGACGGCGTGGCTCGTGCGGCGCCAGCGCGCCGTGGACCGCAGCGTGGGGTACACGGACGCCATGCGGCGCTGAACCAGGCCGGTCGGCGGCACAATGGACCGGGTGAGCACCTCCACTGAACCAGCCCCCGTCCTCCTCGCGTGCGCGCACGGTACCCGTGACCCCGCAGGCCAGAGCGCTGTCGCCGCGCTCGTCGCCGAGGTGCGCACCGCACTTCCAGACGTCCCCGTGGTGGACACCTGGGTGGACGTCCAGGAGCCGGACCTCGTGGCCCGCACGGCGCAGCTCGCCGGGGACGACGCCGTGGTGGTCCCGCTGCTGCTCTCCGCCGGCTACCACGTGTTCGTGGACATGGCCCGCGCGGTGCGGGGCACCCCGCGCCACCGGGTGGCGGCGGCGCTCGGTCCGGACCGCGGGCTCGCCCGCATCATGGCCCGCCGGCTCGCGGAGGCGGTGCGCGTGAGCGGCGGGCCCGACGTCGGCCCGGGAGACAGGATCGTGATGGTGGCCGCCGGCTCCTCGGACCCCCGCGCGGGCGAGGACTGTGAGCGCACCGCGCGGCTGCTCACCGAAGAGGTGGGCCTCCCGGTCACCCCCGCCTACCTCTCCGCGGCGCGCCCCACGCTGCCGGAGGCCGTCGCGGAGGCCAGGCGCGAGCTGGGCACCCCGCCGGAGGACCGGGCGGGGGACGACGCCGCGGCGGAGCGACGTGGCGACCCCGGCTGCCCCGAGGCGCCGACCGAGTCAGAGATTCGCGCGGCCGCCGCGGGTGATGCCGCCGTGCCGCCGCCGTGCCCCGTGTCACCTGCACACCAACCCACCACGTCCGCGACGCCGCGGTCCGGGCACGGCGGGGCCGCGGGTCGGGTTCTCGTGGTGCCGTACCTGCTGGCCCCCGGGTTCTTCCACGGCCGCGCACTTGCCGCGGGCGCGGACGTGACCGCCGAGCCGCTGCTCGTGGCCGGGGGCGAGGTGCCCCAGGAGCTCGTGGCGCTCGTCGTCGAGCACTACCGGGAGGCGGCCGCCCTCGCGTGATCGCACACGGCCTTGACCATGGCCCCGAGGCGGAAGCGCTCGGGGACCACGGCGTTCGTGATGCCGGCCTCCTCGAGCGGCTGCACGCAGACGGGGCCGATTGCCACGGCGGTGCAGCGGCCCTCCCGCAGCGAGGCCACGACGCCGTCGCGGCAGCCCGCGGCAGTGGCGGCATCGAGCACCGCGTCCACCGCGGGGGCTGCCGTGAAGGTCACATAGTCCAGGTCCCCGGCCGCGATCTCGCGAACGAGCCGGGACAGCCGTGAGCCCTCGTCCGCAGACTCCCAGCGGTAGGGGGCGAACACGCGCACGTCCAGTCCGGCGGATCGCAGCCGACCGAGCTGCTGCTCGTCCGCCGTGCCGTGCAGCTGGAGCGTGACGGTGCCCGGGGAGGGCATCTCGAGCACCCGGTCCACGAGCTCGGCGGTGCGCCCGGAGGAGCCCGTGTACGCGCACGGGATCTCGAGTGCCTGCAGCTGGCCCTTCGCCTTGGCGCCGCGCGCGTACACGGTGCTCTCGCGCAGAGCCGCGAGCAGCTCCTCGCGCAGGCCGTGCTCCTCGGCGACGGACAGCCAGCGCTTGACCCCGTAGCCGGTCGTGACCAGCACGGTGCCCGGCGCGGAGGCGACGGTCTCGCGGACGGCGGCCACCACGTCGTCGTCCTCGTCCGTGGGCGTGATCTTCAGCGCGGGTGCGTACTGGACGCGCGCGCCGTGGCGCTCGAACGCACCGCCCTGTTCTTGGGCGCGGCGGTGCGCCGTGATGGCCACGGTGAGGCCGGTCAGGGCGTGGGGCTGGGACGTCGTCATGGACTCCAGGGTACGAGCCGACGACGGGTGGCTGCACCGGTGTGCGTGTCGGGACTCGCGGGTAGGCTGAAACGCGATCAGGGGGGCGGCGTCGGCGGGAGCACCACGGCTCGGCGCGCCGTCCCGCCCACGATCCCCGTCACTATTCCTCATCACGATTTCTCGGCACGGACCCGGTGACGGCGCCGCTCACCGCCCCTGCCCATTCCGTCCGCTCATCCCGTCGACTCACCCAGGAGCCACCCACCCATGTCCCTGACCGGTCTGCTCACCGCCCTCTGCGAGGACCGCGGTTTCGCCAACATCCGCTCGCAGGCGTCACGCCCCCTCGCGGAGCGCTCGGCGGAGACGATCATCAGTGCCACGGACGGACTGCGCGCGCCAGTGCTCGCGCAGATCGCGAGCGGCCTGGAGCAGGCGCACGGGGCTGTCTCCAGCGGGGCGGCGGCGAACGGTGTCGCGAGGCCGGTGCTGCTCGCCGTGACCGCCACCGGGCGGGAGGCTGAGCAGGTGCAGGCCGCGCTCGAGTCCTACCTGCCGGCCGGGGGCATCGCGAACTTCCCGTCCTGGGAGACCCTGCCGCACGAGCGGCTCTCCCCCCGTTCGGACACCGTGGGCCAGCGCCTGGGCGTGCTGCGCCGGCTCGCGCACCCGGACGCCACCGCTGAGCCCCTGCGCGTGGTCGTGGCCCCGGTGCGCTCGGTGCTGCAGCCGGTGGTCGCCGGGCTCGGTGAGATGGAGCCCGTGACGCTGCGCACGGGGCAGGACTACGACTTCCAGGGGCTCGTCAAGGACCTCGCGGCCGCCGCGTACGCGCGCGTGGACATGGTCACCAAGCGCGGCGAGTTCGCGGTGCGCGGCGGGATCGTGGACGTCTTCCCGCCCACCGAGGACCACCCCGTGCGCCTCGAGTTCTTCGGGGACGAGCTGGACGAGATGCGCTGGTTCGCCGTCGCGGACCAGCGCACGCTCGCGGACGCGGCCCACCCGAGCGTCGTCGTCGCCCCGCCGTGCCGCGAGCTGCTCGTGACGCCGTCCGTGCAGTCGCGCGCCGCCAAGCTCAAGGAGCAGCTGCCCGGGGGCCGGGAGATGCTGGAGCGCATCGCCGGGGGACAGTACGTGGAGGGCATGGAGTCCCTCGCGCCGCTTCTCGCGGACGACATGGTCCAGGTGCTGTCCCTGCTGCCGGAGGGCTCCATGACCGTGGTGCTGGAACCGGAGAAGGTCCGGGCCCGCGCACACGACCTCGTGGCCACCAACGAGGAGTTCCTCATGGCGGCGTGGGAGTCCGCGTCCGGCGGCAACGACGCGCCCCTGGACCTGAACACCGCGCTGGACACGGACGACGGCGCCACCCGTTCGCTGGCCTCAGGCTCCTTCCACACGATTGCCGAGGTGCGCGAGCTCGCCCTCGACCGCTCGGTGGGCTGGTGGTCCGTCACGGGCCTCAACGTCAACGCCGTGACCGCCTCCCAGATCGACGCCGACACCTCAGAGGAAGAGGTGCACCTCGCGGACACGGACGCGGACACCCTCACCGTGGGTGGACGCGAGCCCACCCGGTTCGCCGGGGACGTGGAGGCCATGCTGAGTTTCCTTGCCCAGCGCGTGCGCGAGGAGTGGCGCGTGGTGCTCGTGACGGACGGGCCCGGGCCCCTGCAGCGGCTGAGCGAGCTGCTGCACGGCGCGGAGATCCCCGCGGCACGCTACGAGACCCTCACCGAGAGCCCGCAGCCGGGGCTCGTGGAGCTGACGACGGCGCGCGCGGGTCGAGGCTTCGTGCTCGAGGCCACGCGTACCGCCCTCCTGACGGAGGCGGACGTGCTCGGCCGGGCGAGCACCTACGACACCCGCGCGGAGCGCAGGCTTCCGCAGCGGCGCAAGCGCAACCAGGTGGATCCCCTGGCCCTGCAGAAGGGCGACTACGTGGTGCACGAGCAGCACGGCATCGGCCAGTTCGTGGAGCTCGTCCAGCGCCCGATCGCCGGTGCAATGACCGTCCCGGGCCAGCCCAAGCCCGTGCGCGAGTACCTGGTGCTGGACTACGCGCCGTCCAAGCGCAACGGTCCGAGGGACCGGCTGTTCGTGCCCACGGACCAGCTCGACCAGGTGAGCAGCTACGTGGGCGGTGAGGCACCGTCGCTGTCCAAGATGGGCGGTGCGGACTGGAGCAAGACCAAGCGCAGCGCCAAGAAGGCCGTCAAGGAGATCGCGAACGAGCTGATCCGGCTCTACTCGGCGCGCATGGCCTCCAAGGGCCACGCGTTCGGCCCGGACACCCCCTGGCAGCGCGAGCTGGAGCAGGCGTTCCCGTACGTGGAGACACCGGACCAGTTGACCACCATCGACGAGGTCAAGGCGGACATGGAGCGGCCTATCCCCATGGACCGGCTGATCTCCGGAGACGTGGGCTATGGCAAGACCGAGGTGGCGGTGCGCGCGGCGTTCAAGGCCGTGCAGGACGGCAAGCAGGTGGCGGTGCTTGTGCCCACCACGCTGCTCGCCCAGCAGCACACCGAGACCTTTGCTGAGCGCTTCTCGGGCTTCCCCGTGCGCCTGGCAACCCTCTCCCGGTTCCAGAGCGCCAAGGAGTCCAAGGCCACCATGGAGGGGCTGCGCAGCGGCGCGGTGGACGTGGTGATCGGCACCCACCGGCTGCTGAGCAAGGAGATGCAGTTCAAAAACCTGGGGCTGGTGATCATCGACGAGGAGCAGCGCTTCGGCGTGGAGCACAAGGAGAAGCTCAAGGCCATGCGCACGGACGTGGACGTGCTGGCGATGTCCGCCACGCCCATCCCGCGCACGCTGGAGATGTCCATGACGGGCATCCGCGAGACCTCCACGCTGGCCACCCCGCCGGAGGAGCGCCACCCCGTTCTCACGTACGTGGGTCCCTACACGAACAAGCAGGTCTCGGCCGCGGTGCGCCGCGAGCTCATGCGTGAGGGGCAGGTGTTCTTCATCCACAACCGGGTGTCCACCATCGAGGCGCGGGCCAAGGAGCTCGCGGAGCTCGTCCCGGAGGCGCGGATCGCTGTCGCCCACGGGCAGATGAGCGAGTCCCGCCTGGAGCAGATCATCGTGGACTTCTGGGAGAAGAAGTTCGACGTGCTGATCTGCACCACCATCGTGGAGACCGGCCTGGACATCGCCAACGCGAACACGCTGATCGTGGACCACGCGGACCGCTACGGCCTCTCGCAGCTGCACCAGCTGCGCGGTCGCGTGGGGCGCGGGCGCGAGCGGGCGTACGCCTACTTCCTGTACCCGGTGGAGAAGCCGCTGAGCGAGACCGCGCTGGAGCGTCTCAAGGCCGTGGCCGCGCACAACGAGCTCGGCTCCGGCATGCAGCTGGCCATGAAGGACCTCGAGATCCGCGGCGCCGGAAACCTGCTGGGCGGCGAGCAGTCCGGGCACATCGCCGGCGTGGGCTTCGACATGTACCTGCGTCTCGTGGGCGAAGCCGTGGCCGAGCACCGCGGGGACCAGGACACCGGGCCCGCGGAGATGAAGATCGAGCTGCCCGTCAACGCGCACCTCCCGCACGACTACGTGCCGGGGGAGCGGCTACGCCTGGAGGCCTACCGCACCCTGGCCAACGCCGCCACGGAGCAGGCCGTTGTTGAGGCCGCGGAGGAGCTCGAGGACCGCTATGGACCCGTGCCCACCCCCGTCGCCAATCTCCTTGAGGTCGCGCGGCTGCGGATCCGCGCCCGCGCCGCGGGCCTCACGGACGTGGCCACGCAGGGAAACATGATCCGCTTCTCGCCCGCGGACCTCACCGAGTCCCGCGAGATGCGCCTGCAGCGCCTCTACCCGGGATCCCAGGTCCGTCCCGTGCCGGGCACAGACGCGCGCATGGTGCTGATCCCCAAGCCCAAGACCGCGCGGATCGGCGGCAAGGATCTCGTGGACGGGGACATCCTCGCGTGGGCCGGCGAGGTGCTGGACGCGATCTTCCCGGTGCTCGAGACGGCCGGGTCTGGCTCCGAGGCCGGGTCCGCTTCCTAGGGACGCAGGGGGACGACGACGCAGCTCGGCAGGGGTCGGGGACGCCGCACCTCCCGCGGTGTCCACCTCTCAGCCGCTCCGTGACGAACAGTCATGGGACATCTGCTCGTGACCGGTGGCGCCGGCTCCATCGGCGCCACCTTTGCGCAGCAGAACATGTCCTTCAACGGCACCCGGGGCACCACGCGCTGCATCCACGCCGAGCCGTGGGACACGGACGACTCGGTCGTGACCGGCCGGGTCTTCGGCGTGTGGGTGGACCTGCGCGAGGGGCCCGGCTTCGGCGCCGTCGTCGCACGGGAGATCACTCCCGCCACTGCGGTGCCCGCGCCCCGCTACCGCGCGGTGGTCAACGCGGCCGCGTTCACCGCCGTCGACGCCGCCGAGACGGACGAGGGTTGCGGGGAAGCGTGGGTGGTCAGCGCCTAGGGTGCCGCCGCGCCGGCGCCTGCGGCCGGGCGGTGCACCAGGCCGACGCGCGGGGTCCGAGCTCCGAGTCTGACTTCCAAGTTCCCGGCGGCTGCCGGTGCGGCGTCTGAGGTGTAGAAGTGCCCGGCTTCCCTGAGGGTTTCGTGGTTTGTCCACACCTCAGATTCCTCCACGGGGGTGCGCCCCGGGCAACGGCCAGGTGGGGCCGACCGGCCGTGGACTGAGAGACGGCGGGGCGAAGCGGGGGCACCCCCGACAACGCGAGAGCCCCGCTCGTCCGTGGACGGGGCGGGGCTCCTACAGGTGCGCGGTGCGCTCAGCTGGTGACGCGGTCCTGGCGCTGGCCCACGGGACCGGTGCGCTGCGCCATCTCGGAGGCGTCGCGGGGAAGGTCCAGGGTGAGCTCGGTGCCGCCCGTGGAGTGCTTGGCGGTGCTGCCGTTGAGGAACAGGGTGGGGACCATCAACGCCAGGCCGTAGACCAGGATGCCCACCAGGAAAAGCACCCAGCTGTCCGGGTAGGTGCTGAAGAGGTACAGGCTCAGCACAACGGTGATGAAGCCGCCCACGAAGAGGATCGCGTTCTTCACGACGTCCCCCTGGCCGGAGTACTCATGACGGTTGCGGGTGTTGGCCCCCCGGTGCGAGTGGGCGGTGCGGGCGTCCGCGTCCGCGTCCACGGCGTGGCTACCGTCCTCCACGGTGCGCCCCGCAGCGTGCCCGGAGGAGTGCGCAGCACTCGTGGGAACGTCGGCTTCCGATCTTCTGACCATGACTTCACCCTTTCGGACCGCCACTGCGGGCGCATTGCTGTCTTGCGGTCAGTCTAGTGCCTGGGACCCGCACTTGGTGACATTCTGTCTGTGGCCCGCGCGGGGGACGTCGGGGGACGACGCTGCGGGTCCGTGACGGGGCGCGGAACCTGCCTCAGAGCTGGGCGACGACGTCCGCGAGCAGCCGGGAGATGCGCGGACCCGCCGCGCGCCCGGCCTCAAGCACCTCCTCGTGGGAGAGGGGCTCGGGGCTGATCCCGGCCGCGAGGTTCGTGACGAGGGACATCCCGAGCACCTCGAGACCGGCCTGGCGGGCGGCAATGGCCTCGAGCGCCGTCGACATGCCCACGAGGTCCGCGCCGAGCACCTTGGCCATCTGGACTTCGGCCGGGGTCTCGTAGTGCGGGCCTGGGAACTGGGCGTAGACGCCCTCGTCCAGTTCCGGGTCCACACGGTGGGCGATCTCCCGCAGCCGGGAGGAGTAGAGGTCCGTGAGGTCCACGAACGTGGCGCCTTCCAGCGGGGACCGGGCGGTGAGGTTCAGGTGGTCGCTGATCAGCACGGGTGTCCCGGGGCCCCACGCGGGGTTCAGCCCGCCGCAGCCGTTGGTCAGGATCATGACCTGCGCACCCGCGGCTGCAGCCGTGCGCACCCCGTGGGCGACGGCGCGCACTCCCTTGCCCTCGTAGAAGTGGGTGCGGGCACCGATCACCAGGGCGTGCTCGTCGTCCGGCAGTCGAATGGAGCGCAGCGTGCCGCCGTGACCTTCCAGTGCGGGCTTGGAGAAGCCGGGGATCTCGTGGGCGGGAACCTCGGCCACGGTCTCACCGAGCAGGTCCGCGGCGCCGCCCCACCCGGAGCCCAGCGTCAGCGCGATCCGGTGGCTCTGCACACCCGTGCGCTCGCGCAACGCCTCGGCCGCCTGCCGGGCCAGGTCGAAGGGGTCCGTGGTCTCTGTGGTGGTGGTCATGGGCCCACTGTAGGACAGCCATCGCGCGGCGTCAGCGTGTGGGAGCCCCCGGTAGGCTGGGGCCCATGGCAGACATGACTGTGCAGAGGGAATTCGCGGACCAGAAGCTCGTGATCATCGGCGGTGGCCCGGGCGGCTACGAGGCGGCGCTCGTGGCGGCGTCGCTGGGGGCGGACGTCACCGTGGTGGAGGAGCAGGGCATGGGTGGTGCCGCCGTGCTCACGGACGTGGTGCCGTCCAAGACGCTCATCGCCTCCGCGGACACCATGAACCGCTTTGCGTCCGCCAGGGACCTGGGCGTGCACGTGGGGGACGACCTCGATGCCACGGAGGAGCTCAACAACCTCCGCGTGGACCTGGACAAGGTCAACGTGCGCCTGCTGCGTCTGGCTGCCACGCAGTCTCGTGACATCAAGCGCGGCCTGGAGCGGGTGGGTGTGCGCGTGGTGCAGGGCCGCGGGCGCATCGTGGACCGCCACACCGTGGTGGTGGAGCCCAGTGACGACGAGCCCTACGAACTGAGGGCGGACGTTGTACTGGTCTCCGTCGGCGCGCACCCCCGCGAGCTGGAGACCGCCAAGCCGGACGGCGAGCGGATCTTCAACTGGAAGCAGATCTACCAGCTCACCGAGATCCCTGAGAAGCTCATCGTCGTGGGCTCAGGTGTCACCGGCGCCGAGTTCGCCTCGGCCTACAACGGCCTGGGATCGGACGTCACGCTGATCTCTTCGCGCGAGCAGGTGCTCCCCGGTTCGGACAAGGATGCCGCCCAGGTGCTGGAGAACGTCTTCGAGCGCCGCGGGCTGCGCGTGCTATCCCGTTCCCGTGCGGATGCGGTGGAGAATACCGGCGACGGCGTCCGGGTCACCCTCTCAGACGGCCGCAAGATCCGTGGCTCGCACTGCCTCCTGGCGGTGGGGTCGATCCCGAACACCGCGGACCTGGGCCTCGAGGGGGCGGGCGTGGCGCTGACGGACAGCGGCCACATCCGGGTGGACACCGTCTCCCGCACCACGGCCCCCGGCATCTACGCGGCCGGTGACTGCACCGGTGTGATGCCGCTGGCGTCCGTGGCCGCCATGCAGGGACGCATTGCGATCGCGCACATCCTGGGCGACACGGTGCACCCGCTGCGCACGGACGAGGTGGCCTCCAACATCTTCACCTCGCCCGAGATCGCCTCGGTGGGCATCACCCAGCAGGATGTTGAGGACGATCCCGCCATGTTCGTGGGGATGTCCATGAACCTGGCCACCAATCCCCGCGCCAAGATGATGGCGGTGGATGACGGCTTCGTGAAGATCTTTGCCCGCCGCGGCAGCGGCACCGTGATGGGTGGCGTGGTGGTGGGCCCGCGCGCCTCCGAGCTGATCTTCCCGATCGCCCTCGCCGTCACGCACCGCCTGGGTGTTGACGACCTCTCGGACACCTTCGCGGTCTACCCGTCCCTGTCCGGCACGATCGCCGAGGCCGCCCGCCGCCTGCACGTGCACCGCTGACGCAGCGGCCCCGGTCCTTCCCCGACGGGGCTGACCGCCCGGGCTTCCCGTGACGCCTCGGCCGGGGCGAGTACCGCGTGCTCGGCTACGACGACGCCGCGGTGACCTTCAGGAGAAGGTCACCGCGGCGTCGTCGTAGCGAGGGAAAGCGGCCCTACGGCGTGGGGGTGCCCACGGCGTACATGTCCACGTGGCGGGTCTCCGGGGAGAACCACAGGGCCACGAGCGTGATGACCGCCGCGAAGGACAGGTACAGGCCCACCGAGCCCACCCCGTACGAGGAGTTGAGCATCACCGCGATGTACGGGGTGATGGCCGCGCCCAGGATGGAGGCCACGTTGTACGCGATGCCAGAACCGGTGTAGCGCACGTTGGTGGGGAACAGCTCCGGCAGGATCGCGGACATCGAGCCGAAGGTCAGGCCCATCAGCGTCATGCCGAGTGTGAGGAAGAACAGGATGCGCGGCAGGGACGCGTCCGTGCCCGTGCCCACGTGCGCCGGGTCCATGATCAGCCCGAAGCTCAGGCCGAAGAGCAGGATGGCGGAGGTGATCACCAGCTGGGAGGAACGGCGTCCGAAGCGGTCCGCGAGCCAGCCGGAGACCGGGACCATGGCCGCGAAGAGAAGCACCGCGAGCAGCTGCAGGATCAGGAACGTGCGGTACTGCACGCCCAGCCCCCCGGCGGCGGGCTTGCCGATGCCGTAGGAGAGGATCCACGCGGTCATCAGGTAGAAGAGCACGTAGGTGGCCAGCATGATGAACGTGCCCTGGACGATCTGCACCCACGAGGTCTTGAAGACGTCGATGACCGGGGCCTTCACCTTCTCACCCTGCTGCTCCGCCCGCTGGAACACGGGGGTCTCCTCGAGCTTGACGCGCACCCACAGACCCAGAAGGACCATGACCACGGAGGCCAGGAACGGGATGCGCCAGCCCCACACCAGGAACGGGTGGTTCGCGCCGAGCTCGTGACCGGCGGTGCCGAACTGCATGGCCACGGTCAGCAGCAGGAAGAAGCCGTTGGCCAGGATGAACCCGAACGGGGCCCCGAGCTGCGGCCACATGGCGGCCCGCGCGCGCTTGCCCTCCTCCGCGTACTCGGTGGCCAGCAGGGATGCGCCGGACCACTCGCCACCCAGGCCCAGACCCTGGCAGAAGCGCAGGATCGTGAGGATCAGAGGCGCCCAGATGCCGATCTGGTAGAAGGTGGGCAGCATGCCGATCAGGAACGTGGCCACACCCATGGTCAGCAGCGCGCCGATCAGGGTGGCCTTGCGTCCGATGCGATCACCGTAGTGCCCGAAGATCACAGAACCGATGGGGCGGCCGAAGAACGCGGCGGCGAACGTGGCCATGGAGGCCAGCAGCTTGGCGGTGTCGTTCTCGCCCGTGAAGAACAGGGCGGGGAAGACGGCCACGGCGGCGGTGGCGTAGACGTAGAAGTCGTAGAACTCGATCGTGGTCCCCACGAGGGAGGCCAGGATCACGCGGCTGCGCGGAACGGCGGGGCGTTGCGCTGCAGAACCGGGGTCCACGGTGGACACGGGCGAAGACATGGTGAACCTCACAGGACAGGTGGTCTGAATGTCTTCAAGATAGAGCGCCGGATACCACATCGTGAACTGGGGAGTTCACATTCTGAGACGCCGTCTTGACCGCGGCGGCGTCGTCGCGCTGCCCCTATCCGCTCAGCCCGTGATGGAGGCGAGCACGGTCCCGGCGGAGACGGTGTCCCCCTGCGAGACGTCCAGGTCCTTGACGACCCCGGACTTGTGCGCCGTGAGGGGCTGCTCCATCTTCATGGCCTCGAGCACCACGATCAGATCGCCCTCGGAGACCTCATCCCCGTTGGACACGGCGATCTTCACGATGGTGCCCTGCATGGGTGAGGTCAGTGAGTCCCCGGATGCACCGCGGGCCGCGGCCGAACCACGCGTGGCCCGCTGCTTGCGCTGCTTGCTCTGCGCGGTGGGGGCGGCCGAGCGGGGGCCCGCGAGCTGCTGCGGGACGGTCACCTCCAGGCGCTTGCCGCCCACCTCCACCACGATGCTCTGCCGCTCCGGCTCCTCCTCCGAGGGCTCGGGGGCAGCGCTGAAGGGTTCGATCTGGTTGTCGAACTCGGTCTCGATCCAGCGGGTGTGCACGGTGAACGGGGTGCCTTCAGGGGTGGCGAAGGCCGGATCGGAGACGACGGCACGGTGGAACGGGACCACCGTGGGCATGCCCTCGATGCTCAGCTCCTGCAGGGCACGGCGGGAGCGCTCCAGGGCCTGGGTGCGGTTCGCGCCCGTGACGATGAGCTTGGCGAGCATGGAGTCGAAGCTGCCGCCCACCGTCTCTCCGGCCTCCACACCAGAGTCCACGCGCACCCCGGGCCCGGAGGGCATGGTGAACGTGGTGAGCGTGCCGGGGGAGGGCATGAAGTTGCGCCCGGCGTCCTCGCCGTTGATGCGGAACTCGAAGCTGTGGCCGCGGATCTCGGGGTCCTCGTAGCCGAGCGCCTCGCCGCGGGCGATGCGGAACTGCTCGCGCACCAAGTCCAGTCCGGAGACCTCCTCCGAGACGGGGTGCTCCACCTGCAGGCGCGTGTTGACCTCCAGGAAGGAGATGGTGCCGTCCTGGCCCACGAGGAACTCGCACGTGCCCGCGCCCTGGTACCCGGCCTCGCGCAGGATGGCCTTGGAGGACTCGTAGAGACGCTGGTTCTGCTCGTCCGTGAGGAACGGTGCCGGAGCCTCTTCCACGAGCTTCTGATTGCGGCGCTGCAGCGAGCAGTCGCGGGTTGAGACGACGACGACGTTGCCGAACTGGTCCGCGAGGCACTGGGTCTCCACGTGGCGGGGTGCGTCCAGGAAGCGTTCGACGAAGCACTCACCGCGGCCGAACGCCGCGGTCGCTTCGCGCACGGCGGACTCGTACAGCTCCGGGATGGCCTCGCGTTCGCGCACGACCTTGATGCCGCGTCCGCCGCCGCCGAAGGCCGCCTTGATGGCGATGGGCAGGCCGTGCTCGTCCGCGAAGTCCAGGACCTCCTGGGCGCTCGTCACGGGGTCCGCGGTGCCGGGCACCTGCGGGGCGTTGACCTTCTCCGCGATGTGGCGGGCGGCCACCTTGTCCCCCAGCTGGCGGATGGCCGCCGGGGGAGGGCCGATCCACGTGAGACCGGCGTTGAGCACGGCCGCCGCGAAGTCCGCGTTCTCGGAGAGGAACCCGTAGCCGGGATGGACGGCGTCCGCGCCGGAGCGGGCGGCGGCGTCGAGGATCTTGTCGATCTGCAGGTAGGAGTCCGCGGCGGTGGTGCCACCGAGGGCGTAGGCCTCGTCCGCCATGCGCACATGCAGGGCGTCCCGGTCCGGGTCCGCGTACACGGCCACCGAGGCGATGCCCTCGTCACGCGCGGCGCGGATGACACGGACCGCGATCTCCCCACGGTTGGCCACCAGGACCTTGGTGAGCGGACGGGGTGCGGTGGCGGCCTCTTCGTGCTGCCGCGAGGTGGTGGTCACGTGATAACTCCTTGTCGACATCTCTCCGAAAGATTAGTGCCCCGCCGGGGGGAACGCCTAAGTGTCGGCGCCGAGAACCGCGTGAACTGTAGAAGTTCTACAAATCATTGCGCGCTGTGCTGTGCGCCCTCCGGCTGGGCGTCCCACCACGTGGTGACGCACACGCCCGCGTCGCGCAGCAGTGCCCGCAGCGTGGACAGGCTCAGTCCGACCACCGCGTTCGGGTCCCCCTCCACGCGTTCCACGAACACGGATCCGCGCCCGTCCAGCGTGAAGGAGCCGGCCACCTGCAGTGGTTCTCCGGTGCCCACGTAGTCCCGGATCTCCTCGGGGGACATCTGCGCGAAGTGAACGGTCGCCGAGCTCAGGGCCCCGTGTCCGGCCGGGTGGGCCGCGTCGTCGTGGGCGTCCACCAGCCAGTGGCCGGTGTGCAGCGTGCCCGCCCGCCCGCTCATGGCGGTGATGCGCTTGAGCGCGACGTCCGGTTCGTACGGCTTCCCGTACGACTCCCCGTCCAGCTCGAACACGGAGTCGCAGCCGAGCACCAGGCGGCCCTGCGCCTGCGGCAGCTGGGCGACGGCCTCCGCCTTGGCGCGGGCCAGGCGCAGCGCGGTCTCCGCCGGCGTGAACGGCCCCTCGGCGCGAACCAGGGCGTCCTCGTCCACGTGGGAGACGACTGCGTCGAACGGGATGGCGGCCCTGCGCAACAGGCCCGCGCGGGCCGGGGACTGGGAGGCGAGGATCAGGGAAGGTTCCACGCTGCAACTGTACGGCGGCAGGATCGGTTGCGCCCGCGCATGTTCCATCCACTCCGGTCAGCGCCATCCGTTGCCCGCTCGCATCGGTTCGGTCCGTCCCTGATTGCGCCGCGCGGTCCTCGTCCGAGCGCAGGACACCCAGCTGCACCAGGCTGCGGATGCTGCGACGTGTGAACTCCTCCGCCCGGGGGTCCTCGCCGTGCTCCTCCCTCAGTGCAGCGGCCAGTTCGTGGACGGAGCGGGGGCAGCTGGTCCGGCAGGGTGCGGATCAGGGTTCCGTGTCTGTGGACTGCAAGCACGGAGGACTCCTGATTCTCAGTCCGGGAGGGCGCGTCCTCGACCGAGGGGCCGGGGAGCGGGCGGGGCGGCAGCGGTGCGGTGGCGGGGCCCGTGAGGAGGGCGGCAACGTCGTCGACCTACCGGTAGCGTGCGGCCCGCACCCCGCGCACCCGGCGACCGTCCGCACGAGGGTGCTCAGCGGTGCGGGCACCGAGGGCAGCGCGGAGATGCTGGGCGCGAGGCTCGACAGCGCGACCACCAGGGGCAGGGTTTCGCTGAGTCCGGCGGGGGGCAGGATCTGCGGCATCCGTCGTCTGCCGCTCCACCAGGACGAACGAGCCCAGCCGCACCTGCCTGGTGACCGGCCGCAGGCCGAGGTCCCCGGGGGCGACCTGCCGTTGGGAGCCGCCCTTGCGCGTGACGACCGACAGCGGCTTCGGACAGGGGCGCGCAGGTCACTCGGGTCCACGCGCACCGTGTCGTTGGCCAGGTACTCCAGAGCGCGCCCGAGGGTCGCGGCGACGGTGGTCTTTCCCGTGCCTGCGCTCGGCCCAGAAGGGTCCGAGGGCCCCGGCCAGCGTCACGTCCATGCCCGTGCCCCTGACGCTCAGTCGCACGGCCTGTGACGCGTCGCACATGGATGCATCGGTCGCCTTTCCATGGAGCCGCTCAGCCGGATCGCGGCCGGTCGGGGGTGGGATCTGCCCGCGCGAGTCAGTCCGCGACGAGTCCCGCATGCGCCTCTGACTTGGGGACGAATCCACGCAGACGCATGCATCTTGCTACGATGACGCGAGAAATTCCGGGGCAGGAGGTGATCGCTGGTGCACGTACGCGGTGGAACGCATCAGGCGTCTCCCCAGGCATCAGTGTCGCCCGAGACGGAGGCGCGTTCGGCTCCCGAGGCGCTTGCCCGGGCGGCATCCGGGGCGTCTTCTCAGCTGGCACCCGGTGCCGCGCACACGCTGGTCCCGGGAACGGCGCGCCAGGAGCCTGCCGGGGCAGGGCCGCCCGCGGGCGACGTCGCCCCCGCCCACCGCCCCGGGCTGGTGCGCGACATCGCAGAACCGGCACCCGTACACGGTCCGCTCGGCACCCCGTGGTGGGTGCCCTACCGGGCCGCGGCGCTGCTGTGCGACCTGCTCGCGGTGGGCGCGGCGATGGGCGTGGCCACCGGGCTGCGCTTCGGGCGCGCGAACACCGCCACGGTGGTGGGTGCGCCGTGGCTGAGCTGCCCCGCGATCTCCGCGTTCATTGGGCTCGCGTGGATCGCGGCGCTCGCCGTGCGCAGAGCGTACTCGCGCCACCACCTGGGCTTCGGCGACGTCGAGTACCGGGTGGTGGCGAATGCCACATTCGTGCTGTTGGGCGGGCTGTCCCTGGCCGCCGTGGTCTTCCAGCTGGATGTGGCCCGCGGCTTCCTGGCGCTCGCGCTGCCGCTGGGGTTCGGGCTGCTCATCCTGGGGCGCTGGCTGCTGCGGCAGGTGCTCGTGAGCCGGAGGGCCGCCGGAACCATGATGGAGCACGCGCTGCTGATCGGCTCCACACCGACGGTCACGTGGACGGCCGGGCACATCGCCCGGATCCCCGCGGCGGGCTACCGGGTGGCCGCCGTGCTCTGCGCGGAGCCGGACGCTCCCGATCAGATCCAGCTGATGGACGGCACGGTGCTGCGCAACCTGGGCTCGTGGGAAGGCACCCAGGAGGTGCTCGACGAGACCGGGTTGCGCACCGTGATCGTGGCCGACGACGCCGACACCGACCGCCAGTTCCTGCGCTCCCTCTCCTTGCAGCTCGAGGGCTCGGACGTGCGCCTCGTGCTGACCAGCCGCCTGACCGACGTGGTGGGTCCCCGCATCCACTGGCGCCCCGTGGCGGGCCTGCCGCTGACAACCGTGGACGCCCCTCGGCTCACGGGTGCCAAGTACGTGCTCAAACGCGGCTTCGACCTGGTGGTCGCGGTGCTCGGGGGGCTGCTCTGCTCCCCTCTGCTCGTGCTCGCGGCGCTCGCGGTCAAGCTGCAGGACGGCGGGCCCGTGCTCTACCGGCAGCAGCGCGTGGGGATCGACGGCGCGGCGTTCACGATGTACAAGTTCCGCTCCATGCGCGTGGGCGCGGAGGTCGAGGTCACGGGGCTGCGTGCGGACAACCAGGGCCACGGGTCTCTCCTCACGCTGCACAACGACCCGCGCGTGACGCCCGTGGGCCGTGTGCTGCGCAGCTGGTCCGTGGACGAGCTGCCCCAGCTGCTCAACGTGCTGCGCGGGGACATGGCCGTGGTGGGTCCGCGCCCCCAGCTCGCGAGCGGGGTGGCGCAACTGCCGGAGAACCACCAGCCCCGGCTGACTGTGAAGCCGGGGATCACCGGGCCGTGGCAGGTGAGTGAACGCTCCTCCTTCTCCGCGGACGAGAGCGTGTGCCCAGACCTGGCCTACGTGGAGAACTGGTCCCTTGCGGGGGACGCCATCATCGTGCTGAAGACCGTCAGGGCCGTGCTCACCCGTGACGCGGCGTACTGAGCCGTGAGACCACCGAACCAGGCGGCCGCCTCGTCGGGCCGCGCCGTGGCGCATCTTCTTCCCCGGCTTCACGGGGGCGGTCTTCGGGCTACTCACGGTGCCAGCAGCGGGAGGATGGTGGCGACGTCGCGCTCCAGGCGCTGCACCGTGGCCCGTGCGGCGTGGATGCCGCGCAGGTGGGGGTCTCGGACGCCCTCGTCCGGCACGGCGGGGGAGCGGGCCACGGTGCCGTGGCAGTCGAAGAGCAGGTGGGGCATGGCTGAGAGTGCAGGGCGCAGGATGTGGGGGAGCCCTCCGGGATCTCCGCCCCGCATCGACCCAGGCACCCCGGCCCATGAAAACCCGCATCGTTGTGATGCTTCTCGTGGCCGGGGGCGACATCCCTTCTGGACCTGCTGGCCGTGGCCTCTCGCCTGCTGCTCACACAGTTGCTCACGTCGGGGGCCGAGGTTCCAGGGGCCGTGCAGCGCATCGTGGTTCCTCTGGCCCGTACGGAGGACCGTCAGCCGCGCCACGAGCCGGGGACCCACGAGAACGTCAACGTCTGTGCTGTGCCCGCATGGGTGGAGCAGTCGGGGGTCCGTGGCGTAGCCCTTGACCCGCAGGGCGTCCGCGTGCGTGTTACGCGCAAGGAACTGAACCTCGGCGTGTGCCAGCTCCACGCGTGCCGAGAAAGGGATCTCCGAACGCCGGATGGTCCCAGGTCACCGCCATGTGTGTCCTAGACGGAGCACAGTTCGCTGCGCGTGAGGAAGCGCTTGCCCGTGGGGGTCTCCAGGGAAAATCCGGAGCCCCGGCCCGGGACCGCGTCAATCACCAGACGGGTGCGGCGCCACGCCTCGAACTGCTCGGCGGAGATCCAGAACTCCACCGGGCCCAGCGCGGATCCGTCCTGTGCCGTGAGATCGGCAACGCCGAGCAGGACGTCCGAATCCCCGGTGCGGAACTCGCCCGCCGGGAAGCACATGGGAGCGGACCCGTCGCAACACCCACCGGACTGGTGGAACATGAGCGCCCCGTGGCTCTCCCACAGCTGTCGCATCAGCTCCACGGCGGCCGGGGTGAACCCCACCCGCGACTCCGTCTCCCCGGCCACGGTGGCGGTGGCGGTGAGGGCCACGTCGATCCCGGGCGGGAACTCGACCGCGGACTCCTGCTCGCCATGGGGCCCGTTTTCGGGTCCGGCGGGAACCGACGCGGTGGTCTGTGCTCCGATGCTCATGTGCGGCCTCTGTTCGTGGTCGGGGACGCCCCATGGGGCGCATCGCGTGTGCCCCCAGCATGGTCGTGGAGGTGCGGCCGGGGGAAGAGATGGCTGGCAATTGTTCCGCCTGCGGCGGACGGGCTCGCCGCTACGTGGCGCTGGTCGGCAATCTCCTCGTCGCCTCGGGCCTCATGCTGGCGTTGCTGACCTTCTCGCCCTGACCCGGACCGTCCAGGGACGCCGGGACGACGACCCGGGGCGGGCACTGTGTGGACACCGCCCCGGGTCTAACCGCTGTCTCAGTGGGGTTTAGAAGAAGCCCTGCGGCGACTCGGTGTAGCTCACGAGCATGTTCTTCGTCTGCTGGTAGTGGTCCAGCATCATCAGGTGGTTCTCGCGGCCGATGCCGGATGACTTGTACCCGCCGAATGCCGAGTGCGCCGGGTAGCTGTGGTACTGGTTCACCCACACGCGGCCGGACTGGATGGCCCTGCCTGCGCGGTAGGCGGTGTTGCCGCTACGAGCCCACACACCGGCGCCCAGACCGTAGAGGGTGTCGTTGGCGATCGAGATGGCGTCGTCGTACGAGCCGAACTTCGCCACCGAGAGCACCGGCCCGAAGATCTCCTCCTGGAAGATGCGCATGTTGTTGGTGCCCTCGAACACGGTGGGCTGCACGTAGTAGCCGCCGGCGAGGTCGCCCTCGAGCTCCGCGCGCTCGCCGCCGATGAGCACCTTCGCCCCCTCCTTCTTGCCGATGTCGAGGTAGGACAGGATCTTCTCCAGCTGGTCGGTGGAGGCCTGCGCGCCGATCATGGTGTCGGTGTCCAGGGGGTTGCCCGCCACGATCTTGGACACGCGGTCGATGCCGTCCGCGAGGAACTGGTCGTAGATGGACTCCTGAATCAGGGCGCGGGACGGGCACGTGCAGACCTCGCCGGAGTTCAGAGCGAAGAACGCGAAGCCTTCCAGCGCCTTGTCGTAGAAGCCGTCCTTCTGCTGGGCGACGTCCTCGAAGAAGATGTTGGGCGACTTGCCGCCGAGTTCCAGGGTGACCGGGATGATGTTCTCGGACGCGTACTGCATGATGAGTCGGCCCGTGGTGGTCTCACCGGTGAACGCGATCTTGCGGATGCGCTTGTTGGACGCGAGCGGCTTGCCGCACTCGACGCCGAAGCCGTTGACGATGTTGACCACGCCGTCCGGGACGAGGTCCTGGATCAGCTCCATCAGCACGAGGATCGAGGCGGGAGTCTGCTCGGCGGGCTTGAGCACCACGCAGTTGCCGGCGGCCAGCGCCGGGGCGAGCTTCCACACGGCCATGAGGATGGGGAAGTTCCAGGGGATGATCTGGCCGACGACACCGAGGGGCTCATGGAAGTGGTACGCCACGGTGTCCTCGTCCAGCTGCGAGAGATGGCCCTCCTGCGCGCGGATCGCACCGGCGAAGTACCGGAAGTGGTCGATGGCCAGGGGGATGTCCGCGTTGAGGGTCTCGCGGACCGGCTTGCCGTTGTCCCAGGTCTCGGCGACGGCGATCAGCTCGAGGTTCTCCTCCATGCGGTCCGCGATCTTGTTGAGCATGAGCGCGCGCTGCGTGGGCGTGGAGGCGTTCCACGACGGTGCGGCGGCCCAGGCCGCGTCCAGCGCGGCCTCGATGTCCTCCGCGGTTCCGCGCCCGACCTCTGTGAACGCCTGGCCCGTGACCGGGGTGACGTCCTCGAAGTACTGACCCTTGACCGGCGCCACCCACTGGCCTCCGATGAAGTGCTCGTAGCGGGGCTTGAAGGTGACGACCGAGCCGTCCTTGCCGGGCTGTGTGTACACGCTCATGAAACCGACCGTCCTGTCTGCGGAAGTGATGTGCACCACATCCTAACGGTCATCGGTGCCCGCGTACACGCCCCCCTTTGTGGGACGCGGAAGGGCGGCCCAGGAGACTCCGGACCGCCCTTCCGCACCGTCGCCGTACCGACAGTCGCGGGTTGGGGAACCTACTCGGTGCGCTGGCCGTCGGACGGGCCCGCGGGGGCGTAGGCCGAGGCTCCGGACGCCGAGGCGGTGGCGAGCTCGGGATCCGACGACGCGGCGTCGTCGTCGTTGCCGAAGTCGCCGTGGCGCGGGGCGTTGTAGAGGTCCATGTCGAGGATGCCCTCGCGCTTGGAGACGATGGCCGCCACGAGCGCCTGGCCGGTCACGTTGAGGGCGGTGCGGCCCATGTCGATGATCGGGTCCACGGCGAGCAGCAGGCCCACGCCGTCCAGGGGCAGGCCCAGGGTGGACAGCGTCAGGGTCAGCATCACGGTGGCGCCGGTGGTCCCGGCCGTGGCGGCGGAGCCGAGCACGGAGACCAGGGCGATCAGCACGAAGTGCATGGGCGTGAGGTCAACTCCGTAGAACTGCGCCACGAAGATGGCCGCGACCGCGGGGTAGACGGCCGCGCAACCGTCCATCTTGGTGGTGGCGCCCAGCGGGATGGCGAAGGACGCGTAGTGCGTGGGCACGCCCAGGTTGCGCTCGCTGACGTGCTGGGTCACGGGCATGGTGCCCAGCGAGGAGCGGGAGACGAAGCCCATCTGCATGGCCGGCCACACACCGGTGAAGAACTGCTTCACGGACAGGCCGTTGAGCTTCACGAGCACCGGGTAGACGACGAACGCCACGAGCAGCAGGCCCACGTAGATGGTCAGCACGAACTTCACGAGCGAGCCCATGGAGGTCCAGCCGTACTCGAACACGGCGGTGCCGATCAGGCCGAGCGTGCCGAGGGGAGCGAGGCGGATGATCCACCACACGACCTTCTGCATGATCGCGAGGCCGGACTGCATGAAGGTGAGGAACGGGGCGGCGGCCTTGCCGGTCTTCAGCGCGGCGATGCCGACCACCAGGGAGACCACCAGGATCTGCAGGATGTTGAAGTTCACGGAGGTCTTCACGGTCTCCGGGTCCAGGACCTTGGAGGTGGTCTCCAGGCCCAGGACGTTCACGGGGATCAGGCCCTTGAGGAACGCGAGCCAGGAGCCCTCGGTGCCGGAGTAGGCACCGGGCTGCGCCTGGCCCGTGCCCACGCCGGGCTGGGCGAGGACGCCGAGCACCATGCCGATCACCACGGCGATCAGGGACGTGATGGCGAACCACATGAGGGTCTTCCACGCGAGGCGGGCCGCGTTGGAGACGTCACGCAGGTTGGCGATCGATGAGATGACGGCGGTCACGACCAGCGGCACCACGGCGGCCTTGAGGATCGTGACGTAGCTGGAACCGATGGTGTCCAGGGTGGTCATCAGCCAGTTGGGGCTCTCCTCGGCGTCCCCGCCCATGGCTGCTGCCACGGACCCGAGGAGGACACCCAGCACGAGGGCGATGAGGATCTGCCACCCGAAGGACGTCATCCAGCGCGGGAGACGGCGGGTACTTTCTGCGGAATTCATACCGGAAACAATAGGGTGACGAATCATAAACTGCACGCGGCCCGTGACGAAATATTACGCAGAGACCCGGGAATAAACCCCGTGTTCCCGGGGGAATCCCCGGGAACACGGGGCCTCACAGGGCGAGGGCGTAGGTGAGTGTGTCCAAGCCCACGGAGCCCATCCGCAGAGCGCGGCTGTGGAAGCGCTTGAGGTCGAAGTCCTCGCCCTCCCGCGACATGGCCGCCTCGCGGGCGTCCAGCCACATCTGCAGCCCGATCCTGTAGGAGGGGGCCTGCCCGGGCCAGCCCATGTAGCGCAGCCACTCGAAGCGCAGCGTGCCCTCGGCCATGGCGACGTTGTGGCGCAGGAACTTCCAGCCGTCCCCGGGGGTCCAGGTCTCACCCGCGCGCGCCCCGCCGAGCAGGTCCCCGAGGTCCGAGGGGATCTCGAAGCCGCAGTGGAATCCCACGTCGAAGATCACCCGCACGGTGCGCAGCCGCTGCGAGTCGAGCATGCCCATGCGGTCCCCGGGGTCGTCGAGGAAGCCGAGCTCGTCCATGAGACGCTCTGCGTACAGGGCCCAGCCCTCGCCGTGACCGGACACCCAGATGCCCATGCGGCGCCACTCGTTGAGCTCGCCCGCGTTGGCCAGGGCGGTGGCGCACTGCAGATGGTGGCCCGGAATGCCCTCGTGGTAGACGGTGGTGGTCTCCTCCCACGTGTTGTGCTGGGACACGCCCTCCGGCACGGACCACCACATGCGTCCGGGGCGGGAGAAGTCGGCACTCGGCGGGGTGTAGTAGATGATGCCGTCGTGTGTGGGGGCAATGCGGCACTCCAGCGTGCGCATGGGTTCGGTGATCTCGAAGTGCGTTCCGGACATTTCCGCCAGGGCGGTGTCCGAGAGCTGCTGCATCCACGCCTGAAGCTCCTCGGGGGAGTGCAGCTGGCGCGCGGGGTCCTCGTTCAGCGCGGCCATGGCCTGCTGCACGGTGGCCCCGGACAAGATCTGGTCCGCGACGGCGCGCTGCTCGGCGTCCAGCTCCAGCAACTTCTGCACGGCCCAGTCGTAGACCTCACGGGGGTCCCGGCGGGCGCCGAGGAAGGAGGCGAGGTGCAGTCGGTAGTCCTCGAGTCCGCACGCGCTGCTCTCCCGGGCGCCAGGGGCGAACTCTTCGCGCAGGGACCGGGCGATCTCCCGGTAGGCCGCGCGGGCGGCGTCGGCGGCACGGGCGAGGTCCTCCCGCACGTGCTCAGGTGCGGAGGGATCGTAGGCGAGCGTGGCGAAGGAGCCCTCGTCGGAGGCGTACTGCTCCGCCTGCGTGGCGGCCTCCACGATCTGCGGCGCGGCCGGTGGCCGGTTCAGTGAGACGGCCTCGCGCAGGCCCTCGCGGTACTGCTCCAGCGCGGCGGGGATGTTGGCCATGCGCCCCGCGAGGTGGCGCCAGTCCTGCTCGGTCTCGCGTGGCATTGCGTCCAGGATCTGGCGGATGCCCTGCACGGGGGACTCGATGTTATTGACCACGGCGACATCCAGGTTGGCCGCGTGGCGGTCCCGTTCCAGCTCGAGCTCGTTGCGCATGGCGTGCAGGGTCACCCGGTCCACGTCGTCCTCGGGGGTCACGTCGTCCAGGCGTGCGAGGGTGGAGCGGACGAGCTCGGCACGGGCCGCACGGCCGGCGGGACCGAAGTCAGGGTACTCGGTCTCGTGCCCCGGGAGGCCCAGGAAGGTGGCGCCGCTCGGATCCAGGGCGAGGGTCTCGTGGAAGTAGGCCTCGGCGAGCCGGTCGGCGGCCGTGGCCGTGCGCTGCGTGGAACCCAGGGGTGCGAGGGATTCGTGGGAATGGGGTGCGGTGTCGGAGTGAGTCACGGAATGTCACCCTAGTCACACTGCCGACACGGACAAGCATCGCCGCGCTGGTCGGCACCACCGGCCAGCGGCGGATCACCGTGCCGGCAGGACCGGTCCGAGCTCACGCGTGGCGTCGATAAGTGGGGGAACGTGCTCCTCGAGCTGGGTCGCCGTGCTGCGGAACAGGGGAGCCGCAAGTGCCACGGCACCCAGCAGCCGCCCGGACGGGGCCAGGACGGGGGCCGTGATCGCCACCATGCCGAGGTCGTTCTCCTCGCTCTGGGACGTCCAGACTCCCTCGCGGGCGGTGACGACCTGGCGGGCGAGCTCGTCCCGGTCCGTGAGCGAGTGCGCCGTGCGCGGTTCGAACTCGATGTCCCGCAGCAGCTGCTCGCGAGCGGCGGGCTCGGAGAGGGCGAGCAGGATCTTGCCTGATGCCGTGCTGTGCAGTGCCGCGCGGTCACCCGGATCCGTGGTGGCGCGGAACTGCGGACCGTCCTCCGTGCGCACGGTGAGGGCCCTGTCGCCGTCCGGCACATGGAGCACGGAGCTTTCCCGGGTGCGTTCGGTGAGCCGCTGCAGCACGGGGACGGCGGAGCTCTCGAAACCCTGGGGGGCCGCCACGGTGTGCGCCAGCTGGAACACGCGCAGTCCCAGGTGGTAGCGCTTGTCCTGCGCGTCGTATCGGGCGAAGCCGGTGGACACGAGCGTGTTCAGCAGCCGGTAGCACGTGCTGAAGGGGTGGGACGTCTTGCGCGCCATCTGGGCCGCAGTAACGCCGTCCGGGTGCTCTCCGAGCAGGGCGAGGGCGTCGAGGGCCTTGACCACGGTGCCGGCCTGGTGGCCGGTTCCGCCCCTGCCCCTGGTGGTTGTGGGTCCGCCCGACGTCGCCGCGTTCCTGGGCGGGGTGCTCGAGTACCACGACTTCTTCGGCTGCGCGACGGCTGCCTCCGTGGTCTTCAGCCAAATCTTCTTCCTGGCCTGCGATGCCACGATCGCGCTGATCCCAGTCCTTCGCGATCTTCGGCGTGGGCGACCTTTTCCGTCCCCCGGGCGCATTCGTCTTCGGACACCTGGGCGAGAAGATCGGGCGCAAGAACATCTGGTCATCACGCTCGTGCTGATGGGCGCGGCCATCTTCCTGATCGGCATGCTCCCGGACTTCCACAGCCTGGCCACTGGGCGCCCGCGCTCTTCGTGCGGCTGCGCGTGATTCCGGGTCTCTCCGCCGGGGGTGAGACAGCCGGAGCGTCGTCGTTGGCCATGGAGGAGTCCCCGGTGGGGCACCGTGCGTTCTTCCCGAGCTTCGCGAGGAGCGGCATCTCCGACGGCCTCGTGATGTTCCGGACCCACTTCGCGCCGTTCGCGCAGGTCGCCCTGATGTCCTTCCAGACAGTCACCAACACTTTCATGCAGGCGTTCGGCCTGGCATGCGCCACGCAGGTCGTGGGGATCCCCACCGCGGCCATGCTGTGGGTCAGCAGCGTGGGCAACGTGTGCGCGATCGCCACGCAGCCGCTGTTCGCCAGGTTTTCCGACAGGTTCGATCGCAAACCCGTGTTCCTTGCGGGTGTCACCGGCTCCGCCGTGCTGATCTTCGGGTCCTTCACCGTGCTCTCTCCAGGCAACATCCCCGTGGTGTTCCTGGCAAGCACGCTGATCACGGCGGGCAACTACGTGCTGTCCAACTCCGTGTACCCCGGCTAATTTCCAGAGCTTTTTAGCGTGCGCGTGCGGTATTCGGGCATGGCGATCGGCCTGCAGATCGGCATTCTGTGTGCGGGCTTCACGCCCTCCCCTGGCACGGCTCTGGTGGGCGGGGATCCCGCCAACTGGGTCCCTGCGGCATGGATCGTGGCGGGCTCTTCGACCATCGCGATCGTGGGCGCGCTGTGGGCGCGGGAGACCTACCGCACGCCCCTGGACCGGCTGGGCCGCGGCGTCCACCACCCGCAGGCCGGGGAGGCGCTCACCCGGTAGTCCGCGTCCGCTGACTCAAGCGGTGAACCGGTCCTGCAGCTCCTGCAGCAGCTCCAGGACAACGCCTCCACCCACCACGGGCCCGCCCGCGAGCAGGCCGTCCGCGCCGAGCACCACGGCCCATATGGTTGCGGTCTGCTCGAAGACGACGGCGGCGGAGGAATCCGCGTCCACGAGCCCCGCCGCCCGCAGTGGGGCGGGGAGCAGGTCGAGGCTCTCCTCGCGGGAGACCACCGTGTGCAGGGCCACAGGGCCCAGATGGTCGCCGAGGGTTGCCAGTCGCTCGATCACGGGCACGCATTCGCCGCACGTGGGGTTCACGAAGAACAGGGCACGCGCCTCGATGGCCGCCAGTGCGCGCAGGGTCACGGAGCCACTTTCGCGGTTTCGCAGCACTGTGTGGGGGATTGGGGCGCGCTCGTAGTCCGCTTCGAGATCTGCTTCGTTGTCCGTGCTGTCCGTGCTGTCCGTGCCGACGACGCCGTTGCCCGCCGCCGCGGCCTCCTCCGGCCCCGCACCGTGGCCCGTCGCCGTGAGCGGCGCCGTACGCAGGGAGGTTGTTTCGGCGTCGTCGTACCCGCGTCGAGGCGGCAGCGGAGGCAGCTGTGAGACGTCGGGCGCGGAGCGGTCGCGGCCGTCGCGCTCGGCCCAGAGGCAGAGCAGGAGCAGCAGGACCGGGACGAGCAGGGCGAGTCGGGTCCCCCACGGCAGCGGGACCACCGGGCCGCGGGGCTCGGTCACCGTCACGGCGAGCAGGGCGAGTGCGGCGACCATCGTGAAGGCCGTGTTGCGCACGACCGTGCGTGCGGAGACCGGCGCCCGGGACAGCGCGCCGAAGCAGCCGCACGGGGCGGGATCGGGCCGGCGGGACTCGGGCACCACCGCCGCAGTGAACAGGACAAACAGTGTCAGAGCCGCGGCGCTCGCGAGCCACAGTAGAGCGCCAGCGGTGAGCACCAGTGCGAGGGCCACGAAGATCTCCACCCACGGCAGCACTTCACGGAGCCATCGGCCACGCAGGAACCGGGGGAGGGGAAGTCCCGCCACGAGCTGCAGGCTCGCACCGGGGGACACGAGTTTGGCTGTCCCGCTCACGAGCAGGACTGCGGCGAGGGAGACGAGGAGGGAGAGGGGGAGGGCGGTCACGCGCCCATTGTCCCAGGCAGGTGTCCCGGGCGGGTCCGGCACCGCCACCAACGCTGTGTGTTCCATGACATGTCATGCAGCGTGGCGCGCAGCAGAAACGGAGTCCCCGAGAAGGTGCCCCTCGACGCGTCCGATCCGTCGGGGGTTCGGGCGCCGGACCCTCGCCAAGGACGCGGTGTGGGCGGTGCCAACGATAGCCCTGGCGGTAGCGGCGCCCGCCGACGCCGCCTCGCGGGCGTCTGTGGCGGCTACGAGCGTAGCCTCGAACAGGGGTCAGGAACGGTCAACTACCAGATGCTGGTGGTCTCGCTCGGCATCCGGGCATCCAGTCCCAGTTCCCCGAGATCCTGGACAGCGTGCTGAGCGCGATGGAGGTTGCCCGTTGTGGAGACAACAACGGCAACGACTCCTCCACCATCTCTGTGGACAAGTCGAGTGCGTACCAGCTTCCTGCGGGCCAGAACCCGGTCGCCGTGGTTGTTCCTGCCCACGCGTGAACGGCTTCCACGGTCACCGCTCCGGCTGTGCCCTCCGCCACGCACCCCGGCCGGGGCGCAGCCGCAGACCCAGCCGCAGCCGGCGGGACTGCGCCTTGGGGGTTTTGCGGGGCGTGGCCCCGCCGCTCTTCTCCTCCGCGGCCGGCTGGGCGCTGAACAGTGCCACGAGCACTGCGAGCTCCTCTGGCGTGGGGTTGCCGCGGGTGACAGTGAACAGCGGCTCCTGCTGGCTCGTGGCCTCGGGCAGTGAGGCCACGGCCGCGGTGCGGGGATCGACGCCCGGGAGCGCCGGCGCGTTGGGGACGCTCACAGCGGGATGTTCCCGTGCTTCTTGGCTGGCTGGGACGCACGCTTGTCCGCGAGGCCGCGCAGCGCCTTGATGATCTGCTCGCGGGTCTCCGACGGGCAGATGACGGCGTCCACGTAGCCGAGCTCAGCGGCCTGGTAGGGGTTGAGGAGGTCCTCCTCGAACTTCTGGGCCAGCTCCGAGCGCAGAGCGTCGTCGTCCTCGCCGTTCTCCTTCGCGGCCTTGAGATCCCGGCGGTAGAGGATCTCCACCGCCCCCTGCGAGCCCATCACGCCGATCTGCGCGGTGGGCCATGCGAGGTTGATGTCCGCACCGAGCTTCTTGGAGCCCATCACGATGTACGCACCGCCGTAGGCCTTGCGGGTGATCACGGTGACCAGCGGCACCGTGGCCTCCGCGTAGGCGTACAGCAGCTTGGCGCCGCGTCGGATGATGCCGTTGAACTCCTGGTCCGTGCCGGGGAGGAACCCGGGGACGTCCACGAACGTGAGGATGGGAATGTTGAACGCGTCGCAGTGGCGCACGAAACGGGCAGCCTTCTCGGAGGCGGCGATGTCCAGGGTGCCGGCGAACTGCATGGGCTGGTTCGCCACGATCCCCACGGTGTGGCCTTCCACCCGGGCGTAGCCGACCATCACGTTGGGCGCGTAGAGCTCCTGGACCTGCATGAAGTGGCCGTCGTCCACGACCGTCTCGATCACGGTGCGCATGTCGTAGGGCTGGTTCGCGGAGTCCGGGATGAGCTCGTCCAGGGCGAGGTCCTCGTCCGTGGTCTCCTCCACCTGGTCGTGCTCCAGCACGGGGCTGTCCTGCAGGTTGTTGCCGGGCAGGAACTCGAGCAGCTCGTGCACGAAGTCGAAGGCGTCCTGCTCGTCCGAGGCCAGGTACGCCGCCGTGCCCGTGCGCTCGTTGTGCGAGCGGGCGCCGCCCAGGGTCTCCATGTCCACGGTCTCGCCCGTGACGGTCTTGATGACGTCCGGGCCGGTGATGAACATGTGGGAGGTCTTGTCCACCATCACCACGAAATCGGTCAGGGCGGGGGAGTAGGCGGCACCGCCGGCGCACGGGCCCATGATGAGCGAGATCTGCGGGACCACGCCGGAGGATCGCACGTTCATGCGGAAGATGTCCGCGAACATCGCCAGGGAGGCCACACCCTCCTGGATGCGTGCGCCGCCGCCGTCGTTGATCCCGATCACGGGGCAGCCGTTGCGCAGCGCGAACTTCTGGACCTTGACGATCTTCTCTCCGTTGACCTGGGAGAGGGAGCCGCCGAACACGCCGAAGTCCTGCGAGTAGACCGCCACGAGGCGCCCGTCCACGGTGCCGTAGCCGCTGACCACACCGTCCCCGAGCAGCTTCTTCTTCTCCATGCCGAACATCGTGCTGTGGTGCACGGCCAGCGCGTCGAACTCCACGAAGGACTCGGGGTCCAGCAGCATCTCGATGCGCTCGCGCGCGGTGTTCTTCCCGCGCGAGTGCTGCTTCTCCACCGCGCTCTGTCCTGCAGGCACGGCGGCCTCCTCGCGGCGCTGCCGGAAATCGGCGATCTTGCCTGCGGTGGTGGACAGGTCGTGGCTCATGGGACCTCGCGTTGTCGAGACGGATGACGGGGCGGGCAGCCGCGCGGGTGCCCAGGATCGGGTTCCAGTGTAGTTGCAGCACTCCCGGGCATGTTTGTAGAGGTCCCACAATCTGTGCGGCTTTTCTTGCCCGTGGGCACGCTGTTCCCGTCCGGGCCTCCGGTGGATTCCTCCGGACGACGACGCCGCAGCGCCGGCCTCCGCGCGCACCACTCCACCCCTGCGCGTCTCAGGAGCCCTGCGGCGCCCCGCCCACGGAGCCGATGGTCACGTTCCACGGCTGGATCTCGTGCTCGGTGACGGCGCCGTGCACCACCAGGGGGTCCTTCGCCACGATCTCCTCGACCTCCCGCTGGGAATCCGCTGAGAAGATGATCAGGGCCGCGTCGTCCCCCAACGGCCCCGAGGCGAGATTGCGTCCCTGCTCGTTCAGCTCACGGAGGTAGGCGCGGTGCGCGGGGCGGTGCTCGGCGAGGACCTCCTGTGGGCCGCCGTAGATGTAGGTGAGGGCAAAGATGCTCATGGGGTTCCTCTCGTGGACTCTCGTGGTGCGCCCTAGCATAGGTGGGTCCCTCGTGCGCGGACCGGGGACGCGAACAGGGAGCCGAACCGGGGCTCGGGCCGGGACCGGTTCGGTTCGCCCGCGGTGCCGGGCGAACTCGCAGGTGGTGGCCGCTGTGGAGGTCGGGGACCCCACCTAAAATGTCACGGGTGCGGGCATGCCCCCGTGCCCAGGACCGCAGCAGAAGAGCAGAAATAGAGGACCCATGGACGCCACCACCGACCAGCCCGCCGCGGACTACCGTGCCGAGGACGCGGCGCGCGCTCTGCGGGGTGCCGGGTGGGGCGAGGTCGAGGTGCTGGACACGGTGGCCTCCACGAACGCGTGGCTCGCGGAGCGGATCGCGGCGGCGGCCTGGGACCAGACTGGTGGGGGAGCGTCCCACGGGGCCACCCTCGCAGAGTCCTCGCCCCGACGGGCAGCGCCCCGAGATTCCGCGCCCTGCGCGCCAGCGCCCGGAGACGCCGCGCCCGCAGGGTCCGCGCCCCGTGCGGTGGTGGCCGGGTTCCAGGCCGGCGGGAGGGGCAGGCTGAACCGCCAGTGGGTGACACCGCCCGGCACCGCGGTGACCTTCTCCGTGGCGTGCGTGCCGGTGGACCACGCCGGACGCGCCTGGAGTCCTGAACTCGTCCCGTGGCTCACCCTGCTCATGGCGCACGCCGTCACCGGTGCGGTGCGGGACCTCACCGGCGCACCTGCCACCATCAAGTGGCCCAACGACGTCCTGGTCCACGACCGCAAGCTCTGCGGCATCCTGGCCACCATGGTCCCAGCCGCGGCAACCGGCGGTGCAGGAGCAAGCAGCGCCCCCACGGTGGTTGTGGGCGCGGGCATAAATGTCGCGCAGACCGAGCTGCCGGTGCCCACCGCCACGTCCCTGCGCCTGGAAACCGCCGCCGACACCTCCAGCGGCGACGCCGCCGTCCCCAACCGGCCCGCCGTTCTCACCGCCGTGCTGGAGCGCCTCGCGGACCTCGTGTCGCGCGTGGGCGAGGACCCCGCCCGCGAGCTCGGCCCCCACGGAAGCGTGCGGACGGAGATCGAGGCGCGGCTGGACACCATCGGCCGCCGCGTCGCGGTGCAGCTGCCGGGCACGGACCAGCCCGCCGTGGGAACCGCCGTGGGCCTCGGCGCCGCCGGTCAGCTGGTGGTGCGGGGACAGGACGGCGCCCTGCGAGAGTTCTCCGCCGGCGACGTCGTCCACGTACGTCCCGCGGTCGGGCAGGCGGCCCGCGCGTGAGCCGTGCCGGCGCGCTGGCCCTGGCGCCCGGGGAGGAGACGGTGGTGTACACCCGCGCGCACCCCCTGAAACTCCTAGGCCCTGCGCTCGCCGCGTGGTTGATCGTGCTGTGCTACTCCGCGCTGAGCCGCGTCCTGGACCTGACCTGGCGGCCCACGGACACCCCCTGGACCACCGTGCACACCGTCGTGGGATGGGTGCTCGCGCTCGCCGCGCTGCTGGCCGCGTGGCACTTCGTGGTGGCGCCGGTCTGGCGGTGGCTGCGAACGCGCTTCGTGCTGACCACCCGGCGGCTCGCACTCGTTGGCCCGCCCGTGCGCAACGGTGAGGTCGCCCTGCCCCTGGAGGCCCTGCGCTCCGTGCGGGTGACCCGCGGAGCCGCGACGCCGGGCGAGGCACGGGAGAGCCTGGACCGGGGCACGGTGCTCGCGGACTTCGGCCACCTGGGAGGTCTCAAGCTCTCGGGCTGCCCCCAGCCGGCCCGGTTCGCGCAGCTGGTGCGCGAGTCCGCGGCGGGCGCGTCCAACTCGTGGGCCTAGAGTGGTGCAGACAACACCGTCGTGCCGGTACCGCCGGTAGTACAACAGCCAGCAAGGAGGACCGGGTGGCCGATGCCCCCTCTGACGACCCGCAACGGTACGCGACGGGTCCCCAGACAGAGCAGCTGAACCTGAACCTGAACAACCCTGTGCAGTCCAACCTGTACGGCTCGGATGAGTCCCAGGCGGCCGTGCGCCACCTCGATTCCCTGCTGCTGGGCTCCCAGCGCAACCTGCGCCGTCGTGAAGCCGCGCGCGAAGCCGGTCTGTCCACGGCGTCGGCCCAGAAGATCTGGCGCGCCCTGGGCTTCCCCAACCTCAGCGACGACGACGTCTACTTCACGGGCGAGGACGTCCGCGCCCTGCGCGTGGTTTCCAACCTCGTCCAGGAGGAAAAGCTCAGCGAGGAGGCGGCCCTGTCCCTGGCCCGCTCCGTGGCCCAGCTGACGGACCGCATGGTCGTGTGGCAGATCGAGGCACTCGTGGAGGACATGGTCGCCCACCGGGACATGACGGACGCCGCTGCCCGCCGCGAGCTGCTGCGGCTGCTGCCCGAGCTGCTGGAGCCCCTCGAGCAACTGCTTGGCTACGCGTGGCGCCGTCAGCTCTCGGCGGCCGTGCAGCGGCTGGCCATGAGGGGCGAGCGCGCAGACGGCTCCACCGTGAGCCTCAACGACGTCGATCCCGGCGGCGGCGCGCTGCCCCTGGCCCGCGGTGTCGGCTTCGCGGACCTCGTCTCCTACACCTCCCTGTCCCGGCAGATGAACGAGCGCACGCTCGCGAACCTCGTCCAGCGCTTCGAGAAGCGCTGCGCGGAGGTCATCTCGATCGGAGGCGGGCGCGTGATCAAGACCATCGGGGACGAGGTCATGTTCCTCGCGGAGACCCCGGATGGTGGCGCGCAGATCTCCCTGGCGCTCGCGCGGATCATTCGTGAAGACCCCCTGCTCCCGCAGGCGCGCGTGGCCTTCGTGTGGGGGCGCGTACTGCCGCGCCTCGGTGACCTCTACGGGCCCACGGTGAACCTGGCCTCCCGGCTGGTGGCCCTCACCGAACCGGGCGGCGTGATGGTGGACGCCTCCACCGCCAAGGTCCTGGAGGGGGACGAGCGCTTCGTCCTCACCCCCCAACCCACTCGTAACGTGCGCGGTTTCGGGGACGTGCGCCCGGTGTCGATCAGCCAGGGCCGTGGGCCCCTCCTCGAGGAAGAGGTCGAATGAGCGAAGCACTCACGATCCGGTCGGGCGGAGTCACGGACCGTGGCCTGCGCCGCGAGACGAACGAGGACGCCCTGATCGTGACCGACACGATGTGCGCCGTCGCGGACGGCATGGGCGGCCACGAGGCCGGCGAGGTGGCCAGTGCACTGTGCGTCGCGACCCTCGGCGCCTCGGACCTGTTCTCCCTGGACGACTTCCGCGACTACCGGATCACGGAGCCCGAGCCGGGTTCCGACGTCGCCCGCTTCCGCGCGACCATCGACCGCCAGCTCAAGCTGGACCCGGACGTCCCCAACGGGGCGCTGGACGCCGTGCACCGCGTGCGTTCGGTGCTGTGGGAGGCGGACCAGGCCATCCAGGCGCAGTGCGGCACCCGGGCCGGGACCACGGTCACCGGTGCGTGGCTCGTGGAGATCGAGGGCGCGTGGCTGTGGATCATCTTCAACGTGGGGGACTCCCGCACCTACCAGCTCACGGGTCCGCTCGTGGGCGAGGAGGTCACGGAGGCCTCCGGCCCGGTGGGGGTCACCCAGCTGACTGTGGACCACTCGGAGGTGCAGTACCTGGTCTCGATCGGGCAGCTGACTCCCGCGCAGGCGCTCGTGCACCCGCGCCGCAACGTGATCACCCGGGCACTGGGCACGGGACAGATCTGGGAACCGGACGTGGTCGTGGTGCCCGCGGTGCCGGGCCAGCGGCTGCTGATGTGCTCGGACGGTCTCACCGGCGAGCTCTCCCCGGCGCACATCGCGCGCGTCCTGCACTCGGTGCGCCACCCCAAGGAGGCGGCGGACGTGCTCGTCCAGGCGGCCCTGCGCACCGGCGGCCGGGACAACGTGACGCTGGTGGTCGCGGACGCCCTCGACGCCGAGGATCCAGCGGCCCACACCAGCACCATCCCGCGCGTCCGCTGAGACCCGCGCGCTGAAGCGGCCCCGCGGCGTCGTCGTCCGACGATGCCCCGGGGCCGCGTGCGTCAAGCGCGCCGGTCAGGCGTGGTGGCCGCGCGTCTGGGCTCCCGGGTCCTTGGCGGGCTTGGGCTCCTTGACGGGGGCGTCACCGCTGGCACGCAGCCGGCGGTAGTAGTCCTCCGCCTCCTGCTGACGCTCGGCCTCCACCGTGCCACCGATCTCCGCGCGCAGCAGCTCGGGGGAGAGCCCAAAGGCGTCCACGAGCTCCAGCGAGTACGGCCGCAGCCGCGCGATCAGGCGGTTGATGTAGGACTCCAGTGCACGGCCGCGGCGCATGGACAGGCGGCCGTAGGAGAGGTACCAGGCGAGGTCCTGCTCGATCAGGTGCAGGCCGAAGAGGTCCCGCAGCCACGTGAGCACGCGCTTGGTGTCCGGGTCCTCGATCTTCTCCAGACCGGAGGTGAACGCCTCCCACTGCAGCAGCTGCGCGTGGGAACGCGCTGCCTCCAGCAGCCGGTTCTGGTTGCGGTTGAAAGCCTCGGCCTGCTCGGTGCGGGACTTGCGGGCCACGGCGCGAAGCTCCTCCGCGACGTCCCCGACCATCGTCTGCACGCGGTCCGTGAGCAGCGCGCGCTGGGCGGCGGGATCGCGCAGGGCGTTGACGGACTTGCGGGAGTCCCCGGTGTCCGAGAACGCCTGGGTGAGCTTGCGCAGCCCCGAGCGGTTGAACCCCGCCTCGGTCGCACGGTCCGCCACGTAGCGGGCCATGACTCCCACGTCCGCGTTCTTGAACTCGGCCGAGTAGTCGTTGAGCAGGCGCTTGGCCACGAGCTGCAGCAGGATGGTGTTGTCGCCTTCGAAGGTCACATACACGTCCAGGTCCGCACGCAGCTCCACGAAGCGGTTCTTGGCCATGAAGCCTGCGCCGCCGCACGCCTCGCGGCACTCCTGCAGGGTGTCCAGGGCGCTCCAGGTGGACATGGGCTTGAACGCCGCCGCGAGGGTCTCGAGCTCCTGGCGGTTGCCGTCGGACTCGTCCTGCCCGGAGAAGACCTCGTGGAACTTGTCCAGCAGCTGCTGGTGGGCGAACGCCATCGCGTACGTCTCCGCGATGCGGGGAATCAGCCGGCGCTGGTGGCGCTGGTAGTCCAGCAGTGTCTGCTCGCGGATGTCCGAGTCCGAGGTGAACTGGCGGCGCTGCTCCGCGTAGCGCACGGCGATGCTCAGTGCGGCCTGGTTGGCGATCGTCGCCGCGCCGTCCAGGGACACGCGGCCCTGCACCAGGGTGCCGATCATCGTGAAGAAGCGGCGGCCCGGGGACGGGATGGGGGAGGAGTAGACGCCGTTCTCGTCCACGTCCCCGTACTTGTTGAGCAGGTTGGTGCGGGGCACGCGCACGTGGTCGAAGTGAAGGCGGCCATTGTCGATGCCGTTGAGCCCGCCTTTGCGGCCGTCGTCCTCGCCGCCCACACCGGGCAGGAACTCGCCGTTCTCGTCGCGCAGCGGCACGTAGAGGCAGTGCACGCCGTGGTTCATGCCGTCCACGATCAGCTGCGCGAACACGGTGGCGGCTCGGCCGTGCAGGGCGGCATTGCCCAGGTAGTCCTTCCACGCCGCCTTGAAGGGGGTGTGGATCTCGAACTCGTCCGTCTCGGGGATGTACGTGGCGGTGGTGCCGATCGAGGCGACGTCCGAGCCGTGGCCGATCTCCGTCATGGCGAACGCGCCGGGCATGCTGAGGTCCAGGATGGCAGGCAGCCACTTCTTGTGGTGCTCCTCGGTGCCCAGGTTCAGCACCGCGGAGCCGAACAGACCCCACTGCACGCCGGACTTGATCTGCAGAGAGGGGTCCGCCAGCACGAGCTCCTCGAACGCGGAGAGGTTCGCCCCGGGGCTCATGGCGCCGCCCACGCTCTCGGGCATGCCCAGGTACTGCGGCCCGGCCTCGGTGAGCAGCTTGAGCTGCTCCAGCGTGGTGGCGCGCTGGTCCGCGACCGTCTGGTCGTACTTGGACTGGAAGCGGGGATCCTCGGCGCGCTTGCGGGCAGCCAGGCGGGCCTCGGGCCAGCGCCCGAGCAGGATGGCGCCGAGCTCGGCGGTGTCGATGCCCGACGGCGCGGTGGCACCCTCCTCGGGCAGGTCCTCGATGCGATCGGTGTCCGGAATGGTTCCGCTGACCGAAGTGGTGGACATGGTGACTCCTGAATTTTCTCGTGGACGGTTGGTCCGTCCGGGGTGAGGGTCATGGTTGCGGGAAGAGGAAAAGGGTGAGGGGATGCAGAACTAGGGGTGGGTCGACGAGAGGGGCGATGCGACGTCGGGCCTTCCCGGCGGGCCGCCGCTGCCCAGGGGGCGCAGACCCTCCACGGCCCATGCGGTGATGGTGCTGCTCATGTCGTGACGGTCCGGAAGTCCCGGGGCGTCGCCCTGCGCGAGCCACGCCTCCCCGGCGCCGCGAACCATGCCCACGGTCGAGGCGGCCCAGCACCGCAGCACCGCGGTGTTCATGGCCTCGTCGCCGTGGAGCCGCAGGTGCTGCTCCACGAGCAGGTCCCGCACTGAGTCGACGAAACGCTCGATGGTGGAATCTTGCTCATCCGGGGCGGTCACGACGAAGCGGTAGACCTCGGCCGAGCCCGCAACGGAGCGAAGGTACTCCGAGACCAGCGCGTGGATCATGGCGGCGAAGGTGTCCGCCTCGCTCGCCGCGGCCACCATGCGGCGGCGCATCCGTGTCACGAAGTACTCGCCCACGGCCGCCTGCACGCCGGCCTTGTCCTTGAAGTACCGGTAGAACACGGACTTCGAGGTGCCGCACGCGGTGGCGATCTCCTCCATGGAGATGGCGGCGCCGTGCGCGGCCACGGCGTCGCGCGCGGCCGTGATCAGCTCTATGCGCCGCCTGGCGCGGTGTCGCTGCCAGCGGCTGTTTCTGCCATCGACGGGGTTCGTGACCTGTTTCACGATACCGAGAGTATCAGCTACTGTGGGCTTCAAGTGATCCACATCGCACAAACCCTCAGGAGCAACCCCCATGTCCGAGAACACACAGAAGCCGAACTCCACGTCCACGCACGCCGCGGGCAAGCACGCCTCGAACGCCGCCGGTCCCCGCCCCGTGGTGGTCGCTGGCAACCGCATTCCCTTCTCCCGGGCCGGCGGTGCGTACGCGAACGCGTCCAACCAGGACATGCTGACCGCCGCGCTCGACGGCCTCGTGGCACGCACCGGGATCGCCGGTGAGCGCCTGGGTGCCGTGGCCGCCGGCGCCGTCATCAAGCACTCGCGGGACTTCAACCTGACCCGCGAGTCCGTGCTGGGCTCCGCCCTGGACGCGGCCACCCCGGCCTACGATGTTCAGATGGCGTGCGCCACGGGCATGGAGACCGTCAGCTCGATCTCCAACAAGATCCGCCTGGGTCAGATCGAGGCCGGCATCGCCGGTGGTGTCGACTCCTCCTCGGACGCGCCCATCGCCGTGAGCGAGCGGCTGCGCCACGCGCTGCTGCGCCTGCAGCGCGCCAAGACCACCGCCGAGAAGATCAAGGCGTTCAAGGGCCTGCGCCCCGGTGACCTGGCCCCCTCGGTCCCCACCTCGGGAGAGCCCCGCACGGGTCTGAGCATGGGTGAGCACCAGGCGATCACCGCACTGAAGTGGGAGATCACCCGCCTCGCGCAGGACGAGCTGGCCGCCGCGTCCCACAACAACCTCGCCGCAGCGTACGACCGCGGGTTCTTCGACGACCTCGTCACCCCGTTCAAGGGCCTGTCCAAGGACAACAACATGCGTCCGGGCTCCACCGTGGAGAAGCTCGGCGCCCTGAACCCCGTCTTCGGCAAGAAGCTTGCGGGGGAGGCAACCATGACCGCCGGTAACTCCACTCCGCTCACGGACGGTGCCTCCGCAGTGCTCATCACCACGGACGAGTGGGCCTCGGACCACGGCCTGACCCCGCTCGCGGAGGTCGTGGACAGCGAGGCCGCCGCGGTGGACTTCGTGACCGGCAACGAAGGCCTGCTGATGGCTCCGGCCTACGCCGTGCCGCGGCTGCTCGCCCGCCAGGGCCTCACGCTGCAGGACCTGGACCTCGTGGAGATCCACGAGGCATTCGCCTCCACCGTGCTGTCCATCATGAAGGCGTGGGAGTCCCCCGAGTTCTGCAAGGAGCGCCTGGGCCTGGACAAGCCGCTGGGCTCGATCGACCGCAGCAAGCTCAACGTCAACGGCTCGTCGCTGGCCACCGGCCACCCGTTCGCCGCCACCGGTGGTCGCATCGTGGCCTCCACAGCCAAGGAGCTCGCGGCGCGCGCCAAGGCGGAGGGCAAGCCGCAGACCGCACTGATCTCGGTGTGCGCCGCCGGCGGCCAGGGCGTGGCCATGCTGCTGCGCTCGGCCTGAGCACCGCACGGCAACCGCGAGACAACACGAGATCTGGGAGAGACGAACAGTGACTGACACATACCTGGACATGGTCAACTCGGGGCTGGGGAAGCAGGTCGCGGGCAAGCTCGGGCTGCCGCGCCCGGTGACCCTGCGCCGCTTCAAGGCCGGTGCGGACTTCCCCGAGGGCTCCGTGCTGGTGCTCGGCAAGGGCCGGGCCGCCGACGCCGCCGCGAAGGACCTGCTCGCGTGGGACCTCGACGTCCGGCGCACCGCGCAGGACGTGGACCGCGTGGGGGCCGTGGTCATCGACTACACCGAGGCGGAGACCCCCTCCCAGCTGGGTGGGCCCGCGCTGGAGCTGGCCTCCGCGCTGCGCAAGCTGCGTCGTGGCGGCCGCGTGATCACGCTGTCCCGTCCGGCGCTCGGGATCGGGACCGGCGCGGCGTCGGGCACTGCGGCGAACGCGGAGCCCCTGAGCCCCGCCGTCTCCGCGGCCCGCCAGGGCGTCGTCGGCATCCTGCGCTCCGTGGCCCAGGAGATGCGCGGCGGCGTGACCGCCAACGGCGTGCTGATCGCTGACGGGGTCTCCCCGGACGTGGCCAGCGTGACCGGGGCCATCCGCTTCTTCCTCTCCGGGCGCAGCGCGTACGTGGACGGCCAGTTCCTGACCGTCAGCGACGACCGCGGCGACGCCGGAGTGGACTGGGATCACCCGGTCGCCGGCAAGATCGCCGTGGTCACCGGTGCCGCCCGCGGCATCGGCGAGCAGGTCACCCGCACGCTGGCAGCCTCCGGCGCCACGGTGATCCCTGTGGACGTCCCCATGGCCGGTGACGCGCTCAGCACGCTCGCCAACGAGCTGCGCGTTCCCGCCCTGCAGCTGGACGTGACCGATCCCGAGGCCGGGCAGAAGATCCTGGACCTCGTCACCGCGCGCTACGGTCGTCTGGATCTCGTGGTCCACAACGCCGGGATCACGCGGGACAAGATGCTCGCCAACATGGACGCCGCCAAGTGGGACTCCGTGCTCGCGGTGAACATCGAGTCGCAGCTGCGGATCAACGAGACGCTGCTCGCCTCGAAGGACCTCGGACCGGCCCCGCGAATCGTGTGCCTCGCGTCTACGAGCGGCGTTGCGGGCAATCGCGGCCAGACCAACTATGCCGCCTCCAAGGCGGGCGTGATCGGTCTCGTCGCGGCCACGGCCCCGCTGATCGCGGCCAAGGGCGGCACCATCAACGCGGTGGCGCCCGGGTTCATCGAGTCGGACATGACGGCCAAGATCCCCGCGGCCCGCCGCCAGATCTCTCGCCGCCTGAACTCGCTGCAGCAGGGCGGGCTGCCCGTGGACGTTGCACAGGCCATCACGTTCCTGCTCTCGGACGCCGCCGGCGGCATCAACGGCCAGACGCTGCGCGTGTGCGGCCAGAGCCTGGTGGGGGCGTGATCGCATGAGCGAGGAACTGCCGGGGCTGCCCGGCGACTACGAGGTCGAGCTGCTCCGCGGACCCGTGAAGCTCCCGGGGCTCTACGCCTCGGCGGGCGCCCACGCGGCGGCGTCGGCACTGGGCGGCGCGGCGGCGTCGGCCACCCGCAGGTTGCTGCCCGCCCTGCGCAACTCGCCCGCGAAAAAGGTGCTGCCGGCGTCGCTGCGCGGGGAGGCACCGGAGCGCGTGGACGCGTCCCTGGAACTGCCGCGGGTGGCACACCAGGTGCGCGGGCTGAGCGCGGATCCCGAGTGGCACGGGAAGTTCTGCCGCGTGGTGCATGCAAGTCCGCATCCGGTGGCACCCGGTTCGGAGCTCAGCGCCGTGTACTCGGGCGCGCTGCACGCCCTCGCGTTCCCCGTGGCCATGTCCGTGCTGACACGCCCGGACTTCCCGCTGCCCGTGCTCGGCATGGTGCACCTGAGCAACACAGTCCACCACATCACGGACGTGGCGGTCGGCGAGCCCGTCACCGCCACGGCGTGGGTGGACAACCTGCAAGCGCACCGCTCCGGAACCCTGGTGGATGCGATGGTCACGCTGGGCCGCGAGGACGGCGACGTCGTGTGGGCCGGGCGCTCCACGTATCTCGCCAAGGGGGTTCACACCGCGATCGCCGGGCAGTCACCGAGCAGCGGTGACTCCGGGGAGACCGACAAGCGCGAGGAGTTCACGCCTCCGCACCCCACAGGCGAGTGGCGCCTCGGGGCCGGTACGGGACGCGAGTACGCGGCGGTCAGCGGCGACTACAACCCCATCCACCTCTCGGACCCGTCCGCGCGGGCCCTGGGCATGAAGTCCGCGATCGCGCACGGCATGTACACGGCGTCGCGCGCCCTCGCGATGACCGGTGTGCCCGCCGAGGTCCCGTTCGTGTGGTCGGTGGACTTCGCCACCCCCGTGCGGCTTCCTGCCACGGTGGCCGTGGCGGTGGACGACGACGGTCGCGGCCACTCCTGGCGCGGCTCCACCGTGGACGTGTGGGACCCCAAGCGCAACCGCCCCCATGCGCAGTTGCGGGTGACCGCCCTGTAGCGGGACCCAGCGCACAGCTGCGACGAGCGTCGCCCCCGGACCACTGCACGAGGTCCGGGGGCGGCGCTCGTCGTCGTTCGGCTCGGGCAGCGTGGGCCCGCAGGCGCGGGCCTCTGGGCGCGGGCTCGACGGCTCGGCGTCGTCCCCGGTGCGGCACGGGGCCCACTGTGGGACCGTGCCGGGACCGCGGACTCAGCGTGTCGGCGTCGTGGGTCACAATGGTGCGGTGAGCACAGAGACAGCCAAGACCGCCCAGCGGGCCACGGACGTGAACGGCCAGGACCTCAACCCGGAGGAGCCCAGCGAGGCACTGCGGGAGCAGTACGCCGAGCTCTCTGACCGGGTGCGCGAGGCGCGCGCCGCCTACTACGTGCACGACCAGCCCGTGATCTCGGACGCGGAGTACGACGCCCTGTACCGCGAACTCGAGGAGTTCGAGGCGTTGCACCCGGAGCTGAAGGCCAACGACTCACCCACGCAGGAGGTCGGCGGCGAGGTCGGTGTGGCGTTCAGCCCGGTCACGCACCTGGAGAAGATGTACTCGCTCGAGGACGTCTTCTCCACGGACGAGCTCGTGGCGTGGCTCGAGCGCGCGCAGCAGCAGGTCGAGCAGCTGCCGGGGGCACCGGAGGTCGCGTGGCTCAGCGAGGTCAAGATCGACGGTCTCGCGGTCAACCTCCTCTACCGCGACGGCGTACTCGTGCGCGCGGCCACGCGCGGGGATGGCACCACGGGCGAGGACATCACGCACAACGTGGCCACCATCAAAACCATCCCGCAGCGGCTCACCGGTGAGGACTTCCCGGAGGAGGTGGAGGTGCGTGGCGAGGTGTTCATCTCCTCCAAGGACTTCCGCGCGCTCAACGAGACGATGGTGGAGGAGGGGCGCGCGCCGTTCGCCAACCCCCGAAACGCGGCCGCGGGTTCGCTGCGCCAGAAGGATCCGGAGGTCACCGCGCGGCGACCGCTGTCCATGTTCGTGCACGGCATCGGCTACGTGCGCGGCGTCGAGCTGACCACGCAGTCCGAGGCCTACGACGTCCTCAAGGGCTGGGGGCTGCCCGTGAGCCCATATTCCCGAGTGCTGGCCTCGGTGCCCGAGGTCCTCGAGTTCATCGCCGAGTTCGGGGACAAGCGGCACAGCCTGCTGCACGAGATCGACGGCATCGTGGTCAAGGTGGACGACCGCCGCACGCAGTTCCGCCTCGGTTACACCTCCCGCGTGCCCCGCTGGGCGGTGGCATACAAGTACCCGCCGGAGGAGGTCAACACCAAGCTCCTGGACATCCTCGTGAACGTGGGGCGCACCGGGCGGGTCACTCCTTTCGGGCTCATGGACCCCGTGCGGGTGGCCGGTTCCACGGTGGAGATGGCCACACTGCACAACCAGGACGTGGTGAAGGCGAAGGGTGTGCTGATCGGGGACACCGTGGTGCTGCGCAAGGCCGGGGACGTGATCCCGGAGATCGTGGGACCCGTCGTTGCCCTGCGGGACGGTTCCGAGCGCGAGTTCGTGATGCCCACCGAGTGCCCGTCCTGCGGCACCCCGTTGCGCCCCGCCAAGGAGGGGGACGTGGACATTCGCTGCCCCAACGCGCAGACCTGCCCGTCCCAGCTGAAGGAGCGCGTGAACCACGCGGCCGGGCGCGGTGCGTTCGACATCGAGGCGCTCGGGGAGGAGGCCGCGAAGGCCCTGACCCAGCCCGTCCCGCTGGACGCCCCGGACGGCACCGACTTCTCGGCCCCGCCGCTGCGCAACGAGGCCGGGCTGTTCGACCTCAGCCCGCAGGACCTGCGGGACGTCATGGTGTGGCGTGACTCCCGGCGCACCGTCAAGGACCCCGAGACGGGCGAGAAGGTGCAGCGGGTCACGCCCGAGCTCGTCCCCTATTTCTGGACCAAGCCCACGAAGGCCAGGCCGAGCGCCCCGTCCAAGACCACGGAGCAGATGTTCGCGCAGCTGGAGAAAGCTAAGGACACAGACTTGTGGCGCGTGCTGGTGGCCCTGTCCATCCGGCACGTGGGACCCACGGCGGCTCGCTCACTGGCGGTCGCTTTCCGCAGCATGGATGCGATCCGCGCGGCGGACCAGGAGACCCTCGCCGGCACCGACGGCGTGGGGCCCGTGATCGCCCAGGCGGTGATCGAGTTCTTCGAGGAGCCGTGGCGGCGCAACGTGGTGCAGACCTGGGCCGAGGCCGGGGTCCGCATGGAGGAAGAGGTGGACGAGTCCACGCCCCGCACCCTGGAGGGGGTCACCGTGGTGGTCACAGGCTCGCTGGAGGGCTACAGCCGCGACTCCGCCAAGGAGGCCATCCTGGCGCGCGGCGGCAAGGCGGCCGGATCGGTCTCCAAGAAGACGGACTTCGTGGTGGCCGGCGAGAACGCGGGCAGCAAGCTGGACAAGGCCGAGTCCCTGGGTCTGACCGTCCTGGACGAGGCGGGCTTTGACCTGCTGCTCGCGCGGGGCCCGGCGGCGTTCGAGGACGCCGCGGCCGCGGCAGATGAGGAGTAGACCGGACATGGCTGACGCACTGGAGGGGCTGGGCCCCGGGACGGACGAGCTGGAGGACCTTTTGGCGGTTGCGCTGGAGGCGGCCGAGGCAGGGGCACAGGTGCTTCGCGGCAGGGACACTGCGCAGCTGCATGCCGTGAACAAGTCCTCGGAGGGGGACTGGGTGACGGCCTTCGACGTCGCCGCTGAGGACGCCGTCAGCGAGGTGCTGCGCGGGGCCAGGCCGTACGACGCGATCACCGGGGAGGAGTCCGGGACCTATGTGCCGGGCCAGCGTTCCGGCGTGCGCTGGTCCGTGGATCCCCTGGACGGCACCACCAACTTCATCCGGGACATCGTCTACTATTCCACCTCGGTGGCTGCGTGCGACGAGCACGGCAACTGGCTCGTGGGGGTTGTGAACGCTCCCGCCCTGGGGCGGATCTACTACGCCGTGGCGGGGCTTGGCGCCTGGGTGCGCCGCAACGGCAGGGACACCCGGTTGACGGGCCCGGTGCCTTTGCGACGGGGAGCGCTCTACGGGACGGGGTTCTCGTACGACCCCGCGGTGCGCCGCGAGCAGTTCGGCGCTTTCCTCGAGACCATGGAGAACTTCTCGGACATGCGCAGACTGGGAGCCGCATCACTGGACCTCTGCATGGTGGCGGAGGGGACCCTGGACGGGTACTCGGAACGGGGGCTGCACGAGCACGACTGGGCGGCCGGTGCGCTGATCGCCCACGAGGCCGGAGCGGTGGTGGAACGCCCCGATCTGCCCCCGCCGCCGGCGCTGTGTGAGGAAGAGCACACGGATCCTAGTGCGATTGTGAACGTCTACGAAAAGGCCCGTGTGGCCAGCGTCATCGCGGCGTGGGCGGCCAACTGAGCGGGAGATATCAGACCGTTATGCACTGGCTATCAGTCCGTTACCGTGGCGTGGCCGATGTGCGAGGTTGACCTCTGCGACGGGGGTGCCCTAGCGTGTCACGAGTTGAAGGGCCCTGCGGGCCGTGATATGCGCCCAAGACTGGGGTTGTCCCCAGAATTGGTATAACGAAAACGTAACGCTGCACTTGGCTGAACGCGGAATGTTACGCTATCGTTATCAACAACTTCCTCAGCGGACTTTCGTGAGCGGAAGTTCGCTACCGGACCACTGATCCGTGGTCTGGACTGTGCTGGATGCTGCTGCAACACCGTACGTCGTCTGTATGGCAGCATTCCGTAGTTTCTACCCCTAACACCAACTGTCAAGGGTAGACGACGGCGCGAAGACCCCCGGGGACGGGAGCGAGCGTAGGTGGCCTTACGGAGCATGATGAAGACTTCAACCGCTATTCGCCGTGGTGCCGCTGCTGTCGTGATGGGTGGTGTGGCCGTCGGTGCCTTCGCCGTTCCCGCCAACGCCGCTCCGAGCCTCGACGCAATCAAGCAGTGCGAGTCCGGCGGAAACTACCAGGCCGTCAACGCCTCCTCCGGTGCCTCCGGCGCCTACCAGTTCCTCGACAGCACCTGGGCCGGCATGTCCCAGTCCGCGGGCTACGCCCACGCCGCGGATGCGCCTGCCGCCGTCCAGGACGCTGCTGCCGCCGAGCTCATGGCCCGCTCCGGTGCCAGCCAGTGGGAGTGCTCCTCCATGATCTCCTCGGGTTCCTACTCGGCCCCCGCCGCCGCCGCGTCGGTGTCCACGCAGTCCTCCTCCGTGCAGGAGGCCGCCCCGGTCGAGCAGGCTGCCCCCGCCGCGCAGCAGGCCGCGCCGGTGAAGGAGACCGCACCCGTGCAGGAGACCGCGCCCGCTCAGGAGTCCGCTCCCGTGGCCCAGGCACCGGCTGTGGAGTACTCCGCCCCCGCTGCCCCCGTGCAGCAGGCTGCTCCGGCCGCCGGCACCTACACCGTGCAGGCCGGCGACACGCTGGGCACGATCGCCAACAAGCTGGGCGTCAACGGCGGCTGGGAGGCCCTGTACGCGGCCAACTCCGGCTCCGTGGCCGATGCCAACCTGATCTTCCCGGGCCAGGTTCTCAACATCCCCGCCTGATTTCAGGCACTCGTCCCCCGGGACGAGCCGGTCGTGACGCTGAACTGATCAGCAGAATGCCCACTCGGAACCCCGTTCCCGCCCTCGTGGCGGGGACGGGGTTTCTGCGTTGCCGTTCAGTTGCAGGCAGGGGTGCGAGAATGGGTCCATGTGCCAGGAGATTGTGATCATCGGTGGCGGGATCGCCGGACTGTCCGCGGCGTCCGAACTCGCCCGGTTGCGGGGGGCAGGACACGGCATCCTGGTCCTGGAGGCCGAGGAGGACGTCGCACTGCACAGCTCCTCCCGGTCGGCGCAGCAACTGATCCCCGGCTACGGCCCGGGACCGGTGCTTGAGCTGACGCGCTGGAGCATCGACCAGATCCTGCGGGCGGGTGAGGAACTGGCGGCGCCGCTCGCCTGGCCTAGTGCGTTTGTGGTCGCCGGTCGCCCGGAGGACGTCGCAGCCATGGCGGCCCCGGGGATGCGGTCACTCAGCCGGGAAGACCTCGTTCTGCTCTGCCCCGAGCTTGCGGCGAACCCGGAGCGGTACCCCTCGGCGGCCGTGGACGACTCCGCCGTTCGGACGGATGCCTCGGCCCTCGTGGCGTGGCACCGTGCTCGGGCCGAGGCCGCCGGGGTGGAGATTCGCACGGACGCGCGCGTGGTGGGACTTTCTCCGCAAGAAGGAGAGACCTGGGTGGTCGACGTCGTCGGTTCCGGCAAGACGGCAGCGAGGTCGGAGACGGCGGTGCGGGCCCGTACGGTCGTCAATGCCGCGGGCTCGTGGGCCGAGCACGTCGGCGCGCTGGCGGGCGCCACCCCGCAGGGGCTCCAGCCCTACCGCCGCACGGCCGCGCTGGTGAGCCTCGCCGAGCCGTTCGTGCCCGAGCACCCGATGGTCGACGACGCCGCCCAGGACTGGTACTACCGCCCCGACCCGGTGGGGGCCATGATCTCCTGGGGTGAGGCGGAACCGAGCGAGCCCTGCGATGCCACTCCCCACGACGGCGCTGTTGCCGCTCTGATCGAGACCCTTGAACGGGAGACTGCCCTGCGGATCACCGGCACGGTCAAGGAGTGGACCGGTTTGCGCACCTCCCGCCCGAGCGACGTGCCGGTGTGCGGCTGGGATACCGCCGCTCCCGGGTTCTTCTGGCTGGCCGGCCAGGGCGGCTACGGCTTCCAGACCAGCTCTGCGCTCACACGGGCCACCGCGGAACTCGTCGTTCAGGGGCGGGTGGGTTGGTGGCTGAGCGCGGACACGGTCGAGGCGCTTCGCCCGGCGGCCAGGGACGCGGACGTCGTCCTGCGGTGCCCCACCGGCACTGACGGGAACCCCGCTACCGGGGGAGCGGCGTTGTAGACCGCCCCGATCTCCTGCTGCCTGCCCGCAAGCTCAAGCACGCCGCGTTCGTGACGGGCAAGCGTGCCCTGCGGCTGTGGAGCACCATCGTGTTCGCCACGGTGAGGCGGGTGGGACCGCGCCACGCCGCGATGAGCCCGCACACGTTCGACCCGTCGCGGTACCACCGCTCGTTCCTGCCGCCGGACGCACCCGACCGGGGCCACGGGGGAGAGCAAGCTGCCTCGCAGTGTGTTCGTGCCGTGGCTCGGGGATAGCCCGTTGACACCGCGTCGACGGGAGAAACTGGTGGTTCTGCGGGAATGGATCGGGCTCCCGGTGGAGCTGGTGACCCCGGAGAACCTGAGCGACTGGGTGCTGCCCCAGCACCCGCTCCACCGGGCCTACGAGAACCTCTCCCTGGTCTGCCGTTCCAACTACCTGCGCGCGTCCCTGACGCACCACCACGGGGGCGGCCACTGCGACCTTAAGGCGTCGGCGGCGGGTTGACAGGACGCATTTGTCCGCGCGGAACGGAACCCGGAGGCGTGGTTGACGGGTTGTGCCGAGGCAGCAGCAGGGGGCGTGACTCGCTTGCCGGAAGACCTCGAACTTGTGGGCTGCCCGGTCTCCTGGACCCGGCTCCTCGGCGGGGTCCTGCACCCGCGGCAGCTCAAGCACCTGGAGTGCGCGAGGCAGGACCCGGACCTGCTGCTCGAGTTCGAGAACTACCAGTAGACACGACGGCGCCGCCGCGGCGGGGGCGCCCGCTTCACCGTCGACGTCGGTCGGGACGTGGCCCTGTCGGGGACGCGCCGGGTGCGCCCGGTCCAGCCCACCAGGACGGACGAGTTCGGTCCAGGCCACGGCGCCTGTCACTCCCGGCCCGACCTGCGGCGACGCCGCCCGGCCCCGGGGTGCTCAGTCCGCGACGCCCAGGCAGCGCATGAGCCACGCGTACTCCCACGCGGTGTCCCTCCACTGGGCGTACCTGCCGGAGGCACCACCGTGACCGCCGGCCATCTCGCAGCGCAGCAGCACGGTCTCCGGGTGCGCAACCTTGGTGCGCAGCTCCGCAACCCACTTCGCGGGCTCAACGTACAGCACGCGGGTGTCGTTGAGGCTCGTCACCGCGAGGATCGGCGGGTAGTTGGCATCGCGCACATTTTCGTAGGGGGAGTAGGAACGCATGTACTCGTAGACCTCTGCGGACTCCACGGGGTTGCCCCACTCCTCCCACTCGAGGGCGGTCAGTGGCAGCTCGGGCATGAGCATGGAGGTCAGCGCGTCCACGAACGGCACCGCGGCCAGCCCGCCGCAGTACAGCTCGGGGGCGAGGTTCAGCACCGCGCCCGCGAGCAGACCGCCCGCCGAACCGCCCATCAGCGCGATCCGCCGCGCATCCACGTCCTGGCGTGCGGCCAGGTGCCGGGTCACGGCCACGAAATCGGTGAAGGTGTTGGTTTTGGTGTTCTTCTTGCCGTCCTCGTACCACGCGCGTCCCAGCTCACCGCCGCCGCGCACGTGGGCCACGGCCCAGATCACACCGCGGTCCAGCAGGGACAGCCGCGAGATGGAGAACGCCGGGTCCGTGCTGATCTCGTAGGAGCCGTACGCGTACTGCAGCACGGGCGCGGGCACCGCGGGGTCCAGGTCTGCGCGGCGGATCATGCTCACGGGAATCCGCGTGCCGTCCTCCGCGACCGCCCAGTCCCGCTCCACGGTGTAGTCCTCGCTGCGGTACCCGCCCAGCACAGTGGCCTCGCGCCGCAGCGCGGGCTCACCCACGCCGAACGCGTCCAGCGCACCGGCCCCGGGCTCGCCCGTGGGGATGTCGTACACGCGCGGCGGCGTCACGAAGGATGTGTAGGACACGCGCACCACCGAGTTCTCGTACTCGGCGGAGAGCACGCCGGTGCTGCTGAGGTCCTCGTCGAACGCGGCCTGTGTCCCGGTCAGCAGCCCGGCGTTCGCCGCCGTGCCGGTGCCCGCAGACGACGGCGCCGCACCGCCCGCCCGTGCGTCCGTTCCGTCGTGCGCCATCCCGGTTACCAGTGGTTCCAGGGCCGTGCGGGGGATCAGGCGCACCCGGGGCGTGGTGTCCTCACGCAGGGCCACCACCAGGTGGGTGGCCGTGGGGATTGCGGACTCCACGCGCACGGTGTCCGAGGCGGGGACCACGTCCACCAGCTCCACCTCCGTGAGGCCCCGCCCAGCGTGCTCCATCGGCATGAGGCTGACGCGCCCGTTCGGGGCGTGCGCGTCGTGGGAGAGCAGCAGCACATCGGTGCCGGCCACGGTGAGCGGCTCCACCTCGTAGAGCACCCGCTCCTCGCGGGAGAGCACAACCCGCCACGGCAGGTCCACAGGGGCCTCGGGGTGTGCCTCCTCCGTGCCGTCACTACGACCGGGGTCCGCCCCCATGCGCTCGTCGGGCGCGTCCTGGTGCGCGGGGGAGGGCGCCGCTCCGGAGGACGGGCCACGGGAACCCGGCGCGGCGGCGTCGTGCTCCGGGGTGTGTGAACCGCGCGCGGCAGCGTCGGCGGCGGAAAGCTCGCTCAGGCGCAGGACGCTGTACTCGCTGTACTCCGAGCACGAGGAGGAGAGCATGAGCCACTGCTTGTCCGCGGAGAGCTCCGCACCGAGCCACAGGCCGGGATCGTCCTCCTGGAACAGCAGCTGGTCTGCGGAGACGTCCGTGCCGATCACGTGGCGGTACACGCGGTACGGGCGCCAGGACTCATCCACCACGGTGTAGACCACCTGCGAGGCGTCCGGGGTGAGGAACGCACCGTAGGAGGTCTGGGGGATCCGGTCCGCGAGCAGCGCCCCGGTGGTGAGGTCCTTGACGTGGACGGTGAACCGCTCGTCCCCGGCGGTGTCCTCGGACCACGCGAGCCGGGAGCCGTCCTCGGCCACGCTGAACGCGCCGAGCGCGTAGAAGTCGTGCTCCTGCGCCGCGGCGTTCGCGTCCAGGAGGGTCTGCTCACCGTCCAGGGGCGTCCCGGGCTCCACGGCGGGCGGGGTCCAGTCCGCAGGGTCCGCCGCGGGTACCCGGCAGAACACCTGGTGGGCGCCGCCCTCCACGGTGCGCGCGAAGTACCACCAGTCCCCGTGGCGGCTGGGGACCGAGAGGTCCGTCTCCTGGGTGCGGTCCTTGATCTCCGTGTAGATGCGCTCCCGCAGCGGGGCGAGGTCTGCAGTGACCGCCTCCGCGTAGGCGTTCTCACCGTCCAGGTGTGCCCGGACCTCGGGGGAGTCCTTCTCCCGCAGCCACTCGTAGGGGTCGCAGAACGTGTGGCCGTGGAACGTGCGCTTTACGGGACTGCGGGGGGCCACGGGGAAGGTCTGCTGCTCGGAAGTCATGCGCCCCAGTCTAGGGACGTGCCGGCGGGCCGTGCGGGTGCCCGACCGCACGGCCCGCCGGGGTGGTGTTGCCTTCCAGCTTCGGCTCGTCGCGCCGGGTGCTGCGCCCCGTCCCCGCGTGCCCCAGGACCGGCGGACGCCGGCCCGCGCGCTCCGGGACCGGGGTCCGCGACCGGTGGCGCGGCCCTCAGCCCCGCAGGGCCTCCCGCCACTTGAGCGCTCTGCCGGTGCGCAGGATGGAGCGTTCGTAGATCACCGCGGCGAGCCAGATGGCCAGGGCGGTTGTCACGACCAGCAGCACCAGCGAACCGACGTGCTCCCACCCCTGCCCCTGCCCCAGGAAGATGCGCAGCGGCACGGCCACCGGGGCGGAGAACGGGATCCAGCTCATGATGCGCAGCGCCTCCGGGTTGTCGTTGAAGAAGATGACCCCGAAGTAGGGGAGCATGATCAGCATCATCACGGGCATGGATGTGGAGCCGATGTCCTCCTGCCGGGACACCATGGACGCAGCGGCGGCATAGAGGGCCGCGATCATCACGAACCCGGTGGAGAACAGCACCACGAACCACAGGATGGGTACGCCCATCCCGTCCAGAGGCAGCACGTCCCCGTTGATCTGCAGGCCCAGCAGCAGCGCACCAGCCAGCAGGGCCACCTGCAGGATGGCCATGGCCGCGTTGCCCAGCACCTTGCCGGCCATCATGGCCCGCGCCGGGACCGCGGCGAGCAGGATCTCCACGACCCGCGACTGCTTCTCCTCGATCACGGACACCGCGATCTGCTGGCCGAACGTCACGGAGGCCATGAAGAACACGAGCCCAAAGCCGAAAGACATGAGGTATCGCAGCGCGGGGTTCGGCGCGGTGGGATCCAGCAGCTCCACTCCCGGGCGCGTGGACAGCGCCTGCACCAGATCCGAGGGGGCGTCCGTCATGGCCAGGACACTCACACCGGCCGGACTGTCCGGATCCGGCACCACGGCGGCGTCGGCCGCACCCGAGAGCACCGCCTCCCGGGCCGCATCCTCGGAACCGACGGTCTGCGGGGCGTAGTCCTCGCCGAGGGCCTGGACGGACGGCACGGTCTGCTCCACCACGGCCACGCGGGTAGCGCCCCCGGCGAAGAGGTCGCCCAGGCGTGGCACGAGCAGCGTGGCGGCCAGTGCGGCGGCCAGCAGGATCAGCGTGGTGATAATGAACGGCTTGGAGGCGGCCTTCACCTTCATCTCGCGCGCGGCCACGGTGCCCACCGCGGTCCAGAAGGATGTGCGCCGCGAGCTGCGCGGCTGCGTGGTGCGATCAGGGGTGCTGGTGACGGTGCTCATCGGGTGACCTCCGTGAAGATCTCGTGCAGGGTGCGGGTGACAGGTCCGAAGCGGTGGACGGTACCCCGGGCCACGGCGTGGGCAAGGACGGCGTGGGCGGCGGCCTCGGAGTCGGCCAGGAAGTGCACGCGCCCGCCGTCGAAGGAGAGCACCTCCACGCCGGGTGCCTCGCGCACCCAGCCGGTGTCCGCGGCGGCGTCGAGCTCCCACTCGGGCTGCGTGTGCGCAGCCAGCAGCTCGGAGCGCGAGCCCGCGGCGCGCACCCGCCCGTCCGCGAGGATGACGAGCTCGTCGCACAGCCGCTCCACGACGTCCAGCTGGTGGGAGGAGAACAGGACAGGAACCCCGGTGTCCGCGGTCTCGCGCAGCACCTGCACCGTGGTCTCCACGGCGTGGGGGTCCAGCCCGGAGAAGGGCTCGTCCAGCACGAGGGCCACGGGATCGTGCACCAGGGCGGCGGCGATCTGGGCCCGCTGCTGGTTGCCCAGGGACAGCTCCTCGAGCCTGCTGCCCGCGCGGTCGCGGAGCCCCAGGCGCTCGAGCAGCGCCATGGCCCGGGCCTTCGCGTCCGCGCCGGTCATGCTGTGCAACCGGCCCAGGTAGACCAGCTGGTCCAGCACGGTCATCTTGGGGTAGAGCCCACGCTCCTCGGGCATGTACCCGATGCCAGCACGGTAGTCCGCGGTGATGGGGGAGCCGTCCACCTCGATCTGCCCCGATTCCACCGACAGCACGCCCAGGAGGATGCGCATGGTGGTGGTCTTGCCCGCGCCGTTGCCGCCCACGAACCCCGTCATGAGGCCAGGGCGGATGCTGAAGGTCAGATCCTTGAGCACGTGCGCCGACCCAAAGGACTTGTTCACCCCGTTCACTGTGATCATGGTCCGAGCCTAGGAAGGCCCGGGCGCGTCCACCTCCCCCTCGGGGTGGATCTTCCGCGCCGTGACCACCTCCGCCGGCGGGCGGAGCCGGGCACGGGTCCCGTCCGCGGCGGGCCGTGCGCTCAGTTGCCGGAGAGCCCGTGCTCGAAGGCCCAGATCACCGCGTGGACCCGGTCCCGGGCGCCCGTCTTCTGCAGCACGTTGGACACGTGGGTCTTCACCGTGGCCCTGCCCACCACGAGCTCCCGGGCGATCTCCGCGTTGGACAGCCCCCGGGCCATCGCGGTCAGCACCTCGGTCTCCCGGGCGGTCAGTCCCGCGGGGGAGGCGTCCTCGTCGGGTCGCGCCGCCGTCCCGCCCACCGCACCGGGGCACGACGCCGCCGCGCCGCCCGCCGTGCCCCGCGTCCCGGGGGAGGCCGCCGCACCGTTCTCCGTCCCGTGGGCGTCAGGCGACGTCGCGGTCTCGTCCTCCGCGCCGGGGGCACCGGGTGCCGACGACGCCGCGCCGCGCTCCCGGGCGGGCGCACCGGGGGCTGGTGCCGCGGCTTCGTCCGCGGGGGAGTCGGGGGAAGGCTGCGTCGTGTCCCCGGTCGGCGCGGACGGTCCCGTGGTGCGGGCCAGCACCCTGCGCGTGACGAGCGGATCCAGCAGGGCGTCCCCGCGGCCCAGCACCCGGACGGCCTGGATCAGCTCCTCCGGTCCGGCGGACTTGAGCAGGAAGCCGGAGGCCCCGGCGGAGAGCGCGGCGAACAGGGCCTCGTCGGTGTCGAACGTGGTGAGCACGAGCACCGCCGCCCGGGAGCCTGCCGCGAGCAGCCGACGGGTGGCCTCGATGCCGTCCAGCCGCGGCATCTGCACGTCCATGCACACGACGTCCGGGTCGAGGGCGGAGGCGAGGTCGAGGGCCTCGTGGCCGTCACCGGCCTGGCCCACCACCTCGATGTCTTCCTGGGAGGTGAGGATCGCCGAGAACCCCACGCGGATCAGGGGCTGGTCGTCCACCAGCAGCACACGCAGGCTCATGGCCGCTCCTCAGGGTCGTGGCGGGTGGGGACGGTGGCGCGCACGAGCCAGCCGCCGCCGGGTTTCGGGCCCGCCTCCAGGGTGCCGCCCACCGAGGTGATCCGTTCCCTCGTGCCGGGCACTCCCATGCCCGCGCCGTCGGAGGCGGGAGCGCCCACGCGGCCGCCGCGCCCGTCGTCGCTGACCTCCAGCTCCACCCGGTCGGCGCCGGTGCGCAGCCGCACCGCCACCGACGCCCGCGGGCCGGCGTGCTTGCGGGCGTTGGTGAGCCCCTCCTGTGCCGTGCGGTACAGCGCGAGCTGCGCCGGGGGCGGCAGCTGCGGCTCCGGGCCGATGCGGTGCAGCTCCGCGCGCTGCCCGATGGTCCGTGCCTCCTCCACGAGCGCGTTGAGGTCCGCGAGGCGGGGCAGGGAATCGGGGGCCTCCTCGCCGTCGCGCAGCGTGTGGACCATGGTCTTCAGTTCGGACACGGCGTCACGCGCCGAGGACTCGACGCCGCGCAGGTGTGCGGCGGCGGCGTCCGGATCCCGCGCCATGCTCAGCCGTGCCGCCCCGGCCTGGACGCCCATGGCCGTGACGTGGTGGGCCACCACGTCGTGCAGCTCCCGGGCGATCCTGAGCCGTTCGAGGCTCACGGCCTGCTCCGCGAGCCGGTCCTGCTGCTGCCGGATCTCGGCGTGGGCGGCCTCGAGCTCCTGGCGCTCGATGGCCGCGTTCCACGCCCGGTCGCCGAAGACCCACGCCCCGGCAAAGTAGGCGATGTTCACGAGGAACTGGATCGCCGCGATCGCCATGTAGGCGTTGACGCCGTGCTCACCCACCTTCGGATCCGTGAACTGGTCCACGGTGCTCCAGCCCAGCCACACCGCCATCCCCACGGCCACGGCTGCGCGGGACCACGTGGCGCGGGAGCGGTCCGGGCACCAGGCCCCCACGGAGTAGAAGCCCAGGAACAGCACCACCTGGGAGGCGTACATCTCGATCCCGGCCCACGTGCCGAGCGCGAAGTACACGAAGGACACCGCCACCATCACGGCCACAGGGAAGCGACGCCGCCAGGCGAGCGGGGCGGCCAGCACCACGGCGCCCATGGCAACCCACCCGACGTCCGCCTTCCACGGGACCGACTGCACGAAGTCGGAGAGGTAGACCAGTTCAACGCCGGCCAGTGCCAGCACGCCGGCACCCAGGGCATCCCGCCGACGCCACCCCGGCTGCAGGGCTCGGTGGGGCGGGGAGGTGTCCGTGGCGACGGGGCTCGGGCGCATGGCTTCACACTACCGACGGAGCGACCCGAAGGGCGGGGCGCGCCGTCTCGCGGGTGGACCCGACGACGGCCACCTTCACGATGGGTCCGCCCGACAACGGATCCACCGACGGGGCGGCGGCAGGGAGGGCGCGTGCTCGGCGCGGGGCGCAGCGTACCCGCACGGTTGCGGCGGGACGCTCCCGGGAACTGCCGACGCGCGCACCGGTCCCGCCGCGCGCACAATGGTGGGGTGACCGACTCCCTCGAGCCATCGCCCCGTGTGCCCCGCGCCGACCTGCGGATGCAGATCCTCCTGGTGCTCGGGGTCTCCCTGGGCGCCTCCGCCGTGTACTCCGTGCTGGACCTCGCGGAGATGGCGCTGCGCTCGTCGATCGCGGAGAGCTCCACGACGCTCAACCAGCCTCTGAGCCCGCTGCCCGTGCTGGATGCCCTGCGCCGGCTCACCGGGATCTGCTTTGCCCTGGTGCCCGTGGCGCTCGCGCTGCACCTGCTCGCGGGCACCACCTCCCGGATCCCGGCCGTGCTGCACTGCATCGGCGTGGACACCCGGCGCCCGGGGCACGACGCCGCGTGGGGCCTCGTGCTGTTCGTCCTGATGGGCGGTGGGACGCTCGCCCTCTACCAGGCCGGTCGCGCGCTTGGGATCACGGCGGAGATCACCACGTCCACGCTGGAGACCACGTGGTGGACCGTCCCCCTGCTGCTGCTCACCGCCCTGCGGCACGCGCTGGTGGAGGAGATCATCGTGGTGGCGTTCCTCGGGGACCGGATGCGGCGGCTGGGGCGTTCGTGGTGGACGGTGGCAGTGGTGTCCTCGATGCTGCGCGCGAGCTACCACCTGTATCAGGGCATCGGTCCGGCACTCGGCAATCTGGTGATGGGGCTCGTGTTCGTGTGGTGCTACCGCCGCGGTGGGCGGCTCGCCCCGCTGCTGCTCTGCCACTTCCTGCTGGACGCCGTGGGGTTCCTGGTGCCCCAGCTCCTGGGCGGCTGAGCGCCACCGCGAGCACCAGCCCGGGGGCGAGGCTGATGGGGTCCGCAATCATGGTGCCCCCCGTGGCTCGCCCCGACGACGAACCGAGTCGCGGGGCCGTGCGAGCGGCGTCGTCGAACCCGGAGGGCTCGGTGCCCCGGATCAGATGGTGACGGGCCCGTCCGGCGTGCCGAAGGTGACCGCCAGAAGACCGGGCGTGCCGTGGGGAGCGGACCACGTGACGTCCACCGAGCGCAGGACGTCCTCCACGGGGCCGCCGAGCCAGTCCGTCACCCGCTCGGGGGAACCGGCGATCTCCATGCCCGTCAGGCTGACGTCCGTGAGGCGCGCCTGCGAGGGGTGCATCTCGTCCGCGGAGTCGAAGTGGATCATGAACGGCAGCTGCGGATCCGCGATCAGGCCCTTGACGCCGATCTGGTGCCAGTCCAGGCGGCGGCCGTCCGGGAAGATCCGGCCGCCTGGCGCGGAGGGTCGGCCCAGCTTCTGCTCGAACGGGGCAAGGTCCGGGACCTCCACGACCCACCCGAGCCAGCCGCCGCCGGCCTCCGAACGTGCACGCACGGCCTGCCCGAACGGCGCCTTGTCCGCGGCGGGGTGCTCCAGCACGGTCACGACCTCCACGTACTGGTGGTCTGTCAGCGGCAGGATCATGTTCCGGGTGCCGAAGCGGGGATGGACCCCGCCCTTCACCGGCTCGATCCCCAACCGGTCCGCGATGCGTTCGGTGGTGGCCTCCAGGCCGTCCGGCTGTGCTGCGAAGGAAACGTGGTCCAGCTTCATGCAGTCATCGTGGCACCCGTCACACGGGCCTCCAAATCCTCGGGTGCAACACTGCGGACACCGGACTTGACGTGGCAGCGGCCGGGTTCCCAAACTGGAGGTCTAGGTCACGAGAGTCAGCGTCAAGCCCCAGCTTGCTGACCGGCAACCCTCCCACCGCGGCGGGGTGCCCTGGGTGAAGACCTGGCCGGGACGTCGTCCGACGCCCACGGCAAGCGCGGGCCACCGGTCGCCCGTTCGTGCGGGCACCGTGCGGACGGGCGCCTGGCCCCTGATCCTTCCGAGAAGGCGAATGGCCATGAGCACAGCACCCACCCCCGACAACCCCCAGGACTGGGCGTTCGAGACACGGCAGATCCACGCGGGGCAGAACCCGGACCCCGTGACGGGTTCACGGGCCCTGCCCATCCACCAGACCTCGTCCTTCGTGTTCCCTGACGCGCACACCGCCGCGGCCCGGTTCGCGCTGCAGGACATGGGCCCCATCTACTCCCGCCTGACCAACCCCACCACCGAGGTGGTGGAGAACCGCCTCGCCTCCCTGGAAGGGGGAGTGGGGGCGCTGATGGTCTCCTCCGGGCAGGCCGCCGCAACCCTGGCCGTGCTCAACCTGGGCGGGGCGGGCACGCACGTGGTGGCCAGCCCGTCCCTCTACGGCGGCTCGTACAACCTGCTGCGCCACACGCTGCCGCGGTTGGGAGTGGAGACCACGTTCGTGGCGGACCCGGACGATCCGCAGCAGTGGCGGGATGCCGTGCGGCCCTCCACCGTGGCGTTCTTCGGAGAGATGATCCCCAATCCCCGCAACGACGTCCTGGACGTGGAGACCGTTGCCGGGATCGCCCACGAGGCCGGGGTGCCGCTGATCGTGGACAATACCGTGGCCACCCCGTACCTGGTGCGGCCCATCGAGTGGGGCGCGGACATCGTGCTGCACTCGGGCACCAAGTTCCTGGGCGGTCATGGCACGGCGATCGGCGGATTCATCGTGGACGCGGGGCGCTTCGACTACGGCGCGGACCCGGAGCGGTTCCCGGGCTTCAGTCAACCGGACCCTACGTACAACGGCCTGGTGTACGCGCGGGATCTGGGGGAGGGCGGAGCCTTCGGCGTCAACCTGTCCTACGTGCTCAAGGCCCGTGTGCAGCTGCTGCGTGACCTGGGCGCGTCCATCTCCCCGTTCAACGCCTTCCTCATCGAGCAGGGGATCGAGACGCTGTCACTGCGCGTGGAACGCCACGTTGACAACGCCCAGCGGGTGGCGGAGTGGCTCGAGGCCCGCCCCGAAGTGCGCTCGGTGTCCTACGCGGGGCTGTCGTCCTCGCCGTGGCACGGGCGGGCTCGCAAGTACGCCCCCCGAGGAGCCGGTTCCGTCCTCGGTTTCGTGCTGGAGGGCGGCAAGGAGGCGGGAATCTCGTTCGTGGACGCGCTGAGCCTGCACTCCAACGTGGCGAACATCGGGGACGTGCGGTCCCTGGTGATACACCCGGCGTCGACGACGCACGCGCAGCTCTCCGAGGACGAGCAGCGCGCGGCGGGCGTGGAGCCCGGCTTCGTGCGGCTCTCGGTGGGCACCGAGGGGATCGAGGACATCCTCGCGGACCTCGAGGCGGGCTTCTCGGCGCTGGCCGCCACGGAGTCGAGCGCGCCCACCCGCACCGGGCCAGGCGCGGACCCCGCCGCTGGCACGGACGGTGGCTCGACGGCGCGTGCGGGCGCGGACGCCGAGCCCTCGGCATGACCGTGAGGCAGACGGACCCGGCGGTGCGCCGGGACGGTGTGGTGCGGGCCGCGGAAATCGGGGAGCTCACCCTGGAGTCCGGGTTCCGGCTGCCTGACGTGCGCCTGGCGTACGAGACGTGGGGCGAGTTGGCCCCGGACGGTTCCAACGCGGTGCTTGTCGAGCACGCGCTCACGGGTGACTCGCACGCGGCGCGCGGCACCACCGTGGGCTATGGGGACACAGCGCCCTTCGACATGGACGGCCGCCGTGCCGCCGCGGACGCCGGTGGCTGGTGGGACGGTCTCATTGGACCGGGCGCGGCCATCGACACCAACCGCTGGTTCGTCGTGTGTGCGAACATCCTGGGCGGCTGCCACGGCAGCACGGGCCCCGCGAGCCTCGCCCCGGACGCCACGCCGTGGGGCTCGCGCTTCCCGCGCATCACCGTGCGGGACACCGTGGCTGCGGAGGCGCGGCTCGCGGACCGGCTCGGGATCCGGCGATGGAGGCTTGTTGTGGGCGGCTCGATGGGCGGTGCCCGCGCGCTGGAGTGGGCCGTGTGCCACCCCGAGCGGGTGGCGGCGTGCGCGGTGATCGCCGCCAACGCCCGCGTGAGTGCGGAGCAGCTCGCGTGGGGTCACGCGCAGGCGCTCGCCATCCGGCAGGACCCTCGGTTCTGCCACGGCAACTACTACGCGGGCCCGCACCCCGTCGAGGGGCTTGGGCTGGCACGCCGGATCGCGCACATCACCTACCGCAGCGCCCACGAGCTCGCCGCCCGCTTCGACCGGGAGGCCCAGCCGCGGGAGGACCCTGCGGGCACGCACCCGGGCACCCGGGGCCGCTACCGGGTGGAGGGCTACCTGGACCACCAGGCGGGGAAGCTTGCCGCGCGCTTCGACGCGAACGCGTACCTCAGCGTCAACGAGACGCTGATGTCCCACGACGTCGCCCGCGGCCGTGGCAGCCTCCGGCAGGCCCTCGCGCGAACCCGGTGCGAGTGGCTCGTGGCCGCGGTGGACTCCGACCGGCTGTTCCTGCCCGAGGAGTCCGCCGAGCTCGCGGCCTCACTGCCCGGTGAGCACGAGGCGCGCACCATCACGTCACCGAGCGGGCACGACGGCTTCCTGCTGGAGACCCCGCAGGTGGGTCGGCTGCTGCGGACGGTGCTGCCGGACTGAGGCCCGGATGACGTGAGATCGGCGCGGGACGGGCGGCGCAGCATCCGTCCCATCCCGCCGTGTGGCCTGGATGCGCAGGGGTGGGGAGGCCTTGCCACGCGGGGTGGTCGGTGTCACACTCTCCCGCATGCGGACCCGAACACTGCTCGACGCCTACGACACGCAGCTGCGAGGTGATGCCGAGATGCTCGACGCACCCGACGTGCTGCGTCTCGGACCCCTGCTCGCCGGGGTGTTCCCGGCGCGGCGGCGGGCCTTCGTCTCCTCCGCGCCCTTCTCGATGGGCGGGGCAGAACTGGACGACCTGATCGCCCACGTGATCACAACATGTGAGGCGGACCCCCGCGTGGACCACATCTCGTGGAAGACCCGGTCGCACGACCCGCTGCCCCACCTGCTGAGCCGACTCCAGCACCACGGTTTCGCTCTCGGGGAGCCCGAGACGGTCATGGTGGGTGAGGCGGATGCAGTCCTCGCCGCCCTCGCCGGGCAGGAGCCCCTCCGGGGGTACGCCGTGGAGTGGGCAGCCAGGGAGGCGCAGCTGCGGGAGGCGGAGCACCTGGCAGGACGGGTTTTCGAGGACTCGCCAGAACGCATCCGGCTCCAGCAGGACGAACTGGTCGAGCGGTGGCGCAGTGCCCCCGAGTCGTTCGAGATGTGGGCGGTACGCGACGGGGACGGCCAGGTGGTCTGTTCCGGGCGCATCGAGTTCCTCGAGCACACTAACTTCGCCGGGCTCTGGGGCGGCGCGTGCCTGGAGGAGCGCCGTGGACGCGGGCTGTACCGGGCCCTGGTGGACCGGAGAGCCCGCTCGGCCCGGGACCGGGGGCGGACACTGCTCCACGTCGACTGCAGCGAGTACTCGCGGCCCATCCTGCAGCGGGTGGGACTCGTGCCCGTCACCACGGTGAGATCGGCCACGCGCACGTGCGCCTCACCGTGACGGGGACGAGTCCTCGCCTCCGTGCTGGTGGCCCTCCCACGCGGGCGGCTCGGCGGCGGTCCGTGCAGGACGGCGCCCGCACTTCGGAAAGGGGCGGGCGCCGTCGTCGTGCGGTTGAGCGGAGCGGGGGTGCTCAGGCCCCCTCGGTCTGCTCTGGAATCTGCTCGCCCGCTCCGGGGATCGTTGCCTGGCCGAACGCGGGACGCTTGGCGGTGATGTAGTCGCCGGAGCTGCGGCGGCGGATGCGGCGGCCCACCCACGGCACGAAGTACTTGCGGGCCCACACCATGTCGTCCCGGCGGGCCTCGCGCCACGTGCGCTCGGGGCGCTCCTCGGGGTGGCCCGGGGTGAGGCCGTGGTCCACGCCCAGGCAGTCCAGGGTCTCGCACGCGATGAGCTGGTGGCCCAGCGGGGAGAAGTGCAGCCGGTCCGGCGCCCACATGCGCGGATCGCCCAGCTGGTGCAGACCCCACAGGTCCACCATCACGGCGTCGTGGCGGGCGGCCACGGTGCGCACGTTCTCGTTCCAGATGGCCACACGCCCGCGGATGCTGCGTAGCACGGGGGTGTTGCCGATGTCCGGACCGTCGAACATGGCCACGGTGGCACCGGTGGCCCTGATCTGCTCGATCACCGCGTCCAGGCGGGAGGCGATGTCGTCGGGATCCGCAGCGGGGCGCAGCATGTCGTTGCCACCCGCGCTGATGGTCACGAGGTCCGGTCGCAGCTCCAGGGCCGGCTCCAGCTGCTCGTCCACAATGGGCTGGAACAACCGGCCGCGGATGGCCAGGTTCGCGTAGGCGAAGTCGTCCGTGTTGCGCGCAAGCTCCTCGGCCACGCGGTCGGCCCAGCCCCGGAACCCGCCCGGGACGGAGTCGTCGGGGTCGCCCACACCCTCCGTGAAGGAGTCGCCGATGGACACCATCCGGTGCCAGGGGTGCGGCGGCTGCGCGGTGCTGTCCGCGGCGGGAACGGGGGGCGTCGTCAGGGGCGGAGTGCTCTCATCCATACCAAAATTACTAACACGTATTGCAGAGCTGTGTCGTCACTGTCCGTCACAGCCGCGTGTGAGGATGGAGCCATGGAACCAGCACCCCACGTCATCTGGAACAACGAGGCCGAGGAGCGCGCCGGGACACCCCTGGTGGTCATGTTCCACGGCTACGGCTCCCACGAGGGCGACCTCATGGCCCTCAGCGCGTCCCTCCCCGGTGGACTCAGCATCGCCTCCGTGCGCGCGCCGCAGCGGGCTGGCGCGGGCTTCCAGTGGTTCCCGCTGTCCTCAGAGCTCGGCTTCACCACGGACGCCGTGGTGGCCGCCGCCGAGCCCGTGGTGCCGTGGCTGCGGGACGAGGCACTGCAGCACACTCACGTGATCCTGCTGGGCTTCTCCCAGGGGATGGCGATCGCCACCACGGTGGCCCGCCACGCCCCGGATCTGGTGGACGCCGTGGTGGGGCTGTCCGGTTTCGTGGTCCCGGTGGCCGACGACGACGCCCAGGCGGACTTCTTCCACGACGCAGCCCTGCGCCAGGATCCCCTGCGGATGTTCTGGGGCCGCGACCCCGAGGACCCGGTGATACCGCCCGCACTGGTGGACCTCACCGCCGAGTGGGCCCAGCAGCACGCGGAGGCCACCAAGGTGCAGTACCGGGGCATCGGTCACGGGGTTTCGCCCCAGGAGCTGTCACACGTCTCGGAATACCTGCGGGCACTCACGGACTGAGCGCACCGCCCACCCGCACCGTCCTCCGCTCCGGCGCGTCCACTGCGGCGGGGGAGTGGAACGCACTACGCGCTGACGATGCGCACGGGCGGCATGCCGGAGGCCGGGACCTCCAGCACGTCACCGGGGTGCAGCTGCGCGCCCCGGCGGGTCTCCGCCTCTCCGTTGACCTGCACCGCGCCCTCGGACACCAGGGTCTTCGCGTGGTGGCCGTCCTCGGCCAGGTTGGCCAGCTTCAACGCCTGTCCCAGGCGGATCATCTGGTCCCGGATGGGCATCTCTTCGTACGCAGTGTCGCTCATGCGTCCATTGTCTCAGGTGCGCCCGGGCGGATCACTGGGAACGCTGCTCGGTGCCCGGACGTGCCTGGCCGGGGTGGGGTGCGGAGGGACGGAAACGCATCCGGGCGGCGTCGTGACCCCAAGTAGTTGCACGTCCAACGAAGTGGGGATACGTTCGGGGGAGACGTGCATCACACCCGAGCCCCACCCCAGGAGCAGCCATGACCCTCGTTCCCCACTTCGTCGCAGGCCGGAGGACCCCGGGCGACTCCGGTCGCACGCAGGACGTCTTCAACCCCGTGGAGGGGGAGGTCAGCGCGCAGGTGCCGCTGGCATCGGCGGAGGAGGTCGCGCAGGCCGTGACCGCCGCCGAGGAGGCGTTCCCGCAGTGGTCGGGGCTCAACGCCCAGCGCCGCGCGCGGATCCTGCTCACGTGGGTGGACCTGATCACCGAGAACATGGACGAGCTGGCCACCCTGCTCTCCAACGAGCACGGCAAGACCTTCCCGGACGCCAAGGGCGACATCCAGCGCGGCGTGGAGGTCGTGGAGTTTGCGGCCGGAGCACCGCACCTGCTCAAGGGCGAGTTCTCCAGCGGCGCGGGCACCGGGATCGACGTCCACTCGCTGCGCCAGCCGCTCGGCGTGGTCGCGGGTATCACCCCATTCAACTTCCCCGCGATGATTCCGCTGTGGAAGGCGGGCATCGCGCTCGCCGCCGGCAACACCTTCGTTCTCAAGCCCTCCGAGCGGGACCCCTCCGTGCCCGTGCGGCTCGCGGAGCTGGCCGTGGAAGCCGGCATGCCCGCCGGTGCGCTGAATGTGGTCCACGGTGACAAGACGGCCGTGGACGCCCTGGTCGAGGACCCGCGCGTGCGGGCGATCGGGTTCGTGGGCTCCTCGCCCATCGCCCAGGCCATCTACAGTGCGGCCGCCGCGCAGAACAAGCGCGCCCAGTGCTTCGGTGGCGCCAAGAACCACATGGTGATCATGCCGGACGCGGACCTCGAGCAGGCCGCTGACGCCCTGATCGGGGCGGCCTTCGGCTCCGCCGGCGAGCGTTGCATGGCCATCTCCGTGGCCGTGCCCGTGGGGGAGGCCACCGCTGACAGGCTGCGCGCGCTGCTCGAGGAGCGGATCGCCATGCTCACGCTCGGCCCGTCCCTGGAGGAGTCCTCGGACTTCGGTCCCGTGGTCAGTGCCCAGGCCAAGCAGCGCATCGAGTCCTGCATCACCGCCGGTGAGAAGGAGGGTGCGGAACTGGTGGTGGACGGCCGCGGCGCCACCGTGGACGGCCACCCCAACGGGTTCTGGGTGGGTGCCACCCTGTTCGACCACGTCACCACGGACATGAGTATCTACCGCGAGGAGATCTTCGGCCCGGTGCTGTGCATTGCCCGCGCCGCGGACTACGAGGAGGCCCTGCGCCTGCCCAGCGAGCACGAGTTCGGCAACGGCGTGGCCATCTTCACCCGGGACGGGGACACGGCCCGGGACTTCACCACCCGCGTGGAGGTGGGCATGGTGGGCGTCAACGTCCCCATCCCCGTGCCGATCGCGTACTACACCTTCGGTGGCTGGAAGGCCTCGGGCTTCGGGGACCTCAACCAGCACGGCACGGACGGGCTGAAGTTCTACACCAAGACCAAGACGGTCACCACGCGCTGGCCCTCCGGCACCAAGGAGGGCGCGAGCTTCGTGATGCCCGCCGGTAGCTGAGCCGCACGACGACGACCGGCGGGGTCCCAGCGCCCCGGCACTACCGCAGCTCCGCGACCCGTGGAGCCGCCGCCCACCCCTGGAACAAGGAACGTCATGACCGAGACCCCCAGCCAGCAGCTCCCCGCCGTCGCCTTCTTGGGCCTGGGCCACATGGGCGGCCCGATGGCCGCGAACCTCGCGGCGGCGGGGGTGCAGGTCACCGGCTACGACATCGTCCCTGAGGCGTGTTCTGCGGCCCGCGAGCAGGGAATCGAGGTGGTCGAGACCCCGCAGGAGGCGGCGCGGTCCGCAGACGTGGTGATCACCATGTTCCCGTCCGGCAAGCACGTGGTGGACGCCTACGTGGGGATCGACGGCGCCGTGGGCCTGCTCGCCGCAGCTCCCGCGGGTACCACGTTCCTGGACTGCTCCACAATCAACATCTCGGAGGCGCAGGAGGCCACGGAGCTGGCACGGGCGGCGGGGTTCACCGCCGCGGACGCCCCGGTCTCCGGGGGTGTGGTGGGCGCCACCGCCGGGACGCTGGCCTTCATGGTGGGTGCGGAACCCGAGGTCTTCGAGCGCGTGCGACCCCTGCTGGAGATCATGGGCGGGCGCGTGGTGCACTGCGGCGGCAGCGGCATGGGTCAGGCCGCCAAGATCTGCAACAACATGATCCTGGGTGTGTCCATGGTGGCGGTCAGCGAGGCGTTCGTGCTGGCCGAGAGGCTGGGGCTGGAGCACCAGGCGATGTACGACGTCGTCTCCAACGCCTCCGGGCAGTGCTGGGCGCTGACCACCAACTGCCCGGTTCCCGGCCCCGTGCCCACCAGTCCCGCCAACAAGGACTTCGAACCCGGCTTCGCCGGGGCCCTGATGGCCAAGGACCTCAACCTCGCCACCACCGCACTGGACGAGACCGGGGCCGCGGCACCGATGGGGCGCCTGGCGGCGGAGCTCTACAACCAGTTCGTCGCGGACGGCCACGCGGGCAAGGACTTCTCCGGGATCATCACGACCCTGCGCGACGGGGGTCGGAAGAGCTCTCGGGAGGAGTGAAGTCCCCGCAGCGCGCGCGAAAACCGTTCAGCGCACCGACGACCGCTTCCACCTCGTGGTCCTCGAAGCCCGTGGTGAGGAACAGGTCCTTGTTCAGCGCCCGGGTGGCCTGGGCCACGACCTCCAGCCCCTCGGGAGTGAGGGTCACGTTCACGGCGCGGCGGTCCGTGCTGACAGGCTCGCGGCGCACCAGGCCTGCGCCCTCCAGGCGGTCCACGGCGTTGGTGATGGAGGTGGGGTGGACCTGCAGCAGTGCGCTCGCCTTCTTCATGAGCATCCTGTGCTCCCGGGTGAAGCTCAGCAGGGCCAGCACCTCGTAGCGGGAGAACGTGAGTCGGAACGGCTTGAGGATCCGGTCCGCCCGGGCCAGCAGCAGCTGTTGCGCCCGCATGATCGACGTCACCGCGGCCATGGGTCCGGCGGCCTGCGTCCAGCCCTCGCGCTCCCAGTTGCGCCGTGCCTCGGCAACGGGGTCGCGGGGGAGGGGCTCGTGCTGGGGCATGCCCGCATTCTACGTGCCCGGCGCAGGCACTCCGTGGCGGACGGCGTCGTCGACCCTGCCCCGGGCGGGTTTCCGTCCGCCGGGTCTGCCGCGACTGCCGCGCACCCGACCGGGGAGTGTGATCCGCACCACCAGCAGGTGCATTCCTCGGATATAGTCGGACGTACTACTTTCGACCTGCCCACTACCCCGAGGATCAGGATCATGAGCCCAGCCGCATCACCCCAGCGCGCCACCGCCCACCTTCCCAGCACTGACCTCCTCCACCTGGAGCACCTGCTCAGCGCGCAGGAGCGCGAACGGTTGCGGGGCATCACGGATCATCTCCAGACCCAGGTGCGTTACCAGAGCGTGGGCTACTGGAACCGCGAGGAACTGGCCAGAGAGCTGCTGCCCGGGCTGGCAGACCTGAGCCTGGGGCGGCTGGCCGAGAGCGGCGGGTCCCGGCTGTTCCAGAACCTCGTGCACGTGCAGGTCGCCCGGGCGGACCTCTCCCTCTCCGCGCTGCTGGGCATCCACAACGAGCTGATTGTGGGCACCCTGGAGGCGTTCGGCTCCGAGGAGCAGAAGCAGACGTGGCTGCCCGGACTCAAGGAGCTGCGGCAGCTCGGCGCGTTCTGCCTCACCGAGCCGGAGCACGGCTCGGACATCGCCGGTGGGCTGGCCACCACCGCCACCCGGGACGGGGACGGCTGGGTGCTCAACGGCTCCAAGCGGTGGATCGGGCTCGGCACCGTGGCGGATCTCGCGCTCGTGTGGGCCAGGGACACCGCCGACGGACTCGTCAAGTGCTTTGCCGTGGACACCGCTCTGCCGGGGTACTCGGCCACCAAGATCGAGCACAAGATCGGGCTGCGGATCATGCAGAACGCTGACGTGGAGCTAACCGACCTGCGTCTGCCCGCGGATGCGCTGCTGCCGGGTGCCGCGGACTTCGCGGCCACCAACGACCTGCTCAAGGACTCGCGCGCGTGGGTGGGCTGGCAGGCGGTGGGCGCGCAGCAGGCGCTGCTCGACATCCTGCGCGACTACACCCTTGAGCGCGTCCAGTTCGGCAGGCCCATCGCGAGCTTCCAGCTGATCCAGCAGGTGATTGCTGAGGTCGCCGGCAACCTCGCGGCCAGCTCCGGGCTGATGGCACAGGTGACGCGTGTGCAGGACGACGGCGAGCTGGAGATGATGCACGCCGCACTCGCCAAGTCCACGGCCACGCGACTATCCCGCCAGTCTGCCGCGCAGGCCAGGGACGCGTTGGGTGGAAACGGGCTGCTGAGCGACCACGGGATCGCCAAGATCATGGCGGACGTCGAGGCCATCCACACCTACGAGGGCAGCTACCACATCAACTCGCTCATCGTGGCCCGCGCGCTGACGGGGATCTCCGCGTTCGTCTCGTAGCGGGCTGGTAGCAGTCCCGCAGCGGGCGAGGAACGGGACCCGCGGCGAGCAGGGGAACGGGCGACGTCGCCGTGGCCGGACGTGTGCGCGGCGGCAGGGACAGAGCGTGTTTAGGCGAGCGTCGCGGCACCTCGCTACGCTTGTCCCTGAACCGCGCGCCCGCGCCCACGGGCAGCGCACCCCAGACCGATTCCCCACGCGCGAGCCCTCGCGAGGTCCGCGCGAGAAACGGAAGTGAGACCGCATGGCCCCGAAATCCACCCTGGACAATGTCATCTCCCTGGCCAAGCGCCGGGGCTTCGTGTTCCAGGCGGGTGAGATCTACGGGGGTTCGCGCTCCGCGTGGGACTACGGGCCCCTGGGCGCGGAGCTGAAGGAGAACATCAAGCGCGAGTGGTGGCAGACCTTTGTGCGCGGCCGCGCGGACATGGTGGGCCTGGACTCCTCGATCATCCTGCCGTCCGCGGTGTGGCAGGCCTCCGGGCACGTGGAGACGTTCACGGATCCGCTGGTCGAGTCCCTGCACACCCACAAGCGCTACCGCGCGGACCACCTGCTGGAGGCCTATGAGGCCAAGCACGGCCACCCCCCGGTCAACGGCCTGGCGGACGTCAAGGACCCGGAGACGGGCCAGGACGGCAAGTGGACCGAGCCGCAGCAGTTCTCCGGTCTGATGAAGACCTTCCTGGGCCCCGTGGACAACGAGGAGGGCAAGCACTTCCTGCGCCCGGAGACCGCCCAGGGCATCTTCGTGAACTTCCTCAACGTGGTGACCGCCGCGCGCAAGAAGCCGCCGTTCGGCATCGGGCAGATCGGCAAGGCGTTCCGCAACGAGATCACCCCGGGCAACTTCATCTTCCGCACGCGCGAGTTCGAGCAGATGGAGATCGAGTACTTCATCCACCCGGACGAGGCCAAGCGCTACTTCGACGAGTGGGTCGAGGCGTGCTGGGACTGGTTCGTGGACCTGGGCGTGAACCCGGACAACATGCGCCGCTACGACGTCCCGGCGGACGACCGCGCGCACTACTCGGACGGCACGATCGACATCGAGTACCGCTTCGGCTTCCAGGGCTCCGAGTGGGGTGAGCTGATGGGCGTGGCGAACCGCACGGACTTCGACCTCACCAACCACACCGAGGCCTCCGGCACCAAGATGCAGTACTTCGACCAGGCCTCCGGCGAGCGCTACACCCCGTACGTGATCGAGCCGTCCTTCGGGCTGACCCGCTCCATGATGGCGTTCCTGGTGGACGCCTACCTCGAGGACGAGGCGCCGAACACCAAGGGCGGCGTGGACACCCGCACCGTGCTGCGCCTGGACCCGCGCCTGGCGCCGGTGAAGGCCGCGGTGCTGCCGCTGTCCAAGAAGGAGGATCTGCGCCCCGCCGCCCAGAACCTGGACGCCGAGCTGCGCCGCCGCTGGAACATCGACTACGACGACGCGGGGGCGATCGGGCGCCGCTACCGCCGCCAGGACGAGATCGGCACGCCGTTCTGCATCACCGTGGACTTCGACACCCTCGAGGACCAGGCCGTGACCATCCGCTCGCGTGATGAGATGACCCAGGAGCGCGTGGGCCTGGACCGCGTGCAGCAGTACCTGGCCGAGCGCCTGGAGAAGTAGGAACCGAATGAGCATCGACTACCGCCCCTGGCGCGAGGACGACGACCTGCGCCTGCTCGAACTGTGGCCGGACGCCGAGTCCGCACCGGTCCAGGCGTTCCGCGCCCGGCTGGGTGCGCAGGACCAGAGCGGGTTCTCCGTCACGCTCGTGGCCACCGACGACGGCGTCCCGGTCGCCGCCGGGGTCTGCTACGCCTCCGCGTGGCACCCGCAGCGGCTGTGGCTGTCCGTCGAGGTGGCCCCGGACCACCGGCGTGAGGGCATCGGCCGGGAACTGGTGTCCCGGTTGCGGGCCGCTGCCGCCGCCGGCGGGGTGGACGTCAGCGCCCTGCGCACCCGGGTGGCACCCGAGTCCACGGGGGAGGGCTTCGCCCGCTCACTGGGCTTCACGGGCGCCATGCGCTCGCGGGTGGTCCGCGTGGACGCCGGTGCCCTGCCGCTGCCCACGCTGGACAGCACCCCGGAAGGCGCGGCCACCGAGTCCGTGGAGGACCTGGCCACGGGCTCCGTGGAGCTCACACGCGCCGTCGAGGCGTTCTACCGAGCGGTCCACGAGTGGGACCCGGTGGGGGATGTGAGCATCGGCGCCGTCAACAAGCAGTTCCTCTCGGACACCGCCGGGGCCTACGGGGCCGTTGTGCTGCGCCGCGGCATCTCGCCGGAGGATGAGCGGGGCCAGATCGCGGCCTTCGCCGTGAGCTACCGCCCGTTCGACCCGGCCAACCCGCACGACGAGCCGCAGCCCAACGAGATCGCGGATGTGCTGCTCGGGTACGTGCCCGGCGCCGCCGGTGCCACGGAGGCGCAGACGGGTGCCGCGCTGGAGAAGCTGCTTGCGCTGCTCGTGAGCGACTACCCGGTGGAGGTCGAGGTGGACGACGCCATGGGCCCACTCGTGGCCGTGGTGGACAACCTCCTGGACGCCGGGGTGGCCCGCGTGATCACGGAGACGGAGACACTTGTCCTCGACTGAGGACCGGCCCCAGCCGATCCGTTGAACGTTGCAGCCCTCCCGTCGTGTTCGTGCTCGCCACGATCGGCTGCGCGGCCGCACCGTCCATCCCGGTCCTGGTGGCCGCACGGGCAGTGCTGGGACTCGCGGTGGGTGCCTCGTCCGTCGTCGTCCCGGTGTTTCTCGCGGAGCTTGCCCCCGTCCACCTGCGCGGGCGACTGGTGGCCCAGAACGAGCTGATGCTCGTGGGTGGGCAGGCGCTCGCGTTCGTGTTCAACGCGGGGCTGGCGACGGCCTTCGGCCACGTTGCGCACGTGTGGCGCTACATGCTCGTGCTCGCCACCGTTCCCGCCCTGGCGCTGTGGATCGGGATGACCGTGGTCCCGGAGTCCCCGCGCTGGCTGGCCGGACAGGGGCGGGCCGAGGAGGCGCGCCGGGCGCTGCACCGGATCCGAGAAGACGCCTACAGTCCACGGGAGGCCGAGCAGGTCCTGGAGCTCGCCGCGCGGGACGGAGACCGGGATCGTGACCGGCCATGCGCCGGGCTGCTGGACCTGGTGCGCATCCCGTGGATCCGCAGGGTCTTCGTGCTGGGTTTGTCCATGGCCGTGATCAACCAGATCTCCGGCATCAACGCCGTCCAGCACTACGGGGTGAGCGTGCTCCAGGACTCCGGATTCGGAGGCAACGGTGCGTTCTACGCGAACATCGTCCCCCGGCCTCGTGGGGTCGCGGCGGTGGCGCTGTCCATGGTGCTGCTGCGGCGCGTGGGCATGGGCGTGTGCGCGTGGCTGCTGTGGATGATGACCTTCGTGGTGGGGCTGACGCTCCCGCCGCTCACGAACGCCCTGGGCGTGGGGTGGACGGTGCTGGTTTTCGTGGCACTGCAGCTCGTGGCCCTGGTGTGGGTGCACCGGGTGGTTCCGGAGACCAGGGACCGGAGTCTGGAAGAACTCGGACAGCACTTTCGCGCGGTGTGGGCGTGTAGTGGACAATGGGGTCTCGCGCACCCCACCCGGGCCGTACCCTGCCCGGCAGTGGGCTGCCCGCTGAGACGGCACGGTGCGCCACTGCCGTCCGTCCCCGTCCGCCCGCACCAGGAGGAACCCGTCCGTGTCCTGTGAACTCAGCGTCGCCACCGTCCCGGAGGAGGGCGACTGCCCGCAGTGGGTGGCCCAGCCGGACGTCGCACGGCGGGCCCGGGCGCTGGGGGAACACTTCGAACAGGCCTTCGGACGCCCCCCGGTGGGCGTGTGGGCGGCACCGGGGCGGGCGAACCTCATGGGCGAGTACACCGACTTCTCCGGCGGCACGTGCCTGCCCTTCGCCCACCAGTACGTCACTCTCACAGCCGCGGCTCCGCGCACGGACGGGCTGCTGCGCGCGCGCTCGCTGCAGGACGCAGACGAGTCCGTGGCGGACGAGCGGCTGCGCGAGGTGCGCGTGGCGGACGTGGCCCCCGGCTCCGTCGGCGGCTGGTTCGGCTATGCGGCCGGCGTGGCGTGGGGCATGGACCGCGTGGCCACAGGCCGTTCGGCCCACCCCGTCGCGGTTCCCGAGCTCGCACTGGCCCCCGGCTTCGGGGCGGACCTCATGGTGGACTCCACCGTGCCGATCGGTGCTGGCCTTGCGTCCTCCGCGGCGCTCGAGTGCTCCGTGGCCCTCGCCCTGTTCTCGCTGAGCACGGGCAACGACGATCCGGACGAGGCCCCGCGCCGCGCCCTGGCCCGCGCGTGCATGGACGCGGAGAACTACATCGTGGGCGCCAACACGGGCGGTCTGGACCAGACGGCGTCCCTGCGCTCGCATGCGGGGGAGACACTGGCGCTGGACTGCCGGGACTTCGACGTGGCGAGCCTGCCCGCGGAGCCCGCCGCCGCCGGACTCACCTGGCTCGCGGTGGACACCCGCGCACCCCACCGGCTCGCGGACGGGCAGTACAGCTCCCGCCGCGCCGAGTGCGAGGCGGCCGCCGCGGTCCTCGGCGTGGGCCGGCTGCGGGACGCGCTGCCGGAGCACCCCTCGGAGGACGACGCCGCCGCGGCGCTCGCCCGCTTCGACGCCGTCCTCGCGGACGGTGCGCCCCTGGACGGCGACCCCGAGGGCGTGCGGCTGCGGCTGCGGCACTCGCTCACCGAGATGGTCCGCTCCGTGCGGATTGCGGACGAGCTCGCGACGCCGGACGCGGACTGGTCGCTCGTGGGCCGCCTGCTCGTGGCCGGCCACGAGTCCATGCGACTGGACTGCCAGGTCTCCGTCCCGGAGCTCGACGCCGCCGTGGCCGCGTGCGTCGACGCCGGCGCCCTGGGTGCCAAGGTGGTGGGCGGTGGCTTCGGCGGCTCCGTGCTGGCACTCGCCCCGGTGCACGCCGTTGACTCCCTGGCGCGCTCCGTGTGCTCCACCTTTGCCGAGCGCGGTTTCCGCGATCCTCTTTTTCTGACCCTGCAGCCGTCCCCTGCCGGCCGCCGGATCCTCTGAGCACACAGCCCCTGCCCGGCAGACTCGCTCTGCCACCCGCCCGGATTCTCCACCGCCCGTGTTCTTCACCCGTCCCCTCCGACCGTCTCAGACCGGGAGCCCCCAGTGTTCGCAGCACAGACCTCCGCCCGTCGCCTCAAACGGGGCACCGCCGCCGTGCAGCGCGGGGACGTCCCCGGAGCCCGGGAGGCGTTCTCGGACGCGCTGCGGACCGCGCGCCTGGGCGAGGCGTGGTGCCAGGCCGGCGACGCGGCGTCGTCGTTGGGAGACCTGGAGCGCGACGCCGGGAACCTCGCGGCCGCCGAGCACCACTACCGGATCGGGGCGGTGCAGTACCGCCGTGCGCCGCGCAGCGCTCGCACCGTGGGCGGGCGGGTGCGCTGCCTGGAGGAACTTGGGGACGTGCTGCTCGCGCAGGCCCGTCCGTGGGACGCGTACCGCGTGTTTCAGGAGGGGGCCGACGCCGCGGGGGTGGTGGATCCCGCGCGGCCCGCCGGGGAGGCAGACGGCCCGGTGTTCGTCACGCGCGAGGACCTGCGCTGGACCTCCCACCTGGCCACGGCGGCACAGGCGGCGGGACGGCGTCGGCTGGCCGCGGAGCACTACGAGACCGTGCTTGCGGGCTGCGAGCGGCGCCGGGACGTGGCCGGGCAGATTCTGTGCTGGCAGGGCCTGGCGCACCTGGCCGTTGCGGACATGGCCTGGCCCGAGGCGGCGCACGCGCTCACGAGCGCGTCCTCGCTGTACTCCTCGCTGCCGGATCCGGAGGTCCACACGGACGAGTGGGTGGCGTGCCTGCGGGAGCTCGGGCGGGTGTGCAAGACGTTGGGTCGCCGCGACGAGCAGATCCGGGTGTTCAAGCTGGCGGTGCGCATCGAGCAGATCGGGGCCGGGGTCGCACCCGGGAGTGAGACAATGGCGGGCGATGAACACCGAGACCACTGAGACCACGGACCGTGAACCGGCCGTGCTGAACCTGAAGCCGCTGCACCTGGGACCCCTGACCGTGGACGTCCCCGTGGTGCTGGCCCCCATGGCCGGGGTGACCAACAAGTCCTTCCGAAAGCTGTGCCGCGAGTACGGTGGGGGGCTGTACGTGACCGAGATGGTCACCGCACGTGCCCTGGTGGAGCGCAGGCCGGAGTCCCTGCGGATCATCCACCACGACCCGGACGAGGCCCCGCGCTCCATCCAGATCTACGGGGTGGACGCCGTGAACGTGGGCAAGGCCGTGCGGATGGTTGCGCAGGAGGACCGCGCGGACCACATCGACCTCAACTTCGGCTGCCCCGTCCCCAAGGTCACCAAGCGCGGTGGCGGCTCCGCCCTGCCGTGGAAGACGGACCTTTTCCGGGCCATTGTGGGCGCCGCCGTGCGCGAGGCCTCCGCGGCGGACATCCCCGTGACCGTAAAGATGCGCATCGGCATCGACGACGAGCACCAGACCTACCTGGACGCCGGACGCATGGCCCGCGACGAGGGCGTGGCTGCCGTCGCGCTGCACGGACGCACGATGGAGCAGCACTACTCGGGCACCGCGAACTGGGACGCCATCGCCCGCCTGCGCGAGGCACTGCCGGACATTCCCGTGCTCGGCAACGGGGACATCTTCTCCGCGGAGGACGCGGTGCGGATGGTCGAGCACACGGGGGTGGACGGCGTCGTCGTAGGGCGTGGCTGCCAGGGGCGGCCGTGGCTCTTTGGGGACCTGCAGGCCGCGTTCGAGGGCAGCCCCCGCCGCTACCGGCCGGGCGTGCGGAAGGTCGCGGACACCGTGTACCGCCACGCGGAGCTGCTCACCGAGGAGTTCGGGGACGAGGCCAAGGGCTGCCGCGAGATCCGCAAGCACGTGTCCTGGTACTTCAAGGGCTATCCGGTGGGAGGGGAGCTTCGCGCGAAGATGGCGCAGGTGCCCACCCTCGCCGCGCTGCGCGAGCTGCTGGACCAGCTGGACCTGGACCAGCCCTACCCGGGGGCGGACGTCGAGGGGCCCCGCGGCCGTGCCGGCTCGCCCAAGAAGCCGCACCTGCCGGACGGCTGGCTGGACTCGCGCATCCTGGGCGACGCCGAGCGCCTGGGCCTGTCGGCCGCCGAGCTCGACGTCTCGGGAGGCTGAGCACCGTGCACACCCCGGACCGTCTGGGCATCCTGGCCCCCGGTTACGAGCCCTCGGACGTCGAGCGCTTCGTCACCGAGGACCACCACAACCGGCACCGCAGCCACTTCGAGCGGGACCGCGCCCGCGTGCTCCACAGCTCCGCGCTGCGCCGGCTCGCCGCGAAGACGCAGGTGGTGGCGCCGCAGAGCGACGACTTCGTGCGCAACAGGCTGACCCACTCCCTGGAGGTCGCGCAGATCGGGCGCGAACTGGGCAAGGCGCTGGGCTGCGACCCGGACGTCGTCGACGCCGCGTGCCTGTCCCACGACCTCGGGCACCCGCCCTTCGGGCACAACGGCGAGACGGTGCTCGCGCAGCTGACACGGGAGATCGGCGGTTTCGAGGGCAACGCGCAGACGCTGCGGCTGCTCGTTCGGCTGGAGCCCAAGATCATGACTCCCACAGGGGAGCCCGCGGGACTGAACCTCACGCGGGCCACGCTGGACGCCACGTGCAAGTACCCGTGGTCCGCCACGGATGCCCCGCCTCGTGCGGACGGGCGGCCCAACCGGAAGTTCGGCGCGTACGAGGACGACCTTCCCGTGTTCGAGTGGTTCCGCGAGGGCGCGGTGGAGGGCCGCAAGTGTCTGGAGGCTCAGGTCATGGACCTCGCGGACGACATCTCCTACAGCGTGCACGACGTCGAGGACGCCGTGGCCGCCCATGCCCTGCAGCTCGAGGCGCTCGCGGATCAGCGTCAGCGCGCCCGGGTGGTCGAGTGCGCGCGCAGCTGGTACGTGCCCACCGCCACAGGATCCGAGCTCGATGCCGCGCTCGCCCGTTTGGAGGCCACCTCCGCCTGGGTGCCGCGCATGGACGGCACCCGCGGGGACCTCGCCCGGCTGAAGAACATGACGAGCCAGCTGATCGGGCGCTTCGCGATGTCCGCGGTGGAGGCCACGCGGGAGGTCGCGGGAGATGAGCCACTGACCCGCTACCGGGCGTCCCTCGTGGTGCCGTGGGAGACGGAGCTGGAGATCGCCGTTCTCAAGGGGATCGCCACCGCGTTCGTGATGACCGTGCGGGACGCGATGCCTCTCTACGACAACCAGCACGAGATCCTCACCATCCTGGTGGGGGCCCTCATGGAGACCGACGGGCGGTTCCTCGCGCCCGACTTCGCGGCGGACTGGCGCGCGCTGAGCGACGGCCCGGGGGTGGAGGCCGCGCGGCTGCGGCTCGTCGTGGACCAGATCGCGTGTCTCACGGACCACTCCGCCGTGGCGCTGCACGACAGGATTCGCGGCACCAACTGGCGCACGGGGGACAAGCCGCTCTGGTGAGGGCAGGGCGCTGGGTGCGGGCCCGACCGTGCGGCGCCTGTCGCGATGCGTCCTGAGGCCGGTGCGGGAGCAGGACGGGGACCGGAATCGTTCCGCGCTCGCGGGGATTCCGTTCAACGGAGCCAGTGATGTGGACCATACGCACCTGAGATTAGGATCACGGTGTTCTTCGCTCACTGCCCCCTCACCCCACCGGAAGTGAATCCCGTGCGTTCCGTGCCTCCCACAGCCTCCCGCGGCGTCGTCCTGAGATCTCCGGCCTGGGTCGCACCCCTGTGCTGGGTCGCGGTGCTGCTCGACGGCTTCGACGCCGTGGTCCTCGGTGCCGTGATGCCCAGCCTCCTGGCCGATCCGGAGTGGTCAATGACGACCGGTCAGGGCACCGTGGTGGCCACCGCCGGGCTGTTCGGAATGATGCTGGGTGCGCTCGGCATGGGGTACCTCACGGACCGCTGGGGCCGGCGCAAGCTGCTCATAGGAGCGGTGATCGTGTTCTCGGTGCTCACCTTTGCCGCGGCCTTCGCGCCCACGATCCTCGCCTTCGGCGTACTGCGTTTCCTGGCCGGCCTCGGCCTCGGGGGCTGCCTGCCCACGGGCATCTCCATGGTCACGGAGTTCTCCCGTCCCGGTCGTGGATCCAACGCCACGACCGTGATGATGACCGGCTACCACGTGGGTGCCGTGCTCACGGCGGCGCTCGCCATCTGGGTGCTGGGGCACCTCTCGTGGCACGCCATGTTCGTCGTCGGCGCGCTGCCAGCGCTGGTCCTCGTGCCGCTCATGCTCGTCTTCCTGCCCGAGTCGCCGTCGTACCTCGCCTCACAGGGCCGTTACCAGGACGCCCGCCGGGTCGCAGACCACTACGGCATCCACCTGGAGCTGCCCACCGCCCACGGTGCGGGGGCCGTCCACAGCGACCCCCCGGTGTCGTCCTCCGTGCAGGCACAGCAGGCCGAGAAGAAGGGCGCCGCACTGCTGCTCTCCGGCACCTACGCCCGCAACTCGGTGGTCATCTGGATCGCATCCTTCATGGGCCTGCTGCTGGTGTACGGGTTGAACACGTGGCTGCCGCAGATCATGCGAGCGGCGGACTACGACCTCGGCAACTCCCTCGGTTTCCTGGTGATCCTCAACGTGGGTGCCGTGGTGGGGCTGTGGATCGGCGGCCGCGTGGCGGACCGGATCACGCCGCGCGTGGCGAGCATCCTGTGGTTCGCAGCCTCCGCCGTGCTGCTCGCCGCGCTGGTCATCAGGCTGCCGCTGGCCGGGATCTACGTGATGGTCTTCCTCACCGGCTGCTTCGTGTTCTCCTCGCAGGTCCTCGTCTACGCGTTCACCGCGGCCAACCACCCGCCGCAGGTCCGGGCGACGGCGCTCGGGATGTCTGCCGGGGTGGGGCGGCTGGGAGCCATCAGCGGACCCATCCTCGGAGGCTGGCTGCTGGGCGCCGGGCTGGCCTACCCGTGGGGGTTCTTCGCCTTCGCGGCGGTGGGCGCCCTCGGCGGGGTGGCAATGCTCGGGTCGAAGACCGTGGGGGCGCCGGACCGGGTCACACCGGATCGCGGCGCACCGGACCGGGGAGCGCCGAGCGCGGACGACGTGCCGGCATCCGGTTCCTGAGAGGGCCCGCGCGGGTGGCCTCGCCGCCGCTGACGGCCCCGGCCTTCGCAGGCGGGGCGCGCAAGGGTGACCGGCAGGGGGTGGGCGTCGTCGTCCTCACCGGAGACGACGCTCGGATCGCGGCCCTGACGCCCCGTGCGGGGCGGTCTGCACATGCCGCGGGCGCGGTGCTCGGCCGGTTTGACGGGGTGCCTAAACTGGCCCAGTGGCCGGACTGATCAAGCGCGAAGACATCGACGAGGTACGGGCGCGCACGGACATCCGCGAGGTCGTCGAGCAGTACGTGACGCTCAAGCCCGCGGGCATCGGATCGTACAAGGGGCTGTGCCCGTTCCACGACGAGCGCTCGCCGTCCTTCCACGTCCGCCCGCAGATGGGCACGTACCACTGCTTCGGCTGCGACGAGTCCGGGGACGTGATCGCGTTCCTCATGGAGATGGACCACACCCCCTTCACGGAGACCGTGGAGCGGCTGGCCGCGCGCATTGGCTACGAGCTGCACTACGAACAGGGCGGGGCACCCAACCGCGAGGAGGTGGGCCGCCGGCAGCGCCTGCTGGACGCCCACAAGGTGGCCGCCGAGTTCTTCCAGCGCAACCTCTACACACGTCAGGCCGCCGCGGCCCAGAAGTTCCTGGGGGAGCGGGGCTTCGACCAGGAGGCCGCCCGCACGTACGGCGTGGGCTACGCGCCGCAGGGCTGGTCCCACCTGCTGCAGCACCTGCGCAACCACGGCTTCACGGACCAGGAGCTCAAGCTCACCGGCATGTTCTCCGAGGGCAACCGCGGGCTCTACGACCGTTTCCGCGGCCGTCTGATCTGGCCCATCCGCGCGGTGGCCGGGGAGGTCATCGGCTTCGGCGCGCGCAAGCTCTACGAGGACGACCAGGGGCCCAAGTACCTCAACACCCCGGAGACGCAGCTCTACAAGAAGTCCCAGGTGCTCTACGGCATCGACCTGGCCAAACGGCCCATCGCCAAGTCCAAGCAGGTGGTGGTGGTGGAGGGCTACACGGACGTCATGGCCTGCCACCTGGCCGGGGTCACCACGGCGGTCGCCACGTGCGGGACGGCGTTCGGGGCGGAGCACATCAAGATCGTGCGCCGCTTCCTCTCGGACGACTCCGCGGGTGGCGAGGTGGTCTTCACGTTCGACGGCGACGCCGCCGGGCAGAAGGCCGCGCTGCGCGCGTTCCAGGAGGACCAGCGGTTCGTGGCCCAGACCTACGTGGCTGTGGAGCCGAACGGCATGGACCCGTGCGACCTGCGCCTGGCGCGCGGGGACGTGGCCGTCCGCGACCTCGTTGACACCCGCACCCCGCTGTTCGAGTTTGCGCTGAGGGCCACCATCAAGGAGTACGACGTCAACAGCCTCGAGGGGCGACTGCGTGCCATGCGCGCGTGCGCACCCATCGTCGCGCAGATCCGCGATCCCTCCCTCCGCCCGGCGTACGCGCGGGAGCTCTCGGGCTGGCTCGGCATCGAGACGGACGAGGTGATGCGGGCAGTGGCCGCGGCGTCGGCGCAGCGCAGTGGTCCCGGCAACGACGGCGCCCGCTCCGGGCAGCGCGGCCAGGAACCCAGCCGCCTCTCCGGTGCCTCCCCGCAGGACGGCCGCGCACGGCCGGGCGACGTGGCACCCGGTTCCGGGTCCGACGACGATCAGGGTTCGCGGCCCGTGGAGCTGCCGGATCCCCGGGAGCCGGTGTCCCGCATGGAGCGGGAGGCACTGGAAGTGGTGCTGCAAGTCCCGGACCTCGTGCCCACGACCTACTGGGGGCACTTCGAGTCCGCGGGCATGACGTACCGCGTGCACCAGGTCATGCACGACGCCCTTGTCACTGCCCGCTCGGAGATCGGCGAGCAGGTCCAGGGCGGAAGGGTCTGGCTGGAAGCCGTCCGCAGCCACCTGCCCGATCAGCTGCACGGCTACCTGGCACAGCTGTCGGTCACACCGTTGCCGGCGGCCACGGAGCAGCAGATGCGTAACTACGCCGTGGGGGTGCTCACCTCGCTCGTGGAGATGCACATCAACCGGGAGAAGTCGGACAAGCTCGCGCACCTCAACCGGCTCAACGCCCAGCGCGAGCCGGACCTCTACCAGCAGCTCAACCGCGAGCTGCTGGAACTGGAGCTGCAGCGCCGCAGTCTTATGGGGGTGTGAGCCTCGGCATCTCGGCAGCGGCGGGGAGGGGCGCTGCCCTGAGGCCCGGGCGCTCAGGCAAGTTGAGGATGCCCGCCACGGGAGGTAGAGTATCGTCTCGTTGCGCGGAAACGTGCACGTTCCCCCGTAGCTCAATTGGCAGAGCATTCGACTGTTAATCGAAGGGTTACTGGTTCGAGTCCAGTCGGGGGAGCCACCACGGAGGCCTCCTCCCCGGAAGGGGAGGGGGCCTTTTTCGTGCCCTCTTCCGCCCGGACCGGTTCGGCCGTGCCAGATCCCCTGTGGCCTCGTGGCCCTGTGACGGAGCGGTGGTGTGCGTCCGCCCTCCCGCGTCTAGGGTGTGAGTGCGCGACCGCGGGAGGTTCCGGTCATATGCAACGGATCCTGCGCCGTCACACCACCCCTGATCTCCTGGCCCAAGGACTTCCGCGATGACCGACTTCGAGTCAACCTCTTCACCACAGGCCGCCGCCTCCGGATGCGGCGCCACCGCCGTGCAGCAGAGCCCGGAACCACAGTCCCCAGCGCCGCAGGCACCGGCCCCCGCTCCCACGCCGCGGCAGATGTGGCACGACCCCTACGGCCGGTCCGCCATCCGGGCGCTGCAGACGCTGATCCTGGCAGTGGCGATCGGGCTGGTCGTGTGGCTGGCCGCAACGCTGAAGATCGTGGTGCTGCCGCTGCTCCTGGCCGTCATCATCGCGTCGGCCATGCACCCGATCATGCGGTTCCTCCGTAGGCGGGCCGGTTTCAACCGCATCTGGTCGGCGATCACCGGTCTGCTGGGCATCCTGGTGGGACTGGGCGCCGTGCTGTTCGGCATCGCGCTGACGGTGCGCAACGAGTGGTCCGACCTCGCGCAGAAGACCCAGGAGGGCGTGAACAAGCTGGTGGAGATCCTCACCGGCTGGGGCATCCCGCTGGACAACACCCACCTGAACGAGTACTTCACCCAGGCCACCGAGTTCCTCAAGAACAGTGGTGCAGAGTCCAGCGCACTGTCCGGTGTCTCCGTGGTCACGGAGATCCTCACCGGTGCGCTGCTGATGATTGTGATGCTGTTCTTCTTCCTGCTGGACGGAGAACGCATGGCCGGTTTCCTGGTGGGGTTCCTGCCGGAGCGGCTGAGGGAGCGGGCCAACCAGGCCGGGCGCGCCTCCGTGCACGTGCTGGGCAGGTACATCCGGGGCACCGTGGTCATCGCGGCTTTCGCAGCTGTGTGCGACCTGATCACGATGCTCGTCATGCGGGTGCCGCTGGCCTTCCCCCTGGCTGCCCTGATCTTCCTGGGCGCCTTCATCCCCATCGTCGGAGCCCTGGTCACCGGGCTGGCGGCCGCACTGGTGGCGCTGGTGGCGGCCGGGCCGGTCGCCTCGATCGTGCTGGTCGTCGTGGTGATCCTCGTGAACCAGGTCGAGCACCACATCCTCCAGCCCAAGGTCATGGGCACCGCACTGGGCCTGCACGGCATCGTGATCATCGCGGCCCTGGCCATCGGCGCACACGAGGGCGGGGTGGCCGGCGCGCTGCTGGCGGTTCCCCTCACAGCGGTGGTCTGGGCCAGCTTCAAGACCTTCCGGGACATGCGCGACGGCGCCCCGGGCAAGTTGCCCGCAGAGGATGACGAGGCGGCACCGGCCGTGCGGGCCTGACCCAGCACCGTCGTCCCTCCCACCGCATGGCCGCGCGCCGGGGCGCGCGATCACCCCACTCATCTCACCTGGTGAACCGCTCGCCTGTGAAGATGCCCGGAATTTCCCCACCCCCTAGTGTTGAGACCCGCATCACAGGTAGTGGAGGAGGATCACCGTGACGGAACAGACCCCGGCCGAGGGAGTGGGTATCGTTCCCCCGCAGGTCAGCAGCACGCCCGGCGGGCAGGGCGCCGAGCGGCTGAGGCGCGTCAAGCAGCGCATCCGTGAGGCCGCGGAGCAGGTGCGCGACGACGTCGTGGACCTGAGCCACGCGGTGCACGCGGACCCGGAGATCGCCTTCGAAGAGACTCGCACTGCCGCGAAGCTCACCACGGTCCTGGAACGGCACGGTTTCAGTGTGGAGACCGGGGTGGCGAACCTGGACACAGCGTTCGTGGCGTCCTACGGGACGGGACCGTTCGTCGTCGGCATCTGCGCGGAGATGGACGCGCTGCCCGGCGTGGGGCACGCGTGCGGACACAACATCATTGCCGCCTCAGGCGTGCTGGCGGGGATCAGCCTGGCCCCGGTCGCGGACGAGCTGGACCTCACCGTGAAGGTCTTCGGCACCCCCGCCGAGGAGTACGGCGGCGGCAAGATCCTCATGCTGAACGAGGGTGTCTTCGACGGCGTCCACGCGGCCATGATGCTGCACCCCGGCGAGGAGGAGAACGCGGTCCACGTCACGCGCGCCGTCGTGGACCTGGAGATCGAGTACACGGGCAAGCCCGCCCACTCCGCCGAGGCGCCGCACCAGGGCGTCAACGCGGGGGACGCCGCCACCGTGGCGCAGGTGGCCATCGGGCTGCTGCGCCAGCACCTGCAGCCCGGCGAGCTGGTGCACGGCATCGTGCGCAGCGCCGGGGACGCCCCCAACGTGGTCCCGCACCGCGCCCGCCTGGCCTACGACGCCCGCGCGGACACCCTCGCCCAGCTCGAGGGCCCCGGCGGCGCCAAGGAACGCCTGCTGCGCTGCTTCGAGGCCGGTGCCCTGGCCACCGGCTGCACGCTGGAGGTCCACGACGACTGGCCCGCGTTCTCCGAGTTCCGCAACGACGACCCCATGGTCGCCGCGTACCGGGCCAACGCCGAGTCCCTCGGCCGGGCGTTCACGGATGCGCCCATGAGCCGACGACGCCGCCTGGCCGGCTCCACGGACATGGCCAACGTCTCGCTGCGGATCCCCGCGATCCACCCCACCATCCTGGTGGAGGCCGGGGGTGCCACGTGCCACGAACCCGAGTTCGAGCGCTACTGCGCGCTGCCCGCGGCAGATACCGCGATGTGGGAGGGCGGTCTGAGCCTGGCCTGGACCGCCGCGGACATGGCCGCGGACCCCGCCCAGCGCGAACGCCTGGCCCGTACCGCGGAGGAGCTGGCGTCCCGTGACTGATCCCCACACCCACGGCAGCACCCCGGGCCCCGCGGCGTCGTCGCCCGGCGGTGCGGCCCCGGAGAGCAACCGGAGCCTCGCTGACCGGGCGCGGGAGTCCACGCCCACAGCGGCGCAGACCATCGTGCCGCGCCGCTAGAGCATCCCCGCCGGGCGCAGGGCGCTGTGGTGGGCGGTGTGCCTGTTCCCGTTCCTGGCCGCCTTCGTCCTGCAGTGGCTGTCCCCGCTGAACGGACCCCACCTGATCCTGGGCATCCCCGTGATCATGTGGTGGACCTGCATCCCGTGCAGCCTGCTGATCTGCCTGTTCCTGTGCATCGTGGAGTTCACGCGCACGGACCAGGACCGCGAGGAGGTCCTGGACCTGCTGGCCTCCCGGGTGGGGGACGAGCGCCGCGCGGCCGCCCGCGCCGACTCCGGCACCAGGGGCCCGCTGGCCGCGACCGGCACGCACCCCGCACCCAGCGGCCCCGAAGAGACCCCGTGAGCACCATTGTCGTCGTCACTCTGGGAGGCATCCTCCTCATCGCGGCGCTGGGCTTCATGGGCCGGCGCAGCCCGGACCGGGACCTCGCCGAGTGGACCGTGGGCGGGCACAACTTCGGCACCACCACCACGTGGCTGCTCCAGGCCGGGGAGGTCTTCACCACCTTCACGTTCCTGGGCACCGCGGGCCTGGTGGTCTCCGGCGGAGCGGCGTCCTTCTACTCCATGCCTTACGTGCCCCTGGGCTACATCGCCATGTACTTCATCGGCCCCAAGATCTGGCGCCTGGCCCGAGCCCGCGGGCACCTCACCCAGGCGGACTTCCTCCAGGACGTCTACAACTCCCGGTTCCTGGGCATCCTGGTGGCCGTGGCCGGCGTGGTGTTCCTGCTGCCGTACCTGCAGCTGCAGATCACCGGGCTGGGACTGATCGTGGAGCTCGTGACCGGCAACGGCTCCCTGGGCAACTGGTCCATGGTGATCGCCTTCGTCCTGTGGTCCGGGCTGCGCGGGGTGGCCACCACCGCGTACTTCAAGGACGTGCTGATGATCCTCATGCTGTTCGTGGTGCGCGTATCCGTGCCGATCCACTACACGGGCGGTTTCACGAACGTGTTCCACACTGTGCAGGAGCAGATGCCGCAGATGCTCTCGGTGCACGGCACGGGGGAATACGGCATTCCGTGGTACGTGTCCAACATGGCCATCAGCGCCATCGGGTGCGCCTTCATCACCATGCCCAACGACTGGCCGCCTGTGCTCTCCGCCCGCAGCTCCACCGTGCTGCGTCGCAACTACCTGTTCCTGCCGTTCTACAACACGCTGATCGTGATGCCCCTGGTGGTGGGCTACGTGGCTCTGGTGGTCCTGGGCACCGGCGCGGACCCGGACAGCTCCCTGCTGACGCTGGCCTCCGGGGTGTTCCCGGGGTGGCTGATGGGTGTGCTGGCGGTGGCTGGCATCGCCACCGCCATGGTGCCCTCCGCGTCCCTGCTGATCGCCACCGGCACCCTGGTGTCCCGCAACCTGATCCGCGCTCGCACGGAGAAGGCGCAGTTCGCCACGACGCAGGTCACGGTGGTGGTCGCCACCGCCGCGGCTCTCGGACTGGCCGTGGCCATGCAGGACCTGCTGGCCAACCTGCTCCTGCTCACGTCCTCCGGCATGGACCAGCTGGCCCCGGCCATCGCGGCGGCCCTGCTGCTGCGGCGCCGGATCGCGGCGTCGTCCATCCTGGCCGGTGCGCTGACGGGACTCGCGCTGGTGATCGGCTACACGTTCTGGTGGCACCTTCCGTGGGCCATCAGCGAGGGCATCATCGGGCTGGCCGCCAACATCGCTGTGGTCGCCCTGTGCGAGGCGTTCCGCCGCGTGCGCACCGGGCAGCGGGCCCCGGTGCGCTCCGAGGAGGAGCGGGAGCTGCTGCGCGCCTGAGTTCTGGAAGCGGCGGCCTGCGAGCCGCCCCTCCGAACGGTGCAACCGCACTGGGCGGAGGGGCGCTCTCCTCCACCACCGCTGCGAGGCCTGCCACGCCCCCGAGCACTCGAGCCCGCGCAGTGCCCTACTAAAGTGAGCGGTGCTGCGCTCGTGCAGTTCCACGACGACAGGTGGGTGATTCGGCTCCATGACCCTCGCGTCCCGTCGCCTCAGTCTGGTGCTGGCGCTGCTGTACTTGACGTGGCTCGCAGCCCCGCTGCTGAACCCGCAGCTGCATCCGTGGACGTCCTACGCCTCGGAGTACGTCGTGGCGGACCACCCCGCGGGCACGATGCCGCGCACCACGGACGGGATCTTCGGGATGCTGCTGATCATGATGGCCGTTCTGTCCCACTCTCGGCCCCGCACACCACGGCGCGGGCTGCCAGACGGGCTCGGTGCACCGAAGGCCGCCCCGACCCCGCGGCGTCGTGGGCGCTTCGCTGTCCGGGATCGACGTGCTGATCACCAGGATCCCCATCGAGGGGATCACGCAGCGGGCGTCGATGGTGGCTGATCGTCGTGTGGCTCGTTGCCGTGTCCGGTCTTCCCGTGGTCGACCGGGTGCGGACGTCGCTCGAAACGACCCCGGCATGGGCACCCCCACGGGAGCGCTGTGGCGGGAGCACCTGCGGGAGCTCGTCGTCATGGGCGAGCCGACCCGCGTGCTGGACATCGGCTCCGGACCCGTTGTTGCGTGCTGCTCGGGCGTGGCCTCCGTGCTGTGGGACTGGGCCCCCGTGGTCGAGCTGCTGCGAGGGGAGCACCGTGTGATCGTGCTGGACCGCCCCGGATACGCGCCGGGCCAGCAGGTCTCCGAGACACTCCCGACCCTCGATACCGAGGCGGCCCGACTGCTCGCGGTCCTCACCGCGCTGGGAGCCACTGGCCCGGTGACGGCAGTGGGCCACTCCTTCGGCGCGGCGGTCGTGGAGGCGGCGGCCCGCCTCCATCCCGGCAGGCTGGGGTCCCTGGTGTTCCTGGACGGCTCTGTCCCCGAGGCCGAGGGCGCGGACTGGGCGCACGACGGGGCCCGCGCCGCTGGCCGCTTCCGTCACGGCACCCACCCCGCGGTTCGATCCACGTCCGTGCGGGTGCTCTGGCAACTGGTGGGGCCCGCCGTCTCGGTGGCGCTAGTCCCAGGACGGCGGGGCGTGGCGCGGGCGATGGGCGGACTGCGCGCCGAGGGCTCCTCCTCGAACATCCTGCTGGCCTCGCTGCGCGACCTCGCGGGCTACGTGGCCTGCATGAACCGGCTCCACGAACTGCGCGGTCGCATGCCCCTGGAATCCGGGGTGCCCCTCACGGTCGTGGCCGCCAACGGCCGCGTACCCCGCCCGGGGCTCAGCCGGTGGGCTCGCCACGTCCTGGCCCAGGCCGCCCGGCTTGCGCAGGAGACCTCCGTGCGCCGCGTGGTGGTGTCCCGCAGCGGCCACTTCGTGATGCTTGACCAGCCCCGTCGCACCGTCGAGCTGATCGCCGAGGCCGCTCGCTGACCCCCGGCCATCCGCGGACACCGCTCGGTACGTCTGGGCAGCTCTCACCAGCGGGGCCTGAGCGACGGCGGGATCGTCGTGCGGATTTGGCCCCTGCTGGGGGCCGCAGCCCTGGGGCTCGTGCCGTTCACGGCGTCATCGAACGTCCTGGGCGGTCACGGCACGGCGGCGCGAGCTCAGTGCTCATGGGCTGGCGGTGGGGGACCTGTGGGGCCGTCCAGCAGCGGTCCAGCGGAGATCGTTGCGTTCTCATGGTCTACCCCGACACCGGCCACCGCTACGCCGGGGTGGTCCGCTCAGTGTTCGAACACGTGCGGCCCGTCACCGACTACACGCCGCACCGCCTGGTCTCCCGGGGGCAGGCCCAGCGGCTGCCCTGGTACTGCGTTCACTGGGGCGGCTCGGTGCCCGGTCAGGGTCTCAGATGACGTGCTCCTCCCGGGCGCGGCTGACCGCTGCGGTGCGGTTGTCCACGCCGAGCTTGTCGTAGATGTGCACCAGGTGCGTCTTCACAGTGGCCTCGGAGATGAAAAGGGACTTCGCCAGCGCCCGGTTGGACGCGCCCGTGGCGAGCCCGCGGAGGATGTCGATCTCGCGCGCGCTCAGGGTGGCCCCCGGCGCGCGCACGCGGCTCACCAGGTGGGCGGTCACTGACGGCGAAAGCACCGGACGCCCCGCCGCGGCATCGTGCACCGCCTGCCCGATGGTCGCGGGCTGGGCGTCCTTGAGCAGGTAGCCGGTGGCGCCGGCCTCGAGGGCAGCGACGACGTCCGCCTGGGTGTCGTACGTGGTCAGGATCAGCACGGGCGGTCCACCGGACGCGACGATCCGCCGGGTAGCCTCCAGCCCGCCCATGCCCTGCCCCATCTGCAGGTCCATGACCACCACGTCCACCCCGTGCGCCGGGCGCGCGAGCACGTCCAGCGCGCCGCGCCCGTCCTGCGCCTCCGCACACACGGTGATGTCCCCGAGGGACTCGAGCACGGCGCGCAACCCGGCGCGCACCACGGGGTGGTCGTCCACCAGCAGCACCTGGGTGGTCATGAGGGACTCCTGTCTCCGGGGGTGTGGTGGGGCGGTGCGGGCAACGACGACGCCGCGTCCGCGAGCGGCAGCCGCACGTTCACCACGGTGCCGCCGTGCGGTTCGGACTCCACCGTCAGCTCGGCGCCCAGCTCCTCCGTGCGGCGTCGGAGGTGGGAGAGGCCGTAGGAGTCGTCGCGCCCCCGGCGAGCCGCTGCGCGGGGGTCGAAGCCCACGCCGTCGTCCACGACGTCCAGGGTCACGGCGTCCTCCCACCCCGCGAGCGTGACCACCGCGCGGGAGGCGTGCGCGTGGGAGGTCACGTTCGCCAGGGTGGACTGTGCCGCACGGATGAACAGGGTCCGCTGGGGACCCGTGAGCTCGGGGAGCTCGCCCTGCACCGAGAACTCGCACGTGAGCCCGGTGCCCGCGGCACGCGCGCCCTCCTCGGTGCGGTGGCAGACCTCCGAGAGCGCACCGGGCAGGGACTCGTCCAGGGCGGGGGAGGCGAGGTCCCGCACGAACCGGCGGGCCTCGGCGAGGTTCGCGGCCGCGGTTCCCTCGATGGTGGCCAGGCGAGCGGCAGCGACATCCTGCTGGCCGTCCGCGAGGGACTGCTGGCCCGCACGGGAGACCAGCACGATGGACGTGAGCCCCTGGGCGAGCGTGTCGTGGATCTCCCGGGACAGTCGCTCCCGCTCGGCCATGGTGCCTGCCGCGCGCTCCTGGCGTGCGAGCTCCTCGCGTGTGGACTCGAGCTGACGGATGACCCGCACGTGGCGCTGGGCGTCCCGGTAGAGGGCGCGGTAGCCGTAGCTCACGAGCAGCGCGACCACGGCACCGATCGCCGGGCCGATCACCATGGGTGCGGTGAAGGACCCGCTGGGCGTGTGGAGGTACTGCGAAACCCCCACCACACCCACGAGCAGCGCCACGCACACCAGGGCCACCGGGGGGCTCAGCAGCACCGGGTAGAGGAAGAAGAGGGGGAAGACCACCCAGGAGAAGTCCGCGCTCTGCAGCGCGAGCAGCGCCCACAGCAGGGTGACGACGAACAGCCACGCCGGTGCCAGGCGCATGGTGGCGCGGCCCGCGCGGCCGCGCGCCACGCGGTTCTCCGCAATGGTTCCCGCCAGGTAGAACGCGGCGAGCACCAGCGCACCGCACAGCAGCGTCACCAGCGGGGCCGTGTGGCCCCGTGGCCAGCTCAGCAGCGCGCGCACGAGCGCGAGCGCGAGCAGCCCGGCGAAGCTCACGTGCAGCGTGACCCGCATGGTGCGCAGCAGCACGGGGGTGGACAGCTCGTGGCGCACGGTGTGCCTCCCTCGACGGTGCTCTGCGGACGGCGACGGGTGCCGGACGGGCAGCCGAGGTCCGTGGTCATGGTACGCACGGGCCACCCGGTGGACATCAACCGAACGGTTGATCCGCGGTTCAACCGCTCGCGCCCCGACCTTCAACCGGGGTGGCGATCCCCGCGTGCCGCCGCCGCCGGAGACTGGAGGCAGTTGTCCACCACACCTTCGTCACGGGAGCCACCCCATGTTCTTGTCCCTGAGGGACATCACCTTCGCCAAGGGCCGCTTCGCGCTGCTCGCCACGGTCGTGGCGCTCATCACCCTGCTGCTGGTCCTGCTGACCGGTCTGACCAACGGACTCGGTCACCAGAACACGTCAGCGCTCGAGCGCCTGGCTGCCCAGCACCTCGTGCTGAGCGCGCCCCCGGGGGATTCCGGCACGTCCTCGTTCACCACGTCGCAGATCACGGACGGCGAGCTGCAGAGGTGGCGCGACGGCGTGGGCAAGGACAGCGTGGAGCGCCTGGGGATCACCCAGGCCAGCGCCCGCAGCGGTGCCGAGACCCAGGACGCGAGCACCACGACGTCGCGCGCGGGCACCACCGCGGCCGCCGCCATCGCCCTGGAGCCGAGCTCGAAGCTCGCCCCGGACCTGAAGGCGTCCTCCGGCCAGACCCATCCGGACGAGGGCCAGGTGGTGCTGAGCAGCACTCTGGCCGACGACATGCACGTCTCCGTGGGGGACACCGTCTCCATGGGCGGCAAGGCCCTGAAGACCACCGGCGTGGTCGAGGACGAGTACTACAGCCACGTTCCGGTGGTGTGGATGAGCATGGCCGACTTCCCGGCGGTGGCCCACACCACGAGTGACGAGCAGGCCACTGCGCTGGCCCTGACCACGCAGGACTACCCGCAGGAGCTGCCTGGTGACACCGACACCGTGGCCATGAGCACCAAGGAGGCGTTCGCAGCACTTCCCGCCTATGAGTCCGAGCGCGGTTCGCTGCTGATGATGCAGGGCTTCCTGTACGGGATTTCTGCACTGGTCGTGGTCTCCTTCCTGACCGTGTGGACCATTCAGCGCACCCGTGACATCGCGGTGCTGCGCGCCCTGGGTGCCGACCGTGGCTACGTGGTGCGGGACTCGATCGTGCAGGCGGCCGTGGTCCTGACGCTGGGCGTGCTCGTGGGCGGCGCACTCGGACTGCTGGGCGGGCTGCTCGCGGGATCCGCCGTGCCGTTCCAGCTGAGCCTGGCCAGCGTGGGACTGCCCGTGCTGGGTGTGCTCGTCCTGGGCCTGCTCGGCTCCCTGCTCGCGGTGCGCCGCGTTTCCACCGTCGACCCGATGATTGCCCTGGGAGGTAACTGACCATGCACGCTTCCGACACCAAGCCCCGCCACCGCGCCGATGCCCACGGCCCCGCCGAGTTCGTGGGCCAGCACGACCACCGGCCCGAGCACCTCGCCGGCGACGAGCTCGAGTCCCGTCATGGGGGCCCCTGCGGCACCCGCCACGCGGATGCCGACGCCGCCGCGCTGGATGTGCGCGACGTGTGCCTCGAGTACCCGGACGGCACTGCGCGCACCGTCACCGCCCTGGACCACGTGCACCTGACGCTGCACCGCGGCACGATGACGGCGCTGATCGGGCCCTCGGGCTCCGGCAAGTCCTCGCTGCTCGCCGTGGCGGCCGCCCTGATCCGCCCGACCTCCGGCACCGTCACCGTGGCGGGAGAGTCCCTCACGAGGCTGCCCGAGAAGGAGCTCGCGAGGATCCGCCGAGGGCACACCGGCATGGTCTTCCAGCAGCCCAACTTGCTGGCGGCCCTGACGTCGCGCGAGCAGCTCGTGCTCGCCGCCCACATCGCAGGGGCCCGCGGCAAGGAGCTGAAGACCGCCGGGAAGCGCGCGGACGAGTTGCTCGAGCAGGTGGGCCTGACGGACTGTGGGGACCGCCGCCCCCACCAGCTCTCCGGCGGGCAGCGCCAGCGCGTGAACATTGCCCGGGCGCTCATGAACGACCCCCAGCTGCTGCTCGTGGACGAGCCCACCGCGGCACTGGACCAGGAGCGCTCACGCAGCATCATGGAGCTGCTCGCCAGCCTCACCCACGAGTTCTCCCTCGCATCCCTCGTGGTCACCCACGACACCGAGTTCGTGCCGCTCGCCGACGAGTGCGTGACCATGGAGGACGGCCGCCTGCGGTGACCGCACGGGGCCCGTGTGCCGGGCTCCGGCGGGGCCGGAGGCCTCCCGGGCGGATGGTAGTTTGATACCAGATCGTTCCATCACCACCACCACGCACTCACCGGAGGCGGCATGAGCCACGCAGTGGGCCCCAACAGCGGCCACTCACCCACCACAGGAACCCGCACCACCAAGAGGCCGGGGGCGGCGCCCATCACGGACGTCGTCAAGGTCTTCGTGCGCCTGCTCCCCAAGCAGCTCAAGGACGAGGCCCAGCTGGCCGTCCTCGAGCTCAAGGACAAGGGCATCAAGGTGGGTGTGGGCGCTGCGTTCGTCGTCGTCGGCCTGCTCTTCCTGGGTCTCGCGGTGATCGCCTTGGTCGGCGCGGCGATTGCCGGGCTCTCCCACGTGATGCCCGCGTGGCTCGCGGCCCTGCTGCTCGCCGTCGTGTTCATCGTGGTCCTCGCCGTCCTGGCTCTGATCGGTGTCTCCAAGATCAAGAACGCCATGCCGCTCGTGCCGGAGAAGACGATCTTCGGGCTGCGCTACGACCTCGGCGTCCTCAAGGAGGGCTCCGCGTACAACGAGGGCCGCGTCCAGCGCGAGATCAACGAGGCCGAGCAGAAGAAGCAGCGCGAGAAGGAGGAGGCCGCGAACGATCCGAACCGCGTCAAGCCGGTCAAGCCCACCGAGGAGCAGTTGCGCTCCCGACTGAAGCTGCGCCGCGAGCACCTCAAAAGCCTGCGCGACGACGCCCAGAACCGCGCGGACTCCGTGCAGGCCGCCACCAAGGGCTTCGTCAACCGCACCTCGCGCACCGTGAAGGCCACCCAGGCCTCCGTGAAGAGCATGTTCGCCTCCAAGGGCGGCACGCAGGGCGTGCGCGCGGAGGGCTCCACCTCTGCGGCGGACGTGCTCAGCGAACGCTGGCAGCCGCTGGCCGTCGCCGCTGCGGCAGGAACCGCGTTCCTCGTGTTCCTGCGGAAGCTTCTGCGCAAGTAGTTCGAGCAGCCCACGGGCGGCTCTGTCGAGCTGTTTCCCGAGGCACCGGGCCGGGTCCTCTTCGGAGGGCCCGGCCCGCGGCATCTCCGGAGTCCGGCGGGATGAGGTGCGGAGCGCGGTGGCAGCGGTGCCCCTACGATGAGTCCGTGGACCAGCAGAAGACGGGACGATGAGCCAGTGGATCGCGGTGGCGCTGGCGATCGCCTCCGCCGTGTGCCTCGCGGTGGGCACTCAGACGCAGTCGGCGGCCGTCAGGGGCGAGACCTCCGGGGCCCTGAGACCCCGCAATCTGGGGGCCCTGCTGCGCAACGGCCGCTGGCTGCTCGGCACGGGCCTGCTGGGGCTGGGGATGGCGCTGAACGTCTCCGCGCTGACGCTGGCCACCGTGACCGTGGTGCAGCCCATCGGTGTGGTCGCGCTGGCGATCACGACACTGCTGCACGCGCGCCACCAGCACCTCACGATCAACCGCCGAACCTGGCTCGCCGTGGTGCTGTGCACGGTCGGCGGCGCCGGATTCGTCGCGTGCGCCGTCTCGGCCACGGACCCGTCACGCAGGCCGGGCGCGGCCGCGGAGAACACCGTGGTGCTCATTCTGCTCGGTCTCGTGGTGCTGCTCGGCATCGCGGAGGTGGTGTTTCGCCGTCGCCGGATCAGCATGTTCTACGTGCTCGGCGCCGGGGTGCTCTACGGGTTCGTGGCGGTGCTCGTGCGCCTGAGCATGACCGCTCTCACAGCGGGCGGGCTCGGGGCGTCCAACTGGCTGGCCGTGCTGATGCTGCTGGTCACGGCCGTTCTGGGCGGCTGGATGGTGCAGTGCGCCTACTCGAGCGGGCCTCCGGACCTCGTGATCGCCGGGCTCACCGTGGTGGACCCCATGGTGGGGGTGGCCCTGGGGCTGCTTGTCCTCGATGAGGCCGGAGAGGGGCTCACCGGGTGGCTCGCCGCGGGCATGGGGCTTGCAGGTGTCGTTGCTATAGTCGGCGTGGTCCTGCTCTCCCGGTTCCACCCAGAGGTCATCCAGCGCCGAGCGGCCGCACGCGCCCGCTCGAGGACGCAGGATGGCGGCACCGGCCAGCAGGCGGCGTCGTCCCGGAAGGTCGCGCGCCCCGACCGATGACTCACGTACGGAACACAAGGCATTGAAGATTCTGATCACCGCAGAGACCTATCCGCCCGACGTCAACGGTTCCGCCCAGTTCGCCCGCCGTCTGGCGCACGGCATGCTCGATCGCGGTCACGAGGTCCACGTGATGGCACCCATGCCCACCAGCGGGGCGTCCCGGACCATGGACGACAGCGGCGTGACGGAGCACCGCATCCGCTCCCACCACGCGTTCACCCACCCGTACTTCCGGCTGTGCTTCCCCTGGGAGGTGGCCCGCGAGATCACCCGCCTGTTCGACGAGCTGCAGCCGGACGTGGTCCACATCCAGTGCCACTACATCCTGGGGCGGCTGGTCGCCAGGGAGGCGTCCCGCCGCGGGATCCGGCTGATCGGCACCAACCACTTCATCCCCGAGAACATCGAACCGTTCCTGCCGTTCCCCGAGTGGTTCATCAAGGGGTACCGCAAGGTCTCCTGGTGGGACCTCGCGAAGATCTACGACCGGTGCGACGTCATCACCGCGCCCACTCCGCTCGCCGTGCGGACCATGGTGGACAACGGCGTGGCGGACCGTGCGGTGGCTGTCTCCAACGGGATCGAGGCAGGGCACTACGAGGCCCGTGAGGGGGAGGACGTCGGACACCAGGACCATCCCGTGGTGCTGTTCTGCGGGCGGCTCGCGGTGGAGAAGAACGTCAACGAGCTGATCGAGGCCATCGCCCTGATCCCGCGGGAGAAGAACGTGCACGCGGAGATCGTGGGGGAGGGGGAGCAGCGGGACGGGCTCATTGCCCTCGCGCACGAGAAGGGGGTTGCGGATCGAGTGCACTTCCTGGGGTTCCTCACGGACGAGGAGCTGCGCCGTGCGTATCTGCGTGCGGACGTCTTCTGCCAGCCGGGCACCGCGGAGCTGCAGTCCCTCGTGACGCTCGAGGCCATGAGCGCCTCGAAGCCCGTGGTGCTCGCCAACGCCCGTGCGCTGCCGCACCTGGCTGACGAGGGCCGCAACGGCTACCTGTTCTCGCCGGGCGACTCCGGAGACCTGGCGCGCAAGCTGCAGCTGGTGCTCGACGCCACGCAGGAGCAGCGGCGGGCCATGGGGGAGCACAGCCACCACATGGTGTCCCAGCACTCCTTCACCCGCACGCTGGACCGATTCGAGTCCCTCTACAGCGGTGCCTCCCGCTGAGCAGCCACGGTTCGTTGCACCGGGGACGACGACGTCGCACGGGCACCGCACCCGAGCCCGGCCCCGTGGCGCACCACCGGAGGTCACGGTGGGGTACCGTGGTGCGGCGGCCTTCGGGTCGTCACGAGGGGCGGTAGCTCAGCTGGTCAGAGCAGAGGACTCATAATCCTTGGGTCGTGGGTTCAAGCCCCACCCGCCCTACGCGCACCGCCCTCCCGCCAGGTATCTCGCCCGGCGGGAGGGCGATTTCTTTGACCCCGTCCGAGCGGCGTCTCCGCCCGGTTGGCGAAGACGCCAGCCGCTTCCCGCAGGATCCATTTCCCGCAGGACCCGTCCCCACCCCTCCGGCTCGAACTGGCCGGACCTATTCCTCCCGCTCACTGCCGCTGCGGCACGGGCAGCAGGACCGAGGGTCGCAGATCGACGACGAACTGCAACGGATTGACGTACTCCCGGTCCTCTCGCACGCCCCAGTGGACGGCCGTACCTCCGGGACCGTGACCGGGCTCCGCCACCTTCCCGATCACCTGACCCCTGGTCACCCGGTCGCCACCGCCCACCGTGGCCAGGACGGGCTCGAATGAGGACTTGTGGCCGTCCCCGTGGTCGATCGTGAGCACCTCCCGGTCCACCACCACACCCGTGAAGCTCACCGTCCCCGCCTGCGGGGCGTGCACCTCCGTGCCCGGTGGAGCGTGCAGATCCACACCGCGGTGGCCCGGCAACCACTTCTTCGCCGGGGCTTCGAAGTGCCGTTCCACGGCGGGACGCGGGGACACGGGCCACGCCCAGCCCGCAGGTGCCGCCGCGGCGGGGGAGAGCGCCCCGGGGTGCACGAGAACCAGGAGCAGCAGCAGCGCCAGCGCCGTGGCACCCGGCAGCCCCGGTGCGCGAGGCTGCGGCACGGGCGCTCCGGAGGAAGGGACAGGAGGATCTGAGGGAGTCATGCCGCCAGGCTGGCGCCGCGGCGTCGTCGTGCGGCGACGTACCGCGGGATGTGGAGCGGGCACACCGCGCGATGCGCTAGACTGGACGGTGCAGTTGCCCTGCCATCGGTTCCTCATGCCCGCTCGCGGGTGGGAACAACGGCGGGCAGCTGACTTCGCGCGCGAGGGAACCCACCACGAACACGCTTCGTGCGGGTGCGTGCCCCTCGGTCCGAGACCCCCGTTCCACGGGAACTCGGTACGGGGCACGTGCGAGCACCTTCTGAGAAGGAGTGGCCCGCCGCATCGCGCCAGGGACCGGCACCGCCGGTCGAGAACCGTCAACCCATGACGGCCCCCGGGCCGTCAGATACTCACAGGAGACGACATGCCCGTCGTAACCATGCGCCAGATGCTCGACAACGGCGTCCACTTCGGCCACCAGACCCGTCGCTGGAACCCGAAGATGAAGCGCTTCATCTTCACCGAGCGCAACGGCATCTACATCATCGACCTGCAGCAGTCGCTGGGCTTCATCGACAAGGCCTACGAGGCCGTCAAGTCGACCGTCGCCCACGGCGGCACCATCCTCTTCGTCGGCACCAAGAAGCAGGCGCAGGAAGCGATCGCCGAGCAGGCGACCCGCGTGGGCATGCCCTACGTGAACCACCGCTGGCTCGGTGGCATGCTCACCAACTTCCAGACGGTCTCCAAGCGGATCGACCGCATGAAGGAACTGGAAGAGGTCGACTTCGACGACGTCGCCGGCTCGCAGTACACCAAGAAGGAACTGCTGCTGCTGCGCCGCGAGAAGGAGAAGCTGGAGCGCACGCTCGGCGGCATCCGCAACCTCACCAAGACCCCGTCCCTGATCTGGATCGTGGACACCAAGAAGGAGCACCTCGCGGTCGACGAGGCCCAGAAGCTCGGTGTGCCGATCGTCGCGATCCTCGACACCAACTGTGATCCGGACGAGGTCGCGTTCCCCATCCCGGGCAACGACGACTCCATCCGCTCCGTCTCCCTGCTGACCCGCGTGGTCGCGGACGCCGTGGCCGAGGGCCTCATGGAGCGCCACAACGGCAAGTCCAACGCCGCCGAGGAGCCCATGGCCGAGTGGGAGCGCGAGCTGCTCGAGCAGCACGAGGAGCAGAAGTCCGAGCAGGCCGCCCCGGCCGAGGAGTCCGCTCCCGCCGCCGAGCAGCCGGCCGAGACCGCTGAGCAGAAGGACGCCCCCGCCGCCGAGTGAGGCCGCGGGAGGTGTTCACCTCCCATTCTTCCCGGTGACCCACAGTGGTGACCGGAACCGCACCGGGCGTCCGAGGACGCCCGGTGCGGACACAACCGACAACAGAGGAGTTCACATGGCGAACTACACCGCTGCTGACATCAAGGCCCTGCGCGAGCGCACCGGCGCCGGCATGCTGGACGTCAAGAAGGCCCTGGACGAGGCCGACGGCGACACCCAGAAGGCCCTGGAGATCATCCGCGTGAAGGGCCTCAAGGGCGTCACCAAGCGCGAGGGCCGTTCCACCGCCGAGGGCATCATCGTCGCCCGCGCGGAGAACAACGTGGGCTACATGGTCGAGGTCAACTCCGAGACCGACTTCGTGGCCAAGTCCGCGCCGTTCGTGGAGTTCGGCAACAAGGTGCTCGACGCCGCCGTGGCCGCTGACGCCGCGGACCTCGAGTCCCTGCTGGCCACCGAGGTGGACGGCAAGACCGTCTCCGAGCTCGTCACCGAGACCGGTGCGCTGCTGGGCGAGAAGGTCGTCGTGCGTCGTGTGGCCCGCGTGGCCGGCGACCACGTGGCCGTGTACCTGCACAAGACCTCCAAGGACCTCCCCGCCCAGGTGGGTGTCCTGCTGGCCGTGTCCGGTGCCGACGCCGAGGCCGCCGCGCACGACGTCGCCGTGCACATCGCCGCGATGTCCCCGACCTTCCTCTCGGAGGAGGACGTTCCCGCCGAGACGGTCGAGAACGAGAAGCGCGTGGCCGAGGAGACCGCCCGCAACGAGGGCAAGCCGGACAAGATCATCCCGAACATCGTCCAGGGTCGCCTGAAGGGCTACTACAAGGACGTCGTGCTCGTGGACCAGGACTTCGCGAAGGACTCCAAGAAGTCCGTGGGCCAGGTGCTCTCCGAGGCCGGCGCCACCGCCACCGCGTTCGCGCGGTTCCGCGTGGGAGCCTGATCTCACCACCGCGTCCGCCGCGTGCACCACCGAGGTGACGTGCGCGGCGGACGTAGCGGCGTCGTGAACGGGAGACCGTCCGCGCACCGCACCCCGCGACGGCGGGGCCCTGCCGGGAGACCGGTGGGGCCCCGCCGTTTCTGTATGCTGGTGGGCGGTCTGCCACGCGCCGGCCGCTCTCACGGGCACCCCGTCACGACACACGGGGGTGGTGCCCGGGGAAGCACCCTGACGACACACCGGCCCCGGGAGGTTCCATGCCCACCACCAACGAATCCGAGCCCCAGGACGAGGCCATCCGCATGAGCCGGGAGGTGCGTCCGGGAGCGCCGGCACGTCGTCGCGTGCTGCTGAAGCTCTCGGGCGAGGTCTTCGGCGGCGGCAGCGTGGGTGTGGACACCACCGTGGTGCGCCAGATCGCGGAGCAGATCGCCGCGACGGTGGGCCGCGTGGAGACCTCGATCGTGGTGGGCGGCGGCAACTTCTTCCGCGGCGCCGAGCTCTCGCAGGCCGGGATGGACCGTTCCCGCGCGGACTACATGGGCATGCTCGGCACCGTGATGAACTGCCTCGCCCTGCAGGACTTCCTGGAGCAGTGCGGCGTGGACACCCGTGTGCAGTCCGCGATCAAGATGGAGCAGGTTGCCGAGACCTACATCCCGCGCCGCGCCATCCGGCACATGGAGAAGGACCGCGTGGTCATCTTCGGTGCCGGCGCCGGGCTGCCCTACTTCTCCACGGACACCGTGGCCGCACAGCGCGCACTGGAGGTGCACGCCACGGAGGTCCTGATGGCCAAGAACGGTGTGGACGGCGTGTACACCGCCGATCCTCGCAAGGACCCCGCCGCCGAGCGCCTGGCGAGCCTGACCTACAACGAAGCCCTTGCCCGAGACATCCGCGTGATGGACCAGACCGCGTTCGCGCTGTGCCGTGACAACAACGTCACCATGCGGGTCTTCGGCATGGAGGGGGCGGGGAACGTGACCCGCGCGGTGCTGGGCGAGGAGATCGGCACGCTGGTCACCCCGTGACCCGCTGACGCCGCGACATTGTGCGGTGACGTCGCTGGCCGCCGTGCCGTCGACGTCGCCGCCAACGGTGGTTCCCCGGACGGTGCCGCGAGCGGCGCGGGGGTCCAGCCCGTTAGAGTGGAGACAACGAACCGACGCCACCGGTCGCGCTCCCGCGGGCCGGCCATGCCAAAGGAGAACCAGCCGTGATTTCAGACGTCCTCTCGGATGCCACCACCAAGATGGACAAGGCGGTGGACGCCGCCAAGACCGACTTCTCCAGCGTGCGCACCGGCCGCGCCAACCCGGCGCTGTTCTCCGGCCTGCTCGTGTCCTACTACGGCACGCCCACCCCGCTGCAGCAGCTCGCCTCCTTCCAGACCCCCGAGGCGCGCACCCTGCTCATCACCCCGTACGACCGCTCGGCGCTCAACGACATCGAGAAGGCCCTGCGGGACTCGGACATCGGCGCGAACCCCGCCAATGACGGCAACGTGATCCGCGTGGTCATGCCCGAGCTCACCGAGGAGCGCCGCAAGGAGTACGTGAAGATCGTCTCCACCAAGGCGGAGGAGGGCCGCGTGTCCGTGCGCAACATCCGCCGTCACGCCAAGGAGGCCATCGAGAAGCTCGTCAAGGACGGCGAGGTCGGCGAGGACGACGGCAAGCGGGGGGAGAAGGACCTCGACGCCGTCACCAAGAAGCACATCGACCAGATCGACGAGCTGCTCAAGAACAAGGAAGCCGAACTCCTCGGCGCCTGATGCCCTCAGCCGACTCTCCGCTCTCCCCGCCACCCCCTGACCAGGGTGACGCCGCGAACCGTGCCGCGTCCCCGTCCGGCGGGGGCTCGGACGCCCACTCCTCCCAGCGCGAGCCGCTCGTGTCCACGGGGCTGCTGCGACAGGTTCTCACGCGCCCGTTCCAGCGCAGCACCGAGCACAGGGCGCCCTCCCGTGCCGGGCGCAACCTCCCGGCCGCCATCGCGGTGGCGGTGGTGCTCATCGGGGCGCTCGTCACGGGGCTGTTCTTCGTGCCCCTCGTGCTCGCGCTGCTCGCTGGCGCCGCCGCCGGCATCGGTGTGTGGGAGATCGCACGGTCGCTGACCTACAAGGGGGTGCAGATCCCCAAGGTCCCGGCCGTGCTGGCCGCCGTGGCAATGCCGCTCGCCGCGTTCTTCGGGGGCGCCGAGTGGCTGTCCATGGCCCTCGTGCTCTCCGTGACCCTGGTGGTGGTGTGGCGCGCCTTCGGCTCCCGCGACGGCATGATGCTGTCCATGATGGGTTCGGTCTTTGCCCTGGTGTGGGCGTCCTTCCTGCTCAGCACCGCGGTGCTGCTGTACCACTCGGCGGACGGGCCCCAGAAGGTGCTCACGGTGATCCTGCTGGCCATCAGTTCCGACACCTTCGGCTACGCCGTGGGCGTGGTGTGGGGAAAGCACCCCATGGCCCCCAAGATCTCCCCCAAGAAGTCCTGGGAGGGCTTCGCGGGATCGCTCGGCGGCGCCGTGGTGGCGGGCGTGCTGTGTGCGCTGCTGCTGCTCGGGATCCCCTGGTGGCAGGGGGCGGTGCTGGCGGTGGCGATTGTGGCCGTGGCGACCGTGGGGGACTTCTCCGAGTCCATGGTCAAGCGCGAGATCGGCATCAAGGACATGGGAACGCTGCTGCCGGGCCACGGTGGCGTCATGGACCGGATCGATTCGATCCTCTTCGCCGTGATCACCGGTTACGTCATCTTCGAACTGTTCAGCGTCCTGGGATGAGCCGTGGGCGGACGGCGGCGACGGCCGCCACCCGCCCGCGCACGGACGGAAAGGGCCCCACATGACCACGCAGCAGCCCCGCTTCGAGCGGGTGGCGGACCACGCCTGGGGGTACGACCCCGCGCAGGTGGACGACTTCCTGGCCCGTGTGCGCGCCCTGCGGGCCGCGGAGGACGGGTCCCGGGAGTACCGGGAGACCGCCGGGGACGGGGTGCCCGACGCCGACGGCGTGCGGCACGTGGGCAGCCGACAGATCCGGGAGCGCGTCTTCGACAGGGTGCGGGGCGGCTACGATCCCGCCGTGGTGGATCCCCACCTGGACGAGCTCGAGGACGCGATCTTCGCCGAGGAGCAGCGCGCCTTCGTGGCGGAGCACGGGGTGGCCCGCTGGGACGAGCACGTGGAGCTGCTGGGGGAGCTGCTGCTCGGCCGGCTGAACCGGCCCCGGACGCAGCGCTTCCGGCGCCCCGCCACGCACCGCACGCCCGGCTACGCCGTGGCGGACGTGGACGTGCTGTGCGACCGGCTCGTGGAGCAGCTGCGCAGCGCGCCGGAGGTGGACCCCCGGATGCTGCGGGAGGCGGTCTTCCGCTCCGCGCAGGGGCAGCGCTGCTACGAGGAGCAGCAGGTGGACGCGTTCCTGGACCGCGCGGTGGAGTTCGTGCTGGCCCTGCGCACCCGCGCGTGACCGGACGCCCCCGGCATCTGTGTATACACAGATGTTGGTGATTTAGTGAGGTCCCCTAACTAATCCGCGTCATATCGCGGATTTTTTGCATCATTGACCGGCGCCACTGTGTCTTTGGATACACAGACCGTACTGTGTTCCTCATCACACAAGGAGGCACACAATGGCGTCCACGCCCCCTGTCGATCCGAACGGCTCCGTCGCCACGACCGGCATCGACTTCCCCGCAGCGCAGCGCTCGACAGAGTTCCAGCGGCTGCGCTCCACCCACCGTTCGTTCGTCTTCCCCCTCGCGGTGGCGTTCCTGGTCTGGTACCTGCTCTACGTGGTGCTGGCCATCTACGCCCCGGGCTTCATGTCCACGCGAGTGGCCGGGAACATCAACCTCGGACTCGTCCTGGGCCTGCTGCAGTTCGTCACCACGTTCGGCATCACCGCCGCCTACGTGCGCTTCGCGAACCGCACGCTCGACCCGCAGGCCACCGCCCTGCGCGAGCACCTCGAATCCCAGCAGTCCCACCGGGCTGAGACCACCCAGGAGGCCCGGCCATGATCGCCGTCCCCGCAGTTTCCCTGCCGATCGTCCAGCTCGCGGACACACCCACCTCCACCGTGGGCAACCCGGCGATCAACATCTCCATCTTCGTCTCGTTCGTGGTCGTGACGCTCGTGGTGGTGATCCGGGCCTCGAAGTCCACCGCCACGGCGGCTGACTACTACGCCGGGGGCCGCTCGTTCTCGGGAACGCAGAACGGGCTGGCCATCGCGGGCGACTACCTCTCCGCCGCCTCGTTCCTGGGCATCGTGGGAGCGATCGCCCTGCAGGGCTACGACGGCTTCCTCTACTCGATCGGCTTCTTCGTCGCGTGGCTCGTGGCGCTGCTGCTGATCGCCGAGCCCCTGCGCAACACCGGCAAGTTCACCATGGCGGACGTGCTCTCGTTCCGGCTGCGCCAGCGCCCGGTGCGCGTGGCGGCCTCCATCTCCACGCTGGCCGTGACGTTCTTCTACCTGCTGGCCCAGATGGCTGGAGCGGGCGCGCTCGTCTCCCTGCTGCTGGGCATCGGCTCCAAGGCCGGGCAGTCGCTCGTGATCGTGATCGTGGGCGTCATCATGATCGTCTACGTGCTCGTGGGCGGCATGAAGGGCACCACGTGGGTGCAGATCATCAAGGCGTGCCTGCTCGTGACCGGCGTGGCCGTGATGACCGTGTGGATCCTGGCCATGTTCGGCTTCAACTTCTCCTCGATCCTCGGGGCGGCGGTGGAGACCAACAACAACCCGGCGATGCTCGAGCCCGGGCTGAAGTACGGCGTGAGCGAGATCTCCAAGCTCGACTTCATCTCCCTGGGCCTCGCCCTGGTGCTCGGAGCCGCGGGTCTGCCGCACGTGCTGATGCGCTTCTACACGGTGCCCACCGCCAAGGAAGCCCGCAAGTCCGTGGTCTGGGCGATCTCGCTGATCGGCCTGTTCTACCTCTTCACCCTGGTGCTCGGCTTCGGTGCGGCTGCGCTGATCGGTTCGGACCGGATCAAGTCGGCACCGGGTGGTGTGAACTCGGCAGCCCCGCTGCTCGCCTACGAACTGGGCGGTTCCGTGCTCATGGGTCTCATCGCGGCGGTGGCGTTCGCCACCATCCTGGCCGTGGTCGCGGGCCTGGCCATCACGGCGTCGGCGTCGTTCGCGCACGACATCTACACCTCCGTGATCAAGAAGGGGAACTCGGACCCCCGGCAGGAGCTGCGCGTGGCCAAGACCACCGTGGTGATCATCGGCGTGATATCGATCCTCGGCGGCATCGGCGCCCAGGGGCAGAACGTGGCGTTCCTCGTGGCCCTCGCCTTCGCCGTTGCGGCCTCCGCGAACCTGCCGACGATCCTCTACTCCCTGTACTGGAAGCGCTTCACCACCCGCGGGGCGGTGCTGTCCATGTACGGAGGTCTGATCCTCTCCGTGGTGCTGATCGTCTTCTCGCCGGTGATGTCCGGCTCGGAGACCTCGATGCTCCCGGACGCTGATTTCGCCATCTACCCGCTGTCCAACCCGGGCATCATCTCCATCCCGGCGTCCTTCCTGCTCGGGTTCATCGGCTCGATCACGGAGCGCCGCAGGGAGGATCCGGTGAAGCAGGCGGAGATGGAGGTTCGCTCCCTCACCGGCGTGGGCGCGGAGAAGGCCGTCAACCACTGACCGGGGGCGCTGCCTCCAGGTTCCGCGGCTGTCGTCCGCAGGGCGGGAGCGTGTGCTACACCACCCTGTGACCTGTGTCCTTACGCCGGAAACAAGTAGTAGAATGATGGTGGTTCCCTGAACACGATCACAGCGGACACCCGCCTGTGTGACAAACGTAACTAGAGGTGGAGACATGGGCATTTTCAGCTGGATCATCCTCGGTCTGATCGCGGGCGCTCTCGCCAAGCTGATCCTTCCGGGCAAGCAGGGTGGCGGGATCATCGTCACCATCATCCTCGGCATCGTGGGCGCGTTCCTCGGTGGCTGGATCGGGTCCATCATTCCCGGTCTGCACGCCGGTATCGACGAAATCAGCTTCGGCACCATCATCACGTCCGTGATCGGCGCGATCATCGTGCTGCTGATCTACGGCTTCGTGGCCGGCCGTCGCCGCTGAGTCCACAGCGGTCGCACTGACCCAGCGAACAAGGGCGTCACCTCCGGGTGGCGCCCTTGTTCCGTACCCGGGTCCGTATCCGTGCCCCAGGCCGTGTCCGCACCCGGGCGGGTCCGCGTGCGTGCCAGGGGCCGAGCACGCGGGATACTGGGGGCATGACTGAGACCCGCGCCATGACCCCCGACCTCGACGCCGCCACCAGGGATGCCCCCCGCCGCCTGGTGATCCTGGGGTCCACGGGCTCCATCGGCACGCAGGCCCTGGACGTCGTCGCGGAGGCCGCCGGGCTGCGCAGGCCGGGGGAGGGTGTAGGTCACTCGCCGTTCGAAGTCGTCGCCCTCGCTGCAGGCAGGTCCAACCTGGATCTGCTGGCCCGCCAGGCCGTCGCCTTCCGGGTGCGGGCCGTGGGTACGAGCGGTTCCGCGGACGACGCCGCCCGCCTGCGCGAGGCGCTCACGGCCGCCGCCCGCGCGTCGTCGTCGCCCGTGCCCGAGATCCTGCACGGCTCGGACGCCGCGGAGCGGATCGCGGCGTGGGAGGGCGCGGACCTCGTGCTCAACGGGATCACCGGCAGCATCGGACTCGCTCCCACGCTCGCCGCCCTCGGGGCGGGTCGGCGGGTGGCGCTGGCCAACAAGGAGTCGCTGATCGCCGGCGGCCCGCTCGTGAAACGCGCAGCCGCGGCCACAGGACTCGAGGACGCCCTGATCCCGGTGGACTCGGAACACTCCGCGATCGCCCAGGCGCTGCGCTCCGGCACGGCCGCGGAGGTGGACCGCCTGGTGCTGACGGCCTCCGGCGGTCCGTTCCGCGGGATGACGCGCGCGCAGCTGGCGGAGGTGACCCCCGAGCAGGCGCTGCGCCACCCCACGTGGGACATGGGCGTGATGGTGACCACCAACTCCGCGACCATGGTGAACAAGGCCCTGGAGGTGCTGGAGGCGAGCCTGCTCTTTGACGTGCCGCTGGAGCGGATCGACGTCACCGTCCACCCGCAGTCCGTGGTGCACTCCATGGTCCAGTTCGTGGACGGCTCCACCCTCGCGCAGGTCTCGCCGCCGGACATGCGCCTTCCCATCGCGCTCGGCCTCGGCTGGCCCCACCGTGTGCCGGGCGCGGCCGCCGCGTGCGACTGGACGCGGGCGGCCGAGTGGACCTTCGAGCCGCTGGACCCGGTGGCGTTCCCCGCCGTGGAGCTCATGAAGAGCGCGGGAACCACCGGCGGCACGGCACCGGCGGTGTTCAACGCGGCCAACGAGCAGGCCGTCCACGCCTTCCACCGCTCGCAGCTGGGTTTCACGGAGATCGTGGACGTGGTCGAGTGGGTGCTGGGGGAGCACGACGTCGTCGCGCAGCCGGGTCTCGAGGACGTCCTGGCCGCCGAGCAGTGGGCCCGCCGTGTCGCGGACGAGCGCATTGCGGGGCGCCGTTGAGGTCCCGGGGCGTCACGGTTCGTCACACGTCGCGTGCTACGATTCTGTGCGGATGACGAGATCCGGCGCGTAGCTCTGGCTGGCCGGACGGCAACCCTCTCCCGTAGCGGGGTGCCCCAGATGACCATCCGGCCGCGATTCGATGCGATCACGGCAAGTGCGGTTTTTCTCTGAAATGGCACATGCCTGATCTGCACCCTCCGTCCAGTGCGGGACCGTTTGCGCGGCGCAACCACTCCCGACCCTGGAAAGGCACGATCATGCGAACCAAGCGTCTGATTCCCCTCGTTCTGGCCACCACCCTGGGCCTCACCCTGACCGCGTGCGGTGGCGGGTCCGACAACACGGACCCGGCCGCGGACGGCAAGATCACCATCGGCATCGTGGGGGCCACGCCGGTGCAGGACGCCCTCAAGGAAGTGGCCGCCGAGAACGACGTCACCGTGGAGTTCGTGGACTTCAGCGACTACAGCCAGCCGAACCCCGCGCTGAAGAGCGGCGACATCGACATGAACTGGTTCCAGCACATCGCGTACCTCGCGGACTACAACAACAACTCCGGGGACACCATCACCCCGGTGGGCTCCACCTCCATCTTCCCGCTGGGGCTGTACTCCAAGACGCTGAAGTCCGTTGACGACTTCAAGCAGGGGGACGAGATCGCGGTTCCCAACGACTCGATCAACCTCTCCCGCTCGCTGAACCTGCTCAAGCAGCAGGGTCTGGTGAGCTTCACGAAGGACACGATCGCCCCCACCGAGCAGGACGTGGATACGGACAAGTCCAAGATCAAGGTGCGCCCGGTCTCTGCGGAGCAGACCGTGCTCTCGATGGACTCCGTGGCCGCCTCCGTGGTGAACAACGACTTCCTCGACCGTGCCAATCTCGAGCCCGAGTCCGCGCTGGCCCAGGACGACCCCACGGCGGACAGCGCCAAGGTGTACGACAACATCTTCGCGTCCACCGAGGCCAACGCGGACGACGAGACCCTGAAGAAGGTCGCCGGGTTCTACTACGACGACAAGGTCCAGGAGGCCGAGAAGAAGGAGACCAAGGGCACCGCGGTCCCCACCAAGGTGGACCAGCAGGAGCTCAAGGACCTCCTCACGCGCTACTCCCAGGACCTGAAGGACCAGACCAAGTGAGTGCAGCCCCCGCCGCCGGGGACACCCTGGTCAGCTTCCGCGACGTCAGCAAGGTCTTCACCACCGGGCCCAAGCGACGCCCCCGTGAGGTCACCGCCGTGGACGGTGTGACCCTGGACGTCAAGCGCGGGGAGATCTTCGCCGTGATCGGCTACTCGGGCGCGGGAAAGTCCACCCTGGTGCGGCTGATCAACGGTTTGGAGACCACCACGTCCGGCACCCTGGAGGTCGGTGGCCAGCAGGTCAGCGGCCGGTCGGAGACCCAGCTCGCCTCCGTGCGCCACAACATCGGGATGATCTTCCAGCAGTTCAACCTGTTCACCTCGCGCACCGTGGCCGGGAACATCGAGTACCCGCTGCGCCGGGCGGGGTGGAAGCCCGAGGAGCGCCGGGCACGTGTCACGGAGCTGCTCGAGTTCGTGGGGCTCACCGAGCGGGCCCGCAACTACCCGGAGCAGCTCTCGGGCGGGCAGAAGCAGCGCGTGGGCATTGCCCGGGCGCTCGCGTCCAACCCCGAGCTGCTGCTCGCGGACGAGTCCACCTCCGCGCTGGACCCCGAGACCACGCAGGAGGTTCTCGCGCTGCTGCGCCGGGTGAACCGCGAACTGGGGATCACCGTGGTGCTCATCACCCACGAGATGGACGTGGTGCGTGCCATCGCAGACCGCGTGGCCGTGATGGACAGCGGTCGCGTGGTCGAGGTGGGGACCACCGCAGACGTCTTCGCGCACCCGCAGGCCGAGACCACCCGCAAGTTCGTGGGCTCCGTGATGCACACGGTGCCCAACGCCGCGGAGGTCGAGAAGCTGCGCCGCGAGCACCCGGGACGGCTGGTCATGGTGGACGTGCGCGACCAGAACCGGATCGGCGAGGTGCTCTCGGACGCAGCACGCACGGACGTGCGCTTCAACATCGCCTTCGGAGGGATCTCCATCCTGCAGTCCAGGTCCTTCGGGACGCTCACGCTGTCCCTCACGGGCCCGCCGGACGCCGTCGAACGGACCGTCGATGCCCTCCGGGCGGTCACCAAGGTTGAGGAGGTGGCTGAGTGATGGAGTGGTCCACACTGGCACCGCAGCTGCTGAGCGCCACGGGGCTCACGCTCTACATGGTCACCGTGACCCTCGTGCTGGCCGGGTTCATCGGCCTGGCCGTGGGCATGGGGCTCTACGTGACCCGGCGAGGAAGCATCATGGAGAACGGGGCGGTCTTCACCGTCCTGAACCTCCTGGTGAACTTCGTGCGCCCGATCCCGTTCATCATCCTGCTGGCCGCCCTCGGCAAGCTCACGGAGAGCGTGGTGGGGACCCGGCTGGGCCCCAACGCCGCGATCTTCGCCATGACCATCGGGGCCACCTTCGCGGTGGCGCGGATCGTGGAGCAGAACCTCATGACGGTGGATCCCGGCGTGATCGAGGCGGCCCGCTCCATGGGCGTCTCGCGCTGGAAGATCATCACCACGGTGATCCTGCCCGAGGCACTGGGCCCGCTGGTCCTGGGCTACACGTTCCTGGTCATCGGCATCACGGACATGTCCGCGATGGCGGGCGCGATCGGCGCCGGCGGCCTGGGTGACTTCGCCCTGCGCCTGGGCTACCAGCGCTTCAACGACCAGGTGACGTGGGCCGCGGTGATCGTGATCATCATCCTGGTCCAGCTGGTGCAGTTCTTCGGCAACTGGCTCGCGCGCAGGATCATGCGCCGCTGAGGCGCCCCCGCGAGTTCCCGACGCCGCCCCGGCAGCCTGTGCGCTGCCGGGGCGTCGTGGTGTTCGGCGGGTCACGCGCGGCTGCCGCGTGTCGGACGAGTGGGGCACAATGGGGGAAGTCTTTCCCACGGGGCGCGTGTCGCGGGCCCCGCACGCCAAATTCCCTGGAGGAAATTCGTGACCTCGGTCAACCTCGGCATGCCGGCGGCACCCCAGCCGGTCCTCTCACCCAGGCGCCCGACCCGCCAGATCCGCGTGGGCTCGGTGGGTGTCGGCTCGCAGAGCCCCATCAGCGTCCAGTCGATGACCACCACTCCCACGACGAACATCAACGCCACGCTGCAGCAGATCGCGGAGCTCAACGCCGCGGGCTGCGACATCGTGCGCGTGGCGTGCCCGTCCCAGGACGACGCGGACGCCCTGCCGATCATCGCCATGAAGTCCCCGATCCCGGTGATCGCGGACATCCACTTCCAGCCGAAGTACGTCTACGCGGCCATCGACGCCGGGTGCGCGGGAGTTCGCGTGAACCCGGGCAACATCCGCAAGTTCGACGACCAGATCGAGGGCATCTCCCGCGCCGCGGAGGCGGCGGGGGTCTCCATCCGCATCGGCGTCAACGCCGGTTCCCTGGACAAGCGGCTGCTGCAGAAGTACGGCAAGGCCACCCCGGAGGCGCTCATGGAGTCCGCCGTGTGGGAGGCCTCGCTGTTCGAGCAGCACGACTTCCACGACTTCAAGATCTCCGTGAAGCACAACGACCCCGTGACCATGGTCCGCGCCTACCAGCTGCTGGCCGAGCGGGGGGACTGGCCCCTGCACCTCGGCGTGACCGAGGCCGGGCCGGCGCTGCAGGGAACGGTGAAGTCCGCCACCGCGTTCGGCATCCTGCTCTCCCAGGGCATCGGTGACACCATCCGCGTCTCCCTCTCCGCGCCGCCGGTGGAGGAGGTCAAGGTGGGCAACCAGATCCTGCAGTCCCTGGGGCTGCGCCCCCGCAAGCTGGAGATCGTCTCCTGCCCCTCGTGCGGGCGCGCCCAGGTGGACGTCTACAAGCTCGCCGAAGAGGTCAACGAGGGTCTCGCCCACCTCACGGTGCCGCTGCGCGTGGCCGTGATGGGCTGCGTCGTCAACGGACCGGGGGAGGCCCGTGAGGCGGACCTCGGCGTGGCCTCCGGCAACGGCAAGGGCCAGATCTTCGTCCGCGGCGAGGTCATCAAGACCGTTCCCGAGGACCAGATCGTGGAGACCTTGCTCGCCCAGGCCAACGAGATGGCCGAGGAGATGGGCGTGGACGAGAACGGCCAGCCCGTCGAGGGTGCCCCGGTCGTGACCGCCGGGTGATCCGACGCCGCGACCCGAGGCTGCTCCCGCCCGCCGCCGTGGGCCGGGGGGAGCTGGACCGGCTGCTCGACGAGCACGCCGTGTCCTCGGTGTTCGTGGCCGCCCACGTGGAGCGCATCCGTGACGGCGGCAGTGCGACGCCGCCCGTCTACGGCGTGCGGGGCCCGGACGGCCGGCTCGAGGGGGCGTGCTGGGTGGGCACGAACGTCGTCCCGATCGCCCTCGACGAGCGGGGAACGGACCTCGTCGCGGACCTCCTGCTGCGCGGCGGGCCCCGCTTCGCCTCCGTCTTCGGCCCGGCCGAGCCCGTGCTGGGGCTGTGGGACCGGGTGCGGGAGAACTGGCCCGCACCGTTCGACGTCCGCGCCCACCAGCCCCTGCTCGTGATGGAGCGGGACCCCGCCCCGGCTCTGCTCGGTGGCACGGCCTCGCGCGTGTGCTGGGCGGGACCCGAGGAGTTCGACCGGGTGCTTCCCGCCGCCGTGGCGATGTTCACCGAGGAGGTGGGCTACTCGCCGCTGACCAGCGGGGCCGAGGGCTACCGACGACGCGTGCGCTCGCTGCTCGCGGAGGGTCGCACCGCGGTGCTGTGCGACGAGGACGGCACCGTGGTGTTCAAGGCGGACGTCGGCTCCCGGCACGGGCGCGTCTGCCAGATCCAGGGCGTGTGGATCCACCCCCGGTACCGCGGCCGCGGTCTGGCCGTGCCGTGCATGGCGGCCACCGTGGCCCTCGCCCGTGTCCGCACCCCGGTGGTGAGCCTCTACGTGAACTCCTTCAACGCCCCGGCCCTGGCCACCTACCGCCACGTGGGCTTCGAGCAGACCGGGGAGTTCGCAACCGTCCTGCTGTGAGGGACGGTCCTGCTGCCAGTGGCGCCGCCCGGCGAGCGGTGCCGTGCTGCGAGCGGCGTCGTGCCGCATGCGACGCCGTGCCGCCGTGAGCATCCCCGGGGCACAGCGATAGACTCCCAGGAGACATCCATTGCCCAGATCGGCCCGTTCCCCGGGCGGTTAGGACCTTTTCGTGCCGCTTCGCCTGAGCTCCCTTTTCCTGCGCACCCTGCGCGAAGACCCCGTGGACGCGGACGTCGACAGCCACAAGCTGCTCGTGCGTGCGGGCTACATCCGCCGCGCGGCGCCCGGGATCTACACGTGGCTGCCCCTCGGACTCGCGGTGCTGCGCCGTGTGGAGGGAATCGTGCGCGAGGAGATGAACGCGATCGGCGCGCAGGAGGTGCACTTCCCGGCGCTGCTGCCGCGTGAGCCCTACGAGACCACCAACCGGTGGACCGAGTACGGCGAGAACCTCTTCCGGCTGCAGGACCGCAAGGGCGCGGACTACCTGCTCGCGCCCACGCACGAGGAGATGTTCACCCTGCTGGTCAAGGACATGTACTCGTCCTACAAGGACCTGCCCGTGTCCCTCTACCAGATCCAGACGAAGTACCGGGACGAGGCCCGCCCCCGCGCCGGGCTGCTGCGCGGGCGCGAGTTCATCATGAAGGACTCCTACTCCTTCGACGTCGACGACGCCGGGCTGGACGAGTCCTACGCCAAGCACCGCGCCGCGTACGTGCGGATCTTCGAGCGGCTGGGTCTGCCGGTGGTGGCGGTCGCCGCGACCTCCGGTGCCATGGGCGGCTCCCGCTCCGAGGAGTTCATGCACCCCTCACTGGTGGGGGAGGACACGTTCGTGCGCACCGCGGGCGGCTTCGCGGCGAACGTCGAGGCCGTGACCACCGTGGCACCGGAGCCGCTCGACTACTCGCAGGCCCCGGCCGCGCAGGTGCACCGCACGCCGTCGAGCCCCACGATCGACACGCTCGTGGAGCGCTCCAACGAGCTGCACCCCCGCGAGGGCGAGCCCTGGACCGCCGCGGACACCCTGAAGAACGTGGTGCTGTCGGTGACGCTGCCGGACGGCACGAAGCAGCTCGTGGCCGTGGGCGTCCCCGGGGACCGGGAGATCGACCTCAAGCGCGTGGAGGCCGGCATCGGCACCGCCCTGGGACAGGGCGGTGAGCTCGAGGTGGCCGCCGCGAGCGAGGAGCAGCTGCGGGCCGTCCCCCAGCTCGTGAAGGGCTACATCGGTCCGGGGCTGAGCACGGACGAGCCCCTGCTGGGCGAGAAGTCCGCCACCGGCATCCCGTTCTTCGTGGACCCCCGCGTGGTTCCCGGAACCTCCTGGATCACGGGCGCGAACCTGGCGGAGAGCCACGTGTACGGGCTCGTGGCGGAGCGCGACTTCACGTGGGACGGCACGCTGGAAGCCTGCGCGGTGCGCGAGGGCGACGCCGCCCCGGACGGCTCCGGCCCGCTGGAGATCGCGCGCGGCATCGAGATGGGCCACGTCTTCCAGCTCGGCCGCAAGTACGCGGAGTCCCTGGGGCTGAAGGTCCTCGACAGCAACGGCAAGCTCGTGACAGTGACCATGGGCTCGTACGGCATCGGCGTGACCCGCGCGCTCGCGGCCATCGCGGAGCACTACCACGACGACAAGGGCCTAGTGTGGCCCCGCAACATCAGCCCCGCCGACGTCCACGTGGTGGCCACGGGCAAGGGCGCGGAGATCCTGGAGGCCGCAGAGGAAATCGTTGCGGAGCTGGAGTCCGCCGGGATCACGGTCGTGTTCGACGACCGTCCCAAGGTCTCCCCGGGCGTGAAGTTCCGGGATGCAGAGCTGCTGGGCGTGCCCACCGTGCTCGTGGTGGGTCGCGGTCTGCAGGACGGTGTGCTGGAGCTCAAGGACCGCGGCACCGGCACCAGCCGCGACATCCAGCGCGACGACGTGGTCGGAGAGATCACTGCCGAGGTCCGGGGCGACGCCCCGGGCGTCGGTCGCTGAGGCCGCTCGCAGCGGTCGGGGCGGTGGATCTCTCCTTCCTCGAGGGCTCGGGACTGGACACCGCGACCCCCGGTCTCCTGCTGCTGCTCGCGCTCACCGGCCTCGCCGCGGGGTTCATCGACGCCGTGGTGGGAGGCGGTGGACTCCTGCAGCTGCCCGTGACGCTGATGCTCCCGGGGCTCACCCCGGTGCAGGCACTGGCCACGAACAAGATGGGCTCGGTCTTCGGAACGGCCACCTCCGCCGTGACGTTCCACCGCCGCATCCATCCGGACCTGCTCACGGCGCTGCCCATGGCGGCGGCGGCCTTCGTGGCCGCAGGGGCGGGCGCGGCCGTGGCGGCGGCGCTGCCAGCCGGGGTGTTCAAGCCGATCATCGTGGTGGCGCTCGTCGCGGTTCTGGCGTTCACGGTGGCGAAGCCGTCGATGGGCCGGTTCACCGACCTGCGGCACAGCGGCGCCCGGCACTACGGCCTGGCCGTCCTGCGGGGCGCCGTGATCGGCTTCTACGACGGCGTCATGGGACCGGGCACCGGCTCGTTCCTCATCATCGGCCTCGTCTCGCTGCTCGGCTACAGCTTCATGCAAGCCAGTGCGAAGGCAAAGATCGCGAACCTGGCGACGAACCTCGGTGCTCTCCTGGTGTTCGGGGCCCACGGGTCGATCCTGTGGGGACTGGGCCTGGTGCTGGGACTGAGCAACATGGCGGGCGGGTACATCGGCGCGCGCACGGCGGTGGCCCGGGGCAACTCGTTCATCCGCGTGGTGTTCTTCGCTGTGGTCTCGGTGCTGATCGTGAAGCTCGGCTGGGACGTGCTCACCGGCCACTGATCCGGGTTCCCGCCCGGTGGACGGCGACGTCGCGCCGGATCGGATGCGCGGGCGCCCCCGGGGTCAGCCGCGACCGGGCAGCGCGGCCACGGGTTTCTGGGGGTCCAGCCGCTGGGCGCCGTGCGCAGTGTCCTGCAGGACGCCGAGCCACCAGGAGCGCTGCCCGGCGGTGCTGGTGGCCACGGCCCGTACAACCGCCTCGCTCGCCTCCCGCTCTGCCGCTCCCGTCGCACGGGCGGGATCCGTGGTGAACCCCTCGGGGAGGTCGTACCACGCTGCCACCGGGCCGGGATCGCAGCCGAGCAGGCCCGCGGCACGCCCGTCCTCGAGCGTGTCGTGGAGCCGTGCAACAGTGGCGTCCACGTCCGTCCGCGCCGCGTTCCCGGTGGAGATCCGCGCCTGGGCGGCCTCGGCGACGAACTGCGCGCGGTCCACCGCAGTCACGGCCGCGAGCTGCTCGGGCTCGCAGCCCACCGGCCCAGCGGGTGTCGCCGAAGCCGAGGGCGAGCCGCGGCCCGTGACCTCGCCGGTCGTGGCTCCACCATCCGCCGCCCCGCTGCTCTCCGACCCGGCGGTTGAGGGGGAGGCCGCACCGCTCGAGGGAGAGGAGGCGTCCGCGGCCCACCACGACGCCGCGACGGCCGCGAGGGACGCCGCGAGGTCGGCGTCGTGCACGCCGTCCGCGGCGTCGGCGAGTCGTCCCGCGGCATCCGAGAGACTCTCGACGGCGGGGGACTCCTCACCGCGTTCCGTCATGTGCCGAGTCTGCGTCGGAGTGGCTGGGGGTCCGAGCTCGTCGAGTTGACGGTCGAGGACCGCGGACGTCAGCAGGGAACCGTCCGAGGGCTTCGCACTGCCCGCCTGCGCGGAGGACGCGGAGGACCCCGGGTGCAGCTGGGCGCGCACGGACTCGGCGGTGGCTCGGGCTGCGAGCCGGGCGGCGTCGTCGTCCGACAGCGGCCGCCAGTGCGCCCAGAGACCGGCGGCCACCACGAGCAGCAGGACGACGGCGAGAACCGCGGCCGCGGTGCGCCAGCTCCGCTCGCGGGGCGTGGACGGGTGAGAACTCACGAATTCCTCCGGGGGACGGGTCTGCTCCATGATAGGGAGAAGCGCCGCCCGGCAGAGGCCGCCCGTGCGGCGGACGACACGAACCACAGGAGACGAGAACCCATGACGTCGCACGAGAATGCCACCATCCGCAAGACCGTGGCCCCGGTGGTCGAGGCCGCGGGGCTCTTCCTCGAGGAGTGCGAGCTCACGGGGGAGGGCGGCACGCGCACGCTGCGAGTGCTCGTTGACGTGACCGAGGGCACGGAATCCCTGGACCTCGACGGCGTGGCGGCCGTCGCGCGCGAGATCTCCGACGCTCTGGACCGTGAGGACCCGGTGCCCGGCCCGCCCTATGAGCTCGAGGTCTCCACCCCCGGTGCCACGCGCTCGCTCGAGACCCCGCGGCACTGGCGCCGCAACGTGGGCCGGCTGGTGCGGGTCCGCCCGCTCGAGGGCGAGCGCTACACGGCCCGGCTGCTCGAGGCGCACGAGGACCACGCCGTGCTGCAGCGCTGGCACCAGCCCAAGAAGGGGATGCCCGTGAAGTACCTGGACCCGGAGGACGTGGCCTACGACGAGGTGCGCTCGGCGAAGGTGGAGGTCGAGATCTGACGTCCCCGCGGGGATGTACGATTACCGCAACAGAACACGACGAACACCACGCCGCAGCGCACCGCACGACACGTGCGGCGCGCTGTTTGGTTCCCGGCCCCACCCGGAACGGAACCCGGCGCGGTGCGAGGGAAGGCGGGACACATGGACATCGACATGAGCACACTGCGGCTGCTGGAGCGCGAACGCGACATCCCGGTGGACGTGCTGATCCCCACCATAGAGCAGGCGCTGCTGCTCGCCTACATGCGTTCCCCCGGTGCCATCAACGGCGCTCGGGCAGAGGTGGAGCGCCGCTCCGGGCACGTGACCATCTGGGCGCCGGAGCTGGACGACGAGGACCACCGGATCGGTGAGTTCGACGACACCCCGGCCGGCTTCGGACGCATCGCCGCGGCTACGGCCCGGCAGGTCATCCTGCAGAAGCTGCGGGACGTCGAGGACGACAACGTGCTGGGCCACTTCAAGGGCCGCGAGGGCGAGCTCGTCTCCGGCCAGATCCAGCAGGGCAACAACCCCAAAATGGTGCAGGTGAACCTGGGCACCGTCGAGGCGCTGCTGCCGCCGCACGAGCAGGTCCCCGGGGAGACCTACAAGCACGGCGACCGCATCCGCGCCTTCGTGGTTGAGGCGAAGCGCGGCTTCAAGGGCCCGTCTATCACCCTGTCCCGGTCGCACCCGGACCTCGTGCGCCGACTCTTCGAGATGGAGGTCCCGGAGATCGCGGACGGCTCCGTGGAGATCGTGACCCTGGCTCGCGAGGCCGGTCACCGCACCAAGATGGCGGTAGTCGCCACCCGCCCAGGAGCCAACGCCAAGGGCGCCTGCATCGGTGACATGGGCTCCCGTGTGCGCGCGGTGATGAACGAGCTCGGGGAGGAGAAGATCGACATCATCGACTACTCGCAGGACCCCGCCACGTTCATCGCGAACGCCCTGTCCCCCTCCCGCGTGAGCCGTGTGGAGGTCCTGGACGAGGCGGGGCGCTCGGCGCGCGCCGTCGTCCCGGACTCGCAGCTCTCGCTGGCGATCGGCAAGGAGGGGCAGAACGCCCGTCTCGCCGCACGCCTGACCGGTTGGGGGATCGATATCGTCGCGGAGTCCAAGGCCCAGTGAGCCTCGCGGCGCGGTGATTCGGGCGATTCCCCGGCGGCGCGCTAGACTGTGGTCTGATCAGGTAGGCCATCTCTCGTGATCCTGCACGTCCGCGTGCTCGGGGGAGCGGGTTGTGGATCATGAGGAGCGTGGATGAGCACTGCGAGTCTGCGCACCTGCGTGGGATGCCGAATCGTCGCACCACCTGATCAACTCGTCCGCGTGACGATGGAGGAAACCCCTCACGGCCCCCGGGCCGTGGCGGACCCCCACCGCCGACTGGGAGGTCGAGGAGCCTGGGTGCACGCCACCCGGCAGTGCGTCGAGCAGGCGATCCGGAGGCGGGCGCTGAACCGTTCGTTCCGGGCGGCCGTCTCGACGGACGACCTCGCGGAGCAGCTCTGCGTCCTCCTGCCGGCGCAGGAGGACGAACACAAGGAAAGCGAGTCAGAAGACCATGGAAAACCGATGAGTGCCGGCCGATGAGTACTCATACGTACTCACCCCGCCGCCACGCGGGACGCGTGAGAACCATGCCCGTGTCCGGTGGTTGCGTCAACGGAAGATAAACGGTTCGTACCTGTTTCGGTGCGAGCTGAGACAGGAGAACAGTGGCCAAGCCCCGTGTCCACGAGCTCGCGAAAGAGCTCGGAATCACGTCCAAGGAAGCAATTTCCAAACTTCAAGAACTCGGCGAATTCGTTCGCGGCGCCTCCTCCACGGTAGAGCCGCCCGTCGCCAAGAAGCTGCGTTCCGCCTTCCCCGCTGGCGGGGAGAGCGCGAACCAGTCCAAGCCCGCCGCAGGTCGTGGCAACTCCGCGCAGGCGGCACCTTCGCAGGGTGCCCGCAAGCCGGCGGCGTCCGGCCCCAAGCCCGGCGGCCGGACCCACTCCAAGCCGGAGTCCGGCGCGGCGAAGCCCGCGCCGTCCGCTCCGGGCTCCCCGAAGCCTGCGGCGAAAGCGGCACCCGCCTCCGAGCAGGCAGCACCCGCGCAGACCTCCGGTTCCCAGGAGCCCACCGACTCCTCGGCGTCCGCCACGCCGCGTTCGAGCGCCGCACCCGCACCCCGCTCTGACGCACCCAAGCCGGGTGGCGCCAAGCCGGGCCAGTCCGCGCCGCGTCCGGGCAACAACCCGTACGCATCGCAGCAGGGCATGGGCCGCAGCGGCGAGGGCGGCCAGCGTGGCGGGGCTTCCCGTCCCGGTCAGCAGCGCTCGGCCAAGCCCGGTGCCCCGCGCCCCGGCAACAACCCGTTCGCACCCCAGCAGGGCATGCGCTCGAGCGGCTCCGGCCAGGGCGGTCCCCGCCCCGGTGGTCCCCGCCCGGGTGGGCCCCGTCCCGCTCAGGCGGGTCAGGGTGGCCCGCGTCCCGGCGCTCCCCGCACGGGTGCGCCTCGCCAGGGTCAGGGCCAGGGCGGTCCTCGCCCCGGTGGCCCCCGCCCCTCGCCGAACATGATGCCCGGCCACACGACCGGTGTCGCCCCGATCGGTAGCCGTCCGGCTCCCGGCTCGGGTCCGCGCCGCGGTGGGGGCGGACCCGGCGGCACGGGTGGTCCCGGCGGCGGTTTCCGCGGTCGTGGTGGTCGTGGTGGCACGCAGGGTGCATTCGGCCGCGGTGGAGCCCGTGGCAAGCACCGCAAATCGAAGCGGGCGAAGCGCCAGGAGCTCGAGCAGATGTCGGCACCCGCCGTCGGCGGTGTGTCGGTTCCCCACGGCGACGGCAGCACCGTGGTGCGCCTGCGCCGCGGCGCGTCCCTCATGGACTTCGCGGAGAAGATCAACGCGAACCCGGCGTCGCTGGTGACCGTGCTCATCCACCTGGGTGAGATGGCCACGCAGACGCAGTCCCTCGACGAGGAGACGTTCCAGCTGCTGGGTGCCGAGCTCGGCTACCAGATCCAGGTGGTCTCGCCGGAGGACGAGGAGCGCGAGCTGCTCGAGTCCTTCGACATCGACCTCGACGCCGAGCTGGAGGCGGAGGGCGAGGACGTCCTCGCGCCGCGGCCCCCGGTCGTCACGGTCATGGGCCACGTGGACCACGGCAAGACCCGTCTGCTGGACGCGATCCGCAACACCAAGGTGATCGAGGGCGAGGCCGGCGGCATCACCCAGCACATCGGTGCGTACCAGATCGCCACGGAGGTGGAGGGCCAGCAACGGCTCATCACGTTCATCGACACCCCGGGTCACGAGGCGTTCACCGCCATGCGTGCCCGTGGTGCCCAGGTCACGGACATCGCCGTGCTGGTGGTCGCCGCGGACGACGGCGTCATGCCGCAGACCGTGGAGGCGCTGAACCATGCCCAGGCGGCGAACGTGCCGATCGTCGTCGCGGTCAACAAGGTGGACAAGCCTGACGCCAACCCGGAGAAGATCCGCGGCCAGCTCACCGAGTACGGTCTCGTGCCCGAGGAGTACGGCGGAGACACCATGTTCGTGGACGTCTCCGCCCGCGAGAGCCTCAACATCGAGGAACTCCTGGACGCGATCGTGCTTACCGCGGACGGTGCCCTGGAGCTGCAGGCCAACCCGAACAAGAACGCCCGCGGTGTGGCCATCGAGGCCAACCTGGACAAGGGCCGCGGCGCGGTCTGCACGGTGCTGGTCCAGTCCGGCACGCTGAAGGTGGGCGACTCGATCGTCGCCGGTGCGGCCTACGGCCGCGTTCGTGCGATGTTCGACGACACGGGAAACACGGTCGAGGCGGCGCTGCCGTCCAGCCCGGTGCAGGTCCTGGGTCTGTCCACCGTGCCGCGAGCCGGTGACACCTTCCTGTCCACGCAGGAGGAGCGCACCGCCCGTCAGATCGCCGAAAAGCGTGAGGCCGCGGACCGCAACGCCGCACTGGCGAAGCGCCGCAAGCGCATCACCCTCGAGTCCTTCGACGAGGCCGTGGCGGAGGGCAAGATCGACACCCTCAACCTCATCATCAAGGGCGACGTGTCCGGTGCCGTGGAGGCGCTCGAGGACTCACTCCTCAAGATCGACGTGGGGGATGAGGTCCAGTTGCGCGTGATCCACCGCGGTGTGGGCGCCATCACGCAGAACGACGTGAACCTGGCCACGGTGGACAACGCCGTGATCATCGGCTTCAACGTCCGTCCCGCGGAGCGCGTCACGGACCTCGCCGAGCGCGAAGGCGTGGAGATGAAGTTCTACTCCGTCATCTACAACGCGATCGACGACGTCGAAAGCGCGCTGAAGGGCATGCTGAAGCCGGAGTACGAGGAGGTGGAGCTCGGCACCGCCGAGGTCCGCGAGGTGTTCCGCTCCTCCAAGTGGGGCAACATCGCCGGTGCCTACGTCACCAAGGGTGTTGTGCGCCGCAACGGCAAGGCCCGCCTGGTGCGCGACGGCAACGTGGTGCAGGACAACCTCACCATCGACTCGCTGCGCCGCTTCAAGGATGACGCCACCGAGGTGCGTGAGGGCTACGAGTGCGGTATCGGACTCGGCTCCTTCAACGACATCCACGAGGGTGACATCATCGAGACCTGGGAGATGCGCGAGAAGCCGCGCGACTGACAGGTCGTCCCTCCCGTCCCCGACCTGCCGGTCCGGGGGCGGGCGGAACCGCGCGGCCGGGTGCCCGGGTGACCGGGTGCCCGGCCGCGTCCCGCGGTCCGTGCCTCACGGGCGGACCGTTCCGGGTGGGCCCCGCCCTGGCGAGGCCACCCCACGACTGTGCGACGCCGCGGCGTCGCCCGAGGACGAGGAGCACCACCATGGCCGACGCCGCACGCGCCGCCCGCCTGGCCGATCGCATCAAGGTGATCGTGGCTCAGGCACTCGAACGCCGCATCAAGGACCCGCGGGTCGGTTTCGTGACGGTCACGGACGCCCGCGTCACCAACGACCTCCAGCACGCCACCGTCTACTACACCGTGTACGGGGACGAGACGCAGCGCGAGGAGACCGCCCGCGCCCTGGAGTCCGCGAAGGGCATCCTGCGCGCGGAGGTCGGCAAGAACATCACGGCTCGCCTCACGCCCACGCTGACCTTCGTGGCGGACGAGATCCCTGCCGACGCCGCGAGGCTGGAGTCGCTGCTGCGCACCGCCCGCGAGCAGGACGCCCGCGTGGCCGAGCAGGCCGTGGGTGCACAGTACGCCGCGGGGGAGGACGCCTACCGCACCTCCGAGGACGACGCGCAGGGCGACGCCGCCCCCGAGAGCCGGTCTCAGGACTGAACCCGGTGACCGCGCGAGAAGACGTTCCGAGCCCGGCACCCTCTCTCCCGAGGGTGGCCGGGCTCGTCGTCGTGGACAAGCCGCTCGGCTGGACCTCCCACGACGTGGTCTCACGGATGCGCCGCCTGGCGGGCACGCGGAAGGTGGGCCACGCGGGCACGCTGGACCCCGCGGCGTCGGGCGTACTCGTGCTCGGGGTCGAGAGGGCCACCAAGCTGCTCACCTACGTCACGGGCGCGGACAAGACCTACGAGACCACCATCCGCCTGGGGGCGGCCACGGTCACCGACGACGCCGAGGGTGACGTCGTGCGCCAGGCCCCGCCAGAGCGGCTCGAGGCCCTCACGGAGGAGCAGGTCCGCGCTGCGGTGGGGAAGCTGACCGGTGAGATCCAGCAGGTCCCCTCGTCTGTGAGCGCCATCAAGGTCAACGGCGAGCGCTCCTACGCCCGGGTCCGCAGGGGCGAGGACGTGGAGCTCGCGGCGCGTCCCGTCACCGTGCGGGAGTTCACGGTGCACACCGTCACCCGGCCCACGGACGCCGCGGCGGTGGACCTCACTGCCACGGTGACCTGCACCTCCGGCACGTACATCCGCGCCCTGGCACGGGACCTGGGCGAGGCGCTCGGGGTGGGTGGGCACCTCATGGCGCTGCGCCGCACGCGCGTGGGCTCCTTCACGCTCGAGCAGGCCCACACCCTCGAGGAGCTCGCCGAGCAGGTCCGCTCCGGGGGCACGGTGAGCACGGTGCCCCTGGACATCGCGGCACGCGGCCTCTTCCCCGTGCGCGAGCTGAGCGCGGTACAGGCCACCGACCTCTCACACGGGCGCAGGATCGCCGCCGAGGGGAAAACCCTGGCCGTCTCCGGGGACTCGGGTGACGGTGTCGTCGCCTGCTTTGCCCCGGACGGAACCCTGGTGGCGCTGGCCGAGGAGCGGGGCCGGGGCGAGAAGCGCTACGCGACGTCGGTGCTCGGCATCGCAGCGGGCGTGACCTTCACGGATCCCGCCGAGGTCTCCACAAACAACGAACCCGGCTCAGAGGGGAAGTCCTGATGCTGTGGGGCTACGACGGCTGGTTCTGGGCCTCCGCGGTGCTCGGCGCGCTCTCGTGCCTGGTGTGCGTGGTGCAGGCCCTGCGCGGACGCGTACCGGACGACTACTCGCAGGGCTCCGTGCTGCTCCTCGAGGGTTTCCTGCTCGCCTACGCGATCGGTTCCTTGCTGCTTCCCGTGCTCGGCCCGCCCGCCTCCGGCAGCGTGCTCGAGTACTGGGGCTACCTGCTCACCGCGCTGCTCATCCCGGCGGGAACCTTCGTGTGGTCTCTCGTGGAGCGCTCCCGGTGGTCCACGCTGATCCTGGGGGCCGCGGGGCCCGTGGTGGTCGTGATGGTCTACCGCATGAACTTCATCTGGTACTACCAGTGACCCCATCGACCCCACTGACCCCACTGACCCCGGTGGCGCCGGCCGGCGCCCGCGTGACGAAAGGACGGCCATGGACCCCGAGTCCTCCCACTCCACGCTGCAGAAGCGTTTCGGCGGTTCGATGCACACCCGGCGCACCGACCGCAAGAGTTCCGGCTTCGGGCGCGTACTGATTGTCGTGTACGGGATCTTCTCGCTCTCCGCCGGTGTGCGATCGCTGTACCAGCTGGCCACCGAGTTCAGCATGGCACCCGTGGCCATCCTGCTCTCCACACTGTCCGCGGCGATCTACGTTCTCGCCACCGTGGCGCTGACGAAGACCGGTCCCGGCTGGCACGCAGTGGCCACGTGGGCCGTGGGTGCGGAGCTCCTGGGTGTCCTGGGCGTGGGAGCGCTCAGCATGTTCGAACCGCAGCTGTTCCCCAAGGCAAGCGTGTGGTCCGAATTCGGAGCGGGGTACGGCTACGTGCCGCTCGTGCTGCCCGTGGTGGGCCTCGCGTGGCTGTGGATGACGCGGCCCTCCCGCGGTGAGCGGTAGGCTCTAGACGGTGCGCCCCGCACTCGACGAACGACGAGGAGAACTGTGATTCGCTGGAGAAGCCTGGACGAAGTCACCCCCGGTTTCGGTCCCTCCGTGGTGACGATCGGGAACTTCGACGGTGTCCACCGCGGACACCAGCGAGTCTTCGCGCGCCTGCTCGACGTCGCCCGGTCCCACCACGCGCGCTCGGTGGTCGTGACCTTCGATCCTCACCCGGCCCTCGTGCACAGGCCCGATTCGCACCCCGGTCTGATCATGGGCCCGGAGGACAAGCTGGACGCCCTCGAGGAGACCGGTGTGGACGCCGTCCTCGTGCTGCCCTACAGCCTCGAGTTTTCCGAGCTGACCCCGCAGCAGTTCGTGGTCGACTACCTCGTCAAGCCCCTGGGTGCGGTGTGCCTGGTCATCGGCTCGGACGTTCGGCTTGGGCGGGACAACACCGGAGATCTCAGGGCGATCACCGAGCTCGGCCGGGAACACGGCTTCGAGGTCGTGGTCGTGGACGACGTCCGTGGCACCGTGCCGGACGAGGAGGACCCGCAGGAGCAGCCAGCGGACCGCCGCGCCGAGCGCCGCTGCTCCTCCACCTGGGTGCGCTCATGCCTTGACGCCGGTGACGTGCGTGGGGCCGCGCAGCTGCTCGGACGACCCCACCGCATGCGCGGGGAAGTGGTCCACGGCGCCGCGAGGGGACGCGAACTCGGTTTCCCCACCGCCAACCTTGCGCCCGACGCGTCGGGGTTCATCCCGGCGGACGGTGTCTACGCCGGCTGGCTCGTGGACGAGGAGGGCACCCGGTGGCCCACGGCCATCTCGGTCGGCTCCAACCCCACGTTCGACGGTGTCTCCCGCCAGGTGGAGGCCCACGTAATCGACCGCCCGGAGGAGACGGTGGAGGACTTCAACCTCTACGGCTCCACGGTGGTCGTCGAGTTCGTGGAACGTCTTCGCGGCATGGTGGCCTACCGGGGCGTCGACGCCCTCGTCGCGCAGATGCGCGAGGACGTCAGCCGCTCGCGGGAGATCCTGCGCGCAGAGGGCCGCGGAACGGACTGAGTCCCGCGGCCCCGCTCACGACCGGGTCACATCTCCTCGTGCACCGAGGGATCGAAGCCTGACCCGCTGATCCCGGTGTGCATCATGCGCAGCCGCTCCATCTGCGCGTCGGTGAGCTCCCAGTCGAACACGTCGATGTTCTCCGCCATGCGCTGCGTGTTCGAGGACTTGGGGATCGGCACGATGCCGGACTGCACGTGCCAGCGCAGCACCACCTGGGCGGGGCTGCGACCGTGCTTGCGGGCGATCTCCTCGAGCCACTCGCTCTGCAAGAGGTCCGTCTTGCGGCCCAGCGGGGACCACGCCTCGGTGAGGATCCGGTGCTCCTCGTGGAAGCGGCGCAGCGCCTCCTGCTGGTACTGGGGGTGCAGCTCCACCTGGTTCACCACGGGCATCTCACCGGACTCGCGCTCGAGGCGCTGCAGGTGCTCGGGCAGGAAGTTGGACACGCCCACGGAACGCACCAGTCCCTCCTCACGCGCCTCGAGCATGGTCTGCCACGTCTGCACGTATCGGTCCTGGACCGGGTTGGGCCAGTGGATGAGGTAGAGGTCCAGGTAGTCGGTTCCGAGCCGCTCGAGGGTGCCCTCCAGCGACCGGCGCACGGAGTCCGTGCCGTGGTCCCGGCCCGGCAGCTTGGACGTGAGGAAGAGCTCCTCCCTGGGCATGTGGCTGTAGCGGACGCCCTGGCCCACTCCGCGTTCGTTGCCGTAGTTCACGGCGGTGTCGATCAGCCGGTACCCGCGCCAGACAGCCTCCGGGATCAGCGTCTCCGCCTCGGCGTCGTCCATCGGGTAGGTGCCGAAACCCAGCTGGGGGATCCGCTTGCCGTCCCGAAGCACGTGCCAGGGGACGTCCGGGGCGGCGTCCTTGAGGTCCTTGGTCTTCTCGTCGCTCATCTCTTCCTCGTTCTCCTTGACATCACAGTGGGCCCTCACCGCAGGGTATCCCGCGGGGCTGGTCACGCTCCCGTCGCACACTCCGGCGCACCTCGCGCCGTCCCAACCGACGGGACCTGCTGACGGGCCTCGCGGTCTCACGCGGTGGGCAGGCTCCGCAGCAGGTGCAGGACGGCGTCCGCGCTGGTGCGCGCCACGACGTCGAGTTCCATGTGGAACTGCTGCCCGGCGGCCGGACCGCACAAGTCCGACACGCTGCGCAGCGCCGTAAACTCACGGCCCCGCGTGTGGCACACCTGTGCGAGCGCGGTGGTTTCCATGTCCGTGCTCAGCGCCGCGGGGAACGTCTCGCGGGCGGCGCCCACGTTCTGCGCCGTCACGAAGGACCCCCCGGAGAGCATCTCGCCGCGCCACAGAACGCGTCCCTCGGGTGCGGGCAGCGCGCTCGCGGCGGCCACGAGTTCCTCAGACGCCGGGTACGACGCCGGCATGCCCGGAACCTGGCCCGGCGCGTAGCCGAAGGCGGTGGCGTCCGCGTCCGTGTAACGGAACCCGGTGCCGAGCACGAGGTCGCCCACGTTCACGTCCGAGCGCAGCCCGCCGCACGAACCGGCGGAGACCACCACGGCGGGGTCGAAGAGCTCGAGCATCGCGCTGAGGGCCGACGCCGCGTTGACCAGCCCGATCCCGGTGCGCACCAGGAGCACCGGGCGCCCGTCGAGCTCCAGCGCGTACGTCTCGGCCGTGCCGATCGGCTGGGGCGCGGTGCACCTGGCAGTCGCGGCGTCCAGGAACGGGGCGGCCTCCTCGGGCATGGCGACGAACACCGCGGGGGCGCCGACGCACGCGGCGAAGGATGCGGCGTCGTCGCTCACCGCGTGACCTCGTCCCAGTGGGCGCGCTCGGCCAGGAAGCCTCGCACAGCGTCCTGTGCCCCGCTCAGGCTGTGGTTCTGACCCCATCCGCACTGCACCTCGTTCGCGGCGGGGACTTCCGTGGCATCCATGATGTCCCGGAAGGTGAGCTCCAGCAGCCGCTCGAACTCCTCGGTCTCCACACCAAGCATCAGCGCGTAGAAACCGGTCTGGCAGCCCATGGGGGAGAAGTCGATCAGGGCGTCCGTGTGGTTGCGCATGTGCTCCGCCGTGAGGTGCTCGATGGAGTGCACGGTGGGCATCTCCAGGTGACCCCGGTTGGGCTGGGTGAAACGGACGTCGTACTTCACGAGCGTGTCACCGCCCGGCAGCTGCTTGCGGTCGGCCACCCGCACGTAGGGTGCCGCCACCGTGCGGTGGTCCAGGTTGAATGATTCGACGTTCATCTTCTGCATGCGGCCATTCTTCCAGCTCCGGCAGACATTCGGAGCGGGCGCACCGGGGCGGACGCGCCGGCTTGACTCGTCCGCTAAACTAGAAAATGGTCTGACTGCGGTCCGTGGTGGTCGGGCCCCGGGGCGAGCCCCGGACCCCGGGCGGGAATCTCACGCACCGGGCGGACACGGTACTAACTCGAGGAGTTACCCATGGCACTTGATGCCGCAATCAAGAACCAGATCATCACCGAGTACGCAACGCACGAGGGTGACACCGGTTCGCCGGAGGTGCAGGTTGCCGTGCTGTCTCGCCGGATCTCCGATCTGACCGAGCACCTGAAGACGCACAAGCACGACCACCACACCCGTCGTGGCCTCATGGGCCTCGTGGGTCGCCGCCGTCGCATGCTCGATTACCTGCGTCGCACCGACATCGCCCGCTACCGTGCGCTCATTGAGCGCCTCGGCCTGCGCAAGTGATGTGACCCGGAGGTTCCCCGCGCTCCCCGAGGGCGGGGAACCACCACACCCCCGGCTCTGCTCGTGACGAGCACTGCCACGGGCCACCTCACGGTGGCCCCACTGGGGCGCACCCGGAACCCCGGGGCCGCACCCGCACCACGAAAACTCCCTCGCGTCCGCGCAGCATGTCGCGGTCCTCGACAGTGGCCTTCGCAACGCACCGCGCTGCGAGCGCCTCGATCGAAGACCGGTGTGTCGCGCGGGGCGCGTACCACCTAGGAAACAGGAGGTGACCCTTGGAGGGTCCCGAGATCCAGAGTGCAGAAGCCGTGATCGACAACGGCTCCTACGGAAAGCGCGTCGTGCGCTTCGAAACCGGGCGTCTCGCCCGTCAGGCCGCCGGCTCCGCCATGGTCTACATCGACGAGGAGACCTCGATGCTCTCGGCCACGGCCGTGGGCAAGCACCCCCGGGAGGGCTTCGACTTCTTCCCGCTGACCGTGGACGTGGAGGAGCGGATGTACGCCGCCGGCCGCATCCCCGGTTCCTTCTTCCGCCGCGAGGGCCGTCCGTCCACGGACGCGATCCTCACGTGCCGTCTGATCGACCGCCCGCTGCGCCCCGCGTTCGGCAAGGGCCTGCGCAACGAGGTGCAGGTTGTCGTCACGGTCATGTCCATCGCGCCGGACGAGATCTACGACACCGTGGCGATCAACGCCGCGTCCATGTCCACCACGCTGTCCGGCATGCCCTTCCAGGGTCCGGTGGGCGGTGTGCGCATGGCACTGATGGCCGAGGAGAACGGCGGCCACCAGTGGATCGCGTTCCCCAAGCACTCCCAGCTGGAGAACGCCGTGTTCGACATGGCGGTCGCCGGCCGCGTGGTGACCACCAGAGACGGCGGTGAGGACGTCGCGATCATGATGGTCGAGGCGGAGGCCACCGATAACGCGTGGGAGCTCGTCAAGGGCCAGGGGGCCGTCGCCCCCACCGAGGAGCTCGTGGCCGAGGGTCTTGAGGCCTCCAAGCCGTTCATCAAGGCCCTGTGCGACGCGCAGGCGGACCTCGCGGCCCGCAACAAGAAGCCCGAGATGGAGTTGCCGCGCTTCGGGGGCTTCGGCGACGACGCCGCCGAGGCCGTGAAGAACTTCGTGGGCGAGCGCATGGCGCAGGTCTACTCGATCGCCGGCAAGCAGGAGCGCGAGGCCGCCACCGACGAGCTGCACCGGGACACCCTGGCGGAGCTCGCCGGCGAGGGCAAGGCCTTCGAGGGCCGCGCGGACGAGATCAACGGCGCCTACCAGGCGCTCACCAAGCAGACCGTGCGCCAGCGGATCCTGAAGGACGGCGTGCGCATCGACGGCCGCGGCCTCACGGACATCCGTGAGCTCAGCGCCGAGGTGGACGTGCTGCCGCGAGTGCACGGCTCCGCACTGTTCGAGCGCGGCGAGACCCAGATCCTGGGTGTCACCACGCTGAACATGCTCAAGCTGGAGCAGCAGATCGACTCGCTGTCCCCGGTGAAGCACAAGCGCTACATCCACCACTACAACTTCCCGCCGTACTCCACGGGCGAGACCGGTCGAGTGGGTTCGCCCAAGCGCCGCGAGATCGGCCACGGCGCCCTCGCCGAGCGCGCGATCACCCCCGTGCTGCCCACGCGCGAGGAGTTCCCGTACGCGATCCGCCAGGTCTCGGAGGCGCTGGGCTCCAACGGCTCCACCTCCATGGGCTCGGTCTGCGCCGCCACGCTGTCGCTGTTCAACGCCGGTGTGCCGCTGCGCGCCCCGGTGGCGGGCATCGCCATGGGTCTGGTCTCCGACACCGTGGACGGCGAAGTCCAGTACGCGGCCCTGACCGACATCCTGGGTGCGGAGGACGCGCTCGGCGACATGGACTTCAAGGTGGCTGGCACCTCGGAGTTCGTCACGGCCATCCAGCTGGACACCAAGCTCGACGGCATCCCCGCCTCCGTGCTCGCGTCCGCGCTGACCCAGGCCCGTGAGGCCCGGCTGTACATCCTGGACGTGCTGACGTCCGCGATCGACGCCCCGGACGAGATGAGTGAGTTCGCGCCGCGCGTGATCTCGGTGACGGTCCCCGTCTCCAAGATCGGCGAGGTCATCGGCCCCAAGGGCAAGATGATCAACCAGATCCAGGAGGACACCGGCACGGACATCTCCATCGAGGACGACGGCACGGTGTACATCGGGGCCACCGATGGTCCGTCCGCGGAGGCCGCGCGTTCCGCGATCAACGCGATCGCTAACCCGCAGGTCCCCGAGGTGGGGGAGCGCTACCTGGGCACGGTCGTGAAGACCACCACCTTCGGTGCGTTTATCTCCCTGACCCCGGGCAAGGACGGTCTGCTGCACATCTCCGAGATGCGCAAGCTCAACGACGACAAGCGCGTCAACGAGGTGGACGACGTCCTGGCCGTGGGCCAGAAGGTCCAGGTGGAGATCACCAAGGTGGACGACCGCGGCAAGCTCTCGCTCTCGCCCGTCGTCGCCGGTTCCGACGCACCGGCCGACACCGACGACGAGAACTGAGCGGGGGGCCTCCGGTACTCGATGACTGTCGTCGACCTACCCCTGAAGGCGGGCGACCCGTCGGAGCTCGACTCCGGCGCGGACGCCCGCCTTCGGGCATCCCCAACCCCGGACCCCGGCCGCGGCTTCACGCACGTGGTGCACGACGACGCCGAGGGTGACGTGATCACCCGTACGGTTCTGCCGTGCGGCACCCGTGTGCTGACGGAGCGGATGCCCGGGCAGCGCTCGGTGTCCGTGGGCTTCTGGGTGAGCCTGGGCTCGCGGGACGAGGCCCCGGGCATGCTCGGCTCCACCCACTTCCTGGAGCACCTGCTGTTCAAGGGCACGTCCCGACGCAGCGCCCTGGAGATCGCGGAGGCGTTCGACCGGGTGGGTGGGGAGTCCAACGCATTCACATCCCACGAGCACACGTGCTACCACGCACGGGTGCTGTCCGACCAGCTGCCCATGGCGGTGGACGTCCTGGCAGACATGTTCACCGGGGCGGTGCTCGACCCCGAGGAGTTCGACCGCGAGCGCGGTGTGATCCTCGAGGAGATCGCCATGGACCGCGACGACCCCATGGACTTCGCGTTCGAGCAGTTCAACGCCGAGGTGCTCCACGGCTCCGCGCTCGCGCGGCCGATCGCCGGCACGCCGGAGGAGATCCGCAGTGTCACGCGCGACGCCGTGTGGCGCCACTACCGCGGGGCCTACCGTCCTGAGAACCTCGTGGTCACGGTGGCAGGCGGGCTGGAGCACGAGAACGTGGTGCGGCTGGTGCGGGAGTCGCTGGTGCGTGCGGGCTGGGACCCGGACGAGCCCGCGGCGGCCGGTGCGCGGCGTCGCACCCTGGTGGCGCAGCCCAGGCCCCTGGTGGGCACGCACACGTTCGAACGACCGGTGGAGCAGGCGCACGTGGTCCTGGGCGGCTCCGGGCTGCCCGTGGGGGACGGGCGCCGCTTCACCATGACCGTGCTCAACGCGGCGCTGGGAGGGGGAATGTCCTCACGGCTGTTCCACACGATCCGCGAGCAGAAGGGCCTGGCGTACTCCACGTTCTCGTTCTCCGGCTCGTACTCGGACGCCGGGTTCTTCGGCATGTACGCCGGGTGCACGCGGGAGCGGGTGGAGCAGGTGAGCCGGCTCATGCGGGAAGAGCTGGACCGTCTGGCGCAGGACGGCATGGACGCCGCGGAGCTCGCGAAGGTCGAGGGCCAGGTCAGCGGGGCCACGGTGCTCGCGCTGGAGGACACAGGTTCCCGGATGTCCCGGCTGGGTTCGGCGGAGCTGAAGACCGGGTACTTCATGGACGTGGACGAGTCGCTGCGCCGGATCCGCGCTGTCACGTCCCAGGACGTGCAGCAGCTCGCGGCGCAGCTGGGGCAGGACGCCACGGTGCGCACCGTGGTCGGCCCGGGCGCGTCGGAATCGCAGGACTGAGAAAGGTGGTAGGGACATGAACGACCGGATCAAGGTTGCCGTACTGGGCCGAAACGGGCGCATGGGCTCCGAGGCGGTGCGCGCCGTCGAGGATGCACCGGACCTGGAGCTCGTGGCTGCGCTCGGCCGCGGGGACGACCTCCAGGAGATCGTGGACGCCGGGGCACAGGTGGTCGTGGACCTCACGGTTCCGAGCGCCACGCGGGAGAACGTGCGCTTCGCCGTGGCCCATGGTCTCCACGCCGTCGTGGGCACCACGGGTTGGGACGACGATGCCTTGGCGCAGCTGCGGGAGCAGCTCGCGGAGGCGTCGGGCACAGGTGTGCTGATCGCCCCGAACTTCGCCGTGGGTGCGGTGCTCGCCATGAAGTTCTCCGAGCTGGCAGCGGCGTTCTTCGAGTCCGTGGAAATCGTGGAGCTGCACCACCCGCGCAAGCTCGACGCGCCGTCGGGCACCGCAAGCCGAACGGCCGAACTCGTCGCCCGCTCCCGCGAGCGCGCGGGGCGAGGATCGTCCCCGGACGCGACGGAGTCGGATCCGTTCGGTGCGCGCGGTGCGGACGTGGCAGGCGTGCACGTCCACTCCGTGCGACTGCAGGGACTTGTGGCGCACCAGGAGACCCTGCTCGGCAACACCGGTGAGCAGCTGACGCTGCGCCACGACTCGTTCGACCGCGTCTCGTTCATGACCGGCGTGCTCCTGGGCGTGCGCTCGGTCGCGGAGCACCCCGGTCTCACCGTGGGCCTCGACGGCTACATGGACTTGGGCCTGTGAACTCCGCGGGCCGCCGGGGAGGGTTGCGCTGGTGGAGCGCCGCCGTGATTGCGCTGCTCGTGCTCACGGTGCTGCTGCTTCCCGTCTCCGCGGGGTCCAAGACGTGGCTGATCGCGATGCTCGCCCTCGCGGGAGTCTTCACAGTGCTCGAGGTCGGGTCCAGGGGCCGGATCCTCGCGGCGCTGATGGTGGCACTGCTCACCCTCTACCTGGGGCTCTCCTTCCATCGGGCCGTGCTGCTGCTCGACAGCGACGGGTGGATCGCAAAGCTGCTCGGGGTGGCCATGCTCGTGATCCCCGCGGTGGGGGCGTGGGCGATGGTGCGCGAGATCGTCTTTGGCGCCCGCACGCAGCGCCTCGGACGCGAGCTCGCGGCCAGGGGTGAGCTTCCCGCGGACGACCTGCCGCGAACACCCTCGGGGCGCTACGTGCGCGAGGCCGCGGACGAGCGGTTCGACGTCGTCCGCCGTGAGGTTGAGGCACGTCCCCAGGACTGGGGCGGCTGGTACCGACTGAGCCTGGCCTACTCGGCCAGCGGCGACGGTCGTCGCGCGCGCGGTGCGATGCGCACAGCCATCGCCCTGCACGGCGGGGCAGACCCCGAGGCGGTGCTCGTCGGCTCTGGGCGGTAACCTGTGACCATGACTGAACACAGCACCCCTGTGCCGACCGACCGCCCCGCGCCCATGTTCGGGACCCTGCTCACCGCAATGATCACCGTCTTCCACGAGGACGGCGCCGTAGACCTCGAGAGCACGGCGCGCCTGGCGGAGGAGCTCGTGGACGGCGGCTGCGACGGTCTGGTGGTCTGCGGCACCACCGGCGAGTACTCCACGATGACCGACGAGGAGAACCTCTCGGTCTTCCGGGCCGTCAAGGAAGCCGTGGGATCGCGCGTTCCCCTGCTCGGGGGCACCGGTTCCAACGACACCGAGCACTCCCGGTACCTGTGCCTGGAGGCCCAGAAGATCGGGATGGACGGGCTGCTCGTGGTCACCCCGTACTACAACAAGCCCACGCAGGCCGGGATCGAGGCCCACTTCCGCTCCCTCGCGGACTCGGTGGACACGCCGATCATGATCTACGACATCCCGGGCCGCTCCGGTGTGCCGATCGAGCCCGAGACCATGATCGCGCTCGCCTCGCACCCCAACATCGTCGCCGTCAAGGACGCCAAGGCGGACTTCATGGCCGCCGCGCGCGTAATGGCGGAGACGGACCTCGTCTTCTACTCGGGCGACGACGGTCTCACCCTGCCGTGGATCGCGCTCGGTGCCGCCGGGCTCGTCGGCGTGACCACTCACGTGGACACCCCCCGCTACCGACGCCTGGTGGACGCGGCCCTGGGATCGGACCTCGAAACCGCTCGGCAGATCAACGAAGAGCTGCTCCCGCTCGTGCGCGCCACGATGACCCGCGTGCCGGGTGCGGTGGCCGCCAAGACCATTCTTCAGTGGCAGGGTCGCCTGCCGAACAACACGGTGCGGCTTCCGCACGTGGCACCCACGCAGGCCGAGCTGGAGCAGATCCGTGCGGATCTGAGCACGTCGGTGGCTGCGAACACTTTGACCGACTGAGACGAAAGGGGTCTCATGACCCAATGGAACACCGCTGACCTTGTCAAGCCCCCCGCACTGGCGAAGGACACCCTGCGTGTCATTCCGCTGGGCGGGCTCGGCGAGGTCGGCCGGAACATGACCGTGTTCGAGATCAACGGGCAGCTGCTCGTGGTCGACTGCGGCGTGCTCTTCCCCGAGGAGACGCAGCCCGGTGTTGACCTGATCCTGCCGGACATCAACTACCTCCGGGACCGCCTGGACGACATCGTGGCGATCGTGCTCACGCACGGCCACGAGGACCACATCGGCGCCGTCCCGTACCTGCTCAAGCGGCGCCCGGACATTCCCATCCTGGGCTCGCAGCTGACTCTCGCGCTGATCGAGGCCAAGCTGCAGGAGCACCGCATCAAGCCCTTCACCATGGCCGTGCGCGAGGGGCAGGTGGAGAAGCTGGGCGAGTTCGAGTGCGAGTTCGTCGCGGTGAACCACTCCATCCCGGACGCCTTGGCCGTGTTCCTGCGCACCAAGGCCGGGACGGTGCTGCACACGGGCGACTTCAAGATGGACCAGCTGCCCCTCGACGGGCGCATCACGGACCTGCGTCACTTCGCGCGGCTCGGCGAGGAGGGTGTGGACCTGTTCCTCACCGACTCGACCAACGCTGAGGTCCCCGGATTCATCGCGTCGGAGAAGGCCATCGGCCCCGTCCTCACGGACGTGGTCTCCCGCGCCAAGCAGCGAGTGATCGTGGCTTCCTTCTCCTCGCACGTGCACCGTGTCCAGCAGGTGCTCGACGCCGCGGTGGCCAACGGTCGCAAGGTGGTCCTGATGGGCCGCTCCATGATCCGCAACATGACGATCGCAGAGAAGCTCGGCTACCTGGACGTCCCGCCGAACGTGCTCGTGGACCAGAAGAAGGTCGCGGACTACCCGGACGACAAGCTGGTCATCATGTGCACGGGTTCCCAGGGCGAGCCCATGGCCGCGCTGTCCCGCATGGCCAACGGGGACCACAAGGTACAGGTCAACGAGGGCGACACCGTCATCCTGGCCTCGTCCCTGATCCCGGGCAACGAGAACTCTGTGTTCCGCGTGATCAACGGGCTCATGCGCCTGGGGGCCCACGTGGTGCACAAGGGCAACGCGAAGGTGCACGTCTCAGGCCACGCCGGGGCGGGCGAGCTGCTGTACTGCTACAACATCGTGGAGCCCGAGTACGTCATGCCCGTTCACGGTGAGGTCCGCCACCTGATTGCCAACGGTGACCTCGCCAAGGAGACCGGTGTCCCGGAGGACCGCGTAATCCTCGCGGAGAACGGCACCGTGGTGGACATGCACAACGGGGCCTCCAAGATCACCGGTCAGGTGGAGTGCGGGTTCATCTACGTGGACGGCTCCTCGGTGGGAGAGATCACCGAGGCCGACCTCAAGGACCGCATGACGCTGGGTGAAGAGGGCTTCATCTCTGTGGTCACGGTGGTGAACCGGGACACCGGCAAGATTGTCTCCGGCCCGGACATCCACGCCCGCGGCGTCGCGGAGGAGGACAAGGTCTTCAACGAGATCCGTCCGAAGATCGCCGCCGCGCTGGAGGAGGCATTGGGGGAGAGCGGGAAGAACCACACCTCCCACCAGCTGCAGCAGATCGTGCGCCGAACGGTGGGCTCCTGGGTCTCGCGAAAGCTGCGCCGCAAGCCCATGATCGTCCCGGTGGTCGTCGAGGCCTGAGCCCACGGCCCCACCACCCAGCTCCAGCGGCCCGCCCGACATGCACTCCGGGCGGGCCGCTGTCCGTCCGGGTACCCTGGAAGCATGGCGTCACGAACTTCCCCCGCGCGCTCCGCGAAGACCGCCACCCGGTCCGCGAAGTCCTCGGGATCCCCCAAGAATGGCAGGAAGACCCCGGCCCGCGGCACGGCCAAGACCTCCTCGGCAGCCCCGGGTGCCCTGCGGGGGATTGTGAACGCGTGGTCGGGCGTCGGACACGTGGTGGGTGCCGCGGTACGTCGCGTAGGCACCCTGCGCACGGACATCGCCCCCGAGCAGCGCCGTGACGGTGGGGCCCTTGTGTGGCTCGTGCTCGCAGTGCTGATCGCCGCGCTCGAGTGGTGGAACCTGCGCGGCGTGGACTTCGCCGCCGTGGCTGTTCCCTCGTCCTGGGCACACGCCGTGGTGGGCGGGACTTTCGGGTTCATGGCCCTGGTGCTGCCCATCTTCTGCTTCTGCTTCGCCGTGCGGATCTTCCGCCACCCCGAGGCCACCCAGGCCAACAACCGCATCGCCATCGGACTGCTCGCGCTGACGGTCGCCGGAGCGGGAACCGCCCACATTGCGGGCGGCTCGCCCTCCCTGGGAGACGGCTTCGAGGCGGTATGGAGCGCCGGGGGCTTCGTGGGCTTCCTCGCGGCGGACCCGCTGTCATCTCTCATCACCCCGTGGGGCGCGCTCGTGGTCCTCGTGGCGCTCGCCGTGCTGGCGCTGCTCGTCATGACCGCGACGCCCGTGGGGGAGATCGGGCCCCGGCTGCACCTGCTCTACCGCAGGCTCACGGGCCAGACGGAGCCGCGCAGCACGGACCTCTCCGCCCCGCAGCATGACCGCTCCTACCTGGACCCCGCGAGCACGGCGCGTTCCGCCCGCACGGCGCGCTCGCGGCGTCGTCGGGAGCGCGAGGAGCTGGACCGCTACGACGGGGACGAGGCCTTTGAACGCGCTGTGGTCGACGAGGCCAACCGCCGCGAGGCGAAGGGAGCACACGCCACGAGCGTGTTCGACCTGGGCTCGAGCGCTCCCCGCAAGGGCGGCTCTTCGAGGGCCCGCGCCACCGCCACGAAGGCCAAGACCGCGGACGCCGCGGACCTCCAGTCCACCGACTCGGTGCCGAGCCCCGAGCCCGCGCTGCGCCCCGGTGAGAAGCGGCCCACCCGCTCCCAGCGCGAGGCCCAGAAGCTGCGCGAGGAGCAGGGCATCGCGCCGGCCGGGGACACCGCCGCGGCGTCGGACGCCCCGGCCCTCGCCGCGCTGGACGACACCACGGACGTCCACGAGCCCGGAGGCTCCCACGACGTCGCGACCCGCACCCACACGCCCAGCACTCCGATCCCCGCCCGCTCCGAGCAGCTGAAGCTGCAGGGCGACGTCGCCTACAGCCTGCCTCCGGTCGCGGACCTCGTGCAGGGGCCCCCGGCGAAGGAGCGCTCCGAGGCAAACGACCAGGTGGTCGCCGCGCTGACCAACGTGCTGCAGCAGTTCAAGGTGGACGCCGAGGTCACGGGCTTCTCCCGCGGCCCCACGGTCACTCGCTACGAGATTGAGCTGGGATCCGGCACCAAGGTGGAGCGCGTCACCGCCCTGTCCAAGAACATCGCCTACGCCGTGGCCTCGGCGGACGTCCGCATCCTCTCGCCCATCCCGGGCAAGTCCGCGATCGGTATCGAGATCCCGAACACGGACCGCGAGACCGTGGCGCTGGGCGATGTGCTGCGCTCGCAGAAGGCCCGCACGTCCGAGCACCCCATGATCATGGGTGTGGGCAAGGACGTCGAGGGTGGCTTCGTGCTCGCGAACCTGGCCAAGATGCCGCACATGCTCGTGGCTGGTGCCACAGGGGCGGGCAAGTCCTCGTTCGTGAACTCGATGATCGTCTCCATCCTGATGCGTTCCACCCCGGACGAGGTGCGCCTGGTCATGGTGGATCCCAAGCGCGTTGAGCTCACCGCGTACGAGGGCGTGCCGCACCTGATCACCCCGATCATCACGAACCCCAAAAAGGCCGCCGAGGCCCTGCAGTGGGTCGTGCGGGAGATGGATGCGCGCTACGACGACCTCTCCCACTTCGGGTACAAGCACATCGACGACTTCAACAAGGCCGTGCGCAACGGCAAGGTCCAACCGGAGCCCGGCTCCAAGCGGACCATCCGGCCCTACCCGTACCTGCTGGTGATCGTGGACGAGCTCGCGGACCTCATGATGGTCGCCCCACGGGACGTCGAGGATGCCATCGTGCGCATCACCCAGCTCGCCCGTGCCGCGGGCATCCACCTGGTGCTCGCCACCCAGCGCCCCTCGGTGGACGTGGTCACGGGCCTGATCAAGGCGAACGTGCCCTCCCGCATGGCCTTCGCGACGTCATCGGTCACGGATTCGCGCGTGGTTCTGGACCAGCCCGGTGCGGAGAAGCTCATCGGCCAGGGAGACGCCCTCTTCCTGCCCATGGGCGCCTCGAAGCCCATGCGCGTGCAGGGCGCGTGGGTCTCCGAGTCCGAAATCCACAAGGTCGTGGAGCACGTGAAGTCCCAGATGTCCGCGCACTACCGGGACGACGTCGTGCAGGAGGCACCCAAGAAGGCCATTGACGAGGACATCGGGGACGATCTCGACGTCCTGCTGCAGGCCGCGGAACTGATCATCACCACGCAGTTCGGCTCCACATCCATGCTGCAGCGCAAGCTGCGCGTGGGCTTCGCCAAGGCCGGGCGGCTCATGGATTTGCTGGAGTCCCGCGGCGTCGTCGGCGCCTCCGAGGGCTCCAAGGCCCGGGACGTGCTGGTCAAGCCGGACGACCTCGCGGCCACCCTGGCACTGATCCGCGGGGAGGAGCCGCCGGCCGGTGGCGGGACAGCGCAGGAGGCCGCGGGAACCGCGGGAGCCGGTGCGGTGAACGGCTCGGTCGACTACGGTGAGGACCCGGTCGAGGCCTCGCTTGCCGATGTTGCACACGACTACCACGACGGGTCCGATGAATCCGAGGACGCATGGGAGCTGACGGGACGATGACCACAAACCACGACGTAACGCCCCAGGGTGACCCTGCCCCCAGGGCTTCGAACTGGAACCTGCCGAACGCACTGACCGCGCTGCGCATCGTGATGGTGCCGTTCTTCGTGTGGTTCCTGGTGGCCGGGGGCACACACGGCGAGGACTCCATGGCCATGCGGTGGGCCGCGGTCGTGACCTTCGGGCTGGCGATGCTCACCGACAAGCTGGACGGGGACATCGCGCGTGCCCGCAACCTCATCACGAGCTTCGGCAAGATCGCGGACCCCATCGCGGACAAGCTGCTCACGGGAGCGGCGTTCGTGGTGCTCTCGATGCTCGGGGAGCTGTGGTGGTGGGTGACCATCGTCATCCTGGTGCGCGAGTGGGGCATTACCGTCATGCGCTTTGTCGTGATTCGCTACGGGGTCATGGCGGCGTCCAAGGGTGGCAAGACCAAGACCGTGCTGCAGACCGCGGCCCTGATCGCGCTGCTGCTTCCCCTCGCCCCGTTCGTGGGCCAGTGGTGGCTGTGGCTCGCGTGGCTGCTGACGGCTCTGGCACTGCTCGCCACCGTGGTCACCGGTGTGGACTACGTCGTAAAGGCCGTGCAGCTGCGCAACCGCGCGGTCAGGGGAGAGGGCGAGTGAGCGGCTCGGTGCCGTCCGCCCCGGGCAACGACGCCGCTGCGGCTGGTGACAACACTGTCCTGTCCGGGCGGGACAGCAGTGTCTGCGGGCACGACGCCGCGGGGCTGGTCACGCTCGCCACGCGCCTCGGTATCACGGTGGGCACGGCAGAGTCCCTCACGGGAGGTGCGGTGGCGTCGGAGATCGTCACGGTCGCCGGGGCGTCGTCGTGCTTCGAGGGCGCCGTGGTGAGCTACTCGCACGCCGTCAAGGAGCATGTGCTGGGGGTGTCCCGCGAGCTGCTGGAGCGTGTGGGGGCGGTGGACGCGGACGTCGCTGCCGCCATGGCGCGCGGGGCGCGCGAGGCCCTCGGTGTGGACTGGGCGGTGTCGACCACCGGCGTCGCCGGGCCGGAACCACACGACGGCCACCCCGTGGGCACGGTGTTCGTGGGCGTCAGCGGTCCCACGGGCGACTCCTCGCACCGCCTCACCCTCACGGGTGACCGAACGGGTATCCGGGCCGCCACCGTGGCACGTGCGATCGACATACTGACGACTCAAATTGCTTTCACAGCCAACGCATAGTGCTTTTCGGGCGGCCGCAGGGAACAATTGAACATGCAAGCACGTTATGACAGTCGGAGTATTGAGCCAGTCGGGCTCAAGTTCTCTGGAATCCACCGCAGCCGGGATGGTGCGGAGAGGCCCCGTTCGTTCGTACGAGGAGTAGGCAATTCACATGACGAAGCAACCCGTGTCTGTCAATGGTGTCGTCCGTTGGAAGGACGTGGGTGTGGCCGATGAAACTCACGCGGAGACCCACGAGATGAAGGTGGGCGTTCTGCGCCAGGAGATCGGAGAGGTGTTGCGCAACGTCCGCCAGCGCCAGGGGCGCACGCTGCGCGAGGTCTCGCACAGCGCCCGCGTCTCCCTGGGATACCTCAGCGAGGTGGAGCGCGGCCAGAAGGAAGCGTCCTCGGAGTTGCTTGCCTCGATCTGCACGGCCCTGGAGATCCCCATGTCCCAGATGCTGCGCGAGGTCGCTGACCGGCTCGCCTACGCGGAGGGCAACTTCATCCCGGACACCGTGCCGTCGGAGATGACGGAGGAGTTCACCCGGGAGATGCGCCAGCTGCGCGGCGGCAGCGCCGCGAGCGCGCGTTGAGAGAACCCCTGGCGCGGGAGGTGCTCGCCTCCGGCCAGGGGACTTGGGAACACACGAACGGACCCGCCCTCGGGCGGGTCCGTGTCGTGTGCGGGTCCGGCCCGTGGAATCGTGCCGTGCGATTCGGGAGGGTCAGCCGACCGAGGGCACGTGCCCGGGTGGTTCGCGGGGAAGAGACCACGACGAGGAGGAGGTGACGAGCATGCGAGTGAGTGCGTTCTGGGAACTCATGGCCCACGAGTTCGGGGCAGCCTACTGCAGGGTGCTGGCGCGGGACCTCGTGCTGTCCGAGCTGGGGGACCGCACGGCGAGCGAGGCGCTCGAGGCGGGGGAGGACCCCAAGACCGTGTGGTTCGCGGTGTGCCGCGCGCAGGAGGTGCCGCAGTCCCGGTGGTGGGGGCCGGACCAGCCTCCGCGGCGGTGAGGGCGGGCCGACGTGCACCGCACCGGATTCGAAGGTATATTCGAACCCGGTCGCGCGTACTCCACACCCGGCACCGGTCTCTTATGGGTGTCGGACCCCCGCTATACCGTGGACTGCGAAGACATCATCAGGGCCACACCGGCCCCCGAGAACCAGAGGTGAAACATGGCAGCCAAGTCCAAGGGTGCACCCGCACCCTCTCAGGTGGCCGGCTCTGATCGTGAGAAGGCACTGGACACCGTGCTCTCCCAGATCGACAAGAACTACGGTAAGGGCTCGGTCATGCGGCTGGGTGACCGTCCCGCTACGAAGATCGAAACCATCCCCACCGGATCCATCGCACTGGACGTCGCGCTGGGCATTGGCGGGTTCCCCCGGGGCCGCGTCGTGGAGATCTACGGCCCGGAATCCTCCGGTAAGACCACCGTGGCCCTGCACGCGGTCGCCAGCGTTCAGAAGGCTGGCGGCATCGCCGCGTTCATCGACGCCGAGCACGCCCTGGATCCCGCCTACGCGGAGAAGCTCGGCGTGGACACGGACAACCTGCTGGTCTCCCAGCCGGACACCGGCGAGCAGGCGCTCGAGATCATGGACATGCTGGTGGGCTCCGGTTCCATCGACATCATCGTGATCGACTCCGTGGCGGCCCTCGTGCCCAAGGCGGAGATCGAGGGCGAGATGGGTGACAGCCACGTCGGTCTGCAGGCCCGCCTCATGTCCCAGGCGCTGCGCAAGATCACGGGGCGGCTGTCCCACACCAACACCACGGCCATCTTCATCAACCAGCTGCGCGAGAAGATCGGCGTCTTCTTCGGCTCGCCGGAGACCACCACGGGTGGCAAGGCGCTGAAGTTCTACGCGTCCGTACGCGTGGACGTCCGCCGCATCGAGACGCTCAAGGATGGTGCCAACCCCGTGGGCAACCGCACGCGCGCCAAGATCGTCAAGAATAAGATGGCCCCGCCGTTCAAGCAGGCCGAGTTCGACATCCTCTACGGCCAGGGGATCTCCATCGAGGGCGGTCTGATCGACATGGGGGTGGAGCACGGGATCGTCAAGAAGTCCGGTGCGTGGTTCACCTACGAGGGCGACCAGCTGGGGCAGGGCAAGGAGAACTCCCGCCGATTCCTCAAGGACAACCCGGAACTCGCCCAGGAGATCGAGCGCAAGATCCTGGTGAAGCTTGGCATCACCGAGGATCCGGACGAGGCGTCACAGGATGCGGACGCACTGGAGGACGTCGGCCAGGACCTGGACCCTGGCGCGCCCTTCGCTCCCCAAAAGGACGACACGGAGCTTCCCGCCTTCTGAGGTGAGGGACCGCACCCATGAGTGACTCGTCACGCTACGATGCCCGCCGCCGCCGGGCCACGGCATCTCGCCGTGGCCCGGCGGCGGCGTCCGCGTCGCGGTCCGCGGCCGACTCCACCCCGTCGGGGAACGCGCTCCCCGAACCCGCCTCCTCGGGGCACGCGCTGTTCGCGGTTCCTCCCGTGGCGCAGCACCACGCCGAGCCGGGGGAGGGGCCGGCGCTGGTCCCTGAGGGCGGATCAGAAACCTCCACCGGTGAAGCACACGGCGGGGAAGACCTCGGGGTGCGCGAGCGCGCCCGGTCGATCGTGCTGCGTCAGCTGACGGCATCGGCGAAGTCACGGCGCCAGCTGGAGGACAAACTGGCGGACAAGGACATCCCGGACGACGTCGCCGGGGAGGTGCTGGACCGCCTCGAAGAGGTCAACCTCGTGGACGACCGCGCTTTTGCGGCGATGTTCGTCCGTTCGCGGGCTGAGACCCGGCGCCTGTCCCGGTCAGCGCTGCGCCGTGAACTCTCGCACCGGGGGATCATCGGTGAGATCGCGGAGCAGGCCCTGGACCAGCGCTCGGACGAGGACGAGCTCCGGGACGCCCACGAACTCGTCCGCAAGAAGCTCCCAGCTACCCTGGATCCGAGCGACCGCAAAGAGTACGAGAAGCTCACCCGCAGGCTGGTGAGCATGCTCGGCCGGAAGGGGTACGCACCGGGGCTCGCGTTCGCCGTTGTGAAGGAGGAGCTGGCGGACCTCGGATCGGCGGGAGCCGGGGAAGAACGGCCGGACCTGGACGGCGCGGACGTGTGGGACACCCCCTGAGCCGCTAAGGTGCCGAGGTGCTGAGGGCACGCCCGGTGCAGTTACTGGCCCGCATCTCGCCACCGCCGGAGCTGACTGACGCCACCGGGGGAGAATTTGACCCGATCCCTAAAATGAGGGGGTGACTCAGATGCCCCGGTCGGTTCAGCCGCAACCCCTCCAGCCCTCCGCCCCGTACAAAGCGTTCGACGCCCGCGAGGCTGCGCCGACCTACGAGGTGCGCACCCTGGGGTGCCAGATGAACGCCCACGACTCCGAGCGCATCACCGGTCTGCTGGAGACCGCCGGCTACGTTCCGGCCGTGGGCCGGGAGCCGGACCTGGTCGTCTTCAACACGTGCGCGGTGCGGGAGAACGCGGACAACAAGCTCTATGGCCAGCTCGGTCAGCTCGCACCGGTGAAGCGTCGCAACGACCGGCTGCAGATCGCCGTGGGCGGTTGTCTGGCCCAGAAGGACCGCGCCACGATCGTGGAGAAGGCACCGTGGGTGGACGTGGTCTTCGGCACGCACAACATCGGCTCTCTGCCGGTGCTGCTGCAACGGGCCCGTCACAACGAGCAGGCCCAGGTGGAGATCCTCGAGTCTCTGGAGACGTTCCCCTCTGCGCTTCCCACCAAGCGCGAGCAGGCCTACGCCGGATGGGTGTCGATCTCCGTGGGGTGCAACAACACGTGCACGTTCTGCATCGTCCCGCAGCTGCGCGGCAAGGAGAAGGACCGCCGTCCCGGGGACATCCTTGCCGAGGTGCAGGCCCTGGTGGACTCCGGTGCGGTGGAGGTGACGCTGCTCGGGCAGAACGTGAACTCCTACGGCGTCGAGTTCGGAGACCGCGGCGCGTTCGCCAAGCTGCTGCGCGCGTGCGGGGAGATCGAGGGGCTGGAACGCGTGCGGTTCACGAGTCCGCACCCGGCGGCGTTCACGGATGACGTGATCGACGCCATGGTCGAGACTCCCAACGTGATGCCGCAGCTGCACATGCCGCTGCAGTCCGGTTCGGACCGCATCCTGAAAAACATGCGCCGCTCCTACCGCTCGAAGAAGTTCCTGGGGATCCTGGAACGTGTCCGCGCGAGCATTCCTGGCGCGGCCATCACCACGGACATCATCGTGGGCTTCCCCGGGGAGACGGAGCAGGACTTCCAGGACACGCTGGACGTGGTGGCCGCCTCCGAGTTCTCCTCGGCATTCACGTTCCAGTACTCGGTGCGCCCCGGCACCCCCGCGGCAGAGATGACCGACCAGGTGCCCGCGGCCGTTGTGCAGGAGCGCTTCGAGCGTCTCACGGCGCTGCAGGACGAGATCAGTGCCCGCCTGAACCGTGAGCTGGTCGGTTCCCGCGCGGAGGTCCTCGTGAGCGCACAGTCGGGCCGCAAGGCGCAGAGCACCCACCGGCTCTCGGGCAGGGGCCGTGACCAGCGCCTGGTCCACTTCAGTGTGCCGGAGGGCGCACCCCAGCCGAGGCCGGGGGACGTCGTGAGCGTCCCCGTGACGAGCGCAGCGGCCTACCACCTGCTCGCGGATCCCCGTGACGTCTCCGAGTACGAGCTGCGCCGCACCCGCGGTGGGGACGCCTGGGAGGCGGCGCAGGCCGAGTCCTGCGCCGCGCCTTCGTCGTCCGGGGCACCGGGGCCAGTGGGCCTCGGCATGCCGTCCCTGCGGAGACCCTGAGCCGTGCCGGCAGTGGACGGACAGGCGGGCCCCGACGTCGTGAAGCAGCCGGATGCGCCAGGACGAGGCCCGGACGGCCCGCCGCTCGTAGCCGTCGTGGGTCCCACCGGCACAGGGAAGTCGGACCTCGGCATTGCCCTGGCCCACCGGCTGGACGGGGAGGTCGTCAATGCGGACGCCCTGCAGCTCTACCGGGGAATGGACATCGGCACGGCCAAGCTCCCGCCCGAGGAACGGGGCGGGGTGCCGCACCATCTGCTGGACGTCCTGGAGATCCACGAGGAGGCCTCCGTCGCCGCGTTCCAGCGTGAGGCCCGCCGTGCCATCACGGAGATTGTCGGCCGGGGCCGCGTGCCGGTCCTCGTGGGAGGTTCCGGTCTCTACGTCCGCGCGGTGCTCGACGACATCGAGTTCCCCGGCACTGACGCCGGCATCCGTGCGCGTCTCGAGGCGGAGCTGGCCCGGCACGGGCGGGCACCCCTGCTGGAACGGCTGGCCGCCGTGGACCCGGAGTCTGCCGCTCGGGTCAAGGACGAGCGGCGGCTGGTCCGGGCGCTCGAGGTCCACGAGCTCACGGGCCGACCGTTCACGTCCTTCATGCCGCGTCGGCACTACGTGCGGCCCACCGTCCAGGTGGGCCTGGGCATGGACCGGGAGGTGCTCGCCGAGCGCCTGGCCCGCCGTGTGGACGTCATGCTCGAGCGCGGCTGGCTTGAGGAGGTGCGTGCCCTGGAGGCACGGGGGCTGCGGGAGAGCCCTACAGCGGGCAGGGCCCTGGGGTATCCGCAGCTGCTGGCCGTGCTGGACGGCACCCTCGACCTCGAGCAGGCGCGCGAGCAGACTGTGGTGGCGACGCGCCGGTTCACCAAGCGGCAGCGCACGTGGTTCGGCGCCGACTCGCGGGTCCACTGGCTCGACGCCGCCACCCCCGGCGGGGTGGACGAGCTCGCGGACCGCGCGGGCCGTGCTGCGCGGTCAGTAGGATGACGGGCATGACGGAAACAAGTGAGGCAACGGGCGGCGCCGCGCACTGGCGGGAACTGGCGGGAGTGCGCGTCAGCAAGGCGCACGGCACGGGCAACGACTTCGTGGTCTTCACGGACCTGGACGGCTCGCTGGACGTCTCTGCGGACACGGTGGCCGCGGTGTGCGACCGGCATCTGGGACTCGGCGGGGACGGCCTCATCCGTGCCGTGCGTGCCGAGCACGTGCCGGAGGGCCGTCGGCTCGCCGAGCGGTCGCCGAACGTCGAGTGGTTCATGGACTACCGCAACGGGGACGGCTCGGTCGCGCAGATGTGCGGCAACGGCGTGCGCGTCTTCGTGGACCATCTGGTGCGGGAGGGCCTCGTCACCCTGCCACGCGGAGCCCGGCTTCGGATCGGCACCCGGGCGGGCGTCCGCAGCGTCGCGCGCACCGCGGACGGGTACGCGGTGGACATGGGTCCCTGGAGCTTCGAGCACGGTGACGCCGCTCGTGAGCGTGGTTCCGACTGTCTGGTCTCGGTCTCGGGCCTCACAGTCCAGCGCCCGGGGATCTCGCTGAGCATGGGCAACCCGCACACGGTCGTCGCGCTGTCCGAGGGAGAGAAGCTGGACGCCCTGGACCTGCACACTGCGCCGGTCGTGGACCCGGCGCCGGGAGACGGCACGAACGTGGAGTTCGTGGTGCCCCTGGAGCACGACGACGACGCCGTGGGCCGCATCGAGATGCGCGTGCACGAGCGCGGGGTCGGGGAGACCTATTCGTGCGGCACGGGTGCGTGCGCCGCCGCGGCCGCCACGCGCTTCTGGGGCGGGCAGGACTCACCGGACCGCTGGTTCGTGCGGGTTCCCGGGGGAGTGCTCTCGGTCACCTTCGTCCCGGCCCCGGACGGCACGGAGCACGTGGTGCTGGCCGGCCCGGTGCGAGTGGTGGCCACCGCCGAACTTGTGTGAGGCGCGGGGTGGCCGCGCGGCGTCGCCGGGCGTTCCTTGGCCGTGCGTGCCGCGGTCCGGTGGGTGGCTGTACTTGCTGCCCACCCACCCACCTGCCCGCACGGGACCACGCCAGGGCCCGGACGCACTGCGCGCCATCGCCTGCTCCTGACCGCACACGTGGGGCCAGGCCGCGCGGGGTCAGTCCCTTTCCACCGCAATGATCCGGAAGCCCTTGTCCGTGGCCGCGCGGCGCACGTGGAAATCCTCCGGCAGGGTTTCCCGCAACCAGCGCTGGAGAGTGTCCCCGCCGAGGTTCTTCTGCACCACGAGCCACGCGGTGCCGCCGGGAGCGAGCCGGGGCAGCCACTGGGAGAGGATCTGGTGCAGGGCGTCCTTGCCCACCCGGATGGGCGGGTTGGACCAGATGGTGTCGAAGGTCAGCTCTGCGGGGACGTCCTCGGGAAGGAAGGTCTGCACGCCCGTGAGGCCCAGTCCCTGCGCGTTGGCCGCGGTCAGGGCGAGGCTACGCTCGTTGACGTCCACGGCCGTGACGCTCGCCTCCGGGTCGGCCTGGGCCAGCGCGATGGTCAGTGGGCCCCAGCCGCAACCGATGTCGAGGAAGGATCGCCCCTGGGGATCCGGGACGTTGCGCAGCAGTGCCGCCGTTCCCTTGTCCAGCGCCCCGGGGGAGAAGACTCCCGCGTCGGTGCCTACCTCCACGGTGCGTCCCCTCAGCTCCGCTGTGATCCGGCGCGGCTTCTGTGCCACGGCCGGGTCGGAAACGAAGTAGTGCTGCGCGGCGGGCTCGGGGGTCATGGCTCCACATGGTAGTGCCCGCCCGGGGTGTGTCGGTGCCCGGCGCTAGACTGTCAGCACTGACCACCCCTTCCGAACACAGGAATACATGACTGAATCTCACACCCACCGGGACGCCGCGCCGCAGGACTCCGCGCAGCCCGGTGACCTGACCGGCCCGCAGCTCGAGGACGTCGTCTCGAGGGTTCTGGCCCGCGCACGCAGCCGCGCCGAGGCCCCCCTGGCCGCAGCCGGCTCCCATCCGGCCGACGGTGACGTCGCCGTGACAGAGAGCGGGGCCCGCACCAGCCGCGAGCACCTGGGGCGCGCCCGAGAGCTGGCCGCGGAGAACGAGCACCACGGCGTCGGCGACGGCGAGCAGCAGGACCTCGCGGAGCGTCACGCCCTGCGCCGCGTCGCGGGGTTGTCCACGGAGCTCGAGGACGTCACCGAGGTCGAGTACCGCCAGCTGCGCCTGGAGCGCGTGGTTCTTGCCGGCGTTTTCTCGAGCGGCACCCTGGCGGACGCCGAGAACTCCCTGCGGGAACTCGCCGCCCTGGCGGAGACCGCCGGCTCCGAGGTCATGGACGGCCTGCTGCAGCGCCGCGTGAACCCTGACCCCGGCACGTACCTCGGCTCGGGCAAGGCACTCGAGCTCAAGGATGTCGTGGCCGCCACGGGAGCGGATACCGTGGTCGTGGACGCTGAGCTCGCCCCGTCCCAGCGCCGTGCTCTGGAGGACGTGGTCAAGGTCAAGGTCATCGACCGCACCGGACTCATCCTGGACATCTTCGCGCAGCACGCGAAGTCCAAGGAGGGCAAGGCGCAGGTCGAGCTCGCGCAGCTCGAGTACATGCTTCCCCGCCTGCGCGGCTGGGGCGACTCCCTCTCGCGCCAGGCCGGTGGCCGTGCCGCGTCCGGCGAGGGCATCGGCAGCCGCGGCCCCGGTGAGACCAAGATCGAGCTGGACCGCCGTCGCATCCGTCAGCGCATGGCCAAGTTGCGCCGCGAGATCGCGGGAATGAAGCCGGCCCGCGAGACCAAGCGGTTGAACCGTAAGCGCAATTCCGTTCCTTCCGTGGCCATCGCCGGCTACACCAACGCGGGGAAGTCCTCCCTCCTGAACCGGCTCACGGACGCCGGGGTACTCGTGGAGAACGCGCTGTTCGCCACGCTGGACCCCACCGTGCGCAAGGCCGAGACCCCTGACGGTATCGGCTACACCCTCGCGGACACGGTGGGCTTCGTGCGCTCGCTGCCCACGCAGCTGGTCGAGGCGTTCCGCTCCACGCTGGAGGAGGTAGCGGATGCGGACGTGATCGTGCACGTGGTGGACGCCTCTCACCCGGACCCCGAGGGCCAGCTCAAGGCAGTGCGTGACGTTCTCACGGACGTGGGGGCGAACAGCATCCCCGAGATCGTGGCGCTGAACAAGGCGGACGTCGCGGATCCCGTGGTCCTCGCGCGTCTGCGCAACCACGAGAACCCCTCGGTGGCCGTCTCCGCTCGCACGGGAGAGGGGGTCGAGGAGCTGCAGCGCCTGATCGCGGCCGCCATCCCGCGCCCGGACCACGAGCTGGAGCTGATGGTGCCCTACGTTCACGGGGAGGTCGTCTCACGGCTGCACGCCCAGGACGCCGAGATCCTGCGCACCGAGCACACGGAGGACGGCACCCGGCTGCACGTGCGGGTGCGCGAGGACCTCGTGGCGGACCTCGAGCCCTACCTGGTCCCGGGCGCGGAGGATCCCGCCGGCGCATGACCTCCGTGTTCATCGACGAGACCGGGGCGGACATCTCGGACGTCCGCCCGGAGTCCCTGCCCGGGGGTGCGGACGCCCTCGAGTTGCTGGACGCCGCCGTCGCCGCCCTGGGAGGCCAGCGGCGGGAAGGGCAGCGCTTCATGGCCGCGAAGGTCGCCGAGGCGCTGGAGACCCGCAGGCACCTGCTGGTGCAGGCCGGCACGGGCACGGGCAAGTCCCTCGCGTACCTCGTGCCGGCGTTGCGCCACGCCCGGAACGCGGACAAGCCCGTAGTCGTTGCCACCGCCACGCTCGCCCTCCAGTCCCAGATCACCGGCCGCGACGTCCCCCGTCTGCTGGACGCCCTCGAGCACGAGCTCGACGAACGCCCGACCGTGGCCCTGCTCAAGGGTCGTTCCAACTACGCGTGCTTGCACAAGGTGGAGGGCGGCTACCCGGAGGATGACGACGCCGCGCTGTTCTCCGTGCCCGGCACGGCCACCGGCGGTGCCGGCTCCGGGGCGGAGCGTCCCCTTGGTGGGCTCGCCCAGCAGGTGGTGCGGCTGCGGGAGTGGGTCGGGTCCACCGAGACCGGTGACCGGGACGATGTCCAGCCCGGTGTCTCGGACGCCGCGTGGCGCCAGGTCTCGGTCACCGCGAAGGAGTGCCTGGGGCGCAAGTGCCCCCTGGTGGAGGAGTGCTTTGCCGAGCGGGCGCGGGCCCAGGCGGGAGAGGCGGACGTGGTGATCACCAACCACGCGCTGCTCGCGATCAACGCCTTCGAGGGACTCGCGGTGCTGCCCGAGCACGACGTCGTGATCGTGGACGAGGCGCACGAGCTGCGCGACCGTGTCACGGGAGCCGTGACGGCGTCGTTGTCCGCGGCGGCCGTGCGCGCGGCGGGAACCGGTGTGCGCAAGCACACGGCCGCCTCCGGCGAAGCGCTTGAGCGCGCCGCCGAGGCCTTCGACCGTGCCTTCGAGGACGAGCAGTCCGGGCTGCTGCCCCGCGGTTTCACCGAGGAGCAGGTCTACGCGGTGCGGGGAGTCCAGGACGCCGCCCGCACGGGGCTGAGCGAGACCAAGGGGGAGAGCAAGGGAGAGGACGCCGGGCGGCACGCCGCGCGATCGCGGCTCTCCGAGCTGCTCGACACCGCCGAGCGGATGCTGGGCGCGGACACCACCAGGGACGTCCTGTGGATCTCCAGGGTGGGCAGGTGGAGTCCCGGAGCCGGCTACGAAGGGGCCGGCCCGGGGGAGCCCGCCACCCTCAACATTGCACCCCTCAGCGTGGCCGGGCCCCTGCGGGAGGGGCTGTTCGACGGTCGCACAGTGGTCCTGACTTCCGCCACGCTGGCCGTGGGCTCCTCCTTCGCCTCCGTCGCCGGATCTCTCGGGCTGCAGGGCCCCGGGGCACCGAAGTGGCGCGGCGTGGACGTCGGCAGCCCCTTCGACTACCGCAGCCAGGGCATCCTCTACGTGGCGAAGCACCTGGCGAAACCGGGGCGCGGAGTATCGGACGAGCAGCTCGACGAGCTGCTGGAACTCCTCGAGGCGTCCGGCGGAGGGGCGCTCGGACTCTTCTCCTCCCGCCGCGCCGCTGAGGACGCTGCCGAGGCGCTGCGAGAACGCACGGGGCTGCCCATCCTGTGCCAGGGGGACGCCTCCCTGCCCTCGCTCGTCAAGGAGTTCACGGACGACCCCGCGGCAAGTCTCTTCGGCACCATGAGCTTGTGGCAGGGGGTCGACGTTCCCGGGCACTCCTGTCGGCTCGTGGTGATCGACCGGATCCCGTTTCCCCGCCCCGATGATCCGCTGGGCACCGCGCGCACGCGTGCCACGGAGCGGGCGGGAGGTAACGGGTTCATGACGGTCTCCGCGTCCCACGCCGCGGTGCGGCTCGCCCAGGGTGCCGGTCGGCTGATCCGCTCGAGCGGGGACCGCGGCGTCGTCGCCGTGCTGGACTCCCGCCTGGCCACGGCCCGGTACGGATCCTTCCTGACCCGTTCGCTGCCTCCCCTGTGGCGCACGACGGACCGGCAGACGGTGCTCGGCGCGCTGAAGCGCCTCGATGCCTCCTGACGGAGCCCCCGGGCTGGACCTGGCTGTGTGGCGGGTCGAGGCGGGTACCGGCAACGCCGACGCTGCCTCGCCCTGACGGAACCACTGGAGGGCACGCGGGTGCCACCGCGGTCTGGGTGACGACGACGCAGGGTGGCTGCGCGCCGATGCTGCTGCGATCCCACGTGTGGGTGGGTGCCCCCGTGGCGGTGACGCGGTGGGGTGGCTGGTCCCGGGCCGGACTACAGGGCGCGGAAGACGGAGACGACCTTGCCCATCACTGTGGCGTGGTCGCCGAGGATCGGCTCGTAGCGCGTGTTCTGCGGCAGCAGCCAGGTGTGCCCGTCGCGCTGGCGGAATGTCTTGACAGTGGCCTCGTCGTCGAGCAGGGCAGCCACGACGTCGCCGTTCTCCGCCGAGTTCTGCTGGCGGACGACCACCCAGTCGCCGTCGCAGATGGCGGCGTCGATCATGGAGTCGCCGGAGACCTTCAGCATGAACAGCTGGCCGTGACCCACGAACTGACGCGGGAGGGAGAAGACGTCCTCGACCGACTGCTCGGCCGTGATGGGCCCACCGGCGGCGATGCGTCCCACGAGGGGTACGGAGACCATGGCGGAGGACTCGTCCGCGGAGGGGAGGTCTCCGATCGTGTGGACGGACGGGGACGGAAGACGGCCGGCCATCTCCCCGCGGGCCTCGGGAGCATCCTGCTCGGCCCCCAGGTGGCGGTTCAGCTCCTCGGCGCTGAGCGGACGGAGCACCTCCATGGCGCGCGGGCGGCGCGGATCGCGGCGGAGGTACCCCCACTTCTCGAGCTGGCCGAGCTGGTGCGTGACGCTGGAGAGGGAGGCCAGACCCACGATGTCCCCGATCTCCCTCATGGACGGCGGGTAGCCCCGTGAGGCGATGGAGCGCTGGACGGCGGCCAGGATCCTGGCCTGCCGCGGGGTGAGCGAACGCGCGCGGGTCTCTGCCGCGCGGCGATCCGGGGAAGAAGTGCTCACGTGCGGGTCCTTTCGCCGTGTCACGCGGTGCGGTGGTGTCCCAGGGGGACGGCGCGGCGCTGGGGCGCTTATGCGTGTCGGAGATGTGGGGTCGACTGACTGCTGTGTGACCTCGAGCTTAACCCGCGAAAGGCCGCCGATTCAAATATGTGTTCGAAAACAGCCTCGACAGTGTTCGTACATCCGTGCTAGAACTGAAACCTGTCATTCGAAGGTGTGTTCTACGAACGCAGTACAGGATTCGAACACCGCCGCCGGGAGGTGGCGCCGCCCCGATCACCAGGAGGTTGTCGTGACCGCACTCATCATGCCGAGGTCCCTACGTCGCGGTGCCGCCGCACCCGTGTCCCGCCTCTCCCGCGCCGCCCGTCGCGCGGCCACGGTCGCCGCTCCGGCGGCCACCCGCGGGGCGAGCACCGTGCGCGCAGCCGGAGCGAGTGCCCGCGGGCGCCGCCCGGAGGGGGCGAGCGGGAGTGCCGGGTCCGGCGTTCACCTCACCCGCCGAGGGCGCTTCCTGCTGATGGGGCTCCCGTTCGTCACCGGTGCCGCGGCGCTTCTCGTGGTGGCTGCGGTGTTCCTCCTCCCGGCCACCGTCAAGGCCTCCACTGACAGCGTGGCGGAACCCGTCACCCGCAGCGTCACCGTGCAGGCGAACCAGACGCTGTGGGAGATCGCTGCCTCCTCGGAGCCCCAGCGCGACACCCGCGAGGTCATGAGTGACATCGCGGAGCTCAACGGGCTCTCCTCGCCCTCGCTCATGGCCGGACAGGTCCTCGAGGTGCCGGCCCGCTGATGCCCTCCGGGGCCCGGGGACCCGGATCGGAGCAGTTGCCGCCGGTTTGCCCCGGTGGCCGGCAACTCGTAACCGCATGGAGAACGTCCTCGAAGAACTTCCTCGGAGAAGTTCATAGACTGGGGCGGTGAACAATCCCGCCGCACCCCTCGACTCCCTTCCGCTGCGCGACGACCTGCGCGGAATGTCCCCGTACGGGGCTCCCCAGCTGCAGGTCGCGGTCGCGCTGAACACGAACGAGAACACGCATCCCGTGCCGGACGACGTCGTGGAGGCCATCACGAGGCGCGTGCACGAGACGGCCGTGTCCCTGAACCGGTATCCGGACCGCGACTTCACGGACCTGCGCCGCGCACTCGCAAACTACCTGGGCCACGGTCTCACCGAGGACAACCTCTGGGCGGCCAACGGCTCGAACGAGATCCTGCAGCAGATCCTCCAGGCGTTCGGGGGCCAGGGCCGCTCCGTGTTGAGCTTCGTCCCCACGTACTCCATGTACCCCCTGCTGGCCCTCGGTACCGGCACGGAGTTCACCGCGGGGAGTCGCGCCGAGGACTTCTCGCTCTCTGCAGAGTCGGCCGCGCAGCAGGTGCGGACCCACGCACCGGACGTCGTCTTCCTGTGCTCGCCGAACAACCCCACGGGTACCGCCCTGGGCCTGGACGTGGTCCGTGCCGTGTACGAGGCGGGGGAGGACGCCAACACCGTGGTGGTCGTGGACGAGGCGTACGCAGAGTTCGCGCGCTTCGGCACGCCGTCCGCTCTGACCCTGCTGGAGGGCCGGCCCCGACTGATCGTGACCCGCACCATGAGCAAGGCCTTTGCGCTGGCCGGCGCCAGGCTCGGGTACTTCGCAGCGGCCCGCGAGGTCGCTGATGCCATGCGGCTCGTGCGCCTGCCCTACCACCTCTCGAGCGTCACCCAGGCGACGGCACTGGCGGCGCTGGCTCACCACGAGACGCTCCTGGCCACGGTGGAGGACGTCAAGATGCAGCGGGACCGGATCGTGGACGAGCTCAAGCGCATGGGCCTGACCCCGGCGGAGTCGGACTCCAACTTCGTCTTTTTCGCGTGCCACGGGGACGCCCACGACATGTGGCAGGCGCTCTTGGACCGGGGCGTCCTGGTGCGCGACGTCGGCATTCCCGGCCACCTGCGCGTCACGGCCGGCACGGAGGCAGAGACTACCGCGTTCCTCGAGGCCGTGGAGGACCACCTGTCCGTCCACTGACGAGGCGCCCGGGCCGGGCGGCACGAGGCCAGCAGTCACCTGGGGCTGACCTGGCGCGACTGGCCCGGTGCTGGACGAGGGGACGGTGTCCATCCGGCCCACGACGCAGTACCGTCGGCGCGGTTCAGCCGGTCGGGGGGCCCGCCTAGAATGGAACGGTCCCGTGAAGGGTCGCGGGACACGAACACCAAGGAGTCAACGCAGCACATGAGCGCAGCCGAGAAGCAGCGAACCGCCAGCGTGGAGCGCGTGACGAGTGAGTCCACGGTGCGCGTGAGCGTCAACCTGGACGGCACGGGGACGTCGCGGATCGAGACGACCGTCCCGTTCTACGACCACATGCTCACCGCCCTGTCCAAGCACTCCCTGATCGACCTGGACGTCCAGGCGCACGGTGACACGGACATCGACGTCCACCACACGGTGGAGGACACGGCGATCGTGCTCGGAGAGGCGCTGCGCGAGGCTCTCGGGAACAAGCGCGGGATCCGCCGTTACGGGCAGGCCACCGTGCCGCTGGACGAGGCCCTGGCCTCCGCGGTGGTGGACGTCTCCGGGCGTCCATACACGGTGCACCTCGGGGAGCCGGAGGGGCAGCAGTACCACCTGATCGGCGGGCACTTCACCGGGTCCATGACCCGTCACGTCTTCGAGTCGCTGGCCCACCACGCACAGCTGTGCCTGCACGTGGAGCTCCTCCGCGGCCGGGACCCGCACCACATCGTCGAGGCCCAGTTCAAGGCCCTGGCGCGGGCGCTGCGCGAGGCTGTGGAGCTGGATCCGCGCATGGCAGGCTCCATCCCATCCACGAAGGGGTCACTGTGAGCGGGGTGGACACCGGGGTGAGTGACGCCCCCGACGTCGTCGTGCTGGACTACGGGGCGGGCAACGTCCGCTCCGCGGTCCGGGCGCTCGAGGCGGCCGGGGCGCGCGTGAAGCTCAGCGCGGACCCGCGCGACGTCGCGGACGCGGACGGTCTGCTCGTCCCGGGCGTGGGTGCCTTCGAGGCGGTCATGTCCGGGCTGCGCGCCGTGGACGCGCCGCGTCTGATCGACCGCCGTCTCAGCGGGGGCCGCCCGGTCCTGGGCATCTGCGTGGGGCTGCAGGTCATGTTCGAACGCGGTGTGGAGCATGGACGCGAGTCCGAGGGGCTGGGCCAGTGGCCGGGCACGGTCGAGCGGCTGGCTGCTCCCGTCGTTCCCCACATGGGCTGGAACACGGTGCAGCCCCCGGAGGGTTCCGTGCTGTTCCGCGGCCTGGAGGACGAGAGGTTCTACTTCGTGCACTCCTACGGGGTGCAGGACTGGGCGTTCGACCAGAGCATCGAGCAGATGTCCCCGCCGGCCGTCACGTGGGCCAAGCACGGAACCCCATTCGTGGCCGCGGTGGAGAACGGTCCGCTGAGCGCCACCCAGTTCCACCCCGAGAAGTCCTCTCGCGCGGGCCTCGCGCTGCTGCGCAACTGGCTCGCCACGCTCCCGCGCACCGGCCGCATGCAGGGGCGCATGCCCGCCACCGGATCGGAGGTCACCCCGTGACACCCTCACTCCTGGTGCTCGTGGCGGGGGCGTTCTTCGTGGGAGGCGCCATCTCGTTCCACCAGCAGCGCAAACCCCTGTGGTCGGTGATCCTGATCGCGGTCATCGCCGCGGCACTCATCGGCTACGGAGCGTACTCGTGGTCCGTGAGCGTGTGAGGCCCCACGGCCCAGACGCCCCCGGACACCCACCGACACCCTGAGCGCGCCACCCGGCGCTGACGCGAGGAGAGACATGACCGAGACCACCGAACCCCGCCTCGAGCTGCTGCCGGCGGTGGACGTCCAGGGAGGGCAGGCCGTACGCCTCGTCCAGGGCGAAGCCGGTTCCGAGACGGGATACGGAGATCCGCTGGAGGCGGCGCGCTCGTGGCAGGATGCCGGGGCCGAATGGCTGCACCTGGTGGACCTGGACGCCGCGTTCGGTCGCGGCGACAACATCGAGGTGCTACGGCGCGTCGCGGAGAACCTGCACCTGAAGATCGAGATGTCCGGCGGCATCCGGGACGACGAGTCCCTCGAGCGGGTCCTCTCCCTGCGGCCTGCGCGCATCAACCTCGGCACCGCGGCCCTGGAGAACCCGGAGTGGACCCGCCGGGTGATCGCGGAGCACGGGGACCTGATCGCCGTGGGTCTGGACGTTCGCGGCAGCACGCTCGCGGCCCGTGGCTGGACCCGTGACGGTGGGGACCTCTGGGAGGTCCTGGACCGGCTCGAGGCGGACGGCTGCGCTCGCTACGTGGTCACGGACGTCACCAAGGACGGCACCCTGCGGGGCCCGAACACCGAGCTGCTCGCGGAGGTGGCGCGGCGCACCGACAAGCCCGTGGTGGCCTCCGGCGGCATCTCCTCGCTCGAGGACATCGCGGCCCTGCGCGAGCTCGTGGCCACGGGAGTCGAGGGAGCCATCGTGGGCAAGGCCCTCTACGCGGGAAGGTTCACGCTCTCCGAGGCCCTCGCAGTCGCCGGTCGCCCCGGTGCCTGAGACCCCGGACGCCCGCCCCCTGCCTCCGCACATCGCCGCCCAGCTGCGGTCGGCGGGCGGTGCCACGGACACCGGTGGACAGATCTGGGAGGGTCGGAACCTGGGGGAGGGGACCAGCCACGCCCACCAGTTCTCCAAGGATCCCGGTACCGCGGACCCGAGGCTGGAGCGCGCACTCTCCGCCTGGCGCGAGGGGCGGCTGGGTGAGCAGGACCTCGTGGCGGCCCTCGGATCCGCGCGCGTCTTCGTACCCATCGTGGCGCGGGTCTCGCAGTCCCACATCACCGAGGACGGGCTGGTCTCCGACAAGGAGGCGGACATGGCCCTCGTGAGCCTCACGGCCTCGGACGGCCGCGCCGCGCTGCCCGTCTTCACCTCGACGGCGGCGCTGCAGGCCTGGAACGCGCAGGCCCGTCCCGTGGCCGTGGAGATCCGCCGCGCAGCACTGTCCGCGGTGCAGGACGGTTCCTCGATGCTCGTGATCGATCCCGGAACGGATCCGGCGTTCGTCGTGCGCCGACCGGCACTGTGGGCGGTCGCACAGGGCCAGGAATGGACGCCGTCCTACCGTGACTTCGCGGTGGACGACGCCGTGGTGCGCGCCGGCCTTGGCATCGACGGTGTGCAGGCCGCCCTCGCCGGGCCGGGGCGCGGTCTCGCCGCGCTCCGCGCGGACGGCACCCCTCTCACGGGCGGGGGCGAGGGCCCGGAACTGACCGTGACCCTGCAGCTGCGCGCGGGCATGTCCCAGCACGAGGTTCGGGCCGCTGTGGAGCGCTACCAGCAGCGGCTCGCCGCGGAGCAGGTCATGGCGGACGCCGTGGACTCGGTGGAGCTTCGTCTCATCTCCTGATGTGCTGCCCGCACGGCAAGAACGGCCCACGACCGGCGTGGTCGTGGGCCGTTCGCGTGCAGGGTGTGCCCGGCGTTGCGACCGCAGCAGTTGTCAGCTGTAGACGGGGCCGGTGAACTTCTCGCCCGGGCCCGCGCCCGGCGCGTCCGGGAACGGGGAGGCCTCGCGGAAGGCCAGCTGCAGGGACTTCAGTCCGTCACGCAGGGGTCCCGCGTGCTGCGAGCCGATCTCCGGAGCGGCGGCCGTGACGAAGCCGGCCAGCGCCGTGATGAGCTTGCGCGCCTCGTCGAGGTCTTTGAGCTCCTCGGCGTGCTCGTCCGCGGCCAGGCCGCACTTCACGGCGGCGGCACTCATGAGGTGCACTGCGGCGGTGGTGATGACCTCCACCGCGGGAACCTCCGCAATGTCGCGCATCTGCCCCTGGACCGCGTCCACCGTGTCATCGGGGAGGCCGAGGGTCTCGGCGGGGGGGTGCTTGTGGTCGGCGGGAGGGGTGCCGGGGTTGTCGGTGAATTCGTAGCGCTCGGAGCGCGGTGCGTCGGACATGCGTCCCACTGTAGAACAGCGCCGCCGAGGAGACAGGGGGCGGCGACGGCGCACGGCCCGCCCGACGTCGACCACGGGCCCTCCTCCGCCTCCGCGTCCAGCCAGGCCCGCTCCCGGCACCCCTCTCGGCCCAGGCTGGCCGAGAGGGGTGCCGGTGCGCTATCATGGACGACAGTGTGCAAGCGGAGGCGACTCCCACCCGTCACCGACTGCTCCACGAGAGATCGAGGAGCGACAGGTGCTCGGGTTCGTGACCGAACGAGCACTTCCCGGTAAGTCCGGGAAGAGTGCCCGACTCATCGGTCCACAGTGTGGTTTTTACCTCCGCTCGCGCGTGCCGCAGCGGAGGTTTTTTCGTTGCGGTCGAGGACCCGACAGCGGGACAACCCACAATCCTAGGAGCTTGGCATTAGCGATCCACGTATCAATGACAGAATCCGTGTCCCGGAAGTCCGTCTGGTCGGACCTGGCGGCGAGCAGGTCGGCATTGTGCGCGTCCAGGACGCCCTGCGGCTGGCCCGTGAATCGGATCTCGATCTGGTCGAGGTCGCCCCGAATGCCAAGCCCCCGGTGGCCAAGCTCATGGACTTCGGCAAGTACAAGTACGAAGCCGCGGTCAAGGCCCGTGAGTCCCGCAAGAACCAGGCCAACACGGTGCTCAAGGAAGTGCGTTTCCGTCTGAAGATCGACACGCACGACTACGAGACCAAGGTGGGCCACGCCAAGCGCTTCCTCTCCGCGGGGGACAAGGTCAAGGCCATGATCCAGTTCCGCGGCCGTGAGCAGCAGCGCCCCGAGATGGGTGTCCGCTTGCTGCAGCGTCTCGCGGACGACGTCGCGGACGTCGGCGCGGTGGAGACCACGCCCCGCGTGGACGGCCGCAACATGGTCATGGTGATCGGCCCGCTGAAGAACAAGGCGGAGGCCCGTGCCGAGGCCCGCAAGCAGCAGCAGCGTGAGAAGTCCAAGGCGGACAACGAGCGCGGGCAGCGTGTGGACACCTCCTCCGCGGAGTCGGTGACCCAGTCCATCGGGGACGCATTCCCCGAGGAACTGCGCCGGGCGGCGTCGGCCCCTGCCGAGGAGAAGCCTGCCGCGCAGACCGAGGCTCCCCAGACGGCTGCCCCCGAGGCACCCGTGGAGTCCGCCCCCGTGGCGGCCGAGGACGAGGTCAAGGCCACCGTGGCGCCGGCGAGCGAGACGACGGAGACCGTCGTGGAGCCCGCGGCCGAGGAGAAGGCTGCCAAGCCGGCGGCTGAGGCCAAGACCGAGCCCGCTGCGAGCAAGCCTGCGGCGTCGGCGAAGCCTGCCGCCGCTGCAAAGCCCGTCGCGTCGGCCAAGCCGGCGGCGAGCAAGCCGAGCGCTGCTGCGAAGCCCGCGGCCCCGAAGCCTGGTGCTCCCAAGCCGGGCGCCCGTAAGCCCGGCCCGGCCAAGAAGTAGCGCCGCACAAGGATTGACAGCGTCGGGCGTGTGATCGCCCGGCATCAGCATGGCCGCGGCCCCGTGCCGCGGCCCGCCGGTGTGTGACACCGGTCGATGGAGAAGGAGACGGCCACCATGCCGAAGATGAAGACCCACAGTGGGACGAAGAAGCGTTTCAAGCTGACCGGTTCGGGCAAGGTCAAGCGCCAGCAGGCGAACCGCCGCCACTACTTGGAGCACAAGTCCTCGCGCCTGACCCGCCGTCTCGCGGGCGATCAGATCGTCTCCACCCCGGGCGAGGCCAAGGTCATCAAGCGGATGCTGGGCAAGTAGGCCCTCTTTCGTCCCCTCAGAAGTTCGTCGCGGCAGCGCGGCGGGTAGACATGTTCCGGCTCGGGCCGGAACCGAACCGTTAGGAGTACACACGTGGCACGTGTGAAGCGGGCAGTCAATGCTCACAAGAAGCGTAGGGAAGTCCTCGAGAAGGCGTCGGGCTACCGCGGACAGCGTTCGCGCCTGTACCGCAAGGCCAAGGAGCAGATGCTCCACTCGTACACCTACTCGTACAACGACCGCCGGAAGAAGAAGGGTGACTTCCGCCGGCTGTGGATCCAGCGCATCAACGCCGCGTCCCGCGCCAACGGCCTGACCTACAACCGCCTCATCCAGGGCCTGAAGGCCGCTGAGGTCGAGGTGGACCGCCGCATGCTGGCCGAGCTGGCCGTCAACGACGAGACCGCCTTCGCGGCCCTGGTCCAGGTGGCCAAGGACGCCCTGCCGGAGGACACCTCCGCGCCGCGCGCCGCCGCCTGAGCACTCTCGTGACGTTCGTCGAGCGCCTGGACAACCGGCTGCTGTCCAATCTCCGAGCCGATCGGGTGAAGGACGTGGCCGCGCTGACCAGGCGCTCGACGCGTTCCAGGCGCGGCCTTTTCCGGGCTGAGGGCCCGCAGAACGTGCGTGAGGCCGTGCGTCTCGCGCTCGTGGCGAGCAATGATCCGGTTCCGGGCCACGAAGCTGCGTTCCACTCGCCGTCGGGCTCTCAGGAGACGGGCGGGTCTGGGCCTGCGCTTCCCGCCCTCGATGCTGTCTACGTGACCCTCGAGGAGCTGTCCCGGCACCCGCGGATTGCCGCAGACCTCGAGCAGCTCGACTCCCGCGGTGGCGTGTTCGTTCGCGCGGTGACGCCGGAGGTGCTCTCCGCGATGACCGACGCGGTCACGCCCCAGGGCATGCTGGCCGTGTGCCGGCTTCCGGAGGGGACGACGACGCCGTACCCCGCCTTCCTCGATCTCACGTGCGTCCTCGTGCGCGTCCAGGACCCCGGCAACGCCGGCACGGTGGTGCGGGCCGCGGATGCCGCCGGGGCGCAGATCGTGGCGTTCACCACGGGTAGCGTGGATCCGTTCAACCCCAAGGCCGTTCGCTCCAGCGCGGGCTCCCTCTTCCACGTCCCGGTGCTCACGGGACTGGACCTCGACTCCTTCACCGCCGCGGCGCACACCGCCGGAGTGACCGTTCTGGCCGCGGACGGCCGCGCGGACACGACCGTCGACGAGCTGGCGGACGCCGCGCTGCTGCGCCACGCCGGCTTCGAGACCTCGTCCGCCTCACCCGTCCAGCTGGAGCAGCCGACCGCCTGGCTCTTCGGCAACGAGGCGCAGGGTCTGGACGCGCACGAGCGCGGCCTGGCCGACGCCGCCGTCGCCGTGCCGCTGCACGGGCGCGCGGAGTCCCTCAACGTGGGCACCGCCGCCACCGTCTGCCTCTACGCCTCGGCCCGTGCACAGCGCCGAGCCGCGGCTGGGCCCTTCCCGGGGGCCGCAGCGTGAGTGGCACCCCGGATCCAGAGGACCCGGACGCCACGGCAGTATGGCCGGCGGGGGCGGCCGGCCGTGGCACACGCGTCGTGGGCGCAGCCCTCCTCGACGCGGCCCGTCGGCCGACCCACGTGCTCGCGGCGCAACGCGCCTATCCGACCGAGCTGCGCGGCCTGTGGGAGTTCCCCGGGGGCAAGCAGGAACCGGGTGAGTCCGCCCTCGACGCTCTCGTGAGGGAATGTCGCGAAGAGCTCGACCTGCGGATCCGCCTCCTGGACGAGGTCACGCCTCCCGCATCGGACGGCTGGCCACTCGCCGGAACGGCCGTGATGCGCGTCTTCACCGCCGTCGTGGACAACGGCGGGAGCTTGGGGTCTGCGGTTCCGGACCCCGTCGGCGCGCCCACGGACCAGGATGAGCCCACGAGTCAGGACGTGCACGCGGGCCCCGGAACCCCCGTGTCCCCGAGTGGGGACCACCTGGAGGTGCGATGGCTGCCCCTCGCGGACCCTGCGCAGATTCTCGGACTACCGTGGATCCCCGCAGACCTGCCCATCGTGGCGGCGCTGCTGGAGATGCTGCGAACGGAGTGAGCATGACAGACCCCTCGTCCGACCGTGCCGAGGACCGGGGGCACCGGCCGCGCGGCCGGCACCGCGCGGAACGGAACGGCGTCAGGCAGAACGCCACCGGCCCCGAGGCCGTTGGTGGGACCGTCGCCGCCGAGAACCGGCCCGGGGACACCGGAACCACCGGGGGTCTCGGTGCGGGCAACACGGTGGCAAGTGCGGCGTCGTCGGCCCCCACGGGTGGTGGCGCGGACGGATCCGCGTCGACCTCCCCGGAGGCCAACCACCGGGCGTGGGGTGCCCTGTGGGCCATGGTGCTCGGCTTCTTCATGATCCTGGTGGACGCGACGATCGTCTCCACTGCCATACCCGCCATCACCGCCGGGCTGGGCACCGACATCTCCGGGGTCCTGTGGGTCACGAGCGGGTACCTGCTCGCCTACGCCGTGCCGCTGCTGATCACCGGGCGGCTGGGGGACCGGGTGGGCCCGCGCACCGTGTACCTGTGGGGCCTCGGCATCTTCACGGCCGCGTCCCTGTGGTGCGGCCTGTCGCAGGACATCTCAGGGCTCGTGCTCGCGCGCGTGGTGCAGGGCCTCGGAGCGGCGCTGATGACGCCGCAGACCATGACGATCATCACGCGGATGTTCCCAGCGCGCAGCCGCGGTGCTGCCCTTGGGATCTGGGGTGCCACCGCGGGCGTGGCCACGCTGGTGGGGCCACTGCTCGGCGGGGTGCTCGTGGACCTCGCGGGGTGGCGCTGGATCTTCTGGGTCAACGTACCCGTGGGGATCTTCGCCCTGTGGCGCGCGTGGACACGCCTGCCGAAGCTGCCGGTGCGCTCCCACTCGTTCGACGTCCCCGGGGTGCTGCTCTCCGGAACGGGCCTGTTCCTGGTGGTCTTCGGCATCCAGGAGGGGGAGACCTACGACTGGGGAACCGTGGTGGGTCCCATCACGGTGTGGCTGCTCATCGGCTCGGGGCTCGCCGTGCTGGGGGCGTTCGTGGTGTGGCAGCGGTTCACCCCCGCCGAGCCTCTGGTGCCGCTGGGCCTGTTCCGGGACCGCAACTTCTCGCTGGCGAACATCGCGATGGCGGCGGTGAGCCTGACCGTGAACTCCATGATCATCCCGGCGATGCTGTACCTGCAGGTGGTGCGCGGACTGAACCCCACCGTGGCGGCACTGAGCTACGCGCCCATGTCGCTGCTCTCGGCGTTCCTGGCCCCGGTCGTGGGCCGCGCCCTGACGCGGGTGGCCCCCCGCAGTCTCGCCCTGCCCGGGATGCTCGTGATGGCGGCCGGCTTGGCGGTCTACGCGTTCGCGCTGCGCCCCGGGACCCCGGTGCCGCTGCTCGCGGCGCTGACGCTCGTGATCGGGCTGGGCAGCGCCATGATCTGGTCCCCGGTGTCCCTGACCGCCACGGCGGATCTGGGCCCGGAGGTGGCCGGTGCCGGTTCAGGTGTCTTCAACGCCACCCGACAGGTGGCTGCGGCGATCGGCTCGGCCGTGGTGGCCGTGCTGATGCAGTCCCGGCTTGCGGCGAACCTCCCGGCCGGCGCGGGAGCCGGCGAGCTCGGAGCGGCCAGCACCGCGGGCGGTCTTCCGGCACCGCTGCAGGATGCGTTCTCCCTCGCCATGACGCAGTCGCTGCTGCTGCCGGTGGCCGTGCTACTCCTGGGCGGGCTCGCCGCGGCGTTCTTCCACCCGCCGCACTGGCACACCGGGCACGTTTCCCGGAGGGGCTCCGGGGACAGCTCCCGGCAGGGCACCGCGCACGCCACTCCGCGGGGCCCTGGACGCAGCGTCGAGCAGGGCTGAGCCCGGCGGGCGGCCCGGACGGCGACGTCGTCGGGCCCGTGGGCCTCGCGGGCGGCGGTGCCCGCATCCACTAGACTGACCGTGCCCGTCCGCCGAGGCGGCGGGCCCCACCCGTACCCCGCGGTTGCCGAGCACCCGGGAACGGGTCCACCCCGTCCGCGAGAGCAGGAACGCGAGAAGCCATGTCCGAGACCACACCGTCCGCCGCGGTGGACCCCACCGACGAGGCCGGGGTCGCCGCCGCCGTCGAGCAGGCGCTGAGCGAGATCCAGACCGCCGCCGACCTCGCAGAGCTCAAGACCGTCCGGCTGCGCCACGCGGGGGAGAAGTCCCCGCTGGCGCTCGCCAACCGTGCCATCGGCGGGCTCGACAAGTCGGCGAAGGCCGCCGCGGGCAAGCTCGTGGGCCAGGCCCGCGGCCGCGTCAACAAGGCGGTCGCCGCGCGCACCACGGAACTCGAGGAGGAGCGGGACGCCCGGATCCTCGTGGAGGAGGCGGTGGACGTCACCGCGGCCACACGACGTCGTCGGCTTGGCGGGCGCCACCCCCTGAACACGCTCATGGAGCACATCGGGGACATCTTCGTGGGCATGGGCTGGGAGGTCGCGGAGGGCCCGGAACTCGAGCACGAGTGGTTCAACTTCGACTCCCTGAACTTCAAACCGGACCACCCCGCACGTCAGCTGCAGGACACGTTCTTCGTGGATCCGCCGTCCTCGCACCTCGTGCTGCGCACCCACACCTCGCCGGTACAGATGCGCTCCCTGCTGGAGCGCGAGCTGCCGGTGTACGTGGTGTGCCCGGGCAAGACCTACCGCACGGACGAGCTGGACGCCACGCACACCCCGGTCTTCCACCAGGTGGAGGGCATCGCGGTGGACGAGGGACTGTCGATGGCGGACCTGAAGGGCACCCTCACCCACTTCGCGCGCACCATGTTCGGCCCGGAGGCAGCGATCCGGCTGCGCCCCAACTACTTCCCCTTCACGGAGCCCTCCGCGGAGCTGGACGTGTGGCACCCCACCGCCAAGGGCGGACCGCGGTGGATCGAGTGGGGTGGCTGCGGCATGATGCACCCCAACGTGCTGCGGGCCGCGGGGATCGACCCCGAGCGCTACTCGGGGTTCGCGTTCGGCATGGGCATCGAGCGGACCCTGATGTTCCGCAACAACGTCCCGGACATGCACGACATGGTCGAGGGCGACGTCCGTTTCAGCGAACACTTCGGGATGGAGATCTAGAGCAATGCGAGTTCCTTTGTCATGGCTGCGCGAGTACGCGCCCGTTCCCGAGGACGCGACCGCGGAGGACGTCCTGGCCACCCTCGTGAAGGTGGGTCTTGAGGAGGAGGACGTCCACCGTCCCTCCGACTCCCTCTCCGGTCCGATCGTGGTGGGCCAGGTGCTCTCCATGGAGCCGGAGACCCACTCCAACGGCAAGACCGTGAACTGGTGCTCCGTGCGCGTGGTGCCGGAGGGCCATGAGCAGACGCTGACGGGCAAGGGCATCGACCCCTCGGGCGTCCAGGGAATCATCTGCGGTGCCCACAACTTCTCGGTGGGTGACAAGGTGGTCGTCGCCCTTCCTGGTGCGGTGCTGCCGGGCGACTTCCGGATCTCCGCGCGTAAGACCTACGGCCACATCTCGGCAGGCATGATCGCCTCCGTGCGCGAGCTCGGCATTGGCGACGACCACGACGGCATCCTGGTGCTCTCGCGGATCGGGCTGGACCCCGAGATCGGCTCCGACGCCCTGGAGCTGCTGGGTCTCTACGACTCGGCGGCGGAGGTCAACGTGACCCCGGACCGCGGGTACGCGTTCTCGATCCGCGGGATCGCCCGCGAGTACTGCCATGCGGTGCGCGCACCGTTCACGGATCCCGTGGCGGAGCTCGCGCCGAGCGTGCCGAAGCCCACCGCGGACGGCTTCCCCGTGACGATTGCCGACGACGCTCCTATCCACGGCCGCGCCGGCTGCAACCGTTTCGCGGTCCGGGTGGTCGAGGGCATCGACCCGACCGTCCCCACGCCGCCGTGGCTCGTCTCGCGCCTGCGGCTTGCGGGCGTCCGCTCCGTGAGCTTGCCGGTGGATGTGTCCAACTACGTGATGCTCGAGTACGGCCAGCCCATCCACACCTACGACGCGGACACGCTGCAAGGCGGGATCACCGTCCGCCGCGCCAGTGCGGGGGAGAGGCTCACCACGCTGGACGGGAAGGCGCGCGAGCTCGACGCCGGTGACCTCGTGATCACGGACGAGTCCGGGCCCGTGGGACTCGCCGGGGTCATGGGCGGCGCGAGCACTGAAGTGGGGGACTCCACCACCCGAGTGCTCGTCGAGGCTGCCCGCTTCGACGAGGTCTCGGTGGCCCGCACCGCCCGCCGCCACAGGCTGCCCTCGGAGGCGTCCAAGCGCTACGAGCGCGGCGTGGACCCGCAGCTTGCTCCGGTGGCCGCCCAGCGCGTCGTCGACCTCCTCGTGGAGCTGGCCGGCGGCACCGACACCGGGCGGGTCACGGACGTGGACCACACGGACCGCCCCGCCGCGATCGAGCTGCCCGCGGGCTACCCTGCGGCGCGCGTTGGAGTGGACTACTCTCCGGAGGTCGTCGAGCGCAGCCTCGTGGCCATCGGCGCCGAGGTCACGGAGACCGCGGACGGCTGGACCGTGGTCCCTCCGTCGTGGCGCCCGGATCTGCTCGATAAGGAGGACCTCGTTGAGGAGGTCGCGCGCCTGGACGGCTACGACCGGATCCCGGAACGCCTCCCGGTGGCTCCTCCCGGCCGCGGCTTCACGCGCTCGCAGGCCGCCCGACGACGCGTGGCCACCACGCTCGCTGCCGCTGGGCTCACCGAGGTGCTGAGCTACCCGTTCGTCTCGCAGGCGGACAACGACCTGTGGGCCAGCCCCACGGGCGAGCACGTGCCCTCCGTGAAGCTCGCGAACCCCATCAGCGAGGCCCAGCCCATGCTGCGGGCGAGCGTCCTGCCCGGGCTCGTGGAGGTCCTCAAGCGCAACCGTTCCCGGGGCTTCCGTGACCTTGCGCTGTACGAGATTGGCCACGTGTTCCTGGCCGACGGCGTCGTCGCGGACACCCAGCCCGTGCCCCCACTGGGCGTGCGTCCCGGGGACCAGGAGCTGGAACGCCTCAATGCGGCCGTGCCCGACCAGCCGCGCAAGCTCGCGGCCGTGCTGGCCGGCAACGACGCGCCCGCCGGTCCGTGGGTCACCCCCCGCGCACTGGACTGGCAGGACGCCCTGGACGTCGCCGAGCTCGCGGCGCGTGCCGTGGGCGTGGAGCTGACGGTCGCGCAGGGCTCCCACCACGCGTTCCACCCGGGGCGCACGGCGCGGCTGAGCACCTCCGACGGTGTGGACATCGGTGTGGCCGGTGAGCTGCACCCCCAGCTCGTGGCCGCCCAGGGCCTGCCTGAGCGAACGTGCGCCGTGGAGCTGGACCTCTCGGCCCTGCTCGACCACGAGTCCGCGGCCGTCACGGCGGAGACCATCTCGGGCTATCCCGCGGCCACCCAGGACGTGGCCCTCGTGGTGGACGCGGACGTCCCCGCCGCGGAGCTGCTGGCCACAGTGCGCCGCGGTGCCGGTGAGCTGCTCGAGACCGCCGAGGTCTTCGACGTGTACGCGGGCACCGGGATCCCCCAGGGGAAGAAGTCTGTGGCCATCGCGCTGCGCTTCCGTGCCCCAGACCGTACTCTCACCGCGGACGAGGCTTCCCAGGCCCGTGAGAACGCGGTGGCTGCGGCCCGCAGGGAGCACGGAGCCGAGATCCGCAGCTGACCCCCACCCCCGCAGCAACGCCAAGGCGCAAGGAGCACCGTGTCCCCCGATTCCCCCGAACTCATCGACTTCCACGAGCAGGAGGAGGAGCGAACGCGCGGCTCGCGCGGATGGCTGATCGTGCTCATCGTCCTCGCGGGGGCGGTGCTGACCCTGGTCCTGGGGATCTGCTCCGCGCTGTCGTTCGAGAAGGCTTCCCGGCTGGACGACTGGGCAGGCCGGTCCATGGTGGTCTCCGGGACGTACCAGACCCTCACGAACGACCTCGTGACCAAGGAGTACAACGGGATCTACACCGGGGTCATGCCGAAGAACGAGCTGGTGGATGAGTATCCGTTCGACAACCAGCTCAACGACCCGGTGAAGAAGTCCGAGGGTGACCAGATCACGTTCCGTGGCACCCAGACGGGTGTGCAGGACTCCGACTTTCCGCGGGAAGTGGACGCCCTGCTCGCGGAGCAGAACGGTCACTTGACGGTTGTGGAGACGGGCGAGCCCGGCTCCTACGGGGACAACGGCGTGACGGACTCGATGGTCACCGGCCAGCGGGTCCGAGCCGCGGCGCTCGGGGTGGGCGCGCTGTTCTGCGTCGGCCTCACGGTCTGGGGTGCGCGACGCGTGCACCGCGGGGTGCGGGAAGGCATCTAGATCTCTGCTCCGGCACAAACCGGTGGTGCACCGCCCCGTGGGTTCCCGGGCCCACGGGGCGGTGTCGTCTCACGGCAGCAGCAGGAGCTTCCCCTGCGTGCCGCGGGATTCGAGGTCGCGGTGCGCGGCGGCGGCGTCGTCGAGCGGGTAGGTGGCACCCACCCGGACCTCGAGGCCCCCGGAGGTCACGGCGTCCATGAGCTCGCCCCAGCGCCACGTGCGCTCGTCCCGGTCCCGCGTGTAGTAAGCCAGGGACGGGCGGGTCACGTAGAGCGCCCCGGAGCTGTTGAGCCGCTGCAGGTCCAGCGGGGGCACCTGGCCGGAGGAGCCCCCGAAGAGCACGGTGGTCCCGCGCACGCGGGTGGCCGCGAGGGATTCGTCGAAGGTCGTACGGCCCACCGAGTCGTAGACCACGTCCGCGCCCAGGCCGTCCGTGAGCTCGCGCACGTGCTCGGCGAAGCCTTCGTAGCCGAGCACGTGGTCCGCGCCGAGGCGCTTGGCCGTCTCGGCCTTATCCCGGGTGGAGGTCAGCGCGATCACGGTGGCGCCGATGCGCTTGAGCAGCTGGATCGTCAGTCCGCCCACCCCGCCGGAGGCAGCTGTGACCACCGCGGTCTGCCCGGGCTGCACGGGAAACGTGGACCGCACCAGGTAGTGCGCCGTGAGTCCCTGCAGGGGCAGGGCACCGGCGGTCTGAGGATCCATGCCGTCCGGCACGGGTAGCGCCTTGTCCTCCTCCACCGTGAAGAACTGCGCGTAGGTGCGGGTCGCCTCGGAGGTTGCCACGCGCTGACCGGTCCGCACGGTGGTGACCCCTGAGCCCACAGCCACGACCTCACCGGTGCCCTCAGAGCCTGCCGTGAACGGGAAGTCCACGGGGTACACACCGGAGCGCTGGTAGGTCTCGATGAAGTTCACACCGGTGGCCTCGGTCCGCACGAGGACCTCCCGGGGGCCGGGCTCGGGGAGGGGCACCTCGGCCGGGCGCAGCACCTCCGGGCCACCGGGCTCCTGCGCGACGATCGCCTGCATCGTGGTCTCGCTCATTATCAGTTCCTCCTCGCAGCGGGGTGCCGTGCTCGCAGTGGGGCACGACGGCGTCCCCGCCAGTCTCGCGCTGCGGCACCTCCCGGCACAAGGCAGTCCACGTCGGGGCGGGCGGCGGGGAGGACGGTCACCCGCGCAGAGACTTGGAACGCGTTATGCATAAATATTGAGTGGAGTGCATAGGAATACGGTATGGTGGAGCCCATGACCTACACCGTTGCAGTCTCAGGCGCCACCGGCTACGCGGGGGGAGAGGTGCTCCGTCTGCTGTGCGGGCACCCGGACATTGAGGTCGCCACCGTGGCGGCCCACTCCTCCGCCGGGCAGAAGCTCGGGGCGCTCCAGCCGCACCTGCACGCGCTCGCGGACAGGGACGTCGTCGAGACCACCGCGCAGAACCTCACGGGCCACGACGTCGTGTTCCTGGCCCTGCCCCACGGTCAGTCCGCGGCGCTGGCCGAGCAGCTGCCCGCAGGCACGGTCGTGATCGACGCCGGGGCGGACCACCGGCTCGAGTCCGCCGAAGCGTGGGGAGCGTTCTACGGCTCAGACCACGCCGGCACGTGGCCCTACGGGCTGCCCGAGCTGCTCGTGGACCCGAACGGCCGCAAGCAGCGAGAGAACCTGCCCGGCGCCACCCGGATCGCCGTCCCTGGCTGCTACCCCACGGGATCGCTGCTCGCGCTGGCACCCGCGCTGGCGGCGGGACTGGTGTCTCCCCAGGACATCGTGATCGTGTCCGCGTCCGGGACCTCGGGTGCGGGCAAGGCCCTGAAACCTCACCTGCTCGGTGCCGAGACGATGGGGGGGATGTCCCCGTACGGCGTCGGCGGCGGGCACCGGCACACCCCGGAGATCGAACAGGGGCTGGGATGGGCGGCAGGCGAGGGCGTGCGGATCTCGTTCACCCCCACCCTGGCTCCCATGCCCCGCGGCATCCTCACCACGGCCACCGCCGCGCTGCGCCCGGGCACGACCGAGGAAGCTGTGCGGGAAGCCTACCGCGCCGCGTACGACGGCGAGCCGTTCGTCCACCTGTTGCCCGAGGGGCAGTGGCCCACCACCAAGTCGGTGCAGGCCTCGAACCACGTGGCGCTGCAGCTGGCCGTGGACCCGCACGCCGGGCGGCTCGTGGTGAGCGCCGCGATCGACAACCTGACCAAGGGGACGGCTGGCGCCGCCGTGCAGTCCCTCAACCTGGCCCTCGGCCTCCCCGAGACCGCGGGTCTCACCGCACAGGGCGTGGCACCGTGAGCGCCCGCCCCGTCCCCGACCGCCCGTCCGAACCAGGAGCTGCCATGTCCTCGCACAACCCCGTTCCCGACGTCCCCGTGAGCACCGACTCCGGCGTGTGCGCCGCGGCCGGGTTCACCGCCGCCGGCGTGGAGGCCGGCTTCAAGAAGTCCGGGGGCCGCGACCTCGCGCTCGTGGTCAACACCGGGCCCGACGACGCCGCAGCGGCCGAGTTCACGAGCAACCGCGTGGCCGCCGCACCCGTCCACTGGTCCCGGGAGGTGATCCGGCAGGGCCGTGCCCGCGCGGTGGTGCTCAACTCGGGCGGGGCGAACGCGTGCACCGGCCCGCAGGGTTTCCAGAACACGCACGAGACCGCCGAGCTGGTGGGGGAGCAGCTGGGCCTCGGTGCCGGAGAGGTGCTGGTGTGCTCCACAGGGCTGATCGGGGAGCAGCTGCCCATGGACGTGATGCGCGGAGGCGTCCCGGCCGCGGTGGCCGCGCTCGCCCCCGGGCAGCGTGCCGCGGCGGAGGCCGCCGAGGCGATCATGACCACGGACACCGTCCCCAAGCAGGCCTGCGTGAGCGGTGCGGGCTGGAGCGTGGGCGGCATGGCGAAGGGCGCGGGGATGCTCGCCCCGGGGCTGGCCACCATGCTCGTGGTGCTCACCACGGACGCCGTCCTGGGCGCGGAGGAGCTCTCGCTCGCGCTGAAGGAGGCGTGCCGGATCACGTTCAACCGCACGGACTCGGACGGCTGCATGTCCACCAACGACACCGTGGTGCTGATGTCCTCCGGCGCCTCGGCGCAGCGCCCGGACCAGGTGGAGTTCACCCGCGCGCTGACGGCCGTGTGCCACAGCCTCGCGCAGCAGCTGATCACGGACGCGGAGGGCGCGTCCCACGACATCGCCGTGACCACGGTGGGCGCGGCCACCGAGACCGAGGCGGAGGACGTCTCCCGCACGGTGTGCCGCTCGAACCTGCTCAAGACCGCGGTCTTCGGCAACGACCCCAACTGGGGGCGCGTGCTCTCCGCCGTGGGCACCACGCAGGCGCAGTTCGAACCGGACCGCATCGACGTGTCGATCAACGGCGTCACTGTGTGCCGCAACGGCGCGATCGGGGACCCGCGCGAGGGTGTGGACCTCGCGGCGTCGCGCGCGGTGGACATCGTGGTCGACCTCAAGAGCGGGGACCAGCAGGCCACGGTGTGGACCAACGACCTCACCCACGACTACGTCGAGGAGAACAGCGCCTACTCGAGCTAGCGCGCCCACCATGTCACGTCTCAGCGATAACACCAGGTACGAAACAGCCCGCTCCAAGGCGGAGACCCTCATGGAGGCGCTGCCGTGGATCCAGCGCTACGCGGGCTCCACCATGGTCTTCAAGTACGGCGGCAACGCCATGGTCAACGACGAGCTGCGCCGCGCGTTCGCGGAGGACATCGTCTTCCTGCGCCACGTGGGGATCCGCCCGGTCGTGGTCCACGGCGGCGGCCCCCAGATCAGCGCGATGCTCGACTCGTTGAACATCGCCTCGGAGTTCCGGGACGGGCTGCGCGTCACCTCCGAGGAGGCCATGAACGTGATCCGCATGGTCCTCACGGGCCAGGTGGGCCGGGAGCTCGTGGGCCTCGTCAACGCCCACGGTCCCTACGCGGTGGGGATGTCCGGGGAGGACGCCGGGCTGCTGCAGGCCCGCAGGGTGCGCACCGGCTCGGACGGCGCACCGCTGGACCTGGGGCTGGTGGGCACGGTCACGCGCGTGAACACCGCCGCCGTGGAGCAGCTGCTGGACATCGGCAAGATCCCGGTGATCGCCTCGATCGCCCCGGAGCTCGCGGACTCCGACGACGACGCCGCGGGCCTCGGCTCCCTGACGGGCCAGGTCCTCAACGTGAACGCGGACACGGCTGCCGCGGAGGTCGCGGTGGCGCTGGGCGCGGAGAAGTTCGTGGCCCTCACGGACGTGGAGGGGCTGTACGCGGACTGGCCGGACAGGTCCTCGCTGATCTCCTCGCTCACGGCCTCGGAGCTGCGGGAGATGCTGCCCACGCTGGAGTCGGGGATGATCCCGAAGATGCGTGCGGCGCTGCGCGCCGTGGAGGGCGGGGTGCCGCGGGCGAGCATCGTGGACGGGCGCTCGGAGCACTCGTCGCTGCTGGAGATCTTCACGGACACGGGCATCGGCACCGAGGTCACACCGGACGGGACGGAGAACGCATGAGCGCGCGGCAGGACGAGCTGCTGGAGCAGTACAGGGACAACCTCCTGGGGGTGTTCGGGGATCCCTCCCTCGTGCTCGTCTCGGGCGAGGGGGTTCACGTCACGGACGCGAACGGCAAGCGCTACATGGACCTGCTGGCCGGGATCGCCGTGAACGCGCTGGGACACGCGCACCCGGCGTGGGTGCGGGCCGTCAGCGAGCAGGCGGGCACGCTCGCCCACATCTCCAACCTCTTCACCTCCCCGGGCAGCATTGCGCTGGCGCACAAGCTGCTGGAGGTCACCGGGGCGCCGGAGGGCTCGCACGTGTTCTTCGCCAACTCCGGCTCCGAGGCGAACGAGGCGGCGTTCAAGCTGGCCCGCCGCCACGGCGCGGTCCACCCCGATGCGCAGGGGCGGCCCCGGCAGCGGGTGATCGCCCTGGAGCACTCGTTCCACGGCCGCACCATGGGCGCGCTCGCACTGACCGCCAAGGAGGCCTACCGCGCTCCCTTCGAGCCGCTGCCCGCCGGGGTGGAGCACATTCCGGCCACGGTCGAGGCGCTCGAGTCCGCGCTGGACGACACCGTGTCCGCCGTGATCGTGGAGCCCGTGCAGGGCGAGGCCGGGGTGCTCGGCCTGCCCGAGGGCTTCCTGGCGCGAGCCCGGGAGCTGACCCGCGAGCACGGTGCGCTGCTCGTGGTGGACGAGGTGCAGTCCGGGATCGGTCGCACCGGTGCGTGGCTCGCCTCCAGCGCGCAGCTGCCCGCGGGAGAGTTCCCGGACGCCGTGACGTTCGCCAAGGGTCTCGGCGGGGGCTTCCCCGTGGGGGCGTTGCTCACCGCGGGCCCGGAGGTCTCCGGGCTGCTGGGCGCCGGGCAGCACGGCACCACGTTCGGCGGCAACCCGCTGGCCATGGCCGCGGGTCTCGCGACCCTCACCGCGATCGATGACGAGGACCTGCTCGCCAACGCCCGCCGGGTGGGGGAGCACCTCGCCCGGGGCCTGCGCGCCGTCGACGGCGTGGTGGGCGTCCGCCAGTACGGTCTCCTGCTCGGCGTGGACCTCGTGCAGGAGGGCCCCGAGGACCCGGTGGCGCAGCGCGTCGTCGCCGCGGCCCGGGACGCCGGGTTCATCCTCAACGCCACGGGCCCGGCCACCCTGCGCCTGGCCCCGCCCCTGATCATCACCGAGCGGGACGTGGACGAGTTCGTGGCCGTCCTGCCGCGGCTGCTCGCCGCCCGCGAGCACTGAACCGCCCCCCCGCCCCTCACCCGCTCCCCAAGGAGGATGCCCCGTGCTCCGTCACTTCCTGATCGACACCGACCTCACGCCCGAGGAGCAGACCCGGGTCCTGGACCTCGCGCTCGCGCTGAAGGCGGACCGCTTCTCGCGCCGCCCGCTTGCGGGCCCGCAGACCGTGGGGGTGGTCTTCGACAAGACCTCCACCCGCACGCGGGTCTCCTTCGCCACGGGCGTCAGCGACCTCGGCGGCAGCCCCCTGATCATCAACCCCGGGGAGTCGCAGCTGGGGCACAAGGAGAGCGTGGCGGACAGCGCGCGCGTGTTCTCGCGGATGCTCGCCGCGGTCGTCTGGCGGACCTACGCGCAGTCCGGGCTCGAGGAGATGGCCGAGCACAGCACCGTCCCGGTGGTCAACGCCCTGTCCGACGACTACCACCCATGCCAGATCCTCGCGGACCTGCTGACCCTGCGTGAGCACCTCGGGGACCTGCCGGGCCGCACCCTGGCCTACGTGGGGGATGCCGCGAACAACATGGCCAACTCGTACCTGCTCGGCTGCGCCACCGCCGGGATGCACGTGCGGGTGGCCGGACCCCAGCAGCACCTGCCGCGCCAGGTCGTCGTCGACGCCGCACGGGAGCGGGCCGAGCAGACCGGTGGCTCCGTGCTCGTGACCACGGACCCGGCCGAGGCGCTGCGGGGCGCGGACGCCGTCGTCACCGACACCTGGGTCTCCATGGGCCAGGAGGACGAGAAGGCGGAGCGCACGCGGATCTTCCAGCCGTACGCCGTGACGCGCGAGGCCATGGCGCTCGCCGGCGAGGAGGCCGTCTTCCTGCACTGCCTGCCCGCGTACCGCGGCTTCGAGGTCGAGGCGGAGGTCATCGACGGGCCCGCGTCGCTCGTGTGGGACGAGGCGGAGAACCGGCTCCACGCGCAGAAGGCGCTGCTGACCTTCCTGCTCGACTCCTCGGGACTCTCGGCGGACCTGCCGGCAGCCCTGCGACGGGAGGAGATCCGGTGAGCATGCCCACCACCAAGACGGCGCGACAGGCCCGGATCCTGGAGCTCGTCACCGGAGGGGAGATCCACTCCCAGGCGGAGCTCGCGGAGCTGCTCGCCGCGGACGGCATCCAGGTCACGCAGGCCACCCTGTCCCGCGACCTCGTGGAGCTCGAGGCGGTGCGGGTGCGTTCCGCCAACGGGGGCATGGTCTACGCGATGCCCCGCGCGGGCGCGGACCGCTCCCCGGCCACCGGGATCACCCGTGAGAGTGCCGAGGCGAAGCTTGCCTCGCTGTGCCGGGAGCTGCTCGTCACCGCGGAGGGCAGCGCGAACCTCGCGATGCTGCGCACCCCGCCCGGAGCCGCCCAGTACTTCGCCTCGGCCATCGACCACTCGGTGATGCCCGAAATCCTGGGGACCATCGCCGGGGACGACACCATCATGGTCGTGGCGCGGGACCCCGCGGGCGGCGCGGACCTCGCACGCACCTTCCTCGACCTCGCCCGCTGAGCGACGACGCCGCGGTGCCGCCCTCCTGCGCCCGGCAACCACGGCGCTCGTGGCACCAGGGACGCGGAGTCCACGGCGCTCAGGCCTCGGGGGTCTCGTACTGCGTGAGCAGCGGCAGCAGCTGCTCCTGGCCGAAGACCCTGGCGACGTCCTGCGCGTGCTGGTGCCCGGTGGCCTGCCCGGCTCCGGCTTCCAGGAGCATGCGGGTGATGGCTTCGTTCCCGCGGAACACGGCGCACACCAGCGCGGTGAAGCCCATGTCGCTCACGCGCTCGGTGTCCGCGCCCTTCTCCAGGAGCATGGCCACGGTGTCCTCGCGCTCGAGGTAGGCGGCGAGGTTCAGCAGGGTGTCACCCTTGCCGTTGGTGAGGTTGACCGGCACGCCCGCGTCCAGGGCGGCATGCAGGGTGTCCGTGTCGCCGTTGCGGGCGGCGTCGAAGAGCGAGGTGGCGTACGCCAGCTCGGCCTCGGTGAGCTGCGGGGGCTGGGGTGCGGATTCCGGCTGGGTCACGGGAGGTCCTCCTGCGGACGGGTGCTCCGACTCGGCGGGGCACGGGTGGGGATCGCGGGGGCGATCCGGGCTTGCTCCCAGTCTCGCACGCGCTCCCGGACCCGTGGCGTGGGCGTTTGACTCAGGTACCCGATACTGGCAGTCTCACGTGTTAGATCTCACACACGTTCCCTGGAGGACCCATGACCAACCTGGCCACGCTGCTCACCACCTCGGCCGCGAAGTACACGTCCGATCCCGCCGTGATCCTGGATGACCTGCACCTGAGCTACGGGCAGCTGGACGACCTCTCCGCCCGCGGCGCCGCCCTGCTCACCGCCAACGGCATCCGCCCCGGGGACCGCGTGGCGCTCGTGCTGCCCAACGTGCCCCACATGGCGGTGCTGTACTACGCGATCCTGCGCGCCGGCGGCATCGTGGTCCCGCTGAACCCGCTGCTCACCCCTCGCGAGCTGACCTACCACTTCCAGGACGCGGGCGTGAGCTTCGTGCTCGCGTGGGAGGACATGGCCCAGGCCAGCCAGAAGGCGGTCGAGGAGCTCGACGGCGTGGCCGTGCTGCCGATCAGCGCCCAGGGCACCGTGGGGCACCTGATGTCGGTTGAGCCGGCGGCCGAGGTCGTCGAGCGCGAGGACGAGGACACGGCGGTGCTGCTGTACACGTCCGGCACCACCGGGCGCCCCAAGGGTGCGGAGCTGACCCACCACAACCTGCACTCGAACGCCGAGATTGCCGGGGAGCTGTTCGACCTGCGCAACGGGGACGTGATGTTCGGAGGGCTGCCCTTCTTCCACGTCTTCGGCCAGACGGTTGCCCTCAACGGGGTGGTGGCCCGCGGCGCCGCGGTCTCCCTGCTGCCGCGCTTCCACCCGGTCAAGGCCCTGGAGATCCTGCGCCGGGACCACGTCAACATCTTCGTGGGCGTGCCCACCATGTACGTGGCGCTGCTGCACGAGCTGGGCAAGGGCGAGCTCACCACGGAGGGGATCGACCTGCGCGCCGGCGTCTCCGGCGGCTCCGCCATGCCCGTGGAGGTCATGGCCAAGTTCGAGAAGGTCTTCGACACCAGCGTGTACGAGGGCTACGGCCTCTCGGAGACCTCCCCGATCGTGTGCTTCAACCAGCCGGGCAACGTCCGCAAGCCCGGGTCCATCGGCACGGTCGTGCGCGGGGCGGAGATCCGGATCGTGGACGGGGACGACAACGAGGTCCCCACCAACGAGGTCGGGGAGATCGCGGTGCGCGGGCAGTACGTGATGAAGCGCTACTGGAACAACCCCGAGGCCACCGAGGAGGCCATGCGCAACGGCTGGTTCCACACCGGGGACATGGGCCGCAAGGACGAGGACGGCGCCATCTTCATCGTGGACCGCAAGAAGGACATGATCCTGCGCGGCGGCTACAACGTGTACCCCCGCGAGATCGAAGAGGTCGTCTACCAGTTCCCGGGTGTCGTGGAGGCCGCGGTCGTGGGCGTGCCCAGCGAGAAGCACGGCGAGGAGGTCGGCGCCGTCGTCGTCTTCGAGTCCGGTGTGCTCGAGTCCAAGGGCCGGGAGGCGCTGAGCCAGGAGCTGGACGCGTTCGTGCAGGAGCGGGTGGCCAAGTACAAGTACCCCCGCATCTACCGCATCACGGACGAGCTGCCCAAGGGCCCCACGGGTAAGATCCTCAAGCGCGAGCTCTCGCTCGATGCATAAATAACGACAGTTGTGTATAGTCATGCACGGAGCGCGGGTCGTCCCGCGCAGTCAGTGTCGTCGTTGAGCAGTGTGTGAGGAGAACGCCGTGAGTGATCGCGTGGTATTGGCCTACTCGGGTGGGCTGGACACGTCCGTGGCCATCGGGTGGATCGGTGAGGCGACCGGTGCCGAGGTGATCGCCGTGGCCGTGGACGTCGGACAGGGCGGCGAGGACCTCGAGACCATCCGTCAGCGCGCCCTGGACTGCGGTGCCGTGGAGGCCTACGTCGCGGACGCCCGGGACGAGTTCGCGAGCGAGTACTGCATGCCGGCGCTGAAGGCCAACGGCCTCTACATGGACTCCTACCCGCTGGTCTCGGCGGTCTCCCGCCCGGTGATCGTCAAGCACCTGGTGGCCGCGGCCAAGCAGTTCGGGGCCACCACCGTGGCCCACGGCTGCACGGGCAAGGGCAACGACCAGGTCCGTTTCGAGGTGGGCATCCAGACGCTCGGCCCCGAGCTCAAGTGCATCGCCCCGGTGCGGGACCTCGCGCTGACCCGTGAGAAGGCCATCGCCTACGCGGAGAAGAACGAGCTCCCCATCGTGACCACCAAGAAGAACCCGTTCTCCATCGACCAGAACGTGTGGGGTCGAGCCGTGGAGACGGGCTTCCTGGAGAACATCTGGAACGGTCCCACCAAGGACGTCTACGACTACACCGACGATCCCACGTTCCCGCCCGCTGCTGACGAGGTCGTGATCTCGTTCGAGCGCGGTGTGCCGGTCGCCCTGGACGGCAAGCCCGTGACCCCGCTGCAGGCCATCCAGGAGATGAACCGTCGGGCGGGCGCACAGGGCGTGGGCCGGATCGACATCGTCGAGGACCGCCTGGTGGGCATCAAGTCCCGCGAGATCTACGAGGCCCCGGGTGCCATGGCGCTGATCACCGCGCACAAGGAGCTCGAGAACGTCACGGTCGAGCGCGAGCAGGCCCGCTTCAAGAAGACCGTGGGCCAGCGCTGGACCGAGCTGGTCTACGACGGCCAGTGGTTCTCCCCGCTGAAGAAGTCCCTGGACGTGTTCATCGACGACACGCAGAAGTACGTCAACGGCGACATCCGCATGGAGCTGCACGCTGGCCGGGCCACCGTGACCGGGCGGCGCTCGGACACGGGTCTCTACGACTTCAACCTCGCCACCTACGACGAGGGCGACTCGTTCGACCAGTCCAACGCCCGCGGCTTCATCGAGCTGTTCGGGATGTCCTCCAAGGTCGCGTCCCGGCGCGAGCAGAACCTGGACGAGGACTGACCCCACCCGCCGCGCGCACGGCGTGCACGCGGCGGACCCCGCTGACGCGGTGCCGGACGGCCGGGCTCCTAGACTGGAGCCCGGCCGTTCGACGCGCCCGGGACTCCGCCGCGCGTCGTCGCGTCCGCACCGCCGTCCCCACCGCGTCACGTCGTCGCGGCAGAATGCCCCGTCGTGCCGCCCCCGCGCCACTGGCGCACACCGCCGGGGGCGCACCGATCCACCACCGTCCACGAGGAGCACCATGGCCCAGCACGAGCAGCACGGAACCAACGAGGGCGCCCTGTGGGGCGGCCGTTTCGCCGGGGGACCGGCGGACGCGCTGGCCGCGCTGAGCAAGTCCACCCAGTTCGACTGGCGTCTCGCGCCCTACGACATCGCGGGTTCGCGCGCCCACGCCCGGGTGCTGCACACCGCGGGTCTGCTCAGCGCCGAGGAGCTGACCGGGATGATCGACGCGCTGGACCGACTCGAGGCGGACGTGCGCAGCGGCGCGTACGTCCCGGCGGAGTCGGACGAGGACGTCCACGGCTGCCTGGAGCGCGGACTGATCGAGCGCGCCGGCCCCGCGCTGGGCGGCAAGCTGCGGGCGGGGCGCTCGCGCAACGACCAGATCGCCACGCTGGGACGCATGTACCTGCGGGACCACGCCTCGATCATCGCGGGCAACCTGCTGGACGTGGTGCGCGCCCTCGTGGAGCAGGCGCGGCGTCACCCCTACGCGCCCATGCCCGGACGCACCCACCTGCAGCACGCCCAGCCGGTGCTGCTCTCGCACCACCTGCTGGCCCACGCGTGGGCGGTGCTGCGCAACGTCGAGCGGCTGGTGGACTGGGACGCCCGCGCGGCGGTCTCCCCGTACGGCTCCGGTGCGCTCGCGGGCTCCTCGCTGGGCCTGGACCCCAACGCCGTCGCCGCGGAGCTCGGCTTCGACTCCGCTGTCTTCAACTCGATCGACGGCACCGCGTCCCGGGACGTCTACGCCGAGTTCGCGTGGGTCTGCGCCATGGCCGCGGTGGACGTCTCCCGCATGAGCGAGGAGGTCACCACGTGGGCCACCAAGGAGTTCTCGTTCGTCACGCTGGACGACGCCTACTCCACCGGCTCCTCGATCATGCCGCAGAAGAAGAACCCGGACGTCGCGGAGCTCGCGCGCGGCAAGGCCGGGCGGCTGATCGGTGACCTCGCCGGGCTGCTCGCCACGCTGAAGGGCCTGCCGCTCGCCTACAACCGTGACCTGCAGGAGGACAAGGAGCCGGTCTTCGACGCGATCGACCAGCTCGAGGTGCTGCTGCCCGCCGTGGCGGGGATGATGGGCACCCTCTCGTTCCACACCGAGCGCCTGGCCGAGCTCGCGCCGCAGGGCTTCGCACTCGCCACGGACGTGGCAGAGTGGCTCGTGCGCCAGGGGGTCCCCTTCCGCGAGGCGCACGAGATCTCCGGCGACGCCGTACGCGTGTGCGAGGAGCACGGCATCGAGCTGTGGGACCTCACCGACGAGCAGTTCGCTCAGATCTCCGAGCACCTCACCCCGGGCGTGCGCGAGGTGCTCACGGTCGAGGGCTCGCTCGCCTCCCGCAGCTCCCAGGGCGGCACCGCCCCGGACGCGGTGGCGCAGCAGCTCGCCGAGCTCGAATGGCGGATGGCCGCGCTCGCGGACTTCGAGGCACGCGAGCCCGTGGTCTCGTGACGCAGGGACTGCACGAGCTGCTGCTGGGCCGCGCGCCCGACGTCGCCCCGAGACTTCTCGGCTCGGTCTTCGTCTGCGCGCTGCCCGTCGGCACGGTGGCGCTCCGGCTGACCGAGCTCGAGGCCTACGGCGGACCCCACGACTCGGACCTGCCGGACCCGGGTGCGCACACCTACCGCGGGCGCACCGCGCGCAACGCCTCCATGTTCGAGGCGCCGGGGCGGATCTACGTGTACTTCACGTACGGGCTGCACCACGCCGTGAACTTCGTGTGCCGGGACGAGGGCACCGGCGGCGGGATCCTCGTGCGCTCCGGGGAGGTGGTGCTGGGTCAGGACGTCGCCGCGCGTCGCCGGCTCGCCAACCGCAGCTCCGAGCCGCCGTTCGTGGCACTCGCGCGCGGTCCGGGCAACGTGGCGCAGGCACTGGGCCTCTCGCGGGAGGACGACGGCGCCGCGCTGGTGGATCTCGGCCGTTCCGACGACCCCGCGGCGCTCGCGGAGGAGGCCGTGCTCCGCACGCCCGAACCGTCGTGGACGGGACTCGCGCTGCGGCAGGAACCGGTGGGCGACGTCGTCGTGACACCCCGGACGGGGGTCTCCGGCGAGGGCGGCATGGACACCTACCCGTGGCGCTTCGCGATCGCGGGGGACCCGACCGTGTCCCCCTACCGCAAGGCCGCGGTCAAGCGTCGGCGCACCCGGTGAGCCGCGCGGCGGCGAGTGGGGGCGTGCCCGGCGGATACCATGGGCGGGTGACTGAATCCGTTGAACAGATGATCGACCGGCTGTGCGAGAAGATCCCGGACCACCCCGAACCGGGGGTGCTCTTCCGCGACCTCACGCCGCTGTTCGCGGACGGGGAGGGCTTCCACCGCACGGTGGACGCGCTCGTGGACGCCTTCCGGGGACAGTACGACTGCGTGGCGGGTGTCGAGGCGCGGGGGTTCATGATCGCCGCCGCCGTCGCCTACGCCTCCGGGGCCGGCATCATCCCGGTGCGCAAGGCGGGCAAGCTGCCCCGCGAGACCCTGTCCCAGTCCTACGACCTCGAGTACGGCACGGGAACGCTGGAGATCCATACCGACGACGCCCCACGGGGCTCGCGCGTGCTCGTGCTCGACGACGTCCTCGCGACCGGCGGCACTCTCGGCGCGGCGTCCGCGCTGCTGACCCGCGGCGGCTACAACGTGGCGGGCTTCGGCGTGATCATGGAGCTCACGGCACTGCGCGGACGCACCCAGCTGGGCGGGCACCGGGTCCGGGCGCTGCTGCGCGTCTGACCCGCGGAGGCGCACCCGGTGGGCGGTAGGATGGTCGATCGCCGGTTGAGCGACCGGTTCCGTCGGCAGGGTGCGTGAGGTGAAGTTCGTGGAGGATTCCGCAGCGGTGGATGTGTCCCGGCAGCTCGAGGACGAGCGCCGGTACGTGGCAGGGGCCTATGCCCGGCTGGACGAGCTGCGGGAGCTCAGCGACCGCGAGCTGCGCAGGGTCCGGACGACCCACTTCGGCGGTGGCCACCAGGCCCGCTCCGAGCGGGACGCCTTTGCCACCTACTACGAGGACCGTCTCGCTCAGCTGAACTCCGTGGACGAGCGCCTGGTCTTCGGGCGCCTCGACACCACGGGCGGCGAACGCCACTACGTGGGCCGCCTGGGGCTGGCGACGGAGGACCACCAGCGGCTCGTGCTGGACTGGCGCGCCCGGGAGGCCGGGGCGTTCTACCAGGCCACGGCCGCGAACCCCATGGACCTCGTGCGCCGTCGCCACCTCATCATGGACGGCCGGGAGGTCACCGCACTGGAGGACGACGTCTTCGATCCCGAGGCCGTCTCCGGAGACGACGTGGTCCACGGCGAGGGCGCGCTCATCGCCGCCCTCAATTCCGAGCGCACCGGGCGCATGACGGACATCGTCGCCACCATCCAGGCAGAGCAGGACCGCATCATCCGCGCACCGCTGTCCGGGGTGCGGGTGGTGCAGGGCGGGCCGGGCACCGGCAAGACGGCTGTGGCCCTGCACCGCGCGGCGTACCTGCTCTACGAGCACCGTGAGCGCCTCGCGAAGTCCGGCGTGCTGATCGTGGGGCCGTCCTCCTCCTTCCTCTGGTACATCGAGCGGGTGCTGCCGGCGCTGGGGGAGACGGGCGTGGTGATGTCCTCGCTGGCGGACCTCTACCCGGGGGTGCACGGCACGGTCGAGGAGGACCCCTGGGTGGCGCGCTGGAAGTCCGGGCTGCACATGGTGGACGTCGTCAGGCGCGCCGTCGCGGACCGGCAGAAGCTTCCCGAGAGGACGCAGTGGCTCTCGGTGGACGGCCACACCGTCAAGCTCGACCGCGCACTCGTGCGCCGTGCCCGGGAGCGGGCCCGCGCCACCGGCAAGCCGCACAACGAGGCTCGCGAGACCTTCGTGAAGGTGGTCGTCAATGAGCTCGCAGACACGCTGGGGGCGGAGCTCAACGAGAAGTCCGGCTCCACGATGGACCGCTCCTACCTGCGGGAGGACCTGAGGCAGAGCCGGGAGGTGCGCATCGCGCTCAACCTCCTGTGGTTGCCCCTGACTCCCCAGCAGCTCGTCTCCCAGCTCTTCGGGAAGGAGCGCTACCTGCGCTCCGCGGCCCCCGAGCTGACCGACGAGCAGGTGGCTCGGCTGCTGCGTCCCGTGGACGCGCCCCTCACCGTGGCGGACGTCGCGCTGCTCGACGAGGCGGCGGAGCTGCTCGGGGACTTCGACACGGCCGGGATCAAGGTGCGCGGGGACCGCGCCGTCGAGGAGCGCAAGGCCCAGGAGTCCGCGCAGAAGGCGCTGGAGACCATGGCGGAGGGCTTCGAGGACATCGGGGCGCAGGGCGTGGTGACCGTGGAGCAGCTCACGGCGTTCAACGCGGAGGCGCCGCACCGCGTCACGGCGGCCGAGGCGGCGTCGTCGGACCGCACCTGGGCCTACGGCCACGTGGTCGTGGACGAGGCCCAGGAGCTCTCGCCCATGCAGTGGCGCGTGCTCATGCGGCGCTGCCCGCTGAAGTCGTTCACCGTGGTGGGGGACATCGCCCAGGCGGGCAACGCGGCCGCGGCGACCACCTGGCAGGGTGCACTGGAGCCGTTCGTGGGGGAGCGCTTCACGCTCGAGGAGCTCACGGTGAACTACCGCACGCCCCAGCCGATCGCAGACGCCGCGGTCCGGGTGGCCCGCGCCGCGGGGCTCACGGTGTCGCACCCCACGGCCGTGCGGGACGGGGACCCTCCCGTGCTGGTGCCCGCCGCCTCGGACGACGCCGTGACCGAGGAGGTCGTGGCGTCCGTGGGCCGGGAGCTGGAGCTGCTCTCCGGAGGGCTGGTGGGGGTGGTGTGTCCCGGTCGACGGATCGCGGCGGTCGGCTCTGCCCTCGAGCGTGCGTTCCCGGGACTCGTGGCCGCCGGGATGCGCAGTCTCGACCGGCGCATCATGGTCCTCACTCCGTGGGACGCGAAGGGCCTGGAGTTCGACTCTGTGGTGGTCGTGGAACCCGCCGAGATCGAGGCGGACCCGTCCGGCGGCCCAGGCAACCTGTACGTGGCGATGACCCGGCCCACCCAGCGGCTCTACCTCGTGGCCGCCCACGGCATGCCCGACGGGGTGGCGCCGGTGGAGCCCGGCGCGGTGGCGGACGGAGGCGCGCGCGCCGCTTCCCGCGAAGCCACGGTGGGGGCCCAGGGCGCAGCACCGGGCGGGGACGACGGCGCTGCGAGGGCCTGATAACTTAGTCCCCGTGTCGACCACCGATCTCACCTCGCAGCACAACGACCCCTCCTTCACGTCCCTGTGGGACGAGCTGAACTGGCGCGGGCTCATCCAGGTCTCCACCGATCCGGAGGCGTTGCGCGAAGTGGTGGACGGCGCTCCGATCACGTACTACTGCGGCTTCGACCCCACCGCCTCGTCGCTGCACCTGGGCCACCTCGTCCAGCTGCTCCTGCTGCGTCGGCTGCAGCTCGCCGGCCACCACCCCCTGGGGCTGGTGGGAGGTTCCACCGGTCTGATCGGTGATCCGCGGCTGACCTCGGAGCGGATCCTCAACTCCCGTGAGACGGTGGCGGAGTGGGTGGACCTGCTGCGTGAGCAGGTGCAGCGCTTCCTCTCCTTCGAGGGCGAGAACCCCGCGCGGATGGTCAACAACCTGGACTGGACCGCGCCGCTGTCCGCCATCGACTTCCTGCGGGACATTGGCAAGTACTTCCGCGTGGGCACCATGATCAAGAAGGACATCGTGGCCAAGCGCCTGAACTCGGAGGAAGGGATCTCCTACACCGAGTTCAGCTACCAGATCCTGCAGGGCCTGGACTTCCTGAACCTCTACCGCCAGTACGACTGCGTGCTTCAGACCGGCGGTTCCGACCAGTGGGGCAACCTCACCTCCGGAACGGAGCTGGTGCGCAAGACGGAGGGCGCCACGGTCCACGCCATCGGCACGCCGCTGATCACCAACTCGGACGGCACCAAGTTCGGCAAGTCCGAGGGCAACGCGATCTGGCTCAACCCTGAGCTCACCTCTCCGTACGCCTTCTACCAGTTCTGGCTCAACACCGCTGACACGGACGTCGTGGACCGCCTCAAGGTCTTCACCTTCCGCACCAGGCAGGAAATTGAAGAGCTCGGCCGGTTGACCGGGGAGGAGCCGCACCGTCGGGAGGCGCAGCGCGTGCTCGCCGCGGACGTCAGCACACTCGTCCACGGGGAGGACGCCACGCGCAAGGCGATCGAGGCGTCCGCCGCCGTGTTCGGCCGTGGCTCCTTCGAGGACCTGGACAAGGAAACCCTCGCCTCGGTGGCCGCAGCACTTCCCCACGCGGAAGTCGGGGCAGGAGAGCACCTGGTCTCGGACCTGCTCGTTGCCACCGGCCTCTCGGACTCCAAATCGGCAGCGCGGCGGGTCCTGAAGGAGGGCGGCGCCTCGGTGAACAACCACAAGGTCACGGGGGAGGACGCCGTGATCGGAGAGTCGGACCTGCTGCACGGCCGATTCGCCCTGCTGCGGCGCGGGAAGAAAAACCTTGCGGCGGTGACGTTCAGCGCCTGAGCGGGGCGCTACCGACACCCCCACCGACCAGGACTTCTGCACGGGACCGGCGTTTTGCGCCGGTCCCGTGTCGTGTGTAATGTATTCCGAGTCGTCGCGACGAGGACCCGGAAGGGACCGAGCAGCGGCGGGTGGCCAGCAAAGATCAGCCCGAAAAATTCGGACCTTGTTCATGCTATGGTTACGGAGCTTCGGAACGAGCGGAGCGGATCGTCTTGAGCAGTCAAGTTGACACGCCGAGCAAGCCGAACTAAGCTGTACAAGCCGCTTCAAGGAGGGCCTTCCGGCCTGGCGAAGCGGAGAACAAATTTGATCGGCTGCGAGCCGGTCGTCAACCGAACGTTGTGAACCTGCAAAGAGCAGTCGATCTCGTTGTGGTGTGTTGTTTGTCAACTCAATAGTGTGTCTAGTTTGTTGATACCAAATTTTTTGTTTTTGGTTGATGGCCTGATGTCCTCTGGGTGTTTTCCCGTTTCCTGGGGGTGTTGGGTGTCAGCTGGGATCCCATCTTGCTGCTGCTCTTTTGGAGTGGTGGTGGGTGGTTTCTGTTGAAGTTTTTTGACGGAGAGTT
>NZ_VELE01000029.1 GCF_007681555.1 Kocuria salsicia | reverse complement strand
TCGCCTATAGGTCGAGACCGGACGTGGCTCAGTACCTGAGCGCTGGAACGTGGACTCGGGAGCACACCGCGAGTGAGCTCTCTATGTACGCTGCAGCGCGGTTCGACGGCCCCGGCGACGAGCTGGTTCTGGTTGTCGAGCTTCTTGAGACAGGCGAAGTTGTTGGAGAGGTCGGACTCGTCTGGCATCACGATGACAGCGCCGAGATTGGTTACGTGTTCAACCCCTGTTTCGGCGGGAAGGGCCTGGCAACTGAAGCTGTGGGCGCGCTCCTGGCTGCTGCCCTCAGCGACTGGGGCTTCCTTCAAGTGATAGCTAAGACCGACGCCGCCAACGAATCTTCGCGTGAGCTTTGCGAGCGGCTTGGAATGAAACTGGTCGCGACGACGCTCACAACGGACGGGCGAGGCGTCGAGGAATCTACCTACGCCGTATCGGCATCGGCAAACTGAAAGTCAGTCCGGAGGAGAAGAGCTGGGTCTCTCGACCCACAGCAGGGTCGCGGCGAGGCAAAGTGCTGCGTGGTAGTTACGGGCGGTCTTGTCGGAGCGCATCGCGATGCCCCGCCACTGTTTCAGCCGGTTGAAACACCGCTCGACGACGTTCCGGCCTTTGTAGTCGTCCGCGTCGAACACAATGGGCCGGCCCGGACGCTTTCGGCGATGCGCGATTTGATCGTTGCGCTCAGGGATCGTCGTCTTGACGTCCCGTGCCCGCAACCACGCACGGTTGGCTTTCGATGGGTATCCCTTGTCGGCGCGCAACCGGTCCGGCCGAAGTCGCGGACGCCCAGCGGTCGGGACGCGGATCTGGTTCAGCGTCACCGGCAACATGATGGTGTCGGCGACCTGACCGCCGGTTACAACAAACCCGAGCGGTCGGCCTCTGCCGTCGCAAACGAGATGTGTCTTCGTTGTGAGCCCGCCTCGCGACCGGCCGATCGCGTGGTCCGACGGCTCAGCGGTGGACTTGTTGTAGTTCGTAGTGCCCCTTTTTATCCCGTGGCAGTGTCGCTCCATGCTGATGCACGCGTGTGATCGTGGAATCGATCGACGCCACCCAGTCAATATCCCCATTGCGTTCGGCTACGCCTTGTACCTGTTCGAGAACACGCGCCCAAAGGCCGTCCTTCGCCCATCGGTCGAAGTTGCGGTAGATCGTGTTCCAGTTTCCGAACCGCTCCGGCAGGTCTCGCCACGGAGCGCCCGTCCGGAACCGCCACACCACCGCTTCCACGATGACCCGACGATCGACTGGCGGACGTCCTCTCGTTTTTGCAGGCGGGAACAGCGGACCGATCACAGACCACGTCTCGTCCGAGATCACGTCACGCGACACAATCCAAGGATGACCGAACGGTTCCGGCCGGCCGTTTAGCAACACGACCTAGG
>NZ_VELE01000028.1 GCF_007681555.1 Kocuria salsicia | reverse complement strand
GGCTCTTCAGGATCCAGGGTGTAGTTGGGGTCGGCGCGTCGGTCGCCGGATAGGGGTCGAGGCCTCCCGAAGATGAAGGTTCCTACACGCCTCATCTGGAAGACCTCGACGTGCCTGACGCTACCTTCGCCTGCCCTGACTTGACCACCTTCTGCCGTCTCGACGAGCTCGGTCTTGACGTCGTCGGTCAGCGCCTCGAGCCCGAGCAGGCGATCCTGGCCTGCCGGGTCCTGGAACCGGACCAGTGGTGCCGACGCTGCGGCTGCGAGGGCACGCCCCGCGACACCGTGGTGCGGCGCCTGGCGCACGAGCCGCTGGGCTGGCGACCTACGACGCTGCTGGTCACGGTTCGCCGCTACCGGTGCACCGGGTGCGGACACGTGTGGCGCCAGGACACCACCAAGGCGGCCGAGCCGCGGGCGAGGCTCTCCCGTCGCGGTCTGCGGTGGGCGCTGGAAGGGATCGTGTGCCAGCACCTGACCGTGGCCCGCGTCGCCGAAGGCCTGGGAGTCTCGTGGAACACCGCCAACGACGCCGTGCTGGCCGAGGGCAAGCGGGTGCTCATCGACGACCCCGGCCGGTTCGACGGGGTCAAGGTCATCGGCGTCGACGAGCACGTCTGGCGCCACACCCGCCGCGGCGACAAGTACGTCACCGTCATCATCGACCTCACCCCGGTCCGGGACGGCACCGGGCCCTCACGCCTGCTGGACATGGTCGAGGGCCGCTCCAAACAGGCGTTCAAGACATGGTTGGCCGAGCGCGAGAACCCTTGGCGCCAGGGCGTGGAAGTAGTCGCGATGGACGGGTTCAGCGGGTTCAAGACCGCCACCACCGAGGAGCTGCCCGAGGCGACCGCGGTCATGGATCCCTTCCACGTCGTGCGCCTGGCCGGCGATGCCCTGGATCAGTGCCGGCGCCGCGTTCAGCAGGACACCCGTGGCCACCGCGGCCGGGCCGGCGATCCCCTCTACTCGGCTCGCCGGACCCTGCACACCGGAGCGGACCTGCTCACCGACAAGCAGCGGGACCGGCTGGAGAAGCTGTTCACGGCCGACGCCCACGTCGAGGTCGAGGCCACCTGGGGGATCTACCAGAGGATGATCGCCGCCTACCGAGAACCCGACCGGGCCCGAGGCCGAGCGCTGATGCAGCGGCTGATCCACTCCCTCAGCCACGGCGTCCCGGGTGCGTTGAGCGAGGTGATCACGCTCGGCCGGACCCTGACCAAGCGGGCCACCGACGTGCTGGCCTACTTCGATCGTCCTGGTACATCCAACGGCCCGACCGAGGCGATCAACGGCCGGCTCGAACACCTGCGCGGCTCCACGCTCGGGTTCCGCAACCTCACCAACTACATCGCCAGATCGCTCCTGGAGACCGGCGGGTTCAGGCCGCGACTACACCCTGGATCCTGAAGAGCCC
>NZ_VELE01000027.1 GCF_007681555.1 Kocuria salsicia | reverse complement strand
CGCGAAGGACTCCAACCGATTGAAAACCTTCTGTGCGTCCTGCAGATACGCCCCCACCTTCCGCGCCAGGCGTGTCACGTCGGGCTCGTTCATCACCCCCGGGTGGTTGTCCGACCACCACTCCAGCCCGGCGGCGAACTGACCGGCGATATCCACCGTCTCTCGGTGTTCCTCCTCCGGTGTGGTCAGTTCACCGCAGCGGTCGAAGCGCTGGGCATGCAGACGAGCCATCTGCTGGGCGTGGGCCTGGACCAGCCCCGGGGTCCACTGCCCCGGTGGAAGGACACGGCCGGGCACGAAACCGACCACCATGTACGGAGCACCCAACGGATTGTCCACCGACTCCTCCAGCACCAGCGCCTGCGGGCCGATGCCCTCAGGCACCAGGCTCAGCCCGTGGAACTCCTCCTGCATCGGCCGCGGCAGCTCCTCCACCGGACGCCGGGCGATCCGCACCACCACCCGTTGCTCGCCGGCCTCCAGTAACCACGCCGCGAAGCTCTCCCCATGCCCCAGCAGACGCACCTCGTCTCCGTCGCCCGGTGAGGAGCCCAGGCCGAGCGCAGCCGGGGCCTGGCCGGCCAGATGAACCAGTCGGTCGGCCATGGACGGATGCTCAGGACGGGCAGGAGTCATGAGCACAGTCTGCCCGCAATCACACCTGGCTCGACAACCAATGGGACTGCTGTACGGATAGGTGACACCGAACCTGGCTGGCCGACGCGGGTCGATCTGGAAGGATGATCACCGTGCCCAAGCCCTACCCTCAACAGTTCCGTGACGACGTCGTGCGTGTCGCGCGCACCCGTGAAGCGGGCGTCACCCTCGCTCAGATCGCCAAGGACTTCGGCGTCCACGAGATGACGCTGCGCAAATGGATCCGCCAAGCAGGCATCGACGACGGCAACCGTCCCGGGAAGACCCGTGAAGACTCCACGGAGCTGCGCATCGGGATCATCACCTGGATCGAGCGCACCTATCATCGACGCCGCCGACAGGCCCGCCTGGGCCGATTGACCCCCATCGAATACGAGACCATCATGAACCCGGCCGTGAGCCTCGTGGCCTGACACCCCAACTGTCACCTGATCGTGCGGCAGCCCCAAGGATCGGTTGATCGTCTGCTACCTACAACAACGCGCCCACGCCTGGCAAGGCGAACTCCTGGAAACATTGACCGATGCCTCCCCAGCTCAAGCCTTAGACATCGTCTACCAGCACACTGCCCAATGGGCGACCAGCACCCCCCGCGGTTGCGCGTTCGTCAACGCGTGGTCCGAGATCGGCGCCAGCGACCATGAGGCCACCAAGTTCATCCGGGCAGAGAAAGCCTGGATGCTGGCCCTGTTCACGCAGATCGCCAGCGGCGACGAGAACACTGGGACCCTGCTGCACCTGCTCCATGAAGGAGCGCAGGTCACCGCGTCAATCCAAGGCGACCCAAGGGTGTTCGCCCAAGCCTGCAACGCATCACAGGAACTCCTCGTCCGACGGTGAGGAGTTCTCCCTCACAACAGGACCGAACCGCGTTTCGCTCCTCAACCAACGTGTCCGGTCAGTACATCTAGCTGACCTTCGTAAGCACGTACAGAAGGCGTCTCCAACCGGGTACAACCACCAGGTGGCCCAGAACCTGGACTTGCAGTCGCTGCTGGTGGTTGTCATGAAT
>NZ_VELE01000026.1 GCF_007681555.1 Kocuria salsicia | reverse complement strand
TGTACTGACCGGGGACGTTGATCAATCGTGAGAAGGGCGGTTGGTTGCCGCACGCCGTGTGGGGGCGGTGGTGGTTGTACTGGTGCAGCCATGACTCGAGGGCCTCTCGGCGTTCTTGCTCGCTGGTGTAGCAGCGGGCGTAGGCCCAGCCGTCGGCCATGGTCCGGTGGAAGCGCTCCACCTTCCCGTTGGTCTGGGGCCGGTACGGCCGCGTCCGCTTCGGGGTGATCGAGAGGGCCTCGCAGGTGTCGCGCCACAGGTGCGAGCGGTACGCACCGCCGTTGTCCGACAGGACCCTTTCGATCGTGACGCCGCGCTCAGCGAACCAGTCGACAGCGCGGTGCAGGACGGCGACGGCGGTGACGGCGGTCTCGTCGTCGTGGACCTCGGTGTACGCGACGCGGGAGTGGTCGTCGATGACGGTGTGTACGAACGCGTATCCGAGCTTCGGGTTGTGCCACTTGCTCTTGGGCTTGCCCGGTGTCGCCGCTCGGTTGCGGTCGCCCTGCGGCCGTCCGACGTACCGCCAGCCGCCGCCGTCGGGGATGTTCCCGAGCTTCTTCACGTCCACGTGTACCAGAGACCCGGGATGGGGATGCTCGTACCGGCGGATCGGCTCGCCCGTGGCCCGGTCGACATACGACAGGCGGTTCAGGCGCGCCGATGTCAGGATTCGATGCACGGTGGACGGGGCGATGTTGAGCCGGGATGCGAGCTGGACAGGCCCTTCCCGCAACCGGATTCGCAAGCTGACGCATCGCTTGGACACCGCCTTGCTGGTCTTACTGGGCGAGGTCTTCGGCCGTGAGGAGCGGTCTTGCATGGAATCACCGGCCAGGTAGCGGTCGACCCAGCGCTTCACCGTCGGCCAGGACACTTGGAAGCGAGCAGCAACCTCGCTGATCGGCCACCCGTCATCGACGACGAGACGAGCTACCTTGAGCCGGTGTCGTGGTGTGAGAGCTGCGTTGGCGTGTGCCATGGAAGTCCTTGTGCGTGCGCCAGGAGGGCCGCCGGATGCTCTGGCGCCCTCTTGGCCGGTGTGATTCTTTGTCAGGCGTTGGCGCGTCGCGAAGCAAAGACCTCCCTAGCGACGAACGTCGCGTTGAGGGCGCGGGGAAAGCCGGCGTAGACCGCGCAATGCAGCAAGGCCTCGACGATCTCCTCTTCTGTGAGGCCGACGTTCAACGCGGCGCCGATGTGGACCCGCAGCTGCGGCTCGCAGCCACCCAGCGCGGTCAAGGCGCCGATCGTGACGAGCTGACGGCTGCGCGGGTCCAGGCCGGGGCGGTCATAGATGTCGCCGAAGGCAAAGGCCGCGACGTGATGTCCCAGGGCTGGGCTGATGTCAGCGAGGGACTCGATGACGGCTTCGCCCTGGTGGCCGTCGATGCGCGAGAGGACATCTTGGCCGTGCTGGCGGCGGGCGAGGTTCTCGCATGAGGTGATGTCGTGCTGGGGCGTCGTCATGGCTGGGGGCCTTCCTGGTAGGTGGCGAGTTTGTACTCGGTCGCGGCGAGGGCGAGTTGAAGTTGGGCGATCTGGGAGCGAAGGGTGTCGCGGTGTTCGAGGAGGAGGTCGAGTCGGTCTGGGATCGTGTCAGCGCCGGCGTCGACGAGATCGACGTAACGGCGCAGGTCGGCGATGGGCATGCCGGATGCCCGCATCCGGGTCAGGAAGACGAGGCGCCGGACGGTCGGGGCGTCGAACCGGCGGTGACCTGCCTGATCCCGAGGGATGACCACCAGGTCGGCGCGCTCGTAGTAGCGCAGGGTGTGAGGGCTGACGCCTAAGTGCTCGGCGGCCGCTGAGATGTCCCAGTCCTCTTCGGAATCGGCTCGGGTGAGTTCTCTCAAAGCGTCGACGTTCACGCCCCCGGGCGGATCGACGGCGAGTCGCAGGGCATCTGCCAGGGCCCGATCGTTCGTCATGTCCCGCACGCTAGGGGTTCGAGCACGCTCGAAGACAAGCCGCAACGTCGATCAACGTCCGCGGTCAGTACA
>NZ_VELE01000025.1 GCF_007681555.1 Kocuria salsicia | reverse complement strand
ATTCATGACAACCACCAGCAGCGACTGCAAGTCCAGGTTCTGGGCCACCTGGTGGTTGTACCCCGTTGGAGACGCCTTCTGTACGTGCTTACGAAGGTCAGCTAGAAACTGCTCGGTGAGAGTAGGGGTGCCCATAGCTGATTATGGTCCACACGCCCGGCCCGTTGCTCGAGGTCGCCGGGAAGAAGTGCAGAAACGACCATTTTTGCACCGCAAGCGAGCAGTGAGCTGTTCGAACCCTCAACGGAGAGTGGTGGGTGTCAAGATGGGAGCGTGGACAAGAACATCTCCTTCGCGCCGGCACACCCACTCGATGCCGAGGCAGCGCCTTCGTGGATCACGTCCGAGGAAGCACTCTTACTGTTCGCAGGCCCAGGACTGACCTATCCGATGGCCGCCAAAGACCTTCTCGCCACCACCGCTCAAGGATGGAACGTGATGGCGCTTCGCGTCGACAACGTTCCTCGAGGAATCGCCTGCTACACCAGGCGCTCGACCGACACGGTTCACCTCGGACGGATTCTGGTGGACCCCCAAGCGCGTGGCCTTGGTCTCGGACGCTCGCTAGTTGAACATCTCGTGAAGCACGTAACGGCGCTGTCCGATGTTCGCCGGGTGACATTAAACGTCTACGAACACAACAATCCCGCCGTGAACCTCTACTCCGCCCTCGGCTTCGTGGTCACCGAAACCGTAGTTGCGTCTTCGATTGATGGTTGGGCGACGCTGCGGATGCAACTCGCCGTGTGACGTCCGAGGTCCGCATGTGCCTGGGTCCGGACCGCACGTATAGCTCAAATGAAGGGTTCTGTGCCACCGGGGCCGGCTGGTAGCTCAAACCACCGTATTCGCACCCCGTCGGTTCCAGCCTGCCACCCTTGTGGATCGCAGCGCTAAGTGGCGCGAAAATCGCAGCACTAAGTGGCGAGACTCGTGCGCTGGTCGGCATTGGGGCGCGGCTTCGACGCCGCGCGGAGCGGCGGATTGGTGCGTGTGTGTGCGGCTGCCGTGCGAGGACCACTGCTATGAATTCTGGAGCAGCTCCGCCCTGTGGGTCAGTGGCGAGACCGATCCTGTCGCTGGTGCGACTCATCCGTCCTCGTCAAGCACGCCCCATTTGGCGGTCATGAGTCGCCAGCATCATCTCGGCGACCATCGTGGCCTGCCTGATCATGAACCGTGCCGCTTCCACGGACACGCCGCTCGGCAGCGTGCGACCGTGGCCTGTTCCGTGGTCGTTGCGCAGCTCATTGATGGCATCGACCACCGTGCGGACTGCCTGATAAACCTTGCGCAGTTGCTTGCCGCCCTCCGTGGAGGCGTCGACCTGGACGGGCATGATGCCTAAGAGCTCCATGCTGACGGTCATCACCTCGGGCATGTTGATCCTGCGGTCGGGAAGGCGCCCGTTCTCCTCCAGTACAAACTTTCCGACGGATTCAAGCAGCTCTTTGGCTGTCCCCAGGAGCAGGCCGGCATCTTCGGTGTTGTGACGCAAGCGGTTCAACTGATCATTTAGCGCTTGCCGATCCCCAACCTCGAGATCGATATCGCCCAACCGGTCCAGTCGGCCGTCGGTATCGAGAGCCCAGCCGCGTTGCAGCAGGGCGCTTCTGAGTGATGCGACCTCCATCTGGAGGTTGGGGTCGCCAAAGATGCCTGCCACTCGATAAATACTCAAGATTTCCTCGACCAGACGTCGGCCCCGGGTGGACTGTTGCCAGACCTTGCAGGCAGCCTCGGTGATTCGGTCGACCTTGCTCAAACTGTCGAACGAACCCGAGCTGTAAGGAGTGAGGCCGACAATTCCGGCTGCCAGGAAGGCGGAGGTGAGCGAGGAGTGAGAGGGGCCACTTCCCCCGCGGACGAATACAGTCAGAGCTGCAACCACTTCTCCGTTGATCGGGTTCTCCATGCTCACACAGTAGAGTTCCTCGCCTGGGCAGGGAACTACGTTCGAGATTCGCGCCCCACGTGGCATGAGCGATCGCCCACGGGCGACGTGCTCAGTGCGTGGTTGTTGTCTGCTGGTACAGCGCGAGGCGGGGCTGCCCGTCAACCAGCGCGTAGGTGCTGTTCATGACTGCCTCGAACGGCTCCGCGTCGCCGCGAGAGGCCTTGGCCTTGTAGATCAGGGCGGCCGTTTGACCTCCAGCCGGGACAAGTCGGGGATCTGTGATCTCGTACGTGTCCCAACCGGGTACGTCATTGAGGGAGGCGATCACGGCGTCTCGGTCCATGACGGAACCATCGACCAGGACCATCAGGCCATGGTCGGTCATCAGGTCACCATAGAAGGCACCACCGGTGCGGTTGCAGAGGGAGGTGAACCGTCCCAGGTTTGGTGCCGCATCTTTTCGAGTTGAGAGGATGGCGTCATGCCGAAGAA
>NZ_VELE01000024.1 GCF_007681555.1 Kocuria salsicia | reverse complement strand
TACGCGGCCCTCAACCCAGAGCCGCTCCCCGCATAGAAGCGGCCGAGAACCTGGGACGGTTCAATGTCCCGACTCACCTATGAACGATGTCCTGAACCTACACACCTTCAGCTCCACCAATATGTTCAGGCAATGTGTTTCAGCAATAGCCTCCGGGCTCGTCGATGTGGCCGGTGGCGAGGATTTCGCCGGTGTGCCGGCCGTCGCGGGTCAGCTGACGGCGTGAGGCGATGACCCGTTCTCGGACCGGGCGCGGCCCTCGCCGCCACGCGATTCTATGGCCTGCCCAGCCTCTGACCGATGTCTCGACTCATCCGTCCCGGTGGACCTAGGGAGTCGAGCCCTAGGTCCACCCGAGATGGATAAGACATCGCTCAGGCTCTCACGGCGTCGCGCTACCTTGGGGACTTAGGCCCAGTCCTTGTGCGGCGACGTGCCGCCGATACCGGCGTTGAACGTATTCGTCGGATCGAGCTCCTTGAAGTGCTCTTCCATGGACTCCGGCAGCTTGTAGATGCGACCGTAGTTGTGCTCGGCGGGCAGCTTCGCGCCGCGCTCCTCCAGCAGGTGCTGGATGCGGTCGTGCAGCGCCTCGGGATCCACGCCCTGCTTGGCGACATAGTCCTGGTGCATCACATGGCAGAAGAAGTGCCCGTAATACGCCTTGACCTCAAGCTGGTCGTCGATCTCCTCCGGCAGCACCTCGAGCCAGTTCCAATCGTCGCGACGCAGGGCCACATCGATGGGGATGAGCCCTGCGATGTGCCGGCGCTTCAACGCGGCGTAGCGAGTGGCGGCACTGGCCGCGCCGAACCGGTTGAGCGACGCGCTCTTTTCTTCATCAGACGTGCAGATGAAGAACTCACCAGTGTGCTCGGGCTCTGCGAAGAACTCCTTGAGCATCTTCTCGCTCGCGGCCTTCTGCGACTCGCTGACGGTGAGCAGCAGGTGATGCTCGAAACGGTTGCGGTACTCCATCATGCGCTTGGGCAGCTGGTTGGGCAGCACGCTGAACATGGCTTGCGATACCGTGTCGGCGAAGGTCGGACCAATGCCGGGAATCTTCGAGAACAAGCCGTTGGCCCACGTCTTGAACGAGAACATGCGCGTCTGCAGCGCTGGACTCATGAACTTCAGGAAGACGAAGGTGTCTTTGCCGTACTTCTCGGCCAAGTCGAAGGCACTGCGGCCCATGTACTCACCAGAGATAGGCAGCGGCATGTCGGCTTCGAGGAACAACCGACGGATCTCTTCGAGCTCGTGCGTGTTGTTCGTGCCGATGTAAAACACGGTCGGGTGCACTTCGCGAGGGAAGGTGCGGGTGCGCACCGCGAACACCATCAGCTTGCCGGCCGAGCCGGATGCCTCGAACAGGTACTCGGGGTTCGCATTGTAGCGAGCAGGCGAAGGCACGATCTTGCGCAAGTGCTCGGCGTACTCGGTCTCGTTCGAGTCTTCGGGAGCTGGGGTGACATCCTCGGGAGACCACTCGCCGCGCTGTAGACGGTCGAGTGCGACCTCAGGGTCGTCTCCGAGCGAGATGCCCAGGTGATTGACCAGCTCGACCTTGCCGTCGTCGTTGACGCGGGCGAAGATCGCTTCGCGCGTGAATGCCGGACCCTTGCGAATCTGGCTGCCGCCCGAGTTGTTCGCGATGCCGCCGATGACCGAGGCGCCGATTGATGTCGACCCGATCACCGAGTGCGGCTCGCGCTGGTGCTTGGCGAGCGCGTCGGTCAGGTGTGTCAGCGGGGTGCCCGCGAGCGAGATCGCCTCGCGCGCGTCGTTGATGAGGTGCACCTCATCGATGCGGTGAGTCGAGATGATCACAATGGGGCGATCGTAGTCTTGGAAGCCGGGGCCGGATCCACCAGTCAGGCCCGTGTTCGATGCCTGCGGGATGACGATGAGGTTGTTGTCGACGGATACCTGCAGCGCCCGCCACATCTCGACCAGCGTGCCGGGGCGCACCACGGCGAAGACTGGTCCTCCGCCGAATCGATAGCCTTTGCTGAATGGCATCGTGGCACGCTCAGAGGTCAGTACATGTTCGTCGCCGACGATTCTCTTGAACGCATCGATCGCTTCGTGCGAAGTCGTGGTGGTCTGTCCTGGTTGCGTCATCTCTAAGCTTCCTATATTCAGTTGCATCACAAGCGCGTCATGATGCTGAGGGGATGTCGCCTTGATCCGAGCTAGTCCGCGGTCGTTCATTTTTTGATGGGCGGGGAAACGAGCCAGGGGGACGACGTCTGCGACCGTCTGCCCGGAAGCTCGCTACGGCGTCCAAGGAGTGTGCGTGTGCGTATGCATGTGCATACGCGCATCCTCATTGTAGAAGATGCGCATCAGATAGTTTCGGACCGCGGTACTTTCGGACTCCGGTAGGTTCGGACCGCGATAGTTCGGACCGCGATGTCGGCCACTGCCCTCACCCCATAGATCGACGCAGCAATCAGACTCGCCTAGCGCCGCTTGAACCGTCCCAGGTTTGGTGCCGCATCTTTTCGAGTTGAGAGGATGGCGTCATGCCGAAGAA
>NZ_VELE01000023.1:1299-3075 GCF_007681555.1 Kocuria salsicia | reverse complement strand
GGCTGATCCCAATCGAGGGTGTAGTCGCGGTCTGGAAGTCGCCGGCTTTGAGTAGTGGCCTAGCGATAGTTGATGAGGTTTCGGAACCCACGCGCGGAAGTCACAGAGGTGTTCGAGTCATCCGTTGATCGCCTTGGCCGGGGCGTCGTAGGTGCCGGGCGGTCACGCTCTTAGCATGCTGACGCTCAGCTCGGGAGGCCCAGCTCACCATGAGTTTGTTACTTACCCTACCGGTAGGTAGAGTTGTCGATATGAGTACTAGTGCACCTGCCCACCGACCGTCGGCGCGAGGCGGCGTTCTCGCCAGCACTCTTGCGTGGGCCCGCACTGGCGCCTCTGTCTCCCTGGTGTCCGCAGCTCGCGCTGCAGGAATCACTAAGGCTGGCCTGATGTACCACTTCCCAACCAAGGAAGCACTGATGACCGCCGTCATCGACCACCTCCTCGACGGCTACGAGCGGGATCTGGCCGCCCGCCTGGCTACCACCAACCCAAACGTACCCACGATCAGCGAACGCCTCGCCGCCTACGTTGACTGGGCTTGCGACGGGCCGTTCGACTACGGCGACCTGGTCATGTTCACCGACCCCCGCCTGCGCGAGCCGCTCACCGAGCGATGGAACAGCCGCATGGGGGCCTGGGTCGACGTCCCCGAGACCCTTCCGGCCGACCAGCGGGCCCGCCTCCACGGCGTCCGACTCTTGGCCGACGGCATCTGGCTCAACACCGCCGGCAACGGCATCGCCCTATCCGACGAGGACACCGACGCCATTCGAGCACTCGCACACCACCTCATCCAGGAGAACTCATGACCAAGTGGCTACTGCTCGCGGGGTCCATCCTCAGCGAGGTCACCGGTTCGCTGTCGCTGAAGGGAGCACTCGATCGACCCGGACTGTACGTGCTCGTCGCGGCTGGCTACATCGCCTCGTTCATTCTCCTCGCCCTCGTTCTGCGTCAGGGCATGGCGCTGGGCGTCGCCTACGGCATTTGGGGCGCCCTCGGTGTCGCCACCACCGCCGTGATGTCGTCGCTGATCTTCGATGAAACCCTCACCGCACTCATGGGCGTCGGCATCGTCCTCATCATTGCCGGCGTCCTCACCGTCGAACTCGGCTCCCAGCACGCGGTCAAGAACCTCGAAGAAGCCACCTGATGGCTTACCTGTTCCTCCTCGGAGCCATCATTGCCGAGGTCAGCGCTACCCTCTCGCTGCGCATGGCAGCTACTGGCGTCCGCGCCTACTACGCCGCCGTCGCCGGCGGCTACCTCCTGGCCTTCGCGTTTCTCACCCTCGCCCTTAATGAGGGCCTGGGCCTCGGTGTCGCTTACGGCATCTGGGCAGCGTCCGGAGTTGCCCTAACGGCCGTCGCGTCCAAAGCCCTCTTCAAGGAGCCGCTCACCGCGCTCATGATGGGCGGCATCGCACTCATCATCGCCGGCGTTCTTCTCGTCGAGCTCGGCGCCCTGCACTGACTGAGATCCCCATCCCCACGACGTCGTCGCTCACAACGGAGCAAGGCCTTGGCAACGGGCTTCTGATGAGGTGTACTCGTTGATCGAAGCGACTCCGGCGCGACGGTGGCTAGATCGTGGTCGAGGTCTTCGGAAGATGACGTTCCACGCCTGACATCCGGAGGTCTGACGTCGTTGCCTGTCGCTACCGCTCGGGCCCGCTTCGCTCGCCCGGACCTGACAACGTTCTGCCGACTCGACGAACTCGACCTCGTCGTGACCGGCCAGCGCCTCGAGCCCGACCGCGCGGTGCTCGCCTAC
>NZ_VELE01000023.1:0-1202 GCF_007681555.1 Kocuria salsicia | reverse complement strand
GCAGAGTCCTGACCCCGGACGAGTGGTGTCGACGCTGCGGCGCCGAAGGCGCTGCTCGGGACACCGTGATCCGTCGGCTCGCGCACGAGCCGCTGGGGTGGCGACCGACGGTGTTGGAGGTCGCGGTGCGTCGCTACCGCTGCACCGGCTGCGGGCACGTGTGGCGCCAAGACACCACCCGTGCGGCCGAGCCGCGGTCGAAGCTCTCGCGCCGTGGGCTGCGGTGGGCGCTCGAAGCGCTGGTCGTGCAGCACCTCACCGTCACCCGGATCGCCGAGGGACTCGACGTCGCCTGGGACACCGCCAACGACGCCGTGCTTGCTGAAGGCCGACGTGTTCTCATCGACGACCCGGCCCGCTTCGACGGCGTGAGGGTCATCGGCGTCGATGAGCACGTCTGGAGGCACACCAGGCGCGGCGACAGGTACGTCACCGTGATCATCGACCTGACCCCGATCCGCGACAAGACCGGCCCCGCCAGGCTGCTGGACATGGTCGAGGGTCGCTCGAAGGAGGCCTTCAAGACCTGGCTCGCCGCCCGACCCGACACCTGGCGCGACGGGATCGAGGTCGTCGCGATGGACGGGTTCACCGGCTTCAAGACCGCCGCCGCCGAGGAGCTCCCCGACGCGGTGGCGGTCATGGATCCGTTCCACGTCGTCCGCCTCGCCGGGGACGCGCTCGACCGGTGCCGGCGCCGGGTGCAGCAGGCCATCCACGGCCACCGCGGGATGAAGGGCGACCCGCTGTATGCCGCGCGGCGGACCCTGCACACCGGCGCCGAGCTGCTGACCGACAAGCAGGCCGCTCGACTCCGCACGTTGTTCGGGGCCGAGGAGCATGTCGAGGTCGAGGCGACCTGGGGGATCTACCAGCGGATGATCGCCGCCTACCGCCACGAAGACCGCCACCACGGCCGCGAGCTCATGGCCAACCTGATTGCCTCGATCAGCAGCGGTGTCCCGAGGGCGCTGGTCGAACTCACCACACTCGGCCGGACGCTGAGGAAGCGCGCCGACGACGTGCTCGCCTACTTCGACCGCCCCGGCACGTCCAACGGTCCGACCGAGGCGATCAACGGCCGCCTCGAACACCTCCGCGGCAGTGCTCTTGGGTTCCGCAACCTCACCAACTACATCGCCAGGAGCCTGCTCGAGACCGGCGGGTTCAGACCCCGTCTACACCCTCGACTGGGATGAGCC
>NZ_VELE01000022.1 GCF_007681555.1 Kocuria salsicia | reverse complement strand
GGGCACACGGCCCCACCTGAGACCGTAAGGAGCTTTCCCTATGTGTGAGGATCCCCGCGTGGAAGAGTCCACGCTGACCGTGGCCGACACCCCCGCCGTGCGCCAGGTGTTGGCCCGGTGGCTGGCCCACCCCGATGACGTGGCCCCGGAGGTGTACGTGGCCCGTGGGAACGCCGGGCTCTGCCAGAAGCGCTCACCTCCTGGCAGCCGGAGTGCGCCTGCTCCGCCGACGGTCACAATCCGGCACGCCCTGCCCCGCGTCTCCACGGCGGCGAGCAGTCGCTCGTGCAGGTCGATGAGCTCCGTCGAGGAGAACCTGATCGCCGTCAAGCAGGCGTACACCGAAGCTAACGCTCGCTTCGCTGACTACCCGCTCAGCAGCGACGACCCCGACCACTGAGCGGGCTCCTCACTTGCAGTACCGGCCTCGCTCCCAACTTCCGGGAGCGGGGCCACATTCACGGGCCGCGTCCCGTCCGTCACGCGTTGGCACCTTCCTGACGAGCCTGCGACTAATGGACCCGAACCACACAGGGCTCCTCACGACCCACGAGCTGACGATCGCAGAGCAGAGCAGCGCTATCTCATAGGATTGGCGGTGACGACGCTCGAACGAGGAGGTGCCGCGTGTCCCTGGCGACCCAGCCGCATGCAGGCGGCGGTGCCCCCGAACTCATCGATTTTCCTGTCCCCGTCGTGCCGGGCTCGCCAGCCCCAGCGCTCCCTGGATCGCCCGTACCTCCAGCCCACCGCATCTACTTCTATTCACCAGACGAGTGGGAAGTCTTCATCACCGAGTGGGCAACCGGAGTCGCTGTTTCGTATCGACAGATCAAGCAACTCGGAGGCTCCGGAGACCGCGGCGTCGATGTCGCCGCGTTCAAGACCGACCGTGGCCTTGAAGACGCATGGGACTGCTTCCAGGCCAAGCATTACGACGGATCACTCACTGTGTCGGACGCATTCCCGGAGATGCTGAAGATTTTCCACGGTGTGGTGGATGCCTTCTATTGTCTTCCGGACCGATACGTGTTCGTCGCGCCGCGGGGATGCGGTCCAACGCTCAATCGTCTGCTGAGTAAGCCTACGGATCTCCGGAAGAAGTTCCTCGAACTGCTCGACGCACGCGGCACCGCTACGCGGCAGTATGACGAGCAAGCGCTGAAATCAATTCGTGAGCTCGCCGAATCCACTGACTTCTCGATCTTCCAGTCGCTCGAACTTAACGAGATGCTCGACATACATCGGAAGACGCAGTACTTCGCCGCAAGGTTTGGGACTGCGCTTCCTGCTCGACCTCCGGTCGAACAGGCCCCGGAAGTTCCTGCGCCAAGCGAAGCGATCTATGTAAGGAAGCTTGTAGACGTCTATAACGAGCAGGACCCCGCATCCTGCTCCGATGTCGAATCGGTCGCTGTGCATGCCAAGCACGGTCCGCACCTCCAGAGGCAGCGAGAGGCCTTCTATTCCGCCGAAGCGCTTCGCCTGTACGCGAGGGACTCGGTGCCCGACGGTACGTATGAACTGCTCCAAGACGACGTCTACATCGGCGTAATCGATACCGCAGAAGCGAATCACTCCAGTGGCCTTGCCCGACTCCGAGCTGTGCTTACACAGTCTGGCCAACTCGACCTTGGCGCCCACACGCTTATCTCGATGTCGAACCTCAAGGACCGTCAAGGTATCTGCCACCAGCTAGCCAACGCCGACAAGCTGACGTGGGTGGAAGTCGATGAGTAATCCCCTCAACAGTCCTCTTGAAGTGGGGATGCGTGTCCTGATGATCCTCGTCGAAGCTTTTCCTGCTCATCTGGATATCAACCGCCTTGTCCTCCTCGACCACGGCCTACTACACAGCGCGGACCTCAACGGCCCCGAGAGCCTTCACCCTCCTATCCCCGTACGAGTCGGTGAGCTCGGGGTGAAACGACAGCACATCGAAGATGGCCTCCACGTCATGATCCGAGCTGGACTCGCCGAGATGTCACCGGAGGACAGTGGTATCGAGTTCTGGGCTAGCGAGAGCTCCGAGAGCTTCCTGAAGCTCCTTGAATCTGAGTACGCGCGCGCCCTCCACGACCGTGCGCACTGGGTTGTTGAAGAACTCGGCGCCGTTGATGACGCGCGCCTGCGAGAGCGCATGAGGGAGATCTCTTCGCATTGGGCCGAAGAGTTCGAAGCCATGCAACACGAGAGCGGGAACGACATCTGATGGGACGGCTCGCGCTTTCGCACTTGACATTCACCGGCACAAATGCCGCCCCGGCCTCGGTCGACTTCAGCCCGCACGTCACCGTCATCCATGGGCCCTCGGACACGGGCAAGTCGTTCATTGTCGATGCGATCGATTTCGTCCTCGGCGCCAAGGAGCTCAAGGCGATACCGGAGCGGGAAGGGTACAGTCGCGTCCTGCTCGGGCTGGAACTCCCCACCGGTGAACGCATCACGCTCGCACGGTCGGTGGACGGCGGCAGTGTCTCCCTCTACCGATCCGACATCCGCGTCGAGCCCTCGACCCCCGCGGATGAGACGCTCGCGGCGAAGCACAGCGCAACGAGCACGAAGAACATCTCCCGGTTCCTCCTCGACCAGGTTGGTCTCGACGAGAAGCAGGTGCGGAAGAACGCGCGGAACGAGACTCACATGCTCAGCTTCCGCGACTTGACCCGCCTGTGCCTCATCGGTGAGACAGAGATGCAGGCCGAAGAAGCCCCTGGCCTCAGCGGCAACCCAGTCAACAAGACCAAGGAAGTCTCGGCTCTCAAGCTCCTTCTTACGGGAGAAGACGACTCTGCGTTGACTGCGGTTCCCTCGGCACAAGAGCAGAAGCGGCTGCGCGGCGCTCGGCAGGAAGTTGTCGAAAGGATGCTCAGCCAACTTGAGTCGCAGCTCCAAGACGTTGCTGAGCCGACAGAACTTACGACGCAGCTCGGCAAGCTGAACAGCACAATTGACGAGCACAGCATGATGATCGGTAGCCTCACGGAACAGCGTGGCCAGCTCCTCGTTGCGCACAGCAAACTTCAGTCTGCCGACAACGCCCAGCGGTCGGAGTATTCAGATGCGGCGGCGCTCCGCCAGCGGTTCACTCTCTTGCAGAAGCAGTACGAGAGTGATCTGGCACGCCTCACAATGATCGCAGAGGCCGGGAACCTGCTTGGGTACTTTAGGCGCGGGACCTGTGTCTTCTGCGGTGCAGAACCGGCCAGTCAGCATCTCAATTTGGATTGTGAGGGAGATGCGACCAGCTTCGGCGCCGCCGTCGAATCCGAGACTCGGAAAACCCAGGGCCTTCTGGATGATCTTCGCGTGACCATCGAGAGCCTCGATGCGCGAACCGAGGTGCTTCGCACATCGAGCAAGACGACTCGTCGAGAAGCCTTGTCGTTGCAGAAGCGCATCGAGAAGCTGGACGCGAGGATGAACCCAGAGAAGGGGAACCTCCGGGAACTTCTCGCGAAGCGTAGCGAGATCGAGAAACACCTCGGCCTCTATGAGCAAGTCAAAACCTTCGAGGACATGATTCGACGGATCGCTGACGAGACTGAAGCGGAGGTGGCAACAGCGGTTGCGGGATTGAGCCTCACCGCCGTACGGGAGTTCTCGGCGGAGATTTCCAAGCGCCTCGCCGAATGGGACTACCCGTCCGCAGCATCTGTTCGTTATGACCGAAACGAACTCGACATTATCGCGGGCGACCAACGGCGCTCGGCGCACGGCAAGGGAGTACGCGCAGTTCTCCACGCCGCCTTTACGCTCGCCCTCGCCCAGTATTGCTTTGACCGGGAGCTGCCGCACCCTGGATTCGTCGTGCTCGACTCGCCCCTCGTCACCTACCGGCCACCCGATCAATCAATAGACGCCGACGGCGAGCCACCGGAGGGCGTTGTCCGGGCCTTTTACCGTGACATCCAGGCCAACTTTGACGGCCAGATTATCGTCATGGAGAACACTGATCCGCTGGACCCTCTCGGACCCGATGCGCGCGATATCCGCTTTACGAAACACATCGACGTGGGAAGGTACGGCTTCCTGCCTGTCGTCGACGGCGCGGAGACCACTGACACCCTCGTGATCGAAGGCTGACCGGCGGCAACGGCGAGGCCCGTTCCACCTAACGTTCGCGGCCGTGGGGATCGCGGAGCGCCATCCCCGCGCGGAGCAGGTACACCCGAACAGAGCTTGGATTGAAGCCGAGCCTCTCGCCGACCCTCGCCAAGGACTCGCCCTGCTCGTAACGCAGGCACATCTCGCGCACCTGCTCAGATGACGGCTTCTCACGGCGCAACCGCACACCTCGCGCCCGCAACCGCTCAGCGAGACGCTGACGGCTCACCCCCAGATCACCGGCTCTTCACAATTCGGGGTGTAGGTGTGGTCTGAATCCGCCGGCTTCGAGGAGTGCGCGG
>NZ_VELE01000021.1 GCF_007681555.1 Kocuria salsicia | reverse complement strand
CTTGCTGCTGCTCTTTTGGAGTGGTGGTGGGTGGTTTCTGTTGAAGTTTTTTGACGGAGAGTTTGATCCTGGCTCAGGACGAACGCTGGCGGCGTGCTTAACACATGCAAGTCGAACGCTGAAGCTTGGTGCTTGCACTGGGTGGATGAGTGGCGAACGGGTGAGTAATACGTGAGTAACCTGCCCTTGACTCTGGGATAAGCCTGGGAAACTGGGTCTAATACTGGATATGACATGCCACTGCATGGTGGTGTGTGGAAAGGGTTTTACTGGTTTTGGATGGGCTCACGGCCTATCAGCTTGTTGGTGGGGTAATGGCCTACCAAGGCGACGACGGGTAGCCGGCCTGAGAGGGTGACCGGCCACACTGGGACTGAGACACGGCCCAGACTCCTACGGGAGGCAGCAGTGGGGAATATTGCACAATGGGCGGAAGCCTGATGCAGCGACGCCGCGTGAGGGATGACGGCCTTCGGGTTGTAAACCTCTTTCAGCACGGAAGAAGCGAGAGTGACGGTACGTGCAGAAGAAGCGCCGGCTAACTACGTGCCAGCAGCCGCGGTAATACGTAGGGCGCAAGCGTTGTCCGGAATTATTGGGCGTAAAGAGCTCGTAGGCGGTTTGTCGCGTCTGCTGTGAAAGCCCGGGGCTTAACCCCGGGTGTGCAGTGGGTACGGGCAGACTTGAGTGCAGTAGGGGAGACTGGAATTCCTGGTGTAGCGGTGAAATGCGCAGATATCAGGAGGAACACCGATGGCGAAGGCAGGTCTCTGGGCTGTTACTGACGCTGAGGAGCGAAAGCATGGGGAGCGAACAGGATTAGATACCCTGGTAGTCCATGCCGTAAACGTTGGGCACTAGGTGTGGGGGACATTCCACGTTTTCCGCGCCGTAGCTAACGCATTAAGTGCCCCGCCTGGGGAGTACGGCCGCAAGGCTAAAACTCAAAGGAATTGACGGGGGCCCGCACAAGCGGCGGAGCATGCGGATTAATTCGATGCAACGCGAAGAACCTTACCAAGGCTTGACATACACCGGACCGGTTCAGAGATGTTCCTTCCCCCTTGTGGGGCTGGTGTACAGGTGGTGCATGGTTGTCGTCAGCTCGTGTCGTGAGATGTTGGGTTAAGTCCCGCAACGAGCGCAACCCTCGTTCTATGTTGCCAGCACGTGATGGTGGGGACTCATAGGAGACTGCCGGGGTCAACTCGGAGGAAGGTGGGGATGACGTCAAATCATCATGCCCCTTATGTCTTGGGCTTCACGCATGCTACAATGGCCGGTACAATGGGTTGCGATGCCGTGAGGTGGAGCTAATCCCAAAAAGCCGGTCTCAGTTCGGATCGTGGTCTGCAACTCGACCACGTGAAGTCGGAGTCGCTAGTAATCGCAGATCAGCAACGCTGCGGTGAATACGTTCCCGGGCCTTGTACACACCGCCCGTCAAGTCACGAAAGTTGGTAACACCCGAAGCCGGTGGCCTAACCCTTGTGGGAGGGAGCCGTCGAAGGTGGGACTGGCGATTGGGACTAAGTCGTAACAAGGTAGCCGTACCGGAAGGTGCGGCTGGATCACCTCCTTTCTAAGGAGCACAGTGGCTGGCCGTGTGGCCGGCGCCCACGGTCCTCACCGTTGTGGTGGGGATGTGGTTGATGCTCATGGGTGGAATATCAGCAAGCGGACACACTGCTCCCTGACACGGGAACACTGGGGCCTTCGTGGGTCTGGGTGGTGTTGGGGTGGTGGTGTGGTGGCACATTGTTGGGTTGTCGATCAACACGTCAGTGTTGGTTGGTTTCCCGCGGCATCGCGAAGCACGGACGTTGTTGGTGTGGGTGTGGTGTTGGTGGGTTGTTGTTTGTCAACTACATAGTGGACGCGAGCATCTTTGACGCCGCGCACCTCGTTTGGGGTGTGTGGTGTGTTCTTTGATGATTGTTTTGTGTTGTGTGGCGTATAAGTTGTTACGAGCACACGGTGGATGCCTTGGCATCAGGAGCTGATGAAGGACGTGGAAATCTGCGATAAGCCTCGGGGAGTTGATAAACGAACTGTGATCCGAGGATCTCCGAATGGGGTAACCCGGCTGCGTGTCATGCGTGGTCACTCGTATCTGAATTCATAGGGTGCGAGGAGGAACGTGGGGAAGTGAAACATCTCAGTACCCATAGGAAGAGAAAACAATAGTGATTCCGTGAGTAGTGGCGAGCGAAAGCGGATGGTGGCTAAACCGGTTGTGTGTGATACCTGGCGAGGGTTGCATGATCGGGGTTGTGGGATGCGTTGTTCCTGGGGTCGCCACCCTGGGCGTTGTGGCGTCGTGGTAGTCGAACTGGTGGTGAGTGCCAGACCGTAGGGGGTGTGAGTCCCGTAGACGAAATCATGGTTGCTGTGGCGTGACGTTGTTCCCGAGTAGCACGGGGCCCGTGAAATCTCGTGTGAATCTGCCAGGACCACCTGGTAAGCCTGAATACTTCCTGATGACCGATAGCGGATCAGTACCGTGAGGGAATGGTGAAAAGTACCCCGGGAGGGGAGTGAAATAGTACCTGAAACCGTGTGCTTACAAGCCGTTGGAGCCTTTTGGGGTGACAGCGTGCCTTTTGAAGAATGAGCCTGCGAGTTAGTGTTACGTCGCGAGATTAACCCGTGTGGGGTAGTCGTAGCGAAAGCGAGTCTGAATAGGGCGTTGTGAGTGGCGTGATCTAGACCCGAAGCGGAGTGATCTACCCATGGCCAGGTTGAAGCGCGTGTAAGAGCGCGTGGAGGACCGAACCCACTTCAGTTGAAAATGGAGGGGATGAGCTGTGGGTAGGGGTGAAAGGCCAATCAAACTCCGTGATAGCTGGTTCTCCCCGAAATGCATTTAGGTGCAGCGTTGCGTGTGCTTGCTGGAGGTAGAGCTACTGGATGGCTGATGGGCCCTACAAGGTTACTGACGTCAACCAAACTCCGAATGCCAGTCAAGTTGAGCGTGGCAGTGAGACTGTGGGGGATAAGCTTCATAGTCGAAAGGGAAACAGCCCAGACCATCAACTAAGGCCCCTAAGCGTGTGCTAAGTGGGAAAGGATGTGGAGTTGCTTAGACAACCAGGAGGTTGGCTTAGAAGCAGCCACCCTTGAAAGAGTGCGTAATAGCTCACTGGTCAAGTGATTCCGCGCCGATAATGTAGCGGGGCTCAAGTACACCGCCGAAGTTGTGGCATGACACCGTAGAGCTGAGCCGTTTGTGGTTGAGGTGGTGTCATGGGTAGGGGAGCGTCGTTGGGGTAGTGAAGCTGCGGGGTGACCCAGTGGTGGAACCTCAACGAGTGAGAATGCAGGCATGAGTAGCGATAGACGGGTGAGAAACCCGTCCGCCGGATGATCAAGGGTTCCAGGGTCAAGCTAATCTGCCCTGGGTGAGTCGGGACCTAAGGCGAGGCCGACAGGCGTAGTCGATGGACAACGGGTTGATATTCCCGTACCGACGAAGAACCGACCCTACTGAGCCGGGGATACTAACCACCCGAACCACCATCACCGCCGCCCTTCGGGGTGTGTGGGTTGTGTGGGGAGCGTGGGACCTGATCCGGGGAGGTAAACGTGTTAACAGGTGTGACGCAGGAAGGTAGCCGAGCCAGGCGATGGTTGTCCTGGTCTAAGCATGTAGGGTGACCCGTTGGTAAATCCGCGGGTTGTGTGCCTGAGATGTGATGGGACCCTCTTAGGTGAGGGAATTCGGTGATCCTATGCTGCCAAGAAAAGCATCGACGTGAGGTTCTAGTCGCCCGTACCCCAAACCGACACAGGTGATCAGGTAGAGAATACTAAGGCGTTCGAGAGAATCATGGTTAAGGAACTCGGCAAAATGCCCCCGTAACTTCGGGAGAAGGGGGGCCTCTGCTGGTGATCAACTGTTCGTTGTGAGCTGGTGGGGGTCGCAGAGGCTAGGGGGAAGCGACTGTTTATCAAAAACACAGGTCCGTGCGAAGTCGTAAGACGATGTATACGGACTGACTCCTGCCCGGTGCTGGAAGGTTAAGAGGACCTGTTAGACCTTTGGTCGAAGCGGAGAATTTAAGCCCCAGTAAACGGCGGTGGTAACTATAACCATCCTAAGGTAGCGAAATTCCTTGTCGGGTAAGTTCCGACCTGCACGAATGGAGTAACGACTTCCCTACTGTCTCAACCATGAACTCGGCGAAATTGCAGTACGAGTAAAGATGCTCGTTTCGCGCAGCAGGACGGAAAGACCCCGAGACCTTTACTATAGTTTGGTATTGGTGTTCGGTGTGGCTTGTGTAGGATAGGTGGGAGACTGTGAAGCCGTGACGCCAGTTACGGTGGAGTCGTTGTTGAAATACCACTCTGGTCACTCTGGATATCTAACTTCGGCCCGTGATCCGGGTCAGGGACAGTGCCTGATGGGTAGTTTAACTGGGGCGGTTGCCTCCTAAAGAGTAACGGAGGCGCCCAAAGGTTCCCTCAGCCTGGTCGGCAATCAGGTGTTGAGTGTAAGTGCACAAGGGAGCTTGACTGTGAGAGTGACAGCTCGAGCAGGGACGAAAGTCGGGACTAGTGATCCGGCGGTACATTGTGGAATGGCCGTCGCTCAACGGATAAAAGGTACCTCGGGGATAACAGGCTGATCTTGCCCAAGAGTCCATATCGACGGCATGGTTTGGCACCTCGATGTCGGCTCGTCGCATCCTGGGGCTGGAGTTGGTCCCAAGGGTTGGGCTGTTCGCCCATTAAAGCGGTACGCGAGCTGGGTTCAGAACGTCGTGAGACAGTTCGGTCCCTATCCGCTGCGTGCGTTGGAAATTTGTGGAGGCCTGTCCTTAGTACGAGAGGACCGGGACGGACGAACCTCTGGTATGTCAGTTGTTCCGCCAGGAGCATCGCTGATTAGCTACGTTCGGGATTGATAACCGCTGAAAGCATCTAAGCGGGAAGCTTGCTCCGAGATGAGATTTCCTAGCCCCTTTTCGAGGGGTGTGAGGTGCCCAGTAGACGACTGGGTTGATAGGCCAGGTGTGGAAGCGTTGTAAGGCGTGGAGCTGACTGGTACTAATACACCGAAGACTTATACACACACGATCTTTTCATCATTGTGGTGTTCGCGTTCACTATGTGGTTGACCACTAACAACCCGTGCATGCTCGTCCCCTGGTAGGGGGTGGTGTGTGGGGAGTGTGGTTAACGAAGTTTGACCCGTGTAAGATCGGGAACCAAGGTTTATCATCCCTGGCAGTGTTCAGGGGTGGTGGTAGGTTTCCGGTGGTTATAGCGTGGGGGAAACGCCCGGTCCCATCCCGAACCCGGTAGCTAAGACCCACAGCGCTGATGGTACTGCACTCGGTAGGGTGTGGGAGAGTAAGTCACCGCCGGAATTCACGTGGAAGATGGGTTGAGGCCTCACACCAGGATGGTGTGGGGCCTCCCCGTGTTTAACACTGGTGTGTTCCACGAGGCACCCACCCAACACCCGAAACA
>NZ_VELE01000020.1 GCF_007681555.1 Kocuria salsicia | reverse complement strand
CCGGATACCGGCCGCACGGCGCTATCACCGCGTTGCGCCACAGCTGACCGTTTCTGCATCCCTCATGTGAGTCCGTGCACCTGGGCGAAGGGATCCACGGTGCTGTCGGTTTGCGGCTGGTACTCAGCACGGATGACAGCTGCCTCTCGGACGCCAGGCCCGAAGAGGCTGGCGATGAGCGCTGCCGTCATGTCCATCCCTGCCGCAACCCCAGAAGAGGTCCACCGGTCCCGGTCCTCGACCCAGCGGGCGTGAGGTTCCCACCCCACGTTGCGCCCAAAACTGGAAGCCCAAGTGAAGGCCAGTTTGTTGCTGGTAGCTCGATACCCCTCCAGCAACCCCGCCGCTGCGAGGACGGCAGACCCGGTGCAAACCGAGACCACGAGCTGGGAGTGCTCGCCCGTCTTCGCCAGCCAGGACAGGAAGGGTTTATCGGTGACGAGTCGTCGTGAACCAGCCCCACCGGGCACGAGGACGATGTCCGGGGTTGCGAGCTGGGGGTAGCTGAGGTCTGCCACGATCTGGGCGCCTTGGGAACTTCTGACCGGGCCTAGGTGCGGCCCCACGTAGTCCACCGCGACATGGGGCACGTGGCCGAGCAGTTCCACGGGGCCGAACACGTCCAGCAGCTCGAACCCCTCAAACAGCACCACGCTCACCCGGCGTTTCCGTGGCAAGTCAGTCATGCCCACGAATCTACACAGACCACAGGAAAACCCGTCACATCAGAGGCACCGACCACCGCTTCTAGACCTCTCAGGCGAGTCCGGGTGCCTGGGCGAAGAGGTCAATGGTGCCGTTGTACCGGTTGTTTTGAGCGGGAACGGACCGCGGCAAGAGCACACACGATGACCGCGGCACCTCCCATGATCGTGGGAACAGTGATCCGCTCATGAAGAAGCACAGCAGCCCATGCAATGCTCAAGATTGGTTGCGCCAGTTGAATCTGGCTGACCTGTGCGATCGGCCCGATCGCAAGACCGCGATACCAGGCGACGAACCCCAAGAACATGCTCACCACGCACAAGTAGCCAAAGCTGACCCACTCACCGGCGGTGCCCGTCGGCGGGTGCGTCACAATCGCGTGCGCCGAAAGCGCCGCCATGATCGGAGCCGCTACCACCAGAGCCCAAGAGATTGTCTGCCAGGACCCCAAGCTACGTGACAGAACCCCGCCCTCTGCGTATGCCACGGCACAGACGATCACGGCGGCGAACAGCAACCCGTCAGCGGGTCGCAGGTGTCCGAGACCCCCCGCATGCACGGCCGCGAAAATCACGGCAGCCACAGCCCCGGCAGCAGCCGAGCACCAGAACATCACAGAGGGTCGCTCTCGGGTGCGCAGCACGGACACCACGGCGGTTGTCGCGGGAAGAAGCGCGATCACCACCGCACCGTGGCTCGCATGCGTTTGTGTCAGCGCGAATGACGTCAGCAGCGGAAATCCGAGCACAGCACCCAGTGCGACGACCCCGACGCTGACCCACTGGCGCCCCCGTGGGCGCTGTGACTGTGTGACGAGCAACGCAAACGCAGCGATCACAGCCGCGACAACAGCCCGCGCGCTACCGACGAAAAGCGCCGACATGTGACCGCTCTCCACCGCCATACGCGTCAGCGGAACAGTGAAAGAAAACGCCAGGACGCCGAGAAATCCCCAAGCGAGCCCGTGCCGGGACTGCGATAGCGGAGTGTGAACAGAATGAGTAGCGCTACTATGTGGTGTCATGTACCAGAGTAGCAGTGAACGTATTGCGGCCGATCTAGAAACCTGGATTGCCTCGGCACCTCCTGGTGCGCAGTTGCCGTCGACGCGCGAGCTCGCCGCTCAACACGCAGCCAGCCCTGTGACCGTGCAATCGGCACTGAGATCACTTGTGGCGCGCGGTCTCATTGAAACCCGCTCAGGCGTGGGTGTGTTCGTCAGCGCGGATCGAGCAATCGGCCCACGCGACTACTCCTGGCAAACCGGCGTCATGGGAGCCTCCAGCACGGCAATCACAGAAACCTCAGTCGCCTTACGTCCCGCCCGCACCGACGCAATCTCCCTGCACTCGGGATACCCCGACCGTGACCTTCTCCCAGAGCGTCTGGTGCGTTCCGCTCTTACGCGTGCGGCACGAAGCGATGAAGCTCTGCGCCGGTCGGAATCGGCGGGGATGACAAACCTGCGTTCCTGGTTCGCCTCCGAACTCACCTCGCAAACACCTCCGCACCTGACCGCCCCGACAACCCACGATGTGATCGTGCTCCCCGGCAGCCAGCTCGGACTCGGCTCCCTGTTCCGCAGCATCGCCGGGCCCGGCGGGACGCTGCTGATCGAGTCACCCACCTACTGGGGTGCCATCATCGCGGCACGACAGGTCGGGGTGAGACTGGTTCCCGTCCCCACCGGAACCGACGGACCCGATCTGGTCGCCCTGGATCGGGCTTTCAACGACACCGGGGCGAATGTTTTCTACGCGCAACCGAACTACGCGAACCCGACAGGCGCGCAGTGGAGTCCCTCGACCAGCGCCCGCGTCCTGGAGATGGTGCGTGATCACCGCGCCTTCCTCATCGAAGACGACTGGGCGCACGACTTCGGGATCACCACTGACGCCACCCCGATAGCTACTCGCGATGACAGCGGGCACGTGATCTATCTGCGTTCACTCACCAAAAGTGTTTCACCGGCAATCCGCGTCGCCGCGGTCATCGCACGGGGCCCACTGCGCAGACGCCTCCTGGCGGACCTGCAAGCGCAGTCAATGTATGTCAGTGCTCTACTGCAAGCTGCGGCCCTAGAGGTGGTCAACGGGCCGGGGTGGCAAAACCACCGACGCACACTGCGCAAAAAGTTGCGCACCCGGCGTGACCTTCTCGTCAACGCGATCACAACCCACGTCCCGGACGCCACGATCGCAGCAGTACCCCCAGGAGGGCTAAACCTCTGGGTGCGTCTACCAGATGAGGTCGACCTCGATCGACTGGTCAAAGACACCGAATCCAAGGGACTCATCGTTGCTGGTGGTGATGAGTGGTTCCCTGCTGAACCCGCCGGCCGCTACCTGCGCCTCAACTTCGCGGGCCCTGAACCAGCAGCCTACGAACAAGCCGCTGTCCTGCTCAACGAAGCACTCACACAGCAATAGAAGGTGCACGGATCGAACAGGTTGACCCGGAAACGCCGGAACCACTACAACACCGGCAGAAGTAAAAGTCCGCCAAACGGGTAATTTCCACCGATTCTGCCGGTGACAGCGTCTCCGTGGGGTGGGTTGGATCGGAGCGCCCGTCGACGGCGCCGCTGGCCCTCTAATGCCCAGGTTCTTGTCCATGCTAGAGTCGCTAGCATCATGATCAGCCCGTTGCCGTAAGGCGCGGGCTGATTTTCTTTGTGTAGGAGAGGCGCGTGGAGTACACGAAGCAGTGGCTGCCCCTCGAGGCGCAGGTAGAGCGACTAGTCCAGCGAGGCCTGGATGTGGATGATCCGGCGCGGGCTGTCCGGCTGCTCGAGTCGGTCGGCTACTACCGGGTGACCGGCTACCTGTACCCGTTCCTTGAGTCTGAGAAGCAAATCGACGATGAGGGGCGCACAACGATCCGGGTGCTGGACAAGTATCGGCCGGGCACAGCTCTGCATCATGCCGAGTCAATCCTCGACTTCGACCGGCAGCTGCGGATGCTGGTCATGGAGGGTGTGGAGCGTGTCGAAGTAGCGGCACGCATGCGTATCGGCTATGTGTTGGGCCGGGTTTCGCCGTTCGCACACGAGGATCCCACCTGCTTCGACGACTCGTTCACGACGGCGAACACCGACAGTCGTGGCCCGAGTCCCAGCAAGCAGGTGATGTGGCTCGAGCGGGTCAAGGAGCGCCGGGACTCCTCGGACGAACAGTTCGTTGCCCACTTCCGTCGCAAGTACGACGATCACATGCCGGTCTGGGCGTTGACCGAGCTGCTGGAGCTGGGACATCTGTCGAGCCTCTACCGGGGCATGCTCCAGAAGGACGCTGAGGAAGTTGCGGCGGCCTTCGGGATCCCGCAGAAGAAGATGATGACGAGTTGGCTGGCCAGCTTGAACTATGTGCGCAACGTTGCCGCGCATCATGCTCGACTGTTTAATCGCAAGCTCCAGAACGCCCCGTCACGGCCGGCGGTGGGCCGAGTGCCCCTCCTTGATCATCTGCGGGGTCCCTACGCCCCGAAAGAGGACTTTGGCACCTATAACGCCTTGGCGATCATCGCCTACATGCTGCGGTTCGTCGAGACGGAGCGCTCCTGGGCGCCGCGTCTGGCCGAGCTGCTCCGCTCCTTCCCCGCCTCGCATGCACTCTCCGTCGAATCGATCGGAGTGCCGCCAGACTGGCACGCGCTTGACCTTTGGCGAGAGTGAAGCTCGAGCAGGAGCCGAAACTCAGTCGTCATGTCTTGGCCCGTCCAGTCAGGTATACCCCTTTACATGCCCCCGGTGCCACGAGAACATCCCATCAGACTGGGTCCAGTTTGGATCCGTTGGACACAACTAACGGAGGATCTTAGCGGTGGTTGGACAGACGGTGGCCTACGTGCGGGTGAGCTCAGCCGAACAGAACACGGATCGGCAGTTCGAGGCGGTGGGGGAGTGCGACCGGATCTTCCAGAACAAGATCTCTGGGAGCTCGAGAGTCAAGCGCACTGGGCTGACCGAGCTGATTGGGTACGTTCGTGAAGGTGACCTGGTGAAGGTCGCCTCGATGGACCGCCTCGGCCGCGACACCCGGGACCTGTACGTCATCGTGGACATGCTCACAGACAAGGGGTGCGCGGTGCAATTCGTGTCGGAGCGGATCACCGTGGGCAAATCCGGCACCTCCCCGGTGGACGGGCTGATGTTGGGGATCCGGGCCGCGTTCGCGGAGTTCGAGCGCCGGCGGATCAAGGAGCGCCAGGCTGAGGGCATCGCCCTGGCCAAGACTTGTGGCACGTACGTGCAGGCCCCGAAGCTCTCGGATACCGACGTGGAGCAGGCGAAGGCGATGATCGAGATGGGTATCCCGAAGGCGGAGGTGGCGCGCACGTTCGGGGTTAGCCGGCAGACGCTGTACACCTCGCTGTCTAGGGCCGAGCAACCGTCTACGGGGCACCGCAATAAGCGAGAACCCAGAAGGCTCCTAGAAAAAGGGCCAGGGGGCGTGAACGGCATGAGAGCGTGGTGTGCGAGGTTCTGCCCCGGGGCACCACGCTCCCAGCCTTGGAGGAGCTCTACTTGAGTTGAAGGGTGATTCTTGTTCCTTCGCTGATTTTTTCGGCGTAGTCCGTCAGCTGGCGGTCAGGTAGTGACATGCCACTACGTGACAGCATCCGCTTGAGGGCAGGTTTGATCTTAGAAACCGGTTCGCCTTGATACTGACGGGCCAAAGAGTCCAAAGACTTCTGCGTCTTCTTGAGGCGCTCATCCAGTCCAGCCCGCGCCGTCTGCTGGACAGACTTCTCGAAGTCCTTACCTAGCTTGGTCCTGCTCATGATTAGACCTCCTGGCGGATGGTCGTGGAGGGGCGCCGCTGAGCGGTCGCCTTCGAGACGAATCGGCCCGTGGTCGCCGATCTGTGGACCGCCTTCGTGTTCCCGGTTCCGCGGCCGACGGCCTCGGTGGTGGTCGTACGAGGACTGCGGCGCACTTGAGCCTTGGAGACGAAGCGTCCTGTCCGTGCGCTCCTGTTGACGGTGCGAGCCATACTGACACGCTCCTTCCGGGGGAGGCCCCCAGTTATGAGCACTTCGCGTGGGCGACTAGGCTCGAGATCCTAGTCTGGCAACTAGATCCACTAGCGTGATCGCCCGCCCCAGTTCTTTTACTGGAGATCGGTGCTCTGGAACACAGGATAGTTCGAGGTTCCGACACGCAAATGGTGTGGGTGCGCCATCAATTGTTATGTGTTCAGAATGCGGGGGCACCCACACCCATCTGGAGCAAATATCAGATCTGTAGCGCCATTCTCTTTCCACAGATTTCACTCGAAGAGTTGTCCGACGGTGTGGGCGCTGGAGTTCGCCAGACGCCTACGGGAGTGGTCGTAGCGGCGAGTAGTGCGGGGGTCTGCGTGGCCCAGGGAATCCTGTAAATGGTGCAGGGGGACGCCGAGGTCTAGGGCGAGGGTGGCGTGGGTGTGGCGTAGCACGTGGGAGGACATCGGCTTGGTGATGCCCGCCTTGGTGGCGAGGCGGGTAAGGGTGGTGTGGGCGTTGGTCCTGGCCCAGGGGGATCCAGAGCGGGTGGTGAAGATCAACCGGTCCGCTTCCCGCCCGGTGGCCACCTCAGTCCCCAGGATCCCTACCAAAGCGTAAAGGGCCGCGGCGGTGTGCTCGGGGAGAGCAACCACGGCTTTCTTCCCACCTTTACGGCGGATCACCAACCGGTCCGATGACAACCCTGCCTGGGTGGCTGTGAGTGCCTCACTGATCCGTACCCCGGTCGAGAGCAGCAAATCCACCAGCGCATGAGACCTGGGGGAATCGGCCACCGCCGTATCCAGCAAGCGCATGGCCTCCCGCCGGGTCAGGGCCGCGGTGGTGGTGTGGTCCTGGTCCACCGACGGCCGGCCCACGTACTGGGCGGGGTTCGTAGTCACCGCGTCCACGGTGATCGCGTAGGTGTAGAACGCGGAGACCGCAGCCAGCCGGCGGGCCGCAGTGGTGTCCGCGTCCCCAGATGCCGTACGAGCCCGAGCGAAAACATCAAGGTGGGCGCGGGTGGCGGCCAGCAAGTCGACGCCGCCGGCATCGAGGAAATGGCAGAACAGCTGCGCGTCGCGGGTGTAGGAGGCCCGGGTGTTCGGTGAGGGGTAGGAGGCCACCCACGCACCGAGCAGACCCGCATGCACCCGGGCATTGGTGACTTGCGGGTCGCGGGCGGTGATCTGGGTGGTCTCAGCCATGAGGAGCACCCTACCGGCTAACCCATGACATAACGGATATTATGTTATGTACGCAGCCTCTGTTCCGAGGCACCTGTGTTCACGATTGCGGGGACCACTGGTGACCGTCGAACCACCACGGCAAAGGGGCCACAGGGCGGAAGCCGAACACGCTCTCGATCCCATACCATCCTGCCTTGGCCTGTGCGTGCATCAAGGACGGGGCGTTCGCGATCTCCGCATCCGCGCGTTCCAGCGCGATCAGGATGCCATTGGCTGCCTCTGTGATGGCAAGAGAACCATGCTCCAACGTCATGTCCCCGGCCATGTAGTGCCTTCCATCGATAGACAAGATGGTGTTCACACCACCATTACGCAGTTCCAACCACCAGTCGGGGTCCACCTCGGTCGCCGGGGCGACACCCTGGGGCAGCTCATGAAATTTCGAGTGCTCCAGCCACTCAGTCACGATGACCCGAAGCACATCTTCCGCAGCCCATTGGTCATGGTCGTAGACCCCAATCAGCCAGGCATCATCAGCTCCCACAAGGAGAAACAGCAGGTCCCTTGTACGTTCCACGTAGCGCGACCGGCTGTGCCCCTGAGCCCCGAGATGCAGGTGGTAGACACCCCAGTCGGAGAGCATGGCGTCCAGCCGTCTCTTTGACC
>NZ_VELE01000001.1 GCF_007681555.1 Kocuria salsicia | reverse complement strand
GGATTCTCGCTTCTCCCAGCATCGTGCTGGATTCCGCGTGTCCAAGATCAAGGGTCAAGCCCCGTCCGCTACGACGACTGGGCCACCGCCGCACTGGCCCGGGTCACCACCGGCGACCACCGCAAGGTCCTCCGACGGTTCATCCGCTGGCACCACCAACGCCGCCTGCAGGCCATGACCCCCGTGCCCTACGGCACGTTCCTGTCCGCCAAGCAGTCCACCACGGTGGCCATCGACTTCCTCAACTGGCTCACCACCCACGGAATCCAGATGCCCGGCCTGCAACAAGCCCATCTGGACCAGTGGCAGACCGAAGGGCCCACCACCCGCCAGACCGCCCATGGATTCCTGAACTGGGCCATCACCTCCCAGCTCGTCGACCCCACCCTGACCATGACGCCGCACCGCCGCGGCACCAGCCCCAGGCTCAACTTCACCGACCAGCACCGGGCCCTCCACCGCGTCACCGTCAGCGGCGACCTCCCGGCCCGCGACCGTGCTGCGGCGATCCTTGTGCTCGTCTTCGGCCAGCAGATCAAAGACGTCGTGAAGCTGACCTGGCAGGACGTCATGGTCACCGACGAGCTGGTCACCCTCGTCCTCGGCGCCGACCCGATCGCCCTGCCCGCCCCGCTCAATGAACCCTGGCGCGCCCTGGCAGCCGCACCGGGCCACGACGCCACCGCAGCACACCCGAACAGCCCGTGGGTGTTCCGAAGCAGTCTCCCCGGCCAGCACCTGAGCGCCGGGCACCTCAGGCACCGGCTGAGCACGCACTTCAGCGCCCGGGCGGCCCGGCTGGGCACCCTGCACGAGCTCACCAAGCACGCTCCCGTAGCGATCATCGCCGACACCCTCGGCTATGCCCCCGCCACCATCGCCCACCACGCCACCGCGCCCTCGGCCGGCTACGCCCAGTACGTCGCGGCCATCCGCGCCACCCAGAAAGGCGAGCCAACTCCCTGATCCCACCACAGGCCTACTCGTCCTCCTTCAACACGTCTCGCTACCGGTCAACTCACGAGGCGGGAGGCCGTAAGGGTTTGTCGAGCATTTGAGGCCCTAAAGAGTCAAAGTATCGAGTTGGATCTGCTCGATGCTTGGTCGATTGCACGCTGTCGTATCTCGCGTGCTTTCTGATCGTATTGCTCATCGACCTCAGCTCGCTCGGCTTCCTCAATTGCTGCAATATCCTGCGCCCCGAACTGCTGGCTTGATGTGTGGAGGCCGATCTTGAGTTCCTCCGCGAAGTGCCCGCTACGCCCTCCGAGGTAATACGGCACCCACTTGTCACGCCTGGGAGCCCACTTCTCATATTTGCAATCCCATGCATCGCTGGAGGATTTTCCGGGCGCTGCGATGTGGACACGGAGTGCTCGGTCCCGTAAGCCGGCGCGGGGCCACCCTGGGACAGCCCAGCTCAAGCCGACCATGACGTCCCGGGCTTTCCACGACTTGGAGCTTGCGTCCATCTCTGCATCGGCTGGTCCTCCCGGGCGCTGCAGCACAACGAGCATTGGCGGGTCACCCGGACCCCAGGTCTCCCGAGCCTCGGATAACCGCACAACCTCGACAGCCTCCTTGGGGCCCCATACGTGGAGGGAAACCCCGTACCGGGTGCCCGGCCCTACCGCATGAATGCCGATGACCAACTGCGTTGCTTTGCCGGGTATGGGCTCCGTCACGTCAATCCGTTTCGGCATGATGCGGAAATCGAGGCCTTGGAGGGTCGTTTGCTGGCGGTCGTGCAATAAGGCCGCCAGAGCGATGACCAGCGCCACCAAGGCCACACTGAGGGCGCCCCAGGACGATACGAAGTCCTGCGAGTCAATCATGAACTGCTTCGCCGCTCTTAGGGCATCAACCACGATCCCGAGCATCTTTTCACTTGCCATCACCAGGCCAGTTTTCCAGCATTATGCCGATGACACGGGCACATCTGGTCAACCGAGGTAACTACCATGCCCAGCTGACGGAGCGCAGATCGGTCTAGTTTGCGGAGTAGCTGGGGAGAGATCGACTTGCCGATTCCCCTGCGGGTATCTGAAGTGACCCCCGTCAGTGCATCCTTGGCTTCTGCCACGTCTGAGGGGGCCTCGCCGGTGGGGCCACTTCACTCAGCGGAGTCTGAGGTGCCTTGCGCTAGTTCTGAACGGTGGAATTTCCGGATATCGATCTGCTCGCTCAGCGTGTTCTTCGTCAGGAGAGCGTTGCTCTCACCGCAGCCACGGTGGATGCCGTCAACGCGTTTAAGGAGCCCAGTACTGACTCTCCGCGGCAACGTGACAAGGAATGGGTGGCCGGCCGTGCGCACGAGGAGCTCTTGGAGGGGGCGTTCAACATAGGTGCAGAAGCGGTGGCCACTCTTCTGATGTCCGCCGACGATCACCGGCAAGCAGTTGCTGAACTCCTTGAGTCTGACAGGATGATCCCCTTGCCTGCCATGACTTGTGCGAGGGACTGATGCACGAGTAGGTGTCAGCTGGGGTTAGGCCGCCAGGCTGACGGTCTGGTTCATGATGGTCTCGAATTCGATGGGGGTCAATCGACCCAGGCGCGCCTGTCGTCGGCGTCGATGGTAGGTCCGCTCGATCCAGGTGATGATCGCGATCCGCAGCTCCTCTCGAGTCCGCCACCGCTTGCGGTCCAGGACGTTCTTCTGGAGCAGCGCGAAGAACGACTCCATCGCTGCGTTGTCCCCGGCGGCACCGACTTTCCCCATCGATCCGATGAGGTGATGCCGGTTCAGAGCGTGCACGAACTTCCGTGACCTGAACTGGCTTCCGCGGTCCGAGTGCACGATGCAGCCGGCAGTGTCACGACGCCGAAATACCGCGTTGTCCAGGGCGTTTACTGCGAGACGCGCTTTCATCCGGTCGCTGATGGAGTAGCCGACGATCCGTCCGGAGAACACGTCCTTGATCGCGCAGAGATAGAGCTTGCCCTCGTCGGTCCAGTGCTCGGTGATGTCGGTCAGCCACAGCTCGTTGACGTCATCCGCGGTGAAGTCCCGCTGGACCAGGTCATCGTGCACCGGCGGTCCCGGGCGCTTCCCGTTCTTGCCGCGCTTCTTCCCGAACGCCGACCACCACTGGTTGTCCCGGCAGATCCGCCACGCAGTCCGCTCGCACATCCGCTGACCCACGGACTCCATTTCGCCGGCGAGGAACCGGTAGCCGAACTCGGGATCATCCAGGTGGGCGTCGAACAGGGCGTTCGCCCGATAGGCCTCGACCAACTCGGACTCGGTGACCTGCTGTTTCCTCCAGCGGTAGTAAGGCTGGCGGGAGAGCTTCAGGACCCGCAAGGACACCGCGACAGGGATCCCGTCACCGGCGAGCTCACGAGCGGGTAGAGCCTTTTCCCGGCAGGTTCGCCTGGGAGAGGTAGGCGGCCGCGCGGCGGAGGACCTCGTTCTCCTGCTCGAGCAGTCGGTTCCGGCGACGCAGATCGCGCAGCTCGGTCGATTCCTCCCGGGTCTTGCCGGGCCGGGCACCGTCTTCGACATCGGCCTGACGCATCCAGTTCGTCAGGCACGACTCGGAGATCCCGAAGTCCTTCGCGATCACGGCGAGCTTCTGGCCAGGTTCACGGTTCCTGGCGACACGGACGACGTCGTCACGGAACTCCTGGGGATAGGGAGCGGGCATGATGCACATCCTTCCAGGCCGCCCAACGGGCAAGCCAGATCAGATGTCACCTATCCGTGCGGCAGTCCCCTTCGATCAACGTCACCGGTCTGGGACGTTGATCAAACGTGAGAAGGGCGGCTGGTTGCCGCAGGCCGTGTGCGGCCGGTGGTAGTTGTACTGGTGCAGCCAGGCGGGCAGGGCGTCTCGTCGTTCTTGCTCGCTGATATAACAGCGGGCGTAGGCCCACCCGTCAGCCATGGCGCGATGGAACCGCTCGATCTTCCCGTTGGTCTGCGGCCGATACGGCCGAGTGCGCTTGTGCGTGATTCCCAAGTCGGTGCAGGTGTCGCGCCACTGGTGTGAGCGGTGAGCGCCGCCATTGTCGGAGAGGACCCGCTCGACGGTGACTCCGCGGGCGTTGAACCACTCGACAGCGCGCACGAGCACGGCGGTGGCGGTGTGGGCTGTTTCATCGTCATGGATCTCGGCGTACGCGACGCGGGAGTGGTCGTCGATGACGGTGTGGACGAAGGCCTTGCCCATCAACGGATCCCGGTACTTGTTTCTCGGCTTGTCGGGCGTGGCGGCTCTGTGCTTCTCGCCTTGCCGCCGGCCGACGTAGCGCCAGCCTCCGCCGTCGGGGATGTTGCCGAGCTTCTTCACGTCGACGTGAAGCATCGCCCCGGGGTGGTCGTGCTCGTAGCGGCGGACGGGTTCCCCCGTTGCGCGGTCGACATGTGCGAGCCGGTTCAAGTGTGCGTCGGTCAGGATCCGGTGGACAGTAGACGGCGCGATCCCGAGTCGACACGCGAGCTGCACGGGTCCTTCTCGGAGACGAAGCCGGAGCTGGATGCAGCGTCGGGTGACCCGCGCGCTGGTTTTGCTCGGCGAGTGGTGCGGGCGCGAGGAGCGGTCCTGCATGGACTGGCCGGCGCGGTAGCGGTCTGCCCAGCGCTTCACGGTCGGCCAAGAGACCTGGAACCGGGCGGCGACCTCGCTGATCGGCGAGCCCTTGTCCACAACAAGACGCCCCACCATCAAGCGATGGCGGGGCGTCAATGCCGCGTTCGCGCGACTCATTGCTCGGCTCGAGAGTAACTCGCCAGCACGACCCCGCCGGGAAGTATCTCGATGCCCTCCGGGATCCAAGTGTGGGAAGCGGAGCCCGTGAACAGCGGCACCCCGGTCTCCAACGTCACGGGATTGACCTTCAGCTGCAGCTCGTCAATCTGATCCAGAAGCTGGCCGGCCAGCGAGCCGCCACCGCAGAGCCAGATGTCCTTGCCCGGCTCCGTCTTGAGGCCGCGGGCACGCTCGGCAACGTTGCCTTCCCACCTTTCGACGGTGGGATCCGCGGGCAGCTCGTGATGACTGACGACGATCTGCCTGAGATGCGGGTAGGCGCTCGTCAGGCCAGCGTCGAGTGCAGGTTCATGGGTCCGAGCGCCCATCAGGACGGTGTCGAATTGTCGCGGCTCTCCGGTCACGCCCAAGACCTCTCGTAGATGGTGCGGACATGTCTCTGGGTAGCGGGCGAAGAGTTCATTCAGCGTTTCAGGCTCGGCGGGGAACATGGACGTGTCGCCGTTCTGGTCGGCAATGAATCCGTCCAGGCTCACGGCGACGTAGTAGACGAGCTTGCGCATCCCTTCTCCAATCACAACGAATGTTGTAGTTAAGTGAACCACAACAGATGCGTTGGTGCCATAGAGTTCGACCTGTGGTGGCCAATCCCGAACGACGAGCAGAGATCACCGATGCCGCCCTGGAAGTCCTGGGGGCGAACGGGTCGCGCGGGCTGACGCATCGGGCAGTAGACAGAGCCGCTGGCGTGCCCCTCGGGACCACCGCGAACTACTTCCCCTCCAGGGCAGGGCTCCTCCTGGCCATGGCCCGCAGGATCTTCAACCGCCTCGCGCCTGAGCCGGATCGCGTCGCAGAGTTGGCTTCCCTCCCCCCGGAGCGGGCAACGGTGGAGTACGCCGCCTATGCAGCCGAACGACTCCTCGCCAACAGCGCGCTCGCACTTGCGCTGGTCGAGCTGCGGCTTGAAGCGGCACGCCAGCCGGACGTGCGACACGCCCTGGAGCCGTTCTTACGGCAGGGGTACTCAGACGATGCGAGCTTCCATGTCGACCAAGGCCTCCCTGGAGGCAGGCCTGCCGTGCTCGTCACGCACCACCTGGTGATGGGAGTGGTGTTGGACGCTCTCACAGTGCCGCTTGACCCAAGCCAGTCGCCAGTCGACGAAATCCGTCAGTCCGTCGCGACGCTCTTTACCTAGGAGATCGGCACATCCACTCGATCAACGTCCCCGGTCAGTACAGCTAGGGCGACTGTCGACGGGGTCTGAGGCATGGTCGGGTCTTCGTACAGGGTGCCATCGCGCAGCATCGCGTAGAGCACGTCGGTGCGGCGCCGGGCCAGAGCGATCAGTGCTTGGTTATGCCGTTTGCCCTGAGCGCGCTTGCGGTCGTAGTACGCCCTCGAGGCCGGGTGATGCAAGGAGGCGAAGGCCGAGAGGAACAGGGCTCGCTTGAGGCGCTTGTTGCCGCCGCGGGGTGCGTGTTCGCCGCGGATCGAGGTCCCGGAGCGTCTGGTGATCGGGGCGATGCCGGCGTAGGAGGCCAGGTGCCCGGCATCGGCGAAGTCCTTGCCGACGACCTCGGTGAGGATCCGTGCAGCGGTCCTGACCCCTACCCCGGGCATCGAGATCAGGACCGGGTGAAGAGGGTGGGCCTCCACGACAGCTTCGACCTGGGTGGCGAGCTTGTTGCGCTGGTGGATCAGTCCGGCGAGCTGTTCGGCCAGGATCGGCACCACGGTGGCTGCGGCCTCGGTGCCAGCCACGACCACGGTCTGCTGGCCCAATGCCTGGAAGATCTCCTCGGTGAGCGGTGCTGCCAGTCGGGGTGCGTGCTTGCACAGCCGGGCGCGCACATGGCCTGGTCCTGCGGTCTTCAGCTTGGCCGGGGTCGGGTAGCGGCCCAGCAGATCAGCTACCGCCGGGTGGGTGATTCTCGGCCCAAGGACCCGCTCCAGGGCCGGGTGGATCTGGGTCAGCAGCCCGCGCAGCCGGTTGGAGGCCGCGGTGATCTGGGCGGCGAGATCATCGTCAGCGCCGGCGAGCATGGCCAGCTCAGCGATCTGCTCGTCATCGACGCGAATGGCGCGCAACGTATGAGGCATGGTGCGTGCGGCTTCGGCGATGATCGCGGCATCACGGGCATCAGTCTTGGCCGAGCCCGGGTGCAGATCCGCGATCCGGCGCATGGCCAGTCCCGGCAGATACGCCACCTCAACACCGGCACATGACTGGGCCACGGCGACCGGAAGGGCACCGATCGTGGCCGGCTGATCGACGACAAGCAGCACGGGCCCATGGGTCTTCAAGAGTTCGTCGAGGATGGCTCGCAGGCGAGTCTCGTCGTTGGGCAGGGCCTTGTCGTAGACCGTCTCGCCGTTGCTGGTGAGGGCGACGGCGTGGTGATCGGACTTGCCGACGTCCAGGCCGATGTACACGGCCGGTGCTGGGGTGGTCATGGCGTTCCTCCTGGGCAGCTAGGCCATGGTCGTGCTGGCCAGCTCAGAGGTGATCACGCTCGGCATCCACGTTACAAAGGCCCTCCCGAAGAAGAGCTCCCGCCTCTATCAGCGATCCGTGATCACCAGACCGGTCCTCGGTGACAACACCCCCCGGATCATGAGTGCGACTGGGGGCAACGATCATGCCGAGGACCGGCTGGCCGGCACCTGCTCATCCTGATCGATCCAGGCGCCGCCGAAAAGGTAACGGGGGGGGGGAAGCTCAACGCATTCGGTTGGAAGGCCAAGTGGTACCTCCAGGACACCCTGGAGGAGGCCGGGATCGAGTACCGCAAGGGTCGGCTGCCGCCGCGTCCCTTCGTGGAGGTGGACGGGATGCTCTACACCGGGCAGACCCCCCCAGTCCGCGGACGCGCTCGCCGCGCGGATCCTCGCGGACTTCTCACGAGAGCACGCGCGGGACGCGCGGGCAGTCCGGCTCGTAGCCCAGGCTGGTGGTGCAGCCGGGATGTAGGTAGCGCGGGCTGTCGGCGGACGAGGACGGCGTGGCGCCGCGGCGTCGTCGCGCCCTTCAGACCAGAGCGCTCTGCCAGCTCGGCGCTGCCGCCTCAGGCCAGCGCGGCCCGCAGCAGGGGGTCCGCGACCTGCTCCGCGAGCCACGGGCTGAACGCGAAGGGGGCGTCCGCCACGGCGCTCGCGAGGCGGGCCGGGTCCACCCAGGCGTACTCGACGACCTCCGCGGCGGCGGGCTCTGGCTCGGCATCGGTGAGGCACACGTAGACCGGGCAGAACTCGTTCTCCACGATCCCGGAGGCGTCCGTGGCGCGGTAGCTGAACTGCGGCAGGATCACCGCGAGGTCCCGGACCTCCATCCCGAGTTCCTGGCGGGCCCTGCGGGCGATCGCGTCCTGGAACGGCTCGTCTGGGCCGGGGTGGCCGCAGAAGCTGTTGGTCCACACGCCGGGCCAGGTGCGCTTGTCCAGCGCGCGGCGGGTGACCAGCACCTGGCCGTCCGTGTTGAGCACGTGGCACGAGAACGCGAGGTGCAGCGGGGTGTCCTCTGTGTGGACCTGCGACTTCAGGGCCGTGCCGATCGGGTGGTGCTGGTCGTCCAGGAGCACCACGTGCTCCGGGCTGCTCTGCTCGTTCACGAGGCCACCTCACGGTCGTGTGCTAGTTTCCAGCCCATGGTATCGGCAGGGGGAAGGCGTTCCGGGAGGCGCCGCGTGACCCCTCCGCTTCGCACGGTCCGCGGAGTGGGCCCCACCCGGGTGCGGATGCCGGGCCCGGGCGCCCCCGACCCGGTTCTGGCGGCCTGCGGGATGCCGGCCACGGCTGTCGAGTACGTCGCCGCCCGTTTCCCCGACGCCGCCGCCTGGTTCGCCGAGCAGGTGGCCGCCGGTCGTGTGGTCGGGGACGGCGGCGTCGTCGTGTCCCCGGAAACGCCCTACGACCCCGGAGCGTCCGTGTGGTTCCACCGCCCCGTGCCGGACGAGGACGCCCCGCCCGTCACGCTGGAGGTGCTGTACGCGGACGAGTGGATCATCGCCGTGGACAAGCCGCACGGGCTGTGCAGCACGCCCAAGGGAGAGAACGTGCGCCGCTCGGTGGTGGTGGCCGCGCGCTGCCAGTTCCACAACGACGAGATCGCCGCCCTGCACCGCCTTGACCGCTCCACCGGAGGGGTGCTGCTGCTCTGCAGGCACGCCGAGGACAGGGGAGACTTCCACCGGATGTTCCAGGAGCGCACGGTGCGCAAGACCTACTGGGCCGTGGCCCGAGTGAACGACCGTGTGGACCGCGAGACGGTACGGGTGGAGTCGCGGATCCGCAAGATCCAGGGCGTGGTGCAGGCGTTCGAGGAGCCGGGCGAGGTCAACGCCGTCACGGACGTCCGGCTCGCGAAGCGCTTCACGGATGACGACGGCGAGTGGGGTCTCTACGAGGTGGCGCCCCTGACTGGGCGGACGCACCAGATCCGGGTGCACATGACGTCCCTGGGCCTGCCGCTGCGCGGAGACAAGCTCTACCCCGACCCTCGCGAGGACTTCGACGTGGAGGACCCGGACAACCCGCTGCAGCTGATCGCCCGGTCCATCGCGTTCACGCACCCCAGGACGGGGCGGGAGACGGTCGTCGAGTCGCGGCTGACCCCGAGCAGCCACGAGGCGTGGCGCAGGGGGCACGCGGCACTCGCGGAAGGGCCCCTGGGGATGCTTGACAGGAATGCGTCGTAACTTTTCCGTTATGTTGTGATCTGTTGCATACGAATGCAGTTTCTGCGAGGTAGCGTTACCCGCGGGTCTTCCCCCCTCATCGGGCCCACGTGCCGGAGATGCTGTACTCCTTCAGCTCCGGACGGCGCGCATCCGCCGCCACCAACTGTCCTCACCGTGTGCACCCGCGCGCTGCCCCGTGGCCAATTGTCACGGCGTCCTCGCGAGCGCCCACCCTGACGAAACGGGCCCCCATGTCCTCTCTCAACTCCTGCCCGCGCCGTGCGCGGAACCCGCTGTCGGCCACCCTGTCCGGTACCCTCGCCGCGCTGCTGCTGGCCGTGGCCCTGCTGATCGCGGGGCTGAGCACCGCCGCACCCGCGAGCGCCGCCGGGAAGGACATCGTCACAGCGTCCGCGGCAACTCGTACCGCGGACGCCCAGAAGATGCTGTCGCTGATCAACGCGCACCGCGCGTCCAAGGGGCTGTCCCCCGTGAAGTACTCGGCGTCCCTGTCCGGAATCTCGCAGGGGCAGTCGGACCGGCTGGTCAAGCAGGAGGTCATCGACCACTCCAACACGTTCCTCACGGACCCGCGCGCCGGTTCCTACACGGCGGTGGGGGAGATCCACGCACTGTCCTGGCAGCACTCCGTGACCGATCTGGTGACGTGGTGGAAAGGCTCCACCGCGCACAACAAGGTGCTCACCGACCCCAAGATGCAGGTCATCGGCATCGGCCTCACCTACGTGGACGGATCCCTGTCCGGCAATGGGCAGGGCTGGCGGCTCGTGGGCACCGTCGACTCCTACGGCTACGCGAACGGCGGGGGACCGGCGGATGCGCGCACCACCGTGGCGGGGGGCGCGTCCCAGCCCACGAAGGTGGCTCCCGCCGCTGCTGCTCCCGTGGTGAAGGGGTACACCGTGCGCGGCGGGATCAAGACCCGCTACACCGCGCTCGGTGGAGCAGCCGTCTTCGGCCAGCCGACCATGAACGAGCGCGGCGGACTGGTCCGCGGTGGCGTCTACCAGAACTTCCGCACCTCCACCGGAGCTGGCTACAAGTTCCTCTGGTCCTCCGCCAGCGGCGCACACGCGGTGAAGGAGAGCGGGGCCATCGGTCGGGCCTGGCAGAAGGCCGGGTACGAGCGGGGCTGGGGCTACCCCACCACCGAGGAGTACAGCGCCGGCAACGAGGTCCGGCAGCGGTTCTCCAACGGGTACGTGGCGCACTGGTCCCGCGTGACCGGGAAGACCTGGGTCACGCGCTGACGGCGGCAGCGGCAGCGGTGGCGCGGCCCGGTTGGTGACGACCCTGCCCGGTGTGCGACGTCGTTGGCCGCGGCTTCGGGACCCCGCCAGCCTGCTGCCTCAGCGGGAAGCGGGTCGCTTTGGCGAAGGCGTGGGGTCGCCGAGATCCCGTCGCCCGGAGCTTTCGGCGGGGCACGACGTCGTCGGCCGCAGCCCCGGGCGCCGCGTCAGCCCGCGACCTGGCACCGTGGACACCACGCGATGGTGCGCAGGTGCTGGACCGCAGTGCGTGAGGGTGCGGGATCTACGGTGAGCAGGGCGTCGTCGATCTCCCCGCGCTTGAGCTGCACCCCGCAGCGTCGGCACGGCTGACCATCCCTGCCGTAGGCCCAGAACAGGGGGCGGCCCTGCGGCGCCTGGCCCACGGTGGAGCGCATCGAGCGGTCCTTGTTCAGGTGCAGCAGCTTGTGGGCGAGCACGACGATCTCGCGCAGCCTGCCCTCCGGCAGGGAGTCCACCCGGGCCCACGGGTTGGTGCGGGTCATGAACAGCACCTCCACGCGGTAGACGTTGCCGATCCCCGCGAGGTTGCGCTGGTCCATCAGGGCGGTGCCGATCGCGCGGTCCGGCTGGGCGTTCAACCGTTCCAGGGCCTTCTCCAGGTCCCAGTCCGGGCCGAGGATGTCCGGGCCCAGGTAGCCCACGAGCTCCTGGTCCTCCAGCCGGGTGGGCACCAGGCGCACGTCCTTGACGTCGAAGCCCACGGCTTCCACGTCCTTGGTGCGCAGGATCGCGCGGATGGTGTGCGAGCCCTGCCCGACGGACACGTCGGCGCTGATCCGGGTGCGCGACTCGGCTGCGGAACGCACGCTGCCGCCTCGCCGGGCCTGTCCGCGCGGGCGGTAGGGGCTCGCGCCGGGCCGGCTCCGTTGCACGCCGCCCGGCCCAGACGACGACGTCGCCCTGCCTGGTCCGCGTGCATCTGCGCCGCTCCTACCCGCGTCGGCTCCGCTGGTGCGGGGCTCCCCCAGGTGCCCGGCGTCGTCGTTGTGAGCCCTGTCGAAGACCCGCCACGTGCCGTCCATCATCAGGTGCGAGTGCAGGGTGAGGGGCTCGGCACCGGACTTCATCTCCTCAGTGTTCGGGGCGGCGGAGAGCCGGATCAGGATGTGCTTCCCGCGCGGCACCACCGCCACCACGGTGCGCCCGGAGACGTCCGAGGTGGCAAGGGCGGGCACCCGGAAGTCCGAACTCTCGATCACCGCACCCTCCAGCGCCTCGCGCAGCATCTTGCACTGGCGGTAGACGGAATCGCCTTCGGGCACGGGGCCTCCTGGGTTGTGGGTGTGGCGATCAGCGTACGTCGTGACTCCCCAAGCGTGGCCGAATGGCCCTTGTGGACGGCGGGGCCCGTGGTGTCGCGGATGGTCGATCCAGGCGTGCGGCCACCCCACGGATGGCGCGGATCACCGCGTCCTGCCGGCTGTTGCCGTCGGCCTACGCGAGGCCGACGAGAACGTGCTCGTCCGTCAGTCGCAACGTCATGGCCATGAGAGCCATGGTGTCGGGGCGGTATCACCCTGGGGGGATAGGGACGACCGCAGAAGTCAGGACCTGCCCCCACCCACGGGCGCCCGCATCCGCACGCCCTTGGGCGTCTGGTAGAAGCCGCCCGCGAGCAGCCCGTCCCGCACCGCGGTGACGAGCTCCTCCGAGGAGAGCACCGAGTCCCCGTTGACCTTCTCCACCACCAGCGAGTCCACGGCCTTGCGCTGCACGAGAGCGGCCACGGCCTCCGCCGCGAGGTGGAGCAGTGCGGGGTCCGAGACGAACGCCAGCGCCGTCTTGCCGCCGCGCTCCAGGTACAGGGTCAGCGCGCCGTCCACGAGCATCACCACGGCACCGGCCTTGCGCCCCGGCCGGTGCTTTGTGCTGGACTCCAGCACCACCGCCTCCGGCCAGTCCAGCGCCGCGCCGTACGGGTTCGCGGGGTCCGTGGCCGCGAGGGCGAGGACCTGGGGATCGGCCTTGCGAGCGGCGTCGTCGTCCGTGAAGCTGCGCAACACATCAACCGTTGCCGGTTGCGTGAACTGGGCGGCCCCGAGACCCTCGATGAAGTAGCCGCGCCGCGCCCGCCCCGCGTCCTCCAGGGCACGCAGCACCTTGTAGACCGTCGAGAACCCGCCGGGGACGTCCTCCACCGCCACGGGTCCACGCGTGAGGATCCCGTAGCGGTCCAGCAGCAGCTCCGCCTGGGCCTGCGCCCGCACCGTGGGGTTCAGGGGCTCGGGGCGCAGCACGGACCACCGGCCCGCCGTCGTGCGCTCCTCGCCGCCCCCGGAGGCGCGGACCACGCGCGTGCCGGACGGAGCCGCGTCGTCGGAGGAACCCGCGGGGTCGAAGCCGGCCGGACCACGACCCACCGCGCGCAACCGCGCCGCACCCCGGCGCCCGGCCGAGCGGGAACGCCCCGGCCGCTTGGGCGTCTTGTGCGCGGAGTGACCACCGGAGATCAGCGCGCGCACCGGGGCGTACGTGTCGTTGGTGATCAGCCCCGCCCACAGCAGGTTCCACAGCGCAGTGCGCAGCTGGGGCATGTCCACGCTCACGCCCGCGGCGGCGAGGGGCTGGATCAGCTGCCACGCGAAGTACGCGCCACCGCCCTGCAGGACCGTCAGCAGCTCCCGTTCGAGCGCAGAGTCCAGGGCTTCCGCGGTGGCGTCCAGCTGCGCAACGGGCGGCAGCGAGAGCTCCGCGGACTCGGCCAGGTGGAACGCCACCCAGCCGTCCTCGGTACCCAGGGACCCGGCGCCGGAGAAGATGACCTCGCCCGTGGCCATGAGCTCGTCCAGCATGGCGGGCCGGTAGTCCACCACACGCTGCGCGAGCACGAGCGGCTCCCACGCGGACGCCGGGATCGGCACCCCGGCGAGCTGGTCGATCACGGTCATCACCCCGTCCAGCCCGCGCAGCTGGTGCCCCTTCACGGCGTGCTGCCACGCAGGCAGGAACGTGGCGTACGCCTGCGGGTCCACCGGCTCCACGTCCGCGCGCAGGGCCGCCAGCGAACGACGCCGCAGGGTCCGCAGCACCTCGATGTCGCACCACTCCGAGTCCGACGCGGCCGGGTCACCGCTCGGGCGGAACGCCCCCTCGCTCACGCGCCGCTGCCTGGCCAGGGACCGCAGCGCGGACTCCACCACGGCGGGGCCCAGGCTCAGGGCCTGCGCGGCCTCGGCCACACTGAACGGCCCGTGCGTCCGGGCATACCGGGAGACGAGGTCCCCCACGGGATCCGCGACCGGTTCCAGGAACGCGAGCGGCACCCCCATGGGCAGGGGCTGACCGAGCGCGTCCCGCATCCGGGCGGCGTCCTCCACCGCGCAGTACACCTCGCGCCCGCCCACGCGCAGCACGATCGCGCGGTTGGTGTCCACGAGGGCGTCCAGCAGCTCGCGCGCGGCCTCCGGGGAGATTGCCCGGTACGCGGGGTCCTCGGCCCGCCCCGTGTCCTCCTCGTCCTCAGGGCCGCCTCCGTCGCCGATCCGGGCGGACGCGGCGGTGCTCGCCGCCTCCAACGCCGCTAACGACGCCGCCTCCGACGCCTCGGTGCTGGGTGCCGGAGTGTCGGGAGGTGCGGCACCTGCCCCGGTGGAGGCGGACCCCGCGGCCGCCGACCCCGCAGGAACGGAACCGTCCCCGCGCAGGCGCAGGGCGGCGTCGTCGGCGGTCATGGGGCCGAGCAGGCGCAGCAGATCCGCTGCACCCTCGACCCCGCGCAGGCGGCGGTCCGGGGCAAGGCGCTGCAGCTGCAGGACGGTGGTCTCGATGACCTCGGGGTCCAGCAGCTCGCGCAGCTCGGCGCGGCCCAGCAGCTCGTTGAGCAGGGCCGGGTCCAGGGACAGCGCGGCGGCCTTGCGCTCGGCCAGCGGGGAGTCGCCCTCGTAGAGGAACTGCGCCACGTACCCGAACAGCAGGGTGCGAGCGAAGGGCGAGGGGGAGTCCGTGGTGGTCTCCACCACCCGCAGCTTCCGCCCGGCCAGGTCCCGCTGCAGCTGCAGCAGGGCGGGGACGTCGTACACGTCCTGAAGGCATTCGCGCACCGTCTCCAGGATGATCGGGAACTGCGGGTACTTCCGTGCGACGTCCAGCAGCTGCGCCGAGCGCTGGCGCTGCTGCCACAGCGGCGTGCGCTTGCCGGGGTCCGCGCGCGGCAGCAGAAGGGCGCGGGCTGCGTTCTCCCGGAACCGGGACGCGAACAACGCGGAACCGCCCACCTCCTCGGTGACGATCTGCTCGAGCTCCTCCGGCTCGAAGAGGAACAGCTCCGCACCGGGGGGCTCCTCGTCCGTGGCGGGCACGCGCAGCACGATGCCGTCGTCCGCGGCCTGGGCGGAGGCATCCAGACCCCAGCGCTCGTCCAGCCGGGCACGGACGGCCAGCGCCCACGGCCCGTGCACCGGCGTGCCGAACGGGCTGTGCAGCACCACGCGCCAGTCCCCGAGCTCGTCCCGGAAGCGCTCGACCATCAGCGTGCGGTCGTCGGGAACGTGCTCCGTGGACTCGCGCTGCTCCGCCAGGTACGCCAGCAGGTTGTCCTGCGCCCACTCGTCCAGGCCGGAGGCGGCCAGGCGCTCGCGGGCCTCGGGCGCCGCCGCGCCTGCGAGCTCGCGGGTGAAGCGCCCGACGGCGTGCCCCAGCTCTACGGGCCGCCCCAGTCCGTCCCCGTGCCAGAAGGGCAGCTTGCCCGGAACACCCGGGGCCGGCGCCACGACCACCCGGTTGTGCGTGATCTCCTCGATCCGCCAGCTGGACGCACCCAGGGCGATCACGTCCCCCACGCGGGACTCGTAGACCATCTCCTCGTCCAGCTCGCCCACGCGCTTGGGGGACTTGGAGTCCTGCTCGCCCACGAGGAAGACGGGGAACAGGCCGCGGTCCGGGATCGTGCCGCCGCTGGTCACCGCCAGGCGCAGCGCGCCGGGGCGGGCCTGCAGGGTGCTGGTCTCGCGGTCCCACACCAGGCGTGGGCGCAGCTGGGCGAACTCGTCGGAGGGGTACCGCCCGGCGAGAAGGTCCAGCACGGCGTCGTACGCGGAACGCGGCAGGGAGCGGAACGGGGCGCTGCGGCGCACGGTGTCGTACCAGGCCTCCACGTCCACGTCCTCCGCCGAGACCGCGGAGACGGTCTGCTGGGCGAGGATGTCCAGGGGATTCGCGGGCACGCTGAGCGGCTCCAGGTTCCCCGCGAGCATCTGCTCCGCGATCACGGCGGCGTCCCGCACGTCCCCGCGGTGCTTGGGGTAGATCCGCCCGACCGACACCTCGCCCACCTGGTGCCCGGCGCGGCCCACGCGCTGAAGTCCCGACGACGCGGAGAACGGGGCCTCGATCTGCACCACGAGGTCCACGTGGCCCATGTCGATCCCCAGCTCCAGGGAGGACGTGGCCACCACGCAGCGCAGCCGCCCGGTCTTCAGGTCCTCCTCGATCAGGGTGCGCTGGTCCTTGGACACCGAACCGTGGTGCGCGCGCGCGAGCACGGGGGAGGTGCCCTCGTAACGGTTGGTCTGGCGCGGGATCGCGGCGTGTGGTGCGGGTCCGGGGGCGACGGCGCCCCCCTCGACAGCGACTCCCGCGGCCCGCCGCCCGCTCTCGACCAGCAGGCCATTCAGTGCGTCGCCCACGGCCACGGGATCGCCGCCCTCGCGGTCATTCCCGCCGCCACCGCGAGCCTGCTCGGCGGCGTTCTCCAGACGGAACTCGTGGATCTCGTTGAGCCGCGCGGTCAGCTTCTCCGCGAGCCCGCGCGAGTTGGCGAAGACGATCGTGGAGCGGTGCGCCTCCACGAGGTCCACGATCCGCTCCTCCACGTGCGGCCAGATGGACGCGGTGGCCTGCTGCCCGGGGGCGTCCAGGTTCCCGTCCAGCGCGGCGGAACCATCCGCGGACGGCGACGCCGCCGCCCCGCCCAGCACGGTCATGTCCGGGATCGGCACGGAGACAGTGAGGTCCCACGTCTTCTCGGACGGGGGCCGCACCACGTCCACGGGCTGCGAACCGCCCAGGAACCCGGCCACGGTGTCCACCGGCTCCACGGTCGCCGAGAGCCCGATGCGCTGCGCGGGCCGCTCCAGCAGGTCGTCGAGGCGTTCGAGGCTCACCGCCAGGTGCGCGCCGCGCTTGGTGCCCGCCACGGCGTGGACCTCGTCGATGATCACCGTGTCCACGTGGCGCAGCGTCTCCCGCGCCTTGGACGTGAGCATGAGGTAGAGGGATTCCGGGGTGGTGATGAGGATGTCCGGCGGGTGGGCCAGCAGGGCGCGGCGGATCGCCTGCGGGGTGTCCCCGGAGCGCACGCCCACGGAGATCTCCGGGGGATCGCCCCCGGTGGCCTTCACAGCCTGGGTGATGCCGATCAGCGGCGCACGCAGGTTGCGCTCCACATCCACGCCCAGGGCCTTGAGCGGGGAGATGTAGAGCACCGTGGTGCGGTCCTCGTCCGGGAACTCCTCGCGGTCCGTGCCAGAAGGGGCGCGGAGCCGTGCGGGAGGGGTCTCGGGCGTTCCCGACGCCGTCCGCACACTGCCCGCGGGAACGGCACCGGACGCCGCGGTGTCGTCGTCGGAGGTGCCAGAGGGGAGTGCCGACGCGGACTTGGCGCCGAGCAGGCGGTCGATGGACCACAGGAACGCGGCCAGTGTCTTGCCGGAGCCGGTGGGGGCCACCACGAGGGCGTGGTGGCCCGCCGCCACGGCCTCCCATGCACCGCGTTGGGCGGCCGTGGGGCCGCCGAACGCGGCCCCGAACCACTGCGCGGTCGCAGGGGAGAAGAGGTTCAGAACCGGATCAGGACCCAAATGCCCTGACCTGCAGCTGGGAGACCTTCGGGTTGCCGCACGCCTGGCCCGGGTAGGAGAGGACCAGCGAGTCGTAGCTGCCCGGCGGGTAGACGCGCAGGCCCGTGACGTCCTGCGGGTTGCACACCTGCCCGACCACACCGGGCTGGGTGATCTGCAGACTGGACGTGGCCGAGGCGCCCGGCTGCAGCACGACGGCGCCCGCGCCGCCGGTCTCCTCGCGGGAGGCGGGGGCACCCACCGCCGCACCGCTCGCGTTCACGAACGAGACGCCCGGGTAGCCGCTGAGTGTGCAGGGCGTGGAGCCGGTGTTGGTCAGGGTGACGCTCGCGATGACGTGGCCCGCCGCGCCCTGCTGGGGCGCCGCGGAACCGCTGAGCTGGCCCGCCGCGCACGTGCCCGCACCCGCCTGGGCGTCGGCCTTCTGCTGGTCGAACGGGCTGGCCGTGGGCATCCCGACCTCCGGAGCGGAGGCCCTGCGGGTCTCCTCCGGCTCGGACTGGGAGGCCTCGGCGGCCTGTGCAGTCTGCTCGGAGGACGACGGCGTGGGGGACGCCGAGCCGCTCGCGTCCGCGGCGCTGGGGGACGCGGAGCTCGGGAAGGTGCTGCTGCTCGGGGCCGCGGATCCGGACGAGTTCTCGGAGGGGGGGTCGTCCGAAGAGCCGCACGCGGAGAGCACGAGCAGCGCACTCAGCGCGGTCACGGCAAGCAGCGGACGGGTGGCGGAACGGGTGCCCCTGGGGGTGGGCGATGTGGTGATCATGGCAACAGTGTCCTACTTTTCAGCCCGCAATGCGGCACGCATCACCTGTGCCAGGTGAACTCCTTCCGCATCCGTGCCCTGCGCGATCTGCGTGCGGCACGAGAAGCCGTCCGCCAGCACGATCGTCCCGGGCTCCGCGGAACGGATTGCGGGGAACAGGTTGCGCTCGCCGAGGCGCTGGGAGACCTCGTAGTGACCCGGCTCGAATCCCCAGTTCCCAGCGAGCCCGCAGCACCCGCCGCCCACCACGGAGGTGTCCACACCCAGCTCGCCCAACACCGTCAGTTCCGGCGAGTAGTCCCCCAGGGACTTCTCGTGGCAGTGCACCTGGCACACTGCGCTGCTCGGTCCCTGGCGCGTCTGCAGCGTGTCGAACGGCCAGTCCCCGCCGTCCTGCAGGTGCTTCGCCGCGAACTCCCCCAGGGACACGGTCAGCCCGCGCACCGCGTGGGCCCGCGGGTCCTCCGGCAGCAGCTCGGTGATCTCGTGCTGCAGCATCACCGTGCAGGAGGGCTCCAGCCCGATGATCGGGTACCCCGCCTCGATCAGCGGCGCCATCACGTCCAAGGTCTGCAGCAGCGTCCGGCGGGTCATGTCCAGCTGGCCGGTGGAGTGCCACGTGAGCCCGCAGCACACGTTCCCCATGGGCATCAGCACGCGGTAGCCCATGGCCTCGAGCACCTCCACGGCGGCCTTGCCAGGTCCGTCCGCGGAGAAGTTGGTGAAGGTGTCCGGCCACAGCACCACGGACGGCTGCTCGTTCGACGACGACGCCCGCGCGCCACCGCGTGCCCGGCCCGCCGCGGCGTCGTGCCGGGTGCGGTCCCTGAACCACGAGGTCAGGGGCGTGTCGTTGAAGCGGATCATGCGCCGTCGTGGCTCGATCCCACCGAGCTTCTTGGTCAGTGCCTCCACCGGGGCGAACCGCTCCAGAACGTTGACCGCACGCAGGGAGCCGGGGACGGCCGTGGCGATACGCATCAGCAGCGGCATCCACCCCATGGTCAGGTGGGCCATGGGGCGGCGGTTGCGCCCCACGAAGGAGGTGAGGCCCTGGCGGAAGTGGTGGTGCAGGAACTCTGCCTTGTAGGTGGCCATGTCCACGTTCACAGGGCACTCGGTGGCGCATGCCTTGCAGGACAGGCACAGGTCCAGGGCCTCGTAGGTCTCCTTGGACTTCCAGCCGTCGGTGAGGTGCTCGCCGCGCAGCATCTCCGCGAGGGAGCGCATGCGCCCGCGGGTGGAGTGCACCTCGTCCCCCGTGGCGTGGAAGGAGGGGCACATGGCACCACTGTCCGAGCGGCACGCGCCCACGCCCACGCAGCGGTTCACGGCCTGGCCGAAGGAGCCGCCGTCGTGCGAGAACGCGTGCACGGGCGTGAGGTCGAAGGTCCGCGCACCGGGACCGGGGCGGATGCCGCGGTCCATGGGCTCGGGGTCCACGAGCACCCCGGGGTTGAAGACGTTGTCAGGGTCGAAGATCCGCTTGTACCGGGCGAAGGTCTTCAGCGCCTCGGGCGTGTAGATGGTGCCCAGCAGCTCCGAGCGGGCGCGGCCGTCACCGTGCTCGCCGGAGACCGATCCGCCGTAGCGGTGCACGAGTTCCGCCGCGCGTTCGATGAACTCCCGGTACTGCGCCACTCCCGGCTCGGTGTTGAAGTCGAAGGAGATGCGGATGTGCACGCAGCCCTCGCCGAAGTGCCCGAAGGGGATGCCGCGCAGGCCCATCTCTTCCAGCAGGCGGTAGAGGTCCCCCAAGTACTCGCCCAGCCGCGCCGGGGGCACTGCGGAGTCCTCCCAGCCGGGCCACGCCTCGCCGCCGTCCGGCAGGCGGGTCACGATGCCCGCGCCGGCCTCGCGGATGTGCCACAGGGCGCGGGCCCGGGCCGGATCGCCCACCACCACGGAGCCGACGACGGCGTCCCCAGCCAGGGCGGGCAGCGTGCGGGCCGCTTCCAGCGCCTCCTCGGGGGTGTTTCCGGCGACCTCGCAGTAGAGCCACCCGCCGCCGCTGGGCAGCTCCTGGCCGGCGTTCTCCTGACCCGGACGGGTGCGCAGCGCGTCGAGGAGGTCCGAGCCCATGCCCTCGATGGTCGTCACGCCCCTGACCCGGAACGACGGGGCGGCGGTGGCCGCCGCGATCGCGTCCTCGAAGCCCATCACCGCCAGCGCTGTGTGCGCGGGCCTGGGCACGAGCTTCACGGTGAGCTCGGTGATGATCCCGCACGTGCCCTCGGACCCGGCGAAGGCCTTGGCCGTGTCGAAGCCGTTCTCCCGCAGCAGGTAGTGCAGCCCGTAGCCCGAGACCTGGCGGGGGAACTGTCCCAGCTCTGTGCGCAGCATGGCCAGGTGGGAGTCCCGCAGCTGCTCAAGCTGTGAAGTCAGCGCGGCGTCCGAGGTGCCACCGGCATCCAGGGTGACCAGGCGCCCGTCGGCGAGCATGACCGTGAGCGAGACGAGGTTCGCGGCGCTCGTGCCCCACGCCACCGAGTGGGAGCCGCACGCGTTGTTGGCCACCATCCCGCCCACGGTGCAGCGCGAGTGCGTGGAGGGATCCGGACCGTAGGTGAGGCCGAACTCGGAGGCGGCGTCCCGCAACTGGTCGCAGACCACACCGGGTTCGATCCGCGCCGTGCGGGCGGCGGGGTCGATCTCCAGTATGCGGTTGAAGTGGCGGGAGGTGTCGACCACCAGACCCTCGCCGATGGCGTTGCCCGCCACGGACGTGCCACCGCCGCGGGAGATCACGGGCCAGCCGTTCTCCCGCGCGGTGGCGAGCAGCTCCCGGACCTCCTGCACCGAGCGCGGCTCCGCCACGGCCCGGGGCAGCCTGCGGTAGATCGAGGCGTCCGAGACGTAGGCGGCGCGGGTGGTGAGATCCTCCCGGAGAGTTGTCATGCCCCAACTTTCGTCCACGGGACGCGAGGTTTCCAACTCCGTGTCAGTAAGCGGGACTCACCACTCCGGGGCGATCGTGATCTCCGCGCCCTCGAGGTCCTCGGACCACTCCACCTGGCAGGTGAGGCGGGAGTTGTCGTGGCGGGTGTCGTCCAGCATCTCGAGGAGGTCCTCCTCCTCCTCGTTGGGGCCGCCCGTCTTCACGAACGCCTCCTGGTTCAGGTAGGAGTGGCACGTGGAGCAGGACGCGTTGCCGCCGCACGTGGCCAGGATGGGGAACTTGTGGCGGGTGAGGCACTCCATGAGCGACTCGTAGTCCTTCCACTCCACGCCCTCGGTGCGCTCGCCCTCGCGGTCGGTCACATTGATCAGGATGCTGCTCACGTGCTGGGACCTCCTGGGGTGCTACCCCGTCCGGAATCTTCTGGGAACCAGCCGCTATTCTAGGGTTGCCCGTCAACTTCGGCCCCATCGGATGGCGAAGTGTGATGAGCCCCGCCCCGCGCCGGGGCGGTGCCCCTCAGCCCATGCGGCGCACGGTCAGCGCCTGGGCCACCCGTCCCACAGGGCCCTGCTCGTCGAAGAGCTCCGAGTGGGTCAGGCCCACGCCGTCCCCGCCGAACTCCACATTCACATCCAGGCCCACCCACGCGGAGACGGGGGCGCGGAACATGTGGATGCTCAGGTCCACATTGGGGAACGCCCACGGTCCGATCTCCACGCGCGGTGCGAGCCCGTTCGCGGAGTCCACGGCGCTGATGAAACGGGCGGTGTTCGAGGACTGCTCACCCGCCACGATGTCGTTGCCGATCCGCAGCCAGCCGGCACCACTGCCGGGGCGGGGCGCGCGGGCCACGCGGCCCTCCAGGGACCCGATGAACCCGCCGTCCCAGACCTCCGACATGTCCAGCGGCTCGCACTCCTCCAGCGGGGTCAACGGTTCGATCTCCCCGCCGGCCACGTCCTGGGTGTCCGAGGTCTTCAGCCGCCACAGGCTCAGCCGGATGCAGTCGCGCCCGCCGCTGCTCATGGTGGCCTCGAGCAGCTCGATCGTCTTGCCGGGGCGCAGCACCCGGGTGTGCACCTCGATCTCGCCGCCCGCGATGAAGCCCAGGATGTCGAACGAGAAGCGCACCGGGAGCACGTCCTCGCGCGGGTGGTTGCGCTCGATCTCGTGCACCAGCAGCCCGGAGGACGCCGCCATGTGCTGCTCCAGGGGGCTCCACGCGCCCTGCGTGTGCACGGTGGTGCGGAAGGTGTGCTCACCCGTGCGGACGTAGTGGGCGTTCGGGACGTCCTCGCCGTTGCTACCCAGGTGGCCCACGGGCTGCTCGTCGCTCATGCTGTGCTCCTCGTCGTGTCGGTGCTCGCGCTGCCCTCGGCTCCCGGGGCCCGGCCGCGGTCGGCGGGGTCGTTGCCCGGGCGCGTTCGAGCGCGCGGAGAATGTGGTCCGCGCTACATCCTAGGGCGGTGGGTATCCAGACCGGGCACGACGGCGCGTGTCAGCCGAGCAGCTCGCCCGCCTTCTCGGCCAGGATTCCGAGCCCCACCACGAGCATCATGACCCCGGCGAGCTTGGACATCACGGCGCTCGCGGCCGGGCGGGAGCCCAGAAGCTTGCGGGAGAGCAGCGCCACCGCGAAGTAGACCGCGGCGCAGTTGAGGATGTGCAGCCCTCCCAGCACCAGCATCTGTCCGGTGGAGGACCACCCCTGCGGGCTCACGAACTGGGGCAGCAGGGCCATGAGGAGCAGCAGGCCCTTGGGGTTGAGGCTGCTGACGCCCAGGCCCTTGACGAACTGCGTGGATCCGCGGGTGTCCAGGGGGATGTTCCCGGCGGTGATGCCGCCCTCGCTGCGGGCCGTCAGAGCGGTGGTTCCGAGGTAGAGGAGGTATCCCGCACCCACCACGGACATGGTGGTCAGCGCCACCGGGTACTTGGTGACCAGGGTGCCCACGCCCACGGCCACCACCGTGACCACGACGACGTATCCGGAGAGCATCCCCAGGACGGACGGTGCCGCGGAGCGGGCGCGCAGTCCCGCACCGATCGCGTAGGCCCAGTCCGGTCCCGGCACCAGCACCAGCAGGAAGCCCAGCACCCAGAACTCCGTCATCAGCGTCACGTCCATGCAATTCCCCTTTCCGGGCGAAACACTATGCGGCGGACGGTGAAATGTGCTTGCTTATCTCCAATAGGAAGACGGTTTTCGTGAGAGGATTCTCGGCATGGACAAACTCGACCGGAAGATCCTTTCACTGCTGCAGGGCGATGGTCGAGCAAGCACCACGGACCTCGCCCAGCAGGTGGGTCTGAGTTTGTCCTCGTGCCACCGGCGGCTCAAGGAGCTGGAGCGTTCCGGAGCCATCCAGCACTACCGCGCGGTGGTGGACCCGCAGGCCGTGGGGCTGGGGTTCGAGGCCCTCGTGTTCGTGCGCATGGAGCACACCGGGCCGACGGTGATCGCCCGGTTCGAGACCATGGTGGAGCAGATCCCCCAGATCATCGAGGCGGAGCGGCTCTTCGGCGAACCGGACTTCATGCTCCGGGTGCTGGTCGCGGATCTCGCGGCCTACCAGAAGTTCTACGACACCGTGCTCAGCGGGCTGCCCGGGGTGCAGCGGCTGAACTCGACGCTGGTAATGAAGCGGATTGGCCCGGACCGGGAGATCCCGGTGTGAGAGGCGGCGCCGTGCGTCCACGGGGCATCCCTGGAGTATGAGTGAGGGCCCTGCCTCCCCGAGATCTCGGGGGAGCAGGGCCCTCGGCCACTGGCGGTGACGGTGGGATTTGAACCCACGTTGGCTTTGACACCAAACATCATTTCGAGTGATGCACCTTCGGCCGCTCGGACACGTCACCAGCTCCCAACACTTTACAGGCCCGCCCGCGACCGCTCCAAACCGGGGCGCACCCGTGCGCGGGGAGCGTACTGGTGCGTGCGACCTCGTCGGCGTCAGCGGCCGTGCCGGTGGCCGCGGAAGAAGTCGCGCAGCAGGGCCGCGCACTCCTCCTCCCTGACACCCCCGGTGACCTCCACCCAGTGGTTGAGCCGGGGGTCGCGCACGATGTCGAACACCGAGCCGCACGCTCCCGCCTTGGGATCCCACGCGCCGAACACAACCGTGGAGATGCGGGAGAGCACGACCGCGCCGGCGCACATGGCGCACGGTTCCAGGGTCACGACGAGCGTGCAGCCTTCCAGCCGCCACTCTCCGCGCCGTGCAGCGGCCGCGCGCAGGGCCAGGACCTCGGCGTGGGCGGTGGGATCGGCGTCGGCCTCCCGGCGGTTGTGCCCGCGTCCGATCACCGCGCCCTCGGCATCGAGGACTACGGCGCCGATGGGAACGTCCCCGGAGCCCGCCGTGAGTGCGGCCTCGGAAAGAGCCAGGTCCATCCAGCCCGAGAGCTGGATGGACCTGGCGGTGTGCGGAAGAGCCATCCGGCTCAGCGCTGGACCTGGTTCTGGGTGAACCAGGCGGAGGTGGGCGCCTTGTAGGCGGTGACGATCCAGAGGATGTCCACGACCACCTTCAGGAGGGCCAGCACGATCATGATGATGTTCCACGGCGCGGGGTAGATGAAGACGCCCATCAGACCGAACAGGCCGCCCAGGATGGCGAGGGCGGCAAAGATCGTTCCCAGGATGCGGGCCCAGTTCTTGCCCTTCTTGAGGTTGGACCACACCAGCAGGTACAGCGCGATGCCGATGACCAGGGAGATGATCGAACCGGTCGGTCCGCCGACGCCGCCGACGCCGCCGACCTTGCCGGCCATCTCGGTGGCGGTGCCCGAGTCCATGCCCATGTTGCGGTAGACCTCGACGAAGTCGATGGTGTTGACCGCGATGAGGCCCACGATGCCGCTCAGCACGTAGATGCCCAGTGACGTCATGGTGAGCTTGAGCAGCTTGTCGATCGTGCCGGGGCGCTCCGTCATGCCGGTGTACTGCCCGGGGTTGTACTCGGCGGTGCCGTACTTGCCGCCGGCCTCGCCGTACTGCTGACCGGAGTTCTGGGGTTCGGCGTACGGCTGACCGGCGGGAACGCCGTTGACACCACCGTGACCCGTAGCCCGCGGGTCATCTGTGTTCGGGTCTGCGGGCACTGCGGAACGGGGATCCTGGGGCTCGTTGGGGGTGGTGCTCATGAGGACGGTCCTTCCTGTGAGTACTACGCGGCGTGGTGCGTTGAGGGGGGGGAACTACTCGTACCGCAGCGCGGTGATGGGATCCTGCCGGGCGGCCCGCACCGCGGGAATGGTGCCGGCGAGGAAGGCGATGAACATCACCGCGAGGATGATGAGCAGGGTCTTGAGGGGGTCGAACAGGAACAGGCTCAGCCCGGGCAGCCCGGAGAGCAGGCCGCCGGAGAGCACGCCGCTGATGATGCTGCCGGCGGCCACGCCCACGGCGGCGCCGATTGCGGAACCCAGGAAGCCGATGAAGATGGCCTCGAGTGAGAACAGGCCGAAGACCTTCCCGCCGCTCATCCCCAGGGCCTTCATGAGCCCGATCTCCCGGGTGCGCTCCTGCACGGACATCAGCAGCGTGTTGACGATGCCGAAACCGGCCGCCAGCAGCGCGATGATGGCGAAGGAGTTGAGGATCCACACGATCCCGTTGATGACCGCGCGGAACATCCCGAGCTGGTCCTCCACGGTGCTGCCCATCATGCTCTCGTCCGCCAGCTGGGACTTGACGGCACCCAGCTTGGAGGCGTCGTCCACGGTGGCCGTGGCGGTGAAGTAGGAGTTCGGGATCTTCCGGGGGCTGCCAGAGACCTGGTAGTCGTAGAGCTTCTTGTTCAGCCCCGCGGAGGGGATGGGGTTGTCGGAGGAGCCCGCCAGGGACGCCTGGGAGACCCCGGAGACCGTGACGGTGAACGCCTTGTCCTCGTCCACGGCGTTGCCGATGGTGATCTTCACGGTCTTGCCCACGGCGTCCTGGCTGGAGCCCAGCCCCAGCGGCTCCACCCATGAGGCCGGGAGCAGGATCTCGTCCTTCGCGCGGTCCGGCGTCTTCCCAGCCTCGAGCTGCAGGCCGTCCGCTTCCGGGGGAGAGCCCAGGCTCAGCGTGAACTTCTTGCCGTTGGCCGCCTCGAGGTACTTGGGCGTGACCATGTACATGGGGTCCACGGACTCCACCCCGTCGATCTTCTCGATCTTCGCGATGTCCGAGTCGCTCAGCCCGCTCATGGAGCCGAAGCCCATCCGCACGTTGGCGTCGTCCGGGTTGTACTCGGTGGGCCCGTCGTCCTGGCCCGCGCCGGACGTGGACTGCTCGGAGACCTTCTGCACGAACAGGGCGTTGTCGTTGCCGAACGCGGCCACGGTCTTGTCGATGTAGTCGTTGACGCCCGTGCCGATCCCGGAGGTCAGGGTCAGCGTGAACGAGCCGATGAAGATCGCAATCACGGTCAGCACCGTGCGTGCCTTGGACCGGAACGTGTTGCCGATTGCCGTGCGCAGCAGATCGATGAATTTCACGCGGTGGCTCCTGGCTGCTCGGGGGTGCTGGGGGAGGCACTGTGCTTGCCCGTTCGCGGCGGCTGCTGCGCGGCACGGGCGATTTCGGCCACGTCCGCCTCGCTGAGCATCACGATCGCGCCGGTCCGCGGCTCCTTGACGGTCAGCCCGCCCGTGTCCTCATGGGGCGCGGCCTCCGGGGCGCCGTCCCAGGGTGTGCCGGCTGCCTGGGCAGCGGGCGCCTGTGCGGCGTCGTCGGCGGCCGCGGGACCGGGGACGCCGCCGCCGCCCGCGGCCTTCTCCGCCTCCGGCACGATCCGCCCGTCCACCAGGTGGATCTGGCGGGAGCAGCGCCGGGCGAGGTCCTCGTCGTGGGTGACGACCACCAGGGTGATGCCCTTGTCCCGGTTAAGACCGAAGAGGATGTCCTCGACCACGCGGGAGGTGGCCGAGTCCAGGTTGCCGGTGGGCTCGTCCGCGAAGATCACGGACGGGTCGTTGATCAGCGCACGGGCGATGACCACGCGCTGCTTCTGGCCGCCGGAGAGGTCCGTGGCCTTGTTCTGGGCCTTGTCCCCCATTTCCAGCTGTTCCAGCGCCGCCAGGCCCCGGCGCTTGCGCTCAGCCGCGGGAACACCGGCGATCTTCAGCGGCAGCGTCACGTTCTCCAGGACCGTCTGGCCAGGGGTGAGGAAGAACTGCTGGAACACGAATCCGAAGGCGGAGTTGCGCAGCTCGTTCAGTTCCTTGGCGCTGAGGTCGTTGGTGGGCCTTCCCTCGAGCGCCACCACGCCGTGCGTGGGTCCGTCCAGCAGGGCCAGCAGGTGCATGAGGGTGGACTTCCCGGAACCCGACTTCCCCACGATCGCCAGCGACTCGCCCTTGCCGATCTCCAGGTTGATGCCCTTGAGGGCGTCGAACCTGGTTTCTCCCCGGCCGTAGATCTTGACCAGATTCTCCGTCTCGAGAACCGGAACCGTCATTCGATGTGTTCCTTCCGGGGGTGTGATGCACAGAACGCTGTCGGGTGACGCTTACGAGAATAGGACACACGTGTTCGGGAATCCCTCAGGTTCAGCGGTGTGTGATGAATTTGTGATGACGAGCTGGTGCGCGGCACCGGGTGCCGCCGGCCGGTGCCGATCCCTCCCGGCGGCCCCGGGTGGTGAGTGGGCGGGCCGGGCGACTGCTAGATTCTGGGGTATGCGAGTCACCGTCTTGGAGCATCCCCTCGTCGCCCACAAACTCAGCGTGCTGCGCGACAAGGACACGCCGTCGCCCGTGTTCAGGCAGCTGGTGGAGGAGCTCGTAACCCTCCTGGCCTACGAGGCCACCCGGGACGTGCGCGTGGAGACCGTCACCGTGCAGACCCCGGTGGCGCAGACCGAGGGTGTGGCGCTGGCCCGGCCGCGGCCGCTGGTGGTGCCGATCCTGCGCGCGGGGCTGGGGATGCTCGAGGGCATGACCCGTCTGGTCCCCACCGCGGAGGTCGGGTTCCTGGGCATGGCCCGGGACGACGCCACCCTGGACATCATCACCTACGCGGAACGGCTCCCGGACGACCTCACCGGGCGGCAGGTCTACGTGCTGGACCCCATGCTCGCCACGGGCGGCACCCTCAGCGAGGCCATCAAGTTCCTCTACCGCCGCGGCGCCGAGCAGATCACGTGCGTGTGCCTGCTGGCCGCACCCGAGGGGCTGGAACGGCTGAACGGCGAGCTCGAGGATGCCGAGGTGAACGTGGTGCTGGCCTCCGTGGACGAGCGCCTGGACGAGAACGCCTACATCATCCCGGGCCTCGGCGACGCCGGGGACAGGCTCTACGGCGTGGTGGACTGAGGGCCCGGGGCCGCCTCCGGTGCCCCGCTCCCCGCCCTGAGTGGGGATCTCGCACGACTGGTTGACATTCGCTTTCAGGTGTGATTGCTCAAGCTCTCACCTGAGTTTGCTCGGCCGAGTGCAAAAATGCGCGGACTTTCGGTGAGGATTCATCCTCCCTGCGCCCGGCAATGCAACCCTTTTCCGCCAGCGGCTGGTCTGAGCTGCAGACTGTCTCATCATGTGAGAAAAATACGCTTCTATTACTTGCCAGTCTCGACCTTCATCGCCGACGATGTTGATAACGCCGTTTTCCAGGAAACTCACGGGAACGGGGCTTCACGAGGCAGGAGTTCTAATGACAGGCGCACCGGGATACGTCCACATCTCCCAGCGGCACCGCGTGGGCGGCACCCAGGCCCCCGTCCTGCCGCGAGGAGCCCGCCCCGTGGCCGCGACGCCCGAGAAGTACCGCCACCTGCGATCCGTGTCCGCGGAATTCAGTCCCGAGACCCGCAGCGGGGCCCAGCCCGTCGCGGAGCAGCAACCCACCGAGGCGCGCGGCTTCGTGCTCTACGTGGGCGTGGACGAGCAGGCCGCCGCGGACCGCGGCATCAACCTGGTCCAGCTGGTGCAGGACATCCGGCAGTACATCAGCGCCACGGTTCCGGAGTCGGACTCCTACGCCGCCGTCGCGCTCGCCCCCATCAACGCCGAGGGCACGGACCTTGAGGTCGTGCGCAGCGCCCTGGGCGATCCCACGTTCACGGACCCGGTGGTCGAGCCCATCGCACCCCTGCCGGCCAGCGGCGGCGGCACCATCGACTACCAGCGCGTGGGCGTGCTGATCGACCTCTCCCGCCGCGAGGTCTTCCTGGACGGCGATCTGCTCAACCTCACGCACCGCGAGTTCGAGCTGCTCAACTACCTGGTGGAGAACGGCACCCGCACGGTCGGGCGCACGGAGCTGCTGGACAACCTGTGGGGGGACGCGGACGAGGTCCCGTCCGAGCGCACCATCGACGTCCACGTGCGCCGTCTGCGCTCCAAGCTCGGGCGACTGGCCAACACCGTGCGCACCGTGCGCGGGCAGGGCTACCGGTTCTACGACCACCCTGAGGTCGTCGTCTGGGCCGCCCCCGAGTACTCCATCTGACGGGCTGGGCAACCGACGGGTCCAGGGACGCCATCACCACAGGTGGTCGCACGACGACGCCGGGTCGCGGGCCCGGCGTCGTCGTTCCCGGGCTCTGCTGCCCGTGACAGACTGGCTCGCATGACGCGCCACGACCTCAAGCACCTGGTGATCATGCGGCACGGTGAGGCTGACTTCCCGCGGGGGGTTCCCGACCACGACCGGCCGCTGACGCCGCGGGGCGCGCGCGAGGCCGCGGACGTGGGGCGGTGGCTCGCGGGCAACGCCGCTCCGGACATGATCCTGACCTCCCCGGCGCTGCGCACGCGCCAGACGGTCACGTGGGTGGGCCACGAACTGGGGGAGAAGGCGCCCACCCCGCAGCTGTGGGAGGGGCTCTACAACGCCACGGACGCGCAGCTCGTCGCCGCCGTGAACCACGTTCCCGAGACGGTGCGCACGCTGCTGGTGGTCGCGCACATGCCGGGTGTGCTGGACGTCGTGCTGCGGCTGGCCTCCCGGGACTCGGAGCAGGACGCCATGATGGACGCCGCGAGCGGGTTCCCCACCGCGGGCACCGCCGTGCTGGAGGTCGCGGGGGACTGGGCGCTGCTCGACGGCGCGGACGCCCGCCTCACCCGGTTCTACGCGCCGCGCGTGTGAGGTTTCCGGTCTGCGGCTGGGTCTTGGTCCCGTGACTCACGGGCGCGGCGCAGCAGCAGCACCACCAGCGACGCACCCAGCAGCACCATGCCCGCCAGGATCAGGTAGATGCCGAGGAAGGCTGTGCCCAGCCCGTCGTCGTCCGGCAGCAGGGCGATGCCGAGGAACGCGGCGCCCCACAGCACCACGGCGAGTCCCACCAGGATGCCGCCGGCGGTCCACAGTGTCCTGAGCGTGCGGTGGAAGGGCCTCATGCGTGATCCGTCCGGTCGGGGTCAGTGCTTGGCCTCACAGGCTACGCCGTCACCGTCGCCGTCCAGACCCGGGCGGTAGCCCGGCGAGCCCGCGTAGAGGGGCGCAGCACCGGCGGCACGGGCCTCGGCGCAGCGGGAGTAGTACACGTCTCCGCCGGCCACGCCGCCGTTCGCCCCGGGGACCGCGGGTGCCTGCTCCACAGGCTCCTGCACGGGAGCGGCGGGTTCTTGGTCAGCCGCGGGGGCCTCCGTCTGCGGGGCCGCGACGGGTTCGTCCACCGGCGCCGGCACAGCGCGAGCCTCCGGGACCTTCTGGTCCGGGCAGGTGTCCAGCACGCGCACCATGGCCTTCTTCTCGCCGTCCGTGACCCAGAGGTCGTAGCTGCGCTTCACGGCGATCTGCGTGGCCACGTACTCGCACCGCTCACTCGTAGCGGGCGGCAGCCACGTGGCGGCGTCCCCGTCCGACTTCTTGTTGTTGGTGGGCCCGTCCACCGCCAGCAGGTTGAGGGGGTCGTTCGCGAGCGCCGTGCGCCGGTCCGCGTCGAGCTGCTGGGCGCCCTTCTGCCACGCGTCCGACAGCGCGACCACGTGGTCGATCTGCACCTCGGAGCTCGTGTCCTGCCCGGCGGTGAAGTCCACGGTGCCGCCCGAGTAGGGGCTGAGCAGCGTGCCGGTGCGCACCTTGCAGCCGCGCGTGCCGGGTGTGACCTCGATGCCGGTCATGTCCCGGCGCAGGATGTCGTTGCGGGTGTCGCAGCCGTTGTGGTCCGTGTCCGCCCAGCGCGGGCCGAACTCGTCGCGTGAGTAGCCGGTCTTGGGCGCGCGGCCCTTCACGGGCAGCTCGCCGAGGGCGGCCAGGGCCGTTCCTGCCGCGGCGTGCTCGGACGCGTCCTGCGGTTCGTCCCCCGACGACGCCGTGGCGCCAGCGGGTGCCCCGTCGTCCGCGGTCTCGTGGCCGGTGGCTCCGACGCTCGCGGAGGAACCGGAGGTGGGGGAGGTGGGGGACGGCGCCGTCGTGCCCGAGGAACTGGAGGGCGCACCTGGGGAACCGGGGATGGCGCAGCCGGTGAGCACCAGTGTGAGAGCGGCCGCGCCCAGGGCGAACCTGCGGGCGCGGGGGGAGCGGGCGGTGCCGGGGGAAGTCAGGGGGTGCCTCGATCCTCGTGGAGCGGCCGGTGGGGACCGGTCACAGACGAAGGACCCCGCATCCGGTGGATGCGGGGTCCTCATGCGGTGCGCCCGATAGGATTCGAACCTACAACCTTCTGATCCGTAGTCAGATGCTCTATCCGTTGAGCTACAGGCGCCCCTGCTGCGGTGGCCGTGGCCGTTGCAACGGGTAACAACTTACACCTGTGCGTCCCCGGCGACAAATCGCTGGAGGGTGTAGAACGTGCCCGGTGTGGTGTAACTCTCAGTTGGCGTGGGCCCGGTCGCGATAGACTCCAGCCACACCCACGCGCAACCCCGGCGGACCGGTGTGCGGGGCCCCTCCACAGTGGCGTGGGGCGGTACACGGACCCATCGGATCCTCCGGGACGCGGAATGCACGACGGCCTCAACGAGGAGACATGTCAATGGCTGACAACACCACGGCAACCACCGGGACCACCGAGCTCAGCAGCGAGGTGCGGGACTCGCTTGAGAATCCCCCCACCGACTACCGGGCCCTGACGGACTGGGTGCGGGAGATCGCCGAACTGGCGCAGCCGGAGCGCATCCACTGGGCGGACGGATCCGAGGCCGAGTGGACGCAGCTGACGGACCAGATGGTCGAGGCGGGCACCCTGGTGCGGCTGTCCCAGGAGAAGTTCCCCAACTCCTTCGCCGCGTTCTCGGACCCTGAGGACGTCGCCCGCGTGGAGGAGCGCACTTTCATCTGCACCAAGACGGAGAAGGGCGCGGGTCCCACCAACAACTGGGAGGACCCGCGCGTCATGAAGGAGACGCTCGAGAAGCGTTTCTCCGGTGCCATGCACGGGCGCACCATGTACGTGATCCCGTTCGTGATGGGCTCCCTGGACGCCGCCAAGCCGCAGTACGGCGTGGAGATCACAGACTCCCCGTACGTGGTGTGCTCCATGCGCATCATGGCCACCATCGGCACGCCGGTGCTCGAGAAGATGTCCCAGGACAAGGCCCCGTTCGTGGAGTGCGTCCACTCGCTGGGGGCGCCGCTGCAGCCCGGCGAGGAGGACGTCCCCTGGCCGTGCAACCCGGCCAAGTACATCGTCCAGTTCCCCGAGGACCGCGCCATCTGGTCCTTCGGCTCCGGCTACGGCGGCAACGCGCTGCTGGGCAAGAAGTGCTACGCGCTGCGCATCGCCTCCGCGATCGCCCACGACGAGGGCTGGCTGGCCGAGCACATGCTGATCCTGAAGGTCACGGACCCCGAGGGCGACTCGCGCTTCATCGCGGCGGCGTTCCCCTCCGCGTGCGGCAAGACCAACTTCGCGATGCTCGAGCCCACGGTGCCCGGGTGGAAGGCCGAGATGGTGGGCGACGACATCGCCTGGATCCGCTTCGGCAAGGACCGCACCCCGCGGGTGGTCAATCCGGAGGCCGGCCTCTTCGGCGTGGCCCCCGGCACCGGCTGGTCCACCAACCCGAACGCGATGCACGCGATCGCCCGCGGCAACACCATCTTCACGAACGTGGCGCTGACCGACGACGGTGGCGTGTGGTGGGAGGGCATGACGGACGACGTCCCCGAGCACCTCACCGACTGGAAGGGCCGGGACTGGACGCCCGAGTCCGGGCGTCCCGCCGCGCACCCCAACTCCCGTTTCTGCACCCCCATCAAGCAGGTGGAGATTCTGGCGCCGGAGTACGACGACCCCGAGGGCGTGCCGCTGTCGGCCATCATCTTCGGTGGCCGCCGCAAGACCACCGTGCCGCTGGTCTCCGAGTCCTTCGGCTGGGAGCACGGGGTGTTCCAGGGCGCCACGCTATCCTCCGAGACCACCGCCGCCGCGAAGGGCGCGGTGGGTGTGGTGCGCCGCGACCCCATGGCCATGCTCCCGTTCATCGGCTACAACGCGAACGACTACCTCGAGCACTGGCTGGACACCGGTGCCCGCATGGGCGAGGAGAACATGCCGCGGATCTACTACGTGAACTGGTTCCGCCGCACTGCGGACGGCGGCTTCGCGTGGCCGGGCTTCGGCGAGAACTCCCGCGTGGTCAAGTGGATCGTGGAGCGGCTCAAGGGCACCGCCGATGGGCACGAGACACCCGTCGGCATCCTTCCCGCCAAGGAGGACCTGGATCTCGCCGGTCTGGAGATCTCGGACGAGGAGCTGGACGCCGCCCTGCGGGTGGACCGTGACGAGTGGTTGAACGAGCTGCCCGGGATCGACGAGTGGTTCGCCCGCCTGAAGGACGTCCCCGAGGTCATTCTCGAGCAGCGCGCCGGTCTGGAGGAGCGGCTGCGCCAGAGCTGACCGCGGGCACCGGGCGGGAACTTGCGGGGCGAGACACCGCCCGGTGACCGGGATATGATCGCGCCGCGCGGCCAAATGGGCCGCGCGGCGTCGTCATGCGTGGAAGAGGGCGGCCCGCGAAGAAGGGACAAGTGTGCGGCTGACGGCATTTTCGGACATCGCGCTGCGTGTGCTGCTGCTCATGGGGGGGCTGGCACCGGAGACGATGCTGTCCACCCAGCGGATCGCCGACGGCGTGGGTGCCCCCTACAACCACGTGGCCAAGACCGTGGCCAGGCTGCGCGGCATGGGCCTGCTGTGCTCCCAGCGCGGGCGCTCCGGCGGGGTGATGCTCACGGACGAGGGGCGTGAGGCCCGCGTGGGTCAAGTGCTGCGGGTGCTCGAGGCGGACACCGCCATCGTGGAGTGCGAGGCGGACGAGACCGCCTGCCCCCTGAACCACGGCTGCCGCCTGCGCAGGGCCCTGGCCGGCGCGCGCGAGGCGTTCTACGGGGAACTGGACACGGTGAGCATCGCGGAGCTCGTCAATCCGCGGCAGGTGGGTCCGATCGCCGTGCAGCTGGGTCTGCGACCCCCCGAGCAGCCGGATTCGGGGACGCCCACCTCGGCTATCTAAGTGGCATCTTGAATGCTAAATTGGCTTCCGTCACATGTCGACGAGAGGAAGCCACCATGCTGTCCGAGAAGTCCCGCCCGGTCGTAGAAGCGACCATCGGCATCATCGCCGAACGCATCCCAAACATCACGCCCGTGTTCTACAAGTCGATGTTCGAGGCCCGCCCGGACCTGCTGGACGGGATGTTCAGCCGAGCGAACCAGAAGAACGGCACGCAGCCACAGGCGCTTGCCGGGTCCATCGCGATGTTCGCGTCCCACCTGCTCAACCACCCGGACTCGTACCCGGACGAGGTGCTCTCCCGCGTGGCCCACAAGCACGCCTCCCTGGGCCTGCTGCCCGAGGAGTACCCCACCGTGCACGAGCACCTGTTCGGCGCGATCGCCGCGGACCTGGGGGACGCGGCGACGCCCGAGGTGGTGGCCGCGTGGGACGAGGTCTACTGGCTCATGGCGGACGCCCTCATCAAGATCGAGAAGGGGCTCTACTCCCAGCAGGCCAACGACGTCATGTTCGCGCCCTTCCGCCTGATCTCGAAGGAACCGGTGGCCGAGGGCGTGGTGGCCTTCGAGTTCGAGCCCGCGGACGACACCCCCATGACGCCCTCTGTGGCAGGCCAGTACATCTCCATCCAGGTGGTCGTGATGGACGGCCTGCGCCAGCCCCGCCAGTTCACCCTGGTGCCGAGCGACCCCGGCCACCGGCGGATCGTGGTGCGCGAGGATCCCGAGGGGGAGGTCTCGCCCATCCTGCACGAGAACATCGCGGTGGGTGACGTCCTGGAGATCTCCAACCCCTACGGGGACGTGACCCTGGACCCGGACTTCCACGGCCCGCTCGTGCTCGTCTCTGCGGGCATCGGCATCACCCCGGTGGTGGCGTTCCTGGACCAGCTCGCGCGGGAGGACCCCGAGCGCGAGGTGCTCGTGCTGCACGCGGACCGCTCCGAGGCTGCGTGGCCCGGCCGCGAGCTCGTGCGCGACTACGTCTCCCGCATGCCCAACGCGAAGCTCGTCTCATGGCTCGCCGCCCCGGGCGAGGGGGACTTCGAGGGCCACATGGACGTCTCCCAGGTGGAGATCCCCGAGGGCGCAGAGGTCTTCATGTGCGGGCCCCTGGCCTTCATGCAGTCCGTGCGCTCGCAGCTGGTCGCCGGCGGGGTCCCCGGCCGCTCGATCCACTACGAGATCTTCGGCCCGGACCTGTGGATGCTCCACGACGAGGCGCGCACCGCGAACGCCTGAGTTTCCCGGGGCCCTGTCACCGGTTCCGTACGACGACGCCGCGCAGCCAGATCTGGTTGCGCGGCGTCGTCGTGCCCGCGGGGCGGTGTCTGCTCGGGTCTCAGCCCTCGCGCACAATGCGCAGGACGGTGTCCCGCACGGTCTCCATGGCGGCGGCGTCTGGGGCCTCGACGTTCAGGCGCAGGAACGGCTCCGTGTTGGAGGGACGCAGGTTGAACCACCAGCCCTGCTCGGGGTGGGTGAACGTGGTGCCGTCCATGTCCTCGACCGTCACGGCGGGGTCCTCGGCGGCGAAGTGCGCGCGCACGCGGTCCACCGCGGCGGCCTTGTCCTCGATCTCCGAGTTGATCTCTCCGGAGGCAGTGTACGGGTCGTAGCGGTCCATGAGCTCGCTCAGTGGCGCGTCCTGCTCGCCGAGGGCGGCGAGGACGTGCATGGCCGCGAGCATTCCGGTGTCCGCGTTGAAGAAGTCCTTGAAGTAGTAGTGCGCGGAGTGCTCCCCCCCGAACACGGCGTGCTCGGCGGCCATGACGGCCTTGATGAAGGAGTGCCCCACGCGGGTGCGTACTGCCCGTCCGCCGTTGGCCTCGATTAGCTCGGGAACCGCCTTGGAGGTGATGAGGTTGTGGATCACCACGGGGTGCTCCTCGCCCCCGGCCTGGGCGCGGGCGATCTCTCGCTCGGCGACGATCGCCGCGACCGCGGAGGGCGAGACCGGATCCCCGTTCTGGTCCACCACGAAGCAGCGGTCTGCGTCCCCGTCGAATGCGAGTCCGATGTCCGCCCCGTGCTCGCGGACCGCGTTCTGCAGGTCCACCAGGTTGGCGGGCTCAAGGGGGTTGGCCGGGTGGTTGGGGAACGTGCCGTCCAGCTCGAAGTACAGGGGCTCGATCTCCAGGGGCAGCGCCGGGAGCAAGGTGTCGCCGAGCACTGCGGGGGTGGTCAGGCCAGCCATCCCGTTGCCGGCGTCCACCACGACCTTCAGCGGACGGATGCCGCTGAGGTCCACGAGGGATCGCAGGTAGCGGGCGTAGTCGCCGAGCACGTCCCGCTCGGACGCGGTGCCCTGGTGCTCCGCGGCGGGGATCTCGCCGGAGTCCAGGTAGCCCTGGGCGGTGTCACGGATTTCGTACAGCCCGGTGTCCGAGGACACGGGAACGGCACCGGCCTTGGCCATCTTGATGCCGTTGTACGCGGCGGGGTTGTGGCTCGCGGTGAACGTGGCACCGGCGCAGTCCAGCGTGCCGCAGGCGAAGTACAGCTCGTCCGTGGAGATGCTGCCGATCACGGTCACGTTCGCACCGCGGCGCGTGGCGCCCTCGGCAAACGCCGCCACGAACTCCGGGGAGGAGGGGCGCATGTCCCCGCCGACCACCACGCCCGAGCCCGCGAGGCCCAGGACGTCCACGAACGCCGCACCGGTGGCACGCACACTCTCGGCGGTGATGCTCTCACCCACGATGCCGCGGACGTCGTAGGCCTTGAATGATGATGAAAGATCTGTGGTCACCGTTCGGATTCTACGGGAGGCGCCCCCACGCGCTCCTCAGGCGGGGCGTCCCCACTTGCGTCCCTGTGCCGCGCACCGCACGGTTTTTCCCCGGGCGCTGTGGTTACATGTGCGACATGGCCGAGTTCCTGAGGATGAGCAACCCGATCCAGCACTACGCCTGGGGGTCCTGCTCGGTGCTCGCGACCATGCAGGGTCGCCCCGCACCCACCGCGGACCCGGAGGCCGAGATGTGGATGGGGGCCCACCCGAGCGCGCCGTCCCACGTGGAGGTGCAGGGCGCTCGCCGCGGGTTGCACGAGGTGCTCCCGCACCTGCCGTTCCTGCTCAAGATCCTCGCCATCGCCGCGCCCCTGTCCATCCAGGTCCACCCCTCCACCGAGCAGGCGCAGGAGGGCTTCGCGCGCGAGAACGCGGCCGGGGTCCCGCTCGACGCGCCCCACCGCAACTACAAGGACGACCGGGCCAAGCCCGAGACCGTGGTGGCACTGTCCGAGATGTGGCTGCTCGTGGGCCAGCAGGACCGCGCCCGCCTCGCGCGGCTGGCCGAGCACCTCGACCTGGCCTGGCTCGAGCTCGCGGTGCAGACGCCGTGCCCCGTGCAGCACGTCCTCGAACTGCCGGACGACGACGCCGCAGCGGCCGTCCGCGCGAGCGTCGCCGCGGCCTCACGGACCTCAGAGCCCGACAAGGCGGAGTCCGCCGCTGCGGGGCAGTCCGGCCCCGGTTCACAGTCTGAGGCCTCCGCGACGTCTGGGCCGTCGGTGCACTCCGCCCCGTCCACCGGCCCGGAGGCGGAGAGCACAGGCGCCGCACCCCGTGCCCTCTCCCCGGAGATGGACCCGGTGCAGCGCGCCGTCGCCCTGATCCGGCTGCTGGCCCACCACTACCCGGGAGACCGGGGGCTGCTGGTGGCGCTGTGCATGAATGTGGTGCACCTTGCCCCGGGGCAGGCGCTGTTCACCCCGGCCCAGCAGGTGCACGCCTACCTCAGCGGCACGGCCGTGGAGATCATGGGATGCTCCGACAACGTGCTGCGCGCGGGGCTTACCCCCAAGCACGTTGACGTGGCAGAGCTGCTGCGCGTGATGTCCAGGACGTCCGAGCCCGTGGCAGTGATGGAGCCGCGCGCGGAGCCCGGCGGCACCGTGAGCTACCCCCTGTGGGATCCTGCGGTCTCGCTCGTCTCTGCGCGCGTGTCCCCCGGGAACCCCGTGCGCCGGGAGCTCGCGGGAACCTGCATGGTGCTGGTGACGGAGGGTGAGGTCACCGTGGTCCCGGGGAACGTGCGGGCCTCCGCCGGGCAGTCCCTGATCTGTCTGGAGGGACCGGGCACCGCCACGATCGAGGGCGAGGGACAGGTCTTCCTGGTGGAGGCGGTGGCCGTCAGCGGCCAGTGAGCCTCCCGCCCGATCTCACCCCTAGGGCTGTCGCGACGATCCGGTCGGACGCGTTAAATGACAAGGCCACTTATTCTCGACCTCGTCATGGGAGGACGCATGGACCGGCGGATCGAACGGACCCGCACCGCGGTGGTCGAAGCCGCCGTGGCGCTGGCTGCGCGCGGCGCCCCGGCCGTGGGCATGACCGAGATCGCCACTGCCGCCGGTGTCAGCCGCAAGGCCGTCTACGAGAACTTCGGCTCCCGGGACGAGGTGCTGCGCAGTGCCACCGAGTGGCTGCTGCGCGACGCCGTGCCGTCCGTGGAGCCCGCCGGCACCCGTGAAACCACCGTGTGGGTGGCCGTCCTCGCACCGGTCGTGGCGCACATGACAAGCCACCGCGACTACTACCGCAACGTCCTCTCGGGTCCGGCGGGCGCGGCGGCCCGTGACGCCGTGGTGGACCACGCCGTGGCCGGGCTGCGCGCCGAACGAGCCCGGCGCAACGAGTCTGGGGCGGACGGTGTCGGGAGGATGGTGGGCGGCGTCGGCACCGTTGCACGGGACGGGGCGGTGGCTGCCGTGCAGTGCCGGCGGGACCGCTTCGCCGTGCACGGTCTCGTGGGCTTGGTCGCGGATGCGCTGCTGCAGCGCTCCGACGCCGATCTGGGGGGTCTGTTCCGCGAGCTCACGGAGGGTCTGTCCACCCTCGCGCCCGGCGGGTGAGGTCGAGTCCGGCGCAGGCGGAGGCGGCCCGTCCCCTGGGCTCCACCTGGGCCTCACTGAGGAGCAGCGTCCGGGGAAAGCACGGGGTGCCGGAATATCCACCCGCCCGTGATTGCTGTACTGGTCCCGGGGACGCAGCCGTTTCCCGCGGCATCGTTGCGACAGGAAGGACCAGCAATGTCTGAGATCACGATCATCGGCGGCCACGGCAAGGTGGCGCTGCAGCTGAGCCGTCTGCTCTCGACCCAGGGGGACACAGTGCGCTCCGTCATCCGCAAGGAGGAGCAGAGCGAGGACGTGGAGAACACGGGTGCCACACCCGTGGTCGCTGACGTCCAGAGCCTGGACGTGGCAGCGCTGACCGAGCTGCTCTCCGGCCAGGACGCCGTCGTGTGGTCCGCGGGTGCGGGCGGCGGGTCCCCCGAGCGCACCTACGCTGTGGACCGCGATGCCGCGATCCGCAGCATGGACGCCGCCGAGGCGGCCGGCGTGAAGCACTACGTGATGGTGTCCTACATGGGCGCGGGCCAGGACCACGGGGTGCCCGAGGACAACGACTTCTACGCCTACGCCCAGTCCAAGGCGGACGCGGACGACCACCTGCGCGCCAGCTCCCTGAACTGGACCATCCTGGGCCCGGGCATGCTCACGGACGACGACCCCTCGGGATCGATCGCCCTGGGCCGCGCCGGGGAGGACGAGAACCGGGACACCTCCCGCGGCAACGTGGCCCTCGTGGCAGCCCGGACACTCACGGACCCCAAGGGCACCACCGGTGCGTTCATCGAGTTCGCGGACGGGGAAACCCCGATCGCCGAGGCGATCGACGGTCTCGCCTGATCCCCTGAGCGAGCGGTCAGCCAAGCGGCCCGGCCCGTGCCCGTCACCGTGACGTGCACGGGCCGGGCCGTCTTCTAGGCTGGGAGCATGGAGATGCCCTCGATCCACCAGAACCCCGCGTCCGGGCGCCCTTCCGAACCCCTCGACCTCAACGAGACCATCGGGCTCAGCGCAGTGGTGCACGGCACCGTCCAGGGCGTTGGCTTCCGGCACTGGTGCTGGCAGCAGGCCCAGGAGCTCGGTCTCGTGGGCTCCGCGACGAACAACGACGACGGCACGGTGACCGTCGTCGCCGAGGGGCCCCGGTGGGCCGCCGGGGAGTTCCTGCAGGCGCTGATCTCCCGGGACACCCCGGGCGCCGTGATCACGGTGGACGAGCACTTCGGCCCCGCAACCCACTCCTACACCGAGTTCAGCACGCACTGACGGGCAGTCTCCCCTTCACCCGCCGTTGGCCCGGGTGAGCTGCCGTGGACGTGGCCGCGCGCCGTCGTGCCGGGGCCACGGCCGGAAGGGGAGCCCCATGACGGCAGCGAAAACCGGACAACAGAGGCAGCCGGTGCAGCGCCGACACCCGGCACAGCACAGGCACGCGACGAACGGGCCGCCGCGTTCCTGTCGCGCGTGGTCGGGCTGCTCGGACCGACGCCGGAGGGACACGGAACCCGCACCATGGTCACGTTGCCCTGTGAGGTGGCCACGGACACCGGCCTCGTCCGTTGCCTGGTGGCCGCCGGAATGGACGTGGCACGGATCAACTGCGCGCACGACGGCCCGGCACGGTGTACGCGCATGGTCGAGCACCTGCGGGCAGCGGCCGCGGAGCAGGGACGGGACCTGCGCATTGCGATGGACCTCGCCGGACCCAAAGTCCGTACAGGTCCGCTGCAGCCAGGTCCCCGCGTGGCCGGGATCAAGCCGCAGCGCAAGGCCACCGGTCACGTGCTGAGCCCGGTTCGGCTGTGGCTCGGCTCGTCCGCACCCGGGGACGACGGTGTCGCCTGCGTTCCTGTGGGCCCCGCACGGTGGCTCGCGCGGCACCGCCCGGGGGACCGCCTCCACCTGCGGGACGCCAGGGGCCCGCGAGCATTGGCCGCACCGTGCCCGAAGCCTTCCGCGACGCCCGGGTGGGGCACCGGGTGCTGCTCGACGACGGCAGGCTGGGCAGTGTCGCCACCGCCGTGGGCCCCGGGACGATGGACGTGGAGACCACCCGGGCGGCGCCCGGCGGCAGCAGACTCTCGGCGGAGAAGGGCATCGACTTCCTGGACACCGACCTCCTCATCCCCTCCTTGACGGCGCGGGACCGGGAGGACCTGCGCTTCGTGGCCCGTCATGCGGACATCGTGAACATGTCGTTCGTGCGCCGGGCACGGGACGTCGCAGACCTCCTGGCCGAACTGGAGGCGATGGAGGCCCACGGCCTGGACGTGACCCCGAGGAACGAAACCGTGGGCGGTTTCGAGCAGCTGCCCATGATGCTGCTGGAGGCCAGGCACTGCTAGGACTGCGGGGTGATGACCGCGCGCGGGGACCTCGCGGTCGACACCGGATTTGAGCAGATGGCAGAGGCCCAGGAAGAGATCCTGTGGCTGTGCCAGGCCGTGCACGTGCCGATCGTGTGGGCCACCCAGGTGCTCGAAAGCCTGGCGAAGAACGGGATCCCCTCCCGTGCAGAGATCGCCGACGCCGCCCAGGGCCAGCGCACGGAGTGCGTGATGCTCAACAAGGGCACCTGCGTCGTCGAGGCCGTCCGGACGCTCTCCTTCGTGCTGGAGCGGGTGTGCGGGAACGCGTTTAAGAAGACGGACCTGCTGAGAGCGCCGCACGCGTGGGCCGATTTCGTGCGCTGAGCGAACCGCGCCCCGCGCAACGCTCAGGGCGCTGTGGAATAGTGGACGTGATGTTCTCGGCGGGATCCGCCGGGCAATGACTACCCGTGTCGAGGAGTGGACGTCGATGGGCCAGAATCCCCTGAACAAGGCATTTGACAAGGACGGAAAGCCCAAACCCGGGGTGAACAAGTTCCTGGACCATGCACTGCGCATCCAGCAGCCCTGGGTGGTCAAAATGCTCAAGCACGAGCGTCGGCAGCACCCGGACGCGACCCCCGAGGAGATCGCCCGACGCGCCCAGAAGATCTACGTCCGATCGGTGACCGTGGGCGGTGGGGCCGTGGGTGCGACCGCCGCCGTCCCCGGGATCGGAACCATCGCCTCCGTCGGGCTCTCCTCGGCGGCCGTGGCCGGGTACCTCGAGGCCACCGCACTCTACGCGCAGGCCGTCGCCGAGCTGCACGGCATCGAGCCCAGCGACGAGCAGCAGAACCGGACCATGATCATGGCGCTGATGCTCGGAGAGGACGGCAACGCTCTGATGGGCCAGCTGCTCGCCAACTCCTCCACGAGCAAGAACCTCACGGGCAAGTGGGGGCTGATGCTGGGCAAGTCGCCCGCCGACTCCAAGAAGTTCGACGTGGGCCGCACCATCCGCAGCATGTTTGTCAAGCGGTTCCTGGCCCGTCAGACCGGCGCGGTACTGGGCCGCGCCCTCCCCTTCGGCCTCGGCGCCGTGGTGGGTGGCGGTGCCAACCTCGCGATGGCCCGCCAGGTGGTCAAGGCCACCGACGAGGCCTTCGGGGGGTTCCCCGCCACGTTCCCGGCAAACCTGGAGGTGCAGGAGCGCGCCGAGAAGTTCAGGGACGGTGCCACGGCGTCCGATCAGCAGGCTCTGGACTCCGGGCCAACGGACCGCAAGAAGCGCAAGTAGTGCGGAGTTGAGCCTGTACGGCTGGCTCTGCGCGGCCTGCTGAACGTGCACGGTGCCCCGGGGCGGTCTCGACCTCCCGGGGCACCGTGCTGTCCGGGGCGGGGGTGTCTCCGTGGCTCGGTTCCTCCGGGGGCCGCGAGCTGGGGACCGGGATCCGGCCCCGGGGCACCCGCTCGGGGCAACGGCGTCGTCGACCCGTTCGACACGGCACCCCGTGCGGCTCGTACGCTGGGACGCGTGGCACACGCACCTCTCCCGTCTTCCGCACCCCCGCTCCTGTACGCGCACCGCGGCTCCTCCGCCAGCTATCCCGAACTGACCCGGGCCGCCTTCGTCGAGGCGCTGGCGGACGGAGCGGACGGCGTGGAGTGCGACGTCCACCTCACGCGCGACGGGTACCTCGTCCTGCACCACGACGACCAGCTGGGGCGCACCTCGGACGGCAGCGGCGCGCTCGCCGAGCACACGCTCGAGCAGCTGCGTGCGCTGGACTACACGTCCTGGAAGGGAGTGGGGATCCCGGCCACCCACGGCCTCGCCCACGAGCAGCTGATGTCCCTGGATGAGCCGCTGGACCTCCTGCTCGCCGCCGGCCGACCAGTGGGGCTCGCCGTGGAGACGAAGCACCCCAGCCCCCGCGGGCAGGGTCTCGAGGAGGCGTTGCTCGTGCTCCTCGAACGCCGGGGCTGGGATCCAGACAGCGGCTGGCTCGGCAGCGTCCGTGTCTCGATCATGAGCTTCAACGCCGACGCAGTGCGTCACCTCCTGGAGAGGGTCGCACCGCAGAACGTGTGCCAGCTGCTGGACGAGGACTCCGGTGCGCAGGCGCGGGAGAACCTCGTGGCTGGGCCGCTCGTCGGGCCTGGAATCGCCTTCGTGCGGTCCCACCTCTCCGAGGTGGAGCAGTGGTTGCGCGACGGAGCGGTGCTGCGCGTGTGGACCGTCGACACCGTCGAGGACACGCGGGCGTGCCTGGGCCTGGGGGTCCAGCAGATCACCACGAACGTGCCGCGCACCATGAGGGCGCGGCTCACGGGGGATCAGTCGCCGAACTCGTCCACGAGCTCCTCTGCCAGGCCTGTGTAGCCGCCGGGGGTGAGCTCGCTCAGACGCCGAGCGGTCGCCTCGGAGAGGCCCAGTCCCGCGATGAACCCGCGCATGCGCGCTGCGTCCACGCGGTGTCCCCGGGTGAGCTCCTTAAGCCGCTCGTAGGGGTTGTCCATGCCCTCGCGACCCGCGATGGCCTCGGCGCGCATGGCGGTCTGAACAGCCTCGCCGAGCACCTCCCAGTTGCCGTCGAGGTCCGCGGCCAGGGTCTCCTCGGCCACGTCCAGGCGGTCCAGGCCCTTCACCACGTTGGAGATGGCCAGCAGGGAGTGGCCGAACGCCACCCCGATGTTGCGCTGGGAGGACGAGTCCGTGAGGTCACGCTGCCACCGTGAGGTCACGAGCGTGGCGGCGAGGGTGTCCAGCAGCGAGCACGAGATCTCGGCGTTGGCCTCGGCGTTCTCGAAGCGGATGGGGTTGACCTTGTGCGGCATGGTCGAGGAGCCGGTGGCGCCCTCCACCGGGATCTGCTGGAAGTAGCCGATCGAGATGTAGGACCACACGTCCGTGCACAGGTTGTGCAGGATCCTGTTGAACCGGGAGAGGTCCGCGTAGAGCTCGGCCTGCCAGTCGTGGGACTCGATCTGCGTGGTCAGCGGGTTCCACGTGAGCCCGAGGCCCCTGACGAAGGTCCGGGAGATCTGCGGCCAGTCGGTGTCCGGCGCGGCGGCGGTGTGGGCCGCAAAGGTTCCCGTGGCGCCGTTGATCTTCCCCAGGAACGTGGTGCCCTCGATGCGCCGCAGCTGCCGCTCGAAGCGGTGGGCGAAGACGGCGAGCTCCTTGCCCAGGGTGGTGGGTGTGGCCGGCTGGCCGTGCGTGTGGGAGAGCATGGGAGTGGCCTTCGTCTCTCGGGCCATCTGCCAGACCGCCGCCACGAGACCGCGGGCGGCGGGCAGCCACGCCTGCTCGACGGCGTCCTTCACGCCCAGTGCGTAGGAGAGGTTGTTGATGTCCTCGGAGGTGCACGCGAAGTGCACGAGCGGGGTCAGGTGCTCCAGGCCGAGCTCCGGCAGCCGGCGGCCGATGTAGTACTCCACGGCCTTCACATCGTGCACGGTCACGGCCTCAAGCTCGGCGAGCTCGGCCACGGAGGCGGCGTCGAAGGAAGTGACCAGAGCGCGCAGGCCTGCCTTCTGCTCCTCGCTCAGGGGCTCCAGGCCCGGCAGGGCGCGCTGCTCGCACAGGTGGATGAACCACTCGACCTCCACGTGCACCCGCTCGCGGTTCAGCGCCGCCTCCGAGAGGAAGTCCACCAGCACGGCGGTCTGCGGACGGTAGCGGCCGTCCAGCGGCCCCAGCGCGATGGCGGGTTCCTGCTGGCCCAGGGCCACTCGTCCGGACGGGAGGGTCTGCGCGGTGTTCGACATGGCCCTCATTCTTCCATGCCGGTTCCGCGCACGGCGGCGGCGATCGCCCTCCACAGCCACGTTCCACGGCCGCCGGGCTCCGTGCCCGTGCACACGCACCGGTCGCCGCCCAGGCCGTCCCGGCACGCTTCCTAGCCTGGGTCCTTGACGCCGTCCGGATCCGCGGCCGGTGCCGGAAAGGAACCGCTCATGACACCCCTCGCGAGCTCGGCGCCGCCCGGTGCGAGCCCCTGGACCCTCGCCGGTCTGGTCCACGAACGGCTCAGCAGTCTCGCCGCCCGGTACGAGGCCGCCGCGGAGCACCTCGACGCCCTCGCCGCCCGGCTCGCGGAACTTGCACGGGCGGACGGTTGGGCCGGTCCGGGTTCGCGTGCCTTCACGGCGTGGGTGCAGCGCCACGGTCAGGACACCCGGGGGAAGGCGGAGCAGTGCCGGGAAGTTGCCGATCTCGTGCGGCAGACGGCGAGCATGCTCGGGCAGCGGATCCAGGACGTGGAGTCGGTCCTGGATCTCGGCGGGCCCCTGACCGGTGCACTCACCGCGGTGCTCGGTCCCGTGGCTCTGGGCGCGGGACTGGGCTCGGGACTGGGCTCGGGAATGAACGTGGGAATGGGCGCTGGCCTCGGAGCGTCGACGTGAGTGCGCCTCAGCCCACCCGCGTGCCCGGGGAGGATGACACACGCCCGGGCACCTCGGCGGACACGGAAAGAGGCGCCGAGACGGGCACTGACACCAGCAATGAGTCCGGCGTCGGTACGGGCCATGAGCCGGGCACTGAAACCGGCGCTGCGGCCACCTCTGAACACCGCTCCACCCCGCTTCCCGCGCCGGACATGGCGGCGGGCGTGACCGAGGTGCACGGAACGGCCGAGGACCTCCAGGGCGTGCTCTTCGCCGAGGGCACGGGGCCACGTCCCGCGGCGGAGGGCTTCGAGGACGCCGACGCCGTGGCGGCGGCCGTGGAGGGGGCGGCCACGAGCATGGAGGTCTCCGGCGGGGTCGTCGGGACCGGAACCGACGGCGCGGGCGGTGTGCGGGTGGACACCACCGCGATCGCGGCGCTCGCCAGTGCCCTCTCCGGTGTTGCCACGGACCTGTGCTTCGCGCTCGCGGGCATGGCGCCCCTGGCCGCCGAACTGGAGCTGTGGTCGCTGAGCGGACAGCCCCAGGCAGTGCACGCCGCCGCGCTCGCGGGGCTGGTGGCGGTGGACCTGCTGGGCGTGGGCGAGGGCGTCGCCGCAACCGGGGGCAGGCTGCTGCTCGCCCAGCTGCGGTACGCGGCCCTGGAGGACGTCCTCACCGGGGCGTTCTCGCGTGCCGCGCTGGATACGCCGCTGGGTGCCGTGGGCAGCTCCGTGGTGCGCGAGGTGTGCCGCACCGCGGAGGACGTGGACGTCGCACTCGCCCGGGCGGGCATCGGCTCACCCGAGGAGTTCGGCCGCAAGGTCGAGTTAACAGCATTCGGAGTCGTCGTGCGGGGCGGTGGCCCCCGCGGTACGGATGCCCTGATCCGGGGAATCGGGCTGGACGACATCGCGGACGCCGCGTTGCGCGTCCCCCTCGGCGGGACAGGATCAGGGGTGGCGGACGACGCCCCGGACGGCACCGCCCCGGGCCCCCACCCACCCGCAACGGGAGCGGCGGACACTGGCGCCGCGGGCACGGAAGCCGGCCGGGCGACGTCGTCGGGCGGCCTGACACTGGGCCAGTACCTTCGGTTCCGGGCCGTCGAGATGCTGAGTGGGTACGGTCGCCCCGAAGGTGGTGCCCACCACGCAGCGGGCGGGGCAGTGGAAGGAACGGCAGGCGGGGCGGCGGGCGCGGGGGAGAAGGACGTCCTCGCGGCCGCCGGTGGGATCCTGGCGCCGGTGGTGGCCGCCTTGATGCTGGATGCCCCGGGCATCCCGCGCTGGTACACCGCGTGGCGCACGGGGCGGCGGCTGCGCCCCGCAGAGGTCGCGGAGCGCGCGGTCACGGACAACCTACGGCCCTGGCTCACCGCACAGGCGCTGAAGCCCGCCACCCGGGAGGTATTCACCGCGCTCACCCCGGCCAACGCGGCGGCGCACCGCATGACGGGCATGGACCGGCGGGCCCTGCCTGCCGGCATCGAGAACCCCGGGACGATCCCCACTACAGTCGCCGGAACGGCCGCAGCCCTCAAGGACGCGAAGAACATCGTCTCCGGCGCCGGTCCGGACGGGACGCCCGTGGAGAACAGCACCGTGATGGTGCAGAAGGCCGTCGACGAGCAGGGCCGCCGTACGTTCTCGGTGGTGCTCACGGGCACGGAGGAGTGGGTGGACAGCCCGGGCGTGCACGATCTCAAGGGGATTGCGGAGGGGATGACGGCCCGGGTGGACGCCCCGCTCACCGAGCTGCCGCAGGCTCAGCGGATGGCGGTGCAGGCCCTGCAGGACGCCGGGATCCAGGAGGGGGACGCCGTGGTGCTCTCCGGCCACAGCCTCGGCGGGATCGACGCCGCCGGGCTCGCCGCGAACACGCAGTTCCGGGAGCGCTACTACGTCGAAGCCGTGACCACGTATGGCGCGCCGGTGGGGGACTTCGCGATCCCGGAGTCCACGTCCGTGATGGCGGTGGAGCACGTGGACGACGTCGTGCCCGCACTGGACGGGGTGGCGAACCCGGACTCGGGGCACCGCTCCACAGTGCGGCTCAGCACTGCCTACCCCTTGGCGCTGACCGGGGAGGCCGGATTCACCGGCGTGGGGGCGCACGACATGAACCTCTACGCCGTGGGGTCCCAGGGGATCTCGCAGTCCCACCACCCGGCGGTCGCCGCCCACGAGCAGCGGCTCGCGGACGTGGTCCCCCACGGGCCGGGCACGCGCACCGAGACCTACGTCTACGAGGGCTGGGAGGAGCACTGAGCACACCGGTTCCCGGCAGGGGCGGGCGCTAGCATGACAGCTATGGAACATTCCACGTCCGCCCAGGTACCGTCGGATCTCCCGCGGGACACCACGTGCATCACCCCGCGCGCGGCACTCGGCAGACTCCCCGCGTACGCGGCCGGCAAGCCGGCCAGCGAGGTGCCGGGGCTCGTGGCCTACAAGCTCGCGTCCAACGAGAACCCCTTCGGCGCCGTGCCCGCCGTGCGTGAGGCGCTCGCCTCGTTCGCGGACGTCAACCGCTACCCGGACCCCACCGCCACAGCGCTGAGGGAGGCGCTGGCCGAGCACCTGGACGTCCCGGCGGAGGACGTGGTGGCCGGAGCGGGCAGCCTCGGTGCCCTGAACCAGCTCCTCGCGGCGTTCGCCGGCACGGGGGAGGATGGTCAGCCGGATGAGGTCGTCTACGCGTGGCGCTCGTTCGAGGCCTACCCCATCTCGGTCGGGCTCGCCGGGGCCGCCAGCGTGCAGGTTCCCAACCTGCCGGACGGCTCTCACGACCTCGACGCCATGGCCGCCGCCGTGACCGAGCGGACCCGCGTGATCCTGCTGTGCACGCCCAACAACCCCACAGGCCCCAGCCTGCGCGACGAGGCCGTGCGGGAATTCCTGGCTAAGGTGCCCCCGCACGTGGTGGTGGTGGTCGACGAGGCCTACACCGAGTTCCAGCGCCTGGTCGGTCTCGCCAACGGGATCGACCTCTACCGTGAGCATCCCAACGTCGTGTCCCTGCGCACCTTCTCCAAGGCCCACGGGCTGGCCGGGCTGCGCGTGGGCTACACCGTGGCCCAGCAGAACGTCACGCGCCACCTGCGTCAGAGCGCGCCCGCGTTCTCCGTCACCGAGGTGGCGCAGCTGGCCGCTGTGGCGTCGTTGAAGAGCATCGAGCAGGTGGATGAGCGCGTCGAGCAGCTCGTGGCCGAGCGGGAAAGGGTGCTGCGCGGGCTCACGGAGCTGGGATGGCAGTACCCTGAGACGCAGGCCAACTTCGTGTGGCTGCCGCTCGGGGAGCACAGCGAGCAGTTCTCACGGGCGTGCGACGAGAAAGCCCTGTCCGTGCGCAGGTTCGGCGCGGAGGGGGTGCGGGTGAGTTTCGGGGAGCCGGAGGCCAACACACGGTTCCTGGAACTGTGCGCCTCGTTCCCGCACCTCAGCACCATGCAAGCCCCGCAGCGGACGGCGGACTGCTGAGGGCTGCGGCCCGCGAGGACCCCATGACCACGAAGACGCCGAGACCGTGACGAGCACCGAGCGCCCCCGGACCACCACGGGCGCCGGGACGGACGCGCACCGCGGCCACCCGCAGCCGTGGCCGGAACGGAAGGGCCGGGCGTGACGACAGCAGAAGGATCGAGACCCCAGATGGCACCACCCACCCCCACAAGCGAGGCGCAGGCCACGCTGCCGCGCCACCAGCTGCTGGATGAGCGCGGCGTCGTCCGCGAGGACCCGAAGCTCTCCCCGTACGCGGCGGACCTCTCGCTCGAGGACCTGCACCACCTGTACCGGTCCATGACCCTCGCCCGCCGTGTGGACGAGGAGGGCACCTCGCTGCAGCGCCAGGGGCAGCTGGTGCTCTGGGTCCCGCTGCGGGGCCAGGAGGCGGCGCAGGTCGGTTCGGTGTGGCCCACACGGCCCACCGACCGGCTCTTTCCTTCCTACCGCGAGCACGCGGCGGCCTTTGAGCGGGGGATCCGCCCAGCGGACCTGATGCGGCTGTTCCGCGGCATCACGGCCGGGGGCTGGGACCCGGAGGAGTACCAGATGAACCTCTACACCATGGTCCTCGCCGCCCAGGTTCCCCACGCGGTGGGCTACGCCATGGGGACCGCGCTGGACCGCAGGGCCGCGGGGAGCGCGGGAAATCCGCCCACCACGGAGCCGGAGGCGGTCGTCGCGTACTTCGGGGACGGCGCAAGCACCGAGGGCGAGATCCACGAGTCCATGGTCTTCGCGGCCTCCTACGACGCCCCGGTACTCTTCTTCATCCAGAACAACCAGTGGGCCATCTCGGTGCCCTTCACCACGCAGTCGCGCGTCCCCCTGGCCACGCGCGCCGCGGGCTACGGCTTCGAGGGGTTACGCGTGGACGGCAACGATGTCCTGGGGGTCGTGGCGGCCACGCGCTACGCGCTCGAGAAGATCCGCGCAGGGGAGGGCCCCGTGCTGATCGAGGCCGAGACCTACAGGATGGGAGCCCACACCACGGCGGACGACCCCACCAAGTACAGGGAGCGGGACGAGGAGGACGAATGGGGCCACCTCGATCCCATCGACCGGCTGCGGTCCCACCTCCGCACCCACCACGGGGTCGAGGACGAGTTCTTCGAGGCCGTGGCGCGGGAGAACGACGACGCCGCGCAGCAGCTGCGTGCCGAGGTCCTCGCCATGGAGCCGCCCACCTTCGAGGAGTCGTTCGGCAAGGCCTACGCCGAACCGCACTCGCTCGTGAGCGCCGAACGGGCCGAGTACCTGGACTACCAGGCCGGCTTCACCCCGGCGCAGGACACCGAGACCGGAGGGACCGGCGCATGACACAGCTGACCGTGGCCAAGGCCATCAACGCCGGGCTCGCACGGGCCATGGAGGAGAACACCAAGGTCATGCTCATGGGGGAGGACATCGGCTCCCTGGGTGGCGTGTACCGCGTGACGGAGGGGTTGAAGACCCGTTTCGGCGCCCACCGCGTGCTCGACACCCCGCTCGGCGAGGCCGGGATCGTGGGCACCGCCGTGGGGCTCGCGGAGCGCGGCTACCGCCCTGTGTGCGAGATCCAGTTCGACGGGTTCACGTTCCCGGCGTTCAACCAGATCACCACCCAGCTGGCCAAGATCCACGCTCGCTCGGACGGCAGGCTCACGGTGCCCGTGACCATCCGCATCCCCTACGGAGGGGTCATCGGCTCTGTGGAGCACCACTCGGAGTCCCCGGAGGCGCTGTTCGCGCACACTGCCGGGCTGCGGATCCTCGCCCCCTCTAACGCGCAGGACGCCTACTGGATGTCCCAGCAGGCCATCCAGTGCGACGACCCCGTGATCATCTTCGAGCCAAAGCGCCGCTACTGGCTCAAGGGCGACGTGGACGAGACGACCTCCCCGGGGGACCCGTTCAGCGCCGCCGTGATCCGTGAGGGCCACGAGGCCACGGTGGTCGCGTGGGGCCCGCTCGTGCCGGTGGCGCTCGCCGCGGCGCAGGCGGCCCAGGAGGACGGACGCAGCGTGGAGGTCATCGACCTGCGCAGCCTCTCGCCGGTGGACTTCGACACCGTGACGGCTTCCGTGCGCAAGACGGGCCGCCTGGTGATCGCCCACGAGGCCCCGACCTTCGGGGGGCTGGGCGGGGAGATCGCCGCGCGCGTCACCGAGCGGGCCTTCTACTCGCTCGAAGCACCCGTGCTGCGAGTGGGCTCCTACCACCTTCCGTATCCTCCCGCCGCTGTGGAGGACCACTACGTCCCGGACCTGGACCGAGTGCTCGAGGCACTCGACCGGTCCTTCGCCTACTAGAGCAGTCGCGCCGCCGGTTCCCGAGAGGGGGCCGCAGCGCACGAGGGAGAACTCATGTCACAGGTTTTCACGCTTCCGGACGTGGGCGAGGGGCTGACCGAGGCGGACATCCTCGCCTGGAAGGTCTCCGAGGGGGACCAGGTCACGGTCAACCAGGTGCTGGTGGAGATCGAGACCGCCAAGTCCGTGGTGGAGCTGCCCTCCCCGTTCGCGGGGACCGTGCAGGAGATCATGGTGGCCGAGGGGGAGACCGTGCAGGTGGGCACCCCCATCATCGCGGTCGCCACGAGTGACGACGCCCCCGCAGGCGCGACCGATCCCGGCTACACCGGCTCGGCACCGGAGGACGGGCTCGCGGACGAGCCGGTCCCCGAGGTGCAGCGCGCGGAGGAGGACATCACCTCTGGCTCCGGCACGAGCCTGGACTCCGCCGGGGGCAAGGCGCTTGTGGGCTCCGGGCCGAAGGCGGACCCGGTGCGGCGGCGGCGTCGTACCCGCGTGGGAATGCGCACGGACGCCGAGGCGCCGCAGGGACTGAGCCAGAGCGGTGCAGCGGCCCAGAAGGCCGAGGCGGACACCAGTGTCGTGCGGAAGCAGGGCTGGGCGGACCGGCTCTCCCGCACGGGCATCGGCAGCGCCGCGGTGGACTTCGCGGAGAAGGCCGGGAAGATCCGGGACCGCAGCGAGACGTGGTGGAAGTCCCTGGACGAGCCCGCGGCGCAGCCCCCGGCCACCGCGTCCATCCCGCGGCGCCCCAACCTCGCCAAGCCCCCCGTGCGCAAGGCGGCGAAGGAGATGGGCATCGACCTCGCGGACGTGCGGGCCACCGGCGACGGCGGCCAGGTCACCAAGAGGGACCTGCTCGCCTACGCCGCCCACGAGCGGGAGGTGGAGGGCGGCCCGGACACGTTCTGGAGCGCGACCGCCCAGCCCGCGGACGCCCGTGAGGAGCGCATCCCCGTCAAGGGGGTCCGCAAGGCCACCGCGCGGAACATGGTGAAGTCCGCGTTCAGCGCCCCGCACGTGTCGATCTTCGTGGACGTGGACGCCACCCGGACCATGGAGTTCGTCAAGCGGCTCAAGGAATCCCCGCACTTCGAGGGAGTAAAGGTCACGCCCCTGCTGATCCTGGCGAGGGCCGTGATCTGGGCCGCCGCGCGCAACCCGCAGGTCAATGCCACGTGGACCGACACCGAGATCGTCATCAAGCGCTACATGAACCTCGGGATCGCCGCGGCCACGCCGCGGGGGCTGCTGGTGCCCAACATCAAGGAGGCCCAGGACCTCAGCCTGCGCGAACTGGCCATCGCGCTGCACGAACTGACGCAGACAGCTCGCGCGGGACGCACCCAGCCCGGGGACATGCAGGGCGGAACCCTGTCGATCACGAACATCGGCGCCCTGGGCATCGACACCGGCACTCCCATCATCAATCCGGGAGAGGCGGCGATCGTGGCCTTCGGGACCATCAAGCAGAAGCCGTGGGTCGTCGACGGGGACGTCGTCCCGCGCTGGATCACCACCCTGGGCGGCTCTTTCGACCACCGCGTGGTGGACGGGGACCTCTCCGCGCGCTTCATGGCGGACGTGGCCCGCATTCTGGAGGAGCCCGCGCTGCTGCTCGACTGAGCCCGGGCCTCAGCCCGTGGGCGCCTCCGGCACCGCTCGGAAGCACCCCAGCACATGACCGGGTGCGCGGCCCGTGCGCTCGAGCCACCGGTGTGCCGTCACCGGCCCCACCAGCCCGATGCCGTGTCCGCGCAGCACCAGTGCGAGACGTCGCGACGCCGCGGTGCTGTCCGGGAGGTCCAGCGCGGTCTCGGGTGCCGGGCCCGGCGCGGGGACCTCGGCCTCCTCGAGCACGTCCTGCCAGTCGGAGAACTCCCAGTCCTGGCACGCGCGGGCGTTGCGGACCACTGCCTCGATCTTGGCGCGGTTGCGGATGAGCTCTGGGACGTCGAGGAGGTCGTCCACGTCGTCGTCGTCGAACAGCGCCACTCGGCGCGGGTCCAGGCCGGCCATGTTCAGGTGCCACGCGTCGTGCCGGGCGGCCTGGGACCAGCGGGCGAGGCCCGAATCCACGAGTTCCAGGGTGAGGGCGGCGAAGTATCCCCTGGCGCTCGTGGGAGTGGTGCCCCAGCCCTGGTCGTGGTCGATCAGGGCGCCCACGGTGGCCGGTGACCACGGGCACCGGCTCACCCCGTCCCCGCACAGGACGGCTCGCAGCGCCGTCCGCGCCAGGCCCGCGGGCGCGAGGAGGTCCCCGAGCGCGGGGGGCTCCCCGGACGGGGGCAGGCCCACGTCCTGCGGCGGCAGGGACAGAGGATCGAGGGAGTCAGGCTGCGAAGTCGTCATGGCGCAACGCTAGGGTCGGCGCGCCCGCCAGCGGGCAGGGAGCGGGGCGCCTGTGGATCCAGCGCCCCGCGGAGGATGCCGCGGCGCCGCTGTGCAGTGCGCCCGCATCAGAAGACGGAGACCGTCCCGGTGCCGTCCGCGATCTCCACCGCCACGGGGTCGTCGTCCGGGTTCTCGGAGTCGTGCACGATGAACACCGCGGTCGGATCGCCTTCCGGCAGCGCGCGCACCGTGATGATGCCCGTCCGCGCCTGGGCGATGATCTCGGCGAGCTGCCGGGCAGTGGCCTCCATGACGGCGGGAGACGGTGCGCAGCCCCGCTCGTCCAGGATGTCCACGGTGAGACCGCGAGCACGGGCCGCACGGGTCATCTCGAGGACGTGGGGGGAGGCGATCGAACGGCCGCGGATGCTGTCGCGCAGCTGGGCCTCGGTGAGCCGGAACTGCTGGGCATCGTAGTCGGTGACGGGGGAGGTGTCCTGGGCGATCCGCTCCAGCAGCCCGCCGGCGAGCCTGCGGACCTCGTCCACACGCCTGCTGGAGGCCTGGCGCATCCCCGTCTCGGCCTCGTCGCGCGAGCGCGCGGTCTCGAGGATTCTGCGGGTGTCCTCCTGGCGGAGCATGAACTCGTTGTACTGCCGTTCCACCATCCAGGTCACGAGCAGCACGGCGGCACCAACCACGTGGTAGGCCTCCACGGGGCGAAGCACGCCGTCCGTCACGGGCCAGCGCAGCACCGAGAGGACCGTGACACCGAGCCACACGGTCCACGCCCATCCCGGGCGCAGGCGCATCCCCAGGGCGAAGAGGACCGCGATGAACCCCAGGTGGAACCAGGGGGCCTGCCCGGCGTCGAGCGTCACGGGGGTGGCCGCATACCCCTGCTGCGCCGCCAGCAGGAACAGGCCGCTCACGAGGGCGGTGGGCACCAGGGGGAAGCGGTGGCCGTTCCACGGGGGCAGGGCCACCAGCAGGCCGGAGAGGGTGTAGGCGAGCATCGAGACCACGAACGCCCCCTGACGTCCCGCGGAGGCCTCGAAGTGCCCCAGTGCGGCCACGAAGGGCGCGGAGAACGCGGCCAGGACGATGAGCCGCATGTAGCGGTGCGCGAAGGCCTCGCGCTTCACCGTGCTCATGCCGTGGCGTCCTTTGGCCACGTCAGTGTCACCCGCGTGCCCCGCCCGGGCGCGGTGTCGAGGTCCACGGCGCCGCCGATCGCCTCGATGTTCTCCACGATGGACACGCGCACGCCCAGCCTGCGGCCGGGGATGTCGTGGTAGTTGAAGCCCCGGCCGTCGTCGCTGATGGTGAAGCGCAGGTAGAAGCCTTCGGGGTTGATCCTGGTGGGCTCGCACAGCGCGCCCTCCATGGACACCGTGGTCAGTTCGCTGCCCGAGTGGCGGGCGCTGTTGGACACGGCCTCGGTGACCGCCTGGGTGAGCCCGTGCGCCACGTACGCGGGGACGAAAACCCGGGGCTCGCCCACCGGGCGCATGGGTCCTCGGAGGTTGGTGAACCGCACCCGGGAGCGCCAGGGGGCCAGAGCGTCCATGAGCTCGTCCATGAGCACGTGCACCATCACGGTGTGCGAACCGGTGGAGCGGCTGGACTCCTCCGCCAGCACGTCCAGCGCCCGGGAGGCGAGCTGGCGGGTCTGCCGGGACAGCGGGCCCCGGGACCGGGAGGCGTCGAGCAGGGCGGCCATGACGTTGTCGTGGATGAGCCGGTCGATGCGCTCCTGGTCCGCGGTCTCCGAGCGGTTGCGGCGCATGGCCAGGGTCTGGGAGAGGGCTTCCGCGTAGTCGATGTCCAACTTCTCCACACCCCGCTTGCCCACGGCAAGCACCACGACGAGCATGAACCCGAAGACCATCCGGGAGAGCCCTGCGGCGAGCCAGGGCTCCGCGCTGTCCTCCACGGTGATCACGCGTGAGGCGATCACCGCGTAGACGGACTCGAGCAGCACCATGTACAGCACCGCGGCTCTGGGGCTCCACAGCACCGCGGCGGCGCCCACGGCCAGGATGATGAAGCCGGAGATCCACGGGTTCTGCGGCATGGACCTGCCGGTCCATGCGAGCGGCAGCGCGAAGATCCCCGCCGCCACTACCGCGGTGTAGGCCACGAAAACCCAGGGACGCACCGAGTGCCGCAGGCCGTAGAGCAGGGTGAACCCGGTGAGCACCGCGAGCGCCAGCACGAACACCGCGTACCAGTCCCGCAGCGACTGCTGCTGCTGGGCGTAGATCGGCAGCACCTCGATGAGGTGGGCCACTCCGAAGACGCCGAACCCGATCATCGCGAGATAGTGGGCGCGGTACGTGTAAAGACCCAGCTCCCCCGGCGCGATGGTGGCGAAGAACCGCTTCCACCGCAGCCGGACGTTGACCCGCCGGTACGAGAGCGCCCTGCGCGTGACAGACCTCTCGCGTGCACTCATGCGGGGGGCCGGGCTCGGGTCACAGCTTCTTCTCGGCGCTGGTGACGTCGTCCTCCGGGTCCACCAGCCCGTCCTCGATCGCGCGGATGCGCAGGTCGATCTTGGTGGGTGCGGGCCGCCCGATGCGGGCGTACTTCTCCCGGATGCGGTCGATGTTGGTCTTCACCGCGGACTGCTTGATGCCCATCCGCCGGGCCACCTGGACCTGGGCGAACCCTGAGGCGTAGAGCCGCAGAGTCTCGCGCTCGCGCGGGGACAGCGCCGCCCTGGAGAACTCGACGTCGCCGTCGATCGCGGCGGCGAGCTCCTTGGTGATCACCGGTTTGCCGTCCGCGATGGCGCGCGCCTCCTCGATCGCGTGCTCGAGGGGGTCCGACTTGCGGACCAGCCCCAGCGCACCCGCGCGCAGCGCCTCGCGGATCAGACCGGCGTTCTCCCCGATGCTGAAGATCAGCACCTTCATGCCCGCGCTGCGCAGCCGCTCCACGTTGGTGGCGGGGCGCGACTTGTCCGCGAGCGAGAGGTCCAGCAGGACGACGTCGCACTCGATCCGCTTGGCCCCCTGTGCCGTGAGCGCGGGATTCTCCGGGTCTCTCCCCAGCTGGTCCAGCAGCGTGGACACGGAATCCGAGGACCCCACGAGTTTGACGTCCGCGAGTGATGTCATGGACACCAGCCGAACACCTTCGCGAACCACTTCATGATCGTCGACAACCGCGACGAGTGTTGAAGGCATAGCAAGTTCCTCCGTACTCCCCTGTGAGGACCCAGCCCAGGCCCTCGACAGGCAAAGTCTACTCGCTCAGTGCATTCGAAACCGTCCACGCGTCCACTTTGCGGTGGTACCGCATTCCCCAGATTCCGCCCAGGAGAGCGGCCACGAGACCGAGCACGAGCAGCCCCGCGACGGCCACGAGACCAACCCCCGGATCACTGCCGAGCAGCTGCTGGGCCGTCCACCAGCCTGCACCGAGACCAGCGGTCCCCGCGCCGAGCAGGACAGCCACGGACACCACGGCGCGCGCGAGCAGCGCCCACAGCCACACGCCCATGCCCTGGGCCACCCCGGAGAACCTGCCCATGCGCCCGGCCGTATATCCCCCGGCGAGCATAGAGAGGAACTCGACTCCTCCCGCCACGGCCACGGCGGCCCACAGGAGGCCCGTCCCAGGTTCGCGCCAGGCGCGGGAGAGTGCGTCCCCGGCGCCAGCGGTGGTGTCGACGCCGAAGCCGGGTGCCGTCAGCGCGGCGACGGCCAGGAGAACGGCCGCCAGGCCGACGGCCACGAGCAACCCCATGAGCCCCGGCAGCACCTGCAGGCCGCCGAAGCGCCGCTTCTGCCTTCCGCGCAGCTCCTCCGCACTCGGCCGGCGCAGCGCGGTGACACCGTCCGGGCGCACCGCCGGGCGCATGGTGTCCCACGCGGCCTCGGCCGAGATCCGCTCCTGCGGACGGGTCAGGTGGTCGTCGCCCACGGGCCCGGCCGCCGCGGAGTCGGCGTCCCGGGGGTGCAGCCTGCCGGAAGCCACGCCAGTGCGTCCGGTGCGCGGCGCGGTGGCCGACGTCGACGACGACGTCGCGCGGGCGGCGTCGTCGGCCACGGCCGGGACCGCCGCGGTGGGGGCGGTGTGCGCACCCGGCGCGTGCTGCTGCGTCCTCCGGGGTCGGGAGCTCGCAACGTCCTCACCAGCGGTTCCGCCGCCGGGGATCCCGGACCGTCCTGCGGCGGTGGGGCGGGGCAGGGGTCGGGTGGTGCCGTCCTCCGGGGACCGCCCCGCGGCGGGCGTCCGGTCCGTCCAGGGCGCCGCGCCGTCGTCGAACGGGTCGCGGGCTGAGGGGCGGGCTGAGGAGGGGGACATGCGGGGGCCTCGTTTCGGCGGGAGATCCGGTGGCGGGTTCCCCGAAGTCTACCGAGGTGGCCCCATCCTCGTGGGCCCACGGCGGAGCCCCGTGCGGCGGGAGCGGGCCGTCACGGAGGAGGACGCAACGCGGGTTCCATGCGCCAGAAAGGACGGACGGGTAACCTCGCACACATGTCTGTTGCGAATTCCCGAGACTTCCTGGCAGCCCGACCGTGGACAGCGAGCTACGACTCGGGGGTGCCCCGTGACCTGGACCTGCCCGAGACGTCGCTGGTGCACATGCTCGAGAAGTCCGTGGCCCGCCACGGGGCCAAGACCGCCGTGGAGTTCTTCGGCGCCGGGATGACCTACGCGCAACTAGGCGAGCAGGTCCAGCGGGCGGCCGAGGGGCTGCGGATCATGGGGGTCCAGGCGGGGGATCGCGTGGCACTCGTGCTGCCCAACTGCCCCCAGCACATCGTGGCGTTCTACGCGGTGCTGCGCCTGGGGGCGATCGTGGTGGAGCACAACCCCCTCTACACGGCACCGGAGCTGCGCCATCAGTTCGAGGACCACGGTGCACGCGTGGTGATTGCGTGGGACAAGATCGCCACCTCGATCACCCGGATGCCCAAGGACCTCGCCGTGGAGCACGTGGTGGCCGTGGACATCACCGAGAGCATGTCGACCCTGATGCGGCTCGGGCTGCGGCTGCCGCTGAAGAAGCTCGCGGAGCAGCGCCGGGAGCTGACCCAGCCTGCGCCGGGGGCGATCCCGTGGCGGACGCTGGCTTCCCACGAACCGCTGCGCGCGGACCACCCCCGTCCCGTGGCGCAGGACATCGCCCTGCTGCAGTACACCTCCGGCACCACCGGCACTCCCAAGGGCGCCATGCTCAGCCACCGCAACCTCGAGTCCAACGCGCTCATGGGCCAGCACTGGCTGGAGAGCTCCTCGGACGAGGTCGTCTACGGCGTGCTGCCCCTCTTCCACGCCTTCGGTCTCACGCTCGGTCTCACGTTCGCCATGTCCCTGGGCGCCAAGCTCGTGCTGTTCCCCACCGTGCGCGGAGACCTCATCCTGCGTGCGATGAGGAAGAGCATGCCCACGGTGCTGCCCGCCGTGCCGCCCGTGTACCAGAAGGTGCTCGACGCCGCCGCGGAGAAGGGTGTGGACCTCACCGGGATCCGCGTGGCCGTCTCCGGCGCCATGACGCTGCCCGTTCCCCTCGTGGACACCTGGGAAGATGCCACGGGCGGCATGCTCATCGAGGGCTACGGACTCACCGAGTGCTCGCCCCTGGTGGCGTGCAACCCCCTCAACGAGCACCGCCGCGCAGGCTCGATCGGCATCCCCTTCCCGAGCACCGACATCCGCATGGTCGACCCCGGCACCGGCGAGGACGTCCCGCTGGATGCGGAGGGCGAGCTTCTGGTCAAGGGCCCGCAGGTCACCCGCGGCTACTGGAAGCGCCCCCAGGAGACGGCCGAGCTGTTCACAGAGGACGGCTGGCTGCGCACGGGGGATATCGTCATGGTGGACGAGGACGGCTTCCTGCGCGTGGTGGACCGCATCAAGGAGGTCATCATCACCGGAGGCTTCAACGTGGCACCCACCGAGGTGGAGACGGCCCTGAAGCTGCACGACGCCGTGGCCGACGCCGCGGTGGTGGGCATCCCCGGTTCGGACGGCAACGAGACCGTGGTGGCCGCGGTGGTTCTGGAGCCCGGTGTGGAGCTGGACGAGGCGGCTCTGCGGCAGCACTGCTACCACAAGGTGACCCGCTACAAGGTTCCCCGCCGCATCGTCGCCATGGAGGACCTCCCGCGCACGATGCTCGGCAAGACCCTGCGCCGGGCGGTCAAGGAGGAGATCCTGGAGAAGAAGCTCCTCGACTCCTGACACGAGGTCCGCGGGGGCGGGCGCACGCGCACCGGCGCGGTGCCGAACCTGCCGCTCGCGGCGGCGTTGACAGCGGGGAGCGCGGCCTCCTCGAGGGCCCCCTCACGACCAGGCAGGAAGGCGGCACCCGTGGAGCTACGGCAGCTGCGCCACTTCATCGCGGTCGCCGAGGAGCGGCACTTCGGCCGTGCGGCGCAGCGGCTGGGCATGGCCCAGCCCCCTCTCTCGCAGCAGATCCGGCAGCTCGAGGATCAGCTGGGCGTCACCCTGCTGGAGCGCACCACCCGGCGCGTGGACCTGACCCCCGCCGGGCAGGAGCTGCTGGAGCGGGGCAGAGCGGTGCTCGCTGAGATCGCGACGCTGGAGGCGGACGTGCACCGCGTGGGCGCAGGGGCCACCGGAGTGCTGAGGATAGGGTGCTGCGGTGCCGCGACCTACGTGAGCATGCCCCGGGTGCTGCGAGGAGTGGGGGAGCGGCTGCCGGGGGTGGCCCTCACCGTGCAGGGGGAGATGTCCGGTGCTGCCGTCGAGTCCGGGCTGCGCGAACGAACCCTGGACGTCGGGTTCCTGCACCCGCCAGTGGCAACACCGGGCATCGAGCACCGGGTCGTCGGGCGGGAACGGCTCGTCGTCGCCGTGCAGCAGGGCAGCCCGCTCGTCTCGGGGCGGGGGCTCGCGGTCGGGGACCTGCGGGAGCAGGTCTTCGTCGGCCACCCGGAGGGATCACCCCTGCAGCGTGCCGTGGACGAGCTGTGCCGCGGTGGCGGGTTCCAGCCGCGCGTCGCGCAGAGCACCCCGGAGATCTCCGTGATGCTGTCGCTGGTGGCGGCAGGCCAGGGGGTTGCCGTGCTCCCAGAGCAGGTGCGTGCCCTGCGGCTCGACGGCGTGGCCTACGAGGACCTTGCGGACGGCGCCCACGTGGAGCTCGTGCTCGCGTGGCGCGGGGAGGACCGCTCGGCCGTCCTGCGTAGTGTCCTGGAGCTCGTGGTGGAGCTCGCGGAGCAGTGGTGACCGCTCGCGGCGGCCGTCGGTGCTCCGGGGGACAGGGGTCGCTCGGATGCAAGCTCAGTGAAAATCATGAATATGACGATTGTGACGTGCGTTGCACCCGGTCACGGCGGGGTGCGGAGATCATTCCCGGCATTGTGTGGGCCTCGCAACGCTTTACTTGCGTCTCGATGGAGTTGCCACATAAAGTGTTGATGTCGGCCGAAGTGGCCCGGGCGCATCCCCCCAAATGAGCGTCCGGATGATCCCCCGGCTGGCCGGCGTCCCGATCTCCCCCAGATTCGGGATGTCCGACGGGTCCTGCCGATCCCCCAAGTGGCAGGACCCGTCCCCTGTTAACAGGCTCTTTTCCCCGGCCCCTCGGCGCCGGTCTCAGCGCAGCCCCAGCGCCACGAGGCGGGGGAGCACCTTGTGGGCGATGCCCACAAGAGTGGCCTGCTCCTCCTCGTCGAGCACGTCGATGAACGTCTCACGCACCAGGTGCAGGTGTCCCGGGGCGGCGTTCTCGATTGCCTCCCGGCCGCGGCCGGTGATCCCCACCATGAGTCCGCGGGCGTCCGAGGGGTTGGGGGAGCGGGTGATCATTTCCCGGCGCTCCATGCGGGAGAGCATGTGGGACAGCCGCGAACGCTCCCACCCCAGCAGCGTCAGCAGCTCGCGGGACGCCATCCCCTCCGAGGGACCCTCGGACAGGGGCACCAGGACTTCGTACTCGGAGCTGGAGAGCTCGCTGTCGCGCTGCAGCTGGCGGTCCACTGCGCGCTCCATTCCGCGGCTGAGCTCCAGGAAGCCACGCCAGGCGGCCTGTTCCTCCGGGGTGAGCCACTGGACGGGCACGTCCGTGGGTGTGGTGTCCATGCTTCCTCGCGCTCTCTGTGACGGCCCGCGCGTGGTCGCGCGGATGGTGGGTGGGCTCAGCCGCGGTGCTCGCGGGTGATCCAGTCGGAGTCGTAGTGGCCCGGGTCCTCGTGGCGATCCCGGCAGCGCACGCGTTCGGCGTAGTCGGTGGGGCGCAGGGGGGAGTCGTCGTCGTCCGGGCGCGTGAGCCGTGCGGTGGCGACCAGGCCGAAGCCGAGACCGGCGCCCACCACCATCGTCATGCCCCCCACCACGAACGCCAGGATGTAGTCGTCCAGCAGGTCTGGGGGCACGGACGGACCGAGCCAGGAGGGGACGACGAACGCGGTGGCGAAGCAGCCCAGCCCGAGCAGCAGCAGGGCGGCGGGGATGAGCCACAGCCTGGACCACGGGCGGCGCTGCGGGCCTCCCGTCTCCCAGGGCTCCCGGAACACGGCGAGCGCGCGGGTCTGCACGAGCGCGTAGCCCGCGAGCCCCGCCACCACGAGGGCACCGCCCACGAGCCAGCCGAGCCAGGTGCCCGCTGCGAGCAGCCCCAGACCGGCGAGCAGCCCCAGCAGGATGACGGTGAAGGACAGCCCCCGGCCCATGCGCCGGGCGGCCTGTGCAGAAGCGGTCCGCGTGGAGGGCTCAGAGGGCTGACCGGGTGCGGAGGGCGACGTGGCCGTCGGCCGGGGCGTCTCCTCGGCCGGCTGCGCGCGGATGCCGTAGCGCGGGCGCTCGTCCTCGTGGCAGGTGCCCTGGTCTCCAGGCACTGCGGCCCCGGACGCGCTGGGGCCCCGGCGCGGGGTGTCGTCGGTATCGTGGCGGTCGCGGGGGTGCTGGGCGGGAGTCATGGCTGATCCAGTGTGGTCGAGCGGCGGTGCCGCGCGGCGGCTCTGCCGCGCACGGCCTCAAACAAGGCCACTGTAGCCCGCCGCGGTGACGTGAGATGGGGACCCGTGGCACGCTGGACGTATCATCCGCAAGACGTTCACAGGAGGTGGTACATGTCGGATCTGACGGCGGACAACGGCGAGCAGGACCACGAGAAGTACTCCACGGTGGGGTCCTACGTCCGCGAGGGCGAGGAGTACGACCGTGACACCACGTACATCGAGGACCGCATCGTCGCGGATCCCGAGCACGCGCAGCTGTCCCCGGGGGCGCAGGCATGGCCCGTGGAGCCCGGGCGGTACCGCCTGGTCGCGGCCCGGGCCTGCCCCTGGGCGAACCGCACGCTGATCGTGCGCCGGCTGCTGGGGCTGGAGGACGCCATCTCCCTGGGCCTTGCCGGCCCCACCCACGACGCCCGGTCCTGGCGCTTCGACCTCGACCCGGACGGCCGCGACCCCGTGCTGGGCACCCAGCGGCTGCAGGAGAACTACTTCGCGCGCTTCCCAGGCTACCCGCGCGGCATCACCGTGCCGGCCATGGTGGACGCGCCCACGGGTCAGGTGGTGACCAACGACTTCGCGCAGATGACCGAGGACTTCGCCACCGAGTGGCGCGAGTACCAGCGCGATGGCGCCCCGGACCTGTGGCCCGCCGAGCTGGTGGAGGAGATGCGCCCGGTCATGCGCCGCGTCTACACCGAGATCAACAACGGCGTGTACCGCTGCGGCTTCGCGGGCTCGCAGGAGGCCTACGACGCCGCGTACGAGCGCTTGTGGGCGGGGTTGGACTGGGTCGAGGAGCGGCTGGCGACCCGCCGCTACCTGATGGGCGAGCACATCACCGAGGCGGATGTCCGCCTGTTCACCACCCTGGTGCGCTTCGACCCGGTGTACGTGAGCCACTTCAAGGCGTCCCGGAACAAGCTCACCGAGATGCCGAACCTGTGGGGCTACGCGCGGGACCTGTTCCAAACCCCCGGCTTCGGGGACACAGTGGACTTCCAGCAGATCAAGGACCACTACTTCGTGGTCCACCGCGACATCAACCCCTCCGGCATCGTCCCGCTGGGTCCGGACCTCACCAACTGGACCACGCCGCACGGCCGGCAGGCTCTCGGCGGGTCCCCGTTCGCACCGGGGGCCACGCCCCCTGGCCCGGTTCGCCCGCAGGAGCGGGTGCTCGCAGAGCACACCCCGCTCACTGACTGAGGAGGGAGCGGGGGACGACGACGCCGCGCGGCCGACTCCGGCAGCCCGGGCCGGTTCCGCGCGGCTGGCGGAGTGCTCGTGGGAACCCCACAAGTGCGCCCCGGGTGCTTTTGTGCGCCGTGCCCGGGACGCACCCGGTGCCCGGGTAATAAGGTTTATGTGGCTTCCGCCCCGGATCCGGTCCTCCTGCGTACTCTCTCCTGGCGAGGAGCGGTCCAGGGCCCGCCCGTCCCCCGGACACCGTCCGACGACTCCCGAGGAGATTCATGGTCCCGTACCGCAATGAGCGCGCCGCAGCACTTCCCGCACGGCTGTCCCGGTCGTGGCTGCTCACGTCCGCGGCGGATCCCGCCCTCTTCGCCCCGGCGCTGGCCTCGGAGGCGGACTCGGTGGTGCTCGACATCGAGGACGCCGTGCCGGAGGAGGACAAGGATCGCGCGCGAACGGAGATGGTGCGGGCCATGCAGGACGGCGTCAGCGCGTGGGTGCGGATCAACGACATCAGCACCCCGCACTGGGAGAAGGACCTTGCGGCACTGAGCGAGGTAGGCAACCTGCGGGGGATCGTGCTTGCCAAGACCGAGCACCCGGACCACATCACCAAGACGGCGATGATGAGCCGCGCGGGTACTCCCGTGGTCGCGCTCATCGAGTCCGCGGTGGGTCTGATGAACGCGTACGACATCGCCCGCGCCCCGGGCGTCTTCCGCCTGGCCTTCGGCGTGGGTGACTTCCGCAAGGACACCGGCGCCTCCGGGGACCCCATGGCGCTGGCCTTCGCACGCTCCACGCTCGTCACCGCGTCCCGCGTGGGCGAGTTGCCCGGCCCGGTCGACGGGCCGAGCAACGGCATGTATGGCGAGGAGCTCGCCGCCGCGTGCAAGGTCACCCAGTCCATGGGCATGACCGGAAAGCTGTGCCTGGACCCCGCCCAGGCGGACGGCATCAACCACGCCCTGGCTCCGAGCGACCAGGAGATCCGCTGGGCACGGGAGATGATCGAGCAGGCGAACTCCGGCCACGCCGGGGCAGACGGCTCCTACCTGCCGCGGCTCGCCCGCGCCAGGAAGGTCTCCGAGCTGGCTGAGACCTACGGCCTCTGGAACAGCTGAGACCCGCGGCCCGCAGCGGGTTCAGCCCTCCAGGCCCCATCCCCGCAGCAGTTGCGTGAGCGCAGGGTCGGCGAGGGAGTCCACGAGGTAGTGGGAGCGCAGCGGCTCGTCGTGGCCGTGGGGCGCGCCCAGTACGACCATCCCGGCGGCCTCTGCGGCGGAGCTCCCGGCGGGGGAGTCCTCCACGGCGAGGGCCTGCTCCGGTGCCACGCCGAGCCGACGGACGGCCTCCTCGTATATGTCCGGGGCGGGCTTTCCCTCGGCCACGTCGTTCGCGCTGACCCAGGTCTGCAGGACGTCGTCCAGACCGATGGCGGCCATCTTGCGGTCGAGGATCGCGCGGGTCGAGTTGCTCGCCACGGCCACCGGCACGTGTCCGGCGACGGCCCGCACCGTCTCCACCGCGCCGGGCAGCGGTTTCAGCACCTGGCTGACCACGTCCTGCTCGGTGCGCAGCAGGTCCTGGAGCACCTCGTCGACGGACGGAGCGCTCCCGCCGCCGGTCTTCGCCGCGGCCTCCGCCTCGCGTGCGATGTGCCGTGCCACATCCCTCGCCGCCAGGCCCATCAGGTCCGTTCCCGTGCGCTCGTCGAGCGGCACGCCGAAACGCTTGGCCACCTGCTGCTGCACGTCCGACCAGGCTCGTTCGGTGTCCATGAGCACCCCGTCGCAGTCGAAGACGACGGCGCGGGGTCGCCACTGCGGGTCCGGGGCGGGGAGGCTGGGTTCCATGCACCCAGTCAACCACGCGGAGGTGGCGCGGCCCGCGGACGGTGCGGGCGGCGGCGTCGTCCCCGGGGCTGTCGCAGAGGGGCACCCGCCCGCTGACCAGGGCCCGCTGACTAGAGTGGGACCATGCCGGAGAACGCAGGACATTCAGGGGAAACCACAATGCAGCGCCTGGCCACGCAGTACCGGGTGGCCACGCAGTATGAGGGCTTTGACGGGGAGACGGTGAGCGTCCCGGAGAAGACGCTGCGCAGCGTGCTCACGGCGCTCGGAGCGGACGTCACGGACGACGACGCCGCGCGGCGCAGCCTGGCCGAGCGCGAGACCGCGCCGTGGCGCACCCTCTTGCCGCCCGTCCTCGTAACCGAGGCGGGTGCCGCGGCCTCGGTCCCGGTGACGTTCGACGACGGGGACACCGTGCGCGTGCGGCTGTGGCACGAGGACGATCCGGACGAGGTCTGGGAACTGCGGCCCGCGCAGGGGACGGCTCCCGAGATGCGCCGCGTCGACGGGACGAGCCGGCAGCGGGTGGCCCACGCGCTGCCGGGGGGGCTGCCGCTGGGCTGGTACCGGCTGGAGGCCACCACTGGCTCGGGCGAGTCCGCGGAGATCGACGTCGCCGTGACCCCGCAGCGCCTCAGCACCACGGACCGGCTGCGCCGAAGCCGACACTGGGGCTACATGGCCCAGCTGTACTCCGTGGTCTCCTCGCGCTCCTGGGGCGTGGGGGACCTCTCGGACCTCGCGTCCCTGGCAGCCGTGAGCGGCGTCCAGGGCGCCGACTACGTGCTGATCAACCCGCTGCACGCCGCCGAGCCCGTCCCGCCCGTGGAGCCCTCTCCGTACCTGCCCTCGAGCCGCCGCTTCTTCAACCCCCTCTACCTGCGCGTGGCGGACGTGGCCGAGTTCCCGTACCTGCGCCCGGCGGACCGGGAGGTCGTGGACCGGCTCGCGGCCATCGAGCGCAAGGCGGTCCTGGACCCCTCCACGATCGACCGCGACTCCGCGTTCGCCGCCAAGCTCAAGACGCTCGAGCTGCTCTACACGGTGCGTCGCTCCCCCCACCGTCAGCAGCAGCTCGAGGCCTTCGTGGCCCAGGGCGGGCAGCCGCTGCAGGACTTCGCCCTGTGGTGTGCGCTGCGCGAGGAGCTGGGGGAGGACAGCCCCCTGTGGGAGGGCGACGCCGCCTCGCCCGAGTCTCCGTACGCCCGGGAGGCGCGCTCCCGGCTGCGCCACCGCATCAACTTCCACGTCTGGCTGCAGTGGCTGCTCGACGACCAGCTGGAGGCCGCCCAGCGCGCCGCCCACCGGGCGGGCATGGACATCGGCGTGGTGCACGACCTCGCCGTGGGCGTCCACAAGCACGGCGCGGACGCCTGGGCCCTGCAGGATGTCATGGCCCAGGGTGTGAGCGTGGGTGCCCCCGCGGACATGTACAACCAGCTCGGCCAGGACTGGAGCCAGCCGCCGTGGGACCCGCAGAAGCTCGCGGAGGCCGGCTACCGGCCGTGGCGGCAGATGATGGGCAGCATCTTCCGCCACTCCGGCGGAGTGAGGATCGACCACGTTGCCGGACTGTTCCGGCTGTGGTGGATCCCGGACGGCAACAAGGCCTCGGACGGCACATACGTCTACTACGACCACGAGGCCATGGTGGGGGTGCTGGCTCTCGAGGCCGAGCTCGCCGGCGTGATCGTGGTGGGCGAGGACCTGGGCACCGTCGAGGACAGCGTGCGCGAGTACCTGGAGGGCAAGGGTGTGCTGGGGACATCCATCCTGTGGTTCGAGATGGACGGGGACATGCCCCTGGACCCCTCCCGCTACCGGGAGCTGTGCATGGCCTCGGTCAACACCCACGACCTGCCGCCCACGGCCGGCTACCTCGAGGGAGTGCAGCTGGAGCTGCGCGAAAAGCTGGGCCTGCTCGCCCGCTCCCCGGAGGAGGAGCGGGAGGACGCCCGGCGCCAGCTCGAGACGTTCTTCACCGCGGTGGCGGACGCTGGCTACCTCCCGCACGGTGAGGAGTCCGGGCAGGAGGAGAAGATCGAGGCGCTCTACCGCTACCTGTGCGATGCCCCCTCGCTGCTGCTCAACGTCTCCCTGGTGGACGCCGTGGGGGAGAAGCGGATCCAGAACCAGCCCGGTACGAGCGACGAGTACCCGAACTGGCGGGTGCCGCTCGCGGACTCGGACGGCCGGCCCGTGATGCTCGAGAACCTGCCACGGATGGAGCGCGTGAACAAGCTCGTGGACGTGGTCAACGAGGCTCTCGGCACGCACCGGAGGGACCCCAAGGTCACCTCTCGGGCCCCCAAGCAGCCCGAGCACCGCGACATCGCGGACCCGTTCCGTGCTGCCACGCCGGAGTCCTGAGGCAAGGGCGGGTGGCAGGGAGGGTTGCCCCCCTGGATGAATTAGGTAAGATAAGTCTTCCCTAATCTCCTGGGTGAGGAGATGGGCCGAAGAAGGTGTGTCGGGGTGGTGAGCCGGGTCATGGACGGGTCGCCCCCCCCCACACTCGTCTCTGCGCCCCGGGCCACCCGAGGGTGAGCCCCCGGGGGGGGCGGATTCTGTGCCAAACTCCGCTGCGAGGCCCGCGAATTGGCGCATCGCGGCGCACCGGCTAGAATCGAGGGGCGCTCAATCGCACTGTTTCCGTTTCAAATTTGCGAGAGAGTCCGTAGAAGCCTAGAATCTAAGGCTGTCGTGTGGTGGAGTCCATCTACCGGCGCCTAGATCTTCACCGTCTTCGTCGTAGCGAGTGCCCTGACCGGTACTGCCGCGGGGTAAGAGCACATCACGCCCGGCGCGCGAACGGTGGCATTTTCTTGAGGTGACGGACCACTCGTGGCCACGGCCGCTGGCGGAACACCGCCCGGCGGCCGCCATGCGTGCCGTCATTTCGTCGACATTGGACATTGGAGGAGAACACTATGGCAGCGCACTGCCAGGTGACCGGGGCCCAGCCGGGCTTTGGCCACAGCATCTCGCACTCGCACCGCCGCACGAAGCGCCGGTGGAACCCGAACATCCAGAAGAAGCGTTACTGGGTGCCCTCGCTGCGTCGCAACGTCACGCTCAACCTGAGCGCGAAGGGCATCAAGGTCATCGATGCCCGCGGCATCGACGCCGTGGTCAACGAACTCATCGCACGTGGGGAGAAGATCTGAGATGGCTAAGGACAAGGATGTACGTCCCATCATCAAGCTCAAGTCCACGGCCGGCACCGGGTTCACCTACGTCACCCGCAAGAACCGCCGTAACAACCCCGACCGCCTCGTCATGAAGAAGTACGACCCGGTGGTCCGCAAGCACGTCGATTTCCGCGAGGAGCGCTGAATCCATGGCCAAGAAGTCCAAAATCGCCAAGAACGAGCAGCGCAAGGTCATCGTTGAGCGCTACGCCGCCAAGCGCGCAGAGCTGAAGAAGACCCTCGTGGACGAGAACGCGTCCCCCGAGGCCCGTGAAGAGGCCCGTCTGGGCCTGCAGAAGCTGCCCCGTGACGCCTCCCCGATCCGTGTGCGCAACCGCGACCAGATCGACGGCCGTCCCCGCGGCACCTTCCAGCGCTTCGGGATCTCCCGTGTGCGCTTCCGCGACATGGCTCACCGCGGCGAACTGCCCGGCATCTACAAGTCAAGCTGGTAATTTCTCACCGTGAGGGGCCTCCCGCCCCTCGGTAGTCCCTTCCGAGAGATCGCCAACCCAGTCCAGGAGGACAAGCACATGGCTATGAACCGCAGTGAACTCGTCGCCGAGGTTGCCGAGAAGTCCGGCAACACCCAGGCCGCCGTCAACGGCGTGCTGGATTCCCTCTTCGAGGTCTTCGAGAGCTCCGTCTCCAAGGGCGAGAAGATCACGATCCCGGGGTGGCTCTCCGTCGAGCGCACGGACCGTGCCGCTCGCCAGGGCCGCAACCCGCAGACCGGCGAGGCTATCCAGATTCCCGCCGGCCACGGTGTGAAGCTCACCGCCGGCTCCAAGCTGAAGGCTGCCGTCTCCTCCAAGTGAGACAGGCTGGCACGGGTCCCGTACCCGTGACTGTTCAAGGGACCGTTCGCGCATCCGCGCGGACGGTCCCTTTGCGTGCGCCATGACGCGGCACATTTCCGGTACGGCACGGACCGCGCCACACCCCGGGAAGGTTCGTACCGCGCGCCTGGAGTGGCGCATAATGGGAGTCCCTGTCCTGTCCCGCAGCCAGTCCCGGAGGTGTTCGGTGTCCCCTCGCGCACGCCGACTTGCCCGCGGCTGGAGCGCGGCGCTGCTGGGCACCACGCTGGCCGCGGGCTCCCACGCCGCCCTGGATGGAACCTGGCCCCCACCGCTGGTGATCGCCCTGTCCACGTGTCTCGCGGCCCCGGTGTGCATGCTGCTCTCCGGGCGGGCGCTGTCCCGCGCGGGCGTGGCGGCCAGCGTGGCTGTCAGCCAGCTGCTGCTGCACCTGCTCTTCGCCCAGTCCGGGGCCATGGTGCACGCGGCGACGCGCACGCACCACCACGGCACGGCCGCACTGGAGGAGCCGCAGCAGCTGCTCACCTCCGTGCCACCGGTCACCCACCACAGCGGTGCCATGCTCGCGGCGCACGTGCTCGCCGCACTCGCGACCTACGCGCTGCTGCGCCACGGTGAGGTGGCTGTCGTGCGCCTGCTCGCCGCCTGCTCGCTGCGGGTGCTGCGGCTGCTCAACCTGCTCCCGCGGCCCGTGCTCCCGCCGGTTCCCCGGCGGACATCCTGGAGCTCCCCTCGGGCCCTGTCGGACCAGTTGCTGCTCTCCAGCCTGTGCGGGTACCGCGGGCCGCCGGCCGCCGCGTAGGCGTCCGGCGCAGCCCGTCGTGCAGCGTCGATGCCATCCGGAGCATCCAATTGCAGCCCAGCCGCCCCGCGCGGCACACTCGCGCCTCCCGGCGCAGGAGAGACACATCCCATGGAACACATGAACTCCCGCCACACACCCCCGGTCCACACCGCCCATGCCCGTCGCACCCGAGCAGCCCGCACCACACCGGTGACGGGCGTCGACGGGGCTTCCACGCCCGTCCCTGTCAGCTCGCAGGCGGCGGCAGGTGCCGCCGCCGCGCCCGGGGGGCCCCGCGCCGTCGTGCCCGTGCTCCTCGCAGGCCTCGTGGCGATCTTCCTCGTGCTGGCCACGGCCGCTCCGGCGAGCGCCCACGACGAGCTCGTGAGCACGAACCCCGCGGCGGGCTCGAGCATCGAGAAGGCCCCGACCACGCTGGAGCTGACGTTCTCCGGCGACATCCAGGACATCGGCAGCGAGGTCCGGGTCACGGACTCGCACGGGACGGACATCACCCGCGGCACGCTGGCCGTGCAGAAGACGAAGGTCTCGCAGCCGCTGCGCGAGGGCGGGGACGGGGACGAGACCTACACCGTCACGTGGCGGGTCGTCTCCCGGGACGGCCACCCGATCGAGGGAACCTTCACGTACGACGTTGGCGAGGGCGCCGGTTCCACGGCGTCCCCCGCCCCGGTGGCCTCGGCGTCCGGGCAGGCGGGGGGGTCCGACGACTCACAGCAGCCTGTGAGCGGCACGGGCGTGCCGGGTTGGGTGCTGCCGGTCATCGGGGGCGTCGTGGCCCTGGTGCTGCTGCTGGTGGTGCTGGCCTTCGCCACCCGCCCCCGGCAGCGCTGATCCGCCGGCCGCGCTGCTCCGGCGCTCGGCTGATCCCGGAGCTCAGCTGATCCTGGAGCGCGGCCGTGCCGCGGCTCCGGCCACCATCCACCCCTCCCCGGTTCGCACACCGCCGGGCACGCGCGCACCGCGCACCCCGCGTCCGCCGCCCGCCCGGCCCACGCCGGCCCGGTTGGCCGACGCCGCACGGCAGGCCCCGACGGGTCGCTCGCACCGCCGTTGTGCCGCGTCCGAACCGGACCCCAACTTCCACGAGGAACACCATGAACCTGGACAACAACACGACAACCACCTCCACAGCCGGGCGTCGCGCGGGAGCCACCCCGCCGCTCGCCCACCGCGCGTTCGCTGCGGTGGCGGCACTCGGGATCGGTCTCGCGACACTGACCGGCTGCTCGGCCTCCGGCGGCGGCGCGGAGTCGTCCCCGTCCGCCTCCCAGAGCGCCTCGGACGCGCCGCTGACGCTCGACAACGGCTGGGCGAAGGCCGCGGACTCGGGAACGACCGCCGCCTTCGGCACGCTCACCAACACCTCGGACAAGGACGTGACCGTCACCGGGGCCAGCGCGGACGGAACGGCCGGTTCCGTCCAGCTGCACGAGACGGTCACAGACAGCACGAGCGGTTCCACCACCATGCGCCAGAAGGATGGCGGCTTCACGATTCCCGCGGGCAAGAGCACCGCCCTGGAACCTGGTGGGAACCACATCATGCTCATGGACCTCACCTGCTCGCTGAAGGCGGGGGCAGACCTCACGCTGCAGCTGCACTCGGACGCCGGGACCAAGACGGTCACGGTCCCGGTGCGCGACTACTCGGGTGCCAAGGAGGAGTACACACCGGGCGAGGACGCGAGCGGCTCCTCGAATTCCCACGAGGCCATGGACATGTCCTCAGCGAGCCCGGAGGCGTCCGCAGGGAGCTCCGAGTACGCGGAGCACTCCGGCCACGAACACTCGTCCGGTGGCAGCACGGAGGGCTCCGGCTCCTCGCACGCGGGCATGGACATGAGCTCGCCGTCCTCCTCCGCGCTCCCGGAATGCCATGCCGGCTGATCGGGTGCCAGTGAAGCCCTCGGGCTGGAGCCGGCGGTCGCTGCTCACGGGCGCGGTCGCCGGCGCCGGTGCGACCGGCATCGGCGCCGTCTCCGCGGCCGTCGTGGGTGGGCAGGCTCCCTGGTCTGCGGCTGCGCGGGACGAGACCCGCCCCGGGCAGCGCGTCGAGCCGTTCCACGGTGCCCGGCAGGCGGGAGTGGCCACGCTGCCGCAGGCGTTCTGCGCGTTCGTGGCCCTGGACCTCGACGCCGCGGCCACCCACGAGTCGATGCGACGGCTGCTGCGCGTGCTCACGGACGACGCCTCGGCGCTCACGCAGGGGCAGGCGCCCGTCAACGACCAGGAGCCGTGGCTCGCGGAGAACCCGTCACGCCTCACCGTGACCGTGGGTTTCGGCCCGCGCGCGGTCTCGCTGGTCGACCGCTCCCGCGCCCCGGGGTGGCTGCGGCCCCTGCCCGCCTTCGGGGTGGACAGGCTGCAGGACGCCTGGAACCAGGGGGACCTGCTGCTGCAGCTGTGCTGCGACGACCGCCTGACCATGGCCCACGCCCAGCGCGTGCTGCTCAAGGACGTCCGCTCGTTCGCGAGCGTGCGGTGGGTGCAGGACGGTTTCCGCAACACGGTGGGCGCCACCCCGGACGGGCAGAGCATGCGCAACCTCTTCGGCCAGGTGGACGGCACCTCCAACCCCTACCCGGGGGAGGAGGACCACGAGCAGGTGGTCTACGGCCGGGACGGTTTCACGCCCTGGATCGAGAACGGCACCTCGCTGGTGCTACGGCGGATCCACATGAACCTGGACACGTGGGACGAGGCCGACACCCCGGCGCGGGAGGACGCGGTGGGGCGCAGGCTCACGGACGGCGCCCCCCTCACCGGGCAGAAGGAGCACGACGAACCGGACCTCGACGCGAAGGGGCCCCTGGGCTTCCCTGTGATCTCCTCCTACAGCCATGTGCGGCGCTCGCGCAGCCCGAACCCGGACGAGAAGATCTTCCGCAGGGTGTACAACTACGACCTTGCGGTGCAAGACGCCTCCGGGCGCAGCGGCTCAGGGGACGTCAGCGGGGGAGTCTCTGCCACGGGGCTGATCTTCGCCTCCTACCAGGCGGATCCGCTGAAGCAGTTCGTCCCCATCCAGAAGCGGCTGGACGAGCTGGACATGCTGAACACGTGGACCGTTCCCATCGGCTCGGCCGTGTTCGCCATCCCGCCCGGGTGCGAGTCGGGTGGTTTCATCGGGGACGTGCTGTTCACGTGACGCACGCCGCGACCACGGCGGAGCCGACGGCGCCCCCGGGACCGGAAGCCGCGGGGCAACAGACATCGGACGAGCAACGGGCCGGAGGGGCACGAGCATGAGCAGGGCACGAACCACGAGCAAGGACCGGCGCGACGGACGTCGCGCGGGCGGCACCCCCGGTGGGGCGGTGTCGTCGTCCGGGACGGGTGTGAGCGTGAGCCCCTGGACCATCACGGTGGTCCTCGTAGCGGCGATGGTCGGGATGAGCGCCGCACTGGTCTTCGGCGGGGCTGCGGCTCCCCGGCAGGTCGCAGACCCCGGCACGCTCGTGCGCTGGGGTCTGCCCACGGTCAAGGTGGTCCACAACATCGCGATGACCGTGGTCATGGGTGGGCTGCTCTTCGCCATCGGGGTGGTGCCGCGCTTCGCGGACCGCTCCCGCAGGCGCCCACCGCGCAGCAGCCGGGATCAGGTGGGGGAGCCGGAGCACCCGGCATTCCGCTCGGTCCTGCAACTCGTGGAGGCGGCGTCCGTGGTGTGGACGGTGGCCGCCGTGGCGGTGCTGATCTTCACCTACTCGGACGTCTCCGGCTCCTCGATCGGCGGTGGGGGGAACTACACGCAGCAGCTGCTGCACTACATCACCGGGATCTCCACGGGGCAGTCGCAGGCGGTCATCGTGATGGTCGCGGCGGTGGTGACCACCCTGGTCTTCGGCGTGCGGGCGCTGCTGGGCCTGTTCTGCACGCTCGCACTGTCCTTCGTGGCGCTCGTGGCCATGGCCCTCAACGGCCACGCCTCAGGCGGCGCGGACCACATGGGCGCGGTCAACTCCCTGGGCCTGCACCTGCTGGGCGTGTGCCTGTGGGTGGGCGGAATCCTGGTGCTGGTCTGGGTGGGTCCCCTGCTCTCCCGGGAATTCTCGGTGGTCAGCCGCCGGGGCGGGAACACCCACACCGAGCCGCTGCTCGCGGTGGTGCTGCGGCGCTACTCCGCGGTGGCACTGGGCTGCTACGCGCTGGTGCTGCTCTCCGGCATCGTCAATGCCGCGGTGCGCGTCGGCTCGTGGGAGCAGCTGGGCTCCTCCTACGGGGTACTCGCGCTGACCAAGCTCGTGCTGACCCTGCTGCTGGGGCTGGCCGGCTTCGCCCACCGCCAGTGGCTGATCCCGGGTGTGGTGGACGGCTCGCGCTCGCGCACGGTCACGATGTGGCGCGTGATCGTGGTGGAGGTCGTACTCATGGGCCTGCTCATGGGCATCGCCACGGCCCTGGGGCGCACAGCCCCTCCCGTGCCCGAGGAGCTGCAGCCGGACGCCTCGCCCGCCCGCATCCTCACGTGGTACGAGCTGCCCCCGGAACCCACCCCGGCGAGCTGGTTCACCACCTGGCGCCTGGACTGGTTCTGGGTGGCCGTGGTGGTCTTCATGGCCGTGGTCTACCTGTGGGCCGCGGTCAAGGTGTGGCGCCGCGGGGACACCTGGTCTGTCCTGCGCACGGCATCCTGGCTCGCGGGTCTCGCCGCTCTGCTGTACGCGACGAGCGGCGGTGTGGCCGTCTACGCCCGCGTGCTGTTCTCCGCCCACATGGTGGAGCACATGAGCCTCACGATGGTCGTGCCGCTCTTCCTGGTCTGTGGTGCGCCGGTCACCGTCATTCTCAAGGCACTGGAATCGCGCCGGGACGGCACCCGCGGGCCCCGTGAGTGGATCCTGCGGCTCGTACACTCGACGTGGGGCAAAGTGGTCACCCACCCGATCTTCGCGGCCGCGAACTTCGCGTTCTCGATCGTGCTGTTCTACTTCACGGACCTGTTCCGCTTCACCCTGCGCTACCACGTGGGCCACGAGTTCATGATGGTGCACTTCCTGTTCACCGGGTACATGTTCGCGCTCGTGCTGATCGGCATCGACCCCATCCCGCGGCGTCCCACCTACCCGATGCGTCTGCTGCTGCTGCTCGCCACCATGGCCGCCCACGCGTTCATCGGCATCAGCATCATGAGTCTGACCACGGTGCTGCAGGCGTCCTGGTTCGGCAACATGGGCCGTCCCTGGGGGCCCAGCGCCCTGGATGACCAGGAGCTCGGCGGAATGCTCATGTGGGGCATCGGGGAGTTCCCCACGTTCCTGCTCGCGGTCATCGTGGCCGTGATGTGGGCCATGGAGGGTTCCAAGGAGAACCGCCGCGTGGATCGGCAGGCGGACCGCACGGACGACGCCGAGCTGCGCGCCTACAACCAGATGATGGCCGAGCTCGCCGAACGGGACGAGCGCGGCCGCTGAGCCGGGGTCGTCGTGCCCCGCGGCTCAGCACGACGATGCCGTGCCCACGGTCTCCCCACCCGGCACCGCGGCGCGGGGAGCCGTCCCCGCGGCACTCCCCGCTCCGCCGGTGCCCGGCCCTCGCCTCAGCCTGGATCCACCGCCGCGCGTGGGACGTCACTCGAGGCCCGGGAAGCAGGGGCGCGCGGATAACGTTGTCCCCGGTAGACAACTCTCCCCGTCCCGGAAGGATCCATCCGACGTGACAACCGCACGCATGACGACCCCCGTCCGCGCCTCCGAGCTCGAGGGCCGGGCCTGGCTGAACACCGGTGGTGAGCAGCTGGACCTGAACGCCCTGCGCGGGAAGATCGTGGTCCTGGACTTCTGGTCCTTCTGCTGCATCAACTGCCTCCACGTGCTCGACGAGCTGCGTCCCCTCGAGGAGCAGTACTCCGACGTGCTCGTGACGGTGGGCGTGCACTCGCCCAAGTTCGAGCACGAGGCGGACCCGGACGCGCTCGCCGCCGCCGTCGACCGCTACGAGATCACCCACCCCGTGCTGGACGACCCCCGCCTGCAGACCTGGGACGCCTACACCGCACGTGCGTGGCCCACCCTGGTGGTGCTGGACCCGGAGGGCTACGTCGTGGCCCACCTCTCCGGCGAGGGGCACGTCCAGGGGCTCGAGTCCCTGGTGGCGGAGCTCGTGGCCGAGCACGAGGCCAAGGGCACGCTGCACCGCGGGGACGGCCCGTACGTGCCCCGCCCCCGGCCCGAGGGCGATCTGCGCTTCCCGGGCAAGGTCGTGGCCCTGCCGGACGGCTCGTTCATGGTGAGCGACACCGGCCACCACCGTCTGGTGCAGCTCGAGGCGGACCTCGCCACCGTGCGCGGCACCATCGGCTCCGGCACCCGGGGCTGGGCGGACGGACCGCGGGACGCGGCCCGGTTCAACGAGCCCCAGGGCATCGCGGTGCTTCCGCAGCAGCTGCGCTCGCAGCTCGGCTACGACCTCGTGGTCGCGGACACCGTGAACCACCGGCTGCGCGGGGTGGACCTCGGCTCGGGGTCGGTGCGCACCATCGCCGGCAACGGCGTCCAGCGGCTGCTCGACGACGCGCGCGCCCGCGGCGTGGACCCGAACGCGATCACGGAGGGGGACCCCCTGTCCGTGGCGCTGTCCTCCCCCTGGGACGTCGTGTGGTCGCAGACCGCGGACGCGCTCGTGATCGCAATGGCCGGCACCCACCAGCTCTTCTCCTTCGACCCGCGCACCGGTGCGCTCGCCGTGCTGGCCGGTACCGGGGACGAGGGTCTGCGCGACGGCGCGGCGGACGGTTCCTGGTTCGCCCAGCCCTCCGGCCTGGCGCAGGCTGAGGACGGCTCCGTGTGGGTCGCGGACTCCGAGTCCTCCGCGCTGCGCCGCGTGCGCTTCACCGACGACGGCGCCGTGGCTGCGGTGGACTCCGCCGTGGGCCTGGGCCTGTTCGACTTCGGCTTCCGCGACGGCCCCGCGGAGCAGGCCCGGCTGCAGCACTGCCTGGGCGTCACGGTGCTGCCGGACGGCTCCGTGGCCGTGGCCGACACCTACAACGGTGCTGTGCGCCGCTTCGACCCCGCCACGGGCGAGGTCTCCACCCTCACTCGGGGACTCGCCGAGCCCTCGGACGTGCTCCTGGACACGAGCCAGGACGAGCCCGTCCTCGTGGTGGTCGAGACCAACGCCCACCGCCTGGTGCGGGTGGCCGTCCCCAAGCAGGCGCAGACCGTGGACGAGGGCGCGGCGCAGATGCAGCGCAAGCGCACCCCCGTGGCCCCCGGTGAGCTCGAGCTCACCGTCCGCTTCGCGGCCCCGAGCGGGCAGAAGCTCGACACCCGGTGGGGGGACCCCACGCAGCTGAAGGTCTCCTCCTCCCCGGAGGACGCGCTCGTTGCGGGGGACGGCACCGCCCGGGGGCTCACCCGCACCCTGCGGCTCGCCGACGGCGTCACGGAGGGCGTCCTGCACATCACCGCCCGGGCCGCGGCGTGCGATGGCTCCCCGGACGGCGAGATCCCCGAGCACGCGGCCTGCCACCTCTACCAGCAGGACTGGGGGATTCCCTTCACGGTGGACCCCGCCGCGGACTCCTCCCTCACGCTGGAGCTGCGCGGGCTCGACTGAGCCGGCGACGACGGCGCGTGACGGGCCCGGGGGAGAGCGCGTGCGGCGTCGTCGTCCCCCGGCCGCCTGCGGGCCGGGGCGGCAAAGGTTCGTCAGCGGGGCGTGAGCGTGGCCTTGTCCTGTGTGACCTCCAAGCTCGCGGAGAGGGTGAAGGGGACGTCCGCCGAGACCTTGGACGTGGTGCCGTCGTAGAGGTTCACCGCGGTGAACTCGATGTGCGCGGTCCCCCTGCTGTCCGGCAGGGACCACTGGTCCGCATGCGCGCCGCCCAGCTCGACCTTGGAGGGTGGGTAGTCCTTGATGCTCCAGCTGACCTTGCCCTGGATCCGCCCGTCGAACTCGTAGCTGAACGGGCAGTCCTCGGGGTAGAGGCTGTCCTTGGCCGCGCATGCGTCGAGATGCTCGTGGACCTGCTGCTCCACCTGCTGCTGGAGCTGCTCCGACGGGACGGCGGTGAGCTTCATCGTCGTATCCTTGGACGAGTCGCTCACGGCTACCTCCTGCGGCTGGGCGGTGACCATGGGGGAGGTGTAGGACCCCGTGTAGACGCCGGGGTAGAAGACGGCGAACTCGCGCGAGGAGTCCCGCAGCGCCACGGACACCCCGTTGATGTCCACCGCGGTGGAGCCGGGCATGGACACGGACATGGTGGGCAGCGTGGTGGGGTCGAAGTCCCACACTGTGAAGAACCCCCACTGAGTCTCCGCCGGGTGCAGCCTGAACTCCGAGGACGCCTGCTTCCCGTCCAGGAGGTAGTCTGCTCGGACCGTGGTGGTGTCCCCGTCCGAGTCGACCGTGGAGACCGCCACATCCTGCAGGTGCTTGCCCGCCTCCGCGAGCGGATCCCCGTCCAGCAGCGCGGCGTTGGAGTCCGGAACCTCGGCGTTGAGCAGACCCAGGGCCTTGGCGCCGTCCCCGTCCTGCAGCGCCTGGAAGTACTCCCGGACCTCGGTCTCAGGGCCGTACTGGTACTTGTTCACGAGCGCAATGGCCACCGCGGCGGCGGCCACGGCCAGCACGATCAGGAAGAACCAGGCACCCAGGGCCCTGATGATGCGATCACTGCGTTCCATGGCTCCTCACGGTAGTTCATGCGCGCCCCGCCTGCGCCGTGTCACCCGGTTCGCCGCGCGGCGTCACGCTCGCGGGGTCCGGCTCCGGCGCGGCCCCTGGAACGGCCAGTAGGCTGGGGCGAGCCCGGCCGGGAGCAGGACCAGGGATCGTGCTTCACGCACGGAGCTGCGCAGGCAACGGTTCACGAGGCCCGCACCCTGGGGACCGAACTCCCGATGCGTCCGGGGGCACCAGGCACCCCGCGACCGACAGCGGCCGTGACCAGAGACCCGAGGAGCGCGAGCGCACAACATGGCAGAGACCGTCCGGCAGGTGCCCCAGAAGTACGGCGTGCCCGAGCACGTGTTCCACCCCCGGCTCGGTTCCTACGGGCGGCGGCTCGCGGCCTCCGCCGCGCCCCTGCTCCTGGTGGTGCTGGCGGTCGGGGCAATCTTCTACCGGCGGCCGGCCGGGCCCGTGACCGGCGTGCTCGCCTTGACCGCCCTCGCCGGTCTCGTGGGCGCGTACGTGAACCTGCGCCCGGCGCTCGCGGTGCTGACACCCGGGTTCGTGCTCGTCTCACGGTGGGTCGGGTTCCACGCCGTGGCCCGGGAACGGATCACGCAGGTGGTCACCGTCGAGAAGCTGCTGGCGCCCCGTTCCGGTTCGGGCCGTTCCCGGGGCAGGCCGTACCTGTGGTTCGTCACGGCCTCCGGGCGCCGCGCCCTCGGGCTCGACGGTACCGTCTGGGACGCCCGGACCCTCGACGAGCTCGCCCGGGCCAGCGGTGCGCAGCACGTGAACTTCCGGCAGGCCACCCCCGCGCAGGTGAGTGAGAACTGGCGCCGGCTGGTCCCGTGGCACGTGCGCCACCCGAGATTGCGCTATGCGACGTCCTCGCTCGCGCTGCTCACCGTGATCGCCCTGCTGGGCTGGTGGGCGCTGGCCAGCACGGCGGGCTCGGTCGGCTGAGACGGGGCCCCGGGAGGGGCCAGAGTCGGGAGCAGAGGAGGTGCCGGGGTTGGCCGAGGGGCCGGGGACTGAGGGGCGACCGGGACCGCCCGCGGGACCGGGACCGCGCCAGGCACCAGGAGCTGACGACGACGGCCGGTTCCCGTGGTGGAGAACCGGCCGTCGTCGTGCGGCGAGGGGCGCTGGGGATCAGCGTGCGGCGCTGCTGCCCGCCCCGCCGTCGTGCTCGGCCCCACCGGCGGGGGAGGTCCCCGCGGTGCCGGCCTGATCCGCGCGCGCACTGTCACGCCGGCGGGCACGCTCGATCTCGTTCTTGCGCTCCTCGTTGGCCTCGCGGGTCAGCTCCGCACCGGCCTCCGCGTCACGCGTGAGGTTCTCGCCCGTCTCCGGGTTGAACACGTGCATCTTGCGGCTGTCCAGCCAGATCTTTGCCGTGGAGCCACCGCGGATGCGGGAGGAGGCGTCCAGGGAGACGACCACCTGGGCGGGCATCCCGTCAGCGTCCAGCTCTTGTGCCAGCTCGTTGAGCTTGTGCTGCACGGCGGCATCCTGCTGGTAGTGGATGTAGCCGTACTGCTGGTTGCCCAGCCACTCGGTGTGCGTGAACCCGGAGTCGAAGACGGTCCCGTGGGGGATCTTCGTCTCGTCCACGAACTTCGCGTCCTCGAAGCGCTCCGGGCGCAGGCCCAGCAGCACGATCTCGGGAGCGTTCGTGAGCTTGCCCTGCACGCGCTCCGGAATCTCGATGTCCCCGATCGGGGTGTGGAACACCGAGCCGTTCACGCGCGCCGGGATGAAGTTCATGGACGGAGCGCCGATGAACCCCGCCACGAACAGGTTGACGGGCTGTTCGTAGAGCTCCCGCGGGGACGCGATCTGCTGGAGCTGACCACGCTTGAGCACGGCCACACGGTCACCGAGGGTCATGGCCTCGGTCTGGTCGTGGGTCACGTACAGCGACGTGATGCCCATGCGGCGCTGCAGCTGCGCGATCTCCGTGCGCATCTGGCCGCGCAGCTTGGCGTCCAGGTTGGACAGGGGTTCGTCGAAGAGGAACGCGTCCGCGTCACGCACGATCGCGCGCCCCATGGCCACGCGCTGGCGCTGACCGCCGGAGAGGTTCGCCGGCTTGCGCTCGAGGTGCTCGTTGAGGTCCAGGGTGTCCGCCGCCTCGCGCACCTTGCGGTCGATCTCCTCCTCGCTGAACTGCCCCTTGGACAGGCGCAGCGGGAAGGCGATGTTCTCGTACACCGACAGGTGCGGGTACAGCGCGTAGTTCTGGAACACCATCGAGAGGTTGCGATCACGCGGCTGCTTGTCGTTGACGCGCACCCCGTTGATGCTCAGGTCCCCGGAGGTGATGTCCTCGAGGCCCACGACCATGCGCAGGAGCGTGGACTTGCCGCAGCCGGAGGGGCCCACGAGGATCAGGAACTCGCCGTCGGCGACGTCGATGGAGATGTCGTTGACCGCGGGGAAACCGTCGTCGTACTTCTTGACGAGGTGTTCCATGGTGATTGCTGCCATGTCTACTCAGTCCTATCTGTGTAAAAGCGTGGATGGTGCGGCGGGCTCAGCCCTTGACCGCGCCCTGGGTCAGGCCGGAGACGATCTGGCGCTGGAACGCCAGAACGAGCAGCACCACAGGGATGGTCACGATGATCGCCGCCGCGGAAATCGCGCCCGCAGGGGCCTCGAACTGCGAGGCGCCGGTGAAGAACGCGAGTGCCGCCGGGACGGGACGCGCCGCGGCGGTCGAGGTCAGGCCGATGCCGTACACGAAGTCGTTCCACGCGATGAAGAACGCGATGATCGCCGTGGTGAAGACACCCGGCAGCGTGAGCGGCACGATCACCTTGCGGAACGCCTGCCACGTGGTGGCGCCGTCCACCTGCGCCGCGCGGTCCAGGTCCCAGGGGATCTGCTGGAAGAACGCCGCCAGGGTCCAGATGGAGATCGGCAGGGTCAGGGACAGGTAGGGGATGATCAGGCCGAGCCAGGTGTCGTAGAGCCCCACCTGGCGCCACAGGTTGAACAACGGCGTGACGATGGAGACCACTGGGAACATCGAGACCATCAGCGCGGTGGTCAGCACGATCTTCTTGCCCGGGAAGTCCAGGCGTGCGATCGCGTAGGCGCACAGTGTCGCGAGCACGACGGCCACGAACGTGGAGATCAGTGAGATGCCGATCGAGTTCCACAGGGCCGGCAGGAACAGGTCCTTGGCCTCGCCCACGAAGATCTGCTCGTAGTTGCTCGTGACGAACTTCGTGGGGATGAACTTGCCCGAGTTCAGGTCCGAGGAGGACTTGAAGGACGTCATCAGGATGGACAGGACGGGGAACAGCGCGTAGACCAGCACCGCGATGCTGATGACGGTCCAGCCGATTTTCTGCTTGGTGCTCAACATGACGGTTACTTCCCCTTCCCAGAGCCACCGGTGAGGTCCACCTTGAAGACCTTTATGGCCACCAGCGCGATGAGCATCACGCAGATGAACAGGATCACCGAGATGGCCGAACCAAGGCCGATTTCCAGACGACCGATGGACGTGCGGTACGCGAGCAGCGAGAGCGTCTCGGTGCCGTACTGGCCCTTGGTCATGATGAAGACGTTGTCGAAGATGCGGAAGGCGTCCAGGGCGCGGAACACCACGGCCACCATGATGGCGGCCTTCATGTTCGGCAGGACCACCTTGCTCAGGCGTTGCCATGCCGAGGCGCCGTCCACACGGGCGGCCTCGGTGAGCTCACCGGGGACCTGTGCGAGCCCGGAGAGCAGCAGCAGCGAGATGAACGGGGTGGTCTTCCAGATCTCCGAGGCCATGATCACGAACAGAGACGGGCCCGCGGAGGCAAACCAGTTGAAGTCCGGACCGATCATGGGCAGCCACGAGAGCCAGTTGTTCACGTAGCCGGTGGTGATGTCGAAGGCGTAGAACCACGCGAACGCGGAGACCACAGTGATGATGCCGTAGGGCACCAGGATGGCGGTGCGCAGCAGGCCGCGCGTGGCCTTGATGGCGCTGTGCATCACGAGCGCGAGGGCGAGGCCCAGGACGAGTTCCACGACCACCGTGACCACCGTGATCAGCAGGGTCACGCCCAGGTCCCGCCAGAACACGATGTCCGACAGTGCCGTGGCGTAGTTGCCCAGGAACACGAACTCCTTGTCACCGGGCGCGGTGAGGCGGAAGGAGAACAGGGAGTCCCACAAGGCCTGGACGATCGGGTACAGCGTGACCAGGAGCATGATCACGAACGCCGGTCCAGCGAGCAGCCAGCCCAGCTTGCGCTCAGCGCGGGCGCGGTCCGAGAGATGACGCCTGGTGCGGGTCTTCTCCGGCGCCGCGGCGGGAGCGGAGGAATTGACGGTGGTGCTCACAGCAACGCATCTCCCTTCAGGACTTCCTGGATGAATTCGGTGGTCTCACGCGGGGTGTCCTCGGTGACGTCCGCCGGCGGGGTCCAGTTCTGCTGGATGGCCGTGGAGATCTCGTTGTAGTACGGGGTCTGCGCGCGAGGCTTCGCGGCGTCGAGGGACTTGCGGATGGTGTCGGCCATGGGGTACGCCTTCTTGACCTCGGGGTCGTCGAAGGCCTTCGTGGACGACGGCGGGTTGCCGTTGGTCGCGAAGTACTGGGCCTGGTGCTCGGGGGAGACGATGCACTGCACGGCCTCCCACGCGAGGTCCTGGTTCTTGGACGTGGCGCCCACGCCCAGGTTGATGCCGCCCAGCGGCGGGTGCGCCTCGGTGTCCGCGTCGACACGGGGCCACGTGGTCCACTTGATGTCGTCCAGCACCGACTTGTCGAGGGTGCCCTCGTCCACGGAGGCCTTGGTGGCCGAGTAGATGAACGGCCAGTTGACCATGAACGAGCCCTTGTCCCCCTGGAACTGGATCATGGAGGCGTTCTCGTCCTGGGTGGCCAGGCCGGGTCCGCCGAGGCCCTCCTTGCCGATGGTCCCGATGATCTCCGCGGCCTTCTTGCCGGCGTCGGAGTCCAGCGTGATCTTGGCGTCCTGACCGTCCTGGCCGTCCGAGACCACCTGGCCGCCGGCCGACTCCACGAGGCCGTTGACCCACACAGACATGGCCTCACCGCGCACGCCCTGCACACCCAGGTACTTGTCCTGGGACTTGGCCGCCTTGATGAGCTGGTCCCACGTGACGGGCTTGGACATGTCCAGACCCGCCGCCTTGGCCGCGGACTCGCGGTACCACAGCAGCTGCGTGTTGGCCCAGAACGGGATGGCCACGAGCTCGTCGTTCCACGTGGCGCCCTGCAGCGGGCCCTCGAGCGTGTCCGTGGTGGTGGCCTTTGCCACGTCCTCGGGGGGCTTCGCGAGGAAGCCGGGCTCCGCGAGCTCGGGCACGAAGGGCGGGTCGAGACTCATGATGTCCATGGACGTGTCCCCGGCCGCGAGGCGGCGTGCCAGCTGCTCGCGCTGCGACGAGGCGTCACGGGGCAGCAGGGAGGTCTGGATCTTGTACTTGCCGCCGGACGCGTCCGAGCACTGCTGGGCGAGGACGTCCTGGCCGCCGTCGTCCGGGTTGATGTACCAGGTGAGCGTGGGCGGGCCTGATTCCCCGCTGCCGCACCCCGTGAGCAGCATGGCGGACACGGCGGCGACGGCCGCAACGCTGCGGACGGCACGCGGTTTCCCGGCCCTGTGCGAGTGGTGAGTGGACTTCACGATGTTTCCTCTCCTGACGAGCTCATGAGCTGACGCACCGGGCCTGACGCTCCCCGAGGGGCGCAGACCGATTCAGCATCTGTACAGTCTAAGGGTGGTGTGTGTCACAGAAATCGTGTGACTCGGCATCGGCAGGGAAATTTGGCGTCAGGAAAGAAATACTGCGGCGACCGCCATCGAGACCATCGAGACCACGGTGGTGAGCAGCACCGTGTCACGGCACACCGTGGTCGCGCGGTCGTAGCGCACCGCGGCCACGTAGAGGTTCTGGGCCGTGGGCAGCGCCGCCATGATCACGGCGGAGTACAGCATCGGACCGCTCAGCCCGAGGGCCCACGCGAGCAGCAGGGCCAGTGCCGGGTGCACGAGCACCTTCGCGCCCGAGGCGAGCAGCGTGTCGGCGCGCGTTCCGGGCTCGGAGAGCGGACGCGAGCCCACCAGGGAGATTCCGAACGCCAGCAGCATGGCCGGCACCGCGGCACCGGCCACGATCTCCACGGGCTGCATCACGAGGTCCGGGAGGGTGACGCCCGTCAGCGAGGACGCGATCCCGAGCCCCGAGCCCACGATCAGCGGGTTCGTGACCACGGTCTTGAGCACGGAGCCCACGGTGGGGCGCTCCCCGCCGGTGAGGGTGTCCATGACCGTGAGGTACAGCGGGGTGTTCAGGGCCAGCTGGAACAGCATCACCGGGGCCACCTGGGAGGCGTCGCCCAGCACGAACAGGGCGATCGGGATCCCCAGGTTCGCGGAGTTGACCTGGCCCGCGGCCTGGGCTCCCATCACCACGGTCGAGGCGTCCCTGTGCAGCACGAGGCGTGAGACCGCCGCGTAGGCCAGCATGGTCAGCCACGCGGAGACCCCGGCGACCACGAGCGGGGCCGAGAAGATGTGGCTGACGTCCGCCTTCGCGACCGTGGTGAACAGCAGCGGCGGGGACGCCACGTAGAAGGCGAGCTTGGACAGCACCGGCTGCCCGTGCGGACCGAGCAGCCCCAGGCGTCCGATCACGTACCCCGTGCCGATCACGGCCCACACGATGAAGAACCCGGAGGCCACTCCGCTCATGGGCACGTCTCCTCGGGTCGTCGTTCGTGGTGCTCCGCCCCCTGCGGGCGCGCTGGGACGGGCACGACGTCGTCGGCACGGCTGCCGCGCGCCGGTGCCCGCGGGATCACGGGCCGGGGACGGCGGCGTCCTCCTGCGCCAGCAGGTGCTCGCGCGCGTGCGGCGGGCGGACCATGTCCCCCACGACGGCGTCCGCGGGGTCCGAGCCCAGCGCCACGATCCGGTTGCGCTCGTCCACGTGCACCACGCGGGGCTCGTACGCCCTGGCCTCGGCGGTGTCCATGAGGCCGTACGCGATCAGGATCACGAGGTCGCCGGGGTGCACGAGGTGCGCCGCGGCCCCGTTGATGCCGAGGACGCCGCTGCCGCGCTCGCCGGCGATCGTGTACGTCTCCAGCCGGGCGCCGTTGGTGATGTCCACGATGGCCACGAGCTCGCCGGGGAGGATGTTGGCGGCGTCCAGCAGGTCCTGGTCCACGGTCACGGACCCCACGTAGTGCAGGTCTGCCTGGGTCACGGTGGCGCGGTGGATCTTGCCGGTGAACATGGTGCGCAGCATGATCGCTCCTCATGCGGTGGGTGACGGTGCCCCTGCCGGCCGGGGGTCCTCGGACCGCCCCGTCCGGCAGGCCCGCGGGCTGTGGGCACCCTGGGAATGCAACACCCCGGGGACCGTGACGGTGACCCGGGGCGTCGTGCGAGGTGTACGGAGCGGCTGACGGGAATCGAACCCGCGTATCAGGCTTGGGAAGCGTGCGCTCTACCATTGAGCTACAGCCGCACTGTTCCGCCGGTGCATGACGCACGCGGATGAACGCCCACCACTGTACAACACGTTTGCGGGCTGCGGTGTTCCACACGGTTCCTTCAGCGAGGTGTCGACTACCGTGGAGCCGTGCTCATCTCCGATCGCGACATCCGCCGTCAGCTGGGCTCCGGGCGTGTGCGCCTGGAGCCCTACGATCCCGCCATGGTCCAGCCCGCGAGCGTTGACGTGCGCCTTGACCGGTGGTTCCGGCTGTTCGACAACCACAAGTACGCGCACATCGACCCGGCCCAGGAGCAGCCCGAGCTCACGCGGCTGGTGGAGGTGGCGCCGGACGAGCCCTTCGTGCTGCACCCGGGGGAGTTCGTGCTGGGCGCCACGTACGAGAAGGTCACCCTGCCGGCGGACGTCGCCGCGCGCCTGGAGGGCAAGTCCTCCCTGGGGCGCCTCGGCCTGCTGACTCACTCGACCGCCGGATTCATCGACCCCGGGTTCTCGGGCCACGTGACGCTGGAGCTGTCCAACATGGCCACGCTGCCCATCAAGTTGTGGCCCGGTTCCAAGGTGGGGCAGCTGTGCTTCTTCCAGCTCTCCTCGCCCACGGAGCACCCCTACGGCAGCGGCGCCTACGGCAACCGCTACCAGGGCCAGCGCGGGCCCACGGCCTCGCGCAGCCACCTGAACTTCGACCGGACCGTCATCGAGTGAGCCGCGCCCGCCGCCGCGCTCAGACCTGGGCGGTGGTGAAGCCCTCCGGCGGGCGCGGGGTGAGCAGCAGCAGGACGAGTCCGGCGGCCACCACCACGAGGATCCCGAGGATTCCCCAGATCTGCGCACCCAGCACGCTGACGAACAGTCCGAAGAGCCCGGGTGCCATGAAGCTCACGGCCCGCCCGGTGGTCGCGTACAGACCGTAGATCTCGCCGTCGCGCCCGGGCGGGATCAGCCGCCCCAGGTACGTGCGCGACGCCGCCTGGGCCGGTCCCACGAACAGGCACAGGGCCAGCCCGCAGACCCAAAAGGCTGGTTTGCCCGTCCAGAACAGCAGTGCGGTGCCGGCGAGCATGACGCCCACAAGGGAGCCGGTGATCACGGTGCGCGGGCCCAGGGCATCGTCAAGGGAGCCGCCCACGAACGCGCCGAGGGCGGCGATCAGGTTCGCCGCGACCGCGAACATGATGACCTCGGTCAGGGAGAAGCCGAAGGTGCCCGCCGCGAGGACCCCGCCGAACGTGAACACACCCGCCAGTCCGTCCCGGTAGACGGCGGAGGAGATCAGGAAGAAGACGGTGGCCCGGGAGACCCGCCACAGTCCGGCGATGGTGTGGAACAGCTCGCGGTACGCGCCGAGGATGCCGCGGCGGCGCGGCGCAGGGGGCACCACAGGCAGGGCGTCGGTGCGCACGAGCGGCGGGGTGCCGGGTTCCTCCAGGATGGCACCGCTGTATTCCCGGAACGGCATGGAAGGGGCCTTGAGCATCAGGGGCAGGCAGAAGATGAGGATCCACGCCGCACTGAACAGGGCCACGGCGCGGTAGTTCAGGGCGTCATCGGTGGGGATCCCCAGGAAGCCGGGGGTCACGAACCCAAAGAGCACGAAGGCCAGTGCGAAGATCCCGCCCACGTAGCCCGCGCCCCAGCCCCAGCCGGAGACCTTGCCCATGCGGTGCGGGCCGGCCAGCGCGGGGAGCATGGCGTTGTAGCTCACGGTGGCAAACTCCTGCGCCACGCTGCCCAGCGCCACCAGTGTGACGCCGAAGACCAGGAACGCCGGCTCCGGCCGGGCAAAGAACGCCAGGGCGGTGCACGCGATCAGGACCACCGAGTTGACGGTGAGGAAGCCCGCCCGGGAGCGCGGGGTGTCGCTGCGCTGACCGATGATCGGGGCGGTGGCCGCGATCGCGAAGCCAGCGACCGTCATGGCCACGGAGAGCACGGTGGAGGTGTGCTCCGGGGAGCCGAAGGACTCGCTCGTGAGGTACACCGTGAACACGAACGTGAGCATCACCGCGTTGTAGGCGGAGGTGCCGGTGTCCCACAGGCACCACATCAGCACGCGGGCACGGGAAGCGCCCCCCGGCGCGGGGGCGAGCGGCTCGGGGGTGCCGCCCGTGGTGGTCGTGTGCTCGCCTGTCATGGGGCTCACCCTACGGGCCGCGGAGTGTTGCGGGCCGACGGTGTCGGCCGCGGGGGGGGGGGGGGGGGGGGCGCCGGTGGGCGTTCACACGCGGGGCCGGTCAGTGCATGTCCGGGCGGTTCTGGTGACGCGTCAACAGTCAATCTTGTTACGATGGAGCCCGCAAACTACCGCCTCATGCTCCGGGTGGCCCTGTGCCTCCGCGGCCTGTTCGCCGAGCACCTCGCCGAGCGCATGGGGCCCGAAAGGTGAGGTCCCATGATCGCGGTGCTGCTGGTCCACGGGATCGCCGCCCTGCTGGCACCCGCGGTCCTCAGACGCGCCGGTCGCTCCGGTTTCTACCTGGTGGCACTCGTTCCGTTCGCTGGCTTCCTCTGGCTGCTCGCGCAGACCTCCCGGACCTACGGGGACCCCACCGGCTGGAGCGTGTCGCTGCCCTGGATCCCGCAGTTGGGCATCTCCCTGACCTTCCGCATGGATGCGCTCGCGTACATGATGTCCCTGCTCGTGCTGGGCGTGGGCGCGCTCGTGCTCGCCTACTGCGCGCGGTACTTCAAGGCCGACGCCCGCAACACGGGCTCCTTCGCCGCGCAGCTCGTTGCCTTTGCCGGCGCCATGTTCGGCCTGGTGACCGCGGACGACCTCATGGTGCTGTTCGTGTTCTGGGAGATCACCTCGGTGCTCTCCTTCCTGCTGATCTCCTACTCCCGCACCAAGCTCGCGGCGCGCCGTGCGGCGCTGCAGGCGCTGATCATCACGACCGCCGGCGGGCTCGCGATGCTCGTGGGGCTGCTGATGCTGGCCCACGCCGCGGGGACCATGCGCATCTCCGGCGTCCTGGCCGCGGCTCCCGGGCTGCTGGGTTCGCCCACCGTCGACGTCGCCCTCGCCCTGATCCTTGCCGGTGCCGTCTCAAAGTCCGCCCTGTTCCCCACGCACTTCTGGCTGCCCGCCGCCATGGCGGCGCCCACCCCGGTCTCCGCGTACCTGCACGCCGCGGCCATGGTCAAGGCCGGGATCTACCTGGTGGCGCGCCTGGCGCCGGGTTTCGCCGGAACCACGTGGTGGCTTCCCATCACCCTCACCCTGGGCCTGGGGACCATGGTCTTCGGCGGGTGGGTGGCACTGCGCCAGTACGACCTCAAGCTCATCCTGGCCTACGGCACAGTGAGCCAGCTGGGGTTCATCACCGCGGTGGTCTCCTTTGGCACCGCAGACACCGCCATGGCCGGGCTCGCCATGGTGATGGCCCACGGCCTGTTCAAGGCCACCCTGTTCCTCACCGTGGGCATCATCGACCACCAGGCCGGCACGCGCGACATCCGGCGGCTGTCGGGAGTCGCGGGCAAGGCGCCCCAGCTGCTCGTCGTGGCGGTCATCGGTGCCGCCTCCATGGCGGGTGTTCCACCCCTGCTGGGTTTCGTGACCAAAGAGGCGGTGCTCACCGCGTTCGTGGACGCGCTGCCGGAACCGCTCGCGGTCACGGCGCTCGTGTGCGTGGTGGTCGGATCCGTTCTGACGTTCGCGTACAGCGCCCGTTTCGTGTGGGGCGGCTTCGCGCGCAAGCCGGGGCGCTTCTCCGGGCTCGAGACCTCCCCGGACGGGCAGTCGGTGGTCGGCGCCTTCACCCCCGTGCGCTGGGACTTTCTGGCCGCCCCCGCAGTGCTGGCCCTCGTCACTGTGGTGCTCGGACTGTGGCCCGCCCCGCTCGAGGCGGGGATCACGCCCTACCAGGAGCTCTTTCCCGGGGCCGCGCAATCGCACGTGCACCTGGAGCTGTGGCACGGCTTCACCCCGGCGCTGGGCCTCTCCGCGCTCGTGATCGCCGCAGGCGCGGCGCTCTACGCGGCACGGCGCTCCGTGGGCCAGTTCCAGAGCAGGCTTCCGGAGGTGCCCAGTGGCGACTTCGTGTACCGCAAGGTCATCAACGTCCTGGACCTGCTCGCCGTGTGGCTGACCGGGCGCACACAGCGCGGCTCCCTGATGTTCTACCTCTCCGTCATCCTGGTCACCGCCATCGTGGTGCCCCTCGTGGCACTGTTCTGGTACGAGACGCCCCCACTGGCCGGGTTCCGCTACGGGGACTCCCCCGCCCAAGTGGTCACGGGCCTCGCCATGCTCGTGGCGGCGCTGCTCGTCCTCACGGCGCGCAAGCGCTTTCTCGCGGTGCTGCTCGTCTCGGTCACCGGGTACGGCCTGGCGCTGATCTTCGCCCTGCACGGCGCACCGGACCTCGCCCTGACCCAGACGCTGGTGGAGACCATCTCCCTGGTGGCCTTCGTGCTGGCCCTGCGTTCGCTGCCAGGACCGCTGTGGAACCGGAAGCCGGCCGGGCACCGCGTGTTCCGCGCCGTGTTCGCCGTGGTCTTCGGCGTGTTCATGATGGCCCTGGCGATGTTCTCCATCTCCTCGCGCAGCGCCGCACGGATCTCTTTGGACCTGCCGAAAATGGCCTACGACCTCGGGCACGGGGCGAACGTGGTCAACGTGATCCTCGTGGACATCCGGGCGTGGGACACCATGGGTGAGATCACGGTGCTGACCGTTGCCGCCACGGGCATCGCGTCCCTGATCTTCGTCAAGGGCCGCGGTGACCGGCTGCGCAGCGAGCGCCAGCAGCTGGACCCGGCGGAGCTGAAGGCCATCCGCGGTGCTGACGCCGCGGCGCACTCACCTCACGCGAACACCCAGCAGCTCAAGGTGGCCCGCCGCTTCTCCTCCCGCCCGGACGCGGATCCCTTCCTGCTGGCCGGGCGTACCCTGGCACCCGAACGCCGTTCCATCGTCTTCGAGGTGGTCGCGCGTCTGCTGTTCCACACGTTCATGATCGTGTCCCTCTACCTGCTCGTGGCCGGGCACAACCTGCCGGGCGGCGGCTTCGCGGGCGGGCTGATGGCATCCCTCGCGCTGACCCTGCGCTACCTGGCCGGCGGCCGCTACGAGCTCGAGCGCGCCACGCCCGTCAACGCCGGGTGGATGCTCGGCGCGGGTCTGGCGATCTCCTCGCTCTACGCGATCGTCCCGGTGTTCTTCGGTGGGGCCGTGATGGAGAGCTACACGTTCGAGTGGGACATGTGGGTCTTCGGCCACGTCAAGTTCGTCACCGCGCTGGTCTTCGACATCGGGGTCTACCTGATCGTGGTGGGTCTGGTCCTGGACATCCTGCGCTCCCTGGGCGGGCGCATCGACGAGAGGATCGAGCGTACGGCCATGGAGTCGGAGAAGAAGCCCGCGGGTGGCGGGTCCAGGATCCGGCTGACCCGCAACGGCCCCGGCGTCTCGACCACGCGCGTGGACGACCCGGACGCCCCCCGCGGATCGATGGTCAGCGCGGACGAGACCTCGGAGGTGCAGCGATGACCGTGAACGTCACGCTCCTGGTGGTCATGGGGGTGCTGTTCTGCGTGGGGGTCTACCTCCTGCTCGAGCGCTCGCTCACCCGTGTGCTGCTGGGCCTGATGCTGCTGACCAACGGCGCGAACCTGCTGATCCTGCACACGAGCGGTGAGCGGGGGGTGGCCCCGCTCTACGACTCCTCGCTGGACCCGGCCGAGTACTCGGACCCGCTGCCGCAGGCGCTGGTCCTGACGTCCATCGTGATCTCCCTGGCCACCACGGCCTTCATTCTGAGCATGATCTGGCGCTCGTGGATCCTGGCGCGCCGGGACGAGATCCAGGACGACCGCGAGGACCGCCGCGTGGCCACGCAGTCCTCCTACGATGCCGAGGACGACGACGCCATGCCCCAGGACACCTCCGAGTTCAACCACGCGGACGCGCGGTTCGCCCCGGCACGACACAACGAGGAAGAGGCGGCGGAATCACCGGGTCACCACAGGGCCGAGAAGCTCACGGACGGAAACGAGCGGGACACGCATGAGTACTGATCCGGCGCAGCTCGCCCCCCTCGCGGTTCTGGTCCCCTTCCTGGGGGCGGCCCTGAACTTCCTGATCGTCCACCGCAACGGCCTGCAGCGCGCCGTGACCATCGGCTCCATGTCGCTGACGCTGGTGCTCAACGCGGTCATCCTCGCGAACGTGTGGAACAGGGGTCCGCAAGTGGTGCACCTGGGGGACTGGGCGGCACCGTTCGGCATCGTGATGGTGGTGGACCAGCTCTCCGCGCTGATGCTCGTGGTCTCGGTGGTCGTCTCCCTCGCGGTGCTCGTCTACGCCGTGAGCGAGGGCGTGGCCAACGGCGACAACGAGGGCCCCATCTCGATCTTCTACCCCACCTACCTGATCCTTGTGGCGGGCGTGTCCAACGCGTTCCTCGCGGGGGACCTTTTCAATCTGTACGTGGGCTTCGAGATCCTGCTGACCGCGTCCTACGTGCTGCTGACCATGGGGGGCACCGCGCAGCGCATCCGCGCGGGCGTCACGTACGTCGTCGTCTCCGTGATCTCCTCGATCCTGTTCCTGATCTCCCTGGGCATGATCTACGGCGCCACGGGCACCGTGAACATGGCGGACCTCTCGGGCAAGCTCTCGGACCTGCCGGTGGGTATGCAGATGCAGCTGCACCTCATGCTGCTGGTCGCGTTCGGGGTCAAGGCGGCCATCTTCCCGCTCTCGTTCTGGCTGCCCGACTCCTACCCCACGGCGTCCGCGCCGGTGACCGCCGTGTTCGCCGGGCTGCTGACCAAGGTGGGCGTGTACTCGATCATCCGCACGGAGACGCTGCTGTTCCCGGGGACGCAGATCAACGGCCTGCTGATGTGGGTGGCACTGCTCACCATGCTGGTGGGCATCCTGGGTGCGCTCGCGCAGATCGACATCAAGCGCATGCTCTCGTTCACCCTGATCTCCCACATCGGGTACATGATCTTCGGCATCGCCATGGGCACCCAGGCCGCGCTGGTCGCCGTCGTCTACTACATCGCGCACCACATCGTGATCCAGACCAGCCTGTTCCTGGTCGCGGGGCTCATCGAGCGCCGCGGTGGGTCCACCAACGTGGACCGCCTGGCCGGGATGCTCAAGATCTCCCCGCTGCTGGGTGTGCTCTACATGATCCCGGCGCTGAACCTGGGCGGCATTCCGCCGTTCTCCGGTTTCCTGGGCAAGGTGGGGCTGATCGAGGCCGGCGTGAGCACCGGAACGTGGTTGAGCTACCTGCTGGTGGGCGTGTCCGTGTTCGTCTCGCTGCTCACGCTGATGGCCCTGATCCGGGTGTGGAACCGCGTGTTCCTGCGCAGCGTCGACGACGCCGAGTACCCGGACCCCGTACTGCGCGCCACGACGCCGCAGGGCAGGCGTCCCCGCACCTCGCGCGCGGTCGTGAGGAAGCCCGGCAGCAGGTTCTCGGGGCGGTCGCCGGTGGTGCTGCTGCCGCGGACCATGGTGGGTGCCACCTCGGCCCTGGTGGTGGTGGGCGTGGCCCTCACCGTCTTCGCGGGGCCGCTGTTCGACCTCGCGGACAACTCCGCGGAGAACCTGGTGCACCCGGACCGCTACGTCAATGCCGTCCTGCACCCCGAGGGTCACGGCGGCGCAAGTGAGGAGAGCCGATGAGCACGTCCGCGGTGCGACGCCGTTCGCGCAACTCCCTGCGCGCCGAGCTGCCGCTGATCCTGTGGCTCGTGGTGGTGTGGGGTGCGCTGTGGGGTGACTGGAGCATCGGGAACCTGGTTTTCGGGCTGTTGCTCGCGCTGCTCGTCACCCGCCTGCTGACCCTGCCGCCCGTGCGCCTGTCCGGGCGCTTCAACGTGGTGCACTTCGCGCTGTTCGTGCCCACGTTTATCTGGCAGGTGGCCAAGGCCAGCTTCCAGGTCTTCTGGCTTGCGGTCACGCAGGGCCCGAGGGTGTGCAACGCCGTGCTGGGGGTGCCCCTGCGCCAGAACAACGACCTGCTCATGACGGCCGTGGGCCACACGATGGCGTTGATCCCCGGGTCCCTGGTGGTGGAGGTGGACCGCGGCAACGGGATCCTCTACTTCCACGTGCTGGACATCTCCACGCCCGAGCAGGCGGAGGCGTTCCGGCGCTCCGCACTGGACATCGAGGCCGCCTGGATCCGCATCATGGGCACCCGGGAGGACCTGAAGCTGCTGACCGTGGTCGGGGATTCCGACAACACGGAGGCCACCGGGGCGCTCGAGTCGCCCACGCACGAGATGGACGAGGCCGACACCGGCCACGGGGAGGAGCGCTCATGACAATGCTCGACGTCGCCGTGTGGCTGTGCGGGGCGATCCTCGCCCTGGCCGCCGCCGGGACCATCTACCGACTGGCGAAGGGGCCCTCCCTGCTGGACCGCGTGATCGCCTCGGACGTGCTGCTTGCCATCGTGGGGGCGTGCCTGGCCGTGGACATGGTCTACAACCACCACACCAACAACATCATCCTGCTCGTGATCGTCTCCCTGGTGGGCTTCCTGGGCTCCGTCACGGTGGCGCGCAACGTGGGGCTGGAGCGTTCATGAGCTGGCACACCGTCCTGGACGTGATCGCCCTGCTGTGCCTGGTGCTGGGTGCCCTGATGTCCCTGTCCGCCGCGATCGGCCTGGTGCGCTTCCCGGACCTGCTCTCGCGCATGCACGCGGGCACCAAGCCGCAGGTCTTCGGCCTGTTCCTCATGCTCACGGCCGTGGCCATCGAGAGCGGGGAGCCGCGCATGATCCCGCTGCTGATCCTCGCGTGGGTCTTCCAGCTGCTCACCGCACCGGTCTCCGCGCACATGGTGGGCCGGGCCGCATACCGCTCCAAGCACCTGCACGAGGAGAACCTCATGCAGGACGAGCTGCGGGACGTTGTAGCCCGCGCCGGGCACGAGGAATCACGCTGAGGACATAATTTCCGGGTGAACCGCGCCCCGCACCGCCCAGCCACGCGCCGAGTTTCGTATGCTGAGGGAGGAAGCAGCACGCCGTCGGCCCCCGAGCGCCGGCGGCACTCGCGACGAGAAGGAGCACCTCATGAACAAGGCGATGGACATCCTCGGCACCGTGGCGTCCCTGGGCGGCGTGGCACTCGCGAACAAGGGCCTGTCCGCGGTGTGGAAGCAGGTCACCGGCAACGAACCCCCCGCCAAGAACCCGGATGAGGACGAGGCCTGGCGGGACATCATCCTGTGGGCCATGATCACCGGCGTGGTGGGCACCGTCATTAAGGTGGGAATCGCCCGCCAGATGTCCAAGATGGAGTCCGAGAAGAAGGACTCTGGCAAGACCTCGCAGTCCGAGATCTGAGGTACCCCACCGGGCCGAGCGCCCGGGAGGTCCTGCACACGAGGGCCGGGTGCGCGACGCACCCGGCCCTCGTGCGTGCCGTGGTCTAGACTGGCGACTCAACGACAGGGGAGCGCCACCGCGGCGCTGAGAGTGCGTGTGAGCGCAGACCCTCGAACCTGATCCGGTTCATACCGGCGCTAGGGAGTCGAGCATCTCAGGGACCCGTCCGCACCCGTGGACGCGAGCCTTCCCCTCCTGGAATCTTCAGGAGGATTCACATGACACAGGTCGGCACCAGATCCACGCGAACGCCCCAGGGACGCAATTCCCGGCGGCACTCGTGGCGGGTGGTGGACATCGTGGTCGCCTCCGTTCTCGCGGCGGTGTGCGCCGTGGTCTTCTGGCTGTGGTCCAACCTGCTCGCCCCGGCCGTCTCTGCGGGGTCCGTGGCGTATCCGCCCGCGGGCGGGCTCATCGTGGGCGGCTGGCTCGTGGCCGGCACGCTCGGTGCACTGATCATCCGCAAGCCGGGTGCCGCGATCTTCTGTGAGCTGCTCGCGGCCGTGCTGGAGATGTTCCTGGGCACCCACGCGGGATGGCTCGTGGTCCTCTCCGGGGTGATCCAGGGCCTGGGGGTGGAGATCGTCTTCCTGCTGACCCGCTACCGCAGCTTCGGGCTCCTCACGGCCACAGTGGGCGGCGCGGTCTCCGGGCTCTTCCTCGCCGTGAGCGAGAACATCTTGTACAACTACGAGTGGGCCACGGACCAGAAACTTGTCTACGCCGTGTTCACCACGCTCTCCGGCGCCGTGATCGCCGGCGCCCTGATGTGGCTCGTGGTGCGTGCGCTGCAGGCCACGGGCGTCCTCAGCGCCCTCGCATCCGGCGCCGCGCGCCGGCGATGACAGCCGCGTCGGCCACCATCCCGGTGGGCGCGTCGGTCTGTCTCGAGAACTTCGGCTGGCACTACCCCGGGCGCCAGAACCCGAGCCTCGCGGGGGTGGATGCGCAGATCGGTGCAGGGGAGCGCGTTCTGCTCCTGGGTCCTTCCGGTGCCGGCAAGTCCACCCTGCTGCAGGCCCTGGCGGGTGTGGAGCAGGATCCGGACGGGCAGTCCCGATCGGGTGAACTGACGGTCGACGGCGCCGACCCGCGCGACGCGCGGGGGGCCGTGGGCTTCATGCACCAGGATCCGGAGACGCAGGTGGTTCTCTCGCGGATCGGGGACGACGTCGCGTTCGGTCTCGAGAACCTGGCCGTTCCCCGTGAGCAGATCTGGCCGCGCGTCCACGAGGCGCTGGACAGGGTCGGTCTCCACCTCCCCCTGGAGCACTCCACCACGGCGCTGTCCGGTGGTCAGAAGCAGCGCCTGGCGCTCGCGGGTGTCATGGCCATGCGGCCCCGCCTGCTGCTGCTCGACGAGCCGACGGCCAGCGTGGACCACGAGGGAGCGGTGGAACTCTGCCGGGCCGTGTCCCGGGCCGTCCGGCAGGACGGCACTACCCTGGTGGTCGTGGAGCACCGTGTTGCACTGTGGGAACCGGTGGTGCACCGGGTGATCGTGCTCGACGACAACGGCTCGGTGGCCTTCGACGGCCCCACCCGGGAGACGCTCCACGATGCCCGGAAGCTGCTGCAGGCGCAGGGCACGTGGGTTCCGGACTGGGTTCCGACGACGCGTCCGCCCGCCCACCGCAGAGCTGTCGAGGTCGACGCGGCGGCCGAGGGTCCCGACGGCGGGGACGAGTGCCCACGCGGTGCGGGCACCGCGCGCTCCGGTCGAGACCGTCCCCCGCACGCCGCGGGGAGCCCTGCGCCCCGGGACGGTGCGGTCCTCCTCAGCGCCCGGGAGCTGGGAGTCTCCCGCATCCAGCCGTCGCGTCGAGTGGTGGCGCGCGAGCGGCGTCGGGCCCGCAGGTCGTGGCGGCGTGGCGAAACTCTCGAGGCGCCGGCACGCAGAGTGGTGGACTTCCCGCCCGCGGCCGAGCACATCACGCTGGACGTCCGCGCGGGCCGCGCCCTGGCCGTCACCGGACCCAACGGGGCCGGGAAGTCGACGCTCGCCCTCACACTGGCCGGTCTCCTGGTGCCCGTGCGCGGCACGGTGCGAGCCTCCGCCGTCCTGGCAGATGACGCGCCACCGGATCCTGGCCTGTGGGACGGCAGCGAGCTGATCTCGAGGGTGGGCACCGTGTTCCAGCACCCCGAGCACCAGTTCCTGCGCTCAACGGTGCGGGAGGAGCTCGAATTCGGTCCGGAGCAGCTGCGCCGCCACTCGGAGCGCTCAAAGCCGCGGCGGGACGTGACGGCCGACGACGCCCGGGTTGCGGACCTGCTGCGGCGGCTGCGCCTGGAGGACCTGGCCGGGGCCAACCCCTTCACGCTCTCCGGGGGCCAGAAGCGTCGGCTCTCCGTAGCCACGGTGCTCGCAGCGGCACCCGCAGTGGTGATCCTCGACGAGCCCACATTCGGCCAGGACGCCCGCACCTGGAAGGAACTCGTGGATCTCCTGGCGGAAGAGATGGACAGGGGCACGGCCGTGGTGGCAGTGACGCACGACCGGGACCTCATGACCGCGCTCGACGCGGAGGAAGTGGGGCTGGGCTCATGAGCACCACGGCAACACCGGGCATCTTGGGCCCCCGGAGCGGGCTGCTGGCCCGGGCGAATCCCGTGGTGAAGCTGCTCGGTGCGCTGCTGATCACCGTGGTGATCGTGCTCAGCGCCGATCCCGTGACGAACGCGGTGGCCCTGGGGGGTCAGCTGCTCCTGCTCGCGGGGGTGGGCATGCGACCGCTGCGGCTGCTCACGCGGCTGTGGCCGATCCTCGTGGCAGCCCTGATCAGTGGCTGGGGAACGGCGATGCTCTCCGACGCCGGTGGCCCCGTTCTGCTGCAGCTCGGATGGATCACCGTGACCACCGGATCTCTCGCGGCTGGCGGGGCAATCGCGCTGCGCGGGCTGGCCATCGCCCTGCCTGGGATCACGGTGCTGCTGACCACCGACCCCACGGACCTCGCGGACGGTCTCGCCCAGACGCTCAAGCTGCCCGCGCGCTTCGTCCTGGCTGCCCTGGCTGCGATGCGTCTCGTGGAGGTCATGATCACCGAGTGGAGCGTCCTGACGGCTGCTCGCCGCGCCCGCGGGGCCGGAGGATCCCACACGCCGTGGGGTGTGGCCGGAGAATTCGGCGGTCAGGCGTTCACCCTGCTCGTCCAGTCCCTGCGCCGCGCGACCCGGCTGGCCATGACCATGGAGGCGCGAGGGTTCGGGGCGGGACCGCGCACCTGGGCCCGTCCCCTGCACTACAGCCGGGTGGACGTGCTCGTGGGGGTGGCGGTCGTCGTGACGGCAGTCGGTGCTCTTGTCCTGTCGATGGGAATGGGGACGCACCGCTACATCTGGCAGTGATCACGGATCGGCCCTCGCCCGCCTGCATCAGCCGTCTGCGCGCCCCAGCAGGAAGTCGGTCAGGGTGCGGGTCAGGGCGGGGTCCGAGCGGACGGGGTGGCCGTCCACCCTGGTCACGGGCACCGCGAGTCGCACCGAGGACGTGAGCCACACGGCGTCCGCCTCCAGGAGGTCCCGGGGATGCAGGGGCCCGTAGTCCACGCCCCAGCCGTGACGGCGCGCGGCGTCGAAGATCCTGGCCTGTGACGTCCCCGGCAGGATGCCGCGTGACGGTTCGGGCGTCACCAGGGTGGGTGGTTGCCCGGGCGAGGTGCGGGCGCACACCACCGACGACGTTGCCCCCTCAAGGATCCTGCGGTCCGTGGACGTGGTGAACACGACGTCCTGCGCGCCGTTCGCCCGGGCGTGGCGGACGGCGGCCATGTTGACCGCGTAGGAAAGCGTCTTCACACCGGGAAGCAGCCAGGGCATCCCGGAGTCCTCGGCCGGGTCGTGGCCGCGTTCCAGCAGCAGCACGGACACGCCGTCCTGGCGGGCCTCGAAGGTCTGCGGGGGCACCGGCGACACGGTGAGCCACGCCCACGGCTCACCACCCGGCACGCCCCGGCTCACGCTCAGCTTGACCGAGTGCTCGGCCCCGAGATCACGGGACGGGTCGTGGGAACCCGGCCCGGCGGCGTCGAGCCCCATGGCCAGGGCCGCGCGGCAGACGTCCTGCGGGGGCGCGGGAAGGTCCGCGGTGCGGGCGGAGGCGGCGAGCCGGGCGTGGTGCGCGTCGAACTTGTAGGCGGTGCCGTCCAGCACGTGCAGCGTCTCGAAGATCCCGTCACCGCGGGTGAGCGCCTGGTCCTCCAGGCGCACCATGGGCTCGCGCGGATCAACCGGGCGGGGCGGACCCGTCACGGGGGACAGCAGCACCGCGGCGCCCGGTCCGGAGCTCACGAGCCGTCCCGCTCCTCGGCGGTCGGTGCGGGAAGCTGGGGCGCGGGGCCAGGGTGGATGATGTCCGCGGCCTCCCACACGGGGTCCTCCGCGAGGTAGTGCTCCTCCTGCTCGGCCCACACGTCCCAGTAGTTCTCGTACGTGGCACCGTCGCGGGCGAGGGCCCGCTGCTTGCGCTGCCACGTGGGCAGCTCCACCCACACGGACGTGTCGAGCAGCGCCCGGGCCTCGCGGTGGCAGGCTCCCACGCCCTCCACCAGGACGATCTCGGCGGCGCGCGTGAGCCGGGGCGTGCCCGGTTCGCTGGTCAGCCAGTCCCAGGCGGTCCAGTGCGCGTCCTCGCCGCGCCGCAGCGGTTCGAGGATGCGTGTGCGGTACTCGCTCATGCCCTCGGCCAGTCCGTTCCAGCCCGGGTACAGGTCCTCCAGGCGGAAGGTCACGACGTCGTACGAGCGCCGCAGCACCGCCACAAGCTGATCCGTGAGGGTGGTCTTGCCCGCGCCGGAGCGGCCATCGATGCCCACAACGAACGGGCGGCGCGTGGCTGGCGGCAGCAGCCGCGCGAGGTTGACGCCGTCCGGGAACTGGGCGATCTCATCGTCGTGGAATCCTTCGTCCGGTGCGATCACGGGGCCTCGACCCGTTCGCGCACCCAGGTCACGACGCCGGGGGTGGCCGCCGCGATCTGCTCCCAGGCTGTGTCGAAGTCCTCCGAACCTCCGTACCACGGGTCCGCGATGTCGAGGTCCGTGCCGGAGGCCTCGGCCTGCGGGTCGAAGCTGCGCATCAGACGCACGGTGTCGGCGCGGTCCGGGGGCAGGCGGCGCCGCAACTGTTCGCGTTGGGAGTTCGTCATGGCGAGCAGCATGTCTGCGTCCGCGAGCTCGGCGTCGGTGATTCTGTGCGCGCAGTGGTCGGGGAGGTCGAGGTGGTGGTGCGCGATCACGGCCCGGGCGCGCGGGTCCACGGGATTGCCGTGCTCCTCGTCGCTCACCCCGGCGGAGCCGACCGCCACTCGCCCGCAGAGCCCTGCGCGGTCGAGCTCGGCGCGCAGGAGCGCCTCGGCCATGGGGGAGCGGCAGATGTTGCCGGTGCACACCGTGACGATGTTGAACATGGTCTCCACTGTACGAAAAATCCGCGCCGGGTGAGCGGCCCTGGGGTCCGTGCACCCCGCCGCCACGCCAGCGGCGAAATCCGCGGGGTTCGGCCGGGGTGACGACGGTGCTCCGGGCTGGGCGGCGACGGCGCTGCGGAGCCGGGAACACACACGGAACGGGGTGCACGTCCGTGGACGTGCACCCCGTTCGCATCACTACCGGGTGGCGGCTCCGCAGGGGAGCGCCGGAGTCACTTCTCGTCGAGGTGCTTGGGGGTCGTCTGGTCCCAGGGGGCCTCGCCCTCCGGGGTGTCCTTGGCGATGTCGTCCACGGCGGAGGTGACCCACTCGGACTTGTACTGGAAGTCCGTCTCGTCACCGTTCTCGTCCGTCTGGCGGTACCACTCGGTGATCGCCGGATCGTGCGAGTCGAACGCGTCGCCGGCGGCGCGATGGCCCTCGGCGCGCTCCACCTGCAGGGCGAAGTTGTCACCGTGCTCGGCGAGCCCGGAGGCCACGGCCTTCTGGACGGCCGAGTACGCGAACTTGGTGCGCAGCGTGGCGGGGTCGTTGCGCAGGTCCCGGTACAGGGCGACCATCATCATGGCCACGACCACCGCGAACGGCAGCGCCGAGACGATCACCAGGCGCTGCATGCCAGCCAGGGCGTCGTTGCCCGCCACCAGGAGCATGACGATCGCGATGCCGGCGAGGCACGCGCCCCAGAAGATGACGATCCACTTGCTGGGGTCCGGGCGTCCGCGCTGGGTCATGGTGCCCATGACCACGGAGGCGGAGTCCGCACTCGTCACGAAGAAGATGCCGATGACGACCATGGCCAGCACCGAGGTGACGGCCGTGAGCGGGAGCTGGTCGAAGAGTCCGAAGAGCATGGACTCGGCGCCGTTGTCCACGGAAAGGTCCGCCCCGTTCTTCGCGAAGAACATGGCGGAGCCGCCGAAGACGATGAACCACAGGATGCACACCGAGGCCGGGACCACGAGCACGACGGTCACGAACTGGCGGATGGTGCGGCCACGGGAGATCTTGGCGATGAACATGCCCACGAACGGGGACCACGAGAGCCACCAGGCCCAGTAGTACACGGTCCACGTGTTGGAGAACTCGGCGCTCTGCGGGCCCCACGCGGCCGACTGGCCGGTCATGAAGAGGTACTCGGACACGTACGTGGAGAACGTGGAGGGGATCAGCGTCAGCAGGAAGACCGTGGGTCCCACGAGGAACACGAACAGCGCCAGCACGAAGGCGAGCGAGAGGTTGATGTTCGACAGGTAGCGGATGCCGCGGGAGACGCCCGAGACGGCGGAGATGATGAAGCCCACGGACAGCAGCGCGATGATCACGATCAGCGCGTTGTTGCTGAGCTTGTCCAGCCCGCCCACGATCGAGATGCCGGAGCCGATCTGCATGGCTCCCACGCCCAGGGACGCGGCGGTGCCGAAGAGGGTGGCGAAGATCGCGAAGACGTCGATCAGCTTGCCCAGGGTGCCGTCCACGCGCTTGTGGCCGAGCAGCGCGGTGAACACGCGCGAGATCAGCGGGGCCCGGCCGCGGCGGTAGGCGCCGTAGGCCACGGAGACGCCGACGACGGCGTAGATGGCCCACGGGTTCAGGGCCCAGTGGAAGGCGGACTGCACGAGGGCGTAGACCACCATGGAGTCGCTGCCGGCCTCGGCGACCTTCGAGAAGCCGGGGATCCCGCCCTCGAAGTAGCTCATGGGCTCGAACGCGCCGTAGAAGACCAGGCCGATGCCCATGCCCGCCGCGAAGAGCATCGCGAGCCAGGAGAAGAAGGAGTACTCGGGCTCCTCGTCGTCACGGCCGAGCTTGATCTTTCCTGTGCGGGTGAAGCCGATGAAGATCATGAAGACCACGGCCGCGGTGGAGAGCAGGATGAAGAACCAGCCGGTGTTGTCCGTGACCCACGCGAGCGCGGTGGCCGAGACCGTCGAGAGGCTGTCCGTGCCGAGCACGCCCCACGCGATGAAGCCCACCACGAGGACCGCGGTGATCGCGAAGACCACCCTGTCGGTGCCGAACTTGACCTTGCGGTCCTCCACGCCGACGCCCGGGACCAGTGCCGGGTGGATGCCGTGGGGGTAGGTGAGCTCGTCGATGATCTTCCGGGGGCGGCTGCGGGTGGGGGTGCCCGTGGAGCCGGGGGTGGTCGTCGAGTCCGACGGTCGTCGGTCCTCGGAATGGGGTGGGGTGCTCAAGACAGTTCTCCTGACTGTGGCGGTGAGTGATCGGGGACGGGTGGAGGCGCGGTGGAACTCCCGTGTCGGTGACGTGTGGACTGCGCCGCGGGCAAACGATGTCGCTCTGGGTGCACAAACCTTCAGTGTAACCCGGAATCGCGCGGAGGGTAACCGGAGAGTAGCCGCCACGTGGGGAGCAGCCGGAAAAAAGTTGAGTGAATCCTGCTCAACTCTGTTGACACGGATGGTACGAGGTGTAAACTTGAGTCTCGAAAGCTCAAGTCTTCAAGGTTCGAGAGACACGAGGATCCGGTCCTCGTGCGGACCGCATGGCATCAACGAAAGGATCGACAATGTCCCGTGCAGTAGGAATCGACCTCGGCACCACCAACTCTGTGGTGGCGGTTCTCGAGGGTGGCGAGCCCGTCGTCATCGCGAACGCCGAGGGCAACCGCACCACCCCGTCCGTCGTGGCGTTCTCCAAGGACGGCGAGACCCTCGTGGGTGACGTGGCCAAGCGCCAGGCCGTGACGAACGTGGACCGCACCGTGGCCTCCGTGAAGCGCCACATGGGCACCGACTGGACCACCGAGATCGACGGCAAGAAGTACACCCCGCAGGAGATCTCCGCCCGCATTCTCATGAAGCTCAAGGCGGATGCCGAGTCCTACCTGGGCGACACGGTCACGGACGCCGTGATCACCGTCCCCGCGTACTTCAACGACGCCGAGCGCCAGGCCACCAAGGAGGCCGGTGAGATCGCCGGCATGAACGTGCTGCGCATCGTCAACGAGCCCACCGCAGCGGCCCTGGCCTACGGTCTGGAGAAGGGCAAGGAGGACGAGCTCATCCTGGTCTTCGACCTCGGTGGCGGCACGTTCGACGTCTCCCTGCTGGAAGTCGGCAAGGACGAGGACGACTTCTCCACCATCCAGGTCCGCGCCACCGCCGGTGACAACCGCCTCGGCGGCGACGACTGGGACCAGCGGATCGTGGACTGGCTGCTGGAGCAGGTGAAGTCCAAGACCGGTGCGGACCTGTCCAAGGACAAGATCGCCCTGCAGCGCCTGAAGGAGGCGGCCGAGCAGGCCAAGAAGGAGCTGTCCTCCGCCACCTCCACCACCATCTCCCTGCAGTACCTGTCCGTGACTCCCGAGGGTCCGGTGCACCTGGACGAGAAGCTGTCCCGCGCCAAGTTCGAGGACCTCACCAAGGATCTGCTGGCCCGCACCGAGAAGCCGTTCAAGGACGTCATCGCGGAGGCCGGGATCAAGGTCTCGGACATCGACCACGTGGTGCTCGTGGGTGGCTCCACCCGCATGCCCGCCGTGGTCGAGAAGGTCACGCAGCTGGCCGGCAAGGCCCCGAACAAGGGCGTGAACCCGGACGAGGTCGTGGCCGTGGGTGCCGCCATCCAGGCCGGCGTGCTCAAGGGTGACCGCAAGGACGTCCTGCTGATCGACGTGACCCCGCTGTCGCTGGGCATCGAGACCAAGGGCGGCGTGATGACCAAGCTCATCGAGCGCAACACGGCCATCCCCACGAAGCGCTCCGAGACCTTCACGACCGCCGAGGACAACCAGCCCTCCGTGTCCATCCAGGTCTTCCAGGGTGAGCGCGAGTTCACCCGGGACAACAAGAACCTGGGCACGTTCGAGCTGACCGGCATCGCGCCGGCCCCGCGCGGCATGCCGCAGATCGAGGTCACCTTCGATATCGACGCCAACGGCATCGTGCACGTGTCCGCCAAGGACAAGGGCACGGGCAAGGAGCAGTCGATGACCATCACGGGCGGCACCTCGCTGTCCAAGGAGGACATCGACCGCATGGTGAAGGACGCCGAGGCCAACGCGGACGCCGACAAGCAGCGCCGTGAGGCCGCGGACCGCCGCAACAACGCGGAGCAGACCGCGTACTCGGTGGAGAAGCTGATCAAGGACGACGAGGGCGCCATCCCCGAGGACGTCAAGACCGAGGTCCAGGCGGACGTGGATGCCGTCAAGGCCGCGCTCGAGGGCGATGACGACGACGCTGTGAAGACCGCGTTCGAGAAGCTGCAGACCTCACAGACCAAGATCGGCGAGGCGCTGTACGCGCAGTCCCAGAACGAGGGTGCCGAGGGTGCCCAGACGGGTGCTGCCGGTGCCGAGGGCGCCCAGGCCAAGGACGACGACATCGTCGACGCCGAGGTCGTGGACGACGACAACGACGGGAAGAAGTGAGCATGAGCGATTCCGAGAACCCGACGGGCAACGGCCAGTCCGTGCCGCAGGACCCGGACCACTCGGCTGAGCATGCCCAGCAGGCCGACGGCGCACAGGGACAGGAGGGTCTGACCGTGGACGACATCCTCGACACCCCCCAGTCCCAGGACGCCGGGGCCGCGGACGCGGCGTCGCTCCAGGGCGACGCCGCCCCGGCGGGCGGATCGGAGGCCCAGGGCTCCGAGGCGCAGAAGCTCGCGGACGAGCGGTTGGAGGACCTCCGCCGGCTGCAGGCGGAGTTCGTGAACTTCAGGAACCGCACCGTGCGTGAGAAGGACCAGTTGCGGGACTTCGTGTCCGGCGAGATGGTTGCCGCGCTGCTGCCGGTCCTCGACGACGTCGACGCCGCCCGCAAGGCGGGGGACCTCGAGGAGGGCCCGTTCGCGGCGATCGCCGCGAAGCTCGAGGAGGCCCTCACCAAGAAGGGGCTCACGCGGATCGGCGAGGTGGGTGAGGTGTTCGACCCGAACATCCACGAGGCCGTTCTGCAGCAGCCCACCCAGGACGTGGCACCGGATCATGTGTCCATGGTGCTGCGCTCGGGCTTCAAGGTGGGCAACAAGGTCGTCCGAGCGGCCCAGGTGGCCGTGGCGACGCAGCCGTAGCGACACCGTGAACTCGGGGCGGGTCCACATGACGGGACCCGCCCCGAGCCGTATTACAGCACATCGAAGAGAAAGGAGGCGTCATGGCCAGTCAGGACTGGATTGACAAGGACTTCTACAGCGTCCTGGGCGTCTCCAAGGACGCATCCCAAGCTGACGTCAAGAAGGCGTACCGCAAGCTGGCCCGCAAGTACCACCCGGACCAGAACCCCGGGGATGCGGCTGCGGAGAAACGGTTCAAGGACATCACCGAGGCGAACTCGGTGCTCTCGGACCCCGAGGAGCGTGAGCAGTACGACGCGATCCGGGCCATGGGCTCCGGCGCGCGCTTCACGGCCGGCGGTCCGGAGGGTGCCGGCGGCGCCGGCGGAGCGGGCTTCGAGGACATCTTCGGAGACATCTTCAACGGCGGTGGTGGCCGACGGCGCTACACCACCTCCAGCGGCGGTGGCGGGGGTTTCGAGGACATCTTCGCCCAGTTCGGCGGGGGCCAGGGCGGCGGCTTCGGCGGCCAGTCCGGGTTCGGCGCTCAGGGTGGCTTCAGCGGCTACCAGGCCCCGCCCGCCAAGGGCGAGGACATCCACACGACCACCACCATCCCGCTGCGCTCGGCGTACAACGGCACCACGGTGAAGCTGCGCCGAGGCAACGGCCAGACCACCACGGTGCGCGTGCCCAAGGGCGTCAAGGACGGTCAGCGGCTGAAGATCGCGGGCAAGGGCCACACCGGCCCGGGCGGCAACGGGGACCTCTTCGTGACCGTCAAGGTCAAGGAGCACCCGTTCTTCACCCGCGAGGGCCAGGACGTGCACGTCACCGTTCCGGTCTCCGTGGCGGAGGCGGGTCTCGGCGCGACCGTCCAGGTCCCCACCTTGGACGGGGGCCACGTGAACGTGAAGGTTCCCGCCGGCACCTCCTCGGGGCGCCGGATGCGCGTCAAGGGCAAGGGTTTCACGTCCGGGTCTAGCACCGGGAACATGATCGTCACCGTGCAGATCGTGCTGCCCGCCACGATCAACGACGCCGCACGGCAGGCACTCGAGGACTTCGCCGCCGCCACGGAGGACTTCGACCCGCGTGCGGACCTGGGTGCGCAAGCGGCCGTCTGAGATGGCGGTGGACTTCACGAAGCCCGGGTTCGTGATCTCGGTGGCGGCCGAGCTCGCGGACATGCACCCGCAGACCCTGCGCCAGTACGACCGCCTGGGGCTTGTGACGCCGTCGCGGGCCTCCGGGCGGGCACGGCGCTACTCGCAGCTGGACGTGCAGAAGCTGCGCCAGATCCAGGAGCTCTCCCAGGCGGGCGTGTCCCTCGAGGGGATCAAGCGGATCATGCAGCTGGAGAACCAGGTGCAGGCGCTGCAGTCGCGCGTCACCGAGCTCTCGGAGGAGCTGGAGAACGAGCGCCAGGCCCGCAGCGAGCGGGAGAAGATCTTCATCGCGGGCTCCGGCGGGGAGGTGGTGCGCATTGCCCGCGGGGGACGCCGCGCCCCCCGCAAGGTCTCCCAGGCGCTGATGCTCTACCGCCCGGCGCGGTCCGGCGGCACCGCGGACCGGGAACCCGCCACGGCGGCGTCGGGCGCCCCACGGCGTTCGGCCCGGGGCAGCGGCCCGGGCTGAGAACCCGCCACCACGGTCCCCGCACTGTCTCCGGACGGTGCGGGGACCGTGGTCGTCCGGGGGGGGGCACCCGGGTGTGCGCGGGGACACGGGCGGGGACATACCCTGGGAAGGCCCCGCCCCGATCCCAGGAGCCGTCCGTGTCAGAATCCCGCCCACCCCACGAGAAACGCGCTGCAGCGCACGGACCCTCCGCCGCCCACGAACCCTCCGCCGCCCAAAGACCCGCCGGGAGCCGCTCCGGACAGGCCCGCCGGGAGCCGGTGGCTCAGCGCGGGGTGCGCGGCGCGAAGTCCTTCCTCTCCGAGATCAGCTACCCCCACAACATCCACCCGGCCGTGGTGCCCGGCGTCTCGGTGGAGGACCAGAGGGTCCGCTACGGCGTGGACAAGCTGGTGGTGGGCGTGGCCCCGGCGGCCTGATCGTCGGGTTCATCGTGTGGGGTCTCGTGGACACGGACTCGCTGACCGCGGCGTCCGGGGCTGCACTGAACTGGGCCATGCTGAACATGGGCTGGTCCTTCAACCTGCTGGCGATCGGACTGCTGGTCTACCTGCTGTACCTCGCGTTCTCGCACTACGGCAGGATCCCCCTCGGCCTCGACGGGGACACCCCCGCATACTCCACAGCGTCGTGGGCGGCCATGCTGTTCGCCGCGGGGATCGGGATCGGCATCATCTTCTTCGGCCCGTTCGAGCCGATGACCTACTTCTTCTCACCGCGCCCTGGCTCCGCGGAGCCAGGGACCATGGAGGCCATGAAGAAGGCCTCCGCGCAGGCCGCCCTGCACTGGGGGCTCAACGCGTGGGCCATCTACGGTCTCGTGGGCGTGGCGGTGGGCTACACCTCCTACCGGCGCGGCCGGGTTCCGCTCATGAGCTCCGTGTTCGCGCCGTTCTTCCGGCAGGGGCGCACGGACAACGTGGTGGGGCGGGTCATCGACATCCTCGCGATCCTGGCCACCCTGTTCGGCACGGCGGCCGCGCTGGGCATCGGTGCACTGCAGATCAGCCGCGGGGTGGACATCTTCACGGGCATGGGGTCCACGGGCAACGCCGGTGCGCTCACCATCATCTCGGTACTGACAGCCGGGTTCATCGCCTCCGCAGTCTCCGGGGTGGCCAAGGGCATCCGGTGGCTGTCCAACATCAACATGGTGCTGGCCATCGGCCTCGCGCTGTTCTTCTTCGTCCTGGGGCCCACGACGTTCCTGCTCAACTACGTGCCCGCGGTGATCGTCACGTACTTCGCCGAGCTGCCGGACATGCTCTCGGCGTCCATGTCCGACGGTCCGCAGATGCAGAAGTTCCTCTCCACCTGGACCAGGTTCTACTGGGCCTGGTGGGTCTCCTGGGCGCCGTTCGTGGGGATCTTCGTGGCCAAGATCTCCCGGGGGCGCACCATCCGCCAGTTCGTGCTGGGGGTGCTGTTCATCCCCTCGACCATCGTGGTCATGGCCTTCACCGTGCTGGGCGGCACCGCCATCTGGCAGCAGCTGCAGACCCGCGCGATCGCCCCGGACAACACGGTGGACACCCTGCCCCCGCCGGAGGAGATCTTCTTCACCGTCCTGGACGGGCTGCCGGGCGCCGGGATCATGGCGGGTGTGGTGGTGGTCATGCTCGCGGTCTTCTTCGTGACCACCGCGGACTCGGCCTCCGTGGTGACCTCGCAGATGTCCCAGCGGGGCAACCCCAACCCCAAGCGGCGGGTGACGGTGTTCTGGGGCCTGTGCATGGCCGGGATCGCCGTGGTGATGCTGCTGATCGGCGGGCAGAACGCGCTGACCGGGCTGCAGAACCTCATCACGATCACCGCCCTGCCGTTCACGCTCATCATGTTCGCGATGGCCGTGGCCCTGCACAAGGACCTGCGGCGGGACCCGATGATCATCCGCGAGCAGTACTCGCGCTGGGCGGTGGACAAGTCCGTGCGCCACGGGATCGACGAGTACGGCGACGACTTCACGTTCGCCGTGGAGCACGCCCCGGACAGCAAGTGGGCCACGGGCGCGGACTTCGACTCCTCCGCGCCGGAGGTCACCGACTGGTACCAGCGCACGGACGAGGACGGCAACCCCGTGGACTACGACTACGAGACGGGCGAGTTCACGGGGGTCCCGGAAGAGGTGGGACACGATGACACAGGGGAGCCCTCGCAGGGCCATGCTGGGGATTCGGCGGGGAGCGGACGGCGGTAGGCCCCGGGCGGGAGCGAACCCGGGGCCGGTCGCCGTCAGCGACGCCGGTAGGCCAGGTCCCGCGGCACGCGACCGGCCTCGGTGGCCTTGCGCTCGAAGCTCGTGAGGATCCTGCCCTCCCAGCGGGGTGCCCAGCCGGTGTCCGGGTGCTCGTCGTCCGCGAGAGGGCCCGGGTGGAGGTTCTCGAAGTCTGCAGCCGCGGCGTCGAGGACCTCGCGCATCACCACGGCGTACTCCTGCCAGTCCGTGGCCAGGTGCCAGATCCCGCCCGGCTCCAGGACGCGGGCGGCGAGCTCGGCGAAGGCGGGGGAGACCAGCCGGCGCTTGTGGTGGCGGGTCTTGTGCCAGGGGTCCGGGAAGAACACCCACAGCTCGTGCACGGAGCCGGGCTCGAGCATGTGCTCCAGGACCTCCGGGGCGTTGGCCTGGGCCACGCGCACGTTGGTGACTCCGGCCTGTGCCGCCTTCATGAGCAGGTCCGCGATCCCGGGCTTGTAGACCTCCACGGCCAGGTGGTCGAGCTCCGGGTGCGCGGCGGCGTGGGCCACGATCGCCTCGCCGAGCCCCGAGCCGATCTCCACCACGAGCGGCGCCACCCGCCCAAAGGCTGCCTCGTGGTCCAGGCGGTAGGAGGGGTCCACGGAGGTGTCGGTCATGACGCGCGGGATCTCCAGGACCCATTCGCCCGCGTGCTCGTCCCACGCCTTCTGGCGCTTGGGGGACAGCCGGTCCCCGCGGCGCACGAAGGAGTAGGGCTGGCGGTGGAACGCCGGGTTCGACGGCGCTGCCGCCGCCGGGGTCTCACCCGCCCCGGTTCCCTGCTCGGCGCCGGGGGCCTGTCCTGCAGCGGCCGCGGGGCCGCCGGAGGTGGGGCCCGCGGGGGTGCGCTCGGCACCAGCACCCGGAAGGGCGGCGTCGTGCTCGGAGCGTTCGGAGACAGGGCGTTCGGGGACGGGGTGCTGTGGGGTGCGGTCGCTGGATTCCATCGTGGAACATCCTAGGTGGGGCGCGCGAGGTGTGGCGGATCCCGCGGGCCTGCGCGCGGAACCCCACGATCCGCCACCGCGCGTGCGACTAGCATGGGGGCATCCCACCCCCGTTGCCGCGTCGTCGCGCGCCCAGGAGATCCCGCATGTCCCAGAGCTCCGAAGCACCCGAGCCAGTTCGCAGCAGACTGGGGTTGAACCCGCGCCTGGACCGGGTGGTGTTCGTGGGCGCGCTGGGCGTCCTCTCCGCCGTGAGCCCCATGGCCACGGACATGTACCTGGCGTCCATGCCGGAGATGTCCCAGTGGTTCGACACCACGGCCAGCATGGTTCAGCTGAGCCTCACCGCCTACATGGTGGGCATGGCGATCGGGCAGTTCGTGCTCGGCCCGCTCTCGGACGTCCTGGGGCGCCACAAGCTCATGGTCGCGGGCACGGCACTGTTTCTTCTCTCCTCGGTGGTCATCATCTTCACCACGGACATCCGCGTGGTGCTCGCCCTGCGGTTCGTCCAGGGCGTCGCGGGCGCGGCCGGGGTGGTGATCGCCCGCGCGGTGGTCTCGGACATCGCCCGTGGCCACCGCGCCGCCCAGCTCTATTCGGTGCTCTCGCTCATCACGTCCCTCGCACCCGTGGTTGCACCGCTGGCCGGCGGGGTGATCGCCACCGTGGCGGACTGGCGTGTGGTGTTCTGGGTGCTCACCGGCTTCGGCGTGGTCATGCTCGCGTGCTCCGTGTTCGTCATCCCGGAGACGCTGCCGCGCGAGGCGCGCTCGGGCGGCGGGCTGGGACGGATCTTCCGCAATGCCGAGGAGGTGCTCCGCGACCGCGTGTTCCGCCGCTACGCGCTGAGCTTCGCGTTCGCCTTCGGCGCCCTGTTCTCCTACATCTCCGCGTCCTCGTTCGTGATCCAGAACGTGCTGGGCTACAGCGCGCTGGCGTACTCCGCGATCTTCGCGCTCAACGCGTGCGGGTCCATCGCCACGGGCGTGGTCAACACCAAGCTCGTGGGAAGCCGGTCCTCTGAGTCCCTGCTGCTGGTGGGCGTGGTGGGTCTGACAGTGTTCTCGGTTCTGAACGTGGTGCTCGTGCTGCTGGGTGTCCTGGGCACGGTCACCCTGGTGCTGATCTTCCTGGCCCAGGCATGCATGGGCTTCGTGCTGGGCAACGCCGTGGCCCTGGCGCAGCAGCGCGCCCAGCACAAGAAGCTCTCCGGGACCGGCTCGGCGGTCGTGGGCATGGGCCAGTTCGTGATGGCAGGGATCGTCACGCCCCTGACGGGGCTCGCGGGGGAGGGCAGCGCCGTCCCCATGGCGGTGTGCATGGCGGTGTGCGCGGCGGTCTCCGTGGTGACTGTGCGGCTGGCGAACTCCCACCACGCGCAGAGCGGTGCCTGAACGCGGCGCGGCACCCGCGTCCGGCACGACGCCGGGCAGCCCCAGTTCTGCGCGACGGCGCCGCGCTGGCCCCGGCCGACGACGCGAGCCCGACGACGTCGTCGGCCGCACCCGCCGCGCGACATGGCCCGCAATGAAGCGCAGAGTCCCCGGGCAGGGTCCGTGGTGTGGTTCACTTTCCGAAATGGTGACGGTTCCCGCGGGAAAATCACCGCTTCCGGCCCCCACACGACCGAGGGAGACTTCCATGCTCGACGCGCTGCAATCCATCCTCGACACCCTGGACGGGTTCGTCTGGGGACCGTTCCTGCTGATCCCCCTGCTGCTGGGCACGGGCATCTACCTGACCATCCGGCTCGCGGGACTGCAGCTCACCAAGCTGATCCCCGCGCTGCGGCTCGCGCTGTTCGAGCGCAAGGACCACGACGCCCCCGGCGGTGACGTCTCCCAGTTCCAGGCCCTGACCACGGCGCTCGCGGCCACGGTGGGCACCGGTAACATCGTGGGCGTGGCCACCGCGCTGTCCATCGGCGGGCCCGGCGCGCTGTTCTGGATGTGGGTCACCGGTGTGCTGGGCATGGCGTCCAAGTACTCGGAGGCGTTCCTGGGCGTGCGCTTCCGCACCCGGGACGCCAAGGGTGAGATCTCCGGCGGACCCCAGTACTACCTGTTCCGCGGCATTCCCAACGGCTTCGGCAAGTTCCTGTCCCTGTTCTTCGCGGTCGCCGCAGTGCTGGCCTCCTTCGGCATCGGCAACATGACCCAGGGCAACTCGATCTCCGCGAACATGGAGTCCTCGTTCGGCGTGCCCGTGTGGATCACCGGCCTCGTGCTGGCCGTGCTCACACTGCTCGTGCTCGTGGGCGGCATCAAGTCCATCGGCAAGGTCACCGCGGGTCTCGTGCCCGTGATGATCGTCTTCTACGTGCTGGGCGCCCTGTTCATCCTGGTCGTGAACATCGAGGCCGTGCCCGCCGCGTTCGGCACCATCTTCGCCTCGGCGTTCACCGGCCACTCCGCCGTGGGCGGCTTCGCCGGCTCGGCGATCATCGTCGTGGTTCAGATGGGCGTGGCCCGAGGCATCTTCTCCAACGAGTCCGGCATGGGCTCGGCAGCCATCGCCGCGGCCGCAGCCCAGACCACGCACCCCGTGCGCCAGGGCCTGGTGTCCATGACCCAGACGTTCATCGACACGATCATCGTGGTCACCTGCACGGGCCTGGTCATCGTGACCACCGGCGTGTGGGAGCAGGGCAAGGACTTCGCCGCCACCATGACCGGTGACGCGTTCAGCCACGGCCTGCCCGGCGGCTGGGGCCACCTGATCGTGACGCTCGGCCTGGTGCTCTTCGCGTACTCCACCATCCTGGGCTGGGCCTACTACGGCGAGCGCTGCATGGAGCGGCTCTTCGGCCGCGCTTCGGTGATGCCCTACCGCGTGTTCTTCTCGGTCATCGTGTTCGTGGGCTGCAGCGTGCCCCTGGCCATCGTGTGGTCCTTCGCGGACCTGATGAACGGGCTCATGGCGATCCCCAACCTGATCGGCCTGCTCATCCTCTCGGGCCTGGTGGCGCGGGAGACCAAGCACTACCTGCGCAACGACCCCCAGCTGCGGGCCGGCAAGGTGCAGGTGGACGGCTTCATGGAGGGCCGCCCCGGCGCGATCGACAGCTACGTGGCCCCGGAACGAGCGGGGGCACCCCGCACGCCCTGACCTGCGGTCCGGACGGCGCGACGTCGTCCCCTGCCCGGTCCGCAGGCCCCGCTGCCCGCCTCCCCGCTCCCGGGAAGGCGGGCAGCGCCCGTGTGCGCCACACCACGGGGACGGGAGTTCGGAGGTGTAATCTCAGCACACATGACCAACAGCTCCTCCGCCGTGTCCCCGCCCCACGCCCACTCCGGGCCCCCGCGGGGTCTGAGCAACCGGCACATCCAGCTCATTGCGATCGGCGGCGCCATCGGCACCGGCCTGTTCATGGGCTCCGGGCGCACCATCTCCCTGGCGGGGCCCTCGGTGGTCTTCGTCTACATGGTGATCGGGTTCTTCCTCTACTTCATGATGCGGGCCATGGGGGAGCTGCTTCTGTCCAACCTGCACTACAAGACGTTCGCGGACTTCGCGGCTGACCTGATCGGGCCGTGGGCCGGGTTCTTCGTGGGCTGGTCCTACTGGTTCTGCTGGATCGTGACAGCGATCGCGGAGCTCGTGGCCATCACCGGCTACATGCAGTTCTGGTGGCCCTCGGTCCCACTGTGGCTGCCCACGGTGGTGGTGCTCGCCGTGGTCTTCCTGCTCAACGCGGTGAGCGTGAAGAACTTCGGGGAGATGGAGTTCTGGTTCGCGCTCATCAAGATTGTGGCCATCCTGGCGCTGATCGTCACGGGTGTGGTCATGGCGCTGACGCACTTCACGTCCCCAGACGGCCACGTGGCGCAGATTGCGAACCTGTGGAACGACGGCGGGTGGTTCCCGCACGGCGCCATGGGTGTGGTCGCGGGGTTCCAGATCGCGGTCTTCGCGTTCGTGGGTGTGGAGCTCGTCGGCACCACCGCCGCCGAGGCGCGCGATCCCCGCAAGACCCTGCCGCGCGCGATCAACTCGGTGCCCGTGCGCATCCTCATCTTCTACGTGGGCTCCCTGCTGGCCATCCTGGTGGTCATGCCGTGGCGGGCGATCGATCCGGAGCAGTCCCCGTTCGTGGCCATGTTCGCGCTGGCCGGGCTGGCTGGCGCGGCCTCCGTGGTGAACTTCGTGGTGCTGACCTCCGCGATGTCCTCCTCGAACTCCGGTGTCTTCTCCACCTCGCGCATGCTCTTCGGCCTCGCGGCGGAGGGCAGCGCACCGCGGCTGTTCACCGGACTGAACAAGGTGGGTGTTCCGGTGCGGGCCCTCTACGTCACCGCCCTTGTGCTGCTGCTGACCATCCCCGTGCTCTACGCCGGGGACTCGATCATCGAGGCGTTCACCCTCATCACCTCGGTGGCCTCGCTGCTGTTCATGTTCGTGTGGTCCATGATCCTGGTCTCCTACATGCGCTACCGCCACAAGTTTCCGGAGCGCCACCGCTCCTCCGAGTACAAGATGCCGGGTGGTGTGGTGGCGTGCATCGCCGTGCTGCTGTTCTTCGCGTTCGTGGTGTGGGCGCTGAGCCTCGAACCGGAGACGGAAACGAGCCTCGTTGCACTGCCCGTGTGGCTCGGACTGCTGGGCGTCGCGTGGGTCTTCGTGCGCCGCACCGAGTCCCACCGCCAGGCGTTCGCGTGGTTCAAGAAGGAGATGGAACGCCCCGTGGAGAACGAGCACTCGGAGGGCTGAACCGCCCCTCGAGGGGCCGTCCCCGCCGAGGAGACGTCGCCGCCCCAGCCGAGTGGGCGACGTCGCCCCGGCCGAGGACTCGGGCGTCCCCTTGCGCGCCCGCTCGTCGGACCACCGTTCCGGACCAGCGTCCCGGGCTCCTGCCCACGGGCCGTGCCCCCGCCTATGGTGGGGGCATGACACGACTGCCCGAACCCCTGACCCTGACCGCGCCGCACGGCGAGGGATCCGTGCTGAGCTACGGTGCCCACGCGATGTCCTGGGCCCCGGGGGGCCACGAGCCCGTCCTGTGGGTCTCCTCCCGCGCCGCCACCGAGACCGGGCGTGCGATCCGCGGCGGCGTGCCCGTGTGCTTCCCGTGGTTCGGTCCCGGTCGCACCGGTGAGATGACCCCCGCCCACGGCTTCGCCCGGATCACCGAGTGGCACCTGGACGAGCAGGGTCAGGACGACGCCGGCAACGCGTTCGCGAGCTTCTCCCTCACGCCGCAGGACGTCTCCGAGCAGCTGCGCGAGTCCTTCCCGTACGAGTTCTCCGCCACCCTGCGCATGACCGTCGGTTCAGCACTGTGCCTGGACCTGCGCGTCACCAATACCGGCGACGAGACCTTCGAGATCGAGGAGGCCCTGCACACCTACCTCAGCGTGGCCGATGCCACCCGCGTGCGGGTCCACGGGCTCGACGGCGTGACCTACCACGACAAGGTCACAGGTGAGCAGCGCACCCAGTCTGGGGACCTCACGATCACGGGTGAGACCGACGCCGTCTTCGCCCACCGCGGCGAGGTCCGGGTTCTGGACCCGGCCCTCGGGCGCACGCTCGTGGTCTCCAAGGAGGGCTCGGACAGCACCGTGGTCTGGAACCCCTGGCAGGACAAGGCCGTGGGCATGTCCGACTTCGCGGACGACGAGTGGCAGCGGATGCTGTGCGTCGAGGCAGGCAACGTGATGGGATCGCCCGTGCGGCTGGCCGCCGGCGAGTCCCACGTGCTCGTTCAGAGCATCGAGGTGGAGCCGCTCGCCGAGGACGACGCCGCCCCGCAGGGCTGAACCGCCCGGCTCGGGCGGGCGCGGGGTTGCGGACCCCGTGCCTGCCGACTCGCGGTCACCGCGCATCCGGACCGCTCGTGGCGGGCGACGCCGCACTGCAGAGTTGGGCCCTTCCGCTGCGGGCGACCCGTGGAACCGCCTGCGAGCGACCCCCGGAACTGTCAGGCGCTCGCGCGGGGCCCAGCTGCAGTGTCGGCGTCGGAACGCGGTGCGGGCGCCGAGCCCGTCTCCGAGAGGGCGGGCTTCGGGGAGGTGAGGTCCACTGTGTGGTGGATCTGGGCGTCCAGGGCGCCGGGGCGGGTGCCCATGAAGTTGTCCACCTCCTGCGCGGTGGCGTTGAACTTGGGGTCGTGCTTCAGGTAGAGGTTCGTCTCGCGCACCACCAGACCGGAGAGCAGGACCAGGCCGATCAGGTTGGGGATGGCCATGAATCCGTTCATGATGTCCGAGAACGTCCACACGAGGGTCAGCGGCGCCAGCGCGCCCAGGCCGGCTGCGATCGAGAAGACCACGCGGTAGACGATCGCCGCCCGGGCACCGGCCAGGCGCTCTACGTTGCGCTCGCCGTAGTAGGCCCAGCCGAGCACCGTGGAGTAGCCCAGCAGCACCAGGCAGATGGTCACGATCGTGCCGCCCCAGGAGCCGGGCAGGCCGGTGGAGAACGCCACCGAGGTCATGGTGGCCGTGTCCGTGCCGCTCCACACGCCCGTGGAGAGGATCACGAAGCCCGTGATGGAGATGACCACCAGGGTGTCCACGAAGGTCTGGGTCATGGACACCAGGCCCTGTCGCACGGGGTGGCTGGTCTGGGCGATCGAGGCCGCGATGGATGCGGTGCCCATGCCGGACTCGTTGGAGAACAGGGAGCGCGCCGCGCCCATCTGGATGGCCATCAGCACGGTGGAGCCCACGAAGCCGCCGGTCGCTCCCATGGGGGTGAAGGCGCCCTCGAAGATCAGGCGCAGGGCTTCGGGGATGCCCCGGTAGTTCACGCCGATGATGTAGAGCCCGGAGCCGATGTAGAGCACGATCATCAGGGGCACCAGGTAGGTGGTGACCTTCGCGATGGACTGGATGCCGCCCAGCAGGGCGATGCCCGTGCCCACGGCCAGGACGGCGGCCGTCAGGAGCGGTGGGACGTTGAAGGAGTGCTCCAGGTTCGAGGCGATCGCGTTGCCCTGGGTCATGTTGCCGATCCCGAACGTGGCCACAACGCAGCACACTGCGAACATCACGGAGAGGAAGCGCCCGAACTTGTTGGGGATCCCGCGCGCCAGGTAGACCTGCGGGCCGCCCGTGAGCTGCCCGGCGGTATCCCTCGTGCGGAAGCGCACGCCCAGGAAGCACTCCGCATACTTGGACGCCATGCCCACCAGCGCGGTGAGCCACATCCAGAACAGGGCCCCGGGTCCGCCCACGGAGATCGCCGCGGCCACGCCCACGATGTTGCCCGTGCCCACGGTGGCGGCCAGCGCGGTGGACATCGCGGCGAACGAGGTGATGTCCCCCTTCTCCCCGGTGCCCCGGGAGCGGCGCCCGAAGCCCAGGCTCATGGCCTTGGTGAAGAGCCGGAACTGGATGCCGCGCAGCCGGATGGTGAGGAAGACACCGGTGCCGAAGAGCAGGGGCAGCAGGAGCCAGGGCCCCCAGACGAGGTCGCGGACGAAGTCCAGGGTGTTCTGCAGGGTGTCCATGGGGGAGCTTTCGTGAGACCGGACGTGCGGTGCTGTCCAACCTAGCGCACAGGGGCGGCGGGGGACGGGGGTTCGCTCCCGCCCCCTGACATACGGCGACGCCGCAGTGGTGACCACTGCGGCGTCGCCGTCGTTAGGGCGTGGGGAGGCTACTTCTGGACCATCAGGCCCGCACCGATGGCGGCCAAGAAGAAGTCCTTGGACAGCGAGATGCCCTGCTCGGAGGGGCGGATGCCGTCGTCCTTGGTCATCTCCGAGTTGCGGAAGTACATGGTCAGCAGCCCGGCGCTGAACGCGAGCAGCCCCGCGCCGGCGAGGCGCTTGGAGACGAACGGGGTGACCAGCGCGGCGCCCACGGCCAGCTCGCTGCCGGCGATGAACGTGGCGAAGGTCTTGGAGTCCCACTCGGCGAACTGTGGGACGCCGGTGGCGGCGAACTGCTTGAGGCCCTCGGCCGCCTGGGCGTCCATGCCGAGCTTGCCGTAGCCGGACTGCAGCAGGTAGGCGCCTGAGACGCCGCGGAGGATGGCGTTGGAGATGCGCATGGGTGAACCTTTCATCGGGGTGGAGCGGGGTCGGGCAGAGGCCCGAGGTGCCCGCCGAGGATCGATGCTCATGCTAACAGCGGCCCGTTTTGAACCCCTCCCTGGCGCCCCATGCCGTGAGCGAACGGCTCGCGCACCCCGGCGGGGCCCTACCTAGGGTGGTGGCACACGGCGGGCGCCGCGCCCGCACGACCCGTTCGAGAAGGGAAGTCATGGACATCACCACCATGAAAAAGATCCTGCTGGTGCTCACGAGCCAGGACACGCTGGGCGAGACGGGCGAGCCCACCGGTTACAACGTGGCCGAGGCGTCGCACCCGTGGAAGGTGTTCCGGGATGCGGGGTACTTCGTGGACTTCGCCTCCATCGAGGGCGGGCGGCCCCCGCGGGACGAGGTCCAGGAGGAGGACCCGGTGCAGGTGGAGTTCACCCAGGACGAGACCGCGAAGGCCTCCCTCTACAACACCCCGAAGGTCTCCGTGGTGGACCCTGCGCAGTACGACGCCGTGTACCTCGTGGGCGGGCACGGCACCATGTGGGACTTCACGGGCAGCGCGGCCCTGCAGAAGCTCGTGGCCGCGGTCTACGACGCCGGTGGCATCGTCGGTGCCGTGTGCCACGGCCCCTCCGGGCTGGTGGACGTGGAGCTGTCCAACGGGGTGCGTCTGCTGTCCGGGCGCAAGGTGGCCGCGTTCACCAACGCGGAGGAGGAGGCCGTGGGCAAGCGGCACGCCGTGCCCTACCTGCTCCAGGACCGGCTCGAGGAGCAGGGCGCCACCGTCAAGGCGGCGGAGAACTGGGAGGAGAACGTCCAGGTGGACGAGCGTCTCGTCACGGGCCAGAACCCCCAGTCCGCGGCCGGCGTGGCCAAGGAGATGACCAAGCTGCTCACCGAGGTGGTGCGCGAGCAGAAGGCCGAGGAGGAGCAGGCCGCGCAGGCGCTGCGCGAGGAGCACGACGCCGAGAAGGCCGAGGGCGAGGACGAGCGGGAGTGAGGCCTCTCGCGCTGGTCACCGGGGCCTCCTCCGGCATCGGGTTCGAGATCGCCGCCCAGCTCAGCGCCCGCGGCTACGACATCGTGGGTGTGGGTGCGAGCGGGCGGATCGGCACCCTGCAGAGCGAGCTCGAGAAGGCTGCGGACGCCGCGACCCCGGTGGGCACGGTGGTCTCCGTGCGCGCGGACCTCAGTACCGCCGAGGGGGTGGAGCACGTCTGGGACCAGGTCGAGTCGCTTGGCCGGCACCTCGACGTCGCCGTGCTCAACGCCGGGAAGTCCCTGGGTGGGTCCTTCGTGGACACGGATCTTGAGGACGAGCTGCGCATGCTGGACCTCAACGTCACCGGACAGGTGCGCCTGGCCAAGCACGTCGTGCAGACGATGGCACGGCAGCGTTCCGGGCGGATCCTCATCACGGCCTCGCTCTCCGCACTGACCCCCACGCCGTACGAGTCCATCTACGGGCCAACGCGGGCGTTCACCTACGCGTTCGCCCAGGGGTTGCGAGAGGAGATGAAGGAGTACGGGGTGGTCGTGACGGCGCTGCTGCCGGGTGCCACGGCCACCGGCTTCCACCACACGGCGGGGATGGACAACACGGTCTTCGGGTCCAACGAGTGGAAGAACGACCCCTCGCAGGTCGCCCGACAGGGTGTCGAGGCGCTGTTCGCGGACAGGGACCACGTGGTCGGCGGCAACCTCGCCACGCGCCGGGCCGCGCTGCTCAACAGGGTGCTGCCCGAGCGGGTCAAGGCCCGGCGCTTCGCGAAGGACAGCAGGCCCACGCCCTTGCACGGGACCCACTGAGAGGACCCGCGCGGGGGGGGGGGGGGCGACGGCGCGGGTTCACCGCGCGGGGCCCCCGATGGGGTCGCCACGGACACCGGACCGGGGCGGCCCCGCTGACTCGTTTCCACGAGACTCATTTCCGCGACTCCTGGAGGTGAGCTGCACCACACGCGAGACTGAACGTGTTCACGAACCGCCCCACGCCCAGGAGATGCCATGTCAGAGTTCACGTCCCGTGTAGCACTGGTCACCGGAGGTGCCTCCGGAATCGGGGAGGCGGTCGCCAAGGACCTCGCGCCGCGGCGCGAAGCTGGTGGTCACGGACATCGACCCCACGGGCATCGACAACGTGGTGCAGGCCATCATGGCGGCCGGGGGCGACGCCGCGGGAATCCGTCAGGATGTCGCCAGCAGGTCCGACGCCGTGGCCGCCGTGGACTTCGCCGTGCAGACCTACGGCGGCCTGCACTACGCGGTCAACAACGCCGGTGTGGGCGGGCAGATGGAGGCCCTCGGGGAGACGAACCTGGACGCGTGGGAGCGCACCGTGGCGATCGACCTCAACGGGGTGGCCTACGGGATGCACGCCCAGCTGCCGGTGATCGAGCAGTACGGGGGAGGAGCAGTCGTCAACATCGGCTCCATCCACTCCACGGTGGCCACCACTTTCGGCCACAGCGCCTACACCGCGGCGAAGCACGGCCTCATGGGCCTCACCAGACAGGTGTGGACTACGCCCAGCGCGGGGTCCGGGTCAACGCGGTGGGCCCGGCGTACATCGACACCCCGCTGCTGCGCAGCGTGCCCCCGCAGGTCCTCGCGGGCCTGATTGCCAAGCACCCCATGGGCCGCCTCGGCACGGCGGAAGAGGTTGCGCAGCTGACCGCTTTCCTGCTCTCGGACCAGGCCTCGTTCATCACGGGAGGGTACTACCTGGTGGACGGCGGGTACGCCGCGGTGTGAGGCGCTGAGACGAGGGCCGCCCCCTGGTGGGGTCCACCGGGCAGGAGGTGTAGACTGGACCGGTTCCCCCGTACATATTGCGGGGTAGAGGCGCGCCGGTCCGAGGCGCGCAGTTCGCGCCCGACTCACGGCGCGTGCGCGCGAAATCGTTTCGCGCGGACCAACCCTGAAAGACGTTCCTTGTCTCATTCTTTCGAAGACCTCGGTGTGCCCGAGGCGCTCTCCGCTGACCTCGCCCGCGTGGGCATCACGGAAGCTTTCCCCATCCAAGAGAAGACTCTCCCCGATTCCCTCGCCGGCCGTGACGTGCTCGGCCGCGGTCGCACGGGCTCCGGCAAGACGGTGGCGTTCGCTCTGCCGCTCGTGACCCGCCTGGCCGGACTGGCCCCGGGTACTGCCCGGACGCGGCGTCGTGCCCACCGGCCCACGGGGCTGGTGCTGGCCCCCACCCGGGAGCTCGCCACCCAGATCGACCGCACCGTGGCCCCGCTGGCGAAGGCCGCCGGGCTGAACACCACCGTGATCTTCGGCGGTGTCTCCCAGAAGCGCCAGGAGAAGGCGCTCGCGGACGGCGTGGACATCGTGGTGGCCTGCCCCGGCCGTCTCGAGGATCTCATCAAGCAGGGCCTGCTGACGCTCGACGACATCCAGGTCACCGTTCTGGACGAGGCGGACCACATGGCGGACATGGGCTTCCTGCCCGTGGTCACCCGGATCCTCGCCAAGACCCCCAAGGGCTCGCAGCGTCTGCTGTTCTCCGCCACGCTGGACAATGGCGTGGACGTGCTGGTCAAGAAGTTCCTGAAGGATCCGGTCCTGCACTCGGCGGACAACGCCCAGGCTGCGGTGACCACCATGGACCACCAGGTCCTGGTCACCCACGCGGACGACAAGCAGGCACTCATCGAGGCGCTGGCCTCCGGTACGGGCCGTCGAATGATGTTCACGCGCACCAAGTACCGCGCCAAGAAGATGGCCAAGAAGCTCAGCCAGGCCGGCATCCCCGCCGTGGACCTGCAGGGCAACCTCTCGCAGGGCGCGCGCGACCGCAACCTCGGCGCGTTCTCGGACGGCGACGTGCGCGTGCTCGTGGCCACGGACGTCGCCGCGCGCGGCGTGCACGTTGACGACGTCGAGCTGGTCGTGCACATCGACCCGCCCGCCGAGCACAAGTCCTACCTGCACCGCTCGGGCCGCACCGCCCGCGCCGGTGCCTCAGGTTCGGTCATCACGATCGCGACCACCGAGGAGCGCTCGGACGTCAACAAGCTCATGAAGAAGGCGGGTGTCACTCCGCAGGTGGACGAGGTCGGCCCCAACTCCGAGGTCGTGAAGGAGCTCGTGGGCGAGCGCGCCGAGCGCGTCGCTCCCAAGGCGGCCCCGGCAGCCACGCAGTCCGGTGACGGCAACCGTTCGGGCGGTCGCTCCGGTGGCCGTTCCGGCGGCCAGCGCGGTGGTTCCGGCCGCAATGGTTCCAAGCGCGGTGGCCAGGGCTCCGGCCAGCGCCAGAACCAGGGGCGCGGCCAGGGCCAGGGCGGCGGCCGTTCCGAGCGTTCGGACTCCGGGCGATCCTCCCGCGGCGGGCGTTCGACGTCGCGCCGCGGTCAGGGCGGCGACGCCGCCGGGTCCGGTTCGGCGCGCACGTCCTCCCCGCGGGGCGCCCGCGTGGGCTCGTCGCAGCGCGGCGGCGTCGGCCAGGTGCCGGACCGCGCCACGGCGGCGGCGCAGCGTCGTCGGCAGAACAACCGCTCGGGTCAGCCCTCGCGCTGAGTCCAGTCCCGGGAGGCTGCCCCGCCCGCGTGACCGCGCGGTGGGTGCTGCCCCCTGAACCACCGAACCCCCGGTCCGCATTGCGCGGGCCGGGGGCTCGTCGTACCGGGGGCCGCTCCAAAGGTGTCGAACCGCTCAGGTGCCGTGTTCGTGCGGCCGAATCACCGTGGTCTCGCCCACCGGCGGTGTGGCCGCCTCGGGAGTCGGCACCCGCCCAGGGGCTCAGGCCGGCGGGGTGAGCGAGCGCAGGAAGTCGAGCGTGACGTCCTCGTGGGAACTGACGAACACACGGTGCGGTCCCTCGGGAACGGGCTTGTCTCCCGGGACCACCACCACGGTCATGCCCGCGGCCACGGCGCTCTCCACACCCGGCTCGGAGTCCTCCACGGCCACGCAGTCGCGCGGGGGGACGCCAAGCAGGCGAGCGCCCGCGAGGTAGGGCTCCGGGTCCGGCTTGGCGCGGGACACGTCGTCGTGCGAGACGATCCGGGTGAGGACGTCCGGGGCGCCCGCTGAGGTGGTCCGGGCGACGGAGCCGAGCGCGTTGGTCACGATCGCCGCGGGAATCCCCGCTTCCTTCAGCTCGCGCAGCAGGGAGGGGATGCCCGGCAGGAACGGGATCTCGTGGTCCACGCTGCCGATCACGTGCTCCGCCAGCTGCCGGGTGATCTCTTCCACTGAGTCGGTGGCGCCGCGCTCGACCATGAGCCGGGCGGCGTCCTGCACCGTACCGCCCAGGGTGGCGTGGTCGTCCTCGGTGTCCCAGCTCTGCTGGTGGGTGCCGGCCACGTGGCGCTTGGCGGCAGCCCAGTGCGGCTCGGTGTCGACGAGCGTGCCGTCGTGGTCGAAGAGGACTGCTCGGGGGTAGGTCATGGTCACCTTTCGGCAGGGAACGACGGAGAAGAACGGAACCAGGCGGGCGCCGTTGGAACCCGTGAAGGCACGGTGCCGTGGGGTTCGCGGCCGGAGGGCCCAGCTCCGAGGAGGTCAGGAACCGGGGGCTGCTCGGCCCGTCCCAGCATGTGTCGGCTCAGAGCGCAGCTCAGTCCCGTGGCGCGAGCGAGCGCAGGAAGTCCAGTGTGAGGCTCGCGTGCTCGGGCACGTGAACGATCCGCGGCCCCGGTTCCACAGCCTGCTCACCGGGGACAACCACGGTCGCCATGCCCGCGGCCACGCCGGCGGCTGCTCCGGAGGGGGAGTCCTCCACGACCACGCAGTCCTCGGGCGCGACCCCCAGGCGGCGTGCAGCCTCGAGGTAGGCGTCCGGATCCGGCTTGGGGGTGACGCCCTGGGCCACCTCCTCGTCCCCGATGACCACCCGGAACAGGTTGTCCGGGGCGCGGCCGGCGGTGTGACGGGCCACCTCCGAGGTGGCGTTGGTGACGATCGCGGCGGGGATCCCGGCCCGGTCCAGCTCGTGGAGCAGGGGCTCGATCCCCGGGATGAACGTGGGCGTGTCCTCGGCCAGGACCTCCCGGAGGATCCCGTGGAACTCACGCTGGATCTCCTCCTGGCTGCCGGGAACTCCCAGTTCCCCGAGGCGGCGGATGGTGTGAGACAGCGGCATCCCCAGGGTGTCCCGGGTGTCCTTCTCGGACCACTTCCCGCCGTGCGCGGCCGTGATCCGCTGCTTGCCCCGTTCCCACAGCGGCTCGGTGTCCACAAGGGTGCCGTCGTGGTCGAAGAGGACGGCCCGGGGGAACTGTGAGGTGCACATGGGCCCAGGTTACGTCCCCGCTCCGACACGGCTCGGCACCCGCCACCTGCCACCGGCCACCATCCGGAGGACACCTATCATGGGGGCCATGAGCTCCCCGGCCCCGATCCTCCCCGCGAGACCCGGTTCGGCTCTCGCCCGCAGCTTCCCCGTGGTCATGGTGGTCGTGGCCGCCGCGCTGGCACTGTGGGTCGGCTTCGGGCGGGGCCTGGCCGGGCTGCTGGGCAGCCTCGCACCGGTCTACGCCCTGGCGATCGCCCTGCCCGTGCTCGCGCTGCACGTGGTGGCCGCCGCGCTCTTCCGCCGGGACAGCCTGGACCACCCCTCCCGCTCCGTGACCCGCCGGACCATGGCCACCGCTGCAGCGGCGTGGGTCGTCACCGCGTGCTTCGGGTTCTTCCTCCCGGACGCCACTCCCGAGGGGATGCGCTCCCTGTTCACCCACGTGGCCGGGGCCGAGTTCCTGGAGCTCGGTTACGGCTTCGTCAACATCTTCGGAGTGCTGACCGTGGCGCTCGCCGTGGCCCTCGTGCTGCTGGCCGTCACGGAGCAGCGTGTCACGGCCCGTCGTCTGCGCGGGGATCCGCTCACCGAGGACGAGCGCCTGGACCGGCTGGAGCGGGAGCAGCAGCAATGGTCGGGCCCCCGGTCATGACGGTGCCCCTGCGCTCCGCGCGGCTTCTGCTGCGGACCTACGACGCCGACGACGCCGCGTTCGTCCGCGACCTCTACTCGCGCGAGGCGGTGCAGCGCTTCCTCGGGAACGGCACCGCGCGCACCACCACGCTCGAGGCGGCGAGGGAGAAGATCGCCGGGTGGCAGGCCGCCTGGGACACGGATCCGGTGCTCGGCGTGTGGGCGGTGTGCGAGCCGGATGGTTCTCCTCTCGGCACCGTGCTGCTCAAACCCATCCCGGACTCAGGCACGGACACCGCGCATGACGTCGAGGTCGGGTGGCACCTGCACCCGGACGCGTGGGGTCGCGGCTGGGCCACCGAGGCGGCGCGCACCGTGCTCGACCACGCGTTCACCGCGGGCCTCGACCGGGTGGTCGCGGTGACCCATCCCGACAACACTGCTTCGCAGGCGGTCTGCCGACGGCTGGGGATGACGCACCGGGGCCGCACCCGCGCCTACTACGACGCCGAGTGCGAGCTCTTCGAGCTGGCGGCGGAGAATCCGGACCTGGTGGTGGGTGAGGACGGCCTGGCACGCCCCCTCTGGGCGGCCGGGGACCCCCTGCTGCGCGAGTACTACGACCACGAGTGGGGCATGCCCGTGCGGGAGGAGGTGGGGCTGTACGAGCGGATCGTGCTCGAGGGTTTCCAGTCCGGGCTCTCGTGGCGCACTGTGCTCGCCAAGCGGCCGGCGTTCCGAGAGGTCTTCCACGACTTCGACCCGGACGCCGTGGCCGCGATGGGCGAGGCTGACGTGCAGCGGCTCATGGGTGACGTGCGGATCATCCGCAACGAGCGCAAGATCCGCGCCGCAGTCACCAACGCGCGGGCCACGGTGGCGCTGCGCGAGCAGGAGGGCCTCGTGGACCTCGTGTGGTCCTTCCGCCCGGAGGAGACGCCCGAGCCGGTGCGCTTCGCGGAGGTCCCCACCGTCTCCGAGCGGAGCACCGCGCTGTCAAAGGAGCTGAAGCGACGCGGGTTCGCATTCGTGGGGCCCACCACCATGTACGCGCTCATGGAGGCGATCGGCATGGTGGACACGCACCTGGTGGGCAGCCACCGGCGCGGCAGCTCGGGTGAGTGGACGTGAGGCGGGTCGGGCCTCAGGGAACGGGGCGAGCGTCGTCGTGCCCTGACGCCGCCTGCTGACGACGAGGGGTGAGGAGGGGGTCAACGACGCCGCCGGGCCGGGGTGCCCGGCCGGGATCAGCTCCCGCGGCGGCGCAGGTAACTCTGGCCGTGGGCGTCCTTCACCATCTCGTACTCGGACTGCAGGTTGCTATACCACTGCTGGGTCTGCTCGCTCATCTGCTCGTTGCCGCGCAGGTCCGCGGGGCTGCGGTCGGCGGGTCCCACGAACTTCATGACGAAGTCGTCGAAGCGCTTGAAGAGGCTGTGGCGCGGGCGGTCGGGGTCGAGGCGGCGGGACATGGGAGATCCTTTTCACGGGACGGACGGGGTGGTCTCACCCCGACGATTAGGGCACTAATCATAGCCTGCCCACCCCCGAATTCCCCCAGAATTCCGGCGCCGAGGGCTTCACAAAGCAGGTTGAGTGGACTAGACTCAAGATAATTGACAATCCGTTAGCCAAGCAGAAGGAGATGCTGTGGACACCAAGTTCACCACCAAGTCTCAGGAGGCCCTGAGTTCTGCGGCGTCGAACGCCGCGACCGCGGGCAACCCCAACATCGAGCCCGCCCACACCCTCAAGGCCCTCATGGACCAGCGGGACGGTGTGGCGGTCGCGGTCCTGAAGGCCACCGGCGCCAACGCCGACGCCGTGTCCCTCAAGGCCAGCACCATCATCCACGAGCTGCCGAGCGCGTCCGGCAGCTCCACGGCCCAGCCCCAGCTGAGCCGCACCGCGCTGCAGGCGCTGCAGGCCGCCGAGACCTATGCGCGCGAGCTGCAGGACGAGTACGTCTCCACGGAGCACATCCTTTACGGCCTGGCCGCGGGCCACGACAAGACCGCGGAGGCTCTGAAGAACGCCGGTGTCACCACCGAGGCGCTCGCCGAGGCCATTCCGCAGGTCCGCGGTGACCGCCGCGTCACCAGCCCGGACCCGGAGGGGACCTTTCAGTCCCTGGAGAAGTTCGGCACGGACCTCACCGCCATTGCGCGTGAGGGCAAGCTCGACCCGGTGATCGGCCGCGACTCGGAGATCCGCCGCGTGGTCCAGGTGCTCTCCCGGCGCACCAAGAACAATCCCGTGCTGATCGGCGAGCCCGGCGTGGGCAAGACCGCCGTGGTGGAAGGCCTCGCGCAGCGCATGGTCGCAGGGGACGTCCCCGAGTCCCTGCGCGGGAAGACGCTGATCTCCCTGGACCTCGGGTCCATGGTGGCCGGCGCGAAGTACCGCGGCGAGTTCGAGGAGCGACTGAAGGCCGTCCTGGACGAGATCAAGAAGTCCGAGGGTCAGATCGTCACGTTCATCGACGAGATCCACACCGTGGTGGGCGCGGGTGCATCCGAGGGCTCCATGGACGCGGGCAACATGCTCAAGCCCATGCTGGCCCGCGGCGAGCTGCGCCTGATCGGCGCCACCACGCTGGACGAGTACCGCGAGAACATCGAGAAGGACGCCGCCCTGGAGCGTCGCTTCCAACAGGTCTACGTGGGAGAGCCCTCGGTGGAGGACACCGTGGCCATCCTGCGCGGGCTCAAGGAGCGCTACGAGGCGCACCACAAGGTGCAGATCGCGGACTCCGCTCTCGTGGCCGCGGCCCAGCTGTCCCACCGGTACATCCCCAGCCGTCAGTTGCCGGACAAGGCCATCGACCTGATCGATGAGGCCGCGTCCCGGTTGCGCATGGAGATCGACTCCGCCCCGGAGGAGATCGACGAGCTGCGCCGCTCGGTGGACCGTCTGACCATGGAGGAGCTCGCCCTGGACGGCGAGACCGATCCCGCCTCGGTGGAGCGCCTGGCCGCGCTGCGTCGTGACAAGGCGGACAAGCAGGCGGAGCTGGACGCGCTCAACGCCCGGTGGGAGTCCGAGAAGGCTGGCCTGAACCAGGTCGGCGAGCTCAAGGCGCGGATCGACGAACTGCGCTCGCAGGCCGAGCGCGCCCAGCGCAACGGGGACCTCGGCGAGGCCTCCCGGTTGCTGTACGGCGAGATCCCCGCCGCGCAGAAGCAGCTCGACGCCGCCCAGGCACAGGAGGACGCCAGCGGCGTCCCCGAGGACACCATGGTCTCGGAGGAGGTCACTGCGGACGACATCGCCGAAGTCATCTCCGCCTGGACGGGCATCCCCGCCGGCAAGATGCTGCAGGGCGAGTCCGAGAAGCTGCTGCACATGGAGGAGGTTCTGGGCAAGCGGCTGATCGGCCAGCGCAAGGCCGTGACCGCCGTGGCGGACGCGGTGCGCCGCTCCCGCGCGGGGATCTCGGACCCGGACCGGCCCATCGGCTCGTTCATGTTCCTCGGCCCCACAGGCGTGGGCAAGACCGAGCTGGCCAAGTCCCTCGCGGACTTCCAGTTCGACGACGAGCGCGCCCTGATCCGCATCGACATGTCCGAGTACTCGGAGAAGCACTCCGTCTCCCGCCTGGTCGGTGCCCCTCCGGGGTATGTGGGCTACGACGAGGGCGGGCAGCTGACCGAGGCCGTGCGCCGTCGCCCGTACTCCGTGGTGCTGCTGGACGAGGTGGAGAAGGCCCACCCGGAGGTCTTCGACATCCTGCTGCAGGTGCTTGACGACGGCCGGCTCACCGACGGGCAGGGCCGCACCGTGGACTTCCGCAACGTGATCCTGATCCTCACGTCCAACATGGGCAGCCAGTTCCTGGTGGACCCCACGATGGACGAGCAGGCCAAGAAAGACGCCGTGATGGGCGTGGTGAACGCGTCCTTCAAGCCGGAGTTCCTGAACCGGCTGGACGACATCATCATATTCGAGCCGCTGAGCACCGAGGACCTCGCGAAGATCGTGGACATCCAGGTTGCCCAGCTGGCCCGCCGCCTCGCGCAGCGCCGCCTGACCCTGGTGGTCACGCCCGCGGCGAGCGAGTGGCTCGGCGTGACCGGCTACGACCCCGCCTACGGCGCCCGTCCGCTGCGCCGACTGGTGCAGCGCGAGATCGGCGACCGCCTGGCGAAGGGGCTGCTGTCCGGAGCCATCCTGGACGGTGACACCGTGGTGGTGGACGTGAACCCGGACGTCGCCGAGGACGGGCTCACGGTCACGGCCGAGCGCAGCGAGTCCGACGCCTCCCGTGACAGGGATGACGACGACGTCGTGGACGCGGAGGTCGTGGAGGACTGACCCCGCGCGCCGCTGGCCACGCGCCAGCACAGCGCGAAGCGCCGGGACAGAGGTGATCCGTCCCGGCGCTTCGTCGTGCGCACCCGCCGCTCGCCGTCGTGGCTCAGCGTCGCGCGGGAGGCTCCGGATCCACGTAGCTGTCCCGCGCGTAGTCGTAGTCGACGGGGCGCCCGTCCTCGTCCGTGCGCTGGTACCAGGAGCTCATGCGCTCGCCGGTGGAGTCGACGTCGGCTCCGGCGGCAGAGGGCCCCTCCTGGTGACGGACCTCCAGAGCGAAGTCGTCACCGTGGTCTCCCATGCCCTGGCGCACGGCGTTGTCCAGGGCGGTGCGGGCGTAGCGGTAGCGCAGGCTCAAGGGGTCCGTGGAGAGGTCCCGCAGGAAGGCGGGGATGAGGGCCAGCAGGATGATCGCGAAGGGCAGGGCCGCAACGGTCACGAGATCCTGAAGCCCCTGCAGGGCGTCGGAGCCTCCGACCGCGAGCATCACGGCGGCGACCCCGGCCAGGGCCACTCCCCAGAAGATCACGATCTTGCGGTCCGGCTCCGGCTTGCCCTGCTGAGACATCGAGGCCATCACGAGCGTCGCGGAGTCCGCGGAGGTGATGAAGAAGACGGCGAGCAGCACCATGATGGCGATCGGCGTGACCTGGGAGAACGGCAGGGCGTCCAGGACCCGGAACAGCATGTCCTCGGGGGACGCGGCGCCGGCAACGTCCGTGCCGGAGCGCTGCAACCAGATGGCGGTGCCGCCGAAGATCGAGAACGCGAGCACACAGATCACCGTGGGGGCCAGCAGCACCACGCTCACGTACTGGCGCAGGGTGCGACCGCGCGAGATGCGGGCCACGAAGACCCCCACGAAAGGCGCCCAGGACACCCACCACGCCCAGTAGAACAGGGTCCACGAGCGCATGAAGTCCTCGGCCTCGGGGCCCCACGAGGCGGAGAGGGCGAGCATCTGGAACATCTCCGCGAAGTAGGTGCCCACCACGGAGGGGATGAAGTTGAGCAGGAACACGGTGGGCCCGGCCACGAAGAGGAAGAACGCCACCACGGCCGCGAGCACCATGTTGAAGTTGGACAGCAGGCGGATGCCCTTGGCCACCCCGGAGACCGCGGAGACCAGGAACACGCAGGTCAGCACGGCGATGATCGCGATCAGCACACCGTTGCCCACCCGGCCCATCCCCGTGACGATCTGCAGCCCGCTGCCGATCTGCAGCGTGCCGAGCCCCAGGGAGGCGGAGGTGGCGAAGAGGATGCCCACGATCGCGAACATGTCGATGAGCCGCCCGCCCACGGTGAGGTGGGCCCGCTGGCCGAAGATGGCCGACATCAGCAGCGGCCGTCCGCGCCGGTAGGCGGCATAACCCACCGCGGCGCCCACGAGCGCGTAGATGGCCCACGCCTGCAGGCCCCAGTGGAAGATGGTCTGGGCCATGGCGGAGTGCATTGCGTGGAAGCTCTCGGCCTCGGCGCGCCCCGGGGGAGGGGTCATGTAGTAGGTCACCGGTTCGTACACACCGAAGAAGATGAGGCCCACGCCCATGCCCGCGGCGAAGAGCATCGCGATCCACGAGCCCATGGAGTATGCGGGCTCCTCGCCGTCCTTGCCGAGCGGGATGCGTCCGTAGCGGGAGAAGCCCACGTAGAGCAGGAACAGCAGCACGATGGCCGCCAGCAGGGTGAAGATCCACCCGCCGTACGTCACCACCGTGTTCAGGGCGGCCGTCGAGACCGTGGTCAGGGACTCCGTGGACACCGCGCCCCAGATCACGAACCCCACGATGAGTGCACCGGCGACACCGAACGTGATCTTGTCGGTGCGGTAGCGCACCCGCTGCTCCTCCACGGACACGCCGGGCACCAGGCCCGGGTGGGTGTCGTGGGGGTACTGGCCGGTGGGCCGGGGGCTGTCGTCAGGGGACGAGCTCATGGGAAACCTGCGTTCTGGTGCGGGGAAACGCGGGCGACGCCGCCCGGGCCGTCCCACTGTACCGGCCCCTTGCGGAGGCGGCGGGGAGCCGCGGATCGGCCCGGGGTGAACGGGGCCACGGGCGGTGCGCGAGACGCGGTCAAAACATGTACCCTGGACTCACGAAAAACTGACAAGACACTCCGGGGCCGTACTGTGTGCTCAACACGGCACCGCCCACCGGACACGAGACGCAGAGGGGGTCACGCCATGGGGCGCGGCCGTCAAAAGGCGAAGGCGACACGACAGGCGCGGGAGATCAAGTACTTCAGCCCGCAGACCGACTACTCGGCCCTGCAGCGCGAGCTGCGCGGCACGAAACCGTCCTCCCGAGCCGCTGACCACGAGGAAAGCTCCGACGAGGAGGACAACTATTCGTCCTACGCGGAGAAGTACTCCGACTACGACTGACCCGGCCCCGGTGCGTTCCCTTTCGTTGCTGCGCGAGCCGGAGGCCGTGGTCGCTCCGGGGGACAGCGGCACGACACCTCTGCAGCAGGCGCCGCAGACCTGATGGTCACCGCAGCCGTGGTGCCACACGAAGAACCGCCCGCACAGACGTGTGGGCGGTTCTTCGTGTGGGCGGGGTATCCGTGTGGGGCTCTCTGGGAGCCCCACGTTCAGCCTCAGCTCGCGTAGGAACCCGTCATGAGCACGCCGCCACCGGCCACGCCCTTGGCGCCCTGCACCCAGTCGCTGCCGTGGCGGGCCGCGTCCGGATCCACGGGACCGATGCGTCCCATGATCCAGGCGGGCAGGCCACGGGCCTCGAGGTGGGCCACGGCGGCGTCGGCGACCTCGGGGTCGACGATGGCTACCATGCCCACGCCCAGGTTCAGGGTGCGCTCCAGGTCGGAGAGCGGCACGCGGCCGAGCTCGGAGACCAGCCGGAACACCGGGGGCAGGGACCACGTGGCGCGCTCCACCGTGGCCTGCAGGTTCTCGGGCAGCACGCGGGCGAGGTTCGCCGCGAGTCCGCCGCCGGTCACGTGGGAGAAACCGCGCACGCCGTGGCCCGTGGCGCCGTCGGCCCCGTTGACCGGGAAGGCGCGCGCGAGGTCCAGCACGTCCGCGGCGTACACGCGCGTGGGCTCGAGCAGCTCCTCGCCCAGGCTGCGTCCCAGCTCGTCCACCTGGCGGTCCAGCTGCCAGCCGGCCATCTCGACCACGCGGCGCACCAGGGAGTAGCCGTTGGAGTGCAGGCCCGAGGACGCCATCGCGATGACCACGTCACCGTCGCGCACCCGCTGCGGGCCGAGCAGCTCGTCCGCCTCGACGACGCCGGTGGCGGCGCCGGCGACGTCGTACTCGTCCACGCCCAGCAGACCGGGGTGCTCAGCGGTCTCCCCGCCCACCAGGGCGGTGCCGGCCGCCTCGCAGGCCGACGCGATGCCGCGCACGATGTCCGCCACGCGCTCGGGGACCACCTTGCCGGTGGCGATGTAGTCGGTCATGAACAGGGGCTTGGCACCCACCACCACGATGTCGTCCACGACCATGCCCACGAGGTCCCACCCGATGGTGTCGTGGACGTCCAGCGCCTGGGCCACGGCCACCTTGGTGCCCACGCCGTCCGTGGACGTGGCCAGGTATGGCTTGCGGTAGGTCGTGAGCTCGGAGACGTCGAAGAGCCCGGCGAAGCCGCCCACGCCGCCCACGACGCCGGAGGTGTGGGTCGCCTTGACCGCGGCCTTCATGAGCTCAACGGCGCGGTCCCCGGCTTCCACGTCCACCCCCGCGCTCGCGTAGGTCACGGACCGGGAGTCCTGGGGCTGCTCGGGGCTCATGCGGTGGTCTCCTCGTGCTCGGGTGCGGTGCTCGTGACGGTTGTCACGAGGTCCTCGGAGGGCTCGGCGTGGGCACCGGGTGCTTCCAGCACGGCCTTGCCGAGCCGGTCCGCCTTGGGCAGCGCGGTGGGGTAGTCCCCGGAGAAGCACGCGGTGCACAGGTTCCCGCGGGACTGCTTGGTGGCCTCGATCATGCCGTCCTCGGAGATGTAGCCGAGCGTGTCGGCGCCGAGCGAGGCGCGCACACCCTCCACCGAAATGCCGTTGGCGATCAGCTCGGCGGGGGAGGCGAAGTCGATTCCGTAGAAGCACGGCCACTTGATGGGCGGGGAGGAGATCCGCACGTGGATCTCCGCGGCACCGGCCTCGCGCAGCATCCGCACGAGTGCGCGCTGGGTGTTGCCGCGCACGATCGAGTCGTCCACGACCACCAGGCGCTTGCCCGCCACGATGGAGCGCAGTGGGTTGAGCTTGAGTCGGATGCCGAGCTGGCGGATGGTGTCCGAAGGTTCGATGAACGTGCGGCCCACGTAGGAGTTCTTCACGAGACCGTGCCCGAACGGGATGCCAGCGGCCTCGGCGTAGCCGATCGCGGCGGGCGTGCCGGACTCGGGCGTGGGCATCACGAGGTCCGCCTCCACGGCGTGCTCGCGGGCCAGCTGACGGCCCATCTCCACCCGGGACTCGTAGACCGAGCGCCCGTTGATGGTGGTGTCCGGGCGGGCCAGGTACACGTACTCGAACACGCAGCCCGCAGGGGTGGCCTCCGCGAAACGGCGCGAGCGCAGGCCGTTCTCGTCGATCGCGATGAATTCCCCGGGCTCCACCTCACGCACCAGGGAGGCGCCCACGATGTCCAGGGCGGCGGTCTCGGAGGCGACCACCCAGCCACGCTCCAGGCGGCCCAGCACGAGGGGGCGAACCCCCAGCGGGTCTCGCGCGGCGTAGAGCGTGGTCTCGTCCATGAACGTGAGGCAGAACGAGCCGACGAGCTGCGGCAGCAGCTTCATGGCCGCTTCCTCGAGTGAGTTCAGGGGATGCTCGGCGAGCAGGGCGGTGATCAGCGCGGTGTCCGTGGTGTTGCCCCGGGCCATCTCGCCGCGGGACGGGAAGCCGGACTTGTCCAGCAGCAGGTCGTAGAGCTCCGCGGAGTTCGTGAGGTTGCCGTTGTGGGCCAGGGCGAGCGTGCCGTGCGGTGTGGCGCCGAGCGTGGGCTGCGCGTTCGCCCAGTGGGACGCTCCAGTCGTGGAGTAGCGCGCGTGGCCCACGGCCAGGTAGCCCTTGAGCGTGTTGAGCGTGGTCTCGTCGAAGACCTGGGACACGAGTCCCATGTCCTTGTAGACCGAGATCCGCTCGCCGTCCGAGGTGGCGATACCCGCAGACTCCTGCCCGCGGTGCTGCAGCGCGTACAGCCCGTAGTAGGTCAGTTTGGAGACGTCCTCGCCCGGGGCCCACACACCGAACACGCCGCACGCGTCCTGGGGGCCCTTCTCGCCGGGGAGAAGGTCATGGGAGAGTTTTCCGTCAGCACGAGCCACGGGTCAAGTGTCTCACGCCCCGGGGTGCTCGCCACCCCCGCGGACATCCTGGACCTCGGCGGCCCCGGTGCGGGCTCGTTTTACGGAGATCCGGTCCAGCACGAGCCCCACGATCGCGCCCACGGCACCGCCGATGATCAGGAACGTCATGAGGAAGAACCCGATGATCGCCGCGCGGGTGTACGCGATCGATCCGGGGCCGAGCGCGCCGATCAGCAGCCCGGCGATCGCCCCGATCGCCGCTCCGGCGGCCAGGAACGCGGTCACGTTGGGTGCACGGCGCACCGTGACCTCCTGGGTGGTGGTTCCGGGACGGGGTGCGCTCTCGGGGGACTCGCGGTGGACGGACGTCATGGTCTCCACGGTATCGCGCGTGCGGGGGTGGTGTGTCCGGCGGGCGGGCGGGGGCACTTGCGATCTGCTGGGAGTTTTCGGCGCGTTGGCCGGACGCTGCCGAGTCCGCGGTCCGGGGCCGGTCCCCGCCGTCTCCGCACCGGTCCGTTCCGCGTGTTGGTCTCCTTCGGGGTCCGCCCGGCAGATTCGCCCGCACCCACTCGGCGGTCTGCGCCCGGTGGCGTCAGCGGAAAAGCGGCATCCACCCGCTGAGGTCGGTGCGGGTTCCCGACGCCGCCACGCTCCCGGCGGCGACGGCGCCGGCCCAGGTCTCGGCGCCCGTGGCCAGGGACAACCACGTGGCGGCATCCGTCTCCACCACGTTGGGCGGGGTGCCCCTGGTGTGCCGGGGCCCGGCCACACACTGGGTGACACCGAACGGCGGGACACGCACCTCCACGGAGTTGCCCTCCGCGCGGGTGCCGAGCTCCTCGAGGCAGTAGCGCACGGCGGTGGCCACGGTGCGGCGGTCGGCGGCCTCCGGGTCCTCCCGCCAGCGGGCGAGGGCCAGGATGCCGTCAGCGGGGTCGATCCTGCGTCGCATCACGGCGGGCCTCAGACCAGCAGGTCCTGCAGGGCCGGCGCGAGCTCAACGGCGCCCACGGGCTTTCCCGCCCCCGTGATCGGCTGTGTGACGAGATCAAGGACGCGGGCGGCGTCGGCCTCGGAGATCGCCCCGGTGTGGGCGAGCAGGGTGAGGCCCACGAGGGAGTTGGCGCGCGAGGAGCCGTCGAGCATCTTGATGGCCACGGACCATCCGGCCCGGGTGCCGAGGCCGAGCACGCCCTCCGCGCCGAGCTTGGTGATCACGTCCAGCTCCTGCATGATCACCGTGTTGGAGCGCCCCGGTCCCTGCACGTACTCCGGGTAGTCGAGCATCGAGGTGGCCACGGTCGCGGCGCGGGCGTCTGCCTGGATGTTGCGGGCCGCCCGGCCGAGCGTGGAGTACATGCGTGCGAGTCCCTTGAGGCTGATGGCCGGCAGCGGTGCGCCGCAGCCGTCCACCCCCACGTGGGCGGGGGCCTCGCCGGCGAACTCCTCGACCGTCTCCAGCACGAGCCGCTGCAGCGGGTGCTCGGGGTCCAGGTAGGTGTCCGTCGGCCAGCCGTTGGTCACGCAGGCGAGCAGGAACGCGGCGTGCTTGCCGGAGCAGTTCATGCACATGCGGTTCTGGCCGCACTCCGTGCGGACCAGCCACGCGCGGGTGTCCTCGTCCTGGGGCCAGTCCGGCGGGCACTGCAGGGCCTCGGGGCCGAGCCCGGCGGCCTTGAGGATCGAGCTGACGGCATCGAGGTGGTCGAAGGTCCCGGTGTGGGACGCCGCGGCGATGGCCACCTGCTCGCCGCGCAGCGCGGCCCCCGCCTTCATGGCGGCGACCGCCTGGAACGGCTTGAGCGTGGAGCGCGGGAAGATCAGCTCCTCGGGTGCGCCCACGGAGAGGGCCACGGAGCCGTCCGGGGCGAGCACCACGGCCGAGCCGCGGTGGCGGGACTCCACGAAGCCGCTGCGCTGCACCACGGCGAGATCCACGGCCTGATCCGAGCTGAAAGTCTGCATGGGCCCAGTATGTCAGCGTCGTGGGGTGCAATCGTTGCCCGCCCGGGCCCGGTGGCCGATACGCTGAGCCGGTGAAGGTTTTGGTGGTGGGCCCCGGCGGCCGCGAGCACGCGATGATCACGTCCCTCCTGCGGGACCCGCACGTCAGCGAGGTCCACGCGGCCCCCGGCAACGCCGGGATCGCGCAGGACGTTCCGGTGCACCCGCTCAACGCACGGGATCCGGAGGCAGTGGTGGCCCTGGCCCGCGAGCTCTCGGCGGACCTCGTGGTCGTGGGCCCAGAGGCGCCACTCGTGGCGGGGGTTGCGGATGCGCTCGACGCCGCTGGGATCCCCGTCTTCGGCCCGTCCCGCGAGGCAGCCCGGATCGAGGGCTCCAAGGCGTTCGCCAAGGAGATCATGGCCGCGGCGGGTGTTCCCACGGCGCGCGCCGTCGCCACGTCGGACATGATGCAGGTGCGCGAGGCGCTCGAGCTCTTCGGCGCCCCCCACGTGGTCAAGGACGACGGCCTGGCGGCGGGCAAGGGAGTGGTGGTCACCCAGGATCGCGACCGCGCGGAGGCACACGCCCGGGAGTGCCTCGACGCCGGCGGTTCCGTGGTTGTCGAGGAGTTCCTGGACGGCCCCGAGGTCTCGCTGTTCGTGCTCAGCGACGGCGAGCACGTGGTGCCTCTGCAGCCCGCGCAGGACTTCAAGCGCGTGCGCGACGGGGACGAGGGCCCGAACACCGGCGGCATGGGTGCCTACACCCCGCTGGACTGGCTGCCCGAGGACTTCACCCGGGAGGTCGTGGAGCGCGTGGCCCGGCCCGTGGTGAACGAGCTGCGCCGCAGGGGCACCCCGTTCACGGGCGTGCTCTACTGCGGTCTGGCGCTCACGCCCCGGGGCGTGCAGGTGATCGAGTTCAACGCGCGCTTCGGGGACCCGGAGACGCAGTCCGTGCTGGCCATGCTGGAGACCCCGCTCGGGGAGCTGCTGCTCGACGCCGCCCGCGGCCGGCTGGACGAGGAGCGTCCGCTGCAGTGGCGGCCCGGGGCCTCCGTGACGATCGTGCTCGCGGCCCACAACTACCCGGGGGCGCCGCGCAGGGGGGATGTGATCTCCGGTCTGGAGGAGGTCAACGAGGTTCCCGAGACCCGGGTGATCCACGCGGGCACTGAGCGCAACGACGCCGGGGAGCTGGTTTCGGCGGGCGGGCGCGTGCTCGCCGTCGTGTCGCTGGGCGCGGATCTGCGGGAGGCCCGCGAGCGTGGCTATCGTGGGGTCCAGCGCATCACGCTGAACGGATCCCACCACCGCACGGACATCGCGCTGGCCGCGGCTGAGGGGCGGATCGAGGTCCCGACACCGGGTGCCGCGCAGCACACTGCAACCCGGGGCACGGCCACCTCCATGGACGGGCGCCCCGCGGCGAGCACAGCAGAGGAGCAGGCATGAGCGAGCACGGCACACCCCCGGAGATCCCGGGCTGGAAGCACATCTACTCCGGGAAGGTGCGCGAGCTCTACGTTCCGGACGAGTCCCGGCTCAGCGCCACGGGCGTGGCCATCCACAACGACGCCGAGTACCGCGCGGGTGCCGTGCTGGTGGTGGCGAGCGACCGGATCTCCGCGTTCGACCAGGTCCTGCCCACCGAGATCCCGGGCAAGGGCACCATCCTCACCCAGCTGTCCCTGTGGTGGTTCCAGCAGCTGGACGGGATCCCCAACCACATCCTCACCACGGACGTGCACGAGTCCGTGCGCGGGCGGGCCGTGGTGTGCAAGAACCTCTCGATGTTCCCCGTGGAGAACATCGTGCGCGGCTATCTCACGGGCTCGGGCCTGAAGGACTACCGCGCCACGGGTGCGGTGTGCGGCATCGAGCTGCCGGACGGACTGCGGGACGGGGACCGCCTGGAGCAGCCCATCTTCACCCCCACGGGCAAGGCCGAGCTGGGGGAGCACGACGAGCCCATCACCTACCGGGAGATGGCGGACGTGGTGGGCAACTCCGTGGCGGACCGGCTGCGCGAGCTGTCCCTGAAGATCTACACGCGAGCCGAGCGGATCGCCCGGGAGCGCGGGATCATCGTGGCGGACACCAAGGTGGAGTTCGGGCTGGACTCCTACCGCGGGGCCATCACGCTGGGGGACGAGGTCCTGACCCCGGACTCCTCGCGGTTCTGGGACCTGGAGACCTACAAACCCGGCCAGCCCCAGCCGTCCTTCGACAAGCAGTACGTGCGGGACTGGCTGCGCTCCGACGAGTCCGGCTGGGACGGGCAGGGGCCTGTCCCCGAGCTTCCCGAGGACGTGGTGGCGAAGACGCGTGAGCGCTACGTGGAGGCCTACGAGCGGCTCACCGGCCGTGCGTTCGACCCCCGCGGACCGTTCATCGAGGTGGCCGGGCCGCCGGAGTACTGAGCCCGCGCCAGCCGGCGGACGACTGTCCCGGGGAACGCCACCCTGCGGAAGATCACCCCGCGCGAGGCTGCCCTGGGGGAGGACCGCCCTCCGGGAGCACGTCCGGCGGGAGGTCGTCAGGCGGAGCGTCCCAACGGGCTCGGCGCACGTCCACCTGGACCCAGTGCGCCCTCGTGTCCCGCAGGGGCGTGCCCTCGCGCTCGTAGTGTTCCCGCGCGGTGATCTGCAGGTAGTTCGGCAGGGTGCCGTCCGCGCGCACCACCCGCCACCAGGCGGCGCCCCGGCCGAGCTTCCCCGAGGCCATGATGCGCGCCGCGAGCCGCGGGGTCCCGAGCCGGGCGAGCTCGGCCACGTCCCCGTAGCTGAGCACCCTGCCCGGCGGGATACTGGCGACGACGCCCCGCACCGCCTCGACCGGGTCCTCACCGCCGCGCCCCTCCGGGTCCCGGCTCACGCGAACGGGATCCGCACGTCCAGGCACCACGCGGCGTCGTGCGCCCCGTACTCCACGCTGCCGTCGAGCAGGGCCACACGCTCGCGGATTCCCGGCAGCCCAAAGCCGGAGGTCAGCTCCGCGCCGGGGGCCTCGGCTTCGCCCGCGGGCCGGGCACCGCGGCGGACCGGGTTCTGCGCGTGGACGTGCACGCAGGAACCGCTCGTGGACACCTGCATCTCGCAGTGAGAACCGGCGGGGGCGTACTTGATCATGTTGGTCGTGGCCTCCTGCATCACCCGGGCCGCGGTGCCACGGACGGTTGTGGGAAGGCGTGCCGCGCCGTCGTCGAGCGTGAACTCCGGGTGGAGCCCCGAGTGCTCGAGGTTCGAGGCGAGCGTGCGGGCGATGTCGCCCAGCGATCCCGTGGTCAACCCCGAGGTGCCACCGGCCTGGGGGCGTGCGGGGCCGGCGGGACCGGGGGAGTCGCGCAGCACCTGCAGCAGGATGCGCAGCTCCTGCAGGCCCGAGCGTGCGGCGGTGTCCATTGCGTCGATCGTGCGGTGCAGTGCGGCCGGGTCCTGTTCGCGCTGGGAGCCGGCGGCCTGCATGGTGACGAGCGTGAGCTCGTGGGCCACGACGTCGTGCAGGTCCCGGGCCAGGGCCAGCCGCTCCTGCTCCCGCAGCTGCTGGTGCGTGACCTCGAGCACCGCGAGCCGCCGGGCATTGAGACGGTACTGGGTGAGGAAGAAGCGCAGGGCCACACCGAACAGCGCGCACACGCCGAGGGGCAGGCCGAGCGCCCACACGAAGCGGGTGTCGTGGGAGACGGCGGAGACCACGACGATCCACGCCGCGGAAGTCGCGACGAAGAGGGCGACGGTGCGGCGAGGCACCATGGCAACGACGCCGACCATGACCACGCACGCCCCGAGCAGCATTGCGGCGTATTCATCGGGCACCACCGATGCCGCGTAGCCCACGACGATGACGACGGTGCTCGCCTTGGGCGACCAGGCGAGGAGGGCCACCGCGCCGTAGCTGAGGACGGAGGTCCCGGCCGTCAGAATCGCCGTGAGGGGTGTCAGCGTCTGCCAATCGACGGACCGCAGGTCGTCGAGCAGTGCGAGTGCCGCGAAGAGCAGGACGACGATTCGCAACCAGTTCGGCATGGAGCGAGTGAGCGCCGTCGGCTGGTCGTCGCGGGATGTGGGTGCCGGGATCAGTGGCCGCCCTTGCAGAGCAGCGGCAGGTACCCGCAGATCACGGAGGAAGGCCCGGTGCGCACGGAGGCACCGGTATCGGCGGCGGCGGGCGCCATGGCGCCGAAGGACAGGCCGCACACGAGGGCGGCGGTGACGGCGGTGCGCACCATGCGGGTGCGGCGGGTGCGGGTGGCGGAGGCGTGCGGGAGTGTCGAGATCTGTTTCATGGTGCCAGCTTATGATCGCCTCATGGATTTGTGCAGACTCCTCCTCGTCGACGACCACCCGCTCATGAGGGATGCACTGGCCAACCTGTTCCGCGCCGAGCCGGGCTTCGAAGTGGTCGGCGAAGCGGGGGAGGGTGCCGAGGCCGTCGAGAAGTGCCTCGCGCTGCAGCCGGACGTGGTCCTGATGGACATCCGCATGCCGGGGATGGACGGGATCGAGGCCACGGAGCTGATCGTGCGGCAGTGCCCGAGCACCAAGGTGCTCGCCCTCACCACGTTCTCGACCCTGGAGTACGTGGTGCCCGCGCTGCGTGCCGGGGCCTCCGGCTACCTGGTGAAGGATGCGCGGCACAACGAGATTGTCTCGGCCGCGAGCCTGGTGCGGGAGGACGAGCTTGCGCTGTCTCCGTCCGTGGCGAGCTCGCTGGCGAACAACGTGCTGGGGGACGTGCCTGTGCCGTCCGTGCGGCGCAGGAGCCGGCGGGAGGCGGTCGCGCACGCCTCGGGGCTGTGGGCCACCGGCCCGCTTCCCGGTGCGCCGCAGCTCGCGCCGCGGGAGCTCGAGACCCTGGAGTCGATAGCGCGGGGGCTGAACAACGCCGAGATCGCCGAGCGGATGTCCGTCTCGCACGGCAGCGTGAAGGCCTACGTCTCCCGACTGTGCGAGAAGCTGGCCGTGCGGGACCGGGTCCAGGTGCTGATCGCGGGGATCGAGTGGGGCCTCGTGAAGCCCGCTCTCGACGACGACGACGCGGGCCGCCCCTGATTCCCAGGTTCTGCCCAGTTTCAAGGCCCAGGTCTGGTCGGATGGCCATAGCCCTTCGAACGCCGCGTGCGGCACAGTGGATGGTGGACGCCCTGACCCGGTGTCCACCGCTCCCGGGGGATGGGCGACTGTACGGCGCACCGAGCTCCCGGGGAGTGGACCGCTGGATTCGCGGCGGGGGCCCTTGTACCCCACCCCCGGACGAGTTCCGCGAGGCCTGGATCACCTCGCGCGCAGCTCCGAGGGCTCCCGCCGCGTCAGCAGCCCGAGCGTGGGCGGATCTGGCCCCGGCGCCCTCCGACCAGGGGGTGCCGGGGCAACCCGCTCACTCGGAGCCGGTGCCCCCGGTCTCGTCCGGGACGAGCGCGTAGAACCACAGGATGTGCTCGCGCAGCAGCCGCGCCGCCAGTTCACCCTCCCGATCGAGCGTGGCCCGCAGGATCTCCCGGTGCTGGTGCTGCAGTCCCGCACGCACCCCGGGCCAGTCGGAGGTGGCCGCCACGGTCTCCTGCACGTAGCCGATGGTCGCCTCGCGCAGCGACGCCATGATCGTCTCCAGCACCACGTTGCCGCCCAGGGACGCCAGCTGGAAGTGGAACTGCGCGTCCAGGCAGTGGAACTCGGCGTCGGCCACGTCCGGGCGGTCCATGCGGTCCAGCAGCGCCGTCGCCTGCTCCAGGACGGCGGTGCGCTCCGGCACGTCCGAGCGCGCGGCGTCGAGACTCGACTGGGTCTCCAGCAGCACACGGGTGCTCACCACGTCCGCTACGGGCAGGGACCTGGTGGCGATGTGCATGCGCAGCGCCCACCCCAGTGCTGCCGAGGGGTCCGAGATGACCGTGGCACCGGAGTGCGGCCCGGACCCGGTGGCGGAGCGCACCAGCCCCATGGCCGCGAGGATCCGCACCGCTTCGCGGACCGAGGCACGGGAGATGCCGAAGTCCTCCGCGAGGGTGCGCTCGGCCGGCAGCTTGTCGCCCACCCGCAGCTCACCCGAGCGCAGCTGCCGTTCGAGCCAGTCCAGCACCACGGTGTAGGCGGGGGCGGTGCTCATGGTTCCTCCCAGGGGATTGCACGCGATGGCCCGCCACCGCGAGTAGCGGTGACGGGCCGGGACGCCTCACTGTACCGATGCGGCTCAGGCTGCTGGCAGCATCCAGGCGAGGACGTTGGACTGCAGGAACACCAGGCAGCACAGCACCAGGAGCATGCCGAGCGACCACGGCACGACCGCCCTGAAGATGCTGGACTCCTTGCCCTGCATGCCCACGGAGGTGGACGCGATGGCCAGCGACTGCGGGGAGATCATCTTGCCCACCACGCCACCGGACGTGTTGGCCGCCGTCATCAGGTGGGGATCCAGCCCGGAGCCCAGCGCCGCTGTCTTCTGCAGGTTGGCGAACAGGGCGTTGGCCGAGGTGTCCGATCCCGTGACCGCGGTACCCACCCAGCCCAGGACGGGTGAGAAGAAGGCGAAGGCCGCGCCGAGACCCGCCACGAACGTGCCGATGGCGATGGTCTGGCCCGAGAAGTTCATCACGTAGGCCAGGGCGAGCACGGCCATGATGGTCAGCGCGGAGAAGCGCATCTTCCAGAAGCAGCGCCCGATCTCCGCGATGGCGTTGCCCACGGAGAGGCGGAACATGCCGTTGTGGTTGAACAGGCAGTACACGATGGTGACCAGCAGCCCCGTGATCAGCAACAGGGTTCCGGGGCTGGAGAGCCACTGGAAGTTGTAGACGGTCCCTGTGATGGCCTCACCCTTGGCGTTGAGCAGGTGGCCGTGCAGACCGGGCCAGGGGATCTTCACGTCCGTGGTGGCCAGGGCCTTGGGGACGTTGACGCCGGCGGTCCACAGCTTGGCGATGCCGAAGATCACGACCACCAGGACGTAGGGGAGCACGGCCATCCAGATGCGGCCCGGGGTGAGCACCGCGGCGCTCTCGGGCTTCTCCACGCCCAGGTCCGCGCGCACAGCCTCGGCACCCTTGGGGCGCCAGAACCGCATGAGGACCACGGCCGCCGCGAGGCCTACAAGGGACGCCACGACGTCCGTGAGCTCGTAGGAGAAGTGCGTGGCGCACCACCACTGCGCGATCGCGAAGCTGCCGCCCACCACGAGCGCGGCGGGCCAGGCCTGCTTGAGGCCGCGGGCGCCGTCGACGATGAGCAGCAGGAAGAAGGGGACCACGAACGCGAACAGAGGCGCCTGGTGGCCCACGACGGCACCGATGTGCGCGGGGTCCAGATCCGTGAGCGCGCCCGCGGTGGTGATGGGGATGGCGATGGCGCCGAAGGCCACCGGGGCGGTGTTGGCGATCAGCACCAGGGTGGCGGCCTTGAGGGGCTTCAGGCCCAAGGCCAGGATCATGGTCGCGGTGATGGCCACGGGCGCGCCGAAGCCGGCCAGTGCCTCCAGCAGGCCGCCGAAGCAGAACGCGATCAGCATGGCCTGGATCCTCAGGTCACCGCCGCCGATGGTGTCGAAGATGGTGCGGAGGTCCTCGAAGCGCCCCGAGAGCACGGTCACCTGGTAGAACCACAGGGCCATGACCACGATCCACACGATCGGGAAGAGGCCGTAGACGGCACCCTGCGTGGCGGTGAGCAGGGCGAGCTGGGTGGGCATGCCGAAGCCCAGGATCGCCACGGCCAGGGCGACCACCAGGGAGGTCAGCCCGGCCACGTACGCGCTGGCGCGGAAGGCCAGCAGCATCACGAAGAAGGTCAGCAGGGGGAGGCAGCCCACCAGGGCGGAGAGGCCGATGCTGCCTCCCACGGCATCGGTCACGGCGGTGAAGGTGGTCACAGGATCTCCAAGGGGTGAGGGGTGGATCGGAACCGCAGTTCTCGGGGTGGGGCGGTTCTGGCCGGGGCGGTGTGCACCGTGTCCGGAACCGGTCGTAGGATAAGTGGTCAGGCCACAGTGGTCCGACCACACAGCGTACATGATCCAGGTCACACGATTAAGGCGTGGCGCCCGGTGATTCGTGAGATGACGAGCGCGTCCGGCGGATGTCCGCGGCCGCGTGCGCGCATTGTTGTGATCCGGTTCACGGGCGTAGCCTGGCCTGGACGCAGAGATGGACCGAGGCAGACGATGACCAGAGCAGACGGTTGGGAGACCACAACATGAGAATCGCGCTCTTCGCCACGTGCATTGTGGATGCCATGTATCCGAAGGTGGCACTGGCCACCGTGCGGATCCTGGAGCGGCTGGGACACGAGGTGGTGTTTCCCCAGGGGCAGGGCTGCTGCTCCCAGATGCACATCAACAGCGGGTACTTCGAGGACGCCGTTCCCGTGATCCGCAACCATGTCCGGGCCTTCACCAGCACGGACTACGACGTCGCCGTGGCGCCCTCCGGCTCGTGCGTCGCCTCCCTGGGCCACCAGCAGCCGCTGGTCGCGCGGCAGTGCGGGGACGCCGCGCTCGCCGAGGACGCGGCCATGGTTGCGGAGAACACCTACGAGCTCTCGGAGCTGCTCGTGGACGTGCTCGGCGTGACCGACTCGGCCGCCCAGCTGGGCTCCTGGTTCCCCCACCCCGTCACCTACCACCCGTCCTGCCACGGCATGCGCCTGCTCGGGCTCGGGGACCGCCAGAAGGACCTCGTGCGCTCCGTGGAGGAGATCGAGTTCCACGAGTTGCCGGACGCCGAGGAGTGCTGCGGTTTCGGCGGCACCTTCTCCTTCAAGAACCCGGACGTCTCCGGCGCCATGGCGGATGCCAAGCTGCGCAACATCGTGGACTCCGGTGCCTCCCTGTGCACCGGCGGGGACGCCTCCTGTCTCATGCACCTGGGCGGAGCCGCCTCCAAGCGGAAGCTGGACGTGCAGACGGTCCACTTCGCGGAGATCCTCGCGTCCACCCGCGCCAACCCGTTGATCGTGGACGGGCCCGTGGAACTGTCCATCCCCCAGCCCGGCCGCCGGTCGGCAGCCCCGGTAGGAGCCACCCGATGAGTATCACGTCCCTGGGCATGCCCGCCGTGCGCCCCGTCCACGGCCAGGGCAACCTTCACGCTCAGGTGGCCTTCCCACAGGCCGCCAAGAAAGAGCTGCAGAACGAGCAGATGCGCGCCAACATCCGGCACGCCACCCACTCCATCCGCGCCAAGCGCGCGAGCGTGGTGGGCGAGGTCCCCGACTGGCAGGCGCTACGCGACACAGGGTCCGCGACCAAGGAAATGGTCATGGCGCACCTTCCCGAGCTGCTCGAGGAGTTCGAGCGCAACTTCACCGCGCAGGGCGGCGTCGTCCACTGGGCGCGGGATGCGGACGAGGCCAACGCCATCGTGACGAGCCTGATCCAGGAGCAGGAGGTCACGGACGTCATCAAGGTCAAGTCCATGGCCACCCAGGAGATCGGGCTGGACGAGCACCTGCAGGAGCACGGCATCTCCGCCACGGAGACGGACCTCGCCGAGCTGATCGTGCAGCTGGGCAAGGACAAGCCCTCTCACATCCTGGTCCCCGCCATCCACAAGAACCGCGAGGAGATCCGCGAGATCTTCCGCAACGAGATGACCGAGACCACGGACGAGCTCACGAGCGAGCCGCGCGTGCTGGCCGAGGCGGCCCGAAAGCACCTGCGCGAGAAGTTCCTGACCTCCAAGGTCGCGATCTCCGGAGCGAACTTCGGCATCGCGGACACGGGAACGCTGTCCGTGGTGGAGTCCGAGGGCAACGGCCGCATGTGCCTCACCCTGCCCGAGACGCTGATCACGGTGATGGGTATCGAGAAGCTGCTGCCCAGCTACGAGGACCTCGAGGTCTTCTTCCAGCTGCTTCCGCGCTCCTCCACCGGTGAGCGCATGAATCCGTACACCTCCCTGTGGACCGGTGTCACACCCGGCGACGGGCCCCAGAACGTGCACGTGGTGCTGCTGGACAACGGCCGCTCGGCGGTGCTCTCGGATCCCGAGGGACGCTCCGCGCTGCACTGCATCCGCTGCTCGGCGTGCCTGAACGTGTGCCCGGTGTACGAGCAGGTCGGCGGCCACGCCTACGGCTCCACCTACCCGGGGCCCATCGGCGCGATCCTCTCCCCGCAGCTCACCGGCATCACCTCCGAGGAGAACGCCTCCCTGCCCTATGCCTCCTCCTTGTGCGGGGCCTGCTACCAGGTGTGTCCCGTGAAGATCAACATCCCCGAGATCCTCGTGCACCTGCGGGACGAGGACGTCCGCACGCAGCACGGGGAGCGCACGGACGTGGCCGCCCCAGCGCCCACCTCGACGGATCCCGCGATCACCGCGGGGGACGAGTGGCGCGAGGAGAAGTCCCTCACCGCGGACGAGGGCAACGGCGGACAGGACGGCGCGCCCGAAGAAGGGACGCTCAAGGACCTCTCCACGAAAGCGCGGCGCGTCGGCCGCCGGATGCGCGATGCCGTTCCCACGCGCGGGCTTCCCACGCAGATGGACGCGATGATGAAGGGTGCGTCCTTCGTGATGTCCTCGGGTCAGCGCATGTCCCTGGCCGAACGCGCCCTGCCTCTGGGCCGCGTGGTAGCGGGACGGGACCACGCGATCGGCTGGCTCCCCGGCATGGTGGGTGGCTGGACCCAGCAGCGTGACGTCCCCGAGCCGCCCAAGGAGTCCTTCCGCAACTGGTGGAAGAAGCACGAGGACGAGACGGCCCAGCGTCTGGATCGGGACGGCGCGACGCTTGACGCCCGGGCGGAGGTGCCCGGGTCGGATCGCTCCGCGCCCGCGGATGGCAGTGCAGCCGGCCAGGGCGTTGCGTCCAGCCGGGGCAGTGCCGCCGGTAAGAGCAGTGCCGCTGGTGGTGGGTCCGCCGGTGGGGAGTCCTCCGGGGTTTCCGGAGCGAGAGCGGACGACGTCGCCGGGGGAGTCTCGGAGGCGAACGCCGACCCCACCGAGCACAACGACCGGAACGCCGGGCGACGCACGGAAGAGAACGGGGAGCAGGCATGAGCACGGACGCCAAGACCGAGATCCTGGAGCGGCTCGCGGGCGCGCTCTCGGACCATCCGCAGGCACCCGAAATCCCTCGGGCCTACCGGCGGCACTCCGAGCTGAGCCGCGAGGAGATCGTGGACATGCTCGAGGACCGGCTCCTGGACTACAAGGCGAACGTGTTCCGAGAGGCGGCGGAGACCGTCGCGGAGCGCATTGCCAGCCAGCTCGGGGCGTCCGCGCGGTACGTGATCCCCGAGGGCTTCGACACCGCCCTGCTGCCCGAGGACACCGCCGCACGACGCGTGATCGTGGACCCGAACGACTCCCGGGGGGCCTCCGCGCTGTCCGTGCGAGAGCTCAACCGGGTGGACGCCGTGGTGACTTCCTCGACCGTCTCGTGCGCCCAGACGGGGACCATCTTCCTGTCGGGACGTCCGGACGAGGGGCGCCGGGCCATCACGCTCGTACCCGACCACCACATCTGCATCGTGCCGCTGGAGACCGTGGTGGAGCTGATCCCCGAGGCGATCTCGCGGGTGGAGCCCACCGTGCCGACCACCATGATCTCGGGCCCCTCAGCGACGTCGGACATCGAGCTCGAACGAGTGGAGGGGGTGCACGGTCCCCGCACCCTGGACGTGATCCTGCTGGGCTGAGCCCCGAGGCGATGAACCCCAGCCGCTCCATCCCCGACCCATGGGGGCACCTGAGCCGGCTCGCGCTGTAAAAGTGCAGCTTTCGACGCATTCCTGCTGGAGGAGGTCGAAAGCTGCGCTTTTTCTGTGTGTGGCGGGCGGCCGGTCAGTACCTGGGAAGGGACGGGTCCACGGCGTCGATCCAGGCCAGGATGCCGCCGTCCAGGTGCTTGACGCTGTCCTCGCGCACTGCGTAGCCCGATCGCAGGGCGGCCAGCGCCCGGGCGGAGCGGACCCCGGCCTTGCAGTGCAGGATGACGTCCCCCTCTGTTCCGGCAGGCAGCGCACGAACGCCTTCCGAGAGCAGCCGGTCCAGCGGAGCGGAGACCGCCCCCGGAATGGAGACGAGCTCCCGTTCCCAGTCCTCGCGGACATCCACCAGCGTGAACGTGGCCTCCCCGCGGTCCCGGGCGGCCAGCAGCGCGGCCAGCTCGGCGGCGTCGACGGTCTCGACGGCGCTCGGGGCCGGCGGCGCGGATGGGTCCAGCGGAGCACGGCTCTGGCCTGAACTCCCGGGGCCCTGGAGCGTTTCGGGGCCGGACGGGCCGGTCACCCTCTGGCCGGGCGCGGACTGGCCAGATGCGGAGAGCGCCGCGGCGTCGTCGGGCCGGGCCAGCCCGCACGCGACCATGACCTCGGAGAGGTCGGTGACCGGCTGCCGCTCGGGGTCCGGCAGCACGGTGAGGGTGCGCCAGGTCTGGGCGAGGGCGTCGTGGACGAGCACCCGCCCCACGAGCGGATCGCCCATGCCGGTCAGCAGCTTGAGGGCCTCGGTGGCCATGACCGACCCGATGGTCGCGGGCAGCACGCCCAGCACACCGCCCTCAGCGCACGAGGGGACAGAGCCCGCAGGAGGAGCCCCCGGGTAGAGGTCGCGGTAGACGGGGCCGCGCCCCGCCCAGAAGACGGAGACCTGGCCGTCGAAGCGCAGGATGGAGCCCCACACCACGGGGATGCCGGTGAGCTCTGCGGCGTCGGCCACGAGGTAGCGCGTGGGGAAGTTGTCAGCGCCGTCCAGCACGAGGTCGTACTGCCCGAGGATTTCCAGGGCGTTCTCCGTGGTGAGCCTGGTGTCGTGGGTGCGCACGGTCACCAGCGGGTTGAGACGCGCGATCGCATCCGCCGCGGAGTCCACCTTGGGCCGCCCCAGGTCGCCGACCGTGTGGATGACCTGGCGCTGCAGGTTGGACACCGAGACGACGTCGTCGTCAACGACCCCCAGCGTTCCGACGCCCGCCGCGGCGAGGTACTGCAGCGCCGGCGCGCCCAGCCCGCCAGCGCCTACCACGAGCACACGGGCGTTCTTGAGCCGCCGCTGGCCCTCTGGCCCGAACCGCTCGAGGGTGAGGTGGCGAGAGTAGCGTTCCAATTCCTCCCGCGTGAGGCGTTCCGCGGGCGCCACGAGGGGCTCGAAGCGGGACTCGACGCTCATCGGGTGGTGCCTCCGCCGGGTGCGGGGTCGTCGAGGACGTCCCGGGGTGCTGGGTCGGACGACGTCACCCGCTCGCCACTGGGTACCGGATCACCCGCCGCCTTCGCTGCGGAACGGGCGGGCCAGTCCCCGCGGGGAGCGTCGTCGTCCGCGGGGTCGATCCGCCCGGCCATGGGTGAGGACGCGAGCGCGTGGGTGCGCCGGGCGATCCGCCCCGCGCCCCGGGCCAGCCGCCCCGCCTGCACGGCGTGCTTCATGGCCTGCGCCATGGCCACCGGGTCCTGGGCGCGCGTCACCGCGGAGGCGAGCAGCAGGGCGTCGCAGCCCAGCTCCATGGCCAGCGCGGCCTCCGAGGCCGTGCCGATCCCGGCGTCCAGCACCACGGGCACCGACGCGCGGGACGCGATGAGCTCGATGTTGTGCGGGTTCAGGATGCCCAGACCCGTGCCGATGGGCGCGCCCAGCGGCATGACGGCCGATGCCCCGGCGTCCTCGAGGCGCAGGGCGAGAACGGGGTCGTCCGAGGTGTAGGCGAAGACGGTGAAGCCCCGGCGCACGAGTTTCTCCGTGGCATCCAGCAGCTCCACGCCGTCCGGCAGCAGGGTGTCCTCGTCCGCGATGACCTCGAGCTTGACCCAGTCCGTCTCGAGTGCCTCTCGCCCCAGCTCAGCGGTCAGCAGCGCGTCCCGTGCGGTGTAGCAGCCGGCGGTGTTGGGCAGCACGCGGATGTCGTTGCGCCGCAGGATGCCGTACAGGCTGCCCTGCGGCCTTCCGCTGTACGCCACTGCATCGCCCGACGACGCCGCGCGGCCGGGTGCGAAGCGGCGAAGCGCCACCGTGGTCAGCTCGGTCCCCGAGGCGGTCAGTGCCCGTTCGAGCATGGCGAGGTCGGTGAGCCCGCCCGTTCCCATGATGAGCCGGGAGGACAGCTCCACCCCGGCCACGGTGAAGGGCGTGGTCCGTGTGTTCTGTGCGCTCATGCTCAGCCTCCCTGCACTGCGGTGACGATCTCCACGCTCCGACCCGGGGCCACGGGCGTCGAGGCCCACAGGGAACGGGGGACCACGGTGTCGTCCACCGCCACGGCGATCCCCAGGGGGTGACCGTCCGCAGCGGTGCCGGCCGGGGTGATCTCACGGCCGGTGAGCCGGGCGACGGCATCCGTGAGCGTGAACCCCTCGTGGACTGCCACGGAGGAGCCGTTCACGGTCGCGGTGCCCCGCGCTGCGGAGGGTGCGGTTGGCGTCGTCACCGCCGAGGGCGAGGGGTGCGAGGGGTCGGTGGTCATGCGAGTCCTCCCGAGATGTGGGGGTGGTCGAGCGAAACGGTGTCTGTGTCGGCCTGCGAGTGCCGGGCGGGATCCGTCGAGGCGAGGAACTCGCCGTCCGCGCCGTGCTCCACGCCCGGATCGAGCACACCGGTGACGAGTTCCGCCGCGAGTCGGGACGCGACCGGGGTCAGCAGGATGCCGTGACGGAAGTGGCCCGTGCTGACGACCAGTCCGTGCACGGAGGTGCGGCCGAGGTAGGGGAGGTCGTCCGGGGTGCCGGGCCGGGCGCGGGCCATCATCTCGAGGACGTCGCAGTCATCGATCGCGGGCACCACCGTGCGGGCGTCGCGCAGCAGCTGGTGGACGCCGCCGGCCAGCACGGACTCCCGCCCGTCCTCGCGGCTGGTGGCGCCGAGCACCAGGGTGTGGTCCGCGCGGGGGACCACGTAGACGGGCCGTCCGAGCACCTGGGCCCGCACCGTGCGGGAGAGCAGGTGCTCCTCCCCGGAGGCGAGCACGGACTCGGGCACGCGCAGCCGCAGGATGTCCCCGAAGACCGGGCGCAGGCGCAGGTCGAGGTCCTGCGGCAGACCGCCCACGGTGCTGGCCGTGAGACCGGTGGCGAGCACCACGGCGTCCGCGGTGATCTGCTCGCCGCTGTCCAGGCGCACGCCCGTGACCTGGCGGATCCTTCCCGAGGTTGTCAGCAGGGAGTCCACCTTGCTGGTGAACCACCGCGCGGGCCCGGCATCCGTGGCGCCCTCGGCGGTCTCGAGGTGCGCGGAGTTCAGCGCCTCCACCATGGAGGAGGCGAGCAGCCGGGGGTCCACCTGACGGTCGGAGACGATGCGGACCGCTCCGGCCAGGCGCGGCGCGAGCGCGGGTTCCAGGGACCGGGCCTCCCGCACCGGGATCTCCTGGACGTCCATGCCGGAGGCGATCTGGTGCGAGGCGAGGTCCGAGAGGGAGCGAGCATCCGCGGCGTCCGCGGCGACCACCAGGGTCTCCTCCGTGCGGTAGCCCGTGGGCAGCCCGGTGGCGGCGGTGACCCGCTCCACAAACCGGGGGTACTCGGCGGCCGAGGCGCGCATGAGGGGGTAGAGCGGTTCCTGGCCGTACTGGGTCTCCGCGACCGGGGCGAGCATCCCCGCGGCGGCGCGCGTGGCTCCCCACGCGGGGCGCGGGTCCACCACGGTGACGGCGGTGCCGCGGCGTCGCAGCTCGAAGGCAGTGGCGAGACCGATCAGACCGGCCCCGGCGACGACGACGTGCTCGGGCACGTTCTCGGACATTCTTCCTCCCTCCGGCGGCATGACCCGCATCAGGTGACCGGTCGGCGACTCACGCCCTCTCAGCCCGCTGCGGTGGTGTCGTGCGACGTGTGCGGGCTCCCGTGGAACTCGTGGGGCGGCAGCGGTGCCGACCACGATCAGTGTGCCCAGTCTAGCTGTGCCCACCGTCGGCGTCTCCGGGGGACCGGCGGTGAGGAGAGTGCTTGCCGTGCGCACCGGCAGCGGGCTCGTGCCACGATGGCGTCATGGGACACACGAACGAGCCGGGCACGCGACGTCGTGCCGCACTGCAGAACGCGCGCCTCTACGTGTGCGTTACCGCCCGCCGCGATCGCGGTGACCTGCGGGAGTTCCTGCACGCCGCCTACGAGGGCGGAGTGGACGTCATCCAGCTGCGGGACAAGAGCCTGGAGGCGGCCGCGGAGATGGAGGCCATCGAGGTCCTCGCGGAGGTTGCCCGCGAGCACGGCAAGCTCTTCGCCGTCAACGACCGCGCGGACGTGGCGCTGCTGACCGGCGCGGACGTCTTCCACGTGGGACAGGGGGATCTGAGCACCGAACAGGCGCGCAAGGTTCTCGGCCCGGACGTGGTGCTGGGGCGCTCGTGCCACTCCACCGGACAGGTGGACGCCGCGCTCACAGACCCCGGCCTCGACTACTTCTGCACCGGCCCGGTCTGGGAGACCCCCACCAAGCCCGGTCGCGCCGCCGTGGGCCTGGAGCTGCCGCGCTACGCCGCCGATAACGCCGGGGCCACGCCGTTCTTCGCGATCGGGGGGATCGACGCCGCCCGGGTGCCCGAGGTGCTCGGCACGGGTGCGTCGCGGATCGTGGTGGTGCGGGCCGTCACCGAGGCCGACGACGTCGCCGCAGCCGCCCGCGCGCTGCGCACCGCCCTGCCGGCGTGACCTCGGGGGACCCTGACGGAACGCGCCGACCTCTCACGCGGCGCCCACCGCCCCGTGACTGCACCGGGGGCAGGGGGCGGTCAGGCCCGCCCGGGGGACCCGCACTGTCCGGGATGGGCCTCGCACCACGGGGTGACGCCGGGAAACATGTACCGGTGCGCGGCGACCCAGCGGTAGGCCGCCTCCAGCGTCCACCCGACCAGCGGCAGCCGGTAGACCCGTTCGACGAGCCGTGTTCCGAGCGCCGTGTCGAGGACGACGGCCACCGCGTGGGCGCCGCCGGTGGTCTCGTCCCGTACCGCCCAGACCGCGCTGTGCACCTGCTCCTGGGTGAGCCCGAAGCGCTCCAGGATGTCCGGGCACTGGGACGCGTGCAGCTCTATCCTCCCGTGCCGGTCGATGACCCGTACCCACCCGACGGCTCGCGTGCAGAACCCGCAGTTGCCGTCGAAGACCACGTGCAGTTGCGCGCTCACAGCAGCACGCTCCCGCTGACGCACACGGTGCACGTTCCGCCCACGAGGACGTCCTCACCCCGGGACGAGATCTGGACGAGACCCCGCCGCCCGAGACAGGTGCCCTGCCGCGCCACGTACTCGCGGGGTGCGCGGTCCGTGCGGATGAGCCACTGGGCCAGGCTCGCGTTGAGGCTTCCCGTCACCGGGTCCTCGTAGCCGCGGGCGCCGGGGACGAAGGCGCGCACCTCGAAACGGTGCGCGGAACCTTCTGGGGCGGGCCCCACCACCCCCACCTTGTGCTCGCCGAGGGCGGCGTAATCGGGGTCGAGGGCCAGCACCTCCTCCGCGGATCCGAGCACCACGGCCGCCCAGGCGGGGCCGTTGTCCACCCACTGGTGCGCCACCACGTCCCGGGCAGTGATGCCGAGGCCCTCGACCATTGACCGCAGGACGCGATCCTCCAGGTCCCCGGAGCGGACGGTGGGCGGGGCCTCGAAGGACAGGGCGGCGGCGTCCTTCCCGGAGGCAGAGGCGTGGATGCGCACGAGACCCGCGGCGCACTCCTGGACCAGCGTGCCCGCGAACCGCGGGGTGTTCCCGGCCTGCAGCCACGCGCGCGCGGAGCCGAGCGTGGGGTGGCCAGCGAAGGGGAGTTCGCCGTGGGGTGTCCAGATGCGCAGGCGGTAGTCCGCGTCCGTCGTGGTGGCTGGCAGGACGAACGTGGTCTCGGACAGGTTGGTCCAGCGCGCGAAGCGGGCCATCTGCTCGTCCGTGAGGTCGGAGCCGTCCAGGACCACTGCCACGGGGTTGCCCAGGTAGGGGTCGGCGGAGAACACGTCCACCTGTGCGAACGGGCGGGAACGGGGCAACGAGGTCATGCTCCGATTTCACCACATCGGTTTGGACCGTTTCGCCACACACCTGGGGTGGAGCGGGGCGTCCGTCGAGTTCCGCGCCGTGCGGAGAGAACCTGGCGGGCGGTGGGTGGGATCGACGGGGCGAAAGGCTGCCGGGGACGACACGGGCTTGAAGGACAGGCCGGCATGAAAAAATCCCCTTGCTCCTGCGGACAGGTGCAAGGGGATTCTGGTCGGGATGACAGGATTTGAACCTGCGACCTCGTCGTCCCGAACGACGCGCGCTACCAAGCTGCGCCACATCCCGCTGTCCCACGGAGGAACTCCGCGAACAACTGCTCCAGCATAGCGTCAGGATTCGGGGAATGCGAAATCCCGGGTGGGTCGTCCCGGTACGCTCACAGCCATGGAGCACTCGGAGGAAGAGGCGGTCATGCCGCGCACGTGGCGTCGGGTGGGCGCGGCCATGTTCACCGTGGCGTTCGGCGCGAACCTCTTCGCGCCCATGCTGGAAGTCTACCGGGAGCAGGACGGCCTCTCGGAGTCGTTCGTGACGGGGATGCTCGGGATCTACGCCGCGGGTCTGGTGCCCGCGCTGCTGGTCTTCGGACCTGTGTCGGACCACCGGGGGCGGCGGGCCGTGATGCGCCCGGCACTCGCGGTGGTCTTCGCGGCGTCGCTGATCCTGGCCGCGGCCTCCCAGACCTCCGAGTGGCTGCTCTACCTGGGCCGCTGGATCATGGGCTTCGGGGTGGGTATGGCCATGTCCTCGGGATCGGCGTGGGTCAAGCAGCTGAGCACGGACCAGCCCGGTGCGGGACCCCGCCGTGCGACCGTGGTGCTCTCTGCCGGCTTCGGCGCGGGTCCGCTCGCTGCCGGTCTGCTGGCGCAGTTCCTCCCCGCCCCGCAGGCCACCCCGTTCATGGTGCACCTTGTCCTGGTGCTCGTGGGCGCCGCCATGGTCTGGTGCGTCCCGGAGACCCAGCCGGCGATCCAGGGACCCCGTCCGCGGCAGCCGCTCGTGCCGCCGATCGCCCTCACGGGCCGCTTCTTCTGGGTGGTAGCAGCTTGGGCGCCGTGGGTCTTCGGCACGGCCACCGTGGCTTTCGCGAGCATCCCCCTCTATACGCTGTCGAGCGTGCGCTTTCCCATCGCCTACCTGGGTCTCGTGGCCTCGGTGGTGATGCTCACGGGAGTTCTGGTGCAGCAGCTGGCCGCCAGGCTGGGGGAGGACGGCTGGCTCCCGCTCTCGGTCACCGGGCTGGGGGCGGCGAGCGCGGGCCTGCGCCTGGGTGCGCTCACGGTCACGTGGCACCTGAGCTGGCTCGCGATCCCCACGGCCGTGCTGCTCGGCGTCAGCTACGGGTTCATGATGGTCGCGGGCCTGCGCGAGGTGGAGCTGCTGGCCCGCCCGCACGAGCTCGGTGCCCTGATCGGCGTGTTCTACACCCTCACGTACGTGGGCTTCGCGGTGCCGTTCGTGCTCTCGTTCCTGGCCCCTGCGGTGGCGCGCGTAGCCGGGGTGGGGAAGACCACGGGGTTCGTGTGGTGCCTGCTCGCGGGCGTGGTGGTGTGCGCGGCCTCCGCGGTCCCGGTGGCGCGGGCGGCCTCCCGCGTGGTGCCGGATCCGGGGACGACGGCGCAGCGCCGCCTCACAGGGCCCGGGCCCCGAGGCGTCGCCTCCCGGGCCCTGGCACTGGAGCGCCGTCCCGGACGTCGGGGCCCTGGACTGCCCGACCAGGAACCCCTGCCCGGAGATCCGCTGCCCGCGTGCACCCCGTGGGACCGCCCCGCACACGGGGCGGACACCCTCAGCGCGTGACCCGCTCCAGGACCTGCAGCACGTGCTCGTAGGGGCGGCCGGTGGCATCTGTGAGGGCCTGCTCGCACGTCCGGTTCAATGATGCATACGCATCAAAGTCACCGGATCGCACCTCCGCCGCCTCCGGGGCCGTGGCCGCGGCCGTCAGCTCGGGGTGCAGCATGCCGCGGTCTCCGGCGTAGCCGCAGCAGCCCCACGCGACCGGAACGGTTACGTCCTGCGCGCAGGCGTGGGCCACGCGCAGCAGGTCATCTGCGATCCCGAGGTGCACGGACGAGCACGTGGGGTGCACAGCCAGGGTCTCCAGCCGGGAGTGCTCGGGCAGCAGGGGCAGCACGTGCTCGGCGGCGAACGTCACCGCGTCCACGAACGTGAGTGCGCCGTAGCGGGGGTGGTCCTTGGCCAGCTCCCGCATGGTCTCCAGGCCCTCGGTGCACGAGGACGCGTCGCAGACCACTGGTAGGCGGCCCCCGTCGGAGGCGTCCCACACCAACCCGAGCGTCCGCTCGCTCATGGTGGCGTAGCCGGTGGGCAGACCCTTGGACTTCCACGGGGTTCCGCAGCACGCGGAGTCGATGCCCTCCGGGATGCGCACCGCGACCCCCGCGCGCTCGCACACCCGCAGGAACGCCTCGGACGTGCTCGGTCCCTCGCTGCCGACCGTGCCGAACATCGCGTTGATGCACGCGGGGAAGAACACGGCGCGGACCGTTGCCGACCCGGCGTCCGGAACGGTGGACTCGGCAGGTGCCGCCCACCCGGCGTCGTGCCCACCGTCGCGCTCGGCAGGGAGCTGCCCGGGCGACGTCGTCAACCGGGACCGCGCGGACCCGCCGGACGGGAGCGTGGGGCTGTAGCGCGGCACGGTGTCCGCCCCGAGCGCTGCGCGGGCCGCACGGGTCGCGGAGACGGGCAGCACCGGGGGCATCCGGGAGGCGAGCGTGAGTGCGAAGGAGGCCCCCGCGGACGTGGTCGCCCAGGACCTCGCGGCGGCACCCCAGGCGAGGTCCGCGACCTTCGAGTGGTTCTCCGCGCGCAGCCGACGCACCAGGTCACCGGTGTTGATGTTCACGGGACACGCCGTGACGCACATGCCGTCCACGGCGCACGTCTGCAGCCCCGCGTAGTCGTAGTCCCGCCGCAGCCGGTCCGCGAGACCGCTCTCCCCACGCGCCTCGGCCTGCGCAATCTCGCGGCGGCCCACGATGCGCTGCCGCGGCGTCAGCGTGAGGTCCTGGGAGGGGCACACCGGCTCGCAGTACCCGCACTCCACGCACCGGTCCACCTCGGACTCCACAGGCGGCGCGGTCTTCAGGTCCCGCAGGTACGCGCGCGGGTCCTCGGTGAGGATCACCCCGGGGTTGAAGCGGTTCTGCGGGTCGATCAGCGCCTTCAGCTCGCACATGACCTCGTAGAGCTCGTCCCCGTACTGCCGCCGCACGAACGGCGCCATGATGCGCCCCGTGCCGTGCTCGGCCTTCAGCGAGCCCCCGCGCTCGAGCACGAGGTCCACCATCTCCTCGGTGAAGCGCTCGTAGCGCCGCAGCTGCGCGGGGTCGTCGAACTGCTCGTTGAGCATGAAGTGGACGTTGCCGTCCTTGGCGTGGCCGAAGATCACGGAGTCCCGGTAGTCGTGCGCGTCGAAGAGCCCGGTGAGCTCCTCGCACGTGCTGCCGAGCTGGTCCACGGGTACCACCACGTCTTCCAGCAGCGCGTTCGTGCCCGTTGGCCGGTTGCCCGCCACGGTCGTGTAGAGCCCCTTGCGCACGGTCCACAGGCTCTTGCGCTCGCGGGGGTCGGTGGTCAGGGACACGGGCCCGGTCAGGTCCAGGGCGTCGAACGTCGACGATGCCGCCGCGGCCAGCTCCCGCACGCCCTCCTGCGTGTCGTGCTGGTACTCCACGAGCAGCGCGGCCTGCTGGTCCACGGGGATGTCCATGATCGCGGGCGGGGCGAGGCCCGTGCGCTGGGAGACCGCCAGGGAGGTGGCGTCGAGCAGCTCGAGCGTGGCGCAGTGCGAGCCCACGAGGTCCGGGACCGCGCTGGTGGCGGCCACCACGGTGGGGAACACGAGCAGGCCGGTGGCCACGTGCGGGTGGACCGGGATGGTGCGCAGGGTCGCGCTCGCCACGAACCCCAGTGTGCCCTCCGAGCCGATCATCAGGTGCTCCAGGATCCGCACCGGGTCCCGGTGGTCCAGGAACGAGTTCAGCCCGTAGCCCATGGTGTTCTTCATGGCGAAGAGCCGCTCGACGGTCCGCACCGACTCCGGGTTGCCCGTGACCCGATCGCGCAGCCGGAGCAGGCCCTCGAAGAGCTCGGGCTCGCGTGCCCGCAGCTGTTCGGCGGCATCGGGGGCGGCGGTGTCCAGCACGGTGCCCGAGGGGAGCACGAGCACCATCGACTCCAGGGTGCGGTACGTGTTGAACTCCGTGCCGCATGCCATCCCGGAGGAGTTGTTCGCCACCACGCCGCCAAGCGTGCACGCGGTCTCGCTGGCCGGGTCCGGGCCCAGCAGCCGACCGTGCGGGGCGAGCCGCGCGTTGACCTGGCGTACGGTGACGCCGGGCTGTACCCGCACGCGGGCGCCGTCGTCGAGGACCTCCACCGCCTTGAAGTGGCGCCGCACGTCCACGAGCAGCTGGTCCGTCACCGCCTGCCCGGACAGGGACGTGCCGCCCGAGCGCAGGGTCAGCCCGCGCCGGTCTCGGCGGCCGCGGCGAAGATGCTCCCCACCTCGGTCTCGTCCCGCGGGCGCAGCACGGCGTGGGGCTGCATCAGGTAGTGCGAGGCGTCGTGCGCCACCGCCCGCCGTTCGAGCTCCCCCGCGACCACGACCCCGCTCCCGCACTGCCGCTCGATCCGCTGCACCGCGCGCTCCAGGGGCGACGCCGCCGCGGTTGCCGTGCTGGGCGCGCCGGTCCCGGACGCGACCCCGGACCGGCCCCCGGCGGACGCCCAGGACCCGGCGACGTCGCCGTTCCCGGCGGGGGTGCCCCGGGCTGCGTCGTCCCCGGTGCCCGTACGGCGCCCGTCGCGGGAGCGGGAGCGGGGGAAGGGGAGGGTGAACGGTGCCATGGTGAACCTCGCTGGGTGAGACGGTCGGTGGACGGAAGCGGTCGGGCGGTCAGTCCGTGAGCGTGACCAGCACGGCCTGGGGCGGGCAGAACAGGCGGACCGGTGCGAAGCGGGACTCGCCCAGTCCCTGGGAGATGTTCACGGTCACCCCGCGGTGCTCGATCAGTCCCTTGCAGATCGCGGGGTCGAGGTCGCAGTTGCTCACCAGGGCGCGGCCGCCGGGCAGGCACACCTGCCCGCCGTGGGTGTGGCCCGCGAAGACGATGTCTGCCCCGTCCGCCGCGAAGCGGTCCAGGGTTCGCAGGTACGGAGCGTGGGCCACCCCGATGCGCACGTCCGCGGGAGTGTCGTGGCCCTGCGGGAAGCCCGGGTGGCGGTCGTAGTGCAGGTGGGGATCGTCCACGCCGGAGAAGTCGATCACGGTCCCGGCCACCTCCAAGCGCAGCGCGCGGTTGATCAGACCGGTCCATCCGTGCCCGTCGAAGGCTCGGTGCATCTGGGCGGTGGGCAGCAGCTGCGGTGCCTCGTCCTGCCCGGCGCGGTCCGCCGCGGAGGTGCGCCACAGGTACCGCGTGGGGTTCTTGGGCTGCGGCGCGAAGTAGCAGTTGGACCCCGGCACGTAGACCCCGGGGAACGCGAAGAGCGGGTCGAGGATCTCCAGCAGGAACGGTAGCGCCTGCAGGTGGGACAGGTTGTCCCCCGTGTCGATCACCAGGTCCGGTCGCAGGGCAGCGAGCGAGTGCATGAATCGCAGCTTCGCCGCCTGGCCCGGCACCGTGTGCAGATCCGAGATGTGCAGGATGCGCAGGGGCCGGGCACCGGTGGGCAGGACCCGCACCGTCTCCTGGCGCAGCTGGAACCGCCGACGCTCCCCGAGCACAGCCCACGCGAGCGTCCCGGTCCCTGCCGCGAACAGGCCCGCCCCGGCCGCGGTGATCTGGCGCGCGGCCGGGGCGGGCCCGGTGCTGGCGGAGGCCACTACTTGCTCGTGGACAGCACGCTGGCGGGCGGCGAGGAGAACGCGTCGGTGCTGTAGCGCGGCGCAATCTCCTTCATGTAGTTCTGCCACTGGCCACCGGCGTACGTGGCACCGTCCACCCACTCGGTACCGGAGCCACCGGAGCGGCCGCCGATGTTCAGGCCGTTCAGGGAGCGCGAGCCGTACTGGTAGTTGCCCACCCAAGATGCCGTGGACAGGCCCTCGGTGTAGCCCACCATCCACGTCTGGGTGGAGTTGTCCGTGGTACCAGTCTTGGCCGCGGACGCGCCGGGCAGGCCGATGGAGCGTTGGTAGCCGGACCCTCTCACGAGCACCTGTTCCAGCACGTAGTTCACGCCCTGGGCGACCTCCTTTTTGATGACCTGCTTGCAGGAGTCGTTGCCGACGTCGTACGACTTGCCCTGCGCGTCCACCACCTTGGTCACGGCGCGGGGTTCGCACATCACGCCGTCATTCGCGAAGGCCGAGAACGCGCGGGCCATGGTCATGGGGGAGATGTCCGCCGAGCCACCCAGCAGGGAGGAGAGCACCGTGGTGTCCACGGGGTCGCCGGTCTTGCCGTCGTGGATGCCCAGCGCCTTGGTCAGGTCGCCGATCTCGCACAGGTCGAGGTCTGCGGCCATCGCGTACAGCGCCGAGTTGATGGAGTTGTAGATGCCGTAGTCCACGTCCATGATCTTCTGGTAGCCCTCGGTGGCGTTCTGGAAGGTCAGGCCGTTGCCGTCGGTGCCCGGTTCGATCTTGTACCCGTTGGGCAGGCAGGACGCCTTCCACTTGTAGTCCGCCGGGTAGCTCACCCTGCGGGCGTCGATGCTGGCCTTTACACCCTTGCCCGAGTTGATCCACTGGGCCAGGGTGAACGGTTTGAACGTGGAACCCACCTGGAACCCGCCGGCGCCGCCCATCGACGTGTCCACGTTGAAGTTGTACGTGGTGTTGCTGTCGCCCTCAGCTGCGGAGTAGTTCGTGTTCTGCGCCATGGAGGCGATGTGCCCGCTGCCGGGCTCCAGGGAGATCAGGGACGTGGAGACGCTGTCCGGGTTGTTGTCCTTGGGCTGCGTCTGGTTGACCTGGGTGTCCGCCGCCTTCTGGGCTGTGGGATCCAGGGTGGTGGTGATCGTCAGACCACCGCGCTGCAGGGTGGCCAGCCGCTCCTCCGGCGTGGTGCCGTAGGTGTCCGACTGCATGACCTCGTTCTCCACGTAGTCGCAGAAGTACGGTGCGGTCTTCGCCGCAGAGCACCCGGAGCTCGTGGTGTGGATGTCGAGGTTCATCGGCTCGTTGGCCGCCTTGTCCGCCTCCGCCCGGGTGATGGACCCGGTCTGGACCATGGTGTCCAGCACCAGGTTTCGACGCTGCGTGGACAGCTCGGGGTTCACCTGGGGGTTGTACGTGTTCGGGGACTGCACCATGCCCGCGAGGGTGGCCGCCTGGGCCACGCTCAGCTGTGAGGCGTGGATGCCCCAGAAGTACTGCGACGCCGCTTCGACACCGTAGTTGGAACCGCCGAAGAGCACAATGTTGAGGTAGCCCTCGAGGATCTCGTCCTTGGACTTCTCCTGCTCCATGGACAGCGCGAGCTTCATCTCCTTGATCTTGTCGACCACGCCCTTGTCGGCGCCGATGGTGCTGGCCTGCTCGCCGTTGCGCACCTGCTGGTCGATGATGAGGTTGTTCACGTACTGCTGCGTGATCGTGGAGGCGCCCTGACGGTTGCTCGGGCGCAGCAGGTTGTTGCCAATGGCGCGCACAATGCCCCACGGGTCCACCGCACCGTGCTCGTAGAACTCTCGGTCTTCGATGGACAGCAGCGCCTTCTGCATGTTGGGGGAGATCTCGTCCAGGGGCACGGGGTCCCGGTTCTGGGCGAAGAACTTGGCGATCTCGGAACCGTCCTTCGCAACAACAGTGGAGGCGCGGGAGAGCGGGCCCGTCTCCATGTCCGCGGGCAGGGACTTGAACCATCCGATGGACGCGTTGGCGGCCAGCCCGGCTGCCGCGGCGGGGGGGACCAGGAGCCCGGCTGCGACCACTCCGGTGACCACAGCAACGGCGATGAACGCCACCACGTTGCCCAGTACCGACGTGGGCTCGGAGCCCGAGTTGTTGCGTGATGCCATTGCGCCAGTGTACAAGCCGGGGGCGGGTGGATCCGTGTATCCGAAGCTGCGGTCACACTGTGATCTCCCCGGGACCGGGGACGCGCGCCGCGCCCGCCTGGACAGTAGGGTGGTGGCCATGACCACTTGGGAATACGCAACCGTTCCGCTGATGATCCACGCCACCAAGCAGATCCTCGACAACTGGGGTGACGACGGCTGGGAGCTCGTGACCGTGCTGCCCGGCACCCAGGCCGCGGACACCCCCGCCGCGAACATGAACGCGCCGGTGCAGACCAACCCCATCGCCTACTTCAAGCGCCCCAAGAACTGACACGGCGAGGGAGGACCCGGACATGAGTGACAGGTACGAGGACCGGCTCGCGGAGCTGGGGCTGCAGCTGCCCGACGTCGCGGCACCCCTGGCCGCCTACGCACCAGCGGTGACCACCGGCAACCACGTGTACACCGCGGGCCAGCTGCCCCTGGTCTCGGGATCGTTGCCCCAGACCGGTGTGGTGAGCGACAGCGGCGCCGAGGGCACCGTGGACCCGCAGCGGGCGGCGGAGCTCGCCGAACGCTGCGCACTTAACGCGCTCGCGGCGGTGAAGTCGCAGATCGGCGAGCTGGAGCGCATCCGGCGCATCGTGAAGGTCACGGGTTTCGTGGCCTCCGCCCCGGACTTCTTCGCGCAGCCTGCGGTGGTGGACGGCGCGTCCCAGCTGCTCGGCCGGGTCTTCGGAGATGTCGGCGTGCATGCGCGCTCCGCGGTGGGCGTGAGCGTGCTGCCGCTGAACTCCCCGGTGGAGGTCGAACTGATCGTCGAGTTCGGCTGAGCATGAGCGGCGCGCCGGCGGGGGAGCGGATCTTCGCGATCCCCCGCTCCTACAGCAAGGCAGCCCGCGCCTGGATGGAACGCGGCCTCGGGATGCACGGCACGGCACCGCGCCGGGGTGCCGCCACAGTCTTCGTCCGGGACGGGGACAACGGGGTGGAGACCCTCATGCTCCACCGACCCGGCCGTCAGTCCATGGGTACGCTCTCCTTTCCCGGGGGGATCACCGAGACGAGTGACGACGAGCCCCTCGACTGGCGCGGTCCGAGCTCTTCCGAGTGGGCCCACAAGCTCCTCTCCGAGGACATCGGCCGCGCCCGGCGCAGCGTGGTCACCGCCGCGCGCAAGACGTTCGTGGAGACCGGCATCCTCTTCGCGGGCGCACCAGCCCACGGGGTGGCCGAGAACGTGGAGGGGGTGGACTGGATGCGCTCCCGCGAGCAGCTGGCCTCCGGGGACATCTCCTTCGCGGACCTGCTCGCCAAGCGCAGCATGGCGTTCCACAGCGAGTGCCTGCGCCCACTGTCCCACTGGATGACCTCGGACTTCGTGCACCAGCGGGTGGACCTGCACTTCTTCGCCGCGGCGGTTCCCGTGGGCCAGCGTGAGTCCCCGCTGGCCACACAGCGCGGACGTGCCTGGCTCGGCTGGGTGGACGCCCGCACGCTGCTCGACGACCCCTGGGCCACACCCCTGCCCGAGCTCTTCCGGGAGGAGAGCGAGGACTGTGCCCAGACCCAGGACCCCTGGCACTTCGACTTCAACGAGCTGACCACCCCGGGTGTGCAGTGCGCCGTGGAGGCCGTGGCGGAGGCGAGTTCAGCCATGGCGTTCCTCGCCGCTCGCCGGGACCTGCGGGTCAAGGTGCCTCGCCTGGACCTGCGCGACGACGAACCCGTCCTGGTGCTCGACGCCTGACTCCCGCCGCGGTGGGCGGGGCGGCGTCGACCGGGCCCGTCCGCACACGCGACGACGCCCGCGGCGGGTGCCGCGGGCGTCGTCGTCGAATCAGGGGGAACGCGTCAGCGCGAGCGCTGCTGGAGGCGCTGCAGGTTCAGGATGACCACCGCTCGCGCCTCCAGTCGGATCCAACCGCGCTGCACGAACTCGGCGAGAGCCTTGTTCACGGTCTCGCGCGAGGCACCGACCAGCTGAGCGAGCTCCTCCTGGGTGAGCTCGTGGGCCACCAGGATGCCGTCCGTGGCGGGGCGCCCGAAGCGGTCCGCAAGGTCCAGCAGAGCCTTGGCCACGCGCCCGGGAACGTCCGAGAACACGAGGTCCGCGAGGTTCTCGTTGGTGCGGCGCAGCCGGCGGGCCAGTGCCTGCAGCAGCTGGGCTGAGACCTCGGGGGAGCGCTGGATGACCTTGCGCAGGTTCTCGTGCTTGAGCCCGGCCAGTCGCGTCTCGGAGACCGCGGTGGCGGAGGTGGAGCGGGGGCTGGGGTCGAACAGGGCCATCTCGCCGAAGATCTCGCCCGGGCCCATGACGGCCACCAGGTTCTCGCGGCCGTCGCTGGCCGTGCGGCCGAGCTTCATCTTGCCGGAGACGATGAAGTAGAGCTGGTCTCCCGGGTCGCCCTCGTAGAACAGGGTGGCACCGCGGGAGAGATCCACCTCCGTGATCTCCTCGGTCAGAGCGGCGAACGCCTCGTCGTCCAAAGAAGCGAACAGGGGAGCGCGGCGCAGGACGTCTGTATCCAAGGTGTATCTCCTCACCAAAGTCGGGGGGCACCCCGCAGGGGTGCATGCGTGCTTACGGTCCATCGTAACGAGTTTCACACCGCTCGTGGCCACTCCTGCGTTGTGCCCAGTGTGAACACCCGGGGAGCTCTGCGGTGGCAGCGCCGCCCGCTTCTCCCACCGGCGGTGCACGCTTTGCCCAGGCCCCCGCCGTATGCTCGGCTCCACACGTGGCCGATCCCCGCGTGCCCCCACACCGTGAGGACCTCCATGAGTCTGTCCCTGAACCTTCTGGACGTGCTGCTCGTCCTGGTGCTGATCGCGTACCTGGTGGCGGGTTTCCGCCGGGGGTTCTTCCGCTCCTCCGCCTCCCTGGCCGGGCTGGTGCTCGGCGCCGTGGTGGCGTTCTGGGCGGGTCCCGTGGTGGCCGCCTACGTGAGCGGCGAGTGGCGGATTCCCGCCGTGCTGCTCACGGTGCTCGTGCTCCTGGGCCTCGGCCAGTACCTCGGCTCCACGCTGGGCGGCGCCCTGGCCCGGATCACTGAGAAGACGGGGCTGGGGGTGCTCGACCGGCTGGGCGGGGCGGTGCTCAACGTGGCGGTCGCCGGGATCATCATGACGCTGCTGGGTTCCCTGGTGGGACAGATGGGCCTGCCCGCACTGTCCCAGCAGGTGGCGTCCTCCCAGGTGCTGCGCGGCATCGAACGCCTCACCCCGGAACCGGTGCGCAACGCCATGACCCAGACCCGCAACGCGGTGAGCGGCTCCCAGGGCATCCGTCAGCTGGACGAGCTGCTGTTCCCCACGCAGGCCGTCCCGGACCCGAAGGACACCCCCGACTCGCAGGTGGTGGCGGACGCCGGCCAGTCCGTGGTGCAGGTCTACGGCACCGCGGCGCAGTGCGCCCAGAACCAGACGGGCTCGGGCTTCGTGGCGCAGGACGGCACCGTGGTCACCAACGCCCACGTGGTGGCCGGAGTGGACCAGCCCGTGGTCCAGACAAGGGACGGGCAGGTCTACCGCGCGCAGACGGTGCAGTACGACGCCGCCTCCGACCTCGCGGTGCTGCGCGTCCCCGATCTCCCGGCGACACCGCTGCCCCTGGAGGACTCCGTGGTGCAGGGCGAGACGGTCTCCTTCGCGGGCTACCCGCTGGGCGGTCCGTACACGCTGCGTCCCGCCACCGTGCAGGGCGAGGCGGTGGCCCCGGTGCAGAACGTGACCACCGGCGAGACCCAGACCCGCAGCATCATCCAGTTCGCGGGCAACGTGGAGCAGGGCAACTCCGGTGGGCCGCTGCTCAACGACTCGGGCCACGTCGTGGGTGTGGTGTTCGCCAAGGCTGTTACGGACCAGGTGGGCTACGCCATCCCGGTGGCCCGTGTCACCGAGATCCTGGACGCCGCCGAGCAGTCCACGCAGGCCGTCTCCACGGGTCAGTGCGTGGCCTCCTGAGCCGTGTGCGCCCACGGGGCCGCGCGAGGTGGCCGGCGCGGCGGCAGGACCCGGGCGCCGTCGTCGTCCGCGCGCCGTCGTGGTCCGGAAGAGTCGTCATGCGGGCAGCGCTCTGGCCCGGGGAAGCGCCCCTGCCCCTGAGGGCTCAGCGCAGCCCGAGATGCTGGGCGACCACGTCCACGCCGAACTCGTAGCCCAGGATCCCCGCGCCCGCGATCACCGCGGTGGCCTGCGGGGACACGAAGGACGTGTGGCGGAAGGCCTCGCGCCGGTGCACGTTGGAGATGTGGACCTCCACCACCGGCACCTCGCACATCTCCAGCGCGTCGTGGATTGCCACCGAGTAGTGCGTGAGGGCCGCCGGGTTGATGACAATCCCGCAGGCCTGCGTGCGCGCCTGCTGGATCCACTCCACGATCTGGCCCTCGTAGTTGGACTGCTCGAAGACCACGTCCAGCCCGTAGGTCTGGGCGCGGGCCCGCACGTTCGCCTCCACGTCCGTGAGGGTCGCGTGACCGTAGACCTCGGGCCTGCGGGTGCCCAGGGTGTTGAGGTTGGGGCCGTTGAGGACGTAGACCGGTAGCTCGTTCATGGCCCCATTGAACACGACGCGCGCACGACATCAGCTCGGCGCGGGCCCGACGCGCGTTCCGCCGGGCGCGGGTGGGACGCCACGACGCCGCCGCGGTGCCTCCCGTGCGAGAGGCGCCGCGGCGGCGTCGTGGGTGGTGCCGTACCGTGGCCGCGCCGGTGGCGGACCCGGACGGGGCGCTGGCTACTCGCCCAGGGAGTCCACGATCTGCTGCATGACCGTCTGGTCCGCGAGTGTGGAGACATCCCCCACGGGGCGGTCCTCGGCGACGTCCTTGAGCAGGCGACGCATGATCTTTCCGGAGCGCGTCTTGGGCAGCTCGGGGACGATCAGAACCTTCTTGGGCTTGGCGATCGGGGAAATCTCGGTGCCCACGTGCCCGCGGATCTCCTCCGCCAGCTCGGTCTTGTCCCGGTCCTCGGCGGTGGCCTGGTCCGAGAGGATCACGAACGCGAAGACCGCCTGGCCCGTGGTCTCGTCCTTGGCGCCCACCACGGCCGCCTCCGCGACGGACGGGTGGGAGACCAGCGCGGACTCGATCTCCGGGGTGGAGAGACGGTGGCCGGAGACGTTCATGACGTCGTCCACGCGCCCCAGGATCCAGATGTCCCCGTCCGCGTCCCGCTTGGCGCCGTCGCCGGCGAAGTACTTGTCCCCGAACTGGCCCCAGTAGGTGTTCACGAAGCGCTCGTCGTCGCCCCAGATGGTCCGCAGCATGGACGGCCACGGCTCGCGGACCACCAGGAAGCCGTCCGTCTCGTTGGGCAGGGATGTGCCGGCGTCGTCGACGACGTCCACCGCGATCCCCGGCAGCGGAACCTGCGCGGAGCCCGGCTTGGTCGCGGTCACGCCGGGCAGTGGGGAGATCATCATGGCGCCCGTCTCGGTCTGCCACCACGTGTCCACGATGGGGCACCGGTCCTGGCCGATCACCCGGCGGAACCAGGTCCACGCCTCCGGGTTGATGGCCTCGCCCACGGTGCCCAGCAGGCGCAGCGAGCTGAGGTCCCACTCGGCGGGGATCTCCTCGCCCCACTTCATCATGGTGCGGATGGCCGTGGGGGAGGTGTAGAGGATGCTCACGCCGTACTTCTGCACGATCTCCCAGAAGCGGCCGCGGTGCGGGGAGTCCGGGGTGCCCTCGTAGATCACCTGGGTGGCACCGTTCACGAGCGGCGCGTAGGTGATGTACGTGTGGCCGGTGACCCAGCCGACGTCCGCGGTGCACCAGTAGACGTCCGTCTCCGGCTTGAGGTCGAAGACGTACTTGTGGGTGAACGCCGCCTGGGTGAGGTAGCCGCCGGTGGTGTGCAGGATGCCCTTGGGCTTCCCGGTGGTGCCGGAGGTGTAGAGGATGAACAGCGGGTCCTCGGCGTTCTGCTCCGAGGGGGTGTGCTCCGTGGAGGCCTCTCCCACGACGTCGTGCCACCACACGTCCCGGCCGTCCTGGAACGCGACGTCCTCGCCGTTGCGCTTGACGACCACCACGTGGTTGACGGTTTCCCCGCCCTTCTCCAGTGCGGCGTCCACCGCGGGCTTGAGTGTGGTGGGCTTGCCGCGGCGGTAGGAGCCGTCCGCGGTGACCACGAGCTTCGCCTCGCCGTCCTCGATGCGCGAGCGCAGGGCGTCCGCGGAGAAGCCGCCGAAGACCACCGAGTGGATCGCGCCGATGCGCGCGCACGCGAGCATGGTGATCACGGCCTCCGCGATCATGGGCAGGTACACGGCCACGCGGTCGCCCTTGGAGACGCCGAGGGACTCGAACGCGTTGGCGGCCTTGGAGACCTCGTCCTTGAGCTGCGCGTAGGTGTAGACGGCGCTGTCACCGGGCTCGCCCTCGAAGTACAGGGCCACGCGGTCCCCGTTGCCGGCCTCCACGTGGCGGTCCACCGCGTTGTACGCGGCGTTGAGGGTGCCGTCCTGGAACCACTTGGCGAACGGCGGGTTGGACCAGTCCAGGACCTCCGTGAAGGGGGTGGACCAGGTGAGCAGGTCGCGGGCCTGGTCGGCCCAAAACTCCTGGCCCTTCGCCTCGGCCTCCTCGTAGAGCTCCGCGGTGGCATTGGCCTGCGCCGCGAACTCCTTGCTGGGCGCGAAGGTCTTCGGCTGGGATGCTGCGGGTTCCGGGGTCATGGTGCTCCTTCACTGGGCCGACCCGCACCGCACGCGGCGGTACGTGGTGCAGTTCACATTCTGTGCTCCACCTTAGACGAGGAGCTGCACCCCGCTCCATCGTGTGCGGGCAGGTGTCGTGCGGGCCCGGGCGCACCCGCCCGGGCCCGGCCTCCCGGTTTGACCGGCCACCCCGGGCCCAGCATGATCGAGGGCATGGACACCCCCGCCGCAGCAGCCCACGTGCGCTTCGTGACGCCGCGGCAGGCGGAGCAGGCGGCCGCGCGGCGTCGTCGTGCCGGGACCGAGACAGACCTGTCCAGGACGCGGCGTGCGCGGCGGATCCAGCGCGTGCTCGCGCAGACCTACCCCTACGCCGTCGCTGAGCTCGACTTCGACGACGCCTGGCAGCTGCTCGTGGCCACCGTCCTGTCCGCGCAGACCACCGACATCCGCGTCAACGCCGTGACGCCCGGGCTGTTCGCCGCATATCCCGGCCCGCGGGAACTGGCCGAGGCGCCGGCCGAGGACGTGCAGGAGATGGTGCGCTCGCTCGGCTTCTACCGCTCGAAGGCGCGCTCGATCCAGGCGCTGGCCACGCGCATCGTGGACGAGTACGACGCCGCCGTCCCCGGCACGGTCGAGGACCTCGTGAGCCTGCCCGGCGTGGGGCGCAAGACCGCGAACGTGGTGCTCGGCAACGCGTTCGGGGTCCCGGGGATCACGGTGGACACCCACTTCGGGCGGCTTGCACGCCGCCTCGGGTGGACGGAGAACGAAGACCCCGTCAAGGTCGAGAAGGACGTGGCCGCTCTGTTCCCGTCCGCACTGTGGACCGAACTGTCCCACGAGCTGATCTACCACGGGCGGCGGATCTGCCACTCCCGCAAACCCGCGTGCGGGGTGTGCCCCGTGGCGGACCTGTGCCCCTCCTACGGCGCCGGACCCACGGATCCCGGCGCGGCGCGGAAGCTGCTCGGCTACGAACTGAAACCTGGCCGCGAGGACCTGCTGGCCGGGTTCATGGCGGGACGCACCCGGCGGCAGCTGCGCGCCGAGGGACACACGCTCAGCGCGTGAGAGGACGGACGATGACCACTTCTTCCCCGATCCAGGGCGGGCCCCGCGAGCAGCTGGTGGAGCTCGCGCGGCACGGCGACTCCGTGATCATGCACGACCGCGAACCCTGGCGGATCGGTGAGCTGGACGAGAACTACCGGCACTCCGCGGTGCTCGTGCTCTTCGGCGCACTGGACAGCGTGCCCGCGGAGTACGCGGAGCACTCCGAGGGCCCCGGCCGGGACCTGGACGTGCTGTTCGTGCAGCGTGCCGCCACCCTGCGCGCGCACCCCGGGCAGGTGGCCTTCCCCGGAGGCCGGCTCGACCCGCCGGACGGGCAGATCGGCACGTTCCTGGACGCCCCCGCAGGGCGGGTCAGCGCCCCTCACGTGCGCGCCGCGCTGCGCGAGGCCCACGAGGAGACGGGCCTCGATCCCGAGGGCGTGGACGTGCTCGGTGCGCTGCACCCTGTGCCGCTGCCGGTGAGCAACCACCTGGTCACGCCGGTGATCGGGTGGTGGTGCAAGGAGTCCCCCGTGGACGTGGTGGACCACGCGGAGTCCTCGCTCGTGTTCCGAGTGCCCGTGCTGGACCTCATCAACCCCGCCCACCGGTACTACGCGACCGTCACCCGCGGCGCGTACACCTACAAGTCCCCGGCGTTCGACGTGCACGTTGCTGGGGTGGCCGAGACCGTGACCGTGTGGGGCTTCACGGGGGTCGTCCTGGACCGGATCCTGGACCGGCTCGGGTGGTCCGTGGAGTGGGACCGCTCGGTGAAGCGGCCGGCGCCGGGTGCGGGTCCGGGGGAGTAGAGGGACTCGGCCGACGACGCAGGGGCCGCTCGGCCGTGGCTCCGCGGCTACTTCGCCTCCGCGTAGGACCTGACCACGTTCGTCGCCACCGGGACCTCCACGGGGACCGTTCCGAACACCGTGCGCACCGCCTGCTCCGCGGCGTCGACCACCAGTTCCCGTACCTGTTCCGCGTGCTCCTCGGCGCAGTCGACCATGACCTCGTCGTGCAGGAAGAAGACCAGCCGCGCATCCAGACCCGACCGGTGCAGGCCCTGGCGGATGAGACCGAGCCACGCGAGCGCCCACTCGGCCGCCGAGCCCTGCACCACGAAGTTGCGGGAGAACCTGCCGTGGCTGCGGGCCTCACGGGTGGCACGGTGCTCGCCAGCCTCGGTGTCGGTCGCGCGCTGGACCTCGAACCACTCCGGCCCCGGCGCGGGGGACCAGCGGCCCAGGTACGTGCAGACCTGCTGACCGCGTTCGCCCACCCGGGCGGCGTGCTCCACGTAGCCCACCGCTCGCGGGAACAACCTCGTCAGCTGGGGCATGAAGCGCCCCGCCGCGCCCGACGTCGCCCCGTACATCGCACCGAGCAGCGCGACCTTCGCGTCCGCGCGCTCCGTCAGTTCCGTGCGGCGTGCCTGGCCCTGCTCGGCGATGGACGCGTAGAGGTCGCGGCCGCGCGAGGCCTCGGCCAGGGCGTCGTCGCGCGCGAGGATCGCGAGCACGCGCGGTTCCAACTGGGCGGCGTCCGCGACGACGAGCGCGCGTCCCGGCTCGGCCCGCACGGCGTCGCGAATGTACTTGGGGATCTGCAGCGCACCACCACCGCGGGCGGCCCACCTCCCGGTGACGACGCCGCCCACCACGTACTCGGGGTGGAACCGGCCGTCCTGCACCCAGGTCACCAGCCAGTGCCAGCCCGTGGCGGAGAAGACGCGCGAGAGCTTCTTGTACTCCAGCACGGGCGCCACCACGGCCACACGCTGCTCCTGCGGCTGGCCGTTGACGAGCGTCCAGTCCTGGAGCTTCCACGCGCGGGTGGTGTCCACGTCCACCCCGGCGTTGCGCAGGGCCTTGAGCAGCTCCACGGGGGAGTCGGGGTTCAGGGTGGGCGCGGCGAGCACCTCGCGCACCCGCTCTGCGAGTTCCTGCATGCGGGCGGGGCGTTCCTCACCCCTGGGCTCCGGACCCAGCAGGTCCTCGAGGATCGCGCGGTGGACCTCCGTGTTCCACGGGATGCCGCGGTGGCGCATCTCCTCGGCGACCAGCGCGCCCTGGGACTCCAGGCCGAGCAGGCGCCCCAGCCTCGCGGGATTGCGCGCACTCGCGCAGGCCTTCGTCTGTGCCGCAAGCTCCGCGGTCAGTTCGTCGATGCCCGGGCCGGTCTCGGAGGCAACGGCGAACAGCGAGCCCTGATTCGCGGCCACCGGTGCCCGCGGGCCCGGGGCGTGGCGGGCGGCCGGGGGGTCGACGACGGGCCGGTAGTCGAGCGGGTGCGGCACGTTCGCCTCGGAGCCGACCGCGGTCCCGGTGCCTTGATATGTCCCTCCAGCCCGCGGATTCTGGGTCTGAGGGGGTGTTCCAGACGTCGGGTTGCCCGCCGGTGCGGTCGCAGGCGGGGCACCCGAGCCGGGAGCCGTGGACGCGGTCGTCAGGATGGTCGAGCACAGCCCGAGGTCCCGGCAGCGGCTCACCCACACGCCCGCCGTGTTCAACAGGGCAACGGGGACGGAGGTGTCCAGCCACGTCCACACCGGTGGCGCCACACCGGCCCGGTGAGCGGCCTCCTCACGCTGGGCGACGAGACGGGGAAACTCGGCGTCCGTGACCGTGAGGTCGTCCCCCGCGCGCTCGCCGTCCGCGGAGACCACCCGCAGGACCCAGGTCCCGGGCTCGGCGGCGGCCACCACAATGTGCATGGGCCTCATTATGCGGTGGGTGTCCGACGCCGTGCCGGAGGCGTCACCCCGCCGCGAGCACGTCCCCGGGAGCGGGTGTGCTTGCGCGCCAGCCGCGCGCGGGTCTCCTCGTCCAGCAGGGCGGTTCGGGCGGGGTCGGTGCTGTCGTCCCGATCCGCCTGTTCCACGGCACGCGCCAGGGGATGAGCGGCCACACGCCGGTAGTAGACGTCTCTCCCCCCTGCCGCCGGGTCATGGCGTCCGCCCCGGTCACGATCTCCTCGGGGAAGTCCTCGCGGAGATCGTCGAGTGTGACCCCAGTGTCCTCCACGACGTCGTGCCGCCACCCCACCACCTCTGCGGCCTCCTCCTGACCTGCCGGGGCGAAGTGGCGTGCCCGGTCCGCCACGCGGGCCGGAGCACCGCGGCGTCGTCGGCAGGGGTCGGACGGCGGTGGGAGACTCGGTGCATGACGAGCGAGCCGAACGACGAGCAGGACGTCCCCTGGGCCATGCAGCTGGTGGTGCACCGGGACCGCGCGAACCCGGCGCGGGAGGTGGACGTGGCGGAGGCGGCCGCGCGCGCCGTCGTGACCCTGCTGGCGGACGAACGCAGCGTTCCCGGCGGGCCGTGGCACGAGGCCGTGCGGACGTGGCGGGACGTGCAGATCCGCAAACTCGTGCGGCGCGCGGATGGCAAACGGTGGGACGACGTCCAGCAGCTGCCCGGCGTGACCGTGCGGCAGGAGGGGGCGGGGGACCACGGGGACGCGATCGTGCGGGCGTTCGTGCCGGCGCCGGTGCAGCCGCTGCCGAAGGCCCTCCACAAGCTCCAGGTCTCGGGGACGAACTTCCCGGAGGACGGCGATTCGGCGTCGTCGGGCGCCGTGGTGACTGTGGAGGTGGCGCCCGGGCTCGGCATCTCGACCGGGAAGCTGGCCGCGCAGTGCGGGCACGCCGCGCAACTCGCCTGGGAGGTTCTGCCCGGGGACGTGCGCGAGCGGTGGGCGGCCGACGGCTACCGGGTGCGCGTGGTGTTCCCGTCGCGGGTGCAGTGGGATGCCGCGCGGCGACCGGTCACCGTCACGGACGCCGGACTGACCGAACTGGACGGGCCCACGGACACGACCCGGGCGTGGTGGTGACGGTCCTTCCCCGTGGCCGTGGCGGGGGACGACGACGCTCGGTCACCTCGCGCTGCTACGCGTCTTCGCGAGCAGAGACGGCCTGGGGCGGGGGTTTCATGCACCGCACGGGGGAACGCGTAGAGGTTCTTCTCGCGGCGACCCCAGCTGGTGATGTCCAGGGGAAACGCAGGGCGGCAGGCGGCAGTCGCCTCGGACTCGGTGGTCGGCACCGGTTCCACGGAGAAGCGGATGCGCTCACCCCAGGAGGAGGAAGAGATGCCGGTGGTGATGCTTCCTCCCTCCGCGGTGTTCGTCCGAAGTCCCAGCTCGGGGTCGTGGAGACACACGTCGTCGATCACCCGGGGGACATCAACTGCGGGACGCTTGACGACGGTGCTTCACCGACGCTTGGCGCCGTCGACCGTCGTCCCCATCCCCTTCTCCTGCCGGTTCTTCGCCCGCTGTGCAACGACGGCTGCGGCTGCGGCTGCGGTGGCGGTGGTGACCACGACCACCACCAGGGCGACCTGGAGCAACCACCATCCCAGTGCTTTCACAACCGATGACCTGTTCACAGGTTTGATGTCCATCAATCCATGGGTGGGAATCATGGCTGTGGCCACAATGGCCGATCGGCCGGAGTTGGGCTGAGCCGCGCCGGGCGCACTCCTGTTCCGGTCTTCTGAACGGGGCTCGTCCTGGCCAGTTCACCGGCCACACCACCGCAGCCCGACACCCGCGGCGGGCATCCTCCACAGGCCGTCGCACCGTCGCGGCGATGGCCTGGGCCTCCACAATCGGAGGGCCTCCGGGCCATGTGACGGCCCACCCCGACCACCGTGGGGGCATGACCAACGCACCCCTTACAGGCCCCGGCACCCGGACCCGTCGGTCCCACCGTGCGGACACGTCAGCGCCCGTGCCGCCCGCCGCTGCGGGGGGCGGGGAGCTTTCCGTTTCTTCGCCGATCGCGGCGCGCAGTTCCCCGCAGCAGAGCCGGGTCGGGACCCCGTCGCACCGATCACAGCCCACCGGGCCCGAGGCTGCGGACCACCGCCCCGCCGTTCCCCGCGCCATGGCGGGAGCCGCACGCGGGGTGCATCTTCTCAGCACCTGCCCGCAGCTTGTGGAAGCCGTCGAGGCGGTGTGCATCGGGGTGGGTGTGCCGCTCTCGGTGACGTCGGGTGCCCAGCGGACGCGGGCGACGTCGTCGGAGCTGCTTCTCGTGGACGCCGCTCTGGGCGGTGACGAGGTGCCCCGCGGTGCCGTGATCGTGGCGCTCGCCGAGCAGGGCGACGCGTGGGACGCCGCCGCTCGCCGTGGTGCCTCGGCCGTGGTGGTGCTGCCCCACGCGGCGGCGTGGCTCGCCGAACTGATCTCCCGCTCGACCGCGCCCGAGGGGCCGATCGCGCTCGGGCGCGTGTACGGCGTCGCCGGCGCCACCGGGGGAGCGGGTGCCACCACCCTCGCGTGCTGGCTCGCCGGGCACTTCGCCGGGGACGGGACGCGGACCGCACTGGTGGACGGCGATCCCCTCGGCGCGGGTCTGGACCTCGCCCTCGGAGAGGAGACCGCCGACGGGCTGCGGTGGCCGGAGCTGAACCATTTCTCCGGCGCCGTCGCCGCGGATCAGCTGTGGGCGGCCATGCCGCGGGTGGACTCCCTGCGCTACCTCTCGTGGGACCGCCGGGCCACCCACACGGACACGGTTCCCGCAACCACGGTGGTTGCCGCGCTGCGGGGCGCCGCCGACGTGCAGGTCGTGGACCTCTCACGCACAGAACTGGAGGAGCAGGCACGGTGGTGCGACGCCGTCGTGGTCGTGACGCCCCGCACCGTCCGTGGCGCGCTCGCCGCGGACCACACCGTGAGACGCTGCGGGCCGGTTCCCGTCGTGACCGCCTTGGCGGGGCTCAACGTGGCGGACCTGGAGGCCCGCGTGCTCGCCGAGACCACGGGGGTCCCGTGCGCGGCCACGATCGGCTTCGATCCCCGGGTGCCGCAGCACCTCGACGACGGCACCGTCCTGCGCCGCGGCCGTCGTCCCCGCCACGCAAGAGCGGTGGCAAGCATCGCGCAGGCCCTGGGAGACCTGTCGTGAACGCCGCCGGCACTCGGGGCGGTGCCGCCGAGCTCGACGACGCCTTCGTCGCCCAGGTCCGCGAACGCCTCCTTGCAGAAGGCGGTGCGATCACGGACACCCGGATCGCCCGGGCTGTTCGGGAGACCGGCCGCGTGCTCGGAGCCGTGGGATCGGTGCGGGCCGCCCTGCACGTGAAGGCCCAGCTGACCGGTCTCGGCCCCCTGGAACCGCTGCTGCCCACCACGGGTCTGAGTGACGTCTACGTCAACGGCCACGAGAATGTCTTCATCGAGACCCTGGACGGGATCCGCCGGGTGGACAGTCCGTTCACGTCCGAGGCCGAGGTGCGGGCGCTCGCGGTGCGGCTCGTGACGGCCGCGGGTCGGCGGCTGGACGACGGCCACCCGTGCGTGGACGTCCAGACCGCCACCGGGCTGCGCGTCCACGCCGTGATTCCGCCGGTCTCCACCTCTGGGACCCTGCTGTCCATCAGGTTCCGGTCCCCGCAACGGCTCTCGCTCGCGGACCTGGTCGCCTCCGGGACGGTGCACCCGTTCCTCGCGGACGTCCTCACCGATGCCATGGCCGCGCGGGCCAACCTCATGATCAGCGGCGCGACCGGCTCCGGGAAGACCACTGTGCTCTCCGCCCTGCTCTCCCGCTGCCCGCCCGAGCAGCGGCTCGTGCTGGTGGAGGACGCCGCCGAGCTGGACCCGCACCATCCGCACGTGGTGGGTCTGCAGTCCCGCCAGGAGAACGTGGAGGGCGCGGGTTCTGTGGACCTCACGGAACTCGTGCGCCAGGCCCTGCGGATGCGCCCGGACTGGCTCGTGGTCGGAGAGTGCCGCGGCGCCGAGGTCCGGGACCTGCTGAGCGCCCTGAACACCGGTCACAGCGGTGCCGGGACGGTGCACGCGAACTCCGCCCGGGCCGTTCCCGCGCGCCTCGCCGCCCTCGGCTCCCTGGCTGGTCTCGACCGCGCTGCCGTGGACCTGCAGGCTGCCAGCGCACTGGACCTCGTGGCGCACGTCAGCCGCACTGCGGCCGGGCGGCGGTTGGACTCGGTGTGCACGCTGGCCCTCGACGACGGCGTGCTGATCACCCTGCCCGCCCTCACCGCGGAGCACGGGCAGCCGGTCAAGGGCCCCGGGTGGAACCGGCTCACCACGCTGCTGGCCCGAGGACGGGAGACGTCATGACCCTCGCCGTCCTCACGGGGATCCTCTTCCTCGCCGCGGCACTCGTCCTGACCGGTGCCCCGGGCTCCCGACGCCGCGTGCGCGCCCTCGCGGGTGGTCTCCGGATGCCTTGGGACGCGGCCGAGCAGCCGTCCCCGCTTGCCCGGTGGCGCCGCCGGGACCGCGCAGGCGAAGCCATGCAGTGGGTTACCGCGGTGCGCCGTCTGGCGGCCCTGCTGCAGGCCGGCCGCTCGCCCTCCTCGGTGTTCGGGGAACTCGTGACGACCTCCCCGACGGCTGATCCCACGGGCCGTTGGATTGCGCGCCTGTGCCGCGACGTGCACGCCGCCGCCCGCGTGGGCGTTCCCGTCTCCACGGGCCTCGCCAGGTTCTCACACGGCTCCGTTCCCGTGGGGGACCGCCAGCTCGCCGGGACCGCCCGCTCGGTGTGCGCTCAGCTCACGGCCTGCTGGGAGATCTCGGAACGCTCCGGGGCTCCCCTGGGACAGACCCTCGGGGGAGTCGCCCGTTCCCTCGAGTCCCAGCTCGACGCCCAAGCCGCCCGGGACAGCGCCCTCGCCGGTCCCCGCGTCACGGTGCGAACCCTCTCGTGGCTGCCGGTTCTCGCGCTGGGTCTCGGGATGCTCATGGGCACCGACCCGGCGAGCACGCTGCTGACCACCACGTGGGGCAGGCTCGCGCTCGCTGCCGGGGCCGCCCTGAGCATCGCGGGGCGGCTGTGGACACGCGCCCTGCTGCACCGTGCCGAGTCGGTGACGGGAGCGTGATCGCCGCGCTGCTCGCCGGTGCCCTGGGCGCGTGCGGGATGCTGCTGTGGCTCTCTCCCGGGACACGGGTGCCGGGCCTCCGGGCGCGACGCCGCCCGGGTGGGTTCCTGCCGGTGCCGCGTGGTACTCGTCTCGTCGGCTCCACGGAGAGAACTGTCCTGGCAGGAGCACAGCGCTCGGCCCAGAGGTCTCACGGGCTGGCCGCGACCCCTGGGCAGAGACCGGAAACCGGTCACGGAAGTGCGTCCTCGCTCGGTGGGGTCACACCCGGAAACACCGGATCGGAATCTTCCCCGAGCGAGGCGCCTGCGCTGCCCGCCGCAGCCCTCGTGGAACTCACCGCCTGTCAGCTGGACGCTGGGTTGCCGCTCTCGGAGGCCGTCGGCATCCTCTCCGAGGGCTGCGCTGGCACCGCCCATCCGGGGCTCGCCCGGGTCACGGCCGCCCTGCGTCTTGGCCTGCCCTGGGACAAGGCCTGGCCCGCGGACCGCGAACTCTCCCGGGACCTGCGTGACTTCCGGGACGCGCTGGAGTTCACGGCGTCGTCGGCCACGGCGTCCGCGTCCGTGCTGAGGGGGCAGGCCGAACTCGTGCGACGTGCCCAGTACCGCCGTGCCGAGCGGGCGGCCGAAGCGCTCGCCGTGAAGCTCGTCCTGCCGCTGGGCCTGTGCTTCCTGCCCGCGTTCATGTGCTGGGGCGTGGTCCCCGTGCTCATGAGCCTGCTGCCCCGGGTGTTCGAGTCATGACCCGCCCGCGGAGGCACCCGACCGGGCTGGGGCGCGCCCCGCCCGGGTGGCAGCCCAGCTCGCGGTCCTGTCCGCGGCCCGCCCCGTCGCACGTCCCGCACCAACCACACACACCTCACCACGCTAGGAGAACCACCATGTCAACGCTCACCCTTCCCGCCGTCCGCACCGGCCGTCCCGTTCCCGCCGCTGGGACCGAGATCCCGATGGAGACCATCGACCTGCGGCTGCTCGACGCGGTCACGGAGACCGAGGCGTACACCGTCACCGCGCTCGCGGGACCCGCCACTGCCTCTGTCCCCGTACGCGGTGGAGCACCCGGCCCCGCGTGCGGCCCCGCATCCGGCGGCACCGCACTGGTGCGGGTACCGCAGGCCCTGTCCTGCGACGACCCGGACCTGGGCGCATCGACCGCGGAGTACGCGGTCATCGTGCTGGCTGCCGCGGCGTTCGGCGGGGTCATGGCTGCCGTGCTGTCCTCGGACTCCGTCTCTGGACTGCTGCTCGGCATCATCCAGAAGGCGCTCTCGTTCTGAGCCCGACGACGTCGTTGCCCGGGCATCCGTCGCGCGGTCCCCACCCACGGATGGCGGGCCGCGCGACGGTTCAGGGAAGCCGTTCACCTGGTGGCTGCTCCGTCAGTGCAGGGGCAGGACCGCCGTTCCACGGAAGGAAGACCATGGACCATCCACCACCGGCGCGACGGGGCAACCCGGCGGGTGACGCGGACCGCGCGTCCGGAGGCCGCCTCGGCCACCGCGGCAAGCCCGATCCGTCTCACGGCTCCGACCGCACCTTCGGCCGCGGCCCGGACCGCGGGGCGGTGACGGTGGAGACCGCCGTCATCATGCCCGCGCTGATCCTCCTGCTCGCCGTTCTGCTCGCCGCGGCAGCCGCCGGCACCACGACCGTCCGCTTCGAGGAGGCGGCCCGAGCGTCAGCCCGGGCCGCCGCGCGCGGCGAGGACACCGCCGCAGTGGAGGGCGCGGCGCGCAGCGTTGCCGGGAACGACGCCGCGGTGCAGGTCTTCGCGGGCGGGAACCGGGTCACGGTGTCCGTGAGTGGACCCGCCCCGGGTGTCCTGGGGCAGTGGAGCTCCTGGCGGTTGCACGCGGAGGCGACGGCCGCCGTCGAGAACCACGGGGGCGACAGTGCCGGGCCGTGAGGACGGTGCTGCGGGGGCCGGGCAGCCACTCCTGGCTCGGGGAGGCCAGTGCGGCGCCTGCGACGGCGGAGGTCCGCACGGCTGGCACCGCGAAGCATGCGGGCCGCGGCCGGGCGATCCCGACGCGGGATCCGGCACCGTTCACGGCACGACCATGGCGGGGGCGCTGTGCTTCCTGCTCATCGCCCTGCTGCTCGTCGCACAGGCGGGGATCCTCACCCACCGCGCGGCGAAGGCGGCGGACCTCTCGGCGCTCGCCGCGGCGGACGTCGCCAGGGGCCTGAGCTCCGGCATCCCGTGCGACGTCGCCGCGCGGGTGGCGGAGGAGAACGGCGCCCAGCTCGCGGACTGTTCGGTGGTGGCACCGGAGAACACCTCGGTGGACGTCACCGCGACCATCGAGCTGCCGCAGCCGATCACGGGTCTGGGACCGGCCACGGGAGTCTCCCGCGCGGGACCGCCGGCGGGCGAGCCGTGACGGCGTCGTCAGTCCGCCGGGCCCTCGCGGGGCGGCTCTTCGGTGGGCGCGAAGCGCAGCACCCCGTTGAGCAGCTTCAGCGCCCCGGCCTTGTCCAGCGGGTTGTTGCGGTTGCCGCACTTGGGCGACTGCACGCAGGAGGGGCACCCGGACTCGCACTCGCACTGGGCGACCGCGTCCCGGGTGGCGGTGATCCAGCGCCGGAACATGTCGTAACCTCGCTCGGCGAAGCCTGCACCGCCGGGGTGGCCGTCGTGCACGAAGATCGTGGGCAGCTCGGTGTCCACGTGCAGCGCCGTGGAGAGTCCCCCCACGTCCCAGCGGTCGCACGAGGCGAGCAGCGGAAGGAGCCCGATCATCGCGTGCTCAGCGGCGTGCAGCGCCCCGGGGATCTCTGGCTCCTCGATGCCCATCGAGGCCAGCTGGGCGCCGGAGACCGTGAACCACGTGGCCACGGTGGACAGCTGCCGCGGAGGGAGCTCGAGCGGCTCCTCCCCGGCCACCTCGTTGGAGGCGGTGAGCTTGCGCTGGTAGCTGACCACCTGCGTCGTCACGTCCACCTCTCCTCGGTGGATGGTCACAGGACCCCAGGACACCGTGTCCGCCACGGAGCGCACGCGCACCTCGGTGACGTCGCGGGCCACCGTGTAGAAGTCCGGGAACGCGCGCCGCACTGCGGCCACGTTCAGCTCCTCGTCCAGCTCGTCCACCAGGTACGTGCGGCCCTGGTGCACGTACACCGCGCCGGGGTGCGCCTGGTAGTGCGACTGTGGAGCACCCATGGTCCCCAGCACGGATCCGGTGTCCGTGTCGATGATCTGCACGGGCCCGCCGTCCCCGGAGCGGATGGAGACCATTGCGGCAGGCTGCTCGGAGCGGGTCCAGAACCAGCCGGAGGGCCGACGTCGCAGGTGACCGGCGTTCGTGAGGGAGTCCACGACGTCGTGCGCCGTGGGGCCGAAGCGCGCCAGCTCGTCCGGGCGCAGCGGGAGTTCGGCGGCCGCCGCGCACAGGTGGGGGGCGAGCACGTAGGGGTTGGACGCCTCGAAGACCGTGGCCTCCACCGGGACGTCGAAGATCGCCTCCGGGTGGTTGACCAGGTAGCCGTCCAGGGGGTCGTCCGCCGCGATCAGCGCCGCGAGCGCGCGCTGTCCGGAGCGCCCGGCGCGACCGATCTGCTGCAGGAAGGAGGCCCGGGTGCCGGGCCACCCGGCGACCAGCACGGCGTCGAGCCCCGCGATGTCGATGCCGAGCTCCAGTGCGGAGGTGCTCGCCACGGCGAGCAGGCGTCCGTCCCGCAGCTGCTGCTCGAGCTCCCGGCGCTCCTCCGGCAGGAACCCCGAGCGGTAGGCCGCCACGCGGTGACCGAGGGAGGCGTCCACCTCCTCGAGCTGCCGGCGGGCGTTCTGGGCAATGGTCTCCGCACCGCGGCGGGAGCGGGTGAACGCAATGGTGCGGATCTGGCGCAGCACCAGGTCGGTGAGCATGTCCGAGGCCTCGGCGGTGACCGTGCGACGCCGCGGGGCGCCGTTGTCCGAGCCGCCGGGGGACTGCTCCGGCTCCCACAGCACCACGGTGCGGGAACCGCGCGGGGAGGTGTCCTGCTCCACCGCGGTGACGTCCGCGGGATCCGCGCCGATGAGCTTGGCGAAGGACTCCTGCGGGGAGGCGCTGGTGGCGGAGGCCCCGATGAAAGTCGGAGAAGCACCGAAGTGCGCGGCGATCCTCGTGAGGCGGCGCAGCAGGACCGCCACGTGGGAGCCGAAGACCCCGCGGTAGGAGTGTGCCTCGTCCACGATCACGTACCGCAGCCGGCGGAAGAACCGGGACCAGCCCGCGTGGTGCGGCAGGATCGCGTGATGCAGCATGTCCGGGTTGCACAGGATCACGTCCGCATGCTCACGGATCCAGCGCCGCTCGGAGGGGTCGGTGTCCCCGTCGTAGGTGGCGGTGCGCACGTCCTCGAAACGCAGCGAGCGCAGGGAGGAGAGCTGGTCCGCCGCGAGCGCCTTGGTGGGGGAGATGTACAGCGCGGTGGCCTCGTCCGGGTGGTGCAGCATCCCGGGGCGCTGGGCCACGGCCAGTTTCCCGCGGTGGACGGCGTCGAGCACGAGCGACTGGTAGACCAGCGATTTGCCGGAGGCCGTTCCCGTGGCCACGATCGCGTGGCGGGGTGCGTCCAGCGCGGCTACCTGGTGCGCGTAGGGCTCGTGGATGCCAAGCCGTTCGTAGGCGGCGACGACGTCCGGGTGCAGCCATGCGGGCCACGGCGCGTGGGTGGCCTGCCGCTCCGGAATCTCGCGCACGTGGCGCACCTGCTCGGGGCGCGGACCGCGGCCGAGCAGGTCCACCATCTCCTGCGACGTCGTCATCCCCTCATTGTCCCCCAGCGCACCTGCCGGATCCGCGCCTCCCGCGCCCGCAGCGCCCTCGTCCGCGGCGGGCGAAGAGCGGAATGCTGTGCACCGCCCGCTCGGGGTCGGTGCGTGGAATCATGGAACCATGGACAACACCGAGCACCCCATGAACATCGCCCACGAGCAGGACGACTCCCGGCAGGAGCCGCCCGTGACCGAGCTGAGCGAAGCGGAGAGCTGGGAGCTGCTCAAGCAGTCCCGTTTCGCGCGCCTGGCCACCCGGGACGGGGACGAGATCGACATCACCCCGCTGAACATCGTCACGGACGGTGAGAAGCTGTTCTTCCGCTCGGCCAAGGGCACCAAGGTGCTGCACCTGCAGCTGAACCCCAACGTCACGGTGGAGATCGACCGCGCCGCTGGCTCGCAGGCGCACTCCGTGGTGGTCCGCGGAACCGCGGCCATGGTCACGGACACGGAGCAGATCAAGCATGTGGAGGAGCTCGGGCTGCGGCCGTGGCTGGAGACGGAGAAGATCGAGTTCGTGGAGATCACCCCCACGCGCATCACTGGCCGCAAGTTCCGCCTGGGACACTGAGGGTGGCGGACACGCAGCACGGCAGCGCCCAGCGCGGCACGGGGCTCCCCGATTCCGGCGGGCTCTCCGACGTCGGCGCCCGCCCCGATGCCAGCGCTCTCCCTGACTCCGGGGCTGTGCTCGATCCCGGGTTCAGGCCCGAGTTCAGTACCGTTCCGGGCGCTCCGCGTTCCGACGACCCCGCGGCGCTGCGGGAGCTGCACACGGACCTCACGGCCGCGGGGTTCACCGTGGACGGGGTCACCGAGCTGGTCGGCGAGCAGGCCATGTCCGCGTGGTCGCGGGACGAGGCCGTCCCTGCCCGACGGGCGCTGGAGCGTCACTGCCACGCGGCTCCGGCGCTGGCGACCCTCGCCTCCTTCTTCCTGCTGGGGGATCCCGTCCCGGCCGCGGCGCTCGACGCCGCCCTGCCCACCGTGGGCGCGGCGGGCCTGCGCGCCCTGGGACTTGTCGAGGACGGCCCCTCCGACGACGCCCTGCTGGCGACGATGGATCTGCGCCCCTACGCCACGGACGCCTCGGACGAGTGGTTCGTGGCGAGCGACCTCGGTGCCTTCCAGCGCCCGGGGGTGCTGCGCCACGACCACGTGCTGGGCATCGGCGGGGCCTCCACCACGCTCGTGCAGTCGACGCCGCGCCGCGCGGTGGACCGCGCCCTGGACCTCGGCACCGGCTGCGGGATCCAGACCTTCCACCTGCTCTCCCACGCCCACCACGTCACGGCCACGGACATCTCCGACCGCGCCCTGGCCACGGCGCGCTTCAACCTGCTCCTCAACGCGGAGGCCCTCGGCCTGGACGCGGAGGACCTCGATGCCCGTGTGAGCCTGCGGCGCGGCAGCCTGCTCGAGCCCGTGGCCGGGGAGAGCTTCGACATGGTGGTCTCCAACCCGCCGTTCGTCATCACGCCGCGTACCCCCGGCGACGACGCCGAGCGCTACACCTACCGCGACGGCGGCCTGCCCGGGGACCGCCTCGTCAGCGACCTGCTCGGCTCGCTTCCGGACGTGCTGAACCCGGGCGCCACGGCGCACATGCTCGCGAACTGGGAGATCCCCGAAGATCCCGACGCTGGCCCGGAGGAGACGTGGTCCCGCCGGCCGGCGTCCTGGATCGCCCCCGGAATCGGTGCGTGGTTCATCCAGCGCGAGCTGCAGGACCCGTGCGAGTACGCGGAGACGTGGTTGCGCGACGCTTCGCAGCAGCGGGACCTCGCACACTACGAGGCCGCCTACCGCGCCTACCTGGAGGACTTCGACTCCCGCGGCGTCGTGGCGGTGGGCTTCGGCATGGTGTGGCTCTACCGCCCCGCCGCGCAGGACGCCGCCCCCGCGCCGCGCATCTTCGAGAGCATTCCGCACCCCCTCCAGCAGCCGATTGCCCCGGCCCTGGGTGCCGAGTGGGACCGGATGCTGCGCCTGGCGGCCGATGGCGGCGGAAGCGGCAGCGACGGCGAGCTGGGTGCAACAGCCGGGCACGACCTCGTCGGGACCGCCCACGACGGCTGGCAGGACCGGCACTACACGGTCGCGCAGGACGTGACCGAGGAGCGCCACGGCGCGCCCGGCGCGGAGGACCCAGCCCTCATCCTGCTGCGCCAGGGCGCGGGGCTGCGGCGCACCGTGATCCTCTCGAGCGAGGCCGCCGGTTTCACCGGGGTGTGCGACGGGGAGCTCAGCGCCCGTCAAATCCTCACGGCGCTCGGCTCGCTGCTCGGCTGGGAGGTCGGCCCGGCGCCCCAGCTGCTGCGCGAAATCAAAGCCCTGATCGGGCACGGCTTCCTGGTGGAGGTGTAAGACTGATCCCATGAGTGAGAATGCGAATCCCGTTCAGACCATGGACTCCCAGCGCGTGTGGGAGCTGCTGAGCGAGTTGCCGTACGGCCGTCTGGCCGTGCAGGCGGCGGGATTGGTGGACATCTTCCCGGTCAACCACGTGGTCAGCCACCGCAGGTTGTTCTTCCGCACCGCGCAGGGCACCAAGCTCGCGAGCCTCGTGGTGAACAACCACGTGGCGTTCGAGGTGGACCGGGTGCGCGACGGCCACGTGGAGTCCGCGGTGGTCCACGGCCGGGCCCGCCGGCTGGAGACGCGCGCAGAGCTGGAGGCGGCCGAGCAGCTGCCCCTGCAGCAGTGGGCGCCCACCGAGAAGTTCCACTTCGTGGTCCTTGAGCCGGACGACGCCACGGGACGAGAGTTCACCCTGGGCTCTGACCCGGCGTGACGGTGCGTACCGTACGCTGACGGTTCGGGAGCGGCACGGCACCGGCCCCGGGAAGGACCCGGGCGCCGTCGTGGGGCACCGAGCGCGAGGAACAGGAACAGACCCGGCGAGGACGCGCGGGTCATGACGAGGAGCACTATTGGCATCCAAGGCCACCAAGAACGCCGGTACGGGCAAGAGCCTGCTGATCGTGGAGTCACCGTCCAAGGTGAAGACGATCGCGGGGTACCTCGGGGACGCCTACGAGGTGGAGTCCTCCATGGGCCACATCCGCGACCTGCCCCAGCCCTCGGAGCTGCCCACGGACATGAAGAAGGGTCCGTACGGCAAGTTCGCCGTGGATGTGGAGCACGAGTTCGACCCGTACTACGTGGTCAACCCGGACAAGAAGAAGAAGGTCACGGAACTCAAGCGCAAGCTCAAGGACGCGGACGCGCTCTACCTCGCCACGGATGGTGATCGCGAGGGCGAGGCCATCGCGTGGCACCTGCTCCAGGTGCTCAAGCCGAAGGTCCCGGTCTACCGGCTCACGTTCCCGGAGATCACCAAGGAGGCCATCGAGCGCGGCTTCGGCCAGCTGCGCGACATCGACCAGGACCTTGTGGACGCCCAGGAGACCCGCCGCATCCTGGACCGCCTCTACGGTTACGAGATCTCGCCCGTACTGTGGCGCAAGGTCTCCTCCGGGCTCTCCGCGGGACGCGTGCAGTCCGTGGCTACGCGACTCGTGGTCCAGCGCGAGCGGGAGCGGATCGCGTTCGTCCCCGCCGACTACTGGGACCTCACGGGCCAGTTCGCCCGCCCGGAGGGCCAGGACGCCGGGCGCCCGTTCAGCGCGCGCCTGAGCTCCCTCAACGCTCGCCGCGTGGCCACTGGCAAGGACTTCAACGACCGCGGAGAGCTGAAGTCCTCCGCCGCGGACGGGCCGGTCGCGCTCGACGAGACGGTGGCGACGGCGCTCGCGGCCGGGTTGCAGGACGCCGCCTTCGCGGTCCGCTCCCTGGAGACCAAGCCCTACACCCGCCGCCCGGCGGCCCCGTTCACCACCTCGACACTGCAACAGGAGGCGGCCCGCAAGCTGCGGTTCACCTCCCGCACCACCATGCGCGTGGCGCAGCGGCTGTACGAGAACGGCTACATCACCTACATGCGAACGGACTCGGTGGCGCTGTCCGACCAGGCCGTCAACGCGGCTCGGGCGCAGGCCAAGGAGCTCTACGGGGCCGAGTTCGTGCCCGCCTCCAAGCGCGTGTACGCCTCCAAGTCCAAGAACGCCCAGGAGGCCCACGAGGCCGTGCGCCCCGCCGGGGACCGCTTCCGCACGCCGTCGCAGGTGCGCTCTCAGCTGTCCGTGGACGAGTTCAAGCTCTACGAGCTGATCTGGAAGCGCACTGTGGCCTCGCAGATGGAGGACGCCAAGGGCAGCACTGCCACCGTGCGCCTGGGTGCCGAGGCCACCGCCGCCGCGGGAGACCACGCCGGGGACGACGCCGAGTTCTCGGCCTCCGGAACCGTCATCACCTTCCGCGGGTTCCTGGCCGCGTACGAGGAAGGCCGGGATGTGAACCCGGAGCTCGCGCAGGACTCCGGGAAGAAGTCGCAGAAGGACGAGGACAAGCGCCTGCCCGTGATGTCCGAGGGGGACGCGCTGGACGCCTCCGAGGTCACCGCGGACGGGCACACGACCACCCCTCCGGCGCGCTACACCGAGGCGTCCCTGGTGAAGACGCTGGACGAGCTCGGCATCGGGCGCCCGTCCACGTACGCCGCCACGATCTCCACGATCATGGACCGCGGCTACGTGCAGGTGCGCGGCTCGGCGCTGATCCCGTCCTGGCTCGCGTTCTCCGTGGTGCGTCTGCTCGAGGACCACTTCTCGGACTACGTGGACTACGACTTCACGGCGGAGCTCGAGGACGACCTGGACCGGATCGCCCGCGGCGAGGCCGAGCGCGTGAAGTGGCTCTCTGGCTTCTACTTCGGGGAGAACCCGTCCGAGCCCGGGCTCAAGCCCATCGTGGACGACCTCGGGGAGATCGACGCCCGCGCGGTGAACTCCATCCCCATTACGGACGAGATCACCCTGCGCGTGGGCAAGTACGGCCCCTACCTGGAGGCCGGCGGCACCGTGGACCCGGAGACGGGCGAGATCAGCGACCCCGTGCGGGCGAACGTCCCCCTGGACCTCGCCCCGGACGAGCTCACACCGCAGAAGGCGCGGGAGCTCATGGAGATCGGCAAGGCGGACGGCCGCGAGCTGGGGGTGAACCCGGAGAACGGTCGGACGATCGTGGCCAAGGACGGCCGCTACGGACCGTACGTCACCGAGATCGTGCCCGAGCCCACCCAGGAGGAGCTCGACGCGATCCCCACGGAGTACTACAAGAACGGCAAGCCCAAGCCCAAGAAGATCGAGAAGCCCAAGCCCAGCACGGCGTCGCTGTTCTCGTCCATGAACCTTCAGGACATCACGCTCGACGACGCCCTGAAGCTGCTGTCCCTGCCGCGTGAACTCGGCCAGGACACGGACGGCGAGACGATCACCGTGCAGAACGGCCGCTACGGCCCCTACCTGAAGAAGGGCTCGGACTCGCGCTCCCTCTCCTCCGAGGACCAGATCTTCACGATCACCCTGGACGAGGCGAAGACCATCTACGCCCAGCCGAAGCAGCGGGGGCGCCAGGCCGCCAGGCCGCCGCTCGCGGACCTCGGCGCGGATCCGCTCACCGAGAAGCGGATGGTCATCAAGGAGGGCCGCTTCGGTGCGTACATCACGGACGGGGAGACCAATGTGACGGTCCCGCGCGCGGAGGCGATCGAGCAGATCACCGCCGCCCGTGCGTCCCAGCTGCTCGCGGAGAAGCGTGCGAAGGGCCCCGCCCCGGCGAAGTCAGGCTCGCGACCCCGCGCGAAGAGCACGACCGCCAAGAAGCCCGCAGCCAGGAAAGCTGCCGCCACGAAGCCGGCCGCCAGCAAGACCGCGGCGAAGAAGTAGCACCCTGCTCCATCGGGGTCCGTCGCACGGCGGGCCCCGGCATGGCCGCTCACGGGAGCGTCCGCACGCCCTCGACCGAAGCGAAGGAACAGCATGAGGCTCTCCGTCCTGGACGTCGGCTCGAACACGGTGCACCTGCTGCTGCTGGACGTCTATCCCGGGTCCCGCCCGGAGCCGTACGCGTCCCACAAGGTGGCGCTGCGCCTGGTGGACCACCAGGACGAGTTGGGTCGGATCACGGACGAGGGCCGGGACCTGCTGACCGCGTTCGTGGTGGAGGCGCGGGACTTCGCCGTGGAGCACCGGGCGCAGGACCTGCTGGCCTTCGCCACCTCCGCCATCCGTGAGGCCGCCAACGGTGCCGAGGTGCTGGAGCACGTGCAGTCGGTCTCCGGCGTCACGCTCACGGAGCTCTCCGGGGACCAGGAGGCGGCCATCACGTTCTCCGCGGTGCGCCGCTGGTTCGGCTGGAGCGCGGGGCGGGTCCTGGACCTGGACATCGGCGGCGGCTCCTTCGAGATGGCCATCGGCACGAACGCGCTGCCCAGTGTGGCCACCTCAGTGCCGCTGGGGGCCGGCCGGCTGTACCGCGCGTACCTCGCGGGAGCGGACGTGGCCTCTCCCGCTCAGTTCAAGGCGCTGCGCAAGCACGTGCGGACCACGCTGCGCCCGGCGGCGGACCGGATCGCGGCCGGGGGACACCCCAACCTGGTGGCGGGCACGTCCAAGACGTTCCGCTCCCTCGCCCGGATCAGCGGTGCGGCGCCGTCGGCCCAAGGCCCGTACGTGCAGCGCGTGATGCACCTGGAGGACCTCCGGCTGTGGACGCGGCGCATGGAGGCCATGTCCGTGACCGAGCGTGCGGACCTGCCCGGGGTCTCCGTGCAGCGCGCCGCACAGGTGGTCGCGGGCGCGATCGTGGCGGAGACCGCCATGGACGTGCTCAAGATCGAGACCCTGCAGATCTCCCCGTGGGCCCTGCGGGAGGGGCTGATCCTGCGTCGCATGGACCGGCTGGTGCGGGACTCCGCCAGCGAGACCGTCGACCCGAAGGACCTGGTGACCAGTTCATGAGCGAGAAGAACGTCGAGTACCGTCCGCACGTGGCGCTGTCCACGAGCTCTCTCTACCCGCAAGGCGTGCCCGAGACCTTCGAGGTGGCCCAGCGGCTGGGCTACGACAGCGTGGAGGTGCTCGTGACGCACGAGCGCATGAGCCAGCTGACGCACCAGCTGCTGGACAACGTCCAGAAGTACCAGATCCCCATCTCCACGATCCACGCGCCCACGCTGCTGTTCACGCAGCAGGTGTGGGGCAAGGCCTGGACCAAGGTGCAGATGGCCGCGAGGCTCACCCACCAGGTGGGCGCCGAGGTGGTGGTGGTGCACCCGCCGTTCCGGTGGCAGCGCAAGTACGCCAAGAACTTCGTGGCGGGCGTCCGGGAGGTCTCGCGCATGACGGACACGAAGATCTCCGTGGAGAACATGTACCCGTGGCGCGTGGCCGGGCGGGAGGCAGTGGTCTACTCACCGCACTACAGCCCGCTGGGCCAGGACTACGAGTGGGTCACGTGGGACTTCTCCCACGCAGCCACCGCGAAGATGGACTCCCTCGCGGCGGTCAAGGAGATCGGCCCGCGGCTGGGCCACGTGCACCTCACGGACGGCTCTGGCGAGACGCTCGCGGACGAGCACCTGCTGCCGGGCCACGGTGTGCAGCCGGTTGCCGAGACGCTGCAGTACCTGCGCGACCAGCGCTGGCAGGGCGTGGTGGGTGTGGAGGTCTCTACGCGCAAGTCCCGGGACACGGACCAGCGCGACAAGTGGCTCGCGGAGTCCCTCGACTTCGCGCGGCGGCACATGACGGTGGAAGGAACCGCGTCGTGACATCAGATTCCTCAGCGGACGCGGACCGGGACGAGACCGCCTCCCATCTCCAGGGGGAGTACTTCCCTGTCGTGCAGCTCACGGTGGCCGAGCGGGACGGCACGCCCGTGGGGTACTCGGGAACCCTCGACGGCGGGCTGGAGATGCTCTTCGTCGATGCATCCCAGCGGGGCAGCGGCGTGGACAGCGCCCTGCTCACGCACGTCCTCGCCACCCAGGGCGTGACCCGGGTGGACGTCAACGGGCAGCACCCCGGGGCACGCGGCTTCTACGAGCACCACGGCTTCTGTCCGGTCGGCCGCGACGAGACCGACGACGCCGGGCGCCCCTATCCGGTCGTGCACCTGGCGCTGGAGGCCGGAGAGGAAGAGAACCTAGGTCGCGGCGGGGCGCGCCGCGCGATAGCGTCATGGACGAGACCGCGAGCATGACGGCCCCAGGCCCACCGGCCGGTCACGAAAGGTGGGCCCTGGAGTGCGCGTCGCGCACCGAGAGGATTGTTGAGATGAGCGAGACCACCCTGGCCTTCCTGGGCACAGGATCCATGAACGGCGCCATCCTTCGGGGCGTGCTGGCGGGCGGCACGGACGCCGCGCAGGTGCGGGCGACGACCCGTTCGATGTCGTCAGCCGAGAAACTGCGCGAGGAGACCGGAGTGACCGTCTTCGCGGGCGAGGAGAACGAGGACGCGAACACACAGGCCGTGCAGGGCGCGGACATCGTGCTGCTCGGCGTGAAGCCGTACGCGATCCTGGACCTCGCCCGGGAGGTCGCCCCCGCGCTGGATCCGGAGACCGTGGTGGTCTCGGTGGCCGCCGGCGTCACCGTGGACGCGCTGCAGAAGGCACTGCCCGAGGGCCAGCCGGTGGTGCGCTCGATGCCCAACACGCCGTCGAGCGTGGGGCGCGGCGCGCTGTCCGTCACGGCGGGGGAGCACACCTCGGACGAGCAGCTCGCGGGCGTCAAGGACGTTCTGTCTGCCGTGGGCACCGTGGTGGAGGTCCCCGAGAACCTGATCCGCGCGGTCACGGGTGTCTCGGGCTCCGGCCCGGCGTACGTGTTCTACCTCGCGGAGGCCATGCAGCAGGCGGGTGAGGCCCTCGGGCTGGACCCGGAGACCGCGCGCGTGCTCGCCAAGGAGACGGTCTCCGGCGCCGGTGTGCTCCTGGCCCCGCAGGACGCCGATCCCGCGGCACTGCGCCAGGCGGTCACGAGTCCGGGCGGCACCACGGAACAGGCGATCACCACGTTCGACGAGAAGGGGCTGCGCGACATCATCCGGGCGGGGGCGGAGGCGTCGGCCGCCAAGGGGGATGATATGGAGAAGGAGTACGGCGGCGAGTGAGTCGGCTGCCACGGCCCATCCCACGAGAGAAGGCGGCAGCACCGTGAGCACGTTCGGCATCGAGGAGGAGTTCCTCCTCATGGACGGGCAGGACCACCTGCCCGCGCGGCCCACCCAGCAGCAGTCCGTGCAGCTGACCACGCTGGAGGCCGGAGGGGCGTCCGCGACCCCCGAGTGGCTCGCGTGTCAGGTCGAGGAGACCTCCCCGATCTTTCACGACTCGGCCACTGCCATGGACTCGCTGGTGGAGTTCCGCACGGCCCTGAAGGACGCCGCCGCACCCATGGGGATGGACGTCGTGGGCCTGGCCTCCGCCCCGCAGATCCGCGCCGAGCCCGCGGACCCCTCCTGGAACGAGCGCTACCAGCGCCACTCGCTCCAGACCCCGGCGATCGCCGCGGACCAGTACATCAGCGGTCTGCACGTGCACCTGGGCTTTCCTGACCTCGAGGTTGCGGTGCAGGCGCTCAACGGCCTGCGCGGCTGGCTGCCCGCGCTCGTGGCGCTCGGAGCCAACTCACCCCTGTGGCGCGGTGCGGAGTCCGGGTTCGAGAGCTGGCGCTCCATCCACTACCGCCGCTGGATGGCCAACGGCGTGCCCCCGCACTTCACGGACCTCGAGGACCACGAGGTGCGCGTGGCCATGCTCAGCGCGTTCGACGTGATCGAGAACCCGTCGAGCCTCAGCTGGCTGGCCCGGCTCTCGCACCGCCACGGCACCTTGGAGATCCGGGCGTGCGACGTCCAGCTCGAGGCCCGCGACTCTGTGTCGATCGCTGTGCTGATCCGCGCGCTCGGCAACTACGCGCTGGAGAATCCCCCGGAGATTCAGTTCACGCAGGAGTACCTGGACATCGCCCTGTGGCAGGCCGCCCGCTGGGGCCTGGGCGGGCGGGTCCTGGACCCGGAGTCCGCCGGTCCCGTGCCCGTGGACGCACTCATCGAGTCCCTGCTGAAGCGGGTCCGCGGGTACTACACCAGCGAAACGGACCGCGATTTCGCGGAGTCCGGGATCCACCGCATCCTCAGGAACGGCAACGGCGCCATCCGCCAGCGCCGCGTCTTCTCGCAGGGCGAGCTGCCGGGCCTGATGGCCATGGCCTCGGAGGCGATGACGGCGCGCAGCTGAGCGCAGCGGCGCGGTGTGGGATGACGACGCGCGGCCACTCCTCGGAGTGCGTCGCTGTGCGCTCGGCCGCGAGGAGCCCGGTGCCCCCGCGAACCGTCCGGGCCCCGGGGAAGGCGGCCACGCGGCGTCGTCGGGCGGGGCTACGGGCGCGCCGCGAAGCGTTCGATGAGGTCCACGTGGCCCGAGACGATCAGCAGGTCCCGGGAGCTCACGGTGGTGTCCGGGCGGGCGTAGGTGAAGTCCTCGCCCGGGGACTTCACGCCCACCACGGTCACGCCGTACTTGGAGCGGATGTCCGACTCACCCAGCGTGAAGCCCTGGGTCTCGCGGGGCGGGTACATCTTGACGATCGCGAAGTCGTCGTCGAACTCGATGTAGTCCAGCAGGCGCCCGGAGACCAGGTGTGCGGTGCGCCGCCCCGCGTCCGCCTCCGGGTAGATCACGTGGTGTGCGCCGATGCGCGAGAGGATCTTGCCGTGCGCCGGGGAGATGGCCTTGGCCCAGATCCGGTCGATGCCCAGGTCCACCAGGTTGGCGGTGATCAGCACGGAGGACTCGATGGACGTGCCCACGCCCACCACCGCGGAGGAGAACTCCGCCGCGCCGATCTGGCGCAGTGCGTCCGTGTCCGTGGCCTCGGCCTCCACCACGTGGGTGAGCTGCCCGGACATCTTCTGCACCAGCCCGGCGTCCCGTTCCACGCCCAGCACCTCGCGGCCCTGCTGGATGAGCTGCAGGGCGGTGGCGGCGCCAAAGCGGCCGAGCCCCACGACCAGGACGGGCGCGGAGTGGGAGGAGTTCTTAGCCAATGATCGGCCTCTCTTCCGGGTAGGAGTACAGCCGGCGCCGCGAGCGCAGCGCCAGGGCGGTGGCCACCGTGTTGGTGCCGATGCGCCCCACGAGCATGATGACGGACAGCACGATCTTGCCGGCGTCCGGGGACGCCGCCGAGACCCCCGTGCTCAGCCCGCACGTGGCGTAGGCGGAGATCACCTCGAAGAGCACGTGGTCCAGCGGCAGGTGCGTCAGTGCCACCATCACGGCCGAGCCCAGCAGCACCACCGAGGCCCCCATCATGATCACGGAAATCGCGATGCGCAGGACGGAGTCGGGGATGGTGCGGAAGAAGGCGATCACGGACTGGTCGCCGCGCGCCTCGGCCAGGATGGCCAGGAAGACGACGGCGAGCGTGGTCACCTTGATCCCGCCGGCCGTGGACGCCGAGCCGCCCCCGGCGAACATCATGGCGTCCGAGAGCAGCAGCGTGACCTGTGAGGTGTCCGGCATGTCCACCAGGTTGAAGCCCCCCGAGCGCATCATCACGGAGGCGAAGAACCCCTGGAACAGGCGTTCCGGTGTGGACATCCTGCCCAGAGTGGCCGGGTTGCTCCACTCGACGAGCGTGAACAGCAGCCACGCGAGCACCAGCAGGATGCTCGTGGTGACCACGGTGAGCTTGGCGTTGAGGTTCCACCGGTTGAACCGGAAACCCACCTGTCGCAGCACGAGGATCACGGGGAATCCCAGGGAGCCCACGATCACCCCGATGCACACGGGCAGCAGGATCAGCCAAGCGGTGGGCCCCGCGTGGTCGTAGGGCACCAGGCCGTCCGTGTGGGGGGTGAACCCGGCGTTGTTGAAGCTGGAGATCGCGTAGAAGACGCCGTGCCACAGGGCCGTGCCCAGGGGCTCACCCTCCGCGAGGAAGCCGATGGAGAGCACCGCGGCCAGTGCGGCCTCGATGCTGATGGAGGTGATCACGATGATCTGCAGTAGCGAGCCAACCTCTCCGAGGCGCCCGATGTTCAGGGCCTCCTGAGTGATGAGCTTGGACTTCAGCCCGAGTTTGCGCCCGATGGCGAGAGCCAGGATCGAGGTCAGCGTCAGGGTGCCCAGGCCACCCACCTGGATGGCCACGAGGATCACGACCTGGCCGAACAGGGACCACTGCGCCGCGGTGGACACGGTCGTCAGCCCGGTGACGGTCACGGCGGAGGTCGCGGTGAAGACGGCGTCCACGAAGTCAGTGTCCTGCCCGTGCTTGGCGGCCACCGGGAGCCACAGCAGCAGTGCGAAACCGAGGTCCACGATGACGAAGACGATGACGGCGAGACGGGCTGGGGAGGAGTTCGCGATCTGGTCGACGAAGTCGCGGACACCGCGTGCGGCGCGCGTGGTGAAGGGTTCCGCATCGGGGGCCTGCGAGGAGGACTCGTCGACGGCGTGCGGCTGCTCGAGCTCGCTCACTGCACCTCCTCAGTGGAATCGTCACTGTGCTCCGGCCTCACTGGTCGTGCGGACCGGGAGGGTTGCGGGACGCAACATGTGCCAGTATCCCCCGATGTGGCGCGCTGCCACGACACCCCCGGTTCCCGAGTGTTCTAATGGGTTTGTGACCTCTGCAACATCTGGCAAAGACGCCGCCGTCCCCACCAGTGTCTACTGGGATCCCCAGCTGCTCAGCTACAACTTCGGGGACTACCACCCCATGAGCCCCACGCGTCTGGACGCCACCATGCGCCTGGTGCAGAGCCTGGGCCTGGACACCGCGGAGAACGTCAGGGTCACGGTGCCGGAGGTCCCGGATGACAGCGTCCTGGAGCTCGTGCACACCAAGAAGTACGTGCAGTCCGTGCGCGCGGTCTCGGCGGACCCCACGCGGCAGATCCCGGAGAGCGGTTTGGGAACCGAGGACACACCGGGCTACGAGGGCATCCACGAGTCCAGTGCCCGTCTGGTGGGCGGCAGCTACCAGGGCGCGATGGACCTGCTCAGCGGAAAGGCCGTGCACGCCGTGAACTTCAGCGGTGGCATGCACCACGCGGCCGCGGACAGGGCCTCCGGCTTCTGCGTGTACAACGACTGCGCGGTAGCCATCCAGTACCTGCTGGACAGCGGGGTGAACCGGGTGCTCTACGTGGACGTGGACGGCCACCACGGGGACGGCACCCAGTCGATCTTCTACGACGACCCCCGGGTCATGACCATCTCCCTGCACGAGACGGGTCTCGCCCTGTTCCCCGGCTCCGGCTTCGCCAACGAGATCGGCACGGGGGAGGCCGCCGGCACCTCGGTGAACGTGGCCATGCCCACGCGCTCGGACGACTCCCAGTGGCTGCGGGCGTTCGACGCCGTGGTGCCGCCGATCGCCCGGGAGTTCCGTCCGGAGGTGATCGTCTCCCAGCACGGCTGCGACTCCCACTTCCATGACGAGCTGACCCACCTGCGCGTGAGCGTGGACGGTCAGCGGCAGATCGCCCTGGCCATGTCGGAACTGGCCGCCGAGCTGTGCGAAGGGCGGTGGATCGCCACGGGCGGGGGCGGGTACGACTGCCACGACGCCGTTCCCCGGGGCTGGGCGCACCTCGTAGGCGTGGCCGCGGGTCACCCGGTGGCGGTCACCACACCCGTGCCGCAGGACTGGCGCAGCTACATGGTGGAGAAGTACGGCGGGAACCCTCCGGAAATCATGGGGGACGAGGTGGACCTGTGGTGGCGCTCGTGGGAGATCGGCTACGACCCCAACGACGAGACCGACCGCAGCATCATGGCCACCCGCAGGGAGGTCTTCCCGCACTGGGGCCTGGACCCCTGGTACGACTGATTCCTGCCACCGCTGACCCCGGCGGGACCGAGCTCCGGAAGGACGGGCCCGAGGCCCGGGGCCGCCGCGGATTGGGGCCTGACCAGGCCACCCGTCTAAGGTGTTTCCTATGTCCCACGACGCATATTCCGCTCTGTCCGACGTCACGCGGCGGCGCATCCTCGAGGCCCTGCGCGGTGGTCCGCGACCCGTGGGCGAGCTGGTCACCGAGCTGCAGGTCTCCCAGCCCACGGTCTCCAAGCACCTGAAGGTGCTGCGCGACGCCGGGATGGTCGGAACGCGCCCGCAAGGGCAGAAGCGCTTCTACAGCCTGACGGCGCAGCCGCTCACCGAGGTCGTGGACTGGGTTGAGACCCTGATCGCCGCAGCCGCCACCGGGCCGGCGGAGCAGGACCCGCAGGTGGAGCAGGCTCAGCAGACGGAACCCGCAGCGCCGCGCCCCACCGCAGCTCCTGCCGCGGAGATGGATCCGGGGGCCCCGGAGGGCGACGACGACGCGGCCGGTGTCGAGGACGTCGCGCACGATCCGGAGGCGGATGGCTCCGCCCCCGAGACCGAGCCGGTGGCCGCCCAATCGGCCGAGAGCGACGACGACGCGGTCACCGCCTCTGCCAACGAGGCCTCCCGTGCCGGGACCACCGACGCCGCCCCGCTCCGGGCGGAACCGGACGAGCGAGCGCTGCCCTGGTTCACCGCGCGGGTGACGGAAATCACGGAAAAGGACGAGGGCGACGTCGTCGAGCCTGACGGCGAGGAGGCCGCCGAGGATGCCGGGACGGGGGAAACCGCCCGGGATTCCGCGGCGGCGGACGAGGCGCGGGATGCCGTCGACGCGGCGGAGGCCGAGAGCGGAGAGGGCTCCCCGGGACCGGAGGAGGAGGTTGAGCAGGGAGAGTCGCAGGTCACAGGGGATACCCTGGACACTGATGTCCACGCCGTGCCGGCCGCCCAGCTCGAGGCTGCGGACGGTGCCGAACCCCGCGACGTCGCGCCCCGCACCACCTCCCCGGAGGTGTTCACGAGTGAGAACGCCGAGCAGCTTCGGCCGCGCGGGGGAGCGCACCGCCGTCAGAGCGGTCTGCTGTCCACCCTGACGGGACTCCGGCGCCGTGGTCGTGGCACACGCCGCGACTGAGTGGTCATCCGCGAGAGATTCCAAGACGGCAGGAGAGACATGCACGAGAAACTGATCCCCATCCGACAGATCGTCACGGCGCGCAACCCGGGTGAGGCCGAGTTCCACCAGGCCGTGGACGAGGTCTTCGAGTCGCTGGGACCGGTGGTGGCCCGCTACCCGGACCTGCTGGACTCCGCCATCGTGGAGCGCATCTGCGAGCCCGAGCGCCAGATCATCTTCCGGGTGCCGTGGACGGACGACAAGGGCAAGGTGCACATCAACCGGGGCTTCCGCGTGGAGTTCAACTCCGCTCTGGGTCCGTACAAGGGCGGGTTGCGCTTCCACCCCTCCGTGTACCTGGGCATCGTGAAGTTCCTGGGCTTCGAGCAGATCTTCAAGAATGCCCTCACGGGCATGCCCATCGGCGGCGGCAAGGGCGGCTCGGACTTCGACCCGTCGGGTCGCAGCGACGCGGAGATCATGCGCTTCTGCCAGTCCTTCATGACGGAGCTGTACCGCCACATCGGCGAGTACACGGACGTCCCTGCCGGCGACATCGGCGTGGGCGGGCGTGAGATCGGCTACCTCTTCGGCCAGTACAAGCGGATCACCAACCGCTACGAGTCCGGTGTGCTCACCGGCAAGGGGCTGTCCTGGGGCGGTTCGCTCGTGCGCACCGAGGCCACCGGCTACGGCGCCGTGATGTTCGCCGAGGAGATGCTCAAGACCCGCGGTCTGGACCTTGAGGGCCGGGACGTGATCGTCTCCGGCTCCGGCAACGTGGCGATCTACGCGATCGAGCGCGCGCAGGCACTGGGCGCCAAGGCGCTGACCGCCTCGGACTCCAGCGGCTACGTGGTGGACTCCAAGGGCATCGACCTCGAGCTGCTCAAGCAGGTCAAGGAGGTGGAGCGCGCCCGCATCAGCGAGTACGCCGAGCGCCGGGGCCCCAGTGCCCGCCTGGTCACGGACGGCTCCGTGTGGGACGTCCCCGCAACGGTCGCGCTGCCGTGCGCCACCCAGAACGAACTCAACGGCCGCCAGGCCAAGCGGCTGCTGGAGAACGGTGTGGTGGCCGTGGCGGAGGGTGCCAACATGCCCAGCACCACGGAGGCCGTGCACCTGTTCCAGGAGTCTGACGTGCTCTTCGCGCCCGGCAAGGCCGCCAACGCCGGCGGTGTGGCCACCTCCGCGCTGGAGATGCAGCAGAACGCGTCCCGGGACTCGTGGAGCTTCGACTACACGCAGCAGCGGCTGCAGGAGATCATGCGCGGCATCCACGACCGCTGCGCCGGGACGGCCGACGAGTTCGGCATGCCCGGCAACTACGTGGCCGGTGCGAACATCTCGGGGTTCATCAAGGTTGCCCGCGCCATGGTGGCGCAGGGGATCATCTGAGGAAACATTCGTCCCCACAGCGGGGCTCTACGGCGGTTCGGCGGCGCCATGACGCCGTCGGACCGCCCCCGAGTTTAGGGTAGGGATCATGGCAACGCATCGAGAGGTTCTGCAGTGGCTCGAGAACGAGCTGTTCGACGGACACCTGGTACTGGGTCAGCGGTTGCCCACTGACAAGGACCTGGCCGCGATCTTCCGCGTCTCTCGCAGCTCCATGCGCGAGACGCTGAAGATCCTGGAGGCCCAGGGCATCGTCAAGCTCTTCGAGGGCCAGCACCGCAGTATCCTGCCCATCCTGGTGCGTGAACCGGCTGCCTCCGCGGGCCCGGCGCTGCAGCTGCACATGGCCACGTCCGAGCACCCGCTGCGGGACATCGTGCGCACGCGGGTGCTCCTGGAGACGGCGTCGCTGGAGAACGCCGAGCAGCGCAGCGTGCCCCGCGAGGAGCTGCTGGGGATCATGGAACAGATGGACCGGGAGGACCTCGGTCTCAAGCAGTTCCACGACCTCTACGTGAGCTTCCACATCGCACTCGTGAAGTCATCAGGCAACGCGGTGAACGTGGCCCTGTTCACAGCGCTACGGGACTCCATCTACGAGTACACGATGGCTCTGGTGGGCCACGTGCCGCTGTGGTCCACCACGTCCAGCCGCATCCGGGCGGAGCACCGCGCGATCGTGTGTGCGCTGGAGGCGGGGGACCGTACGCTCGCGGCGCGGCTCGTGGCGGAGCACATCGCCTACCAGTACGAGGAGGCGGGGGTGGATCCGGGGGACGCCCGGGCGACTCCGGCCGAGCCCCGCCCGCTCGAGCGCAAGGGCCGTTCGCGCCGCAGGCCTGCGACGATCCGCGGGACCAAGGCGACGGCCGAGCCCGGCGACCCGGACGACGTCGGCGGCCTTGACGACACCCACCGCGCCAGCGCCTGAGGTGCCCGTTTTCCAGCGGAACGGGGTCAGGCGGTAGGGTGGGGCGATAGTTTGCCGTTCATCGGAAGTTGCCCCTGAGTTCCAGGGGCGGTGCGGTGCTCCGGCGCCGCTCCACGCAAACACCACTGTCCAGACAACTGTGAGGGATCCTATGGGTTCGGTCATCAAGAAGCGCCGCAAGCGCATGTCCAAGAAGAAGCACCGCAAGCTGCTTCGCAAGACTCGTCACCAGCGCCGCAACAAGAAGTAGTCGCGCGCCTCGTGACAGGCCCCGTTCCTCGCCGGGAACGGGGCCTTCGTCGTGCCTGGGTGTGCAGGGCGAGGTCCGGGCACGACGCCGCCCGCGCCCTGCCCGCGGTGCGTAGCATGGGCGCCATGTCCTCAGAACACCCCGCCCCCTCAGAACTCGTGCGGCGTCGGGCTCCGCTGCTGTCCGGCGTCGACTGGACCCGGAAGCCCCCCGCGCACACTGTGACCCTGCTGGGCAGGCCGGGCTGCCACCTGTGCGAGGACGCGCGAGAGATCGTGGTGGCCGTGTGCGCGGAGACGGGCAGCGGCTACGAGGAGCGGGACGTCACGGGAGACCCGGAGCTGCTGCGGGACTACGGGGAGCACGTGCCCGTGGTCTTCGTGGACGGTGTGGCGTGGGACCGCCTCCGGGTGGACGCCGACCGGTTGCGCGCCGTCCTCTCCTGAACCGTTCAGCGGTCTCACGGATTGGGGCGTTCCCGGGGGTTTTGAGACACTGGGGACATGCCTTCAGCGACCGTCCACCTCCTGCGCCACGGCGAGGTCCACAATCCCGAGCACGTGGTCTACGGACGACTGCCGGACTACCACCTCTCCGAGAAGGGCGCGCGGATGGCCGAGGCCGCCGCGGCCGAGCTGGCCCGGCGCGTCCAGGGCGGGGAGAAGATCGTGCACCTCGCGGCGTCGCCCCTGACCCGCACCCGCGAGACGGCCGCCCCGGTGGCCCGCGAGCTCGGCCTGGACGTGCACACGGACGAGCGGCTGATCGAGCCGGCCAACCACTTCGAGGGTCTGCACGTGACCGGGCGCGAGCTGGCCAAGCCGCAGCACTGGCCGTTCCTGCTCAACCCGCTGCGCCCCTCCTGGGGCGAGCCCTACCGCAGCCAGGTGCAGCGCATGACCGAGGCCGTCCGCGAGATCGCGCGGGAGGCCGCGCGCCGCGGGGGCGACGGCGCCCAGGCAGTGGCTGTCTCCCACCAGCTGCCGATCTGGCTCACCCGGCTCTGCGCGGAAGGTCGTCCGCTGCCCCACGACCCGCGCCGCCGGGAATGCAACCTGGCCTCGCTGACGTCCCTGACCTTCGACGACGTCGACCGCCCCGGGGTGCCCGGCGTGTCCTACAGCGAGCCCGCAGCACATCTGTATCCAGGCGTCAATCAGCTTCCCGGCTCATAATCGGTGTCCCATCCCTCGACCTCTCCTCAGGTGCTGTCCCCATGAATCCTCTGTTCCGCTCGCCCTCCCGCCCTGCCGCACGAGCCCGTGCGCGCACGGGGCTGGTGGCCGTGGTGGCCGCGCTGGGCCTCGCGCTCGCGGGCTGCTCCACGACCGACGACAACCTGGCGCAGCAGGCGAACGCCGGGGGCGACAAGGGCTACGTGGCCGGGGACGGCTCCGTGAGCGAGTACGCGCCCGCGGACCGCGGTGAGCCGGTGGCCTTCGACGCCGAGATGTTCGACGGCAGTTCGGTGACGGCCGAGAGCCTGCGGGGCAGGCCCGCCGTCGTGAACTTCTGGTACGCCGGGTGCGCGCCGTGCCGCGCTGAGGCCCCGGACCTCGTGGCCCTGCACGGCAAGTACAAGGACCAGGCACAGTTCCTGGGTGTGAACCTGCGCGACCAGCAGGCCACCGCGGAGGCGTTCGAGCGCAACTTCGGGGTGGACTACCCCTCCGCGAGCGACCTCAACGGGGCGGTGCTGCTCGCCCTGAGCGACTACGTCCCGCCGCAGGCCGTGCCCACCACGCTGGTGCTCGACTCCAAGGGCCGGGTAGCCGCCCGCGTGCTGGGCAAGGCGGACAAGTCCACGCTGGACGCGCTGATCAAGGACACGGTGGCCGAGACCGCATGAACGGCAATCCCTTCGCCGAGGTCATCCTCGACGGCTCCCTGATTGCCGCGTTGCCCGTGGCACTGCTCGCGGGCTTCGTCTCCTTCGCCTCACCGTGTGTGCTGCCCCTGGTTCCCGGCTACCTGGGCTACGTCACCGGTCTCACCGGCGCGGACCTGCGGAAGCAGCGGCGCGGGCGGGTGCTCACGGGCGTGGTGCTCTTCGTGCTGGGGTTCTCGCTGGTCTTCGTGGTGATGTCCGTCGTGCTCGCCCAACTCGGTGCGTTTGCATGGTTCCTGGGGCAGCGCTGGATCATGGTGGTGCTCGGGCTGCTCGTGGTGCTCATGGGCATCGTCTTCCTGGGCGGCCTCTCCTGGTTCCAGCGGGACCGCAAGATCGAGCGCCGCCCGCCGCCGGGACTGTGGGGTGCGCCCCTGCTGGGCATGACCTTCGGCCTCGGCTGGGCGCCGTGCATCGGCCCCACGTTCGCGGCCGTGCAGGCCCTGGCCTACGTGGACGGCGCCTCGACCGGCAAAGCTGTGGTCCTCACTGCCGCCTACTGCCTGGGTCTCGGAGTCCCCTTCGTGCTCATCGCCCTCGCGCTGCGCCACGGGATGGGCGCCATGTCCTTCTTCCGCCGCCACCGCCTCACCCTGCAGCGCATCGGTGGCGGGGTGCTCGTCCTCATCGGGCTGGCCATGGCCACGGGTGTGTGGTCGGCGCTGGTGTCCTGGGTCCAGTCCGAATTCGTAACCGATTGGGTGATGCCGATATGACCAAGGCGCCAACACCGCGTGAGCGGAAGGAGCATCGCGCGTCCGTGGAGGTTCCCGCACTGGGGCCCGTGGGCATGGCGCGCTGGGCGTGGCGGCAGCTGACCAAGATGTCCACGGCACTCGTGCTGCTGCTGCTGCTCGCGATCGCGGCGGTCCCGGGCTCGCTCTTCCCGCAGCGCGTGCAGGATCCGGGCGCCGTGGCCGACTACATCAAGGCGAACCCCGTGATGGGGCCCTGGCTCGACCGGTTCCAGCTCTTCGACGTCTTCTCCTCCTACTGGTTCTCCGCGATCTACCTGCTGCTGTTCATCTCCCTGGTGGGCTGCGTGATCCCGCGGGCGTTGCAGCACTTCAAGGCGTGGCGCTCCAAGCCGCCGCGCACTCCGCGCCGGATCTCGCGGCTGCCCCAGTACCGCAGGGTCATGCTGGGCGGGCGTGACGGCGCCGAGGCACCCACCCCGGACAACGCGATCGAGCAGGCTGCGGCCGCCCTGAAGAAGCGCGGCTACCGGGTGCAGGTGCAGGACCTCGGCACCGGGGCGCCGTCGGTCGCGGCCGAGCGGGGGATGCTCAAGGAAGTGGGCAACATCCTCTTCCACGTGGCGCTGCTGGGCGTGCTGATCTCCGTGGCCGCCGGCTCGCTGTTCGGGTACAAGGGGCAGAAGGTGATCGTGGAGGGGGAGTCCTTCGTGAACACCCTCGTGGACTACGACTCCTTCAACCCGGGCACCAACTTCAACGCGGACTGGCTCAACCCGTTCTCGGTCACCCTGAACTCGTTCGAGGCCACCTTCAACCGGGACACCGCGGACCCGGACCTCTACGGCCAGCCCACCGACTTCAACGCGGACCTCACCGTCAGGGACTCGCCCGGGGCCACCCCGCAGGACGTGAACCTCGCGGTCAACAAGCCGCTGAACGTGGACGGCACCAAGGTGTACCTGGTGGGCAACGGCTACGCCCCGGTGATCCGGGTGAAGGACGGCAAGGGAGACGTCGCCTACGAGGGTCCCGTGGTCACGGTCCCCTCCGACTCCGTCTACACGTCCTCCCTGACGCTGAAGGTCCCGGACGCGCGCCCGGACCAGCTCGGCTTCGTGGGGCTGCTGCTTCCCACCGCTGTGTCCCAGGACGGCTCGATCCCCAAGTCCGTGGACCCCGGTCTGAACAACCCCGCGCTGATCCTCTCCTCCTACACCGGGGACCTGGGACTGGACGGCGGCCAGCCGCAGAACGTCTACGTGCTGGACACCCAGGGGCTCACGGAGCTGAACTCGATGTCCAACTCCAACGGACCCATCCTGCTGGACGGCGAGCACCGGAAGGTGGACCTCCCGGACGGCAACGGCAGCATCGAGTTCCTGGACGTCAAGCGCTACGTGGGCCTGGACGTGCACAGTGATCCCGGGCGGATCCCCGCGTTCGTCTCCTTCCTGGTGGCGTTCGGCGGGCTCATCATGAGCCTGTTCATCGCCCGCCGCAGGGCCTGGGTGAGGGCCACGGAGACCGAGGACGCCCAGGGTGTCCGGTGTACTGTTCTGGAGTACGGACTTCTGGCGCGCGGCGATGACCATCGCCTCGGCGCGGAGGCGGAGAAACTGACGGCTCTGTGGACGTCACTGTGGGAGGACCGCGGAGTGCGGGAGTACCACCTGAAATCGTCGGATAAGGCGTGAGGCAATGGGCAGCGACATCAATGTGACCTTGGGCAACTGGAGCGAGTGGTTCATGCTCCTGGCCGCGATGACCTACATGGTGGTCTTCGTGGCGTTCGTGTGGGACATGGCCTCCCACTCCAAGACCCTCGGGCTGAGGGAGGAGGAGCGCGCCCGGAAGCGGGCCGCCGCCGAGCAGGACTCCCGCGAGCTCGTGGGGGTTGGCGCGTCGAGCAAGGCTGCGGCCTCCGCTGGTGCGGGGTCCTCGGCCACCGTGAGTGGTTCCGCCGAAGAAGGCGCCGCGTCCGCTCGCACTGCCGAGCTGGGCGCCCCGGGCGAGTTCCGCACCTCTGGGGAGAGCTCCACGAAGGGTGCGGGCGAGTTCGAGGCCCTGAACTACACGAAGGGCGCGCGTCGCCCGGCGGCCCGCGTGGCTGTGATGCTCATGGTCATCGCCTTCGCGCTGCACGTCTTCGCGGTGGTCTCCCGCGGCGTGGCCGCGGACCGCGTGCCGTGGGCCAACATGTACGAGTTCTGCAGCACCGGCGCCATGGTGGTGGCGGGCGTGTACCTGGTGACGCTGATCTTCAAGGACCTGCGCTTCGTGGGCCCCATGGTCTCCGGCCTGGTGCTCATCATGCTGTGCCTGGCGACGATCGCGTTCCCCACCCCGGTCTCTCCGCTGCAGCCGGCGCTGCAGTCCTACTGGCTCATCATCCACGTCTCCATTGCCGTGGCCGCCTCTGGCATCTTCACCATCACGTTCGCCATGGCCGTGCTGCAGCTGCTGCAGTCCCGCCGCGAGAAGCGCCTGGCGCTCGGGCAGGAGTCCCGCATGGGCTTCCTGCGCGCGGTTCCCAGCTCCGTGACGCTCGAGAACTTCGCGTTCCGGCTGAACTCCGTGGGCTTCGTGTTCTGGACCTTCACCCTGGCGGCCGGTGCCATCTGGGCGGACCAGGCCTGGGGCCGGTTCTGGGGCTGGGACACCAAAGAGGTCTGGACCTTCGTGGTGTGGACCGTCTACGCGGCCTACATGCACGCGCGCGTGACCCGCGGCTGGAACGGCAACCGCTCCGCGTGGCTCGCGATCGCCGGGTACATGTGCGTGGTCTTCAACTTCACCGTGGTCAACACGCTGTTCCCGGGCCTGCACTCCTACTCGGGGCTGTGAGTCCTCGCGGCCTGTGACCGCCGGGCGCCCGGCGCGTCCTTGCGAGGACGACGCCGCCCGCGTCCGTCACACACACGGAGAGCCCGCTTCCGCACACTGTTGCGGAGGCGGGCTCTCCCACGTGGTGGGACGGTGCCGGGGACTACTTCTCCGGCGCTCCCGGGGCCGGGTCCTGCGGATCCGGAGGGGTGCCGTCTGTTCCTCCGTAGCGGGGGTCCATGGGGTCCAGGGGCTCGTCCACCACGGGGCGGGCACCGGGGGCTCGGCCCGTGCGCTTGAGCTCGTTCTCCCAGTCCTGCAGTCGGCGGGCCTGCTCCTGCTGCCTGCGGCGCTCCTCGAGGTTGCGCAGGAACTGGGGGTCGTCATCGGGTCCGCGGCCGCGCTGGGCCTCGCGGACTGCTTCGTCCGCGCGGGGGCGGCCGAAGAGCAGCCAGAGGACGGCGCCGACCACCGGGAGCAGGAGGATCACCAGCATCCACGCCCACTTGGGCAGCGACCGCACGTCGTAACGCTGCGACTGCGCGCACCCGATGAGCGCGTAGATGATGACGCCCACGGCCAGTGCGCCCGCTCCGATGATCATAATTGCCCTGCCCATGCCGATCATCTTAGGGGAGTGGCCACCCGTGCACTCACCGGTGTCGCGGCCTCGGGGAGCATCCAGCGCGGCCGCCTAGACTGGGCCCGTGAACTTCTTGAAGTATTCCCTGTTGCGCCTGGGCATCCTGGTGGCGCTGTTCGTGCTGTGCCTCTACCTGGGCCTCGGGCTGGTCTTCTCCGGGATCGCGGCCGTGATTGCGGCGTTTGCTGTCTGCTACATCTTTTTTCCCAAGCTGCACTACGCGGCCGGTCAGGACTTCCACCGGTTCATCTCGCGCTCTCCCAAGCCGCAGAACCGCGTGGCGCTGGAGGACCAGGAGTACGAGGACTCCTACACGGACGCAGAGGCACGCAAGGACGTCTGAGAGGTCCGGGCCCGCAACACCTCGCCAGCTCCACCCTGCTTCGACACGCGTCGCCGTGTCACGGCAGAGGGGAGCGGCTGGCGCCGTCGTAGCTCTGCAGCGGCTCAGCCCACGTACTGGAAGACGAGCACCGCCACGGCGTACAGGACGGTGACGCCCAGGCTGATGAACCCGCACTGCTTGAGCACGGGGATCAGACCGCGCCGCTCGGTGCTCTTGAGCACGGTGATCGCGGCACCCACCGCCAGGGGGCTCATGGCGTAGACCAGCAGCACCCACGGGTTGTGGGGGACGGTCAGCAGGGGCAGGACCATGCCCACGAACAGCTCTGCGGTGAACGCGAGCCGGGCTCGGGGGTCGCCGAGCCGCACCGCCAGGGTCCGCTTGCCGACCACTTCGTCACCGGGGATGTCCCGGATGTTGTTGGCCATCAGCAGGGCGCACGCGAAGAGGCCCGTGGAGATGGCGAGCACCCAGGAGTCAAGGTTCAGGCGACCCGCCTGCGTGATCGTGGTGCCGAGGGTGGCCACGAGTCCGAAGAAGATGAAGACGAAGATGTCTCCCAGGCCCATGTACCCGTACGGTTTCTTGCCACCGGTGTAGCCCCACGCGGCGGCGATGGCCAGCACGCCGACGACGCCGAGCCACCGCTGCCCCGAGAGCGCCACGAGGGCCGCTCCGGCCACCGCTGCGAGTCCGAAGCACACGAAGGCGGCACGCTTCACCTGCCGCGCAGTGGCCGCACCGGAGCCGGTGAGGCGGAGGGGACCCACGCGCTCGTCGTCGGTGCCGCGCACGCCGTCCGAGTAGTCGTTCGCGTAGTTCACGCCGATCTGCAGCAGCAGGGCCACGAGCAGTGCCAGAACCGCGGGGACGAGCTGTGCCGCGTGCAGCGCCTGCGCGGCGGCGGTGCCGGCGATGACCGGTGCCGCGGCCATGGGCAGCGTCCGCAGACGCGCACCCTCGACCCACTGAGCTGGTGTGGCCACGGTGCAACAACCTTTCGAGGACGGAAGACGAGTTCCCCTCATTGTTCCACGTGCTGTGCACGCGCACATGCCGAGGAGGGCTGGCGAGCGCCAGCGGCCATCGCGGGTGGCTGTGGGGTCGGAGAGCCTGGGGGAGCGCGCAGGGGGACTCAGGTGGGAGGTGGCCTCTGCTGCCCGGTGTGCGGGCCCGGGGTCAGGTCGCGAGGCCGTCCGTGAACAGCGCGGCGGCCGCGGCCCGGTCCGGCTTTCCGGTGGGCAGCATGGGCAGCTGCGCCACGTGACGCCAGAGCTTGGGGACCGCGGGAGCACCGAGCGACTTGCGCACGGCTGCGGAGAGCTCGCGTTCGAGCGCCGCCGCGTCCGTTCCGGGGCGGGAGGCGAGCACCGCCGCCACGCTCTGACCCCACTGCGGGTGCGGCACCCCGGTCACGAGGGCCTGGCGGACCCTCTCGTCCGCCTGCAGAGCGCGGGCGACCAGCCCGGCGGAGACCTTCACGCCTCCGGTGTTGACCACGTCGTCCGTGCGGCCGAGCACCGACAGTGTCCCGCGTTCGTCCACGGCACCGAGGTCGTCCGTGCGGTACCACCGGAGGCCGTCCATCACGCGGAAGTGGGCGGCGGTCTGCTCCGGGTCGTCCAGGTATCCCTCCGCGACGACGGCTCCGCCCAACCAGATCCGTCCCTCGCCGGCGGTGGCCGCGTCGTCGGGAAGCAGGCGGACGTCGACGGCGTCCAGGGGCGCGCCGTCGTACACGCACCCCCCGCACGTCTCGGACATGCCGTAGGTACGGATCACGCGCACACCGGCCGCCGCGGCGCGCGCGGCCAAGTCCGGGGAGAGCGCGGAGCCGCCCACGAGGACGGCGTCGAAGCGCGCGAGAGCGGCGACGGCGCGGGGGTCCGCCGGGCCGTCGGCCGGGTCCAGGATCCGCTGCAGCTGCGTCGGAACCACTGAGACGTAGCGGACCGGGTGGTCCATGTCCTCGGCGGCGTCCGCGAACGCGGCGGAGGTGAAGTGCTCACCGGCCATGACCACCGGGCTCGTCCCCGCGAGCACCGAGCGCGCCAGCACCTGCAGACCGGCGACGTAGTGGGCGGGCAGGCACAGCAGCCACTGGCCCGGCCCGGACGTCGCTCGCTCGGTGGCACGCCCGGAGGCATCGAGCGCCGCGGTGCTCAGGACCGTCTTCTTGGGACGGCCCGTGGATCCGGACGTCGCCACGACCACCGCGGGCCCAGGCCGGGACAGCACCGTCTCCAGGCGGGGCAGCAGGTCGAGCGGGTCGCCGGCCACGGGACCGTCGAGCAGGACGACGTCGTTGGGCAGGGACTCCCGCGGGGGTGCCGTCAGAGGGGTGCCGGGAAGCGGTGACACGGTGCGCCCCCTCAGAAGTAGTACGGGAACGCGGACCAGTCAGGGTCCCGCTTCTGGAGGAAAGCGTCGCGGCCCTCGACGGCCTCGTCCGTCATGTAGCCCATGCGGGTGGCCTCGCCGGCGAACACCTGCTGGCCCACCATGCCGTCGTCCGGGAGGTTGAACGCGTACTTGAGCATGCGCACGGCCTGCGGGGACTGCGAGGTGACCTTCCGGGCCCACTCCACGGACGTGGACTCGAGCTGCTCGTGCGGGACCACACGGTTCACGGCACCCATCCGGTGCATGTCCGCGGCGGAATACTCGTCCGCGAGGAAGAAGATCTCCCGGGCGAACTTCTGGCCCACCTGGCGCGCGAGCAGCGCTGAGCCGTAACCGGCGTCGAAGGAGCCCACGGTGGCGTCCGTCTGCTTGAACTTGCCGTGCTCCGCGGAGGCGATCGTGAGGTCGCACACCACGTGCAGGGAGTGCCCGCCGCCGGCGGCCCACCCGGACACCGCAGCGATGACCACCTTGGGCATCGTGCGGATCAGCCGCTGCACCTCCAGGATGTGCAGCCGGCCGGCGCGGGCGGGGTCGATCGAGTCCGCCGTCTCACCCCCGGCGTAGTGGTAGCCGTCCCGGCCGCGGATGCGCTGGTCGCCACCGGAGCAGAAGGCCCAGCCGCCGTCCTTCGAGGACGGCCCGTTGCCCGTGAGGATCACCGCGCCCACGTCCGAGGACATGCGGGCGTGGTCCAGCGTGCGATACAGCTCGTCCACGGTGCCGGGGCGGAACGCGTTGCGCACCTGCGGGCGGTCGAACGCGATGCGGACCCAGGGCAGGTCCCGCACCACGGAGCCGTCCGCGGCGCGCTCCACGCCGCGGTGGTAGGTGATGTCCTCGAGCTCGGCGAAGCCCTCCACGGGACGCCACTGCTGGGGGTCGAAGATCTCGGACACCCGGTCCGGAAGTTGCGCGTTGGTCATGGGTACCACTGTAGGACGGGGCAGGGGCACCGGAGGCTGCGGGGAGGGGTGAGGTGCCAGGGCCAGACCGTGAGTGACCCGCGGGTAGACCGATACGGGCACTATGTACTTACAATGAGACAAGTTAGTCGGGCTGATCCGGGAGAGTCATGTCGTTTCCATCCACCGTCACCATCGACAGAGCCTCGCCGGTGCCCCTATACCATCAGCTCGTCCACGGGATCGAGTCTGCGATCACTGAGGGCGAGCTGCAGCCGGGGACCATGCTCGAGAACGAGCTGTCCCTCGCGAAGACCCTGCACCTCTCCCGCCCCACGGTTCGCAAAGCCATGGATGAGCTGGTTCGCTCGGGGCTGCTCGTGCGCAAGCGCGGGGTGGGTACTCAGGTGGTGGCGTCCGAGGTGCGCCGCCCGGTACGGCTGACCTCCCTCTACGACGACCTCGCCCAGGACGCCTCCCGACCCTCCACCGAGGTGCTGTCCCTGAGGGAGGTCTCCGCCCCCGAGGAGATTGCCCGCACGCTGAACATCACGGAGGGTGCGCCGGTCTACCACCTGCGGCGGCTGCGCGGCCGCAACGGCAAGCCGCTCGCAATCATGGAGAACTGGGTGTCCCCGCAGATCGCTACCCTCGAGCGGGAGGAGCTCGAGCACAGCGGCCTCTACGAGATCCTGCGACGGGAGGGCGTGAACTTTCGGGTGGCCACCCAGAAGATCGGGGCTGCCGTGGCGTCCGCCGAGCAGGCGAAGCTGCTGGGCACCTCGGAGGGTTCTGCCCTGGTGACGATGTCCCGCACGGCCACGGACGACATCGGTCGCCGCGTGGAGACCGGACGGCACCTCTACCGTGGGGACTCCTACTCCTTCGAGCTCACCCTCTCCGCGTAGCCCGGTGCAGGCGTGCGGAGAGAGGTGTGCGGCGTCGTCGTCGCCCGCCGTGACTCGAACCTCGCCACCCGCGACCCGTGCGAACGCGGCGACCGCACCGAGACTTGTTCCACCCATGAAAGGAACGACCGATGACTGACTGGTTCTACCCCGCAGGAACCGCGGCCCAGGCGCCGTGGGATCTCTCGATCGGCGGGCACGACTCGCGGCTGGACGTGCCCGGCTGGGAGCACACCGGGCTGCGCACGGTGACGCTCGGTTCGGAGCCCGTGACACTGGAGGCCGCCGCGGAGGAGCGCATTGTGATCCCACTGGAGGGGGACGTGGCGGCGGTCGTGGCCGGTGAGAGCTACGAGCTCGACGGCCGTGAGTCCGTCTTCCACGGGCCCACGGACGTGCCCTACACGGGCGTGCAGAAGTCCCTGGAGCTGCGCGGTGAGCACGGCACCCGCGTGGCCGTGGCGAGCGCCCCGGCCAGCCAGGAGTACCCCACCCGGCTGGTCCGCAGGGACGAGGCTCCCCTGGAGCTTCGCGGTGCAGGCAACTGCTCGCGCGAGGTCCGCAACTTCGGCACTCCGGCCGCGCTGGAGGCGGACCGGTTCATCGTGTGCGAGGTGCTCACCCCGGCCGGCAACTGGTCCTCCTACCCTCCCCACAAGCACGACGAGGAGAAGGAAGGGCAGGAGACCCGGCTCGAGGAGATCTACTACTTCGAGACCCGCGTGACGCCGGACGCGCCTGCCGGGGCCACGGACGCCATCGGCTACCAGCGTGTCTACGCCTCCGACGAGCGGCCCATCGACGTCAACGCGGAGGTGCGCACCGGTGACGTTGTGCTGGTGCCTTACGGCTGGCACGGCCCGGCCATGGCCCCTCCCGGCTACGACATGTACTACCTGAACGTGATGGCGGGGCCGGGCCCGGTGCGCGAGTGGCTGATCAGCGACGACCCCCACCACGGCTGGGTGCGGCAGCAGTGGGCCGAGGCTGACGTGGACCCGCGTCTGCCCTTCGGCGGGTGGTCCCACAGTGCTTCCTGACCTGACGGTGCTCGCCTGGGCGGGGCTGGTCTGCGGGGCCCTGCTCGTGGGGTTCTCCAAGACCGCCCTGCCCGGAATCAATACCCTCGCGGTGGCGCTGTTCGCCGCGATCCTGCCCGCCAAGGCCTCGACCGGGGCGCTGCTCGTGCTGCTGCTCGTGGGCGACTGCTTTGCGCTGTGGAACTACCGCCGCCACGCGCACTGGCCCACGCTGGTGCGGATGATGCCCGCGGTGATCGTGGGCCTCGCGGTGGGCGGCGTGTTCCTCGCGTTCGCCGGGGACTCGCTGGTGCGGCGGGTCATCGGCATCCTGCTGATCCTGCTCATGGGGATCACGCTGTGGCAGCGCCGTGCGCGGCGGAAGGCGGAGGAGGCGGTGGCCGGTGACGCTGCGGGGGGCGACGGCGGTTCGTCCGGTTCCGGGGTGGCCCCGGGTTCCGGGGCAGCGTCCGGTTCGGGCGGGGCGTCCGGGGTGACGACCGGCTCGGGAGCCGGAGACGGCGAGGTCGTCGCATCGTCCGAGGAGTCCCAGGGTGCCACCCGCCTCGCCGCGGCCAGCTACGGGGCCCTCGGCGGGTTCACCACGATGGTCGCCAACGCGGGCGGGCCGGTGATGTCCATGTACTTCCTGGCCGCACGGTTCCCCAAGCACGCGTTCCTGGGGACCGCCGCGTGGTTCTTCGTGACCATGAACCTGCTCAAGGTCCCGGTCTCGGTGGGCCTGGGGCTCATCACCACCCGCACCTTCGTGCTGGACGCGGTCCTCGTGCCCGGCGTGGTGGTCGGAGCGCTGGTGGGCAAGTGGGCGCTCGCCCGGATCGCGCAGCACGTCTTCGACACCGCCGTGATCGCGGTGACCCTGCTGGGGGCGCTCTACCTGCTGGTGTGAGGGGGACGCCCTCGGAAGGAGAGCCCCGGCGACGTCGTGGAGAAGCTACTTGTTGTTCACGGTGAAGATCGCGCCGGTGGTCACGTCCTTCTCCACCGCCTCCAGTGAGCGCCCGCGGGTCTCCGGCAGGAACTTCCACATCACCAGCGCGGCCACCGCGTTCACAGCCGCGAAGCTGAAGAACGACCCGTTGATCCCGATGCCCGCGATCAGGGAGGGGAACGCCCAGCTGAGGAGGGCGTTCGTGGTCCACATGCAGAACACGGACACGCCCACGCCCACTGCGCGCATGTGCAGGGGGAAGATCTCCGAGAGCAGCACCCACGTGGCCACGTTCAGGAACGTCTGCATGGACCCCACGAAGCACACGATCAGCACCAGGATCACGAAGGGCCGGGCGGTGCTGCCCTCCGGGAAGTACATCGCGGACAGGCCGATCAGCACGTGGAAGATCGTGACGAGGCTGTAGCCGGTGATGACGGTCGTGCGGCGGTTGATCTTCTCCATCATCCACAGGGCGATGAACCCGCCGACGACCGCAATCACGCCCGGGGCGATGTTCGCGATCAGGGCGGCGTCGGCCCCGAAACCGGCATCCCGCAGGATGATCTGGCCGTAGTACATCACCGAGTTGATGCCGGTGAGCTGCTGGAAGACGGCGAGCGCGATGCCCACGAGCAGGATCCGGACCAGCCACTTGTTGGTGAGCACCGAGGAGATGCCGGTCTTGTGCTCCGTGGCCTCGAGCCTGCTGACGCGCTCCACCTCGTCCATCTCGGCCTCCGCGCGCTCCTCAGAGCGGACGGTCTTGAGCACCTCGAGGGCCTCGTCGTAGCGGCCCTTGGAGATCAGCCAGCGGGGGGACTCGGGCACGCGCAGCATGCCGAAGAAGAGGAAGATCGCGGGAATGGCGCACACCGCGAGCATGATTCGCCACACGCCGTCGAGGTGTCCCAGGGTGTTGCCCAGGATGGCGTTCACGATGAACGCGGCGAGCTGGCCGATCACGATCATCAGTTCGTTGCGCCCGGACAGCGAACCCCGGATCTCGTATGGGGCGAGCTCCGCGAGGAACACGGGAACCACCGTGGAGGCACCGCCCACCGCGAGGCCCAGGAGGAAACGGCCCACCAACAGCACGGCCAGTCCCGGGGCGAAGACGCAGGCCAGGGTGCCGACGAAGAACAGGACGGCCAGGGGCAGGATGGTCTTGCGCCGGCCCCAGCCATCTGAGAGGCGCCCGATCGAGACTGCGCCGAACGCTGCCCCGATGAGCAGCGTGCTCGTCACCGTGCCCTCGGACTTCTCGTCCAGCCCCAGCTCCTCGGACATCGGCAGCAGCGCACCGTTGATCACGCCGGTGTCGTAGCCGAAGAGCAGCCCGCCGAAGGTGGCCACGAGGGCCACCATGCCGAGGCGCTTCGAGTGGGGGCCGGAGGTCAGAGGTGGGAGTTCCGCGGCCCCGGATCTCTCGGCCGCGGGGTTGGCCGGTGCGTTCGTCATGGTGACTCCTTCGTCCTGGTGAGCGGCTCAGCGCGCGCTGTGGGCCTGGTAGATCTTCTCCCGTAAGGCCCCCAAACGGTAGCGGAGAAACCTCGGAGGCGTTCCTCGCGGACACGGTGACGCCACACGAGCGCGTCGGGGCCCTCCGCGATACTGGGGCCATGCCCTTCTTCGACCTGGACCGGATCGGCCGAGACCTGCCCTTCGCGCGGGCCGTCCCACAGCTGCGCCAGGCCCTGCACGGCGGCGTCGCGGTGGTGCAGGCCCCACCCGGCACAGGTAAGACCACGGTGGTCCCGCCTGTCGTTGCAGAGTTCGTGGCGGGCGACGCCGCCGCCGCACCCGGCCGCGTCGTCGTCGTCCAGCCCCGGCGGGTCGCCGCGCGGGCCGCCGCGCGCCGACTTGCCGCGCTGAGCGGCACCCGACCCGGCGACGTCGTCGGCTGGAGCGTGCGCGGCGAGCGCGAGGTGAGTGCGCGGACCCGCGTGGAGTTCGTGACGCCCGGCATCCTGCTGCGCCGCCTGCTCGCGGACCCCGAGCTGCCGGGCACCGCCGCGGTGGTGCTCGACGAGGTGCACGAGCGCGGCGTGGAGTCGGATCTGCTCGTGGGCATGCTCGCCGAGCTGCGGCAGCTGCGCGAGGACCTCACAGTGGTGGCGATGTCCGCGACCGTGGACGCAGCCCGCTTCGCCGCGCTGCTCGGCGGCGACGAGCCCGCTCCGGTGGTGGACTGCCCGTCCGCACTGCACCCGCTCGACGTCATGTGGCAGCCCGGCCCGCAGCGCCTTGACGAGCGCGGGGTCACGCCCGCGTTCCTCTCCCACGTGGCCCGCACGACGGCCGACGCGCACCGCCGGGCCCTGGCGCAGGACCCCGCCGTGGACGCCCTCGTCTTCCTGCCCGGGGCCCGTGAGGTCTCCCGGGTGGCCGCCGAGCTGCGCAGCCCCGGCGTCGAGGTCCTCGAGCTGCACGGCCAGCTCACCCCGCGCGAGCAGGACCGCGCGGTCGCGGGCCACGCCCCGGGGGATCCGCCGCGGATCGTGGTCAGCACATCCCTCGCGGAGTCCTCCCTGACGGTCTCGGGCGTGCGCCTCGTGGTGGACTCCGGCCTCGCGCGCCAGCCTCGCCGGGACGCCGGGCGGGGGATCTCCGGCCTCGTCACCGTCTCGGCCTCCAAGGCCTCGGCGGCACAGCGTGCCGGCCGCGCCGCGCGCCAGGGCCCGGGCACCGTGGTGCGCTGCTACGACGACGCCGCCTGGGGCGCGATGCCGGCCCACACGGTTCCCGAGGTGCGCACCGCGGACCTCACCTTCGCGTGCCTCGCGCTCGCCGTGTGGGGCGCGCCCGGGGGAGACGGGCTCGCCCTGCCGGACCCGTTGCCACCCCGTGCCCGGGCCGATGCCGAGGAGGTGCTGCGCGAGCTCGGCGCCGTGGCCGGGAACGGACGCGCCACGGCCCTCGGCCGCCTGCTCGTGACACTGCCCGTGGATCCGCGCTGGGGCCGTGCCCTGCTGGACGGCTCCGGTCTCGTGGGACCGCGCCTCACCGCCGAGGTGCTCGCGGCACTCTCCGAAGCCCCCAGGATCCAGGCGGCGGACATCCCCGCCCACCTGCGGGGGCTTCGCTCGGGCCGGGGGAGCGAGGCGCAGCGGTGGACGCGCGACGTCGCACGCCTGGAACGCATCGCCCGGCACCCTGGTGCCTCGGAGAGTGGGAGCGTCGAGAACCGGGATGCCGCGCACGGCAGCGTTGGGTACCGCAGCACCAGGGACCGTGGCGCTGGAGGCGGCCGTGCCGAACAGGTCCCCGCCGCCCGGCGGGATACCGCGCGCGGCCACGCCGGGAAACGCCCCGTACCTGCCGAGGGCCACGATCCGACCCTCAACTGCGCGCCGTCGGCGGTGGTGCCGCGCGAGTCCCGGGAGGGCGCCGTCGTCGCGCTCGCCCGGCCGGAGTGGATCGCCCACCGGGTGGACACGAGCGGCGACCAGTGGCTGCTGGCCTCCGGAACCCGCGCGGGGCTGGAGGCCGGGAGCCCGCTGCGCCACCACGAGTGGCTGGCCGCCGCGGAGCTGGGCCGGGCCGAGGGCCGTGCGGCGGCGGGAACCGGCGCTGTCATCCGCGCCGCCGCGCCCCTGGACCGGGACACCGCACTGCTGGTGGCCGGAGCGCTGGCCCGGGAGGAGGTGCGGGCAAACTTCGCGGACGGTCGCGTGGTTACCCGCAAGGTGCGCGCGGTGGGCGCCATCGAGCTGTCCTCGACCCCCGTCCGCGCGGACGCGGAGACCGCAGGACCCGCCGTCCGGGACGCGCTGGCCCGGGAGGGCCTCGACCTGCTGCCGTGGAACGACGCCGCCCTGGCCCTGCGCGCCCGCCTCGCCCTGCTCCACCGTCACCTCGGAGCCCCGTGGCCTGCCGTGGACGACACCGCTCTCACCGCAGGGCTGGACGAGTGGCTCGGCCCCGAGCTGCGCGAGGTCACCCGCGGGGCCTCCCTGCGCTCCGTCCGCGTGGCCGACGCCCTGCGGCGACTGCTGCCCTGGCCGGACGCGGCCCGCTTCGACGAACTCGTGCCCCCGCGCCTGCCTGTGCCCAGCGGGAACACCGCCCGCATCGACTACCCGCCGGTTTTCTCCGCCGAGGACCCCGCCCAGCCCCCGGTGGTCGCGGTGAAGCTGCAGGAGTGCTTCGGCTGGGCGCAGACCCCGCGGGTGGTGGACGGGCGCGTCCCCGTGCAGTTCCACCTGCTCTCTCCGGGCCGGCACACCCTCGCAATCACCGATGACCTCGCGTCCTTCTGGTCCGGGCCGTACGCCCAGGTCCGTGCGGACATGCGGGGTCGCTACCCCAAGCACCCCTGGCCCGAGGACCCGTGGAACGCGGTGGCCACGGCCAAGACCTCGCGCGCCCTGCGGCGGGACGGGTGACGACGGCGCGTGGCGCGGCGTCGTCGTGCCGCCCGCCATGTCGAGGGGCCGCCTGCCGTGCTGAGGAACCACCCTCCTTGTCGAGGACCCGCGGGGCGGGTGCCCCCACCGGAAATCCGCGCGGCGGGCGGGGCCGAGGGGGCCCGACGGCGGGCGTTTGAGTTCGCCGTGTGACCTGCGTTACGGTGGGCTCACCGCTACTGCCCGAGCGCGTCATCGTGCGCGCGACGACTCCACCCGTCCATCCGGTGACATCCACTCGACGACGTGGGGTCGTGGGGCACCACGACTGGCGGCCGAACCCGCGCCAACCGTTCCAAACCCACGGTTGGCCCGGCGCGCAGGCCGACCCGCGCCACCCCGTCCCCCACGCTCGGACCGGCGGCTCCGATGTCGTGCGGCACCGCCCGGAGGTCCACTCCGGGACCGCCGCACGGCGCCCGCCGCGAGAGCGCACCAGGACCGCGGGGGCGTGTCCGTTCTCAGACACAGATCGCGAAGTGACACCATGACCACCACGTTTGCCGACACCGAAGCCGACACCATGACCATCGACCCGTCCGAGATGCCCACCGTGGGCCCGGAGCTCGCCCGTTCGTGGCTGCTCGTCAACGGCTCACACACCGCCCGTTTCGACGCCGCTGCGCAGAGCGCCGCGGACGCCGTGGTCCTGGACGTCGAGGACTCCGTGGCGCCCGCAGACAAGGCTCAGGCCCGGGAGAACGTGATCCAGTGGCTCGGCCGCCGCGGCAAGGACGGCCAGTACAACCGCGCGTGGGTGCGCATCAACGGCTTCGGCACCGCGTGGTGGGAGGACGACCTGCGCGCACTGCGGGACGTCTCCGGCCTGGACGGGGTGATGCTCGCGATGACGGAGTCCCCCGAGCACGTGACCCGCACCGCGGAGATGCTGCGGGGCACGCGCATCGTGGCGCTCGTGGAGACCGCTCGCGGCGTGCAGAACCTCCAGGACATCGCCACCGCGCGCTCCACCTACCGCCTGGCGTTCGGCATCGGCGACTACCGCCGTGACACCGGTTTCGGCGAGAACCCCATGGCGCTGGCCTACACGCGCTCGCAGTTCACCATCGCGTCCCGCGCGGCCAATCTGCCCGGTCCCATCGACGGCCCCGCCGTGGGTGCGCTGGGTGCCAAGCTCGCGGAGGCCACCGGGGTGACCGACGAGTTCGGCATGACCGGCAAGCTGTGCCTGATGCCCGAGCAGACCACCACCGTGAACGAGGGCCTCTCGCCCTCCCTGAGCGAGCTGTCCTGGGCCACCGAGTTCCTGCAGGAGTTCGAGGCCGAGGGCGGGCAGATCCGCAACGGCTCCGACCTGCCGCGACTGGCCCGTGCCCGCAAGGTGCTCGGTCTGGCCACGGCGTTCGGCATGCGCCTGCCCGAGGGCTACGACATGCACTTCGAGGCCCCCACGGACACCTACCACTGCTGAGACGCAGCTGATGCAGTGACGACGCCGCGCCGGGATCCCAGCGCGGCGTCGTCGTTGTCTCCCACCCGGACGACGGCGCTGTCCCCGCCCACGCGGGTGACGCCGTCGTCCCCGTCCGTCCCACCCGGCCCACGCGCAACACGCGTGCCCTGCATGGGACGCATCATTGCCGGAACCCAGCGGGGCGGAGGAAAATACCTGGTGGGAGCGCGCTGCGCACCACCACCGAGGATGGAGGCGGGGTCGGCGGTTCCCGCCAACTGCGACGGCCCGGGGCGGAACCTTCGGGCCGGTGCAGGTCGCCGGAATCGAACGGAGATGACACCCGTGAACGCATCGATCGAAACCACTGTCCGTCGCACGAAGATCGGTGTCGTGGGGGCGGGGTCCGTGGGGACCTCGCTGGCCTACGCCGCCATGATCCGGGGTGTGTCCACGGACATCGCCCTCTACGACCTGCAGACCGCGAAGGTCGAGGCCGAGGCCCTGGACCTCTCCCACGGGCAGATGTTCGCCCCGGGAGTGCGGGTGGAGGGCTCGGACGACGTCGCCGTGCTCAAGGACTCGGACATCATCCTCGTGACCGCCGGCGCCAAGCAGAAGCCCGGTCAGACCCGCCTGGACCTGGCCGGTGCGAACACCGCGATCCTCAAGTCCCTCATGCCGCAGCTGGTCGAGCAGGCACCGCAGGCCGTGTACGTGCTCGTGACCAACCCGTGCGACGTGCTCACGGTGGTGGCCCAGCGGATCACGGGTCTGCCGTACCAGCGGGTGCTCAGCTCCGGCACCGTGCTGGACACCTCCCGGCTGCGCTGGCTGATCGGCAACGAGGCGCAGGTGAACACGAGCAGCGTGCACGCCTACATCATCGGCGAGCACGGTGACACGGAGTTCCCGGTCTGGTCCTCGGCGACCATCGGTCAGGTGCCTCTGCGGGAGTGGGAGGTGGACGGGCGCCGTCCCTTCACCGAGGAGCGTCTCGAGGTGCTGCGCGCAGAGGTGGTCAACGCCGCCTACCGCGTGATTCAGGGCAAGGGCGCCACCAACTACGCAATCGGTCTCTCGGGGGCGCGGATCGCCGAGGCCGTTCTCAAGGACCAGCACGCGGTGATGAGCGTGTCCACGGTGCTCGAGGACTACCGGGGCATCAGCGGGGTCGCACTGTCCGTGCCCTCCGTGGTGGGTGGCACCGGCGTGGGCCAGCGGCTGCAGATCCCCATGGGCGAGCGGGAGGAGCAGCAGCTGCACGCCTCCGCGGACGCGATGCGCAAGACCCTGAGCGACCTCGGCTTCTGAGCCGCAGCTGACAGACGACGATCCCCGCACCTTCCGGTTGGAGGGTGCGGGGATCGTTCGTTGTCGACGACGACGCCACCGCGGAGCCTGTGCCGTGACGGCCACCGTCCGTGCGGGGCCGCACGTCTCAGCCGGCGGTGGCCCGCGGGAGATGACCGGACCGCGGGGCTCAGGCGGTGACGGTCACCCGGCCGCGGTCAGAGCGTTCCGGCGGGGGCGTCACCTGCGGCTGCGGCCTGTGCGGCCGCGGCGGGGTCCGCCTGCTCGGGGTGGCGCACGAGGCGCAGGGTCTCGTCGAACTCACGGTCGATCTCGGGGTTCTCACGGTGGGTCAGCAGGGACACCACGATGCCCACCAGCCCGCCCAGGACGAACCCGGGGACAATCTCGTAGAGGTCGCTCCACGGGGTGTACTGCCACGTGAAGACCACGATGGCACCCACCGCCATGGCGCTGATGGCACCGGCGTGGGTGAGCTTGCGCCAGAACAGGCTCATGAGCACCACGGGACCGAAGGCGGCGCCGAAGCCGGCCCACGCGAAGCTCACGAGGTCCAGGATGGTGGAGTTCTGCTGCCATGCGAGGCCCGCGGCCACCACGGCGACCAGCAGCACGCCGCCGCGACCCAGCCACACTTGCGTCTTGGGATTGGGGGTGCGCTTGACGGCAAGGTTGTAGAGGTCTTCCACGAGCGCTGAGGAGGAGACGATCAGCTGCGAGGAGATCGTGGACATGATCGCCGCCAGCACGGCAGCGAGCACCAGGCCCGCGATCAGGGGATGGAAGAGCACCTGGGACATGTCCAGGAAGATCGCCTCGGGGTCCGTGGGCTGCTCGCCCGGACGGTTGCCGTAGTAGGCCAGGCCCACCAGTGCCGTGCCCACGGCGCCCAGCACGGTGAGCAGCATCCAGGTGATGCCGATGCGGCGTCCGGGCTTGGCGTCCGCCGGGGTGCGCATGGCCATGAAGCGCACGATGATGTGCGGCTGGCCGAAGTAGCCCAGGCCCCACGCCACGGCGGAGATGACACTGATCACGGTGCCACCGGCCACCAGGGACAGCGCGTCCGGGTTCACGTTCTGCACGCGGCGGACCATCTCACCGGGTCCACCCACCAGGAAGACACCCACCACGGGGACCATGATGAGCGCGGCGAGCATCAGCAGCCCCTGGAACAGGTCCGTGTAGGACGCGCCGAGGAAGCCGCCGAAGAACGTGTAGAGCACGGTCACGCCGGCCACCAGGAGCATGCCGGTGAGGTAGCTCGTGCCGAACGAGGACTGGAAGAACACGCCACCGGCCACCATGCCGGAGGACACGTAGAACGTGAAGAACGCCAGGATGATGAGCCCGGAGACCACGCGCAGGATCCGGTTGTTGCCCTTCAGGCGGTTGTCCAGGAAGGACGGAATGGTGATGGAGTTGTTGGAGACCTCCGTGTAGGCGCGCAGTCGCGGGGCCACGATCTTCCAGTTGACCCATGCGCCCACGGTGAGACCGATGGCCATCCAGGCACCGACGAGCCCGGACACGTAGACCGCGCCGGGCAGGCCCATGAGCAGCCACCCGGACATGTCCGAGGCGCCGGCGGAGAGCGCCGCCACCCCGGGTTTGAGGTTGCGTCCGCCCAGCATGTAGTCGTCGAGGTCCTTCGTCTTGCTGTTGGCCCAGAGGCCGATGCAGATCATGGCGACGAAGTACGCCAGGATCGCGATGAGTTGGTACGCCTGATCGGACATGCGCGTGCCTTCCGGTGCGGGAACGGGAGACTGCGCCCGGTGCAGGGATGCGTGCGTGTGGGCGCGGCCGGGGTGGGTGAGGCAACTCACTAGGCTACCCGCTGCGGGACGGGCCCCGTAGCAGGGGTGGGAACGTGGCGCGTCGGGCGCCCTCGAACGGTGCCACGGCGCCGGCGAATCCGACGCCACCTGGCTGTTCGACCGAGCCGGTGCTGCGGCGTTGGTGGACACTTCCGGGACCGGCCCCGGCCCCGCCGTTGAGCGGTCGCTGCGCCGTCGGAGGGACGACGAGAACCAGGGCGTCAGCCCGTCCGCCTCTCCGGCCACGGCTGGAACGCGGTGGGTTCCCGCAGCCATGCCGAGGGATCCCAGTGCTCCAGCACGTCCGCGGTGGTGCGCACGGGCTGCTCGATCCCCAGGGAGGTGGCCAGCCACGTGAGCACATCCCCCGTGGAGTACCCGAGCTCCCGCAGCTCGCGCAGGGTCACCGCACCGTCGCGCTTGGCCAGCCGTTCGCCGCTCGGGCCGAGCACGAGCGGCACGTGTGCGTAGGACGGCGCCGGGTGGCCCAGCAGTGCGGCGAGGTACGCCTGGCGCGGTGCGGAGGGGAGCAGGTCGTCCCCGCGCACCACCTGGTCCACGCCCTGCTCGGCGTCGTCCACCACCACGGCGAGGTTGTAGGCGGGGGTGCCGTCGTTGCGCACGAGCACCATGTCGTCCACCGCTCCCGTGAACGGCCCGGCCAGCTCGTCCCGGACCGCGAACTCGGTGACCTCCGCGCGCAGCCGCAGGGCGGGGGGCCGCTGCGCACGACGGCGTTCGCGCTCGGCCGCGCTCAGCTCCCGGCAGGTGCCGGGGTAGGCCCCCGGGATGCCGTGCGGTGCGGAGGCCGCCGCGTGGATCTCCCGGCGCGTGCAGTAGCACTCGTAGGTGAGCCCGGCGTCCGTGAGGGTGCGGACACGGTCCAGGAGCAGCGGGATGCGCTCGGACTGCAGCGCCACGGGCCCGTCCCAGTCCAGGCCGAGCTCTCGCAGGTCCGCCACGTTGCGCTCCGCGGCACCCTGCTTGACCCGGTCGAGGTCCTCCACACGCAGCAGGAAGCGGCGGCCGGTGGCCCGCGCGAAACCCCACGCGGCCAGGGCCGTGCGCAGGTTCCCGAGGTGCAGGTCCCCGGAGGGGGAGGGTGCGAAGCGACCAGCCGGGCTCAGGGCGTTCTCTGGCGTGGGGGCGGACACGCGGCACACAGTAGCACCGGGCCCAGTCTGACCTTTCCCACCTGCGGCTGGGATGCGGGGAGCCGGTGCCCAGCCGATAGAATGGCTCCATGGCACGCACCCAGGAGCTGCGCCGCGGCGTCTACGTGATCGGCACCGAGAACTGGAGACTGAACTCCGGTCTCGTGGTTGGCACTCAGCGCGCCCTGGTGATCGACACGGGCGCCGGGCCGCGGCAGGGGCGGGAGATCCTGGCCGCCGTGCGGGACATCACCACGCTGCCGCTGACCGTGGTCAACACCCACGCCCACTACGACCACTACATGGGCAACGCCGTGTTCGCGCGCGCCGGTGCCACCGAGTTCTGGGCCCACAAGGCGTGCGCCACCGCCATGGGTGTGGTGGGCGAGTTCCAGCGCAGCATCGTGAGCACTCAGGAGCCGGAGATGGGCGAGGGCTCCGGGATCGACACCCAGCTCGTGCTGCCCACCAACACGCTTCCCGGCAACGGCCGCAGGCCCTCGCTGACGCGCATCGACCTGGGCGAGCGCCCGGTCACCCTGTTCTTCCTGGGCCCGGGCCACACGGACAACGACGTCTGCGTGGGTGTGGAGGACGTCGTCTTCTGCGGTGACCTGGTGGAGGAGGGGGCTGACCCCAATTTCGAGGACGCCTACCCGCAGCGCTGGGCGGAGTCGCTGCGCGCGCTCGCCACCCTGGAGCGCTACACCGCCTTCGTGCCGGGCCACGGCACGCCGGTGACCGCGAACTTCGTGGCCCAGCAGGCAGACACCATGGAGCTGGCGGTGCGCCGCGCCCAGGACGTCCTGGACTCGGGCGAGGGCCCGTCCACCGCGGCGATGTACCGCCTGCCCTACCAGGCTGGCGTAGCCCGCGTGTTCCTGGACCGGCTGGCGCTCATCGAATCGGAGACCGCAGGCGCGCAGCCACCGCAGCCCACCCCAGAGCCGCCGCCGCAGCAATACCCAGGTACCCCGCCAGCACCGTGATGCGCCCGGCGAGCGTCCCGGCCACGGTCGGGTAGGGCCACCACACGGCTGCCGCGAGCAGGACCGCAGTGAGCACCACCAGGATCAACGCCGTGGCCGTGCGCGGACGGGCCGGGAACCACGGGCTGCCGTCCTCCGCCTCGCGGCTCGGTGACTGCCGGTCCCACGACGCCGCCCGCTGGCCGCCGCCGTTCGACGCGGCGTGACTCTGCGCGGCGTCGTTCCACTCCCCGCTGTTTCGTGTGCCACCGCGCGGATCTTCGCGCCCTGACGACGACGCCCACTCGCGCTCCTCCGCCTGCCGTTCGTGGGCGGGCGGCACGTAGGCGCTGCCCCCGCGGTCCTCGCGCCAGGAGAGTCGGCGGCGTCGGCGGGAGCGGTCCTCCCGGTAGCGGCGCAGCCCGGCACCCACGAAACCGCGCCGTTTCCGCCCGGTGCGCGCGAGGGCGAAACCGATCAGCCGTTCCGCGAGCGCCGCCACGAGACCCCATCCGGCCACCACGAGCACGGCGGCGGCGGCGTCCGAGGGGCGGTGCCAGCCGTTGACCACGGTGAGCATGCCCACGACCGCCGCGAGGAAGGCCCCCCAGCGCCCCGCGCGGGCGCGGCGGTGCGGGGGTGCGACCAGCAGCAGCGCCATCAGGAAGGATGCCGCGGCGGTGGTGTGGCCCGAGGGGAACGAGTTGGACGCGATCTGCTGGATGCCCAGGTCCGGCTTGTCCAGCACGCCGTGCTTGAGGAACTGGGTGGTCACGTTCGCCGCGATCACCGCACCGGCCGCGCACAGGGCGGCCGTCCAGCGGCGGTAGCGCACCGCCCACACGAGCGCCAGGACGCCCGCGAGCAGCGCGACGACCTCCGGGGCGTACTGGGCGAGCACGAGCACCGGGCGGGGGAAGTAAGCATTGCGGTCCGCCTTCGCCTGCGCGAGGGCCACCTCGTCCAGGGCCTGGCCCGTGACGGTCTGCAGCCCGGCGTGGGCGACGACCAGCACCAGGCCCCACAACAGCAGCGCGAGCACCACCAGGGTGCCCACCACCGAGCGCGCCCGCACGCGGCGGGGTGCTCCGGGAGCCGGCGCACCGGGGGCGGGGTACGAGGCGTGGGGACCAGGGGGGAAGGACGCGTAGGACACGGAAGGACTACCTCACCGGACTGAGAGGGGGACGGCACGGGCGGCCCGCCCTGCAGTGCAGTGGGCCGGACACCATGGTGGCACGTTCCGCTATGCCGGGGCTGTGAGGTGGGACGGCGGTCGCGCTCGCCACCCCGCGCGGGGGGTGACGGGCGTGCAAGGGTGCGGGAGCGGCGGCGTCGTAACCCGGTCGGTGGCCCAGCCCGTCGCCAGCCCGTGACTCAACGGCGGGTGCGGGTGAAGGCCGAGACTCCCGTGATCGCGCGGCCCACGATGAGCGCCTGGACGGAGTCGGTGCCCTCGTAGGTGGAGACCACCTCCATGTCCGTGAGGTGACGGCCGATGTGGTTCTCGAGCAGCAGACCGTTGCCGCCAAGCATATCCCGGGCGGTGCGGCACATCTCCAGGGCCTTGCGGGAGGTGGTCATCTTCACGAGCGAGGCCATGGCGTCCGTGAGCTGGTCGGTCTCCTGCAGGTGCGCCATGCGCGTGCACAGCAGCTGCATGGAGGTCAGGTCCGAGAGCATGGTGGCCAGCCGCTCCTGCACCAGCTGGTAGTTGGCGATGGGCAGCCCGAACTGCTCGCGCTCCAGGGCGTACTTCGCCGCGATCTCGAATGCCGCCATGCCGTGGCCCACGGCCTCCCAGGACGCACCGCCCCGAGTGGCTTTGAGGACCTTGTTGACGTCCTTGAAGCTGTTGCAGTGCTCCAGGCGGTTCTCGTCCGGGATCCGCAGGTTCTCGATCACGATGTCTGCCTGGTTGATGGCGCGCTTGCCCACCTTGCCCTCGATCACGGTGGGCTCGTAGCCCTGCGGGTAGCTGCCGTCCTGCTGCTTCTGCACGACGAAGCACTTGACCTGCCCGTCTGCCTCGTCGCGGGCGTAGAGCACGGTCACGTCCGCGGCGTGGCCGTTGCCGATCCAGCGCTTGTGGCCGTTGAGCACCCAGTGGTCGCCGTCCCGGCGGGCGGAGGTCTCCAAGGAGACGGAGTCCGAGCCGTGGTCCGGCTCGGTCAGCGCGAACGCCCCGGTCTTCTCGACCTCCGCCATGGCGGGCAGCCAGCGCTGACGCTGCTCCTCGTTGCCGAGCATGTAGATGCTGCCCATGCAGAGGTTGGAGTGCACGCCGAAGAACGTGTTCACGGAGCCGTCGACCCGGCCCATCTCCCGCGCCACCAGCCCCGCCGCCTGGCGGGAGAGCCCCGGGCAGCCGTAGCCCTGGATGAAGGTGCCCACGATGCCCAGCTCCGCGAGCCCCGCGAACACCGGCTCGGGGTGCTCCCCCCGTTCCCAGTACTCGTTGATCACGGGCAGGATGCGCTCGCGGCCGAACGCGCGGACGCGGTCCCGCAGGGCGGTCTCCTCCGCGGAGAGGTCCTGGTCCAGGAGGAAGAAGTCGGGGTTCTCGAGCAGCTCGCTCATGACGGGTCCTTTCGGTGGGTGCGCAGCCACTGCCTGACGTCCTCGGTGTCCGCGCCGAGCGCCGGCGGGGCCTTGTCGTAGGACACGGGGGTGCGGCTGTAGCTGACGGGGTTCTTGATGAGCGGCACCGTCTCGTCCCCCTGGCCCACCTGCACGACCGGGTCCAGGCCGAGTGACGCCGCGTACTGCACGCCCTCCGGGATACTGAGGATCGGAGCGCACGGCACGCCGGCGGCCTGCAGCCTGCTCGCCCAGGTCTCGGCGGTCTCGGTGCGCAGCGCGCCGTTGAGCAGCACCCGCAGCTCCTCCCGGTTGGTGTTCCGGTGCTCCACGCTGTCGAAGCGGGGGTCCCGGACGAGGTCCGGCATTCCCAGAACGGTGGAGAAGCGGGTGAACTGGGAGTTGTTGGCCACCGTGATGATCAGTTCCTTGTCCGCGGTGGGGAACGGGCCGTACGGGAACAGGCTCGGGTGCTCGTTGCCGAGACGCTGGGGGTCGTTGCCGCATGCCGCGTAGCCCGTGGTCTGGTTGACCAGACCGGACAGCGCCGCCGAGAGCAGGTCCAGTTCCACGTGCTGGCCCTTCCCGGAGACGCCGCGCTCGTTCAGGGCCCCGAGGACGGCCACGGCGGCATGCAGGCCGGTGATGACGTCGAACAACGCGACGCCGCCGCGCTGCGGGGGTCCGTCCGGGGAGCCCGTCACGGACATGAACCCGGAGACCCCCTGGATCAGCAGGTCGTAGCCCGGCAGGTGGCTGCCGCCCTTGGTGCCGAAGCCGGTGATGCTCGCGTGCACGAGCTGCGGCCAGCGCTCGGCCACGGACTCGGCGTCGAGGCCGAACTGCGCCAGTCCACCGGGCTTGAAGTTCTCGATGAACACGTCCGCGGCGTCGATGATCTCGTACGCGGTCTCCAGATCCTGCGGGTCCTTCAGGTCCAGCACGATCGAGTGCTTGTTGCGGTTCACGGAGAGGTAGTACGTGCCGATCCCGTTGACGCTCGGCGGCTTGTACAGCCGGGTGTCGTCCCCCTCGGGGCCCTCCACCTTGATCACCGTGGCCCCCATGTCCGCGAGCAGCATGGTGCAGTACGGTCCGGCGAGGATCCGGGAGAAGTCGGCGACGACGACACCGCTGAGCGGGCCCGTGCCGGGGGTGTTGCTGGTCAGGGACATGTGGACTCCCTAGGGGGACGAGGATGTGTCTTGCACCACATAAGCACTGGCATTATGTTCTGTCCAATACAGAACGAGGCAGTCATTGATGCCCTGAGGACAACAGTGACCGGGCCGTGGGCCGCGCGTCCCCTGGGTGGCGACGACGTCGAACGCCCGCGGCGGTGAGGTCACGACGGCGCGGCGGGGACGACGTCGTGCCGACCGGGCGGCGTCGACAGCGCACGAGGAAAGGCAGGTCCACCATGGAGGTGCACGAGGCGAGGGCGTTCCTCGCAGTGGCGCAGGAGCTGCACTTCGGACGGGCGGCGGCCCAGCTGCGGATCGCGCAACCGCCCCTGAGCAGGCTCATCAAGAGCATCGAGAAGTCCCTGGGGACCGCGCTGTTCGAGCGCAGCACCCGCCAGGTGGCACTGACCCCGGCCGGCGCGGCGCTCGTGGAGCCTGCGAAGGCACTCGTGGCAGCGTCCGAGAACGCGCGCGCTGCCGTGGCGAAGTCGGTGACCGGTGAGACCGGGCGGGTGCGGCTGGGCTTTGCCGGTGCGTCGATCAACAGGACCGTGGGCGAGCTCGCCCGGCACGTGCGCGTGCACCGCCCCGGCATCCACCTGGAGCTGCACGGCTCGCAGTTCTCGCACCTGGCCATGCAGAAGGTGCTGGACGGCACGCTGGATACCGCGATCGGGCGGTGGGACTTCATCCCGGCGGAGCTGCGCTCCAGCGTGCTGGGCTACGAGGAGCTCATGGTGGTGCTGCCCGCGGACCACCCGCTGGCCGGGGAGCAGCGCGTGAGCATGGCGCAGCTCGCGGAGGAGTCCTGGGTGATCCTGCCCACCGGGCCCGGCGCGGCCCTGCAGAACCGGCTGACCTCCATGGCGATGGCGGCGGGCTTCATGCCCAGGATCGCCCAGGTGGCGCCGGACTCCTGGACCCTGCTGGTGCTGGTGGCGGCACAGATCGGGTGCGCGCTCAGCCTGGACACCGTGCGGGACAACGTGTCCTCGGACGGCGTGGTGTTCCTGCCGCTCGCGGAGGAGCAGCGCCCGCTCGAGGTGCAGATCCTGTGGCGCGGGGCGGACCCGAACCCGGCGCTGCGGGCGGTCGTGCACATGGCGCAGAGCTTGTACGGCGGCCCCCGCCGTGCGCAGGTGGCGGAGGACCGCCCGGCGTCCTACTCGTAGTCGTACCAGCCCTTTCCGGACTTGCGGCCGTACTCGCCGGCCTCGTACTTCTCCCGGATGGACTCTGCGGGCAGGGACGCGGGGTCACCCGTCTGCTCGTACTCGGCCAGGCGGATCAGGTAGACGACGTCGATTCCCACCATGTCCATGAGCTCGAACGGCCCCATGGGGTGGTTCAGTGCGGTCTTCGCGGCGACATCGATGTCCTCGTAGTCCGCCACGCCGTCCTCGTAGAGCTTCAGCGCCTCGGTGCGCAGCGCCCCGAGCAGGCGGTTGGCGACGAAGCCCGGGACCTCCTTCTTCAGCTGCACGGGCTCCTTGCCGATCGACCGGGCGAGTGCCATGGCGGTCTCCACGGTCTCCGGCGAGGTGGCCGGGTTGGGGACCACCTCCACGCACTTCATCACGAGTGCCGGGTTGAAGAAGTGGACGTTGCACACCTTCTCCGGGCGGTTCGTGGCGTCGGCCACGCGGGAGGAGACGATGTTCGAGGAGTTCGTGGCCAGGATGGTGTGCTCCGGGCACACCGCGTCCAGCTCCGCGAAGACCTGGCGCTTGATGGTCAGGTCCTCCACCGCGGCCTCGATCACGAAGTCGGCCTGAGCCGCGCACTCGTCCCGGTCCGTGGAGAAGGTCATCCGCTCGAACGCGGCGTCCACGTCCTCCCGGGTGCGGCGGCCCTTGCTGACGTCCCGGTCCATGCGGGAGCGCAGCTGCTCGGCCGCCCTGTCCACGGCTTCCTGGGCGATGTCCACGACATCCGTGTCGTAGCCGGCCAGCGCACACACCATGGCAATCTGCGATCCCATGGCGCCCGCACCGATCACGGTCACGTGCTCGATCTGCTGCACAGGGTTCTTGCTCACTTGTTCACCTCTTTCTGTGCCGCGCCCCGGAAATCCGGGCTGCGCTTCTCCAGGAACGCGTTCGTCCCCTCGGTCTTCTCCGCGCTGCTGTAGAGCACGGACTGGGCCAGGCGTTCCAGCAGGATCCCGGTCTGGTGGTCCACGTCGAAGCCGTGGCGGACCACGGTCTTGGCGAGCTGGATGGCCAGCGGGCCCTTGGACATGATGGCGTTCGCGGTCTCGCGGGCCGTGTCCAGCAGCTCGCCCGGATCGACGACGTCCGTGACGAGTCCCATGGCCAGGGCATCGTTGGCCTTCACTCGGCGCCCGGTGAGGATGATCTCCGTGGCGCGGCCCAGGCCCACCAGCTTGGCGAGGCGCTGCGTGCCGCCCGCGGCGGGCATGATGCCCAGCCCGGTCTCTGGCAGCGCGAACTGCGCGTTCGTGGAGGCCACGCGGATGTCGCACGCCAGGGCCAGCTCGTGGCCGCCGCCGAACGCGTACCCGTTCACCGCGGCGATCGTGGGCTTGGGGAACTGCTCCACCTTCTCGTACACGCTCTGCATGGTGGCCTTCAGACCGTCCCGGGGCGTGCGCACGGCGAGCTCGTTGATGTCCGCGCCCGCCACGAACGCCTTGTCCCCGGCGCCCGTGAAGATCAGCACCTGGACGTCGTCGTCCGCGGCGAGCTCCTCCAGCGTGCGGGTCAGGGCCTGCAGCACGGTCGCGTTGATCGCGTTGCGCACCTCCGGGCGGTTGACGGTCACCAGGGCGATCCCGTCCGCCACCTCCACGGTGAGGACGTCGCTGGGGTCTGGGCTCATGGTGTGTGCTCCATTCGTGGTCGTGCGTTCTCCCGCGGTGTCTGGCGCGGGGCTGCTCGCTCCATTCATACCGCTCCGGGGGTGAACTACTCCACACGGTCGGGGAATTGATGCGCAACGGGTATTGATTGCGAGTGGGTGAGGCAACGGCGGGCGGGGTGCGGCGCGGGGGTAACGGCGGCCTGGGTGCGGTGCGGGGCGACTGCAGGGGAGGCGCGGTACGGAGGCGACGACGGCGGCGGGTGGCTGCCTCGGGTGTCCGGGCCCGCTGCGATTCTGAGGTGTAGACCTGCCCGCCCGGCGTGCGGTTCTGTGGGCAGTGCCACACCTCAGATGCCGTTACCTGTGTGTCGGGGCTGAGGGTGGGGTCTCGGAAGTGGAGGCAGCGGCGTCGTCGTCGGCGTGGTCCCGCGGGTCGTGGGCGCCCTGGGGCACCCGGGTGATCTGTCCCGTCTCGGGGTCGACGACGGCGCGCGGCCGGCTCAGGCGCGCCGCAACTGCCGCTGCGGCGACCAGTGCGAGGCCGATCAGCGTGACCAGCACCCCCGGCAGGAACATCATGAAGCCGCCCACGGCGAGCACGACCCGCAGGGGAACGGGCAGCTGCCGTTCCACGAAGGTGAGCCACCCGCCCATGGCCGCGGCGATCGCGTAGACCGCCACGAGGCTGGAGAGGAAGGCCAGCACGATGTGCACCGGCTCCCCCTGGGCCACCAGCGCGGGGTTGAGCGCGAAGCCGAACGGCACCACGTACTTCACCGCGCCGAGCTTCATGGCGGAGAAGCACGTGGCCATGGGGGAGGCCTTGGAGATGCCCGCCGCCGCGAAGGCCGCGAGCCCCACGGGCGGGGTGATGTAGGAGACCGAGGCCCAGTAGATGACGAACAGGTGCGCGGCGATCGGGTCCACGCCGAGCGCGGTGACCGCCGGGACCATCACGATGGCGAGGAAGACGTAGGCCGCGGAGATGGTCAGACCCATGCCGAGCACGAAGCAGACCACGGCGCCAGCGATCAGGATGAGCACCACGTTGTCACCCACCAGGGCTACCAGGTCACGCGAGAGGGACAGGGCCACGCCCGTGGCGGTCAGCCCACCGAGGATCAGGCCCACGCCCGCGATGATCCCCACGATCTGCGCGAGCGTCTTGCCCACGTCCACGCCCATGTCCACCCACTGGCGGGGGCCGAACGTCACGCTGGGCTTGACCAGGGCGATCAGCAGCAGGATGGCCACCACCCAGTAGGGCACCTGCGCCTCGGAATCCGTGGTGAACAGCAGCACCGTGAGCACGGCCAGGGCACCCAGGTAGGGCCAGCCCATGGCCAGGGCGTGGCCGGCGCGCGGCAGCAGGTTCTTGGGCGTGCCGCGCAGGCCGCGCTGGGCGGCGTAGCCGTCGATCTGCAGGAAGATGCCCAGGTAGTAGAGGATCGCGGGGATGGTGGCCGCCACCAGGATGGAGGTGTACGGCACGCCCACGAAGGAGACCATGAGGAACGCGGCGGTTCCCATGATGGGCGGGGTGATGGAGCCGCCGGAAGACGCGGTGGCCTCCACGGCCCCGGCCACCCGGGCGCTGAACCCGGAGCGCTTCATGGCCGGGATGGTCATGGGTCCCGTGGTCAGCACGTTGGACACCGCCGAGCCGCTCATCATGCCCATGGCCGCGGAGCTGGCCACGGCCACCTTGGCGGAGCCGCCGCGGTAGCGGCCGAACACGGCCATGGACAGCTCGTGGAAGAAGTCCGCGCCGCCGGTGTGCTGCAGCACCACGCCGAACAGCAGGAAGCCCACCAGGATGGTGCCCGCGGTCTGCAGGGGCAGGCCCAGCACGCTGTCCACGCCCATGCTGTGCACCTGGGCCAGGGTGGGCAGGTCGTAGGAGATGCCCTGCAGGAAGGACAGCGGGATGATCCCCGCGAACAGCGGGTACACGGAGAACAGGAACGCGATCACGAGCACCACCAGACCGGCGGCCCGGCGCAGGGTCTCCAGGATCAGGGCCCAGAACACGAAGCTCAGCACGGTGGCCAGGGTGGGGGCCATGTACTGCCAGCCGTACTCCTGGATCTCGATGCCGTGCACCGCGAAGTACACGCTGGTGCCCACCACGGCCAGCACCAGCAGCACGTCGTACCACGGCACGCCCCGCCGCTGCCGAGCCGCGGACCCGGGAGCGTGCTGGCGCAGGGGCGTCACGATGAACACGATGGGCACGAAGAGCCCGATCAGCAGGTACAGGAACGAGTTGGTGGGGATGGTCACCCCGCCCACGTTCCAGAAGAACACCTGGTTCATGGTCAGCAGGATGCCGAGCACCGTGAGGACGATCAGCACGGTGCGCCAGAACGGTGTGAGGCGTGGACTCGCATCGTGCAGGGAGACGTCCGAGGGCATGGTGGGCTGCGCGGCGTCGTCGCCCCCGTGGGATCGCAGATCCGTGCCGGTGACCGGGGCGCCGGTGCGAGGATCGTAGGCGGGCCCGACGTCGTCGGGGCGGGTCGTACTCGCGCCCCGTGTGGAGCGCGTGGCGCCGAGGGCGTCAGAGGATTGCTGTGAGGAGCTCATTCAGTGCCTCCCGAGGGGGACGTGGTGGGGGAGGTCTGCCCGGGCAGGGTGCCGGGAGTCTCGGGAAGCTCGGGGAGATTGCTCTTCTTCCAGGTCACCCACTCCTTGCGCGCGGACTTGGGGTCCTCGCGGTCCTTGTGGTCCTGCCAGAACGCGGGCCAGGCCTCGTGCATGCGGTGCTCGCGCTCCAGCAGGGCGTCCTGACGGGTCTGCAGGTCCTTGCTCCAGCGGCCCTTGCTGATGAGGAAATCCACCATGGCGTCGTGGAACGGGATCACCAGGGGCGTGAGCTGGATCTGGTCCGTGCCAAAGCGGTGGGCGTCGGGGGTGGTGTCCTTGTAGTCCGGGTAGTAGCGGTCCATGTCCGCGACCAGCGCGGCCACCTCCTCCGCGGGGCGGTCCGCGCGGGCGACCACCGGGATGGTGTACTGCATGTTCACCGCCGTCTCGCCCTTGGCCAGACCCGCGCCCTTGGAGAACTCCCCGGGCTTGACCATCGGCGCCAGCTCCTTCCACGTGGCGTACTGGTCGGGTGTGCCGCCGCCCAGGTTCAGCCAGCGGATGGGGTACTGGGACGCGAGCTCAGAGACGTTGGCGCCCACCACATTCTGGTACAGGGTGTCGATCTGCCCCGTCTTCAGCGCCTCGATCTGGCCGCTGTAGGTCACGTCCACCATCTGGACGTCCTTGCCGGTGAGGCCGCCGAAGTTGAGGATCCCCTCCATCTTGCGGTTGATGGACGTGCTCGCGATCAGCTTGGGGAACTTCTTCCCCTTGAGGTCCGCCACGGTCTCGATGCCGCTGTCCTTGCGCACCAGCACCCCGTAGTTGCCCGGGGGAGTCCACACGAGGCGCAGCGCTTGCGGGCCCCACTGCTCCGAGCAGTACTCGTCGTTGCCCTCGAACGCGTAGTAGTACTCGTCCCCGGTGCGCGAGTACTGCGCGGTTCCGTTGATCAGCGGCGCCAGGCGCCCGATGCCGGTGTCCGAGGTCATCAGCCGGATCTGTCGGCCCGTCGTCTGGGTCAGCGTGTTGGCCACCGCGGCGAGATCGTTGTACGTGCCCGTGCCCACGCCGTACGTGGACCACACGAGCTGCTGCGAGCCCCCGGCGGCCTTCGAGCCGCCCGAGCACCCGGCCACACCGGCCAGCACGGGTAACGACGCCGCTGCGGCCAGGAGCGCGCGGCGGTTGAGTGTACGGGGCATGGGGCCTCCACTGAACGGGTCCGTCGGATCGCCCGGGTCCCGCGCCTGTCGCGCGTGCGAAAGGGCCGGACAACCGGAGGTTCCCATTCATACAGTGCTGGGGTGATCCAGAACACTTACTCGCGAGTTTCATGACGAACGGGTATCAGTGGTGGTCGGGGTGGGCAACGCCGGGCCGGGTTGCGACACAGGTGGGCGCCGCTGCCGGTCGCGGGTGGGGGTGGGGGTGGAGCGGCTTGCGCGCGCCCGGCTCAGCGGGCGGAGCGGGCCGTCGGCCAGGCCCCGTCCCGGGCGTTCGCGGCCACTCAGTGCGACGCCGCTGGGACCGGACCTTGCGCTCCTCACGGGTCCGCGCCGCCTCCTGCGCCGCCCGCTTGCGGGCCGCTGTGCCCGGTGCGGGAATGCGACTGAGCATGAGTGCCAGCAGGGCAACCATGAGTCCCCAGGTGGTCTCGTGCCAGATGAACTGCATGAGCAGAGCAACCACCAGGCACCGCGGAAACCCATGCACCACGGGTTCCCCCGCGCCCTACCCCGCCTGCCCCCGCAGCCGCTCGTAGAACCCCGCCGCCATGGCCAGGGACACCAGCTCGTCGGTGGGCATGTCCTGCAGGAGCTTCGCGAACTTCTCGGAGAGGTCGTTGTGGCGCCATACGCTGTCCTCCAGCACCACCCGCAGCTCGGGGGAGCGGGCGAAGTCATCCGGGGTGTTGTTGCGGGCCTGCTGACGGAGGTTCTCGTTCTCCTGGGCCGGGGTGAGCCACAGGTCCACGGACGTCACCTTGTACTCGTCCGAGGCGTCCAGCCCGCCGAGGTACTTGTTGACCTTCTCCACCAGCTCGGCCTTGGCGGCCCGCTCGCGCTCCGCCTGCTTGCTCATGCCCACCTCGGTGAGCCCGCGCAGCCCCTCGGCCTGGTCTTCCTGTAATTTCAAGTCTTCTTCGCGCTGCTTCTCCAGGTGGTAGTGCGTGAGCACCACGTCCTCCGCGGTGACCGTCTCGGGGATCTCGGTGTCCAGCCTGGCGTTGAGCTGGCGCCCCAGCAGGTCCGCGAACACGGAGAGCTTGATGAACTCCGGGTCCCCGAAGTTGAGGATCTGCGAGAAGAACGCGTAGGACGTCACGTACTGGCCCAGCAGGGAACGGAACTCCTCGAGCGTGTCCCGCTCCGCGGCGTCGTCGCCCGCGCGGTCCCAGCGCTCCATGAAACGGGAGACGGCGGGGTCCAGGCCCGGGAGCAGCGCCGTGTGGCGGCCGTGGACGTGGTTCCACGCGTCCCACACCTGATCGACCTCCGCGTCCGTGAAGATGGCGGCGGCCTTGAGCTTCTCCAGCTGCTTGATCACCAGGTCAAGGTCCGAGGGGGTCTTGATCTCCGCGTCCTCGTAGTACTCCTGGAACGCCGCGAGGATCTGGTCCGGGTCGTTCACGAAGTCCAGCACGTACGTGTCCGTCTTGCCGTCCATGCGGCGGTTGAGCCGGGACAGCGTCTGCACGGCGGCGATGCCGGAAAGCTGCTTGTCCACGTACATGCCCACCAGCAGGGGTTGATCGAAGCCGGTCTGGTACTTGTTCGCGACGATCAGGATGTTCTGGTCGTCCTGGTTGAACACCGCCGCGAGGTCCCGCCCGCGCACGTCCGGGTTCATGGACGCCTCGGTCACCTCGGGGCGCTCGCCGTGCCCGATCACCGCCACGTCCGGGTCCGGCAGCGTGCCGGAGAACGCCACCAGGGTCTTCAGCGGCAGGTTCTCGCGCTCGATGTGGCGCTGGAACGCGCGCTGGTACTGCACCGCGGCCGCGCGCGAGCCGGTGACCACCATGGCCTTGCCGCGCCCGTTCAGCGCGGGCTGCACCGTGGTGAGGTAGTGCTTGACGATCACGTCCACCTTGGAGCTCACGTTGGTGGGGTGCAGCTCCACGAACCCGATGTACGCGCGCGTGCCCCGGCGCACGTCCACCTCGCCGCTCTCCGTACTCTCCCCGGACGACGACGCCGCTGCCGCCCCCTCCCCGCCGTTCGTCCCGTTCCCGCCGGGCACGTTCGCGGGGTCCGAACCCCGCAGGGCGATCTTGGCCACGCGCTCGTAGGTGGTGTAGTTCTTCAGCACATCCAGGATGAAGCCCTCCTGGATGGCCTGCTTCATGGAGTAGAGGTCGAACGGCTCCTTCTTGCCCGCCTCGTTGGGGGTGCCGAAGAGCTCGATGGTCTTGGCCTTGGGGGTCGCGGTGAACGCGAAGTAGCTGATCCGGTGGCCGTCGTCCGCCTGGGCCGCCATGCGGACCAGGGCGTCCTGATCGGCGCCCGGTTCCAGCTCGCCGTTCTCGTCCACCGCGGGGGAGTCGGTGCCCGTGGCCGCGGTGGGGTCGTTGAGGTACAGCAGCTCCTTGACCGCGCTGGCCGCATTGCCGGACTGCGAGGAGTGGGCCTCGTCCGCGATCACCGCAAAGCGCTTGCCCTCGAACGAGCCGCCCTTCTCCCGGATCTTGGACAGGGCGTAGGGGAAGGTCTGCAGGGTCACGCCGATGATGGGCACCCCCGCCGAGAGTGCCTCGATGAGCTGCCCCGTCTTGGAACCCTCCGAGCCCGAGGTGATGGGCTGGAACTGGCCCGTGCTGTTGACCAGCTGGTCCACGGCGTCCTGGAGCTGACGGTCCAGCACCTGGCGGTCCGCGATCACGAAGACGGTGTCGAACACCTTGTCCCCGGCGGCCGTGTGGAGGGTGGCCATGCGGTGGGCGGTCCACGCAATGGAGTCCGTCTTGCCGGAACCGGCGGAGTGCTGGATGAGGTACTTGTGGCCCGGGCCGTCCTCACGCGCGGCGGCGGTGAGCCGGCTGACCGCGCGCCACTGGTGGTAGCGGGGGAAGCGGATCTGCGCGCGGTCGATCTCCGCGCCCGTGCGCGGATCCACCTTCTTTTGGTGGTTCACATAGACGAACCTGGTGAGGATGCTCAGCCACGTGTCCCGCTGCAGGGTCTCCTCCCAGAAGTACGAGGAGCGTGCGCCGTTCGGGTTGGGCGGGTTGCCCGCTCCGTTGTGGTGGCCGCGGTTGAAGGGCAGGAACGAGGTCCCCGGGCCCTTCAACTCGGTGGTCATGTAGACGTCGTGGTCCGTGAGCGCGAAGTGCACCAGCGCGCCCCGGAAGGGGGTCAGCAGGGGCTCGCCGGCGGGCGTGCGGTCGTTCTCGTACTGCTTGATCGCGGCTTGGAGCGACTGGGTGAAGTCGGTCTTAATCTCCACCGTGGCCACGGGCAGGCCGTTGAGGAAGAACACCAGGTCGATCCGGTCTGCCTTGCGGGTGGAGTACACGACCTCCTGGACCACGCGCAGCCGGTTCTGGGCGTAGCGCGCGGCGATCTGGGGGTTGCGGTCGTCCGCAGGGGGCATCTGCAGCATCTTGAAGCGGCGGGCACCGGGCACCAGGAAGCCCTTGCGGAGCACGTTCAGCACCCCACCGCCGTCCCGCTCGGGCTGGGAGAGCTGACTGGTGAGCCGGTCCAGGATGCGACGTTCACCCTTGGCCCGGGCGGCATCGTCACCGTGGGGCGGGACGACCTTCGCGAAGTTCTCCGGGTCGGTGTCTTCGAGCCAGCCCAGGACGTCCTCGGGGAAGAGGGCACGTTCCTTGTCATAACCGGTCGAGGTCTCCGAGTGGAACCACCCGTGCTCCCCGAGGTACTCCGCGATCTCCTGCTGGAGATTCTTCTCCTGGTGCTGCTGACTCATGGGCTCTCCCTAGTTCTCCCTGTGCAGACCCTGCGCGATGTCGTCTTCCAGCTGCTCCGCGGCGGGCTTGTTCCTGGCGGTGACGTCGACCTGACCCGTGACCGCGGCCGTGATGAGGGCGGCGCGGCGCTCGCGGGCGAGGTCGATTAGGTGCAATACGTCTTCGCGAAGACTATCGGCTTGACGAATTTGGTCGTCGAGGTAGACGGCGATTCGTTGCTGCTCGGCAAGGGAGGGGATTGGAGTGATCAGGCGTCCGACGTTCGCCACCGAGATACGCGGTAACCCGGCCCCTTTCATGAAGGCGCGTGCCTGCTCGCGTACCGGACGCGCCAGGAGTGTCATCCGCAGGAACGAGGGTGTTATTAGTTTCGGGTTAGGTCGAATTATAACCAGGGACGAGGCAACGACAAAGTCGAGGTGGGGGCCTACAATGGCCGATTCTCCCACTGTCCCGTCTTTAGAAAAAAGAACATCTCCGCTTTCTGGCTTGCAGCCAGTCCGGATCATATATTCGGCAGACGAAGCATCGGTGTGCAAGCAATTAATGGTATCAATTTTGCCACGTTTAACATCTTTCGTGGATACAAATGGGTAGGTGCCATTTTCCGTTACGGGGGAAATGTGGGCGCCGTCCGTGAGCTTTAGGGAAAGTGATTTTACTTGACCGATTTTCCAGCCTGCCCCCAACTCAGGATACCAATGGTTGCCGGTTGCTTCGTGGTTGTCGAACCCCCGAGAAGTGGAGGTCGTGATTTGCGCCTCGATTTTTTCATCGAGAAACTTCAGTAAAGAAGTTTGATAATTAATGAACTCATCGATTTCGGCGGTCTCATGGTCCAGGTAGTCTGCGATTCGCTGCTGGACGCGCACGGGAGGCAGCGGAATCGAGAAACCCGTAAGCATGGGCCGCCTGAGGGATTCTACGGTTGATTTCGCGGTATTACCTTGGAGGGAGTTTAGAAATGACCCCCGCATGACATAGTAAAGAAATCTGCCATACAAGTTTCGCCCCGGTTCAATGACATAAACGCGCTGATGGGCGGCAAACTTCCCCTTCAAGTGGTGAAAAATCTCCCCGACGTTGCCGTCCCCTGCCGTCAGGACGGCCTCGGTGTCGTGCGTGTAATTTCCTAGCTTTAATAATTTGGGTGACCGTACGACGAAAGGGTATATGCCATTAGGTTGGGAGTCTTGCACATCCGCAGATCCGGTCCCGACAGTAGCAACGTGCCCGAGATTGACGGCGCGCCATCCATAAGGCAAGTCCGTAAGCCATGGTGATTTTGACCGACTCAATTCTTCACCTCTTCCAACCTTGCGCGGATGCGGCCCAGGACCTCGTCCAGGTCTCGGTCGATCTCCTCCAGCGGGCGGGGTGGGACGTACTCGTAGAAGTGGCGGGTAAAGGGGATCTCCGCGCCCTCCTTGGTCTTGGACTCGTCGATCCAGGCGTCGGGAACGAAAGGCTTGACCTCGCGTTCCAGATATTCGTGAATGTCCTCGTCCCAGGGGACGTTCTCCGTGTCCCGCAGTGTCGAATCAGCCTCGGGCTGGTTGAGTCGCCCGGTCTGGAGTTCACCGTCCTCGTCCCGTTCGCTCAGCTCGTTGACGATCACCTTCACGAGCGCGGGCTTCAAGCGGAGGCCCGCCTCCGTGGCGGCTTCCATGAACTCATTGGTGAACCGCGCGCGATTGGTGCTCACCGTGCCGTCTCCCCGCTGGGACAGGATGGTGAGTGCGGAACGGAGCGCCGCGGCGTCGTCGTCGGAGAGCTTGGCGACCTGCTTGGCGGCCATGACGCGCTCGACGCGCTCGGGGGTGCACGCAAAATTGAGCCGGAGCGGACGCTCCACCGTGATGGTGCGGTAGAAAAAGTCCTCGGTGCGGAAGATCTTGGAGCGTTTGGTCTCCGCGAAGTCCCGGTAGAGCTGGGCGATCTCCGCGATGTTCTCCGCGGAGAGCTGCTTGCGCTTGGAGCCCACCGACTTGCGCATCTTCACGAACATGTCCGTGGCGTCGATCAGCTGGACCTTGCCGCGGCGCTCCTCGGGTTTGTTCTTGGACAGCAGCCACACGTAGGTGGAGATGCCCGTGTTGTAGAACATGTCCGTGGGCAGGCCGATGATGGCCTCCAGGTAGTCGTTCTCCAGGACCCACTTGCGGATGTTCGACTCGCCGGAACCCGCGCCGCCCGTGAACAGCGGGGAGCCGTTGAGCACGATGGCCGCGCGGCCCACCGCCTGGTTCTCGTCCGCGGAGCCCGGCTCGCGCATCTTGGAGATCATGTGCATGAGGAACAGCAGCGAACCGTCCGAGACGCGGGGCAGACCCGGGCCGAAACGGCCGCCGAAGCCCGCGACCGTGTGCTCGCGCTCCACCTCCTTGCGGTTCTGCTTCCAGTCCACGCCGAACGGCGGGTTGGAGAGGCAGTAGTGGAACGTGCGGCCCCGGAACGCGGGCTCGGTGAGGGTGTTGCCCAGCACGATGTTGTCGATCGGCTGGCCCTTGACCACCATGTCCGCCTTGCAGATGGCGTAGGACGCGGGGTTGATCTCCTGGCCCAGCAGGTTCACCTGCGCGGACGGGTTCAGGGCGGTGATCTTGTCGTCCGCCACGGAGAGCATGCCGCCGGTGCCGGCCGTGGGGTCGTACACCTCGCGGATCAGGCCGGGGACGGTGAGGTCCGCGTCGTCCGTGAGCAGCAGGGTGACCATCAGGTCGATGACCTCGCGCGGGGTGAAGTGCTCACCCGCCGTCTCGTTGGAGGCCTCCGCGAACTTGCGGATCAGCTCCTCGAAAATGTGGCCCATCTGGTCGTTGCTGACGGCGTCCGGGTGCAGGTTGGCCTTGGAGAAGTGCTGCAGGATCTGCAGCAGGAGATCGTGGTTCGCGAGGTCCACGATGGTGTCCTCGAACCGGTACTTCTGGAAGATCTCCCGCACGTTCGGGGAGAACGCGTTCACGTAGTCCCGGAGGTTCTCCTCCAGGTTGTCCGGATCGCCCTGCATGGACTTGAGGTCGTGCTGCGAGCGGTTGAAGAAGCTGTAGGTGTGGCCCGCGCGGTTGCGGAGCATGGCAATGGGCGGCTCCACCCCCACGTACATGGGGCCAATGGCCTCCAGCACCGCCTCCTTGGTGGGGGCCAGCACCGCATCCAGGCGGAAGAGGACCGTGAACGGCAGGATCACATCGCCGTACTCGTGCTGCTTGTAGGTGCCGCGGAGGATGTCCGCCGCACCCCAGATGAAGGACGCGTGGTTGAACACTTGTGGGGCCTTACGTGGTGATCGGGAGGGTACTGCCGAGTGTAGGGTCCGGGTGCCTACTTCGCGGGGCGGGCTACTGCCCCGGCGCGGCGCGTCTGGGAGGTGAGAGGACGACGTCGTGCCGGGGCCCATCACTAGCATGGTTCCATGCAGATGAATGGAGCACTCGTTGAGTACGCGGGCTACTGGTTGGAGGACGCGCTGCGGACTGACTCGGGCGACGTGCTGCTGACCAGTCCCTACCTCTCCTACCCGGAGTGCGCGAGGGTGGCGCGCGCCGTGCAGGACTCCCCGCGGGAGGCCATCCTCTACACGGTCCTCGATCCCTTTGCCGCTGCCCAGGGGTACCTCTCGGTGGAGGGGCTGAGGACGCTGGCTGACGCCGGGGTTGATCTCCGGCACGTGGACCGGTTGCACGCCAAGTGCTTCATCGTGGGCGAGCGGGGACTCGTGGGTTCAGGAAACCTCACGGGCGCTGGCCTGGGGTATGCCGCTCAGTCGAACCGCGAAATCGGGGTGGAGCTGGCACCCGATCAGGTGGTGGGCCTGCGGGCAATCATCGAAGGCTGGCCCGCCCACGTGGTGTCCGAAGCAGACCTGGACAACCTGGAGGAGAGGGCGCGGAGCGTAGCTCCCATAGCGGGGAGGTTGCCGGACCCAGGCGAGCCCACCGAATCGCGCCGTGCTGCCGAGCAGGTGGTCCTGGATGCGCAGAGCGGGGAACGAGAGCTGTGGATCAAGGTCGAATACGGGGAACCGAAGCCGGAGGCATGGATGGACCCGTACTTCTTTGCGAGTTCCAAGAGCGGGCGGCCGAGTTTCACACGGGGTGATCTGGTGCTCATCTGCGCGGGTGACACGAACGACTGCTACGCCAGTGTGGAGGTCACGGGTGAGGCCGAGTGGAAAACGGACATTCCCCTGTTCCGAGGGCAGGTTCGGGATGCAGCTGCCATCGAACGGTGGCCGTGGGTGAACAGAACACGCCCACGGTTGGTCCCTCTGCATGACGTGGACTTCAAGAAGGCAGACCTGGGACTACGGGCTCCGGTGCGGCGCGGCCACATGAGATTGCGTCTGGACCAGTTCACGGCAGCGACCCGGGCGCTGGGGGAGGACGGAGTTTCTCCGCGTCCGTGAGGTTTCCGTGCCGTGGTGAGGCCACCGTGAGGCTCGGGCCGCTGCGTGGGGCGTGCGGACTACAGGGTTCCCTGCCAGTCCTCCGGTAGGCCCATTGCCGCGGGGTGAACCAGCTCATTGGACATGAACTGGCTCGCTACGTGGTCCGCAACTTTGGTGGGCCAGGTTGTTCCGGGCGATGCGGTGCGGAGAAGATGGGCCATCATCGTGAGGGCACCGAAGATGCGTTCGCTCTGGCCCACAGGAAGCGCTTGGAAACAGCCCTGAGTGCGCAGTCCCGTTGTGGGAGCGGGCACGAAGGACCTGTTCCACAGGCGTCCGTGGTGTGCAGTGATGTTGCGAACCACGGTCATCTGGTGCATCCACGGGGCGAGCGGAGACTGCCGCGTGGCCTTCCTGTACTGCTCACGAGACAAAGTTTCTGGGTGGATGGTGATGCCGAAGCTCTCTGCGATCGCTCTCTGAGCAAGGGCAGGCAGGCCGTTGTAAAGATGGGAAATATCGGAGAAATCGAGCACCTCGGCCAAGACCCAGAACGGGTAGTTGCTGCCATAGGTTGACCGGTAGTGCTTGATGGAATCGCTGGTTCGTGCGGACCTATCCACGCGCTTCTGGGCGGTCGCGAGCCACTGCCCATGGTCGAACTCGGAGCGGAACATGGCTGGATCCTTGTAGGACACGGGGCTCTCGCTGCACAGCAGTTCTCCGAGGCGAGTGCGCATGGCGATCTCAATACGCTCCATGCCGTCGTGAACGAGCGTGCGGAGCTTGCGATCTGCCTCGTACAGCGCGACGGCATCGCTGAATGTGGTGCCCGCTTTGAACTCATCGAGCACTGTGTCGGTGTCGTCAACGCGCCGAGCGGGGTACCAATAGGCAGAGAGCCGGTAGTAGCTGACGTTCGGAAGCCACTGGTAGGCCTGCCCGTCGTCGACGTCCATGCCTCGTTGCCGCAGGCGCTCGATGTGGTCGGCAACCGTGGTGGCTGGCTTCAGCGGCTTGGTCAAGCTTCAGCCCCATCTGCCCGTAAGGGCTGAGAAAGAGATCCAGCCCACTCCCGGACGGAGCCGGGGCGGGCTGAACTGTTGGTACAAGCATAGCACCGGCTTCGTCGGCAACTGCAATGACTTCGAAGGCCTGCGCCCATGCCCACAGGCCCTCGCCGCTCGAGAACCTACCCTGGACCCATGCCCACCCCGAACCTCCTCGTCCCCCCGCTCGCCGACCTCCTGGCCTCCGCCCACGTGGTCTCCCTCCCCATGCGCGTCACCTTCCGCGGCGTCACCCAGCGTGAAACCGTGGTCTTCCGCGGCCCCGCCGGCTGGGGCGAGTTCGGTCCGTTCCCCGAGTACGAGGACGCCGAGGCCTCCCAGTGGCTGCGCGCCGGCATCGAGGCCGCGTGGCAGGGCTTCCCGGAGCCCGTCCGTGACCGCGTCCCCGTCAACGCCACCGTCCCCGCGGTCCCCGCCGAGCGCGTTCCTGAGGTCCTCGGCGGCTACGCCGGGCAGGTCCACGCCGTGAAGATCAAGGTGGCCGAACGCGGGCAGGGCCTCGCGGACGACGTCGCCCGCGTCGCCGCCGTCCGCCACCTCCTCCCGGATGCCGAGCTGCGCGTGGACGCCAACACGGGCTGGGACGAGGACACCGCCGTGGCCGCGCTGGGCGCGCTGAGCGAGTTCGACCTCGCCTACGCCGAGCAGCCCGTGGCGAGCGTCGAGGGGCTGGCGAGCGTGCGGCGTCGGCTGCGGGACAACGGCGTGGGAACGCTGATCGCCGCGGACGAGTCCGTGCGCAAGGCCGAGGACCCGCTGGCCGTCGCGCGGGCCGGCGCCGCGGACCTGATCGTCGTGAAGGTGGCCCCGCTCGGGGGAGTGCGCCGGGCCCTGGACATCGTGGCGCAGGCGGGGCTGCCCGCCGTCGTGAGCTCGGCCATCGACTCCTCCGTGGGCATCCGCGCGGGCGTCGCCCTGGCCGCCGCCCTGCCCGAGCTGCCGTACGCGTGCGGGCTCGGCACGCTCTCGCTCATGACCGCGGACGTGACCGGCGAGCCCCTGCGCCCCGTGGACGGGTTCCTGCCCGTGCGGGACGTCGCCGTGGACGAGGCGCTGCTCGCCCAGCACGCCGTCACCGGCGAGCGCCGGGACTGGTGGCTGGACCGGCTGCGCCGCACCCACGCCGTGCTCGCCGCGCAGTAGACCAGGGGGAGGGCGACGCCGCTCGCGGCCTGCCGCGGGACCGTCGTCGCCGCGGTGCACGACGCCGGGTGGCTGCCCACCGGGTTAACCTCCAGTTCGCCCAACGGTCGCACGGCGATCACACCGGGGTGGTGAGGTGGCACACGGAAACACTCGCTGACATGCACGGACGCATGTCTCACCCAGGGAGCCACTCCATGACCCAAGCACCAGAACGCCGCCGTCTCCTGCCCATGCTCGGCCACGTGAACGGCAAGCGCAGCCCGCTCACGTGCGAGCTCAAGTGCGGCAGCCAGTGCATGACCCCGGATGCCAACACCTCGTCCAACGAGTACGTGCACGACATCATCTCCGCGGCGATGAGCCGTCGCGCCGCCCTGGGCCTCGGTGCCGCGGGCGCGGTGACGGTTGGCCTGGTGGCCGCGACCGCCCAGCCAGCGGAGGCCACGTACGGCTACTGGGGCCAGGGCAGGGCGCGCCTGGACTTCACGCCCATCAAGCCCGTGGGCATGACCGTGGACGATCTCAACGTCCCGCAGGGCTACGACTGGTCGCCCATCATCCGCTGGGGCGACCCCCTGTTCTACGACTCCCCGGAGTTCGATCCCAAGAACCAGACTCCGGAGTCCCAGGCCGAGCAGTTCGGCTTCAACTCGGACTACCTGGACATCATCCCGGACCCGAACGGGCTCACGGGTGTGCTGGTGAACAACCACGAGTACACCAACGAGAACACCATGTTCCCCACGGGCTATGACAAGACCAACCTGGCGAACACGGTCAAGACCACCATCCAGGCGCACGGCATGTCGGTCGTGGAGATCACCCGTACCAAGGTGGGGGAGCCCTGGAGCTACGTGCGCGGCGGTGCCCGCAACCGGCGCATCACCCTGACCACCCCGTTCGTGCTGGACGGCCCCGCGGCTGGCTCGGACCTGCTCACAACCCAGGACGACCCCACGGGCAGGCGCGTGCTGGGCACCCAGAACAACTGCTCGGGCGGTGTGACCCCGTGGGGCACCGTGCTCTCCGGCGAAGAGAACGTGCACCAGTACTTCATCACCTCCGGCACCGCCGAGGAGAAGCGCTACGGCTTCCCCACCACCATGCCCTCGCGCCGCTGGCCCGAGGTGGAGAAGCGCTTCGACGCCCGCATCCCCGGGTACAAGAACGAGCCCAACCGCTTCGGCTGGGTGGTGGAGATCGACCCCCAGAACCCCAACTCCGCCCCGCTCAAGCACACCGCGATGGGCCGCTTCAAGCACGAGGGCGCCAACGTGCGCGTGGGCGACGACGGCACTGTGGTGGCGTACTCCGGTGACGACGAGAAGTTCGAGTACATCTACAAGTTCGTCTCCGCCAAGAAGTACAAGCAGGGCGACAAGAAGCACAACATGACCCTGCTGTCCGAGGGCGACCTCTACGTGGCCAGGCTCAAGGGCAATTCCCCGCAGCGGCAGATCACCGGCACGGGCACCCTGCCCCGGGACGGCGAGTTCGACGGTTCCGGCGAGTGGCTGCCGCTGGTCAAGGGCGGCAAGTCCATGATCAAGGGCATGTCCGTGGAGCAGGTGCTCGTCTACACGCGCCTGGCCGCGGACAAGGCCGGCGCCACCAAGATGGACCGCCCGGAGGACGTGGAGCCCAACCCCCACACCGGCAAGGTCTACGCGGCGCTCACGAACAACTCGGACCGCGGCACGGCGGGCAAGGCCGGCGTGGACGAGGCCAACCCGAAGACCGGCAACCGGGACGGCTACGTCCTGGAGCTCACCGAGCGCCACGACCTCCCGCAGGCAACCCGCTTCGACTGGAACCTGCTGCTGGTGTGCGGTGACCCCACCAAGGACTCCGGCACGTACTTCGGCGGCTTCCCCAAGGAGAACGTCTCCCCGATCTCCTGCCCGGACAACGTGGCCTTCGACAACTCCGGCAACCTGTGGATCTCCACGGATGGTGCGCCGTCCAAGATCGGCTACAACGACGGGCTGTTCAAGGTCACCCTCGACGGCGCGGAGCGCGGCCGCGTGCAGCAGTTCCTCTCGGTCCCGCAGGACGCCGAGACGTGCGGCCCGGTGGTCCACGACACCGAGGGCATGGTCTACATCTCCGTGCAGCACCCGGGTGAGGACGGCTCCTTCGAGCAGCCCCGTTCCTACTTCCCGGACTACGCGCTACCCACGCGCCTGGAGCCGGGCGAGTTCTCCATGCCGCGTCCGTCCGTGATCCAGGTGTTCCGCAAGAACCGGGACAACAAGCCCCAGTTCCCGGGCAGCGTGAGCGACCAGCCGGGCAAGGGCGAGAACCGGGACAAGCGTCGCAAGAACGGCCAGACCGGGCCCAAGTACCGCGGTTACGAGGACAAGTCCACGCGCGAGCTGCAGCAGCGCGCGCGGCAGGCCCCCAAGAGCTACGAGGGCTGAGTCGGCGCCCCTCGGGGCGCCGGCACCACGGGCGGGCGGGATCGCGCAGGCGGCCCCGCCCGCTTGGTCGTGCGTGCCTCCAGCACCACCGGACGACGACGCCGCTCGCGCACCGGCCGCGCGCACCGCACCGCCCGGGGGGCGTCGTCGTCCCCGGGGAAAAGCGCTGTGACGTGGGAGGACGCCGAGTATGTGACGTGTTTGTGACGGAAAGTATGGGTGCGGGTGGGCCGGTCGGTACGTTGGAGCGACTCGCCTCCCTCTCACCCAAGGAGCACCCATGACCACCTCCGCAGACACCGGGACAGCGCCCCCCAAGAGTGCATCCGGGCGCGTGCGCGGACCCCGCAAGGGCACCGATCTGGGCCAGTGGAAGGTCAGCGGCCGCACGCCCCTGAACCACAACGAGGAGTTCAAGGCTGAGGAGAACTCGCTCGACGTCAAGCAGCGGATCCTCGACACGTACTCGAAGACGGGTTACGCCTCGATCCCCACGGACGACGTCCACGGCCGCTTCCGCTGGCTGGGCCTGTACACGCAGCGCAAGCAGGGCGTGGCCGGCGCGAACACCTCCAAGCTGGACGCCGAGTCCCTCTCGGACGAGTACTTCATGCAGCGCATCCGCCTGGACGGCGGGCAGCTGAGCACGGGGCAGGCCCGCGTGGTGGGAGGCATCTCCCGGGACTTCGCCCGCGGCACGGCGGACGTCTCGGACCGGCAGAACATCCAGCTGCACTGGCTGCGCATCGAGGACGTCCCGGAGATGTGGGAGCGCCTGGACTCCGTGGGCCTGACCACCACCGAGGCCTGCGGCGACACGCCCCGCGTGTTCCTGGGCAGCCCGGTGGCCGGCGTGGAGAAGAACGCGATCATCGACCCCAGCGAGAACCTCGCCGCCCTGCGCGAGGAGTTCGTGGGCAACCCCGAGTACGTGAACCTGCCCCGCAAGTTCAAGACCGCGATCACCGGCAGCCCCACGCTGGACGTGGTGCACGAGATCAACGACGTCAGCTTCGTGGGTGTGAACCACCCCGAGCTCGGCCCCGGCTACGACCTGTGGGTGGGTGGCGCACTGTCCGTGTCCCCGCGGCTCGGCGAGCGCCTGGGCGCGTTCGTCTCCCGAGAGAACGTGGTGCCCGTGTGGGCCGGGGTGTGCGGGATCTTCCGCGACTACGGCTACCGCAAGCAGCGCACCAAGGCCCGCCTGAAGTTCCTGCTGGCCGAGTGGGGCCCGGAGAAGTTCCGGCAGGTGCTGCAGGACGAGTACCTGGGCTTCGAGCTGCCGGACGGCCCCGCGCCCGAGCGCGCGGTGGGCCACTCGGACCACGTGGGCGTGCACGAGCAGGTGGACGGCAAGCGGTACGTGGGCTTCGCGCTCACCGCCGGGCGGCTCTCCGGGGACGCCCTGGTGGCGCTCGCCGACGCCGCCGAGGCCGCGGGGTCGCAGCGCATCCGCCTGACTCCGCACCAGAAGGTGCTGGTCCTGGACGTGCCCGAGGAGAACGTGGACGCCCTCGTGGCGGCCATGAAGCCCTGGGGCATGGACGCCAAGCCCAGTCCGTTCCGCCGCTCGACCATCGCGTGCACCGGCATCGAGTTCTGCAAGCTCGCGTTCGTGGAGACCAAGGGCCTCGCCGCCCGGGTGATCGACGACATGGAGCAGCGGCTCGCGGACGTGGAGATCCCCGCGCCCATCTCCCTGCACATCAACGGCTGCCCCAACTCGTGCGCCCGCATCCAGACCGCGGACATCGGGCTCAAGGGCCAGTACATCGGCGAGGAGTACGTCTTCCAGGTGCACCTGGGCGGCGGCCTCGCCTCACCGGACCGCGATGAGGGCGGCCTGGGCCGCACCGTGCGCGGACTGAAGATCACCGCGGACAACCTCTCGGACTACGTGGAGCGCGTGACCCGCACCTTCCTGCGGGAGCACCGCCCCGAGCAGAGCTTCGCCGAGTGGGCCCTGTCCGCTGAGGAGGACTCCCTGAAATGACAACCACAGACACGACGACGTCCCCCGGGCGCACCCGTTCCACCGAGGAGCTGAAGGCGCTCGTAGAGGAGGCGCAGCAACGCTTCGGCGAGCGCGACGCGGACCCGGACGAGGTGCTCGCGTGGGCCGCCGAGACCTTTGGGAAGAAGCTCGCGGTGGCCTGCTCGATGGCCTCGGACACCGTGGTCCCCGCCCTGGTCAGCACCCACCTCAAGGGCGTGGACGTGCTGTTCCTGGAGACCGGCTACCACTTCCCCGAGACCCTGCAGACCCGGGACGACTTCGCGCGGGACTGGCCCGTGAAAGTGCGGACCCTGCTGCCGGAGATCACCGTGGCCGAGCAGGACGCGCAGTACGGCGCCAAGCTGCACGACCGCGATCCGGGGCTGTGCTGCGGGATCCGCAAGGTCGCCCCGCTGGACAAGGCCCTGGGGGGCTACGAGGCGTGGGTGACCGGGCTGCGCCGCGAGGAGACGCCGCACCGTGCCAACGCCGCGCCCGTGGAGTGGGACGAGCACCACCAGATGGTCAAGATCAACGCCATCGTGGACTGGAGCTTCGACCACGTGGTCCAGTACGCCGAGGAGAACCTGGTGGTGGTCAACCCGCTGCTGAGCCAGGGCTACCCGTCCATCGGGTGCGCCCCGTGCACGCGCAAGGTCGCCCCCGGGGAAGACCCCCGCGCCGGACGCTGGTCCGGTGTGGGCAAGACAGAATGCGGGATCCACCTGTGAGCACCACGAGCCCCCTGACCCGGAGCACACCCTCCGCCGTGACACTGAGCCAGCTGCAGCGCCTGGAGGCCGAGTCCATCCACATCTTCCGCGAGACTGCGTCCGAGGGCGAGCGCCCCGTGCTGCTGTTCTCCGGTGGCAAGGACTCGGTGGTCATGCTGCACCTGGCCGCCAAGGCCTTCTGGCCGGCGCCCATCCCGTTCCCCGTGCTGCACGTGGACACCGGGCACAACTTCCCGGAGGTCCTGGACTTCCGGGACCGGACGGTGGAGCGGCTGCACATCCGCCTGAAGGTCGCGAGCGTTCAGGACTACATCGACGACGGCCGGCTGGCCGAGCGCCCGGACCGTACCCGCAACCAGCTGCAGACCGTGCCCCTGCTGGACGCGATCACCGAGGGACGCCACGACGTCGTCTACGGCGGCGCCCGGCGCGACGAGGAGAAGGCCCGCGCCAAGGAGCGGATCATCAGTCTGCGGGACGAGTTCGGCCAGTGGGACCCGCGCAACCAGCGCCCGGAGCTGTGGAGCCTGTACAACACGCGGCACCGCCCGGGGGAGCACGTGCGGGTGTTCCCGCTGTCGAACTGGACCGAGCTGGACATCTGGTCCTACATCACGGAGAAGGGCATCGACCTGCCCTCCCTCTACTACGCGCACGAGCGGGACGTGCTCAGCCGTGACGGCATGTGGCTGGCCGTGGGGGAGCACGTGGGCCCGCGCGAGGGCGAGAGCGTGGAGACCCGTACTGTGCGCTACCGCACCGTGGGGGACATGAGCTGCACGGGCGCCGTCGAGTCCCCGGCTGCCACCGCGCAGGACGTGCTGGCCGAGGTCATGACCAGCACGCTCACCGAAAGAGGCGCCACCCGTGCGGACGACCGCGTGTCCGAGGCCGCCATGGAGGACCGCAAGCGAGAGGGCTACTTCTAGAGATGAGCACCGAGAACACGGCAAGCCTGCTGCGGATCGCCACGGCCGGGAGCGTGGACGACGGCAAGTCCACCCTGGTGGGGCGGCTGCTGCACGACACCAAGAACATCCTGGTGGACCAGCTCGAGGCCATCGAGCGCGTGAGCCAGTCCCGGGGCCTGGACTCCGCGGACCTCGCGCTGCTGACGGACGGGCTGCGGGCCGAGCGCGAGCAGGGCATCACGATCGACGTGGCCTACCGCTACTTCGCCACCCCCGCCCGCAGCTTCATCCTGGCCGACTGCCCCGGCCACGTGCAGTACACCCGCAACACGGTCACCGGTGCCTCCACCGCGGACGCGCTGATCGTGCTCGTGGACGTGGTGCACGGGATCGTGGAGCAGACCCGGCGTCACCTCGCGGTCGCCGCGCTGCTGGGCGTGCCGCACCTGATCGTGGCGGTCAACAAGATCGACCTGGTCGACGACGCCCACGGTGCCTTCGAGGCGCTGGACCGGGACCTGCACGCGCTCGCGGACGAGCTCGGTGTGCTTGACCTGCAGACCATTCCCGTCTCCGCACTTCGCGGGGACAACGTGGTGGAGCCCTCGGAGAGCACCCCCTGGTACACGGGCCCGTCCCTGCTGGGCTGGCTCGAGAACCTCCCGGACTCCTCCGAGCTCACCCAGGCGGAGCACTTCGCGCTGCCCGTGCAGACGGTCATCCGCCCGCAGTCCGCAGCGGTCTCGCCCGAGTTCACCGACTACCGCGGCTACGCCGGGCAGGTCGCCTCCGGGTCCGTTGCAGTCGGTGACGAGGTCACGGTGCAGCCCGCCGGGCGCAGGACCACGGTCACCCGGCTCGACGTCGCCGGGGAACCGGCCGAGCGCGCCGTCGCCGGGGAGTCCGTCACCCTGAGCCTCGCAGACCAGATCGACATCACCCGCGGTGACCTGATCGCGGAACCCGCCGGCGCGCCGTCGGGCTCCAAGACCGTGGAGGCCGTGGTGTGCTGGCTCGATGACGAGAAGCCCCTCCGGGAGGGCCAGCGCGTGCTGCTCAAGCACACCACGCGCGTGGTCCGCGGGATCGTGGGCTCGCTGGACGGCCGGCTGAACCTGGAGAGTCTCGCCGCGGAGTCCGTGGACGAGTTCGAGCTCAACGACATCGGCCGCGTGAGCATCCGTGTGGCGGAGCCGCTGTTCACCGCCGCCTACACGCAGTCGCACGCCCTGGGGTCGTTCCTGCTGATCGACCCGCAGTCGGGGCGCACCCAGGCCGCGGGCATGGTCCAGGACGACAGTGTGGCCACCCCGGGGGTGCTCGGCAACCTGCGTGCAGACGCCGGGGAGTGGGCCATCTAAGGGGAAACCCCGCGGGGCAGGCCGCAGCCGCACGGGCCACCGCCTGCCCGTGCGCGTGGGTGTCGGCGGAACTCGGTACCCTCTCAGGGTGATCACCCCCAGTCTCGTCACGGCCACCACCGTCCTGCGCGCCCTCGTGCTGCGCGGGATGGCGCACCTGGTGGTCGCACCGGGTTCGCGCTCGGCGCCGCTCGCGTACGCCGCGGCGGCCGCCCACGCGAGCGGGGCGCTCAGCGTCCACGTGCGGATCGACGAACGGGACGCCGGGTTCACCGCCCTCGGGATCGCGCGCTCCACGGGGTTGCCGTGCGCCGTCGTCACCACGAGCGGAACCGCCGTGGGGGAGCTGCTGCCCGCCGTCATGGAGGCCTCCCACGCCGGGGTGCCCGTGGTTGTGCTCAGCGCGGACCGGCCCCCGGAGCTGCGCGGTACCGGCGCCAACCAGACCACCCGGCAGCCGGGGATCTTCGAGAACTTCGCGCGCGCGGCGGTGGACCTGCTGCCCGTGCGGGATCCCGGCCTGGGCGAGGCCGAGCAGCGTGCTGACGCGGAGTCCTTTCTCACCCCTGTGCTCGACGCCCTGCACGGCAGCGACGCGACGCCGCCCGGCCCGGTCCACGTCAACGTCGCGCTGCGCGACCCCCTGCATCCGGTCTCCGACGACGACCACCGCCACCTGCACACCTGGGCCCGCGCGCTTGCCGAGGAGGTGGAGCGCGCGCGCGCAGAAGAACCGCCCGCGCGGATCGCCCACTCGTGGTCCGTGCTCGACGAGCCCTTCCTCACCCCGGACGCCGCCCCGGCCCCGGACCGGACGCCGACACCACACCTCGCGTGCCAGGATGCGGCCGGTACCCCGCACGGCACACCGCTGTCCCGGTACACGATGACCCCGGGTGGCCCCTCGGCTCCCGACGACGCGACGCGGTCCGAGGGCACTCTCCCGGTCCCCGCGAGCACAGTGCGTGCCCGCCCGGGATCGTCCCACCCCGTGGTCCTCGCGGGCGACGGCGCCGGGGCCGCCACCGCGCGCTTCGCCCAGGCCCACGGACTTCCCCTGCTCGCGGAACCGTCCTCCAACGCCCGCACCGGTGACGCGGCGATCGCCTCCTACGAGAGCCTGCTAGCCTCCTCGCTGGGCGCCCGGGTGGACTCCGTGGTCCTGGTGGGCAGACCCACGCTCAGCCGCACGGTCTCGGCCCTGCTGCGCCGCCCGGACGTCAGCGTGGTCGCGGTGCGCCCGGAGCCGGTGCCCTGGTTCGACCGTGGCCGCCGCCCCGAGCAGGAGGTGGCCGGCTTCGCGGAGGCCGCGGGCGTCGTCGGGCCCGCTGAGGACGGCTGGCTGGAGACCTGGCAGGCAGCTGGTGCGGTGGCCGACGCGGCGGTGCTGCGCCACGCGGACTCGCGCCCCGGGCTCACCCGGCTGCACGTGGCCCGCGCGGTGTGGGACGCGAGCTGCGAGGACGGCTCGGTGCTCGTGGTGGGCTCCTCGACCGTCGTGCGGGACCTCGACCTCGTGGCCCGCGCGCAGGCTCCGCTGCCCGTGGTGGCGAACCGCGGCGTCGCCGGGATCGACGGCACGCTGGCCACCGCTCACGGCGTGGCTCTCGGAACGGGGCGCCCCGTGCGCGCGGTGATGGGGGACCTCACGTTCCTGCACGACTCCGGCGGGCTGCTGCTGGGAACCGGGGAGCGCGTGCCGGACCTGCACGTGGTGGTGGTCAACGACGCCGGGGGCGGCATCTTCCAGACCCTCGAGCACGGGGCCGTGGGGCAGGATCAGCGCTACGCGGCCACCGTGGAGCGGTTCTTCGGCACGGCGCACAGCGTCTCGATCGCGGAGCTGTGCGCGGCGCACGGCGTGGAGTACGTGCGGGCGGACAGCGCAATCGAGCTGACCGCGGCCCTGGCCGCCCCCGTGGTGGGACGCCGCGTGGTGGAGGTCCCGCTCGAGCGCGAGACGCTGCGCGAGTTCAACCTGGCCGCCCACGAGGTGGGTGCCCGCGCGGTGGAGGAGTTCCTGGCCGGGCGGTGACACGCCGGCCCCTGCGGAGCGTACCGCGGCTCGCTAGCATGACGGCATGACTGATCAGAGCGCACAGACAGCAACCGCCCGCACGGCTCTCGTCACGGGGGCCACCCGGGGGATCGGGCGTGCCGTGGCGCAGGACCTCGCGCGGGACCACGTGGTGTTCGTGGGCGGGCGCTCGGCGCAGGGCATCCAGCGCGTGCGGGACGAGCTCGCCGGAGTGGGACCCGGGACGCGAGCCTTCGTCGCGGACGTGACCGACGACGAGCAGGTCGAGGCCGCCTGGGCGCCCCTGCGCGAGGAGTTCCCCGGTCTGGACGTGCTCGTCCACTCGGCGGGCATCGCCCCGCAGTCCCTCGTGGCGGACGCCCCGCGCGAGATGTGGGAGCAGATCTTCGACGTGAACGTGATCTCCGTGGCGCAGCTGACCCGCCTGGTGCTCCCGCAGCTGCGCGAGGCCCGGGGGGACGTGGTGGCCATCAACTCCGGCTCGGGGTTCGTGTCCCGCGCGTCGTCCGCGCTGTACTCCGGCACGAAGTTCGCGCTGCGGGCCTTCACGGACGCCCTGCGTGAGGAGGAGCGGGTCCAAGGGGTGCGCGTCACCTCGGTCCACCCGGGGCGCGTGGCCACGGACATGCAGGCCGAGCTGCACGAGTACATGGGCGAGGAGTACCACCCGGAGGACTGGATCCGTCCGGAGCAGATCGCCGCCGCGGTGCGCCTGGCCGTGGACGCCACCCGGGACGCGGAGGTGGAGGTCATCACGGTGCGCCCCTCGGGGATGAAGACCCGCTGACGCCGAGCCCCTGGCGGGCCGCCCAGCCGGGTCGCCAACCGCTGAGGCACGAAATGACCGCTGGACCTCAGGTCAGGCGGTCATTTCGTGCCTGAGATGTCATGCGGGGGTGGTTGGCGCTTCCGAAGTGTCCGGTGCCTCCGGGGCGGCCCCCGTGGTGGGGTTCAGCACGCGTGAGAGGAACGTGCGCGTGCGCTGGTGCTGCGGCGAGCCGATGACCTCGCGGGCGGGGCCCTGCTCCACCACCACGCCGCCGTCCATGAAGACCACGCGGTCGGCGACGTCGCGAGCGAAGGACATCTCGTGGGTCACCACGAGCATCGTCATACCGTCCGCCGCGAGCCCGCGCATGATGGACAGCACATCGCCCACGGTCTCCGGGTCCAGCGCGGAAGTGGGCTCGTCGAAGAGCATCAGGTCCGGGTCCACGGACAGCGCCCGGGCGATCGCCACGCGCTGCTGCTGGCCGCCCGAGAGCTGCGCAGGGCGCTGGTCGGCCTTCTCGCTCAGGCCCACGCGCCGCAGGTTGGCAAGCGCCACCCGCCTGGCCTCGGCGGCCGGGCGCTTGAGCACCTTGACCTGGGCCATCGTGCAGTTCTCGAGCACGCTCAGGTGCGGGAACAGGTTGAACTGCTGGAAGACCATGCCCACGCGGCGGCGCATGGCATCCACGTCCAGGTCCGGGTCCGTGACGGTGAATCCGTCCACGCTGATGCTCCCGGCCTGCGGGGTCTCCAGCAGGTTCAGGCAGCGCAGCAGGGTGGACTTGCCGGAGCCGGAGGGGCCGATGAGGCACACGACCTCCCCGGCGACCACGTCCAGGTCGATGCCCCGCAGCACCTCGAGCTCGCCGTAGGACTTGTGGAGGCCGCGCACGCGCACGGCGGTCTCCGGGCCGGTGCCCGACGTGGACGCGGCCTCGGACGTGGCCACGGGCCCGGGCGGGACCGTCGGCTCGGGGCCGCCACCCGGCGTCGTCCCGTTCTCGGAGACGGAACGGGCGGGACCGGAGTCCCGGGGCTCGCCGGGGCCGGGGACGGGTGCGGGGGATGCTGCGGACGTGGACACGGGCGCTCCTAGGACTTCTTGACCCGGACGGTCTTGTTCTCGAAGTGGCGGGACAGCAGCCCCAGCGGCACGGTGATGATCAGGTAGCACACACCCGCGACCATGAGCGGGGTGAGCCCGGCTCCCGCGCTGGAGATGCCCTCGCGCCCGAACTTGGTGAGCTCGTACTGCTCCACTCCCATGCCCAGCAGGTAGACCAGGGAAGAGTCCTTGGTGAGCAGGATGACCTCGTTGGTCAGGGGCGGCAGCACGATCCGCAGCGCCTGCGGGATCACGATGGTGACCATGGCCCGGGTGTGGGACATGCCCAGCGAGCGGGCGGCCTCGTACTGCCCCGGGGGCACCGCCTGCAACCCTGCGCGCAGGGACTCGGCGATGTACGCCGCCGCGACCACACCGAGCGCGATCATCACCGTCACGTAGTGGTTGAAGCGGAACCCGAAGGCCAGCGGGATGCCGTAGCCCAGCGCCAGGAACACGAGCAGGGCGGGCACACCGCGGAAGAACTCGATGTACAGGGTGGCGATCCACCGGTAGGGCGCCACGGAGGAGAGCTTCATGAGCGCGAGGACCACGCCCAGGGACAGGCCCAGCACGAAGCCGAGCACCGTGTAGATCAACGTGTTCTTCAGTGCCACCGTGATGATGCCGGGGAACTGGTCCATCGCCACGGCAGGGTTCAGGACCCGCTGTAAGAGGACATCCCAGTCCGCCAGCACGACGAGTGCGATCAGCACGACGACGAGGACGGCGTACTGGATGCCCCGCGACAGCCTCGCGCGCTGCCGGGTGGTCATGGACATGGGTTTCTCCCTGTCTGTGGGCGGGCGATGGGGGAGGGGGGCCTACAGACCCATCCACTCCTTCTTCATCTTGTCCATGGTGCCGTCGCTCGTGATGCGGTCCAGCGTCTTGTTGACGGAGTCGAGCAGCTCGGTGTTGCCCTTCTTCACGGCCACGCCCAGGTTCTCGTTGGTGTCCACGGTCTGGACCACCTCCAGGTCCGGGTTGGACTCGGCGCGCTTGGACAGCGTGGAGATGTTGCCGGACACCGCCTGCACGCCGCCGGACTCCAGCGACTGGAACATCAGCTCCACGTCCTCGAACTGCTGCGTCTTCAGCTTCTTCTCCGTGGCGTAGTCCTCGCCGGAGGTGGCCTGCTGCACGCCCACCGTCTTGTCCCCCACGGAGTCGAACCCCTTGATCCCTGAGTCCTTGGTGGTCAGCAGGGCGATCTGGTCGTTGAAGTACGGCTTGGAGAAGTCCACGGACTTCTTGCGCGCGTCGGTGATGGTGATCCCGGAGATGGCGGCATCGCACTGGCCGGTGTCCAGCGCCGCGCCGGACTCGAGGGTCTCGAAGTTGGCCTGCACGAACTTCTTCTCCCTGCCGAGGTCCTTGGCGATCTCGTCCCCCAGGGACATGTCGAAGCCCACCACCTTGCCGTCCTGCTCGAACTCGAACGGCGGGTACGGGGAGTTGGCGCACACGGTGAACGTGCCGGAGTCGCCGCTCGCCTGGGCGTCGCCTCCCGAGGTGGATTCGCACCCGGTCAGCACCAGACCAGCGGCGGAGAGGACGGCGAGCGCGGGAACGAGTCGGCGCAGGGGTGACATGGGTTCTCCTCGGTCAAGGGGACGGCCCCTTCTGGAACCTGTGGTGATTTTACGCTGTGGAACGCCCCACCCCGCGGTGTCGTCGCGTTGATGACGTCCCTCTCCCACGGGACGAGCTGGGGCGGGGGCCTCGCGGGGCCGGTGCCCGGGGGCGACGGCGTCGGGCGCGGCATCGGCGTCGGCGGTGGCACAATGGCGCACGTGCGTCCGGCGGCAGTGCCGCGCACGAGGGGCGCCGGGAGGGTGCCCGCACCCGAGACGGCGGAGGACTGCGGCGCAGTGAAGGTTCTGATCAGCGGGGGTGGCCCCGCGGGCGCCACCGCGGCGTACTGGCTCGCGAGCCAGGGGATCCGGGTGACGGTGCTCGAGAAGACCGCCTACCCGCGGGAGAAGGTGTGCGGGGACGGGCTCACGCCGCGCGCGGTGAAGCAGATGCGGCTCATGGGGCTGCCCCACGGCGCCGAACAGGGCTACCGCTCCAACCGGGGGCTGCGGCTGGTCGCCGGCGGGCGCACCGTGGAGTTCCCGTGGCCGGAGCTCACGGACTTCCCGTCCTACGGGCTGGTGCGCACCCGCGCGGGCTTCGACGAGGATCTCGCACGCCACGCGGTCGCCGCCGGGGCGCAGATCATCGAGCACCGCTCGGTGCAAGACGTGCTGCGGGACGACACGGGGCGGATCGTGGGTCTGCGCGCCGCCGTGATGGACCCCGCGACCGGACGGCGTACGGCGCAGACCGAGGACCACCGCGCGGACCTCGTGCTCGCCGCGGACGGCAACTCCACCCGCACGGCCGTGGCCGCCGGGCTGCACCGCCGCCAGGACCGCCCCATGGGAGTGGCCGTGCGCACCTACTACCGCTCGCCGCGCTCCGAGCTGGACTGGATGGAGGGCTGGCTCGAGCTCGCGGACGGCAACGATCCACAGGGTGCCCTGCTGCCCGGCTACGGCTGGGTCTTCGGCGTGGGGGACGGCACCGCGAACGTGGGCCTCGGGATCCTGGACACCTCACCCGCCTTCGGGAAACTGGACTACCGGGCCGTGCTGCGGGACTGGGCGGCGTCGATGCCCGCCGAGTGGACCTTCGACCCCGAGCACCAGGTGGGCAGGATCGGTTCCGCGGCACTGCCCATGGCGGCCAACCGCACGCCGCACTACCTGCCGGGCCTCATGCTGCTGGGCGACGCCGCAGGGCTCGTCTCTCCGTTCAACGGCGAGGGGATCTCCAACGCGATGGAGTCCGCGCTGTTCGCAGCCTCGTGCATCGTGGACGCCGCCGGGGCCAACGGGGCCCAGCAGCGCGAGAACGCGCTGGCCCGCTACCCCGAGCTCGTGCGGGCCGAGTGGGGGGCGCACTTCACGCAGGGCAGGGCGCTCGCGCAGCTCATTGGCCACCCCACGATCCTCTCGGCGGCGGTCCGCTCCGGCATGCACGTGCCGGCCCTGATGCGCTTCGCCGTGCAGGTGATGACCGAGCTGTCCGACCGCCCGGCCCGTAGTGTGACGGACCGCGCCATGGCGGTACTGGATGCACTCACCCCCGCGGGCTGAATTGTCGATAGAGTGGTGGACCGTGACTGATCCCAGCAGCGTCGACGGCTCCCTGCGCTTGCCCGCAGGGTTCGAGCTCATCGCCCAGGACCCCCGCCTGGGTCCTCTCATGCTGCGTTCCCTGGAGCGCGTCGAGCAGCGCCTGGACGAGGCTGTGCAGGCCACCGACCGGCTCGCGGACGTCACCGCACGCCACCTGCTGGCCGCCGGCGGCAAACGGGTCCGCCCACTGCTCACCCTGCTCGCCGCCGAGGTGGCCGGTGAGATCACGGACGAGGTCATCGAGGCCGCCGTCGTCGTGGAGCTCACCCACCTCGCCTCCCTGTACCACGACGACGTCATGGACTCCGCCCCACTGCGCCGCGGCGTCGAGACCGCGCACACCGTGTGGGGCAACACCGTGGCCATCCTCACCGGCGACATGATCTTCGCCCGCGCTTCCGCCATGGTCTCCGCCCTGGGCCAGGAGCCCCTGATGATCCAGGCCACCACGTTCGAGCGTCTGGTGATTGGCCAGCTGCAGGAGACCACCGGCCCGGCCGAGGACGAGGACCCCGTGGCCCACTACCTCCAGGTGCTCGCCGGCAAGACCGGCTCACTGATTGCCGCGAGCGGGCAGTACGGTGCCCTGCTGGGCGGCGCGCCGCGCGACGTCGTCGACCTCATGGTGGTCTACGGCGAGAAGGTCGGACTCGCGTTCCAGCTCGCGGACGACATCATCGACCTCACCGGGCCCCCGGACGTCTCTGGCAAGACCCTCGGCACGGACCTGCGCGAGGGCGTGGACACGCTGCCCGTTCTCCTGCTGCGGCGCCACGCCGCCGGAGCAGACCCGGAGGCCGCTGCCTCCGCCCAGGAAGTGCTCCGTCTGATCGACGGGGACCTCACGGACGACGACGCCCTGGCCACCGCCGTGGCGGCCGTCTCCTCCCACCCCGCGGCCGCCGAAGCCTGGCAGATCGCCAATCGGTGGGCCGATGAGGCCATTGCCGCGCTGGAGCCCCTCCAGGACTCCGTGGCCAAGGCCGCGCTGACCGAGTTCGCCCACGCGGTGGTCCACCGCCGGGGCTGAGCACTCAGTAAGCTTTACCCATTCATCCACAACTCGCGCGCCGGGCGTCCCAGGACCCCGGCGCCTATGGGATCTCGTCCCGTGTGAGGTTCAGCCATGTCCACTGACAAGAAGCGTGGTGGCGCCGCGAAGGAAGCATTCTCCGGGCGCACCATGTTCATCTTCGCCGCGATCGGCTCCGCCGTCGGTCTCGGCAACATCTGGCGCTTCCCGTACGTCGCGTTCGACAACGGCGGCGGCGCCTTCATCATCCCCTACCTGGTCGCGCTGCTGACCGCGGGCATCCCGCTGCTCATGCTCGACTACGCGATCGGCCACCGCTACCGCGGCTCCGCCCCGCTCTCCTTCCGCCGCCTGCACCCCAAGCTCGAGACCATCGGGTGGTGGCAGCTGATGATCTGCGTGGTCATCGCCATCTACTACGCGCTCATCATCGGGTGGGCCATGCAGTACACGGTGTTCTCGTTCAGCAAGGCGTGGGGCAGCGATCCCGCCGCGTTCTTCATGAACGACTACATGAAGGTCTCGGAGCAGGTCACGATCGGCTTCGACTTCATCTGGCCGGTGTTCATCGCCACGGCCATCGCGTGGCTCGTGCTGCTCGTGGTGCTGATGCTGGGCGTGCAGAACGGCATCGGCAAGCTCAACGTGGTGCTGATCCCGCTGCTCGTGGTCATGTTCCTTATCATGGTGGGCATGGCCCTGACCCTGCCGGGTGCCTCCGCCGGTCTGGACGCCCTGTTCACGCCGTCCTGGTCCGCCCTGGGCGACTCCTCCGTGTGGGTGGCCGCGTACGGGCAGATCTTCTTCTCCCTGTCCGTGGGCTTCGGCATCATGGTCACCTACGCGTCCTACCTCAAGCCCCGCTCGGACCTCAGCGGGTCCGCCCTGGTGGTGGGCTTCGCCAACTCGTCCTTCGAGATCCTCGCGGGCATCGGCGTGTTCGCGGCCCTCGGCTTCATGGCCACCGCCTCCGGCACGCAGGTCTCGGAGGTCGCCACCTCCGGCATCGGCCTCGCGTTCATCGCGTTCCCCGCGATCATCTCGCAGGCACCGTTCGGCACGCTGATCGGTGTGCTGTTCTTCGGCGCGCTGGCGTTCGCGGGCTTCACGTCCCTGATCTCCATCGTGGAGGTCATCGTGGCCGGTGTGCGGGACAAGCTGGGCCTGTCCCGTCCCGCGGCCGTGTCCCTGGTGGTGCTGCCGCTCGCCGTGATCTCCCTGCTGTTCTTCCCCACCACCACGGGCCTGAACCTGCTGGACGTGGTGGACGCGTTCGTCAACAACTTCGGCATCGCCGCGGCCGCGCTGATCTCGGTGCTGCTGCTGACCTCCGGCTTCACCGCGCTGCCCACGCTGCGCGACCACATCAACTCGGTGTCCTCGTTCAAGCTCGGGCGCACCTGGATGATCATGGCCGGCGGTGTCACCCCGGTGATCCTCGGCTACATCCTGATCGACCAGCTGACCAAGACCGTGGCCGAGGGCTACAACGACATGCCCCAGTGGTTCGTGAACACCTTCGGGTGGGGCATGGCCGTGGGCATCGTCGTGATCGCGTACCTGCTCTCGCGCCTGCCCTGGAGCCGCCGTACGGGCGAGGGGTTCACGAGCCCCGCGCCCGCCATCCAGGACGCCTACCTGGACCGCAAGGCCATCGCCCGCCACGACCCCATGACCCACTACACGGGCACCGAGGGGCGCTCGGCCGCGCTGGACCAGGACTTCTCCCTGCGCGCCATCGACCGCGGCACTGTGGTGCAGCGCCCCGCGCCCTGGGACCACGAGCGCACCGCAAACGGCACGGGTGCCGGGCGCGTCCACTCCACCATCACCGCGGGCGCCCAGTCCCGCCACTCGGAAGGGGACCTCTCATGAGCGGTACCGCCATCGTCATGATGATCGTCGCCATAATCCTGGTGTGGGGCGGCCTGCTCCTCGCCCTGGTCAACATCAAGCGCTCCCCGGAGGAGGTGGACGAGCTCGACGACCCCGCGGACGACACCTCGCAGGCCGCCGGCCCCTCTGTCACCGAGGGCGCCGTCGGGTCGGGTGTCGGTCACCACGACGCCACGATGCCGCCGCACGGCCAGGTCTCGGAGCCGCACACCGACCCCGCGGGGCCGGGTCCCCGGGGCTGACGACCCGGCAATCGCTCCAGCGCTCACTTTGACGCTGAGCACCACCAACGAGCGCAGGGCCCGCCCGGACCACCACGGTCCGAGCGGGCTCTGTCAACATCTGAGGTACAGAGAGGCCACGATTCCCTCAGGCCGGACGGGTACCTCTGCACCTCAGACTCATGCCCGAGGCGACGGCTTCGGCCGCCTGGGCAGCCGCGGGGCACGGGGTGCGCGGACGGCGTCGAGCAGCAGGAGCACCACGGCCACCCACACGAGTCCGAAGCCGGCCCAGCGCTCCGGGGGCATCTCCTCGTGGAACAGGGCGACCGCCAGGATGAACTGGCCGATGGGGGCAACGTACTGGATCATCCCCACGGTGCTCAGGGGCAGCCGGGACGCCGCCGCACCGAAGAGCAGCAGGGGCACGGCGGTGATGATGCCCGCGGAGAGCAGCAGCAGGAAGTGGCCGGGGCCCTCAGAGGTCAGCGTGATCTGGCCGTTGGCGCCCAGCAGCGCGACGGCCACGAGGGCGAGCGGCGTGATGGCGGCGGTCTCCGCGGTGAGCGTCACCAGCGCCGGGTAGCGGGAACCGAGGCGGGACTTCACGAGCCCGTAGAAGCCAAAGGAGAACGCGAGCCCCAGGGACAGCCACGGGACGGCACCGTAGAACACGGCCATCACGAGCACCGCCAGGACCCCCACCACGATGGCCGCCCACTGCAGCGGCCGAAGCTTCTCGTGCAGCACCACCACGCCCAGCAGGATCGCGACGATGGGATTGATGAAGTACCCCAGGGACGCCTCAAGGGTGTGGCCCGTGGTGGTGGCCACCGTGTAGAGCAGCCAGTTGCCCGCGATCAGCACACCGGCCAGGGACAGGGCGGCCACGGCCTGCCCGTCCCGGAAGACCCGCACGAACTGCCGCAGCCCGCGCGTCACGGCGAGCAGCAGAAGACAGAACGCCAGGGAGAACAGCACCCGCAGGGCCACGATCTCGTACGGGGTGGCCGGGGCGAGCACCACGAAGTACAGGGGCAGCAGTCCCCAGATCGCGTAGGCCCCGAACCCGTAGCCCACACCGGCCCGGGTTCTGCGCTGGTGGTCGGGCTCGGGGCCGGGGCTGAGGGTGGAAGTCACCGACCGATCCTATCCGGGGGCGCCCACCGCACTGTTCACGAGGGGTCACGCGTGCACGGCGGCTGCGGCGCCACCAACGACGGAGCACCCGCCCCCACGGGGGACGGGTGCTCCGGTGACGCGTCTGTTCAGGCGCCGGTCACAGGTCGAAGAAGCGGCTGAGGAAGCCGCGCTTCTTCTTGCCCTTGCGCTCGGCCTGCTCGTTGGTCTCGACCTCTTCGCCGTCCACGACGGCCGGGGCGGAGAGGTCGTCGTCCGGTGCGCCCGGACCGGCCACGGTCTCGCGCTCCACGACCTCCTCGCGCTCCTCACGGGCGAAGCGGTCCTCGCGGACGCCACGCTCGCCACGGCCGAGCCGCTCCTCGGCGGCGCGGGTGCGGTCCCGCTCGGGAGCACGGGTGTCCTCGCGGACCACGGTCTCCTCCTCGACCACGACCTCGCGCTCCACGCGGTCCTCGTCGCGGGCAGTCCCGAAGCGCTCCGCCTCGACATCCTGCGACTCGGTGCGGTGCGACTCGACGCGCTCCGGGTCCTGGCTGGCGGGCTGGCCGGCGGCGAAGTCCGGGTCCGGGATCCGGGACATGGCCGTGGTGTCCGGGTGCGGGGACGCGGCCGGACCGGCCGTGGCGTGCTCGCCCTGGGGACCGGGCAGCACCCGGGTCTCCACACGGCCCGGCGCGGCCGGCTCGTGGGTGGGTTCCTGGTCGAAGGGCTGGTCCGCCTCGTGCAGCTGGCTGGCGGGCACGGCGACGTCGTCAGCGGGCTGCTCGGGCTCGGGCGCCTCGATCTCCTCGGGGGCGAGCTCGCTGGGCAGCGGCTGCTCCTCGGCGTCCTGCCCGGCTGCGGCAGAGGGGGCGGGGGTCGACGCCGCGGCGGCGGCTTCCGCGCGCTCCCGGCGCTTGCGCTCGGCGTCGGCCTCGCGCTGCTCCTGACCCAGCTGCTCGGCGCGGTGCTCGGCGGCACGGCGGTCCTCGAGCAGGGCCTCACGGTGGGTGGCGGCCTGGCGCTCGAGCTCGCGCAGCTCGTCCTCGCCCACGGAGGGCTCGGCGGGCTCCACGCCCGTGATCTGGTGGTCGTCGAACCAGAAGCGCTGGGCGCCGTCGTGCACGGTGACCACGCACGTGGCGTCCGTGTCCCACTCCACGTGGGCGCCGCGCAGCTTGGCGTAGCTGGCCACGGCGAGGTTGTGGTCCACGGCGGTGTCCGTGGTGAGGGACTCGCCGATGACCTGCATCATGCGCTGCTCGGTGAGGCGGGGGAGCTCGAACTCCGGGCCGTCCAGCAGCAGCCACGCGGTGATGTTGCCGCCGGCGCGCGCGGGGTAGTGGGCGTAGAGGCCCGTGACGGCCTTGGCGGCAAGTGTGAGCCGGCGCGCGAGACCCTCCTGCAGCGGGAGCTCGTCCGTGGTCAGCTCGCCCACCTCGTGGCGCTCGCCGGCCTGCTCGGCCTGCACCGCCGCGGAGACCACGCGGGGGTTGAAGTGGCCCAGCTCGCGCCACGACCACACGAAGGACCCGCGGGCCGCGGACTCCGTGCCCAGCAGGTACGGGGTCAGCGTGACGGGAGGCGTGGTCTGCAAGGTGAACGACGGCGCGGAGAAGTCCACGTCCCAATCCGCACCCTGGGACAGCTCGGCCAGCACTGCCTGGTACTCGGTGGAAATGAAGATCGACGCGTCGATCAGCTCCTGCAAGGTTTTTGTCATGGGTCCAGGCTAACAACTGGCCCGGACTCCCACAGCGCGGCGGTGCCCCGTTCGCTAGGCTGGGGGCGCGCGGCCCGGGACCTCCCGGGACTCCCCGCACCCTCGGACGACCTGACCCGGCGCGAGCGGGTCGAAGGGACACTGACACGAATGACCTCTGAGCCGCAGCCCGCATCCGGAGCCCCCACCACGGGCGAACGCGAACTCGTCGCCCGGGTGGGCGAGTGGGTGATGTCCGTCCTGCGCAGCGAACCGGGGTGGGACGCCATGCTCGTGGAGTTCAAGCCCCAGGGCGGGCGCGTGCACCTGCGCGTGATCGAGGACCGCGGCGGGGTGGCGACCCCCGGTGCGGCGGGTCCGATCAAGCAGGACAGCGCGGTGCTGGAGACCCTCGCGGAGCTGCAGCGCAGCTGCTACGTGCCGGGCCGCGGCAGCTGGTTCTCGGCGTCCGTGACGATCACCGCGAAGGGCTGGCCGGAACCGGAGCTGAGCACCACGGCGTCCTACCACTTCCACGACCTGCCGCACGTCTACGCGCAGGAGGGCCCGTACACGGCGCAGGACGTCCTCGCCCAGCTGGAGGCGTTCCCCCGCACCCGTGAGCGGACGCCGGAGTGGGCCGTGGAGCTGGCCGAGCAGGCCGGTGTGGAGCTGCCGTTCGCGGACTCGGCCGAGGACGCCTCCGGCGGGGACGTCCACCCCCGGCTGCGAGCCGCGGCAGAGGCCTACACCCGGGAGCCGGGGGAGCGGGCCATGGCCCGCGCCCTGCGCGAGGCACTGGTGGGAACCGTGCTGCTGGACGTCTCCGGCTCGGACCTGGTGCCGGGGGCGGACGGCCAGCCCGTGGGCCCGGAGTCCCACATCCGCGTGCAGACCGTGTCCCAGGGGGACGGCACGCGCGCCCTGGCCGTCTACACCTCCGCGGAGCAGGCCCGCGAGATGTTCTCCCGCAGCAACCGCAACGAGGAGCTCGCGGAGCCCGTGCTGCTGCGCCAGCGCGCGAGCGCCACCCTGGAGATGGTCGCCAAGGACCGGCAGTACGACGAGGTGGTGGTGGACCCGGCCTCCGAGCACGCCCTGCGGATCCCGCGCCAGCAGATCGAGTGGGTGGCGCGCTCCCCGCACAACGAGGCGCTGAAGCAGGCGCTGCTGGACAACAACATGTCCGGCGTCCTGGGTGCCCTCTTCAACCCCGGCGGGCACCTGCTGCTCGGCACGCGCGAGCAGGAGGAGAACGCGGTGCCGGTCATGGTGCAGCCCTCGCAGGAGGGTGCGGCCCCGGACACCCTGCTGGTGTTCACCTCCGCCGCCGAGGTGGCGGCCCTGGACCCGCAGCTCACCGTGCGCTCTGCCCCCACCCGCCAGATCCTCGACTTCGTCCTGGACTCGGACGCCGTCGCCATCTGCATCAATGCGATCGCCCCGGTCACCACGCTGCCCACCGCGCAGCTGCGGGAGATGCTCGAGCTGGTCACGCAGCACGAGCAGGACCTCGCCGAGTCCCAGGGCGAGCAGCCGGAGGGTTCCACGGACGACGTCGCTGCTCCCGGGGTCTGAGCCCGGGCTCACCCACCGCACCCCATCCCACCACCGCGCCGTCGCTGTTCCCGGTTCGCAGCCACGTGAAAGGCCCCGCCCCCTCCAGAGAGGGAACGGGGCCTCTGCCGTAGCCGGGTCAGCGGGCGCGCGGCCCGCTCACCGGCGCGGGATCAGATGCCGTAGGCGTCCGAACCTGCGTTGCGGGCCTCGGCCTCGCGGACGCGGCGGCCGAGATCGGCGTCGACCTTCTCCCAGTACTGGAAGGCGGCCTCCTTGATCGTCGGGTCCGTCACGTCACCGATGTGACCGGCGATGTTCTCGACCGTCTCGGCCTTCTCCTCGTCGCTGAAGACCTCGCGGTAGAGGGTGCCGGGCTGACCGAAGTCGTCGTCCTCGGAGTGCAGGGTCGCGGCGGCGCGCAGCAGGTCCCCGTCCGACTCCCAGCGCAGCTCGTCGGCCTTGACCGGACCGGAGCCGGCCACGGGCCCGCCCTGGGTGTTCGGGGCGTAGACGGGCTGGTTCGGGTGCTTGAACGTGTACCGCATGGGCCCGTCCTGCGAGTACGTGTTCATCTCCGAGCGGTACGGGAAGTTCACGGGCAGGTCCGCGAAGTTCGCGCCGATGCGGTGACGGTGCGTGTCCGGGTAGGAGAACACGCGGGTCATGAGCATCTTGTCCGGAGAGATCTCCACACCGGGCACGGTGTTGCTGGGGGAGAACGCCGCCTGCTCGATCTGCGCGAAGTAGTTCAGCGGGTTCTGGTTCAGCGTGAACTTGCCCACCTTGATGCGGGGGTAGTCCTTCTGGGAGATCGTCTTGGTGACGTCGAACGGGTTGAACCGGTACGTCTTGGCGTCCTCGTACGGCATGACCTGCACGTACATGGTCCAGGAGGGGAACTCGCCCTTCTCGATGGAGTCGTAGAGGTCGCGACGGTGCGCGTCCGCGTCCTTGCCCGCGATCTCCTCGGCCTCGGGCCCGGTCAGGCCCTCGACGCCCTGGTCGGAGATGAAGTGGTACTTGATCCAGAAGCGCTCGCCGGCCTCGTTGCTCCACTGGTAGGTGTGGGAGCCGTAGCCGTTCATGTGGCGGTAGGACTTCGGGATGCCGCGGGGGCCCATGAGGTAGGTGACCTGGTGGGCGGACTCGGGCGACTGGGTCCAGAAGTCCCACTGCATGGTGTTGTCACGCATGCCGGAACCGGGCAGGCGCTTCTGCGAGTGGATGAAGTCCGGGAACTTGATGCCGTCGCGCACGAAGAAGATCGGGGTGTTGTTGCCCACGATGTCCAGGTTGCCCTCGGTGGTGTAGAACTTCAGGGCGAAGCCGCGGGGGTCGCGCCAGGTGTCCGGGGAGCCCTGCTCACCGGCAACGGTGGAGAAGCGCGCCAGCATGGGGGTCTTGGTGCCCTTCTGGAACACCGCGGCCTTCGTGTACTGGGAGACGTCCTCGGTGATCTCGAGCTCGCCGAAGGCACCGGCGCCCTTGGCGTGCACCACGCGCTCGGGAACGCGCTCGCGGTCGAACGCCGCCAGCTTCTCCACGACGTAGGAGTCGTGCAGGACGATGGGCCCGTCCGGGCCCACGCTCAGCGAGTGCGCGTCGGCGTTCGTGGGGAGGGGCAGGCCCTCCTGGTTCGTGGTGAACGAGCCGGTCTTGCGCAGTCCGTGCTCGTGGGGAGTGGTGTCAGACATGGTTCCTCCTGGGTGATGGATGGGATCCGACGAAGGTGTGGACGGTACTACGGGGCCTCGGGGTCCTGCTGCGCGCCACTGTGCTGGCAGCTCGGGCAGATGCCCCTGAAGACCACCTCGGCGGACAGCAGCTGGAAGCCGTGGTCCTCCGAGGGTGTGAGACACGGAGCGTGTCCCACCGCGCACGGCACGTCCTGGATGACGCCGCAGGAGATGCAGTACGCGTGGTGGTGGTTGTCACCGGTGCGGATCTCGTACCGCGCCGGGGATCCGGGCGGTTCGAACTTCGACACCATGCCGATGGCCGCGAGGTCCGAGAGGACCACGTACACCGACTGGACGGAGATGGTGGGCAGGACCGCGCGGACCTGCTGCACCGTGTCCTCCGCGGTGGCGTGCGGCACGGCGTCCACGGCGTCCAGCACCGCGAGACGCTGCTTGGTGACCCTGCGCCCGTGCGAGCGCAGGTGCGAGGTCCACGCGTCCCGCGAGGGGTGCGTTTCGGCCGCAGCAGTGGTCTCCATGCGCCTCACTCTAATCTTATTCTGAGCCATTCACAATAGTTAGTGTGTCCTAAGTCGCAGGATTCCGCGGATTTCCGCGCCTTCCGGGGCCTCGGGGGGGTCGGCACGGCGGCGGGGACGACGACGTCGCCCGGCTTCGTGGAGGGGGCCCGGGGCCGTCCCTCCCGGCCCCGGACAGGCTCGGGCGGGCCCGTGAAAAAAAGTTTCCGGATCCCGCGTCACGTTTTCCCTCCCCGTCTGTCTACACAGTGAATCGCGTGCGGGCCGCACGGGATTCCGGACGGTCCGATCGCTCGGGGCCGACGAGCCGGTGCCACCTCACGTACGGGGACACATCGCGTGGCACACGGTGGGCGAGAGCGACTCTCGGCCAGGCGGGCTGCCCGGCCAGGGGGGAGAGAGCGGTGCTAGGAGACGGGGGTGGAGCCGGTGGGGGCCGGCTCCACCCCCGACCGTTCTCCCGGCCCCGCATGGAGCAAACGCACTGCCGCTTCCCCGCGAGTGCTGACACAATGGAGGCAACCAGCACCCCCCTTCTTCTGCCAGAGAGCCTCATGACACACAGCGCAGCCCCACGCCTCGCGCGTCCCGAGGGCCGGGACGAGCAGCCCGCCAGTGACGAACGGCTGCTCACCGCTGTGCGCAACGGGGACTCCGCGGCGTTCGCGGAACTCTACGAGCGCCACCGCGGAGCCGCGCTCGCCGTCGCCCGGATGCACTCCCGCACCGAGTCGGACGCCCAGGACCTCGTCTCGGAGGCGTTCACGCGTGTGCTCGGGCTGCTGCGCGAGGGCAAGGGCCCCCGGGAGTTCCTCCGTGCCTACCTCGTGACCGCCGTCTCGCGCCTGGCGGCGGACCGCGCCAACGAGCTCACCCGCACCCGCCCCGAGGACCCCCAGCCGAACGGGCCGCTGGACCGGGTGGAGCTCTTCGACGACACCGTGGTGCGCCAGGTGGACTCCGCCGTGGTGGCCCGGGCGTTCGCGTCCCTGCCCGAGCGCTGGCAGGAGATCCTGTGGTACCTCGAGGTCGAGGGGCGCAGGCCGCGCCAGGTGGCGGGCGTCGTCGGCGCCCAGCCCAACGCGGTCTCCGCGCTCGGCAAGCGGGCACGCGAGGGCCTGCGCGCCGCCTACGTGCAGGAGCACGTCTCCGCGCGGACGCTCGCGGAGTGCCGCGAGTTCTCCTCCCAGCTCGGCGCCTTCACCCGCGGTGCGCTCACCCCGCCGCGCACCAAGGCGGTCCAGGACCACCTGGACGGGTGCCGCCGCTGCACGGCGGAGTACCTGCAGCTGCAGGACCTGGGGCTCGGGCTGCGCGGCTGGATCCTCCCCGTGCTCGCCGGACTTCCCCTGTGGGGCGCCGAGGGCTCCCACCTGGCCACGGCACTCGCCGGCACGCCGCTGCTCGGCGCGGGTGCGGCGGCCGGAGCCGGGGTGGCGGCGGAGAGCGCCGCGGGCGCCTCGGTGTCCGAGGGAAGCACCGCCGTCGGCTCCTCTGGCGCAGGCGCCGCCTCCTCCGCCGGTGGGGTGGCCTCACTGGTGGGCTCCGGGGCCGGGCTCGCCGTCGCGGCCACGGCCGTCCTCGTCGCTGCCGCCGCGGCCGTGGGGATCGTGGCCGCGACCAACTCGGGCGGAGGGGACGCGGTCTCCGTGGCCGCCGAACCCACGCAGGGACTCGATGCCACCGCGGGTGACGGGGTGGCGCCCGGGGGTGGGCGGTCACCGGCCAGCGGGGACCGCCCGGCGGGCGCTGCGGAGGCCCAGGGTGCGGCCGGTGCAGACGCCGGTGACGACGACGCCGCGGCCGCGCAGCAGGCGGAGGGTGCCGGAACCGACCAGGACGCGGGAGCCGTGCAGGACGTCGACGACGCCGCACCGCAGCGTCCGGCGGCCGAGCCGTCCCTGCCGATCGTCATCAATCCCCCCGGTGCGGGCCTCTCGGAACTCCCCGGCACCACGCTGCTTCCCGATCCGCAGATCCCGTTGAATCCGCAGAACCCGCATCCGAGTGAGCCGGTGGGGGAGCCCTCCCCGGCGGTGTCGCCGGACCCCGTCCAGACCGGTGATCCGCTGCCGAGCGGCGAGTCGCAGGTCACGGTGGTTCCGAGCACCGATCCCAGGCCCGGGGAACCTAACCCGAGCCCCTCGCCCAGCGACTGCACCATCTCGCTGGTCCTCGGCGACATCGTCCTCTGCCTGCCGTTGTGATGGGCCGGGCGAACGGCGACGGGCGGCGCGGCGTCGTCGCCCTCGGGCCGCACCACGAACCCGCCACCGGGCACGGAAGCGCACACGAACCGACACGACCCACGGGCGCGAGCCCCGGAGGAGACCACTGATGCACCGGCACTACAACGGCGTGAAGACCGCACTACTGCTGGGCGGGATGTGGGCGGTGCTGCTCGGGATCGGCTGGGTCATCGCCGGCGCCACGCGCAGCTCATTCTTCATCATCCTGTTCGGGGTGATCGGCCTGGCCGGCACGGCCTACAGCTACTGGAACTCGGACAAGCTGGCGCTGGCATCCATGCGCGCGGTCCCCGTGAGCCCGCAACAGGCGCCCGCCATGTACCGGATCGTGCACGAGCTCTCGCAGGCGGCCGGGCAGCCCATGCCGCGGCTCTACATCGCCCCGACCATGAGCCCCAACGCGTTCGCCACAGGACGCAACCCGGAGCACGCGGCGGTGTGCTGCACCGAGGGGATCCTGCAGATGCTCGACGAGCGCGAGCTGCGCGCCGTGCTGGGCCACGAGCTGATGCACGTCTACAACAGGGACATCCTCACCTCGTCAGTGGCGGCAGCCGTGGCCGGGCTGATCACCTCCGCTGCGCAGATGCTACAGTTCGCGGCCCTGTTCGGCGGGCGCGGCAACGACAACCGCGGCGGCGGCAACATGCTGGTGGGTCTGCTCATGGCGTTCCTGGCACCGCTGGCCGCCTCGGTCATCCAGCTGGCCATCTCCCGCACACGCGAGTACGACGCGGACGAGGACGGCTCCAAGCTCACCGGGGACCCGCTGGCCCTGGCCTCGGCACTGCGCAAGATCGAGGGCGGGGCGAACCAGAGGCCCATGGACCCGCAGGACCAGAGGCTCGTGAACACCTCCCACCTGATGATCGCCAACCCGTTCCGCGGCGGGGCGGTCTCCGGACTGTTCCGCACCCACCCGAGCACCGACGACCGCGTGGCGCGGCTGGAGAACATGGCGCGCTCCGGCGGCTTCTACGGCAACCGCTGACATGAGGGGACGGACGCCCCCGCCCGGGCTGGGTGGCGGCGTCCGTCCCGTTCTACTCGTCCACGAGCGGCACCGGAAGCATTCCGGCGGCCGGGATCAGCGGTAGTTCACGAACTGCAGGTCGACCTCCAGGTCCGAGCCCTTGAGCAGCGAGATGATCTCCTGCAGGTCGTCGCGAGACTTCGAGGAGACGCGCAGCTCGTCGCCCTGGATGGTGGCCTTCACACCCTTGGGACCCTCGTCCCGGATCAGCTTGGTGATCTTCTTGGCCTGGTCCTGGGCGATGCCCTCCTTGACGGTGGACTCGATGCGGTACTCCTTGCCGGAGGCGTAGGGCTCACCGGAGTCCAGGGACTTCAGCGAGATGCCACGCTTGACTAGCTTGGACTGGAAGACGTCCAGCACGGCCTCGGCTCGCTCCTGCGAGTTGGCTTTGATGAGGATCTTCTCCCCGGAGAAGTCGATGTCCGCGCCCACGCCGCGGAAGTCGTAGCGCTGGGAGACCTCCTTCTGCGCCTGGTTCAGGGCGTTGGAGACCTCCTGCTTGTCGACCTTGCTGACCACGTCGAACGATGATTCCGATGCCACTGTCCACTCCTTGGTTGCTGGGGTGCCGTCCCCGGAACACGGGCACCGCGTGCTCACGCGCTCCAGAACTCCTTGACGCGGTCCGCGAGCTGTTCCGCCTGTGCGAGACCGGCTTCGAACGAGGGTATCCGACGCGCAGGATCCAGGGGATTCCTGCCGAACGCCGCGCGGCTGGCGCCGTCTGCGGTGATGTGGAACGCGTCGCCGGTCTCCTCGATCAGCAGCAGCGACTCGTCCAGGGTGGGTCCGAAGGGGCTCGTGCGCGGTTCGGGGTTGCACGAGATCACCAGCACCTTGTCGTGTCCGGCCGCGAGGTCCGCGTTGGTTGCGGAGCGCATCCCACCGTCCATGTAGGCGTGGCCGTCGATGTGCACCAGGGGGAACACCGTGGGAACCGTGCAGCTTGCCGCCACGGCCTTTTCCAGGAGCACGCTGCTGCGGGCATTGAAGACGGTGAAGGCGCCGTCCGCGCTGTCCACGGCGGTGAGTGCAAGCTCGCCCGTCGGCCAGTCGCGCGGCAGCGTGTGACCGATGCGCGCGAGCCACGCCTCCTCGGTCATGACCGCGGTCGATGCCGTCGCCCGCGCCCCGAGCCGCGCGCGGGCATCCTGCGGACCCGTGGCGCTCTCGGCAGCCGTTCCCATCAGCTGCACGAACTTCTCAGCGTCGAACGGCGGTGCGGCCGGTGAGGAGACGGGTCCCTGCGCGTCCGCGCTGGCCTGGGGAGACTCCGTGCGCGGGAAATGCGTGGTGAGGGCGTTGGCGCGCAGCTGCACCGCCACGACAGACCCCGCAGACGTACCCACTACGAGGTCCGCGGCCCCGAGGTCCACCCCAGAATCCAGGAGACCCGCGAGGAGACCGCTCTCCCAGGCGATACCTGCCGTTCCGCCACCGCCGAGCACAACAGCGCGGGTGGTTGATGTGCTGTTCTGCATGGTGTTTTCCTCCTGGCGACGATTTTGGGGCCCAAAGGCTCACCGTGTACTGTTGAGGTGCTTCGTCGCACACAGTACGTGTGCGTTGGATGCCTCGGCAGGTTACCCGAGCGGCCAAAGGGGGCTGACTGTAAATCAGCTGGCAACGCCTACGGGGGTTCGAATCCCTCACCTGCCACCGCCGCCGGCGTGCGTGACACCGGCAAGAGTGAAGGAGCCTTCCCGGACCGAGAGGGTCGGGAAGGCTCCTTTCGTGTAACCGGGTCCAGCCCCAGGGACCGTGACAACGCGGCGTCGCCCGGGGTTGCACGCACCGGCATCTCGGCGGGTGCGCACCCGCCGCATCTTCGCTCGTCGCCGCGCGCACCGTGGCCTCGCCAGGTGGCGGGGACGACGACGTCGCCCCGCCTGCTCGCGGCGGCCCCACCGGGGGTCCTTGAGCCGGCAGTGAACGGTCTGGAGTGCTGGGGAGGCGGCGTCCTATCGTGGACGCATGGCTACTGTAGAGATCACCCAGGACACCCTGGGCCAGACCATTTCTGACAACGACATCGTGTTGCTGGACTGGTGGGCAGACTGGTGCGGACCGTGCAAGCAGTTTGCGCCCACCTACGAGACGGCCTCCGAGAAGAACCCGGACATCGTGTTCGGCAAGGTGGACACCGAGGCGGAGCAGGGCCTGGCTGCAGCCGCCCAGATCTCCTCGATCCCCACCCTCATGGCGTTCCGCGAGGGCATCCTCGTCTTCTCCCAGCCCGGAGCGCTTCCGGCGTCCTCCCTGGAGGAGGTCATCGGGGCGGTCAAGAACCTTGACATGGACGAGGTCCGTGCCGAGGTGGCCAAGCAGGCCGCCGAGGGCGGGGCAGAGCCCGAGGCGCCTCAGAACTGACAGTTCCCCGCGCTGGCAGGTCTCCGGCATCGGCCGGTTCGTGGCCCTGCCGCAGCACATGAGCGGGCCACACCGAGCCCGTGAAGGACACGAACGAGGGCGGCTCCCCATTGGGGAGCCGCCCTCGTTCTGTGTTCAGGCGGGGTGCGTCACGCGGCGGAGACGCCCAGCAGGGAGCCGATCAGGAACGTGACGGCCAGGGCGATGGCGCCACCCACGACCACGCGCGTGGCGGCGCGGGCAACGTGCGGGGTCTCGCCGAGGCGCGCCCCCAGGGTTCCCGTGAGGGCCAGGGCGATGAGCACCGCCACGAAGGTGACGGGAATCCGCCACTCGGGTGGCGGGAGGAGGATCGCGAGCACCGGAAGCAGCGAGCCGACGAAGAACGAGAGCGCGGAGGAGATGGCGGCGGCCCACGGGTTGGCGATGTCGTCCTCGTTGATGCCGAGCTCCGCATCCAGGTGGGCCTTCAGTGCGTCCTTCTCGGTGAGCTCGAGCGCCACCTGGTGCGCCGTGGCCTGGCTAAGGCCGCGCTCGCGGTAGAGCTCCTCGAGCTCCTCCAGCTCGGCATCGGGCATCTCACGCAGCTCCCACTTCTCCCTCTCGATCAGCGCCTCCTCGGAGTCCTTCTGGCTCGACACCGAGACGTACTCGCCCAGGGCCATGGAGAGCGCACCACCGATCACGGCGGCGGTTCCGGCGACGAGGATGGGCCCGGTTGAGACGGTGGCACCGGCCACGCCCACCACGGTGGCGGCCACAGAGACGATGCCGTCGTTCGCTCCCAGGACGCCTGCGCGCAGCTTGTTGAGCCTTTCGCCGGAGGCCTTGGCGTGGGGTTCTGGAATGGTGTGCTGTGACATGTTCCGTAGTCTGCGCCGGATCCGCAGGCGTCGCCAGGCAGGACAGCCATACCTCAACCATCCCAGTGGCGGTGGCCTCAGTGGTGGCGATGGTCCGCCGGGGTCATCCGGGGTCCGAACGACGGCTTGCGGTGGCCGCTGGCCTTGATGAGTCGCACCACGCGCTGGCGGTGGCCGCGCCACGGCTCGAGCAGCTCGAGCATGCGGGCATCGGATCCCGGGGCACCGTCGAAGAACCAGCACACGTAGTCTGCCAGGTGGTAGTCGTACACGCTCACCCCGTCCGGATCCGCGTGGGTGCACTGGGTGATCTCTGCAGCCGTCCACGGCCCGATCCCGTCGATCGACTGCAGCGCCTGCCTCACCCGCGCCGGATCCGTGTGCTCCGCCAGCCGCTCCAGCGCCGAGGCCCGGTGGACCACGCGCATCACGGTCGCTGAACGCGCCGGGTCCACGCCGGCCCGGTGCCACTGCCAGGAGGGGACGCGGCGCCACTGCTGCGCACTCGGCGGCACGCGCATCCCGTGCGGGGCGGGTCCGGGGGCGTCCTCGCCCACCCAGCGCAGCAGAGCCCTGTGCGCGCGCACTGCCTCGATGGCCGTGACCCGCTGCTCCAGCACGGACACGACGGCGCGGTCCAGCACAGTGCCGGTGGCCGGCAGCCGCAGCCCTGGGTGCTCGTGCCGGGCCCGGGTCAGGGATGCGGGCAGCTGCCCGTACGCGGGGGAGGACTCGAACGCCGTCCAGTCGTCGGCGGCTCCCACCCAGCGAGGTGCGTTCGGCAGCCATGCGAGCGCCCCTGGTCCCCAGGCTTCCGCCAGCACGTCCCGCTCGAGCGGCTTCGTCTCGCGCTCCTGCGGTACCCGGGAGAAGCGTGCACTGACCGGCAGCCCCTTCCACCGGGCCGTGATCCACACGCAGTCCTCTCCGAGCACGCGCACGGTGGGGTCCTCCGCCCCGCGCGCGAGCACACGCAGGGTCTGGGCCAGGTGCACCGGTGCGGCCGGCGTCCAGCGCGCGGTGGCGGCAGGTTCCTCGGGAACTCCGGCGCGCGCCGTCGTCCTCCGGGCGGCCCTGGTGCTCACGTGCGTCGTCATGACCCCAGAATCCCACCGCCCTCCGACACGCACACCGCGCCGTCCCGGCGGCACGGGAAGCCGCTCGACACGTCCGGCAGCAGCAGCGACGGTTCGACGACCGCGCGGTACCTTGACCGGGGGAGGCCCCACCGCCCGACCCGTGCACCGGTCCGGCGCCGCACCGACTCCCATGACGCTCCGCCACCAGCAACGCCGTCTCAGCAACTGCCATCCCCAACACCGCACCCCAGCGGTACCGCACAGATCCCGGACGGAGAACCGGTGACCCCGCAGCGCACATCCCCCCTGCAACCCACCGGGTCCGCCCGCTGGCTCCCCGTCCTGGTGGGCGTGCTCGCGACGGCCCTGTACTGCGCGCTGTCCTGGAGCCAGTGGATCAACTGGGAGGTGCCGTCGTGGGACAACGCAATCTTCACGCAGCTGCTCTCCTCCTACGCCTCCGGCCGCGGCCCCGAGGTGGACCTCAAGGGCCACGGCTTCAACCTGCTGGGCGACCACTTCCACCCGCTGCTGATCGTGCTGGCCCCCGTCTACAAGCTCTTCCCCTCCGCCCTGACGCTGATGCTCGTGCAGGATGTGCTGTTTGGCATTGCGACGGCGGTGGTCACCCGTTGCGCCACCCGGGTGCTGCGCGCGGCCCCAGCAGCCGCCGTGGGGGCGGCCTGCGCACTGAGCTTCGGACTGCAGAACGCCGTGGCCGTGCAGTTCCACGAGATCGCCCTGGCCGTGCCGCTGCTCGCGCTCTCCCTGAGCGCTTGGCGGGAGGGCCGGTTGCGCGCCACCGCGCTGTGGGCCGCTCCCCTCGCCCTGGTCAAGGAGGACCTGGGGATCACGGTCGCGGTGATCGGCACCCTGCTGGTGGGCCGCGCGGTGCTCCCGTTCGCCCGGCGGTGGGCTCCGGAGGCACGACGCCGCCTGGCAGGCCTCACCGCCGCGCTGCGGCAGCCGGAGGCCGCGGTCCCCGGCGGCCCGGGAACTCCGGGAACTCCGGGGACCACAGGAACCACAGGACCGGCAGAAACCCTGGGACGCACCGGGGGCAGCGTCGAAAACCGGGGAAGCGGCGTCGTCGTCCTCGACCGCGCCCAGTGGCGCAGCGACCTGCGCGGCCTGCGGCGCGATCCCGTGCTCCTGTGGGGCGCGGTGCTCGCCGTGTGGGGCATGGGGGTGTCCGCGCTCGCGGTGGGTGTTGTGCTGCCGGCGCTGAACCCGGCGGGGGAGTTCGCCTACGCGGACAAGCTGGACCCGGCCGGCTTCCTGCGGGATCCCGCGTCCGCCGTGATCCTGCTGGTGGTCCCGGTGCGCAAGCTCGTCACGTGGTTGCTCGTGCTGCTGAGCGGTGCGGTGGTGGCGGTGCGCTCGCCCGTGCTGCTCGTGGCGCTGCCCACCCTGCTCTGGCGCATGCTCTCGCCCAACGACGGCTACTGGGGTCCGGGCTGGCACTACAGTGCCGTGCTGATGCCCGTGGTCTTCGTGGCGCTCGTGGACGCGGTCGCCCGGCTGCGCGGGGACGCGGACCGTGCCCGACGCCGCACGGGCGGCACTGCGCCCACCTCGCCGTCCGCGCGGTTCGAGGCGCCGGTGCTCACCGTCCTGGCGGCCGGGGCGCCGTGGGCGGCGCTCGTGATCGCGCTGGTGGTGGGGACGGTGCAGCCGCTCGCGCAGCTGGTCACGCCCGCCGCGTGGCAGCCGGACCCGCGCGGGGACGTCAAGGCCGCGGCGGTCGCGGAGATCCCGGAGGGCGCGAGCGTGGCCACGGACCTCTCCCTGATGAACGCGCTGGTCAGCCGTACGCGCGTGCACTGGATCGGCAACGGCGAGGATCCCGCTCCGGAGTACGTGGTGGTGGACCGCTCCGGAGGCACGTGGGGGACCACGCCGCCGCAGGACGTGGCCGGGTACGCGCAGGACGTCTACGGGCACCGCTACACCGTGGTCAGTGACGAGGCGAACATCGTGGTGGCCCGCGAATCGTCGTGAGGCGTGACCGCCGTGCGATAGGATGGGGGTTCATCATCCCGGTTCTCTGTCCTTGCAGCACCGTTTCGCCGTTACCGGCACGTCGGTCCTGGACATCAGCGGTCGTTCCGCTCGCACCGGTGCCAGTCACTCCATTCCACCGAAGCGAGGTTCTTCCGTGCCCACTGAATCCACCCCCGACGACCACACGAACGCCCACACCGTGGCCCCCGCGAGCGAGCCGGGTGAGACCCGGATCGTGACCGAGGACGACGCCACCGCCGTTGTGGACGCCGCGCCGGCCACCGAGCCGGGCGACGTCGCCGACGCTGCAGAGCAGGCACCCGCCGTCACCGACGCCCCCGTGAACCACGACGTCGAGACCCGCGAGGTCAAGACCCAGGACGTCGAGACCCGGGACGCGAAGAGCCAGGACGCAAAGACCCAGGGCGAGCCGGAGAAGGACGCCCAGGCACCCGCCAAGGACTCCTCCGACGAGCCCCAGCTGCCCACCTTCGCCGAGCTCGGCGTGGACGGGCGCGTGCTGGCCGCCCTCGACGAGGTCGGCTACGAGTACCCCTCACCCATCCAGGCGGCCACGATCCCCGCGCTGCTCAGCGGCCGCGACGTCGTCGGCCTCGCCCAGACCGGCACCGGCAAGACCGCCGCGTTCGCGGTCCCGGCGCTGTCCAAGCTCGCGGAGCTCTCGGACCTGCACGGCCCGCAGCGCAGCACCCGCGTGCTCGTGCTGGCCCCCACCCGTGAGCTCGCCCTGCAGGTCGCGGAGGCCTTCGGCTCCTACGCCACCCACCTGGACGACTTCACCGTGCTGCCCGTCTACGGCGGCTCCTCCTACGGACCCCAGCTGGCCGGGCTCAAGCGCGGCGCGCAGGTGGTCGTGGGCACACCCGGGCGCGTGATCGACCACCTCTCCAAGGGCTCCCTGAAGCTCGACGACATCGCCTACGTGGTGCTGGACGAGGCGGACGAGATGCTGCGCATGGGCTTCTCCGAGGACGTCGAGAAGATCCTCGCGCAGACCCCCACCGAGAAGCAGGTGGCGCTGTTCTCCGCCACCATGCCCAAGGCGATCCGCCGCATCGCGCAGCAGTACCTGCGTGACCCGCAGGAGATCACCGTCAAGGCGAAGACCACCACGGGCACCAACACCCGCCAGCGCTACATGCAGGTCATGGGCCCCCACAAGCTGGACGCCATGACCCGCGTGCTGGAGGTCGAGGACTACGACGGCGTGATCGTCTTCGTGCGCACCAAGGCGGCCACCGAGGAGATCGCGGACAAGCTCAAGGCGCGCGGCTACACGGCTGCGGCGATCAACGGCGACATCCCCCAGAACCTGCGCGAGCGCACGGTGGACTCCCTGCGCGAGGGCAAGATCGACATCCTCGTCGCCACGGACGTGGCCGCCCGCGGCCTGGACGTGGAGCGGATCTCCCTGGTGGTCAACTACGACATCCCCCACGACACCGAGTCCTACGTGCACCGCATCGGCCGCACGGGCCGCGCCGGTCGCAAGGGCGAGGCGATCCTGTTCATGACGCCGCGCGAGAAGTACCTGCTGCGCGCCATCGAGAAGGCCACGCGCCAGCCGGTCGAGCAGATGCGCGTCCCGTCCACGGACGAGGTGAACCAGACCCGCAAGGACAACTTCGCGCAGCAGATCGAGGAGACCATCGAGTCCGAGGACCTCACGCTGTTCCGCGAGCTGGTGGAGCGCTACGAGTCCGAGCACGACGTCGACGCGGTGGAGATTGCGGCCGCACTCGCCGTGATCGCGCAGAACGGCCGTCCGTTCCTCGTGCAGGACCTGCCGGAGGTGCCCCAGCGCAAGCGCGACCGGGACCGTGACCGTCAGGACGGCGGCGGGCCCCGCAACCGCCGCGCCCCGGGCGAGGAGGCCGGCATGCGCACGTACAAGCTCGCCGTGGGCCACCGCGACCGCGTGGTGCCCGGCTCCGTGGTGGGTGCGCTCACGCACGAGGGCGGGCTGAACGGCTCGCAGATCGGCGCGATCGACATCCGCCCCACGTTCACCCTCGTGGGCCTGCCCGAGAACCTGCCGGCGGGCACGCTGGACAAGCTCTCCAACACCCAGATCAACGGTGCACCCATCCGCATCCAGGAGGACCGCGGACCGGGTGGCGCCCGCAGCGGCGGCGGTGGCAACCGCTTCCGCGGCGGCGACCGTGACCGGGCACCCCGCAACGACCGTGGTGGCTACCGCGGTGACCGGGGCGGATCCCGGGACGACCGCGGTGGGTACCGCGATGATCGCGGGGGCTACCGCGACGACCGCGGCGGCGGACGCCCGCGCGGCGGCGGCTCCTCCTACCAGGACCGTCCCCGCAAGAAGAGCTACGGCAAGAACAACGGTGGCTACTCCGGGCGCTGAGCGCCTCCGAGCCAGCACGCGGCCCCTGCTTCGCTGAGAAGTGGAGGCCGTGTGCTGTTCCGGGCCAGCTCGTCGGGAGACCCCCGGGGCGACCAGCGGCGTCGCCGTCTGGGCGGGCAACCGATGACCCGGGACCGATTTTTGCGCGGGGCCGTGATCCTGTTAGAGTATTCCGCGTTGCCCCGATAGCTCAGTGGTAGAGCGCCATCTTGGTAAGATGGAGGTCCCGGGATCGATTCCCGGTCGGGGCTCTCATGATGAGAACCCGCGGTTCTTCGTGGACTGCGGGTTTCATCCATGATGTGGCGGTGTAGCTCAGCTGGTTAGAGCGCACGACTCATAATCGTGAGGTCGACGGATCGAGCCCGTCCACCGCTACCGTTCAGGCGCCGTTCCCCTCGGGGAGCGGCGCCTTTTCTCGTTCTGGCCGCGAGATGGTGCCGTGCGATGAGGACGACGACGGCGCCGGGCGCCCGCGGGTCCCCGTGGCCGCGGACGGGACGCTCGTGGCCGGGGACGAGACCGCCCTGCCTGCCATCGCGCGCTGGCTCGAGGAGTGACCCAAAGGGGGAGCGGGGCAAGGTCCTCATCGAGGTGGGCAGCTCGAGCCACCGCCAGGAGCCCACGATGCCCGAGGGCGTGGAGCACACCTGGCTCTTGCGTCACGGGGCCGAGCCCGGCACCACCACGGTGCTCCAGGACGCGCTCACGAGCACCGAGTAGTGGCCCGGCACCCCGTTCGCGTAGGTGGCGGGAGGGGCCGCCACGCTCGCTTCCCTCCGCCGCTGGCTGCGCAACCGAGAAGGGCCTGGGCCGAGAGCAGATGGAGGTCACCGGGTACTTGAAGCGCCCATCCACGACGGCCTCCGCGGCCCTCGTTCTCCACGACGTCCTCGACGCGCACGGCAGCCCTGCGGCGTACGGCCTGAGAGAGCTCGGGCGCGAGCTGTTCGACGAGCACCTGAGCGAGGACCTGGACCTGGATGGCGCGGAGGCCTGGGAGGAGACCACGGCCAGTTTCTCCCTGCTCGCGGCGGTCCGCGGGGGCGACGGCGCCCGCTCGGCCAGGGCGCGGACCCGCGCGGACCGGGCGGCCCGGGCGGCCCGCCTCGAGCTCGCGGAGCTCTTCGTCCGGGAGCAGCCCGAGCGGCGGGTCACGGTGCTCGAGGAACCCGCAGAGCTGGAGGTCCTGCGCCGTCGGCACGCGCCCCACCCCCGGATCGACCACGCACCCCTGCCGGGCGACGAGGAGTGCGGTTCCCACGGCGCACCGCAGGAGTCCTTCGACGCGGTGGTCCTGGCCATGGAGCTCACCCCCCGCACGGACGAGCGTGCGCAGCGGCTGCTGGACGCGCACCGACGGACGATTTCGCGAGCTCCTGGCCACGAACGGGTACGAGGTGGTCTCCTGCCGCAACGTGGGCTGGAGCGGGCAGCTCTACACGGGGCACCCCGCGGGCGCGACCGGCCGCACCGGCTGAGCACCGGACCTCCCCGGATCGCTGACGTCCCCGGGCACCGTCGCGACCAGAGACCAGAGACCAGAGACCAGAGACCAGAGACCCAGCCCGGCCACCGGCTAGGCTGGGCCCGAAACCCCGTGACGAATCGAGGAGAAGATGGCCGTATCCGCAGACGTGGTGGGCAGGACCTACCCCTCCATCGCGCCGTACCAGGTGGGTCGCGAGAAGATCCGCGAGTTCGCGGCGGCCGTGAAAGCCACGGACCTCACCCACTACGACGTCGCCGCGGCGCAGACCGCAGGGTACGCGGACCTCGTGGCGCCACCCACGTTCGCGATCGTCGTCTCCCAGAAGGCGGACGCCGCCCTCGTGAACGACCCCGAGGCCGGGATCGACTTCTCCCGCGTGGTGCATGCGGACCAGCGCTTCACGCACCACCGCCCGATCGTGGCGGGGGACGAGCTGACCGCCGCCGTGACCGTGGACGCCGTGCGCCCGCTGGGCGGCGGGGCCATGGTCACCTCCCGCGTGGAGGTCACCACCGTGGCCGGCGAGAAGGTCGCGACCACCGTGTCGTCCCTGCTGGTGAGGGGTGAGGAGCAGTGAACGTGGAGTTCGAGAGCGTCGAGAAGGGCCAGTCCGTGGGGGAGCGCACCGTGAGGGTGTCCCGTGCGGACCTTGTGGCCTACGCCGGGGCCTCCGGGGACCGGAACCCCATCCACTGGAACGAGGAGTTCGCGCGCTCCGTGGGTCTGCCCAACGTGATCGCCCACGGCATGTTCACCATGGGTGCCGCGGTGGGTCTCGTCACCGAGTGGGCGGGTGATGCCGGGGCCGTGGTGGACTACCAGACCCGCTTCACCAAGCCCGTGGTGGTCCCCAACGCGTTCGACACCACCGTCACCCCGAGCACGGCACTCACCGTGAGCGGCGTGGTGGGGGCCGTCGACGCCGAGGCCCGCACCGCCCGCGTGGACCTCACCGTCACCGCGCCGGACCTCTCGGAGCCAGACGCGGACCCCGCCACCGCGAAGCCACTCAAGGTCCTTGTGAAGGCCCAGGCGGTCGTGAGGTTCCCCGGATAGAGTTGCTTTCATGAATGCTCTGCGCCTGTCCGACCTCACGACCACCGCCGTGGGCGGACCCGCCGCAGCACTCGTGGAGGCGGGCTCCGAGGAGGAGCTGCTGTCCGCGGTTGCGGCCGCCGACGACGCCGCGCAACACGTGCTTCTCGTGGGCGGCGGGTCCAACATCCTGGCCTGCGAGCAGCCCTTCGAGGGGATGGTCGTGCACGTGGCCTCGCGCGGCGTCGTCGTCGTCGACGAAGCTGACAGCCAGGTGCTCGTGGAGGTTGCCGCGGGGCACCCGTGGGACGACGTCGTGCGCGAGACCGTGGCGCAGGGGCTCGCCGGACTGGAGACCCTCGCGGGGATCCCCGGCACCGCGGGCGCAACCCCCGTGCAGAACGTGGGCGCGTACGGCGCAGAGGTCTCCCAGACCATCGAGAGAGTGCGCACGTGGGACCGCGAGGAGCGGCGCGAGCGCACCTTCGGCTTCGAGGAGCTCGAGTTCTCCTACCGCGACTCGGCGCTCAAGCGCAGCATGAACGCGGGGTCCCCCCGCTACGTGGTGCTGTCCGTGACGTTCCGGCTGCGGCGGCAGGACGAGTCGTTGCCTGTGCGCTACGCGCAGCTAGCGACCGCCCTCGGTGTGGAGGCGGGGCAGTGCGCACCGCTGGAGCTTGTGCGCGAGACCGTCCTGCGGCTGCGCGCGAGCAAGGGCATGGTCCTGGACCCCGAGGACCGGGACACCTTCAGCACCGGGTCGTTCTTCACGAACCCCGTGGTGGCGCAGGAAGAACTGACCGACTGGATCCCCGCGGACGCCCCGCGCTACCCCGTGCTGGACGCCCGGGGCCACGAGGTGCCCGGTGCGGTGAAGTTCTCGGCGGCATGGCTGATCGACCACGCGGGCTTCGGCAAGGGCTTCGGCCTGCCGGGAACCCGCAACGAGCTGCTGGACCTGGACGGCGCTGCCGTGGCGGGGGGCCGGGCCTCGCTGTCCACGAAGCACACGCTCGCGGTGACCAACCGGGGCTCCGCCACGGGGGAGGAGGTCGCCGCCGTGGCCCGCACCGTGCAGCGCGGGGTGGCCGAGGTCTTCGGGATCACCCTGGTGCCTGAGCCCGTGCTGCTCGGGCTGTCCCTGTGACGCCGGTGGGCCGGCCGTGAGCTCCGGGCTGCACGAGGAGATCGAACGCGGCGAGCAGGGCGGTCTCGTCCACCAGTTCGTGCTGCGGATGCGCGTGGCCTCGGACCGGCACCCCGCTCTGCGGGTGCTCCACAAGGCCACGGTGATCGTGCTCGGCACGGTGTTCGTGCTCGCCGGGATCGTGATGCTCGTGACCCCCGGCCCGGGATGGTTGTCCATCTTCCTGGGGATCGGGATCTGGGGCACCGAGTTCGAGTGGGCGCACCGCCTCAACCTGCGCATCAAGCGCGCGGCCCTGCGCGTGTGGCGGTGGTGGACCAACCTGGTCGCGGAGCGGCGCTACCGCCGGGCCCGTGACAGGCCCCGCACACAGAAGCAGGGGCCCCGGCACCTGCGTGCCGAGACCCCAGAAGCCTCCTAGCCCCTCGCCTGACGACGCCGTCTCGACGCCGTGGCGCTCGTCGACGCCCCCGGCCCCGGTGCTGGCGCCGCTCGGAACTCCGAGGTGCCCACAGCGCCCTCGTCCCGGGCGCGGGGCGGGTCAGAGCGTTCCGGTCGCGATCTTCAGCATGCGGCGCACGGGCTCCGCAGCACCCCACAGCAGCTGGTCGCCCACGGTGAATGCGGAGACGTACTGTGGGCCCATGCTCATGGTGCGGATGCGGCCCACGGGGATCTGCAGAGAGCCGGAGGCTGCCACGGGGGTGAGGTCTCGCATGGAGTCCTCCTTGGTGTTGGGCACCACGGTGGCCCACTCGTTGTCCGCGTCGAGCAGGCCTTCGATCTCCGCCACGGGAACCTCGTCCCGCAGCTTGATGGTGAGTGCCTGCGAGTGGGAGCGCATGGCGGCGATCCGCACGCACAGCCCGTCCACCGGAATGGTGCTGTCTGCACCGCGACCCAGGATCTTGTTGGTCTCCGCCTGAGCCTTCCACTCCTCGCGGGACTGGCCGTTGCCGAGGTCGGCGTCGATCCACGGGATCAACGACCCGGAGAGCGGCACCCCGAACTGGGTGGCGTCCAGCTCGCCGCTGCGCTGCTTGGCGAGCACCGCGCGGTCGATCTCAAGGATCGCGGAGGCCGGGTCTGCCAGCTCGTCCGCCACGGAACCGTGGATGTCCCCGAACTGCTGGATCACCTCGCGCATGTGCCGGGCACCGCCGCCGGAGGCCGCCTGGTAGGTCATGGACGTGGCCCACTCCACCAGGTCGTTGCGGAACAGCCCGCCCAGGCCCATGAGCATGCACGAGACCGTGCAGTTGCCGCCCACGAAGTCCTTCACACCGCGCTCCAGGGCAGAGTCGATGACGTCCCGGTTCACGGGGTCCAGCACGATCACGGCGTCGTCGTTCATGCGCAGGGTGGAGGCTGCGTCGATCCAGATGCCGTCCCAGCCGCGGGCGCGCAGGTCGCCGTGTACGGCCTTGGTGTAGTCTCCGCCCTGCGTGGTGACCACCACGGGGAGCTTCTCCAGCTCGTCGAGGTCGTACGCGTCCTTCAGAATCCCGGCGTCCCCGGCGCCCTCGACCGTGGGCGCGGCGCCCCCGGCGTTGGACGTGGAGAAGAACACGGGGTCCAGGCCCGCGAAGTCGTTCTCGGTGCGCAGCCGGTCCATGAGCACGGAGCCCACCATGCCGCGCCACCCGATGATACCTACAGTGGTGGGTTGTGAAGTCATGCCCACCACTCTACCGGCGGCGCCGGCTCAGCCCCGGGCCCCCGGGCCGGAACTGGTGACCAGCAGGTCCCGGTAGCCGGGGAAGCGGTCCATGTAGTCCTGGACGTAGCTGCACGTGGCCCGGACTTTCACCCCGCGCTCGCGGTAGTCGTCCAGCACCCGGGTCACGAGCGTGCGCGCGTAGCCCTGGCGGCCGAACTGCTCGGAGATGATGGTGTGCTGCAGGTCCACGGTGCCGTCCTCCAGCAGCTCCACGCCCAGGAAGCCGATGTACTGCTCCCCGTCCCACAGCTCGTAGCGGGAGGCGTCGTGGTTGGGGACGATCCGCAGCTGCGGGCTCGGGTTGACCTGCGGGGTATTCTCGCTCGTCACGGTGGGGCCTCCGATCGTTCGGGTGTGTGGAAGATCACGCTATCCCATGGGCTCGCGGTCGTACTCGTCGATCCGGAACCGGGTGCCGTTGCCGGCCCGAGTCCACCCCTCGACCTGCGTGCGGTGCCACGCGTCGTCGAGCCCGGGGGCGTGGGTGTCCCCGGGGACGTCCATGTCCACTGTGGTCACGAGCACGCGGGTCAGAGGCAGCTCCGGGTGCGCGGCGGCCTCGCGCCACACGCCCGGCCCCCCGATCACCCAGATCTCCCGGGCGGGTTCGGGTGCGTCTGCTCCATCACCGCCGCGGGGGCCGACGACGCCGCTCGTGGACTTCGCGACCCGGCCCCCGCCGGGGGAGCGGGCGCCGTCGTGCCCTGCCAGGGGATCCTCTGTGAGGGACACCGCCAGGCGCAGCGCGGTGGCGTAGGAGTCCACTGCCCAGACATGCTCGCCGTCCGCGGGGACGGACTCCGGGCGGGACGTGACCACGATGTTGGGGCGCCCGGGCAGCGGCCGGAAGCGCTCCGGGAAGGACTCCCACGTGCGACGGCCCATGACCACGGGGTGGCCGATCGTGGTTCGCGCGAAGAACTTGAGGTCCTCCGGGAGGTGCCACGGGATCCCACCGTCCACGCCGATCACCCCGCCCGGCGTCTGCGCCCAGATCCCCCCGATCAGGGGCGACCGTGACGTGTCGTGCGCGCTCACACCGCCACCGGTGCCTTGATGCCGGGGTGGTGCTGGTAGTCGAGCACCTCGAAGTCCTCGTAACGGTAGTCGAAGATGGACTCCGGCCGCCGGGCGAGCCGCAGCCGCGGGTACGGGTAGGGCTCACGGGAGAGCTGAGTGGCCACCTGCTCCACGTGGTTGGTGTAGATGTGGCAGTCGCCGCCGGTCCACACGAACTCGCCGGGCACCAGGTCGCACTGCTGGGCCACCATGACCGTGAGCAGCGCGTAGGAGGCGATGTTGAACGGCACGCCCAGAAACAGGTCCGCCGAGCGCTGGTAGAGCTGGCAGCTCAGGGCGTCCGGGCCCTCTTCGCGGGGCTGCACGTAGAACTGGAACAGGGCGTGGCACGGGGGCAGCGCCATCTTCTCCACCTCCGCCGGGTTCCAGGCGGTGACCAGGTGGCGGCGGGAGTCCGGGGTGGTGCGGATGGACTCCACCACGCGCGCGATCTGGTCGATGCTCTCGCCGTGCCCGGCCGGCCAACTGCGCCACTGCACCCCGTAGACGGGGCCGAGCTCACCGTCCTCGTCCGCCCACTCGTCCCAGATGCTCACGCCGCGCTCCTGCAGCCACCGCACGTTCGACGAGCCGGAGAGGAACCACAGCAGCTCCAGCGCCACGGACTTGAAGTGCACCCGTTTGGTGGTCAGCAGAGGGAAGGACTCGGAGAGGTCGTAGCGGATCTGGCGCCCGAAAACGGACAGCGTGCCGGTGCCCGTGCGGTCCGTCTTGCGGGTCCCGTTCTCGAGCACGTCCCGCAGGAGGTCCTCGTACGGGGTGGGAATGGTGGGCATGGGTTTCCTTTCAGGACGACGACGCCGCGGTGGCCGGGTCAGTCGTCGAACGGAGAGATGACCTCGAAGGCCACGGCGGGGGAGCGCTGCGCGCCGCGGGGCATGTGCAGCACGATCATCTGCCCGGGACTGAGGTACGGGTCCGCGTCCGGGAGCTGCTCCGCGAGGGCGGGTGGCATGTGCCTGCCGAGCACCCTCAGCACGGTGGGCAGCACGGGGCGGTGGGTGCACAGCACCACGGGACGGTCCGTCTCGAAGAGCTGCTCGGTGACCATCGCGGCACGCTTGGGATGCCGCTTGTGGGTGGCCTCCGTGAGCTGGGCCCGCTCCTTGACCTTCACGCCGTGCTTCTTGGCGTAGGGCACCACGGTGGACATGCAGCGAAGCCACGGTGAGGTGACCACGCGCTGGGGCTGCCACGACGCGAGCAACCGGGTCACGGCCAGGGCCTGGCGCTTGCCGGTGGCCGCGAGCGGCCGGTCCCCCTCGGCGCGCTGCCACGAGGAGCGCGGCTTGGCCTTGGCATGGCGGATCACGATCACCGGGCGGGTGGCCAGGGACCCGCTCGAGTGCAGCCGGACCAGCTCGTCCAGGGGAGCGACGTCGTCCTTGTTCGTCAGCCACTTCCGGGCGCGCTGCGCGGTGACCCACTCCATGCGGTCCACCTCGTCGTCCTCCGGCGCGGCCTTGACGCCGGGGGCGACCTCCGCGGCCCAGTAGCGCACGAGCTTGAGGTTGCGGCGCACCTTGTAGACGGAGTCCGCGAGATGCACGCCCAGGCAGATCCGCAGCCCGGTCTCCTCGTGCAGCTCCCGCACCGCCGTCTCGGGGAGGGTCTCGCCGTCGTCCTGCTTGCCCTTGGGCCAGGACCAGTCGTCGTAGCGGGGGCGGTGGATGACGAGCACCTGCAGCTCGTCGTCCACGACCCGCCAGCACAGGCACCCCGCCGCGAGGATGTCGTACTTGCCCGGGGGGGAGTTCTTTGCCATGTTCCGTTCTCCGTCGTCCGAGACCCAACACCCCCGCCCGCGAGCCGCGGGCGGGGATTTCGGTAATGATGCTATCCGCGCTCAGCCGCGGTACATGACGTCCACGTGCCAGCGCTCGAAGCCCAGGGACTCGTACAGCGCCACCGCCGAGGTGTTCTCAGCGTCCACGTACAGCATGACCTCGTCCAAGCCTTGCTCCGCCAGGTGGTTGATGCCCGCGGCGGTGAGCGCGCGGCCCATGCCCGAGCCCTGCTGCTCCGGGGCCACGCCCACGGCGTAGACCTCTCCCATCGCGGCACCGTCCCCCGAGGCCGGGTGGACCTTGGTCCAGTGGAAGCCCAGCACGGTGTCCGGGTCCTCGGCGCGCACGGCCAGCAGGAAGCCCGCGGCGTCGAACCACGGGGCGTTCTCCCGCTCCTGCAGGTCCCCCAGGGTCAGCCGGCCCTGCTCCGGGTGCTGGGCGAAGGCCTCCGAGTTCACGCGCAGCCAGGCCTGCTCGTCCCTGCCCACCTCGAACGGACGGATCTGCACGCCGTCGGGCAGCGTCACGTCCAGGGGAACGTCCTGTGCCCCGGCGACGGCGCGCTTGTAGCGGTAGAGGTCGCGCACCGGGCTGAGGCTGTAGAGCTCCGCGAGGCGCTGGGCGGCGGGCTGGTTGCCGTGCGCCCACGCCTCCACGGTGCCGTCCACCATGGCGCGCAGCTGACCGCCGATGGCCGTGGCCACCCCGCGGTTGCGGTGCTCGGGGTCCACCACGAGCTCCACGGTGAACGTGGAGGCGGCGTCCGGCTGGGGGACCACAACGGCCGCACCCACCAGGGTGCCACCGTCCGTGGCGGTCACGCAGCTCACGCCGGCGCGCCCGGAACGGAGGTCCACGAGAGTCTGGTCCGAGAACGGCGGCTCGCCGTCCACGCTCTCGGCCCGCTGGGCGAGGGCAACGAGGTCCTCCGGATCGGGGACGTTCTCGTACGGGGTTACTGTCACGGCCATGGTTGTCTCCTCGTTGTGGCGGGCTCGCGTGGTCAGGGGGTCTGTTCCCGGCCCCCGGCGAAGCTGTAGCCCACGTTACGCACCGTGGTGATCAGGTGCTCGTGGTCGGAGCCCAGTTTGGCTCGCAGCCGACGGACGTGGACGTCCACGGTGCGGGTGCCCCCGTAGTAGTCGTAGCCCCAGACCTCCGAGAGCAGCTGGTGGCGGGTGAAGACCCGGCCCATGTTCTGCGCGAGGAACTTCAGCAGCTCGAACTCCTTGAACGTGAGGTTCAGGGGGCGCCCGCCCACCTTCACGGTGTAAGTGTCCTCGTCGATCAGCACGGAGCCGGCGCGGATCACGCTGTCGTCATGGGTGGCGGCGCCCGCCCCGCCCCCGGCGCTCACGAGCCGCAGCCGCGCCTCGACCTCGGCGGGACCGGCGGTGCTCAGCACGACGTCGTCCACGCACCACGACGCCGCCACGGCCGCCATCCCGCCCTCGGTCACGGCGAGCAGCACGGGCAGCGTGCGCTCGCGGGCGGACAGCGCCTGGGCCGCGTTGCGCGCGGCCACGAGGTTGTGCGTGCCGTCCAGGACCACGACGTCCGGGCGGCGCGGGCCGGTGAGGCTGCCCGTGGCCTCGAGGGGGTGGACGTCCACCCGGTGCGAGAGCAGCTCCAGCGCAGGCAGCGCGGTCGCCGCGGCGTCGGCTGCGGGGCTGAGCAGGGCGATGTGGGACACGGTGGGATCCGCTCGGACGGGGGTGGCCGGTCCCGCGCGGGGCCAGCCGAGGACCGCTCCAGTATAGGAGCGGTAGCACGTGCCACCCGGTCGCCGGTGGCTTGCACCGGCGGGCCCGCGTCCGGGCCGAGGTGCGGTCCGTGGAACCGGGTCTGCCCACGGCCACCACCCCAGCGACCGCCTGATTACCCGGGTTGGTCCGGGCGGGGCGCCTGGCCCGGTGCTGGAGGCGAGGCCGTTAGGCTGAGGTGCAGCACAGCAACCCGCCCCGGCCCGAAGGACCCCCGCACATGACGTACGCGCGCATCATTGTCGCCGCCGTGGTGGCGCTCGTCCTCGCGCTGGGCGCCGCGGTGCTCGGGTCGTGGGCCCCACTGGTGGTGTCCGTGGGCATGGCTGTGACGATTGGCTTCGGCTGGCCCGCGGCGGCCGGGATCCAGGCGCGACGCCGCCACAACGTGCTGATCGCCGCCGCCGGGACCCTCGCGTGCCTGCTCGTGCAGCTCTACCCCTCCCAGCGTCTTGTCTGGCTTCCCGCGATCATCGGCGTGTCCTTCATGGCCGCGTGCGTCGCGGAGCTCGTGCGCGGCGAGGGTGCCAAGTACCGGCTGGAGTCCGCCTTGGCCTCCGTGACGGGTGTGCTGGCGGCCGTGGCGTCCTCGGGCTGGATAGCCTTCGCGGGGGTTGCCCACGAGCGGGGGCTGACCGGCTGGCTCACCGTGGCCGGGGTGGGGGCGCCGCTCACACTGATCCTCGTGGTGGCGGGCGCGCGCGTGATCTCCGCGGCCCCGGAGAACCTGCCGCGCAGGGGCATGATCACCCTGGGCGTGACACCCGTGGCGCTGCTCGGAATGGTCGCCGTCTTCACCGGTCAGGTGCTCGCCGCCGTGGTAGCGTGAGCCCATGCTTGGTCTCGAAATCTTCTACCTCGTCCTCCTCGGTCTCGCGGGTCTGGCCATCCTCGGCATCTCGCTCAAGGTCATCTTCAGCCTGTTCAAGGGGCAGATGTAAGCCGTGCCGATCGAGATCCCGTCTGATCTGACACCCGAACTCGTTCCCTTCGCGTGGCTCCTGGGCACGTGGGAGGGCAACGGCTTCATGGGCTACGGGGACGCCGAGCAGCGCGCCTTCCGTCAGCGGGTCACGTTCGAGCAGACCGGTCTGCCGTTCCTGGTCTACCGCGCGCGCACCACGCTCCTCGACGAAGAGGGCGAGCCGCAGCGCGAGGCCACCTACGAGCAGGGCTTCTGGGAACTGGCGCGCCCGCGCGAGGACGGTGACATCGGCCCCGGCATGCTGCCCCCGGACCCCGTGCCGGTCATCACCTCCGCGGAGGACGTCGAGAAGCTGCGCAACGCGGACGGCGGCTTCGACATCTCCGTGACCATCTCCCAGCCCGGCGGCATCTCCGAGCTCTACCTCGGCCAGATCAAGGGCCCCCGCGTGGAGCTGACCACGGACGCCGTGATCCGCGCGCAGGGTGCCAAGGAGTACCTCTCCGGCACCCGTCTCTACGGCCTCGTCAACAACCACCTCATGTGGGCGTGGGACATGGCCGCCCAGGGGCACGAACTGGCCACGCACGCGTCCGCCGAACTCACCAAACTCGAACAGGTCGATCCCGAACAGTGACTGACGCAGCACCCTCGTACACCTCCGCACTCCTGCAGCACCACGGAGCCGTGGGCGCGGGTGGCCTGGATGCGGGGGTCGCGGCCCACTACGGCGATCCCGTGCGGGAGCAGCGGGCCCTCGCGAGCGGCCGGGCGGTCGTGGACGAGTCCCAGCGCGGCGTCGTGACCGTGGCCGGACCGGACCGGTTGAGCTGGCTGACCACCCTCTCCTCCCAGGTGCTCACCGGGCTGCAGCCCGGGCAGAGCACCGAAACCCTCTTTCTCAGCGTGCAGGGCCGTGTGGAGTTCGCTCCGCACGTGCTCGACGACGGCGAGACCACCTGGCTGATCGCGGAGGCGGACGAGGCCCCGGGACTGGCCGGCTGGCTGGACTCCATGCGCTTTGCCCTGCGGGTGACGGTCACGGACGTCAGCGCGGACTGGGCGGTGCTCGCCGCCACGCGCGATCTCGGCGAGCAGCTCGCCACGGCCCTGGGCGACGTCGACGGCGCCGCCCCCGCTGTTCTCGTGTGGCACGACCCGTGGCCGGGCGTGGCCCCCGGCGGCCACCCGTACGCGGACACCGAGGCGCACCCCGGTGAGGACCGCTCCTGGTACGAGCACCTGGTGCCGATGTCCGCGCTGCAGCGGGTCGTCGCAGCACTGGGCGAGGACGGCATCGGCCATGCCGGTTCCTGGGCCGCGGAGGCCCTGCGGATCGAGGCGTGGCGGCCCCGGTGGGGAGCCGAGACGGACGAGAAGAGCATTCCCCACGAGCTCGACTGGATGCGCACCGCGGTGCACCTGTCCAAGGGCTGCTACAAGGGCCAGGAGACCGTGGCCCGCGTGCACAACCTGGGCCACCCGCCCCGCCGGCTCACGCTGCTGGACCTGGACGGCTCCCAGCACACCCTGCCGGAGACCGGTGCCACAGTGGAGTCGGGTGGGAAGGTCGTCGGGCGCGTGACCGCGGCCCAGCTGCACCACGAGGCCGGGCCGATCGCCCTGGCCGTGCTCAAGCGGTCGGTGGACCCGGCCGCGGTGCTCACGGTGCGCGACGTGGTCGCACCCGCCACAGACGGCGCGGAGGGCAGCGAGGCGGAACCCGCGGACCTTTCCGGTGCGGCCGCCACCCAGGAGCCCACCGCTGCCGGGGCGGCCCGCGAGGAGTGGGCCGCCTCCCAGACCGTGATCGTTCCCCCGGACGCCGGTTCGGTGGTCGGGCGCGCGCAGGGCCTCATGCGGGGCCCGCGCGGCGGCGGAATGCGCATCTGAGCACACCGTCACGGACCCCGGCGGGGCGGTGACACCCCGCACGGCGGGCTGGACGGCCCCGGGACCCGGATACGAGCAGGGCCGGCCCTCGGGGGAAGACCGGCCCGTGAGACGTCGTCGGAATCAGCGGCCGAAGAGCACCTTGGCCTCGTCGTAGCGGTCCTGCGGGACCACCTTGAGCCCGTCGAGCGCCTTGGAGAAGTCCACGCGCACGAGGTCCGTGCCGCGCAGGGCGCACATCTTGCCCCACTGCTTCTCGGTGGCCATGGTCACCGCGCCGATGCCCAGGCGCGTGGCGAGGACCCGGTCGAAGCCCGTGGGGGCGCCGCCGCGCTGGATGTGGCCGAGGATCGTGTTGCGGGTCTCGATGCCCGTGATGTCCTCGATCTCCTGCGTGACGAACTCGCCGATGCCGCCGAGCCGCGGGCGGCCGGACGCCTCGGTGCCCTTGCCCGCGATGGCCTCCTTGCGGTCGTCCGGGATGAAGCCCTCCGCGACGACCACCAGGGGTGAACGCCCGCGGTCGTGGACCTCGCGGACCCACTCGGCCACCTGCTCCATGTGCACGCGGAACTCCGGGATCAGGATCGCGTGGGCGCCGGCGGCCATGCCGGAGTGCAGCGCGATCCAGCCCACGTGGCGGCCCATGACCTCGGCAACCATGCAGCGGTGGTGGGACTCGCCGGTGGTGCGCAGCCGGTCCATGGCGTCCGTGGCGATCGAGACGGCGGTGTCGAAGCCGAAGGTGTAGTCCGTGGCCTGGAGGTCGTTGTCGATGGTCTTGGGGACCCCCACCACCGGCAGCCCGGCGTCCGCGAGGCGCTTGGCCCCGGCCAGGGTGCCCTCGCCGCCGATGGCCACCACGGCGTCGATGTGGTGGCGCTCCAGCACCTTCGCGATGTTCTCGGGGCCGCCGTTGGGGCCGTCGAACGGGTTGGTGCGCGAGGTGCCGAGGATCGTGCCGCCCTGGCGCGCGAGACCGCGGACGCTCTGGCGGGGCAGCTCCATGATGTCGCCCTCCACCACGCCGCGCCAGCCGTCCCGGAAGCCGACGAAGTCGTGGTCGTAGGACTTGATGCCGTGCAGCACCGCGCCGCGGATCACCGCGTTGAGTCCGGGGCAGTCCCCGCCGCTGGTCATAAGCCCGATTCGCATGTCTACCTCAGTGCTCCTGTGTGGTTCCGGGTGGTGCCTGGCTCCTCCATTCTAGTGAGCCACGGGCCCGACGGCGCGGTGCCACGGGGTGTTCGCGGGTGCGGGAACGACGTCGCGGGGCGGGACACTCGCGGGGTGGCGCCCGTGCGCCGTCGGGGGAGGCGGGGAACTAAGATCGGGACCGAGAACAGTGAACGAGACGTTCGCTCCGCCAGGTCACCAGGAGGACGCCATGACCGCCCAGCAAGAACCGGCGCGGGAGAACCTGCGCGAGTTCATCGACAAGCTCGTGGACCAGGGCTACACGGTGCGGGACGGGCAGTCGCCGGACCCGGACCTGATCGATCCGGGTGGAAGCGCCGTGGAGACCTGGCGCGAGGGGTACCCCTACGACGAGCGGATGTCCCGGGAGGACTACGAGCTCGAGAAGTACCAGCTGCAGATCGAGCTGCTGAAGTTCCAGTACTGGGGCCAGGACAACGACCTCAAGCACGTGATCGTCTTCGAGGGCCGCGACGCCGCGGGCAAGGGCGGGACCATCAAGCGCTTCACCGAGCACCTGAACCCCCGCGCGGCCCGCGTGGTGGCGCTGAACAAGCCCTCGGACCGCGAGCAGGGCCAGTGGTACTTCCAGCGCTACATCCAGCACCTGCCCACCAACGGGGAGATCGTGCTCTTCGACCGCTCCTGGTACAACCGCGGCAACGTGGAGCGCGTGATGGGCTTCTGCACGGACGAGCAGTACGAGAGCTTCATGCTGCAGGCGCCCGTGTTCGAGAAGATGCTCGTGGACTCGGGCATCCACCTCACCAAGTTCTGGTTCTCGGTGACCCAGCACGAGCAGCGCACCCGCTTCGCGATCCGCCAGATCGACCCGGTGCGCCGCTGGAAGCTCTCGCCCATGGACCTCGCCTCCCTGGACCGCTGGGAGGACTACACCGTGGCCAAGGAGGAGACCTTCCGCCGCACGGACACGGACCACGCCCCGTGGATCACCATCAAGTCCAACGACAAGAAGCGGGCGCGGCTCAACGCCATGCGCTTCTTCCTCAACCAGTTCGACTACGAGGACAAGGACACCTCCGTGGTGTACCCGCCGGATCCGCTGATCGTGCGCCGCGGCCGCGACGCCGTGGACGACTGAGCGCCAGCCCCATGCTGCGGGCCCACGTGGCGGCACCAGTCGCGGCGTTCGTCCTCCTGCGCCACTCCGAGGACGGCTGGTGGCGCCTCGTGGCGGCCGCCGTGCACGTGCTCTTCACCGCGGTGGAGCTGCTGCGCGCGGTGCTCGTGCCGTGGCACGCGCTGCGCCCCGTTCCCCAGGCCCATCTCCTGCCCCCGCGCACCTGGTCACCGGTGCGCGTCATAGCCCGACGAGGACCGCCCGCTCTCTCGATCTGAGCGGTCCATTCCCGGTGCCACCCCGGACGCACTGTCCCCGGGGTGGCACCGGTCCGTTCTCGTCGAGAGGTGATTCACCATGTCCACGACCCTGAACGCGCGAGCGTCCGCGCGGGCCCGCCCGCACCCCACCACTGCCTGGCTGCTGCGCCGCCTGCACGTCTGCACCGGTATCCTCGTGGGTCCTTTCCTGGTGGTCGCCGCGGTCACCGGCACCCTGTACGTGTTCACCCCGAAGTTCGGGAGAGCGGTCTACGCGGACGCGTTCACCAGCACCGTCTTCTCCGAGCCGCGCACTCTGGACCGGCAGGTCGAGACGGCGCAGCGGGTCGTGGGCACGACCGAGTCACCGGTGAACGTGCGTCCCGCATCCGGTGGCGGAACCACACACGTGATGTTCGCGGACCCCGCGCTGGGCACCGGGGAGTCCCGCGCCGTGTTCGTCGACCCCCGGCACGGGTCGCGTAAAAAGTGGCATGACCGAGTACGGCACCAGCGGCGCGCTGCCCTTGCGCACCACCATCGACCGGTGCACCGGGACCTGCTGCTCGGGGGCCCCGGCCGGCTCTGCAGCGAGCTGGCGGCCACCTGGTTGTGGGCCCTCGCCCTGAGCTGGACCACTCCCAAGGTGGCCACGGACCTGGGCGGCGGGTCCGGCGGTTCCGGCGCGGCCCCCGTGGACGAGCACGCCGAGCACCACCACGGCCACCACATGCCGGCCGCGGCACCCGGTTCCTTCGACGCTGTGCTCGCGACGGCGCGGCAGGAGGGGCTGGAGGCGCAGACCGTGGAGATCAAGCCGGCCGCCTCGGACGGCGCGGCGTGGACGGTCTCCGAGAACGAGCGCTCCTGGCCCACCCAGGTGGACAGCGTGGCCGTGGACCCGCACCACCTGCAGGTCACCGACCACGTGCGGTTCTCCGAGTGGAGCCTGCCGGCAAAGCTCGCGCAGTGGGCCGTGGCCGCGCACATGGGGCTGCTGTTCGGGCTGCCCAACCAGCTCGTGCTGCTCGCGCTCGCCGCGGCGATTGTCGTGCTGGTGGTGAGCGGCTACGCGATGTGGTGGCGCCGCCGTCCCACCCGTTCCGCGGCGGCGCAGCTCGGTCCGCTGCCTCCGCGCGGTGCACTGCGGGCGGCACCCGCGTGGCTGTGGCCGGTCCTGGTCCTCGTGACCGTGGCCGTCGGCGTGTTCCTGCCGCTGCTCGGGATCTCCCTGCTGGGGTTCCTCGCGGTGCACCTGCTGCTCGCCGCCCTGGCACGACGCCGCACGGGGGCCGCCGCGCGCGGCTGAGCGGCCTCCGCGTTCGGGCTCGGCCCGATGTGGCATGAACAAGGCCGTGGGCCCCACCGTCCGGTGGGGCCCACGGCCTTGTCGCGCAGGGGAGCCGCTCAGGCGGCGTCGGCGAAGTTGTGCCGGTCCACCAGTGCCCAGGAGGCCCCCGCGTTCACGGCGGTGACGGCCAGGACGGACGGCCACGCGCCCATCTTCTTGGCGAGCGGGTGGGAGAGCCCGAAGCCCGCGATGTACAGGGTGGAGAGCCCCGCGGTGGTCGCCGGTCCGGCGGAGGCCAGCCACGTGCGCCCCGCGGCCACGCCGCACGCGAGCAGCGCCACGCCGCCCAGCGAGCGGACCTTGGTCAGGCGGGCCACGCCGTAGCCGCCGATCAGCCCGGCGGCCACGAGAACGGAGCTCGGCACGGCCACCGGCGAGGGCAGCGCGGCGTCGAGGTTCTTCAGGGTGTCGGTGGTGCTCATCTCAGTTGTTCCCTCCCAGGAAGTTCTGCAGTCGGGCGAGTCCCTCGGCGAGGTCGTCGTCGCCCAGGGCGTAGGACAGGCGCAGGTAGCCGGACGGTCCGAAGGCCTCGCCGGGGACCACGGCCACCTCCGCCTTCTCGAGGATCAGCTCCGCGAGCTCGGCGGAGGTCTGCGGGGTGACGCCGTCGAACTCGCGCCCCAGCAGCGCGGTGACGTCCGGGTACGCGTAGAACGCGCCGGTGGGCACGGGGCAGTTCACGCCGTCGATGGCGTTGAGCCCGTCCACGATGGTGCGACGACGCCGGTCGAAGGCCTCGCGCATGGCCTCCACCTGGTCCATGGGCCCCTCCAGGGCGGCCAGGGCGGCGGCCTGCGCCACGTTGTTGACGTTGGAGGACAGGTGGGACTGCAGGTTGGTCGCGGCCCTCACCACGTCCTTGGGCCCCACGAGCCAGCCCACGCGCCACCCGGTCATCGCATAGGTCTTGGCCACGCCGTTGAGCAGGATCAGGTTCTCGTGCAGCTCGGGCACGGCCTGGGCCATGGAGACGAACTCCACGCCGTCGTAGGTCAGGTGCTGGTAGATCTCGTCGCTGATCACGAAGATGCCCTTGGCGGCGGCCCACTCGCCGATCGCCCGGGTCTCCTCCGCGGTGTACACGGAGCCGGTGGGGTTGGACGGGGAGCAGAACAGCAGCGCCTTGGTGCGCGGCGTCCACGCCTGCTCCAGCTGCTCGGGCGTGACCTTGTAGTCGCTCTCAGCACCCGCGAAGACCTCCACCGGGTTGCCCCCGGCCAGCCGGATCGCCTCCGGGTAGGTGGTCCAGTAGGGAGCGGGCAGCAGGACGTCGTCGCCGTCGTCGACGACGGTCTGGAACGCCTGGTAGACCGCCTGCTTGCCGCCGTTGGTCACCAGCACCTGCGAGTCTTCGACCTCCCAGCCGCTGTCCCGGGCGGTGGCGCGCGCGATCGCCGCGCGCAGCTTCGGCTGACCGGCAGCGGGGGAGTAGCGGAAGTTCGCGGGCTCCCGCAGCGCCTGGGCCGCCGCGTCCACGATGTCGTCCGGAGTGGAGAAGTCCGGCTCGCCGGCGCCGAAGCCGATCACCGGCCGTCCCTGCGCCTTCAGCGCCTTGGCCTTGGCGTCCACGGCGAGGGTCGCGGACTCGGCGATCGCCCCGATCCGGCGCGAGATCCGCTGCTGCGATGGTGACATGGTGATCAACTCTCCTGGCTGGCTGGATGTCGGGCCGCGGTGCCGGACCCGGACGCTGCCTCCACTCTAGGTCGCCCACCTCCGGCTTTGCACGGAACGGGGCGTGCGCGTAGCATGACTGGTTGGTGCCGCCACCCGTGCGGTCATTTCCGCGCGGGACCGTCGCTCGGGCGAACGCCCCGGTGATAGGCTCAGGCACCGTGTTCCGAGCAGCGAGGCACTCGCGGTGCGGGCACTGAAGGGCAGTGGCGCAATTGGTAGCGCAGCGGTCTCCAAAACCGCAGGTTGCAGGTTCGAGTCCTGTCTGCCCTGCTTCACGACCTATCCACGGCACACACACCACCGCCGAGCAGCTGCTTCACGCAGGGGAGAGCCGATGTCGCACACCGCCACGGGACAGACCCCTGGCCAGCCCACCGATGCGGACCGCAGGCGCGGATTCTTCGGCAGGATCTGGCTGTTCTTCCGGCAGGTCGTGGGAGAGCTCAAGAAGGTCGTCACGCCCACCCGGCGTGAACTGGTCAACTACGTCCTGGTGGTCCTGGTCTTCGTGGCATTCATGATGGTGCTGATCTCCCTGCTGGACCTCGGCTTCGGCCAGGTGGCCATCTGGCTCTTCGGTAACGGCACCCAGGCCCAGTGACCCCCTCCAGCACTTCACAGACGTCCACAGAAAGCAGGAATCCCCAGTGAGCGATCACGAGCTCGAGAACGACGCCACTCAGCCCGCACAGTCCGACGCCCCCTCGGCTGACGCTGCGCAGGACGAGTCGACGGAGAGCGTGAGCGCGGCGGAGACCGCCGGAACGGACGACGTCCAGGACGCCACCCCGGAGGCCGAGGACACCACGGCCCCGGAGCCCACTGCCGAGCAGTCCGTCCAGGAGGCGGACCTCGACGTCGCCGAGGGCGCCGTGGAGCCCGTGGCCGTTCCCACCGAGACGGTGGAGGTCACCGAGGAGACCGTCGAGGACGACGTGGACCCGGTGGCCGAGTTCAAGGCCAAGCTGCGCCGCCAGGAGGGCGACTGGTTCGTCATCCACACCTACGCCGGCTACGAGAACCGCGTGAAGACGAACCTCGAGACCCGCATCCAGTCCCTCAACATGGAAGAGGACATCTTCCAGATCGAGGTGCCCATGGAGGAGGTCGTGGAGATCAAGAACTCGCAGCGCAAGACCGTGCGCCGCGTGCGGATCCCCGGCTACGTGCTCGTGCGCATGAACCTCACGGACGCCTCCTGGGGCGCGGTCCGCCACACCCCGGGTGTCACCGGCTTCGTGGGCCAGGACGCGTACAACCCGGCGCCGCTGCGTCTGGACGAGGTCTTCGACATGCTCGCGCCCACGTTCGAGACCCCCGAGAAGGCCAAGGGCGTCGGCGAGACCGCCGGCTCCGCGTCCGGTGCCCAGGGCGGCGCCGCCCCGCAGATCACGGTGGACTTCGAGGTCGGCGAGTCGGTGATCGTGAAGGAGGGCCCGTTCGAGACGCTGCCCGCCACGATCTCCGAGATCAAGGTGGAATCCCAGCAGCTCGTGGTGCTGGTCTCCATCTTCGAGCGCGAGACCCCCGTGACCCTCGGCTTCGACCAGGTCACCAAGATCTAGTCGCCACAGACTTCGGATCTCCCCGGATGCGCTTTGGTCCGGGGCACTTCCGTCCGGTCGCCGCGCCACGGCGACCACCCGCCGTCGTACGCTCCTGTGCGGCGGTACGCACAGCCAGAAAGAGGACCATCACATGGCTCCCAAGAAGAAGAAGGTCGCAGGCCTCATCAAGCTGCAGATCCAGGCGGGTGCCGCCAACCCGGCTCCTCCCGTGGGTCCCGCGCTCGGCCAGCACGGCGTCAACATCATGGAGTTCTGCAAGGCCTACAACGCGGCCACGGAATCCCAGCGCGGCAACATCGTGCCCGTGGAGATCACGGTCTACGAGGACCGCTCCTTCACCTTCGTCACCAAGACCCCTCCGGCCGCCCAGCTGATCAAGAAGGCTGCCGGCGTGCCCAAGGGCTCCGGTGTCCCGCACACCACGAAGGTCGGCAAGATCACCATGGACCAGGTCCGTGAGATCGCCGAGACCAAGAAGGAAGACCTCAACGCCAACGACATCGACGCCGCGGCGAAGATCATCGCCGGCACCGCCCGTTCCATGGGCATCGAGGTCAACTGAGTCCCTTCCGGACTCACCAGCACGTAGACATTCGTGGCAGGGCCGAGCGCGGTCCGCAGACCACAACTGCACAAGGAGAAGAAGCAGATGGCAAAGCGCAGCAAGGCATACCGGGCAGCTGCCGAGAAGATCGAGGCGGGCAAGTTCTACGCCCCCGCCGAGGCGGTCGCCCTGGCCAAGGAACTGGCCGAAGGCAGCAAGTCGGACCCCACCGTCGAGGTGGCCATGCGCCTGGGCGTGGATCCCCGCAAGGCGGACCAGATGGTCCGCGGCACGGTGAACCTGCCCAACGGCACTGGCAAGACTGCCCGCGTGGTCGTCTTCGCCACGGGCGACAAGGCCGCTGCGGCCGAGGCGGCCGGTGCGGACTTCGTGGGCTCCGACGACCTCATCGCCAAGATCCAGGGCGGCTGGACGGACTTCGACGCCGCCGTGGCCACCCCGGACATGATGGGCAAGGTTGGTCGCCTGGGCAAGATCCTGGGTCCCCGCAATCTGATGCCGAACCCGAAGACGGGCACCGTGACCATGGACGTCACGAAGGCCGTCAACGACATCAAGGGCGGCAAGATCGACTTCCGCGTCGACAAGCACTCGAACCTGCACTTCATCATCGGCAAGGCGTCGTTCGACGCGCAGAAGCTCGCCGAGAACTACGCGGCCGCCCTGGAGGAGGTGTTTCGTCTGAAGCCCTCCGCCTCCAAGGGCCGCTACATCACCAAGGCCACCGTGGCCACCACGTTCGGTCCGGGCGTGCCCGTGGACCCGAACGCCACCGAGGTGATCCCCCAGGCGTGATCCGGTGAGGGGTGGGCGCCCAATCGGCGCCCACCCCTTCCGATCGTGGCAGCAGGGCCCGTGCCGTCCCAGGTCGGGCCCTGTTTCCATGTCCGGGAGCCGCGCCGAGTGTCGTCCCGGGCACCTGGGCGCCCCCTGGCGATCCCGCCCGGCACCCGGGGATGCCCGGGCAATCGTGATGTACTTGAGGCCGGAGTCCGTGCAGATCCGTTGCCGCGGTGCCGTTCGGGCTCGAGAACGGCAGTGAAGGAGAGCACTGTGACGCACCCGTCACCCGTACGCATCGAGCTGCTGCGCATCCCCGATGCCTTCGACGACGACGCCAGGCACACCCTCGGCGGCCTCGCCTCCCTGGTGCAGTCGTGCCGAGAGCACGTCTGGGGGACCAGCCAGCTGAGCAACGACGCGCAGGACATCTTCCGCGACCTCAAGGATCCCTACGAGCGGGTCAACATCCTGTGCGCGTACCTGGGCGACCGCCTGGTGGGCCGTGCAGAGGTGCGCATGCCGCTGCTCGAGGACACGGACATGGCCCAGATCGTGGTCCACGTGGACCCTGAGGAGACCTCGGAGGGCATCGGCCGGGGCCTGCTCGGTGCTGCCGAGCAGCTGGCGCACGGTGAATCCCGCCGTTTCCTGCGCCTCGTGACGGAGCACCCTGCCTCCGAGGCGCGGGATCCCCAGGGCCCAGGGGACGGCAGCGTGGACGGCACCACGGACGGCGGTGTGGAGACCGCCGGGCCCGTGCAGTGGCTTGAGGCCGCGGACGGTTCCGGCCGGCTGCCGGCGAGCCACCGCCAGACCCGCTTCGCCCAGCACGCCGGCTACGAGCTGCGTACCGTGAGCAGCTTCGCCCTGCTGCCCGTCCCACTGGCTGGGGACCGGCTGGACCGGCTGCACGACTCCCTGGCGGACACCCCCTTCGCGGACCACTACCGCATGCACACGTGGGTGGGGGAGGCCCCGGAGAAGCTGCTGGAGCCGCTTGCCCGGCTGCACGCGAAGATCCCCACCGACTCGTTCGTGCGCCCCCTGGTGACCGATCCCGATCCGTGGGACGGGCAGCGGGTGCGCCGCACCGAGCAGCTGCGCCAGGAGGACGGCGACCGCTCCCTCATGGCGGTCGTGGAGGACGTGCGCACGGGTGAGCTCGTGGGCATGACCGAGCTGATCCTGGCCCAGCACCAGCCCGCCCTCGCCCTGCAGGACGAGACGCTGGTGGTGCGCGAGCACCGCGGCCACCGGCTGGGCATGCGTCTCAAGCTCGCGAACCTCGAGCAGCTGGCGGTGGTGGCCCCGGAGGTCAGCACGGTCTACTCGTGGACCCACAGCGGCAACGACCGCATGAACTGGGTCAACGCCCGTCTCGGCTTCCGCGACGCCGGCCAGTCGGCCATCTGGGAGCAGGACTTCAGCATCGTCTGACCGGCGCGCTGAGGGTCACGACGCCGCAGCCTCACCGGGCCGTGCCTCGTCAGGGCAGTGCGGCCCAGGTCGCACCCACCGGTCAGCACTCGCCGAGACGGCACCCACCGGAGCAGTCCCCGCCCGAGTAGCCCCCATCCGAGCAGCCCCGGCCCGGCCAGCACTCACCGGGTGGCAGTCGTCGAGGCCGTGCCTGCCCAGGCACCGCCTCGGGCGCGGCACTCACCAGGGCAGCGGCAGCGCCGTCGTCGTGCCACCCGCAGACAGTCCGCCGCGCGGCACGCACAGCAGCCCGTCAGCGGCGCTGAGGCCGCGCAGCATGTTGGAGCCCACGGACCGGCACGGCAGCCAGCCGCCGTCCTCCGCACGCGCGGGCACGAGCCGCTCCGCGCGGCCGCCGGTGATGTCTGCCCCGGCGGTGACCGGCACGCCCGCCGCGGGTGCGCGGCCGAGGAAACCGGCCGTGAACGCGCCGCCGAGCGCCGTCATCGCTACGACCGCCCCCAGGGGATTGCCGGGCAGCGCGAGCACCGCCGCGCGCTCCGCGGCCGCGAGCAGGGTCGGGTGACCGGGCTGCATGTCGAGCTGGTCCACGAGCAGCCGCGTGCGCCGTTCGAGGAGCGGCCGGACCAGATCGGCCCGCGATCGCGAGGTGCCGCCCGTGGTGACCACGAGGTCGTGCTCGGCGCCCAGCTCCCGCAGGGCCGTCTCGAGGGCCGCGGCGTCGTCGGGCGCGCGACGGATCTCCCCCACCTCCCCGCCCAGGCCGCGCACCACGTGCGGCAGGGACATGCTGAAGGCGTCCCGCACGCGGCCCGGGCCGGGAACGCCGTGACTCAGGACCTCGGAGCCGGTGAGCAGCAGGGCCACGCGCGGAGCGCCGCGCAGGGGCAGAGCGTCCAGCCCGGCCACCGCGGCGAAGGCGGCGTGCGCGGGGGAGAGCACGGTGCCCGCGGTGAGGATCGTCTCGCCCTCCGCGCACTCCGTTCCGGCCGGGCGCACATGACGGCCCGCGAGCTCGGAGCGCGGGGCGTCGTCGGCGAGCGCCACGAGCTCCCCGTCACTCCGCGCGTACTCCTCGCGCACCACGGTGGTGGCGCCCTCGGGGATCACGCCCCCGGTGACGACGACGACGGCGGTCCCCGGCTCCAGCGCCCCGGCGGACGCGGCGCTCGGCAGGGGTGCGGACCCCTCCGTCTCATGGGCGGCGCGGTCCCCGACCAGGCGCCAGGGGCCCTCGCCGTTCACGGCGTAGCCGTCCATCGCGCTGGAGGCGTAGTGCGGCACGGCGCACACGGCCTGGACGTCGCGGGCGAGGACCCGCCCCGGGGCCTGGTCGAGCGGAAGGTCCCGGCAGACCGCCTCACCACGGGACGTGGCAAGGGCCGCCCCCGTGCGGTGCGCGTGGGCCGTGGCGGCCTCCCGGGAGGCGTGGTGCAGGGTGTGGAGCTCCTGCGCCCACGGGGGATTCGGCGGAGGTGTCATCGGGGGCTCTCTTCTCGGGGGACTGTCGGCGGGCCCGTTCTCATCCCCCCGCGAAGGGTGGCAGCACGTCCACGGTGGCACCGGGGGAGACCGGGGCCTGGGGATCGCGGGCGGCCACCGAGTCCACGAGCCACGAGCAGCGCGGCAGCACCTGCGCGAGCGCGGGCTCCCCTGCGGGCGGGACGGGGTGCAGGGACACGAGCAGCTGCTGCAGCTCGTCCCGGGTGACGGCGGTGTGCGAGGCCACGTGCTCCTCGGGAACCCCGGCGGCGGCTGCGGCGGCGGCGAAGTAGCGGACCAGCACGGCTCAGCCCCCGATCGCGCTCATGCTGCGGTCCGGCTGCACGTAGTCCCCGGAGTCCAGACCGGTGTGGTCCATGCCGTGGGCGCGCGGCTTGACCCACATGGCCTCGCGCCAGCGCTGGGCCACGGCGTCGTCGGACGCGCCCTCGCGCAGCAGGTGCATGAGGTCGGTCTCGTGGTGGGAGAACAGGCACGAGCGCACGTGGCCCTCGGCGGTGATGCGCGTGCGGGTGCAGTCCTCGCAGAACGGCTCGGTGACCGAGGCGATGATCCCCACCGTCCCCAGCACGGGCCCGCCCCCGAGCGCCCGCACGAGGTACTTCTCCGCCGGGGCGCCGGCGCGGGGCGCGGTGTCCTCGGAGAGGTCGAACTGCGTGGCGAGACGCTCCCGGATCTCGGCGGCGGTCACCATGTCCGTGCGCGTCCACCCGTGGTCCGCGTCCAGGGGCATCTGCTCGATGAACCGCAGGTCGCACGAGTTCTCGAGCGCCCAGCGCAGCAGCTCGGGTGCCTCGTGGTCGTTGATGCCGCGCATCAGCACGGCGTTGAGCTTCACGGGGCTCATCCCCGCCTGCTGCGCCCCGGCCACACCGGCCAGGGCCTCGGTGAGCTTTCCCCGGCGCGCCAGAGTCCGGTAGGTCTCCGCGCACAGGGTGTCGAGGGAGACGTTCACGCGGGTCATCCCGGCGTCCACGAGGCCCTGCGCGCGAGCGGCCAGCCCGATGCCGTTGCTGGTCATGGAGATGGGCAGTCCCGGCAGGCGTTCGTGCAGCGCGCCCACGAGCTCCTCGAGGTCCGGGCGGATGAGGGGCTCACCACCGGTGAGGCGGATCTCGCGGACCCCGAACTCGCGCACGGCGATGGCCGCGAGACGCACCACCTCCGAGGCGCTGAGCAACGACTCCCGCGGCAGCCACTGCATCCCCTCGGCGGGCATGCAGTACGTGCAGCGCAGGTTGCACTTGTCGGTGAGGGAGATCCGCAGGTCCGTGGCGGTGCGCCCGAAGCGGTCCGTCAGCGGACCCTGCGTGGGCACCCCGCGCGTGGGAAGGACCTGGGGACTACCGAGGAAGACGGACATGCTCCCAGTGTAGGAGGGCTGTCCAACGGGTCGGCCGGGCCCGGGCGGTGTGGGCGGAGGCGGCCGTGCGGTGGGTGGCTACCCTGGAGGCATGGCCCGCAGCATCGAATCCCACCAGCGCGCCCTGCGCGCTCTGCTCGCCCGGACGCACGGCCCGGGCGACGACGCCGTGGCGCTGCCGCTCGCGCAGGCGGCCGGCCGGGTGCTCGCCGAGGACCTCCTGGCGCCCCTGGACCTGCCCCCGCACACGAACTCCCAGATGGACGGCTTCGCCGTGCGGGTCGCGGACCTCGCCGCCACGCCTGAGAGCGGGACGGCACCTGGGGACGGGACCGAGCCCGGTGCTGGGACCGCGCGCGGGAACGGCACCGCGGCCGGGTCTGGGATCGAGGGCGGCGGCTCCGTGACCCTGCCCGTCCACGGCACGCGGGCCGCCGGCGCGGGGCCCGTGCACCACGAACCGGGCACGGCGACCGCGGTGATGACGGGTGCCGTGATTCCCGAGGGCGCGGACGCGGTGCTCCCCGTGGAGAGGGTGGACCCGCCGCGGTTCGACACCCCCACCATCACGGTTCCGGCCGCGCTGGCGGACACCACGGCCGAGGGGACCTTCGTGCGCCCGGTGGGCAGCGACGTCGCCCGGGGAGCCGTGGCGCTGCCCGCGGGCACCCGGCTCGGCGTGGCCGCGATCGGAGCGTGCGCCGCCCTGGGGCTCGTCGCGGACGCCACGGTGCTCGTGCGCCGCGGTCCGCGCGTGCTCGCGCTCAGCGGCGGGGACGAGGTGGTCCCCGCCGGCGCCGAGCTGAAACCGGGGACCCTCTACGACGCGAACGGTCCGCTGCTGGACGCGTGGCTGCGCGAGGCGGGCGCGGAGGACGTCGCGTGCCTGCGGGTCAGCGACGACCCCGCGCTGTTCGTGGAGCGCTTGGAGGAGGCCGTCCGCTCGTTGCGCCCGGACCTCGTGGTCACGAGCGGCGGCATCAGCGCCGGGGCCTTCGAGGTGGTGCGCCAGGGGCTCGAAGCACACGGCGAGGACGCGTGGTTCGGCCACGTGGCCGTGCAGCCGGGCGGTCCCCAGGGCCACGCCGTCTTCCGCGGGACTCCCGTGGTGTGCGTGCCGGGCAATCCCGTGAGCACGTGGGTCTCGTGCGAGGTCCTGCTGCGTGACGCGCTCGCGGCGGTCTGGGGCTGCTGCGAGGCACCGCGCTGGGGCACGGCGGTGCTCACCGAGGAAGTCCAGCCCCTCCCGGCACGCACCCAGCTGCGGCGGGGCCGCGTGATGGGTCACGACGACGCCGGGTCGGCTCGCGTCGCCCTCGTGGGCGGGGCGTCCTCGCACCTGCTCACGGCCGCCGCGCGCGCGGACGTCCTGGTGCGCATCCCGCACGGGGAAGCGCCCCTGCCCGCCGGAGCCGCGGTGGCCGTGCTGCCCGTGGCGGGAGGCGTCCTCGCGCTGGGCGGTGCGGGCGAGCCGTGCGAGCCTGGCGGGGACACGACGAGACCACGCGCCCGGTGCGCGAGCCCCGGGCTGGACCACGACACCACGCGACGAGCAGACGAGAAGGACGAAGGAGACGACGAGTGAGCGAGAACGACCCCCAGCACAACCCCCGACACGACCCTCAGCACGGCACTGACCAGGCTCCCACGGAGGCAGAGCAGGAGAGTGGCGGGCAGCAGCGGCTGACCCACGTCCGCGAGGACGGCACGGCCCACATGGTGGACGTCACGGACAAGGCGGTGACGTCCCGGGAGGCCACGGCGCAGGCCGTGCTGGTGACCCGCCCGGACGTCGTCGACCTGCTGAGCACCGGGGAGCTGCCCAAGGGGGACGCCCTCGCGGTGGCGCGCGTCGCGGGAATCATGGCCGCGAAGCGCACCCCGGACCTCGTGCCCCTGTGCCACCCCCTGCCGCTGAGCAGGGTGAGCGTGGACCTCACGCCGGGCGGGGACCGCGTGATCATCGAGGCGACCGTGCGGACCCGCGGGGTGACCGGTGTGGAGATGGAGGCGCTGACCGCCGCGAGCGTTGCGGCGCTGACGCTGTACGACATGATCAAGGCGGTGGACAAGGCGGCCACGATCACCGACACCCGGGTGCTCGCCAAGTCCGGCGGCAAGAGCGGCGACTGGAGCAGGCAGTGAGCGAGCAGGCACGAGCACACGTGGGCAGCGAGCGCCCTCCCCACCGGCACGAGGACGGCGACTTCCACCTCCAGGGGCGGCGGGCCGTGGTGCTCATCGTCTCCACGTCCGCCGCGGCGGGGACCGCGCAGGACCGCTGCGGGCCGCTGCTGGCCGCGTGGCTCGAACGCCGCGGCGTCGACGTCGCGGTGCGGGTGCTCCCGGACGGTCCCGACGTCCTCGCGACCCTGCGCGAGCTCACCGCGGACTCGGCCAGCGCGGACGCGTCGCGCTTCGTCATCACCTCCGGCGGCACGGGCTTGAACCTGGACGACGTCACCCCGGAGGCGACCGCCCGGGTGGTGGAGCGGGAGACCCCGGGGATCATGCACGCGCTGTGGAGCAAGGGGCTCGAGAAGACCCCCACCGCCGTGATGAGCCGCGGCGTGGCCGGCACGGTGGGCCAGACGTTCGTGGTCAACCTCCCGGGCTCGCGCGGCGGCGTCAAGGACGGCATGGCCGTGCTGGACCCGCTGCTGGACCACATCAGCGCCCAGCTCGAGGACGTCCACGGTCACGGAGAGGACCGCCGCGTGGCGCAGTCCGCGGACGAGATCGTCCCCGCCGGGCAGGCCTCGGAAGCGGCGGGTGATGGGGCGGCCAGCGACCGCGCCCCCTCCCTCGACACCGCGTCCCTCAACACCGCGCCCCCCAGCACCGCGTCCTCCGGGCCTGCGGCGACGAGCGCGGGCGTCACCAGCGCAGCCGCCACCGGCACCCCGGCCGCCGAACAGGGAACGGCAGCGGGCGTCGTCGTGCTCTCGGCATTGACGGCGGACCCGCTCGACGCGGAGAAGGCCCAGCGCGCCGTCGCCGATCCGGCCTGCGGCGCCGTGGTCGGCTTCAGCGGCGTGATCAGGGACCACGACGGCGGGCGCACGGGCGTCACGGGCCTGGAGTACACGGCGCACCCCACGGCGCAGGAGGTGCTGCGCGACGTCGTCGCCCTGGCCGCCGCGGCGCACCCCGGCACGCGCGTGTGGGCCGCCCACAGGATCGGCGCGCTCGCCGTAGGGGACAGCGCCCTGGAGGTGGCCGTGGCCGCCGCGCACCGTCGGGAGGCCTTCGAGGCATGCGCGGACGTGGTGGACCGGATCAAGGAGTCGGTTCCCATCTGGAAGCGCGAGAGCTTCCGAGACGGCGCCCACGCATGGGTGGGTCTGGACGACTGATGGCTGCCCGGATCATCGTGCCCGCCCGGGTCCGCACGTTCGACGCCCACGGCGAGGTCGCCGCCGGACCGGACCGGCTCGCGGGGGAGGAGCCCCTGGAGGTCCGGCTGAACGGTGAACAGTTCACCGTGACCATGCGCACCCCCGGGGACGACTTCGAGCTCGTCACCGGGCTGCTGCTGAGCGAGGCCGTCATCACGCGGATCTCCCACGTGGTGAAGATGGACTACCGCTCAGGCGTGGACCAGGACGGGCACCGCACCTACAACGTGGTGGACGTCCGCCTCGCCCCGGATGCCCCCGGCCCGCAGCGGGGGGAGCAGCGGCAGGTCTTCACATCCTCCTCGTGCGGCGTCTGCGGGACGCCCTCGCTGGACAGCGTGCTCAAACCCTCCGCGCACCCCGTGGCCCCGTCGCTCCCTCTCGTGGCGGCCGCGCGGATCGTGGCGCTGCCGGACGAGCTGCGGGAGCACCAGCGGGTCTTCGACGCAACCGGAGGGGTGCACGCCGCGGCCCTCTTCCCCGCGGCCGGGGGCGAACCGCTCGTGGTGCGCGAGGACGTGGGGCGGCACAACGCGGTGGACAAGGTGATCGGCTGGGCGGTGCAGCGCGAGCTGCTGCCGCTGGGGGACACGGTGCTGCAGGTTTCCGCGCGGGGCTCCTTCGAGCTCGTGAGCAAGGCGGCCATGGCCGGGATCCCCGTGCTCTCGGCCGTCAGCGCGCCCTCGGCGCTCGCGGTGGAGCACGGCCGGCAGCGGGGGGTGACGGTCGTGGGGTTCAACCGCCGCGGCACGTGCAACGTCTACACCCACCCGGAGCGGATCACCGGGGACTGACCCCGCCGCGTCGTCGCTCCCGTCCGCCGGGCATTTGGTCCGCTCCGCGTGCCTGGGGTACTGTGAAACCACCAAAGACCGCCGGTCATCATGCGCGCCTCGGTGCGCGTGGTCGAAGAGGTTCCCGGAGACGGGATCCGTCCAGCGCAGGTGAACCAGCACGAATCCTTCATCCGGACCTACCATGCTCACGCGTGGACGATCGGACGTGGTCGAGCCCCGGGCATCTGCGCGGGGCTTTTGTCGTGCCATCCCTCGGGGCGCGCGGAGCCGGCATCCACATGTAAGGAAGGAGCACCATGGCGAATCCTGAAAAGGCTGCCGCGGTTGCAGAGTTGAAGACGCTGTTCTCCAACTCGCACGCTGCTGTCCTGACGGAGTACCGCGGGCTCACCGTGGCTCAGCTGAAGACGCTGCGTCGCTCTCTCGGTGAGAACGCCGAATACGCCGTGGTGAAGAACACGCTCACCGCCATCGCGGCGCGCGAATCCGGGATCGACGCGTTCGAGGGCCAGCTCATCGGCCCCTCGGCCATCGCGTTCGTCTCCGGTGACGCCGTCGAGGCAGCCAAGAGCCTGCGTGACTTCGCCAAGGACAACCCCCAGCTGGTCGTCAAGGGCGGTTACCTGGACGGCGTCGCGATGGACGAGACCGAGATCGAGAAGCTCGCGGACCTCGAGTCCCGCGAGGTCCTGCTCGCCAAGGTCGCCGGTGCCGCCAAGGCATCACTGTCCAAGGCTGCCGCGCTGTTCCAGGCCCCGCTGTCCAAGACCGTCCGCACCGCGGACGCGCTGCGGGCCAAGCTGGACGAACAGGGCGAGAACGCCGCCTGATTCCCTCGGGGATCCACCGGGCCCCGGGTTCACCCCCGGGAAAGCGCCCGTGTTCTTCTCACCACGCACACCTCGCCGGGGCCACCAGCGCCGGCACCACGTACAAGTAAGGAGCCAATACCATGGCTAAGCTGACCACCGAAGAACTCATCGAGGCCTTCAAGGAACTGTCCCTCATCGAGCTCTCCGAGTTCGTGAAGGCGTTCGAGGAGACCTTCGACGTCACCGCTGCCGCCCCCGTGGCCGTGGCCGGTGCCGCTCCCGCCGCCGGTGACGCCGGTGCCGCCGAGGAGGAGAAGACCGAGTTCGACGTCATCCTCGAGTCCGCCGGTGACAAGAAGATCCAGGTCATCAAGGAGGTCCGCGGGCTGACCTCGCTGGGCCTGAAGGAAGCCAAGGACCTCGTGGACTCCGCTCCCAAGGCCGTGCTGGAAGGCGCCACCAAGGAAGCCGCTGACAAGGCCAAGGAGTCCCTCGAGGGCGCCGGCGCCACCGTCACCGTCAAGTGATTCCCGGCGCCCCAGGCGCCACCCGCGCAGCGTGAGCGTCCTCGGACGCCACCTCGCACCACTCCAGAACCCCGCACCGCACGGTGCGGGGTTCTGTCGTGCCCGGGGGCGCCCGTCGCGGTGGCGCCCGTCCTCGGTGTGATGTGCGAAACTGGCCCTGACCATCTGGCCGCCACGGTGCGGCGGGAGAGCATGGCGGGTCGGGGGCTGGGAGGTCCGCGGCGGCGCCATCGCCGAAGGAGCAAACCCTCCCCGGGAACCTCTCAGGCACCCGTACCGCCGCCCCAGGCCACTCTGGAGAGTCCGTGACCCGCGTGGTCGCGGACGCCGTCGGGGCAGGTCGGCGTGCGCGCAGTACCGCGCGTCGGCGAAAACTCTCAGGTTGTGGAACAGAGCGGGGAGGACACGCAGGGCCACCGTGCCCACGAGCAGCCCAGGAGACTTTGCATGTCCTTCCTGTCACGCCACATCGGTCCGGACGCCGATGACCTCGCCACCATGCTCCGCGCCGTGGGCGCGGAGGACCTCGACCAGCTGATCGACCGCGCCGTTCCGGAGAGCATCCGCTTCCGGGACACGCTGGCCCTTCCGGAGCCCCTCGACGAGCCGGAGGCCCTGGCCGCCCTGCGCCGGGTCGCCGCGCGCAACACCGTGATGCGCCAGCTGATCGGACAGGGCTACCACGAGACGGTCACGCCCGCCGCGATCCGCCGCAACATCCTGGAGAACCCGGGCTTCTACACCTCCTACACCCCGTACCAGCCGGAGATCTCCCAGGGCCGCCTGGAGCTGCTGCTCACGTTCCAGAACGCGGTGATCGACCTCACCGGCATGGACGTGGCCAACGCCTCCCTGCTGGACGAGTCCTCGGCCGTGGCCGAGGCGGTGCTGATGATGCGCCGCGCCAACCGCCGTTCCAAGAGCACGCGGGTGCTCGTGGACTCCCGTTCCCTGCCGCAGACCCTGGCCGTCCTCACGGGCCGCACCCGGGCCGCGGGGATCGAGCTGGTCACGGCGGACCTGGGCGATCCCCAGGAGGTCGCCCGCGCGCTGGCGGACGGCGAGTACTTCGGCGTGGTCGTCGCGCAGATCGGCGCGGACGGGGACGTCCTGGACACCACCGCCGTCGTCGACGCCGCGCACGAGGCCGGCGCCCTCGTCACCGTGAGCACGGACCTGCTGGCCCTGACCATGCTGCGCAGCCCCGGGGAGACCGGAGCGGACATCGCCGTCGGCTCCGCCCAGCGATTCGGCGTGCCCCTGTTCTTCGGCGGTCCCCACGCGGCGTTCATGGCGTCCCGCAAGGGCACCGAGCGTTCGCTGCCCGGCCGCATCGTGGGCGTCTCCACGGATTCCTCGGGTGCCCCGGCCTACCGCCTCGCGCTGCAGACCCGCGAGCAGCACATCCGACGCGAGAAGGCCACCTCCAACATCTGCACCGCCCAGGCGCTGCTGGCCATCGTGGCCGCCGCGTACGCAGTGCACCACGGCCCGGACGCCCTGCGCGCCCTCGCGCTGCGGCTGCACGGCCTCGCCGCGAGCCTGGCCGCCGGGCTGCGGGCGCGGGGGGTCGACGTCGTCCACGACCGCTTCTTCGACACCGTCACCTTCTCGGTACCCGGGCGCGCGGACGGCGTGGTCGCCGCCGCCGCGGACCGCGGGATCAACCTGCGCCGCGTGGACCAGGACACCGTGGGTGCGAGCTTCGGCGAGCCCCACACCGAGCGCGACGTCGAGGACGTCCTGACCGCGGTCTCCGAGGCCTGCGGCGCGGCCGACGCCGCCGCGACCGAGGACGTCTCGACCTACGACCTTCCGGCCAAGTGGCTGCGCACGGACGAGTACATGACCCACCCGGTGTTCCACACGCACCGCTCCGAGACCTCACTGATGCGCTGGCTGCGCGAGCTCTCGGACAAGGACCTGGCCCTGGATCGCACCATGATCCCGCTGGGCTCGTGCACCATGAAGCTCAACGCCGCCGCGGAGATGGAGCCCATCTCGTGGCCCGAGTTCGCGAGCATCCACCCGCTCGCCCCCGAGGACCAGACCAGGGGCTGGAGCGAGCTGATCGACCAGCTGCAGTCCTGGCTCGCGGAGATCACCGGCTACGCGGCGGTCTCCGTGCAGCCGAACGCCGGCTCCCAGGGCGAGCTTGCGGGGCTGCTCGCCATCCGCCGCTACCAGGTGGACCGCGGCGAGCACCAGCGCAAGACCATCCTGATCCCGTCCTCCGCGCACGGCACGAACGCGGCCTCTGCGGTGCTCGCAGACCTGAAGGTCGTGGTGGTGGCCACGGCGGCGGACGGCACGATCGACCAGGGGGACCTCGCGGCCAAGATCGAGTCCGTGGGGGACGAGCTCGCGGGCATCATGGTCACCTACCCCTCCACCCACGGCGTGTACGACACGGACATCACGCAGGTGTGCGCGGCGGTGCACGACGCCGGCGGTCAGGTCTACGTGGACGGCGCCAACCTGAACGCGCTGATGGGCCTCGCGCGCCCCGGGCGCTTCGGCGGGGACGTCTCCCATCTGAACCTGCACAAGACGTTCTGCATCCCCCACGGCGGCGGCGGACCCGGAGTGGGCCCCGTGGCCGTGGCCGAGCACCTGGTGCCCTATCTCCCCGGCAACCCGGCGGACGCGGACCTGGACGAGCGCGGTGCAGGCTTCCCCGTGGCCGAGGCACCCCACGGTTCGGCGGGCGTGCTGCCCATCACCTGGATGTACATCGCCATGACCGGGGCGCAGGGGCTCACCGAGTCCTCGCGCACCGCCGTGCTGGGCGCCAACTACATCTCACGGCAGCTCTCGGACGTCTTCCCCACCCTCTACACCGGGGACGGCGGGTTCGTGGCCCACGAGTGCATCCTGGACCTGCGTCCCATGACCAAGGCCTCGGGCGTCACCGCCGAGGACGTCTGCAAGCGGCTCGTCGACTTCGGCTTCCACGCCCCCACCCTGGCGTTCCCGGTGGCGGGCACGCTCATGGTGGAGCCCACCGAGTCGGAGGGCCTCGCGGAGCTGGACCGTTTCATCACGGCTATGCGCACCATCCACGCGGAGATGCAGCAGATCGCGGACGGGGAGATCGCCCTCGAGGACTCCGCAGTCCGCCACGCCCCGCACACCGCTCAGGTGCTCACGGCGGACGAGTGGGAGCGCGCCTACCCGCGCTCGCAGGCCGCCTACCCGGTCCCGTCCCTGCGCCGGGTCAAGTACTGGCCTCCGGTGGGCCGCGTGGACAACGCCGCCGGTGACCGCAACCTCGTGTGCGAGTGCCCGCCCATCGAGGCCTTCGACGCCGCCTACAGCGCGGCAGCGGAACAGGAGAAGTGATGAGCGAGCGGCACACCGCACTGCATGAGGCCCACGAGGAGCTGGGGGCCAGGTTCACCGACTTCGGCGGCTGGTCGATGCCCGTGCGCTACGCGAGCGACACCGCCGAGCACCACGCCGTGCGCCGCGGGGCCGGGATCTTCGACCTCTCCCACATGGGGGAGGTGGAGGTCACCGGTCCCCAGACGGGGGAGTTCCTGGACCACGCGCTCGTGGGGGTGCTCTCGGGCGTCGGGTCCGGCCGGGCCAAGTACTCCCTGATCGTGGACGAGCAGGGCAGGATCCTGGACGACCTGATCACCTACCGGCTGGGGGAGGAGCGGTACCTCGTGGTGCCGAACGCCGGGAACCAGGAGACCGTGGTGCGGGCTCTGCAGGAGCGCGCCGAGGGATTCGACGTCGTCGTCACTGACCGCGGTCCAGGGACCTCGCTGATCGCGGTCCAGGGCCCGCGCGCCCTGGAGGTGCTCGAGGCCACCGAGCTGACCCCCGCACAGGGCGTCGCTGCGCTGAAGTACTACGCGTGCGTCCCGGCCGAGTGTGCGGGGGTGCCTGTGCTCGCCGCCCGTACCGGGTACACCGGTGAGGACGGCTTCGAGCTCTACTGCGACAACGAGCACGCCCCGCAGCTGTGGAGCGCGCTGCTGGCCACCGCGGAGCGGCTGGGCACCGAGGACGCCCCCATCGGTCCCGCGGGTCTCGCCGCGCGGGACTCCCTGCGGCTCGAGGCGGGGATGCCCCTCTACGGCCACGAGCTCTCCACGGAGATCTCCCCGGTGGAGGCCGGGCTCGGCAAGCTCGTGGAGGTTGCTCTGCGGAAGAAGGGCGAGGCGGGCACCGTCACGGTGGGCGGGGACGCGCTCACCGCCATGCTCGAGACCACACCTCAGCGCACCCTGATTGGGCTGCAGGGCCTAGGACGCAAGCCCGTGCGCGCCGGCTACACCGTGGTGGTGGGGGAGCGCACCGTGGGCGAGGTCACCAGCGGACTGCCTTCGCCTACCCTCGGCAGGCCGGTGGCCATGGCGCTGGTTGCCACCGACGCGCTCGAGGAGATCGCGGCCGGAACAGTGGGCGTCGTGGACGTCCGCGGCCGGGCGGTGGACGTGGAGCAGACCCCGCTGCCGTTCTACAAGCGGGGCTGAGCGCAGGGAACGGACCCCCAGGGGTGTGCCAGGAGCGGGTCTGCCGGGAGTAGCCTTCCTGTAGACCCGCTGTCACGTGCCGGCCCGTCCGGGGCTGGCCTGCGGGCCGCGGAGAACATCCGTGCGTCGTCGCGGACGCAGGGAGAAGGAGAACGCCGTGTTCGTACGAGACGTCGCCCCAGGGATCCACATGATCCAGAACCACCACGTCAACTGCTACCTGCTGGAGGACTCCAGCGGTCTGACACTCGTGGACGCGGGGCTGCCGCGCGTCTGGAACGAGCTCGGCCACGCGGTGCGCGAGCTCGGGCGCTCACCGCAGCAGATCAGGGCCCTCGTCCTCACCCATGCGCACTTCGACCACGTGGGTGTCGCCGCCAGACTCGTGGAGCGGCTCGGCGTCCCCGTGTTTGCCCACCAGAGGGAGCGCCACCTCGCGGCGCACCCCTACAGCTACGCGCACGAGAGCCCCACGGCTCTGTACCCACTGAGGCACCCCCGGGCCATTCCGGTGCTGGTGTCGATGCTCGCCGGGGGAGCAGCGGGTGTGAAGGGAGTGACCGTCACCCGGTCCCTCGCCGTGGGCCAGACGGTTCCCGTTCCAGGCAGTCCACGGGTCGTCCTCACCGCGGGCCACACCTACGGGCACTGCGCCCTGCACGTCCCCGACGCGGACGCCGTGCTCTCCGGGGACGCGCTGGTGACCCTCGACCCCTACACCGGGCTCACCGGGCCCCGGGTCGTGGCCGGCGCGGCCACCGCAGATGCGCAGATGGCTCTCACGTCCCTGGACGCGATCGCGGCCACCCGGGCCACGGTCGTGCTGCCCGGACACGGCGACCCCTGGCGCCTCGGGGCGCAGCGCGCGGCGTACCAGGCCCGCGCCAACGGCGTCGCCTGAGCGGCGGCCGGGCATCTTACGGCCCGGGCGGGCATTCGTCCAGCACGGGTGTGGACAACACGCCGGGAGTGCCCTAAGCTAGTACTTTGCGTTGTCCCTTATGCATGCGTGCCTTCATATAGCGGTGGGCGCCGCAGGGGCGGTTGTCGACAGTCCTCGTCACCGGCCCCTTTTTCTCTCCCCGGGAACCTCGCGTATTCACTGCATGTCTGTGGAAGGATCACATCTTGGTCGCCTCGAGCACCGATACGAACGTCTCCGCCAACCACCCCACGAGCGACAACATTCCTCGCCGGGTCTCCTTCGCGAAGATCCACGAACCACTGGACGTCCCCAACCTGCTCGCGCTGCAGACCGACAGCTTCGACCGCCTGGTGGGCAACGAGCGCTGGCAGGCCCGCGTGGTCGAGGCCCAGGAAACCGGTGACACCAGCGTGTCCACCACGTCCGGGCTCTCGGACATCTTCGAGGAGATCTCCCCGATCGAGGACTTCCAGGGCACCATGTCCCTCTCGTTCTCGGAGCCGGAGTTCTACGACCCGAAGTACACCACGGACGAGTGCAAGGACCGTGACGCCACCTACTCGGCGCCGCTGTACGTCAAGGCCGAGTTCATGAACAACAACACGGGCGAGATCAAGCAGCAGACCGTGTTCATGGGGGACTTCCCGCTCATGACCGACAAGGGCACGTTCGTGATCAACGGGTCCGAACGCGTCGTCGTCTCCCAGCTGGTCCGTTCCCCCGGCGCCTACTTCGAGAAGGGCCAGGACCGCACGTCCGACAAGGACATCTACTCCGCCAAGATCATCCCCTCCCGCGGGGCGTGGTTCGAGCTCGAGATCGACAAGCGCGACCAGGTGGGCGTGCGTCTGGACCGCAAGCGCAAGCAGTCCGTGACCGTGCTGCTCAAGGCGCTGGGCTGGACCGAGGCCAAGATCCTCGAGGAGTTCGGCGAGTTCGACTCGATCCGCGCGACCCTCGAGAAGGACGCCACCGAGACCCGCGAGGAGGCGCTGCTCGACATCTACCGCAAGCTGCGTCCGGGGGAGCCGCCCACGGTTGACGCCGCCCAGTCCCTGCTGGACAACATGTACTTCAACCCGAAGCGCTACGACCTCGCCAAGGTGGGCCGCTACAAGCTCAACCGCAAGCTCGGTCTCGACAAGCCCTTCACGGACGCGGACGCCTCCGTGCTGTCCCTCGACGACATCGTCGCCATGATCCGCTACCTCGTGACCCTGCACGACGGCCGCTCCACCATGCCCGGAACGCGCGACGGCGAGGCCCGCGAGATCCATGTGGACGTCGACGACATCGACCACTTCGGCAACCGCCGTATCCGCGCCGTGGGCGAGCTGATCGAGAACCAGATCCGCACCGGGCTCTCCCGCATGGAGCGAGTGGTGCGCGAGCGCATGACCACGCAGGACGTCGAGGCGATCACCCCGCAGACCCTGATCAACATCCGCCCCGTGGTGGCCGCGATCAAGGAGTTCTTCGGGACCTCCCAGCTCTCGCAGTTCATGGACCAGAACAACCCGCTCGCGGGCCTGACCCACAAGCGCCGCCTGTCCGCGCTGGGCCCCGGCGGGCTCTCGCGCGACCGCGCGGGCATGGAGGTCCGTGACGTCCACCCGTCGCACTACGGCCGCATGTGCCCGATCGAGACCCCTGAGGGCTCGAACATCGGTCTGATCGGCTCGCTCGCCACGTACGCGCGGATCAACCCGTTCGGGTTCATCGAGACCCCGTACCGCAAGGTCGTGGACGGCACCGTCACTGACGACGTCGTCTACCTCACTGCGGACGACGAGCGCGGGCTCACGATCGCGCAGGCCAACGCACCGCTGACCGAGGACGGCCACTTCGCTGAGGACGCCGTGCTCTCGCGCGCCTCCGACGGCTCCGGTGAGGCCGTGCTGGTGGCCCCCGAGGACATCGAGTTCATGGACGTCTCCCCGCGCCAGATGGTGTCGGTGGCCACGGCCCTGATCCCGTACCTCGAGCACGACGACGCCAACCGTGCCCTCATGGGCGCGAACATGCAGCGCCAGGCCGTGCCGTTGCTCACGTCCGAGGCCCCGCTCGTGGGCACCGGCATGGAGCGCTACTCGGCGCTGGACGCCGGGGACTCGGTGCTCGCCACCAAGCCGGGCGTGGTCGAGGAGGTCTCCGCTGACCTCGTGACCGTGCTCAACGACGACGGCACCACCAAGCTCTACCCGATCAACAAGTTCGTGCGCTCGAACCCGGGCAACACGTACAACCAGCGCGTGATCGTCTCCGAGGGCCAGCGCGTGGAGCCCCGCACGGTCATCGCGGACGGTCCCTCGACCGACCACGGCGAGCTGGCACTGGGCAAGAACCTGCTGATCGCGTACATGTCCTGGGAGGGCCTCAACTACGAGGACGCCATCATCCTCTCCCAGCGCATGGTCTCCGAGGACGTCCTGACGTCCATCCACATCGAGGAGCACGAGATCGACGCCCGCGACACCAAGCTCGGTGCCGAGGAGATCACGCGTGACATCCCGAACGTGTCGGAGGAGGTGCTCTCCGCACTGGACGAGCGCGGCATCATCCACATCGGTGCCGAGGTCCAGGCCGGCGACATCCTCGTGGGCAAGGTGACCCCGAAGGGCGAGACGGAGCTGACCCCGGAGGAGCGGCTGCTGCGCGCGATCTTCGGCGAGAAGTCCCGCGAGGTCCGCGACACCTCCCTGAAGGTGCCCCACGGCGAGTCCGGCACGGTCATCGGCGTGCGCGTCTTCGACCGCGAGGACGAGGACGACGACCTCCCGGCCGGCGTCAACCAGGTGGTCCGCGTCTACGTGGCGCAGAAGCGCAAGATCACGGACGGCGACAAGCTCGCCGGACGCCACGGCAACAAGGGCGTCATCTCCAAGATTCTGCCCATCGAGGACATGCCGTTCATGGAGGACGGCACCCCGGTGGACGTCATCCTCAACCCGCTGGGTGTCCCCGGCCGCATGAACCTCGGCCAGGTGCTCGAGGTCCACACCGGCTGGCTCGCCAAGCAGGGCTGGAACATCGAGGGCGACCCCGAGTGGCTGAAGGGTCTGAGCAACTTCCCGAAGAGCACCGGCCCCACCAACGTGGCCACCCCGGTGTTCGACGGCGCCCGCGAGGACGAGATCTTCGACCTGCTGGACCACACCAACCCCACGCGTGACGGTCAGCGCCTGATCGGGCGCTCCGGCAAGGCGAAGCTGTACGACGGCCGCTCCGGCCAGCCGTTCCCGGACCCGGTGTCCGTGGGCTACCAGTACATCTTGAAGCTCCACCACCTCGTGGACGACAAGATCCACGCCCGCTCCACCGGTCCGTACTCCATGATCACCCAGCAGCCGCTGGGCGGTAAGGCGCAGTTCGGTGGTCAGCGCTTCGGTGAGATGGAGGTGTGGGCGCTCGAGGCGTACGGCGCCGCCTACACCCTGCAGGAGCTGCTCACCGTCAAGTCCGACGACGTCCACGGCCGCGTGAAGGTGTACGAGGCCATCGTCAAGGGCGAGAACATCCCCGAACCGGGTGTGCCCGAGTCCTTCAAGGTGCTCATCAAGGAGATGCAGTCGCTGTGCCTGAACGTGGAGGTCCTCTCCGCGGACGGCAACACCGTGGAAATGCGTGATTCCGAGGACGACAGCTTCCGGGCTGCCGACGAGCTCGGCATCGACCTCTCCCACTCCGAGCCCAGCTCGGTCGAAGAGGTCTGAGAACCCGCTCGTCCATAGCACAGCTCGTCACACTTCAGGATTTTTAGAAAGAGGGACAGGACCTTATGTCCAACGATTCTTCACTGGGTCTCATGCAGATCGGCCTGGCCACCGCGGATCAGATCCGCGGCTGGTCCTATGGCGAGGTCAAGAAGCCGGAAACCATCAACTACCGCACGCTCAAGCCCGAGAAGGACGGCTTGTTCTGCGAGAAGATCTTCGGTCCCACCCGGGACTGGGAGTGCTACTGCGGCAAGTACAAGCGCGTGCGCTACAAGGGCATCATCTGTGAACGCTGCGGCGTGGAGGTCACTCGCGCCAAGGTGCGCCGTGAGCGCATGGGCCACATCGAGCTCGCCGCTCCCGTGACCCACATCTGGTACTTCAAGGGCGTCCCCTCGCGTTTGGGCTACCTGCTGGACCTCGCGCCGAAGGACCTCGAGAAGGTCATCTACTTCGCCGCGTACATGATCACCTCCGTGGACGAGCAGGCCCGCCACGACGACCTGCCCAACCTGCAGGCCGCGATCGACCGTGAGAAGAAGCAGCTGGAGGACACCCGGGACGCGGACATCAACGCGATCGCCCGCGACCTCGAGAACGATCTCGCGCGCGTCGAGGAGGAGGGCGGCAAGGCTGCCGAGAAGCGCAAGCTGCGCGACTCGGCGGACCGCCAGATGGCCAACGTGCGCAAGCGCGCGGACCGCGAGATCGACTACCTGGAGAAGGTCTGGGACCGCTTCAAGAACCTCAAGGTCAACGACCTCGAGGGTGACGAGGCCCTGTACCGCCAGATGGTGGACCGCTACGGCATGTACTTCGAGGGCTCCATGGGCGCCGAGTCCATCAAGAAGCGCCTCGAGAGCTTCGACCTCGAGGCCGAGGCCGAGTCGCTGCGCGAGACCATCGCCACGGGCAAGGGCCAGCGCAAGACCCGCGCCCTGAAGCGCCTGAAGGTGGTCAACGCTTTCCTGACCACGGACAACTCGCCGCTGGGCATGGTCCTGGACGCCGTGCCGGTGATCCCGCCGGAGCTGCGTCCCATGGTGCAGCTGGACGGTGGCCGCTTCGCGACCTCCGATCTCAACGACCTCTACCGTCGTGTGATCAACCGCAACAACCGCCTCAAGCGGCTGCTGGACCTCGGTGCCCCCGAGATCATCGTGAACAACGAGAAGCGCATGCTGCAGGAGGCCGTGGACTCCCTGTTCGACAACGGCCGCCGCGGCCGCCCTGTCACGGGTCCCGGCAACCGTGCGCTGAAGTCGTTGTCCGACATGCTCAAGGGCAAGCAGGGCCGCTTCCGTCAGAACCTGCTCGGCAAGCGCGTGGACTACTCCGGTCGTTCCGTGATCGTGGTGGGCCCGCAGCTGAAGCTGCACCAGTGCGGTCTGCCCAAGCAGATGGCCCTGGAGCTGTTCAAGCCGTTCGTGATGAAGCGCCTGGTGGACCTGAACCACGCGCAGAACATCAAGTCCGCCAAGCGCATGGTCGAGCGCTACCGTCCCCAGGTGTGGGACGTGCTGGAAGAGGTCATCACCGAGCACCCGGTGCTGCTCAACCGCGCCCCCACCCTGCACCGTCTGGGCATCCAGGCGTTCGAGCCGCAGCTTGTGGAGGGCAAGGCCATCCAGCTGCACCCGCTCGTGTGCGGCGCGTTCAACGCTGACTTCGACGGCGACCAGATGGCCGTCCACCTGCCGCTCTCCCCGGAGGCGCAGGCGGAGGCCCGCGTGCTGATGCTGTCCTCGAACAACATCCTCAAGCCGTCGGACGGCAAGCCGATCGCCCTGCCGTCGCAGGACATGATCATCGGTCTGTACCACCTCACCACCGTGCGTGAGGGCTGGGCCGGGGAGGGCAACAGCTACTCCTCGGTGGCCGAGGCGATCATGGCCAACGACTCCGGCGAGCTGCACCTGAACGCCAAGTGCAAGATCGAGCTCGAGGACTTCGTGCCGTACACCGGCTGGGAAGGTCCCGAGGGCTGGGAGCCGGGTCAGCCCGCCGTCGTGGAGACCACGCTCGGGCGTGTGCTCTTCAACGAGACGCTGCCCGAGGACTACCCGTGGGACGAGAACGTCGCGGACAAGAAGCACCTTTCCGCTCTCGTGAACGACCTCGCGGAGCGCTACCCGATGACACGCGTGGCCAAGACGCTGGACAACCTCAAGGACGCCGGCTTCCACTGGGCCTCGCGCTCCGGGGTCACCGTGGCGATCTCGGACATCGCGACGCCGCCGGAGAAGCCCGCCATCATGGAGGGCTACGAGGCACAGGCTGCGCGCATCCAGGGCCAGTACGACAAGGGCCTGATCGACGACGACGAGCGCCGATCGGAGCTCATCGACATCTGGTCCAAGGCCACGGACGAGGTCGCGCAGGCCATGCGGGACAACCTCACGCCCACCAACACCATCAACCGCATGGTGTCCTCCGGTGCGCGAGGCAACTGGATGCAGGTCCGTCAGATTGCCGGCATCCGCGGTCTCGTGGCGAACCCGAAGGGTGAGATCATGCCCCGCCCGATCAAGTCCTCCTACCGGGAGGGTCTGTCGGTGCTGGAGTACTTCATCGCCACCCACGGTGCCCGCAAGGGTCTCGCGGACACGGCGCTGCGTACCGCCAACTCGGGCTACCTGACCCGGCGTCTGGTGGACGTGTCGCAGGACGTGATCGTGCGCGAGTCGGACTGCCAGACCGTTCGAGGCCTGGTCCTGCCGCTCGCGGACGTGACGGACACCGGTGTGCGCACCCTGCACGAGGACATCGAGAACACGGTGCACGGCCGCGTGCTCGCCTCGGCTGTGGCGGACGAGAACGGCGAGGTGCTGGCCGAGGCTGGTGCCGACATGTCGGACGCCATGATCAGCACCCTGTACAACGCGGGTGTGGACGAGGTGCGCGTGCGCTCCGTGCTCACGTGCGAGTCCGCGGTGGGCGTGTGCGCCGCGTGCTACGGCCGGTCGCTGGCCACCAACCAGCTGGTGGACATCGGCGAGGCCGTGGGCATCGTTGCCGCGCAGTCCATTGGCGAGCCCGGCACCCAGCTGACGATGCGCACCTTCCACACCGGTGGTGTGGCGTCCTCGGACGGTGACATCACGCAGGGTCTGCCCCGTATCCAGGAGCTCTTCGAGGCCCGCACCCCCAAGGGTGTGGCCCCGATCTCCGAGGTGGCCGGCCGGATCCGCATCGAGGACACGGACAAGTCCCTGAAGATCGTCGTGGTACCGGACAACGGTGACGAGGAGTTCGCCTACCCGGTGCTGCGTCGTGCCAAGCTGCTCGTGGCGGACGGCGACCACGTCGACGTCGGCCAGCAGCTCGTGACCGGCGCGGTGGATCCGAAGGAGGTGCTGCGCATCCGCGGTCCCCGCGAGGCGCAGAAGCACCTGGTGGACGAGGTCCAGGGCGTATACCGTTCGCAGGGCGTGGGCATCCACGACAAGCACGTGGAGGTCATCGTGCGGCAGATGCTGCGCCGCGTGACCATTATCGAGTCCGGCGACACTGCGCTGCTGCCGGGTGAGCTGGTGGACAATGTGCGCTTCCTCGAGGCCAACCGCGGTGCGGTGGCCGAGAGCAAGCGTCCCGCCGCCGGGCGTCCGGAGCTCATGGGCATCACCAAGGCCTCGCTCGCCACGGACTCGTGGCTGTCCGCCGCATCCTTCCAGGAGACCACGCGTGTGCTTACGCAGGCCGCCATGGAGGGCAAGTCGGACCCGCTGCTGGGTCTGAAGGAGAACGTGATCATCGGCAAGCTAATCCCCGCCGGTACCGGTCTCGAGCGGTACAACAGCGTGGACGTGGAGCCCACGGAGGAGGCCAGGGCCTCGATGTTCACGGATCCGTCCGCGTTCTCGGACTTCAGCTACGCGGAGGAGAACTCCGGCGGGCTGGGTTCCGAGTTCCAGGCGATCCCCCTGGACGACTACGACTTCGGCGGCAACTGAGCCGGGTCACCCGCGTGAGCCGCCCCGCGGGGCGGCGGCGCGACGTCGCCCTCCGGTGACGTGATTGACAGCGCCCGGGTGGGCCCCCGAGAGGGGGCCACCCGGGCTTCTTCGTGCCCACCGCTCCTAGACTGGGCGCAGCGCGGCCCGCGGGACGCGCACCGTGGGAAAGGGAGGGTGGCCGTGGCGAACTCGGCGTCCGGGGAGTCGCTCATCGAGCGCTTCGACCGTGTCCTCAGCGCCTTCGGTCCCGCGCGGCCCGAGCTGGGCTTCCGGGAGATCTGCCGCGCCACGGGGCTGCCGCCGTCCACCGCCCACCGGATCTTGGGGGACATGAAGCGCACGGGGTGGCTGGAGGTCGGGTCCGCGCAGACCTACCGGGTGGGCACGCGCCTGTGGGAGCTGGCCTCACGCTCCGCCTCGGCGGAGAGCCTTGCCGCGGCGGCCATCCCGTTCATGTCGGACGTCCATGCCGTGCTGCGCCAGCACGTGCACGTGGGTGTGGTGGAGGGCCGGGACGTGCTGTTCGCGGAGCGGATCGCCGCGAGCGGGTCCACGGTTCCGCTGCGCTCGATCGTGGCGGGGCGGCTGCCGCTGCACCGCTCGGCCACCGGGCTGGCACTGCTGTCCCAGTGCTCCGCCGAGGTCGTCGCGCAGTACCACCGCGCGGTCTCGGTGCCCGACGCCGCCGGGGACCCTGCCGCGCTCACGGCCACTGCGGAGCGCTTTGCCGCGGATCTGGCCGTCTTCGCGCGGCGCGGGTACGCGGTCCAGCGCGAGCGCATCGACCAGGGGACCGGGGGAGTGGCCGTGCCCCTGAAGGTTCCGGCCGGACAGCGCGGCGCGGCGCTTGGAACCGTGCTCCCGCTGGCGGAGATGCGGGACGCGGACCTCCCGGCCATCGTGCAAACGCTTCGGGTTGCGGGGCACGGCATCTCCCGCGCGCTCGGAGCCCTCTGACAACACCATCCGGTTGTTCTCCGGGCCCCAGGCGTGCCCGCGGCAGCCACGGACCGGGGCGGGCGTCGTCGTCGCGGCCGCCTCGTGCACGGAGCGGGCACGGTCGCCGCGCGAGTCCGCCAGACGGGGCGGCGGAAGACCCGCCGGGCCAAGGGCTCGGCAGCACAGGGGACAACATCCCGTTCAACGGGACAGATGTGATGCGCGCCATGGCCCGCCGCCATAATGGGAGCCGGACGTGCGCTAGGAGGACACATGCTCGAGGAGCGAACGGTCGTCAAGGCTGACGTCGCGATCGTGGGGGCGGGCCCTGCCGGCCTGATGCTCTCGCACCTGCTGTCGCGTGCGGGCATCGACACCGTGGTGGTAGAGACGCGCTCCCGCGAGGAGATCGCTCGAACCCACCGGGCGGGCATCCTGGAGGCGGGCACGGTGGCCATGCTCACGGACTCCGGTGTGGCCGGCCGGGTGCTCAGTCACGGCCACGAGCACGAGGGTACGGTGCTGCGCTTCAACGGCGAGAGTCGGCGCATCGACTTCCGGGAGCTGGTGGGGGAGTCCGTGTGGCTGTACCCGCAGAACGAGGTGTTCACGGACCTGGCCGCCGCGCGCGAGCGGGACGGCGGCGTCGTCCACTGGGAGGTCTCGGGCACCCGGGTGGACGAGCTGACCACGGAGCACCCCACCGTGCGGTGCACCACCGCGGACGGCGAGGACCTCGAGATCCGCGCCCGGCTGCTCGTGGGGGCTGACGGTTCGCGGGGCGTGTGCAGACGGCAGATCCCCCAGGACGTGCGCACGGACAACTTCACCGAGTACCCGTTCGCGTGGTTCGGGATTCTGTGCGAGGCGCCGCCGTCGGCCCCCGAGCTGGTCTACGCCACATCGCCCCGCGGCTTCGCCCTGATCTCCCAGCGCAGCGACACCGTGCAGCGAATGTACTTCCAGTGCCCTCCGGACACGGACGCGGCCGAGTGGGACGACGAGCGGATCTGGGACGAGCTGCAGGCCCGGGTGGACGGCCCGGACGGGCTCACTCTGAAGCGGGGGCCGATCTTCGACAAGACGGTCCTGCCGTTCCGCTCCTACGTGTGCGAGCCCCTGCGGTACGGGAACATGTTCCTGGTGGGGGACGCCGGGCACACCGTGCCTCCCACGGGCGCCAAGGGGCTGAACCTCGCGTTCTGCGACGTCCGCGTGCTGGCCCCGGCGGTCGTTGACTTCTTCGAGACCGGCGACGACGCCGGACTGGTCGGCTACTCGGCCCAGGCGCTGGAGCGGATCTGGAAGGCGCAGAACTTCTCCTACTGGGTCACGAACCTCATGCACACCGCACCGGACGAGAACCCCTTCGCCGCGAAGCGCCGTCGTGGCGAGTTCGAGGCGCTGACCGGATCGGTCCACGGGTCGGCGTACTTCGCGGAGTCCTACACGGGCTGGCAGGACCGGACCTGACGACACACGACGCCCACCCCGCCACCCACCCGAGGAGATGACCATGACCGTCGAGAACGACGACACGTTCGAGCCCCTGTACGCCAAAGGCGCCGACGACGCCAAGGACACCCAGGCGCAGCTCATCGACGAGATGGCGCGGATCAGCACGCAGCACGAGGCCTCCGGGACGGTCGAGAACCAGCCCCGCCTGGACTACGCACCGTACCGCAGCTCGATCCTGCGCCACCCCACCAAGGACCCGCGCCACACGGACCCGGAGACCATCGAGCTCCACGCCCCGGCCTTCGGCCAGCGGGACGTCCACTCCCTGGAGTCGGACCTGACCATCCAGGACGGCGGGGAGCCCATCGGCGAGCGGATCCGAATCTCGGGGCGCATCGTGGACGGCAGCGGCCGCCCGGTGCGCAACCAGCTCGTGGAGATCTGGCAGGCCAACGCGGCGGGGCGCTACATCCACAAGCGGGACCAGCACCCGGCGCCCATCGACCCGAACTTCACGGGCGTGGGCCGCTGCCTCACGGGCGACGACGGCTCGTACTCGTTCGTGACGATCAAGCCCGGGCCGTACCCGTGGAAGAACCACCTCAACGCGTGGCGCCCGGCGCACGTGCACTTCTCCCTGTTCGGCACGGACTTCACGCAGCGGATGATCACCCAGATGTACTTCCCTGGGGATCCGCTCTTCGCCCTGGACCCCATCTACCAGTCCATCGTGGATCCGAAGGCCCGCGACCGGCTCGTGGCCACCTACGACCACGACCTCTCCGAGCACGAGTGGCTGCTCGGCTACCGCTGGGACATCGTCCTGAGCGGTTCGAACCGCACCTGGACGGAGGACGACAGCAATGACTGAGAACACCGAGCGCCTGGTGCCCACACCCGGCCAGACCATCGGTCCCTTCTACGGCTACGCGCTGCCCTACGAGGGCGGGGAGTTCCTGGTGCCGCTGTCGCACCCGAACGCCGTGCGCCTACAGGGCACCGTGTACGACGGCCACGGCGCCACGATCCCGGACGCGATGCTCGAGATCTGGCAGGCGGACGAGAACGGCAGGGTCTCGAAGGAGCCCGGGTCCCTCAAACGGGACGGCTACACGTTCACCGGTTTCGGCCGGGTGGCCGTGGACAACGCGGGCCACTACGACTTCACAACGGTGAATCCCGGACCCACCGAGGCCGGCAAGGCGCCGTTCATCCTCATGACGGTGTTCGGGCGGGGCCTGCTCAACCGGCTGTTCACGCGGATCTACCTCCCCGAGGACACCGAGGCGCTCGGGAACGACCCCCTGCTGAGCTCCCTGTCCGAGGAGGAGCGCTCCACGCTGATCGCCCAGCGGCTCGAAGACGGCTCGCTGCGCTTCGACGTGCACCTGCAGGGCGAGCACGAGACCGTGTTCCTGTCCTACCGGGGGCTGGAGTGATCGAGGCGGGTCTGCTGCTGCCGGGAGCGCACCGGGCCGCGGCCCTGGCGGACGACCGTGCCGTGGCCCGCGCGATCCTCCGGGTGGAGGACGCGTGGGTCACGGCGCAGTCCAGGGTGGGCCTCGTCCCCGCCGTTGCAGCCGAGGCCGCTCACGCCGCGGTGGACCGGGTGCCGCTCGACGAGGCCGCGCTCACAGACCTGGCTGTGGCCTCCGAGGGTGGTGGCAACCCAGTGATCCCACTGCTGGCGGCCTACCGCCGTGCGGTCGAGGAGGAGCACGGCCGCCCCCTGGGCGCGGTGCACGCCGGTCTGACGAGCCAGGACGTGATGGACACGGCCCTGGCGCTCGTGGTCGAGGACGTGCGCAGGATGCTCCTGGAGGGGCTTGACCGCACAGGGGACGCCCTCGTGCGCCTCGTGGTGCGCCATGGGGGCACGGTCATGGTCGGGCGCACCCTGACCCAGCACGCCCTGCCGGTCTCCTTCGGACTCAAGGCCGCGTCGTGGCTCGCGGGTGTGGACGACGCCGCGGACGACGTCGCCGCGCGCGCCCACCTGCCCGTCTCCTTCGGCGGGGCGGCCGGGTCGCTCGCGGCCACCGTGGCCCGCTGCGCCCACCCCGGGGACACCGAGGAGCGCACGTGGCAGCGGGTGAAGGAGCTCCTCGGGTACTGGGCCGAGGAGCTTGGACTCCGGCTGCCCGACGGTGTGTGGCACACCAACCGCGTGCCGGTGCTGCGGGTCGCGGGGAGTCTCGCGGAGACCACCGCCGCGCTGGCCAGGATGGCGAACGACGTCTTGACGATGTCCCGCCCAGAGGTCGGTGAAGTGAGAGAGCCCGCCGCAGAGGGCCGGGGCGTGTCCTCGGCCATGCCGCAGAAGCAGAACCCCGTGCTGAGTGTGCTCCTCAAGCGCACGGGCATCGCAGCGACGGCACTGCTGGCCCAGGTGGCGGCGGGAGCGAGTGCCGCGGACGACGAGCGGCCGGACGGCGGCTGGCACGCCGAGTGGCCGGCGCTGCGCGAGCTCGCGGTGCTGACGGCCGCGGCGTCGTCGCACGCGGCGGAGCTGGCCGCGGGGCTCACCGTCCGCGAGGAGCGCATGGCCCGCAACCTGGCGGACGCTGGAACGGGCGTGATGGCCGAACGGCTGAACACCGCGCTGGCCCCCGTGCTGGGGGAGCGGGACGGGCGCAGCGCCAAGCAGCGCATCCAGGCCGCCGTGCGCGCCGAGCCACAGGACCCGGAGGTGCTCGCCGCCGCGCTCGCGGCGGAGGTGCGGGCGGGGGAGGACGTTGAGCTGCCCGAGGGGGTGGCCGCCTCCGAACTGACCGGTTGGATCCGCAGTCTGCTGGACCCGCGAGGATACCTGGGGGTGGCTCCGCAACTGTGCGAGCGTGCAGCCGCCCGGCACGACGAGAGGAAGAGACGATGACCGTTCCCGAATTGGGGCTCGTGGAGTTCACGCGCCTGCAAGACCTCCCCACAGACGCACCGCTCGTGGTGCTTGGGCCCGCGCTGGGAACCTCCGTGACGAACCTGTACGCCCCGCTCGTCCCCCTGCTCTCGGGCCGCTTCCATGTGGTCGGCTGGGACCTTCCCGGCCACGGCGTGAGCGCACCGGCGCAGGAGTTCACGGTTGCCGACCTCGCCGAGGGCGTGGCTCGCGCGGTCACGCAGCGCGTGGGGCCGGGAGCGTGGCACGCGATGGGGACATCGATCGGCGGGGCCGTGGTGCAGCAGCAGCTTGCCGCGGGCTCCTCCCACTTGGCGTCCGCCACGCTCGTCGCCACGGCCAACTACTTCCCGGACCCGGCCTCCTGGCGCGAGCGCGCCGAACTCGTGGCGAGTGCCGGGACTCCCACCCAGGTGGTCACGTGCGCGAAGGCCTGGTTCGAGGCTGACTTCCTGGCGCGGCACTCCGAGCTCTGCACGCCCCTGCTGCACGACCTCCAGGGCGCCGACCGCGTCAGCTACGCCGCCGCGTGCCGAGCGCTCGCGGACTACGACCTGCGCGGGGTGACGGCCCCCGCCGCCGTGCCGTGCGCCGTCGTCACCGGTACCGAGGACGCCATGGTGGGGCCCGACGTCGCCCGGCCACTCGCGCAGGCGCTGCGGGCTCGCTGCGAGATCGTCGACGGCGCCGCCCACCTCGTGCCCCTCGCAGCGCCGGAGCTGCTCGAGCGGCTCCTCACGGATCTGATCGCCGCCGCGCGCTGACGCGCCGCACTCTCCCGCCCGCGCAATGACGCGCGGCACTACGAAGCCGCACTATGACCCCGCACTCCGACCCGGCAGGCGCCGGTGCGCCGTACCCCCGCGCACCGACTCGCCGCCCGTCCATCGACAGCAGAGCAGAGGACAGCATGAACCGACACCCCGAACGCACCGAGGCGCAGGCCCACGACGAGGGCATGACCGTGCGCCGCGAGGTCCTCACGGACGAGCACGTGGACCGTGCGGAGGCAGGCAAGACGGAGTTCACGGAGGATTTCCAGGACTTCATCTCGCGCTACGCGTGGGGCGAGATCTGGACCCGCCCGGGGCTCGACCGGCGGATGCGCAGCGCGTGCGTGCTCACGGCGCTGATCGCCGGGGCGCATTGGGAGGAGTTCGAGATGCACGTCAAGGCGGCCCTTCGCAACGGGCTGAGCACGGTGGAGATCAAGGAGGTCGTCATGCAGTCCGCGATCTACCTCTCCGTCCCCTCGGCCAACAACGCGTTCAAGCACGCCCAGAAGGCACTGTCCGAGGTGCGGGACTGAGACGTGTTCGCCATGTGAACAAGTGTTCACATGGCGAACACCCCGGCATAGCCTGGTGAAAGCAGCCGGGTGTGCTGTACCAGGCACCGCGCACCCACACCCCGCCGGCCCCGACCGGTCGAACTCCCACGGTGAGGATTCCCATGAACCAGGCCTACGTGTACGACGCCGTCCGGACCCCGTTCGGCAAGCTCGGCGGCGCGCTGTCGGGGCACCGCCCGGACGATCTTGCGGCGCTCGTGGTGCGCACCCTCGTGGAACGCGCTCCCGCCCTGGACCCGGCGGCGATCGACGAGGTCTACCTGGGCAACGCGAACGGCGCGGGGGAGGAGAACCGCAACGTGGCCCGCATGGCCACCCTGCTCGCGGGTCTGCCCGTGAGTCTCCCCGGCTCCACGGTCAACAGGCTGTGTGGCTCGTCCCTGGACGCCGCCATGATCGCCTCCCGCCAGATCGAGGTGGGGGAGGGGGACGTGCTGCTCGTGGGCGGCGTCGAGTCGATGTCCCGTGCCCCGTGGGTGCTGCCCAAGACGGACCGCCCGTTCCCGATGCAGAACCTGGAGCTTGCCAACACGACGCTGGGCTGGCGACTCGTGAACCCCGAGATGCCGGACGAGTGGACCGTCTCACTCGGTGAGGCCACGGAGCAGCTGCGCGAGAAGCACGGCATCACCCGCGAGGAGCAGGATGAGTTCGCCGCGCGCTCCCACAGGCTGGCCGCGAAGGCCTGGGACGAGGGAAGATACGACGACCTCACGGTCCGCGTGGCACCCACCGGCAGGAAGGGCGTGGAGCTCACGCGGGACGAGACCATCCGCCCCGACTCCACGCCGGAGACCCTGGGGCAGCTGCGCACGGTGTTCCGCACCGGCGAGAACGCCACCGTCACGGCGGGCAACTCCTCGCCCATGAACGACGGTGCGTCCGCGGTATGGCTCGGCAGCGAGCGCGGCGCCGAGCTGCTCGGCCGCCAGCCCCTCGCCCGGATCGCGGGCCGCGGCGCCGCGGCCAACGAGCCCCAGTTCTTCGGGGAGGCGCCGGTGCGCGCCGCGGAGACTGCCCTGCGGCGAGCCGGGATCACCTGGGACGACGTTGCCGCGGTCGAGCTCAACGAGGCGTTCGCCGCGCAGTCGCTCGCCTGTCTGCGGCAGTGGGGTGTGGACCAGGAGATCGTCAACGCGTGGGGCGGTGCGATCGCGCTGGGCCACCCGCTGGGCGCCTCCGGCACCCGCGTGCTCGGCACCCTCGCGCGACGGCTGCAGGAGTCCGGGCGGCGCTGGGGAGTCGCAAGCCTGTGCATCGGCGTGGGGCAGGGCCTCGCGGTGGTGCTCGAGAATCAGGACGCCCGGGGCTGAGGCCCCGGTTCGACAGACGGAGGGACAGAGACCGTGCTCACCATTGCAGAGACCGCCGCGGCGGCCGTGGCACCCGTCCACGACGGCGCGTGCGTGATGATCGGCGGCTTCGGTGTCGCAGGACAGCCCGTGGAGCTCATCGACGCACTGATCGACAACGGGGCAACGGACCTGACCGTGGTCAGCAACAACGCCGGAAACGGGGACGTGGGGCTGGCCACCCTGATCCAGCTCGGGCGGGTGCGCAAGATCATCTGCTCCTTCCCCCGCCAGTCGGACTCGTGGCACTTCGACGAGAAGTATCGGGCCGGACAGATCGAGCTGGAGGTCGTCCCGCAGGGCAACCTCGCCGAGCGCATCCGGGCGGCGGGGGCGGGGATCGGGGCGTTCTTCACACCCACCGGCTACGGCACGCCCCTGGCGGAGGGCAAGGAGGTGCGGAAGCTGGACGGCCGTCACCAGGTGCTCGAGTACTCGATCCACGCGGACTTCTCCCTGACCAAGGCGCTGCGAGCGGACCGGGTCGGCAACCTGGTCTACCGCAAGACCGCGCGCAACTTCGGCCCCGTCATGGCAGCGGCGGCCACGCACTCGATCGTGCAGGTGGACGAGGTCGTGGAGCGCGGCGCGCTCGACCCGGAGGCCGTCGTGACGCCCGGGATCTACGTGGACACGGTGGTCCGCGTGGACCACCCCCGGCAGCAGGATTCTCGAGAGGAAGGTGCGGCATGAGCGTCCCGCAGAGCAGCGACCACCCGTTGTCCCCCGAGGAGCTCGCGGAGGTCGTCGCGCGGGACATCCCCGCCGGTGCCTACGTCAACCTGGGGATCGGTCAGCCCACGCTGGTGTCCAACTACCTGGGCCCGGAGGACGACGTCACCCTGCACACCGAGAACGGCATGCTCGGGATGGGCGGCGAGGCCCACGGGGACGAGGTGGACCCGGACCTCATCAACGCCGGCAAGATCCCCGTGGTGGAGACCGAGGGCTGCTCGTACTTCCACCACGCGGACTCCTTCGCCATGATGCGCGGCGGGCACCTGGACTGCTGCGTGCTGGGCGCGTTCCAGGTGGACCGCCACGGCAACCTGGCCAACTGGCACACGGGCAAGCCGGATGCGATCCCCGCCGTGGGAGGGGCCATGGACCTCGCCACCGGCGCCAAGCAGACGTTCGTGATGATGACCCTGAAGTCCAAGAACGGACAGTCCAAGCTCGTGGAGCGGTGCACCATGCCGCTCACGGGGGTGGGTTGCGTGTCCCGCGTCTACACGGACCTCGGGGTCTTCGTGGTCGAGGGCGGCCGGATCGTGGTGCGCGAGACGTTCGGCGTGGGCTACGACGAGCTCGTCGAGCAGCTGGACGTGACGCTCACCCCTGGGCGGTGACCGTCCCGACCAGTGGCAGTGCCGCCGGGGTGCCGAGGAGGACAGCCGTGACCACGAACGACGACGCCCGGACCGTTCCCGGGGACGGTTTCGTGCAGTCCCTGGCGCGCGGGCTGACGGTGATCGCGGCCTTCGACGCCGAGCACCCCGTCATGAGCTTCACGGAGGTCGCCCGCCGCACGGATCTCACCCGGGCGACGGCCCGCCGGTTCCTGCTCACGCTGGAGACACTCGGCTACGTGCGCAGCGACGGCCGCGGCTTCGAGCTGACCCCCAAGGTGCTCGGGCTCGGCCACGCGTACCTCAGCGCACTGTCGCTGCCCCAGCTCGCGCAGCCCCACCTGCGGGCGCTGTCTGCGGAGCTGGGGGAGTCGACGTCCCTGTCCGTGCTCGACGGGTCGGACATCGTCTACGTGGCCAGGGTCGCCACGAAGAGCATCATGAGCGTGAGCATCGCCGTGGGCACACGGCTGCCCGCATACGCCACCTCCATGGGCCGAGTGCTGCTCGCGGGCCTGCCGCCGCGGGAGCTGATGGCGCGGCTGGAGGCGGTCGAACCGCGACCGCTCACCGAGCGCACCCTCACGGACCGGGAGCAGCTGGGCGCGCAGATCGCAGCGGTGCGCCGCGCCGGCTGGGCGGTCGTGGACCAGGAGCTCGAGCTGGGCCTGCGCTCCGTGGCCGTTCCGGTCACGGACGCGCAGGGCACGGTGGTCGCCGCGGTGAACGCGTCCATGCGCGTGAGTCTGGGCACCGGCGACGTCGAGTCCCTCGACGAGCGCGTGGTCCCCGCGCTGCAGCGCTGCGCGCGGGCGCTCTCCGCGGATGTCGCGATCTCGGGACACACCGGTTTCCTCTCCAGCGGGGGAAGCTGATACGATAGGCCAGAATTGCTCGATTCCGGGCGATCTGCAATGAGATGGCACTTTGGACCCTGTCCACTGGTACGCACCTTGTACCTAGATGCCATCTTTCGTCATGCTTGCACACCGTTTCGCGGGCCTCTGGTCCACATGGCGGCGGCATGGCGCCCGGAATCACCGTCCCGTCACCTGCGGGCCCGGCACGCACCGGGTTCCGCTCCACCAGGAGGCACTGTGCCAACTATCCAGCAACTGGTCCGCAAGGGCCGGCACTCCAAGGTCGTGAAGACCAAAGCTCCCGCGCTCAAGGGCAATCCCATGAAGCGCGGCGTCTGCACCCGTGTCTTCACCACCACCCCCAAGAAGCCGAACTCTGCGCTGCGCAAGGTCGCCCGTGTGAAGCTCAACGGCGGCGTTGAAGTCACCGCATACATCCCCGGCGAGGGCCACAACCTGCAGGAGCACTCCATCGTGCTCGTGCGCGGCGGTCGTGTGAAGGACCTGCCCGGTGTTCGCTACAAGATCGTGCGCGGCGCGCTCGACACCCAGGGTGTCAAGGGCCGCCAGCAGGCCCGCTCCCGCTACGGCGCCAAGAAGGAGAAGAAGTAATGCCTCGTAAAGGTCCCGCTCCCAAGCGCCCCCTCGTCGTCGATCCCGTCTACGGTTCGCCCGTGGTCACGCAGCTGATCAACAAGGTCCTGCAGGACGGCAAGAAGTCCACGGCCGAGCGCATCGTCTACGGTGCTCTGGAGGGCGTGCGCAACAAGACCAATTCCGATCCCGTGGCCACCCTGAAGAAGGCGCTCGAAAACGTGAAGCCGGCCCTCGAGGTCCGCTCCCGTCGCGTTGGCGGCGCCACCTACCAGGTGCCGGTCGAGGTCAAGGCAGGCCGTGCCCAGGCGCTGTCCCTGCGCTGGCTCGTGGGCTACTCCAAGGCGCGTCGTGAGAACACCATGACCGAGCGTCTGCAGAACGAGATCCTCGACGCGTCCAACGGCCTCGGCGCCGCTGTGAAGCGCCGCGAGGACACCCACAAGATGGCCGAATCCAACAAGGCCTTCGCCCACTACCGCTGGTAAAATTCGGTAGTCCTGTCGGCCCCGCCCCGCGCGGGGCCGACACCAGGGCCCGGCACCACCTTTTACGAAGGGAACCATCGTGGCACTCGACGTGCTTACCGACCTCAAGAAGGTCCGCAATATCGGCATCATGGCTCACATCGATGCCGGTAAGACCACGACCACCGAACGAATCCTGTTCTACACGGGCATCAACCACAAGCTCGGCGAAACGCACGACGGTGCATCCACGATGGACTGGATGGCTCAGGAGCAGGAACGCGGCATCACCATCACGTCCGCCGCGACCTCGTGCTACTGGCACGACTACCAGATCAACATCATCGACACCCCGGGTCACGTGGACTTCACGGTCGAGGTCGAGCGCTCCCTGCGCGTGCTCGACGGCGCCGTGGCCGTCTTCGACGGCAAGGAGGGCGTGGAGCCCCAGTCCGAGACCGTGTGGCGCCAGGCCGACAAGTACGAAGTGCCCCGCATCTGCTTCGTCAACAAGATGGACAAGCTGGGCGCGGACTTCTACTTCACCGTGGACACCATCAAGTCCCGCCTGGGCGCGACCCCGCTCGTGCTGCAGCTGCCGATCGGTGCCGAGAACGACTTCGTGGGCGTCATCGACCTGGTGACCATGAAGGCTCTCGTGTGGGAGGGCGACTCCAAGGGTGACGTCTCCCTGGGCGCGAAGTACGAGACGCGCGAGATCCCCGAGGACCTCAAGGACCGCGCGGACGACTACCGCAACCAGCTCGTCGAGGCCGTCGCGGAGGCGGATGACGAGCTCATGGAGAAGTACCTCGGCGGTGAGGAGCTCACCGAGGACGAGATCAAGGCCGGCATCCGCAAGCTGACGATCACCTCCCAGGCCTACCCCGTGCTGTGTGGCTCGGCGTTCAAGAACCGCGGCGTTCAGCCCATGCTTGATGCCGTGGTGGACTACCTGCCCTCCCCGCTCGACGTGGAGGACGTGCAGGGCCACGCCATCAACGACGAGGAAGAGGTCATGACCCGCACCGCGGACGCCAACGGCCCCTTCGCGGCGCTGGCGTTCAAGGTCGCCTCGCACCCGTTCTACGGCCAGCTCACGTACATCCGCGTGTACTCCGGCAAGGCGAAGGCCGGCGAGCAGGTCATGAACTCCACCAAGGGCAAGCGCGAGCGCATCGGCAAGCTCTTCCAGATGCACTCCAACAAGGAGAACCCGGTGGACGAGATCTCCGCCGGTCACATCTACGCCGCGATCGGTCTGAAGGACACCACCACCGGTGACACCCTCTCGGACCCGAACAACCAGATCGTGCTGGAGTCCATGAGCTTCCCCGCTCCCGTGATCTTCGTGGCCATCGAGCCGAAGACCAAGGGCGACCAGGAGAAGCTGTCCACCGCCATCCAGAAGCTCTCCGCAGAGGATCCCACCTTCACGGTGTCCCTCAACGACGAGACCGGCCAGACCGAGATCGGCGGCATGGGCGAGCTGCACCTGGACATCCTGGTGGACCGCATGAAGCGGGAGTTCAAGGTCGAGGCCAACGTGGGCAAGCCCCAGGTGGCCTACCGCGAGACGATCAAGAAGGCCGTCGAGAAGGTCGACTACACCCACAAGAAGCAGACCGGTGGTTCCGGCCAGTTCGCCAAGGTGCAGGTCTCCTTCGAGCCGCTGCCGCTGGACGCCGAGGAGCTGTACGAGTTCGACAACGCCGTGACCGGTGGTCGAGTGCCGCGCGAGTACATCCCCTCCGTTGACCACGGCATCCAGGACGCCATGCAGCTCGGCATCCTGGCCGGCTACCCGGTCGTGGGCGTCAAGGCCACGCTGGTGGACGGTGCCTACCACGACGTCGACTCCTCGGAGATGGCGTTCAAGATCGCCGGCTCCATGGTCTTCAAGGAAGGCGCCCGCCGTGCCAACCCGGTGCTGCTCGAGCCGCTGATGGCCGTCGAGGTGCGCACTCCCGAGGAGTACATGGGCGACGTCATCGGCGACCTGAACTCCCGCCGTGGCCAGATCCAGTCCATGGAGGACGTCACAGGCGTCAAGCTCGTCTCGGCGCTCGTGCCGCTTTCCGAGATGTTCGGATACATCGGCGACCTGCGGTCCAAGACCCAGGGCCGCGCCGTGTACTCGATGCAGTTCGACAGCTACTCGGAGGTCCCCAAGGCCGTGGCCGAGGAGATCATCCAGAAGAACCGCGGCGAGTGAGCCACCGGGGTTCGCCCCTGCAATTTCAGTAAATTCGTTATCCAGAAGTAGACTTGCACAGGTTTCGACATGCGCAGCGCTTGCCGCGCTGTGGTCTTACGCTCCGTGGTCCGGAGCAGTCGAGCAAGTCTCACCTCAATGTTCTAGGAGGAACACACCATGGCGAAGGCCAAGTTCGAGCGCAACAAGCCGCACCTCAACATTGGCACCATCGGCCACGTTGACCACGGCAAGACCACGCTCACCGCTGCGATCTCCAAGGTCCTGGCTGACAAGTACCCGGACGTCAACGAGCAGCGCGACTTCGGTGCCATCGACTCCGCTCCGGAGGAGAAGCAGCGCGGCATCACGATCAACATCGCGCACATCGAGTACCAGACCGACAAGCGGCACTACGCCCACGTGGACGCCCCCGGTCACGCGGACTACGTGAAGAACATGATCACCGGTGCCGCTCAGATGGACGGCGCGATCCTCGTGGTCGCCGCCACCGATGGCCCCATGGCGCAGACCCGCGAGCACGTCCTGCTCGCCCGTCAGGTGGGCGTTCCCTACCTGCTGGTGGCGCTGAACAAGTCCGACATGGTCGACGACGAAGAGCTGCTCGACCTCGTCGAGATGGAGGTCCGCGAGCTGCTGTCGGACCAGGGCTTCGACGGTGACAACGCCCCCGTGGTGCGCGTCTCTGCTCTGAAGGCGCTCGAGGGTGACCCCAAGTGGGTCAAGTCCGTCGAGGACCTCATGGAGGCCGTGGACGAGAACGTGCCGGACCCGGTCCGCGACACCGACAAGCCCTTCCTCATGCCCATCGAGGACGTCTTCACCATCACCGGTCGCGGTACCGTCGTGACGGGTCGCGCCGAGCGCGGCACGCTGCCGATCAACTCCGAGGTCGAGATCGTGGGCATCCGCCCCGTGCAGAAGACCACGGTCACCGGCATCGAGATGTTCCACAAGCAGATGGACGAGGCGATGGCGGGCGAGAACTGCGGCCTGCTGCTGCGCGGTCTCAAGCGTGACGATGTCGAGCGTGGCCAGGTCGTGTGCAAGCCGGGTTCCATCACCCCGCACACCGACTTCGAGGCCAACGTCTACATCCTGTCCAAGGAAGAGGGCGGGCGTCACAACCCGTTCTACTCGAACTACCGTCCGCAGTTCTACTTCCGCACCACGGACGTCACCGGCGTCATCACGCTGCCCGAGGGCACCGAGATGGTCATGCCCGGTGACAACACCGAGATGACGGTCGAGCTGATCCAGCCGATCGCCATGGAGGAAGGCCTCGGCTTCGCCATCCGTGAGGGTGGTCGCACCGTGGGCTCCGGCCGCGTCACCAAGATCATCAAGTAGTTCCCCGATGATCACGCGGTGAGGCGCTGAGCCGAACCCTCCAGTGCCCCGCACTCCTTCGAGAGTGCGGGGCACTGTCGTTCCTTGCCGTCGCACCCGGGTTTGCGCCGGCACCGCGTTCTCTGGCACAATGGTCGCTGTTGTTCGCTCAGCGGCGCGAGAAATTGCGCGCTCAGCACGAACAGAGGTTCATCGCGAGAACCGGGTGCGGAGCATGTGTGCAGCCGAAGCAACCGCAATGCACCGACGCCCGCGTGACCGCGCCGCGAACAACCACTTTTCACCGGCACCGAGTCAATGTGTGTGGACCCGGCCGCGTCGCCCAGCGCGACACGCCCGAGTTCGGGTGCCGGAGCTCCGACAGGGTGAGGAACCCGGACTCGGTCCGGATTCAGTCTGTGCGGGGTGGCGGCAGAGACCGCCGAGCACAAGGAGTCCTGGACTCCATACAGGGAAGTACTTGAAGAAAGAGAGTCACGACGCCATGGCGGGACAAAAAATCCGCATCCGGCTGAAGTCCTATGACCACGAGGTCATCGACGTCTCGGCCCGGAAGATCGTTGAGACGGTGACGCGCGCAGGTGCAACGGTGGTGGGACCCGTCCCGCTGCCCACCGAAAAGAACGTGTACTGCGTCATCCGCTCGCCGCACAAGTACAAGGACAGCCGTGAGCATTTCGAGATGCGCACCCACAAGCGGCTGATCGACATCATCGACCCCACGCCCAAGGCCGTCGACTCGCTCATGCGTCTCGATCTGCCGGCTGACGTGAACATCGAAATCAAGCTGTAAAAAGGATCGCACCCCAATGACTACCACTTTCGAACGCCAGATGAAGGGCCTGCTGGGCATCAAGCTCGGCATGACCCAGGTCTGGGACGAGAACGGGAAGTTCGTGCCGGTGACCGTGGTCAAGGCCGACTCCAACGTCGTGACGCAGCTGCGCAACGAGGACAAGGACGGCTACAACGCCGTTCAGATCGGCTTCGGTGCGATCGATCCCCGCAAGGTGACCAAGCCCCTGGCCGGTCACTTCGCCGCCGCAGGCGTGACGCCCCGCCGCCACGTCGTCGAGCTTCGTACTTCCGACGCCGCCGACTACGAGCTCGGGCAGGAACTGTCCGTGGAGCTCTTCGAGTCCGGCGCCAAGGTCGACGTCGTCGGCACCACCAAGGGCAAGGGCACCGCCGGCGTCATGAAGCGTCACGGCTTCTCCGGCGTGGGCGCCTCCCACGGTGCACACAAGAACCACCGCAAGCCGGGTTCCATCGGCGGCGCGTCGTACCCCGCACGCGTGTTCAAGGGCATGCGCATGGCCGGCCGGATGGGCAACGCCCGTCACACGACCATGAACCTGACCGTGCACGCGGTCGACGCCGAGAACTCCCTGCTGCTCATCAAGGGCGCCCTGCCGGGCCCCAAGGGGTCGGTCGTCCTCGTCCGTTCCTCCGTGAAGGGAGCTTGATACTCATGGCAACTGAATCCGTCAACGTCGAGCTGCCCGCTGAGATCTTCGACGCCCAGACCAATGTGGCCCTGCTGCACCAGGTCGTCGTCGCCCAGCTGGCCGCCGCCCGCCAGGGCACGCACAAGACCAAGACCCGCGCCGAGGTCTCGGGCGCAGGTCGCAAGCCGTTCAAGCAGAAGGGCACCGGCCGGGCTCGTCAGGGCTCCATCCGCGCCCCTCACATGACCGGTGGTGGCGTGGTGCACGGGCCCACGCCGCGTGACTACTCTCAGCGCACGCCCAAGAAGATGAAGGCCGCCGCCCTGCGCGGTGCCCTCTCGGACCGGGCACGCAACGGCCGCATCCATGTGGTGACCGATCTCGTGAGCGGCGACCAGCCGTCCACGAAGGCCGCCAAGGAGGCGCTGCGTTCGATTTCCGAGCGCAAGAACCTGCTGGTCGTGCTGGGCCGCGGTGAGGACACCGCCGCGCTGTCCGTGCGCAACCTGGTTGACGTGCACGCCGTGTACGCCGACCAGCTCAACACGTACGACGTGCTCGTCTCGGACGACGTGGTCTTCACCAAGACCGCCTACGACTCGTTCGTCGCAGCTGCGTCCGGTAGCAAGCAGGAGGACGCGAAGTGAGCGCCATCTACAACAAGGACCCGCGTGACGTCATCATCCGTCCCGTGGTCTCCGAAAAGTCCTACGGTCTGATCGACGAGGGCAAGTACACCTTCCAGGTGGATCCCTCGGCCAACAAGACCGAGATCAAGTTCGCGATCGAGCACATCTTCGGTGTGAAGGTCGCGTCCGTGAACACTCTCAACCGTCCCGGCAAGCGCAAGCGCACGCGCTTCGGCTGGGGAACGCGCAAGGCCACCAAGCGTGCCGTCGTGTCCCTCCGGGAAGGCTCCATCGACATCTTCGGCGGTCCGCTCTCCTGAGCGGAGACCACTTTAACGAGGAACTCAAAACATGGCTATCCGTAAGCACAAGCCGACAACCCCGGGCCGTCGCGGCTCGTCGGTGTCGGACTTCGTAGAAATCACGCGCACTACGCCCGAGAAGTCCCTGGTGCGTCCCCTGCCCAAGAAGGGCGGCCGCAACAACACGGGCCGCATCACCACCCGTCACAAGGGTGGCGGGCACAAGCGCCAGTACCGCGTGATCGACTTCCGTCGTCACGACAAGGACGGCGTGGACGCCAAGGTCGCGCACATCGAGTACGACCCGAACCGCACGGCCCGCATCGCGCTGCTGCACTACGTGGACGGCACGAAGCGATACATCATCGCGCCGAACCGCCTGAAGCAGGGCGACGTCGTGGAATCCGGCCCCAACGCGGACATCAAGCCCGGCAACAACCTGCCGCTGCGCAACATCCCGGTGGGCACCGTGCTGCACGCCGTGGAGCTGCGCCCGGGTGGGGGAGCCAAGCTGGCTCGTTCCGCCGGTGCCTCCGTCCAGCTCGTCGCCCGTGAGGGCAAGTACGGCCAGCTGCGCCTGCCCTCCGGTGAGATCCGCAACGTGGACGTGCGCTGCCGCGCGACGATCGGTGAGGTCGGCAACGCCGAGCAGTCGAACATCAACTGGGGCAAGGCTGGCCGCAACCGCTGGAAGGGCATCCGCCCGACCGTCCGCGGTGTGGTCATGAACCCCGTGGACCACCCGCACGGTGGTGGCGAGGGCAAGACCTCCGGTGGTCGTCACCCGGTCAACCCCAACGGCAAGCCCGAGGGACGCACGCGTCGCCCCAACAAGGAAAGCGACAAGCTCATCGTGCGTCGTCGTCGTACCGGCAAGAACAAGCGCTAAGGAGCCTGACTAATGCCACGCAGCCTCAAGAAGGGCCCTTTCGTCGATCAGCACCTCTTCGTGAAGGTCGCCAAGGAGAACGAGAAGGGCACCAAGAACGTCATCAAGACGTGGTCCCGCCGCTCGATGATCGTGCCCGACATGCTCGGACACACGATTGCCGTGCACGACGGACGCAAGCATGTCCCGGTGTTCATCACTGAGTCGATGGTCGGGCACAAGCTCGGCGAATTCGCCCCCACCCGCACGTTCCGCGGCCATGTGAAGGACGACAAGAAGGGCAAGCGTCGCTGACCCCTCGGGGTGAGAACGCTGCACTTCTTCGACAAGACGAGAGAAGGAAAGCAATGGAAGCCAAGGCATCTGCGCGCTACATCCGCGTGACGCCTATGAAGGCCCGGCGCGTCGTCAACCTGATTCGTGGCCAGCAGGCGAATGAGGCATTGGCGATTCTGAAGTTTGCCCCCCAGGCAGCTTCCGAGCCGGTGTTCAAGGTGCTCGAATCCGCCGTGGCGAACGCCCGGCAGAAGGCCGATCGCGAGGGTCTCGCGTTCAAGCCGGAAGACCTCGTGGTCTCCGCGGCCTTCGTGGACGAGGGTCCCACCATGAAGCGGTTCCAGCCGCGTGCCCAGGGCCGTGCGTACCGCATCAACAAGCGCACGAGCCACGTGACCGTGGTCGTGGCGACCCCGGAGAAGGAGGAGGTCCGCTAAGTGGGACAGAAAATCAACCCCAACGGATTCCGTCTGGGCATCACCACCGACCACGTCTCGCACTGGTACGCAGACTCCAACCAGCCGGGTCAGCGCTACAAGGACTACATCCGCGAGGACGTGAAGATCCGCGAGCTCATGTCAAAGGGCATGGACCGCGCCGGCATCTCCAAGGTCGAGATCGAGCGCACCCGTGACCGCGTCCGAGTGGACATCCACACGGCACGCCCGGGCATCGTCATCGGCCGCCGCGGCGCCGAGGCGGACCGCATCCGCGGCGAGCTCGAGAAGCTCACGGGCAAGCAGATCCAGCTGAACATCCTCGAGGTCAAGAACCCCGAGATCGATGCGCAGCTCGTGGCCCAGGGTGTGGCCGAGCAGCTGGCCTCGCGTGTCGCGTTCCGTCGCGCCATGAAGAAGGCCATCCAGTCCGCACAGCGTGCGGGCGCCAAGGGCATCCGCATCCAGTGCGCCGGCCGTCTCGGCGGCGCGGAGATGTCCCGCTCGGAGTTCTACCGTGAAGGCCGTGTGCCCCTGCACACCCTGCGCGCGAACATCGACTACGGGTTCTTCGAGGCCAAGACCACCTTCGGCCGCATCGGCGTGAAGGTCTGGATCTACAAGGGCGACCTGACCGACAAGGAACTGGCTGCCCAGCAGGCGGCGGCTCCGTCCTCGCGCGGACGCAACGACCGCCGCGGTGGCGGCGGTGCCGGCGAGCGTCGTCGTCGCCCGAATGACCGTAACGACCGTGGCGGCCGCCGTGAGCGCGACTCCGCCGCAGCCCCGCAGCAGAACACCGCTGCGGAGGCCAACAACGCAGAGGGTGGTAAGTAATGCTCATCCCACGTCGTGTGAAGTTCCGCAAGCAGCACCACCCGCGCCGTCGGGGAGAGGCCAAGGGCGGAACCCGAGTCACGTTCGGTGAGTGGGGCATCCAGGCTCTGAGCCCGGCGTACGTCACGAACCGTCAGATCGAGGCTGCGCGTATCGCCATGACCCGCCACATCAAGCGTGGCGGCAAGGTCTGGATCAACATCTACCCGGACCGTCCCCTGACCAAGAAGCCTGCCGAGACTCGTATGGGTTCCGGTAAGGGTTCCCCCGAGTGGTGGATCGCCAATGTCAAGCCCGGACGCATCATGTTCGAGATCTCCGGCGTGAGCGAGGAAGTGGCCCGTGAGGCGCTGCGCCTGGCAATCCACAAGCTCCCGATGAAGGCACGCATCGTGCGTCGCGAAGGCGGTGAATGATCAATGGCTATTGGATCCAAGGATCTGAACATGGACAACCTCGCGGCTCTTGACACCGGTGCCCTCACCGACCGGCTGCGCAAGTCCAAGGAAGAGCTGTTCAACCTGCGCTTCCAGGCGGCCACCGGCCAGCTCGAGAGCAACGGCAAGCTGAAGTCCGTCAAGCGAGACATCGCCCGGATCTACACCGTGCTGCGCGAGCGTGAGCTCGGGATCCGTGAGGACGTGGCGCCGGCTGCTGAGAAGACCGAGAAGAAGGCCTCGAAGAAGGCTGCCAAGTCCGAGGGTGATGCCAAGTGAGCGAGCAGGTCAACAACGAAACGGCCGCGGCCGAGCGCGGTGACCGCAAGTCCCGCCGGGGCTACGTGGTCTCCGACAAGATGGACAAGACCGTGGTGGTCCAGGTCGAGGACCGCGTGAAGCACGCGCTCTACGGCAAGGTTCTGCGCAAGTCCAAGCGCGTGAAGGCCCACGACGAGCAGAACTCCTGCGGCGTCGGGGACCTCGTGCGCATTGCCGAGACCCGTCCGCTGTCCGCCGACAAGAACTGGCGGATCGTGGAGATCATCGAGAAGGCCAAGTAGGACCTTCGCGATGCGAGTTCGATCGAAGGCCCCGTTCCGGTTCACGCTGGGACGGGGCCTTCGGCGTACCCGGGCCCCCTGTCGACGATCTCCATGACGACGCCGCGGCGGGCAGGTGGGCCGATCCCGTGGCACTGCCGCAGGGGTACCGCTCGTGCGGTCCACGCCAGCACCCGAAAGGTCAGACGCTCGTGACCCAGGAGAACACGGTGGGGCCGTGTCCGCGGCGCCGCCCACCCAAGGTGCCGCGCCCGGATCCGGTCCCCAGGTCGGACGGTCCGTCCGTGCTCGCCTGGGAGGCCGCTCTCATGTCGAACGACTCGCGTGACGTGGCGAGGGCGCGCAGAGAGGTGGAGGCGGCCCTGGCCGCGGGCATGCCGCTGTGCGAGCACGCGGCTCCGGGTCCGGACGGGGCGGCCCGGCAGGTCGTGATGTTCCTCTGCGAGGACAGCGAGGCCTCGGAGGTCCTGCTGTTCGTCAACAGGCTCACGGACGAGTCCCGCCCGGAGGACTCCCTGATGCGGCGGCTGCCCGGCACGGATGTGTGGCACATCGGCTACCTCATGGGGACCAGCTGGCGCGCGTCCTACTGCTTCCTCACCGCCCGCCGGAACGCGGCGGCACCCTGGCGTGACGCCGCGGACCACGTGGACCTGCGCGCCGCCCTGGACGGGGGAGTGGCGGATCCCCGCAATCCGTCGTGGTGCCTGGGCCGCGGGGGGCTGCGGCTCAGCGTCGTCGCGCTCGAGGACGCGCCGGTGTCGCCGTGGCCGGTGCGGCCCGATCCCACCGCACGTGGACCGAAGTGGCTCGCCGCCCCCGGTGGTCACCGCGTGGCGATCGCGGCCTGTGGCGTGGCAGCGGGCGACTCGGCGCGCACGGCACCGGTGGTGCTGCTCTTCGACGGAGAGGTCTGGTGGCAGCACGGTGTCGTTGCCGCCGTCCGGGCCGCGGTCGCCGACGGTGCCCTGCAGCCGGTGCACCTGGTCCTGCTGGACTCCGGGGGCACGGAGCGTCGGTGGGCCGAGCTCGACGGCACAGGCGGGATCGAGGACGTGGTGGCGGACGAGCTGCTCCCGTGGCTCGCTCAGCGCCTGGTGTGGAAATCCGATCCCCGGCGGGTGGCCGTGGTGGGCCAGAGCCTCGGCGGGCTCTCGGCGATCCTGTGCGCACTGCGCCGCCCCGACGCCGTCGGGACCGCCGTCGCGCAGTCGGCCTCCCTGTGGCAGCCGCAGCCGGTGGACACGCTGCGGTCCCTGGTCTCGACCGACGGCGCCCGAGCGCTGGTCGGCACACGGCTCGTCCTGGAGGTCGGCGAGCAGGAGTGGGCACTCACCGGGCCCCACGACGAGTTCGTCGCCGAGCTCGCCCGCACCCCGGCCGAGGTGCACTACCGACGCTTCAACGGGGGCCACGACTACGCCTGCTGGCGCGAGGCACTGGTGCCCGCCCTGGTGGAACTCTTCCCCGGAGGCAGGCCGGTTGGTGATCCGCACGGAAGCGCGGTAGAGTAGGCCGGTACGCGTGTCGACGCACGTGTGCTCTCACTCTGACTTCGACCCTGCTGAGTCAGAATCACGTCCCACGGTGTGCACCCCGAGTGCGCGGGACGGAAGCAAGCCGCCGCGGTTCACCGCGGCCCGGCTCCGCGGCGCCCGGCGCCGCGAAGGCTGCACATCTTGCTCGTTGATTCTGCGCGAGGTCGCGAATCCGAGGGGAGCAGCACGGCGGAGTGATCCGCCCGAACACGTGCGGTCGTCCATCGCGTGCAAACTCCGCACACGCCCCGGGCCCCTCCTACGGCCACGGGGGCCACCGTGACGCGGAGCGTTCACACGACCACCGTTCCGCAAGGCTCGACATTCAGCAGGTTTGGATGAGAACCGGCGCGACGACAGGAGTATTCAGTGATTCAGCAGGAATCGCGGCTGCGGGTTGCCGACAACACGGGTGCGAAGGAAATTCTCACCATCCGTGTGCTCGGTGGATCCGGACGCCGTTACGCAGGCATTGGTGACGTCATCGTCGCCACCGTCAAGGACGCCATCCCCGGCGGCAACGTCAAGAAGGGCGACGTTGTCAAGGCGGTTGTGGTCCGTACCAAGAAGCAGAGGCGCCGTCCCGACGGTTCCTACATCCGTTTCGACGAGAACGCCGCAGTGATCTTGAAGAACGACGGGGACCCCCGCGGCACACGCATCTTCGGCCCCGTGGGCCGCGAGCTGCGCGACAAGAAGTTCATGAAGATCGTCTCGCTGGCTCCGGAGGTGCTCTGACATGACGAAGTTCAAGATCAAGACCGGCGACCTCGTGCAGGTCATCACCGGCAAGAACAAGGGCGAGCAGGGCAAGGTTCTGCGCGTGAACACCGAGACCTCCCGCGTGGTGGTCGAGGGTGTCAACGTGGTGACCAAGCACAAGCGCGCCAACGCCCAGGGCGAAGCCGGCGGCCTCGTCAAAGTCGAGGCTCCGATCCACATCTCCAACGTGATGCTCGTGGATCCCGAGACCGGCAAGCCGACCCGTGTGGGCTACCGCACCGAGACCGTGGAGCGCAACGGCAAGCAGAAGACCGTGCGCGTCCGCGTGTCCAAGAGCACCGGCAAGGATCTGTGATGAGCGAAACGACCGAAACCAAGTTCACCCCCCGGTTCAAGACCAAGTACCAGGAGACCGTGGCCCCGGCCCTTCAGGAGCAGTTCGGCTACTCGAACGTCATGGAGATGCCGCGCGTGGTCAAGGTCGTGGTCAACATGGGTCTGGGCGAGGCGGCCAAGGACTCCAAGCTGGTGGACAATGCCATCAAGGACCTCACCGCCATCACCGGCCAGAAGCCCGTGGTCAACCGTGCCAAGAAGTCCATCGCGCAGTTCAAGCTGCGCGAGGGAATGCCCATCGGCGCCCATGTCACCATGCGTGGCGACCGCATGTGGGAGTTCCTGGACCGCCTGGTCACGCTCGCGCTGCCGCGCATCCGTGACTTCCGCGGCCTCTCGGACCGTCACTTCGACGGCAACGGCAACTACACCTTCGGCCTGACGGAACAGTCCATGTTCCACGAGATCGACCAGGACCGGATCGATCGCGTGCGCGGTATGGACATCACCGTGGTCACGTCCGCCAAGACCGACGACGAAGGCCGCGCGCTGCTCAAGGCACTCGGCTTCCCGTTCAAGACCAACTAATTCCATCGACGCCAGAAGGTCCCTGCGGGCTGCAACCGGCAGGGAAACCGTGGCGAGGAAGGGCTGAAGCCCACATGACAATGACAGATCCCGTCGCAGACATGCTGACGCGTCTGCGCAACGCGAACTCCGCCTACCACGACACCGTGAGCATGCCGTACTCCAAGCTGAAGGCTCGGATTGCGGAGATCCTCAAGGCCGAGGGCTACATCGCGGACTGGAGCGAGGAGCCCGCGCGGGTCGGCAAGACGCTGACCCTGTCGCTGAAGTTCGGCTCCAACCGTGAGCGCTCGATCGCCGGTGTCCGCCGCATCTCCAAGCCGGGGCTGCGCGTGTACGCGAAGTCCACGAACCTCCCCAAGGTGTTCGGTGGCCTCGGCATCGCGATCCTCTCCACCTCCTCCGGACTGCTGACTGACAAGCAGGCCGGGAAGAAGGGCGTGGGCGGGGAAGTCCTCGCGTACGTCTGGTAACCGGTAGCACAGAAGAAGAAAGGAAGAAGACATGTCACGTATTGGACGTCTCCCGATCTCTGTGCCCGCCGGTGTGGAGGTCTCCGTGGACGGTTCCGTGGTGTCGGTGAAGGGTCCCAAGGGCTCCCTCACGCAGACCGTCGCGGCACCCATCACGGTGGTCGTCGAGGACGGCACCGTTCAGGTGTCCCGTCCCAACGACGAGCGCGAGTCCCGCTCGTTGCACGGTCTCACGCGTTCCCTGATCGCCAACATGATCCAGGGTGTGTCCGAGGGATACACCAAGCAGCTGGAGATCGTGGGTACGGGTTACCGTGTGCAGGCCAAGGGTGCGGACCTCGAGTTCGCTCTCGGTTACAGCCACCCCGTTCCCTTCAGCGCCCCGGAGGGCATCACGCTCTCTGTGGAGGGGAACAACAAGGTCTCCGTCTCCGGCATCGACAAGCAGCAGGTTGGCCAGGTCGCCGCGAAGATCCGCTCCCTGCGTCTGCCTGATCCCTACAAGGGCAAGGGTGTTCGTTACGCCGGCGAGCAGATCCGCCGCAAGGCCGGAAAGGCTGGTAAGTAATCATGGCTCTCGTAATCAAGGGAAAGTCGAAGACTGCTCAGCGGGCTCGGCGTCACCGCCGCGTGCGCAAGCACATCGCCGGAACCGCGCTGCGCCCCCGCCTGGTGGTCACGCGTTCCACCCGCCACATGGTCGCCCAGGTGATCGACGACGACAAGGGCTTCACCCTCGTCTCGGCCTCCACCATGGAGGACGCCCTGCGTGCGTCGTCCGACGACAAGACCGCCAAGGCCAAGCGCATCGGTGAGCTGATCGCCGAGCGCGCCAAGGCTGCGGGGATCGAGACCGTCGTGTTCGACCGCGGCGGCAACAAGTACCACGGCCGTGTGGCCGCGGTGGCCGAGGGTGCCCGTGAAGGAGGTCTGGCGCTGTGAGCGAGCAGAAGAACGAGAAGGAAACTCAGGTGAGCGAAGCCACCACCGGTTCCAACGAGACGGCCGAGTCCAACACCTCGTCCCGTCAGGGGACCGAGGAGAACCGCGGTGGACGCGGCGGTCGCAACGATCGCGGCGGACGCGGCGGCAATGACCGCGGCGGCCGTGGCAACGACCGTGGCGGCCGTGGTGGCCGCGGCGGTCGTGACGACGACAAGGACAAGTTCCTCGAGCGCGTCGTGACCATCAACCGCGTCTCCAAGGTCGTGAAGGGTGGTCGTCGCTTCAGCTTCACCGCTCTCGTGGTCGTGGGCGACGGCAACGGCATGGTCGGCGTCGGCTACGGCAAGGCCAAGGAAGTTCCGGCGGCGATCTCCAAGGGTGTCGAGGAGGCCAAGAAGAACTTCTTCCGGGTCCCCCGCGTCGAGGACCGCACCATCCCGCACCGTGTGCAGGGTGAGGCGGCGGCCGGCGTGGTCATGCTGCGCCCCGCCACCCCGGGTACCGGTGTGATCGCCGGTGGTCCGGTGCGCGCCGTACTGGAGTGCGCCGGCATCCACGACGTGCTCTCCAAGTCCCTCGGTTCGTCCAACCAGATCAACATCGTGCACGCGACCATCCAGGCGCTGCGTGAGCTCGAGGAGCCCGCGTCCGTGGCCGCCCGCCGTGGGCTGCCCATGGACGAGGTTGTTCCGGCGCCGCTGCTGCGTGAGATCCAGAAGGCAGGTGCCTGATGAACGGAAAGCGCATCCAGGCCACCGGCGCGACCCTGCGCGTGAAGCAGGTCCGCTCCGTGGTCGGTCAGAAGCAGAACATGCGCGACACGCTGCGTTCGCTCGGTCTCAAGCGTCCGGGCCACGTCGTGGAGCGCAAGGCCGATGCGGCCACCGCCGGCATGATCAACACGGTGTCGCATCTCGTAGAGGTTGAGGAGGCTTGAGCATGGCTGAGAACACCGAGAGCAAGCGCCACGCTCTGAAGGTCCACCACCTGCGTCCGGCCCCCGGCTCGCACCAGGCCAAGACTCGTCTTGGCCGCGGTGAGGCGTCCAAGGGCAAGACCGCCGGTCGCGGTACCAAGGGCACCAAGGCGCGCTACCAGGTCAAGGCCGGCTTCGCCGGCGGCCAGCTGCCGCTGCAGATGCGGCTGCCCAAGCTGCGCGGGTTCAAGAACCCGTTCCGCGTGGAGTACCAGGTGGTCAACCTGGACCGTCTGGGCGAGCTGTTCCCCGAGGGTGGCACCGTCACCGTCTCGGACCTGGTTGCCAAGGGCGCGGTTCGCAAGAACCAGCCCGTCAAGGTGCTGGGCAGCGGGGAGATCTCCGTGGCCCTGAACATCACCGCGGACAAGTTCTCGGCCTCTGCGGCCGAGAAGATCGCTGCGGCTGGCGGGTCCACGCAGAACGCGTGAGCGCAGACCAGCGTTCGGTTGTAGGGTGAATCCCTGAACTGAGGCGGGCCCCGTGCCGGATTCCCGGCACGGGGCCCGCTGCTTTACCAGGATGTTCGCACGGGGCCCGGCGCGGCCCCGTGCACGTCCTTGGCTAGACTTGCCCGGGGTCGGAACCGATCGGGCCACCACGCTTTTGAAGGAGGACCTGTGCTCAGTGCTTTCGCACGGGCGTTCACCACGCCGGAGCTGCGCAACAAGCTGCTGTTCACCCTCGGGATCATCGTGATCTACCGGCTGGGGACGTTCATCCCCGCACCCGGTGTGGACTACGGCAACGTCCAGCAGTGCCTGGCGCTCGGGAACACCACCGGCGGCGCGTACGACCTGGTCAACCTCTTCAGCGGTGGGGCCCTCCTGCAGCTGTCGATCTTCGCTCTCGGGGTGATGCCGTACATCACCGCGAGCATCATCGTGCAGCTGCTGCGGGTGGTCATTCCCCGATTCCAGGAGCTGCACGAGGAGGGCGCACAGGGCCAGACCAAGCTCACGCAGTACACGCGCTACCTCACGATCGGCCTGGCGGCTCTCAACGCCACCACCGTCATCTCCCTCGCACGCTCGGGGAACCTGCTGGGCAACTGCTCGCTGCCCATCATCCCGGACGACTCGCTGCCGGTGCTGGTCATCATGATCCTCACCATGACGGCGGGCACCACCGTGATCATGTGGCTCGGCGAGCGCATCACGGACCGCGGCGTGGGCAACGGCATGTCCCTGCTGATCTTCACGTCCATCGCCGCCACCTTCCCGTCCGCGCTCGGCGAGATCCTGCGTACCCGCGGCTGGGGCATCTTCCTGGGCGTGTGCGCGATCGGGCTGGTGGTCATCACCTGCGTGGTCTTCGTGGAGCAGTCGCAGCGGCGCATCCCCGTGCAGTACGCCAAGCGCATGGTCGGGCGGCGCACCATCGGCGGCACGAGCACCTACATCCCGCTGAAGGTCAACATGGCCGGCGTGATTCCCATCATCTTCGCCTCGTCCATGCTGATGCTGCCCACCATGATCGCGCAGTTCGCGATGCCCGACGACGGCAGCACCGTGCCGGGGTGGGTCACCTGGATCAACACATACCTGGCACGCGGGGACCACCCCGTGTACATGACCGTGTACTTCCTGCTGATCGTGGCCTTCACGTACTTCTACGTGTCCATCACGTTCAACCCGGAGGAGGTCTCGGACAACATGAAGCGCTACGGCGGCTTCATCCCGGGTATCCGTGCCGGGCGCCCCACCGAGACCTACCTGCGCTATGTCCTGACCCGCATCACGCTGCCGGGTGCGCTGTACCTGGGCATCGTCTCGATGATCCCGCTCATCGCGCTCGTGGCGTTCGGTGCCAATCAGAACTTCCCGTTCGGTGGCCCGTCGCTGCTGATCATGGTGGGCGTGGGTCTGGACACCGTCAAGCAGATCGACGCCCAGCTCCAGCAGCGCCATCACGAAGGCCTGCTGCGCGCCTGAGCCCCCGTTCCGCACGGGCGGTGAGCCGGGGCGCGCCCCGGACGCTGCGCCGTCGGGCCGGTAGCATGGGTGAGGAAGTGCACGTTGACGCAAGGAGAGATCATGACCCGGATGTTGATCATCGGACCGCCAGGCGCAGGCAAGGGAACGCAGGCTGAGCGCATCTGTGACCGACTCGGCGTGCCCGCCATCTCCACCGGGGACATCTTCCGCGAGAACATCAAGCAGCAGACGGAGCTCGGCAAGGAGGCCCAGAGCTACACGGACGCCGGCAACCTGGTTCCTGACTCCGTCACCAACGGCATGGTGCGAGACCGGCTCGCGCAGCAGGACGTCGCGGACGGCTTCCTGCTGGACGGCTACCCGCGCACCGTCGCCCAGGTGGAGGAGCTCGACCGCATCCTGGCGGCCAACGGCGTGGCCCTGGATGTCGTCCTGCTGCTCACGGCGGACAACGACGAGCTCGTCACCCGCCTGCTGGGCCGCGCGCGCGACCAGGGGCGTACGGACGACACCGAGGACGTCATCCGGCACCGCCTGGACGTCTACGACGAGCAGACGGCCCCCGTGGTCGACGTCTACGAGCAGCGCGGCATCGTCTCGCGCGTGGACGGGCTCGGCAGCATCGACGACGTCACCGAGCGGATCATGAGCGTGCTGCCGCACTGACGTGACTCATCGCGCACCACCTCGAGCCCCCGGTCCGATGCGAGGCATCGCCCGGGGGCTCGGCATTCACCACACACCCCACCACGGAAGGACCCCAGGCATCGTGTTCGGACGCCGCAAGATCCAAGTGAAGTCGGACGCCGAGCTGGCACTCATGGCCAGGGCCGGCGTCGTCACCTCCCGGGCGCTCGACGCCGCTGTGGCCGCCGCCGTGCCCGGTGCCACCACTGCGGACCTCGACCGCGCCTTCCGCGCCGTGCTCGAAGACTTCGGCGCCGAGTCGAACTTCCTGGGCTACTACGGCTACCCGGCGACGGTGTGCACGTCCGTCAACGACGAAGTGGTCCACGGCATCCCGGGGCAGCGCGTGCTCGCGGACGGTGACGTCGTGTCCATCGACGGCGGCGCGATCGTGGCGGGCTGGCACGGTGACTCCGCGCGCACAGTGCTCGTGGGGGAGCACCACGATCCCGCGGACCTGGAGCTCTCCGACGTCACGCGTGCGGCCATGTGGCGCGGCGTGGCGGCGATGGCCACAGGCACGCACGTGGGGGACATCGGCCTGGCGGTCGAGACCTACGTCCGCGAGACGGTCGGATCGCGTCTGGGCATCCTGGAGGACTACGTGGGTCACGGCATAGGCACGGAGATGCACATGGCCCCGGACGTGCCGAACTACGCCGTGGGGCAGCGCACGCCCAAACTGGTGACGGGCATGGCCCTGGCGATCGAGCCCATGCTGGTGCGCGGCGGAATCGAGACCCGCGTGCTGGCGGACGACTGGACGGTCGTCACCGAGGACGGATCGCGCGCCAGCCAGTGGGAGCACACCGTGTGCCGCCACAGCGGGGGCGTGTGGGTGCTGACCGCCGAGGACGGCGGGGCCTCCGAGCTCGAGCCGCTGGGCGTCCACCCCGTTCCCGTCCCCGCGTCCTGAGGCGGGTCCGTCACCAGGCCCGCCACGGCCCGGATCCGCCACCCAGAGAACCCGTGGCCCCGCCACCCCCGAGAGCCTGAGAGCAGGCAGAGGAATCCCATGACTGCACAGACCGTAGAGATCACACCCCGCCCCGAGGCGGGCCAGCTCGTCTTCAAGCCCGCACGGCGGGGCAAGCCACCCGTGCACCTGGCCGACCTGGACATGGCCGGACGCAAGGAGCTGGTGAAGGAGGCCGGCTACCCGGCGTTCCGTGCCTCCCAGCTGTCAAAGCACTACTTCGAGCGCTTCGAGTCGGATCCCGCCGCGATGACGGACCTGCCCGTGGACCAGAGGGAGGAGATGGTGGCCAAGACCATGCCCCCGCTGCTGCGGACCGTGAAGCAGCTGCGTGCAGACCAGGGCATGACCGTGAAGTCCGTGCACCGCCTGTTCGACAACGCCATGGTCGAGTCCGTACTGATGCGCTACGACAAGCGCGTGACCATGTGCATCTCATCCCAGGCAGGCTGTGGGATGAACTGCCCGTTCTGCGCCACCGGCCAGTCCGGGCTCACGCGCAACCTCTCGGCGGCCGAGATCGTGGACCAGGTGGTCCAGGGCGTGCGGGCCCTGCGCGACGGCGCCGTGGGGGACCCGGAGGAGGCCCCGCAGCGGGTGTCCAACATCGTCTTCATGGGCATGGGGGAGGCCCTGGCCAACTACAAGGCCACCATGGGCGCGGTGCACCGGATCATCGACCCGTCTCCGGAGGGCCTCGGGATCTCCGCGCGCGGGCTCACCATGTCCACGGTGGGGCTGGTGCCCGGCATCCGGAAGTTCACGCGGGAGAAGCTGCCCATCACGCTGGCGCTGTCGCTGCACGCCCCGGACGACGAGCTGCGCGACGAGCTGATTCCCATCAACACCCGGTGGAAGGTGGACGAGGCGCTCGACGCCGCCCGGGACTACTACGACGTCACGGGCCGCCGGGTCTCGATCGAGTACGCCCTGATCCGGGACATGAACGACCAGGGCTGGCGCGCGGACCTGCTGGGGGAGAAGCTGAACGAGCGCGGCGCGGGCTGGGTGCACGTGAACCCCATCCCCCTCAACCCGACCCCCGGCTCCAAGTGGACGGCCTCGCGCCCCGGCGTGGAGCAGAACTTCGTGGAGCGCCTGCGCGCCCACGGCATCCCCACCACCGTGCGGGACACCCGCGGCTCGGACATCGACGGCGCCTGCGGCCAGCTGGCCACGGACGTCTGATCCCTGGGGGACGCGACGTCCGCCCGGGGCTGGACGCCGGGGCCTGGGCGCCCGGGCCCCGGCGCCGTCGTCGTCCCGCGCGGTCGGCGGGCGGGCCCGCCGCTCGGGTTGCGAAAAACAGCGTGAGCGCGTAGTGTCGTGCGTTGGTTGTTTGTGCTCGCTGATCGAGCCCTGCCCACCCACATCGACCCCCGCTACCACTCGTAGTGCGGGGTTGTTCGTCTGGTGGACGGGGAGCGGTACGGGCACCGCCGTCCGGATAGACAACCGGACCCCTCGAGAAGTTAGCGGAGGATATGGCCAAGAAAGACGGAGTCATCGAGATCGAAGGCACTGTGGTCGAGGCACTGCCCAATGCGTCGTTTCGTGTTGAGCTGACCAACGGTCACAAGGTGCTCGCCCACATCTCTGGCAAGATGCGCCAGCACTACATCCGGATCCTCCCCGAGGACCGCGTCGTGGTGGAGCTCAGCCCCTATGACCTTTCCCGAGGCCGGATCGTCTACCGCTACAAGTAGCATCCGCGCCCACGGTGGACGGTCGGGGAGACCCGGGCGAGCACGGTGGTGCGAGTGCATACGCCATTACTAGTACGCGAAGGAATGCGATGAAGGTCCAACCGAGCGTCAAGCAGATCTGCGACAAGTGCAAGGTGATCCGCCGCAACGGCCGGGTCATGGTGATCTGCGAGAACCCCCGGCACAAGCAGCGCCAGGGCTGACGGGAACACTCCCGCCCACGCAAGTGGATTGACAAGAACGGACACCGCAGCCGACGCCCCAGGGCGCGGCAACCCCCGGCACGGAGGCCGGAGACCGGTCGGAAGACGATCGGGACGCGATGTTCAAGACCTCCGGACACACAAGGAGAACCGCCACTATGGCTCGTCTCGCAGGCGTCGATCTTCCCCGTGAAAAGCGGCTGGAAGTTGCGCTGACCTACATCTACGGCGTGGGTCGTACCCGTGCACTCGAAACCCTGGAGGCCACTGGCATCTCCGGGGACGTGCGCGTCAAGGATCTCACCGATCCGCAGCTCGTCGAGCTGCGTGACTACATCGAAGGCAACTACAAGGTCGAAGGCGATCTCCGCCGTGAAGTGGCCGCCGATATCCGCCGCAAGGTCGAGATCGGCAGCTACCAGGGCCTGCGCCACCGCCGCGGTCTGCCCGTCCACGGCCAGCGCACCAAGACCAACGCCCGTACCCGCAAGGGTCCCAAGCGCACGGTCGCCGGTAAGAAGAAGTAATCGTGGTCGCCACCGAACCGGTGGCTGATCAACGTCGAAGATCTTTGTAGGAGAATCCATGGCCCAGAAGACTCGCGCGACGGCCGCTCGCAAGCCGCGTCGCAAGGTGAACAAGAATGTGACCCAAGGTCAGGCTCACATCAAGTCCACGTTCAACAACACCATCGTTTCCATCACCGATCCCTCGGGTGCGGTCCTGTCGTGGGCCTCGGCCGGCGGCGTGGGCTTCAAGGGCTCGCGCAAGTCGACCCCGTTCGCCGCGCAGCAGGCTGCCGAGGCCGCCGCGAAGGGTGCGCAGGAGCACGGGATGCGCAAGGTGGATGTGTTCGTGAAGGGCCCGGGGTCCGGTCGCGAGACCGCGATCCGCGCCCTGCAGGCCACCGGGCTGGAGGTCGGCTCCATCCAGGACGTCACCCCGTCCGCCCACAACGGCTGCCGTCCCCCGAAGCGCCGTCGCGTCTGACACGTCCGCGCGGCCACCACTGCCCTCGCGGGTGGCGGTGGCCGCGCACCGACGCGGTGAACTCGCCAGCTCACCGCGTCATTCACCCATTTTGTTTTCCACCACCTGCGTGCGTCATATGGCGGAGGCACGCTGAAAGGAAACATCAGTGCTCATCGCACAGCGCCCCACCCTCACGGAAGAGGCTGTGGCCGAGAACCGTTCCCGGTTCGTGATCGAACCGCTGGAGCCTGGTTTCGGGTACACCCTCGGCAACTCACTTCGCCGCACGCTTCTCTCCTCCATCCCCGGCGCCTCCGTGACCAGCATCCGCATCGACGGCGTGCTGCACGAGTTCTCCACGGTGGAGGGTGTCAAGGAAGACGTCACCGAGCTGATCCTCAACATCAAGAAGCTCTCCCTGTCCTCGGAGGAGGACGAGCCCGTCACGGCGTGGCTGCGCAAGCAGGGTCCGGGCGAGGTCACGGCGGCTGACATCTCCGCACCGGCCGGTGTCGAGGTCCACAACCCCGAGCTGCACATCGCCACGCTGAACTCGAAGGGCCAGCTCGAGATCGAGCTGACCATCGAGCGCGGCCGCGGCTACGTGTCGGCGTCGCAGAACAAGTCGGGTGACGCGGAGGTCGGCCGGATCCCGGTCGACTCCATCTACTCGCCCGTCCTGAAGGTGACCTTCCGCGTGGAGGCCACCCGTGTCGAGCAGCGCACGGACTTCGACAAGCTCGTGCTGGACGTGGAGACCAAGGAGGCCATCTCCCCGCGTGACGCGGTGGCCTCTGCCGGCACCACCCTGGTCGAGCTGTTCGGTCTCGCCCGCGAGCTGAACTCCTCGGCCGAGGGCATCGAGATCGGGCCCTCGCCCACGGACGCCGCCGCTGCCGCGGACATGGCGCTGCCGATCGAGGACCTCGAGCTGTCGGTGCGCTCGTACAACTGCCTCAAGCGTGAGGGCATCCACAGCGTGGGTGAACTGGTGGGGCGCTCGGAAGCGGATCTCATGGACATCCGCAACTTCGGTGCGAAGTCCATCGACGAGGTCAAGGACAAGCTCGGTGAGCTCGGCCTGGCCCTGAAGGACTCCCCTCCCGGCTACGACCTCGCCGCCCACGCGGCGTCCCTCGAGGACGAGGACGACAACAACAACCCGTTCGACGTCGACCTCGACTAACGCCCACACCACTTCCCGTGCCCCGCGGCCGCTGAGCGGCTCGCGCGGGCCCGAACACCAGGAGACCTACTATGCCTACCCCTACCAAGGGACCCCGTCTCGGCGCCGGGCCGACCCACGAGCGCATGATCCTCTCGAACCTCTCGCAGCAGCTGTTCGAGCACAAGCGCATCACCACCACCGTGACCAAGGCCAAGCGCCTGCGTCCCGTGGCCGAGCGCATGATCACGTTCGCCAAGCGAGGTGACCTCGCCTCGCGCCGTCGCGTCATGCGTCAGCTGACCGACAAGTCCGTGGTCCACGAGCTGTTCACCAGCATCGCAGCCGCCATGGAAGGCCGCGACGGCGGTTACACGCGCATCACCAAGATCGGCAACCGCAAGGGCGACAACGCCCCCATGGCGGTCATCGAGCTGGTCATGGAGCCGGTGGCCAACAAGGAGACCGTCGCGGAGGCCGAGCGCGCCACCGCCAAGGCTGCTCCCGCCCCGGCTGCTCCGGTCGACACTCCCGCGGACACCACCGCCGAGGACGTCAAGGCCAAGGAGATCCCCGCTGACGAGCAGGCGCCCGCCGTCGGCTCCAACGAGGCCGCCGAGGTTGCTGCGCAGAACAAGGACGCCGCAGAGTTCGCCGGTTCCCACGCTCCGCTCGAGTCTGGTGAGGCCCCCGAGGGCTTCGCCGTCAAGGGCAACCGCAACTCCATGAAGTACCACGTGCCCGGTTCGCGCTGGTACTCCGGGACCACCGCGGAGATCTGGTTCGACTCCCCGGCCAACGCCGAGGCAGCCGGCTTCCAGCCCGCGGGCGGCGCCGCTGCCCAGAAGATCTCCGAGTAAGCTCGGGTTCTTTGCCCGGTATGGTACCGGTCACGACGCCGCCGCAGGTTCCTGCGGCGGCGTCGTCGTATCCGCAGGTCTCCGTGGGAGACCGACAGGCGGCGTGGAAGGACGGACGTGATGGATGCGCGCACGGTGCGGCTGCGCATGGGGCTGGCTTACGACGGTGCCCCGTTCAGGGGGTGGGCGCGCCAGCCCGGGCTTCCCAGCGTGCAGGCCGCGGTGGAGGACGCCCTGGAGCTGGTGTTCCGCCACCCGTGCACGACTGTGGTGGCCGGTCGCACGGACACCGGGGTGCACGCGAGGCGCCAGACGGTGCACGTGGATGTCGGCGAGCAGGCCTGGCAGCGGCTGGCCGGCACCCACGCCCCGGAGCACGCGGCCGTCCGCAAGCTCAACGGTGCGCTGCGGCGGGTGCTCGGCAGGGACCGCGCCGAGCTGGGGTGGGAGCCGGTGGTGGGGGCGGTGGTCGTGAACGACGTCGCAGTGGCTGATCCCGGCTTTGACGCCCGGTTCTCCGCCCTGTCCCGCGGCTACACGTACCGCATCTGCGATGCAGTAACGGGCCACGACCCGCTCACCCGCAGCCACGCCTGGTGGCTCGACGCGGAATTGGACGTGGCGGCCATGGACGAGGCAGTGCGCGAGCTGCTCGGGCTCCAGGACTTCCTGAGCTACTGCAAGCCGCGCGAGGGGGCGACCACCGTGCGCGAGCTGCAGCGGGCATCGGTGCGACGGGACGAGCACGGGATGATGACCGTATCCCTGACCGCGGACGCCTTCTGTCACCACATGGTGCGTTCCATCGTGGGTGCCGCGGTGCGTGTGGGGGAGGGTCGCCAGCCCGTCGGGTGGCCGGGGGAGCGGCTGTGGGCCCGGGAGCGGGACGCCAGCGTGGTGATGGCCCCGGCCCACGGCCTGGTGCTGGAGTCGGTGCAGTATCCGGGGCCGGAGGGCCTGCGGGAGCGCGCCGAGCTGACGCGGGCCAGGCGCGCGACGTCGTGACCCGGGCGCCAGCACCCGGGTCCGCATCCGAGTGGCAACCCCGGCGGTCATCCGGTAACATGGAATGCTGTTGTGCGTGTTCTGCCCCGGTTCACGTGTACCCGCAGCGGTCGCTCATGTTGCAGAGCGCAGGGCCGTGCGGTGCACCGGGTTGTGGACGCACGGATGCCGCCCGGATCTCACCCGGGCCCCGAAGCACAACGGAACCGATCGACACGAGTATTCGTGTCTTCAGCAGACAAACGAAGGCAGATCAACGTGCGTACGTACACTCCGAAGCCCGGTGACGTCCAGCGTCAGTGGCACGTCATCGACGCCACCGACGTCGTCCTGGGTCGTCTTGCCAGCCAGACCGCAACGCTGCTGCGCGGGAAGCACAAGCCGACCTTCGCCCCCCACGTGGACACCGGCGATTTCGTCATCATCATCAACGCGGAGAAGGTGGCCCTGACCGGCGCCAAGCTCCAGAAGAAGCGCGCCTACCGCCACTCCGGCTACCCGGGCGGACTCAAGTCCACCAGCTACGCCGAGCTGCTCGCGAAGAACCCCACGCGCGCCGTGGAGAAGGCCGTCAAGGGCATGCTGCCCAAGAACAAGCTGGCCGCCCAGCAGCTGTCCAAGCTGAAGGTCTACGCCGGCGCCGAGCACCCGCACCAGGCCCAGCAGCCCAAGCCCTACGAGTTCACCCAGGTCGCCCAGTAATTCGGGCCAACGAATAACACATAAGGAGAATCGTGGCTCAGAACACTGAAGAGCAGATCACCGAGGACGTGGAGCTGACCAGCTACACCTCCGAGTCCACCGAGTCCGCCACGGGTGCCGCGCTGTCCGAGCGCCCGGCGCTGACCGTCCCCGGCCAGGCCGTGGGCCGCCGCAAGCAGGCCATCGCCCGCGTGCGGCTGATTCCCGGCTCCGGCAAGTGGACTGTCAACGGCCGCAGCCTGGAGGAGTACTTCCCCAACAAGCTGCACCAGCAGGAGGTCAACGACCCGTTCACGCTGCTGGAGCTGCAGGGCGGCTACGACGTCATCGCCCGCATCAGCGGCGGCGGCCCCTCCGGCCAGGCCGGTGCGCTGCGCCTTGGCGTGGCCCGTGCCCTCAACGAGATCGACGCCGAGCACAACCGCCCGGCGCTGAAGAAGGCCGGCTTCCTCACCCGTGACGCCCGCGTCATCGAGCGCAAGAAGGCAGGCCTCAAGAAGGCACGCAAGGCGCCGCAGTACTCCAAGCGCTGATCGACGCCACCCGGCCCTCGGCCGGAGGTTGTCACGCAGGGTCCCGTTCCCCGGTTTCGGCCGAGGACCGGGGCCCTGCGTTGTCTCTCCTGGACCACTGCTGCGGGTGTGGCAGAGGTAACAGGGCAGTGATGTGGGCGTAAAATCGCGGTTGAAGCACCGCGCCGTTTCCACCGCACCGTCACGAGAGGGCCCGCATGAGCAAGCAACCGGACCAGAAGCAGAGCACCGCACACGCCGGAAAGGCGAAGGACGTGAGCACCGCGACCGGTAAGCGCTCCGCCGTGGACGACGCCCTGACGAAGGAGCAGCACCGGGTCTCCGTGGTCGAGGACTACGCGGCGGAGCTGGACGAGATCGCAGAGCTCGGAAAGAAGCTGCACGACGACCGTGGCATCGAGAGCTCCTCGGCCTGGAAGATCGGCTATCCGTACGACGAGAAGCTCTCCCGCAAGGAGTACGAGCGCACCAAACGGGCCCTGCAAATCGAGCTGCTGAAGCTGCAGCTGTGGATCAAGGAGACCGGCCAGAAGCTGTTGATCATCTTCGAGGGCCGGGACGCCGCGGGCAAGGGCGGGTCGATCAAGCGCTTTACCGAGCACCTGAACCCCCGTGGCGCGCGTGTGGTGGCGCTCGAGAAGCCCACGGAGATCGAGCAGACCCAGTGGTACTTCCAGCGCTACGTGAAGCACCTGCCCTCCGGCGGGGAGATCGTGCTGATGGACCGTTCCTGGTACAACAGAGCCGGTGTGGAGCGGGTAATGGGCTACTGCACGTCCCAGCAGTACTACGAGTTCATGCGCCAGGCCCCGGAGTTCGAGCGGATGCTGGTCAACTCGGACACCCACTTGATCAAGTTCTGGTTCTCGGTGACCCGCGCCGAGCAGCTGGCACGATTCCAGTCGCGCCGCACGGACCCCGTGCGCCAGTGGAAGCTCTCGCCCACGGACGTGGCCTCGCTGGACAAGTGGGACGACTACACCGAGGCCAAGGAGGCCATGTTCTTCTACACGGACACGGGGGACGCCCCCTGGACCGTGATCAAGTCGAACGACAAGAAGCGGGCGAGGCTCGAGGCCATGCGCTACGTCCTCGCACAGTTCGACTACCCCAACAAAGACCATGCTCTCGTGGGCGCGGTGGACACCAACATCGTGGGCGGGGCCACGGACCTCGCTGACGACAACGGCGTCAACCCCGACGGCTTCCCGGTGGTCCGCCCCGGGAAGGACTGATCGGGATGCGTCGGATTTGTCCCCAGAGTGGCCGTAGGATGATCTGCGATGTCTAGAATTTTCGGAACGGACGGCGTTCGCGGTCTCGCGAACGGCCTCCTCACAGCAGACCTTGCCATGCAGTTGTCGCAGGCCGCGGCGATCGTCCTGGGCCACCGCCACGCGGCCGAGGGGCGCCGCCCCACCGCGGTGGTGGCCCGGGACGGACGCGCGAGCGGCGAGTTCCTGGGTGCCGCGGTCACCGCGGGGCTCGCAAGCTCCGGCGTGGACGTGTACGACGCAGGCGTGCTCCCGACGCCCGCCGCCGCGTACCTCGTGGGCGACATCGACGCCGACTTCGGCGTGATGATCTCTGCATCTCACAACCCGGCACCGGACAACGGGATCAAGTTCCTCGCCCACGGCGGCAAGAAGCTGCCGGACGCCGTCGAGGACGCCATCCAGCAGGTCTACGAGGCCGGGGACTTCCTGCGGCCCACGGGCGCGGAGGTCGGACGCGTGACGCGTCTGTCGGACGCCGAGGACCGCTACATCCTCCACCTCGTGGGGGCGATCCCCCGCCGCCTGGACGGGCTGTCGATCGTCCTTGACTGCGCGCACGGCGCAGCCTCGGGGGCCTCCCCGGACGCCTTCCGTGACGCCGGCGCATCCGTGCACGTGATCGGTGCAGAGCCGGACGGGCTGAACATCAACGACGGCGTGGGCTCCACCCATCTCGAGCCGCTGAAGCAGAAGGTCCGCGAGCTGGGTGCGGACCTGGGCATCGCCCACGACGGCGACGCCGACCGCTGCCTCGCGGTCGACCACACCGGCACCGAGGTGGACGGGGACCAGATCATGTGCATCATCGCGATGGCCATGAAGGAGGCCGGGCGGCTCAACCAGGACACCCTCGTGGCCACGGTGATGAGCAACCTGGGTCTGCAACTGGCCCTGGAGAAGGCGGGCATCAACCTGGTGCGCGCCTCGGTGGGGGACCGCTACGTCCTGGAGTCGATGGTGGCCAACGGCTACAACCTGGGCGGCGAGCAGTCCGGGCACGTGATCATGGCCGACTACGCCACCACGGGAGACGGGCTGCTCACGGGCATGATGCTTGCCTCCCGCGTGGCACAGACCGGGATGCCCCTGCAGGAACTCGCCACGGTCATGACCCGCATGCCGCAGGTGATGATCAACGTCAAGAACGTGGACAAGGCCGCGACGAGCACCAACCAGGCGGTGCTGGACGCCGTGGCCGAGACGGAGCAGCGGCTGGGCGAGGAGGGCCGGGTGCTGCTGCGTCCCTCCGGGACCGAGCCGGTGGTGCGCGTGATGGTCGAGGCGGCAACGGCCGAGGAGGCCCAGCGCGAGGCCGAGGCGCTGGTCGCCGTCGTCGAGGAGAACCTGAGCCTGTAGACCTGCGCCGCACGACGTCGGGGAACTTCGTGTCCCGACCTCGTGCGGCGTGGGTCGGGCAGCCGGGCGACCGGTGACAATTCCGACGCGCACGACACCGGACAGGCAGTGCCACGAGACAGAGAAGGGCCCCGCATCCGTGAGGATGCGGGGCCCTTCTCGTGCGGACGGATGGACGGGTCAGACAGCGGAGTTGCCAGGGGCCTCGTGGCGACCCGTGGCGGCGTCGGGGGCCGCGGTGCCGGTGTGACCCGCGGTCAGTGCGTCACGGATCTCGGTAAGAAGCACGACGTTGGGATCGGCGGCCTCCTCGGCCGGCTCGATGCCCAGACGGCGGTTGCGGCGCTCGATCATCTTGTTCATGGGCATCACCAGGCAGAAGTACACGGCCGCGGCGATGAGCAGGAAGTTGACGATCGCGGTCAGCAGCACGCCGAACTTCAGCTCGTTGCCGCGCAGGGTGAGCACGGCGAAGCTGTCGAAGTTGGGAGAGCCGACGATCGCGGAGATCGCGGGCATGAGCACGCTCTCCACGAGTGCGTTGACGATTTTGGCGAAGGCGGCGCCGATGATGACGGCAACCGCGAGATCCATCACGTTGCCCTTCATGATGAATTCTTTGAAACCATTGATCATGGCGCTCACAGTACCCAGCGAGTGCATGAAAGATGAGGCCAACGGCCCGGAACATACCGGAGATCACAGGCCCGCGGCCGCAGCGGGTGAAAACGGCGGTGCTCCGGGCTCAGTTCTTGCGCAGCAGCACCCGTCGGATCTTGTGGTCGTGGTCCTTCGAGAGGATCAGCCGGGCCCGTCCGCGGGTGGGGCGCACGTTCTGCACCAGGTTGGGCTCGTTGATGCGGTGCCAGATGTCCGTGGCCACCTCACGGGCCTCGTCGTCCGTGAGGTTGGCGTAGCGGTGGAAGTAGGACTCGGGGTCCGAGAACGCCGAGGAGCGCAGGGCGCGGAAGCGGTCCACGTACCAGCGCTCGATGTCGTCCGTGCGGGCGTCCACGTAGATGCTGAAGTCGAAGAAGTCGCTCAGGGCGAGGGCCGTGCGCCTTCCGCTCTCGAGCTTCGCCGGGGCGAGCACGTTCAGCCCCTCCACGATCACGACGTCCGGCCGGGTCACCACGACTTCCTCGTCAGGGAGGATGTCATAGGTGACGTGCGAGTACTTCGGGGCGCGCACCTCGGGTGCACCGGACTTGATCTCCGAGACGAAGCGCAGCAGGGCACGCCGGTCGTAGGACTCGGGGAAGCCCTTGCGGTCCATCAGCCCCCGGCTGCGCAGTTCTGCGTTCGGGTACAGGAAACCGTCCGTGGTCACGAGCTGGACGTTCGGAGTGGAGGGCCAGCGCGCGAGCATCTCGCGCAGCAGTCGGGCCGTGGTGGACTTGCCGGCGGCCACGGAACCGGCGATGCCGATCACGAACGGCGTGCGCGCGTGGTGCTCGCCCAGGAACGAGTTGGTGGCCGCGTTGAGCTGCGTGGAGGACATGTCGTAGAGGGTGAGCAGCCGGGAGAGGGGGAGGTAGACCTCCCGCACCTCGTCCACGTCCAGGCGGTCACCGAGACCGCGCAGGTTCTCGATCTCCTGAGCGGTGAGGGGGACGTCGATCTCCGTGGAGAGCCGGGACCAGGTCTGGCGGTCCAGCTCCACGAAGGGGGAGACGCGCTGGGAAGTGGGCTGTGTGCTCATGCTCGGACCAGTGTAGGCCCCCGTGTGACCCACGGGACGGAGGGCCGGGGACGTTTCCGCTAGAATGCATTTTCATGTGTGGAATTGTGGGATATGTGGGCTCAAAGGGTGCTGACGGCCGCCAGCACACCGCTCTCGACGTGATCCTCGAGGGGCTGCGCCGGCTCGAGTACCGCGGTTACGATTCCGCGGGTGTCGCCGTCATCGCGGACGGCACGGTGGAGTACCGCAAGAAGGCGGGCAAGCTCAGCAACCTCCTCGAGGAGCTCGAGGAGCACCCGCTGCCGGAGTCGAACATCGGAATCGGGCACACCCGGTGGGCCACGCACGGCGGGCCCACCGACGTCAACGCCCACCCGCACGTGGTGGACGGCGGCAAGCTCGCCATGATCCACAACGGCATCATCGAGAACTTCAGCGAGATCAAGCGCGAGCTGCAGGCCCAGGGCGAGACCTTCGTGTCCGAGACGGACACCGAGGTGGCCGCCGTGCTGCTCGCCCGCACCTACGACGCGCAGGACCCCGAGCACAAGGACCTCACCGTCGCCATGCAGGACACCTCCCGCCGCCTGGAGGGCGCGTTCACGCTGCTGGCCGTGCACGCGGACGTCCCGGACCGCGTGGTCGCCTCGCGCCGCAACTCCCCGCTGGTGATCGGGCTCGGCGACGGCGAGAACTTCCTGGGCTCGGACGTCTCCGGCTTCATCGACTACACCAAGCGTGCGGTGGAGATGGGTCAGGACCAGATCGTGACCATCACCGCGGACGACTACGCGATCGTCGACTTCGACGGCAACCCCGCCGAGGGCAAGCCCTTCGAGATCGAGTGGGACGCCGCCGCCGCCGAGAAGGACGGCTACCCCTCCTTCATGGAGAAGGAGATCCACGACCAGCCCTCCGCCGTGGGGGACACCCTGCTGGGGCGCCTGGACGAGAACGGAAGCCTCACGCTGGACGAGATCAAGATCGACGAGTCGGTGCTGCGCTCGATCGACAAGATCGTCGTGATCGCGTGCGGCACCGCGGCCTACGCCGGCCAGGTGGCGCGCTACGCGATCGAGCACTGGTGCCGGATCCCCACCGAGGTGGAGCTGGCCCACGAGTTCCGCTACCGGGACCCCATCGTGAACGAGAAGACCCTGGTGGTGGCCGTCTCCCAGTCCGGCGAGACCATGGACACCCTCATGGCCGTGCGCCACGCCCAGGAGCAGGGCGCCAAGGTGGTGGCCATCTGCAACACCAACGGCTCCACGATCCCGCGCGAGGCGGACGCCGTGCTCTACACGCACGCCGGCCCGGAGATCGCCGTGGCCTCCACGAAGGCGTTCCTGGCGCAGATCACGGCCGCGTACCTGCTGGGGCTGTACCTGGCGCAGCTGCGCGGCAACAAGTACAAGGACGAGATCGCCACCCTGCTCGCGGAGCTGGAGGCCATGCCGGCCAAGATCCAGCGCGTGCTGGACGAGGTGGAGCCGCAGGTCAAGGCGCTCGCCTCGAGCATGGAGGACGCCGGCTCGGTGCTCTTCCTGGGCCGGCACGTGGGTTTCCCCGTGGCCATGGAGGGCGCGCTGAAGCTCAAGGAGATCGCGTACATCCACGCCGAGGGCTTCGCCGCCGGTGAGCTCAAGCACGGGCCGATCGCGCTGATCGACCAGGGCCAGCCCGTGATCGTGATCGTGCCCTCGCCGCGCGGCCGTGACTCGCTGCACGCCAAGGTGGTCTCCAACATCCAGGAGATCCGCGCGCGCGGTGCCGAGACCATCGTGATCGCCGAGGAGGGGGACGAGGCGGTGCGCGAGTTTGCGAACCACGTGTTCTACGTCCCCCAGTCGCCCACGCTGCTCCAGCCGCTGCTGGCCACGGTGCCGTTGCAGATCTTCGCGTGCGAGCTCGCCGGGGCCAAGGGCTACGACGTGGACCAGCCGCGCAACCTCGCGAAGTCCGTCACGGTCGAGTAGACCGCGCAGGATCCCACCACGACGGCGGGTGACGCCTCCCACGGGAGCGTCACCCGCCGTCGTCGTGTCCGGAGGCGCCGCGGGGAGGGCATGTGCAGGGGGCGACGACGCCGTGCCCGGCCGCCCAGCCCGGGCACGGGTGCGCCGCGGGTGACCCAGCGCGCCGTGCGACCCGGGTGACCCCACGTGCTGGACGGGCACGTGTGATGCGCCCGTGCGGCGTCGTCGCCAGTGCCCGTCCGGGGGCGCCGGTAGGCTGGCGGCATGATCGTGGGCACGGGTGTGGACATCGTGGACATCGCGCGTTTCGAGCGGCAGGTGGCCCGCACACCGCGCCTGGTCGAGCGGCTGTTCGTGCCCCACGAGCGGGAGCTGCCGCCGCGCTCGCTCGCGGCGCGCTTCGCGGTGAAGGAAGCCGCGGCCAAGGCGCTGAAGGCACCGCCGGGGATGATCTGGCAGGACTGCTGGGTCACCAACGACGCGGACGGCGCCCCCCACCTGCACACCACCGGCACCGTGGCCGAGGAGCAGCGGCGCCGGGGAGTGCGGACGTGGCACGTGACGATCTCCCACGACGGCGGCATGGCCGTGGCGTTCGTCGTGGCCGAGGGACAGGAAGGTCATCCGCATGATTGAGGCGTACACCGGCGCGAGCATCCGCGCCGCAGAGCAGCCGCTGCTGGACGAGGGGCACGGTGACGCACTGATGCGCCGCGCCGCACGGGGACTGGCACGGGAGTGCGAGACGCAGCTGCGGCTCGCCGCCCGCGACGGCGTTCTGGCCGGAAGCTGCGCGGTGGTCCTCGTGGGACCGGGCAACAACGGCGGGGACGGACTGTGGGCGGGGTCGTTCCTGCGCCGCCGGGGCGTCACCGTGACTGCCGTGCTCACCGGCTCGCGCGCCCACGAGGCCGGACTCTGGGCGCTGCTCGCAGCGGGCGGCACCGCGCTGCGGCTCGACGGTGGAGCCGGGGAGGAGTCGCCCGCGCAGGTCTCCGGGCTGCGGACGGTGGACGTCCCGGACGCCGTCGGGCTGATGTCCGCCGCGGACCTCGTGGTGGACGCCGTGCTGGGTACGGGCGCGAGCGGTGGGCTGCGCGGCGCCCCGGCGGAGCTCGTCGAGGCGTTCACCGGCCGTGACCGCAGTGGGCCCGCCGCGGATGGACGGGGCACGCCGCGGATCGTGGCGTGCGACCTCGTCTCCGGGCTGGACGCGGACACCGGCGAGGCCCCGCAACCGCTGCTGAGCGCGAACGCGACCGTGACGTTCGGCGCGGCGAAGACGGCGCACGTGGTCGCCCCCGGCGAGCAGGCCGGCGGCGCGCTCACCGTGGTGCCCATCGGCATCGAGGACCTGCTGGGCGCACCGGCGGTGCACCGCGTCCAGGGCGAGGACGTTCTGGCCGCGTGGCCGCGACCCGGTGCCACGGACACCAAGTACACGCGCGGGGTGCTCGGCGTGGTGGCCGGTGCTCCGAGCTATCCCGGTGCGGCCATCATGTGCACCCAGGCCGCCGTCCAGGCCGGGGCGGGCATGGTGCGCTTCCTGGGCGACTCGACCGCGCGCGGGATGGTGCTGGCGCGCAGCCCCGAGGTGGTCTGCTCGGACGACCAGCCGTGGGACGTGCACGTCCAGGCGTGGCTCGCCGGACCCGGTGTGGTGGGGGACGAGTCCCAGGCCGCGCGCGTGCAGGCCGTGATCGAGGCCGAGGAGCCCGCGGTGCTCGACGCGGGAGCGCTCGACGCCGCGGCGCGCTCCGTGGCGGACGGACCCCTGGGTGCCCACAAGGTCCTCACACCGCACGCCGGGGAGCTCTCCCAGATCTTCGAGTGGCTCGCGGGCTTCGGGCTGGCGCGGGCCACGGTGGAGCGCACGGAGATCGAGGCGAACCCCCTGCACTGGGCGCGGGAGGCGGCCCGGCTGACGGGGGCCACCGTGCTGCTCAAGGGCGCGACCACCGTGGTGGCCTCGCCGGTGGCCGGGGACGCGGCGTCGTGGGCCGGGGAGGACTGCCTGTGCCTGAGCGTGGGCGGGGCGAGCCCGTGGCTGGCCACCGCCGGCTCCGGGGACACCCTCGCCGGGATCCTGGGCACGGTGCTCGCGCACGTGGCCGAGCACCCGGACGCGCTTGCGGACCTGGGTCCGTGGGCCCGGGGCGAGGGCCGCTGGGCCGCGGCGGCCGCGCTCGGAGCGGGGCTGCACGCGCTCGCCTCGCGGGCCGGCGGAGAGGGCCCGGTGCCGCCGTCGGTGCTCGCAGAGCACGTGCGGGCGGTTCTCACCCGTCCGTGAGGCCGGGGGGAAGCGACTAGGGTTGGTGGTCCGCCGAGAACGGTGACCCGTGACCGGCCCCACCACACGCTGAGGAGAGAAGTACATGGAAGTTTGGCCAGGACACCCGTACCCGCTGGGCGCGACGTTCGACGGGACGGGGACCAATTTCGCGATCTTCTCCGAGGTCGCGGACCGCGTGGAGCTGTGCCTGTTCGACGAGGACGGCACGGAGACCCGCGTGGAGGTCACCGCCGTGGACAGCTACGTGTGGCACTGCTACCTCCCCTCCGTGCAGCCGGGCCAGCGCTACGGCTACCGCGTCCACGGTCCGTGGGACCCATCCCGGGGGTTGCGGTGCAACCCGGACAAGCTGCTGCTGGACCCGTACGCCAAGGCCGTGGAGGGGGAGATCGACTGGGACGAGTCCCTGTTCTCCTACAACTTCGGCGACGAGGACTCCGAGAACCACCAGGACTCCGCCTCGCACATGATGAAGGGCGTGGTCATCAACCCGTTCTTCGACTGGGAGGGTGACCGCACCCCCCACACCCCGTACCACAAGTCGGTGATCTACGAGGCCCATGTGAAGGGCCTCACCAAGCAGCACCCGGAGATCCCGGAGGAGCAGCGCGGCACCTACGCGGGCGTGTCCCACCCGGCCGTGATCGCCCACCTCAAGAAGCTGGGCGTCACCGCGGTGGAGCTCATGCCGGTGCACCAGTTCGTCCAGGACTCCACCCTGCTGGAGAAGGACCTGCGCAACTACTGGGGCTACAACACCATTGCGTTCTTCGCCCCGCACAACGAGTACAGCGCGGCCTCCCACCTGGGCGGCCAGGTGCAGGAGTTCAAGGCCATGGTGCGCGCGCTGCACCAGGCGGACATCGAGGTCATCCTTGACGTGGTCTACAACCACACCGCGGAGGGCAACCACCTGGGCCCCACGCTGTCCATGAAGGGCATCGACAACAACGCCTACTACCGCACCGTGGAGGACGACCAGAAGTTCTACATGGACTACACGGGCACCGGGAACTCTCTGAACGTGCGCCACCCGCACTCGCTGCAGCTGATCATGGACTCGCTGCGCTACTGGGTCACGGAGATGCACGTGGACGGCTTCCGCTTCGACCTCGCGGCCACCCTGGCCCGTGAGTTCTACGACGTCGACAAGCTCTCCACGTTCTTCGAGCTCGTCCAGCAGGACCCGATCGTCTCGCAGGTCAAGCTGATCGCCGAGCCGTGGGACATTGGCCCCGGCGGTTACCAGGTGGGCAACTTCCCGCCGCAGTGGACCGAGTGGAACGGCAAGTACCGGGACACCGTGCGCGACTTCTGGAGGGGCGAGCCCTCGACCCTCGGCGAGTTCGCGTCCCGTGTCACGGGCTCCGCGGACCTCTACGAGAACAGCGGCCGCCGCCCGTTCGCCTCGGTGAACTTCGTCACCGCCCACGACGGCTTCACGCTGCGGGACCTGGTGTCCTACAACGAGAAGCACAACGAGGCCAACGGCGAGGACAACAACGACGGCGAGTCCCACAACCGCTCCTGGAACTGCGGCGAGGAGGGACCCACGGACGACGCCGAGGTGCTTGCCCTGCGCGCGCGCCAGCAGCGCAACTTCCTGGCCACCCTGATGCTCTCCCAGGGCACGCCGATGCTCCTGCACGGGGACGAGCTCGGGCGCACGCAGCGGGGGAACAACAACGCGTACTGCCAGGACAACGAGTTGACATGGATCAACTGGGAGAAGGTGGACGCACCCCTGGTGGAGTTCACCTCCGTGATCACGCACCTGCGCCACGAGCACCCCACGTTCCGGCGCTCGCAGTTCTTCGACGGCCGACCCGTGGAGATGGGTGAGATCACCGAGGGCGACGCCATGCCGGACATTGCCTGGCTGAACACGGACGGCACCCCCATGGTCCCCGCCGACTGGGACGAGCCGCTGGCCCGCTCCGTGGGCATGTGGCTCAACGGCCAGGGCATCGCTGGGGTGGACATGCGCGGCCGACGGATCACGGACGACAACTTCATCGTCTACTTCAACTCCAACCCGGAGGCTGTGGATGTCACGCTGCCCCCGGCCGAATACGGCTACCAGTGGGAGGAGATCATGGACACCGCCGGCAAGCACGGGGGTGGAGCGGTGCGCGAGCACTCGACCGTGCTGAGCATGGAGGGCAAGTCCACCGTGCTGCTGCGGGCGTGGGAGGAGCCGGAGGAGGAGCCCGATGCCTCCGTGGCAGCCTCGGTGGCCGCCTCTGCGGCGGTCTACGCCGCCACGGCGGACGAGGTCTGAGGACACCGGCCGACGTCTGAGCGCAGGCACGTGGAACGCGCCGTCCCAGGGTGGGCGGCGCGTTCCTCGCCCCCTGTGTCGGTGGTTCTCTCGCCCCGGGCGGATGGACTGGCACGAGCGGGCGGACTCGGCAAGACTGGAAGGGTGCTGACACCCACTTCCACGTACCGCCTTCAAATCACGTCCGGGCAGGACCTCCACCGCGCCGCGGAGCTGGTTCCCTACATCAGGCGCCTCGGCGCGGACTGGGTCTACCTCTCGCCCATCCTGCGTGCGACGAGTGGCTCCGACCACGGCTACGACGTGGTGGATCCCACCGAGGTGGACCCCGAACGCGGAGGCTCCGAGGGCCTGACAGCGCTCTCGGAGGCCGCCCACGCGGCGGGGCTGGGCGTCGTCGTGGACATCGTCCCCAACCACCAGGGCGTGGCCGCACCGGAGCAGAACCCGTGGTGGTGGGACCTCCTGGCCGAGGGCCGGGACAGCCGCTACGCGGACGCGTTCGACGTGGACTGGGCGGCCGGCGGGGGCAAGGTGCTGCTTCCGGTGCTGGGCGACGGGGACGAGGACCTCTCCGCGCTCACCATCGAGGACGGCACGCTGCACTACTACGACAACTTCTACCCCCTGGCTGAGGGCACCTGGCGCGAGGGAGAGGACCCCGCGGAGGTGCACGGTCGGCAGCACTACGAACTGGTCAACTGGCGCCGCGGGGACTCGGAGCTGAACTACCGCCGCTTCTTCACGGTGGCCACCCTGGCGGGCGTGCGCGTGGAGGACGGCGAGGTCTTCGATGCCTCCCACACCGAGGTCTCCCGCTGGTTCCGCGAGGGCCTCGTGGACGGGCTGCGGATCGACCACCCGGACGGCGTGCGGGACCCTCAGGACTACCTGGAGAAGCTCGCCGAGCTCACGGGTGGGGCGTGGACCGTGGTGGAGAAGATCCTCGAACCGGGGGAGTACCTCCCGGGCGGCTGGCGCACCGCGGGCACCACGGGCTACGACTCGCTGGGCTGGATCGACCGCGTGCTGACCGATCCGCGCGGGCACTATGAGCTCGCCTCCCTGGACACCCGGCTGCGCGGAGGGGAGCCCGTGCGCTGGGACGAGCTGATCCACGGCACCAAGCGCCGCATGGCGGACGCCGGGCTGGCCGCGGAGGTGCACCGGCTCGTGCGGGAGCTGCCTGAGGACGTCGGCCACGGGGACGAGGTGGCCTACGACGGGCTCGCCGAGATCCTCTCGAACTTCCCGGTCTACCGCACCTACCTCCCCGAGGGGGCGGAGCACCTGACCGAGGCCGTGGCCGCCGCACGGCAGGCCCGGCCCGAGCTCTCGGACGTCCTCACGGACCTCGCCCGGGTACTCGGCGCGGACGCGGCACACACCGAGAACCTCACCGAGGTGGCCCGGCGCTTCCAGCAGACCTCCGGCATGGTGATGGCCAAGGGCGTGGAGGACACCGCGTTCTACCGCTACACCCAGCTCACGTCCCTCACCGAGGTGGGCGGTGACCCCTCGGTCTTCTCCATGGCCCCGGAGACCTTCCACGAGGAGGCCGCCCGGCGGCAGCGCGAGAGCCCGCTGACCATGAACGCGCTCACCACCCACGACACCAAGCGGTCCGCGGCGGTCCGCGCGCGGATCACCGTGCTCGCCGAGGACCCCCGCGCGTGGTCCGAGACGGTGGACACACTGGTTGCAACCGGTCGGGAGGCCGGTCTGACGCTGGCGGACGGGCCCGCCGTGAACCTCGTGCTGCAGGCCCTGGTGGGTGCGTGGCCCATCGAGCGGGACCGCGCCGTCGACTACGCCATGAAGGCCGTGCGGGAGGCGTCCGTCTCCACCGCGTGGGTGGACGGGGACGAGGAGTTCGAGGCGGATCTCACCCGGTTCATCGACCTCGTGCTCACGGACCCGGGCGCCCGCGGCGTCGTGGAGGGCTGCGTCGCGCGGCTCGAGGGGCCCGGATGGGCCAACGCGCTCGCGGCCACCGCGCTGCAGCTGACCCTGCCCGGCGTCCCGGACGTCTACCAGGGCCAGGAACTGTGGGAGCCCTCGCTCGTGGACCCCGACAACCGCCGTCCGGTGGACTTCGCCGCGCTCGACACCCTGCTCACGGAGCTCGACGCCGCCGCGCCGGGCACCGAGCACGCCACGCCGCCCGTGGACGGCACGGGCGCCGCCCGCATGCTGCTGACGTCCCGGGTGCTGCGGCTGCGCCGTGAGCGACCTGAACTCTTCGCGGACTACACGCCGCTGACCGTGCGGGGCGCGCTGGCCGAGCACGCCCTGGGCTACGACCGCGGCGGCGCGGCCACCGTGGTCACCCGTTTCCCCGCGACCCTCGCCGCAGCGGGCGGATTCACGGACGAGACCGTGGACCTGCCCGCAGGCACGTGGGAGGACATCCTCACCCGCCGCGAGTTCACGGCGACCCCCGGGAACGGGATCCATCTCGCCGACCTCCTGACCACCTACCCCGCGGCCATCCTGCGCAGGAAGGACGACTGACCCATGAGCTCAGACCACCGCTTCGACGTGTGGGCACCCCACGCCCGCACCGTGACCGTCCGCATCGAGGGCGAGGACCACCCCATGGTGGGTCTCGCGCAGCGCCCCGGCTGGTGGACGCTGCCCGACGACGACGCCGCCCCCCAGGGCACCGTGCGCTACGGCTACATCCTGGGCAAGGTCTTCGACGAGGGCACCCCCGAGGAGCGCGCGCAGGTCTCCCAGGTGCTGCCGGACCCGCGCTCGCGGCGTCAGCCTCAGGGCGTGCACGAGCTCTCGTGCACGTTCGACCCGGACGAGTACCAGTGGCACGACGCCGAGTGGCGGCCCCGTCCGCTCAAGGACTCCGTGCTCTACGAGCTGCACCCGGGGACGTTCACCCCCGAGGGCACGCTGGACTCGGCGATCGGGCGTCTCGACCACCTGGTGGCGCTGGGCGTCAACGGCGTGGAGCTGCTGCCCGTCAACGGCTTCAACGGGGACCACAACTGGGGCTACGACGGCGTCGCCTGGTACACCGTGGACGAGTCCTACGGCGGACCGGCGGCCTACCAGCGCTTCGTGGACGCGTGCCACGCCAAGGGCCTGTCCGTGATCCAGGACGTGGTCTACAACCACCTGGGCCCGAGCGGGAACTACCTGCCCCTGTTCGCGGACTACTTCAAGCCCGGGGCATCCAGCTGGGGAGACCTCATCAACCTGGACGGCTGGGGCGCGGACGGGGTGCGCGAGTACATCTTGGACAACGTGACCATGTGGTTGCGCGAGTACCACGTGGACGGCTTCCGTCTGGATGCCGTGCACGCCCTCGCGGACTCCAGCGCGAAACACATCCTCGAGGAGATCGCCGAGCGCGTGGCCGAGGAGGCGCAGCGCACCGGCAAGGACCTGGTGACCATTGCGGAGTCGGACCTCAACGACCCCCGCATGATCGCGGCCACGCACCGCCACGGTCTGGGCATGGACGCGCAGTGGCTGGACGACGTCCACCACGCCGCGCACACCGCGTTCACCGGCGAGACCCAGGGCTACTACGGGGACTTCGCGTCCCTGCACGCCCTCGAGAAGACGATGCACACCGCGTACTTCCACAACGGGACGTACTCCACGTTCCGCGGCCGCTCCCACGGCCGGGAGATCGACCCCGTGGAGCAGCGCCCCTACCAGTTCGTCACGTTCCTGCAGAACCACGACCAGGTGGGCAACCGGGCAGCCGGCGACCGCATGAACCAGTCCATGAGCGTGGACCGCGCGATCGCCGCCGCCACGTGGCTGCTGGCCCAGCCCTTCACCCCCATGCTGTTCATGGGGGAGGAGTACGGGGCGAGCACCCCCTGGCAGTTCTTCACCGCGCACCCCGAGCCGGAGCTGGGAGAGGCCGTGGCGAAGGGCCGCAAGGCGGAGTTCGCACAGATGGCGTGGGACCACGACACCGTCCCGGACCCCCAGGACCCAGCGACGTTCGAGCGCTCCAAGCTGAACTGGGACGAGGTGCACCGCGGGGACCACGAGCGGATCCTGCGGGCCTACCGGGACCTGATCGCGCTGCGCGGTGAGACCCCCGAGCTGACGGACCAGAACTGGGAAACCGCGGCCACCCAGGCGAGTGACTCCGAGCAGTGGTTCGTGCTCAAGCGGATGAGCGAGCCCGAGTCCGTGCACGGCGTCGTCGTCGCCATCAACCTCTCGGACGAGCCGAGGAACCTCCCGCTGATGGGCGGGGACGAGCCGCAGCTGCTCTTCGCGAGCGGCGCGCAGCCCGAGCCGGGCGCGGACGGCACCGTGCGGCTGGCCCCGGAGACGGCGGCCGTGCTGCGCGTCTGAGCTGACCGCGCCCCGCAGAGGACGCGGTGTGGCACCCTTCCGGGGCCGCGCGCCGTCGTTGTGCACGGGGCTGCCGCCGCAGTGGCACACTGGGAGCCATGCTGACATATGGTGAGGGCTCCGTGTGGACCGCGGCCGAGAACCGCTACGAGACCATGCCGTACCGGCGCGTGGGGGACTCCGGGCTGAAGCTGCCCGCGATCTCCCTGGGGCTGTGGCACAACTTCGGGGACGACAAGCCCGTGGCGGGGATGCGCGAGACGCTGCGCCGTGCCTTCGACCTTGGCATCACGCACTTCGACCTCGCCAACAACTACGGTCCGCCGGCAGGTTCCGCAGAGCTGAACTTCGGGCGCATCATACGCGAGGACTTCGCCCGCTACCGGCAGGAGCTCGTCATTTCCTCCAAGGCCGGCTGGAACATGTGGCCGGGCCCGTACGGGGGCGTGGGCGGATCGCGGAAGTACCTCGTGGACTCGCTGGACCAGTCCCTGCAGCGCATGGGCCTGGACCGCGTGGACATCTTCTACCACCACCGTCCGGACCAGGAGACCCCGGTCGAGGAGACGATGCGGGCACTGGACCACATCGTGCGCTCGGGCAGGGCGAGCTACGTGGGCGTGTCCTCCTACAGCGCGGACCTCACCCTGGAGGCCCAGCGCATCATGCGGGATCTGGGCACGCCGTTGCTGATCCACCAGCCCTCCTACTCCGTGCTCAACCGGTGGGTCGAGGAGCCCGTGGCCGGGGCGGGCGGAAAGAACCTGCTCGCGGCGCTCGCCGAGTGCGGCATGGGTTCCATTGCGTTCTCCCCGCTGGCCCAGGGCATGCTCACGGACAAGTACCTCAATGGCGTTCCGGAAGGTTCGCGGGCCGCCGCGCAGTCCTCGCTCAACCCGGAGTGGTTGACGCAGCAGACTCTGGAGAGCGTCCGCGAGCTGAACTCGATGGCACGGGACCGGGACCAGACCCTCGCGCAGATGGCCATTGCTTGGGTGCTCCGCCCGCAGGAGCAGGGGCAGGTCACGTCCGCGCTCGTGGGGGCGTCCTCCGCCCGGCAGCTCGAGGACTCTGCCCGCGCGGTGCGCAACCTGGAGTTCAGCGCTGACGAGCTGCGTCGCATTGACGAGCTCGTCACGGACGCGGACGTCAACATCTGGGGTGCGGCCACCGCGTCCAAGCACGCGTGAGCGGCGCGCAGTACGCCGCTCTGCTCGGGCTGTGGGTCGCCGGGATCGTGATCCCCGGTCCGGACATCTTCCTGATCCTGCGCAACGCCTTCCTCTCCACGCGGCGCAACGCGCTGTTCACGGCTCTTGGGATCATGGTGGGCAACGCCACGTGGATCACGCTCTCGCTCATGGGCGTCACGGTGCTGATCAGCGGCAACCACGTCCTCAAACTGGTCGTGCAGATCGCCGGGGCCCTGTTCCTCGCCCGGATGGGCTACGGTTCGCTGCGCGGCGGGCTGGCGGAGCGTACGGCGCGCGGGCGTGCCGGGGACGCCGCCACGGATCCGATGCTCGCGGAGGACGCCGCCCTGCAGGAGGAGTTCGCGGAGCAGAGCCGAACGGTCGGCTTCCTGGGCACCTCAGACCTCACACCGTGGCGCGCGGCGGCGCAGGGCACGGTCACCAACCTGGCCAACGCCAAGGCGGTGGTGTTCTTCGTGGCACTCTTCGGCTCCGTGGTCCCCTCGGACATCCTGTGGTGGGAGGGCCTCGCGGTGCTGGGCCTGCTCGTGGCCGTGGGACTCGTGTGGTTCCTGGCCGTGGCCTGGGCCGGCTCGATTCCCCGGCTCGCCAGTCTCTTCAGGGAGCGCACCGTCGAGGTGGAGATGGTCTCGGGCATCGTGTTCCTGGTGGTCGCCGCGGGGCTGCTCGTGGAGGCGCTGCTCGCACTGTGAACCGACCCGGTTGCCCCCGCCGCGCAAAACCCATACGACGACGGTGCCCGTACGCCGACGGCGCCCGCCCCGTGCTAGGGGGAACGGGCGTCGTCGTCGTGGTGGTGCTCAGGCCCTGTCCTGGCCCGCGAGTCCGGCGCGGGAGATGACGTAGTCCACGAGCGGGTCGTAGAGGTGCGGCGCCACGTTGTCGTCCATGGGCACGACCACCCGCAGCTGGTCCTGTGCCTCGGCGACGAAGACCCCGGGGTCATTGCAGTCGCCGATGGCGATGGCGGGCAGGCCCGCCCGGGAGCCGGCCTCACCGGCCATGCCGTGGTCCGCGACCACGAGGTCCGGGGCCTCGCGCCCCTGCTCCTCGAGGTGCTCCAGCACGAGGCGCATGGGATCGGGGAAATGGGTGTGGCGCAGGCCGCCGTACTGCTCGACCATCACGACGTCCTCGACCTGCCGGACGTCCCCGTCCTCGAAGGGCAACGCCTCGTCCACGCGGATGACGCGGGCGCCGGAGGCCCTGGCCACGCGCGCGAGGCGGGCGTAGACGGGTGCGAGCCCGGCGGGGTGGCCGGTGGCGAAGAGCAGGCGCTTGCGGCCCTGCACGGCCTGGCTGAAGATCTCCGCGTACGAGTCCAGTGCGGCCACGCACAGCTGCGCGGAGATGGAGTCCTGACCCTCGGCGTAGGAGGGGTCCTCGTTGATGCCCACGCGCTCCCGCATGAGCTCGAAGACGGAGTCCCAGTCCCAGTCCCGGGTGCGCACCACACCCATGTGCTGGTGCTGGTCCCCGTCCAGGAACCCCTGGATGTTGCGGAGGTTGGCCTCGCGGGGCGTGGCGACGGCCCCGGTGATGCGGGAACGGTCCAGGTAGCGGGCGAGGGCGTCACGGCTCAGGTACGCGGTGGTCACACGTGGGAGTTTAGGCGCTGGGAGCGGGCCGCGCACAGGCGAGGTACGTGCGGGCGTGAGCCGCGGCGACGTCGTCCCAGGTCAGCTCCTGCGCGCGAGCCTGCGCGGCGGGGGACATCGCCCCCCAGAGCCGCGGCTCGCTCGCCGCGCGGTGCATGGCTCTCGCCCAGTCCGCGGGGTCCCGGCCGGGCACGAGCCAACCGGTTTCGCCGTCACGCACCGCGTAGCGCAGCCCGTCCACGTCCGTGGCCATGACGGGGGTCCCGCACGCCTGCGCCTCGACGGCCACGAGGCCGAACGTCTCGGACGAGGAGGGTACGGCGACGGCGTCCACCGCTCCCATGAGCCCTGCGAGCTCCGGGCGGGGCAGGGAGCCGAGGAACTGCACGGCGTCCGTCACGCCCTCCTCTGCCGCAAGCTCGTGCAGCCGGTCCAGGAACTCGGGCGCCCCCACCCCCGCGAGGACCAGCCGGACCGGGGACTCCGGGTGCTCGCGCCGCAGCAGCCCCAGGGCGCGGACGAGGACCTGCTGGCCCTTCAGCGGCTGGACCCGACCGGCGCACAGCACGGTGAAGGGGTGGGCGCGAGCAGCGGAGTCCCGGTCCGAGCCCCGCTCCGACGGGCCGGCGGCCGCATGGGCGGCGCCCGGGTGGAAGACGGTGGTGTCCACGCCCGGAGGGATCACGACCACCCGCTCGGGCCGCGCGCCGTAGAGCTCCACGACCTGCTCCCGCTCCGCGGGTGTGTTCACGATGGTGTGGCAGGCGCGGGCGACGAGATCCCGCTCGGAGTCCTCGCGCTCGCGGGGCTCGGGGACCTCGTCCGGCCCCGCGCGCAGGTTCTTGGCAGCGGCGGAGGTGTGCAGTGTGAGCACCACGGGGACGTCCCTGCCACGTGCGGCCTGGACTGCCGCGGTCTCGAGCGCGGCGACCCCGGAGAGCCAGTAGTGGGCGTGCAGCACATCCGGAGAGGCTCCATCGCGGTCGTAGTGGGCGGCCAGCGCCCGGCCGAACCGCGGAGCGAACCCCGGCAGGCCGGACTTGGGGGTCCGCGCGGCACCGGGCAGGGCCACGGTGAGCAGCCGCACGCCGTCCGCCACCGTGGCGCTCCGGACTCCGGCGCCGTGGGCCGGGTCCCGGTCCAGGGTGGCCATGTCCACGCGCCAGCCCGCCTGGGCGAGGGCGCGCGCGAGGTGCCACACGTAGACGTTCAACCCTCCGGCGTCCCCGGACCCGGGCTGGTCCACGGGAGAGGTGTGCATGCTGAGCAGCAGGACGCGGCGCGGATCGGGGTGGGGCACGCGACCAGCCTACCGGCGCACCGTCCGGGCACGGCGTCGTCGCCCGTTGCACGGGCGGTCGAAGAATGCGGTCCGGTCACGGCAGGGCACAATGGGGTGCGTGAGTGTGATGACGTCGTGGCAGCCCCAGGAACCCAGCGAGCGCAGTGCCGTGGTGGATCTCTCCGCCGTGTGGCACAACGTGGTGAGGCTCACGCAGCTCGCCCGGGGCCGGAAACTGATCGCGGTGGTCAAGGCGGACGCCTACGGCCACGGTGCGCCGGAGGTGGCGCGCACGGCGCTCGCCGCGGGTGCGCACATGCTGGGCACGGCGCACGTCTCCGAAGCCGTGGCGCTGCGCGACGCGGGGATCACCGCGCCCGTGATCGCGTGGCTGCACACGATGTCCACGGACTTTGACGAGGCGCTGTACCGGGACGTCCGCCTGGGGGTGAGCGGCTGGGAGTTCGACGCCGTGCTGCAGGCGGCCCGGCGTACCGGGACCACCGCGGTGGTGCACCTGAAGCTCGACTCGGGACTCGGCCGCAACGGTGCCACCCCCGAGCAGTGGCCGGAGCTCGTGGCGCGCGCGGCCCGCGCCCAGCAGGAGGGCCTGCTCACCGTGGAGGGGGTCTTCACCCACCTTGCCGTGGCGGACGATCCGGGCCGTCCCGAGACGCAGGAGCAGCTCGACGCCCTCAACGAGGCGGTGAGAACTGCTCGCGGCGCCGGGCTCGCTCCCTCGCTCGTGCACGCAGCCAACACCCCCGGCCTGCTCTCCGCGGAGCAGCTCGCGGACCCGGACTCCATGCTCCGGGACGCCGTGCGCGTGGGCCTGGGCCTCTACGGCCTGAGCCCGTTCGAGGACCGCACGCCCCAGGACTTCGGGCTGATCCCCGCCATGACGCTGCGCGCCCGCGTGGCCAATGTGAAGGCCGTGCCCCGGGACAGCGGCGTCTCCTACGGGCTGAGCTACCGCACCGCCAGGGACACGCACCTGGCGCTGATTCCCCTGGGGTACGCGGACGGCGTGCCCCGCGTGGCCACGGGCGCCCCGGTGCGCATCGGCGGCCGGGTGTACCCCGTGGTGGGGCGGATCGCGATGGACCAGTGCGTGGTGGACCTCGCACTGGGGCGCACGGTCACCCCGGAGGGCGTGCCCGCGGGGCAGCCGGTGGTCGACGAGGCCGTGGACCCGCTCGTGCACGTGGGGGACGAGGCCGTGCTCTTCGGCGCGGGCGACCACCCCTCCGTGACCGAGTGGGCGGACGCCGCGGGAACCATCAACTACGAGGTGGTCACGCGGATCTCCCCGCGCGTGCCCCGGGAGTACACGAGCCACAGCCACCTGACGCTGGGGGACGTGACGGTCTCCCGCAGCGCGAGCGCGCTGGCCGCCCACAGCCTGCCGCAGGACCCCCGCCCCACGCGCGTCTCGGGCGGGGAGGCCTTCGAGCAGCCCAACTGGACGCTCACCCTGCACCCGGGCGGTGCCGAGGACACCCGGGGGATCGCCGAGCGGCTCGCTCCGCACCTGCACGCGGGGGACCTCGTGATGCTCAACGGCGAGCTCGGGGCGGGCAAGACAACCTTCACCCAGGGCCTGGGCCATGGCCTGGGCGTGCGGGAGGGGATCATCTCGCCCACGTTCGTGCTCAGCCGGCGCCACCCCAACCTCCCGGACGGTCCTCGCCCTGGCGGCCCGGACCTCGTGCACGTGGACGCCTACCGGCTGGACACCGCCGCGGACATCGACACGATCGACCTCGAGGACACGCTGGACACGTGCGTCACGGTGGTCGAGTGGGGCACCTCCAAGGTGGAGCACCTCAGCGACTCCCGGCTGGTCGTGGACTTCGTGCGGCCGCAGGGCGTCCTGCCCGCGGTGGGGGAGCACCCGGCTGCGCCCGCACTGTCCTACCAGCAGCATGGGGGCGAGGTCGAGGGCGACCACGACGGCGACGTCGTGGACGGGGCCGTGGCGCAGGCGCTGCGGGCGCTCACCGACGAGTGGGATGGGGAAGAGCAGGACGGCGACGAGCCGCGCACCCTGATCCTGCGGGGCTACGGGCCCCGGTGGTCGGACCGTCTGGACCTCTGAACCGGACCGCGGCGCACCGCGCTCCGGCCCCGTGCCCGCGCAGTTCTCCGCGCCCCTGACGTGCCACAATGAGGGCAGCACCACCGCCCACCGCAGACGGTGCGACCCCAGGGGATCCGACGGCGTCGTCGTTGCCCCGAACTCGGCCGGACCCGTCGCGGACCGGCCCGAGGAGGACCGCTTGTCAGCGACATCCACACCGCACATCAACCCGCAGGGCGCCCCGATCGCCGAGACGATCCTGCTTCCCGGAGACCCGCTGCGGGCGAAGTTCATTGCCGACACGTTCCTCGAGGACGTCGTGCAGCTCAATTCCGTGCGCAACATGCTCGGCTACACCGGGACCTACCAGGGGCGAGAGCTCTCCGTCATGGGCACCGGGATGGGGATCCCCTCCATCGCGCTGTACAGCTGGGAGCTGATCCACGTTTTCGGTTGCACCAGGCTGGTGCGCATCGGCTCCTGCGGGGGGCTCACGGAGGACCTGGCGCTCAACGACCTCGTGCTCGCGCAGGCGGCCTCCACCGACTCCACCTACCTGGCGCAGTTCGACCTGCCCGGCACGTGGGCACCCACCGGATCCTTCCGGCTGCTGAACCACGTGCACCGTGCCGCCGAGGACCGGGGGATCCCCGTCCACGCGGGCAACGTGGTCTCCTCGGACACCTTCTACCACGCGCAGGACGACACCACCACACGGTGGGCGCGAATGGGTGTGCTCGCCGTGGAGATGGAGACCGCGGGGCTCTACGCCAACGCGGCCGCGGCCGGCGTTGAGGCCCTGGCGATGTTCACGGTCTCGGACAACCTGGTGACTCACGAGAAGATGACGCCAGAGCAGCGCCAGACGGGCTTCGCGCAGATGATCGAGCTGGCCGCAACGGTGACGGAGCTGTGAACGAGATGAATCACCCCGAGAAGACTCCGGACCTCGCGTCGGGCGCCGGTCCCGAGAGCGCCGCCTCGACCCCGGCGGCCGCAGTCCCCGCCAACGGCACGCCCGCCGCGGCGGGTCGCCCCACGACAGGCGTGAATCCGCGCCGTGCCCGTCCTGCTGTTCCTGTTCATCTTCTGCCTGGTGGTGGACCAGGGCTTCAAGTTCACGTCCCAGCCCATGGCCGCGGCGCTGTCCCTGAGCGAGTCCACCGTGAGCCTGCAGGCCACCCTCACGGGCGTGCTGATCGGCATTGGTGCCGTGGTCTACTCCGCGCTCGCGGACTCCGTGGCCATTCGCAAGCTGCTGTACCTGAGCCTCGGGCTGATCGTGGTGGGCTCCGTGATCGGCTTCGTGGGATCCGCGTCCTTCGGCGTGGTGCTCGTGGGCCGGGTGGTCCAGACGGCAGGCCTCGCCGCTGCGGAGACCCTCTACGTGGTCTACGTGACCAAGCACTTCCAGGGCGTGGAGCTGAAGAAGTACCTGGGCTTCTCCAACATGTCCTTCCAGCTCGCCTCGCTCATCGGCACGCTGGTCTCGGGCTTCCTGGCGACGTACGTGTCCTGGACGTGGATGTTCCTGATCCCGCTGCTGATCGTGCTCTCCCTGCCGTTCATCAGGACCCGCGTGCCGGACGATGTCGAGCACACGAGCTCCGGCGTGGACGTGTACGGACTGTTCCTGGTGGGTGTCATCGCCACCGGGCTGATCATGTTCATGCAGGACTTCACGTGGTGGTGGTGGATCCCCGTGGTGGTGGCCACCGTGCTGTTCGTGCACCACGTGCGCACCAACTCCCGTGCGCTCGTCGACGCCTCCTTCTTCACCAACCGGCCGTACATCAGCGCCCTGGTGATCGTGTTCATCATCTACTCGGTCAACCTGGCATTCGTGTTCCTGTTCGCCTTCGCGATCCACGGAGTGCACGGCATGGCCATGGACAAGGTCTCGCTGCTCACCATTCCCGGCTACGTGCTGGGCGCGTCCACGGCGGCGATGTCCGGTGCGGTGAGCCGACGGCTGGACTCCAGGCAGGCCGTGACCCTGGCGCTGTGCCTGCTCGCGCTCGCGCTCGCGGTGGCCGGGGTGTTCATCAACGTGTCCGTGGTGGCCATGGTGGTGGCGATGGCCATGTTCTCGGTGGGCTTCGGCCTGCTCTACGCACCGCTGATGTCCAGCGCGCTGCTGCTCATGCCCGCGGCGAAGTCCGGCGTGGCCGTGGGCTTCTACAACCTCGTGATCAACGTGGCCTTCCCGATCGGGGTGGCCTACACGGCGATGCTGATGTCCTCGAAGCCCACCTGGTTCGCGGGGCTGAGCGTGGGCGGTTCCGCCCAGGGGGACTACTTCTCCACCATCCTGTGGTTCCTGGTGGGGCGTCACCCTCGTGGGTCTGGTGGTCTACCGCGTGCTGTTCGGTCTGATCGAGCGGAACAACGCGAAGGCCGCCGAGCGACTGACCGCGCAGCAGTAGCCGTACCCGGCCTGAGAGGCCCCTTCGCCGCCCCGACCGGGTGCGCGCGGAGGGGCCTCTCCGCGCGGGCTTAGACTGTCCGGGTGCTTGTGCTGAGTCTGGATTCCTCGTCGACCGCGTCCGTGGCGCTGGCCCGGGACGGTGAGGTGCTCGAACGCTTCGACACCACCGACACCCGCTCGCACGCCGAGGCCCTGGCCCCGGCGGTGCAGGATCTCATGGCGCGGACCGGGCTCACCGGTGAGGACCTCGACGGCATTCTCGTGGGCATCGGCCCAGGACCGTTCACCGGCCTGCGGGCCGGGCTGGTGAGCGCCCGCGCCCTCGGCTTCGCGTGGAACCTGCCCGTGTACGGGCTCTGCTCGCTCGACGCCGTGGCCCACCACGTGGTGCCCCTCGCGCTCGAGGCGGGGGAGCCCGAGTTCGTGGTGGCCACGGACGCTCGCCGCAAGGAGCTGTACTTCCGCCGCTACCGGCTCACCGGGTCGCACGACCGCCCGGAGGCCGTGCCCGCGGGGGAGCCCGGGGTTGCGGCGCCCGAAGACCTCCCCGGGATGCCCTGCTACGGCTCCGGCGCGGGCCTCTACCCGGACCGTGTTCCCCGGCTGGCCGCGCAGGGCACGGATGTCGCCCCGAGCGCGGCGGACCTCGCCCGCGCCGCCTGGGCGCTCACGAGCCGCGGCGGCGCGCTGAGCACGGACACCACCCCCCTCTACCTGCGCGAGTCTGATGCCAGGGTCCCCGGGGCGCCCAAGCGGGCGACGTCGTGACGGCGCGCGAGCCCGTGGTGGCCGCGGCGTCGTCGCTGCCCCGTGGCTACGCTCTGCGGCCCATGCAACCGGGGGACCTGGAGACCGTCCACGCGCTGGAGACCGAGCTGTTCCCCGAGGATGCGTGGCCCGCGCAGATGTTCCGCGAGGAGCTCGCCCACCCCACCCGCCGCTACTGGGTGGTGACACGGGACCGGGAGATCGTGGGCTACGCCGGAATGATGTGCATACCGCCCGTGGCGGACGTGCAGACCATCGCGGTGGTACCCGCCCACGAGGGCAGGGGGCTCGGCGCCACGCTTCTGCGCGTGCTCCACGAGGCCGCCGTGGCTGAGGGGGCCACCGACATGATGCTCGAGGTCCGCGCGGACAACCCTCGGGCCCAGGCGCTGTACCGCCGCTTCGGCTACCACCACATCCACACCCGCGCCCACTACTACGGCCCGGGCCACGACGCGCTGATCATGCGCTGCGAGCTGGCGCCCGCGGGCCCGGCGGAGCGCAGCGCGGACGGAAGGACCATCCATGAACACCACTGAGCCACTGGTTCTGGGCATCGAGTCCTCGTGCGACGAGACCGGTGCGGGCATCGTGCGCGGCACCGAACTGTTGACCAACACGGTCTCCTCCTCCATGGAGCAGCACGTGCGCTTCGGCGGGGTCATCCCGGAGATCGCCTCCCGAGCGCACCTCGAGGCCTTCGTGCCCACCGTCCGCGCGGCGCTCGCGGAGGCGGAGGTGAGCCTCGCCGAGGTCGATGCGATCGCCGTGACCTCCGGGCCCGGACTCGCCGGCGCGCTCATGGTGGGCGTGGCGGCGGCGAAGGCCCTGGCGGTCGCCACGGGCAAGCCCCTGTACGCGATCAACCACCTGGTCGCCCACGTGGGGGTCGGGCTGCTGGGGGACGGCGGCGAGCTGCCCGAGCACCTGGGGGCCCTGCTCGTCTCGGGCGGACACACGGAGATCCTGGCCGTGGAGAGCATCACGAGCGACGTGCGGCTGCTGGGCTCCACGATCGACGACGCCGCGGGCGAGGCCTACGACAAGGTCGCGCGGCTGCTCGGGCTCGCCTACCCGGGCGGGCCGGCCATCGACGCCGCGGCCGTCGACGGCGATCCTCGCGCCTTTGCGTTCCCTCGCGGCCTCACCGCCGGCAAGTACATGGGCTCTGTCGAGAAACCCGGACCGCACCGCTACGACATGTCCTTCTCGGGGTTGAAGACCGCGGTCGCGCGCGTGGTCGAGACGTTCCAGGCCGCGCGCCAGCCCGTTCCCGTGGCGGACGTGGCCGCGAGCTTCCAGGAGTCCGTGGTGGACGTGATCTCGCGCAAGACGGTGCTGGCCTGCACCGAGCACGGGATCACCACGCTGCTCATGGGCGGGGGAGTGGCCGCGAACTCGCGGCTGCGGGAACTCGTCACCGAGCGCTGCTCACGCCACGGGATCACGGTCGTGGTTCCGCCGCTGTCCCTGTGCACGGACAACGGTGCGATGGTGGCCGCCCTCGGTGCGCGGCTCGTCTCCCGGGGCGTGGCACCCACGGGGATCGGATTCACCGCGGATCCCGGCCTGCCCGTGACCACGGTGGCCGTGCCCGCCGCGAGCTGAACGGGCCGGTCCATCTGTGCCGCGACGACGGACCCGGGCAGGCGAATCCGGACCTCCGCAGCCGCCGCCGGCAGGACCGGTCGGGAAGCAGACCGACCGCGAACCGGTCCGACCACGAACCGGCCAGTGCACCGGGCAACCGGCCGTGCGGCGTCGTCCCCGGCTCAGCGCGTGGTGCGGTTGCGCTCCACGATGTCCATGACCACGGCGCGCAGGTCCCCGCCGTTCTCCTGGGCCACGCGGCGCTGGCGCTGGTAGCCGGTGGCGCCGTTCATCATGGTCTCCACGTGGGCGAGCTCGTCCGCGCAGTCGAGCTCCCGGGCCAGCGGCTCGAGCTTCCCGAGCAGCTCCGTGAGGTCCTCGGTCACGAGCCGCTCGTGGTTCTGGGCGTCCTTCACCACGATCGCGTCGAGCCCGTAGCGGGCGGCGCGCCACTTGTTCTCCTGGTGGTGCCACGGGGGCATCACGGGGATGGGCTCCCCGCGGTCCAGGGCGCGGGAGAAGGACTCCACGAGGCACTGCGTGAGAGCGGCGAGCGCCCCCACCTCGCGCAGAGTGGAGGGGCCATCGCACACGCGCATCTCCACGGTGCCGAAGCGGGGGACGGGGCGGATGTCCCAGCGGTTCTCGGAGATCTCCTCGATCACACCGGTGGCCACCAGGTCCCCCACGTAGGACTCGTACTCCTCCCAGGTGTCGAAGTGGAAGGGCAGCCCCGCCGTGGAGAGCTGCTGGAAGATCAGGGCGCGGTGGGACGCGTAGCCGGTGTCGTGGCCGTTCCAGTACGGTGAGTTCGCGGACAGCGCCAGCAGGTGCGGGTAGTAGTTCATGAGTCCGTCCAGCACGGGCAGCGCCTTGTCCCGGTGGTTGATGCCCACGTGCACGTGCAGGCCGAAGATCACCATCTGGCGGCCCCAGTACTGGGCGCGGTCGAGCACCTTGTAGTAGCGCTCCTTGTCCACCACCGGCTGCTGGGTCCAGTCGGAGAACGGGTGGGTTCCCGCACCGAAGATCTCGAGCGAGCGGGGGTCGGTGACCTCGCGGATCAGGTCCTGCGTGCTGGCCAGGTCCGTCACGGCCTCCCCGACGGTCTCGCTGATCCCTGTGACCATCTCCACGGTGTTCTGAAGGAACTCGCCCGTGACCCGTGGGTGGTCCCCCTCCTCACCGAGCTCGGGATGCTCGGCTGTCACTGCTTCGAGGACCTCGTCCGCGCGCGGGGCGAGTTCGCCCGTGGCGCGCTCCACGAGGGCGACCTCCCACTCCACGCCGAGGGTGGAGCGGTCTGAGCTGTGGAAATCAATGTGCACGGCGTGGTCCTCTCGTGGGTGCGCCGGAAACGGCGGTCGTGACCGTACCCGGGGACGCCGTCCCCGGGCCCCGCCCGTCACTGCAGCACAGGGAGCATCAGTTTACGGGGTGCACGGCGAGCACCACGCGGCGTTCCGTCCCGGCATCATGCAGCCGTGTCATCACCAGCGTCGCACGCCCGCAACCGCGTGGTGCGAGCTGCCGGCGCAGCTGCTCGGGTGTGACGTCCGTGCCGCGTTTCTTGATCTCCAGGGTGCCCACGTCGTGCTCCCGCACCCACCTCTTGAGAACCTTCACGGTGTGGGGGAGCACCTCCCGGACCTCGTACGCCCGGGCCAGCGGGGTCTCCACGAGCGTGTCCGAGCTCAGGTAGGCGATGGCGGGGTGGACGAGGTGCGCGCCCAGGTGCTGGGCCAGGTCCGTGACGAGCCCCGCGCGGATCACGGCGCCGTCGGGCTCGTAGAGGTAGCGGCCCACGGGCCCCAGCAGTTTGCCCTCCGGGGCCGGGGACTGCCAGGACGCGGAGGTCAGTTCCGCCGCGGCCGGCGCGTTCTCCGCCGTCTCGGCGGGTTCCGTGTCGCCAGTCTCGTGCGCCGTGCTTTCGAGGGCCGTGCTCCCGGGGGCCGACGACGCCGTTGCGCCGCCTCCGCGGCCCAGCACGAGTGCCGCGCGGGCCACCGTCGGGCGGCGCACTGCGTTGAACCACAGCACCGCCTCGACCACGTCCCCGCGGTCGGAGATCCACTGCGCCTCTGCATCCGCGGGCACGTGCTCGTGCGGAATGCCCGGGCCGATCTTCGCGCCCACCGCGAGGCCGTCGGCGGCCAGACCGGTCACGAAGGACAGGGGCGGGGAGAACGCCTCGGGGTCGAAGATCCTGCGGGTGCTCCCGGAGCCCGTGACCCGGCGTGCGGGGTCGAGCCACACGCCGTCGGCGGGGCCCGCCTCCAAGGAAGAGAGGTCGAGGGACTCGGCGTCAGTGCACAGCACGCGGACCCGGTCCCATCCGGTGAGGTTGACGGTGGCCACGGCGGCGGTGAGCGGATCCCGCTCCACTGCGGTGACCGTGCGGTCCAGGGCCGCCAGTGCCAGCGAGTCCGCACCGACCCCGCAGCCCAGATCGACCACGTGCTCGATCCCGGCCTGCGCAAAGCGCTGCGCGTGCAGGGCGGCCACGGACCAGCGGGTGGCCTGCTCCACGCCGTCGCGCGTGAAGACCATGTGCCGTGCATAGGCCCCGAACTTGGCCTGTGCCTTCGCGCGCAGCCGCGACTGGGTGAGCGCGGCCGAGACCAGCTCGGGGGAGTGGCCGCGGGCGCGCAGGGACTCGCTGACTGTCAGGGATGCAGCGGGGTCGTAGGGGCCGAGCTCATCCAGCAGGCGTAGCCCCTCGGGGGTCAGCAGCCGGGCCAGACCCGCCGCCTCGGGGTCCTGGGGTGCGGGGGAGGTGTTCACCGTTCCATCACACCACGCGCGGGCAGAACACGGTGATGCAACCCGGGGAGCCGCAGGACACGGGAGGATCCACACTGGATTTTCAGCCTTTATTTAGGTTAGGCTCACCTTATGGCTGGCCGCCTGCACCAGACGACGCCACGAGATTGCGAGTACATTCATGTCTTCCAACCGACTGTTCCCCGGGATCGCCCTGTGCGCGGTGGCGTCCCTCGCGCTGGTCGGGTGCGGCTCAGGCGGCTCCTCCTCGGAATCCTCCGCCAGTGCCGCCGCTTCCACGGTCACGATCCAGGACGACAAGGGTGAGCAGACCGTCGATTCCCCGCCCAGCTCCGTGGTCGCCACGGACAACCGCGTGTTCGAGACCCTCTCGGACTGGGGCGTGCAGCTCAAGGCTGCGCCGAAGACCCTGATCCCGGAGACGATCGCGTACAAGGACGACGACAGCATCGTGGATCTCGGATCGCACCGCGAGCCGGACCTCGAGGCCATCGCGGGTGTGGACCCGGACCTGGTCATCAACGGCCAGCGCTTCTCGCAACACTACGACGACATCAAGAAGCTCGTCCCGGACGCCGCGATGCTCGACCTGGATCCGCGCGACGACCAGCCCCTCGACTCCGAGCTCAAGCGCCAGGTCTCCGCGCTGGGTGAGGTCTTCCAGAAGACCGACGACGCCGAGAAGCTCAACGACGACCTCGACAAGGCTGAGCAGCGAGCCAAGGACGCCTACAAGGACCAGTCCGCCATGGGCCTGATCGTCTCCGGCGGCGACATCGGGTACGTGGTCCCCAAGACCGGTCGCACGATCGGCCCGCTGTTCGACATGGTCGGTCTGAAGTCGGCCCTCGAGGTGGAGGGCTCCGACGACCACCAGGGTGACGACATCTCCGTCGAGGCCATCGCCAAGGCGAAGCCCGAACTGCTCATCGTGATGGACCGCGACGCGGCCATCAGCTCTTCGAAGGACGCTACCCCCGCGTCCGAGGTGATCGAGAAGTCCGAGGCACTCAAGGACGTCCCCGCTGTGAAGAACGGCAACGTCGTGTACCTGCCGGAGGACACCTACACGAACGAGGGCATCCAGACCTACACGGAGATCCTCAACGAGATCGCCGACAAGCTGGAGAGCCAGAAGAACTGACCGCACTCCGCCCAGGAATGTCGTCAACGGTGCCCCGCGGGAACGTCCTCGCGGGGCGCCGCCACGAGTGAGGAAAGCGCACAGGTGATGGTCTCCACGGCCCGACGCACGACCGCCGCCCCGGGGGCGCTGCGCGACTGGAAGTTCTGGTTGGCGCTGCTCGCGGTGGCGGGGCTGCTCGTTCTCTCGATTGTCACGGGGGTCGCGGACCTCGGCGACGGGGGCGGCGGCAGCCGTTTCCTCGCGCTGACCCGCATCCCGCGCACGATCGCCCTCGTCCTGGCCGGCGCAGCCATGGCCATGTCCGGACTGGTCATGCAGCTGCTGACCCAGAACCGGTTCGTGGAGCCCACGACCACGGGCACCACCGAGTGGGCCGGGCTGGGGCTGCTGGTCATGATGATCCTCTTCCCGGACGCGTCCCTGACCGTGCGCATGGTCGGTGCGATCATCGCCGCGTTCCTGGGCACCATGGTCTTCTTCGCGTTCCTGCGCAGAGTCACCCTGCGCTCGTCGCTGATCGTGCCGATCGTGGGCATCATGCTCGGTGCGGTGGTCGGGTCCATCTCCACCTACCTGGCGCTCGTCACGGACCGGCTGCAGAACCTGGGTGTCTGGTTCGCGGGCAGCTTCACCTCTGTGCTCAAGGGCCAGTACGAGGCACTGTGGATCGTCGCCGTCGTGGCGGTGCTGGTGTTCATCACCGCAGACCGGCTCACCGTGGCCGGGCTCGGCGAGGACGTCGCCACCAACGTGGGTCTGAACTACAACCGGATCATCCTGGCGGGCACCGGGCTCGTGGCCGTGGCCACCGGCGTGGTCACCGTGGTCGTGGGCAACCTGCCGTTTTTGGGACTGATCGTCCCCAACGTCGTCTCCCTCTTCCGCGGCGACGACCTGCGCTCCAACCTCCCGTGGGTGTGCCTGCTGGGTGTTGGGCTGGTCACGGTGTGCGACCTGATCGGGCGCACGATCATCATGCCGTTCGAGGTGCCCGTCTCCCTGATCCTGGGGGTCGTGGGCGCCGCGGTGTTCATCGCCCTGCTGCTCCGGAGCCGCCGCCATGCCTGACACCGCCACGCACGACGCCGCGGTGCCCCCCGCACTGCACCACGACACCGCCCGCGAGGGCTTCGCGGCCTTCATCTCCCCGGCCCACCGGCGACGCTACTGGATCGCCCTGGTCTGCCTGCTGCTTGTGGGTCTGGCCTTCTGCCTCGGAATCCTCGCGTGGGACAACCCCCTGCCGTTCGGCACCAGGGGCTTCTGGCGCATCGCCGAGTCCCGTGCCACGAGCGTGGTGGTGATCGCGATCGTGGCGGTGAGCCAGGCCATGGCCACGGTGGCGTTCCAGACGGCCGCTAACAACCGGATCATCACACCGTCGATCATGGGGTTCGAGTCCCTCTACGTCCTGATCCAGACCTCCGTCGTCTACTTCCTGGGAGCCGTCGGCGTCACCGCGATCCAGGGCCTGCCGCAGTACGCGATGCAGGTGGGCCTCATGGTGCTCTTCGCGCTGGGACTCTACGGCTGGCTGCTCTCCGGTAAGTACGGCAACGTGCAGATCATGCTGCTGATCGGCATCGTGCTGGGCGGTGGCCTGGGCTCCGTTTCCACGTTCATGCAGCGGCTGCTCGCCCCGAGCGACTTCGACGTGCTCAGCGCGCGGCTGTTCGGCTCGGTGTCCAACGCGGACGCGAGCTACTTCCCGCTCGCCGTGCCCCTGTGCGCCCTCGCGACCGTGGCCCTGTACCTGCACTCGCGCAAGCTCAACATCCTGTCGCTGGGCAAGGACGTCACCACGAACCTCGGCCTGAAGCACCGCAGGGAACTGATGCTCACGCTGTTCTGGGTCTCCGTCCTGATGGCCGTCTCCACGTCCCTGATCGGGCCCATGACGTTCCTGGGCTTCCTGGTGGCGATCCTCGCCTACCAGTTCTCGGACACCTACGACCATCGGTACGTGTTCCCCATGGCCGTGCTGATCGGCTTCGCGGTGCTCGCGGGCGCCTATTTCCTGTTGAAGAACGTGTTCTACGCAGAGGGGGCGGTGTCCATCATCATCGAACTGGTGGGTGGCACCGTGTTCCTCGTGGTGATCCTGAGGAGGGGTCGGCTGTGATCCAGCTGGGCAAGCTGTTCAAGGACTACGGGTCCGGGACGTCCATCGGGCCGGTGGACCTCGAGATCCCGCCCGGGGGAGTCACCGCGCTGGTGGGGCCCAACGGGGCGGGCAAGTCCACGCTGCTGACGATGATGGGCCGGCTGCTGGGCCCGGATGCCGGGACCGTGGTGATCGGCGGTCACGACGTGACGACGACGCACCCTCGCAAACTGGCCACGGTGGTCTCCACGCTGCGTCAGGAGAACCACTTCACCGCGCGCCTCACGGTCCGCCAGCTGGTGGCGCTCGGCCGCTTCCCCTACACGCGGGGACGCATCAACCGGGAGGACGAGCGGATCATCTCCGAGTCCATCGAGTTCTTCGACCTCGGCTCCCTGCAGAACCGCTACCTCGACCAGCTCTCCGGTGGCCAGCGCCAGCGCGCCTACGTGGCCATGGTGCTGTGCCAGGAGACCGACTACCTGCTGCTCGACGAACCGCTCAACAATCTGGACATGCGCCACTCGGTGCACATGATGCACCACCTGCGTCGTGTAGCGGACGAGCTGGGGCGCACCGTGCTGATAGTGCTGCACGACGTCAACTTCGCGAGCCACTACTCGGACTGGATCTGCGCCGTGAAGGAGGGCAAGGTCGTGGAGTTCGGGACGCCCGAGGAGATCATGACGGACGAGACCCTCACCCGGGTCTTCGAGACCCCGGTGACGTGCCACGACGGGCCCAGCGGCAGGCTCGCGGTCTACTACTGAGACCCGTGCGCGCAACCGCGCGAGCGGCGGGGTCGGCCAGCTTTCAGCCCACAGGGGAGCGGCGCGGCGCCGCCTTGACCGGGCGCGGGCGGCCTCCCTACAGTGATTGTTGGCACTCTCGTAGTGAGGGTGCTAAAAGGCCAGGCGCTCAATCGGCACCGCGACGACGGTTGGCACGCCAACTGGCCTGTGGCGCTCGCCGTCGTGGGACCCCACGACACCGCGCGGGCGCACACCGTCTCACACGCCTAGAAGAAAGGGAGAGATCGTGTCGGTCTCCATCAAGCCCCTCGAGGATCGCATCGTGGTTCAGCCGCTGGCCGCTGAACAGACCACCGCTTCCGGTCTGGTCATCCCGGACACCGCCAAGGAGAAGCCCCAGGAGGGCACCGTCCTTGCCGTGGGCCCGGGCCGCGTGGACGACAAGGGAAACCGCATCCCCGTAGACGTCAAGGAGGGTGACCTGGTCATCTTCTCCAAGTACGGCGGAACCGAGGTCAAGTACAACGGCGAGGAGTACCTCGTGCTCCCGGCGCGCGACGTGCTGGCCGTCATCGAAAAGTAACCACCCCACGTCTTTCGAGCGCGGTGCCCGAGCTTCCGCCCGCACGGGCAGCGCGGGCACCGCGCCGTCATTTCCTCTCCCTCTCTCTCCCAAGGAGCACACATGCCCAAGCAGTTGGTGTTCAACGACACCGCTCGCAAAGCGCTCGAGGCAGGCGTCAACCGCCTCGCGGACACCGTCAAGGTCACCCTCGGCCCCCGTGGCCGCAACGTCGTCCTCGACAAGAAGTGGGGCGCGCCCACCATCACCAACGACGGCGTGACCATCGCCCGTGAGGTGGAGCTCGAGGACCCCTACGAGAACCTCGGCGCGCAGCTGGCCAAGGAGGTCGCCACCAAGACCAACGACGTCGCCGGCGACGGCACCACCACCGCCACCGTGCTGGCCCAGGCCATCGTCAAGGAGGGTCTGCGCAACGTGGCCGCCGGTGCCGCCCCGGGCGACATCAAGCGCGGGGTCGAGGCCGCGGTGGCCGCCGTGTCCGAGCGTCTGCTCGACAACGCCCGCCCAGTCGAGGGCAAGGACGTGGCCCACGTGGCGGCCATCTCCGCGCAGTCCGAGGAGATCGGCGAGCTGATCGCCCGCGCCTTCGAGACCGTGGGCACGGACGGCGTCATCACCATCGAGGACGGCTCCTCCACCGAGGTGGAGCTGGACGTCACCGAGGGCATGCAGTTCGACAAGGGCTACCTCTCGCCGTCCTTCATCACGGACCAGGAGCGCCAGGAAGCCGTCCTGGACGACACCTACGTACTGCTGTACCAGGGAAAGATCTCCGCCATCCAGGACCTCATGCCGGTGCTGGAGAAGGTGCTGCAGGCCAAGAAGCCGCTGACCATCATCGCGGAGGACGTCGAGGGTGAGGCCCTGTCCACCCTGGTGGTCAACAAGCTGCGCGGCACGCTGGACGTCGTGGCCCTGAAGGCCCCCGGGTTCGGTGACCGCCGCAAGGCGATCATGCAGGACCTCGCGGTGCTCACGGACGCCACCGTGATCACCCCGGAGCTCGGCATCTCCCTCGACGGCGTGGACCTGACCCAGCTGGGCAGTGCCCGCCGCATCACGGTCACCAAGAACCAGACCACGCTCGTGGACGGCGCCGGGTCCTCCGAGGCCGTCGCGGATCGCGTGGCCGAGATCCGCGCGGAGATCGCCCGCACGGACTCCGAGTGGGACCGCGAGAAGCTCCAGGAGCGACTCGCGCGCCTGGCCGGCGGCATCTCCGTGATCAAGGTCGGCGCCGCCACCGAGGTGGAGCAGAAGGAGCGCAAGCACCGCATCGAGGACGCGGTGTCCTCCACGCGTGCCGCGCTCGAAGAGGGCATCGTGGCTGGCGGCGGCTCCGCCCTGGTCCACGCCTCCAAGACGCTCGACGGCACGGACCTCGGCCTCAGCGGGGACGCCGCCACCGCCGTGAACATCGTGCGCCGCGCCCTGGTCCAGCCGCTGCGCTGGATCGCGGAGAACGCGGGCCAGGACGGCAACGTCGTGGCCGCCCGCGTCGCGGACATGGAGCCGGGCAACGGCTACAACGCACTGACCGGGGAGTACGAGGACCTGCTGTCGGCGGGCATCATCGACCCCGTCAAGGTCACGCGTTCCGCCCTGCAGAACGCGGCGTCCATCGCCGCGCTCGTGCTCACCACCGAGACGCTCGTGGCGGAGAAGCAGGACGACGAGGACTGAGTCCTCCCGATCCTTCCGGAAATCGCCGAATGGCCGGCGGCCCACCCCTTTCGAGGGGTGGGCCGCCGGCCATTTGTGGTACTGCCACCGGCGACGGTGCTCGACCTCTGCCCCCGCGCGACCGGGTGGCTCAACCCGCAGCCCGTGCGCGCTGCCCCCCCACGGAGACGGGTCGGGGCGGAACCGGGTGCGATGTGATCGGTGCGCCCCGTTGCGTTTAGGCTGACCGGATGCGCATTTCCCCAGCCTTGGATCCCATTGCCGGTTCATCCCCGCTTCCGGTGGGGCAGCTTCCCCGGTGGGCTGCCGGATCCTCCTCCGCGCAACGGGTGCAGCGGTACTCCGGGTTCCGCCCGGAGGTGCAGGGACTGCGTGCCGTGGCGGTCGTGCTGGTGGTCCTCTACCACGTGTTCATGGGCCGGGTCTCGGGTGGTGTGGACATCTTCCTGTTCATCTCCGCGTTCTTCATGACCCTCTCGTTCGTCCGCAAGCTCGAGGGCGGGCGTCCTCTGGCGCTGGGCCGCTACTGGCTGCACACCTTCAAGCGGCTGCTGCCGCTGGCGACCGTGGTCATCCTGGCCACACTGTTCCTCGTGTGGTGGCTGTACCCCGCGCAGGACGTGGCGGACTTCCGCTTCCAGGGCGTGGCCTCGATCCTGTACTTCGAGAACTGGACGCTCGCCTTCAACGCGGTGGACTACTACGCGGCGGACCACTCCTCGGCCTCGCCGTTCCAGCACTTCTGGTCCCTCTCGGTCCAGGGGCAGGTCTTCCTGCTGTGGCCGCTGATCTTCGGCCTGGCGTGGCTGGTCAAGCGCCGGACGGGACACAGCAGCGTCCCCGTTCTGGCCGCGTGCTTCGGGCTGGTGTTCGCGTCCTCGCTGGCCTTCTCGGTGCTCTCCACGGCCGCGCACCAGGAGTTCGCGTACTTCGACACCAGGGCCCGGCTGTGGGAGTTCGCCCTGGGGTCCCTGGTGGCGCTCGCCATTCCCTACGTGAAACTTCCCCGTGCGGTGCGGCTGGTCCTGGGGTGGGGCGGACTGGTGAGCATGGTGTCGGTGGGGATCCTCGTGGACGTGCAGGGCGCGTTCCCGGGCTGGATTGCCTTGTGGCCACTGCTCTCCGCCGCAGCGATCATCGTTGCGGGACAGTCCGGTTCGGCCCTCGGGCTCGACCGGTTCCTCTCCTGGGCCCCGGTGGTGAAGCTGGGCGACGCCGCCTACGCTCTGTACCTCGTGCACTGGCCCCTGCTGATCACCTATCTGGTGGTCCGGGACCGGCCGGTGGCCGGGCCGCGCTCCGGCGTGGTGATCGTGGTCGTGTCCGTTCTGCTGGCACTGCTCCTGACGAAGCTCGTGGAGAACCCGCTCAAGCGGTGGAAGTGGCCGGAGGCGAAGAACTGGCGGCTCGCGCTGGTGATCGTGGTGTGCATGGGCACGGTGCTGGTCGCCGCTGGCACGTGGTCCGTCGTCGAGCGCCACCGCACCGCGCAGCTCCAGGCGCAGGCCGAGCTGAACAACCCCGGCGCACGGGTCCTCGAGCCGGGCTACGCGTTCGCAGGGGACCCGGATGCCCCCGCGCTGCCCGCATCCATGAAGGACCAGTGGGTGGGCCTGCCGCAGGCCTGCGACGGTGAGTACAAGAGCGCGAACAAGAAGGCCCAGGGATTCTGCCGCCAGACCGAGAAGGTGGAGAACCCGACCAAGGTGGTGGCCGTCGTCGGCAACTCCCACATGGAGCAGTACATGGGCGCCGTGATCCCCGTGGCGCAGGAGGAGAACTGGCAGCTGATCTCCGTCCTGCAGCCCGGGTGCGGGTTCGGCGTGGAGGGGCAGTCGAGCACGTGCAAGGACGGCAACGAGGCCGCCATGGACTACCTGCGGGAGCTGAAGCCAGATGCCGTGCTGACCACCTCCACGCGCGCGGAGCTCACGGACGGCCCGGCAGAGCGCGTGGTGAGCGGCCTCGACGCCCTGACACGGGAGCTCACCGCCCAGGGGACCACCGTGGTCGGATTCCGCGACAACCCCCGCCTGGACTTCGACCCCACCCGGTGCGTGGCCGAGAAGGGCCGCGACGACGAGTCCTGCAGGGTCTCCGCCGACGCCGTGCTGGCGGCGGAGAACCCCGCCCAGTCCCTGGACTCGATCCCCGGGTTCGCCGGGATCGACCCCACTCCTCTGATCTGTCCGCAGGGTGTGTGCGCGCCGGTGATCGGCAACGTGGCCCTGTGGATCGACTCCCACCACCTCACCTGGGAGTACACGCGCACCATGGCGCCGCTGCTGCGGGACCAGCTCGTCGCGGCCGTCGGGACCGGTGCCACGGGGTGAGGGCCCCGCGCGGGTCGGCCGTCACGCACCGGGGTGACCGCACGGCGTCGGCACGCGGTGTGACGTCGTCCGCTCCGCGGCCCGCGCACGGTACGACGCCGTGGTCCCAGGCCCTGCCCGGAGCCTGCGACCCGCGGCGAACGGGCGGGGGGCGCGTCGGAGCCGCGCCGTAGACTGGTGGCGACATTCTCGCGCGAAAGGGACTACTCGTGGCTGAACCCGTGCCCACGGCACTGATGGACGACCCGTTCGGATTCACCGGACTGACCTACGACGACGTGCTGCTGCTGCCCGGCAACACGGACGTGATCCCGTCGGAGGCCTCCACGACGACGCGCCTGTCGCGCAGGATCACGCTGCAGGCCCCCGTGCTCTCGGCGGCCATGGACACCGTGACCGAGTCCGCGATGGCCATCTCCATGGCGCGCCAGGGCGGGATCGGCGTGATCCACCGCAACCTGTCCATCCAGGACCAGGCGGACCACGTGGACCGCGTCAAGCGCAGCGAGTCCGGGATGATCACCAACCCCGTGACGGTCTCCCCGGACGCCACGCTCGCCGAGCTGGACCGGTTGTGCGGCTACTTCAAGGTCTCTGGCCTGCCCGTGGTGGACGAGAACCAGAAGCTGCTGGGCATCATCACGAACCGCGACACCCGTTACCTGCCGGAGAGCGACTTCGAGACCCGCCTGGTGCGAAACGTCATGACCCCCATGCCGCTCGTCACCGGCAAGGTGGGCATGAGCAAGGACGAGGCCCACGCCCTGCTCGCGAAGCACAAGATCGAGAAGCTGCCGCTGGTGGACGAGCAGGACCGGCTCACCGGGCTGATCACCGTCAAGGACTTCACCAAGGCGGAGCAGTACCCGCTGGCCACCAAGGACGACGAGGGCCGGCTGCGAGTGGGTGCGGCCGTGGGCTTCTTCGGTGACGGCTTCGAGCGTGCCATGACGCTGGTGGACGCCGGTGTGGATGCGCTGTTCATCGACACCGCCAACGGCCACTCGCAGGGCGTGCTCGAGATGATTGCCCGGCTCAAGAAGGAGCCCGCGGCGGCGCACGTGGACGTGATCGGCGGCCAGGCGGCCACCCGGGCTGGCGCGCAGGCCCTCGTGGACGCGGGCGCGGACGCCGTCAAGGTGGGCGTGGGCCCCGGCTCCATCTGCACCACCCGCATCATCGCCGGCGTGGGCGTCCCCCAGATCACCGCGATCAACGAGGCTGCACAGGTCACGATCCCGGCCGGTGTGCCGCTGATCGCCGACGGCGGGCTGCAGTTCTCCGGCGACATCGGCAAGGCGCTGGTGGCCGGTGCTGACTCCGTGATGCTGGGCTCGCTGCTCGCGGGCTGCGACGAGTCCCCGGGGGAGCTCGTGTTTGTAGCGGGTAAACAGTTCAAGGCCTACCGCGGCATGGGCTCGCTGGGCGCCATGCAGTCCCGCGGCAAGAACACCTCCTACTCCAAGGACCGCTACTTCCAGGCGGACGTCTCGGACGACCAGAAGCTCATCCCGGAAGGCATCGAGGGCCAGGTCCCGTACCGCGGCCCCCTCGCCTCGGTACTGCACCAGCTGGACGGCGGGCTGCGCCAGACCATGTTCTACGTGGGCGCGCACACCGTCACGGAACTCAAGCAGAAGGGCCGCTTCGTGCGGATCACGCCGGCGGGGCTCAAGGAGTCCCACCCGCACGACATCACCATGACGGTGGAAGCCCCCAACTACAAGCGCTGATCCGCGCCGCACCCATCCCCGTGCGCGCCGCGCGGTGAAAGGACATTTCGTGAGCTACGACATCGAGATTGGGCGTTCCAAACGGGCGCGCCGCACGTTCAGCCTGGACGAGATCGCCCTGGTCCCCTCCCGCCGCACGCGGGACCCGCGGGACGTGAGCACCGCGTGGCAGATCGACGCCTACCAGTTCGACATCCCCGTGGTGGGCGCGCCGATGGACTCGGTGATGTCCCCGGCCACGGCCATCGAGCTGGGCCGTGCGGGTGGTCTGGGCGTGCTGGACCTCGAGGGGCTGTGGACCCGCTACGAGGACCCGCAGCCGGCCCTGGACGAGATCGCGGACCTCAGCTCCGAGAACCTGCCGCAGGCCACGCGCCGGATGCAGGAGCTCTATTCGGCGCCCGTCCAGCCCGAGCTCATCAAGGCCCGTCTGGCCGAGATCCGGGAGGCCGGCGTGATCGTCTCGGGCTCCCTGTCCCCGCAGCGTGTGGTCGAGCACTACCGCACGGTCCTCGAGGCCGGCGTGGACCTCTTCGTCATCCGCGGCACCACCGTCTCCGCCGAGCACGTCTCGCGCGAGCAGGAGCCGCTGGACCTCAAGAAGTTCATCTACGACCTCGACGTCCCGGTGATCGTGGGCGGCGCCGCGGGCTACACCCCGGCGCTGCACCTCATGCGCACCGGAGCGGCCGGGGTCCTGGTGGGCTTCGGTGGGGGAGCGTCCCTGCGCACCGAGTCGATCCTCGGCATCCACGCGGCCATGGCCACGGCGGTCTCGGACGTCGCCGCGGCGCGTCGGGACTACCTCGACGAGTCCGGGGGCCGCTACGTCCACGTGATCGCCGACGGCGGTCTGGGCACCTCGGGCGACATCGTCAAGGCCATCGCCATGGGCGCGGACGCCGTGATGCTCGGAACCCTGCTGGCCCGCGCCGAGGAGGCACCCGGACAGGGCTGGCTGTGGGGCGCAGAGGCGCACCACTCGCACTCGCCGCGCGGTGTCCGCACACACGTGGGCACGGTCGGCCCGCTCGACGAGCTGCTCAACGGGCCCTCCCGGCACGTGGACGGCTCCTCCAACGTGATGGGTGCGCTGCGCCGCGCCATGGCCACCACCGGCTACTCGGACCTGAAGGAGTTCCAGCGCGCCGAGGTGGTCATCCGCAGCTGAGCCCGGGTGCCGTCGCGGGCCTGCCCGCGGGGTGCGCTGGTGTGGGAAACGCCCAGCGCGGGCCAGTAGGGTTGAACCGTGCTGAAAACCGCCCTGCGCCCCCGCTCTCTGGCCTTTCTGGCGGCCGCCCTGCTCGTGGCGGCGCTCTTCGTGAGCCTCAGCATGTGGCAGCTCAACGCGTCCCTGCAGTCCTCGACCGTCGCGGATCCCGCAAAGGACCGCGTCTCGGCGCTCGCGGACGTCACCACACCCGGTGAGGCGGTCACCTCCCAGCAGGCGGACCACGTGGTCTCCGTGACCGGCACGTACGTCCCGGACTCCACCGTGCTCGTGCCTGGGCGGCTCCAGGACGGTGCGTCCGGGTACTGGGTGGTCACGCAGCTCGTGGTCCCGGACTCGCAGAAGCGGTGGGACGCCGCGGACTCGGACGTCTCCCTCGCCGTGGCCCGCGGCTGGGTGGCCTCGCCCCAGCAGGCGGACGCCGCGCCGTCTGGTCGGATCCGCGTGATCGGGCGCCTGCTGCCCACCGACTCCCCGCTGCCCAGCGAGAAGCTGCCCTCGGACCAGGTGGGTTCCGTGTCCACGGCGCAGCTGAGCAACCTGTGGAACACGCCTCTCTACTCCGGCTACGTGGCGGCCTTCTCGGAGAATCCCGCCGCCCAGCCGGCCCCGGTGTCCTCCGATGGTGCGCTCGAGGACTCCGCGAGCCTGATGGGTCAAGGACTGAGCCGCCTGCAGATCGACCAGCAGCCCACGGACACATCTGTGCACGCACTGAACCTCTTCTACGCCATCGAGTGGGTGGTCTTCGCCGGGTTCGCATTCTTCATGTGGTGGCGCTTCGTCCGCGACGAGCAGCTGCGCGAGGAGAACCCGGAGGAGTACTTCTACTTCGAGGGCGACTACTTCTGGGACGAGGCTGAGCAGTCCTACTACTACTGGGACGCGCAGGACCAGTGCTTCTACTACTTCGACGACCAGCCGGCCGTCGCGGCCCGCGCCCGCGGCAACGTCCCACACGAGGACGCCGCCCGCCCGGGTGCGCGGCGCGCCGGAGCCAGCGGCGCAGCGTCGTCCTCAGAGAACCCCACCCCGCGATCCGACAACGGAGCACCCCATGACTGAGCCCACGCCGAAGAACGACCAGCAGCCCCGCCCGGTGCGCCGCACAGACGGCGTGCGGGTCACCGCGCCCCAGGACGCCACCCCGGAACGGGCGACCGTGCCGGACAGCGTGCGCGCCAAGGCCGCCGCGCTGAAGCCGCGGCGCCGCTTCGGCGGCACCGAGGCCCAGATCCGCACCGCGCTGAACGTGTACAAGGTGTGCGCGTGGGTCTCCGGCACGTTCCTGCTGCTTCTCGTGGCGGAGATGGTCACCCGCTACGGCTTCCACTACGACCTCATCGCCGGAGGCACGGACAAGGCCACGGGCCAGACTGTGGCGCTCGGGTGGCAGAACCTGGACCTCGAGAACCTCGCCGGTGGGGTCAACGTCTCCACGTGGATCCTCATCGTCCACGGCTGGTTCTACGTGGTCTACATCCTCTCCTGCCTGCGCGTGTGGTCGTTGATGCGGTGGCCCTTCGCGCAGCTGGTCGTGATGGCCCTGGGCGGCGTGGTGCCCTTCCTCTCGTTCATCGTGGAGCGCAAGATCCACCGCTCCACCGAGGCGGAGCTCGCCGCCAATCCGAGGGCCGCCAAGCGCTACTGAGACCGGCGGGGCGTGTCTGTGCCGTGTTCTAGACTTGTCCGCGTGACTGAATCCCCTGAGAACCTGAGCGACCTGGAACAACGCCCGGTACTCGTGGTCGATTACGGTGCGCAGTACGCGCAGCTGATCGCCCGCAGGGTGCGCGAGGCGAATGTGTACTCCGAGATCGTTCCGCACACCTGGTCCACCGAGAAGATCCTGCAGCGCAACCCCGCGGCCCTGATCCTCTCGGGCGGGCCCGCCTCCGTGTACGCACCGGGAGCCCCGCAGCGCGATGCCGAACTCTTCCAGGCCGGTGTTCCCGTCCTGGGGATCTGCTACGGGTTCCAGGTGATGGCCAACGCCCTGGGCGGCGCGGCCGAGCGCACGGGTGTGCGCGAGTACGGCGCCACCACCGCCACGGCCACCGCCGACACCGTGGGCACGCTGCTGGACGGCACCCCTGACGTGCAGACCACGTGGATGAGCCACGGCGACTCCGTCACGGCGGCGCCCGAGGGCTTCACCACCCTGGCGACCACCGAGGGCGCGCCCGTGGCCGCCTTCGAGAACCGTGAGCGCGGGCTCTACGGCGTGCAGTGGCACCCCGAGGTCAAGCACTCTGCCTTCGGGCAGAAGGTCCTGGAGAACTTCCTCTTCAACGGCGCCCGGCTCAGCCCCACCTGGTCCACCGGCAACATCATCGAGGAGCAGGTTGCGGCCATCCGTGCCCAGGTGGGCGACGGCAAGGCGCTGTGCGGCCTCTCCGGCGGGGTGGACTCCGCGGTGGCGGCCGCGCTCGTGCAGCGCGCGATCGGGGACCGGCTCACGTGCGTGCTCGTGGACCACGGCCTGATGCGCCAGGACGAGGTGGAGCAGGTCGAGAAGGACTACGTGGCCGCGACCGGGATCAAGCTGCACATAGCCCGGGAGAAGGAGCGCTTCCTCGGGGCGCTCGAGGGCGTCACGGACCCGGAGACCAAGCGCAAGAACATTGGGCGCGAGTTCATCCGCGCATTCGAGGCCGCGGAGCACAAGGTGCTCAGCGAGGAGGCCGCGGACGGCGAACCCGTGCGGTTCCTGGTGCAGGGCACCCTCTACCCGGACGTCGTCGAGTCCGGCGGCGGCGAGGGTGCGGCCAACATCAAGAGCCACCACAACGTGGGCGGGCTCCCCGAGGACCTGCAGTTCGAGCTCGTGGAACCGCTGCGCGCACTGTTCAAGGACGAGGTCCGCGCGGTGGGCCGCGAGCTCGGGCTGCCCGAGAACATCGTGGGCCGCCAGCCGTTCCCCGGCCCGGGCCTGGGCATCCGCATCATCGGTGAGGTCACCGAGCAGCGCCTGGACATCCTGCGCCGCGCGGACGCGATCGCCCGTGAGGAGCTGACCCGCGCCGGTCTCGACGACGAGGTCTGGCAGATGCCCGTGGTGCTGCTCGCGGACGTGCACTCCGTGGGTGTGCAGGGCGACGGCCGCACCTACGGCCACCCCATCGTGCTGCGCCCCGTGAGCTCCGAGGACGCCATGACCGCGGACTGGTCGCGGCTGCCCTCCGAGCTGCTCGCGCGGATCTCCAACCGGATCACCAACGAGGTGGAGGAGATCAACCGGGTGGTTCTGGACGTCACGTCCAAGCCGCCGGGAACCATCGAGTGGGAGTGAACCCCACCGTCTGAGTCACCGTCAGTTCCGGTGCGCCGGTCCGCCCCGTCCCCCACGGGATGCAGGCCGGCGCACTCGTGAGTAGGAGCACCATGCCGACACCCCCGTCCCAGGACCGATCGACCCCCCAGGCGGCGGACCGTGCCTCCACCGGTTCGGAGCACCCCCGCGTGTCCCTGAGGTCCTGGACCCAGCAGATGGACGCCTACACGGGTCCGGACACGCTGCTGGACTTCAACCAGGTGGACAACGTGTGCATCGACCTCACGGAGGCGAACTCCTCGGGCCAGGCGCAGCTGCTCATGCAGCGGCCCACGCGACTGTCCACGATGATCCACCAGGACACGCCCGCCTACGACCGGGCGGTACGCTCCGCGCGTGCACTGCGCACGAAGATCCACGAGCTGTCCGTGATGCACGGCCTGGACGCCGCGTACCTCGCCGCCGGGACGGCGTCGTGGCTCGCGGACCCGGTGGCAGACGGGCTGCGACGCTTCATCGCGCCCGTGCTGCTTGCCCCGGTCACCATCAAGCTGCGTCCGGACCACAAGGACTTCGAGCTGCACATCGTGGGCCCCGCGCGGCTGAACCCGGCGCTGGTGCGTCGGCTGCGCGAGGACCACGGGGTGGAGCTGGCCACGGCGGAGATGTCCCGGCTCGCGTACGGCACGCGCAAGCTCGACCCCGCCCCGGTGCTGGAGATCCTGCGCCAGCTCGCCGTGGACGTCCCCGGGATGCACGTGGAGCACCAGCTCGTGGTCTCCACGTTCGCGGACCTGCACGAGCGCCCGGCGGACGAGCACGTGGTGGCCCGCACTGAGGTGGTCGAGGCGCTCGCCCGCCTGAAGAACCCGGAGGTGGGCAAGCTGCCGGTGGTTCGCCCGCTGCAGAACAAGGCTCCGGCACTCGACGACCGCGATCCCGCGGACGAGTTGCTGCTCACGGACCTGGACGCGAACCAGCAGGATGTTGTGGACCTCGCCGAGCAGGGTGAGAGCTTCGTGGTGAGCACGCCCGTGGGCACCCCCGCCGTGGACACTGCGGTCGCCACCGTGGGCGCGCTCGTGCACCGCGGTCGCAGCGTGCTCGTGCTGGGGGAGTCCCGCACCACCCTCGCCTCGTTCACGCGCGCCTGGAACAGGGCGGGCCTGGACTCGCTCGTGCTGCCCCTGGGCTCGCACCTGAGCCCGGACGACGTCGCCCAACGCCTCGTGCGGGCCGTGGCCCGCAACGAGCGCGCCGCCGAGCCCGCGACCGAGGCGATCCACGACGCACTGCGCCGCTCTCGCGAGCAGCTGCGCGTGCACGAGGACTCTCTGCACTCCCGCCGCCCCCGCTGGCAGGCGTCCCCGTACGAGGCGATGCAGGCACTGGCGCAGCTCACCGCCCGGGACCCGGGCCCCGAGACGACCGTGCGGTTCCGCCGCTCGGTGCTCGACGCCGTGTCCCACCGCAGCGAGGTGCAGCGCCAGCTCCAGCGCGCGGCCTCCCTCGGAGCCTTCGACGAGGCCGCCCTGTCCAGCCCGTGGCACGGCGCCCGTCTGGTCAACGACGACGAGGCGCGCCAGGCCCACGACCTCGCCAAGTCCCTGCTGCTCGAGCTGACCACGCTCACCACCGCCATGCGCAACGTCCTGGGCGTCTCGGGCCTGCGCGTGGGCACGACCATCGCCGAGTGGGAGCAGCAGCTCGAGCTCGTGATCGACGTGGGGAACTCCCTGGAGTACCTCACCCCGGACATCTACGACCGCCCCGTCACGGACCTGATTGCGGCCACGGCTTCCGCGGCCTGGCGGCGTGACCACGAGATCGAGCTGAGCGGGCTGCAGCGTTCCCGGCTGCGCAAGGCGGCCAAGGAGTACATCCGCCCCGGGGTCCACCTTTCGGACCTGCACGCGGCGCTGGTGAAGGTGCAGTCCGAGCGGGACAGGTGGCGGCAGTGGGCCACCACCCTGGAGCAGCCCGCGGTCTCTGACCGGGCCGAGGAGACCCTGCGCACGCACCGTCGTTTTCGGGAGGACCTGGAGGGGCTCGCCATCGCCCTGGAGGGCTCGGCCACGGCCGTCCGTCTGGAGTCCGCGACCGTGGACGAGCTCGGGGCGATCCTCGAGGAGCTGATCAACGACGAGCCCCACCTGAGCACCCTGCCCGAGCGCACCGTCCTGCTGGACGACCTGCGCGCCCGCGGCCTCGGGGAGTTCCTGCAGGACCTGGAGACGCGCGGGGTGCCTGCGGACCGGGTGGGGGAAGAGCTGGAGCTCGCGTGGTGGCAGTCGGTGCTGGAGGCCATGATCAGCGGCGACGACTTCGTGGCCATGCCGGACGGCTCCGAGCTGCGCAGGACGGAGTCCGCGTTCCGCCGGGCCGACTCAGCGCACGTGGCCGCAGCCCCGGCGCGCCTCGAGCACGAGCTCTCGACCCGCTGGGCCCGCGACGCCCGCCGCTTTCCGCGCGAGGCCGTAGCGCTGCGGGACATGCTGCGCAGCGGGCACGTGAACACGCAGGACCTGGACCGGGTGCAGCACCTGACACCGTCGCTCGTGCCCGTGTGGACGGCCAGCCCCCTGGTGCTCACCGCCACCCTCGGCGAGGACCAGGAGGTGGACACGGTGGTGGTCCTGGACGCCGAGTCCACGCCGCTGGCGGCTGCTCTGCCCGCGGTCGTCAAGGCGCAGCAGGTGATCGCCTTCGGAGACGAGCACGCCGGCGGTCCGCAGCCGTTCACGGTGGCGCCGCAACTGGCCGGCCGGGACACACCGCACCCCGTGGCGGAGGTGGACTCCGCCCACGAGGCACTCTCGCGGGTCGTGGACACCCGCTCCCTCACCTCGGTGCGCCGGCCTCTGGACCCGAGGCTGTTCAGCTACCTCAACGAGGCGTTCTACGGAGGCGCACTGACCCGTGTGCCATTCGCCTCCGAGCTGATGAGTCCCACCACGGGCCTGTCCGCGGAATACGTCGAGGACGGGGTGGGCGTGCTCACCGCGGGCAGTGAAGGGGTGCAGGCCCCTACCGCGGAGGTGCTCCGCACCGTGGACCTCGTTTTCGCCCACGCGGCGCGGCACCCCGAGCGCTCGCTCGCGGTGGTCACGGCGAGCGCGATGCACGCCTCCCGGGTGGCCCAGGCCGTCCAGCGCAGGCTGCGGGAGACGGGGGAGTCGGAGGAGTTCTTCGCTCCGGGGCACGAGTCCTTCCGGGTGGTGGAGCTCCACCGTGCCGCGGGCATCGAGCGGGACACCGTGATCTTCTCCCTGGGCTTCGGCCGGACGACGTCCGGTCGCAGCACCCCCCAGCTGGGGTCCCTGTCCGAGCGGGATGGTCGGCAGGCGTTTGTGCGCGGCATGACGCGTGCGCGCCGGCACACCCACATCGTGACGTCGATCCACCCCAAGGACACCGAGCCGCGCCGGCTGAAGTACGGAGCCAAGGACATGTACCACATGCTCGAGGTGCTCTTCGGTGACGGCACCACCTCCGAGAGGGCAGCCACGGAGTCCGAGGATTCGCACGATGCCCCGGATGCGCTCGTCGACGACCTCGCGCGCCGCCTGCGCGCGGCCGGCGCCACGGTGCACACGGGCTACGCCCACGCCGTGGACATGGCGGCCTACGCGGAGACGGAGTCCCTGTCCGCCGGAGCGGTGCTGCACGGCGGCGGCGTCGAAGAGGCCGTGCGGATCCCTGTGGCACTGCGCTCGGACGGCTCGGACCGCAGCCGTGCGTTGAGCGTGCGGGAGCGTTCGCGCCTGATCCCGCAGCAGCTCGAACGGGCGGGTTGGAACTATGTGAGCCTGTGGTCGGTGGAGGTCTTCACGGATCCGCAGACCGTGGCGGGACTCGTGCAGCGCTACCTCGGACTGGGTGCCGCGGACGGGGCGCCGGCAGCGGGCGCAGGCCGGGGAAGCTCCGCGCGTGGGCTCTGACGGCGACACCTCACGCACTGGCACGACGCCCGGTGAAGCGTCCGGCCGGACAGACAATGCGGTACCCGATGCGGCGTCGGCTGTGGTGCGCGCCCCGGCCCCTGGCAGGACTTCTGGCGCCGGGCCCGACGCGGTGCCAGGGCGACGCCGCGGCTCGCACCGGCGTGCCACCGGCGGCACCGTGCCGGACACGGAACGCGCACTGGGCAACACCCGGTGGGCCGGTTCCCCCGATGACCTCGGCGCGGACGCGCCGGACCCCCGGGAGGTGCAGGGCGAGGCCGGGCACGAGGAGTGGCTGAGGCGGCAGCGTCCTCCGCACTGGGGCTGAGCCCGGTCGGTTCCCGCCGTCAGGGTGACACCAGCACGAGGGAGACACGTCCCGCCCCGTCCAGCGTGGCGAGCGCGGTGGCGGTCTCCCGGGCCGCGGCCAGCACCACGAGACCGGTGTCGTCCTCCGAGCCGCCCGACGACAGGATGGACGCACCGCCATCTGAAGGCGTGCTGGCGGCCCACAGGACGGTGACCGCACTCGCCACCGTGCTCCCCGTGCCCGAGGCCCCCTCGTCGGAGTGGTGCACCACGTCCACCACGTCACCGGGCCGGATGTGCCGCAGCACGGCGGGATCTTCGACCCGCACCGTGGCCGCGGTGGTGCCCGGCGGCTGGCCAGTGAGGAGACCCGGACCGAGCACGGTGGTGGGTGTGACGGGTTGGCCAGTGGTCAGCGCGACCGCCGTCGTCAGTCCGCTCGCGTCCGAAACCGCTGCGTAGGCGCCCGAGGGGGCGAGTGCCACGGGGAAGTCGGAGACGGTCAGGTCCTTGGCGGCGATGGCGTGTCCCGCGGGGATCTCTGCGGCGGCCGTGACCACTGTCGTGGTGTGGGCGCCGGGCGGCGCGAGGCGGAGGATGACGAGAGTCAGTGCCACGGCGCACAGTGCGGCGGCCACGAGACGGTGGCGGCGCCGGACGGCGGTGCGCAGCCGCAGTGCCAGGGGATAGCGGGGACGGGAGCGTGAACTCATGCCCGGACGCTAACCGTAAGTCAGACCTGTGCCGGGGGCACGGGTGCCATGTGCAGGGCGGAGCGCCGTGACGGGAGCCCCGGCCCGCCTGTTGCAGTGCGCTCGCCGCGTGCAGGGACGCCACCGCTGCGGGATGCCGTCCGCTGCGGGACGCGCTCGCCCGGGGAGAACCGTGCGTCTCTGTCCGCCTCGCCTCCTGGTGCGCGGTCCTCGTCGCTGGGCCCGGCGCCCGGGCGCCACGACGTCGTGGTGCGATGTCGTGGTGCGACGCGCAGCAGATCGGGCAGGGCCCCAGATCGAACGGCACCGGACACCGGTGCAGTGCGGCGGTCAGGAACCGGAGGTGGAGCTTCCCGATCCCGTGGAGCTCGTCGGGGTGCTGCTGCTCGAGGCCGATCCGCCGGACGTGCCGGAGTCCTTCGAGGCCCCGGAGCTCGCGGAGCCCGAGCTCGCGGAACCGCCGCTCGACGCGCCGTCGCCGGAGCCAGAGGACGCGGAACCGGACGCCGCACCGGAGGACGAGCCGCCGTTCTTGCCCGCGTCGGCGCGGGAGTCGTTGTGGTAGAAGCCGGAGCCCTTGAAGACCACGCCCACCGAGTTGAACTTCTTGCGCAGGTGGCCGCCGCACTCGGGGCACACCGTCAGGGCGTCGTCGGAGAAGGACTGGCGGATGTCGAAAGCATGGCCGCAGTCTTTACAGGCATAGGCGTAAACGGGCACGAGTGTTCCTTCGAGGGCTGACGGGGAGGCGGATTGCCGACGTCACATGCTACCCGCACCGCGGTGCGGGCGCCGTTCGGCCCCCGCCTCCCCTCCGTTCGGCCCCGGCACCGCCTCCGCCCGGCCGCCCGGCCACTGCCGGGACCAGTTCAGGCCGCGGTGTCCAAGCGGATCGTGCCCCGCTCCGTGAGCACCCCGGGCAGCACGACGTCGTGCGGCTCGCGCGGAACGGTTCCGGCGGGCAGCACCTCGTCCGCGTGGCAGCAGGCCAGGATCTCCGGCTCCCGCCCCGCCCCGGCCAGGAGGGGGAGGAAGCGGTCGTAGTACCCGCCACCGAAGCCGAGCCGCACCCCGCCGCGGTCCACGGCCACCACGGGCACGAGCAGCAGGCGCACCGTGGCGAAGACCTCGAGACCGCGCCGCGGTCCGGTGGGTTCGAGCAGTCCCGGGAGGTTCCCCGGTGCGAGGGGAGCGTCCGGTCGCCACTGCGCCCAGCTCAGCCGGTGCCCCGGTTCGACCACCGGCAGCCACACGCGGCGCCCCGCTGCGTGCGCCCGCTCCAGCCCGTGCAGCACGGGGGGTTCGCCGGGCAACGGGAGGAAGGCGGCGACATCACCAGTACCGTGCTGCGCCAGCACCCCGGACAGGTGGGTGGCGAAGCCTACCTCGTCGCGCTCGCGGACGGCCGCGGTGCGTCGCCGACGCCGCTCGAGGACCTCGGCGCGCAGCCGCGCCTTGGCACCGGGTGTCCCTGCCGCTGCGTCCATGCGATCCATCCCTCCGGCACTGTCCGCTCTTGGGAGTACATGCCCCGAAAACCCCCGTCATTCCCGCATGTCCCGGGTCTCGCACCGGGGGTTCCGGGCCGTGTTCGTCTACCCTAATTCCATGAGTGATCACGAGAACAAGCGCGTCCACAAGGCCGTCATCCCCGCCGCGGGCCTGGGCACCCGTTTTCTTCCCGCGACGAAGGCCATGCCCAAGGAGATGCTGCCGGTGGTGGACCGCCCCGCCATCCAGTACGTAGTCCAGGAAGCGGTCGACGCCGGGCTGGACGACGTCCTGATGATCACGGGACGCTCCAAGCGGGCGCTCGAGGACCACTTCGACCGCGTCCCCGCGCTCGAGGCGCAGCTGAAGGAGTCCGGCAAGGACAAGCTGCTCTCGGAGGTGGAGCACGCTTCCGATCTGGGCGAGATCCACTACCTGCGACAGCAGGATCCCCAGGGCCTGGGCCACGCGGTGCTGCGTGCCAAGATCCACGTGGGGGACGAGCCCTTCGCCGTGCTGCTCGGTGACGACCTCATCGACGAGAAGGAGGATCTGCTCTCCCAGATGATCCGCGTGCAGGAGCGCACCGGAGGCTCCGTGGTGGCCCTCATGGAGGTCCCTCACGAGAGCATCAGCGCCTACGGCTGCGCGGACATCACCGCGGTCGAGGGGGAGGACTACGTGCAGGTCAACGGTCTGGTGGAGAAGCCGGCTCCCGAGGACGCACCCTCCAACCTCGCGATCATCGGCCGCTACGTGCTGCACCCGGAAATCTTCGGCATCCTCGAGGAGACCGCGCCCGGGCGCGGCGGGGAGATCCAGCTGACCGACGCCATGCAGACCGTCGCGGACCGCGGCGACGCCGCTCACGGGATGTACGGCGTGGTGTTCAAGGGCCGTCGCTTCGACACCGGTGACAAGCTCTCCTACCTCAAGGCCAACATCGAGCTGGCGTGCGAGCGCGAGGACCTCGGTCCCGGGCTGCGCACCTGGATCAAGGACTACGCCGAGACCCTCACGGACTGAGTCCACCTCGTGGACGGGCAGACCGCGTGGCCGGTCACGGTGCAGTGGGCGCAGCTGATGCTGCGCCCACTTGCTCTGGGCGACCGGGGTGAGTGGGACCGGGTGCGCTTCCGGAACAGGCAGTGGCTCGAGCCGTGGGAGGCGAGCAATCCCGAGCCGGGCGGCGCCGCGCCGTCGTACCGTGAGTTCGTGCGCCTCCTGCGCCAGCAGGCCCGCGGCGGGCAGAGCCTTCCGTGGCTGATCGTGGAACGCCGTCCCGAGGACGGGCGCCCGCAGCTCGTGGGGCAGCTGACGGTCTCGGGCATCACCCTGGGCTCCTTCCGCTCCGCGACCCTCGGCTACTGGGTGGACGGTGCGCAGGCCGGGCGGGGCATCGCGCCCATGGCTGTGGCCATGGCCACCGACTACTGCTTCCAGCATTTGCGGCTGCACCGCATGGAGATCAACATCCGCCCGGAGAACGCGAAGTCGCTGCGGGTGGTGGAGAAGCTGGGATTCCGGGACGAGGGGCTGCGCGAGAGGTTCCTGCACATCGGTGGTTCCTGGGCGGACCACCGCAGCTTCGCGCTGACGGCGGAGGAGGTTCCGAAGGGTCTGGTCCACCGGTTCACGGGCGAGGACGAGGGGATCACCGTGCGCCACACGCGTCACTGACCCCGGGGGCGAGTCCCCGCCAACCCGCAGGGTTGTGACGAAGGGCGTGTGACCAGGATGGGGGACGACGACATCGCGCGGCAGGCACTGCGCCCCAGGTCAGGGACGTGAAACGCGCCAGACAGGAAAAAATCCCCATCGAATTACATTGATGTGGGCAACACGCGCATTCCATCCGGGGAATCTATCCCCGCTGCCCTACTCTTGCACGGTGGGGTTGTCATGGGTGAGCAGTTCGGCGGTGCTGGCCGTCGTGATTGTGCTGAGTGTCATGTGGTTCGCGCCGCACGTGGTGCGGCGGACGAACCTCCCCGTCCATGCTCAGGTGGAGGCTCCTGACCTCCAGGTCGACCCCTCCCTCCACAGCCACGAGCGCAGAGGCCCCGAGCCCAGTACAGTGGTGAGCACTACCTCGGCCAAGGTTCACGAACGGGAGACCCCAGTCATGGAGACATCGGCACACGCGCCGTCCGCCACCACGCTGCAGAGCGGATCCCTGGCGGGGCTGCGCATCAAGTGGGACCGCACCATCGTGTTCCTCACCGGTGCCGTTCTGGTGGCCGCGGCGCTCCTGTCCGCGCTGATCGCGCCCTTCACCGCCCTCTCGTGGGCCGTTCCCGTGGTGCTCTTCCTGCTGGGTGCAGGGTGCGTTGCCGGGTTGCGCTACCTGGCTGTGGAGGACAAGCGCCGCGGCGCCGTCCACACCGCCGCGCCGGTGGCCGCGCCCGCCCAGCACGCCATCTTCGACAACGAGGACGAGGCCCGCCAGGACCGCGCCGAGCAGACCCGCGCGGCGGATGCGGAGCTGGATATGCCGGGCGCGGACGACCAGCCCGGGCAGCGCGCGACGGAGCGGGTCTACACGGTGGCCGAGCTCCGTGCCGAGGCGCTGAAGGTTGCACGGACCACCGGTTCGGACACCACCACGTGGGAACCGGTCCCGGTTCCCAAGCCGCTGTACACCCAGGCTCCCGTGGTCGAGCGCAACGAGCCCGAACCCCTGCGAGTGCCCACCCGGCCCGCCGCGCGGTCCACCACTCTGAAGGATGCAGTGCGCTCCGGCGAACAGGAGAGCACTGCCCTGAACCTCGACGACGTCCTCAAGCGACGCCGGGCCTGACACCACTGCACCAGCCAACTTGACGACAGCTGCGCGCCGCGGAACCCCATGAGGGCCGCGGCGCGTTTCACACAAGGGAGCCCCATGGTCACGCAACAGGTTGAGATCGAACGCAAGTACGACGTCCCCGGTCCCCAGAAGCCCGCGTTGAAGCTGCACAACCTCGAGCGTTTCACGGTGGGCGAGCCCGTGGAGCACGACATGAGTGCCACCTACTACGACACCGCGGACCTGCAGCTGGCACGTGCCAAGGTGGCCGTGCGGCGTCGTCGTGGTGGTGCGGACGATGGCTGGCACGTGAAGTACCAGGCGGGAAGCGTCCGCGGGGAGGTGCATTACGAGCCCCTCAAAAGCGCACCGGAGCGGATTCCCGCCGCGCTGCGGAAGCTGCTGCTGGGGCTGACCCTCGGTGAGGACCTCACCCCGGTGGCCACGATCGACACCCACCGCACTGAGTACCCGGTGCTCGGGGAGGACGGGCAGTACGCGGAGCTGTGCCTCGACACCGTGACCGCGCGGGACGAGCGCGCTGGCATCACCCGTGCCTGGACCGAGTGCGAGGCAGAGCTCTCCCGGGACGACCTCACGGAGAAGCAGGCCCGCAAGGTCTTCGAGGCCGTGGAGGCCGTGCTGTACGCGGCGGGAGCCACACCGTCGTCCTCCGTGGCGAAGATCGCCCGTGCCCTCGAGCAGGACGGCGGGGACGCGGTGCGCATCGTGACCCCCGAACACGTCGAGTCGACGGCGGGCGAGGACGGTCGCGGTGCCGGGAAGGATGCCGACGGTTCATCGCCCGCGGGGGCTCCCGAGGACGGGGAGCGGAAGTCATCCGAAGAGTCCAGGAAGGCGAAGAACAAGAAGGACAAGAAGAAGAGCGGGGGCAAGGACTCGGGGGAGTCTGCGGAGCCGACCAGGAAGACGTCCAAGACCAAGGACTCTGGGAAGGACGCCGCGACCAAGGCGTCCGACGCGAAGCACGCGGGTGAGGGAGCCCAGCCCACCGGCGCGGACGTGCTCACGAGGATGCTGACCCGGCTGGTGGGCGAGCTGCAGGCGTGGGACTTCGCGGTGCGGCTTGGCGCCGAGGACTCCGTGCACCAGCTGCGGGTGCGCTCCCGTGCGCTGCGCAGCGTGCTGCAGGCATCACGGGACTTCGTGGCGCAGGAGGTGGCCGAGGACCTGGAGAACCGGCTCAAGCTCCTCGCCCGCGTGCTGGGGGATGCGCGGGACCAGGAGGTCGCCCGGGAACGCCTCGAGACCCTGCTGCAGGCGCAGTCCGCGGGGCTCGTGAGCATGGCGGCGGCCCAGGAGCTGCGCGAGGCGGCCGAGCACCTCGGGGAGGACGCGGCCCGCGGTGTGCGCCGGGAGCTCGACAGCCCCGCCTACCTCCAGCTGCTGAAGGACCTGCGGCACCTGGCGGCAGGGCAGGGCTTCACGGAGGAAGCCGCGCGGCACTCGCCCAAGAAGTTTGCCAGGACCGTGCTGGGGACCGCACTGAACCGCGTGCTGGCCAGGGCCGAGACGCCCGTGCCGGAGGACGCAGGGGAGGTCACCGTGAGCACCATGGCCGAGGTGGTGGGCGAACGGATCTCCCTGCCGGGCAGGGACCCGCGGCAGACTGCGGTCTCCTTCGAGATCCTCCACGAGACGCGCAAGGCCGCGAAGTCCGCCCGGTACGTGTCGGAAGCCCTCCAACAGGCCCACGCGAAGGCGGGCAAGAAGCGAGTGCGCGCGGCGGCGGTCGCCAAGGACTATCAGGACGATCTCGGGGTCATCACCGATGCCGCCGTCATGGAGGAGTGGCTCGCCCGCGTGGCACGTTGCTTCCAGCGCACGGGCAGGGACCGCTACGCCGTGGGGCTGCTGCACGGCCTGGAGCTCTCGGACCTGCGCAACGGCATGCTCGAGGCGCCCGAGATCCTGGAGGACCTCGTGGAGGACCTGCGGGACGCGCTGCCCAGCAAGCACTGACTGCTTCCCGCCGAGCACCGGGGCGGGTGACGCTCGCGCCCAGGCAGCGCCCGAGAGCACTCGGGGGTACGCGGGACCGTCCGAGCAGCTGGGGGAGCTCGGGAAACCACGCGCGGACTGACTCGTCGCGCACAGACATGCAGAAGGGGCCGGGTGGCCAGCCGGGAGGTGTGTCCCGGCCGGTCACCCGGCCCCTTCGTGCGTTGCAGTGCCTGCCGCTACCGGGACGGCGACGACGCGGCGCTCACGGCGTGTGCCGCGGCCCGGTCGGTGCGCCCTCCCGCGGGCTCACGCCCTGTGGCGCGGTGCCGAGCGGCGACGGCGGGAGCGTCCCGCGCGGTGGTTCGCGACGGCCCGTGTCTCGGTCGGGGTGGCGTCGGAGGTGGACGACGTGGCACCGGTGCCTGCCTGCGCGACGGAGGCGGGCGCCGTCGTCGCCGAGGACGGGGCGGCGGCCGGGTCGTAGCTCGGGCCGGCGCCCGTGGTTGCCGTGGCCACGGCGAGCTGACCGGTGGTGGCGTCCGGCTCGTCGGAGTCAGCCTCCACAACCTCCCGGTCCACGCGGGTGGACAGCGGCTTCTCCACCACGAATGCGAGCATCACCAGGGCAACGAGCGCGAGCGGAATCATGTAGAGGAAGATCGGCAGCAGGGCATCGTTGTAGGACTGGATGACGGGGTCCCGGAACATCTGCGGCAGGGCGTGCACGCTCTGCGGCGTGAAGGAGTTGGCGTTCATGCCGCCGCTGGCACCTCCCGCGCCCCCGGGAACCTGGGGCAGGTTCTCCGCCAGCAGGTCCTTGAGACGGGAGATGAACAGCGAGCCCACCACGGCGGAGCCCACCGTGGCACCGACCTGACGGAAGAAGTTGCTGGCGGCCGTGGCGGTGCCCACGATCTTGTTGGGGAACGAGTTCTGCACGATCAGCACGAGGATCTGCATGCTCAGGCCGATGCCCGCGCCGAACACGGCCAGGTAGGCGCACATCCTGAAGGTGGAGTCGTCCACCTGGAGCGTGGACAGCAGCCACAGGCCCACACCCATGACCACCATGCCGACCAGCGGGAAGAACTTGTACCGGCCCGTGCGGGAGACGACCTGACCGGAGACGATCGAGGTGATCAGCAGGGACGCCATCATGGGCGTCATGAGCAGACCGGCCTGGGTGGCGTCCACACCCTTGACCATCTGGATGTAGGTGGGCATGTAGCCCAGCGCGCCGAACATGGCCACGCCCACGGCGAGTCCGGACAGCGTGGTGAGCGTGAAGTTGCGGTCCTTGAACAGGGACAGCGGGATCACCGGGCTGCTCGCGCGGGTCTCGGCGACCGCGAAGGCGATGCCGCCGGCCACGGTGGTGGCGCACAGCCACAGGATCTGGGGGGAGTTCCAGTCGTACTGGGTGCCGCCCCACGTGCACACGAGCACCACGCACGTGGTGGCCGCGGCCAGCAGGACCATGCCAAGGTAGTCGATCCGCTGGCTGCGCTCCCGGGTGCGCTGGGGCAGGCGCAGGAACGCGGCCACCGCGATGATGGCCAGGATGCCCAGCGGGATGTTGAACGAGAAGGCCCAGCGCCAGCCGGGACCCTCGGTGATCCAGCCGCCGAGCAGCGGCCCGGCCACGGAGGACACCGCGAACACGGCGCCCATGACGCCCATGTACTTGCCGCGGTCCCGGGCGGGGACCACGTCCGCGATGGAGGTCTGGGCGAGGATCATCAGACCGCCGCCACCCAGGCCCTGGACCACGCGGGCGGTGATGAGCCATCCCATGGTCCCGGCGGACGCGCCGATCACGGAACCCGCGAGGAACAGGAGAATGGCGGCGAGCAGCACCGGCTTGCGGCCAAAGAGGTCCGAGATGCGGCCGTAGACGGGCATCATCACGGTGGACGCCAGGATGTAGCCGGTGATGACCCAGCTCATGTGGTCCACGCCGCCGAGGTCGCCCACGATGGTGGGCAGGGCGGTGGAGAGAATTGTCTGGCCGAGGGACGCGAGCAGCATGACGACCATGAGGCTCGCGAAAAGCCAGCCGAGGTGTGTGGGTTTCTCCTCGGTGGCGGGGCTGGTCCCAGCCCGGGTGACGGTGGTTGTCATGAAATCTCCTTGAGGGCGGTGCGGAAGACACCGATGGCGTGGTCGAGGGCGAGCTGGACGGCGTCGTCGTCGAGGGTGGTCGCCAGGTGGGTGTTGGTGCGGAACGCGAACTTGATGACCGCACCCGCCAGTAGAACGAAAGCGTGCGATGTCTCCTCGGATCGAGGAGTGGTGCCCTGGGCCGAGTGCTCCACGACCGTGGAGACCACGAGGCTCTCCACGGTGGTGATGTGCATCCCGACCCGGCGTTTGAGCTCGGGGTTGTTCTCCACGAGCTCGTGACGGCGGGCCGTGAACTCGGGGGGACCGGTGGCGTCCCGCAGCACGTCCATGAACAGCCGGACGGTGCGGGCGAACTCGTCTCCGGTGGTCGGATCCAGGAACCGTTCGCGCGCCGCCTCGGAGATCCGCGGTTCGGTGGCGCCCAGGACCGCGGCCTCCTTGGAGGGGTAGTAGTTGAAGAACGTGCGGCGGGAGACCCCCGCGCGTTCGGCGATGGCGTCCACCGCGGTGTCCCCGTAGCCGCACTCGCCCACGAGTTCCAGGGCTGCCTGGTGGATCTCGGCGAGGGTGCGGGTGCGGTGGCGTTCGCGCAGTGACGGGTTGGATTCGGACACGCGTCAACTTTATGCATGAGTGCAAACTTGCACAAGTGCAGACTTTGCGCGAGGGGTATGACCTCGCTCACCCCGGATCGTGTCGGAGGTGCTCGATAGGGTGAACGCGTGATCGCACCCCTCCTGGCCTGTGTGGGCCCCGAACAGCACGGCGTCCGCATGCACGCCCAGAACCTCGCCGCACACACTCCCGACGCGCGCACGGTGGCCGGTTCGCTCACGGAGCTGCGACCGGTCCTGCTGGGGGAGTCCTCACCGGTCCACCTTCACTTCACGGACCGCGTCTTCGGCCCGTCACCGCAGGCCGCGGCCTCCACCGTGGCGGAGATCGCCGCGGTCCGCCCGGTAACGGTCACCGTGCACGACATCCCCCAGCCCTCGGACGGCCACGCCTTCGAAGCTCGCCGTGCCGCCTTCGCCCGCGTGGTCGATGTCGCCCGCGCCGTGATCGTGTGCAGCGCCTCCGAGCGCGCGCAGCTCGAGCGCCACGTCCCCGCCACCTCGGGATTGCCGGTGCACGTGAACCACCTGCCCATCGACCCTCCCGAACCGGGTCCCTGGCACCGCGCCTGGCAGTGGGCCGGTGCTCAGCCTCCCTGTCCCTTGTCCCTGTCGGACGGCGACGACACGGAGCGGGTTCCCAGGGTCGCCGTCCTCGGTTTCCTCTACCCGGGCAAGGGCCACGAGAGCGTGATCGAGGCGCTCGCCGGTCTCGATACGCCAGTGGAGGTCGTGGCGCTCGGTCGCGCGTCGGACGGCCACGAGGACCTCGTCCCCGCGCTCGATGCGGCCGCCCGCCGTCACGGCCACAGCTTTCGGACCACGGGGTTCCTCGACGACACCGCCCTGACCCGCGCCGCGCAGCGGGTCACCGTCCCGGTGGTTGCGCCGGCCCACGTCTCCGCCTCCGGGTCCATCGGACGGTGGATCTCGAGCGGGCGCGCCCCGATCGTGACGCCGCACCCCTTCTTCGAGGAGCTCGCCGAGCGGGCACCCTGGGCGCTCACGCTGACCGATGACCTCTCCGCCGCGCTGCGGGCCGCCCTCGCGGACCCGCGCAGCACGTGGATCGACCCTGCCCGTTGGAACGGCGAGGACCTGCCCTCCACACGGGTGGCCGCAGCCCGGCAGTGGGCACTGCTCACGGGCGAACAGATCCCGGCGAACCGCGGAGGTGACCGGTGAGTGCGCCCGCCGTGAGCGTCGTCGTGCCCTACTTCGAGAACCAGCACGGCCTGGACCGGCTGCTTGCCGCGCTGGCGCTGCAGGACCACCCGGTCGCCGAGATGGAGGTGGTCGTGAGCGACGACGGCTCCGCCGTGCCCCCGGTGCTCCCGCCCCTGCCGTTCGCGAGCTCGGTGGTGCGTCAGGAGAACCTCGGCTTCCGGGCCGGGGCGGCGCGGAACCTGGGCGCGGGCGCGTCCTCCGGGGAGGTGATCGTGTTCCTGGACGGGGACATGATCCCAGAACCCGGGTTCCTCACCGCCCTCCTGGCCGGGGTGCGGGACGCGGACGACGGCCACGGGGCGCTCGCGGTGGGCGCCAGGCATCACGCGGACCTCTCCGGCTGTGACGTGCCGGCGGTGGTGGAGTGGATCAGCACCGGCTCGGCACCGGGAGCGCGGCGGCTCGAGGACCCGCAGTGGCTCGCGCAGGGATACGAGCGCACCGCCGATCTCTCCCGCGCGGGGACCGAGGACTTCCGGCTCGTCATCAGTGCGCTGCTCGCGGTGGACCGGCGGCTGTTCGAGCGCTGCGGCGGTTTCGACGAGTCGCTCGTGGGCTACGGCGGGGAGGACTGGGACCTCGCCTTCCGCTGCTGGCAGCTGGGTGCGCAGTTCCGCCACGTGCCCTCCGCACGGGCGTGGCACGACGGGCCGGACCTCGCCGGGCGCGGGATCTCCCGCGCGGTGAAGGACGCCGAGACCCTGGCGCTGGCGCAGCGCATCCCCCTGCCGAGCACTCGCGGCGCGGGCGTGGTCTTCGAGCAGCCGTGGGTGGTGGTGCGGGTGGGCGGTCACGACGACGACGCCGAGGCATACCTGAGTGCCGCCCACCTGCTGCGGGACACGGACGCCGGGATCTGGTTCGTGGACCGCGAGGACGTTCCCGCCGCGCTGGCCGCGGACCCTCGCGCCCGCGCGGGGGAACCTCCGCGCGAGATTCTCGACCGTGCCCTGCTCCTGGCAGACGTCCACGCTCCGCTCCGTCTGGAGGTCCCCCTGCGCGTCTGGTGCGCGGAGGGGGAGAGCGAGGTGCCCGGACTGCTGAGCGTTCGGGACCTCCGCGCCGTGCGGCGGGGCGAATCGTGCCCGGACCGCAGACCCGTGCCCGATCCTGGCGCGCCCGTCCACGCCGCAGACACCAGCACACGACTCGAGGACAGGGTGGGACATGCCCGCTGAGCACACGCCGCACGTGATCGACGATGTTGATCCGCAGGGCCAGGACGCCGTGCACCGCCCGCCTGCGGAGTCAACCGTGAGCGGGCAGGGGCTGCAGGACGACGGGCGGCGCCGTCACTACGGAGACTTCTACGGGCTCACAGAGCTTCCGGACCTCCCCCTGTTCGCCGTGTACGGCAACTGCCAGGCCGAGTCACTGCGCGTGCTGCTGCACGGAGCGCTGGAGGGGCAGTGGCACGGCGTGCGAATGCCCCCGGTGCACGAGCTCACCCGTGAGGACCTCCCGCACCTGCACGCCCTGCTGCCGCGGCTGGGCCTGTTCGTCACCCAGCCCGTGGCGCCCGGTTACCGTGGGCTGCCGCTGGGCACGGACGACGTCGTGCCCCGTCTGGGCCCCCGGGTGGAGGTTGTTCGCGTGCCCGCGATGCGGTGGTCCGCATTCATGCCCACGCTCGCGATCGTCCGTGCGCCGAGCGCGGGGGACCCGCCGGTGGTGCCGTACCACGACCTCCGGGTCCTCACGGCGGCCGCCCGGGGCGAGAGCACCGTGCACCTGGAGCATCCCTCGGCCGCCGCCGCGCATGCCGGGCGGGAGGAGTCCCTCGCGCAGCTGCGGATCCGGCAGGAGGCCCACCGCACGCTCGACGTCGCCTCCGTCCTGGACGCCGCCGGTCCGAACGCGGTGCACGTGATCAACCACCCGTGCAACGACGTGCTGCGCACCGTGGCCTCCGAGATCCTCGATGCGGCGGGGCTCTCCGCGCCGGTGCCCGACCCGGGGAGGGTGCTGCTCGGTGGCATCCGCGCGCCAGTCCACGAGAGCACTCTCGAGGTCTTCGGGTACACGGCCTCCGACCTGGACGGCGGGCCGCGGGAGGACTGGCTCGTCCAGGGGTCGCACCTCACGGAGGACACCGTGGCCGCGGAGCACCTGCGCTGGTACGCCCAGAATCCCGCCGTGGTCTCGGCGGGGCTCACGCGGCACGCGCGCCTGATCGAGCGCCTGGGGCTGCGCCCGTGAGCAGGCGCAGGGACCAGGGGGAGGCGTCGGGCACCGACGCCGCTCGGGAGGCGAGCGGAGAGCACCCGGAGGGCACGGCGTCGTCGGGCCCGGAGCGCACCGCAGACGGCCACCACGTGGTGGTGAACGGCCGGCGCTGGCGCGCCACGGACCCCGGGATCCCGGAAACGCTGCGGCAGGAACTCGTCGCGGAGCTGATGGGTGCCCGCCGTGCCGTGAGGTCCGAGGGCCGGGGGGCGAGGCAGCGTGTCCAGGATGCGAAGGTTGCGCTGGGAGAGCGCGGCGAACCCTGGTGGGAACCGCCCACGGAGGAGGGCCGGCGCGCACGGGAACAGGCGACCATCCGCGCCCTGCTGAGGCACCGGGCGGGGAAGACCATCTGCCCCTCGGACGTGGCCCGCGCCCTGGGCGGCGAACAGTGGCGGGAACTGATGGACGGAGTCCGGGAGGCGGCGCGGGTGCTCGCGGACGTGGGCGAGATCACGGTGCGGCAAAAAGGTGAGAAGGTGGACATTGCGACCGCCCGCGGTCCGGTCCGGCTGGCGCCTGGACCGGCCCTCAAGGGTCTGCCCGAGCCCGGGCGATGACGCCGCGCCACCACCACCGAGGAGCCCGAACGTGTCATTCCTGGAGGACGCCCAGCTGCTGCAGCCCGAGCTCGTTGAGCTGCGAAGGCGCCTGCACGCCCACCCTGAGCTGGGCAACGACCTCCCCTGGACGCAGCGGCAGGTGCTGGAGGCACTGGACGGCTGCGACCTGGAGATCACCCTGGGCCGGTCGCTGAGCTCGGTGGTCGCGGTGCTGCGGGGCGGGCGTCCCGGGCCCGCGGTGCTGCTGCGTGGGGACATGGACGGGCTGCCGATCGAGGAGCAGACGGGGCTCGACTTCGCCTCCACGAACGGCGCGATGCACGCGTGCGGGCACGACCTGCACACCGCCGGTCTCGTGGGCGCGGCCAGGCTGCTGAGTGCACGCCGGGAGGAGCTGCCCGGCTCCGTGGTGTTCATGTTCCAGCCGGGGGAGGAAAGCCCCGGCGGCGCCGCGCCGATGATCGAGGAGGGCGTGCTGAACGCCGCGGGCGAGCGCCCCGTCGCGGCCTACGGGATCCACGTGAGCCCGGGGTGTTCACCTACCGCCCAGGCACCCTCATGGCGGGGGCCAACCACCTGAGCGTCACGTTCCACGGCAGGGGTGGGCACGGCTCGCAGCCGTGGACCTCCAAGGACCCGGTCACGGCGCTGTGCGAGTTCGGCACCGCGCTGCAGACCATGGTGACGCGCCGGTTCAGCGTGTTCGACCCGGTGGTCGTGACCATGACGCAGCTGTGGGCCGGGGAGGCCATGAACGTCATCCCGGACAGCGCCCGCACGGCCGGCAGCGTGCGCACCCTGTCACGCGAGACCACCGAACGCTTCCCCCACCTGGTCCGTGAGCTCGCGGACGGCATCGCCGCCTCCTACGGGCTGCGTGCGCAGGTGGACTGGAACGAGTTCTACCCCGCGACCATCAACGACCCGCAGGAGGCGCGCTTCACGGGGGAAACGCTCACCCGGCTGTTCGGCGCGGAGCACGTGCAGGTCATGGAGAACCCGCGCATGGGCTCCGAGGACTTCTCCTTCGTGCTGCGCGAGGTCCCCGGGTGCTTCGTGTTCCTGCAGTGCAGCCCGGCGGACGTGGACCTCGCCACCGCACCCTGGAACCACTCGCCGCACGTGCGCTACGACGACGCCGTTCTGGGCGCCCAGGCGGCGGCGCTCGCCGAGCTCGCGTGGGGCCGGCTGCAGCTCGGCTGACGGGCATGCCCACCTCAGGCGTGCAAGACCTCGTCGGACTCCGCGTGCTTGATGCGTGCTGTCTCGATCTGGAACGTGGAGTGGTGCACCGAGACGGCGAAGTGCTCGGCCACGCAGGTTTTGACGTCCTGCAGCAGGTCTGCCGCGTGGCCGTCCCGAAAGCACTCGTCCTCCACCACCACGTGGGCGCTGATCGTGGGCAGGCCGGTGGCCACGGTGGAGGCATGGACGTCGTGCACGTCCACCACGTGGTGCAGGCTCATGATGTGCTCGCGGAAAAGGTCCAGGTCCAGCCCCCGGGGCGTGAACTCCATCAGTACGGCAGCCGTCTCCCGCATGATCCGAGCGGCCCTCGGCAGGATCAGCGCGGCGATGAACAGGGCGGCCACGGTGTCCGCGCGCTGGAAGCCGGTCGTGGCGATCACCACCGCGGCCACGATCACGCCGAGGGAGCCCAGGGCGTCGTTCGCCACCTCCAGGAACGCGGCGCGCATGTTGAAGTTGGCGCCCCTGCTGGACGAGAGCACCAGGATGGCCACCACGTTGCACGCCAGACCCAGGGCGCCGAAGACGAGCAGCTCGGTGGGCGGCACCGCGCGCGGCTCCAGGAGCCGGCGGATGCCCTCCACCACCGCGAAGACCCCCACACCGAGCAGCAGGGTGGCCTGCGCCAGCGCCGCGATCACCTCCACCCGCCGGAAGCCCCAGGTGTGCTTGGAACTGGCCGGGCGGGCCATCAGGTGCGCGGCCACGAGAGCCACCAGCAGTCCGAGGGCGTCGGTCAGGGCGTGGACGGTGTCCGTGAGCAGCGCGAGACTCCCGGTGACCGCCGAGCCGACCGCCTGGGCGACCACCATCCCCGCGGTCAGTCCGAACGCGATCCACAGCCGCCACGTGGTTCCGCCCGCCGCTGCTGCGTGCTCGTGACCGGCGTGCCCCGAGCCGGGGGAATGCCCTCCGTGGGAGTGCCCCGCGCCCATCAGCGCTCACCTCGGCCGGAGGGGACCGCGGTGAGCCGCGCGGCGCGGGTGCCGGTGGCGACGTCGTCGAGCCCCGCGGCCACAGGCGGATGGTGGAGGTGCGAGCACAGCACGGCGTCCGTGCCGGTGGTGTGCAGGACCCGTTCCGCGGCCGTGATGACCGCCGCGAGCTCCTCCGGGTGGGTCAGGGAGTACCACGTGGCACGCCCCTCGGGGCGGGCAGCCACAAGGTGGCACTGCGCGAGGAAGCTCAGGTGCTTGCTCACCGTGGACTGGGCCAGGCCCATGTGCTCCACGAGGTCCCGGACGCGGTGCTCTCCGCCGGCCAGGTGCTGGAGCACAGCCAGGCGGGTGGGTTCACTGAGGGCCTGGAAGAGATGGGAGTACGCCGCCGTCGCCCGCGCGTCGAGGGCGGGGAGCTCGTCAGGATCAATCGCCATACGACGATGATATCGCTGGAGCGCGTGAATGCGAGGGGTGAATAAGGATCTGTTTGAGGTGGACTGGCCTACCTTGTCACTCTCAGGAGGGTGACGCGGCCGAACCACGGAGTCGGATCCCCGCCAGCATCCAGGAGCACACGCCATGCCCACCCGCACCCGAGCCCGCCAAGGACCGCATCCTCGCGGCAGCTTGCCGCCTCTTCGACGCACGGGGGTGGCCGCGACCGCCGTCGTGCTGCTCGCCACGACCCTGTTCACCGGGTCCACCCCGGCCACCGTGGTGCTCGTGGTGCTGCTGGGTCTGTTCGGGGTGAGCGCGAACAGCGTGCTCATCCACCTGCCCGTCCGCTGCGCCGCGCCGGGCAGTGCCCGGAGGCTGAAGCCACGGAATCTTCCGTACCGAACTACCTTCCGGAACGTGCGCGGGCAATCGGCGGGCGTCACGGCTGACTCTCAGGAGCGCTGCCGCTGAGCCGCCGGGCTACTGGCCGGCGAGGCCCTCTGCGGTGCCGCTCGCCGACGTCGATACCCTGGCCCTGCGTGCCCGGCGAAGTTCCCGGTAGGCGAGCAGCGTCAGCACCAGCACGACGACCCACGCCACGCCGATGACCGTGCCGTGAATCACCGTGGGCTCGGTGATGAACGCACCGATCGCGACGAGGGAGACCTGCCCCGGGACGGTGCCCAGGGCGCTGCCGATCAGAAAAGACCGTTGAGAGACGCCGAACGCGCCGCTGCCGTAGTTGACCACCCAGTAGGGCAGGCCCGGGGTCAGGCGCAGCAGGTAGGTGCCCGAGGTGCCCGCCTCCTGCAGGCGTTCGTCCACGGTGGCCGCGTGGCTGCCGAGCAGCTTGCTGACCGTGGCCTTCCCCAGGCCGCGAGCGAGCCAGTACGCCACCCAGCTGCCCAGCATGGCGCCGATCACCGAGAGCACACTGCCCTCGACGACGCCGAACAGCACGCCCCCGGCGATCGCCAGGACCGAGACGGGAATGGGGGTCACGGCGAGCGCCGCGTAGAACACGATGAACGCGGCCCACGCCAGGCCGCCCCAGCCGTCCAGCTGGTCCCGCAGGACCTGCGCCGAGGGCAGTTTGACGTGGAACGCGAGCCAGAGCATCACGAAGAGGACGAGCACCAGCAGTGCGTTGCGCAGGACCTCGCCCCACTGCACGCCGCTGCTGGCCGGTGCCACCGGGTCCACAGGTCCCGCGGGGTCTGTGGGCTCCCCCGACGTGGTGGGACGGGAGCGCGACGCAGCCGCGCGAGGATCCTCCGGTGCGGTGTGGGAGGCGGGCTCGAGGCTCATCGGTTCGTCGGTCATTCTCTCCACTTCCACGGTGCGGGCGGCGGGGGCGGGCACCTCGGGTCCATCACACACGCAGGAAGCCCGTTCCCTCCGGGGAGGGAACGGGCTTCCTGGGACTGTGGAGCTTAGGGGAATCGAACCCCTGACCTTTTCATTGCGAACGAAACGCTCTACCAACTGAGCTAAAGCCCCGAACAACAGGGAACACTCTAGTCCTCCCGGCCGGTTTTCGCACATCAGCCGGTGGGGCGGACGTGGCGGGTCGCGTGCGCCGCGGCGCCTAGGCTGGTGGCATGACCGCCGAAGACCCCACCGTGCCGCTGTCCGAGCCCGTCGAGACCGCCCACGAGACCCCCGCGGAGACCGCAGGGGAGACCCCGCAGGAGAGCGCCGGGAACGACGCCGCGCAGGCGCCCTCCGCATCCGAACCCACGGATGCCCGCCACGGCCTCACCATCGGCTACGTGCCCGGTGTGATGCCCGGCAAGTGGTTCGGGCGGTGGCGCGAGCGGCGGATGCGCCCGGTGCTGCGGGACGAGCTGGTCCCCGCCGCCGGCTGGCGTGAGGCGCTCGACGGCGGCAGCGTGACCGCATGCTTCGTGCGCCTCGGCTGGAGCCCGGCGGACCCATCGCTCGAGTCCCTGCGCACCACCCACCACGCCGTGCCGCTCTACGACGAGCTGCGGGTTGCGGTGCTGAGCACCGACGACGTCCTGGGCGTCCTCGACACCCTCACCGTCGCGCAGCTCACCGAGGAGTCCACGCCGCAGCCCCACGCGGACATCGACGACGCCGCCATGGCCGTCGAGCTCGCGGCCGCCGGTGTGGGCCCCGTGGTCCTCCCGATGTCCGTGGCCCGGCTGCACGCCCGCAAGGACGTGACCACCCGCGAGCTGACGGACGCCCCCACCGTTCCGGTCGCCCTCGTGTGGCCGAAGGGTCTGGACGACGACACCGAGGACGCCGTCCAGCGCTTCGTGGGAGTGGTCCGTGGTCGCAAGGAGACCAGCGGGCGGGAGGAAGCCGGCCGCGCGGCGTCGTCGTCCGAGCAGCGGGAGAAGAAGGCAGCCGAGCAGCCCACGGCGAAGGAGCGCGTGGAACCGGTGGCAGCGGCGTCGTCGACCCCCAAGAAGCCCGCCGCGAAGGCCCAGTCCGGGGGCTGGGCCAAGGCTGGCGCGAGCACCAAGCCGGGCCTGCGCCGCAAGCCGGGGCGCAAGGTCAAGAACGGGCGGAACAAGAAGCGCCGCTGAAAGTGCTCAGCCGTCCCCGCGGCGCTCGGAGGACGTGGTGCCCGCGCCGCCCGTCTCCTCGCGGCTGGGGGTGCGCCCGTCCGGCGTGTGGCTGTCCGCGTCCGCGGGGTGCGGAAACACCGGGGTGGTGCGCAGGTTGCCGGTGGTCGGCACGCGCGGCACGGGGAACGAGGTGGTGGGCGCATCGCCCTGCATCTCGGGCTCCGAGCCGGTGCGCACGGTGACCTGGTTGGTGGCCGGGATCCGCAGGCCCTCGCGGTCCAGCATCTTCTTGATCCGCACGCGCATCACGCGGGCCACGTCCCACTGCTGCAGCGGCGCGGTCTTCACCGCCAGGCGCAGCGTGATGTTCTCACCGGTGACGTTCTCCACGCCCCACACCTCCGGGTCCTCCACGATGCTGGGCCCGATGTCCGGATCGTCGCGCACCATCTGCGCCTCGTGGGCGATCATGTCCGCGATCAGGTCGATGTTCGTGTCGTAGGGAACGGGGATGTCCAGCACGCAGCGCGCCCAGCCCTGGGACTGGTTGCCCACGCGCAGGATTTCGCCGTTGCGCACGTGCCACAGGGTGCCCTTCACATCCCGCACCTGGGTCACGCGCAGCCCCACGTTCTCCACGGTGCCGATGGCCTCACCCAGGTCAACGGAGTCCCCGATGCCCAGCTGGTCCTCCGCGACGATGAACACCCCGGAGAGGTAGTCCTTCACGAGCGACTGCGCGCCGAAGGACAGGGCCACGCCCGCGATGCCCGCCGAAGCGAGCACGGGAGCGATGTTGAACCCGAGCTCCGAGATGACCATGAGGATCGCGATGGCCCACACCACCAGCGAGGACACGGAGGAGAGCACCGCGCCGATCGTGCGTGCCCGCAGGGCCTGCCGCTCCGCGGCGATCCCCGAGTCCTGCACCCAGCGGGCCTGCCCGTGGTCGAAGCGCCGCACGATCCGCGACTGCGTGCCGCGCGCGATCCCGCGGGTGATCTTGCGGATGAGCAGGCGCACGACGGCGGAGACCACCACCGCGCCCACGATCACCAGGGCCACGCGGAAGGGTTTGTCGAGCCAGAATTCCCAGTTGTCCATCCCTGCCAGGCTAGAGGTGGCGGATGGGAGTGCGCTCACAGCCAGTCCTTGATCTTGAACACCGCGTAGAGGACCACGCCCACGAGCACCATGAGCACGAGGGCGAAGGGGTAGCCCAGGGTCCAGTGCAGCTCGGGCATGTTCTCGAAGTTCATGCCGTAGATGGAGCCCACGATGGACGGGGCGAAGAGGATGGCCGCCCAGGAGGAGATCTTCTTCATCTGGTCGTTCTGTACCATCGCGGCCTCGTTCTGCCGCGCGGTGGTGAGGGTTGAGTCCAGGCTCATGGCGTCCGTGAGCGAGGAGCGCATGGAGTCCAGCTTGCCGCTGACCTGGATCACGTGGTCCAGCACGTCCCGCAGCCGGTGCTGCAGCTCCTCGTGCGTGCCGTACTTGGTGAAGCCCGCGAAGTAGCGGCGCATCACCTCGCTGAGCGGCGCCACGCCGCGGTGGAACTCGTTGACCTCCCGCGCCAGCTCGTAGATGCGCTGGGAGACGTTGGACTCGCCCGCGAACAACGAGTCCTCGATCTCGTCGATGTCGTTCTCCAGGCCGCTGAGCACGGGGAAGTAGTCGTCCACGATCTGGTCCAGCAGCGCGTAGAGGATGCCGTCCGGTCCGAAGCACAGCAGCTCCGGATCCGCCTCCACCCTCTTGCGGACCTTGCTCACGCCGCTGGACTCGGAGTGGCGGATGGTGATCACGAAGTTCGGGCCGGTGAAGATGTGGATCTCGCCAATCTCCACGGTCTCGGTCTCGTCCTGGTAGACGGCCGGGCGGATCACCGTGAACAGCGTCTCCCCGTAGCGCTCCATCTTGGGCCGCTGGTGCGCCTGGACGGTGTCCTCCACGGCGAGCTCGTGAAGCTGGAAGTGTTCGGCGAGGGACGCGATCTCCTCCTTGGACGGGCGGTAGAGCCCGATCCAGGCGACCACGGTGTCCGCGTGGTCGTCCTGCGCGCAGTCCTGCTGGGCCCGGTCCATGACCGTCTGCAGCAGCCGGTAGGTGTCCTGCAGGGACCGGGGGGACTCGACCTTGCGGCCGTCTCGGTAGATGGCGCTCTCCACGATGCTCACCCGGCCATTATGGGCCCCGACGGCGACTGTCAGGGACCGCAGGGGCCCGTCAGTAGACTGGCGCCCATGACTCAGCCCTTCGACTCCCGCGTGGGCGCCTACGCCCTCATCATCCGTGACGAGCAGCTGCTGCTCACCCACTGGAACCCCCGCCACCCGGGTTTCGAGGGTGCGTGGACGCTTCCCGGCGGGGGCATGGAACCGGGGGAGCAGCCCGCGGAGACCATGGTCCGCGAGGTCTTCGAGGAGACCGGTTTCCGCGTGGACTCGGACGGGCTCGTGGACGTGCACAGCTACTGGATGACCCCCGAGCAGCGATTGGACGGCCAGGACCGCGGCAACCACGCGTGCCGGGTGATCTACACGGCGCACGTCACCGGCGGGGAGATGGCGGTGGAGCAGGACGGCTCCTCGGACGACGTCGCCTGGATCCCGCTCGCGGAGGTCGGCTCGACCCCGCGGCTGGACCTGGTGGACCAGGCACTGCGGCTCGCGGGTCTCAGTGACCGTCTGGGCGCGGCGCGGACCCCCACCGAGCGCATCGCGGAGCAGGACGTCTCCACCGAGCCCGGGCGCGGCGGGGACCGGTGAACCCCGGGGTGCGCGTTCGCGCGGTGGCCGTGCTCACCCTCGGCGCGCTTGCGCTGGCCGGCTGCGGGCAGGCTGCACCGCAGGACGGCGGGGACGGCGCGCAGACCGGGGCCTCGGCAGCGTCGTCGGACGGCGGCACCGTGAAGATCGCGACCGGCGTGGACGTGCAGACGAAGGTGCTCGCGCACCTCTACCAGCAGCGGTTGCAGGCGGACGGGGTCAACGCCACCGTGGTGGACGTGGGCTCCTCCCGCGAGCAGATCGTGGACGCCCTGCAGGACGGCCGGGCCACGATGGTTCCCGACTTCACCGGCGACCTCTACGTCTACGCCCGGCAGCACGAGACCCCAGAGACGCCGCAGCCGAGTGCGAGCGGTTCCCCCGCGGCGTCGGCCACGCCCGTCGCCAGCTCGGACGCGCCCCGCGGCCTGCTGGACTCCCTGGGCCAGTTCCTGGGGATCACGGGCGAGACGGGCCCGTCCGACGACGACGTGTACCGCGCCCTGCCGGACGTCCTGCCGCGCGGGATCCGGCTGCTGGACTCCTCCGGTGCGCAGCGCACGGACCGCATGGTGGTGACGGCGGTGACCGGCGCGAAGTACTCGCTGGGGGATCTGAACTCCGTGGGAACGCACTGCGGGCAGCTGAGCGTGGGCATGCCCACGGGCTACGCGGCCAGCGCCCAGGGGGAGCGCGGACTGAAGGCGTACTACGACTGCACGCCCAGGGCCACGCCCGAGTACGGCAGCACGGGCGAACTCGTGGACGCGCTGCTGAGCGACGGCGTCCAGGCGGCGGTGCTGCCCTCCACGGATCCCGCGATCGAGGACGACGGGCTCGTGGCCCTCGACGACCCGGACAGGCTCTTCCGCCCGGAGCGCGCCGTGGTGATCGGCTCCGACTCTCTGAGCGACGACGCCGCGGCCACGGTCAACGCCGTGTCCGCGGACCTCACGTCCGAGGACCTCACCACCATCACGCGCCTGGCGGGGGGCAGCTCGCCCGCCATGACGCCGGAGAAGGCGGCCACCTACGTGCGCGAGCAGCCCCGCTGACGACGTCGCCCCGCCCGTCTGGGGCGAACCGCGCGGTGGCCTGGAGCTGGGTCACGGCCGCGGGAGTGCCGAGTAGTCTGAGCCCATGGCAAAGGTGAACCAGTCCGACAAGCTGAAGAACGTCCTCTACGACATCCGCGGGCCCGTGCTGGAGCAGGCCGAGAAGATGGAGGCCGCCGGCCAGCGCATCCTGCGCCTGAACATCGGCAACCCCGCTCCCTTCGGGTTCGAGGCACCGGACGCCATCCTCGTGGACATGATCAAGAACCTGCCGAACGCGCAGGGCTACTCGGATTCCCGGGGCATCTACTCCGCGCGCACCGCGGTGGTGCAGTACTACCAGACGCGCGGGATCATGAACCTGGACACCGACGACGTCTACCTGGGCAACGGCGTCTCCGAGCTGATCACCATGACCCTGCAGGCGCTGTGCAACCCGGGCGACGAAATCCTGATCCCTTCCCCGGACTACCCGCTGTGGACCGCCTCGGTGGCGCTGTCCGGCGGCACGCCCGTGCACTACCTGTGCGACGAGGAGAACGGGTGGAACCCGGACCTCGAGGACATGGCCTCCAAGATCACGGAGCGCACCAAGGGCATCGTGATCATCAACCCGAACAACCCCACGGGTGCGGTGTACTCGCGGGAGACCCTGCAGAAGATCGTGGACCTCGCCAAGGAGCACGATCTGATCCTGTTCTCGGACGAGATCTACGAGAAGATCACCTACGACGGTGCGGAGATGGTCAACACCGCGAGCCTCACGGGCGAGGACGTGCTGTGCCTGACGTTCTCGGGCCTGTCCAAGGCGTACCGGGTGGCCGGCTACCGCTCCGGGTGGCTCGCAATCACCGGGCCGAACTGGCGCGCGGAGTCCTACCTGGAGGGCATCAAGCTGCTCGCCAACATGCGCATGTGCGCAAACGTCCCTGCGCAGCACGCCATCCAGACGGCGCTCGGCGGCTACCAGTCGATCAACGACTTCATCCTGCCGGGCGGGCGGCTCAAGGCGCAGCGTGACATCGCCCACCGCAAGCTCAACGAGATCGACGGCATCACGTGCGAGCAGGCCCACGGCGCGCTCTACCTCTTCCCGAAGCTGGACGTGGAGAAGTTCGGCATCGTGGACGACGAGCGCTTCGCCCTGGACCTGCTCAAGGAGCAGAAGATCCTGCTGAGCCACGGCACGGCCTTCAACTGGGGCAGGCCGGACCACTTCCGCCTGGTCACCCTTCCCGCCGTGGACATGCTGGACACCGCCCTGGACCGCCTCGGGGAGTTCCTCTCGACCTACCAGCAGTAGCGCCGCACGCGCGTCACTCGTTCGACGACGCCGCCTGCTCCCGGTCCTCACGACGGGCGCGGGCGGCGTCGAGGCGTTCCCGGGCGCCGTCGAGCCACTGCTCGCAGCGGGTGGCCAGTGCCTCGCCGCGCTCCCACAGCTGCAGGGACTCCTCCAGGGTGGTGCCGCCGGCCTCGAGCCGGGAGACGATGTCCACGAGCTGCTCGCGGGCCTGCTCGTAGCCCAGGCCGTCGACGTCCGAGAGGTCCGGGCCGGTGCCGGGGGCGTTGTGCGGGGATCCGGCGTTCTGCTGCGTGTCTGCGTTCTGGTTCTGCTGTGCCATGGGGGTTCCTTCCGGTGAGGTGCGGGATGGTGCTCTGGCGCTCTGTTGCGCTCGTGCTTGGGTGCGGGGGTGGCCGCCCGGTCAGTGCTCTCCGGGCTGCCTCGTGCTGCTGGAGGTCACGTCCACGCCCAGCTCGCCGCGCGCAAGACGCACGGAGAGGGACTGGCCGGGGGCGGCGTCGGCGGCGTCCGTGAGCACGGAACCGTCCGCGGTCTGGACCACCGCGTACCCGCGGTCCAGCGTCTGCTGGGGTGAGAGCGCGCGGACGCGGGCCCGCATCTGGCCCACGGCATCCCTGGCGCGCAGGGTCTGCGCGTTGGCCGCGGACCACGCGCGGGAGCGCCAGCGGTCGAGGTCCTCCTCGCGGATGAGGATCATGCCGTCCGGCTGGGACAGGGACGGCCGCGAGCGCATGGTGGCCAGGCCCTGCTGCTCGCGGTCGATCAGCGTGCTCACTGCGCGGTCCAGGGCGGCCCTGGCCTGCAGAAGGCGCAGCCGCTCGTCCTGGACGTCCGGGACGATCCGCTTGCCGGCGTCCGTGGGGGTGGAGGCCCGCACGTCCGCCACGTAGTCCAGCAGGGGCTGGTCGTTCTCGTGGCCGATCGCACTGACCACCGGCGTCCGGGCGGCGAACACCGCCCGCAGCAGGGATTCGTCGCTGAACGAGAGCAGGTCCTCGAATGCGCCGCCGCCACGGGCAATGACGATGACGTCCACCGCGTCCATGCCGTCCAGCTCCTGCAGCGCCTGGATCACGGCCTTCGCCGAGCCCGTGCCCTGCACCGGGACCTCGCGGATCTCGAACTCGACTCCCGGCCAGCGGTTGGTGGCGTTGCGCACCACGTCCTTCTCCGCGTCCGAGTTCCGCCCGGTGACCAGCCCGACCCGGTGGGGGAGGACGGGCAGCCGCTTCTTGTGGGCGGGGTCGAACAGGCCCTCCTCCGCGAGGGCGCGGCGCAGCCGTTCGAGGCGTTCCAGCAGGTCCCCGAGACCCACGGGACGGATGTCCCTGCCGAGCATCGAGAGCCGCCCGGTCTTGACGTAGAAGTCCGCCTTGAGGTTCACGACCACGCGCGAGCCGCGTTCGAGGGGACGCTCCAGCCGGGCCATCTCCCGCTGGAAGAGCGTGACATTCACCGAGACCTCCTCCTGCAGGTCCCGCAGGGTCACGTAGGAGACGCGGGCGCGCTGGTTGACCTCGATCACCTGGCCCTCGACCCACGCGTCCGGGGCCTTCTGCACCCAGCCGTGCAGCGCGTGGGAGAGCGTGCTGAGCGGCCAGGGGTTCTCGGGCGTGGTGTCACGGGCCAGCTTGGGCAGCTCCGGGGGGCGTTCCTGCTCTCCGGCGCCTTCGGGGGAGGACGAGGTGTTCATGGGACATGACTACCATCCGCCGAGGACACGCACAGTGGATTCTCCTTAGAGTGGAGTGGTGAGCACCCCCGAGCACTCCCCACGTCCACCGATGCTGCGCAGTCTCGCGGCTGCACTGTGCGCCCTGCTGGCCGGCGCCGGTTTCGCCCTGTGGCTGGGGATCTCGTGGCTGCAGGACCACGTGCTCTCGCCCTCGGGCTTCCAGGACACGGCCGCCTCCGTGGTCACGCAGACCTCGTTCCAGGAGGACCTGGTGAGCACCCTGGTGGACCAGGCCACGCTCCACGCTGGCGACACCCCTGGAACCGGGATCGACGCCCTCGACGGCGTGCTCCAGCGGGTCCGCGACTCCGCCGTGAACGCGGCGCAGCAATGGCTCACCGCGCCCGAGCAGGAGGGCACCTGGATCCAGGTGCTCGACGACACCCACGACGCCAACGTCCCCGTGACAGCGAGCGCGGGCAAGGCACCGGACGAGTTCGTGGTGGACGTCTCCGCCCTTGGCGCGGCGGTGGAGCAGCAGGTGGAGAAGACCGTGGGGTTCTCCCCGGGGATCGCAGACCAAAACCTCACCATCACCGTGCCGGGCGCCCACACCGGTGTGGTCGTGGACACCCTCGTGCAGCTCGCGCAGTGGCGATACGCGCTGCCGTGGTTCGCCGGGATCCTGGCGGTGCTCGCGCTGGTGGTGGCACCCCGCCGGTGGCTCGCGCTCGCGGGGGTGGGACTGTCCGGCGTGCTGTTCACGGGCGTGGTGCTCGCCGTGGCGCTGAGCTCGGCCCAGAAGCTCGTGGACGCCTCCGCCGTCGAGCCTGTGGCGCACGTGGTCACGGAGCAGATCGTGGCGCAGCTGCGTGAGTCCTTCGTCACCTCGAGCGTCACGGGGATGCTCGGCGCGGGCGCCGTGGCGCTGTTCGGTGTGATCCTGGCCGTGGTGCGCCCCAGGGCGGTCACCTACCATAAGAGGCATGTCCACAGTGGTTGACCTTTCCATGCCCACCGTCCCCAGGGTGCGCCGTACCCCGGAGGAGATCGCCGCGGCCGCCCCGGTCACGGGGGAGCGCCGGGTCCTGCTCGCCGCACCGCGCGGCTACTGTGCCGGGGTGGACCGTGCGGTGATTGCCGTGGAGAAGGCCCTGGAGCACTATGGTGCTCCCGTGTACGTGCGCAAGGAGATCGTGCACAACAAGCACGTGGTGCAGACCCTCGAGGAACGCGGGGCGGTGTTCGTGGAGGAGACGGATGAGGTTCCCGAGGGCGCGATGCTCGTGTTCTCGGCCCACGGCGTCTCACCGGCTGTGGTGCAGTCCGCCCAGGACCGGAACCTGCACACCATCGATGCCACCTGCCCGCTGGTCACCAAGGTGCACCGGGAGGCCGTGCGCTTCGCGAAGAACGACTACGAGATCCTCCTGATCGGCCACGTGGGCCATGAAGAGGTCGAGGGCACGTTCGGGGAGGCGCCCGAGCACATCCAGATCGTGAACTCCCCGGAGGACGTGGACACCCTGGAGGTCAACGACCCGGACAAGGTGGTGTGGCTCTCCCAGACCACCCTGAGCGTGGACGAGACCATGGAGACGGTGAACCGGCTGCGGGCCAAGTTCCCGAACATGATCGACCCGCCCAGCGACGACATCTGCTACGCCACCTCCAACCGCCAGGCGGCCATCAAGGAGATCGCCCCGCAGGCGGACCTGGTGATCGTGGTGGGATCGGCCAACTCGTCCAACTCCGTGCGGCTCAAGGAGGTGGCGCTGGAGTACGGCGCCGCGCGCGCCGAGCGAGTGGACTTCGCCCACCAGGTGGACGAGTCCTGGTTCGAGGGCGTGGCTACCGTGGGGGTGACATCCGGTGCGTCCGTACCCGAGGTGCTCGTGCAGCAGGTCCTGGAGCTGCTGGCCGAGTACGGCTACGGGTCCGTGGAGGAAGTGGAGACCGCCCAGGAGGACATCCTGTTCTCCCTGCCCAAGGAGCTGCGCGCGAAGCTCGCCAAGGACGGGGACACCGCCCGCGGTCTGGGCGGCCGCGGCACCAAGCCCTCCCGCTGAGCCGCGTCAGTCCTCCACGAACTCCGTGGCCGTCAGCGGCCGGGGCACCGCGTCCACGGGGGTGGTGTCGAGGGTTCCGGCACCCGTGACGGTCGGGTCCAGTTCCGCGATCTTGCGGGCCGAGGGCAGCACGCGCGACTCCATGGAGCCCACGAGTTTGTTGTAGCCCTCCACCGAGCGCCGCAGGGACCCGCCCATGTCGGACAGGTGCTTGCCCACCGAGCCCATGCGGTCGTAGAGCTCCCGGGACAGTCGGTACAGCTCTCGCGCGTTGTCCGTGAGGGTGGCCTGGCGCCAGCTGAACGCCACGGCCTTCAGGGACGCGAGCAGGGACACCGGGGACACCAGGGCCACATTCGCACGCGCCGCGTGATCCAGCAGGGAGGCATCCGCATCCAGCGCGGCGGCCAGGGCGGACTCGACCGGGACGAAGCACATCACCAGCTCGGGAGAGTTCTCCTCCGCGGACCAGTACTTCTTGGTGCCCAGCGTGTTCACGTGCGCCCGCAGGGCCTTGGCGTGGGCGGCGAGCAGCTGGGCGCGGCGCTGCTCGTTCTCGGGGGAGCCGTCCGCGGGGACGGCCTGGGCGTCCAGGTAGGAGGACATGGGGGCCTTCGCGTCCACCACCACGGTCTGCGCGCCGGGCAGGTTGACCACCATGTCCGGGCGCTGGATACCGGATTCCGTGGCGCGCACCGTCTGCTCCGTGAAGTCCACGTGGCGGGTCATCCCGGCGGCCTCCACCACGCGGCGCAGCTGCATCTCGCCCCATGCACCGCGGGCGGTGGTGGAGCGCAGGGAGCCCTCCAGGGAGGTGGTGGCGTGCAGCAGCTGCTGGTCCGTGGTGCGGGCCGCTTCCAGGGCCTGGGCCACGGCCCCGAACTGCTGTGCACGGTCCCGCTCCAGCTGGTTAACGTGCCGCCCCACGGAGGAGAGCTGGTCGTTGAGCGGTGCCAGCGCGCGCATGACGTCCTGGTCCTGCACGGCCCGCGCCTCGAGGGACTCCACACGCTGCTCGAGCTGCTCGGCCGCGGCCCGCGCGGAGGCGGCGTCCTGCAGGGCGGCGAGCCTCTGCCCCTGGGCATCCTCCAGCTCGGTCTCCAGCGCCGTGGACTTCTGGTGGGCCAGCACGTACCCCAGCACCACACCCACCACGAGGGCGAACAGCGACCACAACCACCACACCTGAGCCATCACCGAAGCATCCATGCGCTCACCATGACAATCCCGTCCGACACGCATAAGCGCCCCGGCGGGGCTCGTCACCGGATCCGGAGGGCTACAGCCACCCGTTGCGCGCGGCGACGGCCACCGCCTCGGTCCGGTTGGCGGTTCCGGTCTTGCCGATCGCCGAGGACAGGTGGTTGCGCACCGTCCCCGCGGAGAGGTGCAGGGCCCACCCGATTTGCCCCGCCGAGGCCCCGTGGGACGCTTTCCGCAGCACGTCCTGCTCCCGCGGGGTCAGGGGGTTCGGTCCGGCCAGCAGGGACTTCTCGGCCAGCGCCGGATCGACCACGCGCAGCCCGGCGTGCACCTTCCGGATGGCCTCTGCGAGCTCCGCGGCGGGGGTGTCCTTGACCACGAAGCCGGACGCCCCGGCATCGAACGCGCGCCGCAGGTAGCCGGGGCGGTCGAACGTGGTGACCATCAGGCACCGCGTCCCGCGCCCGGCAGCCACGATTCGCTCGGTGGCCTCCAGCCCGGTGACGCCGGGCATCTCGATGTCCAGCAGGGCCACGTCCACGGGGAGCTCCCCGGCAAGAGCGACCGCCTCGGCACCGTCGGCGGCCTGGGCCACCACGGTGATGTCCGGTTCCAGGTCCAGCAGAGCGGCCAGTCCGGCGCGCACGAGGGCCTGGTCGTCCGCGATCAGCACTCGGATCTCGGTCATGCCCGCCACACCTCCACGATCGTGCCGCCCCGGGTATCCCGCGCGACCGTCACCTCACATCCCGCAGCCCGAGCCCGCTCCTTCATGCCGCGGATGCCGTTGCCCTCTCGAAGCGCCGGTCCGGCGGCACAGGCCTCGGAACGTGCCTCGGTCCCGGAGCACGACGACGCCGCCTCACCGCGGTACCCGGCCCGCACCGGCCGCTGCGGGTCCGGGCCGACGCGCCCCACACCGGCCCGGTCGGGCGCATCCGCCGCGGCGTCGTCGGTGCTCGGACGGCTCGTCGAGGGCGCCGCGCCGCCCGGACTAGCCAGGGTGTCGGTCCGGGCTGAGTGGTGAGTGGGGGCACCCGCGGCCCGTGCGCCGTCGTCCGCGATGCGAAGCGAGGAACCGGTGAGCGTGACGCGGCAGTGAGCGGCGCCCGAGTGGCGAACCACATTGGTCACGGCCTCGCGCAGGATCCATGCGAACACGGAACGGGTGGCGGCGTCCAAGGGCGGGACCGAGGACGGCAGGTGCGGGGTGATCCCGGCGGCGCGCAGGGCGGCACGTGCCTGGACGAGCTCCACCCCCAGATCCAGGTCGCGCAGCCTGCCCACCGTGGAGCGCACATCCGTGAGGGCTTCGCGGGACAGGGCCAGGACGTCGTCGAGCTCGGCGACGGCGCGCTGCGGGTCCGTCTCCACGAGACGCTGGGCGAGCTGCGTCTTGACGGTGATGACCGTGAGGGAGTGGCCCAGGATGTCGTGGACGTCCCGGCCCACGGCCTCGCGCTGCCGGGAGACCTCGAGCTCGCGGGCCAGGCGCTCGTGGGTCTCGGAGCGCTCCACGGCGAAGCGGGAGAGCAGGATGATCGGCCCGGGCAGGACCAGGCCGAACAGCGGCCAGAACCACTGCTCCCGGGGGAGCAGCATGAGCAGCGGCACCAGGGCGGCCGTCTCGATCAGGAGCGAGGCCAGGATGCCCTGGCGCAGGTGCAGCCGGAACGCGCACACGGCCACGAAGAACGGGGCCGTGTAGGTCATGCCCCACGGCGAGGCCGGCAGCAGCAGGGTCAGCGGCACCAGCAGGACCACGCACCACAGCACGGCGTTGCCCAGCACGCTCAGGCGCGGGACCAGGATCTGCCGGATCCAGGAGAGCGTGTAGAGCCCGGCGAAGAGCACCAGTCCGAGCAGTCCCAGGGCAGTGGCCCAGACCGACTCGTCACTCTGCAGCAGTGCCGCTGCGGGGATCACGAGGAACACGAGCCAGACGGTGGCGAACAGCAGGTCGGACCAATGGTGCTCGGGTTCCTCGGTGCGTGGGCGCGGGGCGGTCCGCGTGGCGGCGCTCATCGGCGGCCCGTGGAGGACCGGGCTGCCAGCAGCGCGATGATCCCGAACACGGCGGCCCAGGCCACGGCGTTGACCACGAGCCACAGTAGGCTGTCGGTTTGCGGGGCACCACCCATGGTGGCCACCTCACCTTCGGTCACGGGATAGCGGGCAATGCCCACGATTCCATACATGGGGGTGAAGCGGGCGACGGTCAGCATCCCGCCGGAGAGCGGCATGAACACGTTGCCGAAGAACGCGAACACCACCAGGGCGCCGGAGGCGGCCCCCACGGCGGTGTCCGAGCGGAAGATCAGGCCCGCGGCAAGCCCGTAGAGGGCGAACACCACGGAGACCACCACGCACAGCACGGCGGCCAGTGCCCAGCGCCAGAGGTCGTCCATCGAGGCGTTGGTGAACGCCCCCACCAGGAACACGATGACCACGGGCAGCACCGCGATCAGCAGGGCCACCGCCACCTTGGTGGCCGCGTAGCCGCCCGTGCCCATGGGGGTCAGCGCAAGCTGCCGGCCCCAGCCCTGCAGCCGTTCCAGGGCCGCGCCGGCGGAGATCGCAGTGGTGGCGGTGACGGCCCCGTAGACGGCCATCGACACCATCACGTACGCGGACACGTTGCCCCCGGGCAGGCGGGCGTCGGACCAGCCCTGCACCGCGCCGAACAGGATGAACAGCACGGCGGGCAGCAGGGCCACGAACACCAGGTTGGGGATCGAGCGGAGGTTCCGCCGCACGTCGTGGGCGGTGTAGGTCAAGGACATGACGGGCTCCTTGGGGTCTGGGTGCGGTTACGGGCGCGCGAGGTGCGGGGCGCGGGGAGGGGCGGGAGAACGGTGCGGTCACCCGCGGTGCGCTGCGCGCGGGCTCACGCGGCGGCGTCGTCTCGATGGATCAACGCCGCGAACGCCTCGTCCAGGCCGCCGCGGGAGATCTCCAGGGCGCTCGCGGGGGTGCGGGTCAGCAGTTCGCGCGCGAGGGCGTCCGCGTCTTCGGTGCGCAGGTGCACGCGGGACTCCGAGCGGCGGGAGACGGTGGCGCCCGCGAACTGGGGCAGCGGTTCGCCGGCCGGCCACACGAAGGACACGGTGTGGTACCGAGACATGGAGCGCAGCTCGTCCACGGAGCCGTCGAACGTGACGCGCCCGGCATCCATCAGGACGATCCGCTCGGCAATGTCCTCCGCCTCCTGGAGGTAGTGCGTGGCGAACACGACCGTGAGTCCGCGCTCGGTCTCGGCGCGCATCGCGTCCCAGAACTCGGTGCGGGACTGCACGTCCATGCCCGCAGTCGGCTCGTCCAGCACGAGCAGCTCGGGGCGCGGGAGCAGGGCCAGGGCAAAGCGGACGCGCTGCTGCTGCCCGCCCGAGCACTTGGCCACCTTCCGGCGCGCGAACGACGCCGCCCCCGCCCGTTCCAGCGCCTCGTCCACGGGCAGGTGGTCCGGGTAGAGGGACGCGATCATGGTCACGGTCTCGCGCACGCTCAGGTCCGCGAGCAGCCCGCCCACCTGCTGCACCGCGCCCACCTTCCCGTGGGCCACGGCCGCGCGCGGGCGCTCGCCGCACACGCTCACCGCCCCGGAGGTGGGCTCGCTCATGCCGAGCACCATGTCCAGCAGGGTCGTCTTTCCGGCGCCGTTCGGCCCCAGCAGGGCGACGACGCCGCCGCGCGGGATCTCCAGCGAGACACCCTGCACGGCGCGGACCGTCTCGGAGCGGGTGCGGAAGGTCTTGACGGCGTCCTGCACCTGGATGGCGGGGGAGTGGGGCTGGGGTGGGTGTGTGGTGTTCATGGGTCCAGATTCCCGTGCGGCGGGGCGGCGCTGAACTGCTGATTGTCACGAGTGGGGCGTGACATGTGTCAGGGGTGGGGTGGGCCGCGGAGTCGCGTGGCAGCGTCGTCGGGCGGCGCCGGTAAGATGGCGGACCGTGGCTCTTACTATTGGAATCGTCGGTCTGCCGAACGTCGGAAAATCAACCCTGTTCAACGCGCTCACGCGCAACACGGTGCTCGCCGCGAACTATCCGTTCGCGACCATCGAGCCGAACGTGGGCGTGGTGAACCTGCCGGACGAGCGGCTGGACAAGCTCGCGGAGCTGTTCGACTCGCAGAAGATCGTGCCGGCCACGGTGTCCTTCGTGGACATCGCGGGCATCGTGAAGGGCGCGTCCGAGGGGGAGGGGCTGGGCAACCAGTTCCTGGCCAACATTCGTGAGGCGCACGCGATCGCCCAGGTGATCCGCGTGTTCGACGATCCGGACGTGATCCACGTGGACGGCAAGATCGACCCGGCCTCGGACCGCGAGACCATCAACACCGAGCTGATCCTCGCAGACCTGCAGACCCTGGAGAACGCGATCCCCAAGCTGGAGAAGCAGGTCAAGATCAAAAAGGGCTCGCCCGAGCAGCTCGCGGCGTACCAGGCCGCGGAGAAGGTGCTGGCGGAGGGCCGCACGATCTTCGAGGCCGCCGGGCCCGAGAAGCTCGACACCGACAACCTGCGTGAGCTGAACCTGCTCACCGCCAAGCCGTTCATCTACGTGTTCAACGCGGACGAGGGCGTGCTGTCCTCACCCGAGCGTCAGGCTGAGCTGGAGGCGCTGGTGGCGCCCGCGCAGTGCGTGTTCCTGGACGCGAAGCTCGAGGCTGACCTCGTGGAGCTCTCCGAGGAGGAGGCCCGCGAGATGTTGGAGATGGAGGGCCAGGACGAGTCCGGCCTGGACAAGCTGGCCCGCGTGGGCTTCTCCACCCTGGGCCTGCAGACCTACCTCACCGCCGGCCCCAAGGAGGCCCGCGCGTGGACCATCAACCAGGGCGACACCGCCCCCAAGGCCGCCGGGGTGATCCACTCGGACTTCGAGCGGGGCTTCATCAAGGCGGAGATCGTCTCCTACGACGACCTCATGGCCGCCGGATCCATGGCCGACGCGAAGGCCGCGGGCAAGGTGCGCATGGAGGGCAAGGAGTATGTGATGCAGGATGGGGATGTGGTGGAATTTCGTTTCGCCGTATAACCTCTGGCGTCGATTGAGTGGTCTGACCTGCCGATGCGATGACCAAAATAGGTCAGCAGTCACTGTATAGTTCAGTGCATGCTGACCATTGCTTCACGCCTCGACGTCATGCACCGGCTCGGCCGAGCCATGGCGGACCCGACGCGATCCCGGATCCTGATGACCCTGCTCGACGGCCCGAGTTATCCGGCGGTGCTGTCGCGCGAGCTGGAGCTGACCCGGTCGAACGTGTCGAACCACCTGACCTGTCTGCGCGACTGTGGCATTGTGGCCGCCGAGCCCGAGGGACGGCAGACGCGCTACGAGATCGCCGACCCGCACCTCGCTGCGGCGCTCACGGCGCTCGTGGATGTGACGCTGGCCGTCGACGAGCACGCGCCATGCGTTGATGACCAGTGCCCGGTGCCGGGCTGCTGCGGGACGGGGGCAGGCGCATGAGCGCGGCGTGCGGCTGCGACGAGCCCGAGACCACGGTCGGCGAAGCAGTTGAGGAGGTGCAGGAGCGACCCTGGTGGCGGGACCGCGGGATCATGGTCCCGGTCCTCTCCGGCGTCGCTTTCCTGACCGGTCTCGTCCTGGAGTGGTCCGGGCTCGAGATCCTGGCGCTGGTGCTGTTCTGGCTCGGTCTGCTGCTGGGAGCGTCGACGTTCACCCCGGGCGCGATCCGCAAACTGTCCAAGCGCAAGCTCGGCATCAGCCTGCTGATGACGATCAGCGCCATTGGCGCGGTGATCCTCGGCTACGTCGAGGAGGCCGCGGCCCTGGCGTTCCTGTACTCGATCGCTGAGGCGCTGGAGGACAAGGCGATGGACCGCGCCCGCGGCGGGCTCCGGGCGCTGCTCAAGCTCGTCCCTGAGACAGCGACCATCCGCCGCGACGGCGCGTCGGTCGAGGTCGCCGCGAAAGACCTCCAGGTGGGCCAGCTGATGCTGGTGCGGCCGGGCGAACGGATCGCGACCGACGGCGTCGTGGTCACGGGTCGTTCGAGTTTGGATACGTCTGCGATCACTGGAGAGTCGATCCCGGTCGAGGTCGAGCTGGGAGATGCAGTCTCGGCCGGTGCAATCAACTCCGCCGGCGCGCTGGAAGTCGAGACGACCGCGGCGGGCACCGACAACTCGCTGACCACGATCGTGGAGCTCGTTGAGCAGGCGCAGGCCGAGAAGGGAGACCGCGCCCGCCTCGCCGACCGCATCGCCCGACCCCTCGTCCCTGGTGTGCTCGTCCTCGCCGTCCTGGTGGCGCTGATCGGTTCGCTGTTCGGCGACCCCGAGCTGTGGGTCACTCGCGCCCTGGTCGTCCTCGTGGCGGCGTCGCCGTGCGCGCTGGCGATCTCCGTGCCGCTGACCGTGGTCGCCGCGATCGGCTCGGCGAGCAAGTTCGGCGTGATCATCAAGTCCGGTGCCGCGTTCGAGCGCTTCGGCGTGATCCGCCACGTCGCCGTCGACAAGACCGGCACCCTCACCCGAAACGAGCCCCTCGTCACCGCCGTTCTCACCGCCGACGGGACCACCGAGGCGCAGGCGCTGGCGTGGGCGGCCGCGCTGGAGCAACACAGCACCCACCCGCTCGCGGCCGCGATCACCGCCGCCGCGCCGGGGGCCTCAGTAGCCGAGGACGTGACCGAGCAGGCCGGGCACGGCATCGAGGGCAAGCTCGACGGCGCGCGGATCACGGTCGGCAGCCCCCGCTGGCTGGACGCCGGGACGCTCGGCGACCGGGTCGCAGGGCTGGAGGAGCAGGGCATGACGGTCGTCATCGTGCACCGCGACGGCGAGCCGGTCGCTGCGATCGGCGTCCGCGACGAGCTGCGCCTGGAGGTCCCGGAGGTCGTCCGCACGCTCGCCGCGCAGTGCATCGGGGTCACGATGCTCACCGGCGACAACGCCCGCACCGCCCGCGCTCTCGCGGCGCAGGCCGGGATCGAGGACGTGCGCGCCGAGCTGCGCCCCGAGGACAAGGCCGCTGCGATCGCTGAGCTCGGCCAGCATGGTTCGGTGGCGATGATCGGCGACGGCATCAACGACGCCCCCGCCCTCGCCGCCGCGGACATCGGGATCGCGATGGGCGCGACCGGGTCGGATGCCGCGATCGAGTCGGCCGATGTCGCGTTCACCGGGCACGACCTGCGGCTGCTGCCGCGCGCGTTCGACCATGCCCGGCGCGGACGGCACATCATCAACCAGAACATCATCCTGTCGCTGCTGATCATCATCGCCCTGCTCCCGCTCGCCCTCTTCGGCGTCCTGGGACTCGCTGCCGTGGTGCTCGTGCACGAGATCGCGGAGGTCATCGTGATCCTCAATGGCTTGCGCGCGGCCCGGACCCGGAAGGAGCAGATCGTATGAAGGTCGAACTGCTGCACATCGTCGACTGCCCGAACACGGCCATCGCCGAAGCAAACGCGCGCGCCGCGCTGGATGCCGCCGAGCTCGCGGAAGTGCCCATCGAGCTGGTAACGATCCACACCGAGACCGAAGCGGCGAACACCCGATTCGGAGGCTCGCCCACGATCCTCGTCGACGGCGTCGACCTGTTTCCGACGCAACCGGTTCGCTCGCTCGCGTGCCGGGTCTACGCGACTGAGCGCGGGTACGCCGGTGCACCGACTCCGTCTCAGATCGAGGAGGCGTTGCACGAGACCTATCGTTGACGTCGAACGCAAGCTGTCGGTCCCGGACTCGGGGCCGAGCGCTTCACTGCACACCTCAAGAGGGTGGTATGTACCGGGAATCGGTGGAGTGGAGATTCGCGCTGTAGGGATTGGTCGCCGCGCGGAGCATCGTAGTGAGCGCGGGTTAGTCGGCTGACGCGCCTCGGGCAAGCAATAGCCGGAAGTGCTTCAGGAACTGCTTCTTGTAGTGGCAGGATCGAGCCATGGATGTCCTCGCGCTGGTGATCTCGGCCCTGTCGCTGCTGATCGCCGGCGTCGGCACTTACCAAGCGAACAAGCGCGCGAACGAGGCACTCGCCGAGTCGCGCAAGGCGGCCGAGGACGCACGCTGGTTCGCGGTGCAGGAAGCCGTGCAGCGCCTAATCGGGTTCGATCCGACGGCCGAGCCGGTGGGGGAGCGGCTCGCCAACCTGCGCATCACGTCGATCGCGCTCGTCGACCAGCTCGACGGCTGGGATGGTATCGACTCGTGGCTGGAGGCCGAGCGCACGCTGGGCGCGACCATCGGCCGCCAGGTGATGGAGGCCGCCAAGCCCGGCGACACCGTTGAGCGGCGGGTGGCGAACCTCGACCCGCTGATGAGTTGGGCGCACGCGCTGAGCAGCAACCTGCGCCATTTACGATCAGTCGGCCACGACGCGGCTGCACTTGCCAAGCTCCAGGTCAACGCGGAAGAGTTGGTTAGGGAAATTCATGCGCGTCACGGCTGGGATTTGCCGCCGCGGACCAACCTCCGGATCCAGCCGTTGGACTAGATGTGGTGTAACGACTCGGCCTTACGGGTTGCTCAGCACTGTGAACGACGTCGCCGTGTACTTAGGCTTAACTTCGCCGGCAGGGCCGGTTTCTTCCGTGACTGACACATCGACTGAAACTGACATGCCGGTGCGCAGCGTTGCAGTGTTCGCCGCAGGGATCTTCTTCGCGTCGATCTTGACGATCTCGCCGTCCTCGATCTCCAGCTGCCAAGCGCTGATCTCGCTGACAGTCCGCACGATGCCGCGGATGGTGGTCGGCTCGAGCTCGAGTTCCCGAGAAGCGATGAGCTCTCCAATGTGAGCGAGTTCAGCCGTGGAGAGGCGCGTGCGCAGGCGCGCCTGGCGAGGCTGGGACCAAGTGAGATCAGGCTCGAACCCTGATTTCACCAGACCTGTCGAGAAGTCGCGCAACGTCGTGGCGACGCGCGGTCCGTACTCGCGGATGCGCGCCAAGAAGTCACTGGTGTCGGCATCTGGGCCGAGACGACGTCCGTCCTCGAGCAGTCCCAGTGCTCGCTTCATGGCGGTGTCGATCAACTGGGGCTCTGCATTGTCGTCTCCGAACAGCCCGACTTGGCCATCGGGTGAGATCTCGTCCGCTGGCAAAGTCGTCGGCACGATCTGCAGGATGAGGCTTCCCGGCAGTGGTGAACCATTGAGGTTCAGTCGGGTCTTCGAGACGACGTCGGCGGGCGGTTGCCCACGCAACGACTTGTGCCCCTTCACCGCGAGGCCTGTCGCAAGCACCAGGCGCTGAAAATTGCGAAGCGTGTCAGCAATCCCGTCGATCGCTCCCGAGTGGATCGTGATTCCTGGCCCAGTCAGGCGCAGAGACCCTGAAGAAGCGTCGCGCCGCAGCAAGCCGTGCTCAGCGCGCAGAGTCTCGATGCTCATGCGCGCAAGATCATCTGCGTCCTGCCACTCAGCTTCGCCTTGGACGTTGGCCTTGAACTGCTCCCAGTCAAACGCCATGGAAACCGTCCAGAGTCACTTCGAAGTAGCCGCGCTGCGGTAGGGCATCCGGCCGTTGCGGAGGATCTTCCTTCGCGCCGTTGCGCTAGGGCATCCAGAAGTCATCCCAGTAGCCACGATTCAACGCATATGACTGGTGCTCGACTGAGTGGGCGCGGTCCGCCTCGGGGAACACGTGCCATAGGCAGTATCGAGTATCAACGCGCAGGCCCGTCGCTGGCCGGACCTGGTTCATCCCGAACATCTGCAGGATGTACCGATCCTTGGGGTCGGTCACCTGGTCAACGAGCACGTCTTCGCCCCAGTAGACGAGGTCGATGTCGTCAGGATCGATCTTGTCGGTAAGGAAGCTGCCACCCACCCATACGCACACCACGGGGACGACAAAGCGGATGCCGTCGGTAGCGGACTCGAAGTGCTGCCAGATCTCGGCGCGGGTCGCCGACTTCGCGAACCGGGGATCGTCAACGTAGTGGGATTTGATCTCTTCCAACGACGCGCCGAATCGGCCCAGCGGAAGCAGGCCCGTCTGCTCGTCAAGTGCAGGCAGCGCCAAGTCACCTCCCTGTGGGTCGCAGTCACCTGTCATTATGTCCTATCAGGGGCTGCCGACAGAGGCGGACGCGAGATCGGGTCGCGTGCCCCCGCTGCCCCACCTTCTGCGTCTCCGGAAGGGGCGAGGTGGGGGCCGAGGCGATGCCAGCCAGACACGCAACCACAGGTTGGTATGTGCCGGAATGCGGTGGAGTTCCGCTTCAACGTGTAGGCTCTATGCCAGAGGCGGAGGCGTAGCGGAGTTACTGCATTGATCGAATTAGATACTTTAACTCTCGTCAATTCTACTCTGCGCGAATAGTTAAGGAGACCCCGTGCCGCTTCCAGAGGGTATTCGCTCACAGGCGGTGGAGTATGCTCGAAAGGACTTGCCGGGTGACCTGGCATGGCATGTCGACTATTTTAACTTCATCGGTGACCTCGAGCTTCGCAAAAGGCTCGGGCAGGAGTTTTACGCGGCCAGGTATTTGTATAAGCTCTGGGAAGGCCTTCGGGTCGACGAGCCATGGGCGATTCAAGCTCAGGTTCAATTGCAGGTTCAACAGTACGCATCGATTTATGAAGCCGCAATTCACTACCTTCTCTTCGTTGAGGCGTCTGGCGAGCCTGTCGTTAAGGCCTTACCTGAATACCGCGCGCTCGTGAAGCGGGAGCTCCCGGGACATATTATGGATCGAATTCGCAAACTTCCTCAGGCTGATGCTACGGATGTCATTGGTGCCGTGTATGCAACGCGCCGCACCCAGGAGTCGAAGATTCGATTCGACAGCAAGGTTGCTGCCGCCGTGACGCTAGGCATGATTAGTGATGGCCTCGGTCATGAGATCGCAGGCTACTACACGGCTCGCAACTACATTCACATCCATGCGGAACTCCGTCAAGAGGATTTTGATTGGCAGATTGAGTTTGCGCGCGATGCTTACAGGCGCCTTAGGCCGTTTAGGGAAGAGGTCTCAGCTTGGCTCTCAACCCGCAAAGAGCGTGTTTGAGGATTGGGCCCAGTGAATACGTCGAGACCCTGTATGGGGTCGCGCTCTTGGGCTGGGGGTCGTGACGTAGTGGTCATCTCATCGGGGTGAAAGGGCGGGCAACTGGGTGCATGGTGGAGCATTCAAAATGCTATCTCGCAGCCAGAGACTCCATGCGTGTCTTGATCCGTCAGCTGTCAAGGTTGTGCCAGGCATCCCCCAGCACCCAGCGAATAGCGGAGATCCGCCCTGAGAGGTAGCCCCATGCCCAGTCCGACTCCACATCCTTCGCCAGCTCTTCCACGCCGTACTGTTCCTCGACTCGGCGCTTTGCTGCGAGCATTCCAGCCTTGATGTCATCGGGCCAATCGTAGAGATCCACGTCCTCGTCCGCCGGTTTACGTCCGTACCAGAGTCGATCCATGAGCGCTGACTCAACCTCTAGGATCTCTGACACCCGTCGCAGCGTGCTTGTCCCAACATCGTGCTTGAACGCTAGATCTAGATTCTGCTCAACGAGCCGAAGGAGCTGTGGCTTCTCCCAGATGCGGATCCTGAAGGGCGGATTGTTGGAGCGTTGATAGTCCGCGATCCAATCCTTAGCCCCGTTGGTTAGATAGCCGGATGCAATGAAGAGGAGCGCTGACGGGCGCTCAGCGCTGGCCCAGGCGATTGCCCCCTGAAGCGCTTCCGGAGGAACGCCGCGCTTGTAGTGCTTGCAATCGACGAACCAGCGCTCCTCGTACTCGTGCCCGTCAATGTCCCTCATAGACCGGCGGGCGACGATATCTCGACCACGGTCGGACGGCGACGCAGCGAGCGGGGTCCCCTTTCTCCAATCCACATTGGAAAAGCCACTCTCGGCCATGAGGTCGAAGCAGAACTCTTCAAAGTCCGTGGGCGATAGTGCTTCGAAGTCGAGGGAGCCGAGGGTGAAGTCGTGCTCGGACTCGGCGACGGCCATCGCATCATCGTCGAGTGGCTGCTCGGGCACCTTTTCCATACGGCCAGTATATGAAGCGCCACACGCGAGGGAAGCCCGACGTCGACTCGGCTTGCTACTGGCAGTCGTCTGCGATTACCCGGTGGTCGTGACGTTGGGCTAGTTCCTCACGATCGGCGGTTCGGGACGCCCTGGCTCCCAAATCTCCCAGCCGATCTTCCTGCCCTGGTCGCCGAAGCAGCCCTGGACGCCGAGGCAGTGGACGCAGTACCACCAGGCCTCCAGCTCGTCCGCGATGCGGTCCCGAAGTCGGACCTCGTACTCGTCCAGCGCTTGGTTGTCTCCGTAGGGGACTTCGGCGAGCTCGGGCTCTGTGCTCCTAACGTGGAACTCGACTCGCTCCCAGTACTCAGATGGTGACTCATCCGAGCCAGGCTCGTTGGTCGCGAGGATGCCTAGGTGGTGGAAGCGCCCCGACTTCCCGTACCGAGCGAACGTCGCGAAGAGAAGCGGGAGTGTGGTGCTCCCGCTGATCCGATCAGCGAGAGTCTCGGCATACCCGGTGTGGGTGGATCGCGCCTGGCCGCGTTCAATCGCCGTGTTGAGCAGCTGGCTCATCTTCTGGATGTCATGGCCCCAGTCGTACCTCAAGGTCGCCTTGGAGGGCCAGGAGCCCGAAGCCTCGATCTCGTTGCAGCCGAGCATGACCTTCATGGCCTTCTCCACGCCGATGCTGCCCAGCATAAACACGCCATCGCCGTGCAGCGAGACAAAGCGAAGGGTTCGGATTACCTCCACGGAGTCGCGCAGGAGGTTGCGCACTGCCCCGGCCTCCTCCAGCAGCGCGAACCCCTGGTGCGTCGACAACGCCGGGTGCAGTCCCGGCGGCGGGCTCGATGCCATTCCCTCGGTCCTCCTCGTGCCCCTCTGGTCGCCCTCCTATCCAGAAGGGGCGCATGATGGCGCTCCATGAGCGGGGTGCCTTTGCCGCTGCGCGAGTCGCTGTGACCAAAGGTTACTCGGCTACGGAACGTGGTGGAGTTCCGGCTTAATGTATAAAGTCCCTGCGTAACGAGGCTTCTCGGCTGGCGATAGTCGGTCTTGAATGAGCTGTAAGATTGGCCCGGCCCTGCTTGGTTGCCTTTTCCGCGCCACCCGTGCGGAGGGGGTTTTCTAGTTCTCGGGGCAAACCAGTGTCGCCTGGTGGTGCGGGTCTTCTGTAAAATTCCCTGGGGCTTAACTCGTGTTCTAGCTCCCCCCCCGTGTTTCTCGCTCTAGGCACGGCGATTGAGGCGGCCGGATAGAGGGCCTGCGATGCGCGAATAGGTGGGGGGAGTCAGGGTGCTGCTGGAGGTCGCTTTAGGAGTCCCCCGTGGTCGACGAGACCCCTGATCTCCGTTGCCATTCCGAAGAGGTCGGGGTACATGGTCCCGCTGTTAATTCCATAATCCCGCTCAAGTCTGCGGCGAATCTCGTCTTTCGCGTCAGACGTGATGCGCAACGTTAGGGTTGGACGTGAGTTAGAGTGCAGGTTTCGGGATCGGTCAACCATGCGTGTGGGTACTGATGTTGCACGTCGCACCTCGTTAGCCGACCAGAGGCCGGCGGAACTACCGTCGCCCGGTCCCTTACGGTATTGGGCGTTGGATCCTTTATAATACTTTGGGACACCGGCCAGCAGGAAACCGGACTGTTGAGCGGGAATCCGGTCGTTGTATGACGGAGGCTTCCAGAGGAGGGGGAGTTCCAGAGACCATTTTGAGTCCTTTGGGTAGCCGCGCCACGGAATGTCATAGGTGCTCCACTCTGAGTCCAGGCGGACGGTGCGGTCCGTTACATCAATCGCGAACAAACGTCCGTCCTGATGGTCCTCGTCGCTGTGCTGTTGCTCCACTGCGAACCACAGCGCCACTAAGGGGTTCAGTGAGACATCGAGAAGGCGTGTAGGGGCGCGGTAATGTTGCATGTGTGCAACAAGTTCCAGATAGGGTAGCTGGTCGTGCCGCCACCACTCGCGTGCAATCGTGAGGAGTCGATCCTCGGCTTTGACTAAGTCGCTCTCTTTAGGCGAGGGGCCGCTCCCCGTGGCGAGGATGCGGCGGTAAAGGCCGCTGTGGAGGCACCACTTCGCGTTCACTTGGCCCCGCCAGACCATTCTTCGCCGACCGATCTTGTTGAGGACGTCCTCGATGGCTGATGTCGCGCCGACCCAAGACGTGATGGCATCACCCTCCCACGGGCCAAAAAAGTCGGTCCCATCCATTTTGTTAGCTCCTCGGTTCGACGCTCTTGACGGGGCGCTACCTGTCCTCGGCGGGGTTCGGTGGTGGACCGACCGTCGCCCAATCCCTATTGGAAGACACTTTGCCGCTATACGCGTGTTCGGTCGTTTCCATGTCTTCTTGTTGATTAACCCTACCTTGACCATGGTAAATACATCTGGGACTGCTGCACGGTTAGGGGACAGTTGTAGTGTCAAGCCGCGAGGCCCACGGCTGGGTTCATGGTGGTCTTGCACTCCCGCGGGGTCAAACGGCCCAGACGAACCTGTCGGCGGCCCCGGTGGTAGGCCCGTTCGATCCAGGTGATAATCGTGATCCGCAGCTCGTCACGGGCCTGCCCGCGACGGCGGTCGAGGACGTTCTTCTGCAACAACGCGAAGAAGGACTCCATCGCCGCGTTGTCACCGGCGGCACCGACCTGGCCCATCGACCCGTGCAGGTGCTGCTCGTTCAGTGCGTGCACGAATGACCTGACGCGGAACTGGGACCCAGAGCGCTTCACCCAGGACCAGAGGAGGTCGAGATCGTTGACTACCATTGACAAGATCGAGCCGATCCACCCTGGAGAAGTTCTGATGAAGGACTTCATCGAAGGGCTCGGCATCACCCAGGGCAAGCTCGCCGTCTCCATCGGGATGTCTCCCCGGCGGATCAATGGGATCGCGCACGGCAAGCGGGGGATCAGTGCGGACACGGCCCTCCGTTTGGCACGGTATTTCGGGACATCAGCCGAGTTCTGGCTCAATCTTCAGAGCCACTACGAGTTGGACTGCGCGGAGGATCGCGCTGGGGAACGAATCGCGGCAATTATTCCGCTTGTCATTGCAGATCCCTGAAGTGCATCGTGCAACCACCCCTGGAGATCCGCGGATGCAGTGCTCTCCCGCCTTGGCAAAGTCCTCAGTGAAGGACGATGATGTCTGATCGTCGTCATCCGGACCATCCCAGGGCGCTGACTGGTACCATAAACAAGTACCACTCAACGTAGGGAAGGTACTCCATGTCCATCAGCGCAAGCGAGGCCCGCAAGACTCTCTTCCCGCTCATCGAGCGCGTGAACGAGGACCAAGAAGCCATCGAGATCGTCTCTCGGAAGGGCAACGCGGTGCTCATGCCCGCCGACGAGTACGCGGCGTGGCAGGAGACCGCCTACCTATTCCGGTCGCCAGCGAACGCCCGCAGGCTTCTCGACGCCTACGATCGTGCCGGTGCCGGGAAGACCCAGGCCCACGAGCTCGACCGTTCCGACGAGCCGTCCAGCCAGGCTCGGGACGTCTGAATGCGGCTGGTCTGGGACGAGGCCGCCTGGGAAGACTACACGTACTGGCAGACCGCCGACCGGAGAATCCTCAAGCGGATCAACCTGCTCATCGATGCCTGCCTGCGCGAGCCCTTCGAGGGCATCGGCAAGCCGGAGCAGTTGAAGTACGGGGCGCGGGGCTCGTGGTCGCGGCGCATCAACGAGGAGCACCGGCTCGTCTACCTCGTGACTGGTGAGGATCTCGTGATCTTGCAGGCTCGATACCACTACTGAGCCGGGCTGAACTGTCGTTGTTCGGATCGGCTGTGCCAGGTGACTTTGCTGCCGACGTCTAGGGCGCCTGGGGTGACCTCATGAACCGCGGGCCGTCGTCGCGAAAAGAGCCGGTTTCCTCAAGGAGGGAACCCAGCGCCAGAAATTCCTGGTGGACGGAGCACGCCTCGACGTCGACACCTACGGGCGGTTGAAAACCGACCCGCATCCGGCCTTTGACCCCCTGCCCATGGTCACCCGATGAATGGTGACGGGAAACACCTATCAGGTCGCCCCCACATGCCCGGGGAACCGTATTTCCGCTGGCCACGAGTCTAAAATTGAGGGGAGAAGGGTCTCACACCGGAGCGACACTCGGAGGCAGAAATGTCCGGCCATCAGGTTGATTCCACCCACGAATCCAGAACCATGAGTCGGAACACCGTCTCCATGCTCTGGAAATTCGGGCTCATGGTCCTCATCGGGGCGGTGATCTACTTCATCCCCGCTCCGGAGGGCGTGGACCCCCGCGGCATGCACATGCTCGGCATCTTCGTCGCGACCATCCTGGGGCTCATCCTGCAGCCTCTGCCCACTCCTTCGGTGGCGCTGATCGGGCTGGCCACCGCCATGATCACCGGCGCCATGGACGTCAAGAGCGGGGAGGCCCTGAGCGGATTCTCCAACTCCGCCGTCCTGCTCATCGTCGCGGCGTTCTTCATCGCGGACGGGTTCCTGCTCACCGGGCTGGGGCGCCGCGTGGCCCTGATGTTCCTCAGGGTCCTCGGCAAATCGCCCCTGGGCATCGCCTACGGCATGGCCGTCACGGACCTCCTACTCGCACCGGCCACCCCGTCCAACACGGCCCGCGCGGGTGGTGTGATCTACCCGATCGTCCGCTCCGTCGCGGAGGTCCAGGGCTCCACCCCGGACACCGACGAGTCCCGCAGGAAGCTCGGCTCCTACCTCACGTTCACCGCCGCCCACGTCAACGTGATCACCAGCGCCATGTTCATCACCGCGATGGCCGGCAACCCGCTGGCCGTGGCCTCCGCCGAGAAGCTCGGCGTGCACATCTCCTGGGGCCAGTGGGCCCTGGCCGCCCTGATCCCCGGCCTCGTGAGCCTCGCGGTGGTCCCGTGGCTGCTCATGAAGGTCTACCCGCCCACGCTGAAGAGCACTCCGGAAGCACCCACCATGGCGCGCAGCGAGCTGCAGAAGATGGGGTCCATGACCCGGGGTGAGATCATCATGGCGGCCACGTTCGTGCTGCTCCTGCTGCTGTGGGTCTTCGGCACGGCCATTGGCGTCAACGCCACCACGGCGGCCTTCGTCGGCATCGCGGTGCTGCTGGTGACCAAGGTGCTCACCTGGAACGACATGGCCAAGAACGGCTCCGCCTGGAACACCCTGATCTTCTTCGCGGTCCTGGTGGGCATGGCGGAGAACCTGAACAACCTGGGCGTCATCACGTGGATCGGCTCGGTGGTCTCCGGCGCCGTCGGCGGCATGTCCTGGCCGGTCGCCTTCGCCATCCTCGCGCTCGTGTACTTCTACGCGCACTACATGTTCGCCTCGAACACCGCGCAGATCGTCGCGATGTACGGCGTCTTCCTGGGTGCGGCCATCACCGCGGGTGCCCCGCCGATGTTCGCGGCCCTCGCCCTCGGCTACATCGGCAACCTGTTCGGCGCCATCTCCCACTACGCCTCCGGCCCGTCCGGGGTGGTCTACGGCTCCGGGTACGTCAAGGTCTCCGAGTGGTTCAAGGTCGCCTTCATCATGTCCGTGGCCATCATCATCATCTGGACCGTGGTGGGCAGCGGCTGGATGTGGATCCTCGGCGACCTCGCCATGTAGTCCGCCCGGCAAACCCCCCCCGCACGACGACGCTCGGTGCCCTCCCAGGGGCACCGAGCGTCGTCGTCTGTCGACGGGGGAGCGGGTCAGTCGTCCTTGTTGCGCAGCACCTGCCGCAGCTTCTCCTTGTTGAGTCCGGCAATCGCGGTCAACGGGATCCCAGCGGGGCACACCTCCGCGCACTCGCCGTAGACCGAGCACGGACCGAACTCCTCCTCGGCCGCGCGCGTGATGCCCTTGGCCCGGCGGCCACGCTCCTTGGAACTGGAGGGCAGCGTGGCCAGGTGCATCGTCTTGGACCCGGCGAACAGCTGCGCGGAACCGTTGGGGCACGCGGCAACGCACGCACCGCAGCCGATGCACGCTGCCAGGTCCAGGGCCCACTCCGCGGCCTCGTGGGTCACCGGGATGGCGTCCGCGTCCGGCGCCGTGCCCACGGAGGTGGAGACGAACCCGCCGGCCCCGATCACCCGGTCCAGCGCGCTGCGGTTCACCGCGAGGTCCTTGACCACGGGGAACGCGCCGCTGCGGAACGGTTCGAGCTGCACGGTCGCGCCGTCCTCGAAGGACCGCAGGTGCTGCCGGCACGACGGCGTGTTCTTCTGGGGGCCGTGCGGAGTGCCGTCCACGGTCACGCCGCACGCCCCGCAGATGCCCTCGCGACAGTCCGAGTCGAACGCGATCGGCTCCTCACCACGGGCAACGAGATCGTCGTTGAGCTTGTCGAGTGCCTCCAGGAGGGAGAACTCGGGTCCGACCTCCTCCAGCAGGTACTCCTCGAAGTGCCCCTCCTCGGCGCCGGACTCCTGACGCCAGACTTTCAACGTGAGTTTCATGAGGATGGTCCTCTCATCGGTAGTCGCGGGTCTCGGGCGGGACGCTGGGGAACTCCAGGGGCTCCTGGTGCCTGATGTAGCGCGGTCCCGTTTCGCCGGCCTCGCCGGAATCAGCACGCTCCCACGCGGACGCGAACAGCCAGTGCTCGTCGTCGCGCTGGGCCTCGCCGCCCTCGGTCTGGTGCTCCTCGCGGAAGTGCGCGCCGGCGGACTCGTCCCGGTCCAGCGCGTCCAGGCACATGAGCTCGGCCATGTCCAGGTAGTCGGCCACGCGGCCGGCCCGTTCGAGCTCCTGGTTGAAGCCGTCCGGGCGGCCCTGCACCCGCAGGTCGATCCAGAACTCCCTGCGCAGCTCCCGGATGCCTCGCAGACCCTCGGCCAACCCCTCGGCGGTGCGCGTCACCCCGCACTTCTCGTACAGCAGGTCGCCCAGCCGGCGGTGGAAGCGCTCCGGGCCCTGCGTGCCGCCGATCGCGACCAGCGCCTGCACGCCCGCCTCAGCCTCGGCCACCGCGGCCCGCACGACGTCGTCGTCCGGCGAGAGCTTCGGCCTGCCCAGCAGCGGCGCCAGGTAGTTGGGCACCGAGTAGGGGAGCGTGAACCACCCGTCCACGCACGCGGAGAGCAGCGAGTTGGCGCCCAGGCGGTTGGCGCCGTGGTAGCCCCAGCCGGCCTCGCCGCCCACGAACAGCCCGGGGATCGACGTCATCATGTCGTAGTCGCTCCACAGCCCGCCCATGGCGAAGTGCGCGCCGGGTGCAATGCGCATGGGCTCCTCGTAAGGGTCCTCGCCGGTGGCGTCCGAGTACATCTCGAAGAGGTTGCCGTAGCGCTCCGCGATCACCCTGCGCCCCAGGCGCTCGATGGCGTCCCGGAAGTCGAGGTAGACGGAGTTCTTCAGCGGCCCGACGCCGCGGCCCGCGTCGATCTCGGTGCGCGCGGCCCGGCTGGCGACGTCGCGCGGTGTGAGGTTGCCGAAGGCCGGGTACCGGCGCTCCAGGTAGTAGTCGCGCTCGTCCTCGGGAATCTCGTTCGGGGGCCGGCCGTCCCCGGCCTTCACGGGAACCCAGATCCGGCCGTCGTTGCGCAGGGACTCGCTCATGAGAGTGGTCTTCGACTGCCACTCGCTGGAGACCGGCAGGGCCGTGGGGTGGAACTGGATGAAGCACGGGTTGGCGAACAGTGCGCCGCGCCGGTGGGCCCGGAATGCGGCGGTGACGTTCGAGTTCTTGGCCAGCGTGGAGCGGTAGTAGACGTTGCCGTAGCCGCCGGTGGCGAGCACCACGGCGTCCCCGGTGACCGCCGAGATCTTCCCGGTCACGAGGTCGCGCACCACGATGCCCTGGGCGCGGCCCTCCACGACGATGAGGTCCAGCATCTCGGTGCGAGTGTGCAGGTTCACCTGTCCCGTGGAGACCTGACGCAGCAGCGCCTGGGCGGCGGCAACCTGCAGCTGCTGACCGGTCTGCCCGCGCGTGTAGTAGGTCCGGGAGACCTGCACGCCGCCGAACGAGCGGGTGGCCAGCCCGCCTCCGTACTCGCGGGCGAAGGGCGCGCCGATCGCGTTCATGTGGTCGATGACCCGGATGCTCTCCTCGGCCAGCCGCCAGGCATCGGCCTCGCGGCCGCGGAAGTCGCCGCCCTTGACGGTGTCCTTCACGAACCGGGCGATCGAGTCGTTGTCCACCGTGCGGGCGCGTGCGGCGTTGATGCCGCCCTGGGCGGCCACCGAGTGTGCGCGGCGCGGGGCGTCGTGGAAGGTGAACGACTCCACGTTGTAGCCGAGTTCGCCCAGGGCCGCCGCCGCACCTGCGCCGGCGAGTCCGGTGCCCACGACGACCACGGTGAACTTCCGACGGTTGAGCGGGCCCACCATGCGGTAGTGCAGCCGCCGGTCCGCCCACGTCTGGGACGGGGGCACGTCCGAGCTCAGACCAGGGAGGCCCGAACCCACGGTGCGCAGCTCGTCCAGCAGGGCCTGCGGCTGGGTGGTCGAGGATGCCGTCATCACTGAATCACTCCCAGGAGAACCAAGACGGGGATCGAGATGTTGCCCAGGCAGATGGCAATGGCGACCAGCCCTGCCACCCACGCGGCGAGCTGCCGCAGCCGCCTGCCGGTGGCGCCGAGGTCGTTGGCGGCGGTCCACGTCCCGTGGGCCACGTGCACGGTGAGCACCAGCATGGTGAGCATGTAGAACAGGGCCACGACGGGCCGCTGGAAACTGGCGACCAGATTGGCGTACGCCGATCCGCTCTCGAACGCCCCGGATGCGGCCGGCTGGACACCCAGCGTGAGGTCCAGGATGTGGAAGATCACGAACAGCAGGATCACCAGGCCGGTCCCGAGCATCGAGCGCGCCATCAGGGCGTCGCCGCGGCGCAGCCCGGTGCGTTTGAACGGCCCGCGGGCTCGACGGGCGCGCGTCCACAGCAGGAGCCCGCAGCCCACGTGCAGCACCAGGCTGATCAGCAGCACGACGCGCAGCACCCACAGGACACCCGCGTAGGGCATGAGCGGCATCAGGATCTCGCGCAGCCAGTGTGCGTAGTGGTCGAACTCCTCCTGGCCGCGGAAGATGTGCAGATTGCCGTACATGTGCACGAACACAAATCCGACGAAAATGAGACCGGTGACGGCCATGGTGGTTTTCGCGGCGAAGTTCGACACCGGCAGCCGTGTGCGCGGCGGGGCTGACGTGCGTTGTTTTCGCTGAATGGTTGCCGTCATCGTTGCCCCTCGTCAGTGGGTGAACCGAGTGCTGAACTCCGGGAGTTCATCATCCTCAATTCTACGCCGGGAGGGGCATTGCAAGACGCGTTCCGGGGCGTTTCCGGTACTGCCGCCAGAAAGGGTTGCGGCGGGTGCCGAGGGCATTGAGAATAACTAAGGTTTGCCTATCGTAATTTCACAGTGTCGGTCTTTTTACGGTGTTCCGTTCCCACTCACGGGGTTCCGGACCCACTGGGCGGCTGTGCCGCTCCCCAGGGGTCCGCAGCCGGGTGTCCCACTTCGCACCTGTCACTCTCCGCGGAGGGTTCCCGCCCGAACTGCCCGGTTCAGGACTAGCGTTGACCCTGTGATCAAGGCGTCGCTGCGGCGCGTGGCAGGCGGTGGTACGAGGGTCCGCTGGCTCCAGGAACCCGCCCCGCTGCGCGACCGGCGGCCGACGACGGCGCGCACCGCGGCGACGTCGCGAGCCCGCCTTGAGGACTGCTCACCCGCCGGACGTCGTGGAGGCTCCAATGTGGACCCAATCTCTTGACACCCTGGGCAGCCTGCCCCTCACCGCGCTCGTGGCCGCGATCCCGATAGTCGTGTTCCTGGCCTGCATGATGCTGTTCAAGCTCACGGGGCTGAAATCCGGGCTCATCGCGCTGGTGGTGCAGATCCTGGTGGCACTGCTCGTGTTCCACATGCCCGTCTCCGCCGCGGCCGGTGCAGGTCTGCTGGGGCTGCTGACCGCGCTGTGGCCCATCGCGTACATCATCGTCATGGCGGTGTGGCTGTACCGGCTGAGCGTGCGCTCGGGCCGCTTCGACGTGATCCGCTCCTCGATCGCCGCGGTCTCCGCTGACCAGCGCGTGCAGGTGCTGCTCATTGCGTTTGCGTTCGGCGCGTTCCTGGAGGGCGTGGCAGGCTTCGGCGTGCCCATTGCGATCTGCGCGGCACTGCTCGTGCAGCTGGGGTTCCCGCCCGTGCGCGCCGCAGTGCTGTGCCTCGTGGCCAACGTGGCCGCCGGTGCCTACGGCGCCATTGGCGTGCCCGTGCTCGTGGGCGCGCAGGTCACCGGCATGGAGACGCAGGAACTCTCGCGAGCCCTCGTGCTGCTGCTCCAGCCGCTCACGTTCCTCGTTCCGTTCCTGCTCGTGTGGATGGTCGACGGGGTGCGCGGCCTGCGCGAGACCTGGCTCCCGGCGCTGGTCTCCTCGGTGGTCTTCTGTGCGGTGCAGGGTGGCCTGCTGTGGTTCATGGGTCCCGAGCTGGCGGATCTCGCGGCCGGCCTGCTGGCCATGGTCGCCCTGTTCGCGGTGTGCCACGTGTGGTCCCCGAAGCGCGTGTCCCGTGCCCCGGAGGTCCCCGAGACCGCCGAGGGGAAACACCCCCTCGGCGAGGTGGTCCGCGCCTGGAGCCCCTTCTACATCCTCACCGCCGTGATCCTGCTGTGGTCCGTCCCCGCCGTGCAGAACCTCTTCACCAAGGGTGCGCTGAGCTTCACGACCTTCACGGTGCCCATGCCCGGGCTCACCGGTCACGTGACCACCGCCGCCGGAACGGTCGTCAATGCCACCTGGACCTTCTCGATCCTTGGTGCCACCGGAACGGCCATCCTGATCGCCGTGCTCATCACGTTCTTCACCACCCCGCAGCTGCACGCCAAAGAACTGGGGGAGGAGCTGGCGGGCGCTCTCAAGGCACTGGGCCCGGCCATCCTGCTCATCGCCGTGATCCTGGTGCTCGCGAACATCGCCAACTACTCCGGCGGCTCCACCGCCATGGGCACCGCGCTCGCCGCGGTCGGGCCCATCTTCCCGCTCATCGCCCCGGTGATCGGCTGGATCGGCGTGTTCCTCACGGGCTCGGTGGTCAACAACAACACCCTCTTCGCGCCGCTGCAGGTGGCGACGGCGCAGGGCATCGGTGCCGCCCCGTCCCTCCTCGTGGGGACCAACACGGCAGGCGGCACCACCGCAAAGGTTATCTCCCCGCAGTCCATCGCGATCGCTGCCGGGGCGGTGGGTCTCAACGGGCGGGAGAGTGAGATCATGCGCGGCTCCATCGCCTACAGCCTGGGCATGCTCGCGGTGGTGTGCGTGTGGACGTTCGTGCTGGCCCTCGTGTGAGCGCCCCTCGGGCGAGTGTCTGGGGGCGCGTCCTCAGGCGGGCCACGACCTCCTCGCGGGTGGGCCGTTCGGTGCACCGGGTCAGCTGGGAGGTGCCTCAGGAGGAGGGCGGCTGCCCCTCGGTGGTTCCGGCCGGGTGGAACCCCCGTTGATCCAATAACTTGCAGGCAATATGCTTATTATGTTTCGAGCAATTCACGGAAGGGGACCTGAGAAGCCATGGCGCACCACTCGTTCGAGCACACCACCCACCACGGCTCCGGGAGTGGAGTCGCCACCCTTTCAGAGCTGGTCGGCCGCAGCGAACCCCGTCCGGGCCGCCCCAGTGCTGCCACGGTGGTGGAGGAGGACGGCGTCAAGGTGGTCGCCTTCGAGTTCCACGAGGGCGACGAGCTCCACGAGCACGCTGCACCGCACCCGGCGCTGATCCAGGTGGTCCGGGGGAGCGTGGACTTCCAGCTCCCGGAGGGTCCCGTGCAGCTGCGGCCGGGCCAGGTGCTGCACCTCACGGAGGGGCTGCTGCACGCCGTGAAGGCCCTCGAGCCCACGACGCTGTCCGTCACACTGCTGCTGCACTGATCCCGCTGCTGCGCTGAGCCCGGGCGGGCAGGCCCGGCCCGGAGCGGTCCGTGAGCCACGCAGGGGGTGGGACCTTGCCAGTCTGACACCGTCCACGTGACCGACGCACCCCGGCGGGAATGGGCGCCGCCGTCCTCGCCTGATCGCGGAGACCATCGAGTCCACACCGTGGCACCCGCACCACCGGGCCATCAACACGTTCGCCGGCTCCATGTTCTACGGCTACACGCACTTCTTCATCTTCGCCGCGGCAGGCGCCTTCTCCGCCGGCATCGAGGTGGAGCTCGACGTTCTCACGGGCGACAGCGAGCTGCACGCCCCGTGGTCCTCCTTCGCGTCCAGCATTCCCCTGGCCGTCTTCCTGCTCGGCGTGTGGGCGGTGGCCATCAGGTGCAACGCGGAGAGGACCGTCAGGACGGTCCTTCCCCTGGCAAGGCTGCTGGTGCCCATCGACCCGCTGCTGCCCGTGCCGTTCGGTCTCATCGCCGTGGTGCTCATGCTGAGCGTGGCGGTCCTCGTGTGGCGCCAGCCGGTGGACAGGCCCATGCACCGACCCGTCAACGCCTGAGCGCCCAGGGCGACGTCGCGGCTGCCCTTCTCCACCCGGCGCGTGCAGTCCCGGGAAGCCGGGGCCGTTCAGCCCTGGGGTGGCGGCGCGGTGAGCCAGTCCACGAGCCCCGGCCACACGGCGTCGGCGGCGGAGCGGCGGAACAGGCCGTGGTGGCCGATGCGCGCAACGCCCAGCTGTTCCGGGGTGAACGTGCGGTGCTCCACCGCGGCGGAGGTGAGCCGCCCGGTCAGGGCCCTCATCTGCGCGGGGCTGGCCCAGGGATCGTCGGAGGCGCCGAGCGCGAGCACGTTCTGGGTGACCGCGGCTGCACGGGCCGTCGCGTCCATGGACGGGTCGTCGAAGAAGTAGCCGGGACGCCGTGCCCACGACCCCCACTCGACCATCGCGGCTGTGGGCATGTTTTCTCCGATGCCGAGCCGCTTGCCGGGCATGTACCCCAGGGTCCGGCTCAGTGCCGGGCCCACGGCATGCAGCACGGCGGCCACGCGCAGTTGCTCCTTCCGCGGGGCGATCGTGCGGGTGTGCGCCAGGTGGGAGGAGACCACCGCGAACCGGTCGAGGCCCTCGAGCCCGTGGCCGAGGACCATGGCGTGCCCGCCGATGCTGTGACCCACGGCGTGCAGTGGAAGCGCGGGGAACCGTGCGCGGGTCCAGGCAGCCACAGCGTGCCCGCCACGGCGTCCGAGGCGACGGGAATGCTCAGGTTTTCGCCGCGGACGCCGGCTACGGGAGAGTTCCGGTGGTCAGACATGGAAGTTACTCTAGGGTATTTCCAGCGGCTCAACCCTGGGCCGTCACGGTGACGGTGGCTCATGTCGCACGCAGGGACGTCACGTCCGTCTCGGGGGCGGGAGCGTCAGTGACGATCGGGTGGAGCTCCGCGCGAGCGCAGCCTGAAGGACGTGCCCGGCACCTCCGCGGGCACTGCGGCCGTCGCCTGCGGTGCCTTCTCCGCAACCATGACGATCGGCCGTCTGCCGGCAGACCGGGTCGTGGAGTGGCTCGGCTCCGAGGCCGTCCTGCGCTGCCGTGCGGCCATCGCGGCGGTGGGTGCGCTCGTCGTCTCGTTCACCCCGTGGGTGTGGCTCGTCGTCGTGGGCTGGGATCGGCTCGGTGTCGGTCTCTCCGGCTGCGTCCCGACGCGGCGGGTGCTCGCGGCGCAGTTGACGGGCGGCTCGCTCTGTGCGGCCGCGTGCGCTCCCGGCGGCGGGCTCGGTCTGCCCGTCGTGGCGCCGTCGCGAGGTCGCGTGGTCGCGTGGTGACGCTCACGCCCCCAGGTAGAACGACGCCGCGTTGTTCCAGAAGACGTCCGCTACGCGGTCCGCGGGCAGCGCGTCCACGATGAGGGCAAGGTCCTCGTCCCGGAACGGGCGCAGGGCCCGCGTGGAGGGCAGGTCCGTGCCGACCATGAGCGCCGTTGGGTCGGTGGCGTCGATCGCGCGGACCGTTGCCGCGGGATCGAGCTCCACGCGGCCGAATCCTGTGGCCTTGACCTTCACGCCCTGCTCCACGAGCCGCAGCAGGTTGGAAAGGCCGTCCTCGTGCATGCCCAGGTGGTCGATGCTCGCCGCGGGCAGGGCGGCGATGCGGCGGGAGAGGCTTTCGTCGATCGTGCGGGCGTCGATGTAGACCTCCGCGTGCCAGCCGGCGAGGTCGTGGACGCGGCGTGCCAGGCGGTCGATGTCGTCCAGGTTCGCGGAGCCCCCACGGGCCACGTTGAAGCGCACCGCGCGCACCCCAGCCTCGTGCAGCTCGAGGATCCGCGTGTCGCTGGTGTCCTCGGGGACCTGGGTGACACCCACGTAGTTCGGCCCCAGGGCCTTCAGCGCGTCGATCAGGTAGCCCTGGTCGAAGGCCTGGAACGAGCCGGAGACCACCGCGCCGCCCTTTATCCCGAGCCCGTCGATGCGCCGCTGGTAGTCGTCCACCGTGAACGGGCCCGGCATGAACCCGTTGTTCTCCACGAGTGGGTGCGCGGGATCGATGATGTGCAGGTGGGTGTCGAAGATGCGCTGCGTCATGCGGTGCTCCTGGGCTGTTGTGCTGGGTGCCCGCCGATGTCCACGGGGTGATGACGGGAACGACGAGATTCTAGAAGTCTGTGGTGTTGCGCGTGACGACCGCCATTCCCTGCCCGGTGGCGGTCGCCGCACTCGGTGCGTCACGCTCCGGTTGCGGATCAGGTGTGTGGAGCCGTGCGGCACAGTGCCCCGACCAGCGTGAGGCCACCGGCGAGCGCCAGGGCGGCCACGGCATCGTGCTCCCCGAACGCCGCGCCGGTGAGATAGCCGCCCACCACGCAGCACGTGACGATCCAGCGGTAGGCGGTCCACGCGCGGGCCTGCTCGGCCAGCGGGACCGCGGCGAGGATGGTGCGCGAGACCGCCGCGTTGAACGCGCCGTTCCCCGCGCCGCCCACCAGGAACAGCGGTGCGCCGATGGCCACGCCGGGCAGCCCCAGGGCCAGCACGAGGAAGACCGCGCCCATGCCCCCGGCACCCAGGACAAGCAGCACCGTGGCCGGGCACCTGCGGAGACGGCCCGCGCCCTGCCCGCCGAGGACCGCGCCGAAACCCCACAGGCCCCACGCGAGGCCGACCCACGCCGGGTCCCAGTGCGCGTGGTGCGTGAGGACGAAGACGCCGGACACGCCCTCGATAGAGGTCGCGAACACGGTGCAGACCAGCAGTCCGAGCCCGACGACGCCGAACGCCCCCGGGCGCGCGAGGCGCCGGAACCCGAGCAGCACACCCCGCTGCGGGGAGGCGTCCACGGGCACGGGCGACCGGCCAGTGACGAGCAGCGCGACCACCGCCAGCAGCGCGAACGTCCCCGCGTTGAGGCACAGCAGCGGCCCGATCCCGCCCACCCCGAACGCGATGCCGCCGAGCGCCGCCCCGCACGCCTGCGACAGCCCGTTGACCGTGGCCAGGTGGCCGCCGATGCGCTGGTGGTCGTGGCTGTGCAGGGCGATGAGTTTGCTCGCCACGGGCCCGGTCACGGCGGAGACCGCGCTCACCAGGGCCACGCACGCGACGATCAGCGCGTTCGACCGGGCGCCCGCCATCACGAGGAACAGGGCCGCCTGCACGGCGAGCGAGAGCGGCCACCACCACCAGCGCAGGGCCCGGTCCACGAGCACGCCGCCGAGCAGCCCCAGCCCGATCGCGGGCACCGTCTGGGCCAGCAGGATCGCGGCCAGCAGACCCGGCGCCCCTGACTCGGCGGCGCGCAACGAGAAGGCGACGGCGGCGACGTCGTCCCCGCACGCGGAGACCAGCATGCCGAGCAGCAGCACCGCGAGCTTCACATCGGAGCGGGTGCCGGCGCGGGTCACGGCGCGCTCAGTCCCAGATGGACCGGCAGCCACAGGTCCTCCCACGCGGGAGTCTCCTGCCGCATGGACGCGGACCGCTCGGGCACGCGCGCGGGCAGCCAGTAGACGCCCGCCTCGCGCTGGAGGTACCCGTACTCCACGAGCTCGCGCCGCCAGAACGCCTGGTCCTCGACCATCGTCCGCAGGATCGCGTTGACCTCCACCTCGCTCCAGGTGTGCCCCGCGGGGAACGCGGCGAGCAGGTGCAGCAGCACGAACACCCGGGCACGACGGCGCGCGGGAACCGTGTGCACGCGGCCGTCCCGCACGAACCGGCCCAGGACCCGGCGGTACTCAGCGTGAGCGCGTTCCCACTCGACGGGGTCGACGCCGTCGGGGACCGGGGGAGCGGAGGACGACGACGCCGGGTGGCCGTCCGCGGCGCTCGCCGCATCTTGGTGGGGCAGGGAGCTCCCCGCGGCGGCGGATTCGGCGGGCCTCTCGCGGCGGGACACGCCGGTGGCGCGCGCCGTGGGCGGTTGCCGATGTGCGAGGGGCTCCGCGGGACCGGACGCGGGGGACCCCTGCGTTCGGTGGAGAGGGGCGGCTGCGGCGTCGTCGCGCTCGCGGAGCAGATCGGCGCGGGCCGCGGTGTAGTTCTGACCGGTTGCGCGCATGCGGGCGCGCACCAGAGATTTGAAGTCGCTGTCGTGAGTCATCTCGTACCTGGACCGCGCGCACCGCCCCCAGCACGATCGCCCGGTCGGACGAGGAATGACGACGTCTGACGGCCCGAGAATTCGCTCCCCTTCGCCGCTGCGCCGGAGCTGGGGTCCGTGCGCGGGCTGGGCGCTGGGCACGCCGACTGCACGAGAGTATGCCACATCACAGTGCGTGGCGGTGACCCTGGATAGACTCGGGCTCTCACGGCGGGTGCCCAGGGCCTGCCCGCCGCCCCCACGCAGTGCCACAGGAACGCGAGGACCGCGCATGGTCGAGACGGCAACGATCACCGACTACCTCGCGCGGATCCTTCGGCGCGGGCAGCTGGACGAAGTGAGTTTCGGTGACGGCCCGTACGTGGCGGTGCCGCGGTCGTTGCTGCGTGCGGGTTTCCTGCCGGAGGAGCAGACGCGGACCCTCTTCGATGCGCACGACGACGCCACGGGGCGGCGCGGGCGGGCCACGTCGTCGTCGGGAGAGACAGCGGAGGTCACCGCCACCCCGACGGCCCAGGTTCGCGGCGGGGGAGCCGCGAGGACGCGGGCGGCGGATGCGGAGGAGGGCGGAACCCGCACCGGTGCCGATGCCGCCGCCCCCGCCGGGGAGCACAGGGGTGACAACGGGACCGGACCGTTCGACGGCGAGCCTTCGGACGGGGCGACACGTGATGAAGGCGGGTCTGACGAGCAGGACCGCACACCGCTCTCCGTGGTGGTCTCCTGCGTGTCCCTGGAACTGCCCGGCGGCGGACACACCGGCCTGCTGCTGCTCGAGGCCACGCTGTTCCCGGACGGGCGGCTCGAACCGGTGCTCGAGACCGCGAGTTCCCCGTGGATTCCCTCGGAGCGGCTGTCCTCCCCAATGGTCGGGGACCGAGAGGTCATGGTCGGGGACCTCGAGGCCTTCTGGGCGTTCTCGCGGCAGCAACTGGGCGCAGGAGTGTCACAGACGACGTCGCTCGCGGGCGCGCTGGACCTCGCGGACAGCCTCTTCGCGGCCCTGGCGGGACGCAGCGTGGCGGAGTTCGCGGCCGTGCTCTCGGGCGACGGCCAGCACTCTGAGAGCGCTACCCCTCCGACTCACTGCGACACGTCGGGGAACGGGCGCGTGGAGCACGAGCTGTGCTTCGTGCGGGAGCTGGAGCGGGTCAGCGCAGTGGGCCCGCTCCTGGACCTCTACGACCACGTCGCGGACCACGGCGCCCCGGTCCTGCTGGAGCGGATGTGCCAGGGGTGGTCCGGTGCACGGATTGCCGAGCGGGCGATCCACGAGGGAGAGGGCCTGCACGAGGCGATGAAGCTGTCCTGCGGGTCGATGAGCGACGGCTTCCCGCTCACCCCGTCGCAGCGCCGGGCGGTGCACGCGTTCCTGAGCGGGGAGGAGGGGGACGTCACCGCGGTGAGCGGTCCGCCGGGCACGGGCAAGACCACGATGCTGCAGGCCGTCGTCGCCAACATGCTCACGCGTCACGCACTGGAGGGCCGGGACGCCCCCGTGATCGTGGGAACGTCCACCAACAACCAGGCGGTCGTCAACATCATCTCCTCGTTCAGCTCCGTGACGAGGAACGATCCCGGCACCCTGGACCTGCGGTGGCTTCCGAGCGCGGAGGGGATGGGCAGCACGGAGCTCAGGACGTCTGAGGAGATCCAGGAGGCCCGGAAGACGCCGGAGATCCAGGAGACTGAGAAGGCGCAGGAGCCCGCGACAACCGGGCAGAGCGAGGGCAGCGGGGCATTCGAGGCCACGCCGCTGCGGTCCCTCGCCGTCTACTGCCCGGCGTCGTCCCGACTCAGGGAAGCCCGCACGAAGTACCTGCTCGAGCAGCGGAACAAGAGCGAGACGTACACCGTCTACAGCGACCCGCGCTACCTGGGGCGCGCACGGGACACGTTCGTCGCGCGGGCCAGTGCACACTTCGGCAGTGCCCACGACCTCCCAGGCGTCAAGGGGTGGATCACAGACGCGCTCGCCGAGCTGGAAGAACTGCGGCTGGTGCTCGTGGAGGAGATGGCCCGGCACGGCGCCACGGACCGGTACGCACGGCTGTGCGCCGAGGCGGTGTCGTCGCCGCACCTGATGAGCCTGGAGAAGGTTGCCGGACTCGCGGACTGCACCACCCTCGAGGAACTCGACGCCGTCCTGGACGTCACCCTGCGCTACGCCGAGTTCTGGCTCGCGGTGCACCACTACGAGGCCTGCTGGTTGCTGACCGAGGACTTCATCCCGGAGGACGAGCGCTTCAAGAACACGGCAACGGTCATGTCGACGTACTGGCCGCAGGCCGCAGCCCTGACCCCGTGCTTCGTGATGACCGCCTACCAGGTGCCCAGGTACTTCGGTCTCTACTCGAGGAGCGGGGAGCCCGCGCGGTTCGACGTGGGCCGCATCGACCTGCTGATCGTGGACGAGGCCGGTCAGGTGGACACGCCCGTCGGCCTCCCGGCGTTCGCGCTGGCCCGCCGCGCGCTCGTGGTGGGGGACGAGAAGCAGCTGGCACCCGTGTGGTCGATCGACGAGGACACCGACCGCGAGGTCGCCGAGAGCGCCGGCATCCCCGCCGAGACCTGGGCGCAGAACCTCCGCCCGCGGGGCATGACGTGCTCGCCCCACTCCAGTCTGATACGCGCGGCCAGTCACGCCTCGGCCTGGAGCTACGACGACGGGGCTCCTGGGCTCTTCCTCTCCGAGCACTTCCGATGCCACCCGGAGATCATCGGCTACTGCAACGACCTGCTCTACAACGGGCTGCTGGAGCCGAAGCGCCCGGCGTCCTCCTCGCCCGTCGAGGGCCCGGCGTTCCTGTTCCGGGAGGTCCCCGGATCGCAGGACGAACGGTCCGGGTCCAGCCGGGTGAACCGGACGGAGGCGCAGTGCGTGGCACGCTGGATCGTCGCGAACTACGCCTACTTCCGCGACCTCTACACCACGCGGGAACCCGACTCGAACAGGGCACCGGGAGAGGACGAGCTCATCGGCGTGGTGACACCGTTCAGCGCGCAGGCACGGCTGATCACCAGGGAGCTACGAGCCGCGGCCACCGCCGAGGACGCCCCGGCAGACCTTCCCTCCCGGTTCGCCGAGAGCATCACGGTGGGCACCGCACATCGGCTGCAGGGCGCGGAACGGCCGGTCGTGCTGTTCTCCGCGGTCTACGGCCAGAACAGTCCACGGTCCGGGTTCATCGACTCGAACCTCGAACTGATGAACGTGGCTGTGTCCCGCGCCAAGGACCTGTTCATCGTCTTCGCCGCCGCCAACCGGTGGGGCAACGGGCCGGTGTTCGAGCGGATGACCGAGTGGGCGCACCGATCGGACGCCGTGTTCGCCGCCACGGTGCCGGAGCCGGAGCCTGCGGGCAATTCGGTGCCGGAGGCAGCGTCGTCGTCCGCGGAACCGCTCACGCTGACCGCGGTCGTGAAGGAGTGGAAGGCCCGCGGGGTGCTGAGCGAGGAAGACGCCGCGATCACCACAACCGCGTGGAACTTGCGGCTCGCTGAGGCCGGAGTGCTGGTGGGCGGAACCGGTGCCTGGGAGCCGACGGCGCTCGCCGAGCGGCTGGGCGTGGTCACCGAGCAGCGGCACAGTGCGAAGGGCGATGAGTACACCGCGATCGCCTACACCCCGCGCATGCAAGACCTGCTCCAGCAGCTGTACCGGGACGGCCGACTCTGACGAGAACCAGTCCAATCGCGCCCAGTCCAGCCAAGCTCAGTCCAACCGCGGCGCCGCGTCGATCAGCTCCCTCGTGAACGGGTGCGTCGGGTGCGAGAGGACGTCCTCGGTGGGGCCGGACTCGACGACCAGCCCGTTCTGCAGCACCACAATGTCGTCGGAGGAGTGCCGGACCACCCCGAGGTCGTGCGAGACCAGCACGATCCCGAGTCCGCGCTGCGCCTGCAACTCGTCCAGGAGGTCGAGAACCTGCGCCTGCACGGAGGCGTCCAGCGCGGAGACAGGCTCGTCCGCGAGCAGCACGGCGGGCTCCACGGCGAGCGCCCGGGCAATGGCGACCCGCTGCCGCTGACCGCCGGACAGTGTCCGCGGCCGGGCGTGCGCGGCGGTGGGGTCCAGGTGCACGGATTCCAGCAGGTCGGCGACTCGCCGAGGATCGCGCCGCCCCAGCGCATCGGTGAGCACCTGGCCCACGTCCCAGCGCGGTTCGAAGGATCCCAACGGATCCTGGACGATCATGGCCAGCTGACGTCGGCGCGCTCGCCGTCGCCGTTCGGGTAGCGCTGACCACGGTTCACCGCGCAGCAGCACGTCCCCGGACTCGACGGGCAGCAACCCGGCAAGGGCCCGCAGCAGCGTGGACTTCCCGGACCCGGATTCGCCCACGAGCCCCACGGTCCGACCGGCGCGCAGCGTGAGGTCGGCACCTCGCACCGCGGGCTCAGAGGTACCGCCGTAGCGCACGACGACGCCGCGGGCCGAGAGCAGTGGGCTCGCCTCGCGCGGTGCGTCCAGGCCGCGGCGTTCTGGTTCCTGAGGTGCAAGGTCCGAGCGGTACGAGGAGGCGGGACCTGGCACGGCGCCACCCACCGAGACAGCCGGGGTGGCTGGTGCTGGGGCGTTGCCCTGCGTGGCGACGGTGCCGGGTCTCGCGTCTCCGGGAAGCCGCGCCGCGGCGTCGGGCAGCAGGGCCTCGCCGCGGGGCCGCCCCCACGGAACCGAGGCGACCAGGCGGCGCCCCTCCGTGGAGGCCGGGTCGGCCATGACCGTACGGAACGGGCCGGTCTCGACAACGCGTCCGGCGTCCAGGATCACGACGTCGTCCGCGACGCGACGCGCCGCACCGAGGTCGTGCGTGATGAACAGCAGCGATCCGCCGGCGTCCACGCGTGCCCGCAGCAGGTCCAGCACCACGGCCTGGCGGGTGGTGTCCAGCGCGGTGGTGGGCTCGTCCGCGACGACGACCTCCGGGTCCGCCGCGAGCGCCGCCGCAATGAGAGCGCGTTGGCGCATGCCGCCGGAGAGCTCGTCCGGGCGACGCCGGGCCGCGGCCGGGTCGAGTCCCACGGACTCCAGCAGGGCGGGGACGTCCACGGCGGTGCCGGCCAGGCGGGCGGCGTCGGCCACCTCGGCACCCACGCGGCGCAGGGGATCCAGCGAGCCCAGGGCATCCTGCAGCACGGTGCCGACCACACGCCCCCGGATCCGCCGCCACGCGCGCTCGGCGCGGGATCCGCGTTCGCCCAGCCCGGCGACGTCGTGTCCCGCGATCCGCAGCTCGTCCGCGGTGACGACGCCCCCGGTGAGGCCGATCAGCGCGCGCGCCGTCACGGACTTGCCGGACCCGGACTCACCCACGAGTGCCACGGCGCGCCCGCGGGGCAGCACGAGGTCCACGCCCCGGACCGCCGCCACGTCCCCGAAGCACACCCGCAGGTTTCGGGCGCTGACCACCGGATCCTCAGCCACCGGCGCTCCGTCCCGCCAGGTGCGCGGAGAGCCTGCGTCCCAGGAGGGTTGCCACCACTCCGACCGCCACGATGGCCAGGCCCGGGAAGACTGTCATCCACCACGCGCTGGTGACGTACGTGCGCCCGGCGTTGAGCATCGCGCCCCACTCCGGCGCGGGCGGCGGTGCGCCGAGCCCCAGGTAGCCGAGCGCCGAGGACCACACGATCGCCTGCCCAAGCCCCAGGGTGGCGACGGCGAGAAGTGGCCCGAGCGCCCCGGGCAGCACATGGCGCACGACGATGCGCAGGGGGGAGTGGCCCAGCATCCGCGCGGCCTCTACATGCCCCGAGCGGGAGACGCGGCGCACCTCGGCGCGCAGCAGGCGCGCGTAGCCGGGGGCTGAGGAAAGTCCCACGGCCACGACGACGCCGGCCACGCCGGGTCCGCGCACGGCGATCAGCAGCAGCGCGAGCAGCAGGGTGGGGAAGGCGAGCATGGCGTCGATCAGCCGTGACCCGGCGGCGTCCAGCCAGCGTCGCCCCAGGCCGGTGAGCAGTCCGAGCACCGCGCCCAGTCCCACGCCCAGCACGGTGGCCGCCACGCCGATGAACAGGGAGGGCCCGGCGCCGTGGACCACGCGGGTGAAGACGTTCCGGCCGGACTCGTCGGTGCCGAACGGGTGGCTCCAGCCGGGGGCCTGGAACGCCTGCGCGGGGTCGACCGCGAGCGGATCACCGGGAGCGAGCAGCCCCGGGAACAGGCCCGCGAGGGCGAGCACCGCGGCGCACGCCAGCAGCACCCACAGACCGATCTGCGAGGCCAGGGGGCCCGGTGCTTGGGAGCCGGGCGTGCGGCGCCGTCGTGCCCGGCGATCCGGGGCGTCCAGGGAGGGGACGGCGCTCACGAGGCCCCCCGGGTGTCGACGGCGGCGGTCAGGGCGTCCGCGGCCATGGTGACGAGCACGTACCCGAGTGCCGCGAACAGCGTCACCCCGAGCACGAGGGGAACGTCCCGGGAAGTCACTGCGGAGACCAGAGAGCGCCCCAGACCGGGCCGCGCGAACACCGTCTCGATCACCACCGCCCCGGAGATCAGGTAGCCGAAGGACCACCCGGAGAGGTTGATGCCGGGCACCAGACCGTGGCGCAGGGCATGGCGCACGCGCAGTCCCCCGCGGGTCTCACCGCGGGTACGGGCGGCGAGGGCGAAGGGGGAGTCCAGGGCGGTGAGCATGGCCTCGCGCATGGTCTGGGACAGGTAGCCCGCCAGCGGGACCGCCAGGGAGAGCACAGGCAGCACCAGGCCGCGCGGCGTGGCGTCGGAGACCGGCGGGAACCAGCCCAGGTGCGTGGCGAAGACGATGATCAGCACGGAGGCGAGCCAGAAGCCCGGCAGCACCGAGGCCACGATCTCCACTGCGGAGGCCACGCGCGCGGCGAGCCGGGACGTCCCCGTGGCCACCATCGCGGTGCCCAGCGCGAGCAGCCACGCGCACAGCAGGGCCAGCACGGCCAGCGTCAGGGTGGGGCCGATCAGCGGGGCCATGACCTCGGTGACGGGTGCGCGGTGCGAGTAGCTCGTGCCCAGGTCCCCGGTGAGCACGCGGCCGAGGTAGGCGAGGTACTGGACGGGCAGCGCCCGGTCCAGGCCGTACTGCTCGCGGGCTGCCTGCAGGGCTTCGGCGCTCGCCTGCGAGCCGGGCCCGCCCAGGGCGGCCTCAGCCGGGTCGCCGGGCAGCAGCTGCAGCACCCCGAACGCCACGGTGGCCACGAGCCACAGCGCCACCAGCGCCCCGCCCAGACGGATCAGGACGGGGCGCCAGGGCCGACGCCGATGCACGGTCGCGGTGGCCACTCAGCCCACCGGTTCCCGGCTCGCGCTGCGGGCGCTCACGAGGCGGGCAGCGGTTCCACGTCCAGGAACGTGGGAGTGTTGACGGTGGGCAGCGCGCGCAGGCCCTTGACCCCGGTGGAGTGCAGGAAGTGGTTCTGCTGGTCGTACAGGGGCAGGATCACCTGGGCGTCCGCGATGATCTGCTGGGCCTGCTCGTAGAGCTTCGCGCGCTCGTCCGCGTCCGTGGAAGCGCGGGCCTTGTCGAGCACCGTGTCCAGCTGCTCGTCGTCGATCTGGGCGTGGTTCGCGAAGTACCCGGACGGTGCGGGCTTGATCGAATCGGAGTGGTACAGGATCCGCAGCACGTCCGGGCCCACCTTGGTGTAGGGGGCGTCCACGAGCTCGTAGTCGTCCTTGCCCAGCGCGGAGTACCAGGACTGCAGGTCCACCGGCTGCAGCTTCACGTCGATGCCCACCTCCTTGGCGCCGGCCTGGATCTGCTCGAAAAGCGACTGCTCAGCCGGGATGGACTGGTTGGTGCTCACCGGGAAGCGCGCGGTGAGCTTCTTCCCGTCCTTCTCGCGGATGCCGTCCGAGCCCTTCGTCCAGCCGGCCTCGTCCAGCAACCGGTTGGCGGCGTCGACGTCGTGGGGGTAGGAGCCCGGCATGTCCTTGCTCAGCGGCTCGGTGGAGCCCAGCGCGGAGGTGGAGCGCGGCGCCGTGCCCATGAACAGGGACTGGATCCCGTCGTCCACGTTCGCGGCGCGGATGAAGGCCTCCCGTACCTTCTTGTCGTTGAACGGCGCGTGCCCGGAGTTCAGCTCGATGCGGTTGGAGGAGCCGGGGCGCGGGGCGTTGAGGTCCTCGAGCCCGGAGTTGTCCCCGGCCGCGGTGATGTTGTTGGGCTGGGCGTTGTCGATCACGTCCACCTCGCCGGAGGACAGCGCGTTGTACCGGGTGGTGGCGTCCGGGATGAAGCGCCAGACGATCTCCTGGAGCTTCGCCGGGCCGTTCTGGTTCGCGGCGTCCGCCGGGGCGGAGGTGTAGTTCTCGTTGCGCGTGAGCACCACGCGGTCCTGCTTGGTCCAGGAGTCCACCACGAACGGGCCCGTGCCCACGGGGGAGGCACAGTTCTCCTCCTGGGGGCGCTTGAGCGCGGTGGGGGACTCGATGGCGTTCCAGGGCTGCGCGAAGGACTCCAGCAGCGCGGAGTCCGTCTGCTTCAGGTGCACCACGGCCACATGGTCGTTCGCCCCGCGGGTGACGTCTGCGATCTGCTGGAAGGCCAGGTAGCCGGTGGAGGAGGCGGTGTCCGGGTCCAGCAGATGGTCCACGTTCGCCTTCACGGCCTCCCACGTCAGGGGCGTGCCGTCGGTGAACTTCACGCCGTCCTTGAGCACGAACTCCCAGGTCTTCCCGTCCGCCGACTCCTTCCAGGACTCCGCGAGCCAGGGGATGATCTTGCCGTCCTTGTCCCGGCTGACCAGGGACTCGGCGAAGTTGGTGCCCAGCAGCGCCTGCGGGTAGTTGCCGCCCACGTGCGGGTCCAGGCACTCGGGCTCGGCGTCGCCGGTCGCGTAGTTCAGGGTGGTCCGCGTGCTCTGCGCGTCCTGGGCGCCGGAGCAGCCGCTCAGCGCAAGGGTCGCGGCCGCGAGGGCTGCGGGCAGGGCGAGCAGACGGGTGGTGCGGGTGCGCATGCTTCTCTTCTCCGTTCGGCGCGGGGTGGTCCACGACGTCGTGTGCCGGGCAGGGCGCGTCCCTTGCGGCGGGGGCGCTGCGTCCGGCCGCGCCCGGCGACGATCGGGCCGTCTCACGCCCCGGCCACCGCCCGCGGTGGGCCAGATCCACCCTACGTGCGATCACAGCTTCCTGGGAGGTCGCCGAACGTGTTTTACGCCGCACGACTGGCGCCTCCGGGGTCCTCCACTTCCGCGGCCGTGCGGGTCAGTCTGCACACCGTCGCGTTCGGGAGCTGGTGGTGTCACGCCGGGGCGAGTTGCCCCGGATCCTTGTACGGATTCCACGACCTCAGTAGGTTCGAGACGAGGTTGAGCGAGGCTCAACCCGCTCGGCTCGTTGGAGGTGAAGGGCATGGGCCACACCGTGGTCATCCCGCTGGTCCTGCGGGACGGGCGTGTCTGCACCGGTGCCCGCACCGCAGGGTGGGGTTTGGTGGTGACCTGATGTTCGACGCCTTCCTCTCCGACCACGACTACCAGCGCGAGGTGCGCAGGGCACACGCGGGGCTGGACCGCCTGGCAATCGACGGTGACCGTACCCCGGCGGTGCGGGACGTGGTGCTGCGCTCCTGGATCCGTTCCGTGCGCCACCTGGAGTCACCGGAGGGCGTCCTCGTCCAGACTGTCCACGAGCGGGCCGGCCTGGAGGAGGCACGCCGCGCCCACCCGTTCCACGACGTCCTGGGGCTTCTCCACACGCGGCTCGTCGAGCCTGCAACTCGAGCAGGGCTGCTCGTGGCACTCAGCGACGCCCACGGAACACTGCTGTGGGTCGAGGGCGGCGGAGACACCCGTCGCCGGGCCGAGGGGATGGGATTCGCACCGGGCGTGGACTGGTCCGAGGCCGCGATGGGGACCTCTGCCCCAGGACTGGCCATTGCGAGTCGAACGGGCGTCCAGGTCAGCCAGGCCGAGCACTTTGCGGCCCCGGCGCAGCAGTGGAGCTGCAGTGCGGTGCCCGTCCTGCATCCCGTCACGGGAGAGGTGATCGGCGTCATCGACGTCACGGGTGGCGAGGACGCGGTGTCGTCCCTCGTGCTGCCCCTTCTCGAGTGCACGTCCCAGGCCGTGACTCGAGAGCTCGGATCTCTGCTGGACCCGCGCGCAGCGGGTCGTGGGTGGGCAGGCAGAGCGCGTGAGGATCTCGGCAGAACCGTGGCGTCTCGCGCGACGGCGGTGAACGCCGGGTTGCCTCGGACAGAGGCATCCACGGTCCGGCTGCGGGTCACCGGTGCCCCTCCCGCAACCATCGGCTGGGGAGGGCAGAGCCGGGACCTCTCGACCCGCCACGCCGAGTTGCTCACTCTGCTGCACTGGCACGCCGGCGGCCTCAGCGCGGCGGAACTCGCCGAGGCGTTGTGTCCCGGTGGCGGTCAGGAGGTCACGGTCCGGGCGGAGATCGCCCGTCTCCGCAAGGGGATTCTGCTCCACGGGGACGGCCTCATCGGCGTGGCATCCCGGCCGTACCGGTTGACAGGGTCACTGGTCAGCGACGTCGCACTGTGCCACCGAGCGCTGGGCCTCGGGGATCTCGCCGCCGCAATGCACCACTACCGCGGCCAGCTTCTTCCCGGTTCCGAGGCTCCCGGAATCAGGGAGATCCGTGACGAGGTGTCCGCGCTGCTGCGCGAGACGGTCCTGCAGGCGGGATCGTGGTCGCAGCTGTGGCACTACTCGACCCTCCCGGAGGCCCACGCGGATTCCGAGGTGCTCATGGCCGTTCTTGCTCGGGCTCCCAGGGCTGCTCCGGAACGTTGCGCGGCCATCGTCCGCCTCGAGTCCCTCGAACGCTGAGATCCGACGTTGCAACCCTCCTGCAACCTTGCTCTCGGTAGCGTCGAAGGACATCACGGACCGGACGGTCGGACAGGGTGGACACGGACCTCGTCCACACCCGTCGTTCCCACCGGACGTGGACACAGAGAACTCAACGAGGAGTTGGACATGTCTTCCATGAACGCGGCAGTTGTCAAGGGATTCGGCGAGGACCTGGTCGTGGGGCCGAACGAGATCCCCGAACCCGGACCGAACCAGGCGCTGGTGAAGCTCATCGCCTCCGGGGTCTGCCACACGGATCTCCACGCCGCGGGCGGCGACTGGCCCGTCAAGCCGAAGCTCCCCCTGATCCCGGGCCACGAGGGCGTGGGCATCGTGGAAAAGGTGGGCGAGGGAGTCACGGAGATCGAGGTCGGGCAGATGGTCGGCAACGCGTGGCTGTGGTCCGCGTGCGGCCACTGCGAGCACTGCCGCCAGGGTTGGGAGACGCTCTGCGAGGAGCAGGTCAACGGTGGCTACGGCGTTGACGGCTCGTTCGGCGAGTACATGCTCGTGGACGCGCGCTATGCGGCCATCATCCCGGAGGGCGCCGATCCCTACGAGATCGCCCCCGTCCTGTGCGCGGGCGTCACCGTCTACAAGGGACTCAAGCGCACGGAGGTCAAGCCCGGTCAGTGGGTCGTGATCTCCGGGATCGGCGGTCTCGGGCACATCGCAGTGCAGTATGCGGTGGCCATGGGTATGCGCGTGGTGGCGGTGGACGTCGCCGACGACAAGCTCGCTCTCGCGAAGCAGCACGGTGCCGAGCTCACTGTCAACGCATTCGCGGAGGACCCCGCGGAGGTCATCCAGCAGGAAATCGGGGGCAGCCACGGAGTGCTCGTGACCGCGGTCCACCCCCAGGCCTTCGGGCAGGCGATCAACATGACGCGTCGCGGCGGGACGATTGTGTTCAACGGCCTGCCTCCGGGCGACTTCCCCGCTCCGATCTTCGACATCGTGCTCAAGGGACTCACGATCCGCGGATCGATCGTGGGCACACGGCAGGACATGATCGAGGCCCTCGAGTTCTACGCGGCTGGCAAGATCCACCCCACCTTCAGCAAGCGTCCCCTCGAGGACATCAACGCCATTTTCGAGGAGATGTCACACGGCAAGATCGATGGCCGCGTGGTCATCGAGTACTGACCCGTAGCAGCCGAGCCGGCCACGGGAACGAGGGTGGTCCGGTGACCAGACCGCACGGCGTCGTCGTGCCTTGCACACCGTGCCGACTGCCCCGGGGATCCCCCCCCGGGACAGCCGGCACGGTGCCGTGGGGTGCTGACCGGTGGTGGAGGACTGACTACAGCAACGCCGCGAACCCCGTGCTGGCCATCCAGAAACCAACGATCCCGGCGATCCACAGCAGCGTAATCTTCGTCTGGTGCTCCAGAGTGGGGACGACTCGCTCGAGCCTGGGCCAGATCCGTTCACCCAGCAGCGCGGCTCCTGTGATCAGCACCAGCGCGGGGACGATCATCACGAGGCAGTACCCGGCTAGGAGCACGAGTCGCGCGGTCCATCCCACGGGCATGGCCGTGATGATGCCGTTCGCCGCGAGGTAGGGGACCATCGTGGCCGCCTCCGTGAGCGCCGCGCCAGCGCCGAGGACGATCATGGCCGCGGGATTCTGCCGGGACGGCACTCGGCCCAGCCCCTCCTTCTTGACGGGATCGGGAGCGAAGACCCCGTAGTCGAACAGGCCGAGACCGGCGATCAGCTTGAACCACTGGGCCGGCCGGCTCGCCCACACATCCGCCGCGAGATGCGAGAGCAGGTCGAAGCCCAGGGCTATGCCCACGCCGAGGCCGAAGTAGACGAGCACGACCGTCGCGAAGTAGACCACGAGCGGTACCGCGTCCACACGCCGGCGGGCGATCACGAGGACGAGCGGGATCACCAGGGTCCCCAGGCTCGTGCTGTCCAGCAGCGCCAGCCCGACCAGTGCCAGGAGATCGCCCATGCCCCTCCTCTTCCCATACGAACGTAAGATCCAAGAACGACAATACGTTTGTACGAGAGCGGGGGCAATACACTCGTGCGAGAGGTGAGGCGCGATGACCGGTGACCGAGACGTCCCTTCGGGCGGCGGGACGCGAGAGAAGATCGCCGAGGCCGCGATCCGGGTGATCGCCCAGCAGGGCTTCGATGTGGTGAGTGTGCGCAGCGTGGCCCAGGAGTCCGGGCTCTCGGCGGGTACCGTGCAGTACCACTTCAGGACCCGCAGGGACCTGCTGGTGGCCGCGCTCGAACGCTCCGTGGAGCGGCAGACGGAGCGTGTCATGGCGGCCCGAGGGCTGCCGGGCTACCGGGCGTCGCTGTGCCGGGCCCTGCGCGAACTCCTGCCGCTGGAGGGCGTCCGTCACGAGGATGCCGCGGTGTGGGTCAGCTACGGGGCCGCAGCGTCCACGCGTGACTGGCTTGCCGAGCTCTATTGGCAGGCCATGCGCACGTTCCACGACCTCGTGCGCGCGGCACTGGAGCGGGCGCAGCAGGACGGGAAGTTGCGGGACGGACTCACACCGGAGACCGCAGCTCCGCTCGTCACGGCACTGGTGAACGGTCTGACGATCGACCACCTGAATGCACCGGAGGAGGTGAGAGCGCGGGTCGAGACTGCGCTCGACCGTGGCCTGCGGCTGATCCTCAGTGACTGACTGACTGACTGACTGGCGACGACGCCCGGGCCGGCTTCGCGCGCCCCGCGGGGGTGCTGCCGTTCCCGGCCCCGGCGAGCATCACGAACCCCACGCAGAACCGGGCGATCGACAGCCCGTAGTCCATCACCTTCGCCACGACCATCGAGGTGATCGAGCGGAAGACCCCGCCGTGGGACTGGGCCCGGAAGCAGCTGCCGTACTGCTGCATCTCCTGTCCCGAGGCCGAGTCGCCTCACCCGCTGCGCGCGGGTCACGGTGGTTGCCGGGGCGCCGTGCATTCAGCGCAGCGGGTCGCCCGCGCCGCGGTGCAGGGCCGTCCGCACCAGGCCGGAGGCCAGGACCGGCAGCTGGTCGGGACGCACGAGATCGGCCAGGCGGGCGGCCTCGTCGGGAAGGCCGAGCCTCACCGCGCCGGACAGTGCCTTCTTGTCGAGGAACGGGGCGAGGACGGGCCACACGCCCTGTGCCTCGCGGGCGAAGATCGCTGCGCCCGCGGGTCCGATGCCCGGGAAATCCTGCAGCCGTTCGAGGATCTGCCCGGGGCCGTCGCACGCGTCGCGAAGGCGGCGCAGGTCGCCGTCGTCGTCCTGGAAGAGCTGCTGCGCGCCATCGTGGAGCATCGTGGCGGTGCGTTCGTCGTAGCGTCTGTACCCGCCGCGACCCAGCGCCGCCAGCAGCGCGGGGCGCGACGCCCCACGCATCGCCTCGGGGGTGCGGAACCCTGCCGCGAACAGCTCCCGTGCGGTGGCAACGGCCGCGCCCGCGCCGATCCGGGCGGACAGCAGATTGGCCAGGACGAGCAGCTGGAACAGGGGAGCGGGCACGTCCGCCAGCTCAATCCCCGCCTCCTGCGCGTACGTGCGGTCGTGGCGCGCCAGCAGCAGCTCCACCGTCTCCTCGTGCGATCGGCTCAAACGGAGTGCCTCCCTCCCCGGTCCGGGAACCCGTCGTGTTCCCTGTCAATGCTAATTAAACTGATGGTGCGTGCCGCGTCGGCGGGCCCGTGAGACCTCCGGCAGGACACACGACCACAGCCTCAATTCGAAGGAGCGTCACGGTGGAAGACAACGAGCAGGTCCAAAAGGTCCGGGACATCATCAAGAGCACCCGCATTGCGATGCTCACGCACCTGGACGACGAGGGCCACCTGATCTCTCGGCCCATGGCCACCCAGGACGTGGACTTCGACGGCACGGTGCGCTTCATCGCCGAGCGCGCCTCGGCGCAGGGCCAGGCCATCCAGAAGAACCCCGAGGTGAACGTGGCCTACTCGGGCAACGGCGCGTGGGTCTCCCTGTGCGGCACGGCGCGCATCGTCAACGATCCGGACCAGCTGCGCGAACTGTGGAGCTCCTTCACGGAGTCGTGGCTCGAGGGCGGCCCGGAGAACCCGAACAACGTGCTCATCGAGGTGGACGGACACACCGCCGAGTACTGGGACGCCCCGGGTGGCAGCAAGATCACCCAGGTGGCCAACCTCCTCAAGGCCAAGGTAACGGGCGAGACGGTGGACGGCGAGAGCGGGGCCGTGGACCTCTGATCCACACGTTCTCGTCACGCCTCAGGGGCCGCGTCCGTTGTGCACGGGCGCGGCCCCTGTCGTTTCTGCGGATCGCCCGGGTCTGGGGTGCAGAGACACACTTGTGGACCGGGGACGACGCCGGCGGGTCCGCAATGATTGCCGGCCACCCGTTCTGCCGGCTCCCGCGACGTGGAGTGCGGCCCGTCAGGGGCGCACGTCCGGGGCGTCCATGGTGGTGGGCAGGCCCGCCTCCTGCCACGCCTCGAAGCCGCCGACGACGTCCGTGACGCGTGAGAGCCCCATCTCCCGCAGGGTCCAGGCGGCCAGGGAGGTCGCGTAGCTGTGGCGGCACACGAGGATCCACCGCTGCTCCGGTGACACCGCCTCCGGAACGGACCAGGCGAAGTCCGGGTCCAGCCGCCACGGCAGCACCGTGAAGTCGATGACCAGGGCGCCCGGGATGTGCGGGCCGTCCCCGCGGTGGGTTTCGGTGCGCACGTCCACGATGATCGCGCCCTGCTGCTGCTCCCGGTGCGCCTCTTCGGGGCTCAGCCGGTCGAGGTTCTCGCGCACGCGGTCGAGGAACTGCACGGAGCGGGGGCGGGTGTCGTCGGGGTGCTCGGTCATGGCCCCAGGCTACGGCCCTGCCCGCTGTGAGGGTGCCTACCATGGGCCATGACTGTTCGCATGCTGTCGATCGCCACCGAGCTCCCGGACACGACGATCCGCCAGGAGGATGTCGCGGAGGTCTTCGCCGAGCAGCCGGGCATGACGCGGCTGGGCTCCCGCCTGGTCCGCGCCACGTTCCGCGCGGCCGGGGTGGACACACGCCACACCGTGCTTCCCGAGCTGGGCACCCTTGCCGACGCCGCACGGCAACGCCGGGGCGACGCCGTGCCGTCGGGTCCGGAGGGCACCGTTTGTCCGCACGAGGAAGGTGGCGGTGCGGCGGCGTCCTCGTTCGTGGCAGCCGCCGAGGGTCAGCTGCTCTCCCCGGGCACGCGCGAGCGCAACCGGATCTACACGGAGAACGCGCGGCGCATGTTCGTCTCGGTGGCGCGCGCCGCCCTGGAGCGCGCGCCGGTCGAGGCGGCGCACGTGACCCACGTGGTCACCGTGTCCTGCACCGGTTTCTTCGCGCCGGGCCCGGACGTGCGCGTGGCCAAGGATCTCGGGCTGCCCGCGGACGTGACGCGCACGCACCTGGGATTCATGGGTTGCAACGCGGCGTTCCCCGCCCTGCGGGCCGCGGCCACCGCGTGCCGCGCGGACCCGCGGGCCGTGGTCCTGGTGGTGTGCCTGGAGCTGTGCACACTGCACCTGCACGTGCGCAACGATCCGGACACCGTCATGGGCAACGCCCTGTTCGCGGACGGTGCGGCCGCCGCGGTGGTCAGCGCGCGGGAGGTCCCTCTCGCGGGGCCGAGCTTGGAACTGGTGGACTTCGAGACAGCACTCGCTCCCGTGGGAGAGGACGAGCTCGCGTGGAGCGTGGGGGACGAGGGCTTCGAGATGATCCTGGGCGCGTACGTGCCGCGGATCATCGACGACCACGTGGCCGACGCGCTGGCCCCGCTGCTGCGCCGCACGGGCGAGACAGTGGAGCACGTGCCGCAGTGGGCGGTGCACCCGGGCGGGCGCAGCATCCTGGACAAGGTGCAGTCGCGGCTGGGCCTCTCGCAGGAGCAGATGGCACCCTCCCGGAGCGTGCTGAGCGAGGCCGGGAACATGAGCAGTGCCACCATCCTGTTCGTGCTGGAGCGGATCCTCGCCCGCGGGGCTCCTGGCGCGGTGGCTGCCATGGCGTTCGGGCCGGGGCTGAGCATCGAGAGCGCGCTGCTGCGGGTGCTGCCCGGGCCCGCCGACGGTCAGGGCGAGTGACCCGTGGACCCGCTGCTGCGCCGTCGGGCCCTCAACGAGCCTGAGCTCATGGACGATCCCGCGTGCGATCCGCGGGCCCTGGACACCACCTACCGGATGTTCGGCGTCATCAACCCGCTCGTGGCCTCCTGGAGGGCGGTCTACGTGCGTGACCTCCGCCCGGTGCTGCGTGCCGCGGCGGCGGAGTCCCGCCCGGCCGCGGTCCTGGACGTGGGCTGCGGGGGCGGCGACGTCGCACGGGCCGTGGCGCGCTGGGCCGCCCGGGACTCGCTGGACGTGCGGGTCACGGGCATAGACCCGGACTCCCGGGCCATCACCTGGGCCCGAGCTCACGACCGCGGGACGGGAACCACCTACCGGGCGGAGTCCAGCGCGGACCTCGTGGCAGCGGGGGAGCGGTACGACGCCGTGCTCTCCAACCACGTGCTGCACCACCTGGAGGCGGCCGACCTGACCGGACTGCTGGAGGACTCCGCGCTCCTGGCCCGCGGAATCGCGGTGCACAACGACCTGCGGCGCTCACGCCTGGCATGGCTCATCTACTGGGCGGCCACCCTGCCGCTGGCTCGTGCCCGCACCTTCGTGCGCTTCGACGGGCTGCTGTCCATCCGGCGCAGCCGCACACCGGGCGAGCTGGCCGCGCTCATGCCGCCCGGGTGGCGGGTGCGCGGCCAGCGCTTCTTCCGCGTCCTGGCGGTGCACCGGGGAACGGACTGACCCGCGACCCCGACTGACGCGTGGACCCGACTTGCCCGTGGGTCGGGCTGATCCGGGGGCCGGTGCAAGAAGGGGGCAGACCGGGCCGGGGTCAGGTCGTACCGGGGCGGGAGTCCTCGTCCCACCCCAACTGCGGCGTGGCGCAGGTCTCCCGGAAGACGAACTGGGAGGGGTGCTTGCGCTCGCGGCTGGACCAGTCGATCGCGGGTCGGTGCGTGCTCTCGGGGACGTAGCCCAGCCGGTACACGGCCATGAGCTCCAGGTCCTCCGGGACATCGAGCAGCTCCACGATCCGCGCCCACTGGTGCGGTGCCTCCATGGGGAAGGAGACGAACTGGATGCCCATGCCCAGTTCCACGGTGGTCAGCCACAGGTTCTCCATGGCCGCGCCCATGCTGAACACGGAGTAGAAGCCCGAGAGCTCCTCAGGCCGGTACTCCCCGCGCTCCAGCATCACGCCGAGCAGCAGCGGGGAACCGGCAACGAGCTTGCGGTTCTCCTCGCCGAGGGTCTGCGGCACCCGCAACCGGTTCATGAGCTTCTGCCCGGACGGCGTGAACGCCCGGGAGGTGAACGGGCGCAACAGGGCGGGCAGCCTGTCGAAGAGCATGCCGCTGCGCAGGGTGTCCATCTCCTTCTGGCTGAAGCGGAAGTACTTCTTGTACCGGTCGAAGAACGTTCCCGCGCCCATCACCTCGGTCATGCTCTCGCCGCTGATGCGGGCGATCGTCCCGATGGTCTCCCTGTCCTCGACCAGCACGAACCGCCACGGCTGGCTGTTGAACTGGGACGGCGCCGCCGTGGCCGCGCGGATCAGCAGCTGCTGGTGCTCGGGGCTCACCGGATCCGGGCGGAACGGGCCGTTGGTGGTCCTGCGGTTGAAGACAGCGTCCAGGAACTCCATGGTTCACCTCCAGGCCAGCGCGAGGCCGGCCGCGTAGCACGGTGCCGCCGCGAGGGCGTCCCGCGTGTGGCGTGGCAGCGGGCGGGCGCCGTGGCGCTGCAGCAGGACGAGGGGGACGAGCGCGGGGACCAGGGCGAACGCCGTCGTCGACCCCTCCCGCAGCCCCGCCACCACGGCGGCCGCGGTGAGCGAGGACGTGCTCACGTACAGCGCGTGGTGCACCCACCGGAAGGGGGACGTGTCCACCCAGCCGAGCGCCGCGGCCGTGCCCAGCGCGCAGTTCGCGCCGTAGGAGCCCGCGGCGGCGGTCACGAGCGTGCGCACCAGTTCCACGGTTCCTCCCTCGACGGCGTCGTACCCCTCGCAGTCATCGTGCCACAGCTCACATGCGGGGCCGGGAAGCAGATGTCCGCCGGACACTGTCGGAACGACGAGGGCCGACCAGCGGTCTGGTCGGCCCTCGTCCTTCGTCACCCGGGGAACTGTCGAACCGCTGGGGTGGTGCTGGTCAGGCATCCCGCGGCGGGAACTCACCGGTGTGCACCACACGACCCGAGGCGGCGTCGTCGTGGAACTCGGAGACGGCTCGGCCCCGGGGTGCCGCGTTGGCGTCCCCCTCGATGGGGAAGCGGTATGTGACCCGCAGGGTGGCGTCGTCAACGCGCTCGACCTTGGGCTCGAAACCGAAGTGCGTCGCGGACGCGGTGCCCAGGTACTGGCCGTGGGAGAAGAGCACGATCGTCTGCGGTGAGGACGCCGTCGCACCGGTCACGGTCAGGGAGACCCAGGAGGGGCCCTCGCAGCCGCTGTAGGTGGACGCGTCAGCCTGGTCGACGGCCCAGCCCGGTGCGTTCGGCACGTCCGGGCCGTAGGGCGGGGGCAGCAGTTTTGCCGCCTGCTGCACGGCGTACTCGTTGGAGTCGTCGAGGCAGGGGTCGGCGGCTGTCTGTGCCGTGGGCGGCGCCACGTCCTGCGAGCCCGCACCCGATGCGAGGGCGGGAGCGGAGAGACCTCCGGCGAGCAGCAGTGCTCCGGCTGTGGCGGCGGCGGTGCGAGTGGAAAGGCGTGTGAGGTGTCCCATGACGTGACTCCCTTGGCGTTTTCCGTACGGCCGTCACTCGACGACCTGTTGCCGCACTGGGGCTCGACCGCATGTGTGCAATAGAAAACACGGGAAAGGGGTTGCGTTTCGCTGACCTTGGCGAGCCGTTCGCAGGTGGTTGTTCCTGCCGAGCGGGCATTCCTGGTCCCTGGCCAGGGTGCTGCCCCTGTCGAGCGCGGACCAAACCTGTGCGTCTGGGGGAGACAACGGTGCAGGCACGACGTCGGGGCCGCCCACCGGTGTCCGGTGGACGGCCCCGACATGCAGGGCGTCAGGCGCTCCGGCGCCCTTGCCACGGGGAGGATCAGGAGTTCAGGTGGGGAGGCAGCTGGCCCTCCTGGGTGAGCGTCCCGGTGTCCTGGTCCCACGAGTACGTGGAGGTCGCCTGGCCGCGCGGGTCGGCATTGCTGTCGCCGGCCTGCGGGTAGTGGAAGGTCACGTCCAGCGTGGAATCGTCCACGCGGGCCACATCCGGGGCGAACCCGAAGGAGCCGTTGGTTGCGGTGCCCAGATAGGCGCCCTTGTGGAAGAGCATGATGGTGCTCGGGGAGGAGGCCGTGGCGCCCTCGGTCTGCACCGTGATCCAGGACAGCTCCGCGCACTGGTCGTAGGTGGAGGTGTCCACGTTCTTGGCGTCCCACGCGCCCTGGTCCTCGTGGTCCGCGCCGAACGGCGGGGTCAGCACGGGGATCCAGCGCTGTGCAGCCTGGTGACCGGTCTCAAGGCCGCAGTCGGACGCGGCGGAGGACGACGTCGCGGCCTCGGATGCCTGCCCCGAGGCCAATGCCGGGCCTGCAATGCCACCGGCCAGCAGAAGTGCTCCTGCGGCTGCGGCGGTGGTGCGGGTGGAAAGACGAGTGAGGCGTCCCATGAAGTGACTCCTTGGGTGTTTTCCGTACGGCCACCGGTGTGGCGACCTGGTTCCTCCATGGGGTCTCAGGCGCGACTGTGCAAAGGAAAACACGGTGTCACGGCCGTCGGGGGGTGTCAGCCGATGCCCGGGGGCCACTCGCCGGAGTGGTCAATGGACTCGGTGTCCGGGTTCCAGCTGTAGACGGAGACGGCGCGGCCGCTGGCTTCTGCGTTGCTCTCGTTGCCGCGGTTGTACGTGTAGGTGACCTGGATGGAGGAGTCGGACAGTCGCACCGTGGCGGGGTGGAAGCCGATGGGGGTGGCCGTCGTGGTGCCCAGGTAGTCGCCGTCGTGGAAGAGCATCTGCTGTCGGATGGAGGAGCCCGTCCCGCCTCCGGACAGGGTCACCCATGAGAGCGCGGCGCACGGGTCGTAGGTGCCCAGATCGTCAATGGTCCACATCGAGGGATCGTCCACTCCGGGCACCTTGTCGAGGTTGTCGTCGACGGCCTTCGTGGCACTGTCGGTGCCGCAGGACCCGGACAGTTCCGGTGTGGCCGACGACGTCGCCTCCTCGTCCGCACCGTTGGGCGCGTTGCTCGGTTGTGCCGTGGGCTGGGTGGCGGGCCGGGTGCCGTCGAGGGTGGACGGCGTCGTCGTCGGGGCCTGCGAGCGGATGCCCGAGTTGGGCGCGTTGCGGGCGGCGGTCGACGTCGCCTGCGGCTCCTGCGCGGACTGCGAACCGCACGCCGTGAGCCCGCCGAGGGCGAGCACGAGCAGCGTGGGGATGACGACGGCGTGGCATGTCCTGGGCATGGCGGGCCTCTCGGCGAGTCCTTGACCCGCAGTGGTGCGGGACTCCGCCGGAGGAGCGGAGTGCCCCAACTCAACCACCATATAGATGCAAAGTGATGCAACGCGGCCGTGTCGACGTCGTGCCACCAGCTTCCAGGCGTCGAAACGGTCCCTGAGCGGTACGGCACCGGTCTCGGACCCGCCCGCGGCGAACCTCCGCCGGGGCGGTGGAGGTGGCGCGCACGGCGCCGTAGTCTGGCGGTGCCCGTGACAGCACGCGGCTCCAGATCCCGCGAAGGAGCAACCATGACGCAGCCCATCCCGGACCCCAACCCGCTGGACGATCCCGAGGTGCACAACGAGATCCTCGGCAAGGACGAGTTCTCCGAGACCTCGGGGGACGAGGACGACGCCTGGGAGGAGGACGACGCCCAGTGGGGCCAGGACGACGACCCCCTGAAGCACCCCGAGGGCGCGGACGCCCGGCAGCTCGCGGACGACGAGGACCTCATGGTTGAGCCGGGTACGGACCCGGAGCTCACCGACCCGGAGGTCGAGCGGATGATCGACGACCCGCAGGCTGACGAGGAGGTCAACGAGTCCCTCGAGGACGCAGGCTTCGACAGCTCCGATCCCCTGGTGGACGAGGACTGACCGTCCGGGGGTGCCCTCTCCAGCAGCGGAGGGGGCACCCGCCCGGGTGACCGGACGCCGCGGCGTCGTCGATCACTCCGGACGCGGCGGTCGGCGCCCCGCGGGGAGTGGACACGGGAAACACGTGGTGCGCAACCGTGTCCGGGCGGAGGTCTATCCTGTTCCCATGACTCGTTTCAGCCCCATGGAGTGGCCGGTCATCCGCCAGCTCCGCACGGGGGACCGCACCGGCCGCAGCTCTGCGGTGGAGTCCCAGCACACCCGTGACCTCACCGCCCGCACCGCCACGGCGGACCGGGTGGTGCAGAGCATCTGTCCCTACTGCGCGGTGGGCTGCGGACAGAAGGTGTACGTCAAGGACGAGCGCGTCATCCAGATCGAGGGTGACCCGGACTCGCCGATCTCCCGCGGGCGGTTGTGCCCCAAGGGCTCCGCGAGCGAGCAGCTCGTGAACTCCCCGGGCCGCCAGACCCAGATGCTCTACCGGGCGCCCGGCGCCTCGGAGTGGCAGCCCCTGGAGCTTGACACCGCGATCGACATGATCGCGGACCGCTTCCTCGAATCCCGACGCCGAGGCTGGCAGGACGCGGACGAGGACGGCCGTCCGCTGCGGCGCACCATGGGCATCGCGTCCCTGGGCGGCGCCACGCTGGACAACGAAGAGAACTACCTGATCAAGAAGCTGTTCACCGCGGCAGGGGCGGTGCAGATCGAGAACCAGGCCCGGATTTGACACTCCGCCACGGTTCCCAGTCTGGGAACCTCGTTCGGTCGCGGTGGCGCGACCCAGTCCCTGCAGGATATGGCCAACGCCGACTGTATCGTGATCCAGGGCTCCAACATGGCCGAGTGCCATCCCGTGGGCTTCCAGTGGGTCACGGAGGCCAAGGCGCGCGGTGCCAGGGTCATCCACGTGGACCCGCGCTTCACACGCACTTCCGCGGTCGCTGACAAGCACCTGCCCATCCGGGCGGGATCGGACATCGTGCTGCTCGGTGCGCTCATCAACCACGTGCTGAGCAACGACCTCTGGTTCCACGACTACGTGGTCAACTACACGAACGCCTCCAACCTGATCAGCGAGGACTTCGAGGACGCCGAGGACCTGGACGGACTGTTCTCCGGCTACGACGAGGAGAGCGGCGGCTACCACCTGAAGTCGTGGGCGTACCAGACCGAGGACTCCGAGGGGCAGGACTCCCGCGGAGAGGCGTCCGACGACGCCGCGGGCCGCGGCGTCGACAACCACGTCTTCGGCGTCGAGCACGAGCACGCCAAGGGTGCCAAGCAGCGGGCCGAGGCCGGTGGCGACAAGTTCGGCAGCGGCGGCGCACCCGTGGGCGGGGGCGCTTCAGTGCGGGACGAGACCCTGCAGCACCCGCGCACGGTGTTCCAGATCCTCAGGCGCCACTATGCGCGGTACACGCCGCAGATGGTGCGGGAGGCGTGTGGCATCTCGGAGGCGGACTTCGAGTACCTGGCACGCTCCGTCACGGAGAACTCCGGACGGGACCGCACCACGTGCTTCGCGTACGCGGTGGGCTGGACCCAGCACACGCTGGGAGCCCAGTTCATCCGCACCGCGTCCATCCTGCAGCTGCTGCTGGGCAACATGGGCCGGCCCGGTGGCGGCATCATGGCGCTGCGCGGGCACGCGACCATCCAGGGCTCCACCGACATCCCCACCCTGTTCAACCTGCTGCCCGGCTACCTGCCCATGCCCTCGGTGACCCAGCAGTCGTTCTCCGACTACGTGGACGGCATCCGCACCACGGAGCAGAAGGGCTACTGGGCGAACGCAGAGGCGTACGCCGTCAACCTGCTGAAGGCGTGGTGGGGCGACGCCGCCACGGCCGAGAACGAGTGGGCGTACGACTACATCCCCCGCATCAACGGTGCCCACGGCACCTACCAGACGCTCATGGCCATGCTCGAGGACAAGGTGGAGGGCTACTTCCTCCTGGGGCAGAACCCCGCCGTGGGCTCGGCCAACGGACGGATGCAGCGGCTGGGCATGTCCCACCTGAAGTGGCTCGTGGTGCGGGACCTGAACATGATCGAGTCCGCCACGTGGTGGAAGGACGGCCCGGAGATCGCCTCGGGGGAGCTGAAGACCGAGGACATCCAGACCGAGGTCTTCTTCATGCCCGCGGCCACGCACGTGGAGAAGTCCGGCTCGTTCACCCAGACCCAGCGGCTCGTGCAGTGGCGCCACCAGGCCGTGGCTCCCCCGGGAGACGCGCAGAGCGAGCTGGAGTTCTTCTTCGAGCTCGGCAAGCGCATCCGGCAGCGGCTCGCGGACTCCGAGGACCCCCGGGACCGTCCCCTGCTCGACCTCACGTGGGACTACCCGCTGGACGAGCAGGGCGAGATCGATCCCGTCTCCGTGCTGGCCGAGATCAACGGCCGGTTCGAGACCGGGGAGAACGCCGGCGAGCCCCTCAGCAGCTACGGCCAGATGACGGCGGACGGCAGCACGTCCGGCGGGTGCTGGATCTACGCGGGCATCTACGCGGACCGCGTCAACCGGGCGGCCATGCGTGTTCCGGGGTGGCAGCAGGACGAGATCGCCTCGCAGTGGGCGTGGGCCTGGCCCGCGAACCGCCGCATCCTCTACAACCGCGCCTCCGCGGACCCGCAGGGCAGACCGTGGAGCGAGCGCAAGAAGCTCGTGTGGTGGGACGAGGAGAGCCGGCGCTGGACGGGAAAGGACAATCCGGACTTCCCCGTGGACAGGGACCCCTCGGCCCGGCCGGGACCGGACGTCGCCGGGCCTGACGGCCTGGCGGGCAACGACCCGTTCATCATGCAGGCGGACGGCAAGGGCTGGCTCTTCGCGCCCAAGGGCATGCTGGACGGGCCCCTGCCCACGCACTACGAGCCGCAGGAGTCCCCGGTGGCCAACCCGCTGTACGCGCAGCAGCAGAACCCCACGCGGGTGATGTTCCCGCGGGAGGACAACCTCTCCGCGGCCAGCGGTGACGCACCGGGAACGGACGTCTACCCGTTCATGTTCACCACGTACCGGCTCACGGAGCACCACACCGCCGGCGGGATGAGCCGGTGGCTGCCGTACCTCTCCGAGCTGCAGCCCGAGATGTTCTGCGAGATCTCCCCGGAGCTCGCGCAGCTGAAGGGGCTGGAGCCCTACGGGTGGGCCACCATCGTCTCGCCGCGCTCGGCCATCGAGGTCAAGGTCCTGGTGACGGACCGCATGACCCCGCTGACCGTGGCGGGCAAAACGATCCACCAGATCGGCCTGCCGTACCACTGGGGTGCGGGAACGGACGCGGTGGTCACCGGTGACGGTGCGAACGACCTGCTGGGCATCACGCTGGACCCCAACGTGCAGATCCAGAACTTCAAGACGGGTTCGTGCGACATCCTCCCCGGGCGGCGGCCGCGCGGTGCGCAGCGCAACGAGCTGGTGCGCGAGTACCAGCAGCGGGCGGGCCTCACGGTGCGCACGGGCATGGATCGGATCACGGATCCCGAGCGGGAGCTCAACCAGGATCCGCTGCGAGCACGCGACAGCGGTGACACCGCGGGCCGGTCCACGGCCTACCACCCGGGGGAGCACCCGGAAGACCAGCCCGCGAACCGCCCGGCGGACCAGGAAGAGGACACGTGAGCACGGACCGGATGACGCCCACCTCGGCCTTCGAGGATGACACCTACTGGGAGCACTCGCACCCGCGGCGCGGCTTCTTCACGGACACCTCCATCTGCATCGGCTGCAAGGCCTGCGAGGTGGCGTGCAAGGAGTGGAACCGCAACCCCGCGGACTCGGACTACCAGATCCTCGGTTCCTCCTACGACAACACGGGCGGGCTCGGCGCGGACACATGGCGCCACGTCGCGTTCATCGAGCAGTCCCACGAGCGGATCGAGGAGGCCCGGGAGTCCGGGCGCGCCCTCGTGAGCCTGGGGATGCCGCGGGTGGGACCCCCTGCGACGTCGCCCGCGCCGTCGTCCGGTGGGTGCGCATGCGGCTCCGCAACCGGGGCCGACGCCGCGGCGGCGGCCACCGCTTCGCAGGGCGGGGCGTGCGGCTCGGGCGCGTGCGCGTGCGGTTCCACTCCGGACCCGGTCGACGCCGACGCGGCGGGGCCCGGGTGCGCGTGCTCGTCGCAGTCCACGCCGGGCGTCACCGCGCCCCTGGGCTGCGGCTCGGGGGGTGGCTGCGGCGGTGGCGCCGGGGCGTCGTCGACCCGCGGCACGCACGGCACGGACGCGGACGACTCGCCCGTGCTGGACACCCCGGACTTCCGCTGGCTCATGTCCTCGGACGTGTGCAAGCACTGCACCCACGCCGGCTGCCTGGACGTCTGCCCCACGGGGGCGCTGTTCCGCACGGAGTTCGGCACGGTGGTGGTGCAGGAGGACATCTGCAACGGCTGCGGCACGTGCGTGGCCGGGTGCCCGTTCGGTGTGATCGAGCGCCGCAACGACGGTCTCGTGGAGCCCAAGACTCAGCGCGGCGCCCCGCCCATGCCGGACACCGTGAAGGTCCCGCAGGACGGCATCGCCCAGAAGTGCACGCTGTGCTACGACCGCATGAAGAACGACCAGACCCCGGCGTGCGCGCAGGCGTGCCCCACCACGTCCATCAAGTACGGCGAGCGGGAGAGCATGCTCGAGACCGCCCAGCACCGCGTGACCCAGCTGCACGAGCAGGGCAGGACCGAGGCGCGGTTGTACGGCGCAAACCCCAGGGACGGCGTGGGCGGCACGGGCTCCATCTTCCTGCTGCTCGACGAGCCGGAGGTCTACGGCCTGCCGCCGGATCCCCGCGTGCCCACCGCGGACCTGCCGCGCATGTACAAGCGGGCGGGCGCCGCGGTGCTGGGGATGCTGGCGCTGGGTGCGGTGGCCTTCACGGCGGGTGACCGCGCATGAGCATCTCGCCCTACGACAGCTACCGCCCGCCCGAGGAGCCCCACCGCAAGCGGCGGCGCCGCAACCGGCCCGCCGGCGGGGGTGCCTTCCGCCGCGGTGGTGGGGACGGCTCCCGCGAAGTGGCCATGGTGCCCGAGCCGGAGTTCACCTCCTACTACGGCCGTCCGATCGTGAAGGCCCCGCCGTGGGACTCGAAGATCGCCACGTACCTGTTCCTGGGAGGGCTCTCCGGCGGCTCCGCGATCCTGGCGCTCGGCGGCTGCCTCACGGGCAGGTCCGCCATGCGCCGCAACGGTCGGCTGGCGGCGCTGACCGCGGCTGGGCTGGGCGGCATCGCACTGGTGGCAGACCTCGGGCGCCCGGAGCGCTTCCTGCACATGATGCGCACGTTCAAGCCCACCTCTCCCATGAGCGTGGGCTCGTGGGTGCTCGCGACGTTCTCCACGAACGCGGGGGTGGCCGCGGCCGTGGAGCTGGACCGCATGACGGGAGAGCGCCTGCCGCTGGGCCCGCTGCGCCCCGTGCTGCACGCGCTGGAACTTCCCACGAGTGTGGCCGCCGGCCTGCTCGGGGCGCCCATGGCCACGTACACGGCCATACTGCTCAGCGACACCTCTGTGCCCACGTGGCACGAGATGCACGGCCACCTGGCGTTCGTGTTCGCGTCCTCGGCATCCCTGGCCTCGGGCGGGCTGATCCTGCTCACCACACCCACGTCAGAGACGGGGCCCGCGCGCTTCTTCGCGGTGGCCGGTGTGGCCGGTGAACTCGTGGCCATGCACGTGATGAAGGGTGAGATGGATCCCGTGACGGTGGAGCCCCTGGAACAGGGCAAGCCCGGTGAGTGGCTGGAGTGGAGCGAACGGCTCTCGATCCTCGGGGGTCTCGGCGCGCTGCTCGGCGGACGACGCCGCTGGGTCGCCGCGGTCTCCGGCGCCGCCTTGATGACGTCCTCGGCCCTCACCCGTTTCGGCGTTTTCTGGGCCGGCAAGGAGTCCGTGAAGGACCCCAAGTACACGGTGATCCCGCAGCGCAACCGCCTCAACAAGCGGCGCGCGGCGGGTATCACCGACGACTCGATCACCACGGGCCCGCAGCACCCGGAGGGCTGAGACCACGCTTCCGCGCGGCTGCCGCCGGATGGTGCGCCCGCCGCCACCGCAACGGTCTCTTCACCGCGTGCTGCGGTGGCGCGGACGAGCAGGCGCCGCACCCTCGGTTAAGCTCACGCCTCAGCGCACGGTGACGAAGGTCTGCGCCGCCTCCGGAAGCACGGTGGTCTCGCCGATCACCGGGTATCCCGGGACCTCGCCGATCACCAGAAGCCCGCCGGAGGTCTGGGCGTCCGCGAGCAGCAGGAGTGTCTCCTCCGGGACGTCGGCCCCGGCGGTGAGGGAGGGACGCACCCAGTCCAGGTTGCGGCGGGTGCCGCCGGAGACGAAGCCGTCCCGCAGGGCCTCCGCCGCGCCGTCGACCAGGGGAACGGCGGCGGCGTCGATTGTGGCGCCCACGCCGGAGGCCCGGCACATCTTGTAGAGGTGGCCCAGCAGGCCGAAGCCGGTGACGTCCGTGGCGGCCTCCGCCCCGGCGGCCAGTGCCGCCTCGGACGCCGACTTGTTCAGTGACGTCATGGTCTCGATGGCCGCAGGGAAGATCTCACCGGTGATCTTGTGGCGGTTGTTGAGCAACCCCACGCCGATCGGCTTGGTGAGGGTGATCGGCAGACCGGCCCGGGCGGCGTCGTTGCGCATTAGGCGCTGCGGGTCCGCTGTGCCCGTGACGGCCATGCCGTACGTGGGCTCCGGAGCGTCGATCGAGTGCCCGCCGATCACCGGGCAGCCCGCCAGCTGGGCCACGTCCAGTCCACCCTGGAGCACCTCCGACATCAGCTCCATCGGCAGCAGCTCGCGCGGCCAGCCCACCAGGTTGATCGCGACGACCGGGGTGCCGCCCATGGCGTAGACGTCCGAGAGGGCGTTGGCGGCGGCGATCCGCCCCCAGTCGTACGCGTTGTCCACCACGGGGGTGAAGAAGTCCGCCGTGGAGAGCACAGCGAGGTCCGGGCGCACGAGAACCGCTGCGGCGTCGTCGCCGTCGTCCAGACCCACCAGGACGCCCGGCGCGTTCTGACCGGTCAGTCCGCGAACCGCGTCCTCCAGCTCTCCCGGGGGAATCTTGCACGCGCAGCCTCCACCGTGGGCGTAGCTCGTGAGGCGGCCGAGACCGACTGCGGGGTCATGGGCGGGGGAGTCCGCGGGGCGTTCACTCATGGGACCAGTGTAGGAACGCGCTCCGACAGCCTACTGAGCTCACGTGTCCGCGGGCGGTGATACATTCGGCCGCGGAGGCGTACGTGTCCTGGTGGGCGCCCCGGTCTTCAAAACCGGTGAGACCGAGCACCTCGGTCTGGCGGGTTCGATTCCCGTCCGCCTCCGCCAACCATCGCGTATCACGACCCCGGGGCTGCTGCGGTCAGGCCCGCGACCGATAGGTCCCGCTCCCGGGAGGCTGCCCCGCCCCAGCGCGGGCGGTGGGGTGCGGGGTCGTCGCGGACAGCCACGCGCAGCGCCCGCCGTGCACCGGGCCCGCGCTCACCCGGGCGCCGGGCGGCCCCTGCGCGACCGGGGCGCCCGCGGGGAGCGGCGTCCAGACATCCACTCGAGGAGCAGCGTGAGCACAGAGGACCCCCGCCGTCGCATCCCCCGCACGGACCGTGTGCTTGCGGACCCGCGGGTCCGCGCGGCGGCCGCAGGACTGGGCGACGCCGCCGTGCGCGCCGCCGTCCGCGCCGCGCAGCAGCGCGCGCGGGGCGGGGAGATCGCCCCGGAGGCCGTGGTGGAGGCGGTGGTCGCGGGCCTGAGCGCGCGCGGCGCGAGCTCCCTGAGCCCGGTGCTCAACGCCACGGGCGTGGTTGTGCACACCAACCTCGGGCGGGCCCCACTGTCCCACGCCGCGAAGCAGGCCCTGCTCGCCGCCGCCGACTACGTGGACGTGGAACTGGACCTGGCCACCGGGCAGCGCTCCGCGCGCGGCGCGGGGGCCCGGGAGGCGCTGCTGGAGGCATGCCCCGCAGCGGAGGACGCTCTGGTCGTCACGAACGGCGCCGCCGCGCTGGTGCTCGCCACCACGGCCCTGGCCGGCACCCGAGAGGTGGTCGTCAGCCGGGGTGAGTTCGTGGAGATCGGAGCCGGATTCCGGCTCTCGGACCTCATGGAGTCCACGGGGGCGCGTCTGCGCGAGGTGGGCACCACCAACCGCACCCACCTGGGCGACTACGAGGCCGCTCTGGGTCCGGGGACGGGCTGCATCCTCAAGGTCCACCCCAGCAACTTCCGGGTGGCCGGCTTCACCGCGGCCGTGCCGCTGCGGGAGCTGCGCTCCCTCGCGGACGCGCACGGCGTGCCGCTCGTCGTGGACGTGGGCAGCGGCCTGCTGACCCCGGACCCCACCCTGCCGGACGAACCGAGTCTCGCCGAGGCCCTGGAGGCTGGGGCGGACGCGGTGATCGCGAGCGGGGACAAGCTCCTCGGCGGGCCCCAGGCCGGTCTGCTGCTGGGCCGCGCGAAGACTGTTCGGCGCCTGGCGCGCTTCCCGCTGGCCCGAGCAGTGCGCGCGGACAAGCTCACCCTCGCGGCGCTGGAGGCCACGCTGCGTGGGGGGCCCACTCCCGTCGGCCGGTCCCTGCACGCGGACCCCGAGCGGCTGCGCGAGCGCGCGGAGGCACTGGCCAGCGTGGTCGGCGCGGAGGCGGTCCCGCATGACGGCCGCGTGGGCGGGGGCGGCGCACCGGGGGTGCCTCTGCCGGGCTGGGCGGTGCGACTGCCGGAAGCGGCCGCCGAGGCGCTGCGGCTGGGCACCCCCGCGGTGCTGCCGCGCGTGCACGACGGCGCGTGCCTCGTGGATCTGCGCTGCATCCCGGAGGCGGACGACGCCGCACTGACCGACGCCGTGCGCGCCGCGCTGGAGGGACTGCGCTGATGTACGTGGTGGCAACCGCCGGTCACGTGGACCACGGCAAGAGCAGGCTTGTGCGGGCGCTGACGGGTATTGAGCCGGACCGCTGGGACGAGGAGAAGCAGCGCGGGCTCACCATCGACCTCGGCTTCGCCTGGACCGCGCTGCCCTCGGGGCGGCACGTGGCGTTCGTGGACGTCCCCGGGCACGAGCGCTTCCTCGGCAACATGCTTGCCGGTGTGGGACCGGCACCCGTGGTGTGCTTCGTGGTGGCCGCCGACGAGGGCTGGCAGGAGCAGTCCGGCGACCACCGGGACGCCGTGGCGGCCCTGGGCATCAGCGACGGGCTGATCGTGGTCACCAAGGCGGACCGCGCGCCGGAGCGGGTGGCCGACGTCGTGGCCCAGGCCCGCGCGGAACTGGCGGGAACGGGACTCGCCGAGGCCCCCGCCGTCGTCGTGTCCGCGCAGGACGGCACAGGGCTCGACCGGTTCCGCACCGCGCTCGACGACGTGCTGGCCCGCGTTCCCGCTCCTGACCCGGACGCGCGCGTGCGGCTGTGGATCGACAGGACGTTCACCATCTCGGGCGCTGGGACCGTGGTCACGGGGACGCTCACGGCGGGCACCCTGCGCGCGGGGGACCGCATGGTGCTGCGCGGGGCCGCGGGGGAGCAGGACGTCACGGTGCGCTCCCTGCAGAGCCAGAACACGTCGGTGCCGGAGATCGGGCCAACGAACCGCGTGGCCGTGAACCTGCGCGGCACGAGCAAGGACGCGATCCACCGCGGGGACACGCTGCTGACCCCGCGGGCCTGGCCGGTCACCGACGTCCTGGAGGTGAGGAGGGAGCGCGGGGAGCCCTTCACGGAGGTCCCGGAGCAGGTGGTGGTGCACGCCGGAACGGCCGGGGTGGGCACGCGGCTGCGACCGCTGGACGCCGAGCACGCCCGCCTGCAGCTCGACCACCCGTTGACGCTGGTGCCGGGGGAGCGGCTGGTGCTCCGCAGCCCGGGGGCGCGCGTGGCGCTCGGTGGTGCTCGCGTGCTGGACGTGGACCCCCCGGCTCTAAACCGCCGCGGTGCCGCGTCGCGGGAGGCGGCGCGGCTCGCGGAGATTCCCGAGCACGGGGACCCCGTGGCCGAGACGGTCAAGTACGGCGCGGTCTCTGCCGCCCGGCTGCGGCTGCTCGGATTCCCCGCCGAGGCCGCACCCGCCGGTTCGCCCGTGCTGGTCACGGACGGATGGTGGATCCACACCCCGCACCTGGACCGGTGGGCTCGCGAGCTGCGCGACGCCGTGGCGGCCCTGCGTGCGCGGGAGCCCCTGGCCCCGGGACTCTCCCGCGGTGCCGCGGCCACCGCACTGGGGGAGCCCGCCGCCCACGTGCTGCGCGCCGTCGTGACCCGTGCCGGTCTGGAGGAACGGGACGGGTACCTGCTCGTGCCCGGTCACGGGGGCGGGCTGGGCGCGGCCGAGACCGCCGTGGCCGCGCTCGAGGACAGGCTGCGCGCCACCCCCTTTGCTGCGCCCGAGGCCTACGAGCTCGACGACCTGGGACTGGGATCCCGCGAACTGGCCGCGGCGCAGCGGCTTGGCCGGCTGCTGAGGCTGCCCGGCGACGTCGTTCTGCTGCCCACTGCCCCCGCGCTCGCCATGCGCGAGCTCGCGCGCCTGCCGCAGCCGTTCACCACGAGCCAGGCCCGCCAGGCGTGGGGCACCACGCGCAGGGTCGCCATCCCCTTGCTCGAACACCTCGACGCGAAGGGCTGGACGCGCCGCGAGGACGGCAGCAACCGCAGCATCGTGCGCTGAGGAGCCCTGGGGCGACGACGCCGCGCGGCGGCCGGCGCGGCGGCTGCCGGTTCGCGCTGCGGTCCGGGGCACCGGGGGACCGTCCGCGTGACCTGCGGCAGGACGTGTGGCCCACTGACATGCAGGACGTGGCGCCCGACCTGTCGCGGGCCCTGCCACAGGCCGTGAGTGTGTCGGACGCCCCGCGTAGGATGACCGACACCGAACGCACCCCGTGGACCCCAGCGGTCCCCGACCCAGCCAAGGAGAAGCCATGACCGAGAACCCCGCACAGGAGCCCGGCGAGCAGAACGCCCAGCCGCCGCTCGAGAACGGCACGCCGGATGCGGCTCAGAACGGCGTCCAGGGTGGCGCCGCGCAGGGCGCGCCGCAGAACCCGGCCGGCAACGGGGCGCCCCAGGGCGAGACCATCGGTGCCACCGGGGACGCGCAGGACTCCACTCTGGAGAAGGACCCCTCCGAGTGGGTCAGCGGCGACGAGCCCATGACCCCCGCGCAGAAGTCCTACCTGGACACCCTCGCCAAGCAGGCCGGCGAGGAGCTGCCCGCGGACCTGACGAAGGCGCAGGCCTCCGAGCACATCGAGCGCCTCAAGGGTTCCTCGAACTGACCGACCCGGGTCTGTCCCGAGGACGCTTCCGGTGGGTCGCACCGCCGCGGTCTCACGACGGCGGCGAGCGGCCCACCGGCACCTCACGACCCTGCTCCGAGCGCGCCGGGCCCGGGTGACAGCCCCGTGCGACGCTGTCATCCGCTTTGGTGGCGCACGGACGGCGCAGTAGATTGACCGGCGTGCCGCAGGAAACGAAACCCACGCTGAAGACCACGCTCATCGGCTCCGGAGAGCACCGCCTCGTGTTCCTTCACGGGCTGTTCGGGCGGGGCAAAAACTTCACGAACATCGCCAAGGCCCTGCAGCCGGACTTCACGTGCCTGCTCGTGGACCTGCCGAACCACGGTGACTCGGCCTGGACGGAGAGCTTCGGCTACGCCGCGATGGCAGACACCGTGGCGGACGAGCTGCGCCGGGACTTCGCCGCGGACGGGCCCGTGGACGTGCTCGGGCACTCCATGGGTGGGAAAGTCGCCATGCTCCTGGCGCTGCGCCACCCGGACGTGGTGCGCAGGCTCGTGGTCGAGGACATCGCCCCCGTGGACTCCCAGGAGGCGGACACGGAGGCCTCCCGCGGGAACTTCGAGCACCTGCTCGGCTCCCTCAAGCGCCTGGACCTCACGGGCATCACGCACCGTTCCCAGGCCGACGCCGCCCTGCGCACCGAGATCCCCGAGGAACAGGTGCGCGGCTTCCTGCTCCAGAACCTGCGCCACCGCGACGGCGGCTTCGGATGGCAGCCCAACCTGGACCTGCTCCACGACCAGCTGGACGACGTGGGCGGCTGGCCAGAGGAGGACATCGCGGGCCGGACCTTCACCGGACCCGTCCTGTGGATGGCCGGCGAGAACTCGCCCTACATCCAGGACGCGGACGCACCGGTGATGCGTGCCCTGTTCCCCCGGACCGTGCGGATCACCGTGCGGGACGCCAGCCACTGGGTGCACGCGGACCGCCCGGACGAGGTCGTCATGGCGCTGCGCACGTTCCTGCTCGCGGACCGCTGAGCATGGTCCGCACACCCCGCACCGCGACGGTTCCGCGCGGGACTCCACGGCTCAGGGTGTGCTCCTGGTGGTGGCCGCCACCCTCGTCACCCAGACGGGTGCTGCCATCGCCGTGAGCCTGTTCGACGAGATCGACGCCCTGGGGGCCGTGTTCCTCAGACTCGCCATGGCCGCGGTGGTGCTGTGCGCCGTCGTCCGGCCCTCCCTGCGGGGGATGACCCGCGGGGCCCTCGGCGTGGTCCTGGCGTTCGGTGTCAGCCTGGGCGGGATGAACATGCTCATCTACCAGGCGTGGCGCGCCTGCCGCTGGGGGTCGCGGTGACCATCGAGCTGCTCGGGCCACTTGTCCTCTCCGTCGTGCTCTCCCGTCGGCTCACCGGGGTGCTGTGGGCCGGGCTCGCGCTCGCGGGTGTGCTGCTGCTCAGCGGAGTGGGTCCCGGAACGGAGATCCCCGATCCCGCGGGGGGGCTCTTCGCGCTGGGCGCGGCCTCCCTGTGGGTGCTCTACATCCTGATGTCCCGGCAGGCCGGGCGGTCGTTCCCCGGAGTGCAGGGGCTTGCGCTCGCCATGGTGGTGGGCGCGGTGCTCGCCGCGCCCTTCGGGATCGTCAGCGGCGGGGCGGCACTGCTGCGGCCGCACGTGCTGCTCATCGGTCTCGCCGTGGCCCTGATGTCCTCCGCGTTGCCGTACGCACTGGAACTCGCGGCGGAGACGTTCTCGATCCTCGTGAGCATGGCGCCCGCCGCCGCTGCACTCGTGGGGTGGCTGATCCTGGGGCAGGAGCTCGGGGCGGCGGAGCTGGCGGGTATGACGCTCGTGATCCTCGCGAGCGTGGCGGCGGTGCGGGCCGGGCGTGCGCCGTCGAAGGGGCCGACGCCGCCCACAGCCTGAGTGCCGGGACGTCCGGCCTAGCATGGGCAGCATGGGATTCACGCGCGCCGAACTCGACTCCTACCGCGACTGCACGGTCTCGGACCTGCTGCCGGACCCCTTGCGGCTGCTGTTCGTGGGCATCAACCCCGGACTGTGGACGGCCGCCACGGGGGCGCACTTCGCCCGGCCGGGCAACCGCTTCTACCCGGCCCTGTACCGGGCGGGGATCACCGACACACTCATCCACGCGGCGGACGGCTACGACCCCGCGGACCTCGACCAGCTCATGAGTCGGGGGATAGGCATCAGCAATGTGTGTCCCCGGGCGACGGCCCGTGCGGACGAACTCACTCTGGACGAGTTTCACGAGGGGGCCCAACGGCTCGACGCCCTGATCCGCGAGAAGCGGCCAGCGGTGGTGGCGGTCCTCGGCATCACCGCGTACCGCGCTGCTTTCGACCGTCCCAAGGCCACCGCGGGTAAGCAGGAGTCCCCATGGTCCGGCACGGAGCTGTACGTGGCACCGAACCCCAGCGGCCTCAATGCGCACTCCTCGCTGGACAACCTCGCACAGACCTACGGCGAGATCGCCCGGGCGGCGGGGATCGCCACCCACGTTCCCGAGGACTGAGGGGCCGCGGCAATCCTCCGCGCACCGCGGGGTCAGGACGGCGCGGGTTGGAACGACAGCCACGCCGGGGCAGAACAGCGGGGGGCGGCAACCCCGCCAGGCAATCTTCTGAGAGTCAGTCCGCGCCGCCCGCTGTGTCCTGCAAGTCGAACACCCGCAGCCCAGCACGGGCGTCCCCGTGGGCCCCGTGGCCCCGCGCGAACTCGGCCCAGGCGCGCCGCAGCCGAGCGCCGTCGTAGAGCACCTGGGCCCACGTGTGGCCCTCCACGAGAGGTGTGTGCTCCCAGACCCCGTGGCCCGGGAAGAGCAGCGGGAGCTCCGAGATGTGTGCACCGGCCACGGGATTGCGGCCCACGCCCCACGAGAACTCGTACCGCGCGCCGATGCCGCCGGCGTGCGCGTGCCGACGGGCGAAGCGAACCGCACCCTCCCCGTAGATCCGCCGGGTGAACGGTGCCACGAGGAACCGGTCCACGCGGGCTCCGCCGCGAGGACTGTGCATCCGGCGCAGCAGCGGCGGGATGCGGGCTGTGAACAGCGCGGCCTCGCGGACGGTGTTGCCCACCAGGACCTCCACGCGGTCGGCGGCCTTGCGCCAGCGGGCGTCGAGCTCCGACTCCGGCGGCAGGGGCGCCTGGCCGTACTGGAGTCCGAACGGCATCTGCCCCTTGAGCCCGTACCGGGTGGCGGCCTTCGCCACCCGCTGCTGCATGGCCCGCACGGCGGGCAGCGGCGCATCCTTCGCCAGTGGTGCGGCCACGGATGCCATGAGGGCGTTCATCTTCGCCCGGCCGGGGAGCAGCCCGAACGGCGAGCTCTGGATGATGGCGCGGCGAAAGAGCCCGCGGGTGCCGTCCGCGATCATCAGGTGTGCGACGGCGTCGCCGCCCGCCGACTGGCCGAACGCCGTGACGTTGCCGGGGTCCCCGCCAAAGGCCTCGATGTTCTCCCGCGTCCAGCGCAGTGCGGCGATCAAGTCCAGCAGGCCGAGGTTCGCGGGGATGTCCTTCCCATCGCCGAGAAACCCCAGCAGCCCTAGACGGTACGTGACGCTCACGATGACCACCCGTTGCTCACTCACCAGCGCGGCGGGGTCGTAGAAGGGCGCGTCACCGGCACCGGCGGCATAGGAGCCACCGTGGATCCACACCATCACGGGCAGCCCGGCGTCCGGCGCTGTCCCGGCGGGCACCGTGACGGACACCCGCAGGCAGTCCTCGTCCTGGGGCAGGTCGCCAATGTTGCTGCCCACGATGTCGTCCAGGAACGGCATGGGCGGCTGGGGGCAGGCGGGTGCCGGATCGGTCGCGTGGATCACGTTGGTGGCCGGGGGCAGCGGTGTGGGGAGTCCATAGCGTTCGGCCCGTGCATACCGGATGCCGGTGGCACGGTCCACGGGCCCATCGTGGCGGCCGAGCACCGTGCCGCACGGGGCATTCCACCGGGGCGCCCGGGCAGCGTGCGCATTCTCGCCCTGGAGCTCTGAGGCAGGGATCGGTGGGAGCCGCTGCCCGGCGGGCTCAATCGCGGGAGGCTCAGCCACGGGAGTCGTCCAGCCACATGGTCATGCCCTTGGTCAGCGGCGCAGGGTCCGTGAACCCGCGCCCGGCGTGCAGCGCCTGTCCGGGGCGGTCCGCCATGAGGCTCACGTACGCGCCCGGGGGCGTGGAGGTGCGGATGGTCTCCAGCAGCCGGTCCAGGACGGCGCCGCCGAGGCCCTGCCCCTGGTGCTCGGGCAGCACGGCCATGTCGATCACGTGGAAGTACCACCCGCCGTCGCCGATCACCCGGCCCATGCCCACGGTCTCTCCGGAGGCGTCGTGGCGCACGCGCAGCGCTGCCCACGCCCCGTGGGTCCCGGCTTCTGCCTGCTCCTCGGTCTTGGGGCTCATGCCGGTCTCCCGGCGCAGTCTCAGGTAGTCCGCCACGTCGGGCGGGCCGTCCAGCAGGGTGTATCCGGGGTGCACGGTGGTCATGGCACCATCCTGGCCCACCCCGCCGACACGCATAAGCGTTCCGGCCGTGGGCTGCCGCGTCCGGTCCCTCGGGGCGGGCCCGCGTCACGCCGGGACACCGCTGGAGACCACCGTCAGGCCGCCCCCTATGCTGTACGGGGCGCCGAGCGGCGTGACCGGGAGGTGAGGGCGCACGGTGAGCTTCGAGGCGGACGTCGTCTTCGACGTCGTGGACCTGCTGGGTGTGCTGACCAACGGCATCCTGGGCGGAGTGGTGGCGCGGCAGCTGCGCATGGACCTCGTGGGGTTCACGGTGCTCGCGATCCTCTCCGGCCTGGGCGGGGGCATCCTGCGCGACACGCTGCTGCAGCAGGGCTTCCCCGTGGCGCTGACGAATCCGGCCTACCTCACGTCCTCGCTCGTGGGCGCGGTGCTCGCGTACCTCATGGTCTTCGGCAGCACGTGGACCTTCCGTGCCCTCTTCCTCGCGGACTGCCTCTCGGTGGGCTGCTGGGCCGCGACGGGCACGGTCAAGGCCCTCGGGGCCGGTCTCGCGTGGCCGCCCGCCATCCTGCTGGGCGTTGTCACCGCGGTGGGCGGCGGCATGATCCGCGACGTCGCCGTCGGCCGGCTCCCCGCGATCTTCGGCGGCAACACCCTCTACGCCACCAGCGCCCTGATCGCGAGCGCCCTCATGGCGCTGTTTGCGGGACTCGGCCACCCCACGTGGGGCATGGCCGGCGCGATCGTGGTGAGCGCCGCGGTCAGCATCTCCGCGCGGCGCTTCGGCTGGCGGCTGCCCGGCCCGGCGAACCTGAGCCCGAGCACCCTGCGCAAGCTGCGACGTCGTCCCCGACAGGGCAGGCACGCGCGCCGGCGGTGAGGAACGGTGCTCGCCGGGTGGCGACGACGACGCCGCGTGGCCGCCTTGCCCGCGACCGGACGCTCAGCGGATCAGGGACTTCCACCGCATGGCCGGCTTCTCCACGAGCGTCCATGAAAGCCACGCAAGCGGCAGTACGAGAAGGAGACAGAGCAGGCAGTACCCCCCAGTAGCCCAGCGTGGTGTGCACACCCAGCACCACGAGCAGCTGCTGCAGGGGAAAGACATAGATATAGGTGCCGTAGGACCGGTCCGTGCGAGAGCAGAGCCGGACCGGGAGCACGGCACCGAGCCACAGCAAGGCGTAGGCCAGAGGCAGAGCCGAGACGATGTCGCCGTACGGTACCTCCCAGCGTGAGGCCACTAGCGCGAGCCCGAGGGCGGGCACGCCCAGCCATGCGCTGAGGGGCACCGACGACCGGGCCGCCCACAGGATCATCCCCGCGAAGAAGAAACCGGCCAGGCGCAGGCCGTTGAGGTAACGGCTCGTGGTGACGTCCAGGGGACCGTGCGCCAGGACCGCCAGCACGAGCACCGCCACGAGCACCCCCGCGAGCCAGGGCAGCGGGCGCCGTCTCACGATCCCGACCGAGAGGACGAGACCAGCGGCCAGGTACGCGACGCCCTCGAACCACAGGGTCCACAGGGAACCGTTCCAGACTCCCGGATACGGCACCCCGAGCAGCAGGTGCTCGATGCCCCACTGGTGGATGGAGAGGCTCGCATTGTGGAGGACGTAGTCCACGGCGCGGCCCGCGATCCAGGACTCCCCGCTCAGTCGTGCCGTCAGGGGAGCGACCAGGAACGCCGTCGTCAGCAGCGCCACCCAGAACGCGGGGTACAGGCGCAGCGCCCGCCGCCAAAGGAAGCTGAGGAACGAGGTGCGCACACGAGAACCGGCGATCAGGAAGCCGGAGATCGCGAAGAATCCGTTGACAGCCATGCCGCTGAGGTCGTGCCACCGCTGTTGCTCGAAACCGCCCAGTACCGCGCCGTGACCCACGACCACGAGGGCTGCCAGGGTCAGGCGGATGAAGTTCAGGGCGTTGTCATGCGTACCCAGCCGGTCACCGAGCACGCGCCGAGGCGGGAGGTGGGTGCCGGGGGATGCAATGGTCCGGACGGAACGCAGCCGCCGCGTGGGGGGATGGGGAGCCACCCTCGCAGAGTAGTGGAGCGGAGCCTGCTCTAGGGTGAGGACATGGCCCTCCCCAAGATCGTGCTCTTCTACGTCTTCACCCCGCTCGCTGACCCGGAGGCCGTGCGGCTGTGGCAGCTCACCCTCGCGCGGGCGTGCAACGTCACGGGCCGGATCATCGTCTCGGAGCAGGGCATCAACGCCACGGTGGGCGGGGACATCCAGGACGTGAAGGCATACGTGCGCGCACTGCGGGAGTACGCCCCGTTCAAGCACGCGGACGTCAAGTGGTCGGACGGAGTGGGCAACGACTTCCCGCGGCTCAGCGTGAAGGTCCGCCCGGAGCTGGTGACCTTCAACGCCCCGGACACTGTCACCGTCACCGCGAACGGCGTGGTGGGTGGCGGCACGCACCTGTCCCCGCGCGAGGTGAACGAACTCGTGGCGCAGCGTGACGACGTCGTCTTCTTCGACGGCCGCAACGAGCTGGAGGCGCGCATCGGCAGGTTTCGGGATGCCGTCGTGCCCCAGACCGGGACCACCCGGGACTTCGTGGCCGAGCTGGACTCCGGCGCCTACGACCACCTCAAGGACAGGCCGGTGGTCACCTACTGCACCGGCGGGATCCGCTGCGAGGTGCTGAGCGTGCTGCTGCGCAACCGCGGTTTCCGGGACGTCTACCAGCTGGACGGCGGCATCGTCCGCTACGGCGAGGCCTACGGCAACGAGGGGCTGTGGGACGGTTCCCTCTACGTCTTCGACAGGCGCATGCACGTGGAGTTCTCCCCGGACGCCCGCTCCCTGGGTCGCTGCGCGCAGTGCCACGAGCCCACGCCGCGCTACGTCAACTGCGCCGATCCGCAGTGCCGCCGCCAGTTCCTGTGCTGCGAGTCGTGCACGGCCTCCGGTGCCCGCACCCGCTGCCCGCAGTGCGTGCCCGTCCCCGCGTGAGCCGCGCCCACCGACCCTGACAGGAGCCACATGGACAACCCACAGCCCACCGTCACCGACGCTCGGGTCCTCACGCTGCGCACGGGTGAGGTGCGTCGGCAGCACTGGGGCGGTCGTGACATCAGCACGGCGATCGAGAAGACCGAGCACCAGGGCCGCGTCTTCGTGAGCGGGTCCGGATTCATCGGGGACGAGCAGGGAGATCTCGTGCACCACGGCGGCCTGGAGAAGGCCGTGTGCTGCTACCCGGCCGAGCACTACGATGCGTGGCGCTGCGAGGGGCGTGACCTGGGGCCCGGCGCGTTCGGGGAGAACCTCACGCTGCGGGGCGCCACGGAGGACCGTGTGCACCTGGGCGACGTCTTCCAGGTGGGCACGGCGCTCGTGCAGGTGACGCAGCCTCGCACGCCGTGCAACACGCTGTCCCGGCGCTGGGCCGACGCCGAGCTTCCCCGTGACATGGAACGCCTCGGCCGGACGGGCTTCTACCTCCGTGTGCGGCGCGAGGGCCACGTCCGCGCCGGGGACGCGTTCGAGTTCGTGAGCCGGCCGTCCGGCGCGGTGTCCGTGGCCGACGTCGTGCGCGTCATGGCCGCGGGCGTCACCGACCGGGACGCGCTGCGGGCCTTGACCCGCGCCCCCGAGTTCCCTGAGCGGTGGCGCCGTCAGATCCTGCGGCGGCTGGGGGAGCAGAGCCTGCTCTGACCGGGGTGGCCGCCGCCGGCGGTCCAGAGGCGCGGCACGTTCTGGGCCGGGCCCGCCCTGGGGCCCGCGGCCCGGCAGGAGCGCGACGACGCCGCTCGCGCCGTGGCGTCCGGGCCGCGCGGTACCCTCGGGGCGCCACGATGTCGTGATCCCGCCCTGCCGAGCCCGGCCCGGACCCGGGGGCCGCACGCTGAGAACCGAGAGAAGGGCACACCCATGAGCGAGACCCCTGAGCGGCTGCTGCCACACCCTCTGACCGGTCAGCTGTTCGCGTCGCCCGTGCCGCCCGGGACAGGATGGCCCGAGGACCCCGCCGCGCCGGACACCCCCGTGGCGCACACCGCGCGGCAGGTCCGCGAGCTCGCGGCGACCGCCCAGGACGTGGACCAGCTCAACGCCCTGTGCAGCGTGTGCAGCGCGTGCGAGCGGCTGGTCGAGTGGCGGGAGGACGTGGCCGAGCGCAAGCGCGCCTCCTTCGCCGGTGAGCCCTACTGGGGCAGGCCCGTGCCGTCCTATGGGGATCCGCACGCGCGGTTCGCCGTCGTCGGGCTTGCCCCCGCGGCGAACGGGGGCAACCGCACGGGCCGCATGTTCACCGGCGACCGCTCCGGGGACTGGGTCTACGCGGCCCTCCACCGGGCGGGTTACGCCGAGCACGAGACCGTCTCCACCGCCGGGGACGGCCAGGCGCTGCACGGCGTCCGCATGATCGCCCCGGTGCGCTGCGCACCACCGGCCAACAAACCCACCCCGGAAGAGAAGGCCACCTGCAGCGGCTGGTTCGACCGCGAGATCGAGCTGCTGCCGGAGCTGCGCGGCATGCTGGCCCTCGGCGGCATCGCGTGGCAGACGGTCCTCGCGGCCACCGCCCGCATGGGCTGGGAGGTTCCCCGGCCCAGACCCAAGTTCGGCCACGGCGCGGTCGCATGGCTGCGCACCCCGGACGGGCGGGACATCCGGCTCGTGGGCTGCTACCACGTGAGCCAGCGCAACACCTTCACGGGCCTGCTGACCGAGCAGATGCTCGACGACGCCCTGGCACTGGCCGCGGCGCCCGTCGAGTGAGTGCCCACGCCCCGCAGGATGCGCTCCCAGCCCACGCCGGAGGAGCGGCCCGGTGCACGGGCCCGAGGCTGCTCTGGCTGCGGGATCCGCCATTGATGCCGTCCCCCGGGCTTGCACGGCTTGCACACTGAGCCCTCGTACCGCTGGCGGTAGGCTCGTCCACCATGAACGTATGTCCCTGCGGAGGTCTCCCGGCCGGTGCGTCCCTGCCCGAGTGCTGCGGCCCGGCGCTCGCGAACGAGGTGTGGCCAGCCACGGCGGAGACGCTGATGCGCTCGCGGTACACGGCGTTCGCCACCGGCGCGGAGGACCACCTGTTCCGCACGTGGCATCCCCGGACCCGCCCTACGGACACGTCCGTTGACCCGGAGACCCGCTGGACGGGGCTGGCCGTGGAGCGGGTGGTGGATGGCGGCGCAGAGGACGACCACGGCGTCGTCGAGTTCACCGCGTCCTACGTGAGCAACGGCGAGCCGGGCCGCCTGCACGAGGTCTCCGAGTTCACCAGGCGCGCGAAGCGCTGGATGTACGTGGGCCCCGCGTCCGAGTGATTCCCACGTGGCCGCTGGGCGTCGAACCTCGGGGCACGAGATACCCGGCCGCGGCTCGCGTCACGTAGCGCGGCCGCGTTCTCACGGGCTGGCCGGGCCCTCCGAGCGGGGGAGCGGCAGTAGGGTGGCCGCATGAACATCGAGATCCGCAAGGGTGACATCACGAAGGTCCACACGGACGCGATCGTCAACGCCGCGAACTCCAAGCTCCTCGGGGGCGGAGGCGTGGACGGTGCGATTCACCGAGCCGCCGGGAAGCAGCTGCTGGCCGAGTGCAGGCGGTTGCGCGAGACCACGCTGCAGGACGGTTTGCCGGCCGGTCAGGCCGTGGCCACGGACGGCTACGACCTCCCCGCCCGCTGGGTGATCCACACGGTGGGCCCGGTGTACGCGAAGACGAAGGACAAGAGCGACATCCTGGCGTCGTGCTACCGCGAGTCGCTGCGCGTGGCGGACGAGCTCGGGGCAAAGTCGGTCGCCTTCCCCGCGATCTCCGCGGGCATCTACGGCTGGCCCATGGACAGTGCCACGCGAATCGCCGTGGACACGGTCCTGGCCTCGGACACGAAGGTGGGCACGGTCGTGTTCGTCCCGTTCTCGGAGGACGCGGAAGGGGCCTTTCAGGAGGCGTTGAGGACGTCGAGAGACGCGTAGCACTGCCGGAACCTCTGCACTGACGGAGCAAATGCAGAAAACCGCGCCAAAGTCTGCGCCTGCTCCGCAGTTGCAGCCCCGGCCCTCAGACCAGGCCCAGCTCCGTCACCGCCGCGCGCTCCGTCTCCAGCTCGGCCACGGACGCGTCGATGCGCGTCCGCGAGAACTCGGAGATCTCCAGCCCCTGCACGATCGACCAGTCCCCGCCGGAGGTGGTCACGGGGAAGGAGCTGATGAGCCCCTCGGGCACGCCGTAGGAGCCGTCGGAGACCACCGCCATGGAGGTCCAGTCCCCGCGGGGGTTGCCGAGCATGAGGTCCCGGGCGTGGTCGATGGTGGCACTCGCGGCGGATGCGGCGGACGACGCTCCGCGGGCCTGCAGGATGGCCGCACCGCGGTGGGCCACGGTGGGGATGAACGTGTCCGTGACCCAGTCCCGAGAGACAAGTTCGGTGGCCGGGCGACCGGCCACCGTGGCGTGGTCGAGGTCCGGGTACTGGGTGGCGGAGTGGTTGCCCCACACGCTCAGGTGCTTGACGTCGTTCACGGACGCGCCGGTCTTCTCGGCCAGCATGGCCACACCCCGGTTGTGGTCCAGCCGGGTCAGGGCACTGAAACGTGAGGCGGGGATGTCCGGTGCGTTGCGCTGCGCGATCAGGGCGTTGGTGTTGGCCGGGTTGCCCGTGACCACCACCCGGACGTCGTCGTGGGCGGCGTCGTTCAGGGCGCGGCCCTGCTGCGTGAAGATCGCACCGTTGGCCTCCAGCAGGTCACCACGTTCCATGCCCTTGGCGCGGGGCCGGGCGCCCACGAGCAGGGCGAGCTGCGCACCGTCGAAGACCTCGTGGGGGTCGGATCCGATCTCCACGTCCTGCAGCAGCGGGAACGCGCAGTCCTGCAGCTCCATCACGGTGCCCTCCAGGGCGGGCAGTGCGGAGGGGATCTCCAGCAGCCGCAGCCGCACGGGCCGCTCCCGTCCCAGCAGGTCGCCGTTGGCGATCCGGAAGAGCAGGCTGTAGCCGATCTGACCGGCGGCCCCGGTCACGGCAACGGTCATGGGGTTGAGGCTCACGATGCTTCCTCCTGGGATGCGCAGTGCCTGTGGGGTGCGTGACGGGGACGTCCGTGGAATCGAGGCTATCAGCGGGCCCGGTTCAGCGCACGGCGTAAGCACCTGTCGAGGCCCTGGGTGGCGCACCAGAATGAAGCCATGACTACCACCGCATTCCAAGGAACCCCCGTCCACACCGTTGGCGAGCTGCCCTCCGAGGGCGAGGCCGCCCCCTCGTTCGAGCTGGTGAACACGGACCTCGCGCCGGTCACCTCGGACGAGTTCACGGGCCGCCGCGTGGTGCTGAACATCTTCCCGTCCGTGGACACCAGCGTGTGCGCCCAGTCCGTGCGTGAGTTCAACAAGCGCGCCTCCGCCCTGCAGGACACCACCGTGGTCTGCGTCTCCAAGGACCTCCCGTTCGCGCTGGGCCGCTTCTGCGGTGCCGAGGGGATCGAGAACGTGGTCACCGCCTCCGCCTTCCGCTCCGCGTTCGGCGAGGACTTCGGCGTCACCATGACCGACGGCCCGCTGGAGGGCCTGCTCGCCCGCTCGGTCGTGGTGGTGGACGAGAACGGCACCGTGGTCCACTCGCAGCTGGTCCCGGAGATCTCCGAGGAGCCGGACTACGACGCGGCTGTGGCCATCCTGTCCTGACGCGCCCGTGAGCGCGGGGCCAGGTCACGCCAGGACCCCGTTGCGAACGAAGAGCGTCATGGACAAGCGCTGGCCGAACGGACGGTGCCTTGTACAAACGCCGCAGTGAACGAACGCCGCCGTGTCCCCGGGAAGGGGACGCGGCGGCGTTGTCGTGCCAGGAGCGCCGTCCCGATGCTGCCCGTGGTGCGCGGCGCTCCCGGAGAAGCGCCGCGCACCCCGAGCGGAACCAGGCCGCGCGGATCCGCCCGGTCGGCTCAGGCGGAGAGTGAGTCCATGATCCGGTTCAGCGTGGCGGAGGGACGCATGACGCCCGAGACCAGTTCAGGCTTGGGCCAGTAGTAGCCGCCCAGGTTCACCGGGGAACCCTGCACACCGAGCAGCTCGGCGTTGATGGCGTCCTCGTTGGCGCGCAGCTCGGAGGCGACCTTCTGGAATGCCTGGGCGAGCTCGGCGTCCTCCGTCTGCTGGGCCAGCTCCTCGGCCCAGTACAAAGCCAGGTAGAAGTGCGAGCCGCGGTTGTCGAGTTCGTGGACCTTGCGGGACGGGGACTTGTTCTCGTCCAGGAACGTGCCGGTGGCCCGGTCCAGGGTGTCCGCGAGGACCTGCGCCTTGGCGTTGTCGTAGCGCGTGGCGAGGTGCTCGAAGGACGCCGCCAGTGCCAGGAACTCACCGAGGGAGTCCCACCGGAGGTGGTTCTCCTCCAGGAGCTGCTGCACGTGCTTGGGCGCGGAGCCACCGGCACCGGTCTCGAACAGGCCGCCGCCGTTCATCAGCGGGACGATCGAGAGCATCTTCGCGGACGTGCCCAGCTCCAGGATGGGGAACAGGTCCGTGAGGTAGTCGCGCAGCACGTTGCCGGTCACGGAGATGGTGTCCTCACCGCGGCGCAGGCGCTCGATGGTGAACGCGGTGGCGTCCACGGGGGAGAGGATGCGGATGTCCAGCCCGTCCGTGTTCTCGTCCGCGAGGTAGGTGTTGACCTTCTCGATGAGGTTGCGGTCGTGGGCGCGGGTCTCGTCCAACCAGAACACGGCGGGCATCCCGGACTCGCGGGAGCGCCGCGCGGCCAGCTGCACCCAGTCCTTGATAGGGGCGTCCTTGGCCTGGCAGGCGCGCCAGATGTCACCCGGCTGGACCTCGTGGGACATCAGCACCTCACCGGCGGAGTTGACCACCTGAACGCTGCCGGCCTCGGGGATCTCGAAGGTCTTGTCGTGGGAGCCGTACTCCTCGGCCTTCTGCGCCATCAGGCCCACGTTCGGGACGGTGCCCATGGTGGTGGGATCGTACGCACCGTTCTCTCGGCAGTCGTCGATGACCGTCTGGTAAACACCGGCGTAGGAGGAGTCCGGCAGCACGGCCAGGGTGTCCTTCTGCTCGCCCTCGCGGCCCCACATCTGCCCGGAGGTGCGGATCATCGCGGGCATGGACGCGTCCACGATCACGTCCGAGGGCACGTGCAGGTTCGTGACGCCCTTGTCCGAGTTCACGTAGGCGAGCTCGGGCCCGTTGTCGATGGCCTCCTGGAACGCGGCGGCGATCTCCTCGCCGTTCTCCAGCTGGGAGACCCCGGAGAGGATCGCGGCCAGGCCGTCGTTGGGGGACAGACCCGCCTTCTCGAGGTCCGTGCCGTAGCGCTGCAGGACGTCCTTGAAGAACGCCTTGACCACGTGGCCGAAGATGATGGGGTCCGAGACCTTCATCATGGTGGCCTTCAGGTGCGCCGAGAAGAGGATGCCCTCCTCCTTGGCGCGGGCCACCTGCTCCTCGAGGAACGCGTCCAGCGCGGCGGCGCTCATGAACGTGGCGTCCACGACCTCACCGGCGAGCACAGGCACGGACTGCTTGAGCACCGTGGTGCCGTGGTCCGTGACGTGCTGGATGGTGAGGGTGTCCTCCGCCGGCATCACCACGGACTGCTCGTTGGTGCGGAAGTCGTCGTGGCCCAGGGTGGCCACGTTGGTCTTCGAGTCCCTGGACCAGGCGCCCATGGTGTGCGGGTGCTTCTTGGCGTACTCCTTGACGGCCTTCGGCGCGCGGCGGTCCGAGTTGCCCTCCCGCAGCACGGGGTTCACGGCGGAGCCCTTGACGCGGTCGTAGCGCGCGCGGATCTCCTTTGCCTCGTCCGAGGAGGCGTCCTCCGGGTAGTCCGGGAGGTCGTAGCCGTCCGCCTGCAGCTCCTTGATGGTGGCCTTCAGCTGCGGGATGGACGCGGAGATGTTGGGAAGCTTCACGATGTTGGCTTCCGGGGTCTTGGCAAGCTCCCCCAGCTCGGCCAGGGTGTCCGGGACGCGCTGCTCATCCGTGAGCCGGTCCGGGAACTGGGCCAGGACGCGGGCGGCAAGGGAGATGTCCCGGGTCTCCACCTCCACACCGGCGGTCGACGCGAAGGCCTCCACCATGGGCTTGAACGAGTACGTGGCCAACATGGGTGCTTCGTCGGTCTCGGTGTAGATGATCTTGGGCATGAGCAATGACTCCTTGCATTGACGGTCACCGGGCTACCCTCCAGCCTACCCGCTGCGGGGGCGGCGCAGGCGGGCCCTGCGGGCCAAAAGCCCCGTCCCCGCGCGGATTTCCGGCCGTGGTCACCTGCGCCCACGGTGCCGGGGAGACCTCCGTCACGTGCCCTGCGTCCAGGGCCGTGAAGGGCCCATGGAGGGCGGGCGGCGGGGACGACGACGGCGCGCGGCACCCCGCGAGAGGTGGCCGCGCGCCGTCGTGGGCTCTGGGGGCGGGGGATCAGTCGGACACGGCCGTGCGGATCCGCTGCCGCTCCTTCTCGAGCTTGCGCAGGCGGTGCCCGAGCGTGAAGATCCGCACCGATCCCACGAGCGCCATGATGAGGGCGCCGGCGATGGCAGAGAACAGCATGGCCACGCCCAGCGGCAGGCTGAACTCCCAGGCCATGTACTCGAAGCGGGTGCTCACGTTGTTCTGGATGATGAACACGAGCAGCAGGATCAGCACGACCACCCCGAGGATCAGAGCGGCCCACACCGTGCCCGAGACCCCCCGCTTGGCGGGCTTGTCGAGGGCCGGGTCCACGGGGGCCTGCTGGCCCGTGGCGTGTGCCGACTCCGAGGTGCGGGGCGGTTCGGAGGGGCGGGGCTCGACGTCGTCGGCCGCGGTGGTCCGGGGGGCGCTTGCACGTTCCTCGGCCACGGGCGACGGCGCCGCCCGGCCGGCTCCCGCGCGCTGCTCGCCGGGGGCGGGGGAGCCGAGGGGCTCGCCCGCCGGACCCCGGGTGCCGCGCGGGCGCGCGGCGTCGTCCCCGCCCGGCTCGCGTGCGGCGGTGGTGCGGTCGTGCGGCGTGGTGCTCACTGGGGGCCTCCCGGGACGGTGACGGTCTTGCGTGGTGGCACCAGGGTAGGCCAGCGGCGACGGTTCGGGGACCGCTTTCCTGGATGCGCGACACGCACGGGATGCCGACACGCCCACAACACGCTGACACTTTGACACGAATCAGGTTATCCACGGGTAACCTCTCGTTCACTGTGAGACGCACCACGGTCATGGGTGAAGCCAGCCACGGCCGGGGAATCCATCAGCGGGGGTGCAACGCACATTCCATGGACACCACATCGGGAAAAACCGACACGGGAAATCACACCTTCAAGGGCAAGGCTGCCCTCTCCGTGGCGGCGATCGCCGCTCTGACGCTCACCGGCTGCGCCAGTGTGGGCGGCGGCGCGGACGGCAAGGCCAGCGGTGACAGCAGCGCAGCGGGCCAGGACGGCGGCGTCGTGACCGTGGCCGAGACCAACAAGTTCTCGGGCGCGAACCCCGGCTACACCAAGACGAACCTGGACATCAACGGCCACGTGGCGGAGATGACCCGCGAAGGGTTCACCACGGTGGACCCGGAGCAGAAGATCCACCCCAACGAGGGCTTCGGCACGTACAAGAAGACCTCGGACGACCCCCTGACGGTCGAGTACACGCTCAAGGACCCGCAGTGGTCGGACGGCAACAAGATCGACAAGGCCGACCTCATGCTGTGGTGGAGCGAGCTCTCCGGCTACGCGAACGACTCCAGCGAGGACGGCAAGACCGGCAAGGACTACTTTTCGATCGCCGGCTCCACGGACATCCTGGGCTCCACGGAGATGCCCACGTTCTCCGAGGACGGCAAGACCATGACCGTCACGTGGGGCAAGCAGAACGCGGACTGGGAGATCGCCTTCGACGAAAACTACCTGATGCCCGCGCACGTGGTGGCCAAGAAGGCCGGGATGTCCGAGGACGAGCTGCTCAAGGTGCTGGAGAACCAGAAGAAGGGGGGCTCCAAGAGCCCGCAGAAGCAGCCCGATCTGGAGAAGATCGGCAAGGCCTGGGACACCTCCTTCAACTTCACGTCCACCCCGGACGACAAGGACGTCCTCGTGGCCAACGGTCCGTACACGATCGACACCGTGGTGGAGAACAACTCCGTCACGCTGAAGAAGAACGAGAACTACAAGGGCGAGCACCAGGGCAAGCTGGACGAGATCACCCTGCGCACCATCGGCGACGCCACGGCTCAGATCCAGGCGCTGCGCAACGGCGAAGTGGACATCATGCAGCCGAACAACGTCAACAAGGACACGATGGACCAGGTCAAGCAGATCGAGAACGTGAACGTGCAGCAGGGCGACCAGCTCGCGTACGACCACGTGGACCTGAACTTCGGCTCGGACACCTTCAAGGACAAGGAGACCCGCGAGGCGTTCCTGAAGACCATCCCGCGCCAGCAGATCCTCGACCAGCTGGTCAAGCCGGTCAAGGAGGACGCCGAGGTGCTCAACTCGCAGATGTTCGTTTCCAGCCAGGGCGATGCCTACACGAAGGCCGTGGAGAAGAACGACGCCAAGAAGCTCTACGGGGACGTGGACATCGACGGCGCCAAGAAGCTGGTCGACGGCAAGACGCCCACGGTGCGGATCCTCTACAACAACGGCAATCCGCAGCGCGTGGACACCTTCCAGCTGATCAAGGAGTCCGCGGAGAAGGCCGGGTTCAAGGTCGAGGACCTGGGCGACCCGAACTGGTCCGAGAAGCTCTCCGACGGCGACTATGACGCGTCCCTGTACGGCTGGGTCTCCCCGGGCGTGGGCACCGAGATGCTCTCGCAGATCTTCAAGACCGGCGGCGGCGGCAACTACAACAAGTACTCGAACGCGGACGTGGACAAGCTCGTGGACGAGGCCCGCGCCAACCTGGACGAGTCCTCGCGCAACGACCAGATCGCTGAGGTGGACAAGCACACCTTCGAGGACGCCTACGGCCTCCCGCTCTTCCAGTCCGCGGGCTACGTGGCCACCTCGGACAAGATCGCCGGCGTGGACAAGTACCAGCCGAACCAGACCGGCGTGTTCTGGAACGTCTCCGAGTGGAGCCGCAAGTAGGGCGGCAGAGCCCCGACGACCGGGTCAACCCCTTCACGAGCACTGCGTGGGCGCGGGATCCCCGCGTCTGCGCAGTGCCGTGACCACCACTCGTCCTCCGAGGCAGCGACATGACTTCTTACATCCTCAGACGGCTCATCACAGCCGTGCTCATCCTGCTGGGCGCGTCCTTCATCGTGTACCTCATGACGGCCGCGTCCGGTGACCCTCTGTGGGACCTCTACGGCAACCCCAACGCGCAGCAGCTGATCCCGGCTCGCGTCGAGGCGCTGAACCTGGACACCCCTCCCGTGCTGCGCTATTTCACATGGCTCGGCGGGGCCGCCGGGTGCCTCGTGCCCTTCGCGGACACCTGCTCCCTGGGTGTGAGCCGCGAGGGCCAGGAGGTGACGAGCCTGCTCTCCTTCGCCATGGGCCAGACCATCATGCTCGTGACCGTGGGGACGATCCTCGCGATCGTCGTGGGCATCACCCTGGGCATCGTCTCCGCCCTGCGCCAGTACTCCGGGCTGGACTACGGCATCACGTTCCTGACCTTCCTGTGCTTCTCGCTGCCGAGCTTCTGGCTTGCGGTGCTGCTCAAGGAGGTCGTGGCCATCCAGTTCAACGACTTCCTGCAGAACCCGGCCATGTCCATGGGCTCGATCCTGCTGATATCGCTCGTGCTGGGCGTGATCTGGTACCTCGTCTCCTTCGGCAGGCCGCGGACCCGCATCCTGATGGGGGTGCTCGGCTTTGTGGTGACCTTCGGCGTCGTCTACTTCGTGCTGGCCACCAACTGGCTCAACCACCCGTTCCTGGGCATCCCGCTGATCGCCCTGACCGGGATCCTCGTGGCCGTGATCGCCACGGTGCTCATGGCGGGGCTGCGCAACCGGCGCGCCCTCTACGCCGCGCTCGGCACCGTGCTCGTGGGCCTGGTGCTGTACTTCCCGGTGCAGTCCCTCTTCAAGGGCGCCGGGGTCTGGACCGTGCTGGGTCTGACGGTCGTGATGGTCCTGGTGGGCGCCGGGATCGGGTACTTCGCCGGCGGCTACGACCGCGGCCAAGGCGCCCGGGTGGCCGGTGTCACCGGGTTCTTCGTGGCGCTGCTGCTCGTGCTGGACCGTTTCATGCAGTCCTGGCCGAGCTACGTGAACTCGGGGCACATCCGCGGCCGCCCGATCGCCACGGCCAACTCGGCCACCCCCGGGCTCACCGGTGACTTCTGGACCATGGGTCTGGACCGCTTCACCCACCTGCTGCTGCCCACCATCTGTCTGACGCTGCTCGCGCTGGCCTCCTACTCCCGGTACTCGCGGGCCTCGATGCTCGAGATCATGGGCCAGGACTACGTGCGTACTGCGCGCGCCAAGGGCCTCTCCGAGCGCACGGTGGTCATGCGCCACGCGTTCCGCAACGCGCTGATCCCGCTGGCCACGCTCGTGGCCTACGACATCGGTGGGCTGATCGGCGGTGCCATCATCACGGAGTCGGTCTTCGCGTTCACCGGCATGGGCCAGCTCTTCGTCCAGTCCGTGCGCAACGTGGACCCCAACCCCGTGATGGGCGTCTTCCTGGTCACCGGCATCGTCGCCATGGTCTTCAACCTGGTGGCGGATCTGGTGTACTCCGTACTCGACCCGCGCGTGAGGGTGAAAGCATGAGCCAGCCACAACCGATCGACGTCCCCCAGCCTGTGGGGCAGGTCCCCGAGGCGGGAGAGAAACCCCAGGACGTGCACGGCAAGAGTCAGGGCCAGCTGGTGCGCCAGCGGTTCTTCGGCAACACGGGCGCGGTGGTCTCCCTGGTGGTGCTGCTGTTCATCGTGGTGCTCTCCGTGACCTCCCTGGGCGTGGTGCCCGTCCCCGGCTGGTGGAAGTGGAGTCCGGACGCCACCGGCACCGTGCTCGACGGTGGGCGGCCCACCCTCTCCCTGCTGCCCCCGGGTCTCGGGGAGCACCCGTTCGGCCAGGACAACCTGGGGCGGGACCTCTTCGCCATGGCCATGCAGGGCACGCAGTACTCCCTGGTGGTCATGATCGTGGTGGGTGTCGTGGCTGGGCTCGTGGGCACCGTGGTGGGTGGCCTCTCGGGCTACTTCCGCGGCTGGACCGAGGCCGTTCTGATGCGCCTCACGGACGTCATCATCATCATTCCGCTGGTGATCCTGGCGGCCCTGCTCGGGCGCCTCGCCATCACCTGGGTGCGCAGCCACGGCCTGCCCACGTTCGCCACGGTGGTGGCCCTGGGCCTGCTCGTGGGCCTGGCCTCATGGCCACCCCTGGGGCGGCTGGTGCGCGGCGAGTTCCTGACCCTGCGCGAGCGGGAGTTCGTGGACGCCGCACGCCTGGCGGGGGCCTCCAGTGGACGGATCATCTTCAAGCACATCCTGCCCAACACCGTGGGCGTGATCACCGTGAACATCACGCTGCTGATGTCCTCGGCCATCCTGCTGGAGACCGCGCTGTCCTACCTGGGCCTCGGCATCCAGGCGCCGGACTGGTCACTGGGCCGTCTGATCAGCGAGAACCAGACCGCGTTCGCCACCCGCCCCTGGTTGTTCTGGTGGCCCGGCGTGTTCATCGTGGCCATCGCCCTGACCATCAACTTCATCGGCGACGGCCTGCGGGACGCCTTCGACCCGCGCCAGCGCAAGTTCAACCCCCGGCGGGCCCGGGAAATCGGCTCCGGCCGTGACGAGCACGCGAGCGACGCAGCGACGACGGCGACGGCGTCGTCCTCCGGGGGCGCGGCCGGCACCCCTGCCGCTGACGGCGGGGGCGTCCGGTGACCTGCCGCGGGCAGCGCGAAGCTCGAGTGCTTCCCGGTGTCGGTCACCAGGGTCACAGCGAACCGGGTGCCCACGTCCACGATCCGCGCCCACGGCACGCAGACGGTGCGCAGGGGATTCACCAGGCGCACCTCCCGCTCGTGGACCTCCAGCCGGGGACGCCAGTAGAGCGTGTAGCCCAGCCCCGCGAGGGCCAGGGCACCCAGCACGGCCGCCGCGTGGTGGGCCGGGGTGCGGCCCCAGCCCGAGACGCCCACCGACAGTCCCAGCAGCACCAGGAATCCTGTGAGCCACGGGGCCGACGCCGCGCGGTAGATCTCGTGCTCCGGTGCTGTGTCGTAGCTGGTCGGCATGGTCCCCATGCTAGGCAGTCTGCGGCCCCGCACCGTGAACCCTCCGCTGCCCGGCACCGCAGTGCCCCGCACTCCGCGCGCGTCCGCCCCGCGCACCACGTTCTCGATACGATGGAGCACACACGATGAGCACCTCGAACCAGCCCCACGGCGTCCCCGAGGGTGCGCCCGATCCTCGCGACGGAGCCCAGTCTCCGGATGCGGTCCCCGCGCAGGGCCCGACCGCCGCCGAGCACAACGCCCCGTGGGACGGCTCGCTGGCCGGAGACGGCCGAGTGGCCACGTCGCCGACGGGTGATGCCGCGGCGCAGAACGCCGGGGCCCAAGGTGCTGAGACCAGCCGCGCCGAGGTCCTCGGGGCGAGCGAGGGCGTCGCGCCGGACAGTTCCGGTGCCACGTCGGAGGCGGGGAACGCCGTCGACGGCTCGACCGCCACGGACGCCAGCGCCGCGGCCGGGACGAAGAAGCGGGGCCGCCGAGCCCTGCGCGCCGAGCCCAGCGCCCGGCGTGGCCGCTCCCGGACGAAGGTGGCCCGCGGGGAGCCCGTGCTGAGCGTGCGCGGCCTGAGCGTGGACTTCGGCGTGGACCGCGAGTGGGTTCCGGCCGCGATCGACCTGGACTACGACGTCGCCGCCGGTGAAGTCCTCGCGATCGTGGGTGAGTCCGGCTCCGGCAAGTCCGCGAGCTCGATGTCCATGCTGGGGCTGCTGCCGTCCAACGCGCGGGTGCGTGGCTCGGCGAAACTCGGCGGTGAAGAGCTGATCGGGCTGCGGGGCAGTGCCCTGCGCCGGGTGCGCGGTGAGGAGATTGCCGTGATCTTCCAGGAGCCCATGACCGCGCTGAACCCCGTGTACACGGTGGGCCAGCAGATCGTGGAGACCCTGCGCCTGCACCGGGACATCTCGCCCACGGAGGCCGCGGAGCGCGCCAAGCAGATGCTCACCATGGTGGAGCTGCCGGACCCAGAGAAGGCGTTCCGCTCGTACCCCCACCAGCTTTCCGGCGGCCAGCGCCAGCGCGCGATGATTGCCCAGTCGCTCTCGTGCGACCCCAAGCTGCTGATCGCGGACGAGCCCACCACTGCTCTGGATGTGACCGTGCAGGCCGAGATCCTGGACCTGATCCGCAACCTCAAGGACCAGCTGGACTCAGCGGTCATCCTCATCACGCACGACATGGGAGTGGTGGCGGACCTCGCGGACAAGATCGCGGTCATGCAGAACGGCGTGATCGTGGAGCAGGGCAGCGCCGAACAGATCTTCTCCGCTCCGCGCCACCCCTACACGCGCACCCTGCTGGAGGCGGTGCCGCACCTGGGGCAGGGTACGGAGGGGGACGAGTCCGTGGACATGGTGGCCGCGCTCGAACGCTCCGTGGCCGCGCCCATCGTGGTGGACCGGAGCACGGCAGAGTCCGCCTCCATGGACACGCTCGCCCAGCGCGTGGTGGCACCCATCCTGCAGCTGAAGGACGTGGCGATCGAGTACCCCAAGCAGGGCCGCAACCCGGCGTTCCGCGCGGTGGAGGGCGTGAGCCTGACCGTGGCCTCGGGTGAGACCGTGGGCCTGGTCGGGGAGTCCGGATCCGGCAAGACGACGATCGGGCGCGCCGCCGTGGGCCTGCTGCCGGTGGTCGAGGGCTCGCTGGTGGTCGACGGCGTTGAACTCCACGGTGCCCCGCGCTCCACGCTAGACCGGGTGCGCAAGGACGTGGGCATGGTCTTCCAGGACCCGTCCTCGTCACTGAACCCTCGGCTCCCGATCGGCGAGTCCATCGGCGAGCCCATGTACCTGGCCAAGGTGGCCAAGGGTGCCGAGCTGCAGCACCGGATCGAGCAGCTGCTGGACCAGGTGCGGCTGCCGCGCAACTACCGCAACCGCTACCCGCACGAGCTCTCCGGCGGTCAGAAGCAGCGCGTGGGCATCGCCCGGGCCCTGTCCCTGAAGCCCAAGCTGCTTGTCGCGGACGAGCCGACCTCCGCGCTGGACGTGTCCGTCCAGGCTACGGTGCTGGACCTCTTCGAGGAGCTGCAGGCGGAGATGGGCTTCGCGTGCCTGTTCGTCACCCACGACCTCGCGGTGATCGACCGGCTCGCCCGGCGCATCGTGGTCATGCAGCACGGGCACATCGTGGAGCAGGGCTCGCGCGAGACGGTGCTGCGCCACCCGGAGCAGGAATACACCAAGCGGCTGCTCGCGGCGGTGCCCGTGCCGGATCCGCAGACCCAGCGCGCGCGGCGAGAGCTGCGCCAGCAGCTGGCGGAGACGCTGCCCTGAGCTCCTGAGCTCCTGAGCTCCTGAGCTCCTGAGCCCCTGAACCGCGGATGCCAGGAGGGCCCATGACGGAACCGCAGATGACCGGTTCCCGCCCTGGGCCCTTCGTCATGGCGCGGCTCACGGTCGGCTCACTACAGTGGGGTCCATGACGAACCCTTTGCGCGTGACCTCGGACCTCGCCCGACTGCGGCGGGAGACCGAGAGCTTCCTGGCCACCGTGGACTCCCTCTCAGACGCAGAGCTGGCTGAGCCGTCGCTGTGCGAGGGGTGGGACCGTGCCCACGTGGTCGCCCACCTGGCCTCCAACGGCCGGGCGCTCGTCCGGCTGGTCGACTGGGCCACCACGGGGGAGGCCCAGCAGCCCTACGACTCCCGGCAGGCACGGGAACAGGACATCGAGGCGTACGCGGTCCTGCCCCGGGAGGAGCTGGTCCAGGCGTTCGTGGACAGCGCCCGCTTCTTCGCTGAGCAGTGTGAGCGGCTGGAGGGGGAGCTGGCGGTCGAGGTGCTGGACCTGCACGGCAAGCCCATTCCCGCCGTGTCCATTCCCGCCGTGCGGATCACGGAGATCGTGCTGCACCACTGGGATCTCGACACCTCCTGGTCGCTCGCGCAAGCAGAGCCCGAGTCCGTGCTCGACGCGCTGGAGGCCGCGGTGAAGACCATGCGTGCCAAGAACGCTCCGGGCATGACGCTACGCACGGACGAGCACGACGAGTGGGTCGTCGGCGACGGCGGTCAGCTCGTCACCGGGGACCGCGTGGGCCTGCTGCTGTGGCTGGCCCGCGGAGAGACCGCCGCGGTCGAGACCGAGGGAGCACTGCCGGAGCTGCCGAGCTGGTGAGACCCGGGACGACGGCGGCGCGCGCCCGCGCTGCCGAGGGAATGGACCCGGCGACGTCCCGTCAGGAGAAGACCACGATGCCGTAGGCCGTGAAGAGCACGAGGTGAGCCGCCCCGTGCACGGCGGTGACGCGGGGCGCCGCGAGCGCGACCGTGGACAGCGCGAGCGTGACCCCGAGCAGCAGCAGGTTCGCGGGACTTTCCGCCAGCACCACGGTCTGACCTGTGAGCAGGCCGATCACGAGCACGGCGGGAATCGTCAGGCCCACGGTCGAGACCAGTGCACCGTGGCACAGGTTGCTCGCGCGCTGGATCCGCCCGGCACGCGCCGCCCGCAGAGAGGTGATGGACTCCGGCAGAAACACGATGCCTGCGATCAGCACCCCGGCCACGGCGGGCGGGGCGCCGGCGCGGCCCAGAGCGTCGTCGAGCAGCGCGGCCATGTCGTGGGAGAGCAGCACCACGGGCAGGACACTCACCACGAGGACCACCAGGCGCGCGGGCAGCTCGGGGCGGTGCGCGCGAAGGACCTCTCCCAGCGGAGGGCGGGACGCGGCGTCGTCGTCCCCGGTTCGAACGCTGCCGCTGGTGCCGGGAACAGGGGAGCTCACCGGCGCAGCGCCGCCCACCTCCGTGAAGTCCTCCGCCTGCGCGCCCGTCTGGCGCCACAGGAAGACGGCGTAGCAGCCCAGGGTCACAGCGACGACCGCGATCACCTGCCAGGGACGGAACGCGCCGTCCGTGCCGAGCGCCGCGGGCAGCCCGAAGGCGAGCATGCACAGCACCACGAGCAGGGACAGGTAGGTGGAGACGCCAGTGCGGTTGGGTTGCAGGTGCCCGTGCGCCAGACCGCCCACGAGCAGACAGAGTCCGACCACGAGGTTGAGAATGATCATGGACACCGCCATGACCGAGTCGCGGGCGATCGTGGGGTGCTCACCGGGGCCGAGCATGACGGCGCAGATCAGCACCACCTCGATCATCACGATCGACAGGGTGAGTACGAGGGACCCGTAGGGGTCGCCCAGCCGGCGCGCGAGCTGCTCCGCCTGGTGGACCACGCCGGTCGAGGCGAAGATGATCACGCCTACGATCACGGCGAGCGCAACCAGCAGCGGGACTGCCGGCACGGGTGGCGTCAGGAGATCAGAGACTGCCCACAGCACGAGGACGGTGAGCCAGCCCACGGCGGCGCGGGCGGTCGTCAGGGGTGTCAGGACACGGCGCAGGGCGGCGGTCATCTCGGGTCACCTGGTTCCTCGGGGCCGGGGGCACCGGTCGGCGCGGGACCGTGTGCTGCCCCGCTGGAGGCGGGGTCGTCCCCGGAATCTAGGACGGCGACCGGGTCGTCCCGGCAGCCGGGGGGGGGGGGGGAGAGACTGCGCCGCGGCGGCCCCTGGCGGGTGGGGCCGCCCCCCGGGATGTCGAACGGTCCGGGTCCGACGGCGCGCGGCGCGGTGCCGCGCGGTGGGATCAGTCGCGCACGCCGAAGAGCCAGGGGTCTGCGCGGTCGGTGTGCGGGTCCTCGAAGTTCACGAACGTGCGGCCCTTGGCGGAGACCACCTTGTACTCCTGGACCACTTCGAGGCTCAGTCGTTCACGGTGCTCGACCTCGGCGATCACCGCGGCGGCGCCAGAGCGGTCCGGGAGGGTGGCGGGGTAGGCGAGAGCACCGACGAGGATGCTCGGAGCCTTCTCCCGCGCGATGGCACGCAAGGAGTCCAGGATCTGCTCGGGTCGCATGCCGGCGGCCTCCTGCGGGTCCACGGAGTTCAGCTCGAACTCTCCGTCCTTGCCACCGGTCACGAGGAACGCAGGGAAGGTGCCGTAGGCGGTCACCTGCTCCTCGACCACGGCCTGCACGTGGCTCAGTGCGGTGTCCACGGTCTCCACGGCGGAGTCCGAGATCCACTGCCGCCAGGCGTTGTCGTGGTCCGCGCGGGCGCGGGCGGCCTCGGCCCTGGTCATCCGGGACGTGCCCCGGGCGGGCGTGGAGCGGCGTCGGGAAGGGCGAGCGGAGGACTGAGCCACGAAGGAGGACCCCTTAGAACGGTGGAGCGGCAACGGGTGTGATGAGTCCAGGGTAGGCGCTCGCTAGACTGGATCGGAAACACTTTAGTCAATCCCAGGAGCATGCATGTCTGCGATCAACCGCGAACAGGTGGCGCACCTGGCGGAGCTGGCGCGGATCGAGATGACGGACGAGGAACTGGCCCGGGTGGCCGGGGAACTCGAACTGATCGTCTCGTCCGTGGCCTCCGTCAGCGAGGCCGCTGGACCCGACGTCCCCGCCACGAGCCACCCGCTGCCGTTGCAGAACGTCTTCCGCGATGACGTCGTGGGTGAGACGCTCACCCAGGAGGAGGCCCTCCTGAATGCCCCGGACGGCCAGGACGGCAAGTTCCGTGTCCCCGCGATCCTGGACGGTGAGTGAGCATGAGCGAGTCGATCATTGAACTCTCCGCCGCTGAGCTCGCGGCGAAGCTGGCCTCCGGCGAGGTCGCCTCGGTGGACGCCGTGCAGGCGCACCTGGACCACATCGAGGCCACGGACGGCACCGCGCTGGACGCGCAGGACCGCTCCCGCGGTACGGACGGGCTCAACGCCTTCCTGCACCGCAACACCGAGGAGGCGCTGCGGGTGGCGCGCGAGGTGGACGAGGCCCGCGCGAACGGTGAGGAGCTTCCCGAGCTCGCGGGCGTGCCGGTGGCCGTCAAGGACCTCATCGTCACGAAGGGCCAGCCCACCACGGCGGCCTCCCGCATGCTCGAGGGCTTCATGAGCCCGTACGACGGCACCGTCACCCGCAAACTGCGCGCCGCGCGGATGCCGATCCTCGGCAAGACCAACCTGGACGAGTTCGCCATGGGCTCCTCCACGGAGCACTCCGCCTTTGGCCCCACTCGCAACCCGTGGGATCTCACCAAGATCCCGGGCGGCTCCGGTGGCGGTTCCGCCGCGGCGGTCTCCGCGTTCCAGACCCCGCTGGCCCTCGGCACGGACACCGGCGGCTCCATCCGCCAGCCGGCCGCCGTGACCGGCACCGTGGGCGTGAAGCCCACCTACGGCTCGGTCTCGCGCTACGGCGTGATCGCCATGGCGTCCTCGCTGGACCAGGTGGGCCCGTGCTCGCGCACCGTGCTCGACGCCGCTCTGCTGCACGAGGTCGTGGGCGGCCACGACCCCGCAGACTCCACCTCCCTGCCAGACCCGGTGGGCGGCTACGCTCAGGCCGCGCGCACCGGCGCCGCAGACGGCGGGCTCAAGGGCCTGCGCGTGGGCGTGGTCAAGCAGCTCACCGGTGACGGCTTCCAGGCCGGCGTGCAGCAGCGCTTTGAGGAGTCCCTCGAATTGCTGCGCCGGGCCGGTGCGGAGATCGTGGAGGTGGAGACCCCCAACTTCGAGTACGCGCTGGGCGCCTACTACCTGATCATGTCCTCGGAGGTCTCTTCCAACCTCGCCAAGTACGACGGCGTGCGCTTCGGTCTGCGCGTCACGCCCGAGGGCACGCCCACCATCGAGAAGGTCATGGGCGCCTCGCGCGCCGCGGGCTTCGGCGACGAGGTCAAGCGCCGCATCATCCTGGGCACGTACGCGCTGTCCGCCGGGTATTACGACGCCTACTACGGCTCGGCGCAGCAGGTGCGCACCCTGGTGCAGCGCGACTTCGCCGCGGCGTTCGAGAAGGCCGACGTGCTGATCTCGCCCACTGCACCCACCACAGCGTTCGACATCGGCGGCGTGGACGAGTCCGCGGACCCCATGCAGATGTACCTCAACGACATCGCCACGATCCCCACCAACCTGGCCGGGATCCCCGCGCTCTCGCTGCCCGGTGGGCTGGCGCCCGAGGACGGGCTGCCCGTGGGCATCCAGTTCATGGCACCGGCACGCGAGGACGCCCGCGTCTACCGCGCGGGGGCAGGCCTGGAGCGGCTGCTCGCAGAGAAGTGGGGCGGGCCACTGTGGCAGCACCGCGGCGACGTCGCCGGCACCGTTCATGATTTCGCGGCCACCGCCGCGCAGGGAGGCAAGTGATGAGCCAGGACGTGCTGTCCTTCGAGGAAGCCCTCGAGCGCTTCGACCCCGTGCTGGGGTTCGAGGTGCACGTGGAACTGAACACGAAGACCAAGATGTTCGACGCCGCCCCCAACACCTTCGGGGACGAGCCCAACACCAACATCACACCGGTGTCTCTGGGCCTGCCCGGGGTGCTTCCCGTGGTCAACGGCAAGGCCGTGGAGTCCGCGATCAAGCTGGGCCTCGCGCTGAACTGCTCGATCGCCGAGAAGTGCCACTTCGCCCGGAAGAACTACTTCTACCCGGACACGCCCAAGAACTTCCAGACCTCCCAGTTCGACGAGCCCATCGCGTACGAGGGCTACCTGGACCTGGAGCTGGAGGACGGCACGGAGTTCCGGGTGGAGATTGAGCGCGCCCACATGGAGGAGGACGCCGGGAAGCTGACGCACATGGGCGGTGACGCCGGGCGCATCCAGAACGCCCAGTACTCCCTGGTGGACTACAACCGCGCCGGCGTGCCCCTGATCGAGATCGTCACCAAGCCCATCGAGGGTGCGGGGGAGCGGGCGCCGGAACTGGCCCGCGCCTACGTGGCCGCGATCCGCGAGATCGTGAAGAACCTCGGCATCTCGGACGCCCGCATGGAGCGCGGCAACGTGCGCTGCGACGCGAACGTGTCCCTGATGCCCAAGGGCGCCACGCAGTTCGGTACGCGCTCGGAGACGAAGAACGTGAACTCGCTGCGCGCCGTGGAGCGCACCGTGCGCTACGAGATCCAGCGCCACGCCGCCGTGCTCGCCGCGGGGGAGAAGGTCACGCAGGAGACCCGCTTCTGGCACGAGGACACCCGCTCCACCACGGCCGGGCGACCGAAGTCGGACGCGGACGACTACCGCTACTTCCCCGAGCCGGACCTGGTCCCGGTGGTCACCACCGCGGACTGGATCGAGGAGATCCGCACCACTCTGCCGGAGCCGCCGTCCGAGCGCCGCAAGCGTCTGAAGGCGGACTGGGGCTACTCGGACGAGGAGTTTCGCGACGTCGTCAACGCCGGCGTGATGGATGAGATCGAGCGGACCATCGCCGCGGGTGCCTCCGCCGCCACGGCCCGCAAGTGGTGGATGGGTGAGATCGCCCGTCTGGCCAAGCAGCGCGAGGTCGAGATCGCGGAGCTGCCCGTCGCCGCGGAGCACGTGGTGGAGCTGAACCAGCTCATCGAGGGCGGCAAGATCAACGACAAGCTTGCCAAGAAGGTCCTGGGCTTCGTCGTCGACGGCGAGGGCACGCCGGGAGAGATCGTCGAGGCCCGCGGCCTCGCGGTGGTCTCCGACGACGGCGCGCTGAGCACCGCCGTGGACGACGCCATGGCCCAGATGCCGGACGTCGTCGAGAAGATCAGGGGCGGCAAGGTGCAGGCCGTGGGCGCGCTGATCGGACCCGTCATGAAGGCCACGCGCGGTCAGGCGGACGCCGGGCGCGTGCGCCAGATCATCCTGGAGAAGCTCGGCATGCAGGGCTGATCCGCACTCTTCGCACGAGTGGTCGCTGAGGGCCGGTCCGGAAACGATCCCGGACCGGCCCTCAGTCCTTCCGGTCCTCGCTGAGCTTCCACTCGTGCAGCCCGTGCTCCCGCGCGGAGTCCGTGGTCACGATCCCCGCGATGCGCTCGCGGATGGCGGCGTCCTCCGCCTCCGAGCGGCAGACCCCCGAGGGGGCGTCCGACGCCACGGGGCACCACGCGTAGGCCCCGCCCTGCGTGTTGGAGCTCGGGACCCAGGCGAGATCGCTCACGCGCCAGTCGCCGTCGCCCGAGCGCGCGAACTGGAAGCGCGCCGTAATGCCCTGATTGTTCGTCTCGTTCACGGGCGGGGCGGTCTCGGTGACGTTGTTGCCCACCCCGTAGACGATCCACGTGTCGCGGTAGTTCTCGATCGGCTGGACGCTGTGCGAACCGTGGCCGTACACGGCGTCGAACACACCGGAGTCCGCCAGGGCGTGGGCGGTCGTCCGCTGGTACTCGTCCGCGGTGTCCGTGTACTCGAGGATCGAGTGCATCGCGGCCACCACCACGTCCGCGCCCTCTTCCCGGGCCTTGCGGGCCTGCGCGACGGCGTGCGCCACGTCCTCGCGCGCCGCCTGCTCCCCGACGGCCGGGTCCGCCCCGTCACGCAGCCGGTCCACGCGCCAGGGTTGGTCCGCGGTCTTCTCGTTGAGGCTGTTCGTGCCCGTGACCACGGCGAGCTTCCCGGTGGGGGTGTCCACGATCATCGGCTCCTCGGAGTCCGCCTCGGTGGCGTACGAGCCCGTGTGCTGCAGACCGGCGTCGTCGAGGGCCCGCAGGGTGCGCTCCACGCCCTCGGTCCCCTGGTCGATCGAGTGGTTGCTCGCGGAGGTGCAGGCGTCGTAGCCCGCGCCCTTCGCCGCCGCGAAGATCTCGGGTGGCACGTTGAACTCGGGGTACGCGGAGTACGGCCCGCCGCTCGGGGCCACGGGAGTCTCGGCCTGGCACACGGCCACATCCGCGTTCTCCAGGTACGGCTTCTGCTGGGCCAGCAGGGGAGCGAAGTCGAAGTTCGCGCCGCCGGTCTGGGCCGGGTCCGCGGCGAACCGGCTCCACAGGCCCTCGTGCAGCAGCAGGTCGCCGCTGACCGCGAGGCTCAGGCACGTGTCCTCGGGGCACGCCGGGCCCTTGCCGGGTTCGGTCCGGTGGGACCCCGTCGAGTCCGTGGAAGCGGCTGCGGACCGGTCGGGTGCGGTGCCTTCGCCTTCCGCACCGGCCGAGCCGCCGGAGGACGACGACGACGCCGCGGCGTCGCCTCCCGCCCGCTCGCCGCCCGCGTCCCCGCCACCGGTCGGCGAACCGCAGCCGGTGGTGACCAGCAGCGTCGCCGCCGCGACCGCCACGGGCAGACGCCCGCGCAGGCGTGAGCGGTGGTCGGGGGTCCTGGCGGTCGTCGGCAGGGGAGTCATGCCCCGATGCTAGCGCCGGGTGAGGCACGCCACCATGACGATTTAGGACACGGCCGTGTGACCGAATTGCCGTCAGAACTTCCAGATCGCCGGTTCAGAGGTTAGGCTTTCCTAAGTTTTGCAGTCGAGATGAGCGGGGACGATCGTGGGTCGGTCGAACAACCAGGTGCGCGGTGGCCGCGCGAGCGTCGAGGAGCGGGCGGTCTCTCTCGCCCACCGGATGCTCGCCGGCTCGGGCCAGGCGAGCGTCGTGGCGTACCGGCTGGACGAGCAGCCCGTGCTGAACTCCGTGGCCCACGGCTTCACCCGCCGGGGGGAGCTCGTGGTCGCGGCGGTCGTGGACCCCGCAGAGGTGGGCGAGGAGCTCGGTGTCACGGGGGAGCCCCTGGAGGTCCGCGTGGACATCACCAAGGTTGCGCCCGAGCCCAACGTCCGCATCGTGGCGGCCAGCGCGCACCTCCTCGCGTCCCTCGAGTGGCTGCACCCCCTGGATGCCGAGCTGCTCGCGGGCACCGGGGAGCTCCCGGAAATCGTGGCCGCGGTGGCGGCCGCACCCAACGGCCGCCTGGGCGTTCTCGACGTCGCCCGCGTGGTCCTCCACGACGGCGCCGGTGTCACGCCGCTGACGTTCGGCCAGCTCCTGGACCACCGCCACGGCGCCGTCGGAGACCCCGCCGAGGCCGTGGTGAACACGGAGGCCGCCGGTCTGGACGTGGTCACGGGCGTGGACCGCACGGACCTCGCGGTCATGTGCGACGCGGCGGAGCAGGGGTGGATGACCGCCCACATGCTCACCCAGAAGCCCTCGCTGAGCGGCTGCGCCCACACCACCAACAAGGACTTCGTGGTGGACGTGGACCTGACCGGGGTCACGGTGCTGCGCCACGGTGCGCAGCTCACGAGCGTCTACTTCATCCCGTTCGAGCAGGGCAGAACCTCACCGGCGGAACTGACCAACAACATCAGGACCCTGCTGGGAGCCCACGCCGCCGCGTGAGCCGCGGCGCATAACGAGCACGAACACGACGAAGGACCGCGGGGGTGTCCCGCGGTCCTTCGTCATGGGTGAGGTCGTGCGACCGAAGTGGCCGGCAGGGTGTCCCCGCCGGCCTGCTGCGAGGGGTCAGGCCGCCTCGTAGCTGCTGCAGTTGGCATCCGCGGTGACCTCGATGGAGGACGCGGTGCACAGCAGGTCCTTGTTGTGCTTGCACTCAAGACGCTGGCAGGCACCCACCTGGCCGTTGGCCGTGGGCAGGCCGCCGCGGGCGTCCAGCGAGATGAAGGTGGTGCAGGAGGCCTCGGAGCCCTGGCCGCCCACGGTGATGGCGGGGGCCTTGCAGCCGTTGTCGTTGAAGGCGCAGCCGGTGGCGGTGCAGGCGGACACAGCGGTGAGAGTAGCCATGAAATTCTCCTCGGTTGGTGTGGTGCTCTGTGCAACAAATGACGTTGGAACCAGATTAAAACCCTTTTCCGAAGCCGTCTAGCAAGTTCAACCTTACAACAGACGGGTATTTCCTAATTGCCGCCGCGCGGTTAGCGGTCAGCACAGGAATACCTCACCGGATTAAGAAAACATTCTGTTTCCTAATGTCCGCCCGGCGGTACGAGAGCGCCGGGCGCCCCTCCCATGCCGCGCCGTTGCGGGGGTGGGAGGGCACTGGAGTTGGCCGCGCGGCTCTGGTGGAGCGGGCCCCGCGGGGGCCCGGAACGGCGTCGTCGTCCCCGGGGGGCCCGGAAAGTCCCGTCAGAAGAGCAGGCCCGAGAGGGAATATACGAGAAATCCTGCCACGAATCCCACGAGGAAATTCTTCGTCCCCAGTTTCACCAGCACGGAGACCGCCGCCGCGAGCAGCAGGCGGCCGAGCTGGGCGCCGGAGTCCGCCTCGAGCAGCGTGTAGACCACCAGGATCAGCATCAGCCCCGCGGGCAGCAGCGCCGCGAACTCCTGGAGGTCCTCCCGGTCCCGGTAGCGGTGCGCGACCAGCACCGGGACGAAGCGCAGCGAGAACGTCACGGCGGCGCACACAATGATGGCGGGGATCATCTCAGACCGTCCCTTCGGCTGCCGTCGCGGAACCGTGCCCACGGCGGCCCGAGGAACGGCCCGGCCGGGATCCCGCGAACCGGACCAGCAGGACGCACAGCAGGGCGTAGCAGAGCATGGCCCCCAGCAGGAACAGCGAGCGGGGCAGCAGCAGCCCCACGCCGATCGAGACACCCGCTGCGGCGAGGATCGCGACTCGGCGCGAGGCCCCTGCCAGGGCGTCCACGAACAGCAGGGAGAACAGGCCGGTCAGGGCGAAGTCGAACCCGTCGAACGAGTCCGGCACCAGCCCACCCGCAAACGCACCCACCGCGGCTCCGAAGACCCAGTAGAAGTGGGAGACGCCCTGGACCAGCAGTAGCTCGCGCTGCGTGGTGGGGTGCACGCCGCTGCTGATGAGCGCGTAGGCCTCGTCCGTGAGGGCGTAGGGGCCGTACACCTTGGCGAACGGCGAGTGCAGCAGGTGGGAGGGGTAGGAGAAGCCGTAGAAGATGTGACGGCTGTTGACCAGCAGAGTAGTCACGACGATCTGCGCGAGACCCACGCTCGCCGCCACCAGACCCACGAGCAGGAACTCGATGGAGCCGGCGAAGACCACGAGCGCCGTGAGCGGCGCGAGGTACGGGGCGAAACCCAGGGAGACGCTGTATGCGCCGAAGGCCATTCCCAGGGGCAGATAACCCATGGCCACGGGCACCGTGACCCGCAGCGCCCAGGCGAGGCTGCCCTTCTCCGTGTTCATGGGGCCACTCCTGGCTCTCGGGACTGACGGTGTGCGGGGGCCGCCCGGTGGCCCGGTGGCCCGGTGGCCCGGGCCACCGTAGCGCGCGGACGCCGCGGCGTGGACCGCGGGCGTCACACGGGCGCCTGTAATCTACGACACATGACCTCCCGCTACGCGCACCCCGAGCAGCTCGTGACCACCCCGCGGATTGCAGGACTGGCGGCTCACCGCAACGGGCCGGTGGTGGTCCTGCGCCAGGAGCCCGCTCCGGACGGCAAGCGCTTCGTGAAGCACGCGTGGTCCGTGCTCCGCGACGGCGCGCCCGTGCAGCTGACCCACGACGAGAACGGGGTGCAGGAGGTGCGCCCCACGGGTTCCGGGGCCGTGTACTTCACCTCCGAGCGTCCGGTGCCCGGTGAGGACGCCAAGCGCACCCGGCTGTGGCTGCTCCCCGGGCACGGTGAGGCCCGTCCCGTGCTGGACGCCCCGAACGGGATCTCGAACCTGCAGCTGGGCGGGGGGCGCGTGTTCTTCGTCTCCGGCCTGCACCCCGGGGCCCGGGGCGCGGCGGACGAATTCGCCCGCAACCGGGAGATCCACGACCGTCGCGAGGAGACCGGAGTGAGCGCCGTTCTCTACGACCATGCACCCATCCGGTACTGGGACCACGACCTCCCGGCCGCGCAGGACGCCCTGTGGTTCCTCGACCCCTCGGGCCGGGTGCGACGTGTCGAGCTGCCCACGGGACGGTTCCTCGACTACTCCGTGGCCCCGGACGGGACGTGGCTGCTGGCGACCATCGGCACCCTGCTGCCCCGCGGGGTGCAGCGCTCGCAGCTGTGGCGGGTCCCGGTCTCCGGCGACGACGTTGCGGACCCCGACGGCGTGGCACCCCCCGGTCCGCAGCTGCTGCACGACTCCGCCGAGGCCGAGTCCTGGGACTGCGGCGAGGTCAGCCCGGACGGCACGCGCGTGCTGCTGACGCGGGAGCGGCTGTGGCGCGACGGTGTCAACATGGCGCTGTCCCTGTGGGTGCACGACGTCGCGACGGGCGCCGAGACCGAAGTGGTTCCCGCGGACGAGCACTGGGCCCACGAGGGGCGCTGGATCGACGACGAGTCCTTCGTGTGCACCGCGGACCACAAGGGGCGTGGCATCGTGCTGCGCGTCCACTGCCCGCGGGACGGGCAGCCGCGAGTGGTCGTCGAGGCGGGCGGGGACGGTCAGGACTGGACGTACTCGTCGGTCCAGCCGGCCGGTGACGACCTCGTGGGACTGCGCGCGAGCTACGCGCACCCGGCGGAACTCGTGCGGTGGCCCGTCGGTGCGGGGGCGGTGGCCGAGGGGAAGGGCGTGGCGGCGTCGTCGAACGGCCTCGCGGAACCGGAGACCGTGGGCGGTCTGGTCCCCGAGGACACCGTCCCCGGGCACCTCGAGGAGGTCACCACCACCGCGGCGGACGGCACGGAGATCCGCGCGTGGCTCGCCCTGCCCGTCGACGAGCACACCGGGCCGCACCCGCTCCTCGTGTTCGTCCACGGCGGGCCGTGGGGATCCAGCAACCAGTGGAGCTGGCGGTGGAACCCGTGGCCGTTCGTGGCACGCGGCTACGCGGTGCTGCTGCCCGATCCCGCGATCTCCACGGGCTACGGGCAGTCGATGATCGAACGCGGTCAGCAGCAGCTCGGGGGTGCGCCCTTCGACGACGTCATGGCCCCCACGGAGGCGGCCACGGCCCGGGCGGACGTGGACCCCGCACGGCAGGCGCTGCTGGGCGGCTCCTACGGCGGGTACATGGCCAACTGGGTGGCCACGCACACCGAGGACCGGTTCCGGTGCATCGTCACGCACGCCTCCCTGTGGAACCTCGACTCGATGGGCGCCACCACGGACAACACGGTCTGGCGCGAGGCCCTGGAGCCCGCGCAGGCCGCGGTGTACTCGCCGCACCGCTTCGTGGAGCGCATCCGCGTGCCGCTGCTCGTGATCCACGGGGACAAGGACTACCGCGTGCCCATCGCGCAGGGGCTGGAGCTGTGGTCGGACCTGCAGCTGCGCACCACCGTGGCCGGCCACCGGTTCCTGTACTACCCGGACGAGGGGCACTGGATCCTCAAGCCCGCCAACGCGCGCACCTGGTACGAGACGGTGCTCGCGTTCCTGGCCGAGCACGTGCTGGACGAGGACTGGACGCGCCCCGAGCTGCTCGGCTGAGCCGGACGGGCACGACGGCGCGGCCCGGGTGGCGCGGTGGTGCGGCGCGGGCGCGACGTCGCGGCATGCGCTGGCCCGACGGCGCGGCCCGGGTGGGCGGCCCCGGGAACCCGGGGTGCGGCGTCGTCGTCGGCGCGTGACGGCGGAGAGATCCATCACGTGTGCGCGGGAGGGTGCGCGCGGGGGAGTAGAATCACCAGGAATCCCCTCTGCCTCTATCTTGCGAAGAGAGACTTGTGTATGTCTGAAAACACCGCCCAGCGCGCCGATCTGCGCAACGTGGCCATCGTGGCCCACGTTGACCACGGCAAGACCACCATCGTGGACGCCATGCTCCAGCAGACGCACGCGTTCTCCAGCCACGGGGAGGTCGAGGAGCGCGTCATGGACTCCGGGGACCTGGAGCGCGAGAAGGGCATCACGATCCTCGCGAAGAACACCACGGTGTTCTACGACGGCCCCGCCGCGAACGGCGAGACCATCACCATCAACGTGATCGACACCCCCGGCCACGCGGACTTCGGCGGGGAGGTGGAGCGCGGGCTGTCCATGGTGGACGGTGTGGTGCTGCTCGTGGACGCGTCCGAGGGCCCGCTGCCTCAGACCCGCTTCGTGCTGCGCAAGGCCCTCGAGGCCAAGCTGCCCGTGATCGTGGTCGTGAACAAGGTGGACCGTCCGGACGCCCGGATCGAAGAGGTCGTCTCGGACACCATGGACCTGCTGCTGGGCCTGGCCTCCGACATCGCGGAGGACCACCCGGACCTGGACCTGGACGCCGTGCTGGACGTCCCCGTGGTCTACGCCTCCGGCAAGGCCGGCCGTGCCTCCACGGACCAGCCCGCGGACGGCGAGCTGCCGGAGAACGAGGACCTCGAGCCGCTGTTCAAGACGATCATCGAGCACATCCCGGCGCCGTCCTACAACCCCGAGGGAGTGCTGCAGGCCCACGTGACCAACCTGGACGCCTCGCCGTTCCTGGGCCGTCTCGCCCTGCTGCGCATCTTCAACGGCACCCTGAAGAAGGGCCAGACCGTGGCCTGGGCGCGGCACGACGGCACCCTGAAGAGCGTGCGGATCTCCGAGCTGCTCGCCACCAAGGGCCTGGACCGCGTCCCCGCCGAGAGCGCCGGACCCGGTGAGATCGTGGCCGTGGCAGGCATCGAGGACATTACAATCGGCGAGACGCTCACGGACCTGGAGAACCCGGCTCCGCTGCCGCTGATCACCGTGGACGACCCCGCGATCTCCATGACCATCGGCATCAACACCTCCCCGCTGGCCGGGCGCGTCAAGGGCGCGAAGGTCACTGCACGCCAGGTCAAGGACCGCCTGGACAAGGAGCTGATCGGCAACGTCTCCCTGAAGATCCTCCCCACGCAGCGTCCGGACGCGTGGGAGGTCCAGGGCCGCGGTGAGCTCGCGCTGGCCATTCTGGTGGAGCAGATGCGCCGCGAGGGCTTCGAGCTCACGGCGGGCAAGCCCCAGGTCGTCACCAAGACCGTTGACGGCAAGGTGCACGAGCCGTACGAGCACATGACCATCGACGTCCCCGAGGAGTACCTCGGCGCGGTCACGCAGCTGATGGCCGGGCGCAAGGGCCGCATGGAGGGCATGAGCAACCACGGCACCGGCTGGGTGCGCATGGAGTTCAAGGTTCCCTCGCGCGGTCTGATCGGCTTCCGCACCAGGTTCCTCACGGACACCCGCGGTGCTGGCATCGCCTCCTCCTACGCGGACGGCTACGAGCCGTGGGCCGGTGACATCGAGTACCGCACGAACGGCTCCATGGTGGCGGACCGCGCCGGCGTGGTGACGCCCTTCGCCATGATCAACCTGCAGGAGCGCGGCTCGTTCTTCGTGGAGCCCACCTCGGAGGTCTACGAGGGCATGATCGTGGGCGAGAACTCGCGCGCGGACGACATGGACGTGAACATCACCAAGGAGAAGAAGCTCACCAACATGCGTGCGGCCTCCTCCGAGACGTTCGAGAACCTGACCCCGCCGCGCAAGCTCACGCTCGAGGAGTGCCTCGAGTTCGCCCGCGAGGACGAGTGCGTGGAGGTCACCCCGGAGGCCATCCGCATCCGCAAGGTCGTGCTGGACGCCAACGAGCGCCTGAAGGTCGCACGCGCCCGGGCCCGCGCCTGATCGTGGTCGACCCGAAGTACCCGGGCGGGGGACACGCCACCGCGGGCGCAGTGGACTCGCTGCTGCCCGAGGGCGTGGACCCCGCCCGGGCGCGTCTGCTCTTCGTGCACGCGCACCCGGACGACGAGGCCGTGAACACCTCGGCCACGATGGGCCACTACAGCGCCCTGGGGGCCGAGACGGTGCTACTCACCATGACCCGTGGTGAGCGCGGCGAGGTCATCCCGCCCGCACTCCGGTACCTGGAGGTGGGTCAGCCGGGCTGCCCGGACACGGACGGCACCGCCCTGGGGCTGTACCGGATCGCGGAGCTCGACGCCGCCGCGCGCGCCATGGGTCTCGCGGACCGGTTCTACGCGGGGGAGCCCCCGGCGCAGGACCCGCGCGTGGGATTCGCGAACGGCGCGGGGAAGTACGTGGACTCCGGCATGAGCTGGGGTCCAGACGGCTACGCCCAGCCGGCCCTCGACGTCTCGCCCGCCGCCCTGACGGCGGCGGATCCTGAGGAGACGGCCGCGCACGTGGCTGCCGCGATCCGGGCGTTGCGCCCGCACGCCGTGGTCACCTACGCGGACGACGGCGGCTACGGCCACCCGGACCATGTGGCAGCCCACCGGGTCACCCAGCGCGCGGTCGAGATCGCGGCGTCTGCACCGGACGCCGCGGACGCCGTCTGGGACGTCCCCCTCTTCTGGGGCATCGAGAGCCAGGTGGACCCCGCCGACCCCCGGCTGCAGGCCGCGATCCACGGGGAGCTTGCCGTGAAGCGAGCCGCCATGGCGGCCCACGCCACGCAGATCGTGCTCGCGGAAGACCCGGAGGACCGCAGCTACACGATGTCCAACGGGGTGCCGCAACGCATCAACACCACCGAGACGTACCGGCTGCTGCGGCGGGCGGGCGCATGAGCACCTCCTCGCCGCAGCGCCGCGAGGCCCCGTGGGCGTCCCCCGAGGGCCAGAGATCGTACGAGACACCGGCGATGGACGAGCTGTCGGCGCCGGACGAGGAACGGACGACAGACGGGCCACGGGCGTCGGACGAGCGCCCCGGCGCAGCGTCGTCGGCCCTGACCTCCGTGCTCACCGGCGTGCTCGTGGGAGCGGTGGCCACCGCGATGCACGGTGGGATCTGGTACCTGGACGGGTGGTGGCTGCCGTGGGGGCTCGTGTTCTCCGGTGCTCTGCTGCTGTGCGCGGGTCTGTGGTGCGGCACCTCCACCCGCAGGGTCTGGGCCGCCGCGGTGCCCGGCCTGGCCACGTACCTGATCGCCTGGGCCACGGCCTACCTCCGGCAGGGTTCGGCGCTCGTGGTCACCCAGTGGAGCGCGCCCATCGGCGTGGTGGGCATTGCGTGGTTCGTGGTGGTCTTTCTGGCCGTGATGGCCTCGGTGATTGTTACGGGACGTTGGCTGGCCCGCCGGTGCACGCGGTAGCGTCAAAGGCCCGTCGCTAGAATGGTCGAAGTTTTGGGAACAGAAGGAAAGGTCCAACAACCGTGACTTACGTGATCGCTCAGCCCTGCGTGGACGTCAAGGACAAGGCGTGCGTGGAGGAGTGCCCCGTGGACTGCATCTACGAGGGTGAGCGCAGCCTGTACATCCACCCGGACGAGTGCGTGGACTGTGGTGCGTGCGAGCCGGTGTGCCCCGTGGAGGCGATCTACTACGAGGACGACACACCGGACGAGTGGGCCGACTACTACAAGGCCAATGTGGAGTTCTTCGACGACCTCGGGTCTCCGGGCGGAGCCGCGAAGCTCGGCAACACCCACAAGGACCACCCCCTGATCGAGGCGCTGCCTCCGCAGAACCAGGACTGAACCGGTGGATGAGCGCCGCGGCTTCGGCCTGGACCTGCCCGACTATCCCTGGAACGCGCTGGCTCCGTACCGTCGTCTCGCCGAGGAGCACCCGGGCGGTGTCGTGGACCTGTCCATCGGCACGCCGGTGGACCCCACGCCGCTCGTGGTCCAGGACGCCCTGGCCGCCGCCGCGGACGCACCCGGGTACCCGACGACGCACGGTACCGCCGCGTTGCGCGAGGCCGTGGCCGCGTGGTATGCCGAGCGGCGCAACGTTCCCGGGCTGGATCCCGATGCCGTGATGCCCACCGTGGGCTCCAAGGAGCTCGTCGCGTGGTTGCCGCTGCTACTGGGGCTGGGCCCCGGGGACGTCGTCGTGCGGCCCGTGGTGGCCTACCCCACCTACGACATCGGGGCCCGGCTCGCTGGCGCCGAGGCCGTGGCCGCGGACTCCCTGGACGAGCTGGACCCGGCCGTGCGCGAGCGCGTACGCATGGTGTGGGTCAACTCCCCGGGCAATCCCACCGGCATCGTGCGGGACGTCGAGTCCCTGCGCACCCTGGTAGACCAGGCCCGCGCCCAGGGTGCCGTGGTGGTCTCGGACGAGTGCTACGCGGAGCTCGGCTGGGGCGCGTGGGACCCGTCGGAGGGCGGCGAACCCGTTCCGTCCGTACTGGACCCGCGCGTGAGCGGCGGGGACATGTCCTTGCTGTTCAGCGCGTACTCGCTGTCCAAGCAGTCGAACCTCGCCGGCTACCGCGCTGCGTTCCTCGCCGGTGACCCGGCGCTGATGCCGTCATTGATCAACTCCCGCAAGCACGCCGGGATGATCGTGGCGTACCCCGTGCAGGAGGCCATGCGCGTGGCCCTGGGGGACACCGTCCACGTGGCCGCGCAGAAGGCGCTCTACCGGGCCCGCCGCGCGGCGCTGAGGCCCGCGGTCGAGGCCTTCGGGCTGCGCGTCGAGCACTCGGAGGCCGGTCTCTACCTGTGGAGCACCGCGGGGGAGGACACATGGACCACCGTGGAGCGCTTCGCCCGCCTGGGCATCGTGGTGGGGCCGGGAACCTTCTACGGGGACGCCGGCGACGGCTTCGTCCGGCTGTCCCTCACGGCGTCGGACGAGCGCATGGCCGCCGCGGTGGAACGGCTCCGCACCGGGCGCTGAATGCACCTCCCGCGGGGCGGGAAAGTGGAATCGGGATCACACCAACGGGTAAGTTGGTGCCGGATCAATCTGTGTTCCCACCCGGCCCGCGTGCATGTCACCCGCCACGACGGTGTGGCGGACAGGGCCGCGAACAGGTCGCGGGACACCCCAGTCGAATTGCGAAGGACTCACCATGACAGAGGCCAAGAAGTCCACCGACAAGGTGGAGCTGAACTACGAGAAGGGCAAGTCCCTCGAGCTCCCCGTGCTGGAGGTGACCGAGGGCAACAAGGGCTACGGCGTGGGCTCCCTGCTCAAGGAGACCGGCAACGTCAGCTTCGACCCCGGGTTCGTGAACACCGCGAACACGCGCTCCACGGTGACCTACATCGACGGTGCCCAGGGCATCCTGCGCTACCGCGGCTACCCCATCGAGGAGCTTGCGGAGCACTCCAACTTCCTGGAGACCGCCTACCTGCTGATCTACGGCGAGCTTCCCACGCGTGAGCAGTACGAGGACTTCCAGCACCGCATCACCACGCACACCATGGTGCACGAGGACATCAAGATGTTCTTCAACGGCTTCCCCCGCTCCGCGCACCCCATGCCCGTGCTGTCCTCGGCCGTGTCCGCGCTGTCCACCTTCTACTCGGACTCCCTGGACCCGTTCAACAAGGAGCACGTGGAGATCTCCACCATCCGCCTGCTCGCCAAGGTCCCCACTCTGGCCGCGTACGCGTACAAGAAGTCCGTGGGCGAGCCGCAGCTGTACCCCCACAACAACCTCAACTACGCGGAGAACTTCCTGCGCATGTGCTTCGGTGTGCCCGCCGAGGACTACGAGGTGGACCCGGTGGTCGCCAAGACCCTGGACATCCTGTTCATGCTGCACGCGGACCACGAGCAGAACTGCTCCACCTCCACGGTGCGCCTGGTGGGTTCCTCCCACGCCAACATGTTCGCGTCCGTCTCCGCGGGCATCAACGCCCTCTACGGCCCGCTGCACGGCGGTGCCAATGAGGCCGTGCTTGCCATGCTGGACCAGATCCAGAACCGTGGGCTCTCCGCGGACGAGTTCATGGAGAAGGTCAAGAACAAGGAGGACGGCGTCCGCCTCATGGGGTTCGGGCACCGTGTCTACAAGAACTACGATCCCCGTGCCCGCATCATCAAGGGCTACGCGCACGACGTCCTGGCCAAGATGGGCGGCAACAACGAGCTGCTGGACCTGGCCATCGGCCTGGAGGAGAAGGCCCTCGCGGACGACTACTTCGTGGAGCGCAAGCTCTACCCGAACGTGGACTTCTACACGGGTTTGATCTACAAGGCCATGGGCTTCCCGGAGAAGATGTTCACCGTGCTCTTCGCGATCGGCCGCCTGCCCGGCTGGATCGCGCAGTGGCGCGAGATGATCGAGGACCCCGAGACCAAGATCGGCCGTCCCCGCCAGCTCTACGTGGGCGAGGGTGAGCGCCACTACCCCACGACCAACTGACCGCTCCCCACACGACGCCGCCGCCCCGGTCACCTTCTCGGTGACCGGGGCGGCGTTCTCATGGGGCTTCGGCTGCGGCATCCCACCGCAGTACCGTGGTTGGGGCGGCCGGGGCTGCCCCAACGGCGATGGCGCTTCGGAACCAGCCCGGTTGAGCGGGCCCGGCGGCACCAGCCGAGGGACCAGCTCCGGGAGAGGGCTCAGCCCTCGTAGCCGTTGGGGTTGTTCTTCTGCCAGTTCCAGTGGTCGCGGCACATGGTGTCCATGTCGCGGTCCGCGGACCAGCCCAGCTCCGCCAGGGCGGAGGCGGGATCGGCGTAGGACACGGCGGCGTCGCCGGGGCGGCGCGGGGCGATCTCGTAGGGGATCTCGCGCCCGGAGGCCTTCTCGAACGCCTCGCGCACCTCCAGGACGGAGTAGCCGCGGCCGGTGCCCAGGTTCCACACGTGCACCCCGGGGTCCTCGCTGATCCGGTCCAGGGCCTTGAGGTGGCCGTCCGCGAGGTCCACCACGTGGATGTAGTCGCGCACGCCCGTGCCGTCCGGGGTGGGGTAGTCACCTCCGAAGACCATGAGCTTCTCGCGCCGTCCCACCGCCACCTGGGCCACGAAGGGCATGAGGTTGTTGGGGATGCCGGAGGGGTCCTCGCCGATCCGCCCGGACTCGTGCGCGCCCACGGGGTTGAAGTAGCGCAGCAGCGCCACGGACCAGCGCTCGTCCGCCGCGGCGAGGTCCGAGAGCATGTCCTCGATGTGCTCCTTGGTGCGCCCGTAGGGGTTCTGGGCATCCATCTCGAGCTTCTCCGTGAGCGGCATGGTCTCGGGGGCGCCGTAGACCGTGGCCGAGGAGGAGAAGACGATGGAGCGACACTCGTTCTCATCCATGGCCCACAGCAAATTCACGGTGCCACTGACGTTGTTCGTGTAGTACCACAGGGGCTTCTGCGCGGATTCCCCCACGGCCTTCAAGCCCGCGAAGTGGATCACGGCGTCCGGGCGGTGCTCGCGGAACACGCGGTCCAGGCCGGGGCGGTCCAGCAGGTCCACCTGCTCGAACGCGGTGACGTCCCGTCCGGCGAGTTCCGCCACGCGCTCCAGCGAGGTCCGCGAGGAGTTGGAGAGGTTGTCCAGCACCACGACGTCGTGCCCCGCCTCGAGCAGCGCCAGGACCGTGTGCGAGCCGATGTATCCGGTTCCCCCGGTGACAAGAATCTTCATGGACTCCACCCTATCCAGTGGGCCCCGGGAAACGGGTGTGGCCGGCGTCGCCAGAGGGCGGCGCCGGCCACGAACCGGGCGACGGGACTCAGTTGGCGTGCAGCACCGAGTTCAGCTTCACGGAGCCGCCGCTGCGGGGCAGGGCCTCCACTGCGCCGGTGGTGGAGTTGCGGCGGAACAGCAGGTTGTCGAGGCCCGAGAGCTCGGACGCCTTGACCACGCGGGGCTCCGCGGCGGCGTCGTCGAGCAGAGAGACCCGCGTGCCAGCGGTGACGTAGAGCCCGGCCTCCACCACGCAGTCGTTGCCGAGGGAGATCCCCACGCCGGCGTTGGCGCCCAGCAGGCACCGCTCGCCCAGGGTGATGCGCTGCTTGCCGCCGCCGGAGAGCGTGCCCATGATGGACGCGCCGCCACCGATGTCCGTGTGGTCGTGGACCACCACGCCGGCGGAGATCCTGCCCTCGACCATGGCCGCGCCGAGTGTGCCCGCGTTGAAGTTCACGAAGCCCTCGTGCATCACGGTGGTGCCCTCGCCCAGGTGGGCGCCCAGGCGCACGCGGTCCGCGTCCCCGATGCGCACACCGGAGGGGACCACATAGTCCACCATGCGGGGGAACTTGTCCACGGAGAAGACCGTCACGGGCCCTCCCGAGCGCAGGGCCAGCAGGGAGCGCGTGAGCTCCTCCGCGAGCACCGGCCCGCGGCTGGTCCAGGCCACGTTGGTCAGCAGACCGAAGAGACCGTCCAGGTTGAGGGTGTTCGGCCGCGCCAGGCGGTGGGAGAGCAGGTGCAGCCGCAGGTAGGCGTCGGCGGTGTCCTGCGGGGCGTCGTCCAGGTTGATGACAGTGGTCACGATCTCGGAGCGCACGTTGCGGTCCGGGTCCGTGGTGGCGGCCACACGCAGGTCTGCCTCGTAGCTCGTGTCGGGGTTGGCGCGCAGGGCGGGTGCGGGGTAGAAGACGTCCAGGACGGTCCCCGCGCGCTCGCCGGAGTCCACCACGGTGGCCAGGCCCACCGCGGAGGCCGTGCGGGAATTCTCGGTGCTCTCGCTCGTTGAAGTCATGGTCCCATCCTAGGGGGAGCGCCGGCACGCACAGGCGACGACGACGCGGCGTCCCCGCTGGTGGGACGGGCCCGGCCCGTTGATGCGAGGGCCACGCTCAGCCGAGTGGCCCGGCGCTGGAGGCCGTTGCGGTGACTATGCTGGCAGCCATGGCAGCCGATCAGCAGACCCCCGTACTCGACCTCACCACGGACCCCGCGGACCTCACGGCGGCGCTCGTGGACGTGGAGTCCGTCTCGGACCACGAGACGCCCCTCGCGGACGCCGTGGAGGCGGCGCTGCGGGCGCTGCCGCACCTGAGTGTGCACCGGGACGGTGACACCGTGGTGGCCCGCACGGACCTGGGACGGGCCGAGCGCGTAATCCTCGCCGGACACCTGGACACCGTGCCCCTGCCCTCCGTGGAGGGGGCGCTGGGCACCGTGCCGTCCGTGCGGCGTCGTGAGGGGGAGCGGGACGTGATCTACGGTCGCGGCACCACGGACATGAAGGGCGGCGTGGCCGTGCAGCTCGTGCTCGCGCAGCAGCTGCGGGAGCCGAACCGGGACGTGAGCTACGTGTTCTACGACCACGAGGAGGTTTCCAGTGACGCCAGCGGCCTGGGGCGCGTGATGCGCAACGCACCGGAGCTGCTCGAGGCGGATTTTGCGGTGCTGCTCGAACCCACCAACGGCACCGTGGAGGGCGGCTGCAACGGAACCATGCGCTTCCGCATCACCACCCACGGAAAGGCGTCCCACTCGGGGCGCTCGTGGATCGGGGAGAACGCGATCCACAAGCTGGCGGAGGTGCTGGCCACCCTGGCGGGCTACGAGCCGAAGACCGTGGGCGTGGAGGGACTCGACTACCGCGAGGGCCTCAACGCCATCCGCGTCGGTGGGGGAGTGGCGGGCAATGTCATCCCGGACACCGCGTGGGTGGAGATCAACTACCGCTTCGCCCCGGACAAGACCCTGGAGCAGGCGCAGCAGCATGTGCGCGAGGTCTTCGAGGGCTACGAGATCGAGTGGCAGGACCTCTCCCCGGCGGCGCGCCCTGGTCTGGACCGCCCCGCCGCCGCCCAGTTCGTGGCGGCGGTGGGCCAGGAGCCCCAGCCCAAGTACGGATGGACGGACGTAGCCCGCTTCTCCGAGCAGGGGGTCCCTGCCGTGAACTTCGGACCCGGGGACGCGCTGCTCGCCCACACGGACCACGAGCACGTGCACGCCGACGCCGTCCGCGAGTGCCACCGCGCGCTCCTCTCCTGGCTCTCCTGAGACCAGACGCGCCCCGCCTCGGGGGCGCACGGCGAGCGTGCAGAGCGGGACAGTAGCCTGTCCTGCATGCACACTGCCGAGTCATTGAACGAGCACACCATGCCCCCGGAGCGCCACAAGGGCCCGGTGGTGCTGCGCCGCGAGCAGCTGCGCCGCAGCACCTCCGACGAACGGCTGCTGGACCAGCGCCCCGCCCCGCCGGAGGACTTCACCCGCACAGATCCGTGGCGCGTGCTGCGCATCCAGGCGGAGTTCGTGGAGGGCTTCGACGCCCTCGCCCACCTGGGACCGGCGGTAGCCGTGTTCGGTTCCGCGCGAACCGCACCCGAGCACCCCGAGTACGAGCAGGCCCGAGAGCTCGGGCGCGCGCTCGGGGAGGCGGGGTACGCCGTCGTGACCGGGGGCGGGCCCGGCGTCATGGAGGCCGCCAACCGCGGCGCCGTGGACGCCGGCGCGAAGTCCGTGGGTATCGGCATCGAGCTGCCCCACGAGCAGCACCTGAACGAATGGGTGGACCTGGGGATCAACTTCCGCTACTTCTTCGCCCGCAAGACCATGTTCGTGAAGTACAGCCAGGGCTTCGTGGTGCTGCCCGGGGGCTTCGGCACCCTGGACGAGCTCTTCGAGGCGCTGACGCTGGTGCAGACGGGCAAGATCACGCGCTTCCCCGTGATCCTGCTCGGCACCGAGTACTGGGGTCCGCTCGTGGACTGGATCACCAGCACGCTCGTGGCCAGCGGCAAGGTCGCCGAGGGGGACCTGGACCTGCTGCGCGTGACCGACAGCGTGAGCGAGGCCGTGGCCGTGCTGACCGAGGTCCACGCGGGCTCCGAGTCCCTGCCCGACGACGCCGCGCCCGGTTTCGGGGCATGAGCCGGGCGGCACTCGATCCGGCCGCCCGCGCTACCCCGTCCGACTGCACCGCACGGGTGCGGCACGCCCTCGCGCGGTGCCCGTGGTGGCTCGCGGTGGTGCTGGTCTACGGCCTCTCGCGGTTGTGGGGCTGGGTGGTGTTCGCCACGATCGGCGGGCAGCAGGGCCCGGGGCCGTGGGGCGACGGCGCCCTGGGCTACCTGGACTTCGTGAACACCTGGGACGCGGACTGGTACCACCGGATCTTCAACGAGGGGTACCCCTCCACGCTTCCGGTGGACACCCTCGGCACGGTGGTGGAGAACCAGTGGGCCTTCTACCCGGTGTATCCGCTGCTCGTGCGGGGCATCACCGGACTCACGGGCACCGGGTGGGCAGGCACCGCGGCCACCGTGTCCCTGGTGGCCGGATTCGGGGCGGCCCTGGTGCTGTACCGGCTGTTCTGCAGCGCACCCGTGATGACGCAGCCGCGCACGGCGGGCGGGGTCTCCCGGCCCGCGCTGTGGGCTGTGGCTGTCTTTGCCTTCAACCCTGTGGCGCCCGTGCTGCAGACCCCCTATGCAGAGTCCCTGAGCATGCTCTTCCTGTGCGGCGCGATCCTGTGCGTGGTCCGCGAGCGGCCCGTGTGGGCGGTGGTGCTCATTGCGGCGCAGGCTCTGACACGGCCAACTGGGGTGGCGCTCGCTGCAGCCCTGGGCGTCTGGTGGCTGTGGCGCAGCGTGCGGGACGTCCGCGAGCGGCGTCGGCCCTGGTACCGTTGCGCGGATCGCTGGCTGGCCGTGGCCCTGTGTGCGTGCGTTGCCGCGCTCGCGTGGCCGGCCGTCGCGTGGGCGGTGACCGGGGAACCGGACGCGTACACCGCGACGGAGGCCGCGTGGCGGGGCAGCGGAGTGGTGGTTCCGGTCGTGCCCTGGTTCCACGAGGCGGCGACCTTGTTCGGCCCGGTCGGGGGCCTGGTGGCCCCGGTGGTCCTCATGGTGGTTGCGGTGCTGCTGCTGCGGTCCGCACCGGTCAAGCGCTCACTGCCGTTCTTCGTGCGCGTGTGGCTCGCCGCGTACGGGATCTATCTGCTGCTCGTGCTCAACCCACAGACCTCCACGTTCCGGCTGCTGCTGCCATGGGCCCCCGCCGCGGCCGCCCTGGTGCACGTGAGCGACTCGCGGGCCTACCGCGTGCTGCTGGTGATCACGGGCGCTGTGCTGCAGTTCGTGTGGGTCGGGTGGCTGTGGCACTGGAAGCAGCTGCCCGGCGGAGGCGACTACCCGCCGTGACGGCCGTTCCCGGACCAGTGTGTGTGTTCGATACCATGGAGGGCGTCAGTACACACGAAGAGGAGCTCTCAGATGGCGGCCATGAAGCCGAGAACTGGTGACGGACCCATGGAGGTCACCAAAGAAGGACGCAGCCTGATCATGCGGGTCCCCCTGGAAGGCGGCGGGCGTCTGGTGGTCGAGCTCAAGGCGGACGAAGCGGCGGAGCTGCGCGAGTGCCTGGCGTCGGTGACCCAGTAGCACCGGCGTCCACCCCACCTCATGCAGCGAGGGCCCCCGAAACCGGGGGCCCTCGCTGTGTGTTTGGGGTCTTCCGAGGGGGGATTCAGCCGGCCCAGTGCGCGCCGAGTCTCATGCCGGCGGCGGCGGCGAGCAGGCTCCAGAACGCCGTGCCGAGCACCATGGCCAGCATGGCGCCGCCGCGGTGGCCGCGGGCCAGTCGAACGGCGTCCACCATCGCGGTGGAGAACGTGGTGTAGCCCCCGCACAGCCCCGTTCCCAGGGCCATGGTCCACACGGGACCGAGCACCATGCCCAGCCCGCTCACGAGCCCCAGCACGAACGAACCCGTGACGTTGACGACGATCATGGCCCACGGGAACGGACGCTTTTGACGCGAGGCGATCAGCCGGTCCACGAGGAAGCGCAGCACCGCGCCGGCGGCACCGCCCAGGGCGACGGCGAGCACGGCGATCACGGGGCCCCTCCATCCTGGGTGGCGCGCCCGGCGGCGTCGGACGAGCGCTGCAGTGCAGGTGCCGGATCCCCTCGCCCGGCCGCAGGACGGTCCCGCAGGGCGCTGCCGGCGAGAACCCCGAACGCTGCAGCGAGCAGACCGGCCCCGAGCGTGACCACGGCGTAGCCGAACGCCCCGGCGGAGTCACCGCCGTCGACCAGCTGCCACATCTCCTCGGCGAACGCGGAGTACGTGGTGAAACCGCCCAGCAGACCGGTGCCCACCAGCAGCCGCACGGTGTGGGCGCGCGTGCTCTCAACACCGGGGCGGGTCAGGAACTCCAGCAACAGGCCCAGCAGGAACGCACCCAGGGCGTTGACGGCGAACGTGGGCCAGTGCCACAGGGACCCTGCGGGCAGCACGTGGGCGACCCCCCAGCGGCCCAGGCTGCCGAGCGCTCCGCCGACGGCCACGAGCGCGGCGTCCCGCACGGGTGCCCGGCTCACCGGCGGACGGCCAGCAGCACGCCGGTGCCGGTGGACAGCACCGCGGTGGACAGCCTCGGCTCGTCGCGCAGCGTGCGCACGACCTCCCGCATGGCCACGGTCTCCTCCTGGCGCTGCGCGGGCTGGGGCACGAGGTCCTGGTGCAGGGCGTCGTTGACCACGAGCATCCCGCCGCGGCGCAGCAGCCGGGCACCCTCGATCACGTAGTCGGCCGTGCTCGCCACATCCGCGTCGATGAACACCATGTCGTAGGCGTTCTCGGTGAGTCGCGGCAGCACGAGCCCAGCCGCCCCGGAGATGGTGCGGGTGCGCTTGGTCTCGAACCCGGCCTCCCGGAACGTGTCTCGCGCGGCGCGCAGGGCACGGATGTCCGTGTCGATCGTGGTGAGGACGGACTCGGCGGGCATCCCGCGCAGCAGCGCGAGGCCCGAGACACCCGCACCGGTGCCCACCTCCACCGCGGTGGCGGGGCGGGCCGACGAGGCGAGGACGGTCAGCAGCGCGGCGGTCGCCGGGGTCACGGGGTCCAGCCGCAGGGCCAGGGAGCGCTCGCGGGCACGGAAGGCGGTCTCGTCCTCCGTGGCGTAGGCCTCGCAGTAGGCCCAGCTCGTGGTTTTATCCGTGGTCATGGACGCGGGGTGCCCTTCGCTGCTGTGTCTCGACGGTGCGCTCCCGGGTCCAGTGGACCCCGCGCTCCGCGGTTGGTGGACACGGCCTCGCGGCCGGGTCTCTTCGCTAGGCTCAGCTTATCGCGGACCGTGCGCGGCGTCGGGAACACCCGGAGGACGCCCAGAGCTCTGTCAGGCTCCTGCACCACAATGGTCGCCGGAACGGCCCGGAACGGAGCCACCACCGGGGACGAGCTGAGCGGGAAGGGGAGCACATGGCCACACGTCTCGAGGGCCCTAGCACCCCGCGCACTCGTCTGCCGGGCAGGCGCACCGCGGGGCTCGTGGCCGCCGTTGCGGCGTGCGTGTGCGTGGCGCTGCTGACCGCGGTGGCGTTCACCGTGGGCAAGCGCTCGCAGCCGGAGGAGCAGCTCAGCGCCCGGGCCACCGCCACGTGGGCGCCCGGGGCCCAGGGGATGGTGGACACGACCTCCGAGTCGGACATCGGCACCCTCCGCTCCCAGGGCTGGGCGCTGCCTAGCCTCTCCTCGCAGGGCTACTCCATCGCGGACATCCGCCAGACCCGGGTGGGCGGACAGCCCGCCGTCGTGCTCTCCCTGCACAACGACCACGGCACCGTGACCATTGTGGAGCAGCGCGGACGGGTGAACGCGGAAAACCCACTGGACGGCGTCACCGGGTTGCCGGTGAGCGCGGAGGGCATGGCGGCCTCCTCGATCTCCGGGTCCAGGATGTGGCTGGAGCGCCGCGAGTGGCGCGCCGTCGTGGCACGCACGGACGCGGTCTACACCGTGACGTCCCAGACCCCTCCGGCGACCATGGCGCAGACGGTCAGCGGAATCGTGGCGGAGGACCGGGGTCGGGTGAGTTTGCCCTCCGCGCAGGACGAGGGGTTCGCCGCCACCGTGGCGGACGGGCTCCGGAAGATGTTCGGGTAGGAGCGCCCCCGCGGGGGAGCTCCCTGACGTTGATAGGCTCGGCGAGTGTTCGGGATTTCTGGCGGAGAAGCCATCATCATTCTCATCGTGGCCCTGGTGATCATTGGGCCCGAACGGCTTCCCGAGTACACGCAGAAGTTCAAGGAGATGGTCAAGGCCGTCCGCCGCTACGCCACGGGTGCCACGGACGACCTCAAGGAGACCCTGGGCCCGGAGTTCTCGGACCTCGACTGGCGCAAGCTAGATCCCCGGCAGTACGACCCCCGTGTGATCGTGCGGGAGGCCCTGCTGGAGGAGGACCAGGACCGCGCGGCGCAGTCCCCCCGCGAACCTGCGCCGGGCACTCCCACGGTGCGACGGCTGGCCCGCGGCGAACGGGCGCCGTTCGACACCGAGGCCACCTGATCAGCCCCTCGGCGTGATTCCGAGGCTCTTCCCGGCGAGTCCCCGGCCCTGCTCGTCCAGAGCCCGGGCCACGTCCCACATCGCGGTGGCCGCGGGGGAGTCGGGGTTCGCCCACACAGCGGGAACCCCCCGGTCAGAGGCCTCCCGCACGGTGACGTCCAGGGGCACGCTGCCCAGCAGGGGGACGTCGTAGCCCAGCCGCTCGGTGAGGGACCTGGCGATCGTCTCGCCCCCGCCGGACCCGAAGACCTCCATCCGGGTGCCGTCTGGCATCACCATGGCGGACATGTTCTCCACGACCCCCGTGACCCGCTGCTCCGTCTGCTCGGCGAGCGTCCCCGAGCGCTGCGCCACGCTCACGGCAGCGTGCTGCGGGGTGGAGACCACCACCACGCCGGAGCGCGGCAGCAGCTGGCCCACCGAGATCGCGATGTCCCCGGTGCCCGGGGGCAGGTCCAGCAGCAGGTGGTCCAGGTCCCCGAAGTGCACGTCCGTGAGGAACTGCTCCACGGCCCGGTGCAGCATGGGGCCGCGCCACGCGACCGGTTGGGACGGGTCCACGAACATCCCGATCGAGATGACCTTAATGACACCGCGGGACCGGTGCCCGGCTCCCGCAGCGCTGTCCTCGGGCCGCCGGTCCACGCCCTCCGGGACCTCGACGACGGGCGGCAGGATCATGTCTCCCACGCGCGTGGGCGCCTGCGTGATGCCCAGCAGACCGGGCACGGAGAAGCCGTGGATGTCCGCGTCCACGATGCCCACGGTGCGTCCCATCGCTGCGAGCGCCGCCGCGAGGTTCACCGTGACGCTCGACTTTCCCACGCCGCCCTTGCCACTCGTGACAGCGTGCACACGCGTGAGGGTGTGCGGGTCGGCGAAGGGGTTGCTGCGGTGGTGGCCGAGACGTTCCTGCAGCTCCTGGCGCTGGGCCGGGGTCATCACCCCCACGTCAATGGTGACGTCCGTGACCTCGGGGACCTCCCGCAGGGCGGCGGTGAGGTCCGCCTCGATGGTCGAGCGCAGCGGGCACCCGGAGACGGTCAGCAGCACGCTGACCCGCGCCGCCCCGTCCTCCAGGGTTGCCGAGGGGATCATCCCCAGCTCCGTGACGGGGCGGCGCAGCTCGGGGTCGAGCACCCCGTCCAGGGCGGCTCGCAGCCGTGGGTCGACGTCATCCGTGGTCATCGCCGTGCTCCGTCCGTGTTCTTGGGCTGCGCGTCCTGCGCACCGCGCTGCGCCGCGCGCTCGTCCTGGTCCTGGATGATCTCCTCGAGCAGCCCGCGCAGCTCGGAGCGCACGTAGTCGCGGGTGGCGACCTCGCGCAGCGCGATCCGCAGGGACGCGATCTCCCGGGTGAGGTACTCGGTGTCCGCGAGGTTCTGCTGACCACGCTTGCGGTCCTCCTCCGCGACCACGCGGTCACGGTCGTCCTGCCGGTTCTGCGCGAGCAGCAGCAGGGGAGCCGCGTAGGAGGCCTGCAGCGAGAGCATCAGAGTGAGCAACGTGAAGTTCAGCGACCGGGGGTCGAACTGGATCTCCTCGGGGGCCATGGTGTTCCACCCGAGCCAGATGGCCACGAAGACCGTCATCCACAGCAGGAACTGGGGGGTGCCCATCCACCGAGCGATCGACTCGGTGGACTGGCCGAAGGCGTCCGGGTTGGGCCGGAACCGGGTGAGGAACTCCTGGCGCTTCTCCCGCGGCTGGTCCAGGGGACCGGGGGAGTACTGCGAGGACGGGTTCTGTCTTGAGCTACTCATACCGCTTGCCCACCTTTCGAACAGGGGTTCCGTCGTCGTACGTGCGCCAGTCCTCGGGCAGCAGGGCGTCCAGGACGTCGTCGATCGTGACCGCGCCCACGAGCCGGTCCTGGTCGTTGACGACGGGCAGGATCGTGAGGTCGTACGAGGCCAGCTCGCGCGCCACGTCTGCCAGGGATGCCTGGTCCGAGACGGGCTCGATGGAGCGGTCGATCAGGTTGCCGATGGCCTCGGGCGGGGGATAGCGCAGCAGCCGCTGGGTGTGCACGAAACCCAGGTACTTGCCCGTGGGAGTCTCCAGGGGCGGGCGGCACACCAGCACCGCGGACGCCGCTGCGGGGATGATCTCCTCCTGGCGGATGTGCGCCAGGGCCTCCGCGACCGTGGCCTCCGGGGAGAGCACGATGGGCACGGGGGTCATCAGCGAACCGGCGGTGCCCTCCTCGTACTCGCGCAGTCGTCGGACGTCCTCGGCGTCCTCGGGCTCCATCATGGTGATCAGTCGCTCGGCCTCTGCCTCCGGTAGCTCGTTGAGCAGGTCCGTGGCGTCGTCCGGGTCCATCTCCTCGAGCAGGGCGACGGCGCGCTCGTTGTCCAGGTGCGTGAGGATGAACACCTGGTCCTCCTCGGGCAACTCCTCCAGGACGTCCGCGAGGCGTTCGTCTTGCAGCTCTGCGGCGATCTCGAGCTTGCGCTTGTCCGGCATGTCCCGCAGCTCGTCCGCGAGGTCCGCCGCCTGGTCCTCCTCGTGCTGCGCGACCCACTGGGTGGCCGGCTGGTGGCCCGCGTTGGAGGGGTCGTCCGTGTCCTCCCAGTCCACGATCAGCGTCTGGTTGCGACGCCGGATCAGACCACCGGTCGTCTGAGAGCGGCGCACGAAGAGCTGCGAGATGACCCAGTCCCCCCGGTTGCCGGACTTCTCCATGGCGACGTCCTCGATGGTCGCCGTGCCGGAGCCGTCCAGGAGCACCACCGTGCGGTCGAAGAGCTCTCCCACCGCTAGCGTCTCGGCACCTCGCTGCTCGAAGCGGCGCAGGTTCACCAGGCCCGTGGAGATGATCTGGTCCGCGTCGATGCTCGTCACCCGGGTCATGGGCACGAACACGCGTTTCTTTCCCAGCACCTCCACCACGAGACCCACCACGAGGGGACGGTTCATCACCGACGGGCGGGAGCCGGGGCGCAGCAGGACCACGACGTCGCGCAACCGCCCCAGGCGGTCGCCCAGGGGGTCGAAGACGTCCAGGCCGATGAGCCTGGCGACGAAGATCTTGGAAAGGTTTGTGCTCACCTGCCCAGCCTAGTGAACACGGCGACACGCACGCATTCCGGGCGCGGAGATCCGGTTCACGGGCCCCGCGGAGAGGGGAGGGGGGCGTCGTCGTGTTCACCGGTCGCGATGCCCCGGCGTTCTCCCGGCGGGCTCCGGGGCGGATACGGGACAATGGTGGACATGAGCAACTCGAGTCGAGGTCCCGCACAGCTGTCCATCGCCCCGGAGATGCCGCGCGGCGAGGTGGTCGGTCGCTACCGCACCTACGCGCAGGCACAGAAGGCTGTGGACCACATGGCGGACGAGAACTTCCCCGTGGCCATGGTCTCGATCATCGGAAGCGACCTGAAGTCCGTGGAGCAGGTCACCGGGCGCCTGTCCTACCCGCGCGTAGCCCTGCAGGGTGCGCTCAACGGCGTGGTCTTCGGTGCGTTCTTCGGCCTGCTCATGTCCCTGCTGGGCGGCGCGAACATGGCGGCCTCCCTGGGGCTGACCATGGTGCTGGGTGGCGCGTTCTGGATGCTGATGGCCACCATCACGTACGCGATGTCACGCGGCAAGCGGGACTTCACGTCCACGAGCCGGATCGTTGCGGGCAGCTACGAGGTGCTGGCGGCGCCGGAGGTCGCGGGCCAGGCGCGGCAGGTGCTCAGCGCCATGGAGCGCGGCCAGGCCGCGGGACAGAACGGCCAGGGCCAGCCCCCCGCCGGGTTCGGCGGGCAGGCGCCGCAGGGCGGCCAGTGGGGCGGCCCGCAGCAGGGCGGCCCCCGCAACGGCGGCTTCCAGGGCGGACCGGGCCAGGGTGCACCGCAGCAGCGGCCCCCGTACGGCGGCCCCGCGCAGAACGGCCAGTACGGCAACAACGGCCAGGGCGCCCCGTCGCAGCCCTACAGTCCCGAGCCCTACAACCCGCAGTCCCAGGATCCGCGGACCCAGTCGTCGTCCGCGGGCGGCACCGGCTACGCCGGGGACGCGGCGCGCCCCGACGGCTCCACCGCCGCGGGCCAGTCCGCACAGGAGAGCGCCAACCGCTCGGCGAAGTTCCCCGACCTGCCGGACGGCCGCCCCCAGTACGGCATCCGCATCGACCCCGAGGCCAACGGCACGCCCACGGCCCCCGCGGCCCGCCCCGAGTCCGACCAGAGTCAGCCTGCCCAGGCCCAGCCGGAGCAGACGGCGCCGTGGAACCGCCCGTCCGGCGACGACGCCGCCCAGCGTACGGACGAGACGGAGCGCCTGCCGCAGGACCGCCGCGACTCCTGAGCCGGGACTGGGCGCTCGTCACCCCCACCCCCCCCTACGAAAGAGACCGCGCCCCGCACCATCTCGGTGCGGGGCGCGGTCTCTGCCGTTCGGCGTATCCCGAGCGGGAGGTCAGGCGGCGGGTCCCGCGGCGGGGCCCACGTTCTGGTCCCGGTTCCAGATGCCCTGGATCCAGGACTCGACGTCCTCCGGGCGGCGGGGCAGCGCCTCGGAGAGGTTCTCGTTGCCCTGCTCGGTGATCAGGACGTCGTCCTCGATGCGCACGCCGATCCCGCGGTACTCCTCGGGGATCGCGAGGTCCTCGTTCTTGAAGTACAGCCCGGGCTCGATGGTGAAGACCATGCCCGGTTCGATGACGGCGTCCAGGTACAGCTCGCGCTTGGCCTGCGCGCAGTCGTGGACGTCCAGACCCAGGTGGTGGCTCGTGCCGTGGGGCATCCAGCGGCGGTGGTGCTGCCCGGCCTCGGACAGGGAGACCTCCGCGGAGACGGGAAGCAGCCCCCACTCCTCGAGCCGCTGGGCGAGCACCGTCATGGCGGCCGCGTGCACGTCGCGGAAGCGGTTGCCGGGCACAGCGACCTCGAATGCGGCGTCCGCGGCGTCGAGCACCGCCTGGTAGATCCGGCGCTGCACGTCCGTGTAGCTGCCGTCCACCGGCAGGGTGCGGGTGAGGTCCGCGGTGTAGAGGGACTCGGCCTCCACCCCGGCGTCCACGAGGATCAACTCACCGGGCTTCACGGAGCCGTTGTTGCGGATCCAGTGCAGCACGGTGGCGTTGTTGCCGGCGGCGGCAATCGTGTCGTAGCCGAGGTCGTTGCCCTCCAGGCGGGCACGCGAGAAGAACGCCCCCTCGACCACACGCTCACCGCGCTCGCCGCCGATCGCGCGCGGCAGCACGGAGACGATGTCCTCGAAGCCGCGGATCGTCGCGGCCACGGCCTCGCGCAGCTGGGCGACCTCGTACCGGTCCTTGACCAGGCGCAGCTCGCTCAGCGCCTCGGACAGGGTGGCGTCCTTCGCGTCCGACTGCTCGAGGTCCACGCCAGTGTTGATCCGGGAGGTGTCCACGAGCGCGTCCATGTTCAGGTCCACGTCCCGCACGAGCCGGATGCTCAGACCGCCCAGGGCCGAGTTGCCGGCATCCTTCGTGACCGCGGTCTCCAGTGCGGAGAGGTCCTGCGTGGGCAGCGCGAACTCGTCCTGAAGCTGCTCGAGCGTGGGGCGCGGACCCACCCAGAACTCGCCGTTCTTGGCGTCCGCGTAGAACTCGGCGGAGTCCCGCCCGGCCATCGGGTGGAAGTAGAGGGTGGCCACGTGCCCCGAGCCGTCGTCCCCGGCTCCCTCGTCGGTGGGCTCCATGACCAGCACGGCCTCGGGCTCGTGGTCCACGCCCATGCCGGTCAGGTGGGCGAAGGCCGAGTGGGGACGGAAGCGGTAGTCGGTGTCGTTGGAGCGCACCTTCGGCGCGCCGGCCGGGACCACGAGGCGCTCACCCGGGAACAGTCGCGAGAGCCGGGCGCGGCGGGCGGCGGCGAACTCAGCGACCTCGGAGCGCGGCGTCGTCGTGTGCTCCGGCGCGGCCCAGCCGGAGGCCATGAACTCGCGGAACTGCTCGTTGTCGGGGCGCTGGGACCGGTTGTCCACGCGCTGCTCCATGGGCTGCGCGGCGTCCTCGCTCGCGTGCCCGGATGCTGTGGCGTGCTCTGAGCCCTGCGTCATGGGGCGCTCATCTCCTTCGCGGCGCGGATCCTCGCGCCCGTGGGGTCTGGTGGTGTCCGATCCATAGTGTCACGACGGTCAACCGGGCGGCGCGTGGGAGCCCGCGGGTATCGTGGCACGGGTGAAGATCGACCTGCACACCCACTCCATCGCCTCGGACGGCACCCAGACTCCCGCGGACGTGGCCCGCTCAGCCCGCGAGGCCGGACTCAACGTCTTCGCGCTCACGGACCACGACACGACGGCGGGCTGGCAGGAGGCTGGCGACGCCGCCGTGCGCCTCGGGGTGGCATTCGTCCCGGGGATGGAAGTCACATGCACCACGCAGGACGGGATCTCGGTGCACATGCTCAGCTACCTCCACGACCCCGGATACCAGCCGCTCGTGGAGCGGATCGAGGAGTGCCGCAGCAACCGCCTGACGCGGGCGCGCAGCATGGTGGAACTGCTCGCGGAGGACTACCCGATCTCGTGGCAGGACGTGCAGCACCAAGTGGGTCCGGGCGCCACGGTCGGGCGCCCGCACATCGCGGACGCCCTCGTGGAGCTCGGAGTGGTGCCCACCCGCTCCGCGGCGTTCTCCGGCCTGCTCTCGGGCCGATCCAAGTACTACGTGCGCCACCGGGCCCTGGACCCGGTGGAGGCCATCAAGCTCGTGCGTGCGGCGGGCGGGGTCCCGGTGTGCGCGCACCCCATGGCGCCGCTGCGGGGACGCGTGGCGAGCGCCGCGGACTTCGACGCCATGATCGACGTCGGGCTCGCCGGTCTGGAGGTGGCCCACCGGGACAACCCGGACGAGTCCCGCGCGATCCTCATGAAGCTCGCCGCGGAGCACGACCTGATCGTCACAGGCTCCAGCGACTACCACGGCGCGGGCAAGCCCAACCGGCTGGGGGAGAACTCCACCTCTGTGCGTTCGCTCACGAGGATCTGCGAACAGGCCACCTCTGGCGTGGAGGTGCGCTGGCCCTGAGGTCGGCAGCGGTGACCGGAGCGCGGCGTCGTCGGCGAGGGGCGGCCGCGACCTCTGGTCAAGCCGTCTCCCCACCGGATGGAAAGCAGGTGCTGCCGTCGGTTCGGGACCGGTGGTCGGGACAGTCGGTGGGCGGCGCGTCGTCCTCGGCCTGCTCGGCGAACGGCCCGCTCAGGGGGCGCGCAGCACCGGGACGCCCGGGAGGCGGCGGTGCATGACCGCCACGGACTCCGGGTTGCTGTCCACCAGCACGAACCGGCGGTCCAGGGCGGCGCAGACCGCGCCGGTGGTCCCGGAGCCGGCGAAGAAGTCGAGCACCCAGTCACCGGGGCGCGATGACGCCGTGACGATGCGCCGCAGCACCCCCTCCGGCTTCTGGGTGGGGTAGCCGGTCTTCTCCCGGCCCGTGGGGGAGACGATCGTGTGCCACCACACGTCCGTGGGCAGCTTGCCGCGGGCGGCCTTGGCCGGGCCCACGAGACCGGGGGCCATGTACGGCTCGCGGTCCACGTCCTCGGAGTTGAAGTGGTAGGCGTCCGGGTCCTTCACATAGACCAGGATGGTGTCGTGCTTCGCGGGCCAGCGCTTGAGCGTGCGCGCCCCGAAGTCGTAGGCCCAGACGATCTCGTTGAGGAAGCACTCCCGCCCGAACAGGGCGTCCAGCAGGATCTTCACGTAGTGCACCTCGCGATAGTCCAGGTGCACGTACAGGGTCCCGTGGCTGGCGAGCACGCGCCGGGCGTGCAGCAGCCGGGGCTCCAGGAAGCCCAGGTAGTCCGCGAAGGAGTCCTCGTAGCGGCGCAGGCTGCCGAGCACCGTCTCGTAGGAGCGGCCCGCGAAGCCCACGCGGTCGCCCTCGCCCGCCGCACGGTGGATGGAACGGGTGGTGCGCCGCACCTGGTCCCGGCCCGTGTTGAACGGGGGATCCAGGTAGATCAGGGAGAAGCTCTCGTCCGGCAGCGACTCCAGGACCGTGAGGTTCTCACCGGCCACCACGGCACTGACGCCCTGCGGGTCGAACGCGAAGGGCGCCCGCGCCGTCATCCGCCTCAGTCCTGGGCGGCGGGGGAGTTCTGCTCGCCCTGGGCGGGCCGGTTCTGACCCGAGGGACGGCGTCGCCGACGACGCCGCTTCGCCCCGGTTCCCGAGTTCTCCATGGACTTCTCGCGTGGAGCCCGGGTGGAGTCCTCGCGGGAGCCCTCACCGCCGGCCTTCTCGCCAGCGGAGCCGTCCCGCGAGCGCTCGCCCGAACGGCCGGGGCCATCCGAGCGACCGCGGCCCGAGCCCCGGGAGCGGCTACGGCCGGAGCCGCCGCCGGAAGTGCCCGAGCGACGTCGTGACCCCGAGCCGTCGCGCGAGCCGCCCGGGGAGCGCTTGTCGCCGCGCGCCGGGCGGGCGTCGCCCAGGTCCTCGAGCTCCTCGCCGGCGAGGCCCTCGAGCGTGCGCTGGGAGCGGGGCAGCTTGCCCTTGGCCGTGCGCGGGATGTCGAGGTCCGTGTAGAGGTGCTCGGAGGATGAGTAGGTCTCCACGGGCTCGGGGATGCCGAGATCCAGGGCCTTGTCGATCAGCCGCCAGCGGGGGACGTCGTCCCAGTCCACGAACGTGATGGCCGTGCCCTTGTTGCCTGCGCGCCCGGTGCGGCCCGTGCGGTGCAGGTAGGTCTTCTCGTCCTCGGGGCACTGGAAGTTGATGACATGGGTGACGTCCTCCACGTCGATGCCGCGGGCGGCCACGTCCGTGGCGACCAGCACGTCAACCTTGCCGTGGCGGAAGGCGCGCAGCGCCTGCTCACGGGCACCCTGGCCGAGGTCCCCGTGCAGGGGAGCGGCGGCGAAGCCACGGTGGATCAGCTCGTCCGCGAGCTTCGCGGCTGCGCGCTTGGTGCGCGTGAAGATGATGCTGCGTCCGCGGCCCTCGGCCTGCAGGATGCGCGCCACCACCTCATCCTTGTCCAGGTGGTGTGCGCGGTAGATGACCTGGCGGATGTCCTTCTTGGTGGTGCCCTCGTCCGGGGCGGCCGCGCGGATGTGCATCGGGTGGGTCATGTAGCGGCGCGCCATGGCGACCACGGGGCCCGGCATGGTGGCCGAGAACAGCATGGTCTGTCGCACCTCGGGAACGCTCGCGAGCAGCTTCTCGACGTCCGGGAGGAAGCCGAGGTCCAGCATCTCGTCCGCCTCGTCCAGTACGACCATGCGCACGTGGCTCAGGTCCAGGTAGCGCTGCCGGCTGAGGTCGATCAGGCGCCCGGGGGTGCCCACCACGACCTCCACGCCCTTCTCCAGCTCGGCGATCTGCGACTCGTAGGGCCGCCCGCCGTAGATCGTGGCCACGCGGGCGTTGCGGGTCTTCGCGGCGATCGCGAGGTCGCTGCCCACCTGCACGGCGAGCTCACGCGTGGGGACCACGATCAGGGCCTGGGGGGCGCCAGGCTTCTTGAGCTGCTCCCACCCGGCGTCGTCCCGCCCCACGGCGCGCTGCAGCGCGGGGATGCCGAAGCCGAGGGTCTTGCCCGTGCCGGTCTTGGCCTGGCCGATGATGTCCTGCCCGGACAGCGCGATGGGCAGCGTCATGGCCTGGATGGGGAACGGGGAGGTGATGCCGTGGGCGGCGAGGGCGTCCACGATGTCCTGGCGGACGCCGAAGTCCGCGAACGTGGTCTCGGCCACGGGCTCGGCGGTCTCGACGGCCTGGGTCCCGGCCTCGTCGAGCTCGGGGGCTTCGTCCTGCGGTGTTGCGGTGATGTCGGTCACGAAAGTCCTTCACGGGTTGGCGCGGGGCACGAACCGCGGTGTCCGCTGCCGAGTCCGTCCTGGTGGACGGGCGGCGCGGGCCGGGGGCCGCCGCGCGGTGAGAGGAAGCCGATCGTGAAACGCACCCCGTCCGAGCGCTCTGCGGAGGGCGCTGGGGCTCTCCGGGCGGGATCCTCGAAAACGGGTGACAAGTGAACGTGACGGTCTCGTGGGACGACCGGTCATCCTGGCAAACAGTCCCAGTGTACCTGCTGCACGCACGGTGCCCCCGGACGGGAGGTCCGGGGGCACGCACGGCGGGTCCTGGTGGTGGCGCCGGGCGGCGTCGGGCGTCCCGGGGCGTTTGAGCGGATCAGCCGAGGGGCAGCGGCGTGAAGCCCACCTTGCGCTTGGTCTCCTGGCCGGTCTCCACGTAGCCGATGCTCGCGGCGGGGACCACGGTGGTGCTGCCCTTGGTGTCCTGGAGCACGAGCGGCGTGCCGGACTGCAGGGCCTCGCTGACCTTGGCCTGGACCTCCTCCGCGCCGAGCTCCGAGTTCACGACGAGCTCGCGGGCCACGTTCTGGATGCCGATCTTGATTTCCATGGCTTGCCTCCTGCGACGGCGCGCGCTCACCGCGCGCCGGTGGGTGTCCTGTGTGCCGGACTCGGTGCCACCTCCGGGGCGGCGTGCCGTGTCAGGCGTGATCGTCGCCGCTCAGTCTAGGAGCCGCCTCGGCCCGGCCCTCGTCGAGCATCCTGATTCCGCCCCAGGCTAAACGGAAAACCTGCTCCTGCACCTCCTCCCGGGGGCCGGAGTCCGGGTGGTTGACCCAGAACACCGCGGAGGACTGCACCATGTGCACGAGACCGCGGGAGAGCAGGGTGGCCTGCAGCGCGGGGATGCCCGCGTTGGGTCCCAACAGGGCTGCCACGGCCTCCGCGACCCGCTCGTAGAACTCGTCCAGCTGGGCGGCAACCTCCGGGAAGGACATCAGGTCCGCGGAGAACACGAGCTTGTGGGCCACGGGGCTGGTGCACACGAAGCCGAAGTGCGTGTCGATCACGTTGCGCACCCGCTCCTTGTCCGTGTCCGCAGCGGACAGGGAGGCCTCCAAGCGCTCGGAGAGCTCCCGGAGCGTGAACTCCACGAGGCCGAGGAACAGCTCACGCTTGCCGGGGAAGTGCTGGTACAGCACGGGCTTGGACACACCCGCCGCCGTGGCGATCTCGTCCATGGACGTGGCGTGGTAGCCGCCCTCGGAGAAGACCCGCAGGGCGGTGCTGAGTAGCTGCTCCCGACGCTGGTCCCGGCTCATCCGGCGTGCTCGGGGGTGCTCGGAACGGCTGCGCGCCTCGCCGAGATCGGTCGCGTTCATGGGGTCCTCCTCCGGTCCGGGCGGCACGCCCGTGGTGTCGTCATCCCGCGGCACGCGGTCGGGGGGTGTCTGAGGAGGATCGTTCAGCGGGGGGTTCCTGTGCTTCCCCTGCGGTGCTGGGTGAACCGACCTCCAGGCCGTACAGCGCTTCCAATCCGGTGATGTACTCGTCCGCGCGGCCCTCGGCGGCGAGCTGGCGGGCCCGCACGGTGGGCGTGTGCAGCAGCGAGCGCACCATGCGGCGCATGGCCAGCTCGATCTGCTCTTCCGCACCCGTGCAGCCGTGGTGGGTGCGGACCTTCTTGAGCTCCGCGTCCAGCACGGACATGGTGTGCTTGCGCAGTGCCACGATCGCCTCGTCCATGCCCCGTGCGCTGCGGGCCGCCTCGAAGCGCTGGGCCGCGTGATCCACGATCTCCCGCGCGGCACTCACGGACTCGAGGGTCTCCTCGGGTGCGGCCACGCGCACGGACTCCAGGGTGATCAGTTCCACCTCGGGCAGGTCCGCGACGGCGGGGTCGAAGTCCCGCGCCAGGGCGAGGTCGACCACCGTGCGGGGCCCCTCCGGGAACACGTCCGCGGGCATGGGCGCCGAGCCTCCGGAGCAGCCGATGACGACGTCGGCCCGGCGCAGCGCCGCGGGCAACTCCACCTGCGTGACGGGGGAGCCGCCGCGCTGGTCCGTGAACTGCTGGGCGCGCCCGGAGCCGGAGTAGACCTCGATGTCCGCGCAGCCTCGGTCGCGAAGGGCAGCCATGGTGGCGCCGGCGTAGGCGCCGGTGCCGAAGACCAGGGCGCGGCGGCGGGGCCACTGCCCGGGGGTGATGTCATCCGCGAGGTCGAGGGCCACCGAGACGATGGACCGGCCACGCTCGCCGAGCGCGGTGCGGGTGCCCACCTCGCGCGCGGTGCGGGCGGCGGCCTCGAAGAGCTGGACGAGGTGGGGGGAGGCGGTGCCGGACTGGCGGGACTGGTTCAGGGCGCGTCGCACCTGACCGGTGATCTCCCGCTCGCCGACGACGGCGGACTCCAGCCCGGATACCACGGTGAAGAGGTGGCGGGGCACGCCCTCACCCTCGTGCGCGTCCATGGTCTCGAGCACGAAGCCCGCGTCCAGCCCGCAGCGTTCGGAGATCCGTTGGGCAACGTCCTGCTGGGCCCGGTGCACGAGACCGGGGGCCTCGCCCGGGACCTCGCCGTAGAACTCCAGCCGGTTGCAGGTGGACAGCGTCACGGCGCCCGCCAGCGCTCCCGTGGAGACGGCGTCCTCGGCCACACCGAGGGCTCCGGTGCTCAACCGGGCAACAGTGTTGAGGTCAACGGATCGGTGGGATGCGACAAGACAGAAGAGAACCACAATCAAGCCATCCTAGACGAAGTCGATGCGCTACGCCCAGCATAGCCACGGGCGGCCCCTGGGCCCGGAAGGGCAGCCCCTCGACTCGGGCAGGCGGGCGGGCCCGGCACCGGGCGGGACGGACAGTCCGTCGCCAAAAGTCCCAGGTCTCCTTTGGCACAATGGGGAGCACTATGGCTTCCCAGATCGAGCGCGACGGCGACCACCGCGACCCCCTCAGCAGCGAGACCCCCGCCGCGGCCGCGCCAACCGTGGCGGACGGCACGGGCGGGTCCCGCCGGGCCGCGCCAGGACCGGGCACGCCAGGCCCGGACGCGGCAGGGGTGCACGAGGCAGTCTGGGCGCGGCGCCTGTCCCGCGTGCCGCAGGGCCACCCGCTGCACGGCACGGTCCGTGACTCTGCTCTCATCCGCACGCTGTGCGCCCTGCCGGTCCCGCACACCCCCGTGTGGTTCATGCGTCAGGCGGGCCGCTCCCTGCCGGAGTACCGCGAGGCGCGCCGAGGCACGGGGATGCTCGAGGCGTGCCTCGACCCGGCCCTCGCGGCGGAGATCACGCTGCAGCCGGTGCGCCGCCACGGCGTGGACGCCGCCATCTTCTTCTCGGACATCGTGGTTCCCATGAAGCTCGCGTCCGTGGACGTGGACATCGTCGCCGGGCGCGGCCCGGTGCTGGCGCATCCGGTGCGCACCGCCGCGGACGTCGCCGCCCTGCCCGAGCTGCCGGACGCGGCCCTGGACCCGATCCGCGAGGCTGTGTCCCGCACCGTCGAGGAGCTCGGGGACACCCCTCTGATCGGCTTCGCGGGAGCCCCGTTCACCATTGCCGCCTACGCGGTGGAGGGCGGGCCGTCCCGGGACCACCTGCGGCCGCGCACGATGATGCACGCGGACCCCTCGGCCTGGAACGCCCTGGCGCAGTGGGCGGCCCGCACCTCCGGGGCGTTCCTGCGGGCGCAGGTCGAGGCCGGGGCGAGCGCCGTGCAGCTGTTCGACTCATGGGCCGGCTCCCTCTCGCTCGCGGACTACGAGCAGCACGTCCGGGCGCACTCTGCGCAGGCGCTCGCGGCGGTCGAGGACCTCGGCGTGCCCCGGATCCACTTCGGCACCGGCACGGGGGAGCTGCTGGGTGCCATGCGCGACGCCGGTGCGGACGCCGTGGGCGTGGACTACCGGATCCCGCTGGACGAGGCCTCCCGGCGGCTGGGGGAGCGTACCGTGGTGCAGGGCAACATCGACCCCGCCCTGCTGGGCGCACCGCGGGAGGTCCTGCACGAGCACACCCGGGACGTCCTGCGCCGCGGCCGCACCGCACCCGGACACGTGGTCAACCTGGGCCACGGTGTTCCCCCGGAGACGGACCCGGACGTGCTGAGCGAACTCGTGACCTTCATCCACAAGGAGACCCGGTGACAACTTCCTCCGGTGAGAAACGGCGCACCCCCAGGCGCCCTCGGACCGCACTCGTGGTGGGTGGCGGCGTGGCGGGTCTCACGGCCGCGCGCGATCTCGCCGCGGCGGGGCTGCGCGTGACCCTGGTGGAGGCCTCCGACCACTTCGGCGGGGCCGTGGGTGCACACCAGGTTGCGGGACTCGTGCTGGACTCCGGCGCCGAGTCCTTCGCCACCCGTTCCACCGCCGTCCCGGAGCTGCTGGACGAGCTCGGTCTCGCGGACCGGGTGGTCACCCCGGACCCGGCGGGCTCTTGGCTCTACCTGCCCGAGGGCGCCATCCCCGCACCGCACTCGGGCGTGCTGGGGATTCCCGCGGATCCCTCCGACCCCGAGCTGCGAGTCCCCCTGGGACGCGCCGGACTCGCGCGGGCACGGCTGGACCGGGTGCTGCCCGCGACCGTGGGAGCCGGCGAGCGCACCGTGGGCGGTCTCGTGCGCGCCCGCATGGGTCAGCGCGTCGTCGACAGGCTCGTGTCCCCGTTCGTCTCCGGCGTCTACTCCATGCACCCGGACCGTCTGGATGTCGACGCCGTCGCGCCCGGTCTGCGCAGCAGACTGCGAGAGCTCGGCAGCCTGGGGGCCGCGGCCGGCGCGCTGCGCGAAATCACCCCCGCCGGCTCGAACGTCGCGGGGCTCGACGGCGGGATGAATCTGCTGAGCGAGCGCCTGGTGGACGACGCCGAGCGGCTGGGCGTCAAGCTCGTCACCCGCTACGACGTGATCGCGCTGGACCGCGATCCCCGCCGGCCGGGCTGGATGGTCATCCAGCGCCAGCCCATGGACGGGGACAAGACGGCTGTGGCGCGCGGCGAGCTGCTCGTGATGGCCACGGACGGGCCCACCGCGGTGCGCCTGATGGGCAGCCACATGCAGGACGCCCAGAACTACACCCCGCGCTCCGGTCCGCGCATTGCGCTGGCCACGCTCGTGCTGGACTGCCCCGCCCTGGACCCCGCCCCGCGCGGCACGGGTCTGCTCGTGAGCGAGGACGTCCGGGACGTCCGCGCGAAGGCCCTGACCCACGCGAGCGCCAAGTGGAAGTGGGTGGCCCGGGAGGCCGGTGAGCACCGGCACGTCCTGCGGCTGTCCTACGGCCGTGCGGCGCAGCGCGGCTCCGGCCCCTCCCCGGAAGTGGCGCTGGAGGACAAGCACCTCATCGCCCTGGCCCTGGGGGACGCCAGCACGCTGCTGGGGGTCCCCATCGAGCCGGAGCAGCTCGTGGGTGCGGACGTCGTGCGCTGGCACGCGGCGCTGCCACGCACGGATGCGGGGCACAGCGCCCGAGTCACGGGCTTCCGCCGGGCGCTGAAGGAGATCCCGGACGCCGCCGCCGTGGGCGCGTGGCTGTCCGGAACGGGTCTCGCGGCGGTTGTCGCGGACACCCGAAAGCAGGTCCGCACGCTGCTGGAGCACCACGGCTACGACACCGGCACCCCCTCGGGGAGCGCGGGCACGAGCCCGCACTAGGCACCGCGGTGCGCGGGCGTCGTCGTCGTGGGCAAGGAGGCCCGTGCGCGGCGGCGGACGCGCGGCGCGGAACGGAAGAGAACGAGAAGTCGAAAGGAACGCACAGGATGAGTGAGCACGCAGCGAAGACGCAGGAGCACGGCGGCCAGGAGGCCGCGCAGGGCGGCGGGGACAAGCTCTACTGGTCCCAGTACACGGTGCTGGAGCGCACGGGTGACCGGGCGCAGGACGCGGACTCGGCGGCCAGCAGAGAGAGCTTCGACGCCCTCGTGGCGCGGCTGGCGGAGCGGGACGTGACCGTGCGGGGCGTGTACGACGTCTCCGGGATGCGCGAGAGCGCGGACCTGATGCTCTGGCTGACCGGCAAGGAGCCGGACGCCCTGCAGTCCGCCGTGCGCGAGCTGCGCCGGGAACCGCTGGTGGCCGGCACCCGCCAGTCCTGGAACGCCATGGGCGTGCACCGCGAGGCCGAGTTCACCTCGAACCACTCGCCGGCCTTCGCGCGGGGTGTCGAGCCGAAGGACTGGGTGTGCGTGTACCCGTTCGTGCGCTCCTACGACTGGTATTACATGAACCCCGAGCGCCGCAGCGAGATGCTCAAGAACCACGGCATGAAGGCGCGCGACTACCCCCAGGTGCTCGCGAACACCATCGCGTGCTTCGGGCTCAACGACTTCGAGTGGCTGCTGGCGCTGGAGGCCCCGGAGCTTGTGGACCTCGTGGACATGATGCGTCACTTCCGCAACACCGAGGCGCGGCTGCACGTGCGCGATGAGACCCCCTTCTACACGGGCCGCCGGATCCGCACGGACGAGATCGGTGAGGTCCTCGCCTGAGATGACTGAGATCCGCGACGACCAGACCAACGCCCTCAGCGCGGCGCGCAGCGCGGCGCCGCACGACTTCCAGGCCCTGATCCTCTCGTCCTTCGGCGGACCCGAGGGCCAGGAGGACGTCATCCCGTTCCTGCGCAACGTGACGCGCGGGCGCGGCATCCCGGACGAGCGGCTCGAGGAGGTGGCCACGCACTACCGTGCCAACGGCGGTGTGAGCCCCATCAACGCCCAGAACCGCGCGCTGCGGGACGCCCTCGAGGCGGAGCTCGCGCGGCGGGGGATCGAGCTGCCCGTGCTGCTCGCCAACCGCAACTGGGACCCGTACGTGGCGGACGTGCTGCGCGAGTGCCACGAGCGCGGCTACACGGACCTGCTGGTGATGGCCACGAGCGCCTACTCGGGCTACTCCAGCTGCCGCCAGTACCGCGAGGACTACGGCGTGGGACTCGAGGAGACCGGGCTGCAGGATCAGATGCACGTGGAGAAGATCCGGCAGTACTACGACTCCGAGGGCTTCCTGCGTCCCTACGCGCGCAAGCTGCGCGACTCGCTGCAGGCCCTGCGCTCCCGCACGGATGGCGGCCTGCGGGTGCTGTTCACCACCCACTCGGTGCCCATGACGGACGCCAACGCCGCCGGCCCGCAGCGCATGGACTTCGAGGGCGACTCCGCCTACGTGGCCCAGCACCTCGCCGCCGCCCGCTGGATCGTGGAGCAGGTGGGGGAGGAGATGGCCGACGTCGAGTGGGAACTGGTCTACCAGTCCCGTTCCGGGCCCCCGTCCATGCCGTGGCTGGAGCCGGACATCTGCGACGTCATCGAGTCGCTCCCTGAACAGGGTGTGACCGGAGTGGCCGTGGTGCCGCTGGGCTTCGTCTCCGACCACATGGAGGTGCTGTGGGACCTCGACACCGAGGCCCGCGACGCCGCCGCCGAGGCGCAGCTCGAGTTCGAGCGGATCCCCACGGCGGGAACGGACCCCGAGTTCGTAGCCGCCCTGGTGGACCTCGTGGAGCAGCGGCTGGGGACTCCCACCGCACCACCCAGGATCTCCGCGTGCTCGCGCGGCACCTGGTTCGACGAGTGCGCTCCGGACTGCTGCGTGAAGGTGTTGCACGGGCGGGACGAGCCCCGGCCCACGATCGCCCAGCGGCCGCAGGGGGAGCCCATCCCCGTGGACCTGGACGCTGACGGCGGGGTGGTCCTGCGGTGAGCGCCGACTTCTTCACCGTGGGCACCCGCGGCTCCCAGCTCGCGATGACCCAGACCCGCTGGGCCGCGGACGCCGTGACCCGCGCCGGGGGCGTGCCCCACGAGGTCGTCACCGTACGCACCGAGGGGGACGTCCTCACGGGTCCCCTCTCCCAGCTGGGTGGCACCGGCGTCTTCGCGACCGCCCTGCGCTCGCGCGTGCTGGAAGGGGACGTGGACCTCGCGGTGCACTCCCTCAAGGACCTGCCCACGGCGGACGTCGAGGGACTCGTGGTCGCCGCGCTGCCCGAGCGCGAGGACCCGCGGGACGCCCTGTGCGCCCGCGACGGCCTCACCCTGGAGGAGCTCCCCGAGGGGGCGGCCGTGGGAACGGGCTCGCCGCGGCGCGTCGCGCAGCTGCGGGCCCTGCGCCCGGACCTGCGCATCGTGGACATCCGCGGCAACGTGGGCACCCGCCTCAACCGCGTGGCGCCGGCGGACCCGGGAGATCTGGACGCCGTCGTGCTGGCCGCCTCCGGACTGATCCGGCTGGGACTCGAGGGACGGATCACCCAGTACCTGGACCCGCACCTGATGCTCCCCGCTCCCGGGCAGGGTGCGCTGGCGCTGGAGGTGCGCGCGGACCTGGACCCGGACACCGGGCTGGCCCGCGGCCTGACCGCCGTGGACCACCTGCCCACGCGCCTGGACGTCACCGCGGAGCGCACCGTCCTGGCGACGCTCGAAGCGGGCTGCGCGGCCCCGGTGGGCACGTACGCGCGCCTGGTGGACGGTGTCCTGGAGCTCGAGGTGGTCGTGGCCGACCCGGACGGCTCCGAGGTCATGCGGCACGCGGCGTCCCTGCCGGACGCGGACCTCGAGGGTGCCGCGGCCCTGGGCGCGCACGTGGCCCAGGAGCTGCTGGGCAACGGTGCCGGACGACTGGCGCGGTTGAGCCTGTGACCCCAGCGCGCGTGCTCATCACCCGCGATCCCGCCGCAGCGCACGAGCTCGCCGCGCTGCTGCGGGAGCGGGGCCACGAGCCGTGCGCGTCCCCGATGCTGGAGGCGCAGCGTCCGGCCGATCCCTCGGAGTTGGCGGGGCTGCTCGACCAGGCCGCTCACCCGTCCGCGCCCACGTGGCTGTGCGTGACGTCGGCCACCACGGTGGCCGCGCTCGACGCCGTTGCGGAGTCACCGGGCTGGGGCGCGCAGCTGGAGGCGGCGCGCGCCACGGGCCTGCTCCGTGTGGCCGCGGTGGGAGAGGCCACCGCCCGGGCGCTGGGGGAGTACGGTGTGGGGCTGGACTTCGTGCCGTCCCGCGTCCAGAGCGCGTCGGGAATGCTCGCGCAGTGGCCCGAGCGTCCTGGCGCACACCCGGGTGAGGGCGCTCGGGAGGCTCACCGCGCGTCCCGGCAGACGGGCGAGACGCCGCTGGCGCTCGTTCCCGTCTCGGCCCTCGGCTCGGACACCCTGGGCCAGGGTTTGCGCGAGCGGGGCTACGACGTGCGGCGGGTGACCGCGTACGAGATGGTACCCGTGCCCGCCCGACGGCCCGTGCCCCGCCGCCGTCCCGAGCCCCTGGCCGGGAACACGCCTGCCGGAGAACAGGCGAGCGAGGAACCGGCAGCGGTGGGGCCGACTGGCGCGGAGCCGGTGGTCGAGGAGCTGGCTCCGGGGGCCGCCCGGGCCGCCTGTGTGGCGGGTGGGGTGGCGGCGGTGGTGGTCACGGCACCGTCGCGGGCCGCCGCACTGCTCGACGGGCAGCGGCCCGCCGCCGACGTCGCATGGGTCGCGATCGGCGAGCCCACCGCCCGCGCGCTGCGGGAACGGGGCCTGAGCCCCGTGACCGCCACCTGGCCGACGCCGCGGGACCTGGCGGACGCGGTCGACGCCGCGCTCGGCACCGCACGACCCGACGGCCGCACCACGGCCGAAACAGACGCACGACCAACGACCTGCACCGACACGGATCAGGAGAACGAGAAGATGAACGACGACGAGATGTCCTACAACCTGGTGGCGCGCCCGCGCAGGCTGCGCACCACCCCCGCCATGCGCCGGTTCGCGGCCGAGACGCGGGTGACGCCCTCCGAGCTGATCCTGCCGGTCTTCGTCAAGGAGGGGCTGAGCGAGCCGCAGCTGCTCGCGTCCATGCCGGGCGTGGTCCAGCACAGCATGGACTCGCTGAAGCGCGCGGCCGCGGAGGCCGTGGAACTCGGTCTCGGCGGCTTCATGATCTTCGGTGTCCCCGAGACCCGCGACGCGGTGGGCTCGGCGGCGCTGGACCCGGAGGGGATCCTCAACCGCGGCATCCGTGCCGTGAGGGAAGAGGTGGGGGACGAGATCGTGGTGATGTCGGATCTGTGCCTTGACGAGTTCACGGACCACGGCCACTGCGGCGTGCTGGACGGGCAGGGCTGCGTGGACAACGACCGCACCCTGGAGATCTACGGTCGCATGGGCGTGGTGCAGGCGCAGGCCGGAGCGCACATGGTGGCTCCGTCCGGGATGATGGACGGTGAGGTGGGCGTGATCCGTGCCGCGCTGGACGCAGCCGGGCAGCAGGAGACCTCGATTCTCGCCTACAGCGCCAAGTACTCCTCTGCCTTCTACGGACCGTTCCGCGAGGCCGTGGACTCCACGCTCACGGGGGACCGCAAGGCCTACCAGATGGATCCCGCCAACCGCCGCGAGGCCCTGCTGGAGATGCAGCTGGACCTCGACGAGGGCGCGGACATGGTCATGGTCAAGCCGGCCATGAGCTACCTGGACATTCTGCGCGAGGTCGCGGACGCCTCCCCGGTGCCGGTCTCCGCGTACCAGATCTCCGGGGAGTACGCGATGATCGAGGCCGCCGCCGCGAACGGGTGGATCAACCGGGACGCCGCTGTGCGGGAGTCCGTGCTGTCCATCAAGCGCGCGGGCGCGAACTCAATCCTGACCTACTACGCCACGGAGCTCGCGAGGTGGTTCCGTGACGAGAACGGCCGGTAAACGCACGAGCGCCGCGCGTGGGTCTGCCGCGCCACGGTGTCCCCGGGAGCCGCTCCCGGCGAAAGGAATGAAGTGATCTCATGAGTGTTTCGCAAGAACTGTTCGACCGCGCCCGTCGGGTGATGCCCGGGGGAGTGAACTCCCCCGTGCGCGCGTTCAACTCGGTGGGCGGCACCCCGCCGTTCATCGCCGCAGCAAAGGGCCCCTACCTCACGGACGTGGACGGCCGGGAGTACGTGGATCTCGTGTGCTCGTGGGGTCCCGCCCTGCTGGGCCACGCCCACCCCGTGGTGACCGAGGCCGTGCACGAGGCCGTGGAGCGTGGGCTGGGCTTCGGTGCCTCGACCCGCGGGGAGACCGAGCTCGCGGAGCTCGTGGTGGACCGCGTGGCACCTCTGGAGGAGATCCGCATGGTCTCCACGGGCACGGAGGCCACCATGACGGCCCTGCGCCTGGCCCGTGGCTACACCGGGCGGGACCTCGTGGTGAAGTTCGCCGGCTGCTACCACGGCCACGTGGACTCCCTGCTCTCCGAGGCCGGTTCCGGGGTGGCCACCCTCGCCCTGCCCGGTTCCGCCGGAGTCACGGCCGCCACGGCCGCCCAGACGCTCGTGGTGCCCTACAACGATCTCGCCGCCCTCGAGGCCGTCTTCGCCGAGCACCCGGGAGAGATCGCCGCCGTCATCACCGAGGCCGCCCCCTGCAACATGGGCGTGGTCACCCCGGCGAACGAGTTCAACGCTCAGATCCGGCGTCTCACGCAGGACAACGGCGCCCTGATGATCCTCGACGAGGTCCTCACGGGCTTCCGTGTGCACGAGGCCGGCTACTGGGGACTGAGCAACGAGCACGGCGAGGACTGGGCCCCGGACCTCTTCACGTTCGGCAAGGTCATCGGCGGGGGACTGCCCACTGCCGCACTCGGCGGACGCCGAGAGATCATGGAGCACCTGGCGCCCACGGGTCCCGTCTACCAGGCGGGCACGCTGTCCGGGAACCCCGTGGCCATGGCCGCGGGCCTCGCCACCCTGAAGCTCGCGGACCGGATCGCGTACCAGACCATCAACCGGCGCTCGGAGCAGCTGCGCGCCGGGCTGCGCGAGGCGTTCGACGCCGCCGGGCTCGACTACTCGCTCCAGGAGGCGGGCAACCTCTTCTCCGTGGCGTTCGGCACCCGCGAGCACGGCGTGCACGACTACGCGGACGCCAAGGCGCAGGAGAGCTTCCGCTATACCCCGTTCTTCCACGCGATGCTCGATGCCGGGGTCTACCTCCCGCCCTCGGTCTTCGAAGCCTGGTTCCTCTCCGCGGCCCACGACGACTCGGCGATGGAGCGGATCCTCTCGGCACTGCCCACCGCCGCGGAGGCCGCTGCCTCCGCGCAGCCGCCGCAGGACTGAGCGGGCACCCCGGGCCGCCGCACACGGTGGCCGCGAGGATGTGACAACGGCGCGGCCCCTTCACGGGGTGCCGCGCCGTTTTTCTCTCGGCAGGTCGGCAGGTCGGCAGGTCGGCAGGGCAGCGGGGCCGTCTGAGCCAGCGGGTCAGCGGGCAGCGGGGTCACCAGGGTGCTCGGAGCGGAGGTGCCCAGAGGCGCGGGCGACTCGGCGCGGCCGTGACCAGGGCGCGGGTGCGCGGGGCGGAGGACGTCAGGGGCGCGGGTGCACGGGCCAGGTGCCGTCCACCACGGCGGCTGGATCCTTGCGCCGGAAGTACTCCTGCAGGGAGGCGGCCTGCTCGGCGGCCCACCCGATCTGCTGCTCGTGCAGCCGGGCGGCGGGCTGGCGCAGCTCGGCGAAGCGCGTGGCGAGCGCGGTGGCGAGGCGCTCGGTGGCGAGGGCGTCCGCGGCGGAGGTGTGGGCGGCGTCGAGCACCACGCCGTACTCCTCGCACAGCGCGCCCAGGGTGCGCTTGCCGCGGCGATAGCGGTGCACCTGCTTGTTGAGAACGAACGGGTCGAGCACGGGCAGCGGTGCGGGCGCGGTGAGGCCGTGGCGTTCGTTCTCACGCGCGAGGACCGTGAGGTCGTAGGCGGCGTTGAAGGCGAGCACCGGCACACCGTGGTCCCAGAGCCCGGCGAGGACGTCGTCGAGCTCCGCGGTGACCTCCGCGGCGGGGCGGCCCTCCGCGCGGGCGCGCTCGGTGCTCACGCCGTGCACCGCTGCGGCCTCCTCGGGGATCTCGACCTCGGGGTCCGCAAGCCACTCCCACTCCCGCAGCACGTCCCCGGAGGGCGAGACCAGCACCACGGAAGCCGTCACGATACGCGCCTGCTGCGGGTCCCGGCCGGTGGTCTCCAGGTCGAAGCACGCGCGGGGACCGTCGGTCCACGACGAATCTGGGTCCACGAGGGTGCCCTCGAGCGGGTTCACGGCGGCGCCACTGAGCGGTGCGCCCGTGGCGGGCGGCTGCGGGGAGCCGACGACGTCGGGCGCGGCGGTGCCGTGCGGCGCCAGGTCCCGGGGCGGTTCTGCGGGAGCCGTCGGCGCGGCGTCCACCTGCGGGGAGTTGACGTGCGGTGCCTCGAACAGGGCGGGCTGGCCAGGGAGCGCCGGTTCCGGGGCCGGGTCACCGGCGCCGGCCGGCGGCGTGGGCGCGTCGAAGAGCGCGGGCTGGTCGGAGTCCTCGGGACGGTGCGCGGAAGCCATGACCTCACGGTACCGGGAGCCGCCGACATGCTTATGAGTGTCGGAACGCCGTGGTCTGATGTGGTCATGCAAACGCAGCGTGAAGCGTCCTGGCGCGTCCTGCCGCCGCGCGGACTGGGCTCGGCCCAGGCCCCCGCGGTGCTGGACCCGGCTCAGGAGAGGGTTGCGGACCTGCCGCCCGGCCACGGTCCCGTGCTGGTCCTCGGCGCCCCGGGAACGGGTCGCAGCACCGTCACGGTCGAGGGCGTGGTGCGGCGCATCGCCGCTGGCGCGGATCCCCAGCGCATCCTCGTGCTCACGCCGTCGCGGGAGACCGCCGCCACGCTGCGGGACCTCGTCAGCAGCCGGGCCGCAGCGACCATCAGCACGCCGCTCGTGCGGGCCTGGCAGGCCTACGCGTTCGACGTCCTGCGGCGCGCGCTGGCCGAGGGACTGCTCCCGGGGGTCGCCACCGCCCCCGTCCTGCTCTCCGGGCCCGAGCAGGATGCCTTCCTCGCGGAGATGATGCGCGGCCACGAGGCCGGGTACGGGGGCGCGGTCGTGTGGCCCCCGGAACTGGACCAGGCCTTGGGCACGCGGGGGTTCCGTGGGCAGCTGCGGGAGCTCTTCGACCGGATGAACGAGTACCGTGTGGCGCCTGAGCAGCTCGCGGCCTGGGCCGAGCCCCTCGGCCATCCGGAGTGGCGCACTGCCGCGGCGTTCCGAGCCGAGTACCAGCAGATCCGGGCCCTGCGGATGCCGAACGCGTTCGACCCCTCAGAGCTCGTGGACCGGGCCGCGGGCGTCCTGGAGGAGAATCCCGAGTTCCTCGCCCGGGAGCAGCAACGGCTGGATGCCGTGCTGGTGGACGACCTCCAGGAGGCCACCCCCTCGGCCCACCGGCTCATCGGTGTGCTCACGCGCGGCCGGGACGCCGTCTACACGGCGGATCCTGACACCACAGTGCAGGGATTCCGCGGCGCCCGTCCGGACCTGTTGCGCACCCTGGAGGAACGGGTGGCCACTGCGGCCCACCCCCTGCAACGGCTGCACCTCGGCACGAGCCACCGCATGCCGCGGCAGGTGAACCTGGCATGGCAGCGGGTCGCGCGCGCGGTGTCCGTCGTGGCGGGTGCCCGCACCGACCGCTCGCCCGCGCCGCCGGAGACCGAGGGTGAGGATGCCCGCGTGGGCTCGGTGCGGGTGGCGCTCTTCGAGTCGCCGACCGCCCAGGCACGCTGGTGTGCGGACCACTTCCTGCGGCTGCATGTGCTGGACGGTGTGCCGTACCGGGAGATGGCCGTGGTGGTCCGCAGCGGCTCCCAGCTATCCGGGCTCACCCGTCAGCTCGCCGCATTGGGAGTCCCCACCACCACCTCCGCGGCGGAGACGCCGCTGCGGGACGAGCCCGCCGTGATCCCCCTGCTCAACGCCCTGCGCATCCTGCTGGCGGCGCAGGACCGCGGCGTCGGGCCCCAGGACGCGTTGAGGAACGCGACGGACGGTGCGGCTGAGACAGCAACAGACACAGAGACCGGGGACGGGACAGACGCCGCCGGGGACCTGGACCGTGACGAGCGCGGCACCATGCTCACTGCCACCGCGGCCGTCTCCCTGCTGACCTCGCGGATCGGCGGCGCCTCACCCATGGAGGTCCGCCGGATCCGCCAGAAGCTGCGCGGCTACGAGCTGCGCACGGGCGGTGGCCGCACGAGCGACGTCCTCCTGGTGCAGGCCCTCACGGACGGGGTGCTCCTCGAACTCGCGGAGGTCCGCTCGGACGCTGCCGCCCGTGTCGCGGACATGCTGCTGGAGGGCCAGAACGCGCTCCAGGAACCGGGGGCCACGGCGGAGTCCGTTCTGTGGGCCCTGTGGGAGGCCTCGGGCGTTGCCCCGAGATGGCGCCGTCGTGCCCTGGCCGGTGGAGCGGAGTCGGTGCGCGCGGACCGGGACCTGGACGCCGTTGTCGGCCTGTTCGAGGCCGCCGAGCGCTTCGTGGACCAGGTTCCCGGCGCCACGGCGCGTGCGTTCATGGAGTACATGGACCACCAGGAGCTGCCCATGGACACCCTCGCCGCGCGCGCGCCCGCTGAGGACAACGTGGCGGTGATGACACCGGCGGGGTCCGCGGGACGGGAGTGGAAGCACGTGGTGGTGGCTGGCGTGCAGCAGGGCGTGTGGCCCAACACGGCACTGCGCGGGCAGCTGCTCGGCACGGACGTCCTCACGGACGCGCTGGACCACGGGCCGGAGCAGGCCCTGCGGCTAGGGGTGGTGGACCGGCTGCGGCAGGTGCGCTTCGACGAGCTGCGCCAGTTCTCGACCGCCGTCTCCCGGGCGGGGGAGAGTCTCGTGGTCACTGCCGTGGCCTCGCAGGACGAGCAGCCCTCCGAGTTCGTGAACCTGGTGGTAGGGAACGAGGGACAGGACACCGGGATGGTCGTCGAGCACCTCACCGCACCCGAACCCCTCACCCTGCGGCAGCTCACGGGCACCCTGCGCCGCACCCTGACCAGCGGCGCCTCCGACGAGCACGAGCGGGAGGCAGCGGCTCGGCTGCTGCACGATTTCGCCACCGCGGCGCAACCGGTGCGCGGGGCGGCCCCCGACGAGTGGTGGGGCCACGCCCCGCTCTCCAGCGAGGAAGCACTGTTCGACGCCGAGGAGGCGGTGCGTGTCTCGCCGTCCAAGATCGAGACGATCCACCGTTCACCACTCGACTGGTTCGTCGCCGAGGCCCGGGCCACCGAGGTCACGGACCTCAGCCGCAGCCTGGGCACCCTGGTCCACGACATCGCCGAGAACATGCCGGAGGCGGACGCCACGGAACTGGTGGCCGAACTGCGACGCCGCTGGCCCGCGCTCGGCATGCCCGCCGGGTGGACGGGCGCGCAGGAGCTCGAGCGCGCGGAGGAGATGCTCCGCAAGTTCGCCCAGTACGCCCGGGACATGGGTGGCAAGCACGGACGGCGGCTGGTGGGCGTGGAGGGAAGCTTCGAGGTGCTCGTGCGGGACGCCGCCAGGGATGCGCTGCTCACGGGTCGGGTGGACCGTCTCGAGGTCGACGCCCACGGACGCCATGTGGTGGTGGACCTGAAGACGGGCCGCTCGAAGCCCTCCAAGGAGGACCTCCCCGAGCACCCCCAACTCGCGGCGTACCAGGTGGCGCTGCAGGCCGGGGCCGGGCAGGCCATGGCAGAGCTCAGCCGCGCCGAGGACCTGCACGAGGCGCACCGGCCCGAGCGGATCGAGCTGCCCGAGGGAGTCGTGCTCGCCCAGCCTGGTGGTGCCCTGCTGGTCCAGCTCGGGGACGCCACGAAGACCCCGGGCGTCCAGGTGCAGGAGCCGCTGGACGAGGAGCAGAGCTGGGCGAGGGAACTCATCACCCGGGCCGCCGCACTGGTGGCGGGAACCCGGTTCGAAGCGCGCCACACGGCGGCCCAGGAGTCCGGGTTCGGCATCCGGTGCTCGGTGCCGTGGGTGTGCCCGCTGTGCGCACAGGGGAGACAGGTGACGGAGAAGTGACCGTGCAGCAGAACTTTGAGGAAAAGGTCCGGTACTCGCCGGAGCAGATCGCCGAGGCGCTGGGGGAGCACCCGCCCACCGAGCAGCAGTCGACGGTGATCTCCTCGCCGCTGACGCCCCGGCTGGTGGTGGCGGGAGCGGGGTCGGGCAAGACGACCACCATGTCGGACCGCGTGGCGTGGCTCGTGGCCAACGAGCTCGCGCAGCCGGAGGAGATCCTCGGCGTCACGTTCACCCGCAAGGCCGCCGGCGAGCTCTCCCAGCGGATCAACCACAAGTTGCGCAAGCTGCGCGCCACGGGGCTGATCACCGAGCCGGACGACGGGGACGACGCCCCGGAGGCCGTTCAGGAGCCCACCGTGAGCACCTACCACTCCTACGCGAACTCCCTGGTGCGCAGCTACGGCCTGAGACTCGGCGTGGAGTCGGACACCGTGCTGCTCGGGCAGGCCCAGGCATGGCAGCTGGCCCACGACCTCGTCCAGGGCTGGGACGGGCCCCTGCCCGCAAAGGTTCCGGCGGCCTCCACACTCACCACGGGACTGATGAAGCTCGCCTCCGAGGCGTCCGAGCACCTGGTGGACGCCCACCGCGTGCGCGAGTACGTCCACAACCTGCGGCTGCGCTGCCAGGGCGCTCCCCCTGCCGGCCGCAAGCGCAGCCCCGGGGGCAAGGTCAACGACGCACTGGCCCGAATGGAGCAGACGGAGGTCCTCGCCGAGCTCGTGGAGCGCTTCCACGCCGTGAAGCGAGTCGACTCCGCACTGGACTACGGGGACCTGCTCGCCCTGGCCGCCCGGATCGTGCAGGTGGACCCCCAGGCCCGCGCCGTCGAGCGGGACCGTTTCCGCGTGGTCCTCCTGGACGAGTTCCAGGACACATCCCACGCCCAGCTCGCCCTGTTCGCCGGGCTGTTCGGGGAGGGGCACTGCGTCATGGCGGTGGGGGACCCGCAGCAGTCGATCTACGGGTTCCGTGGCGCGTCCTCCGGGCAGCTGTTCAGCTTCGTGGAGAACTTCCCGCGCAGAGGGGCCTCCGAGGAGGACCCGGCACAGTTCGCGGACACCAGTTTCCTCACCACCGCGTGGCGCAACAGTCTCTCGGTGCTGGACGTGGCCAACACCGTGGCCCAGCCCCTGCGCACACCCCCGCCGTGGAGCCGCTCGGCCGCCACCGTGGAGGTCCCCGCACTCGACCCCGCCCCGGGCGCGGTGCGGGGCAGGGTCCGGGTCAGCAGGTTCCTCACGGACACGGAGGAGGCTCGGGAGGTCGCCGGCCGCATCCACGAACAGCGTGCTGCGCACAAGGGCCAGCCCCTCGAGGAGATGCCCACCATGGCGGTGCTGTGCCGCCGTCGGGCCCAGTTCGAGCCCCTGCGCCTGGAGCTCGAGGCGCTGGACATCCCCTACGAGGTGGTGGGCCTGGGCGGGCTGCTGGACACCCCGGAGGTCGGCGACGTCGTCGCCATGCTGTACGTGCTCACGGATCCGGGCCGCTCGGACGCGCTCGCCCGGCTGCTGACCGGCGCCCGCTGGCGGCTCGGCACCCGGGACCTCGCGGCCCTCGGCGACTGGGCCGCGGCGCTCGAACGAGGCCACGAGCGCGCGGCCCGGGGCGAGACCGACGATCCCACCCGCGCCGACGGCGGTCCCGCCGGGGACATCACGGGCGGGAACGCCACGGGTGAGCACGCACCGGGTGGGCACGCACCGGGTGGGACCGACGCAGCCGAGGAGACGGTCGTCATGGCGGACATCGTGGACCGGGCGAGCCTGATCGAAGCCCTGGAGACCCTGCCCCGCGAGGACTGGGTGTCCCCGCGGGGTCGCAGCATCACCCCGGAGGGGATGCGAAGGCTGCGGGCGCTGCGCCAGGATGTCCGGGAGCTGCGACAGGTGCTCGGAGACGAACTGACCAGTGTGCTCCACGAGGTGGAGATGGTCCTGGGCCTGGACGTGGAGCTCGCCGCCCTGCCGGACACGGATCCGGTGCACGTTCGGCGGAACCTGGACGGTTTCCACGACCAGGCCGTACAGTTCACGGCCACCACGCGCACGCACGACGTCCCGGCGTTCCTCGAGTGGCTGGAGGCGGCCTCCCACGAGGAGAACGGTCTGGAGCTGCCGCCGTCGCACACCCGGCACGACGCCGTCCAGCTGCTCACGGTGCACGCCTCCAAGGGGCTCGAGTGGGACCATGTCCACGTGCCCGGGCTCAACCGGGACGACTTCCCCAGCAAGAACCCGTCCGCGTGGACGGGGGAGGCGGCCAAGCTGCCGTGGCCCCTGCGTGGGGACGCCCACCAGCTGCCCCAGTGGGAGGCGCGCACCGAGGACGTGCGGGAGCTGGAGGAGTCCTTCGCCGAGTTCCTGGAGGACGTCTCGGAGCACGACCTGGCAGAGGAGAGGCGCCTCGCCTACGTCGCGTTCACGCGCGCCAAGTCCCTCCTTGAACTGTCCGGGAGCGTCTTCCGGGGGGCCTCCAAGGGTGCGAAGGACCCGTCGCCGTTCCTGCTCGAGGCGCGGGAGCTTGCAGAGGGGGTCAGCGCAGGTATCGAGCTCGGACCGTGGGTGGAACCGGAACCCGGTACCGCCAACCCGCAGCTGGACACCCGGGTCAGCGCCCTGTGGCCCTACGACCCCGTCGAGGGCCCGGAGATCGTGCGCACCGCGCGGGACGCAGAGGGGGAGCTCACGGAGACTGTGCTGCCGCCGGCGCACCGGGGGCGTCGCGCCCGGTTGGACGGCGCGGCCCGTGCCGTGCGCGAGGGTGGCTTCGACGCGACGCGCGACCTCACGGACCAGGATCTCGAGTGCGGCCCCGCGGGAGATCTCGTGACCCGGTGGCGGCGGGAGGCGGAGCTGCTGCTGGCGCGTCGTGAGGCCACCGACGAGCTGCGGACCGTCCACATGCCGTCCCACGTGTCAGCCTCCGCACTGGTGGCCATGGACACGGACCCCGAGGAGTTCGTGAGCACCCTGCGGCGGCCCATGCCGCGCCGTCCGGGCACCGCCGCCCGCGCGGGGACCGCGTTCCACTCGTGGGTCGAGGACTTCTTCGGGGACACGGCCATCTTCGACCTCGACGAGCTGCCCGGCTCGGACGACTACGTGGACGAGGACCTCGACCTGCCCCGTCTCACGGAGACCTTTCGGCGCAGTCCGTGGGCCACCCTGCAGCCCTATGCGATCGAGCTCCCCGTGGAGACCCCGGTGGGCTCGCTCACCGTGCGCGGCCGCATCGACGCCGTGTTCCGCACAGGGGACGGCTGGGAGCTCGTGGACTGGAAGACCGGCCGGGTGCCGCGAGGACGGGACCTGCGGCGCAAGGCGGGGCAGCTGGCCCTGTACCGGCTGGCCTTCGCAAGGCTGCAGGACGTGCCCCTGGAACGGGTGTCCGCCGCGTTCTACTACGTGGCCGCGGACGAGGTGGTCCGTCCCCACGACCTCGCCGGGGAGCGTGAGCTCGAGCGGATCGTGGAGTCCCTCTACCAGAGGGGCGTCCCTGGCTCGGATCAGGACCCGGATCGGGGCCCGGGCTCCGAGACCTGGCCCGGCCGGACGCGGCGGTCGAATCCGGCGGAGGAGGCTGGGAACTAGGCGTCGGTGCGCCGGCTCACCGCGGCGGCGGTCGAACCACCGTTCCCGGGACGGGCGGGCCGGAGCCGGGGCCCGTCGTCGCCCGCGGATGTGGCTCCGGGGGCTGTAGAAGCCGTTCCCTGTGTCCCGGTCGCCACACCGTCCGCGTTCTCCGCAGCACCCGGGCCCGGCACACTGTCGGGAGCGGACGGGCCGTCCAGGTCCGATGCCGCGGGACGCCCCCACGACCCGACCCGGCCGGTCGTTCGGCCGAGGGGCGACGGACCGTGCTCGTCCACATCGAGGCCCGTCACCGTCGCGTCCACCGTGGCCCGAGCACCGGGCGCGTCCACCCCCGGGGTCGGCGAGGCACTTGCGCGGACGTCCTGCGCGAGCGTGGCGAGCATGCGCTCGGCGTTGTCCACCATGGACGGGATCCCGCGGTCCACGCCGCGCACGAGCCACTCGGCGAGCGCGAACTCGGCCTTGAGGTGCGCGCGCCGCAGCAGGTGGCGGTCCGGCGGCTGCACCGCGCTCACGGAGTACGCCTCGAGCACGGTGTCCACGAAGGTCGGGTCTGCCATGCCCACGAGCCACGAGAAGTCCTGGGCCGGGTCGCCCACATGCAGGTCGCTCCAGCCGGTGAAGGAGACGAGCGACCCGTGGTCCACGGTGACGTTGTCCTCGTGCAGGTCGCCGTGGACCACGCGGGTGGAGAACTGCCAGAGGGTGGTGTCCTCCAACGCGTCCTCCCAGCGGCGCAGCAGCTCACCGGGGATCAGCCCGGTGGTGGCCGCCTGGTCGAGGTCGTGCAGCATCCGCTTGCGGCACTGCTCCGCAGAGTAGGCGGGAAGGTCCGCGTCCATGACGAGGGCGCGGGGCAGAGAGTGCAGGGTCCCGAGCGCGCGACCGAGCTGCACCGCCAGCGGTGCCCGTGGCGCGGCACTCGGGGAGGGCACGTGCAGGGGCGGCTCGGGGTCCTCGTTCTGCCGCTGCAGCTGCCGGAGGCTGAGGGTGTGCCCGGGCAGGTGCGAGTACACGAAGGTGCGCAGCCCGTTGTGCGCCACGGAGCCGGCCACGGAAGGCAGGTGGAAGGGCAGGCGGGCGCGTACGGAGGGTGTGAAGGCCTGCAGCACCAGGTGCTCCGTCTCGAGGCGCATGCTCGACTCGGTGTTCAGGGGGCTGCGGACGCGCCAGCGCCGACCGTCCGCGTCCTGGATGATGCACGAGCGGAAGTCCGCGGGGTCGTCGGGGGAGGGACCGGTGGCCACAGGGGCCACCCCGGGCACGGCTGCGGCCGCCACGGCGGCTAGCAATTCGGGGGTCGTCCTCACCTCACCCACCCTACCGGCCTCGGCCCGGGGCGGGCTGTCCACCGCGGCCCGTGAGGATGTCCGGACCCCGGTCTACAGTGGTCGGGTGATCTCATCCCAGGACCGTCCCGGCGCCGTCGCGCCACTGCTCGACGACGCCCAGCTGCCCTTCGCCGGGCGCCCGTTCGACCGGGACGCGGTCGCCCGGGAGCACAGTGATCTCGTGGCTGAGGCGCTCGCCTCGCCCACCGCGCGGGTGCTCGTGCTGCGGGGCTCCCAGGCCCCCGCGCGCGACGGCGCCCTGGTCCTCCCGCTCGTGGCGGAGGTCCCGGGACCCACGGATGATGCCCGCCGCCCGGACGTGTACCTGGGCCGCCTGGCGGACGGCACCCAGGTGATCCTGCGCACCTTCCCCGAGGACACCCAGCTGTCCGGTCTCGACGGTGCCCGGTGGGAGGGGCTGCGCACGCTGGCCACCGTGGTGGACCCCGAGCAGACGTCGTTGCTCGTCACGGCGCAGGCGGTGGCCTTGTGGCACCGCGACCACCCGCGGTGTCCTCGCTGCGGGGCGCTCACGCAGAGCATCCGCTCCGGGTGGGCCCGGCGCTGCCTCGAAGACGACTCGCTGCACTTCCCCCGCACGGATCCAGCGATCATCGTGGCGGTGGTCGAGGACGGCCCGGACCCCGCCTCGCAGCGCATCCTGCTGGGCCGCTCGGCGGCATGGGCCGGCAACATGTACTCCACGTTCGCGGGTTTCGTGGAGCCTGGGGAGTCCGCGGAGCAGGCGGTGGTCCGCGAGGTCGGGGAGGAAGCGGGGATCACCGTGCACACGGTGCAGTACCAGGGCTCGCAGCCCTGGCCGTTCCCGCGCTCCCTGATGCTCGGCTTCCGGGCTCTTGCGAGTTCCGACGCCGCCGTGGCGGACGGCGAGGAGATCCTCGAGGTCCGCTGGTTCACCCGGGAGGAGCTCGTGGCGGCTGTCACGGACGGCACCGTCACCCTGCCGGGCGCCGTGTCCATCGCACACGCCCTGATCGTCAGCTGGCTCGGTCACAAGCTGCCAGAGACCGGGTGGTGAGCGTGGCGGAGCAGCGTGTCGAGGAGCAGAGCGCGGAAGAGCGGATCCTGGGCGGGCTGGACCCGGAGCAGCGAGCCGTGGCCACCACCCTGCACGGGCCGGTGTGCGTCCGGGCCGGAGCGGGCACGGGAAAGACGCGAGCGATCACGCACCGGATCGCGTGGGGGATCGCCTCCGGTGTGTACACCCCGCAGAAGACCCTGGCCCTGACCTTCACGGCGCGGGCGGCCAACGAGATGCGGCAGCGGTTGCGCGTGCTCGGGGCCCCGGGCGTGCAGGCCCGCACCTTCCACTCGGCTGCGTTGCGGCAGCTGCAGTACTTCTGGCCGCAGGCCGTGGGCGGGCCGCCCCCGGAGATCGTGAACCACAAGGCCCGGCTGATCACCGAGGCGGCGCAGGCCATGAGGCTCACCACGGACCGCGCGACCGTCCGTGACGTCGCCGCGCAGATCGAGTGGGCGAAGGTCACCATGCTCACCCCGGACACCTATGTCCAGGCGGCGGAGGGCCGTGACATGCCCGCGGGTTGGGACGTGCGCACCATGCAGCGGCTCTACCAGTCCTACGAGGACCTCAAGGCGGACCGCCACCTCATCGACTTCGAGGACGTCCTGCTGATCACCGTGGGCATCCTGGAGGAGGACGAGCGGATCGCGGCGGCGGTGCACTCCCAGTACCGCCAGTTCGTGGTGGACGAGTACCAGGACGTCTCCCCGCTGCAGCAGCGCCTTCTCGACGCGTGGCTTGGCTCCCGGGACGACCTCTGCGTGGTGGGGGACGCCTCCCAGACCATCTACTCGTTCACCGGGGCCACGTCCCGGCACCTGCTGGAGTTCCCGGCGCGCTACGCGGGTGCCACGGTCGTGGAGCTCGTGCGGGACTACCGCTCGAGCCCGCAGGTGGTCAACACCGCCAACAGGCTGCTCGCGGCCCGCCGCCCCACACTCGGCACCGCGCCGGACACATGGGCCACCCCGCTGCGGCTCGTCTCGCAGCGCCCGGCGGGGCCCGAGCCCACCTGGAACGAGTATCCGGACGACGAGGCCGAGGCCGCCGGCGTCGCGGTCCGTGTCCGGGATCTCATCGACGACGGCGTGGCGCCCCACGAGATTGCCGTCCTGTTCCGCACCAACGGGCAGTCGCAGGCCTTCGAGGCGGCGCTCGCGGACGCTGACATCGGCTTCCAGCTGCGCGGTTCAGAGCGGTTCTTCAACCGTCCCGAGATCCGCCATGCCATCGTGCAGATCCGCTCCGCCGCCCGCACCGAGGGTGCGGACCGGGCGGACGTGCCCCAGCAGGTGCGGGACATGCTGCGCTCGCTCGGCTACAGCGACCGCGCGCCGCGCTCGGACAGCGCCACGCGGGCCAGGTGGGAGTCGCTGCGCGCCCTCGTCTCGCTGTCGGACACCATGGCCGCCCGGGCGGCGGAGAAGGACGAGACGCTGTCACTCGCGGGTTTCGCCCAGGAGCTAGAGCGCCGCGCCACCGCACAGGAGGCACCCGTGATGGACGGGGTCACGCTCGCCTCGATGCACTCCGCGAAGGGCCTCGAGTGGGACGCCGTCTTCCTGGTCGGGCTGTCCGAGGGGCTCATGCCCATCTCCTTCGCAGACACCCCGGAGGCCGTGGACGAGGAACGACGTCTGCTCTACGTGGGGATCACCCGCGCGCGCGAGCACCTCGTGTTCTCGTGGTCGCTCTCGCGCACGCCGGGTGGCCGCCCGAACCGCTCGCGCTCGCGGTTCCTCGACGCCGTGCTGCCCCCGGCGTCGGGCGCGCCCGCGCGCCGTCGTTCCCGGTAGGACGACGACGCCGCGGCGGCTCAGCCCCGGTGGTCCACCTCGTCCCAGAACTCGCGCGCCAGGTGCGCGAAGTCCTCAGCACGCTCGATCTGTGGCCCGTGCCCGGTGTCCGCGAAGCGGTGGGTGCGAGCGCCCAGGGCCTTGGCGCCGCGCGCCATGTGCCGGAACGGCAGCACCGTGTCCTTGTCGCCCCACACGATGAGCACGGGCACGCCGGTGGCCCGGACGCGGGGGAGCAGCGCCCTGCGCCAGCCACCCTTCACGCCCGCGACTCCACCGAGCGAGCGCAGCATCCCCAGGAACGCGTCCGTGCCGCCGGGGCGCCCGGCCAGCTCGTAGCCGTGCTGCACACGCTCCTCGGTGACGAAGGCGGGGTCGTGGTACATCGCGCGTTCGGAGCGCCTGGCGCCCTCACGGCTGGGGCGCATGGCGCGCTCGCCCAGACCGGGGATGCTCGCCAGGCGCAGCGCGGGACTCACACCGCGGCCGAAGCCGGCGGAGTCCGCGAGCAGCAGGCTGCGCACGAGCTCCGGGTGGTCCGCGGTGAGCTGCATCGCCACGGCGCCGCCCAGGGAGTTGCCGACCACGTGGGCCGGGGCGACGCCCTGCGCGCGGAGGAACCCAGCGACGTCGCCCGCCAGGCGTTCCAGGGTCATGCCGCCGTCCGGGGCGGGGGAGTCCCCGAAGCCCGGGAGGTCCACGCTCCACACCTGGAAGGAGTCCTCCAGCAGCTCGTGCTGGGCCTGCCAGTCGGCGCGGCTGCGGCCGATGCCGTGGATGAGCAGCACCGGGGCGCCCTGCCCGCCCACGCGGTACGCGATGTCGTTGCTCAGCCGAGCGCTCACGACGCCACCGCCGCGGTCTCAGGGGTGGCCGGTGTGAACTCGAGCTGCCCGTCGCGCTCGCTGCCCGGTCGGAACAGGACTTTGTCCCGCAGGTAGTTCTGCCGCACGTGCCACGCCCCGTCCGGACCCTGGCGGGGGAGCAGGTGGGCGCCGCGCTGGATGTAGCCGGAGGCCAGGTCGATCAGGGGGCGCAGCTGGGACCGCGGCCCCTTGTAGCGCGGCGTCACGGCCACGGCGCCCCGGCGGTCCGTCTGGTCCAGCAGCCGACGGAAGTAGTCGGTGATGAGATCCACGCGCAGCGTCCACGACGAGTTGGTGTAGCCGATCGCGAAGGCGAGGTTCGGCACGCCGTCGAGCATCATGCCCCGGTAGCTCACCCGCGTGGCAGGATCCACGTGCTGGCCGTCCACCTGGACGTCCACGGCCCCGAAGAACTGCACGTTCAGGCCGGTGGCGGTGACGATCACGTCTGCCGGCAGGTGCCGTCCGGAGGTGAGGTCGATGCCGTCCGCGGTGAAGCGTTCGATGGTGTCGGTGACCACCTCGGCGTCGCCCTCGCGGATGGCCCGGAAGAAGTCGCCGTCCGGGGCGGCGCACAGCCGCTGGTCCCACGGGTCGTACTCGGGGGTGAAGTGCTCGTCCACGGGGAAGGTGGGACCCAGGTGCTTCACCGCGCCCTTGTGCAGCAGCTCGCGCATGGCCTGTGGGCGGCGGCGGCTGAACTCGTAGATGAACATCCCGCGTGCGATGTTGCGCCACCGGTTGGCCTCCCCGGCCAGGCGCGGCGGGAGCCAGGAGCGCAGCTTCATGCCCGCGGTGTCCCTGCCGGGCACGGAGGCCACGTAGGAGGGGGAGCGCTGCAGCATGCTCACGTGCGCGCCGCGCTCGGCGAGCGCCGGGAGCAGGGTCACGGCCGTGGCGCCGCTGCCGATCACGACGACGCGCCGGCCTGCCACGTCCACGTCCTCGGGCCAGTGCTGGGGGTGGATGACCGTGCCCCGGAATTCCTGCAGGCTCGGCCACTCGGGCGTGTAGCCCTCGTCGTAGCGGTAGTAGCCGGTGGCCATGAACAGCCAGCGCGAGCTCAGTCGCGAGGTCTCCCCGGTGTGGACGTCCTCGTGGGTGACTGTCCAGGTGCTGGTCTCGGAGGACCACTGCGCGCTGCGGACCCGCTGTCCGAAGCGGATCTCGGAGGTGACACCCGCCTCGTCCGCGGCCTCGCGCAGGTACTCGAGGATGGTGTCGCCGGTGGCCAGGCTGCGCTCCCCGGTCCAGGGGTGGCTGCGGTAGCCGAAGGTGGCCATGTCCGAGTCGGAGCGGATGCCGGGGTAGCGGAAGAGGTCCCACGTGCCCCCGAGGTCGTCCCGGGCCTCCAGGACGGCGACCGTCCGCCCGGTTCCCGCAAGTTCGCGCGCGGCCCCGATGCCCGAGATGCCTGCGCCGACGACGATCACGTCAACGTCGTACGTGCTCATGGTGCGTCCCACTCCCTGTGGTCCTGTGCTGATGTGCTCGGTGTCCCGCCGCTGCCAGCCGGTGCCCTGCCCACTGTGCCGACTGCGTGCACGGCCCGGTGTCGGGCGGGTGTACTAACGCGTGTTAGTGTCTGTGGCACCGAGTGTAACAGGTCACATCAAGGGCGTCAGGGGCCAGGCTGTCAGAAGCTCAAAGCACCGGTGCATCTGTGCATCGGAGGACCAGGGTGCGCGGTGGTGCATCCAGCGCGTCTGCCCTGGGCGGAGCACGGCGGGAGAAGGAGCACGCGTATGGACGGTCAGGAGATCTCGCCCCGGCGGGCCACGAGTGCGGACGTCGCGCGGCTGGCGGGCGTCTCGCGCACCACCGTGAGCTTCGTGCTCAACGACACCCCCACCCAGTCGATCTCCGCGGAGACCCGACGCCGCGTGCTCGCCGCGGCGCGAGAGCTCAGCTACGCGCCGTCGGCCGAGGCGCGGGCGCTCAGCCGGGGCCGTTCCACGTCCGTGCTCGTCTACCTGCCGCCCGCCCGTTCCCTGACCGAGGAGATAGGGCGGATCGTGGAGCGGCTCTCCATGCTGTTCGACGAGGCCGGGCTGTCAATGGTCATCCACGCGTGGACCCGCCGCCCCGCGGCGCAGGTGTGGTCCTCCGTCACCCCGGCCGCGGTGCTCGCGTGGGACCTGACGGACGAGGACGCGCAGCTGATGCGCGGCAACGGCGTGCGCGGCGTGGCCTCCTGGACGGGCACGGACGCGATAGGCCGGTGGGTCACCGGCGCGAGGGAGCAGGACAGCGCACGGCTCCAGGTGGGACGGCTCGTGGCCGCCGGCCACCACCGGCTCGGCTACGCGGTCACGGGGGCAGACCACATGCACGGTGCATCCCAGTGGCGCTGCGAGGTGCTTCGCCGTGAGTGCGAGCAGCGCGGCCTTCCCGCACCCGGCGTGATCAGGTTGCCCGCGGATCCGTCGCGAGCCGCGCAGGCACTGGAGCAGTGGCGTGCCAGTGCGCCCGGGGTCACGGGGATCTGCGCACACGACAGCACTGCGGCGCTGGCCGTGCTGGCCGGTATGCGACGACTGGGGTGGCGCGCCCCGGAAGACCTCGCGGTGGTGGGCGTCAGCGACTCCGCAGCGGCGGCCCTGGCCGATCCGCCGCTGACCATGGTGGCGCTGGATCCAGAGGTCACCGCGCGCTACATCGTGGACGTCGTCACGGCGCTCGTTGCCGGGAGTCCGACACCGCCTGCGCCGTCCAGCGGCGGAGCGATCCTCGTGGACCGTGATTCCGTCTGACCCACCGCGGGCCCAGGCGACACGCTTCACGGGCCCATGAAGGACAGCGAGCACAGGCATCCGGGCTCGGGCGGCAGCAGAATCCGCCGCAGGCCGTGGTGCAGGGTGGGCCCCGCGAGGCACTGTCCCGCTGGAGGTTCACCGAGCTCCGCGGCGTCGTCGAAACCGAGCGCGAGGGACAGCAGGATTCCCGCGATCTCGCCTGCCACCACGGTGCGGGTCACCCGGCGGAAGGGCTGCGCGCGTTCCGAGAGGGCGGGTGCGGTCGCCACCAGCGGGTGCTCGCGGACGAACGCGCGGGCGTGGCGGGCAGCACCGGTCACGCAGCTGCGGCACGGCCGGTGCGCCCAGTCCGTCACGGGCCAGCGCACCACGCACGCGCCGTCCGTGAGCACCGTGAGGGTGGGCAGGTGCCCATCCACGTCCGGCACCGGGGGCTCTCTGAGATCCGCCAGGAGATCGCCCGCCACCGACCACGCGTGGACCGCGACTGCCCCGCCCACGGCGGCGCTCGGAAAGAGCTCCGGCGCGGTGAGGGGCACGCAGCGCGGGGAGCGCCGCCGGAGCATGGCGCGCATGGCGAGCTCCCGGGGCAGTCCTTCCGTCTGCGCGGGGTAGGGCCCGTCGAGGGCGTCCAGGGCGAGCACGCGAGACCGGTCGTTGACGTCGAAGAGACAGACCCCGGCGTCCGCCAGGGCGAGGGCCACCGCCGCCGCGAGCGGGTCGAGCCCGGTGAGGAGCACCCGGACATCGTCCACCCTCGGCACGGCGGCGCCCGGCCCCGCGAAGTTTTTGGGTGGTGATGCCGAGGTGGCGCGGACGGTGGACGTGCGCTGAGTCATGGCACCACTGTTCGACGCGAACCAGGCGCCGGGCCAGGCGCCGCGGGTAATCCACAGGGCGGATCGGCTTTGGCCACGCCCGGGTGGGGTGGTGGACTGGTGACATGCCCAGGAGACGAGCCCCCCAGCAGGCGCAGGACATGCCGGAGATCATCGTGCAGCGCAGCGCGCGACGCACCAAGACCGTGAGCGCCCACTTCAGCGGGGAGGCGATCGTACTTGCGGTGCCCCAGCGGGCCACCCGGGCGCAGATCGCGCACTGGAGCAGCACGCTGGTCCCCAAGGTGGTGGCGAAGCGTCGGACGGCGGAGGCCGCGGCCCGGCAGCGATCGACCGACACCGCGCTGGAGGAGATGGCCCAGCGGCTGTCCCGCACGTACCTGGACGGCGCGGCGCGACCCACGAGCGTGCGGTGGTCCGCGCGGCAGCACACGCGCTGGGGCTCGGCCACGCCCAGCACGGGAACCATCAGGATTGCCCGGCGCCTCGCGGACGCGCCCTCATGGGTTCTTGAGACCGTGGTGCTGCACGAACTCGTCCACCTGCTGGAGGCGCACCACAACGAGCGCTTCTGGGAGCTGGCGCGGCGCCATCCCAGAGCGAACGACGCCGCCCAGTTCTTGGACGGCGTCGCATGGGCAGAGCGTCACGGGGCCGGGGAGCCCGAGGATAGCGTTGCCAGTACTCAGCCCCGGTAGGCCCCGGGCTGGCGTCGTGCCCGGGGCCCGCACGGCGCCTGGTGGACCCAGCCGCGTCTGGTGGACCACCGCGTTCTCAGCGGATCGGGAGAGCAGGGCAGGTCAAGGAGACCCGGCGGATCGAGCGCACCGAGCACACCTGGTGGACCGAACAGACCCGGCGGACCCGTGGTGGCCGGTCCGCCGGACACCGGCCCCGTCTCAGCGCGCGGAGGGCCCCTCGGGGTCGGTGCCATCGGCGGGATCCTGGCCCTGCGGCCCGTTCTTCCCGGGCCCGTCGTTCGAAGCTCCGTCGTCCGCAGTGCCGTCGTCAGAAGCCCCGCTGTCCGGAGCACCGCTGTTGGCAGACCCGCTGCTCCGGGAGCTGTCGTCCTGAGATTCGTTGCCTTGTGCTCCGGCGGCCTCTGAACCTGGGGCCTCCGAATCGGTGGTCTCCGACCCGGACGCCCCGGACCCGTCGTCGTAGCCGCCCGAGAGCAGCTTCTCGAGGGCGGCGTCCATCTCCTCGTCGCTGGCCGTCAGCAGTCCGCGGCGCTCCTCGAAGCCCTGGGGGTCGTCGAGGTCCTCGTCGGTGGGCAGCAGCTCGGGGGACTCCCAGAGGCCGTCCCGCTCGGTGGTGCCGCGCTGCTCCTCCAGGTACGCCCAGAAGGCGGCCGCCTCGCGCAGTCTGCGTGGCCGCAGCTCGAGACCCACCAGGGAGCCGAAGGTGCGCTCGGCGGGCCCGCCCTCCGCGCGGCGCCGCGCCATCATCTCGGTGAGGGCGGGAGCGGACGGGATGTTCTGCGTGGCGGCCACAGTGACCCTGTTGACCCAGCCCTCGATGAGCGCGAGAACGGTCTCCAGCTTGGCCAGCGTGGCCTCCTGGCTGGGCGTCATCTCGGGGCTGAAGACCCCGGAGGTCAGGGCGTCCTGGATGCCGGAGGGGTCCGAGGGGTCCAGCTCCTGGGCGATGGACTCGATGCGCTCCATGTCGATGTGGATCTCGGAGGCGAAGGCCGTGATGAGGTCCAGCACGTACTGGCGCAACCAGGCGACGCCGTGGAACAGGCGCGTGTGGGCGGCCTCGCGGATGGCCAGGTAGAGCATGACGTCCGAGGCGGGCAGGTCCAGCCCCTCGCTGAACTCGGCCACGTTGGACGGCACCAGGGCGCACTTGTCCTTGGCCAGGGGGATCCCCACGTCCGTGGAGGAGAGCACCTCGCACGACAGCGCGCCCACCGCCTGACCGAGCTGCATGCCGAACATCATGGACCCGGCACCGGCGAGCATCCCGGAGAGGTCCGCACCGCCCATGGCCTGGGAGAGCTCCGGCGGAAGCTGCTGGGTGAGGGCCTCCGTCATGGCCTTGGACACCGAGGTGGCCACCGGCGCGGACATCTCCTGCCACGTCTGCCACGTGGCCTCTACCCACTCGGCTCGCGACCACGCGGACGGCAGCACCGGGGCCTCCCCGAACGCGGTCTTCTCCGTGAGCCACAGGTCCGCGAGCTTCATGGCGTCGCTCACGGCGCCCTTCTGCTTCTCCGTGACGGACGGATCGCCCTTCTGGGCGGCGGCCTGCCGGGCGTTCTGGTGGGCCAGCTCCCAGTTCACGGGTTCACCGCTGCCGGAGGAGCTCATCATGGACCGGATCTGCTGGAACATCATGGACATGGCCTGCGGGTCCACGGGCATCCCGGCGGGCATGTCACCGGGCTTCATGGCGCCGGAGCCAAGCAGACGTTCGAACATCTCCTGGAACGGGTCTTTGGGGTTCTCCCCGTTCTCGTCGTTGGGAGGATTCGAAGGCATGGGACCGCCAATCATCGAAAGAAGTCTGGGACTGCTTCCAGACTATCGGGAGGGCCCCAGCCCGAACCACTGTTCCCGCTCCCGGTTCGCTGACGGCTCAGGTCCTGCAAGCCACTTGAGAATGGGCGCCGGGACGCATGGCAAGGGGGTTGCCGCACCCACTGGCCGGGGGAGCTGTCCACAACCCGGGCGACGTCGTCCCAGGGACTGCGGGGGAGGGCACGTGCCGGGCACGACGACGCCGCGTGGCGACCCCGCGGCGTCGTCACCCCGTACCAGGGGGGAGCGGGGCGCGGCGCGCCGAGTACCATGGGGCGGTCCAGGAGGCCGCGGGAAGGGAACGAGACGTGACAGCTGAGCAGAAGGGGCGGTGGCGCGCACGCGTGCGACGGCCGTCGTTGCCCTCGGCGGCGCTCGCCGGTATGAGCGTGCTGCTCGTGGCCGGTGTGGTGCTGCCCGCACCGTACGTGGTCGAGGCCGCCGGACCCACGTTCAACACCGTGGGCAGCCACGACGACAAGCAGCTCGTGAAGATCACGGGCGCCGAGACCTACCCGAGCAACGGCCAGCTGGACCTCACCACGGTCTACGTCCAGGGTGGGCCCTCCGGCCGGATCAACTCCATCAACGCGATCCTCGGCTGGCTGGACCCCACGGAGGCCGTGCTTCCCGAGGACACGCTCTACCCGCCGCAGACCACGGGCCAGCAGGTGGACGAGTCCAACGCCGTTGCCATGACCACGTCCCAGGAGGACTCTGTGGCCGCGGCCATGACCTACCTGGGCAAGCCCTTCACCACCACGCTCACCGTGCACGCACTCGTGGCCAGCGGGCCTGCGGAGGGCGTCCTGCAGGCGGGGGACGAGCTTGTGTCCGTGAACGGCACGCGCGTCACGTCCCTGGACGGGCTTCGCAAGCAGCTGGATGCCGCCGGGGCCAGGGGTGCCGAGATCACGGTGCGCAGGGACGGGAAGGAGACCACCCGGCACGTGGCCCTCACCCGGGATGCGGACGATTCGCGCTGGCAGCTCGGCGTGTACCTTGTGCCCCACTACGACTTCCCCGTGGACGTGGACTTCCAGCTCGACCAGGTGGGCGGACCCAGCGCGGGCATGATGTTCGCGCTCGGGATCATCGAGGAGCTCACCCCCGGGTCCATGGCAGGAGACCAGCACATCGCAGGGACCGGGACCATTTCCCCGGACGGCACGGTGGGTCCCATCGGAGGCATCCGCCAGAAGCTCGAGGGCGCCAAGGACGCAGGGGCCACCTACTTCCTGGCGCCATCGCAGAACTGCGACGAGGTGGTGGACCACGTCCCGGACGGGCTCACCGTGGTGGAGGTGAACACCCTGGGCGAGGCCGTGAACTCGGTGGAGCACGCCGCCGCAGGCAACGTCACGGACCTGCCCAGCTGCGGCACGCGGTGACACCTCCGACACCGCGCAATTGCGCGTGTCAGAAGGGCTCAGCACAATAAGGTTGACACTGATCGTCGACAGACCGTCAGCCGCGCCCAGGAATCTACGAGGTATGCAGTGACCGCCGGATCCACATCCCCCCGTCCATCCAGCAGGTCCGCGACGGGCCGGCGCAAACGAGGGGCACTGCTGCCCACGGTGATTGCGGTGGTGGTCCTCATCGCGCTGTTCGTGGGCTTCACGCAGGTCTACACGAACGTCCTGTGGTTCCAGCAGCTCGGCTACCTGCGGGTTTTCATCACCCGGAACCTCGCCGTGGTCGGGCTGTTCGTGGTGGCCGCGCTGATCGTGGCCGGCCTCATGTTCCTCAGCCTGTGGCTCGCCTACCGCAACCGCCCCCGCGGTGAGGAGCGGATCAGCGAGAACATGCAGAAGTACCAGCAGGCGCTGGACCCGGTGCGCAAGGTCGTCATGGTGGCAGTGCCCGTGATCTTCGGGCTCTTCGCCGCCTCCACGATCGCCTCCCAGTGGAAGACGGTGCTGCTGTTCTTCAACCAGGAGCCGTTCGGGCAGACGGATCCGCAGTTCAACCTGGACCTAGGGTTCTACGTCTTCACCATTCCGTTTCTGCGCCTGCTCCTCGGGTTCCTGGTGACGGCACTGCTGCTCGCCGGGGTGGGTGGGCTGCTCATGCACTACGTCTACGGCGGCATCAGGATCCACGAGCGCGGGATCGACACCACCCGGGCGGCCCGCGTGCAGCTGGGATCGATCGCGGCCGCGTTCCTGGCCCTGCAGGCCGTGAACTTCTGGCTCGACCGCTACTCCACCCTGACCTCCAACTCCGGCAAGTGGACGGGCGCGCTCTACACGGACGTCAACGCGGTGATTCCCACCAAGGGGATCCTCGCCGTCGCTGCCGTCCTCGTGGCCATCCTCTTCGTCGTGGCCGGGTTCATCGGCCGCTGGAAGCTTCCGCTGATCGGCGCCGCGATGCTCGTGGTGGTGGCAGTGGTGGCCGGCGGGCTGTACCCGTGGGCCATCCAGCGATTCCAAGTGACGCCCACGGAGCAGGCCCTCGAGAACGAGTACATCCAGCGCAACATCACCATGACCCGCCAGGCCTACGGGCTGGACGACACCGAGGTCACCCCCTACGACGCCACCACGAAGACCGAGCAGGGCGCACTGCGTCAGGACACGGAGACCACCTCCAACATCCGCCTGCTGGATCCGAACGTGGTCTCCTCCGCGTTCGCCCAGCTCCAGCAGTTCCGGCCGTACTACCAGTTCGCGGACAACCTGAACGTGGACCGCTACGACATCGACGGCCAGACGCAGGACACGGTCATCGCCACCCGCGAGCTGAACCCGGACCAGATCCAGGGCTGGTACAACCAGTCCGTGGTCTACACGCACGGCTACGGCGTGGTCGCGGCCTACGGCTCACGGGTGCAGGAGGACGGCAAGCCGCAGTTCATGCAGGCTGGCATCCCCTCGAAGGGCCAGATCTCGGACGACTACGAGCCGCGCATCTACTTCGGTCAGAACTCCCCGGAGTACTCGATCGTGGGTGGCGGCGAGGGCGACGCCCCGCTCGAGCTCGACCGGCCCCAGACCAACGAGGGGGACGCCGCGGACGCGAAGACCACGTTCAGCGGTGACGGTGGGCCCAACGTGGGCAACCTGTTCAGCAAGCTCGCGTACTCCATAAAGTTCCAGTCCACGGACATGCTTCTCTCGGACGCGGTCCGTCCGAACTCCCAGATCCTCTACGACCGCAACCCGCGGGAGCGCGTGGAGAAGGTGGCCCCGTACCTGACAGTGGACGGGAAGCCCTACCCGGCGATCGTGGACAACAAGGTGGTGTGGATCGTGGACGCGTACACCACCGCGGCGTCCTACCCCTACTCCACGCCGTCAGTCCTGCAGGACGCAACCCAGGACACGCAGACCGCCCAGGGCACGGCCGCCGCGCTGCCGCCGGAGCGGGTGAACTACATCCGCAACTCGGTCAAGGCCACCGTCAATGCCTACGACGGCTCCGTGGACCTCTACGCCTGGGATGACGAGGACCCGGTGCTCAAGGCCTGGCAGAAGGTCTTCCCGAGCACGGTGAAGCCGTACTCGGAGATGTCTGCGGACCTCATGTCCCACGTGCGGTACCCGGAGGACATGTTCAAGGTCCAGCGGGACCTGCTGAACAGGTACCACGTCACGGACGCCAACAGTTTCTACGCGAACGACGACGTCTGGTCCGTCCCCAACGACCCCACCCAGCAGAACCGCAGCGTCTCGCAGCCGCCGTACTACCTGTCCATGCGGATGCCGGGGGAGAAGGAGGCGAACTTCTCGCTCACCTCCTCGTTCATCCCCCAGCAGAACGAGTCCGGCAACAGCCGCAACGTGATGTACGGGTACCTCTCCGCGAACGCGGACGCGGGTACCGGCCAGGCGGGCGTAAAGGACGAGAACTACGGCAAGCTGCGGCTGCTGGAGCTGCCACGCTCATCGGTGGTTCCCGGTCCGGGGCAGGCCCAGAACCTGTTCAACTCGGACACGGACGTGTCGCAGGATCTGAACCTGCTGCGCCAGGGTGCGTCCGAGGTGATCAACGGCAACCTCCTGACGCTGCCCGCCGGTGACGGGATGCTCTACGTCCAGCCGGTCTACGTGCAGTCCTCCGGCGACGCCGCGTACCCCACGCTGCGCAAGGTCCTCGTGGGCTTCGGCGAGAAGGTCGGCTACGCGCCCACGCTCGACGGTGCGCTGGACCAGGTATTCGGTGGCAATTCGGGTGCCACCACGGACAAGGGCGCGGGCGTGGACGAGAAGGCCGCGGAGGCGGCCCAGGGTGGGAGTTCGAGCGGCTCCAGCGACGACGGGGCCAAAGCCACCGCGAGCCCATCCCCTTCGACATCGTCGTCCGCGGAGCGCTCGGCCTCGCTCCAGGAGGCGCTGGACAAGGCGAACACCGCCATGAAGGACTCGGACAAGGCCCGGCAGGACGGTGACTGGGCCAAGTACGGCGAGGCCCAGGACCGGCTGCAGCAGGCCATCGAGGACGCCTTGCAGCAGGAGGGCGCCTCGCCCTCGAAGTGAGCACCTGCTTCCCTCGCCAGGGGCGGCTCCCGGGTTCCGGGGGGCCGCCCCTAGCTCGTCGGGCGTCGGACGGACGTGCCGAACGTGAGGCCGGGCGGGGGGAACCCCCCGATTTGCACGACCAGCCAACCCTCCGTATAGTTGTGGATGTCGCCGCGGGGTGGAGCAGTTCGGTAGCTCGCTGGGCTCATAACCCAGAGGTCGCAAGTTCAAATCTTGCCCCCGCAACCACGAAGAAGGCCGGTTCCCGAAGGAGCCGGCCTTCTGGCATGTCCGGACCCGTGAACGGTCGGCGGCGCGGGGTATAGATTCGAATGCGCGTATGAGTAGGGCGTGTCACCGGGGATGCCGCCTGCGGGTGCGAGCACGCCGCCACCGGTCCCGTTCGACGGGCGCCGGCGGCGTGGGTTGCAGCAGGCAGCCACACGGCCCGGTGGGGCCGCTCAGCTCACCCGTCGGAGCGCACACCCACCTTGCGGGCCGGACTTCCGGCCCAGATCTCGTTCTCACCGGTGTCGCCCGTGAGCACGGAGTTGTCCCCCACGGTGCTCCCCGCACCGATCCGGTTGGCCCCGCCCAGCACCACGCAGCCGGGGAAGAGCACGGCGTCGTCCCCGAAGTGCAGCCGCCCGAACGGGGACTGCTCGCGGGGCAGATGCGCGTCCTGCCGACCGATGATCACGTTCTGGTCGATCCGCAACCGATCGCCCAGGGTGACCTCGGCGTCGACCACGGTGCCCATGCCGTAGTGCACGAGCCGCAGGCCATTCCCACCCCTGCCCCCCCGGGGGATGGAAGTGTTCGCGGGCGCCAGCGCGAGCCGCGCCCACCGGTGCCGACGTAGTGGCACGAGTTTCTCGGGCAGTCCCATGCCAGCGCAGACGAGTGGACCCGCGGGTCCCTGCCCGGGGCCGCCGCGGAGCCCGGTTGCCGCGGCTGGCGGACAGGGCCGGGGTCCGGTCCCGGGGGCGCAGGTCACTCCGCTTTCGCGATGGCTCGTGGCCCGCACAGCACGACGCCGACGGGCCCGTGGAGGGGCACCGGTGGCGCGTCGTGCGTTGCAGCGCTCGTCAACCGCGGCAGCGGCTCAGCGGCGACGCCGCGATGTGCCGAAAATGGACCGCGTGATCTCCCGGCCCAGCACGGACCCGGCTGAGCGCATCATCGAGCGCACCGCGGGATTCTCCATGACGGAGCCCAGGAAGCCGCCGTCCTCCTGCTCTTCGCGACGACCGCGGGGAGCGTCGTCACGGTCCTCGTCAGGACGTCGTTCCTCCGGGCGCTCCTCACGGGGCGCCTCGGGTGCCGCGTCCGTGCCGTCGGAGTCCGCCTGGGCCTTCTCCCGCCGCCCGCGCAGCAGCTCGTAGGCGGACTCGCGGTCCACCGCCTCTCCGTACCTGGACAGCAGCGGGGAGGCGGCGACCGCGGTGTCCACGGTGTCGGCCGGGGCCGGCTGCATCAGCGACTGCGGGGCGCGCATCCGGGTCCACGCCACGGGAGTGGGCGCGCCGGTCTCGGACAGCACCGTGACCACGGCCTCGCCGGTGGCGAGCTGCGTGAGCAGCTGCTCCAGGTCGTAGGCGCTCTTCGGGTAGGTGCGCACCGCGGACTTCAACGCCTTGGCATCGTCAGGGGTGAACGCGCGCAGGGCGTGCTGCACACGGTTGCCCAGCTGCGCCAGGACGTCCGAGGGGATGTCCTTGGGGGACTGCGTCACGAAAAAGATCCCCACGCCCTTGGAGCGGATCAGGCGCACGGTCTGCTCGATCGAGTTCAGGAACTCCTTGGAGGCGTCCTCGAAGAGCAGGTGGGCCTCGTCGAAGAAGAACACCAGGCGGGGCTTGTCCGCGTCCCCGACCTCGGGCAGGTCCTGGAACAGGTCTGCGAGCAGCCACATCAGGAACGTTGAGAACACGCGGGGGTGCTGCTGCACCTCGGAGAGCTCGAGGCAGGAGACGACGCCGCGGCCGTCCTCGGCCGTGCGCAGCAGGTCCGCCGTGTCGAACTCGGGCTCCCCGAAGAACACGTCCGCGCCCTCGTTGGCGAACGTGGTCAGCTCGCGCAGGATCACTCCGGCCGTCTGCTTGGACAGGCCGCCGATTTCCGCGAGCTCCTCCTTGCCCTCGGGTGAGGTCAGGTGCACGATCACCTCGCGCAGGTCCTTGAGGTCCAGCAGCGCATAGCCCTTGGAGTCCGCCCAGTGGAACACGAGTCCCAGGGAGGACTCCTGCGTGGTGTTCAGGCCGAGCACCTTGGACATCAGCGTGGGACCGAACGAGGTCACGGTGGCGCGGATCGGCACCCCCTTGCCCTGGCCGCCCAGGCTGTAGAACTCCGTGGGGCTTGCGGTAGGCGTCCACTGCTGGCCCACCGACTCCGCGCGCTGCGCGACCTTCGGGTTCTCCTCGCCGGGCTGCGAGATGCCGCTGAGATCGCCCTTGACGTCCGTGAGGAACACCGGCACACCCTGGGCGCTGAGCTGCTCCGCGAGGGCCTGCAGGGTCTTGGTCTTGCCCGTTCCGGTGGCACCGGCCACCAGACCGTGGCGGTTCAGAGTGGACAGGGGCACGCGGACCGGTGCGTCGGTGTGGGGACCGTCTTCGTCCAGGGCGGCACCGAGCTCGAGGCACGGGGCCTCGCTCGCGTAGCCGGTGCGGATGGCCTCGAGCTGCTCGCGGGCGCTGCCCGTCGTCGTCGCCACGACTCAGACTTCCTCGGAGGAGACGATGTTCTCCCCGTCCTTGGCGCCGGAGCCGGCCTTCAGCGCGGCGAGCCGGGCCTCGATCTCCGTCTGCTGGCCCATGTTCTCCAGCGCCTCGAACTGACGGTCCAGGGAGGAGTCCGCGAGCTCCTGCTGTCCGGCCACCCTTGCCTCCTCGCGGCGGACCTTCTCCTCGAAGCGGGAGACCTCACTGGTGGGATCCATGACGTCGAAGGACTTCAGGGCGTCCTGGACCTGGGACTGAGCCTGCACGGTCTTCTGGCGGGCGGCCAGCTCGTCGCGCTTGGTGGAGAGCTCCTGGAGCTTGCCGCGCATGCTGTTGAGCCCGTCCTTGAGCTTGTCCACGACCTCCGTCTGGGAGGAGATCTGCGGCTCTGCGGCGCGCGCCTCGTTCTCGGACTGGATCTGGCGCTGCAGTGCCACCTTGGCGAGGTCGTCGAACTTGCCGGCCTCCAGCTCCTTGCCGGCCCTGCGGAACTCGTCCGCCTTGTTGGACGCGGCGAGGGCCTTGTTGCCCCACTGCGCGGCCTCCTGGACGTCCTCCGCGTGGTCCTTCTCCAGCAGGCGAAGGTTGCCGATGGTCTGGGCCACGGCGGACTCTGCCTCGCGGATGTTCTCCGTGTAGTCGCGGACCATCTGGTCCAGCATCTTCTGCGGGTCCTCCGCAGAGTCGATCATGGCGTTGATGTTGGCCTTGGCCAGCTGGGCGATGCGCCCGAAAATCGACTGCTTGCTCATGTCGTTCTCCTCTTCTCGTGTGTCGGATGGAGCTGAGATCTTGCGGGTCAGGGCGGTGCGTGGCAGCCCGTGGGGACCCGGGGCGGCTCAAAAGCTGCCGCCCACCCCGCCGTCGAAGCCGCCGCCGTCGCCGAAACCACCGCCGAAACCGCCCCCGAAGCCGCCGCCGTCGCCGAAACCGCCGTCGTGGTGGCCGCCGCCGTAGCCGCCGCCCCCGTTGAGGATGCCGCCCAGCAGGATGCCGCCGAGCACCGCACCGCCAAGACCGTTGCTGCGGCGCCCGCCGTAGCCCATGCCGCCGTAGCCGGTGGGAGAGCTGTAGAACTGGTCGACGTCCGCGGTCGCGGAGCGCTGTGCCTCCTCGGCGAGCCGGATGGACTGGTTGGCCTCGTTCAGTGCACGCTCTGGATCGGACTCCTGCAGCTGCTGGGCGATCTGCAGGTGGCGCTCTGCCTCCGCGAGCTGGGTGCGCGCTTGAGCGCCCACGCCGCCCCGGCGCGCCCACACGTAGTCCGACGCCGTGGTGAGGCTCGCCTGCGCGCTCACCAGCGTGTGGGAGAGGGTCTCGCGGGCAGAGCGGGCGCGGTCCTGGGCGTTGCGGACGTCCTGAAGCCCCTTGTCCAGCTCCGCCTTCGCCTGGGCCAGGCGGCGGGCCGAGCCCACGGGGTCGTAGTGGCCCGAGGACATCTGCTCCGTGACCGTCTGCAGCACAGAGCGCACCCCCGCGGCGGCACCCGCGAGCTCGGGGCGAGAGCCGTGCTGCACGATCCCCTCGGCCTCGGCGACGTCCCGCTGCGCGATGCTCACGGCATCCTTGAGGGACTCCTCGGCCTTTGCCAGCTCGCGGCGCGCGTTGTCCACCGAGGTGATGAGCCCCTCGGCCTGACCCGTGGCCTCCTCGGCGGCCCGGATCGCGAGCACCCCTTCGGAGACCTCACCGGAGTCCAGGTGCTGCTGCGCCTGCTGGATCGAGGACTCCGCGAACTCGAGGCGGTCCCGCGCCTGGGTGCCGTTGTCCGCCACGGGGGCCAGGGCGGCGTCGTCGTAGGTCCCGTGCAGCGAGACGAGCGTAGCCTCGGCGTCCGCAAGGCGTGGCCGCGCGTCCGCCACGGCGCGGCGGACCCCCTCCAACGCCTCGGGGGCGCGGGTCTCCAGCTGCCGCAGCTGGGTGAAGTTCTTCTCCTGCTCCGCGAGCGGCGCCCTGGCCTGCCGCGTGCGGTCGATGATCTCACCGAGCCACGCGCGCTGGTCCGCCTCGGTGTCCGGGATGTCGTCCTCGAGCTTCTGCTGCAGCTCGAAGGACTCCCGCATGTGCTCCTTGGCGCGGGCGATCGCCTCCTGGAACGGCCGTGTCTGCTCCTCGCCGTACTGCAGCTGCGCGAACGCGAGCTCCTGCTCGGAGTGCTGGATGGCGTTGTCCGCCTCCACGAGTGCCGAGCCGGCCTGCCTGTGGAGCTCCGGCAGGGGCACCAGCGGACGCTGCGGCGCGCCACCGCGCTGCTGCTGGCCCCCCGGTACGTCTGCGCCACGACGACGTCGCTTGCGCGCCACGACCACGGCACCCACGCCCGCGGCGGCGAGCCCCCCGACCGCCACGGTGCCCAGAACCGCACCGCCACCGCCGCCCAGACCGCCGCTGAGGGCAGAGTCGATGCCCTTCACCGCGCCCTCGGCCGCGCCGTTCCAGTCACCCTTGTTCAGTGCGGGGGCAATGTCATCGGTGTAGATCTTCTGTCGATCGCTGGTGGAGAGTGGCCCGGCGGAGCTGGCCAGGAATCGTGCCTGGCGAGCCTGTGTGGCCACCGCCAGCACGGCGTCGTTGCTGCCGAGACCGTTGTTGGAGGCGAACTGCTTCGCCCACTGCTCCGGGTCGGTGGGATCCGTGAAGCGCTCTACGTAGACCACGTAGAGCGTGATCTGGTGTTCCTGGGACAGGGACGCGATCGAGTCCTGCAGCGCGGAGGTGTCACCGAGCGCGTCCGCTGAATCCACGACGCGGACGCCCGGATCCACCGTGGGCGGGGTCTCGGCCAGTGCTGCGGGGGAGAGGAGCATCAGGGAGGAACCTGCGAGTGCGGCCGCCGACAGTGTGCGCCGCCAGTAGGTGCGTGAACTCATGACCCTCGTTCTTTCGACGTCAGCCCGGTGGTTCGGCGCCTCCCGTGATCGTCGGTGCGTTCTGCGCGGGAGCGGCGCCGCTCAAGTCACAGAATACGCTGAGCACAGGTGCTGGATCCGTGATGTCAGCGCGCACCCCGGAAAGGTTGAGCTGATTCACGAGAACCCGTCAGTTCTCACAGCACCGACACAGCACGGGCGCGCATACTGTGGCAACGGAAAGAGACCGGCCCAGGAGTCGGTACCTGAGGTTCTGAGGAGAGAAGATGGCCGATTCCCACGATCCCCGCGACGGCGGCGATCCGCAGCGTCCCGTCCCCCGCTACGGAGAGCAGGCCTACAGAGCGAGCGACTCCGGGTCGACCGGCGCCGCGGGGGACACCGGGGCCGATCCGCGGCACGGTTCGCCCTGGAACCCGAACGACACTCAGCCCATTCCCCCCGCATCCCAGAACGGCCACAACGGCTACGGCTCGGGCAGCGCGGACGGCCAGGCTGGCGGGTACGGCGGGGGTTACGACGGTGCGTCGTTCCAGGGCGGCTCCGCGGCCCACCCGGGTGAGGGCGGCACGAAGACCCGCCGCAAGTTCTCCGCCGGCGCGATGGTGGCAGGCATGGCGCTCGCCGGTCTGCTCGGTGCGGGGACCGCGATCGGCACCGGTGCGGTGGCCGGTGGGAGCAGCTCGTCGACGAGCGCGAACAGCTCCCCGGTGATCGTCAACAACACGGACTCGGTCAACGAGATCACGGGTGCCACGCAGAAGGCGTCCCCCTCCGTGGTCACCATCTCCGCGACGTCGGGCAGTGAGGGCGGCACCGGCTCCGGCGTGGTGCTCGACGACCAGGGCCACATCCTCACCAACACCCACGTGGTCACACTCGACGGCGCCACCTCCAACGCGAACCTGGAGGTGCAGACCGCGGACGGCTCGGTGCGCAAGGCCACCGTCGTGGGCACGGACCCCGAGTCCGATCTCGCCGTCATCAAGGTGGACCCCTCCGGGCTGACCCCCGCAGAGTTCGCGGACTCGAGCAAGCTCAACGTGGGCGACGTGGCGATCGCGATCGGTGCTCCTCTCGGACTGAGCGGAACCGTCACGGACGGCATCGTGTCCACGCTCAACCGGACGATCGCCGTCGCCTCCTCGGCGGCGCAGGAGACCCCGGAGGACTCCCAGCAGGGCGGCGGCGGGCAGGACTTCTTCTTCAACTTCCCGGACAACGGGCAGTCGGGCTCGCAGTCCGCGAAGTCGAGCGTCTACCTCAACGTCCTGCAGACGGACGCGGCGATCAACCCCGGCAACTCGGGTGGCGCGCTCGTGAACTCGAGCGGTCAGGTGATCGGCATCAACGTGGCGATCGCCTCGGCGGCGGGGTCCTCCTCGAACGACTCCTCCAGCTCGGGGAACATCGGGGTGGGATTCTCGATCCCGTCCAACACAGCCAAGCGGGTCGCGGACGAGATCATCAAGGACGGCAAGGCCACGCATGGCTACCTGGGCGCGTCCGTCTCCTCCTACACGCCGTCCGGGAGCAACTCGGGGCAGTTCTCCTCGGGCGCCCTGGTGCGCAGCGTGGAGAGCGGCTCCCCGGCCGCGGACGCCGGGCTGAAGGCCAACGACGTGGTCACGAAGTTCAACGGCAAGTCCATCACGGACGCCGATGCGCTGACCGCGGGCGTCCGCGAGCTCGCGGCCGGTTCCCAGGCGGAGCTCACTTTCCGCCGCGGCAACGACGAGAAGACCGTCACGGTCACCGTCGGCAACGCGGCGGACCACACGAGCAACTAGCCACTGCACGGGGACAGCCCCGGACGGAGCGCCCCTCGACGACGGCGCCCTGCGCACCCGGGTGCGCAGGGCGCCGTCGTTGTGCGCTACGCTGGGCCGCCGTCGCCGTGTTCCCCGGCGTGGTGGCTGCGGTACCGGCCCCGCGCCGCCGTCGTCCCCGGCTCAGACGCCGTCCGGGAAGCCCAGCTGGCGCCAGGCCTCGTAGAGCGCGATGGACGCCGAGTTGGCGAGGTTGAGGGAGCGGCGGCCGGGCAGCATGGGGATGCGCACGCGTTCGCCCACGTGCGGGTCCTCCAGGACGTCCCCCGGAAGCCCCGTGGACTCGCGGCCGAAGAGCAGGACGTCCCCGTCCCGGTAGTCCAGCTGCGTGTGGCGGGTGCTCGAGTGGGACGTGAACGCGATCACGCGGGCATCCCCGAGCGAGTCCCAGAGCGCGTCAACGCTGGGGTGCACGTCCATGACTGCGAGGTCGTGGTAGTCCAGGCCCGCGCGGCGCAGGTTGGCATCGTCAAAGTTGAAGCCCAGGGGCTCCACCAGGTGCAGCCGTGCGCCGGTGCACGCGGCCAGGCGGATCGCGTTGCCCGTGTTGCCGGGGATCTCGGGGGTGTGGAAGACGAAGTGCAGCATGGGGGCGATTGTAGGCGCGCCTAGAATGGGGACCATGCCCACACCCCGCGTCTACATGGATCACGCCGCCACCACGGACATGCTCCCGGAGGCCGTTGAGGCGTTCGTCGAGCAGGCCCGCAGGGGCGGCAACCCGGCCTCCCTGCACTCCGGCGGTCGCGCCGCGCGCATGACGCTGGAGACGGGGCGGGACCAGATCGCGGCAGCCCTCAACGCGGAACCGGTCGAGGTCATCCTGACCTCCGGCGGCACCGAGGCGGACAACATGGCGGTGCTCGGCCTCTACCGTGCGGCACGGGAGGCCGACCCTCGTCGCACGGTGATCGCGCTGTCCACCGTGGAGCACCACGCCGTGTCCGAGACAGCCGAGTGGCTCGTTGCCCACGAGGGCGCGGAGCTCGCGTGGCTCGAGGTGGCCGAGGACGGCCGCGTGGACCCCGCCGCGCTCGCGGACCTGCTCGCGCGGCGCGGTGACGAGGTCGCGCTGGCCACGGTGATGTGGGCGAACAACGAGGTCGGCGCCGTCCAGCCCGTGGCGGAACTCGCGGCCCTGTGCGACGACGCCGGGGTGGCCTGCCACGTGGACGCGGTCCAGGCGTTCTGCGCCGTGCCCGTGGACGCCCATCTGCGCGGCATCAGCACCCTCGCAGTCTCGGCCCACAAGCTCGGCGGCCCGATGGGTGTGGGTGCGCTCTACGCCCCACGCACGGTGAAGCTCGCCGCAACCAGCTTCGGGGGAGGTCAGGAGCGCAGTGTCCGCTCCGGCACCGTGAACGCGGCGGGTGCCGCGGCGTTCGGCGCGGCGGTCGAGGCGGCCCGGTCCGATCTGCGCGGGGAGTTCCTGCGCCGCGCACGCCTTCGCGACGCCCTCGTGGCCGGGATCCGGGAGCGGGTCCCGGACGCCGTTCTGCGAGGGCCCGAGCCGGGTGCCCCGGAGGCGGAGTGGGAGCATCCCACCCGGCTGCCGGGCAACGCGCACTTCACGTTCCCCGGTTGCGAGGGGGACTCCATGCTCTTCCTCTTCGACGCGGCCGGGGTGGCGCTGTCCACCGGCTCGGCGTGCAACGCGGGCGTGCCGCGCGCCTCCCACGTGCTGCTGGCCATGGGCGTGCCGGAGGAGACTGCCCGCGGCGCGCAGCGCTTCTCGCTTGGGCACACGAGCACGCAGCAGGACGTCGAGCGCGTCCTGGACGCGGTGGGCGAGGTCTACGAGCGCGCCCGCACCGCGGGCCTCTCGGGACACGTGCCCGGAGCGTTCTGAGCAAGGCGCCGCCTGAGCACGACGACGCCGCGGCCCGTGCCGCTCGGACGTCCCGGCGCCGGGCACCCGCTCCGGCGTGCGGCGTCGTCGGGAATAGCGGCCGGAGAGGCACCGTTGTTAAGGCGTCCCACTCGACGACCTTCCCTGGAGGCACCCCGTGCGCGTTCTGGCAGCCATGAGCGGCGGCGTGGACTCGGCAGTGGCCGCGGCACGCGCCGTGGACGCCGGGCACGACGTCACCGGCGTCCACCTGGCACTGTCCCGCACCCCCGGCACGCTGCGCACCGGAGCGCGCGGGTGCTGCACGATTGAGGACTCCCGGGACGCGTGGCGCGCCGCGGAGAAACTGGGCATCCCGTACTACGTGTGGGACTTTTCCGAGCGCTTCCAGGCGGACGTGGTGGACGACTTCGTGGCCGAGTACGCCGCGGGGCGCACGCCGAACCCGTGCATGCGCTGCAACGAGAAGATCAAGTTCGCTGCCCTGCTGGAGAAGGCGCTCGCCCTGGGCTTCGACGCCGTGTGCACCGGCCACTACGCCAAGGTGGTGGAGGACGCGGACGGGCACAAGGAGCTGCACCGCGCCGCCGACTGGGCGAAGGACCAGTCCTACGTGCTGGGCGTGCTGACAGCCGAGCAGCTGGAGCACGCCATCTTCCCGCTCGCCGAGACGCCGTCCAAGGCTCAGGTGCGCGCGGAGGCGGAGCAGCGGGGGCTGTCCGTGGCCAAGAAGCCGGACTCCCACGACATCTGCTTCATCCCGGACGGCAACACGCGCGGGTGGCTCGAGGACCACATGGACCTGGACTCCGGGCGGATCGTCGACACCGAGGGCAACGATCTGGGCGAGCACCGCGGGGCCCAGGCCTACACCGTGGGACAGCGCCGTGGCCTGCACATCGGCCGCCCCGCCCCGGACGGCAAGCCCCGGTTCGTGCTGGAGATCCGGCCCAAGACCAACGAGGTGGTCGTGGGCCCCGAGCAGTTGCTCGCGATCGACGTCATGGAGGGGATCCGGCCCTCGTGGGCGGGTCTGGCCCCGCGCGAGGTCGCGGCCCTGGGGGACGCGACGGACGCCCGTTCCGAGGAGTTCCCGGTGACCGTGCAGGTGCGCGCCCACGGCGATCCCGCACCGGCCACCGCCTCGCTGAGCCGCGAGGCCGGTGAGCCCCGTCTGCACGTGCGCCTCGCCGAGTCCCAGCGCGGCGTCGCACCCGGCCAGACCATGGTCCTCTACCAGGGGACGCGCGTGCTGGGGCAGGCCACGATCGACTCCGCGCACGCGGACCGCCCTGTCGTCGCGGCCTCCTGAGAGCGTTTCGGGGCGCCGCGCCGCGGTGATTACAGTGGACGCATGACCTCAGCCACGCACCCGACCGGCCGCCCCGAGGACCACGCCCCTGTGGATTCGGCAGCATCCTCCGTCCCGCACCGCACGTCCGAGACCGCGCTCGAGCGGCTCGACTCGATCCGCGGCACGATCGACAACATCGACGCCGCTCTGATCCACCTGCTCGCGGAGCGCTTCAAGGCGACCCAGCGGGTGGGCAAGCTCAAGGCCGAGAACGACCTCCCGCCGTCGGACCCGGAGCGTGAGAAGGCACAGATCCAGCGGCTGCGCAGTCTCGCGGAGGCGGCCCACCTGGACCCCGAGTTCGCGGAGAAGTTTCTCACCTTCATCATCAGCGAGGTCATCCGTCACCACGAGGCCATCTCCGAGGACCGCCACCGCGGCCACGACGCATGAGCGCCCCCACGGGGGACGCCGTCACAGCCACCCTCACCCGGGCGCTGCGGGGGACGGACCTCTTCGAGACGTTCACCGTGCTGCGCGGTGAACTGGGGGCTCCCCACCTCGCGAGTGTTCCCGTGCTGCCGGACCGGGGGCCCCAGGCAGAGCTCGCGGCCCGCACGAGTGCCGTTCTCGACTCTCTGCACGCGGACCGGCAGCCCCACGGGTGGCGGATCACCTCGGTGCCCGGTGCTGACTCCCGGCAGGCCCGGGCCCTGCTCGCGAGCGACCTCAACGTGGTCGCGGACGTCCTGGGTGCCGAGTCCGGTTCGGACACCGGGCGCGTGTCCTTCTCCATGCTGGGCCCCGTCTCGCTGGCCGCCACGGTCCACGTGCACAACGGCGAGAAGCTGCAGTCCGATCCAGGCGCGCGGCGGGACCTCACGCAGTCGTGGCGCGCCGGGCTGGGCGAGCTGCTCGCAGCCCTGCGGCGCAACACGGACGGCCGCGGCACGGTGCTGGTGATCGAGGAACCCGAGCTGGACCGGGTGTTGCGCGGCACTATTCCCACCGCCAGCGGCTACCGCACCCTGCGCTCGCTGCCGCGCCACGAGGTGCGGGCGACCCTCACCGAGGCCGTCGGTGCAGCGCGCGACGCCGGTGCGGAGCGTGTGCTGCTCGCCGCCGGTTCCGCGGAACCGGCCTGGGCGTTGCGCACGGGGGCGGACACTGCGGTGACCGCGCTGCCCACCGGTCCCACAGAGGCGTGGGAGCCCCTCGCCGCCCTGCACGAGGCGGGGGTGGGGCTGTGCTTCGACACCGCACCCGTGACCGGTCGTCCCGCCGTGCGCGCCCACGTGGAACGGGTGCTGCGTCCCTGGACCGAGCTGGGCATGAACCCCGCCGCGCTGCTGGGGACGCTGCTGGCGCCGTCGTCGGCCGTCAGCGAGCTCACCCCGCCCGAGCTGCCGGGCGCGCTGCGACGCGTGACCGGGCTCGGGGACGCGCTCACGGAAGCGTGCAGCGAGGCCTGAGCCCCACCAGGCCGTAGAATCTCAGCAGGACGCGGGGCGCCCGGTTGTGGCCGCACCCGATGGAGGACTCGAGTGCGAAAGCGGGCCATGAAGGCGAGAATCTTGGTAGTGGACGACGACGCCGCGCTGTCGGAAATGATCGGCATCATCCTGGCTTCGGAGGACTTCGAGCCGGTGTACTGCTACGAGGGTTCCAGTGCGCGCGAGGTCTTCCGCGCCTCCGAGCCGGACCTGATCCTGCTGGACCTGATGCTTCCGGGCATTGACGGCATCCAGGTCTGCCAGCAGATCCGTGCCGAGTCGGACATCCCCATCGTGATGCTCACCGCCAAGTCGGACACCGCGGACGTCGTGCGCGGGCTGGAGGCCGGCGCGGACGACTACGTCCCCAAGCCGTTCAAGCCCGCCGAGCTGGTGGCCCGCGTCAAGGCGCGGCTGCGCCCCACCGACCGCAGTGCCTCGCAGGAGATCACCCTGGGGGACATCGTCATCGACGTCACCGGGCACACGGTGACCCGCGACGGCGAGGAGATTGCCCTGACCCCGCTGGAGTTCGACCTGCTCGCCACTCTCTCGCGCTCCCCGCACCAGGTCTTCAGCCGCGACGAGCTGCTGCGAGACGTGTGGGGCTATCCCCACGCGGCGGACAACCGGCTCGTGAACGTGCACGTGCAGCGGCTGCGCTCCAAGGTCGAGCGCGACCCCGAGAACCCCGAGGTGGTGCTGACCGTGCGGGGCATCGGCTACAAGGCGGGCGGGCACCCGCATAGATGACGGTCGCCTCGGTGGACGCTGCGGCGCGCAAGCCCGGCCCGCGCCGTCGCCCCAAACGCTTCCGCAGGCTCCGGCTGAGCCGTCGTGTGCTGTTACGCCGCTGGCGGCAGTCGCTGCAGTTCCGGGCCATCGCGGTGGCGCTCACGCTCACCTCCATGGCGTTCTTCGCCACGGGCAGCTTCCTGTCCCACCAGATCGCGGACCGGCTTTTCACGGACCGTCTCAACCAGGTGCTCGAGGAGGCGCGCACGGACATCGGCACCGCGCAGGCCAGCTTTGACGCCTCGGACGCCTCGGACCGCACCGAGGTGCAGGCGCTCATCAACTCCACACTCGGCAAGCTGAGCCAGGACCCCAGCACCACGGACCACCGCTGGGTGCTGATCCCCCTGGACCAGGGGACGGGGCAGTCCTTCGTGGGGGTGCAGACGGAGAGCTCGTGGATGACCTCGGCATCGGTGCCCCAGCAGCTGCAGCAGCGCGTGGCGAGCGGGGACGGCACATACTGGCAGCCGGCGTCCGTGCGGATGGCCGAGAACGGGCCGGAGCAGCCCGTGATCGTGATCGGGGACGTGGTCCAGCTCAACCAGAACTCCCGCTACGGCCTCTACTTCGTCTACGACTTCTCGGACCCGCAGGCCACCCTGGACTCGATCCACGCCGTGCTGCTGCTGTCCATGGTGGCGCTGCTGCTGCTCGTGGGAACGATTGTGTGGTACGTGACCCGCGAGGTGGTGCGTCCGGTCTCCAACACGGCCCGCGTCTCCCAGCGCCTGTCCGAGGGCGACCTGGACGTGCGCATGGACGTGCGCGGCAGCAATGAGGTGGCACGGCTGAGCCGGTCCTTCAACCGGATGGCGGACTCCATCCAGAACCAGATCACGCAGCTCGAGCAGCTCTCGTCCATGCAGCAGACGTTCGTCTCGGACGTCTCCCACGAGCTGCGCACGCCCCTGACCACGGTCAAGATGGCCGCCGAGGTGCTCTACAACGCCCGCGACGACTTCGATCCCGTGAACCGGCGCTCGAGCGAGCTGCTGCACAACCAGGTGGAGCGCTTCGACTCGATGCTCTCGGACCTGCTGGAGATCTCCCGTTTCGACGCCGGCGCGGCGCGGCTGGACATGGCCTCGACCGACATCTTCGCCGTGATCTACGACGTTGTGGAGGCGGCCGCGCCGATCGTCCTCACCTCCGGCTCGGAGCTCACCGTGCGCTCGACCCTCACCCGCGCCGTGGTGCAGATGGACCAGCGGCGCATCGACCGGATCCTGCGGAACCTGGTGACCAACGCGCTGGAGCACGGGGAGAGCAAGCCCGTGGACATCTACGTGGGCGCGAACGAGAACTGCGTGGCGGTGGCGGTGCGGGACCACGGCATCGGCATGACCGAGGAGCAGGCCAGCAAGGTGTTCAACAGGTTCTGGCGCGGCGATCCCGCCCGCGCCCGCACCGTGGGCGGCACCGGCCTGGGGCTGGCGATCGCTACGGAGGACACCCTCCTGCACGGCGGACGGCTCGAGGTCTGGGCCGAGCCGGACAACGGCGCATGCTTCCGCCTCACCCTGCCGCTGCTGCGCGTCCAGCCCCTGGACCCGGAGCTGCCGAACCCCCTGCCCATGCCGCCGGACGTGGACTCCGCCGAGTCCACGGCGCGCGTCACGGACACCGGCTCCCTCCAGCTGACGGCGCCCACGCGCTTCGTGAGCGAGCCGGCCACGGGCGAGCTGCGCATCGACATCCCGGGGGCACGCGATGGACAGGACCCCTCGGCGGGCCCCGCAGCCCCGGAGCACGGGGACGGCTCCGGCGACGGCCGCGGTCAAGGACACGGTGACGCCACCGTGGACGTGACAGGGGGCGGTCACGGTGGGCGCGGCGTCGTCGCCGGCGCGGGAAGCGGTCAGGGCACGGGCTCGAGCCCGGCCGCGGACGGCCGCGGGACGGAGGAGTCATGACGGTACGGAAGCACTCGCGGCAGGTGACGGGACGGACCGGCGGAACCCGGACCGGGAGGACGCGCGCGAAGCACCGGCGCGCCCGGTACACCGGTGCGCTGACTGCCGTGGCACTCGGTCTGATGCTGTCCGCGTGCGGGGCCATGCCGCGCTCCGGGCCGGTGCACAAGGTCATCGAGCCCACCGAGCAGTCCGAGCAGACCGCCATGGCGTTCAACCCCCAGGCCCCGCAGGTGGGGGCCTCGGCGCAGGAGGTCGTCGAGGGCTTCCTGGCCGCCGGGGTGGGAGCGCAGGACGACTACTCCGTGGCGCGCAAGTACCTCACCCCGCAGCTGGCCACCACGTGGAAGCCGGACACCCGCGTGCTCATCCACTCGGGTGAGCCCACCACCGTGCCCCGGCTCAACGAGGGCGAGTTCCGCACGAGTCTGGAGATCAGCGGGGAGCTGGGATCCAACGGCGTCCTCACATCCCAGCCCTCGGGCAGCACACGGGTGCTGGACTTCATGCTGACATCGGTGGACGGCCAGTGGCGGATCTCCAAGGCCCCGGACGGCGTGATCGTGCCGAGGGCCGACTTCGAGCAGATCTTCGACCCCATCACGCTCTACTTCTACTCCGCGAAGGACCCGAACTACCTGGTGCCGGATCCCCGGTGGTTCGTCAAGCGATCCACGGCCTCGACCGCCGCCGTGCGCGCCCTGCTGAGCGGGCCGGCGGGATATCTGGGGGGCGCGGTGACGAGCGCGCTGCCGCAGTCCGCGTCCCTCTCCCGCTCGTCTGTGCCCGTGTCCGGGGGGGCCGCCACGGTGGCACTGAGCCTCGCGAACTTCGACCCCGCGGATGTGGACGAGGCCCACCGCATGGACCAGCAGCTGCGGGCCACCCTGCAGTCGGTGCCGAACGTCGAGGACGTGGACCTCACCATCAACGATGCCCCCGTGGAGACCACCGGGCGGACGAGCAGCGAGGCCGTCCGCTCGGTCACCGTGCCCAACAGGCAGATCGGCGTGTCCGAGAACCACCTCGCGTTCTACCAGGGCGGGCAGTCCGAGGAGATCCCCAACGTGACCCTGCCCGAGGGCGCCTCGGTCGCCCGCCCGGCCATGGGCACCGAGGCCACCGTCTTCGGATTCGTCAACAACGCGGACTCCGCCGTCTACACCGTGGCCCCGGGGAGAGAGCCGGAGCGGCGCTGGTCCGGCACACAGCTGACCCGCCCCAGCTTCGACCGCATGGACTACGTGTGGGGCTCCGACCGTTCCGGGACGGTGCACGCGGTCCGCGCGTCCGACGAGGGCGAGGGCATGACCGTGAGCGCGCAGTGGCTGGAGAACCAGCACGTGGCATCCCTGCGGATCTCGCGGGAGGGGAGCCGGGCGCTCGTGGTCACCACCACGGGAAGCTCCTCCCGCGCCACGGTGTGGCTCGCGGGCGTGGTCCGGGATGACTCCGGACGCCCCACAGAGCTCGTGAAGGGCAACGCGGTGGCGGCGGACGTTGACGTGGACACGGCCCAGTGGATCAGCGCGGACGAGTTCGTCACCACGGCGCTGGACCAGGACGGCAACGCGAAGCCCCGGCGCTACACCGTGGCCGGGCGCTACGACGAGCTGCCCTCCCTGAAAGGCGTGACTTCGATCGCCGGCGGCAACGGCCCGGCCGCGGTGTACGGCGCCTCGGACGGCAAGCTGTACATGCTCACCGGCAGCTCGTGGGCCCTGCAGAGCGAGACGGTCACGGACACCGCGTTCGCGGGGTGAGACGGGGCTGATCCGGTGCGACATGCCTCGCCCCCTCCGCGAGGCGCACCCGGGGCCCGTGCGGTCTGCGCTCCCCACGGCTCTTGCGCGCTGTGGCCCGCCCGCCGCACGGTGTGGAGTGGTCCCATGATGACGACGCCGCGCCGCCCGCTCCCACGGCCGGCTCACCGCCCCGGGGCGGCGTGGGACGCCCGTGCCGCGCGGTTCGGCGGCTGGTGGGCCCAGGCCTTGGAACTTGTCCTGCCCGTGACCTGTGCAGTGTGCGGAGAACCGGGCAGGGCCCTGTGCCGCGAGTGCCGGATCGTGCTCCGGCGTGCCACGGCGCGCCCCCGTTCGCTGGTGCCCCCTCCGCCGCTTGCCGCCGCAGGGGTGCGTGTGTGGACGGCGGGTGAGTACGAGCACGAGCTCGCCTCCTGCCTCCTGGCGTTCAAGAACGGTGGACGCACAGACCTCGCCCCGGTCCTCTCGGCCGTGCTCGCCCCGGTGCTGGCCGCGGCCGCGCGGGACGTCCGGGAGGCGGCGGCTCCGGGGACGGTGCCGCTGTACTGGGTGCCGGTGCCCACGAGCGCCCGCGCGCGGCGTCGTCGCTGGCTTGATCCCGTGGCGAGCATCCTCGGGGGTGCCCCTCTGCCACGGAACACCTGTGTCACTGCCGCCGTGTCCCACCGGCGGGTGCGGGGACGAGGCACCGGGAGCCAGAAAGGGCGCGGCGGGGCCCAACGGGAACGAGCGCTGCGCGCAACGATGCGTGCCTCTGGAGTGCGCGGCGCGGTGTGCGTGGTCGTGGACGACGTCCTCACCACGGGTGCCACGGCGGCCGAGGCCGTGCGGGCGCTGCGGGCCGCCGGGGCGTGCGTGCCCGCTGTTGTGACCCTCGCCGGGGTCCGCGTCCCGCGTTCACCCCAGGAGAACGCATGGACGTCCGAGGTGGCGGTCAGTGAATTTCCTCACGGATTCATCTAGCGTTGGATCACGGGAATCAAAGGTGTCCCGCGTGGGCGAGCCACTGGTCCCACACCGTCCTCAAGCTCTGGAGGTTCTCATGGAACTGAACATCAAGGGTCGCAACATCACTCTGCCGGACCGTTTCCGGGAATACGTCGAGTCCAAGAGCGAGCGGTTCCAGCAGCTGGGCGACAGGGTGGAGTCCATCGAGGTCAAGGTGACCAAGGACAACCCTGGTTCCGGGCGCCAGGGGATCCGTGTGGAGATCACAGTGGTCGGTCGCGGTCCCGTGGTCCGCGCGGAGGCCCGCAACGACGACAAGTTTGCGGCATTCGACGAGGCCTACGCGAAGCTCATGGAGCAGTTGCGCCGGGCGCGTGACCGTCGCAAGATCCACCGCGGAGGCCACCAGCGTTCCGTCGCCGTCCACGAGGCCACGGGCTCCCTGCCCGTGGTGCCGAGCGATGCCGGGCCCACGTTCGGCTCCGAGCAGGAGCTGGCCGCCGCCGAGGACGAGGTGTTCGACGACGATTTCGTCCTGAGCGACACCCCCTCGCCCGTGGAGATCCGCCGCAAGCGCTTCCCGGCACACGAGATCACCGTGGACGAGGCCGTGGACCAGATGGAGCTCGTGGGCCATGACTTCTTCCTGTTCGTGGACAAGGACACGCAGGAGCCCTCGGCCGTCTACCGCCGCAAGGGGTGGGAGTACGGCGTGATCAGCCTCAGCGCGGACGGCGCCTCCGGCGAGGAGAAGGTCGCCTACCAGGCAGACGCCACTGCCCCCTGAATCCGCCCGCCGGGCATCACCGCCGAGCACCCCGCACCACCACCGGGCCCCGTGACCACGTCGCGGGGCCCGGGTCGTGGTCACGGGCGGCGTGCGTCCCGCGAGCACGCGGGAATCGTCCAGCCTCACTCACGTACACTGTTCGGCGGTGCACCCCCAGCCCATCTCCGGTGCCCACCACCGATCTCGGAGGAGCGAACACACGTGGCGTCATTCCTGGAAAAAGTCCTTCGCACGGGGGACAAGCGTGTCCTGAAGCGGCTGAGGACTTATGCGGACGCCGTCAACAGCCTCGAGGACAGCTTCAGGGAGCTCTCCGACGCCGAGCTGCGGGCCGAGACGGACTCGTTCCGGGAGCGCATCGAGGGCGGCGAGTCGCTCGACCGGCTGCTTCCGGAGGCGTTTGCGGCCGTGCGAGAGGCGGCTTCCCGCACGCTCGGCCAGCGCCACTTCGATGTCCAGATCATGGGCGGTGCGGCGCTGCACCTCGGCTACATCGCCGAGATGAAGACGGGTGAGGGCAAGACACTCGTGGCCACCCTGCCCGCGTACCTCAACGCGCTCACTGGCAAGGGCGTCCACGTAGTGACCGTCAACGACTACCTGGCCGAATACCAGGCGAACCTCATGGGCCGCGTCTACCGCTTCCTCGGGCTGGAGACGGGTGTGATCCTCAGCGGACAGGACCCGGCCACCCGCCGGGAGCAGTACAGCGCGGACATCACCTACGGCACGAACAATGAGTTCGGCTTCGACTACCTGCGCGACAACATGGCCTGGAGCAAGGACGAGCTCGTCCAGCGCGGACACAACTTCGCGATCGTGGACGAGGTGGACTCCATCCTCATCGACGAGGCCAGGACCCCGCTGATCATCTCAGGGCCGGCCTCCGGGGAGGCGAACCGCTGGTACCGCGAGTTCGCGACCGTCGTGAAGAAGCTCGTCCCGGAGACCGACTACGAGGTGGACGAGAAGAAACGCACCGTGGGCGTGCTCGAGCCCGGGATCGAGAAGGTCGAGGACTGGCTGGGGATCGAGAACCTCTACGAGTCGCAGAACACGCCGCTGATCGGGTTCCTGAACAACGCCATCAAGGCCAAGGAGCTGTTCCGCAACAACAAGGACTACATCGTGGCCGGTGGCGAGGTGAAGATCGTGGACGAGCACACCGGTCGTGTGCTCGCCGGTCGCCGCTACAACGAGGGTGTCCACCAGGCCATCGAGGCCAAGGAGGGTGTGGAGATCAAGCCCGAGAACCAGACGATGGCCACGATCACCCTGCAGAACTACTTCCGTCTCTACGACAAGCTCTCCGGCATGACGGGCACCGCCCAGACCGAGGCGGCGGAGTTCATGAACACGTACGAGATCGGCGTCGTCGCCATTCCGCCGCACCGGGGCATCGCCCGCGAGGACAAGCGGGACGTGGTCTACAAGAACGAGGCCACCAAGTACGCCGCCGTGGTGCGGGACATCGAGGAGCGCCACGAGAAGGGCCAGCCCGTGCTCGTGGGCACGGCCTCTGTGGAGAAGTCCGAGTACCTTTCCCGGCTGCTCGCCAAGCGCGGGGTGCGCCACGAGGTGCTCAACGCCAAGAACCACGCCCGTGAGGCCGCGATCGTAGCCCAGGCCGGGCGCAAGGGCGCGGTCACGGTCGCCACGAACATGGCCGGGCGCGGCACGGACATCATGCTGGGCGGCAACGCCGAGTTCAACGCCGTCGAGAAGATGGCCGAGCTGGGGCTGGACCCGGAGCGAGACGCCGAGAAGTACGAGGCGAAGTGGCCCACGGTGCTCGAGCAGTGCGAGGCCGCCACCCGCAGCGAGCACGACGACGTCCTGGAGGCGGGCGGCCTGTACGTGCTCGGCACGGAGCGCCACGAGTCCCGCCGCATCGACAACCAGCTCCGCGGCCGCTCGGGTCGTCAGGGCGATCCCGGGGAGTCCCGGTTCTACCTGTCCCTCTCGGACGACCTCATGCGCCTGTTCAACCCGGGTGCCGCCCAGCGTCTGATGGCCATCGCCCCGGATGACGTCCCTGTGACCGGGCGCCTGATCACCTCCGGTATCGCCAACGCCCAGAACCAGGTGGAGGGGCGCAATGCCGAGCAGCGCAAGAACGTGCTGAAGTACGACGACGTGCTCAACCGCCAGCGCGAGGTGGTCTACCGCGACCGTCGTCGGATCCTCATGGGCGAGGACATCAAGGGGCAGATCGAGCAGTTCACCGAGGAGATCATCACCTCCACCATCACCGACCGCACCCGCGTGGGACACTCCGAGGACTGGGACCTGGACGAGCTGTGGACCGCTCTGCGCGCCATCTACCCGATCTCGATCACGCACCAGGAAGTGGTGGAGGAAGCCGGCGGTCTTCCCCGTCTCTCTGCGGACTTCCTGCAGGAGCAGATCCTCTCGGATGCGAAGGTCAGCTACCAGGAGCGTGAGGAGCAGCTGGGCTCCGAGGCCATGCGCAACCTGGAGCGCCGGGTGCTGCTGTCGGTCATCGGGCAGCGCTGGCCGGAGCACCTGTACGAGATGGACTATCTCAAGGAGGGCATCGGGCTGCGGGCCATGGCCCAGCGCGATCCCCTGGTGGAGTACCAGCGCGAGGGCCACGCCATGTTCCAGGACATGATGGCCGCCATCCGTGAGCAGACCGTGGTCACGCTCTTCAACCTCGAGGTCCGCAGGCAGCGCACCGGTGAGACTGGCGGGGCGGTCGAGCTGACCACGCCGCAGCGCCCGGCGTTCCTGCAGTACACGGCTCCCGACGAGGACGGAGAGCCCCGCGCGGCGGTCGAGGCCGAGGCGCAGCCGGCGCCCGGCTCAGAGGCCGGAGCGGCCCGGGCGGCGTCGTCGGCCTCGTCGACCACCGCCTCGGCTGCGGCTTCCGCCGCTACCGCTACCGCGACGTCGGACGGCGAGGCCGGTGGGGACGCAGACTCCGGGACGAACCGGGCCCAGCGGCGCACCAAGGCCGGCAAGGGCGCAGCCAGGACCAGGCGCAGCAAGCGCCGCTGAGCCGATGGCTCCCAGCACGGGAGCATTCAGCCGACCTCGAGGTGGGTGACCCGCCACTGGCGGCTGATCCGCTCGATGCGCAGCGCCACCGCGCGTGCCCGGGTGGTCTCCTCGACCACGAGCGAGGCTTCCCAGCACCCCGGGGCGGGACTGCACACGCGCACGCGACGGATTCTGGAGGCGCGGTGCACGTCGAATGCCGCACGCCGTTCGGGGCACTGCTCCTGCACGAGCTTCAGCATGGCCGCACGCTGCGTGAAGCGCTCGACCACCTCCGGTTCCGTCCACCGGGACAGCTGCGAGGCCGGACGGGTTCCCGCCAGGATCTCCACGGCAGCCTGGCCGATACTGCGCGCCATTGCTCCCACGCGCTCCATCTCATTCTTGCCGGTCAGCGCGGCGGCGGAACGGTCCTGCCGCCAGGTGTAGCCACCCGCGGGAGTGCGGGGTGCGGATTCGGGAACGGCGACGCTCATGGTGTGCTCCTCGTGGTTCGTGGTTCGTGGTTGCTGGTTGCTGGTTGGTGCGATGGGGCCTCTGGCGCATCGGGGCTGCGCGGCGTGCGGTCTGCGGATTCAGCCTCGTCCTGCCTGCGCTGTCAGCAAGTGCGGTGGCACGCGCAGCTGGTCCCCGGGGTGGATCAGGTCCCCGTGCTCGGCGAGGGCGTTGTGCTCCAACCAGGCGCTGAGGGTCTGGGGGAGGAGCGCGTCCGAGACGTCTGGGCCCAGCAGCTGGGACGTGAGGTCCCAGAGGGTGTCCCCGGCCATGACGGTGATGACCCCGTCCGCCACGCGATCCCGGGCGGGAGGATTGGTGGTCGGACTCGTTGTGCCGAGCGGCGCCCCTGCCCGCGTGTCAGCCTGGTCTGTGCTCTGGCCGAGCGGCAGATCCGTGGTCGAGGGCGTGCCTGCGGCGGGCGTCTCAGCCGTGCTCCTTCCGGCGGTGGGCGAACCGTCAGCGGGCAGGTCGGGGCTCTCCGGGGCGTCAGGGTCTGTCGCGGTGTCGGGTTCCGACGCCGTGGCATCCGTGGTGCTGGGCTGCTCGCCGGGCGCTGCGAGCTGCTCCGTGCCCGAGGCCGCGGAACCCCAGAACGGGTCCAGTGCGGCGTCGTCGGCGTGGGCGGGAGCGAGGACCGCGAGCTGGATGCCCACGGCGGCCGCCGTCGTCCGTGCGACAAGGCCCGGGGTGAGCCGAGTGGCCCAGCGCTCCAGGCCGGCCCAGCGCAGCCGTCTCGCGACCGCGGCGACGTAAAGCATGGCCAGTCCGCCGATCCACCACCCGGCCACGGCCAGGCACGTCCCGGCGGCGAGCACGGCGACGGCCAGGGTTGGGTCGTCGGTGGCGCCCGCGGAACGGAGGCGATCGGCCTGCACCCATCCGAGGGCTCCCAGAGGTGCAGCCGCGAGGGGAACCACGAGCCAGAGCGCCGCACGCGGTGACGGTGCGGAGGATTCGATCATTGCTCGTGGCATGTCGGACTCCTGATGATGTTGTTTGATGTCGTTTGATATTTTTAGATCATTCAGAGGTTTCACTCGGGAGTCAATCAAAGAACCAAATGCATGGAGCCGGAACGGGAGAGCGGCTGGGGCCCGAGCGCCCGGTGCCCTACGGTGAAGCGCAGGTCCTGCAGGGGCGCCGCCCCGGAGGGTGGCAGCTGGGCAGGGATCGGCACGGAGAGGCAGAGCTGGACATGCGGTGGGACGAGCTCTTCGAGGACATGGAGGCGCAGCTCGAGCAGGCGCACGTGCGCACCGTCGAGCAGGAGGCGGTGGAGACGGCGCGGGCGGAGCTCTCGCGGCTGTCGCTGCTGGAGCGGCTGGCCGCGCACAGGGAGCGCCCGGTACGGTTGCGACCCACACGGGGCGACACGCTGGAGGGCGTCCTGGCGGATGTTGGCGCGGGGTGGGTCGTGGTGCGGGAACGCCATCTGCAGCACCTGGTTCCGCTGCACAGTGTGGCGTGGTGGGAGGGGCTGCCGCGGCGTTTCGAGGTGCTGCCCGAGAGGTCCACGATCCGCAGACTCGGCATGGGCCACGTGCTGCGGGCCCTGAGCACGGCGCGGGTTCACGTGCGCGTGCTGCTGCAGGATCCAGCCGGTCAGGGTGAGCTGGAGGGCACGCTGGACGCGGTGGGGCAGGACTTCTTCGACGTGGCGGTGCACCCCGAGGACGAGTTCCGGCGACGCCGCGCGGTTACAGCGGTGCGCACGGTCGGATTCTCGGCGGTCGCCCTGGTCTCCTCGCTCGACACCGGGTCGGACGCGCTGTGAATCTCGGCCGAGCTCAGTGCAGGGTGCCCTCGCGCACCGCGGTCTGCGTGCGCTCGTAACCCTGCTGGATGTACTCCTCGAGCTTGCTCTTCTCCACGCGCCACTGTCCGCGGCCCCCCACCTGGATGGCCGGCAGCTCTCCGGAGCGCACCATCGCGCGGGCCTGCGCCACGGAGACGGAGAGGATCTCCGCGACGTCGGAGAGCGTGAGGAATCGTTGCTGCGTCACGGCCCTGTCTCACTTCCTTTGGCGCTGTTCGATGTCGAATCATCGGAGTTCACCGGACATTGTCCCACGTGGGGTGAGTGGGAACCGGCTATCAACAGGATCGACCGGGCATGGAGGCGTGGACATCTCTGTCCACAGTGTGTCCCGTCACACTTTCCAGCGCACTTCCGCGCGGGGCACACTCGGGTGGATCCGGTGGGTGCCGGGCACTGGGGAAAGGATGAGCACATGGGCAGCTCGGCATCGCAGGGGCGGGCATCCAGCACGGCGGCGAGGTTCCGGAAACCGTCCTGGCGTGACCCGCGGCTGCTCGTGGGTCTGCTGCTGGTGCTCGTCTCCGTGATGGGCGTGGTGCTTCTGGTCGCCACGGCCAACAGGAGCCAGCCGTACTACGCCGCCGCCGGGGACCTCGCGGTGGGGCAGCGGATCACCCGAGAGGACCTCACCACCGTGGACGCGCACCTCCAGGACGCGTCCGAGCGCTACCTTTCCGCCTCTCGGGAGCTGCAGGAGAACACCGTGGTGACCCAGCGCGTGGCGCAGGGAGAGCTGGTCCCCGCCACCTCGCTGGGCACTGCCGACGAGCTGGACAGGACCCCGGTGGGCATCAAGCTCGAGACGCCAGTCCCCGCCCAGGCCGGGCCCGGTTCCCACGTGGACGTGTGGGTGGCGCAGCCCAAGCCCACGGGTCGGGGGTACCAGGAGCCCAGGAGGCTCGTTCCGGGCGCGGAGATTGCCCGGGTGGACACCACAGACACCGCGCTCGGCGGCACGGGCGGCGTCACCGTCCACGTGCTCGTCCGCCAGGCGCAGGTGGGCCCGCTGGTGGACGCCCTCGGCAACGACGCCAAGGTCACCCTGGTGCTCGACGTCACCGGGAGCGGCTCGTGAGCATCTCCGTAGCCACCCTGGGGATCAGCACGTGGGAGCTGGTGGACCGGCTCGAACGGCTGCACGGAGACGTCACGGTGGTGCGGCGCTGCATGGACCTGTCGGAGCTGCTTGCCTGCTCGCACACCGGGATGGCGGACGTGGCACTCGTCGCGGAGGGCGCCGAGGAGCTCACAGGGAGTCTGCTGGAGCAGCTCGGCGGCAACGGCGTGAGCGTGCTCGTGGTCGAGGGGCACGACAGCTCACGGCTGTCCCGGCTCGGCGTGGGCAGCGTGGCCGTGGCGGCCTCGGGCGAGGACCTCGCGCAGCGGATCCGCCTGGCGGTGCGGGGATCCGTCGGCGGTCACGCCGGGAACCGGCCCGGCGTGGGGGCGATCGGTGCGACGTCGGCGGCCGCGGTGGAACACGAGGACAGCGCAGCTCCCGATGACGCTTCGGCGGGACAGGGGCGCAGCGGCGACAAGGGCAGTGCCGGCGGGGGCACGGCCGGGACCGGCACGGTCGGTGGTGGCCGGGACAAGCGCGGCAAGGCCGTGGGCCGTGCGGGCGGCGGTTCGTCCGACGCCACGGGGCGGAAGGCCCCCGGCAAGAGCGCTCGCGGGAAGGGACGCGGCCGCGCCGCAGATCCGGCGGGCGTCTCCGACGGCGCACGTGGCAGCGGCTCGGCGCGCGGGGAGTCCCCGTCCGCGGCACAGCCCACGAAGGGGGCTGGAGCCGCCACCTCGGCTGGTCCGGAGATGAACGAGCTCGGCCTGCGGTCCGGGGGGAACACCTGGCGGCCGGATGCTGACGCCGTGTCCGCATCCCCCGGGTCGGCCGAGGTCGGTTCTGGGGCCCGCGGACTCGTGACCGTGTGGGGCCCCGCGGGTTCCCCGGGCCGGACCGTGACCGCCGTGAACCTCGCCGCGGAGGCCGCTCTCCTCGGCGTGCGCGTGCTGCTCGTGGACGCGGACACCTACGCCGCCTCGGTGGCCGCGAGCCTCGGCATGCTGGACGAGGCCGCCGGGCTCGCCCAGGCCTGCCGGCTGGCGGACCAGGGCCGCATGGACGAGGCGGGGCTTCGGCGCTGCGTCACGGCGGTCTCAGTGGCGGGTGGCTCGATGGACGTGCTGACCGGGATCACCCGTCACGACAGGTGGCCGGAGATCCGAGGGTCCGCGCTCGAGAGCGTCCTCAAACGGGCACAGCTGGACTACCAGCTCGTGGTGGTGGACGTCTCCTCGTGCCTCGAGGCGGACGAGGAGATCAGCACGGACTTCCTGGCCCCGCGCCGCAACGCTGCGGCCCTCGGCGCAGTCGCTGCGGCGGACACGGTGATCGCCCTCGGCGGCGCCGACGCCCTGGGGGTGCCCCGGCTCGTGAAGGCGTTGCCCGACCTCTGGCAGGCCACGCCCTCCGCCCGCCTCGTGGTGGTGGTGAACAAGCTGCGACCCGCGGCCGCGGGGCGCTCCGCGGGCGAGGCCGTGCGGGAGGCCTGGGACCGGTTCTCGCCTGGCCACCCCGTGGCCCACACTCTTCCGTGGGATCCGGCCGCGTGCGACGGCGCGCTGCTCGCCGGCGCGGTGCTCGCGGAGACGGCCCCGCGCAGCGCACTGCGGGTCGAGCTGGCCGCCCTCGTGCGCGTGCTGGAGCACCCGGAGGAAGACTCGGGTGCAGCGCAGGCCACCGTCAGGGGGACTAGGCTGGGGCGTCGAATGGGCGCGTGGTTGCGCCGCGGTTGACGGTCGGAAAGCGAGCCTGCCATGTCCTTCACGGACCCCCTGCGAAGCGTCCCGGACTTCGATGCGGGGGACGCCGAGTGGCTGCACCTGCTGGTGGGCGACTGGCAGATGGTCGCAGACCTCGGCGTGGGAGACCTGTTGCTGTGCTTCCCCCGCTCGGTGGTCTCCGCCGCGCAGAGTCCCACGGGCCGGCCCATCCCTACGGAGGACAGCGATTTCCTCGTGCTGGCCCACGCCCGGCCCACGACCGGGCCCACCGCGTACCAGAAGGACATGGTGGGAGAGACCGTTGGCGGGGACGTAGCGCGGACCCTGCGCAGGGCGTGGATCGACCAGCGCATCGAGAAGGTGGGTCCCTCGGAGTGGTCCAGCCTCGCGCCGCGGTCCGTGACCCTGGTTCCGCTCGTGCGAAACAACCGGACGATCGCTGTCGTGAGCCTGACGGCCGAACCCCACCACGACAGGCTGCCCTCCCACATGGAGCTGGTGTACCGGCAGTCGGCGAGCGACCTGCTGCGGATGGCCAACGAGGGCACGTGGCCGGACTTCGCCGTGCGCATCGACTCCAGGCGTGGAGCGCCACGGGTGGGCGACGGCCTGATCCGTCTCGACACGGACGGGGTCGTGGAGTTCTGCTCGCCCAACGGCCTCTCGACGTTCCGCAGGCTGGGCCTGCAGGGGGACCTGACGGGGCAGAACCTGCTCCACGCGGCTCGGCAGCTGAACCTCAACGCCCCGGGGGTGGACGAGACCCTGGCCCCCGTGCTGGCCGGGACCATGCCCTGGCGCGCGGAGCTCTCGGCAGTGAAGGCCTCGGCCTCGTTGCGGGCCTTCCCGTTGCGTCGCGGCACGGAGCGCGCGGGCGCACTCGTGCTGTGCCGCGACGTGACCGAGTTGCGGCGTCGTGACCTGCAGCTGGTCTCCAAGGACGCGACGATCCGCGAGATCCACCACCGGGTGAAGAACAACCTCCAGACCGTCTCCGCCCTGCTACGGCTCCAGTCGCGGCGCATGAACTCCGCCGAGGGCAGGAACGGTCTGCAGCAGGCCATGCGCCGTGTGAGCTCGATCGCCCGGGTGCACGAATCCCTCTCACACGAGATCTCCGAGGACGTGGACTTCGACGACCTCATCCGGCACCAGGTGAAGCTCGCCGTGGAGACGGCCTCCGCCTCCCAGCACGTGCGCACCGAGGTGCACGGGGAGTTCGGACGGCTGCCGTCCAAGAGTGCGACGTCGGTGGCGCTCGTGGTCAACGAGTTGGTCGCGAACGCGGTGGAGCACGGGCTCAGGGACAGCAACGGCACCGTGGAGCTGAGCGTGGCGCACCTGCAGGACGAGGTGGACGCCGCGGGGACCACCCACCGGGTCCTGGAGATCACGATCGACGACGACGGCAGGGGCATGGGGGACACCGTCATCGAGGAGTCCGGAGTGAACGCATACCGCCCTCCGGCCGAGGGGGAGGGGCTCGGGATGCAGATCGTGCGCACGCTCGTGGCGAGCGAGCTGGGCGGCGGCATCAGGTGGCAGCCTGGAGAAACCGGTGGGACCAGGGTGGTCATCACGGCGCGGTTCCCCCAGCAGACGTCGGGGCGGCGCTGAGTCGAACACGTGGGGCGCCCGCCGCGGCGGGGCCATCACCTCCCGGCGCTGCCCTGCAGCGGCCGCGCCAGTTCCATCCGAGCGAGGGCGCGCGGGTTCGCACCGGGGAGTGGGCAGGAACCAGGTGAGGTGCCCCGGACACGCCGACGGCCCGCGCACGTCTCTCTCCGAGAGGGTGCGCGGGCCGCGGAGTGTGGGACGTCAGGTCCCCGGTGCGTGGCTGCTCAGGAAGCGCGGCGGGCGCGGGCGGCGCGACGCTTGAGCGCGCGACGCTCGTCCTCGCTCATGCCACCCCAGACGCCGGCATCCTGACCGGACTCCAGGGCCCACTGCAGGCAGGTGTCCATGACCTCGCACGTGCGGCACACGGACTTCGCTTCCTCGATCTGCAGCAGGGCGGGGCCCGTGTTGCCGACAGGGAAGAAAAGTTCGGGGTCTTTCTCGAGGCAGGCTGCGCGACTACGCCAATCCATGATGGCTACACCGCTCCTTTCAGGTTCGGGTGTGCCGGTCCGCGCACGTGCCGCAGTGCGCGGCGGGCCGTCGCGGCAGGGGGTGCTGGGGAGGGGCACACAGAAAAGGCCCGGGGGATCGGGCCTTTTGGGATCTTTTGGTAGTTTCCCACGTAAACACACCGGAAACAAGAGTGTGAGCGCTACATCACAGGTGGGAAAGATGCGGGTTACTCGCGCGTACCGAGGGTCCGTGGAGACTGCCTGACCTCCCCGTGGGCGTGGGCGGGATGTGCGTTGCGCGGTGGTTGTCGCGGATCACCCGCAGCCCTCTGCTCACGCCCCAGCCGCACGGGGGGGGGAGGGGCACGGGCGGTCACTAGAGTGGAACGTGTCGTTCTTCCATTGAAAGGTCCTGTTCATGCTCAGCCCGGCGTCCCGTCCCTCCCCGGAGCTCTCCGAGGTCCGCCCGCGGACGGCAGGGGTGGTGACTGTGCTCGTGGCACTGGAAGCGGTGGCGCTGCTGGCCGTCGCGGTGGGTCTGATCGCATCGCTGTTCTCGGTCCACGTCCTACCTGTGGGCGGCATCGTCTTCGCAACCCTCGTGATGGCCGGGGGAAGCCTGTGGCTCGCGGCGGCCGCCCGGGGCACGTGGGGTGGCCGACGCTGGCCGCGGGCCGCGGTCCTCGTGTCGCAGGCGTTCCTCCTGATCGTGGCGATGTCCCTCCTGCGGGTGACGCTGGGGTGGTGGGGAATCCTGATCGCGGCGGTCCCCGTCATGACCATCCTGTGCCTCTTCGCCCCGCCCACCACGGCGTGGATGCACCGGACCCGCGATGATGCCGCCCGCTGAATCGACGCGGCACGGCGGCGGTGGCGCCGCTCGCTCGGGACCCGTTCCCGGATGGACAACGCTCGGTCGGGTGGCCCGCAAGTGCTGAAACCATCCCGTACGGCTGACCCCGTCGGCTCCGCCGCGGGCTCACGCACCGCTCCCCCCAGACGGACGCGGCACGGGTGCCGGGCTCTGCAGCAGCTCGACGAGACCGCGGTGCACCCAGAATGCCCTGCCCGCTGGGCCGCCCAGGGGCTGTCCCGTGAGCGGTGCTCCGAACAGGTCGCCGTCGAACGCGCGGCGGGGCCGGAGCAGGAGAGCATCCGCGCGGTGCCGCCACGAGAGCAGGGGCGGGAACGTGGATGTCAGCGAGTCGCTCAGGTGCACGGAGAGCACCAGGCGTGGGCCCGGTCGGCTCCCGGGTGGGCCCTGCGCCTCCCCGTCCGGCCGCTCGGAATCCACCCGGCCGAAATCCTCCCGCGCGGAAACCCGCGGCTCCCACGCCGCCGCCAGGGCACGAATCGCCTCGATGGGCAGGGCGTCAGCGTCGTCGATCACGATGGTCACAGGGCGGGGGATCGCGCGGGCTTGCCGCAGGAGGGTCTCCACCTCCGCCGTTGTCCTGGGGGATGCCCGCACGACGCGATGGCTTGGGGTCAGCGCGGTGGGCCCGGTGTCCGCAGCGGCTCCGAGCCCGTTCGCAGTGCAGGCGGAGCCTGCTCGCGACCCCGCAGTGGTCCGCGTGGTCGCCGTTTCCACGACCCTCGGTGTGGTTCTCTCGCACTCCGACAGGCGTTCGGCGGCGCCGTCGAGGAACGTGGTGCGTCCAGAACGGGCGGGTCCGGCCACCACGAGGGTGGCGCCCGGCCCCCACGGGTGCACGACGACCTCGCCGTGCCGGGAGACGCCCAGGAGCAGGCCCGGGACGGCACGCGCGGGCGGCTGCCACGCCTCGGGCAGGGGGAAGGAACGGGGCCAGGCGTCGATCCCCGCTGACGCGAACGCGGGAACCGGTGACGGGCGTGACCCGGGACCGGGAAGTGGTGCGGTGCCGACCGCGAGCTGCACGACTGCCGAACCGTCCGTCGGCTGGGTGGTGCCCGGAGTGGTGCACCGGGCAGCACCCGGCCCGAAGTAGGCCGCGCGCAGGACGTGGTGGGCCATCGGTGGCAGGCGCGGCCACTGCAGCAGGGCTTCCGGGGCCTGACCCACCGGGAAGTAGAGACGGCATGATCCCAGCTGCGCGGATCGCCCAGCGAGCAGCGCCCTGTCGCCGGCGACGAGGGCGGAGAGCCCGCGTGCAGGACCCACGGCCACGAGTGCCAGCAGCTCGTCCTCGAGGTGCGACCACGCCCCTGAGCGGAGGATCTGGCTGCAGCGGTCCCAGTCGTCGACGGCCAGGACTGCCCGCGGTGGTTTCTCCCCGGCTGCCGCCCCGGTCCGGTCGAGAGCCTCTCGCAGACGCTCGAGCAGATGTGCCAGGTCCGCGGGCCGGTCAGCCCGAGCCCAACCGCGCAGCGCCCCGTGCCGGGGCAAGCCCTCCGCGCTCGCGAGACCAGGGACCTCCGTGCCGGTCGCTGTCACGAGGTAGACCACGGGTGCCTGCTTTCCTCCGCCGGTTCGCGAGGTGCGGGCGCTCGCCGTGAGATCCGACGACGCCGCTGCCGCACCCGTACCCGCGTCCGCGCAGCGCCGGGCGAGCGCGGAAAACGGCTCACGCACCACGGACGGTCGGCCGATCAACAGCAGTGGTCCGTCCGCCCACGGTTCCCACGTGGACCGCCCGCACCAGTGTTCGGCCGGGTTCTCCCCGGGGCCGAGGTCCACGCCGGTGCCCTCGTGCTCTACAGTTCGGGCAGTGCGGGGCAGGGGCAGCGGTACCGCCAGCGACGCGGGGTCCGGTTCCACGGGACCCGCCCACGCCGCGCGGATGTCGGCCACTGCGGCGTCGATGCCCTGCACGGTGTGGTCTGAATGGCCGCCGTCGACCGCCGCTGTCTGCATCGGGCGGTGCAGGGAAGGGAAGTGCATCGTCAGCGGTGCGGGTGCCGGTGGAGACATGCGGGTGGCCACGGCGCACTGCACAGCCACCGGGCCGCCGTCGCCGCGGTGCAGGAACCCGCGCCCAGGGATGGCGGGGATGCCCGCGGCGGCGGACGTCCCGAGCACGTCCATCGACTCCTGCTCCGTGCGCACCCGCAGGCACAGTGCCTGGGTGACGTTGGCGCGGACGTCCGCGGGCAGTGCCCCCTGGGGCCGCTGGGTGGCGAGCACCAGGTGGACGCCGAGGGAGCGGCCCACCGCGGCGATCACGGCCAGCTGCTCGGCGGCGTGCGGGAACGAGTCCGTGAGCATCTTGGCCTCGTCCACCACGACCACGAGCTCCCGGACCACCGGGTCCGGGCCAGCGTGCTCAAGCGCCTGGGCCATGTCCACGAATCCGCACCGGGCGAGGACCCGCTCGCGGCGCTGCAGCTCCGAGCGCAGGAAGGCCAGCGCACGTCGTACCTCGTCGGGGCCGAGATCGGTGAGCAGCGTGGTGGGGTGCGGCAGCGCCGTCAGGGGCGCGAGGGCCGCGCCTCCCTTGAAGTCAACCATTACGAACTCGAGACGACCGGGAGGGGCGGCCGCCGCGAGCCCCAGGATGAGCGTGCGCAGCACCTCCGATTTGCCGCACCCCGTGGTGCCGGCGATCAACAGGTGAGGGTTCTCGTCGTCGAGACCGATCCTCTCTGCGCCCGTGCCAGAGACCCCGATCGCGGTGCTCAGGCGCAGGGAGGTGGTGCCGGGCGCTCGCGGTTGGGCGCGGTTGTCGGGAACGTGCCCCGGTGCGTCGTCGCGCAGGAGCTCGTGCGTGCCCAGCAACCGGGGGAGAGAACGGTCCCCAGCAGTCCCGGCGCGCCCCACCGCACGCTTCCAGGTTCCCAGGGCCCGCGCCGCGGTCTCCCGTGCCACGGTGTCGGCCAAGAACTCCACGGTGACGCGCTGCTCTGCCGCGCACAGACCGGGGACCGCGGTGTCCACCGGGGTCGTGAGGCGGTACCGCGCACCGTGGGACGTGAGGAGGGCTGCCGTTGCATCCGGACAGCCCCCGCGCGCCACGACCACCCGCACCGCGTCCGGCCCCGGTGGCGATGCCCCCGCGTCCTGCGGGGTCAGGACTTCGAGCGTTGTGAGGGCCAGCGGGTCGGGTTCCGTGGCCCGGGTGGACGCGGGTCTCGGACCTGGCTGCACGACGTCGTGGTCAAGCGGGGGATGCCACGAGATCCCCGGGGAGAGAACGAGGCCGTGCAGGGCCTGCGGACCGGTGAACAGCTGAAGCACCAGGGAGTCGAGGACACCGCGCAGCCGTTGCCCGTTCAGCTGGATGGTGAGCGAGGGGACGGCGGCGAGGTCCAGGAGCACGGGAGCGCGGCGGTGGCTCACACTCGCGAGCGGTGTGCCGCGTTCTCTCGTGAGCTGCGCCGCTCGCGGCCCGTGACCAAGCCGCACCCAGCGGGAGTGGCGTGCGGAAGGGGGTGCGGCGTGCCCGTTCGAGGGCTGAAGCGGGACGTGGAGTCCCTGGCGCGTGGCAGGGTCTCCTTGCAGCGCGTCGCACCGCTCCACGACCTCCGCGGACGACGGCGCGGCGTGGGCACTGCGGCGCAGGTCCCGGTCGAGCGCGGCGGCCACCCGGTGCCGGTGCTCCTGGCGGGCGCCCCGTTCCGAGGCCCATCCCGCGAGCGAGGTGGCCGCGCCGAGTGCGCTGAACAGGAGGAAGAACCACCAGCCGGTGGCCACGGCGATGCCGATGCCCGCCACGAGCGGCAGCAGGCCGGTCACCAGGGCGATCCGGCCAGCGTGCCGGCCCGGGTGCTCCAGCCGAAGAGGGCGCGACGGATCGGCCTCCTGCGCCGAGAAACCCGGCGGGGGCAGCGTCGGATCGGGCCAGCAGGTCTGCGCCACCACATCCCGGGGGAACATGCACCGGGCCCAGGACTCGTGCTCACCGTCGGACACGCGCACCCGGTCCCCGTGGGAGAGCACGGTCCCGCGGGGGAGAAGCCGCAGCCCGGAACCGTCCATGACGAGCGTTGTGCGGCGCGAGCCGTCCGTGGCACCGGTGTCGGTGGGTGGAACCGGGAGCAGCCGGGGAACGCCGTCGAGCAGCTCGAGCCGGAACCGGCCCCGCTGCAGCGGGAGCCTCAGCCCGACGGCGTCGCCCTCGACGACGACGAGGTGAGCGACGTTTTCGGACGCCACCGTGGAGGGCCCGTTGCGGCACGCCGTCCGCTCGGAGCCGGCGGGGGATTCTGGGGTGCCGGGATGGCCGGTCCCGGGATGCCCTTCACCTCGCGGGGGCGCAGCATGCGCCGAGTCCGCAGGATGCGGCCCGGAACCTGCCTCGCAGCACGGGGGATCCGCTCGTGCGCCCGTCAGCTTGCCCTCACCATCAGCGGGGCCCGCGGCCCGCAGGACGATCGTGGCGCCGTCGTCCAGGGGCGGGTGCCCCACCCGCGTCAGCTCCAGAGGGACCCCGTCCACGCTGGCTTCGTGACCTGGACCGAGGTGCCGGAGCAGTTCCCGGGCGAGCTCCTGCCCGCTCGTGTCGGCGGGCGCCGAGAGGGACACGGTGTGGAAATCCTGGGACCCGTGCCAGACCAGGCGGAGGGAGAGCTGCATGGGTCCACTGCAGTCGACCCGAGATCAACGGGGGTGGCGCCCCGACGTCCTTGGGGAGGCACAGGACCCACGAGGCTGCCCTGCGGATCGGGGGAGGGCGCTCGCCGTGCACCCACCACAGGGGCGCAACCCCGCGGTGAATCATGAGACAGTAATGCCCATGAGACCCCGCAAGGTTGTCATCGTCAGCCGCATCTTCCTCCCCGAACCGGCCGCTGCCTCCTTCCGCCTCGCCGCTCTCGCCAGGGGCTTCGCTGCCGAGGGCGCGGACGTCACGGTGCTGACCACCCGGCCGCCGCGCTCTATGGCTGCCGTGCGCGTGGACGAACCGTACGAGATCGTGCGCGTGCCCGTGCTGCGGGACAAGGAGGACTACGTCAGGGGCGTCGCCCAGTACCTGAGCTTCGACATTCAGGCCTTCACCCGTCTGCTGGTGATGGACGCGGACATCGTGGTGAGCGAGCCGCCGCCCACCACGGGCGTGGCCGTGTGGCTCGCGAGCGCGCTGCGTCGTCGGCCGTACATCTGGTACAACCCGGACGTCTGGACCTCCGCGACGCTGAACATGGACGTTCCCGGATTCGTCACGCAGGGGATGCGCGTGGCGGAGACGATCGCCGCCCGGCGCGCTGGCGGCGTCATCACCGTCTCCGAGTCCATGGGCGAGGAGCTCCACCGTGTGACCGGCGCCCGCTGGGACAGGATGTTCGTGGCGGAGAACGGGATCGACACGGACACCTTCACGGCGGACGGGCCCACCGAAGCTGTGCCCGGGCCCTATTTCGTCTACGCCGGCTCCATCTCGGAGTGGCAGGGCATGGACATCTTCATCGAGGCGCTGGCGCAGATCCTGCCCGAGCACCCGGACGTCACGCTCCAGGTGCTGGGTCGGGGCTCCGACCTCACGCGGGTGCAGGAGATCGCACAGCGGCTCGCCCCGCAGAACGTGGTCTTCCACGGCGTCCAGAGTCCGGCTCGCACCGCGGCCTTCACTCGCGGGGCGGTCGCCGCCCTCGCCTCGGTGATCCCGCACACCGGTTACGACTTCTCGAAGCCCACCAAGCTCTACGCGGCCGCCGCGTGCGGCACACCCTCCATCTACGCCGGGGTGGGGGTAGGGGCACGCCTGGTCGAGGAGAACGACCTGGGAACCCCCGTGGAGTTCACGCCCGACGCCGTGGCACAGGCCATGCGGCGAGCGCTCGGGGATGCTCGGTCCGGAGACAGAGCGGCGCAGCGCGAGCGCCGCAGCCGGTGGGCACGGGAGCACGCCTCCCTGGGGGCCTCTGGACGCGCCGCCGCCCGGTGGGTGCTCAGCGGTTTCCAGGAGTCGGGCCACTGAGCCGCGGGAGTCAGCCGGGCGGCATGTTGGGCGCCCGGTGCGCACCCGTCTGGACGACGACGTCGCGACGCGGGACGACGCCGCGGCCCACGGCCGTGCCGACGCCGGGGCGATGTCCTGGCACTGGGCGGCATCGCCCCGGGAAGTCTCGGGCGGCCCCGCGACCTGGGGTGATGCCGGGCACTCGGCACGCCACGGCCAGCGGGTCACACAGGGCCCTCGTGGCCTGGTCCGGTATTTTTAGCGCAGACGATGTGCGTGCATGGAACGTGGAAGAGGGTAGGAGAGACAGATGAACACTGATCTTGTGGTGGTGGGCTCGGGGCTTTTCGGTCTCACCGTGGCCGAACGGGCCGCGCGCGAGCTGGGTCTGAAGGTCACGATGATCGACCGGCGGCCGCACCTGGGCGGCAACGCCTACAGCGAGAACGAGGAGCGCACGGGCATCGAGGTGCACCGCTACGGCGCCCACCTCTTCCACACCTCCAACGAGCGCGTGTGGGAGTACGTGAACCGCTTCACCCAGTTCACCAACTACGTGCACCGCGTCTACACCCGCCACCAGGGCGAGGTGTACCCCATGCCCATCAACCTGGGCACGATCAACCAGTTCTTCCGGGCCGCCTACTCTCCCGGTGAGGCACGCGAGCTGATCCGCGAGCAGGCGGGCGAGCTGGCGGGCACGGACCCTCAGAACCTCAACGACAAGGGCATCCAGCTGATCGGCCGCCCCCTGTACGAGGCGTTCATCAAGCACTACACGGGCAAGCAGTGGCAGACGGATCCCAAGGACCTGCCCGCCTCCATCATCTCCCGGCTTCCGGTGCGCTACACGTACGACAACCGCTACTTCAACGACACCCACGAGGGTCTTCCGGTGGACGGCTACACCGCGTGGCTCGAGCGCATGGCGGACCACCCGAACATCGACGTCCGGCTGGAGACCGATTTCTTCGACGACTCCCAGGAGTTCTCGAAGGACAACGTTGTGGGTCAGGTCCCGGTGGTCTACACCGGTCCCGTGGACCGCTACTTCGACTACGCCGAGGGCGACCTCTCCTGGCGCACCATCGACCTGGAGGAGGAGGTGCTCGACATGGAGGACTTCCAGGGCACGTCGGTGATGAACTACCCGGACGAGGACGTCCCGTTCACCCGCATCCACGAGTTCCGCCACTTCCACCCGGAGCGGGACTACACGAGGGACGCCACGGTGATCATGCGCGAGTTCTCCCGTTTTGCTGAGAAGGGCGACGAGCCCTACTACCCCGTGAACACGTCCGAGGACCGTGAGAAGCTGTTCGCCTACCGAGACCTCGCCAACGGTGAGTCCTCCGTGCTGTTCGGCGGACGCCTGGGCACGTACAAGTACTTGGACATGCACATGGCCATCGGCTCCGCGTTGTCCATGGTGGACAACAAGATCGCACCGCACTTCACGTCCGGTGCACCCCTGACCAGTGGAGGAGTGGACGCGTGAGCGCCGATAACGCCCAGAAGACAGAGCAGTCGGCCGACGGGAACCACGAGTACCTGGCGAAGATCAACACCCAGCCGAGCACGCAGACGGATCTGCGAGAGGTGGCCCGCGTGATTTTCCCCGCCGACAAGGACCTCGACGCGCTGCCGCTGTACATCGACGGGCCCATCAACAGGGAGGGCCCGTCCTCCGCCGGCTCGGACACCGCCAACCAGCACCCGGACGACATCATCTCCCGGCGCTCGGTGCGCATCCGCGCGGGCCGCCGGGTGTCCTTCGGCTCCTACTTCAACGCGTTCCCAGCCTCGTACTGGCGCCGCTGGACCGTGGCGGACTCGGTGGTGCTGCGTGTGCGCACCACGGGTGCGGGCTCTCTGATCGTCTACCGCAGCAACGCCCGGGGTGTCTCCCAGCGCGTCGAGGACCGCCGCGTCAGCGGGGAGACCACCTGCGAGTTCGAGCTCACGCTCGCACCGTTCGGCGACGGCGGGTGGTACTGGTTCGACTTGATCTCCGACGAGGAGGGCATGGTCCTAGACGAGGCCTCGTGGCTGGTGCCCTCCCAGGGCCGTCCCGTGGGGCGGGTGACGCTCGGCGTGACCACGTTCAATCGGCCGGACTACTGCGTGAACACCATCAAGACCATCGCGAACGCGGACGGCCTGGACGAGGTCCTGGACGAGCTGATCATCGTGGACCAGGGCAACAAGCTGGTGCAGGACGAGCCGGACTTCGCGGAGGCGCAGAAGGCCATGGGCGGGAAACTGCGCATGATCCGCCAGGGCAACATGGGCGGTTCCGGCGGCTTCGCCCGCAACATGTACGAGGTCGTGGAGGGGCGGCAGGGTCCGGACGGCGTCGAGAAGTCCGATTACGTGCTGATCCTGGACGACGACATCCTGCTGGAGTCCGAGGGCGTGCTGCGCGCGGCTGCTTTCGCGGACATGTGCCACACGCCGTCGATCGTGGGCGGGCACATGTTCGACATGTACAACAAGCCGCTGCTCAACGCGTACGCGGAGGTCGTGAACTCCTACCGCTTCCTGTGGGGTCCCATCGACGGCCTCGGCGCCGTGGACTTTGCCGAGCGTGGTCTGCGCTCCCGGCCCAGGCTGCACCGCCGCTGGGACGCCGACTACAACGGCTGGTGGATGTGCCTCATTCCGAGGGTGATTCTCGAGGAGATCGGGCTGTCGCTGCCGGTGTTCATCAAGTGGGACGACTCCGAGTACTCCCTGCGCGCCAAGGCCGCGGGCTACCCGACCATCTCCCTCCCGGGCGTTGCGGTGTGGCACGTGTCCTGGGCGGACAAGGACGACGCCGTGGACTGGCAGGCGTACTTCCACGAGCGCAACCGCCTCATCGCGGCACTGCTGCACTCGCCCTTCTCCAAGGGCGGGCGCATGCTGCGCGAGTCCATGACCACGGAGACAAAGCACGTGGTGTCCATGCAGTACTACCCGGCCAGGTCGGTGCTGCTGGCCATCCAGGACGTTCTGGACGGCCCGGACCGCCTGCACGAGATGCTGCCCAACCGCATGCCGCAGATCCGGGGCATGAAGGACAAGTACTCCGACGGTCGCGTGGTCAAGGACCTCTCCCAGCTGCCCCCGGTGCGGCGCGCCAAGCCGCCCAAGCGCATGGAGGCTCCCAAGTCGCCCACCAAGGCCCAGCTCATCCCGTGGGCGCTGCGCACCGTGCTCAAGCAGACGCTGCGCCCGGTGCGTGAGATGGCCAGGGAGTACCCGGAGGCCACCGTCGCCCACATGGACGGGCACTGGTCCTACCTGGCGACCCTCGACTCCGCGATCGTCTCCAACGCGGACGGCACGGGTGCCTCCTGGTATCGCCGGGACCCTGCGCAGGTGCGTGAGCTGATGGCGGAGAGCACCAAGCTGCACGCCGAGCTGCTGTCCCGGTGGGACGAGCTGAGCGAGCAGTACCGGGCTGCGCTGCCGGAGATCACCTCCCCTCAGGCCTGGGCCCGCACGTTCGCGGAGAACGGTCCCGCACAGTAGTTCCCTCCCGCCCGACGCCGCACGCCTGAGCAGGCGTGCGGCGTCGGCGTGTATTCCGGTCACGGCGCGTGAGGCGCGCCACGAAAGGACGGCAGATGCCAAACGAAGCCCCCGCCACTCAGCTGCGGCCACCCGGGCAGGACCGCGGCCTGAGGGACGTGTTCGCCAACCGGTTCCTGCTCAGGCTGATCGTGGACAAGGAGATCCAGATCCGGTACCGAGGCACGGTGCTCGGACTTCTGTGGTCCTACCTCAAACCGGGAGTGCAGTTCCTGGTGTTCTACATCGCCATGGGCGTCTTCCTGGACCTCAACAGGGGGATCGAGAACTTCGCCGTGTACCTGTTCTCCGGGATCGTGGTGATGAACCTCTTTGGGGAGGTCTTCGGCAACGCGTCCCGCTCGGTCGTGGCCAACGGCGGACTGCTGAAGAAGATCTACCTGCCGCGGCAGCTGTTCCCCGTCTCCAACCTGCTCGTGGCCTTCATCCACTTCGTGCCGCAGCTGGTCATCCTGCTGCTCGCGTGCTTCGTCACAGGGTGGCACCCGGGGATCAAGCAGCTGCTCGCGGTGTTCGTGGGAACCGCGATCATCGCGGTGTTCTCCCTGGCCCTGGGCATGCTGTTCACCACGTTCAACGTGTTCTTCCGGGATGCCGAGAACATCGTGGACCTCATCATCATGGTCTCCACGTGGGCCTCCCCGGTGCTCTACCTGTGGACCATGGTGCACGAGAAGCTGTGGGACTGGGTGTACTACGTGTACATGCTCAACCCGCTCACGGTGGCGGTGGAGCTGTTCCACTACGGTTTCTGGTTCCCCACCACGGACTCTCCGCAGACGTGGCACATCCCGCCGCACCTGCTCACGGGGTGGACCCCGTTGGCCATCGTGACCAGTCTGATCGTCTTCTTCGTGGCGGACCGGTTGTTCCGGGCCCACGAGGGCAACTTCGCCCAGGAGCTGTGAACCATGTCCAGTGCAGTCAACGAGAACACACCGGGTCGCACGGACGCGGACCTCGCCATCCGGGTGAGCCACATGACCAAGGAGTTCGTGCTGCGCCACACGCGCTCCATGAAAGAGGCCTTCGTCTGGCTCGTGAAGGGCCGCAAGGGGGACCTGACCGCCAAGTTCACGGCACTCAACGACGTCTCCTTCGACATCCACGACGGCGAGACGGTCGCGCTGCTGGGCTTCAACGGCTCGGGCAAGTCCACCACGCTGAAGATGATCTCCGGTGTGATGAACCCGGATTCGGGTGAGATCCTCACGCGCGAGAAGGTGGCCGGCCTGATTGAGGTGGGTGCAGGCTTCCACCCGGACCTCACGGGCCGGGACAACGTCTACCTCAACGGCGCGATCCTGGGTATGACCAAGGAGGAGATCGACGAGAAGTTCGACGACATCGTGGCCTTCTCGGAGATCGCGGAATTCATCGACACCGAGGTGAAGTTCTACAGCTCGGGCATGTACCTGCGACTCGCGTTCTCCGTGGCCGTCCACACGGATCCCGAGGTGTTCCTGGTGGACGAGATCCTCTCGGTGGGTGACGAGCCCTTCCAGAAGAAGTGCATCGGCCGCATCAAGGACCTGGTGCGACGCGGCAAGACCCTGGTGGTGGTCTCCCACGACCTCAACCTGGTGATGGACATCTGTGAGCGCGGCATCGTGATGGACCACGGCACCAAGGTCTTCGACGGCAGCGTGCACGGCGCGGTCGCGCACATGCGCAACCAGCCGGAGGAGGACGTTCGCCGGGAGCACGAGGAGGGCTTGGCCCGGGCGCTGGCGGACAAGCGCCACAAGCGGGAGTGGCAGGCCCGCGAGGCCGCCGAGCGCGGCGAGGAGTTCGTGCCCCAGTACGATCCCGACCTGGACGGGCCCCTGCCGGGCTGAGCTCGGCACTGTTTCGGACCGGATGACGACGGCGCCGCGAGAGACCATCTCTCGCGGCGCCGTCGTCATCCGGTCCAGGGTCAGTCGCCGCAGCCGGTGATCTTGTAGAGCTTGGCCTCGGGGCCGGTCTGGGCCAAGAGCTCGAAGCCCCTGTCAGGGGTGAGCTGGTCGTAGCCGCGCGTGTCGAAGTAGGCGAAGGGGTTCACCTGCCGGGTTCCGAAGTCCAGGACGTACTGCACGTTGTGCTTGTGCAGCGCGGGGCAGACCTCCGGGTCCGTGGTCAGTTCGTCGAGGTGGTGCGCGATCACGGAGGCCTCCCGGTCCGCGACGAGGCCGTTGTGGGGGAACAGCACCTTGACGTCGGAGACGGCGTAGGCCTGGGAGGTGCCCGTGAGGGGGTTGCCGAAGACCACGGCGTCCTGCGGCACGTACTCGGGAAGCTGCTCCAGCAGCTGCTCCTCGGCGGGGTCGAGCAGCGCGTACGGGTGGGCGCCGCCGCCGGCGTAGAGCGACTTGCCGTAGTTAACGACGTCCGTCATGGGCTCCGTCTGCACGGCCTGCCACCCCAGGACCACGGCCAGGAGGCCGCCCACCACGGCCGCGGTGCGGGTGCGCATCAGGGGACGCGTACGCTCGGCGGCCCGGCGGACGGCGGGAGAGGTCCCGGAGCGCTGGGAGAGCTTCAGGACGAAGGTGCGCACGTGCGTGACTACCCAGTGCAGCACAGCGAGCGCGCCGGCCACGGAGAGGGGAACGGCCATGACGGGGATGAGCGCGAGCAGTCGATTGGAGTCGTTGTACCAGACCCCGGTCCAGTCGTAGCGCAGCGGGAAGTTCCGGGAGGAGGCCACCAGGACGTAGAGCCACATCAGCAGGACCCACGCACCCACCAGCCAGCGAGAGGTGTGGCGCAGCAGGGCCGCGGCGCCGAGGAGCACCAGGACCATGAGCACCCAGGGGGCGTGCGGCGCGCCGGGGTAGACGGTGGCGAGCGCTTCACCCACGGCCTGGGGCTGGGTCGCGTGCGGCTTCCACGAGGAGGAGTCCCAGGAGGCCCGGGCGGAGAACCAGATCTGCTGCAGCACCAGGAGCATGGCCACGAGGGCGACGGCGCCGAGCAGCTTGCGCCACCACGCCCGGGGGGAGCGCAACTCCCGCCACCACAGGGTGAGCAGCATGATCCACAGGATCGCAAGCCCCAGCACCACGGTGGAGGGGTGGGCCAGTCCCATGGCCCCCGTGACCGCCAGGACGGTGATCCACAGGGCGAGCTTGGACCGGAGGTAGGGGCCCCGGGAGAGACCGAGCGCGTCCGTGAGCAGACCCAGCCATAGGGGCAGGAACGCGATGGACATGGCGTTCGGGAACAGGTTGCCATAGAAGCTCAGCAGGTAAGGGAACGCGGGGAAACTGGAGGCCATGAGGCCGGTGGCCACCGCCACCGCGGGGCGGGAGCCCAGGACCCGCGTGGTGAAGTACAGGCAGCCCAGCACCCACACGACCCCGCACACCAGCATGGTCATCGCGTTGGCGGCCAGGGCCACGGGTAGGTGGCCCACCGCGGTCACGAAGGCCACGGAGTTGTGCCAGGCCGCGGGGTAGAACGAGGGGTCCGTGACGCCGAGCCCGCCGATCGTCAGCGAGGACGCGGTGCCGGTGTCCTCGATGTAGCGCACGGCGTTGTAGTGGAAGTTCGCGTCGTAGGTCTGGGAGAGCGCGTCGGGGACCTGGAGGATCAGGTACAGCCTCTGCACCACGATCCCGACGCCGAGAACCGCCCCGCACCAGATGCCCACCGTGGGGGCGGTGATCCGCTCCCGCCACGGGACGGTGCCCGCCCACGGAGCCGCGGCGACGCGGCGTCTTGCGGGGATCATGACAAGCCACAGCAGCACCGCCACTCCTGCGAACGCCGCCGTGACGGTGAGGGGGTTCCACGGCACGCCGAGCATCCCGTAGACCACCGCGGAGGCGCTGAACCCCGCCACGGACAGGGGGACCACGCTCGCCCACCGCGCCAGGCCGCGCAGCCCCAGGGCCACGCTCAGCAGCGCGCCGGGCAGGACCATGAGGACGGCCACCAGGGTGTAGGGGGGAAGTGCTTCAAGCCAGCTCAAGGGATCCAGGGCTCCAGACGGGGAAGGCGGGAGGGTCTGTGGGAAGTTTAGTGGACCGCCCGGCGCCCACCCCCGCGACCTGCGGGCCCCGCCTGCGCGCCGGAGGTCCCCAGCCGACTGTGGAACAATGAGGGGTGTGAGTCGAGCCTGGATAGTGATGCCCGTGTACAACGAGGCCCAAGTGGTGGGAGAGGTCCTGGAGAGTCTCCGGAAGACCTTCCCGCACGTGGTCTGCGTGGACGACGGCTCCCGGGACGACTCCGCGCAGATCTGTCGGGACGCAGGGGCCGTGGTGGTCCAGCACCCGATCAACCTGGGGCAGGGTGCGGCGTTGCAGACGGGTTTCGAGTACGCGCTGCAGGATCCGGAGATGGACTGCGTGGTGACGTTCGACTCGGACGGCCAGCACCGCGTGATCGATGCGTACGACATGGTTCAGCGCATCCGCAGCGGCGAGGCCGAGGTGGTCCTGGGGTCGCGGTTCCTTGACGACCGCACACAGGTGTCCTCCTTGAAGCGACTCGTGCTGCGCACGGCGGCGTTCGTGTCCAAGTTCACGAGCGGCATGGACCTCTCGGACGCGCACAACGGCCTGCGGGCCATCAACCGGGACACGCTCGGCAAGCTGCACCTGAAGCAGAACCGCATGGCGCACGCCTCCGAGATCGTGAACCGGTTCGCGGAGATCCAGCCCAATTGGGTGGAGCACCCCGTGGAGATCATCTACACGGACTACTCGCGCGGCAAGGGCCAGTCCCTGCTCAACGGCGTGAACATCCTGGCCGAACTGTTCGTGAAGTAACGGGGCACTGCAATGACCATCGTGGTTCAGATCGTTCTCATCCTGGGCGTGGCCTACGGCGCGCTCACCCTGGTGCGCGGCGGCGCCAACGCCAAGCACCAGGCCATCCGCCGTCTGGGAGCGGTCGCCTTCTTCCTCTTCGCCGCCGTCTCGATCCTCGTGCCGGACCTGGTCACGCAGGTGGCCCGCCTGCTGGGGATCGGCCGTGGCACGGACCTCGTGCTCTACGCGCTCGTGGTGCTGTTCATGGTCTCCCAGTACAGCGCCGCCCAGCGCCGCCGCGTCGAGGAGGTCAACATCACGCGACTCGCCCGGCACATCGCCATTGCCGAGGCCGAGAAGCCGTGGGAGCCCGACGGCGCCCACACCGAGCGCGCCTCCGTGCTCACCTTCGCAGCGGCCTCCCCGCTGCAGCGTCCCGCCGAGGCACCCCACGTGGGGCCCGCGGGCCCGGACGTGTCCGTCGAGCGTCCCGCCACCGCTGCCCCCGGCGACGACGCCGCTCGCGGGGGTTCCACGGCCGTCTGACCTTCCGCACGTGCTCCACTGTGGTTCGGAGCACCGCGCATCACCCTGCCTTCGGCAGTCCCCGTCTTGTGGCCGGAGGGGCAAGGTGTTCCCGTTCCCTCGACCAGTGGGTGGTGGGTGTCACGTTGCATGAGGATGCATTCTGCGTCCGAGCATGACGCGTCGTGCTGCGGGCATCGGCGCAGGTCATGACGGGTTATCCACAGATCGGGCCCCGGGCCGTGTTCGCGGCCGGAAATTTCCCCTAGCGTTCCCTCCAGAGTTGACCAGCCAGTAACGGGTTCGGGGGAACCCCAGGGGGAGCCATGGCCACCGTTGTCGAGGACGCGATCGGACTGATCGAGGCGGACGTCCGCGAACAGATCCGGCGTACCGGGCTGGACCCGTTGCACGAGGTCGAACCCACGCGCCGGATCGTGGCCGCGGTCGTGGCCGAGTACGACGTCCGCTCCGCGCAGGCCGGGCTGCCCCGGATCCAGGACCTGGAGGCCGCGCGCAAGACCGTGCTGGACCTCGTCGCGGGCTACGGGCCGCTGCAGCCGTACCTGGACGATCCCGAGGTCGAGGAGATCTGGCTCAACGGTCCTGCGTAAAACGCGTTTAGGTTTCTTGGTGTCAGGAGGTCACAACGACCTCACCGGACCCAAGAAGGGCGAGCACCATGAGCAACCGCACCGAATCCCAGATCCCCACCCCCGCCGAGATCAAAGCATGCCCCAAGTTCAAAACCTGGACCCTTGGCATCACACCCGGGCCCACCAGCCACCTGCACCAGGCCTGGAACGGCGACTACCTCTGGATTTACGGGGGGATGCTCTATGACTCCACCAGTCACACCATCTCCGCCTACTCCATGAAGGACGCCACGGACCGCGAGCGAACTGCCGTGAGCCGCGCCCTCGAGGCGCGCCGCCGCCAATGGTTCCAGGGTGACGGAGAAACCACCCGCGACAAGATCCTCAGCGACGAGAACTGGCAGCCCGTGGACGGCCGGGAAGGGGTCTACGTGGTCGCCCTCGCCCGGGCGTGCCCCTTCGGCGGACCAGACACGGGAATGGAACCCGGCGCCGCCAGTGAGATCGGCGAAGACTACGGCCACTTCGAGACGATGCTGGACACCGACGTGGACGGGCCGGACGGCAAGCGCCTTGAGTCCGAGTTCATCCTCACCCGGGTGTGGTCCCCGGAGCACGGGGTGCAACTTGCCCTGCGAATCGAGGACCGGAAAGTGGACGGCCCCGGGCACCCAGTGAACAACCTGGTGGCGTTCCACCAGCGCCTCGGCGAGGAGCTCGACCGTCTGCTCGAGGACCACCCGGAGCAGGCCAGCTACTGATCCGGTGGGTAGCCAAGTAACAGGGGACACCAGGGGATAAGAGAGCGGCCCTCAGCATCACGCTGAGGGCCGCTTCTTCATGCCAGGGAGACGGGGCTACGGGGTGCCGTCGTTCTGTTCCGCCATGTACTCCGACTGGATCTCGCCGCTGGTCTTGCAACGCCCCAGAGAGGGCTCGAAGCACTCCGACCCGACCTGGTACTCGAAGCCAGGTTCCACGTACCCCTCATAGCTGTAGTACTCCTCGGAGGGTCCCACGTAGCCGTTCTCGTCGGCCTCGGGGCGCTGGTGCCCGTTGGACTCAGTGCTGTTGTCAGCGCTCTCCTGGGAGGCGCAGTAGTCCTGGACATCCGCCATGGCCTCGTCCGTCAGAGGGCCGGCTGGGAAGTAATCCGACGCGCACTTGCCTCCACTGGCGAGAAACTCATTCAAACTCGTCGTTTGCCCATCCTGGTCCGCCGGGGGGCCGCCGATCGCGCTGCCTGACCCTTCGGACCCTCCCGTCGGTTCATCGCTCGGCGCCGCCTCTGAGGGCTCCCCGCTCTCAGAGGCGCTCGCGGTCGCAGTGGCAGTGGGCGTGGCGCTCGCCGTGTCAGTCGGGGAAGCGCTCGGACTGCTGGACGCGCTACTGGGCGATTCGGCAGGGGCGGTCTCGTTTGAGCCGCACCCGCTCAAAGCGAGCGTTAGGAGGGCTAGAGGGACGATGTAACGACGCATGGATTGGTCTCCTGGTGGGGATCGGCTGGGATGCGGGGGACGATGCCAGGGCTGCAGGTACTTCAGCAGCCGGCACACTGAGGATGCGGAGTCACCTGCCCCATCGCTGCAGTGCCCCCGTCTGAGGTGCGGACCGCCACGAGGTCGAGTGCCGCGATGTTCGGATCATCCGTGTGCTGACGGAGGGCGTCTGCGACCTCCTTGACCATGGGGCCCGCATAGTTGGTGGTGGCATTGGCCCCCATTGGCAGCTTGAAGTCAATGATCACATCGTCGTCCTCAACACCGATCTTCGTGATCGGTGTGTTCGGGTTGTACAGATGCGGCAGATCGGCCCGCAGGTACTCGTCCACGGAGGCTGAGGGCCCCCTGTGGTTAGGATCCCACGCGGGAACCTGGGTTGCCGCAGGCTCCTCGGCCGCCTGGGTGGCGTCCGCGGCCGGAGCCTCCCCTTGGGCGTCCTGCTCGGACATCGTTTCCCCGGTGTGGACGTAGCTTTCACTCGGGGTCGCAGTGACCGTGACCGTAGGGGCGGCCTCGGGAGTGAAGGCGGCGCACCCGGTCAGGACGAAGGATGCGGCGACGACGGTGAGGGGGATGGTGTAACGGCGCATGGGGGTGCTCCTAGGTTCGGTTCAGTCGAGTTTTGGCATGGTCTCTGGGACCGCGGGGGATTACCCGCCGTACCCCTGGTCCAGCTTCCGCTTGGAATAGAAGTGCTCGACACCGTGCCGGTCCACGATGACTACACCCGTGGCCGGGTTGTTGTCGGTCCAATCCGGGTCCGCGAGAGTGTGCGCGTACCGCCACCCGTCCTGACTGTCGGAGTCCTCAAGCCCGGTCTCCACGGTGATCTCGCCGGGCGCCGTAGCTGTCATGGACTTCATGCCGCACACCCAGGAGAGCGACGTCTCCGCACACGCGTTCTCCCACGAGCTCGCGCCCGCGTTGCTGGCAAGGGACTGCTGGTAGCCGGCCATCCATTCCTTGCCCTTCTGCTCGTTCATATCGTTCTGGATCATCGTCCAGGTCATGATGACGGCGACGGCCACGAGGGCCCAAAGGCTGGCGATGAGGGCGTTACGGCGCGTGATGTGGCGCATGGGGGGGGTCCTTAGCAATGGGGGTTGCTTCCGCTAAGTATTCCCGCCCCAGAGCCTGATACAGGTTGGGGCGGGAATGTTACCTGGGGGTCAGTGCGTGCCCCGCAGCTCACGGGTACCGTGCCGGTTTGCCGCCCGGCGCTCCCGCTGAGCCAAGAACCGCTCCAGTTCGGCCTTGATGACCGCCGCGTCCTGGGCGGTGTTCGCCGAGACCTGCACGTAGATGCTCTTACCGGCTCAGTACCTGCCGCACGGTGGACGCGTGCCAGGTGCGCCCGGTGGCGGTGGGGATGCTCTCATCGTTGAGGGCCGCGGCGATCTTGGCGTAGGACAGACCAGCGGCGCGCTCGCGGTGGATCCGGTCCACAGTGGCCTGGGGGAGCGCAGACGGGCGGCCCATGTGCTTGCCGGTGGTGGCTTTGATCTTGGCCATGCCGTCACGGGTCCGTTCGGCGATCTTCTTCCGCTCCATCTCCGCGAACGTGCAGGTGACCTGTGCCATGGCGGCGCCAGTGATGGTGGACGTGTCGATCCCCAGGTCCAAACAGATCAACGCCCAGTGCTGCCGGGTTGCGGTCTCGAGCAGACCGGCGAAGTCGGCGACGGAGCGGGAGAGTCGGTCGAGCTTGGACACGGCGAGCGCATCAGCTTTCCCGGCTTTGAGGTCCGCGAGGGCTTGGGCGAGCACTGGGCGGTTCTTGAGTGTCTTGGCGCTCGCCGCGTTCTCGCGTCGCAGGTCGAGCTCCCAGCCCAGCCGGTCCGCTTCGGCTCGGAGGGCGGCGATCTGCACCTCAGGGCCAATATCCTGCTTGCTGGTGGAGACGCGGACGTAGCCGATGACGTGCAGACGGGGGGTGGTCATGCCCTGATCATACACAAAGGGAACCCTTTATGTATGTTTTGCGCGGTAGCCCATCACGAAACCCTCCACCCCAGCGCGGGTCGCTCGGTCCACAGGGTCCGCATCGTCAGCAGGCAGCGCGGCCAACATGCTCGCGAGCGCGTCCACCGCCCGGTCCGCGTCGTCCGGGGCCATGCCCGCGAACGTCTCCCTCACATCGTCCATGCCCTCATCCTCTCAACCTCTCGGTGGGCGGGCCCTGTCCCAACCCCGCCCACCGGGGTGTTCGTCCTGCTGCTGGTCCTACGCGGCCGCGTCTGGGGTTGGTTCCGGTGTGCACCGCCGCTGGTCCTCACGCGCCGCTTCGACCCCGGCCTCCACAGCACGCGCCTGCCACGACACGGGTACCTCCTGACCGGCGGGCCGCGCACGGGCACGCTCCATGCCCACATCCTCGAACACCCAGTCCGCCAGCTCGCGCAGGTCACGGGCGAGGCGGTAAGGATCTGGGTCCGGGTAACCCACTCCGTCGAGCTTGACCAGGGTGGGGGACTTCACCCCGTCTGGTGCCGTGTTGCCGGGTCCATAGAAGGGGATCTCCCCATGCTCGGCCCGGACCGCGGCCCGCATCTCAGACCACGCGTCGGAGGCCGCGTAGGCGCGCCGCAAAAGGTCCTCCATGGCCGTACGCACCTCGGCGGTACTGAGGTCCACCTGGGTGGCCTGCGCGGCCTCTACGAGCTCACGGTGGCGGGCTTGGGCCTTCTCCTTGACCACGGTGGCCTGTTCGGCGTCAACGGAGGTCTGGGCACGCTGGACCCGCTTGGCCTTGATCCCGGCGTCTCCTTGGGCGCCGGCCAGTTCCAGGGGGTCCACGGTTTCGCCAGCCACTGCCCGATCTTCGAGGGCGGAGAACGCGGCCGCGGCGCTCTGGTGTGCCTGGGTGGCCTGTTCGAGGGTGGTCTGGGCTTCTCGCAGTCGTCGTTCAGCTCTGGTGCTCATTGTTCTTCTTTCTCGGGGTGGGGTAACGGGCGTCATGCTTCAGCCACGTTTTCGCGGTGGTGGCCTGTGTGGCCTTGTGGAGGGTTTCGAGGTCCGGGCGGCGGTACACGGTGCCGTTGACCCAAAACACGGTTGTGCTGGGCCGCCCCAGGTCCACTAGGGGCACCCCGGACAGACCCTCGGGGCCCTCCCCTCCCGCGAACGGGGAGAAGGCGCCGCACTCGGCGAGGACCCTGGCACGGAGTTCGTCCCATGTGGCGATGTCTCGGACGCCTTCCCGGAAGTAGTCCTCAATGGCCTTGATGAGGGGCATCCCGTAGGACCCGAACCGGCGCATGCCCTCCACCGCGGCCACGAGGTCAGGGCTGGGCGTCATGGGTGGCGCCGCCCAGGGGACGCAGGTAGTCGGCTACGGCGAGTCGGATGAACCCTGCACGGCTGGTGCCGGTCAGCGAGCGCAGGGTGTCCACCCGGCGGACCATCTCGGGCGGCATGGCCACCACGAGGCGCTGCAGGTGGGGCGTGCTCACAGGCCCACCCCGTCCGCCCACGCGTCGAACCGTTCGGTCTCACGGGCCGTGTGGAGGGACGCCGCGGTGGCCTGGGACAGTGCACAGGTGACGGCCACTTCGGCGACCTGGGCGGGGTTGGTGGTCTCCCCGAATCGGAGGGTGGTGAGTTCTCGCCAGATGGACTCCCCGAATGTTGCGAAGTCCGGGGGGTTGTTTGGGTCAAGGTGGGCCATGGGCGCTCCTGGTGGTCGTGCCCCGGGGCTGGGTGCCCCGGGGCGGTGATACCAATGTGGGGTCAAACCGATGCCGAAAGGTGGACGGCGGGCAATGTCACCGGGCGCTCGCAGGCCGGCGTTTCCGCCGTTTCCCGGGCACTGGGCCACTCATAGCCGTGAACCGTTCCTGGGCCAGCAGCAGGCGGCGTCGCAGGTCCGGGAGCGCGTGCTGGGGGATGAACACGACCCCGGTGCCGCCGTCGAGTTCGAGGCCGTTCAGGGACCCGCGGCGGGTGAGCCGGGCGCGGACCTCGTGCGGGTCCACCGGGGCGAAATCGGTAAGTCCATTGCGCGAAAGTTTTTGCCCCTCCGCGGTCTCTTGTGGCCCATGGGACGCCAGTCCATTGCACGCCATTGCCGGGGTCGTTTTGCCGGGGGCGGCAGCTCCTGTGGTGACAAGTTCCGCGGACTGCTGGGCCGCGCTCGTGGGGTCCTGTGGCCGCGGTTTGTTACTGTCCTGTGCGTTGCTCTGGTGGGTGTTCATGGGGTGTCCTTCCGGTGCTGGTGGAGCTGGTGTTGGAGTGCGCGGTTGATGTGCTGAGTTGCATGTTCCGGGCGTCCAGTGCCCGCACGAGGTGTTGCAGGTCCGCCTGGGCTGACCCCGTTTTGTAGGTCCAGTCGTTATGAGAGTCGTCCTGTTGCCCGCGGTCGCGGGCAGGGAGACTGGTCAGATCATGACGAACAGCAGGAAGCGTCACACCCCGGAGCAGGTCGTCCGTAAGCTCGGGCAGGCCGACAGGATGCTCGCCGATGGTCAGGACGTCGCGGCGGTGTGCTGGGAGCTCGGGGTGTCCGAGCAGACGTACTACCGGTGGCGGAACCAGTACGGCGGCCTCAAGGCCGACGACGCAAAGCGCCTGAAGGAGCTGGAGAAGCAGAACGCGACCCTGAAGCGTCTGCTCGCGGAAGCGGAGCTGGAGAAGGCCGCGCTCAAGGAGCTGGCTGAGGGAAACTTCTAAGCCCGGACAGGCGCCGCGCCGCCGTCGATCACCTCAAGCGCAAGCTGCGGGTGAGCGAACGGATGGCGTGCCGTCTGGTCGGGCTGAGCCGCTCCGCGTACCGGCGACCGCTCAACCTGAGTTGGGTCACTTTGACAGGTTCTTGGGGTCGGGATCGCGATGACCTGCGGCGATGCGTCGGGTTAGTGCGTCGCTGTCGCGCGTCAGACTTGGTGGTGAGCCTTCCTGATGGTGGGCACGTCGGTCGGGGGCCGGGCAGACAAGACGTTGATGGGGCTCTCCAGGCTCATATGAGGTCATGCAAGGCCTTCGACCGGCGCTCCTCGTCGGTCACCCCACCGGCGAAGGGGTCGTGGACGGTTCAGATCAAAGACAGACCCCCTGCGGGGCCGCCAGTCAAGTTTCGGGTCACACGCCCCCTTGCCGGGGGACAGTTACATCCTCTACGTCTAGGCTTGGCAGAACCATTCAGATAACCACGCTAAGGAGCGGTGCATCATGAACGAGGCCAAGGCGAAGGCTGCCGAGGAGATCCGGGCGACGAAACAGAGGGAGGGACTCTCCTGGGCCGAGATCGCCGAGGCGATCGGCAAGCCGAAGGAGTGGACCGTCTCCGCCCTCCTCGGGCAGCATCCCGTCCCCGAGGATGCGGCGGTGAAGGTGGGCGAACTGCTCGGGCTCAGCGACGAGTCGGTGCAGGCGCTGCAGCGTCAGCCCTACCGGACGGGGCTTGGCGATGCCGCCAACGATCCGACGATCTACCGCTTCATCGAGGCGATCAACGTCTACGGCCCGGCGATCAAGGAGTTGATCCACGAGGAGTTCGGCGACGGGATCATGAGCGCGATCAACTTCAAGCTCGACGTGTCCCGACGGCCCGACCCCTCGGGTGACCGGGTCGTGGTGACCCTCGACGGCAAGTTCCTCGACTACAACTGGTGACCGGGTCGGCGGCACCGGCCTCGGTGCCGCCGTCATCGGTTCATGGGATGAGTCGGCTCACTTCTTGGACTTCTTCTTCTTCTTGGACATCTTCGAGTCGTCCTTCTTCTTCGACTTCTTGGCGGCCCTGTCCTTGACCTTTTCGTCGACGGCGATCGCGTCGGCGGAGGTCGGGATGGTGGCCGCGGTCGCGGCCGCGAGGTCGGGGGCCATCTCCTCGAGCAAGGCCTGCTTGTCCTCAAGGGTCGTGGCGAGGTCGGCCTCGAGCTCGGCCCGGCGCGACTCGATCGCGGCGATCGCCGACTCGCGGGTCGCGTCGTCCGCGTGGGCGTCGCGCAGTTCGGCGGCCTCGAGGCTGACGTCCATGCTCGCGTCGATGGACTTCTGCACGATGCCGGCGGACTCGGCGTACAGCTCGGGCGACATCGTCTTCGCCAGCCTTCGCCGCTGGACCTCCGGGCTCCAGCGCACGCGTGGCCACTTCAGCTCCATCTCGATCAGGGCCCGGGTGAGGATCTCCGTGATGGCGAGGCGCGAGTACCATTTGCGGTCGGCGGGCAGCACGTACCAGGGTGCGTGCTCCGTCGAGGTGCGGCGGAAGACGTCGGCATACGCCTCCTGGAACTGGTCCCACTTGGAGCGGGTACCCAGGTCGCCGGTGGAGTACTTCCAGCGCTTGTCCGGTCGGTCGATGCGTTCCATCAGGCGCCTTGCCTGCTCGTCGTAGGACGGCATCAGGGCGAACTTCAGCACGGTCGTCCCGCCGTTGACGAGGGTGCGCTCCCAGCGGTTGATCTCGGCGAAGCGCGGCTCCCACACGTCCTGGTCGACCAGGTTGTCGACGCGCACGACGAGCACGTCCTCGTACTGCGAACGGTCGAAGACGCCGATCAGGCCCGGCTTCGGAAGGGCCTTCTTGATCCGCCAGAGGTAGTGGTGGCTGCGCTCCTCGGCGGTCGGCACCCCGAAGCTCCTGAGGGCCACGCCCTGCGGGTCGACCATGCCCATCACGTAGCGGACGATCCCGCCCTTTCCCGCGGTGTCGAGGCCCTGGATGATCACCAGGACGTTGCGCTTGCCGCCCGCGCGCCCGTTGGCGAAGAGGCGTTCCTGCAGTTCGGAGAGGAGCTTTCCGCGCTCGGCGGTCAACGTCTCGGCGGCGGCCTTGTCCCCGATGAACCCGAAGGTCGAGGCGCGGTCGAGGCTGTCCAGATCGAACTCTTCGCCCGCCCGCAGCGCCTCGCGCGGGTCAACGGTCCACAGGTCAGACATCGGTGTCCTCTCGTCGTCGGATGGAGAGAAAGTCTAGTGGCCGCCGTCCGAGGTTGTCTGATGCTTTGCGGGTATCCGACCGCCGCCGATCGACGTGCGGCAGGGGTGCTCGGTGGATGACGAGCGGCGGCCCCCCGAAGGGATGGGTGCCGCCGCCCAGCTTGGGTTCAGCCGACCGACAGGCGGATCTCGTTGTTCCAGGGGTCGAGCACCGACATCGTCCTGCCGTCGAAGGGGGCGGCTCACGCCTTGCTCTTGGCGTTGGTGAGCATCCCTTCGACCCGGCGGTGGTGGTAGTCCTGCTCGGTGTTGTCCTGCCTGTTTGTGTCCTGTGCGGTGAATGCTTTCTGCTGTTCCATGAGGTGTTCTCTTTCTCGTACCCCCTGACTCTCGGGTGGGCCGGAGTCAGGGTTGAGTCAGGGTCCAGTCAGGGGGCCTGACCCCCGAGAGTCAGCGGATAGTCAGGGCGAGTCAGGGGTGAGAGTCAGGCCCCCTGACTCTCCCGGGCCCCCCTTAAGGGGGCCGGGAGTCAGGCCACCGGTCAGGACGACCAGTGAGAGAGGCCGTAGCCCTTCTTGTTGTCGTGGAGAACCTGGCCGGAATCGACAAGCTCTCGTAGCGCCTGAGTGACGGTTGGCTGGGATCCGCCAACTCTGCTGCGGATGCGGTCCCGCCCCTGCCAAGTGCCAACGGCGGAGAGGTAGTCGAGGATCTGCTGCCCCTTGGCATCTGCGATGCTCTCGGGCGTGATGTGCCCCAGGATGGTGAGGGTCCGCCCCTGCGCCGCCAACCGGGTCTTGGGCATGCCCTCGATCCGCCCCATGGTCTTGAGGAACCGGGACGCGCCTGGTTCCTCCCCCTCGCGCATCAGCGTCCACACTGCAGAGCAGGACCCCAGGAACGCGGAGGCACCACGGGCGCGCTCGCCGTTGTGCCCGGCGTGCAGGGTGACCATGGATTCCTGACCGCCGAGCTCCCGCACGAACTCGTCCCAGGCCGTGAGCAGCCGCTGCACGTCACTGTTGGAGTTCTCGTCCAGCCCGAGCGAGGCCAGCAGCGGCCCTACGGGGTCGAGGATGTACGTGTGGGCGCCGCCGTACCGTTTCACCAGCTCGGCGCGCACGGCGGGATTCGTGAAGTCGAACCCTGAGCCCAGCCCGTTGAGCAGCACGGTCTCCACCTTGTGGGTATTGGCGATCCCAGCATCCTCGTACCAGTCCAGGAGCATGTCCTCGGTCATCTCGAAGTCGAACACGACGACCGCGGGGCCCTCGCAGTCGGGGACGGCCTCGGTGGTGTACTTCCCGAGGAACTGACCGCCGTCCACCAGGGCCCGCACCACGTTGGTGGTCATCGTGGTCTTGCCGGCCTTGGGTGCCCCTACAAGGTTGATGCGCCCCCCGGCGGGCCACATGTCTTGGATCCGCCAGCGAGGGCGTGTGCGGGGCGCTGCGAGCCGGTCCGCGAGGTTGGACAGCGCCGGGAGTTCCGAGACTGTGGAGGACTCGGCCGCGATCCGTCGGCGCGCCTCCTCGCGGATCTGCATGCGCTCCATCTCGTTGACGACCATGCGTTCGTAGGTCGCAGCTGGGTCTTCGAACTCGGCGCTCGCCGGGAAGTCGGCGAATGGTTCTACGGTCATGCTGCTGCGCCCCCTTGAGCGTTGGAGCCTCTTGGGGCGGCTGCGGATCGGATGGTCTTGACGGCTTCGGCCTGGGGAAGACCGGCGGTTTCGGCTGCGTGGAGCAGAGCGGTGGCGTACTCCTGGGTCAGCAGCCCGTCCTGGGCCAGCTGCCACGCCGCCCAGTTGAGTGTGCTGTTCCGCTGCCCCTCGGGAGCGGTGGACACAGTGCGGAGCAACCCGGCCACACGACGGTCCGCCTGCGACCGTGTGGGAGGGGCCACGGGCATGGGGCGGCGCTGTGCGGGCTCCTGCGGGGCCAGCATGTCGCGAAGCCACTGGGGGAGAGGCAGGAGCTTCCCAGGATCTCCGGAAGGCGTGTAGGTGCCTTGCTTGAGGTTGGTCCCGGGCCCGCAGGCGTATCCACCGCGGGCGCGCACGTCGACCTGCCATTCCAGCCCGGTACGGTTCCGGATCCTGGAACCGGCCGGTGCCCGGAAGTACAGGTGCAGCCCCCCGCTCGGTGTGGTCACAGTGAACGTGTCGAACATGGACGCGCTGGGGGAGTGGCGGGACCAGAGGTCCGCGAACACGTCCACCCCGTCCCGGATCCCGGGCCGGTCCCACTCAGGCGGAGGGGTGGAACCATGAGAGTCACAGTCGATCACCACCAGCCCGGAGCGGCCGCACGCAATACCCACGCCGGCATCCTTCGGCCACCGGTCGAGCTGGGCGGGGTCCACGGTGGCCCGCTTCTCCCAGTCCATGATCGCCGGCCGCTTCTCACCCGGGATCAACGGCAACAGGTGGAAGCCGTGGATAGCGAGCGCGTAAAGCCAATCCCGAGTAGAATTGGTGGTGTTCAGAGGATTTTGTTGAGAGACCCCTGGGGTGCCCACCCGGGGGTTTTCTTCTGCCGTCATGCTGCAGCACCCCCACGGTTCTCCACGGGGCGCAGGAGACCTGCGAGCGCGGCCTTCTGGGCGTCGTTGAGCGGGGGAGCTTCGGCCACGAGGCGGGCTACGTAGGCGTCCACACGGGCCGTTTGCAGGGAGGCACGGGCCTCGGTGAGTTCGGGATCATCCGCGGCGCGAGTGCGGGAGAGGGATGCGACGCGTGCGCGCTCGCGGGCGCGGTCTGGGTCGATCCGGTAGGGGCGCTTGGAAACAGACAAGTCCGTCGGCCTTTCGGGCATGGCTAGTAGCCAAGCCCGCGCCAACGGACCTTACTGTCATTCTGAGGGCGGCTTCGGGGTCAGGAGTTGCCGCTTCCTGAGTGTCATGGTCTGACGAGCACGACACTCACGAGTATACCTCTAATCAATTAGTAAAGCCATACCACTGCCATGAAGCCCATGAGGGAATCGTGCCGTCGTCGCTCACTCGAACCATGCCGTCCTCGCTCCCCGGCATCGGCGAATATCGAACGGCTCGATGTTCCTTCGCGGACAAAGTGCTTAGATACGCCGCGATCTCCTGGAGAGTTACTTCGGCACGGCCTGCTTCAGAAATAGCGCCGAAAAGGATGTCAGCGGTGGACCACACATTGGGCTTCCGCCGGTTCAAGCCCCGCAGGGAGATTGTCTGTGGGTGGCCACCGCGGGCGCACTGTTTGCAATGCAACTTCCAGGTCTCATGGTAGACCTGGCGTGATTCTCCGGGCTCGTCGAATTCAGCCTCAGGGCGCCGATAGGCAACCCCTGGCCCCCGGCCCAGCCACTGCCCGATCACACGGCCGTCATTCAAAGGGGCGACTGGCGGGCACCAGCCGAACATGCCGATGGTCTTGCCCGGCTTGTGGGAGCCCCCTACCCCCGAACAAGTGATCCTGATTCTCGCTGTGTTGTCCATGATCGCCGCGAACTGGCGGGGTTCCATGCTCATGCCTTCCATTCGATCTTCACGGATTCGGGGTCCCGTCCCCGGCCCGGCCCGGCGGGCAGGATGGTTATGGTCATCAGGGTGTCCACGATCTCTCGCTTCACCAGCAGGGTGGCGTCCTCCCAGCGGGCCACAGCATCCTCGCCGGCTATCGCGGCCGCGGCGCTCGCCGGTGTCAGGTCCGCCAACTGTGCCCGAGTCTTGTCCAACTGGGGGCGGACCCCGGCGGTGATCCTGGACAGCTGCTCACCAGTGATCGTGCCCGCCGTGAACAGGTCCGCCGCCTCGGACAGCTTGGCCTCGAGCGCCTCGGCCTGCGAGCGCAGGTCGTCCCCCCGGGCTGGATCCACCGTGGGGAGCGTCTCGAGGACGTCAGGCTGCTGCAGACGCCCCAGCACGGCACCCTCAACCACAGCGTCCACCAGCCCCATGGAGCGGGCCACACGGGTGCAGTCTCGGCACCCGTAGGACGGCATGCCGTCACGGCCTCTGCTCTTCAGGTAGCGCATCTTCCCACCGCACCGGCCGCACTCGGCGATCCCGGTCAACAGGTAGGCGGGGGTGGTGCCGTGCTGCACCCGGCGCCCCGGGTCCGCCAGGAGCGCCCGGACCCGGTGCAACTCGTCCTCGGTGATGAGCGGTTCAATCACGTCGGAGGGGAACAGCTCACCCTTGTGCTCGCGGAGCCCGGCGTTCGCGGCCCGCCGGAGGGTCTGCCGGACCGTGCCAGTCCTCCATCCGTTACCCCGCTGGGTGGGCAATCCGTCCGCGTTCCAGCGAGTCGCGATGGAGCGGATCGATTCACCGGCAAGGAGGCGAGCGACCCCGTCGCGGACCTGCTCCGCCTCGGGTGGGTAGGCGACGTCTCGGACCCCGGACCGGCGCGCCTGGTCCTTGTAGACCCTCCGCCACCCAAACGGACACAGCCCATTGGGGAGGCCCTGCTCAGCCCGCTCGCGCTGCTTGCGGCGGATACGTCGCGCCATCTGGTCCGTCTCATGCCGCGCCACACTGCCCTTGATCCGGGCCGTCATCCTCCCCTGGGGGGTTGCAAGGTCGATCTCACCGCCGATGGACACCAGCGCGATGCTGTGGGCGTCCGCGAGGTCGATCACGTCCTCGAGCTCCCTGGGGGTTCGGGTGAGCCGGTCCACGTCCCACACAATGAGCGCGCCGGCTGTCCCGTTGGCGAGGTCCCGGAGCATCTGCTGGTACTGGGGGCGGACCTTCGCCCGGGTGGCGGAGGTGTCGTTCTCCACGTACTCATGGACCACGGCCCACCCGCGGGCGCTCGCGGCCTGCCGACAGTCCTCGAGCTGACGGTTCACACCCAGGCTTGTGCCCTCAACGTCACGGCTGATGCGGGCGTAGATGACAGCGTCCATAAAAGAGATTCTAGCTCAATCTTGACACCGGCCGAGGTGTACGTGGCACGCGGCGGGGAGTCCGAGCTGACGAGTCTCGTGCTGAGCGAGTCCCAGGTGCGCACCCTCGTGGAGCGGATGCTGAAGTCCTCCGGCCGGCGTTTGGACCTCAGCTCCCCGTTCGTGGACGCGTCCCTACCGGACGGCTCCCGGCTGCACGTGGTCATTCCTGACGTCACCCGGGCGCACTGGGCGGTCAACATCCGCAAGTTCGTGGCCCGGGCACGTCGGCTGCAAGACCTCGTGGCCCTCGGCTCGATGACGGTGCAGGCGGCGGAGTTGTTGCACGCCGCGGTGGACTCCGGCCTGAACGTCCTGGTCTCGGGGGCCACGCAGGCGGGGAAGACCACCATGCTCAACTGTCTGTGCGCGGCGATCGGTCCCCGGGAGCGGGTGATCACCGTGGAGGAGGTCTTCGAGCTCAAGGTGGCGCTGCGCGACGTCGTCGGCATGCAGTGCCGGCAGGCCAACCTGGAGGGGACCGGTGAGATCCCGCTGCGGCGGCTCGTGAAGGAGGCGCTGCGGATGCGCCCCGACCGCCTCGTGGTGGGGGAGGTCCGGGAGGCTGAGAGCCTCGACATGCTGATCGCGCTGAACGCGGGTCTGCCGGGGATGTGCTCGATCCACGCGAACTCGGCCCGGGACGCCGTCACCAAGATCTGCACCTTGCCGCTGCTCGCCGGCGAGAACATCAGCAGCGCGTTCGTGGTGCCCACCGTGGCCTCGTGCTTCGACATGGTGGTCCACTGCCACCGTGCCCCGGACGGGCACCGCTGCGTGGCCGAAATCCTGGGAGTCGGCAACCGGGTGGAGAACGGGGTGATCGAGACCTACCCCGTCTTCCAGCTGCGGGACGGCATCCTGCGAGCGGTCGCCTCCGAGGTGCCCGCGGCGCACAAGTTCGTGCGCGCCGGGTACTCGCCGGCGGTTCTCCTCCACGACGACGCCGCCCCGGGCCCCGGGGACGAGGGCACCTCGGAACCGGTGTGGACTCGCGGTGGGTCGTCCCACCAGACAGGGGAACGGTCCTCGGCCGAGGACCTCACGGCAGTGAGCAGCGCGGGCGGCCCGGCTCCCGGTGCACGTCGCAACGGCTCCGGTCCACGCCGGGGCAGCTCCGGCCCGCGGGGCAACGGATCCGGTCCACGTGGTGAGGCGTCGAGCGGGCGTGCGGGGCGGGTCTCCCGGTGAGCGCGCTGCTCGGAGCCCTGCTCGGCACGGGGATCTTCCTGGTGTGGTGGTCCTTCTGGACCCGGCCGTCCGCCCCGCGCACCCGGCACGCGCGCACGGGCAGGTTCCGCACCCTGATGATCCAGGCGGACCTTCCCGCGGTCTCGCTCGCCGCATTCGTGGGCCTCAGCGTCCTGCTCGCGTCAGTTGCTGGCGTCCTGGTGCTGGCGCTGACTTCCGCCGCTGTCTTCGGACTCTGTGTCTTCCTGGTGTCCCTGTGCACTCCGCTCTGGTTCGTGCGCCGCCGCGCCCGTCGTCGCACCGCCGTGTTCCGTGAGGTGTGGCCGGACGTCGTGGACCACCTGCGCTCGGCGATCCGGGCGGGCATGGGGCTGCCGGAGGCGCTCATGCAGCTGCAGTACCGCGGCCCGGAACCGCTGCGGCCAGCCTTCGCGCGGTTCGCCGCCGACTACCGTGCGAGTGGTCAGCTGCACGGATCGCTCACGATGCTCAAGCAGCGCCTGGCCGATCCTGTGGCGGACAACATTGTGGAGGCCCTGCGGGTCACCCGCGAGGTGGGCGGCACGGATCTCGGCCGGCTGCTGGGGACGCTCTCGGAGTTCCTGCGCGAGAACGAGCGCACCCGCAGCGAGCTCGTGGCCCGGCAGTCCTGGACCGTCAACGCCGCCAGGCTCTCCGTGGCCGCCCCGTGGCTCATCCTCGCGCTGATGGCCACCCAGCCCGCCGCGGTCCAGGCGTACAACACAGCGGTCGGTGCCGCCGTCCTCCTGGGAGGCCTCGCGGTGTCCGTGGTGGCCTACCAGCTGATGCTGCGCCTCGGCGCGCTGCCCACCGAACGGCGGGTGCTGCGATGAACGCCACCGTGGTCTCCGCCCTGCTCGGTGCGATCCTTGCCCTGGGGTTGTGGCTCGTGCTGGTCGCCACCCGGGCGGTGGGCGTGCCGGGCTTCGCGGAGCGCATCGCACCCCAGCTGCGCGCCGCCGAGCTGGCGAACGGCTTGAGCGATCCCGCGTGGTCCTCCCGGCAGACCCGCGGCACGGCGCTGGCCGGTGCGGTCGGGGGCGCGGCCATGGAATGGCTCCTGCGGCGTGCCGCGCCCCTGTTCTCCAACGCGGACGTCCTGACCCGCCGGCTCGTGCGGGGCGGCTGCCGCAAGGACGTCATGGACTACCGGGCCGAGCAGGTGCTCTGCGCGGTGGCGGGCGCCGTGGCTGGCTGCGCCCTCGGTGTCGCCCTGGTGCTGCGGGAGGACGTGAACGTCGCGATCCTCGCCGTCGGGGCCGTGCTGGGTGCCGGGGTGGGCGTGTGGCTGCGCAGCGACCTGCTCACCCGCAGCATCCGCGGCAGGGAGAAACGGATGCTTGCCGAGTTCCCCGCCGTGGCGGAGCTCATGGCGCTCGCGGTGGGTGCTGGGGAGAGCACCGTGGGTGCGCTCGAGAGGGTCTGCCGCGTGGCGGAGGGGGAGCTCGCGGGAGAGTTCCGGGCCGTCCTCGCCCAGACGCGGGCCGGTGCCGGGCTCACGACGGCGTTGCAGGACTTCTCGGCCCGCACGGACGTGGTCGCCCTGGGACGCTTCGTGGACGGCATCGTGGTAGCCATCGAGCGGGGCACTCCGCTCGCGGACGTGCTGCGCGCTCAGGCCCAGGACGTCCGCGACCACGACAAGCGCGTCCTGATGGAGATCGCGGGCAAGAAGGAGATCGCCATGCTCGTGCCCGTCGTGTTCTTCATCTTGCCCTTGAGCGTGGCGTTCGCGGTCTTCCCGGGCCTTGCGGTCCTCAACCTGGGGTTCTGAACGGCAGTCCCCGCCTCACTTCCACGAAGGAGAAACCCATGAAGCACCTGATCCGTCCGCTCGCCCTGCTGGGCTGGCTGCTCACCACGGCGGTGCCCGCGCGGCTGCAGGCCGACGGTGACGAGACCGACCGGGGTGACGTGCCCGGCTGGGTCATGCTCACCCTGATGTCCGCCGTGCTCGTGGCGGGGCTGCTGCTGATCGCACGCCCGGCGCTGGAGGGGCTGTTCCAGGATGCCATCAACAGGGTCTCCGGTCTCTGAGCCTCTCGCGCCCCGCCGCGCGGGCACGGGGGGAGCGCTGGCCGTGGACGAGGGCAGCGCCGTGGCGGAGTACGTCATGGTGCTGGCGCTCGCGAGCATCCTGTTCGGGATCATCCTCCAGGTGGGATTTGCCCTGCACGTGCGCAACACCCTGATCGACGCCGCCGCGACGGGTGCCCGGTACGCGAGCCTCGCGGACCGCACCGACGCTGACGGCGCCGAGCGCACCCGCGGGATCATCGCGGACACCGTGGGGGAGCGCTACGCGCAGGAGATCTCGGTGTCCCGGACCAGCGTGGGTGCGCTGCCCGCGGTGGAGATCCACGTCGTCGCCCCGCTGCCGGTGCTCGCAAGCCTCGGCCCTCCCGAGGGACTGGAGGTGAGCGGCCATGCGGTGGACATGGACTCCTGAGGCGAGGCAGGAACCGCTCGTGGACGACGACCCGGACCGGGGCAGCGCCATCGTGGAGTTCATCGGGCTCGGCCTGCTGCTGCTCATCCCCGTCATCTACCTGGTGGTCACCGTCGCCCGGGTGCAGGCGGCGTCCTTCGCAGTGGTCGCCGCGGCCGAGCAGGCGGGTCAGGCGATCTCCGTGCTGGAGGCGAAGGACGTGGACCGCACGGGCATCCACGACGTCGCCGCCGTGGCCGCGCAGGACCACGGCTTCGCCCCGCAGGACCTCACGGTCACGGTGGACTGCTCGGACGGCACGTGCGCCTCCCCGGGTGCGGTGGCGCGCGTCCACGCGAGCATCCGCGTGGGCCTGCCGGGCATGCCCGGATTCGCGACGGCCACGGTCGCGAACCTGTCGGCGGACGTCTCCGTGATCGCGGGGCGGTACTCGTGAGGCCGGTGCTGACGACGGCGGGGCGCGGGCGTTCCGGTCCGTTCACGCTGCTGCGCTCGCGATGGGCGGCGGAACCTGACGAGGACCCGGACGCGGGCCAGACCACCATCGTGCTGATCGGCTTCGCCCTCGTCTCGCTGCTGCTGGTGGTCACTGTCCTCGCGATCACGAGCGTGTACGTGGGCCAGCGGCAGCTGCAGTCTCTCGCGGACCGCGCGGCGGGTGCGGCGGCGGACACCTTCACCGACGTCGACCGCTCCGGCTCGGGTCCGCCCACGCCCATCCTCACGGACGAGGGCGTCTCCGGGGCCGCCACGAGCTACCTCGGAACCGTCGGCGCGTTCCACGACGTGAGCGGCCTGGCGGTGGGCGGGCCCACCGGCTCCACGGACGGGACGACGGCTCAGGTCTCGCTGACTGCTGTGGTCCACCCGCCTGTGGTCAACGTCGTCGTGCCCGCCGGTGTGCCCATCAGCGCCACCGGGGATGCCCGGGCCGTGATGCGTCGCTGAGGCATGACGCCGTGTGACACGGTGCCGAAACCCGTCCCGCGTCCGCCACCTCGGCCCCCGCCGAGCGCCCCGTGCGCCGCATCTGGCACTACCACGCGGTGGCCCCGGGCCTGCTCGTGCTGCGCGTGGTCCTGGGCAACACGTTTCTGATGCATGGCTGGCAAGATGTCCCGGAGTGGCGCTTCTCCGGCACCGCACAGAGCTTCGAGGGCATGGGCGTCCGCGCGTCCACCGCGTCCGCGGCCTTCGCGATCACCGTCGAACTGGTCGGCGGCATTGCGCTGATCCTCGGCGTGCTCACCCGCATTCCGGCCGCACTGCTGGCGCTGGACAGGGCAGCGGGCGTGGTCAGCGACTCCGGAGGTTTCGCGCCACCTGGCGTAATGCACCGTAGCGGCGGTACAGCCCGATCAGGGGGAGCACACCGCCCGCGCGGCGGACGGCCTGGTGGCGCACCGTGCGGAACAGCTCCCGCCGCAGCGCGGGACCGAGAGTGGCGCGGGATGGACGTCGCATGGCAGAGGCCTTTCGGGTGAGAGGACTGGGAGGACTTGTCAGTACTGTTCCCAGTTCCGGGGCAGTGCGGCGGAGGTGTCGAACGGCTCACGGTCCGCGACGGCACCGGATCGGTCGATCACCGTCACGTGCTGGGAGGATCCGCGCCGGGAGCCGCCGCTCACGTGTGCTCCGGTGTCCGCGACCACGTTCACCAGCTCCACGCCGGAGCCCACGTGCACACCGTCCAGCAGCACACAGTTGCGCACCACCGCACCGTGCTCCACCGTCACGTTCTGCCCGAGCACCGAGTGATCCACCGTACCGGCCACGTGCGAGCCGGGAGCCACCAGGGAACGGATGACCGCGGCGTCGTCGTCGACGAATGCGGGGAGCAGAGGGAGCTGTCCGCTCCAGACGGGCCAGGAGGGGTCGTCCAGGACCGCGCCGTCGCCGTCGAGCAGCTGCTGCTGGGCGGTCCAGAAGGACTGGACGGTCCCCAGGTCCATCCAGTACCCGCTGTGGCGGTGCTCCACCACCCTGTGGTGCTCCAGGACGTGGGGGATGAGGTCCTCGCCGTAGTCGCCGAGCTGGCCCAGCTGATCGTGCAGCGTCTCGAGCGAGTCCAGCAGCACGTCCGTGGTGAAGAGGAACATCTCCCCGGCCACCAGATGCCCCGAGGGTGCCTCGGGCTTGTACTCGAAGCCCGTGACCTCCCCGGACTCGGAGGTCTGGACCACGCTGTAGCGGGAGGGGTCCTCCGTGACCTCAGTGGTGACCATCGTGAGGTCAGCGCGCCGGCCCAGATGGGTGTCGACGACGTCCCTGAAGTCCACGGTGTAGAGGTGGTCCGCGGAGAGCACCAGCACGAGGTCCGGGGCCGCCTCCCGGATGACCGCGGCCTGCCGGAAGATGGAGTCCGAGTTGCCCGTGGCGAAGCCCTCCCCGTCCGCCCCCTCGTAGGGAGGCAGCACGTGCAGCCCGCCGTGGGAGCGGTCCAGGTCCCAGGGGCGGCCACCGGCCATGTAGAAGTTGAGGTCGTGGGGCAGGTACTGCTGCACCAGCCACACGTCCGTGATGTGCGAGTGCACCAGGTTGGACAGCGAGATGTCGATGAGGCGGTACGTGCCGCCCACCGAGAGGGCAGGTTTGACGGTGTGCTCCGTGAGTGCGCCCAGACGGGAGCCCTTGCCTCCCGCCAGGACGAGTGCGAGCACTGCAGGACGTTCCATCGACGGTCTCCTCGGTGAGCAGGCGGGGTGGATCCGAGCCTACCGGCTCCCGGGGCCCGCGGGCCATGACGTAAAGTGGTCTGCCATGGCCTCCATTGACTACGCTGCAGAAATCCGTGCCCTCCGCGCCACCTACGACTCCGTGGCGGCGGTCAGCGACGTCGAGTCCATGAAGACGCAGATCGCGGACCTCTCGGAGCAGGCGGCGGCCCCGGACCTCTGGGACAACCCGGAGGAGGCCCAGAAGGTCACGTCCCAGCTCTCCCACGCGCAGAGCAAGGTGGACCGGCTGAACAAGATCCACGGGCGCATCGACGACCTCGAGGTCATGGTGGAGCTCGCGGAGGACGAGGACGACCAGGAGACCCGGGACGCCTCGGCCGTGGAGCTTGAGTCCATCCGCAAGGCGCTGTCCGAGCTGGAGATCCAGACCCTGCTGGCCGGCGAGTACGACGAGCGCGAGGCCGTGGTCACCATCCGCTCCGGTGCCGGCGGCGTGGACGCCGCCGACTTCGCGGAGATTCTGATGCGCATGTACCTGCGCTGGGCCGAGCGCCACGGCTACCCCACCAAGGTGCTGGACACCTCCTACGCGGAGGAGGCCGGGCTGAAGTCCGCCACGTTCGAGGTCAAGGCCCCGTACGCGTTCGGCACGTTGTCCGTGGAGGCCGGCACCCACCGTCTGGTGCGCATCTCCCCGTTCGACAACCAGGGGCGGCGCCAGACCTCGTTCGCCGCGGTGGAGGTCATCCCGCTCATCGAGTCGGACGACACCGTGGAGATCCCCGAGACCGAGCTGAAGGTGGACGTGTTCCGCTCGTCCGGTCCCGGTGGGCAGTCCGTGAACACCACCGACTCGGCCGTGCGCATGACCCACATTCCCACGGGGATCGTGGTGTCGATGCAGAACGAGAAGTCGCAGATCCAGAACCGTGCGGCCGCGCTGCGCGTGCTGCAGTCCCGTCTGCTCCTGCAGCGCCAGGAGGAGGCGGACGCCAAGAAGAAGGAGATGGCGGGGGACGTGAAGGCGTCCTGGGGCGACCAGATGCGCTCGTACGTGCTGAACCCCTACCAGATGGTCAAGGACCTGCGCACCAACTACGAAGAGGGCAATCCCAGTTCCGTGTTCGACGGCGGGATCGACTCTTTCATCGACGAAGGCATTCGCTGGCGTGCAGGCGCGCGCCGCGACGACGAGAGCTGAGAGACTCTCACCGGCCGCGCGGCGTCGTCGGTCCCCGAGGGTGGGGGCCGTAGCGTGCACGGGGACCGGGGGAGCAGTGAGGAAAGAACAGGCCGATGGCCAAGAAGAACGCTGATGACGGCCGCCAGATCGTGGCCAACAACAAGAAGGCGCGCCACGACTACAACATCTACGACACCTATGAGGCCGGTCTGGCGCTCATGGGCACGGAGGTGAAGTCGCTGCGCATGGGGCGGGCGTCCCTGGTGGACGCGTTCTGCCAGTTCGACAACCGCGGTGAGCTGTGGCTCGAGCACGCCCACATCCCTGAGTACCTGCAGGGCTCGTGGACGAACCACTCCGCGCGGCGGCGGCGCAAGCTGCTGTTGCACCGCTCCGAGCTGGACAAGATCGCGGGCAAGACGCGCGAAGCCGGTTACACCATCATCCCGCTGTCCCTGTACTTCGTGCACGGCAAGCGCGTGAAGGTGGAGATCGCGGTGGCGCGCGGCAAGCGCGAGTACGACAAGCGCCAGACCCTGCGCGAGAAGCAGGACAACCGCGAGGCCCAGCGCGCCATGCGCTACCGCAACATGCGCGGCTGAGCCCTTCGACTCACGGCGTCCCGGCCGGTACCTCCAGTGCGAGGTGCCGGCCGGTCCAGTTCCTGCGCAACCAGCGGTCGTGGGAGGCCACGACCACGGTCCCCGGGTAGTTCGGCACCGCCGCCTCGAGCTGCGTGGCGAGCACGAGTGAGAAGTGGTTGGTGGGCTCGTCCAGCAACAACACGTGCGGCGGGTCCGCGAGCAGCACCGCCAGGGCGAGTCGACGCCGCTGACCCACGCTGAGCTCGCCGAGCCGACGGTTCTCGTCCCGCCCGGCCAGCAGCCCGAAGGTTCCCAGGGGTACCGCCTCGGCCCGTTTTGTGCCGACGATGTTCCGGTAGACGGCGGCCACCGTGCTGTCCGGATCGGCGGTGGCCAGGGTGTCGTCCTGGCCCAGCATCCCCACGCGCAGCCCGGGTGCGGTGTGCACCGAGCCGCCGGTGGGACCCAGCCGACCCGAGAGCAACCCCAGCAGCGTGGACTTCCCCGCGCCGTTGGATCCGGTGAGCAGCCACTTCTCACCGGCACCCACGCTCAGGGACACGGGGGCGAGGCGTCCCTCCACCGAGGCGTCGACGGCCGTGACCGCTGGTCCTGACGCCCGCAGCCGGTGCTCCGCGGCGGGGTCGGCGGCTGTGAGACCGCGGAAGAACAGCTCGGCGGGTGGCTTGCGGATCTGCTTCTCCTCGAGCTCGGCCAGCCGGGCGCGGGCGTCGTTCACGCGGCGGGAGACCACCGTGGCGTTGCGGTCCGCGTAGAACTTCTTGGCGGCCCGCGCCTCCGTGCGGGGGCCGCGTCCCGCGTGCCCCACGGTGTGCTGGTCCTTCACGGCGGCCCGCAGTTCCCTGAGTCGCTCCTGCTCGTCCCGGTAGGTGCGCTCCCAGCGCTCGCGGGCGTCCATGCGGGAGAGCACGTATTGGGAGTAGCTGCCGCTGAACCGGGTGACGCCGATGCCGGTGCCCGTGCCGTCGCCCACGAGGTCGCCGGTGGTGGCGTGCGGCTGCGGGGTGGGGTCCAGGTCCACGAGCGAGGTGACGGTCTCGTCCAGGAACGCGCGGTCGTGGCTCGCGAAGAGCACTGGCCCTCGCCATTCGCGCAGGGTGGCGGAGAGGAAGCCGATCGCCGCGTCGTCCAGGTGGTTCGTGGGCTCGTCCAGCAGCAGCACGTCCGGGGCGCGGAGCAGGGTCCACGCCAGGGACAGCCGGGCGCGCTGCCCGCCGGAGAGCTCCCCGGTGGGCCGGTCCCGGGGGATTCCCCCGAGGCCCAGGCCCTCCAGAACCGTGGAGATGGTGGTGTCCACGTCCCACGCTCCCGTGCGCTCGGCTTCCTCGAGGGTGTGCGCGTAGGCGGTGGCGGCGCGCTCGTCCTGCGGGGCGGCGGCGAGGGCGCGGGCGGCGTCGTCGACGGCGCGCGCCACGTCGCGCAGGTGCCGCACCGCTGTCTCGACGGCGTCCGCCACGGTCTCGGCGGGGAAGAAGGGCGGTTCCTGGTGCAGCAGACCCACGCGCACGGGGGAGCCACCGGGTACGGAGAAGCGCACGGTGCCGGCATCGGGATCCTGGACGCCGGCGATGATGCGCAGCAGGGTGCTCTTGCCGGAGCCGTTCCCGCCGATCAGACCCGTGGGGCGACCGGCCGGGACCGTGAAGGAGACGTCCGTGAGGACCCGGTGGGTCCCGTAGGAGCAGGAGACGCCGTCCACCGTGAGGTGGGCGGAGGCGCCGTGGGCGGAGACGGGTGTGCGCAGCTGTGTGGTGGTCATCAGAGTCCTGGGATGGGCGCGGTCCCCGCCGGGCAGCGGCCTCGGGCGCGGGGAGTTCAGAAGGGCTCATCGGGACATGGCCCCCACCGTAGGCCACGGTGGGGGAGCGGGCAAGGGCCGCACGGGACACCTTCCCCCGTCCGATCCGGGCGGCCTGTTGACGTGTGGTCAGGGGCGGGCGTATTCTTGTGTGTCCACGAGGTTCTCCGGTACTGGTACCGGGCGCACGTGGTGCTCATTGAAAAATGAATACGGGGATGATCGGTTTCGACGATGTGAGTTGAGACAGGGGAAGCGGGTCGAGGACACAGAGTTATCTCGTAAACGCTCTCTGTAAAAATATAAGTGCCAAATCCAAGCGCACTGACTTCGCTCTCGCTGCGTAAGTAGCGACAGCAGTCTGTCAGCCCAGGTACACCTTCGACCTGGGATCTGACATCAGCTAGAAGGTCACTGCTCTGGACGTACGTCACGGACGTCCAGAGGACTTCTACGTGACTGAGTCCGGCGGCCACTCGTGTGCGAGATGGCCGGGACTGAGAAACCTGCAAGCACACTGCACCCGGAGAAGCCCTGACAAAGCTGCATCGGACGGGGGTTCAATTCCCCCCATCTCCACTGGAACGGCCTGGGCCGCGACGTCGTGAACACGACCTCGCGACCCAGGCTTTTTTCGTGCGCCCGCCCCGCTGCATGCGTGCAGCGAACCCGCGGGCGCAGAGCCCCGTGTGAAAGACTGGAGTCCGCAACGGACCACCACCACCGAAAGGCAGGCGCCTCCATGAGCGAACGTCCCTCCGAGCAGTCCGGCTCCTCGTCGGCCTCCGACCGCGAGCAGCCCCGGTACGGGCAGTACTCCGAGAACCGCCCCCAGACCCCGGGGCAGGCCCAGCCCGAGTACGGCCAGTACGGGGACCACGCCACAACCGGTCAGTACGGGGACGCCGGCCACCAGGGTGCGGACCGCTCCAGCTACCGGGGCGGCTACGGCGAGCCCGCCGGGCCCCAGCAGGGCTACTCGCAGAACGGCTACGGCGAGCACAGCACCCAGCAGGGATACGGCAACCAGGGGTACGGCAACGAGGGCTACGGCGTCCAGTCCGGCACGGGCGAGCAGGACTACTCGGGCCAGAGCTACGGGAACCAGACCGGCGGCGGGTACCCCACGCACTACCAGAACGACTACTCGCAGCAGTCCTACGGACAGGGCTACAACGGCTACCAGCAGGGCCCGGTGCCAGGCAAGGGCCTGGCGATCGCGTCCCTCGTGCTGGGAATCCTCGGCATCCTGACCTTCTGGTTCTTCGGACTCGGCGGCCTGCTGGGCCTGGTGGGCCTGGTGCTGGGCATCATAGGCCTGGTCAAGATCCGCAAGTCCCGCCGTGACTCCCCGGCCCTGGCCATCGTGGGCATCGTGCTCTCGGCCCTCGCGCTGATCGGCGGGGCGTTCATGGCCGCCATCTTCGTGTGGGTCATGGGCTCGATGGGCGACTGCATGCAGTACGCCCAGCAGCAGGACCAGACCCAGATGGAGCAGTGCATCAACGAGAGGCTGGGCACCTCGATCGACTCCTGACGGGGTCCCTGGCGGGGCCGGTCACGGTCCACGCCGTTGCTCCCGGTACGACGACGCCCGGCACAGCTGTTCGCAGCGGTGCCGGGCGTCGTCGTGTCCGGGTCTTCGTACCCGGCTCTCCGTGTCCGGGTTCTTCTCGCCATGCCCTTCGCGCCTGCCCGTTCGTGCCTGGCTGTGACGCACGGGCTCCGGGGCGCGTGCGGGAATCGACCGGAGCGTGAGGGCGGCCGCTCCCGGCTCAGGACTCGCGGGTGCCGAGGGCGTCCAGAGCGGCGTCGTGCAGGAGGCCGTTCGTGGCCAGGGCGTTGCCCCCGAAGGGGCCGTCCTCCCCGGCGAGGGACGTGAACCGCCCGCCGGCCTCGGTCACGATCGGCACGAGCGCGGCCATGTCGTAGAGGTTCAGCTCGGGTTCGCACGCGATGTCCACCGCGCCCTCCGCCACGAGGCAGTAGGACCAGAAGTCACCGTAGGCACGGGTGCGCCACACGGTGTCCGTGAGATCCAGGAAGCGGTCGCGCACGCCGAGGTCCCGCCAGCCGCCGAGCGAGGAGTAGGACAGGGAGGCGTCCTGGAGCGTGGACACCGAGGACACGTGCAGGCGCTGGGCCTGGGAGAGGGAGCGGCCGGTGAACGCGCCGGAGCCCTTGGCTGCCCACCAGCGGCGGTTCAGGGCGGGTGCGGAGACCACGCCCAGCACCACCTCGCCGTCCTCCACGAGGCCGATGAGTGTGGCCCACACGGGCACGCCGCGGACGTAGTTCTTGGTGCCGTCGATCGGATCCACGACCCACTGCCGGCCTCCGGAGCCCGTGGTGCCGAACTCCTCGCCGATCACGGCGTCACGGTTGCGGATGCGTCCCAGCTGCGAGCGGATGATCTGCTCCGCCTCCCGGTCCGCGTCCGTCACGGGCGTGAGATCCGGTTTGGTCTCCACCGTGAGGTCCTGGGACTTGAAGCGCTTCATGGTCAGGCCGTCCACGGAGTCCGCCAGGATGTGGGCCAGGCGCAGGTCGTCCGTGTGGTTGCTGGGTGCTCGCATGTCCCTACGTTATCGCTTGTCCGAGCCGCTTTTCGCTGTCGCCCCGCTGTGTCTCCCCGCGCGACGCCGCCAGCAGGCGCCGCAGGGACTCGAGCCTTCCGGGGGCGGCGGGTGAGGCCTCCGGCCGGTGCACCCACGCATCGAGCGCGCAGCCGGGGGAGTCCTCCGTGTGCAGGCACCCGCGGGGGCAGTCCGCGGTGGCGGGGACCAGATCCGTGAACGCGTTGAGGAGGTCCTCCTCCGCCACGTGCGCGAGTCCGAGCGAGCGGATGCCGGGGGTGTCCACCACCCACGTGCCGGGGCGGGTGCCCGGGACGGTCAGGGCCAGCGCGGAGGAGGACGTGTGCCGCCCGCGGCCGGTGACGTCGTTGACGCCGCCGGTGGCGCGCTGAGAACCGGTGAGCGCGTTGACGAGCGTGGACTTCCCCACGCCGGAGGGCCCCAAGAACACGCTCACGTGCCCGTCCAGGACGGCGCGCAGCCTGTCGAGGGACTCGGGGGAGACCTCCAGCGAGGTGTCGTGCAGACCGGCCTCGGGGCGCTGACCGCGTTCCGTGGCGCGCTGCGTGGTCACCGTGAGGACGTCGAGGTCCTCGAAGTGCTCGAGGAACTCCGTGGGATCCTGGAGGTCCGTCTTGGTCATGCACACGACGGGGGTGATGCCGGCGTCCCAGGCGGCCACGAGCCCGCGGTCCACGAATCCGGTGCGAGGCGTGGGGGAGGCGGCGGCGAGGACGAGCACCAGACGGTCCGCGTTGGCCACGATCACCCGCTCCACCGGGTCGGTGTCGTCCGCGCTGCGTCGCAGCACCGTGGAACGGGGCTCGATCCGCACGATCCTGGCCAGGGTGTCAGCCTCCCCGGAGACGTCTCCGACCACTCCCACACGGTCCCCGGGCACGATGGGCTGACGCCGCAGCTCCTTGGCCCGGACGCACAGCACGGTGCGCGGGGTCGGGCCGTCCTCGTCCACCACGCACGTGTACCGGCCGCGGTCGACGGCGACGACACGTGCGATCACGGCGTCGTCGTGCGCCGGGCGCTGCTTGGTGCGGGGACGCGAGCCCCGCTTGTTGGCCCTGACGCGGACGTCCGACTCGTCCCAGCTCCTGCCCGCCACCGTTCAGGCCTCCGAGCCGAGCGTCCGGGCCCACATCACCGGGAAGTCCGGCAGGGTCTTCGACGTGGTGGCGATGTCCTCGACCTCGATGCCCGGGACACGCAGCCCCAGGATCGCCCCGGCGGTGGCCATGCGGTGGTCGTGGTAGCTGTGGAACACGCCGCCGTGCAGGGGTGCGGGGGTGATGACCAGTCCGTCCGGCGTCTCCTGCACGTTCCCGCCCAGGGCGTTGAGCTCCGTGCTCAGCGCCGCGAGCCTGTCCGTCTCGTGCCCCCGCAGGTGGGCGATGCCCCGCAGCCGGGACGGCGTGGTGGCCAGCGCGCACAGCGCGGCCACGGTGGGGGCCAGTTCGCCGGCCTCGGAGAGGTTCAGGTCCACCCCGCTGATCTGCTGCGGACCGCTCACCGTGAAGGTGGTGCCATCCAGCTGGGCCTGCGCGCCGAACTGGGGCAGGATCTGCCGCCAGTGGTCGCCGCCCTGGGTGGTCTGCACAGGCCAGTCCGGGATGCTGACCGATCCACCGCTCACCACGGCGGCCGCCAGGAAGGGGCCGGCGTTGGAAAGGTCCGGTTCCACGGTGACGTCCATCCCTGTCACTGCTCCGGGGGTCACCCGCCACTCGGCGGGACCAGTGCGCTCGGCGTCCGCGCCGGCCTCGCGCAGCACCGCCACGGTCATGTCCACGTGGGGCAGGGACGGCACGCCCCCCGAGCCCTCGTGGCGCAGGACGAGGGGGGCGTCGAAGGCAACGGCCGCCAGCAGCAGGGCGGAGACGAACTGGGACGACCCGCTCGCGTCGATCGACACGGTTCCCCCGGCCACGGCTCCGGTTCCGAGGACGCGCAAGGGCAGCGTGCCCCGGCCGTCGTCCTCGACGCCCACTCCGAGCTCGCGCAGCCCCGCGACCACGGGACCCATGGGGCGGACGCGGGCTCCGGCGTCGCCGTCGAAGTCCACGGCCCCGTCACGCAGTGCTGCCAGCGGCGGGACGAAGCGCATGACCGTGCCGGCGAGACCGCAGTCCACCGCTACGGGCTCCTCGAGCGCGCGGCCCACCGGCATGGGGGTGACGCGCAGATCCGGGCCGAAGGGGCCGGGATCGGGGAGGGGGGTGACCACCGCGCCCAGCTGCTCGAGCGCGGCCACCATCAGGGCGCTGTCACGCGAGTGCAACGGCTTGCGCAGCACCGAGGGCCCGGAGGCCAGCGCCGCGAGCACCAGGTACCTGTTGGTCAGGGACTTGGACCCGGGGATCGCCACCGTGGCGGAGACGGGAGTGGCTCGCCAGGGTGCGGGCCAGTGCGGGCCTGGGGACTGCGGCAAGCCGTTGCTCGGCGTCACGTGGGTACGGCTCCTAGTTCGAGACGGCGTCCTGCACGGCCTTCTCGGCCTGCGCCAGCTTCTTCTTCGTGTCCTTGCCCACCTTCGCGGCGTTCTTGCGGACGTCGTCCGCGAGGTGGCTCGCGCGCCACGCCAGCGAGGGGTTGCCGGAGGTGTCCACGGCGGCGATCATCACGGCACCGAGCAGGGACACGTTCTTCAGCAGACCGGCACGGCGGGTGGCCTTGCCCTCGGCAGAGCCCGTGTCCGCGGAGCGGTACTGGGTGTAGCCGTTGAGCGCGGTGGTACCCAGCAGCACGGTGGCCGAGAGGCGGGGCAACTTGCTGATGGCCAGCAGGGACGCAGCGGTGACCTGCGCGGCGGCGACACCCTGGGCGACGACGGCGCGGTTGGCGGTCACGGGGCGCAGCTGGGGGACAGCGGACTCCACGGCCTTCAGCACGGGATCCAGCTGCTGGGCGGCCGCGGACGAATTGCGGAACGCATCAATGCCTCCGGCGATGTAGCCGGTGGCCAGCAGCGGGCGGGCGAGACGACGAACGATGCTCATGGTTCTCCTCCTAGCATCCCGGCACTTCCGGGAGGGCACACCGACCATCCTATCGGCCTGCGCCCGTGCCTCCCCGGGAATACCCGCGTGCGGACGGCGTGTTATGCCGAATGGACAGACGGCGCCGCGCCCACGGTGCCGTGCCGCGTACGAGCCACGGAATGGGGTGATCACTGCAGATGCCGGTCGCGACCCTAGACTTGGGAACGATGAACGATCAGCGAAGTCAAGACTCCCGCGCAGTGGACCACCCGGAGGAAGTGCCCGCCGGGGAGGAGTCCACGCAGCAGCGGCGCGAACGGTTCGAGCGCGACGCCATGCAGTACGTGGACCAGCTCTACGCCGCCGCGTTGCGCATGGCGCGCAACCCCTCCGATGCCGAGGACCTGGTGCAGGAGGCCTACACCAAGGCGTTCTCCGCGTTCCACCAGTACAAACCCGGGACCAACCTCAAGGCCTGGCTGTACCGGATCCTCACGAACACCTACATCAACCTGTACCGCAAGCGTCAGCGCGAACCCCGCCAGGCCAACACGGACGCGGTGGAGGACTGGCAGCTGCATCGAGCGGAGTCGCACACCTCCACAGGTCTGCGCTCTGCCGAGGTTGAGGCGCTGGACCACCTGCCGGACTCGGACGTCAAGCGGGCACTGCAGGAGCTGCCCGAGGAGTTCCGCCTGGCGGTCTACTTCTCCGACGTGGAGGGATTCGCGTACAAGGAGATCTCCGAGATCATGGACACGCCCATCGGCACCGTGATGTCCCGGTTGCACCGGGGGCGCAAGCTTTTGCGAGAGAAACTGGGCGACTACGCCCAGGAACGAGGATTTGACACGTCCAAAACCCGCAAGGGCAAGGACGGCGCACCAGCGAAGGATCGAGGCTGAAAACATGACCGACAAACCGTGCCACAACGGCTGCACGGACGAGCGCATCCGCAGGATCTACGAGTACCTGGACGGCGCGCTGACCACCGAGGACCTCGAAGAGATCCACGCGCACCTCACGGACTGCCCGGAGTGCGCGCGTGAGTACAACTTCGAGTGCATCATCCGCTCGGTCATGAAGCGTTCGTGCTGCGAGACGGCGCCCACGGAGCTCAAGCGCTCGATCCTCGAGCGGATCGACGCCCAGTGCCGGGAGCACCCGGTGGCCTGAACAGTCATCTGTTCCAACCCCGGACGTGCAGAACGCCCGTGACCATGACGGTCACGGGCGTTCTGTGGTTCGTGTGCAAGACCTCAGGAGTTGGGCCGCTTGCCGCGGTTTGCCGAGTTCTTACGACGATCCTTGCGCTTACGTCCACGCTTGCTCATGATGTACCTCCTGCAGTGATTGGCTGGGACATCGTCTGTCAGTATCTCACATCCTCGCGCCGGTGCGAGCCACCCGAGCAGGCCACGGTTGCGAGCGACCGGGGACAACGACCCGCGTCCGCGGAGTGCGTGTGCGTACCGGGTTCCGCTCGGGTCAGCGGGGCTCGGGCAGCTGCAGCCAGGAGTACCAGCCACGGTGCAGCACGAGCCACGCGATGAGGCCGTAGCCGGCCTGTCCCGGGTTGCCGTGGTTCGCGGCGAGGTCCTTGCGCCACTGCTCGTGGTGCTGCAGGGGGTTGAACGTGTCCACGTACACGTGGTTGCGGCGGGTGGTGACGTCCCCGTAGGCGGCGGAGAGGTCAGCGATCTTGCGGTTGCGCTGCGGGTCCAGCGTGGGGGGAGGCCCCACCACGAGCACCTTGACGTTGTTCTGGGTGGCCTGGTCCACGATGTTCGCCATGTTCAGGCGGGAGCGCGCGGACGTGATGCCTAGGTCGATGTCCAGCACGGAGGGCGCGATGACCAGGCGGTTGTCGCAGGCCGGGTCGAAGCGGCGTGCCGCTTCGTCGAACCAGCGCTCGTTGAGGGTCTCGCTGCCTTCGCCCGGCGCCGCGAGGTTGTACGCGTCCACCGGGACGACGTCGCGGGGGGTGCGGGCCATGACGCGGCCGAACCAGCCGAGCGCGCGGGGGTCGTCCACGCCGGCCAGCAGTTCGTCTCCCACGGCCACAATGCGGATCCTGCGTTGGTCCACTCTTCTACATCCTTCGGGTTGCCGCGCGGACCGGGGTGGCCGCGCTGTCGTCGATCCCCCGCTGCCACGGACTCGACCAGGCCGGGTGCGGAACAGCGGAGGATCCGTTCCGGTGCCCCGGCGTGCGGTGTGCCCCGGCCCGCAACCGGAGCGCACCGCACGGGGATCTCACTCGCCGCGGTCGAACGCCTGCTGCACGAGGGTCTCCAGCTCGGCGGCGTGGCGCTTGGCCGAGCCGTTCGCGGGGGAGGCGGAGGCAGGGCGCGAGGCCAGCGTGACGGGGCGGTCCAGCTGGGGCACCAGGTTCACGGCCATGAACGGCCACGCGCCCTGGTTGGCAGGCTCGTCCTGCGCCCAGATGATGCGCGCATCCGGGTAGCGGTCCAGCTGCGCCTTGATCTCGTCCGTGGGCAGCGGGTAGAGCTGCTCAACGCGCACGATCGCGGTGGAGTGGTCGTCCGACTTTTTCCGCTGGGCCGCGAGGTCGTAGTACAGGCGGCCGGAGACGAGGATCACGTCCGTGACCTTGGCGTCGTCGAACTCCGCGGCGTCCGGGATGACCGACTGGAAGTTGCCGCGCGTGAACTCCTCCACCGGGGAAGCGGCCGCCTTCAGGCGCAGCAGCTGCTTGGGGGTCGCCACGACCAGCGGACGGCGGGGACGGGAGTACGCCTGGCGCCGCAGCAGGTGGAAGTGGTTCGCCGGGGTGGAGGGCTGAGCCACGATCATGTTCTTCTCCGCGCACAGCGACAGGAAGCGCTCGATGCGGGCGGAGGAGTGGTCCGGGCCCTGGCCCTCGAAGCCGTGAGGCAGCAGCATGACCAGGTTGGAGCGCTGGCCCCACTTCTGCTCCGCGGAGGAGATGAACTCGTCCACGATCGTCTGCGCACCGTTGATGAAGTCGCCGAACTGGGCCTCCCACACAGTGAGCGCCTCGGGGCGCTCCACAGAGTAGCCGTACTCGAAGCCCAGCACGCCGTACTCGGAGAGCAGGGAGTTGTAGATCGAGAACCGTGCCTGGTCCGCAGAGAGGTTGTTCAGGGGCGTCCACTCCGCACCGTTCTCGGCATCGAAGAACACCGCGTGACGCTGGGTGAACGTGCCGCGGCGGACATCCTGGCCGGACATCCGTACCGGAACGCCGTCCATCACGAGGGAGCCGAAGGCCATGAGCTCGCCCATGCCCCAGTCGATGCCGCCCTCGAGAGTCATCTCCCGGCGCCTCTCCGCGAGCTTCTGCAGCTTGCGGTGCATGGTGAAGTTCTCGGGGAAGTCCACGTGGGCCTCGCCGATGCGGCGTGCGGTCTCCTCGGAGATGGCCGTGGTCTTGGGCACGGACACCCCGGAGTCCGCCTGCTGGGCGGAGGGGCGCTCGATGTTGGCGATCGCCGCGGCATCCCCGGTGACCAGGGGAACCGTGGAGTTCTGGGCTTCGTGCGTCTCCGCGAAGACCCGCTCGAGGCGCTCCTGGTAGTCCTTCAGTGCCCGGTCCGCCTCCTCTTGGTTGATGTCACCGCGGCCCACGAGGTTCTCGGTGTAGATCTTGCGGGTGGAGCGCTTGCCGTCGATCAGCGAGTACATCAGCGGCTGGGTCATCGAGGGGTCGTCGCCCTCGTTGTGGCCGCGGCGGCGGTAGCACACGAGGTCGACCACGACGTCGTGGTGGAAGCGCTGGCGGTACTCGAAGGCGAGCTGCGCCACGCGGGTCACGGCCTCGGGGTCGTCCGCGTTGACGTGGAAGATCGGTGCCTGCACCGTGCGGCCCACGTCCGTGGAGTAGGTGGAGGTGCGGCCCGCGGAGGGCGAGGTGGTGAAGCCCACCTGGTTGTTGACCACCACGTGGATGGTGCCGCCCACGTTGTAGGCGTCCAGCCCGGACATCTGCATGACCTCGTAGACGATGCCCTGCCCGGCCATGGCGGCGTCGCCGTGGACCTGGATGGGCAGCACGGGGAACTCGCCGTTGCCCTCGGGGCCGGCGCCCAGCACGTCCGTCTTGGCGCGGGCGATGCCCTCGATCACGGGATCCGCGGCCTCAAGGTGGGAGGGATTCGCGGCCAGGTAGACCTGGGTCTCGTTGCCGTTGTCGGAGGTGAAGACGCCCTCGGTGCCCAGGTGGTACTTCACGTCGCCGGAGCCCTCGGAGGCGCGCGGGTCCTGGCTGCCCTCGAACTCGCGGAAGACCTGGGCGTAGGACTTGCCCGCGATGTTGGTGAGCACGTTCAGGCGCCCGCGGTGGGCCATGGCGATGCCCACGCCCGCGAGGGAGGCGTCCGCGGCGTCGGAGATGATCGCGTCCAGCAGCGGGATCAGGGACTCGCCGCCCTCCAGGGAGAAGCGCTTCTGGCCCACGTACTTGGTCTGCAGGAAGGTCTCGAAGGCCTCCGCGGCGTTGAGACGCTCCAGGATGTGGAACTGCTCCTCACGGGCCGGCTTCTGGTAGTCCCGCTCGAGCTTGGACTGGAACCACTCGCGCTGCTCGGGCTCCTGGATGTGCATGTACTCCACACCCACGGTGCGGCAGTAGGCGTCCCGCAGCCGGCCGAGGATCACGCGCAGGGTGAGCAGGTTCTGGCCGCCGAAGCCGCCGGTGGGCCACTCGCGCTCGAGGTCCCACAGGGTGAGGCCGTAGGTGCGGATGTCCAGGTCCGGGTGCTTGCGCATCACGTACTCGAGCGGGTTGGTGTCCGCCATGAGGTGTCCACGCACGCGGTAGGCGTGGATCAGCTGCTGGATCCGCGCCACCTTGTTGATCTGGATCTCGGGGTTGACCTGGTTGTCAACGGCCCAGCGGACGGGCTCGTAGGGGATGCGCAGGGCCTCGAAGATGTGGTCGTAGAAGTCGTCCCCGCCCAGCAGGTAGTGCTCCACGAGCTTGAGGAACTCGCCGGAGCCGGCGCCCTGGATCACGCGGTGGTCGTAGGTGGAGGTCAAGGTGATGATCTTGGAGACCGCGTTGCGGGCGATCGTGCGGGGGGAAGCGCCCTTGTACTCGGCGGGGTAGTCGAGCGCGCCCACGCCGATGATGCACGCCTGGCCCTTGGACAGCCGCGGCACGGAGTGCACGGTGCCGATGCCGCCGGGGTTGGTCAGGGAGACGGTGGTCCCGGCGTAGTCGTCCATGGTGAGCGCCCCGTTGCGCCCGCGCTTGACGATGTCCTCGTAGGCGGTCCAGAACTGGAGGAACGACATCTCCTCGGCGCCCTTGACGTTGGGCACCACGAGGTTGCGGGAACCGTCCTTGTTGGGGATGTCGATCGCGATCCCGAAGTTTACGTGCGCCGGGTGGACGGCGGCGGGTTTTCCGTCCGAGTCGTCGTAGATCACGTTCATGGACGGGAAGTTGGACAGCGCACGAATGACGGCGTAGCCCACGAGGTGGGTGAAGGAGACCTTGCCGCCGCGGTTGCGGGCGAGGTGCGAGTTGATGACCAGGCGGTTGTCGATCAGCAGCTTGGCCGGCACGGCGCGCACGGTGGTGGCGGTGGGGACCGTGAGAGAGGCCTCCATGTTGGCGGCCACGGCCTTGGCGGGACCGCGCAGCTTGACCACGGTGTCCTCGGCCGGCTTCTCCTTGGCGGCCTTCGCGGACGCCTCGCCCTGGTGATCCTCCGGCTGTGCACGGATGGGGCGCTTGGTGCCGGAGGCCTCCGCGGCGTCGGCCTCGGTGTCCACGCCCGCGGGACGGCCCTTGGCCTTCGATCCGGTGGCGGCGGGAGCCGGGGACTTCGCGCGCTCGGGCGCGGCAGCGGCCTTGGGAGCGGACGCCGACGACGACGCCGCGGCGCCGGTCCCCGAGCTCTTCGCACCGGATGCCTGCGCGCCGGAGCTCTGAGTGGCGGAGTTCTGCTTGGGGGAGGCCTGCTTGCCGGAACCCTGCGCGCCGGAAGCCTGGTTGCTGGAGGCCGCGGGCTTCGCGTCCGAGTCGCTGCGACGGGAGGACGAGGCGACCTCTGAGGGCTTGTCGCCGCCGTCCATCTGCTCGAAGATGGGCCACCACTTCTTGTCCACCGAGTTCTTGTCCGCCTGGTACTTCTCAAACAGCTCGTCCACGAGCCATTCGTTGCCGGCGAATTCTTCAGGGATAAGGTGCTGCGGCTGCTCTGGCACGAGTGATACGCCTCTTCCGTAAGTGCTGTGTGTCCCGGGCGGCGAGCTGGTCCTCGTGGCCCGCTGGTGGCTCCCACGGAGCTTACCCGCCGTGGCTGACCTGCAGTGGCTTCGCGCTCGCAAAGCCGTGCCGACTTTCCAGTCTAGTAAGGCAGCTGGGCGCGTGCCACCCGTGACGGTGCGCTCCCGCACCGCACCCGGCACTAACCCGCAGCCCTGCCCGGCCCCGGCCCGCGCGGCCTCGGCGGGGACACCGTAGACTCCCGTGACGTGCGCTACCTCACGACTCCGACCACGGACCTCACCTACAACGACGTCTTCCTCGTGCCCTCCATGTCCCGGGTGACGTCCCGCTTCGACGTGGACCTCACGCCCGGCGACGGCACGGGGGCCACGATCCCGCTCGTCGCCGCGAACATGACCGCGGTGACGGGCCGCCGCATGGTCGAGACCATGGCGCGGCGCGGCGGCCTGGGCATCCTCCCGCAGGACGTCCCGCTGGACGTGATCGCCGAGGTCACGGCCTGGGTCAAGGACCGCTCCCCGCTCTACGAGACCCCCGTGGTGCTGCCCGGCACGAGCACCATCCACGACGCCCTGGGCATCATGCACAAGCGCCCGCACGGTGCCGTGCTCGTCACGGACGAGGAGGGCGGCTACGCGGGGGTCGTGCTGGACGCGGACTGCCGGGACGTGGACCGCTTCACGCAGCTGCGCGACCTCGCGCGGGCGGACGGACCCGTGCTTCAGGTCTCGGAGCTTCCCGCCACCTCGGACCCCGCCGCGCTGCGCGCCGCCTACGACACGCTCAGCGGCGCCCGCGTCCAGGCCGCACCCGTGCTGCGCGGACGCGAGGTGGTGGGGCTGCTGACGCGGCAGGGACTCGTGCGCTCCACCATCTACACGCCCGCGCTGGACATCTCCGGGCGGCTGCGTGTGGGCGCCGCGGTGGGCATCAACGGGGACGTCTCCGGCAAGGCGGCCAGGCTCCTCGCGGCCGGGGTGGACGTCCTCGTGGTGGACACCGCGCACGGACACCAGGTCAAGGCGCTCGAGGCACTGGCGGCCGTGCGCGCGCTGGACCCGCAGGTCCCCGTGGTTGCGGGCAACGTGGTCACCGCGGACGGCGTCCGGGACCTCGTCTCGGCCGGTGCGGACATCGTGAAGGTGGGGGTCGGACCCGGCGCCATGTGCACCACCCGCATGATGACGGCGGTCGGGCGCCCCCAGTTCTCGGCGGTCGTCGAGTGCGCGGAGGCCGCGGCGGACCTCGGCGCACACGTGTGGGCGGACGGCGGCGTCAAGCACCCGCGCGACGTCGCCCTCGCCCTCGCCGCCGGAGCAAGCCAGGTGATGGTGGGCTCCTGGTTCGCGGGAACGCACGAGAGCCCGGGGGAGATCAACGTGGACGCGAACGGTCGCGCCTACAAGGAGTCCTTCGGAATGGCCTCGGCCCGTGCGGTGCGCCACCGCACGGTCGGCGAGGACCGCTTCGCCCGCGCCCGCAAGGCCCTGTTCGAGGAGGGCATCTCCAACTCCACCATGTACCTGGACCCGCAGCGCCCCGGCGTGGAGGACCTGCTGGACCACATCACGTCCGGGGTGCGCAGCTCGATGACCTACGCGGGGGCCGCGAGCCTCGAGCAGTTCGCGGCGCGCGCCGTTGTCGGCGTCCAGTCGCAGTCCGGCTACGACGAGGGTCGCCCACGCTCGGAGTCTTGGACGTGAGGCGCGGGGCCATGTGCCGACGCGGGCGCGAGTGGGTGTTCTCATCTGGCCGCTAATTGAGAATTGTTCGTGATAAGCTCGCTCACGCTCACGTGCCACCGATTCTCACGGCCCCGGTCGGGATCGCGACGGGAAGGAACCCCATGACCCAAGGACGCACCACTCGCACCGGCGGGCGCACCGTGGCCGCCGTCGCGCTCGCCGCGTTGACGGGTCTGACACTCGTGGGGTGCGCGAACGGCTCCACCGGCGGATCGGACGAATCCTCCGACGGTGGGAAGATCCGCGTGGTCACCTCCACCACCGTGTACTCGGACCTCACCTCCCAGGTGGGAGGGGACAAGGTCGAAGCCACCCCAGTAATTGACTCGAGCGCCCAGGACCCGCACTCCTACGAGGCCACCACGCAGGACAGGCTGCGGGTGGGTGAGGCGGAGCTCGTGGTGGAGAACGGCGGCGGGTACGACGAGTTCCTCTCGGGCCTCACGTCCAAGGACCAGCGCGTGGTCGACGCCGTCGACGTCTCCGGGCTGCGGAGCGGGGACCAGACGCGGGAGGCCGAGGACCACTCCCACGCGGCCGAGGACGGCCACCACGACCACGGCGACTTCAACAAGCACGTGTGGTATGACCTTGAGAGCATGCAGAAGGTCGTGGACGCGATCGCTACGCAGCTCGGCGAGGTGGACCAGGAGAACAAGGACTACTACGCGGACAACGCCAAGCGGGTCTCCTCCGAGCTGGGAACGGTGCGGGACGAGGTCTCGAAGATCGGGGCCTCCGGCGGCTACGTGGCCACCGAACCGGTGCCCGGGTATCTTCTGGAGGACGCCGGTCTGCACGACGACACCCCCGCGGAGTTCACCGCCGCGATCGACTCCGAGTCGGACGCCTCCCCGGCCGTGTTCAGCAAGACCGTGGACCTGGTCAAGAGCGAGCACGTCTCGCTGCTGGCGTTCAACAAGCAGACCTCCACGGGCCAGACGGAAAAGCTGCGCACCGCCGCGCAGGACTCCGGGACGCCCGTGGTCGAGTTCACCGAGACCATCCCGGACGGCCAGAACTACCAGCAGTGGATGACGGAGAACACCCAGCACGTCGCCCAGGCACTCACGAAGTAGGACCATGCAGCCAGCCACACCACGCACCGGCCCCGCCGGGCCCGGACCGCAGAACGACGCGGCCGCACCGGCCACGGCGGCGGACGCCGCGCCCGCGATCAGCCTGCGGGACGCCGAGCTGGCGTTCGGGGACCGCGTCCTGTGGTCCGGGCTGAACCTCGACGTGGCACCGGGGGAGTACCTCGCCGTGCTCGGGGCCAACGGCACGGGCAAGACGAGCTTCCTGAAGGTGCTGCTGGGCCTGCTGCCCCTGACCTCCGGGACCGTGTCCGTGGCCGGAACCCGACCGCGCGTGGCTGCCGCCCACGTGGGCTATGTGCCCCAGCAGCGCGGCTTCCCCGCGCGGACCCCGCTGCGCGCCAAGGACCTCGTGGCCCAGGGCGTGGACGGGCACCGCTGGGGCGTCCGGCTGCACCCGCGGCGCGTGAACCGGCGCGTGGCCGAGCTCCTGGAGCGGGTGGGCGCCACGGAGTACGCGGACGCGCCCGTGGGACTGCTCTCCGGCGGTGAGCAGCAGCGGCTGCGCGTGGCCCAGGCGCTGGCGGCGGATCCCTCCGTGATGCTGTGCGACGAGGCCCTGCTTTCTCTGGACCTGCACCACCAGCACGTGGTCAGCGAGCTCGTCCACGAGCAGCGCGAGCGCCACGGCAGCACCGTCGTCTTCGTGACGCACGACGTGAACCCCATCATCGACCACGTGGACCGCATCCTGTACCTCGCCAACGGCTCGTTCCGGATCGGCACCCCGGACGAGGTGCTGCGTTCGGACGTGCTCTCGCAGCTCTACGGCACCGACATCGAGGTGCTGCGTAGCAACGGCCGGATCCTCGTGGCCGGACGCTCCGACAGCACCCACCACACCGACTCCCCGGAGGAGATCATCCCGTGATCCTGGCCGAGATCGACTGGAGCTCCTTCCTCAGCTCCGTGTTCGTCTTCGACGACTACGGCGAGCTGTTCGTGCTCGTGCGCAACTCCCTGTGGGCTGGCGCCGTGCTGGGGCTCGTGGGCGGCGTGGTGGGCACGTTCGTGATGATGCGCGACCTGGCCTTCGCGGTGCACGGGATCGCCGAGCTGTCCTTCGCGGGTGCGGCCGCCGCGCTGCTGATCGGCGCGGACGTGATCACCGGGTCCCTCGTGGGCTCCGTGCTCGCGGCGCTGATCATGGGCTTCACGGGCCTGCACGCCCGGGAGGGCAACTCGTTCGTGGGCGTGCTGATGCCCTTCGGCCTGGGCCTGGGCATCCTCTTCCTCTCGCTCTACGAGGGGCGCTCCTCCAACAAGTTCTCGCTGCTGACCGGGCAGATCGTCTCGGTGTCCTCGCTGCAGCTCACCTCTATGGTGGTGCTCTCGGTCCTGGTGCTCGCCGTGCTCGTGGCCGTGTGGCGGCCGCTGACATTTGCGAGCACCGACCCGTTCGTGGCCCGCGCCAAGGGTCTGCCCGTGCGCGGGCTCTCGATCCTGTTCATGGTCCTGCTGGGGGTCTCCGTGGCGCTGTCGGTGCAGATCGTGGGGGCGCTGCTCGTGCTCGCGCTGCTCATCACCCCGGCCGCCGCAGCCATGAACCTCACCTCGAGCCCCGGGCGCACCGTGGTGCTCTCCGTGCTCTTCGCGGAGCTGGCCATGGTGGGCGGGATCCTGCTGGCACTCGGGGGGAACATCCCGATCAGCCCCTACGTCACCACCATCTCGTTCGCCCTGTGGCTCGTCTCGCGCGTGGTGCGCGCCGTCCGTGAGCGCTCGGCCTCCTACCGTCGCGCGGTGACGGCAACGGCAACGACGACGACGCCGCGCGGCGCCGTGGCCGCGGACGGCACCGGGGCGGCCACGGCGTCGTCGACCCCGGCACCGTGACCCGCGGGGATCCGGACGCCGCGGGGCAGGATGTTCAACACGGGCAGGGTGCTCAGCAGGGGCAGGACGCTCAGAAGAGGATCTGAACCGCCGCCGGCACGACCTCCAGGGACACGGGCAGGGGTCCCAGGCGCTCGCCGTCGCCGTACGCGGCGGCCTCGTGCGTCCCCTCGCCCTCGGTGGCCGCACCGTGCACCGCCACGCGGGCGGACACGGCGGGCTCCACCGAGACCTGCGGCAGCGCCAGGTGGGTGCCCCGGAACAGCTGCGGGAACCGCCAGACCAGGCGCAGCGGGTCCACGTCCGCGACCATGAAGAGGTCCAGCGCACCGTCCGAGGGGTCCGCGTCCGGCAGGATGGTGAGCCCGCCGCCGATCGAGGACGTGTTGGCCAGCACCAGGAACGAGAGGTCCCGGTCCGTGGCGTGGAGCATGCCGTCCGGGGAGGTCCACGACAGGTCGTAGCGCCGTGCGCGCATGGACAGCGCCTCGACGGCCAGCGCGACGGCGTACTTCGCGGAGACCTTGACCCGCGACCAGCGGTTGGCGCGCGCGTTGACGCGGGCGTCCAGACCGAGACACACCGCGGTGGCGCACAGGTGCTCGGTGCCGTCCGCGCAGGTCACACGGACCATGTCGGTGCTGCAGGGCTCGGACTCGAGACCGCGCAGCACGCGTCCGGCCGCGCGCTCCACGTCCCCCACGGGGATGCCGTGGAACCGGGCGAGGTCGTTTCCCGAGCCCGCCGGGACGAGCCCGAAGGGGAAGTCCACTCCCTGTCGGCGCAGGGCGTCCAGGCACTGCAGCACCAGGTGGGCCATGCCGTCCCCGCCCACCGCGACGACGGCCGCGATGCGCGGGGAGTCCGCGCGCAGAACGGCGACGAGCCGGCGGGACAGCTCCGCAGCGGTGGGCGCGGCCACGGGCACGGGCCGGTAGCCGCCCGCGCGCACGATGCCGGCCGCCCTGGCGTAGGCGGTGCGACCGGTGCGGGACGAGCCGTTGTGGACGAGCAGAATGTCTGAGGGTGGCTGCGGACTCACCGGTTCCGGCCCCGGGTGCGGGAGCCGTGCAGGGTGGAGGACGTGGTGGCGCGCGTCTCGTCCCGGGGGTCACTGGTCCCCGCGCCGGTCCCGGCGCTCGGCGCAGGGTCGGTCTCCGCCGGGGACCCGGACGCCTGCTGGTCCTCGGGATCGCCCCCGGCCTCAGCCCTCGCCGCCGCGGCGCACTCGGCGCAGATGCCGCTGATCTCCACCGTGTGGTCCACGTCTGCGTAGCCGTAGCGGCGGGCGGTCTGCTCCGCCCAGGACTCCACCTGTGGGGCCTCCAGCTCCACGGCGGCCCCGCACGAGCGGCACACCAGGTGGTGGTGGTGGTGCTCGGCCTCGCACCGGCGGTAGATGGCCTCGCCGTCCGAGCTGCGCAGCACGTCCACCTGTCCGAGCTCCGCCATGGACTGCAGGATGCGGTACGTGGTGGCCAGAGAGACCGACTCCTCCCGCTCCTGCAGCACGCGGTGCAGGTCCTGGGTGGAGATGAAGTCGTCCAGGTGCTGCAGGGCCCGGACGACGGCGCGGCGCTGCTTGGTGTTGCGCACTTCCGCGTGCTGCGTCTTCCTGGTGGTCACCCGGGTGTCCTTTCCATGGGCGGGCTGGTGCGGCCATCGTAGCGCGGGGCCCCGACACCCCGATCGCGGCTGGCAGCGTACCGGCCCCGGCACGGCAGGGCGAGCGGGGGAGCGACGGCGCCGCGGCGTCGTCGCCGCAGTCGGGACGGGCGGTGGAAGCTGGGCCTGCTCCCGAACCCGTCCAGCCGCTAGGGTGAGGACATGCTGCTGACCAAGTTCACCCACTCGTGCGTGCGTCTGGAGAAGGACGGCGCGGTGCTCGTGATCGACCCCGGGACGTTCTCCGAGGTGGAGGAGGCGCTCGCGGGTGCCGGAACCGTGCTGGTCACCCACGTGCACGCGGACCACTACGACGCCGACCGGCTGGTGGCCGCGCTGGCCACCTCCCCGGGGCTCACGGTGTACGCGCCCCGGCAGGTGGTCGAGGAGCTCGCGCCGCGGGTGGCGGACGCCGACCGGCTGCACGCGGTGGAGGCGGACGGCGAGTTCACCGCGGGCCCGTTCACCGTGCGCACCTACGGGGGGCAGCACGCCCTGATCCACCCCCTCATCCCCACAATTGAGAACGTGGGATACGTGGTCGACGGCGCGGTGTTCCACCCCGGGGACTCGTTCACCGTCCCGCAGGGTCTCACGGTGCCCACCGTGCTTGTGCCGTTGCACGCCCCGTGGTCCAAGATGTCCGAGGTGATCGACTTCGTCATCGCCACGCGGGCCACCCGGGTGCACCAGATCCACGACGCCCTGCTCTCCGAGACGGGCGTCGGCGTGGTGGAGAAGCAGGTCTCGCACTTCGCCGGGGTCTACGGCACCGAGTACCAGCACCTGGACCCGCGCGAGAGCGTGGAGATCGTACCCGCATGACTTCACCCGTGCCCCAGCCTTGCCCCTCTGCCCCGTCAGCTGGGCGACCGACCGGCTGAGCAGCCGAACTCGGGTGCCGTCCGTGTACCCGCCCGACCGAGTTCCACCGCATCCCAGTGAAAGGACACCGCCGTGAGTTCAGTGTTCACCAAGATCATCGAGGGAGACCTCCCCGGCCGTTTCGTGTGGCGCGACGAGCAGTGCGTGGGCTTCCTGTCCATCCAGCCGCTCGCGCAGGGACACGTGCTCGTGGTGCCGCGCCAGGAGGTGGACGCGTGGGTGGACCTGCCCGCGGACCTCGCCGCACACCTCATGACGGTGTCCCAGAGCATCGGGAAGGCCATCGACGCCGCGTTCAAGCCCAAGCGCGTTGGCCTCATGATCCAGGGCTTCGAGGTCCCGCACACCCACCTGCACGTGTGGCCCACCAACTCCATCGAGGAGTTCGACTTCGCCAACGTGGACCAGGACCCCGACTCCGCGGTCATGGACGAGTCCGCGCGGCGGATCCGTGAGGCGCTGATCGCCCAGGGCCACGCGGACGAGGTCGAGCAGGACTGACCCGCCCCACGGTCGCCTGAGTCGGCCGTCGGCGGCCGACACCGAGCACGTCACGCGCACCGCACGAGGCGCGGGCCACCCGACGGTGGCCCGCGCCTCTGTCGTGCCGGTGTGCCGAGTCCTGCCGGGCGGGCGCCTCTGCCTTCCACTGCTCTGGTGCTCCGGGTCATCCCGGGGCTCCGGTGTCGGCGGACCGTGGGCCCCTGCTCAGGAGCGCTCGCGTAGCTTCTTGCGGATCCGCTTCTCCGAGACCGAGTGGGCGGTGCCGAGCTCCTGGGCGAAGAAGGACACGCGCAGCTCCTCGAGGTCCCACCGCACGGCGGTCAGCGCCGCGGGCACCGGCACGGTGGCCGGGACGGCCTCGCGGACGCGACGGTACTCGGCCTCGAGGTCGTGCACCGTCTGCATGGCCACGGCGTCGCGCTGCAGGTGCCCGGAGAGCTTGTCCAGCCGCGCGTTCACCCCGGCCAGGTAGCGGGGGAGGTGCTGCAGGGCCTGCCACCCGGTGCGGGCCACGAACCCGGGGTAGACGAGGCGCTCCACCTGTTCCGACATGTCCTTGAAGGCGGCGACGGCCCCCATGGAACCGGGTTTCTTCAGCCGTTTGCGCACCGTGGTGGCCTCCGTCAGCGTGGTGGTCACCAGTGAGGTGACGGCGAAGACGGTGTCGATGAGCTCCGCACGCACGTGCTCGGCCACGCGGTCGAACTCCTCGCGGGTGAACGGGGGCTCCTGCGGCACGAGCCGGTCGATCGCGGCCACCGTGCAGTCGTGGATCAGCGCCTCCACCGAACCGTGCGGGTTCTGGGTGAAGATCAGCCGCTCCTTCTGGCTCAGGTGCTCCACCACGTAGCGGTGCACCGAGGGCAGGACGCGCTGCAGCAGTGCAATCACGCCGGCGCGCTGGGCGGCGCGCTGCTCCTCGGAGTCGCTGAGGATCCGCAGGTCCACGCGGGGGACCTCCGTGGTCCCCGGTGTCGCCGGGGGCACGGCCACGAGCGTGGGGTAGCCGGTGACCGTCTGACCGGCCACGAGCGTCTCCACGCTGCGGGGCGGGTCCGGCTCCGGCCAGGCCGTGAGGTCCGTGCGCTCCAGCGACGCGGTCGGCGGGGTGGCCTGGGCGCCGTTGCCGCCCGGGCGACGTCGTCCCGAGCCCGAGCGGGCTCCGTCACGAGAGCCCGAGTGTCCGGCGCTCGCCCCTGCCGACTCCGAGCCCCGCGACCGTCCGCCCGAGCCGGCAAAACCGGTGCCGCGACGGCCTCCCGGGCCCGCGGCGTCGTCGTCTGCGTGGGCGGCGTCGTAGAGCTGGGCCGCGGCACCGCCCAGGGACGCCGCGAGCGCCTCCCGGACCCTGGGCCGCAGCCGCTGCTTGAGCTCCGTGAGGTCGTCCCCACGGCCGAGCACGGCGTTGCGGGCGTCGCGCACCTCGAAACGCATCCGCAGGTGGGGCGGCAGCGCCTCCGGGCGGAAGTCGGCGGCCGTGACAGTGTGCCCGCGCAGGCGCTGCAGCACCGTGGCCAGGGAGGTGAGCAGCGAGTCCCGGGCGGGGTCGAACTCCTCGTCCAGGCGGGCGACGGCGCTCGCGGCGGTGTCCGGGGCGGGCACGAAGTTGCGGCGCACGGCCTTGGGCAGGGACTTGATCAGGGCGGTCACGAGCTCCACCCGCAGCCCGGGGATGTGCCACTCGAACTGCTCGGGGGACAGCCGGTCCAGGAAGAGGACGGGGATCCGCACGGTGACCCCGTCCGCGGTGTCAGCGCCGGGGGCGAACTCGTAGTCGAGGTCGAGGCTGAGCTCGCCGTCCGGGGTGGAGACCGTCCAGGAGCGGGGGAAGGACTCCGTGTCCAGCGCGGGAGCCTCGGGGGCGATCAGGTCCTGCGGTGTGAGGTCCAGCAGGTGCTCGTCCTCGTGGCGAGCCTTCTTCCACCACGAGTCGAAGTGGCGCTGGGAGACCACCTTCTCGGGGACGCGGGCGTCGTAGAAGTCGAAGAGCACCTGGTCGTCCACCCGCAGGTCCTTGCGGCGCATGCGGTTCTCGAGCTCCTCGACCTCCGCGAGTGCCCGGCGGTTGCGCTTCACGAACGTGTGGCGCGTCTGCCAGTCGCCCTCCACGAGGGCGTGGCGGATGAACAGCTCGCGCGAGAGCGCGGGGTCGATCGAGGAGAACAGCACGGGCCGTTCGCTCACCAGGGGCAGGCCGTAGAGCGTGACCTTCTCCGAGGCCATCACCGCACCGCGGGAGCGGGACCAGTGGGGCTCGGAGTAGCTGCGCTTGACGAGGTGCGGGGCGATCTCCTCGACCCACTCGGGGGAGATGGCCGCGTTGGTGCGCGCCCACAGCCGGGAGGTCTCCACGAGCTCCGCGGACACGAGCCAGTCCGGGGACTTCTTGAACAGGGCGGAGCCCGGGAAGATCGCAAAGCGTGTGCCGCGCGCGCCCCGGTACTCCCGGCTGCGCTCGTCCCGCACGCCCACGTTGCTCAGCAGCCCGGAGAGCAGGGACTTGTGCACGGCGTCCTGGTTCGCGGCCACGTCGATCTCGCGCGAGCCGCCGGCGTCGATGCCCACCTGCCGCGCGATCTGGCGCAGCTGGGCGTAGAGGTCCTGCCACTCCCGGATCCGCAGGAAGTTCAGGTACTCCCGCCGGCACAGCTTGCGGAACTGGGAGGACGAGAGCTCGTCCTGCTGCTCCTGCAGGTACTGCCACAGCAGCCCGAAGGAGAGGAAGTCTGAGGTCTTGTCACGGAAGCGCGCGTGGAACTCGTCCGCGGCCTGGCGCTTCTCGAGCGGGCGCTCCCTCGGGTCCTGCACGGTGAGCGCGGCGGTCAGCACGAGCACCTCGCGCACGCAGCCGCGGCGCTGGGACTCCACGATCATCCGGCCCAGCCTCGGGTCCACCGGCAGCGCGGCGAGGATCTCGCCCGTGCGGGTGAGCGGGCCCTTCGCCCGTTCCCCGCCCCGCGGACCGCGGCCGCGGCGACCACGCCGGGAACGCTGCCGTGCGGAGGACGACGACGCGGCGGCGTCGTCCTCGTGCGGGTCCCCGGAACCCCGCAGCGCACCGAGCTCGCGCAGCAACAGGACCCCGTCCTTCACAGCGCGGGCGTCCGGTTTCTGCACGAAGGGGAACTCCGTGATGTCCGAGGGCTGCGAGACCACGCCCACGGAGATCATCTGCAGGATCACCGCCGCGAGATTCGTGCGCAGGATCTCCGGGTCCGTGAACTCGGGGCGGGACTCGAAGTCCTCCTGCGAGTACAGCCGGATGCACACGCCGTCCGAGGTGCGCCCGCTGCGGCCAGCACGCTGCTTCGCCGAGGCCTGCGAGATGCGCTCGATGGGCAGCCGCTGCACCTTGGTGCGGGCCGAGTAGCGCGAGATCCGCGCCGTACCCGGGTCCACCACGTACTTGATCCCCGGCACCGTCAGAGAGGTCTCGGCCACGTTGGTGGCGAGCACGATCCGCCGGTGCGAGGAGGGGGAGAACACCCGGTTCTGCTCCGCCATGGACAGCCTGCCGAACAGCGGCAGGATCTGGGTCCCGGCCAGCGAGCGGTGGGAGTCGATGACCTTCTGCAGGGCGTCCTGGGCGTCCCGGATCTCCCGCTCGCCCGCGAAGAACACGAGGATGTCCCCGCGGGGCTCCCGGGAGAGCTCGACGACGGCGTCGCACACCGCGTCGATCGGGTCCCGGTCCTCGTCCGCGAGCCCGTCCCCGGTCTCCTCCTCGTCCTCTCCGCCGTCCCCGCTGCGCTCCTGGCTCAGCGGCCGGTAGCGGATCTCCACGGGGTAGGTTCGTCCGGAGACCTCGATGATCGGGGCAGGCTCAAGCTCAGCCTCCGAGTGAAGCGGATCCGGCTGCGCAAAGTGCTCCGCAAAGCGCTGCGGGTCGATGGTCGCCGAGGTGATCACGATCTTCAGATCCGGACGCTGGGGAAGCAGCTGGCGCAGGTAGCCCAGCAGGAAGTCGATGTTCAGGGAGCGCTCGTGGGCCTCGTCGATGATGATCGCGTTGTAGCGCGAGAGCGTGGGGTCGTGGCTGATCTCGGCCAGCATGATGCCGTCCGTCATCAGCTTCACCCGGGAGTCCCGGCCCACCTCGGACGTGAAGCGCACCTGGTAGCCCACGGTGTCGCCCACGCGCTCGCCGAGCTCGTGGGCGATCCGCTCGGCCACGGAACGTGCGGCGATCCTGCGGGGCTGGGTGTGCCCGATCAGGCCGCCCTCGCCCAGACCAAGTTCCAGACACATCTTGGGCAGCTGGGTGGTCTTTCCGGAACCCGTCTCACCGGCGACCACCACCACCTGGTGGTCGCGGATGGCGGCCATGATGTCCTCCCGCCGCGCACTGACGGGCAGGTCTTCCGGGTACACGATGCGGGGTGCGGTGCTGGGCTCAGTCATCTCATCGAGAAGTCTACGGGTCGCCTCCGACACGCGAGTGTGACGGGGTTCCGGCCCAGGTCACGAGCCCCGTTGTCCTCACATGTGAGCTCCGTCGCATTTTTCGACCGATTGTTAGGTAATATCCAGTCACCACTCATCCTGCGGGGAAAGGACACCCACATGAAGCGTTTGCTCCCGATCACCGCGGCGGCCACCGCCGCCGCGCTGCTGCTCACAGGCTGCGGATCCGGCGGTGACGAGAAGTCCGACGAGAAGAAGGACGTCACCGTGGGGATCTCCCAGTTCGTGGAGCACCCCTCCCTCGACGCCGCGCGGGAGGGGTTCGTGCAGGCCCTCAACGACGCCGGGTACAAGGAGGGCGAGAACCTCACCCTCGACGTCCAGAACGCCTCCGGGGATCAGGCCACCGCCACGAACATCGCCTCCAACTTCGCCTCCTCCAAGGACGACCTGATCCTGGGCATCGCCACGCCGTCGGCGCAGTCCCTCGCGCAGGCTGTCACCGACAAGCCCGTGCTCTTCACCGCCGTGACCGACCCTGTGGACGCAGGCCTCGTGGACTCTGCCGAGAAGCCGGGCGGCAACGTGACCGGCACCACGGACATGAACCCCGTGGCGGACCAGATCAAGCTGGTCAAGGAGCTCAAACCCAGTGCCAAGTCCGTGGGCATCATCTACAGCTCCGGCGAGACCAACTCACAGATCCAGGTGGACGAGGCCAAGAAAGCCGCGGAGTCCGAGGGCCTGAAGGTCGTGGAGAAGACCGTGACCACCACGGCCGAGGTGGCCCAGGCCGCCGAGTCCTTCGACACGGACGCGATCTACGTGCCCACCGACAACAAGGTCGTTGCCGGGCTGGAGGCCGTGATCTCCGCCGCCGAGTCCAAGAAGATCCCTCTGATTGCCGGCGAGGGTGACTCCGTGGAGCGCGGTGCGCTGGCCACGCAGGGCCTTAACTACAAGGACCTCGGCAAGCAGACGGGTGAGATGGCCGTGCGCATCCTCAAGGACGGGGCGGAGCCCGCGGACATGGCGGTGGAGTCCCAGAAGGACACCAAGCTCATCATCAACGTCAAGGCCGCGAAGGCCATGGGCGTGGAGATCCCGCAGAGCCTGCGGGACAAGGCCGACCAGGTCATCGAGTAGCACCGGTGATCGCTGGAATCGAGCTGGGCCTGATCTACGCGATCATGGCCCTGGGGGTCTACCTCACGTTCCGCGTGCTGGACTTCCCGGACCTGACCGTGGACCAGTCCTTCACGAGCGGCGCCGCCACCGCCGCGATGGTCATCATCAACGGCGGCAGCCCGTGGCTCGCCACCGCGGTGGGATTCGTCGCGGGCGGTCTGGCCGGGCTGATCACGGCGCTGCTGCACACGAAGGCCCGCATCAACGGGCTGCTCGCGGGCATCCTGACCATGACGGCCCTGTACTCCGTGAACCTGCGGCTCATGGACGGCAAGGCAAACCTCGCGCTGCTGAGGGAGGACACCGTCTTCACCCCGCTTCGCGAGGTGGGGCTGCAGGGAACCATCGGGGGAGTGCTGCTCCTGCTGGTGGGCGTGCTCGTGGTCAAGGTGCTGCTGGACTGGTTCCTCTACACGGACGCCGGCCTGGCCATGCAGGCCACGGGTGACAACCCGGAGATGATCCGCTCGTTCGGGGTCAACACGGACAGGCAGAAGATCCTCGGGCTGTGCCTGTCCAACGCGCTGGTGGGTCTTGCGGGCGCGCTGATCGCCCAGTACCAGGGCTTCGCGGACATCGGTATGGGCATCGGCATGATCGTGGTGGGCCTCGCCTCCGTGATCCTGGGCCAGGGCATCTTCGGGACCCGCACCGTGGTGGTCACCACGCTCGCCGTGGTCCTGGGCTCGGTGCTCTACCGCCTGGTCATCACCGTGGCGCTGCAGGCGGGCCTGAACCCCTCGGACATGAAGCTGATCTCCGCGGTGCTCGTGGTGATCGCACTGGTGCTCCCCCAGCTGAGCGTGTTCAAGCGATGGAAGCGGCGCCGCACGCTCAGAGCCGCCCAGGAGGTCCAGGCCGACGTGGGCGCGACCACCGAGCACCCGGTCACCGCGGCCATTGGCGCCGTCGACGCACGGAAGGGAGCGTGATCCCGTGCTGAGCATCACCGACGTCCGCAAGACGTTCTTCGCCGGGACGGTCAACGAGCGGGTGGCTCTCAACGGCGTGAGCCTCACGGTCAACGAGGGGGACTTCGTCACCGTCATCGGCTCCAACGGCGCGGGCAAGTCCACCCTGCTCAACACGGTCTCCGGGACGATCATCCCGGACAGCGGGGAGATCAGGGTGGGGGACCGCACGGTCACCCGCCTGCCCGAGCACCGCAAGGCCAGGTGGATCTCCCGCGTGTTCCAGGACCCCATGAAGGGCTCCTCGCCCACCCTGACGATCGAGCAGAACATGGCCATCGCCCAGCGCCGGGGACTCTCCCGAGGTCTCTCACGTGGCGTGACCAGGGCTCGGCGCCAGGAGTTCACCGAGGAGCTCAAGACGCTGCAGCTGGGGCTCGAGAACAGGCTCGGGGCGAAGGTGGGTCTGCTCTCGGGCGGTCAGCGCCAAGCACTGTCGCTGCTCATGGCCACGTTCTCCGCCCCGGAGATCCTGCTCCTGGACGAGCACACGGCGGCGCTGGACCCCCAGCGCGCGCAGCACGTCACGGAGATCACCGAGCGGATCGTGAACGAGCGGCACCTGACCACGCTGATGGTCACGCACAACATGGAGCAGGCGCTTCGGCTGGGCAACCGGCTGATCATGATGCACGAGGGGAGGATCCTCTTCGAGCTCGACGCCGAGCAGAAACGGGGCGCCACGGTGGCGGACCTGCTCGCGGAGTTCCGCAAGCTCCAGGCCGCCACGGGCGAGCCCGCGCTGGATGACGCTACGCTTCTGGAGACAGCTCGCAGCGCCGGGCCCAACGCCGCCGCGGAAGCAGTGGCACCGGGTGGCGCACCAACGGGTGGCTCCTCCGCCGCGGAGGTGGCACCGGAGAATCGGTGATCCCAGTGAATCAGCCCCATCGCAGACAACGACTCACCTCCGTCGTGACAGCGGTGGGGCTGATCCTTCTCTTCGTGTGCTGCTTCACGCTTCCCGAGGGGCTCGTGGCCCTGGGCCGGGCGGCCGCCGACCACGGGGGAGAGCCGCTGAACGCCAGGGGCTGGACGATGGTGCTCCTGGGTTTCGGGACCCTGGGGGTCGGGGGAGTCCTCACGATCGTGGGAGTGGTGCTGCGGCGCACGGCCGCACCGCAGCCGGTGGCGGAGGACGCGCTGCTGGAGGAGCAGTACGTGGGGGACGACGTCGTCAGCGCGTACGACCCGCTGCAGCTGCACCCGAACCTGCGGACGCGGGAGCAGCGGCGCGAACGGCGCTGAGACACTGCTCTGAGACGACGGGGTCCTGCGCTCCCGAAGGGCGGCGCCCGCACAGCGCGGAGGTTCGTGTGCGCGGGCGGGGTGAAGAGGGCATGGAAAGTGCCCGCGACAGAATGCGAACCTACGGCCTTCTGCGTCGTCGGTACCAGCAGCGGGTAATAGGGGCGTGGGGAACGAATAGGTGTCAACTGATCGTTGGCGTTGAGAGGCGCTGGCGGGGAGGATGTCATCATGGCTGGTCCTTATCCCGGAGAGTTCCGTGAGGACGTCATCGCGGTCGCTCGTCGCCGTGAGAGTGGTGAGAGTGGCGACACCATTAAACAGATCGCTACCGACTTCGGTATCAGCGAAGCGACCCTGCAGAACTGGCTCCGTCAGGCCGACGGTGCAGAAGGAAATCGGCCTGGTCACGCTGCGGCACACGCGGCGGAGGCTCGGGAGCTGAAGAAGCGGATCCGCCTCCTCGCGCAGGACAACGAGGTGCTCAGGAGGGCTGCGGCGTATCTGTCGCCAGCGAATCTGCGCCTCGGCAGCTGCCCACAATGACATACCCGCTCGTTGCCGAGCTCGCCGAAGCGGGGATACCCGTGACGGTGTCGTGCCGGGTTTTCAAGCTTCCCAGGCAGCCCTGCTATCGGTGGCGCCGCTCCCCGGTCCGAGACGCGGACCTCCTGGGCGCGCACCGCATCCACGCACTGCGTGCTGCCCGCGATGGTGACCCTCCATTCCGGTACCGGTGCCTGCGGGAGGAGGCGCGGCGGGCCCGCCGGTGTTCGAGGGCCACCTCCAGCGGGTCTTCTGTGGCGACGAACCGAACCGGCTCGCTCTGCTGTTGCGCGATCAAAGACGTGTTCTCCAACCACGTCGTCGGATACGTGATCCCGGACCGGATGACCGCGAAGCTCGCCGTCAACCAGCCCAGGACAGACTCGGCGGGTTGACGCCCATCGAGTTCGAAGCCCGCTAGCCGAGCCGCTCACACTCGCGGCCTAAACCGAAACTGTCACCGGTTCGTTTTCCACCCCCTCCCGCAAACGAACGTTTATGGCGGACCGCAAACAACGGTCGAAATGAACAAGAACGGGGGGATCCGCCACACAGTTGTCGCGGCGAGTGGCCTGACTCGACTTATGACAAAGACAATGACACGAAGATGCACGCAACTGAGTCCACTACTGTGTGGAATTGGGGCAGCCAAGGCTCCGCAGGTCCGCAGGGAGTCCCGCAGTGTGGGGGTGGAGGTTCTAAGAGGGCCTGGGCCATTAGGACCTGTGCGGTGTCGACCGCACCCCTACCCGGATTGCCCGAGGCTGGTCACGAGGTTAAGGGCCACAGCGATGACGAACGTGCCGAAGGCGTAGGCCAGCAGGGAGTACCCAAACGCCACTCGACGCATCTCGGTCGAGGACAGTTTGGCGTTGAAGGTGTAGGTCATCCCCACCATGAAGGACACGAAAGCGAAGTCGCTGTAGGTCGGGTCCTGTCGTTGCTCGAAAGTGAACTCGTGTTCCTCATCATGGTAGTACAACCTTGCTAGCTTGAACGCGTAGACCGTGTTGATCAGCGCCCAGGAAACCACCACCGAGACCAGTGCCAGGACCCCCGACAGGGTACCGACCACGTCGGTCTGCCGCGATCGCAGCAGGCCGAACACGACGGCTACGAGACTGACCACGGTGGCACCAATGATCAGCGCGTCCACAACTCGCCGGGCCTTTCCTTCCTCCCGGGCGATAGCGCGCGTGGTGCGGGCATCGGCCCGCCAATACCGGGCCCACGCCCAGAACAGGAACGTGAGGCCGGCACAGATCCAGCCGAGCAACCCGATGATCTCGGCCGCAGCCCCCAATAAGGCGGCCACGACCGCCACCGCGATCCCTACCATCATGGAGAAGAAAACCTTGCGATTGATGTGCGATTTCATGACAAACTCCTGTCATCACGGACAAATAGACGGCGCTCGGCTCGCTCGCGCACCCCTCCGCGGATAAGCGGGGTCACGCGGATCAACCCGGTCCAGATCGACTGCAGCGCCACTAGGTACAACCAACGGGGCCCGCTAGCGTGAATGGCCTGCACGTAGGGATTTGCGATCAGCAAGCACAGGGTGGGGAGCAGCCTCGACGGAACACCCCAACTCAACACGCTCCTGGAGCGTCTCGTGCCGGGCAGGACGTTGGTCGCCATGTGAGGCGCGCAAGAGCAAGTGGGTACGGACGATAACGTTCCATGGCATCCGCATCGCCACGGACTGTCCTTCCTCCGCGGCTCTCTGACGAACAAACCTCCGAGAAAAGGCCTGTATTTGAAGCGATGGCCGCCCCGGGGAACAGTCGCAATCATTTAACGATGTGACTATCTTCAAGTTCACTCTACGCCTGAAGTACATCGTCCCTTGGGCAACCCGCATCCAGGCGGCGACGCGTTGCGTACTGCGTACCTCAACGCGTACTTGGCCACTACTCACTCCGGGCACCAAAAGGGCCCCTGATCGGCGTTTCTCATGATCAGGGGCCCTACCTTGTGCCCGCGACAGGATTCGAACCTACGACCTTCTGCTCCGGAGGCAGACGCTCTATCCACTGAGCTACGCGGGCGTGTCAGGTGCGCCACCCGTTTCATCCGGGCTGCAACGACGACTCGACGATACTACCAGGTGCACTCGGTGCACGAATCCGCACCAAACCGGGCCCGCACGGGCCCGCGAGCGTGTGAACCGTACCGGTCCGTGGCCGCGGGAACCGCTGCGCGTGACGGTCGGCGAATCGGTCCGCATGCACCTGCCCCGCTACACTGTCACAGTGACTCCTGAAGAACTTTCCTCCGCCGTCTCCGCATGCCTGCAGGACGCCGTGGCCGCCGGTGAACTCACCGTCGTGGACGGCGTCGACCTGCCCGAGGCGAAGGTGGAGCGCCCGAAGAACCGTGACCACGGCGACTGGGCCACCACGGTGGCCATGCAGGTGGCAAAGAAGGTGGGGCGCAGCCCTCGGGACGTCGCACAGATCCTCTCCGAGCGCCTCGCGCAGGTGCCCGGTGTGAAGACCGTGGACATCGCGGGCCCGGGGTTCCTCAACATCACGCTCGACGCCGCGGCGGCCGGTGAGCTCGCCCAGTCGATCGTGGAGCAGGGCGCGGCCTTCGGCACGGGGGAGACACTGAAGGGCACCACCATCAACCTGGAGTTCGTCTCCGCCAACCCCACCGGCCCCATCCACCTGGGCGGCACCCGCTGGGCCGCGGTGGGGGACTCCCTCGCCCGGATCCTGGGCGCGCAGGGCGCGAACGTGGTGCGCGAGTACTACTTCAATGACCACGGCAATCAGATCGATCGCTTCGCCCGCTCCCTGCTGGCCCGCGCCCGCGGCGAGGCCGCGCCGGAGGACGGATACGGCGGCCAGTACATCTCGGAGATCGCGGACCAAGTGCTCGCGCTGCACCCGGACGCGCTGGAGGCGGAGGACCCCCAGGAGGTCTTCCGGGCGGCCGGTGTGGAGCTGATGTTCGAGCAAATCAAGTCCTCGCTGCACGAGTTCGGGGTGGACTTCGACGTCTTCTTCCACGAGAACTCGCTCTTCGAGGGCGGGCAGGTGGAGACCCTGCTGGAGCAGCTGCGGACCTCCGGCTCCCTCTACTTCAAGGACGGCGCATGGTGGCTGCGCTCCACGGACCACGGGGACGACAAGGATCGCGTGGTCATCAAGTCGGACGGCAACGCCGCGTACATCGCCGGGGACATCGCATACTTCAAGAACAAGCGGGATCGTGGTGCGGACCTGTGCATCTACATGCTGGGTGCGGACCACCACGGCTACGTGGCCCGGCTCAAGGCCGCGGCGGCGGCCCTCGGGGACTCCCCGGACGCCGTCGAGGTGCTGATCGGGCAGATGGTCAACCTGGTGCGCGACGGCCAAGCCGTGCGGATGTCCAAGCGCGCGGGCACCGTGGTGACCATGGAGGACCTCGTGGAGGTCGTGGGCGTGGACGCCGCGCGCTACTCGCTGACCCGCTTCTCCGTGGACTCCAACATCGACATCGACCTCGACGTTCTCACGAAGCGCTCGAACGAGAACCCCGTCTTCTACGTGCAGTACGCCCACGCCCGCACGTGCGCGGTGAGCCGCAACGCCGAGGCCGCCGGTGTCTCGCGCACGGACGAGCAGGGGCAGTCCTTGTTCGACGCCGCGCTGCTGGAGCACCCGCGCGAGGCGGACCTGCTCGCGGCGCTGGGACAGTACCCGTCCGTCGTCGCGCAGGCCGCGCAGTTCCGCGAGCCGCACCGCGTGGCCCGCCACCTCGAGGCGCTGGCCGGTGCCTACCACCGCTGGTACGACGCGTGCCGGGTCACGCCGCAGAGCGAGGACCCCGTGGCCCCGATCCACCACAGTCGACTGTGGCTCAACGACGCCGTGCGCCAGGTCCTCGCCAACGGCCTGGACCTGCTCGGCGTGAGCGCCCCCGAGAGGATGTGACCCGTGTCCGAAACCTTTGAAACCCACCCCCTCGCACCGGCCTGGCTGGCAGTCCCCGCTGACCCGGCGGAGCTAGACCCACTGGTCTTCACGCGCCAGTACACCCGTGACGCGGACGGGTGCGTGTGCGTCTCCGGTGTGCCCGTCACGGAGCTCGCGCGGCAGTACGGGACGCCCAGCTACGTGCTCGACGAGCGCACCTTCCGTGAGCGCGCCCGAGCGTTCCGCGAGGCGTTCGAGGATGCGCTGCGCCCCCTCGGCATCGAGGTGGCCGTCTTCTACGCCTCCAAGGCACTGCTCACCACCGCCGTGGTCGGCTGGGCCACCGAGGAGGGGCTCAATGTGGACACCGCCTCCGGGGGTGAGCTGGCCGTCGCGCTCGCCGCGGGGGTCGATCCCGCACGCATCGCGCTGCACGGCAACAACAAGTCGGCCGCAGAGTTGGAGCTGGCCCTGCGCGTGGGCGTGGGGCGCATCGTCGTCGACTCCCTCGCGGAGATCGAGCTGCTCTCAGGACTCGCCCGTGACCGGGGCACCCGCGCGCCGGTGATGATCCGTGTGACCCCGGGCGTGCACGCCTCCACGCACGAGTTCATTGCCACGGCCCACGAGGACCAGAAGTTCGGCCTCTCCCTGAACCCAGCGCGGGACGGAGAGGACTCTCCAGCGCTGACGGCCGTGGCGGCGTGCCTGGAGGCCTCCGACGCCCTCGACCTGCGTGGGCTGCACTGCCACATCGGCTCCCAGATCTTCGCCGCCGAGGGTTTCGGTCAGGCGGCCGAGCGCGTGCTCGCGCTGCGAGAGGCAGTGGCGGCCCGCTGGGACGTCGTCCTGCCCGAGGTGGACCTGGGCGGTGGCCACGGAGTGGCCTACACCGCCGAGGACGCACCGCGCGAGGTAGCGGCCATCGCGGGTGACCTCGCCCCCCTGCTGGCCGAGTCGCTGGAAGCCTCCGAGCTGCCCGCACCACACCTTTCCTTCGAGCCGGGGCGCTACATCGCCGGTCCGTCCGGCTGCACCGTGTACACGGTGGGCACGGTCAAGACCGTGACCGTGGCCCCGGGCGTGCAGCGGCGCTACATCTCCGTGGACGGCGGCATGAGCGACAACGCCCGTCCCGTGCTCTACGACGCGGACTACACCGCGGTGCTCGGCAACAGGGTCTCCCACGAGGCCCCAGTGCTCAGCCGCGTGGTGGGCAAGCACTGCGAGTCGGGGGACGTCGTCGTCAAGGACGTCTACCTCCCGGGCGACGTCGCGGCGGGGGACCTGCTCGTCGTCCCCGTGACTGGCGCCTACTGCTGGGCGCTGTCGAGCAACTACAACTGGCTGCCGCGCCCTGGAATCGTGTCTGTGGCACCGGACGGTGCCACGCGCGAGATCGTGCGCCGTGAGACGGTGACGGACCTGCTCGGCAGGGACACCGGTGTCGTCGATCCCGCGGGCGCCATCACCGCGCACGCGCGCCCCGCATCCTGACCCCCCCCCCTTCCCGAAGCCCCCTTCCCAAGGAACCCGAGGACCATGAACACATCAGCCCCCGCACGCGAGACCCCCGTCCTGAAGGTCGGCCTGCTGGGTGCCGGCACCGTGGGTTCCCAGGTGGCCCGCGTGCTGCTCACCCAGTCGGACGAGCTGGCGCAGCGCACCGGTGTGCGGCTCGCGCTGACGGGTATCGCGGTGCGGGACGTCACCGCTCGCCGGGACGTGGAGCTGCCACCGGAGCTGCTGACCACGGACGCGGACGCCGTGATCGACCGGGCGGACGTGGTCGTGGAGCTGACGGGCGGCATCGAGCCCACGCGCACCCGCGTGCTACGTGCCCTCAAGGCCGGGAAGTCAGTGATCACGGGCAACAAGGCATTGCTCGCGGAGTCCGGGCGCGAGCTGCAGGACGCCGCCGCGGGGTCGGGCGCGCAGCTGTCCTACGAGGCGGCCGTGGCCGGCGCCATCCCGATCGTGCGTCCCATGCGGGACTCGCTCGCCGGGGACAGCGTCAACCGCTTCCTGGGGATCATGAACGGGACCACGAACTTCATCCTGGACCAGATGGACAGCACCGGTGCCGCGTTCGACGACGCCCTGGCCGAGGCTCAGGAACTCGGCTATGCGGAGGCGGACCCGACGGCCGATGTCGAGGGCCACGACGCCGCGGCCAAGACCGCCGTGCTGGCGTCCCTGGCGTTCCACTCCAGCTACACGATCGCGGACGTTCACTGCGAGGGCATCACCGGGGTCACCGCGGACGACGTCGCGGCGGCACGGGAGGCAGGCTACGTCATCAAGCTGCTCTCCGTGGGAGAGCGCTGCGGGGACGGCGTGAACCTGCGGGTGAACCCGGTCATGATCCCGCGCGATCACGTGCTCGGCGGGGTGCGCGGGGCGTACAACGCGGTGTTCGTGGAGGCGGAGAACGCCGGGTCGCTGATGTTCTACGGGCAGGGCGCAGGCGGTGACCCCACGGCGTCGGCCGTGCTCGGGGACCTCGTCTCCGCGGCACGGGCCATCGCGCTGGGGGCCACGGGGATCCCGCTGGAGCCCTACGCGGCCCTTCCTGCCGTGAGCATGGACGACGTCACCACACGGCTGGCCGTTACCCTGGCCGCCAACGACCGGCTGGGCGTGCTGGCACGGCTGGCGAAGGTATTCGCGGACCACGGCGTGTCGATCTCCACCATGCAGCAGAGCGAGGACCCCCGCGAGAGCGACACGTCCCTGCTGCGACTGGTGACCCACAGCGGCCGCCACGAGTCCCTGATGGCCACGGTGGAGGCGCTGCGCGAGCTGCCGGTGGTGCGGGACGTCGTGTCCGTCACTCCGGTGGAAGCCGGAGAATGAGTTCCGGTGCCCGCCCACCGAGGGGCGGAGCACCGCGTGGAAGCAACGAGTCGAACCGAGGAGAGCGCCGCATGGCACACGTCTGGAAGGGCGTCATCAACGAGTACAGGGACCGGCTGCCGGTCACCGAGCAGACAGAGGTCGTGACCATGGGGGAGGGCGGCACGCCGCTGATCCGTGCGCGTGCGCTCTCCGAGCTGACCGGCTCCGCCGTGTGGCTGAAGTTCGAGGGAATGAACCCCACCGGCTCCTTCAAGGACCGCGGGATGACCATGGCAATCACCAAGGCCAAGGAGGAGGGCGCCAAGGCGGTGGTCTGCGCGTCCACCGGCAACACGTCCGCCTCCGCCGCCGCGTACGCGAAGCAGGCCGGAATGCGCTGCGCCGTGCTGGTGCCCGAGGGCAAGATCTCCATGGGCAAGATGTCCCAGGCCGTGGCGCACGGCGCGGACATCATCCAGATCGACGGCAACTTCGACAACTGCCTCGAGGTGGCGCGCAAGCTCTCCGAGTCCTACCCCGTGTTCCTGGTGAACTCGGTGAACCCGTACCGCATCGAGGGGCAGAAGACCGCCGCGTTCGAGGTGGTGGACACCCTCGGTGACGCACCGGACATCCACGCGCTGCCGGTGGGCAATGCGGGGAACATCACCGCGTACTGGAAGGGCTACCGCGAGTACGCGCAGGACGCCACGGCCACGGACGGCACCGCGCTTCCCGCCGTGGCCACGCACACCCCCGTGATGTGGGGCTTCCAGGCGGAGGGCGCCGCTCCGCTCGTGCTGGGCCACCCAGTGACCGAGCCGGAGACGATCGCCACGGCCATCCGGATCGGCAACCCCGCCTCGTGGCACACCGCCGTGGCCGCCCGGGATGAGTCGGGCGGGCTCATCGGCTCCGTCACGGATGACGAGATCCTGGAGGCGCACCGCTGGCTCTCCTCGCGCGAGGGCGTGTTCGTGGAGCCGGGCTCCGCGGCGAGCGTCGCGGGTCTGCTCAAGCAGGCGCGCGCCGGTCAGGTCCCCTCCGGGAAAACCATCGTGGCCACGGTGACGGGCCACGGCCTCAAGGACCCCCAGTGGGCGGTCAAGGGCGCCGAGGCGGAGGACGCGCAGGCGGCCGCGCCCAAGCGGGTGGCTTTCGACGTGGTCTCGGTGGCCGCGGCCCTCGGTCTCGAGTGAGCGGGTCCGTGGTGAGCGAGACACACGCAGCCGGCCCCGGCAAGGACGGCGCGCCCGGCCACGGTGCCGCCTCCTCTGAGGACGGCGCCCCGCTCGGTGCGACCGTCACGGTCGAGGTCCCTGCCTCCACGGGAAACGTGGGGCCCGGTTTCGACTCGCTCGGGCTGGCCCTGGGCCACTACGACACCGTGCGGGTCACCCGGATCGCGAGCGGCCTGGAGTTCGACCTCACGGGGGAGGGCACAGACGGCGTTCCGCGCACCCCTGAGCACCTGGTGCTGCGGGCAATGCAGGCCGCCTTCGACGCCGCGGGTGCGGGAGCGCTGCCCCCGTTACGGCTCGAGGCGCACAACGTCATCCCGCACGGCCGAGGCATGGGCTCCTCGGCCTCGGCGGTGGTGGCCGGGGTGCTCGCGGCGAACGCTCTGCTCCCCATCCGCTCCCGGCTGAACCCGGACGAGGTGCTGCAGGTGTGTTCCAGGCTGGAGGGCCACCCAGACAATGTGGCGCCCACGCTGCTGGGCGGTTTCACGGTGTCGTGGCAGGAGACGAGCCGCTTCCACAGCGCCCCCGTGGACGTGCACCCGGACGTCGTCCCCGTGGTGGCGATCCCGGACTTCGAAGTGGCCACCGCGGTGGCCCGTGGACTGCTCCCGGACACCGTGGCCCATCGCGCCGCGGCGGTCAATGCGGGCCGCGCGGCCCTGCTCGTGGTAGCCCTGGGCGGGCGCCCCGAGCTGCTGCTGCCGGCCACGTTCGACCTGCTCCACCAGCGGTACAGGGCGCAGGCGATGGCCCCGAGTGCCGCTCTCGTGGAGGGGCTGCGCGAGCGCGGCCACGCCGCGCTGATCTCCGGCGCGGGACCCACGGTGCTGGTGCTCGCCAACGGGCCGCAGGGTGCCGAGCGCGCGGCCGAGGCGGTGCGTGCGATCGCCGCCGACGCGGCGTCGCCGGCACACTCCCACCACGGCGGGCGGGTCTCGTGGCGTGTCCTCACTCTGCACGTACCGCGCGAGGGTGCTAAGGTGAGTGTATCCACGCAATAGGCCCCGGGCTCCTGTCCGTCCAGGACGGGCCAGCCCCGTAGTCGAGCGTCATGCGCGGTTTTCCACCGCAGGTACTCGAACAGCATCGCCTCTCTGCGATCCTCTCTCGTGCAGACCCGCCACCTCTGTGATGTGGCAATTCGGTCCCACGAGGGATTCGGGGGTCTCCATTGCTGATGTCGCGTGCTCACGGCACGCACACCCGTGGCCCGCAACGGGCGGCCCACACCATCACCGCCGGGCTGCTGGCGATCTGGATGCCGCAGCCCCCACCGAGTCAGAAGGAACCTTCGTGACAGAATCCACCGCCCCCGAACAGGGAACGGAAACCTCGCAGGCCCAGAGCACCGGACTCTCCGGACTCAAGCTTGCGCAGCTGCAGGCCCTGGCCGCTCAGCTCGGCATCACCGGTGCCCGCCGGATGCGCAAGTCCCTCCTGGTCGAGGCGATCGAGGCGCACCAGCGCGGGGGCGCCGTCGCCGCCCGCGACAAGGCCGTCGAGGAGAAGATTGAGCAGACCGCTCGCCAGGCCTCCCGCCGCCACAAGGACACGGACGGCGACGACGCCGCCAAGGCCGGCACCGCGGAGGGCACCTCCCAGAGCGGCTCGGGCGGCACCGAGGACACCAGGTCCTCGGACGCGTCCTCCGCAGAGGGGGAGGACGGTGAGTCGAACGGCAAGCGCCAGAACGGCTCGCGCCGCTCCCGCCGTGAGGCCGGCTCCGCCGAGCGGCAGAACGAGCAGTCCTCCCAGGAGGAGAAGTCCGAGAACCAGAAGAACGGGTCATCGGACTCCGGCGAGGAGATCAAGGACGGTTCCGGCCGCGGCGGACGCAACCAGCGTTCGCGCGGCAACCGCGGGGAGAAGTCCTCACCGCAGGAGAATTCCGGCGCCAAGGACGAGAAATCCCAGGATGCCAAGCGGGACGAGAAGTCCGATGGCGGCCGTGGCCGCGGCAACCAGAAGGACTCCAAGGACGGCGGCCAGGACCGCAACGACCGCGGCAACCAGCGCGACTCCAAGGACTCCGGGGACGGTGGCCAGGAAGGCTCGAACCGCAACGAGCGCCGCAACCGCAACAACAACGGCGGCAACGACGGCGAGAACGGTTCGCGCCGCAACCGCCGCAACCGCAACCGGAACGACCGGGACAACCGCGGCGATCGCAACGACCGCAACGAGCGCCGCAACCGCCGCAACCGCAACAACGGTCCCGACGTAGACGACGTCGAGATCACGGAGGACGACGTCCTGCTGCCCGTGGCCGGCATCCTGGACGTGCTCGACAACTACGCGTTCGTGCGTACCTCGGGCTACCTGCCCGGGCCCTCGGACGTCTATGTGAGCCTGTCCCAGGTCAAGAAGAACAACCTGCGCAAGGGCGACGCCATCGTGGGTGCCATCCGGGCGCCGCGCGAGGGGGAGCAGCACAACAACTCCCGCCAGAAGTTCTCCGCGCTCGTGCAGCTGACCACGGTCAACGGCCGCAAGCCGGAGGAGAACAGCGAACGCGTCGAGTTCAACAAGCTCGTGCCGCTGTACCCGCAGGAGCGCCTGCGACTGGAGACCGACCCGAAGAAGATTGGCCCCCGCGTGGTGGACCTGGTGGCCCCGATCGGAAAGGGCCAGCGCGGTCTGATCGTCTCCCCGCCCAAGGCGGGCAAGACCCTGATGCTGCAGTCGATCGCCAACGCGATCACCACGAACAACCCCGAGGTCCACCTCATGATGGTGCTCGTGGACGAACGGCCCGAAGAGGTCACTGACATGCAGCGCACGGTGAAGGGCGAGGTCATCGCCTCCACCTTCGACCGTCCCGCGGACGACCACACCACGGTGGCGGAGCTCGCGATCGAGCGCGCCAAGCGTCTCGTGGAGATGGGAATGGACGTGGTGGTCCTGCTGGACTCCATGACCCGCCTCGGCCGTGCGTACAACCTTTCCGCCCCGGCCTCCGGACGCATCCTGTCCGGCGGCGTGGACTCCGCGGCGCTGTATCCGCCCAAGAAGTTCTTCGGCGCGGCGCGCAACATCGAGAACGGCGGCTCGCTCACCATCCTGGCCACCGCGCTCGTGGAGACGGGTTCCAAGATGGACGAGGTCATCTTCGAAGAGTTCAAGGGCACGGGCAACATGGAGCTGCGGCTCTCCCGCCAGCTCGCGGACCGGCGCATCTTCCCGGCCGTGGACGTCAACTCCTCCGGCACGCGCCGCGAGGAGAACCTGCTCTCGTCCGAAGAGATCAAAATCATGTGGCGCCTGCGCCGTGTGCTCTCCGGTCTCGAGCAGCAGCAGGCCCTGGAGCTGCTCACGAGCAAGCTGCGGGACACCCAGTCCAACGCCGAGTTCCTGCTGCAGGTCCAGAAGACCACGCTCGCGGGCCACTAGGACGCCAACCCCGCGTCACGTCCCGCCCGTCGAGAAGGAGAACACCCCATGTCCGATCCCGTGCAGCCGCTGCTGGATGAGCACGCCCAGCTGCAGCACGAACTGGCGGACCCCGCCGTCCACGCGGATGCGGGCAGGGCCAGGAAACTGGGTCGGCGGTACTCCGAGCTCAACGCGATCGTGGAGGCGCACCGCAGGGTCGAGCGGCTGTCCGAGGACTTGGAGGCCGCGCGCGAACTCGGGAGCATGGATCCCGAGTTCGCCGCGGAGGTCAAGCCCCTCGAGGAGCAGCTCGGCGAGGCCCGTGAAGTGCTGCGCCGCAAGCTGGTGCCCAGGGACCCGGACGACGGCCGCAACGTGATCCTCGAGGTGAAGGCGGGGGAGGGGGGGGACGAGTCCGCGCTCTTCGCCGGGGACCTGCTGCGCATGTACATGCGCTTCGCGGAGCAGTCGGGGCTGAAGACGGAGATCCTCTCCTCGACCCCCACGGAACTGGGCGGCTACAAGGACGTCCAGCTGGCGGTGAAGGGAAACTCCCCGGACCCGTCCGAGGGCGCCTGGGCACGGTTCAAGTACGAGGGAGGGGTGCACCGCGTGCAGCGGGTTCCCGTGACGGAGTCCCAGGGGCGCGTGCACACCTCGGCCGCCGGGGTGCTCGTGTTCCCGGAGGTGGACGAGCCGGACGAGATCGACATCAGCCAGAACGACCTCAAGATCGACGTCTACCGCTCCTCGGGTCCCGGCGGGCAGTCCGTGAACACCACGGACTCGGCCGTGCGGATCACGCACGTCCCCACGGGCATCGTGGTCTCCATGCAGAACGAGAAGTCCCAGCTGCAGAACCGTGAGGCGGCAATGCGCGTGCTGCGGGCGCGCCTGCTCGCGCACCAGCAGGAGCAGATCGACGCGGAGAACGCGGCGGCCCGCAAGTCGCAGGTGCGCACGGTGGACCGCTCCGAGCGCATCCGCACCTACAACTTCCCCGAGAACCGCATCGCGGATCACCGCACGGGCTACAAGGCCTACAACCTGGACCACGTGCTGGACGGTGCCCTGGAGCCCGTCATCACGTCCGCGGTCGAGCTCGACGAACGCCACCGGCTGGAGCAGCTGAGCCAGGACTCCGCTGGGCAGGGGCCCTCGGGCCGGAAGAGCTGAGCCGTGACCACGACTCTCGCCCAGGCGATCGGGTGGGGCCGGCGCGAGCTCGCGGCCGCGGGCGTCCCCTCCCCGGACGCCGATGCCGTCCTGCTCGCCTCCCACGTCCTGGGCCTGGGCCGCGGGGAGACCGAGGCGAAGGCCATCCTGGGCGCGCCCGAGCCTCCTGGCTACCGGGGCCTCGTGGCGCGCCGTGCCCGGCGGGAACCCCTCCAGCACATCACCGGCCGAGCGCCCTTCCGACAGCTCGAGCTCGCCGTGGGGCCGGGGGTCTTCGTGCCACGGCCGGAGACCGAGCTGCTCGTGCAGCTGAGCCTGGACGAGGCACGGCTGTGGCGCGAGCACGGGGAGCTGCACCCCGCCGTCGTCGATCTCGGGACGGGCAGCGGGGCGATCGCCCTGGCTGTGGCCACCGAGGATCCGGCGTGCCGTGTGAGCGCGGTCGAACGGGAGCCAGAGGCCCTGCGGTGGACGCGCCAGAACCTCGCGGGCTCCCCGGTCCGTCTGCTCGAGTGCGACTACCGGGATCTCACGCTCGTAACGGCGGGCAGCTTCTGCGTGGTCGTGACCAACCCGCCGTACGTGCCCGACGGGGAGATCCCAGAGGACCCGGAGGTGCGGGATTACGACCCGCCCACCGCGCTCTACGGCGGCGACGAGACCGGGATGCGTCTGCCGTGCGCGGCGATGGACACGGCTTTGCGCCTGCTTCGCCCCGGTGGAAGCTTCATCGTGGAGCATGCGGAGTCGCAGGTGGCTGCCGTGGCCGAGGCACTGGTTGGGCGGGGTTTCACGGATGTAAGGCTGCACCACGATCTCGTGGGCCGGCCCCGCGCGACCACCGCTGTCCTGCCGGGAGAACGCTCCTGAGCCACGACCGACGGTTGCAGGCAGGGCGGGCCTACGCCCTGGGTGGGAGCACTGCACCCGTGACGACGAATCCCGGACAACAGAAGCCTCGACGGCGTCATGCTCCGGGGAATCAGACGAAGTACGTGAGCGGAGGAGAAGCCCGTGAGTGAGATCAGGCCCTGTGGGGACCAGCAGCAGCTGGACGAGGCCGTGGCGGCTGCCGCGGAGGTCGTGGGCGGCGGCGAGTGCATCGTGTTGCCCACCGACACGGTCTACGGCATCGGCTGCGACGCCTTCTCCGCCGCCGGGGTGCAGGCCCTGCTGGGCGCCAAAGGCAGAACGCGGGAGATGCCCCCGCCCGTGCTCATCGCCCGGCCCGAGGTCATGGACGCCCTCGCGGACCAGGTCTCGGCGGACGCCCGCGCGCTCGCGGAGGCCTTCTGGCCGGGTGCGCTGACCATCGTGTGCTGGGCGCAGCCCACGCTCGGCTGGGACCTGGGGGAGACCCACGGCACGGTGGCGCTGCGCGTCCCGGACGACCGCGTGTCGCGAGCGGTGCTCGAGCGGGTGGGTCCCATGGCCGTGAGCTCAGCGAACCGCACGGGCATGCCCGCCGCACTGACCGCGCAGAGCGCCCAGGCGATGCTTCAGGACCGGGTTCCGTTCTACCTCGACGACGGCCCCCGCCCGGTTGTGTCCACCGCCGCGGGCGCACGGGACGTGGCCTCGACCATCGTGGACTGCACGGGGGAGACGCCCGTGGTGCTGCGCCACGGTGCCATCACGCTCGAGCGGCTGCGTGAGGTCGTTCCTGCGGTCCACGGCGGCGCCATGGAGCCTGGCCAGGACGCCGCGACAGGCACCCCCGCGGAGGGCGTAGCCGCCGCTGCAGCCACCACGTCGGCCGAACCAGCTGCCGGAACCGTCGGCGCGACGGTCCCGTTGGCCGCGTCGCCCGCCGAGGACGGTACAGCGGCAGTGGCAACGGAGACCGGCGCGTCGGCGCAGACCGCCGCGGGTGCGGCGTCGTCGTCGGCCTCGCATGGCACGGCAGAGACGACGGACGTGACGTCCGCGGCCGGGACGACCGGTTCTGCCGACGCCGCGGACGACGGCGACGTCGCGGCGCAGTCCTCCGCGGCGCACGAAGTGCCGCGGACCCCCACCACCCGGGATGCCTCCGATGTCTCGGACGAGGAGCTCATCAACGCCATGGTGCAGGACGGCGCGCCCACAGCGGAGAGCGCCGTCGACCAGGGCAGGGACCGCCGTGTGCGTCACGAACCCCGGTGGGACGGCACGAGCGCCCTGAGCATAGAGGACGCCGAACGTCTCGTGGGGGAGTGATCCCCTGACCTCACACAAGAACTCGCCCCCGTGCAGTGCTGCTGCGCCGCGAGGGGGCGGGCTCGTTGTTGGAAGGGGTCAGCGTCCGAGTGCGAGGTGCGCTTCTCGCAGGATCTCCTGGACGTGGGGCTGCGGAATCACGCCGTGCTCGTGGGCCCACCCGGGGACCTGCCGCTGGCCGAACCAGGTGACCTCGAGGCGGCGGATGAGACCCGCGTAGCGGTGTCCCACCGCGTCGGAGCCGAAGCGTGCGCACGCGATCACTGCGCGGCACAGCAGCGGCGGGAGGTTCAGGGGGTGGCGCCGGCCGGCGTCGCGCAGCACGGAACCGGTGGTTGCGCCCTCCCAGGGCTGCAGGATCACCGGCGGAAGCTCGCCCCGGAACTCGCCCACGGACGCGGTGAACTGCGCGAGCGCCGTCACCGAGGTCACGGGCGTGGGTGCGGTTCCGTCGCCGGCCACCGAGCTCAGCGGAGAGGAAGCGAAGCGGGCCAGCATGCGAGTCGTCCGACGGGCCGTGCCCATCACGGAGGTCGCCCGGATCACGGTGAGCTCCGGGGCGCTCGGCTCCTCGCTCCACTGCGAGTGCAGCCGGTACAGCGCGGACTCGCCGAGGGCCTTCGAGAACGAGTAGGGGGAGAACGGCGCCGTGCGGATGGACTCGTCGAGCACCGGTGCGTCCGCCTGCACCGATGCGGAGCTCATGTGGATCACCCGGCGCACACCGGTGCGGTGCGCCGCGAGCGCCACGAGCACCGGGAGCAGGGCGTTGGCGCCGGTCAGCGACTGCTGGTGGGTCTGGTCCGGTGCGGCGAGGCCCGCGGCATTGACGACGGTGTCGGCGCCCGCGAAGGACTCGGCCAGGTAGTCGATCACGGACTCCAGCCGGTGCGCGTGCTCAATCACGTGGTGGACGGTGGTCGCCGGAGAGGCCAGGCGGGGTGTGGCCACCGGGGTGACCGGGATGTCACGCGCCCGGAGGGCCGTGGTGATGGCGGAACCGATGAAGCCCGTTGCTCCGAGGACGCGCCAGCTGTGAGCCGTCACTGTGTATCTCCTCCCGTGATGGTCCTCCCATCGTACGGTAGCGCCGGAAGAGGACGGGGCCCGGCGCGCACCCGCAGCGGGCGTCCGGGTGACGTTGAGCGGGCACCATGGTGAGCGTTGATAGACTCCGGGAATTCGCCGGGCTCCGGCCCGCAGCGCGTCCGCCCGCGGCGGAGGGGAGCGCGACGGAGCAGCTTGGACTACCACACGACCAGATCGCCGGGGGCGTCATGACGGAAACCTACCCGAGGGCCGTGGCCCCCACGAACCCCATCGTGAGTGTTGCCTGCGTCACGCAGGACAGGCCGCGGGATGTGGCGGTGCTGATCGACGGGCTGCGCTCACAGACCGATCCCGTGGCGAGCCTGTGCCTCGTGGACGCTGGACGCACCGCACTGGACGAGGCCGCCCTGCGCGAGCAGATCGGGGGGGCTTTCGAGCTGCACTACCGCCGCTCCGTGGCGAACCTGGGGGGCGCCGGCGGCTTCTCCCTGGCCATCCTCACGGCCCTGGCCAGCGGAGCGGAGCAGGTCTGGCTCATGGACGACGATGCCCACCCGGAGGACCCCGACTGCCTGCGCGTGCTGCGCACGGCCGCCCGTGAGCGCGGTCTCGCCGTGGTCTCGCCCCTGATCGTGGCACCGCAAAACCACGAACTCCTCTCCTTCCCGTTCCGCCTCGACGGCGGGATCACGCACCGGCGCGAGGACCTCGTTCCGCTGGGTTTCATCGACTCCTACGCCAACTTCTTCAACGGGGCCCTCATGGATGAGTCCGTCTTCTTCCGTGTGGGCCTGCCGGACCTGAAGCTGTTCCTGCGCGGGGACGAGGTGGACTTCCTGGTGCGCCTGCGCAAGAGCGGGCTGCCGTTCGGCACCGTGACCACCGCCGCCGTCTCCCACCCGCCGGGCTGGGACGAGGAGCACGTGGTGATCCCCGGAAGGCTCCAGGTGCTGATCCCCCCGGGCGAGTTCAAGCAGCGCCACTTCTTCCGCAACCGCGGCTACGTCTCGTGGCGCTACAAGCGGTTCGTGCAGCTGGGCGCGGACGTGATCGGCTACCCGGCGCACTATCTCAAGAACCGGGACCTCGAAGGCCTGCGCACGTGGGTGCGGCTCTACGGCAACGGCATACGCGGACGTGGTTTCGGTGGCCCTCGCTGAGCCGCTGACCCCGTCCGAGCTGCCCGCGCGCTTCTCCCTGCTGCTGCCCGTGTACGCGGGGGACACACCCGAGCGCCTGCGCCGGGCGGTCGAGTCCAACACGGTGGAGCAGACCAGGCCCCCCGCCGAAGTCGTGGTCGTCCAGGACGGCCCTGTGCCGCCTGAGCTCCACGCCGAGCTCGAGCGTCTCGAGCGCGGGTGCCCGGTTCCCGTGCGCCTCGTACGCATCCCCGAGAACCATGGGCTCGCCCACGCACTGCGCACGGCCCTGCCCAGCTGCTCGTACGACGTCGTTGCGCGCGCGGACGCGGACGACGTCGCCTACCCTCGCCGCTTCGAGCTGCAGCTTCCGTTGATCGAGGCCGGCGCGGACCTCGTGGGGGCGTCGATGCACGAGATCGGCGACGACGAGGGCACGCCCCTGGCCCTGCGTGCGGCGCCCGTGGGGGCGCGGCGCATCATGGCGGTGAGCAGGCGCCGCAACCCCATCTCGCACCCCACCGTGGTGCTGCGCCGCAGTAGCGTGGAGCGCGTGGGCGGCTACGAGGACGCGCCGATGGCGGAGGACTACTGGCTGTGGGCACGCATGCTCCACGCGGGCGCGGACGTGCGCAATGTGGCCGAGCCGCTCGTGGGGTACCGGGTCTCCGCCGGCTCCTACGAACGCCGCGGCGGGTACAGCGTGCTCAGGGCGGAACTCGCGCTCCAGGCCCGGTTGCGGGCGCTTGGCCACGTGGGGTTCCTACAATGGGCAACGAACGTCATGGTGCGCGGCGGCTACCGGTTCGTGCCCGTCCGAGTGCGAGAAGCGGCCTACCGGCTCATGGTGGGTCACCGCAGCGGCTGATCCGCGCGCCCGAAAGGACTACGCCCCCATGCCCAACCCCCCGAGACCCACCACCCGAGGCGAGAAGCCCGTCGCGTGGCTGTGGATCCAGATGATCCTGGATTCCGCCGCGTGGATCGTGGCGCTGTGGGTGGCCGTCCTGCTGCGCTTCGAGCTCGACGTCGAGCTCGTCTCCGTGGGCGGTGTGGTGACCGCGTGCGTGGTGGCGGTGGCCCTGCAGCTGCTCTTGGGGTTCTCATTCGCCCTCTACAAGGGCCGGTACTCGTTCGGCAGCTTCGAGGAGGCCAAGCTGCTCGTGGTCGTCACGGTCATCGTGACGGCGCTGCTCGAGGGTGTGCTGCTCGTCTTCGGCGTCACGCTGCGGGTGCCGCGGTCGCTCGGTTTCATCGCCTTCCCCTTCGCGTGCCTGCTGATGGCCGCGTTGCGCTACCTGAAGCGGATGTACCAGGAGTCCACCGCCAAACCCGGGGACGAGGCCCAGCACGTGGTGATCTTCGGAGCAGGCGCCCTGGGCACGTTCCTGGTGCACCGCATGATGCAGGACCCCGCATCGGGCTTCCTGCCGGTGGCCCTGCTCGACGACGACCCGGCCAAGAAGCACCTGCGCATCTCCTCCGTTCCTGTCATGGGCACGCTGCACGACGCCGCATCCGTGCTGGAGCACACTCGCTCCGGTGTGCTGATCGTTGCGCTGGCGGACGCGGATCCCCGCACGATGCAGCGCGTGTCGGAGACCGTGGAAGGCACCGGCACACGCGTGATGACCGTGCCCCCGCTGAGCGAGATGCTCGCCGGTGGGAACCAGGGCATGGACCTGCGCGACATCTCCATGGAGGACCTGATCGGCCGTCGGCCCGTGGACATCCATGTGGACGCCATCGCCGGCTACATCACCGGCAAGCGGGTACTTGTCACCGGCGCGGGCGGGTCCATCGGCTCCGAGCTGTGCCGTCAGCTGGTGGGCTTCGAGCCTGCTGAGCTGATCATGGTGGACCGGGACGAGACCGGATTGCAGGCCACCCAGATCTCCATCACCGGCCGCGGGCTTCTGGACGGCAAGGACACCGTGCTGTGCGACATCCGGGACGGGGACGCCCTGACCCGGGTGTTCCAGGAGCGCAGGCCACAGGTGGTGTTCCACGCGGCCGCGCTGAAGCACGTCTCCCTGCTGGAGCAGTATCCGGACGAGGCGTGGAAGACCAACGTGATGGGCTCCCTGAACGTGCTGGAGGCGGCGGCGTCGGTGGACGTGGACGTCTTCGTGAACGTCTCCACGGACAAGGCGGCAAACCCCACCACCGCGCTGGGCCACTCCAAGCGGGTCGCCGAGAAGCTCACGGCCTGGATGGGAGAGCAGACCGGCAGGCGCTACGCGTCCGTGCGATTCGGCAACGTCTTCGGCTCCCGCGGCTCCATGCTTCCCCTGTTCGCGGAGCAGATTCGGCAGGGTGGGCCGATCACCGTCACCCACCCGGACGCCACGCGCTACTTCATGACCATTCCTGAGGCCTGCCAGCTCGTGATCCAGGCCGGAGCGATCGCCCGCGGGGGAGAGGTGCTGATCCTGGACATGGGCGAGCCCGTGCGGATCATGGACATCGCCCAGCGGCTGCGGGCCATGTCCGGGCGGGAGGACATCGCCATCGAGATCACCGGGCTGCGCCACGGGGAGAAGCTGCATGAGGACCTGATCGGCACGGGGGAGACAGACGAGCGTCCCTTCCACCCCAAGATCTCCCATGCCAAGGCTGAACGTCTCGACCCCGCGAACCTGGACCGGCACGTGTGGAAGGTCCGCGGCGGCATGGTGTTCACGGGATCCATCCCCCAGGTTGTGGTGAGCACTCAGCCCAGGATCACGAGCTTCTCGGTGCCCCGCGCGGCGCGGTGCGTGTCCTCCCAAGAGGACGGGCGCGAGAGCGGGCACTCCTCGGCGGACACGCCGCGTGGTGCAACAGGCGGCGCCGTCGGGGCTTCCTCGGCGAGCCCTGATGGCAAGGGCGGCCATGCCGGCGACGGCGCGGGCCGGGTCCCGCAGCCACCCGCTGATCCGCACACCCCGGGGTTGAGCGTCCGAGACAACGAGGGGCACCGGGCATGAGCGCCGTGCTCACGGGCCTCCTCGCCCCCGCGCCAGCAGTGCTGGCGTTGACCGCGTCGTCGCCGGGCGCTGCCACCGTGCCGCGTGCCGCGCAGCTGCCGGCCATGGCCGAGCCCGGCGCGGTGACGGGCGGGGACGCGTTGTCGATGCTTCTGGGGCTGGCGCCTTGGACGCTGCTCCTGGCCTTCGTGCTCTCTGCGGTGCTTCCCTTCACGGTGAAGCCGTGGCTGACCCGCTGGGGGGTCGTCGACATCCCTTCGGACCGCTCCTCACACTCGAAACCCGTGCTGCGCGGCATGGGGCTCGCTGTGGCTGTCTCGCTCGTGCTCACCTACGGGACCTGCCTGCTGACCGGCCTGATTCCGGTGGACCGCTCGGTGGCCGTGGTGGTGCTCGCGATGACCCTGGCCCCGGCGGCCCTGGGCTGGGCGGAGGACTACCACGGCGTCTCCATCGGCATGCGCCTCGGCGCACAGGCTCTCGTGGGCGCCGTCGGCACGGCGGCGTTGATCGTCACCCTGGGCGTGCCCGCGTGGTGGTGGCCCGTGGGCGTCGTCGCGACCGTCGCGTACATCAACATCGCCAACTTCATGGACGGCATCAACGGGATCTCAGGTCTGCACGGCGGGGCCGTGGGGCTGCTCTACGCGTGGGCGGGTGCGGCCAACGGGATGCCCTGGATGGTCTGCGCCGGTCTTGCCCTGGCCGGAGCGTTCCTCGGGTTCCTGCCCTGGAACCTGGGACGCGGCACGGTCTTCCTGGGCGACGTCGGGTCCTACGTCCTCGGTGGCGCCATCGCGGCCATCGCGATCGCCGCCTTCCTCTCGGGTGTGTACGTGGAATACCTGCTGCCCCCGCTCCTCGTCTACCTCGCGGACACGGCCGTGACGCTGGTGCTGCGCATTCGTCGCGGCGAGGTCTGGTACAAGCCGCACCGTCAGCACGTCTACCAGCGCCTCACGGACGTGGGACTGTCCCACGTCCAGTCCTCGCTGGTGGTCACGGCGGCCACGGTGCTGGTCAGTCTGATCTCGTTGTACGGGCTGCGGGCGGACGGCACGGGCTCGGCGATCGCAGGCCTCGCCGTGGTGCTCGTCATCGTGGTGTACCTCGGCTCCCCGCAGCTGTTCTCGCGGCTCCAAAGGGTGAGGGGCGGGGCCGCATCGTGACGACTCGCCCAGAGACCGGGCGCGCCGGGGAGGACATCCCTCGTGCCGCCACCGACACGGCATCCTCCGTTGCCCCGCCAGCCGCGTCAACGATCCCGCAGTCCTACGGCCCGGGCGTGCGCCGCAGCTCCTTGGCCTGCCTCGGCCTCGGGGCGCTCCTCGTGCTGGTGGCCGGCCTGGGAACCTCCGACACGCTGCGCTCCGTCGTGCTCGGCGCGGGCCTGGTGGCCCTCAGCTCGAGTGCCACGGTGCTTGTTGCGGCGCAGATGTACCGGGTGGCCCCCGCAGCCACGGCCCCTGCGCTCGCGGCCCTCTACCTGCTCAAGGTACTTGTCCTGGGATGGGTGCTGCTCGTGGTGGGCGCCCCCGGATGGTTGGCCTCGCGGGCCTTCGCCGTGACGGCGCTGGCCTGCCTCGTGCTCTCGACTGCTGTCTTCGCGCTGCTCGTGCGGCGCGTCACCGCCGGAATGACGCCCCGCTCCGAGCTCGCGCTGCCAGACGCTGCTGGCGGCGCGAACCGGCCCCTGGGGGGCCTCCCAGGGAACAGGGACGCCACCGTCGGATCTCACCACCACGAGAGCGAGACGCCATGACCGCGACACCGGACCAGCCCGGCTCTCCGGGACCCACCGACCCGGACACTGACGGGTCTGCTGCCGACCGGCTCCGCAAGGCGTCCCACCGCTACCGAGACGCCGCGCGTGGGGAGACCCTGCAGACTGCGGGGGAGCTGGTCGAGGAGGGCGGTCTCGGCGGAGGACTCGCCGTGTTGCTCTACATAGTGGTCGGTGCGGTGTTATGGAGTTTGGTAGGCTGGTTCCTGGATCACCTGCTGGGAACACGGTGGATTGTGATCGCGGGTGCCGTCTTCGGCGCGTCCGCCGGGGTGTACCTCGGCTACCTCCACATGAGGGACGCCTTGAACCGCAGCCAACCCCCGCAGAAGACCACGTCGGAGACAAGGAAGTCATCTGAACCGGGCCACCGGCCCGGAGCATGACCGGTCTGGATACCGCAGAAAGGACCCGTATTGAACCCCGCCCTGAGGATTCCGGCCGAATTCGTGGCCCCTTCCACGGAAGACGCCCATCTTCCCCCGTTCTTCGAACTCGGGTCCCTCGCCTTCGGCAAGCAGTCTCTGCTGATCCTTCTGTCGGTGGTTCTGATCGCCGGCTTCTTCATGTTTGTGATTCGCCGCCGGGCCATGGTGCCCTCCAAGGGCCAGTACGTGGGCGAGATGGGCTACGGCCTAGTTCGCAACCACCTGGGTCGGGACATCATCGGGGAGAAGGACTTCCGGCCCTACGTGCCGCTGCTGTTCAGCTTCTTCTTCTTCATCCTGGTCAACAATCTCTTCGGGTCGATCCCCCTGCTCCAGCTTCCCACGCTGTCGCACCCGGGTTCCGCCTACGTGCTGGCCGCCATTGCCTACGTCGTGTGGGTCGGTGTCGGCATCAAACGTCACGGTCTCGGCCACTTCATGGTCAAGATGACCATGCCGCCGGACGTGCCCAAAGTCCTCTACGTGATCCTGATCCCGCTCGAGTTCCTCTCGAACATGATCATCCGTCCGGTGACGCACGCGCTGCGTGTGTTCGCCACGATGTTCGCGGGTCACATGGCCATCATGGTCGCAGCTGCGTTCATGGCGTACCTCGCCACCGAGGTGGGCGGCGTGCTCGGCATCGCCGGCTCGGCCTTCGGCCTCGTGCTGGGACTGTTCATCTACTTCCTGGAGGTTCTGATCCAGATCCTGCAGGCCTACATCTTCACCCTGCTGTTCGCCGTGTACGTACAGGGCGCACTGCAGGAGGGGCACTAGCCCCACGAAGGAGCGCCGCCTCCGGGCCGCTCATCTGACCATCGTCCGTTCACGGTTCTCGTAACGGCACCACCGCTCGCTCCTGCGGGCACCCAGAAAGGAAACATCCACAATGGAAGGTTCGCTTAGCGTCATTGGCTACGGTCTTGCTGCCATCGGCGGTGGTATCGGTGTGGGGCTCATCTTCGCTGCCTACATGCAGTCCGTCGCTCGCCAGCCCGAGTCCCAGCGCGTGATCCAGCCGATGCTGTTTATGGGCTTCGCCGTGGTCGAGGCCCTCGCCATTCTGGGCTTCGTCCTGGCGTTGCTCTGAGGCGCCCCTCAGAACACGCCCTAACTAGAGAACAGGAATCGCGCTCATGAACGCACTGGTGTTGGCAGCCGAGGAGGCGAAGAGTCCTCTCTTCCCCGACGGCTGGGAAATGCTGATCACCTTCATCGGGTTCGTGATTCTGCTCTTCATCGCGTTCAAGTTCATCGTCCCGGCGTTCGAGAAGGTCTACAAGGACCGGGCGGACGCCATCGAGGGTGGACTTGCCAAGGCGAAGGCCGCTCAGGCCGAGGCCAAGGCAGCACGCGACGAGTACAACCAGCAGCTCGAAAGTGCCCGGCTCGAGGCCCAGAAGATCCGTGAGGAAGCTCGCTCAGAGGGCGAGAAGATCCTGGCGGACTTCAAGGATCGCGCCAACCTGGAATCCGCGCGGATCACCGAGAACGCCCACAAGGCCATCGAGGCCGAGCGTGCGGCGGCCGTGGTGTCCCTGCGGGACGAGGTCGGCACTCTGGCAACGCAGCTCGCGTCCAAGATCGTCGGGGAGTCCTTGAACGACGACGACCGCGCCAACCGCGTGGTCGATCGCTTCCTGGCTGACTTGGACGCCGAGCAAGGCCGTACGGGAGCTGCACGGTAATGGCAGAAGCATCGAACGAACCCTACCGACCCCTCACAGTGGACGTGGACCGCTGGGCCGGGGCCGCGAGCACCGGGATCACGAAGCAGCTCTTCGAGATCCTGGACATCGTGGACGCCAACGGCCCACTGCGCCGGGCACTCACGGACCCCTCGCGCTCCGCAGAGGACCGTGCCCGCCTCGTGCACACGCTGTTCGACGGCCGGGCCAACGACGTCGCCGTGGACATCGTCGCGGAACTCGCCTCCCAGCGAAGCGCCACCGAGCGCCAGCTGGGGGACGGGATCGAGCGGACGGCCGTGCAGCTCGCAGCCGCGGCCGCCGAGAACCGTGGCGGTGTCGACGCTCTCGAGGCGCTCGTGGACGAACTCATCGGGTTCAAGTCCATGCTGGAGCGCTCCGCCGAGCTGCAGCGCGCGTTCTCGGACGCGCGTGCGAGTGCCGAGGCCAAGGTGACCCTTGCCCGACGTCTTATGGCGCCGGGGTCCGAGGAGGCCGCACTGCTCGTGGAACGCGCGGTCAGCGAACCGCGCGGCTCGCTGCCCGGGCGGCTGCTCGAGCACTTCGCCCAGTGGGTCGCGGACCGGCAGCATCGTTGGATCGCCCGCGTGCAGACGGCTCGGCCGCTGCGCGAGGACCAGCTGGCGAAGCTGCGGGACGCGCTGAACCGCCTGTACGGACGGGATCTCAAACTGACCACGGAGACCTCTCCGTCGCTGGTGGGGGGTCTGCGCGTGCAGGTGGGCGAGGAGATCATCGACGGCTCGGTCACCCACCGGCTGGATCAGCTGCAGCAGCGGATCGCGGCCTGATCCTCTCGTGGAGCGAGGATCGCGGGGAGTCGGTCGATGCCGGCATCTCGTCGCGTTGCCTCCACGGGCGGCCCACGCGGCTGCACGGCGATGGGGCAACGCATCGCGACAAGAACAAGCCTGGTCATTGCTCACGCGATGATCACACGACGTAGAGAGCAGGGACAGCAGATGGCCGATGTGACCATCAATGCCGACGAGATCCGTAGCGCGCTGAACGATTTCGCCGCGTCCTACGATCCCGGCAACGTGGAACGAGTAGAAGTAGGACGCGTGTCGTCCGCGGCAGACGGCATCGCCCATGTGGAGGGCCTTCCCTCCGTCATGGCCAACGAGTTGCTCAAGTTCGAGAACGGGGTGCTGGGCCTGGCCCTGAACCTCGACACCCGCGACATCGGCGTCGTGGTCCTCGGCGACTTCCAGGGCATCGAGGAGGGCCAGGAGGTCCACCGCACCGGCGAGGTGCTCTCCGTGCCCGTGGGCGAGGGCTACCTCGGCCGCGTCGTGGATCCGCTCGGCGAGCCCCTCGACGACCTCGGGCCGGTCGCCACGGACGGCCGCCGCGAACTCGAGCTGCAGGCCCCCGGCGTGACCATGCGCAAGTCCGTGCACGAGCCGCTGCAGACCGGCATCAAGGCCATCGACGCCATGATCCCGATCGGTCGCGGCCAGCGTCAGCTGATCATCGGCGACCGCCAGACCGGAAAGACCGCCATCGCGGTGGACGCCATCCTGAACCAGCGCTCCAACTGGGAGTCCGGAGACGTCGAGAAGCAGGTCCGCTGCATCTACGTGGCGGTCGGCCAGAAGGCCTCCACCATCGCCGCTGTGCGCCAGACGCTGGAGGACAACGGTGCCCTGGACTACACGACCATCGTGGCGGCCCCGGCCTCGGAGTCCGCGGGTCTGAAGTACCTGGCTCCCTACGCCGGCTCGGCCATTGGCCAGCACTGGATGTACAACGGCAAGCACGTGCTGATCGTCTTCGACGACCTCTCCAAGCAGGCCGAGGCCTACCGTGCGGTGTCTCTGCTGCTGCGCCGTCCGCCGGGACGCGAGGCGTACCCCGGCGACGTGTTCTACCTGCACTCTCGCCTGCTCGAGCGCTGCGCCAAGCTCTCGGACGAGCTGGGCGCGGGCTCGATGACCGGTTTGCCCATCATCGAGACCAAGGCGAACGACGTCTCGGCGTTCATCCCCACCAACGTCATCTCCATCACCGATGGCCAGATCTTCCTCCAGTCGGACCTGTTCAACGCCAACCAGCGTCCCGCCGTGGACGTGGGCATCTCGGTGTCGCGCGTGGGCGGCGCCGCTCAGGTCAAGGCCATGAAGAAGGTCTCCGGCACGCTGAAGCTCGAGTTGGCGTCCTACCGCTCCATGCAGGCGTTCGCCATGTTCGCCTCGGACCTGGACGCCGCCTCCCGCCAGCAGCTGACCCGCGGTGAGCGTCTCATGGAGCTGCTCAAGCAGCCCCAGTACACGCCCTACCCCGTGGCGGACCAGGTCGTCTCGATCTGGGCCGGTACCACGGGCCAGCTCGACGACGTCGAGGTCGCCAACGTGTCCGAGTTCGAGCACGCGCTCCTGGACCAGGTGCGCCGCACGACCAACGTCATGGACTCGATCAACTCCACCGGCAAGCTCGAGGGCGACGCGATCGAGGCCCTGAAGACCGCGGTGGCCGAGGTCAAGCGTGACTTCCACGGTTCCAAGCACGGCATCGAGCCGGGCGTGGAGGAGCACGACAGCCTCGGCGCCACCGCTGTGAACCAGGAAACGATCGTCAAGAAGTAGCCGCTTCCGGTGGTGCGCCGGTCTTTGGCGCACCACCGCGGTGCTGAAAGGAAATTTCATGGGAGCGCAGATTCGGGTCTACCGACAGAAGATCGCATCCACGTCGTCGATGAAGAAGATCTTCAAGGCGATGGAGATGATTGCGACCTCGCGCATCAACAAGTCCCGGCAGAGCCTCGAAGGTGCGTACCCGTACGCCAACGCGCTGACCCGCGCGGTTTCCCAGATCGCCACGCAGCACAACATCACCCATCCCCTGACCACCGTTCCGGACGAGGTCCGGCGGGCGGCCGTCGTGGTCTTCACGTCGGACCGTGGGCTGGCGGGTTCCTACTCCTCCAACGTGCTCAAGCGCACGGAGGAGCTGCTGGAACTGTTGCGTTCGCAGGGCAAGGAGACCCGCGTGTACCTCGTGGGCCGCAAGGCCAAGGCGTACTTCGACTTCCGGCACCGCGACTACGACGACTTCTGGACGGGCAACACGGACAGCGCGAGCACCGAGCGCGCCGAGGAGCTTACCGAGCGTCTGATGAGCGACATCAACGCCCCCTACGAGGATGCAGGCGTGGACGAGGTCCTCCTCGTCTACACGCAGTTCAACTCCATGGTGAACCAGGAGCCGCGGGTGCTGCGCCTGCTGCCCCTGGAGGTCGTGGATGCGAACGACCTGGGCGATGAGGTCTCCCAGCGCTACGAGGCGCTGGAGGACACGCACAGCAACTTCGAGTTCGAGCCGAACCCGGAGGAGCTGTTCAACCAGATCCTTCCCAGGTATGTGAAGGCCCGCATCTACTCGGCACTGTGCCACGCGGCGTCGAGCGAGCTCGCGTCCCGCCAGCGCGCCATGAAGGCCGCGGGGGACAACGCCACCGAGCTCATCAAGAAGTACACGCGCCTGATGAACAACGCCCGCCAGGCGGAGATCACGACCGAGTTGACCGAAATCGTCAGTGGCGCCGAGGCCCTCTAGGCCCGCGCTGCCCATTGCCAGCCGAAACGAAGTGAGAGAAATGACTGCCACTATCAACGACCAGGCGACCCAGCCGGTCGCGGGGGGCGGCACCGGCCGCATCGCCCGCGTGATCGGACCCGTGGTCGACGTCGAGTTCCCCGAGAACCAGGTTCCGGACCTCTACAACGCGCTGACCGCTGACTACGACTTCAACGGCAAGCCGCGACGGATCACCTTCGAGACCGCCCAGCACCTCGGCTCCAACGTGGTGCGCGCGATCTCCCTGCAGCAGACCGACGGCCTGGTGCGCGGCACGCCCGTGCAGGACACCGGCGCCCCGATCTCCGTGCCCGTGGGCGAAGTGGTCAAGGGCCACATCTTCAACGTGCTCGGCGACTCCCTGGACTTGGCCACCTCCGAGCTGGACGTCCAGGAGCGCTGGCCCATCCACCGCAAGGCGCCGTCCTTCGCGGAGCTTGAGGGCAGCACCGAGATGATGGAGACCGGCATCAAGTCCATCGATCTCCTGACCCCCTACATCAAGGGTGGCAAGATCGGTCTGTTCGGCGGTGCCGGCGTGGGCAAGACGGTGCTCATCCAGGAGATGATCACCCGTGTGGCCCGCAACTTCGGCGGCACCTCGGTGTTCGCCGGCGTGGGCGAGCGCACCCGTGAGGGCAACGACCTGTGGGTCGAGATGGAGGAGGCCGGGGTTCTCAAGGACACCGCCCTCGTGTTCGGCCAGATGGACGAGCCGCCCGGAACGCGTCTGCGCGTGGCACTGACCGGTCTGACGATGGCGGAATACTTCCGCGACGTCATGAACCAGGACGTGCTGCTGTTCATCGACAACATCTTCCGCTTCACGCAGGCGGGCTCCGAGGTCTCCACGTTGCTGGGCCGCATCCCCTCCGCCGTGGGCTACCAGCCCACGCTGGCGGACGAGATGGGTGTCCTGCAGGAGCGCATCACCTCCACGCGCGGTCACTCCATCACGTCGATGCAGGCCATCTACGTGCCGGCGGACGACTACACGGACCCGGCTCCGGCCACCACGTTCGCGCACCTGGACGCCACCACGGAGCTCTCGCGTGAGATCGCCTCGCGCGGTCTGTACCCCGCGATCGATCCGCTGTCCTCCACCTCCCGCATCCTGGACCCGCAGTACGTGGGCCAGAAGCACTACGACGTGGCGACCCGCGTGAAGTCGATCCTGCAGGAGAACAAGGAACTGCAGGACATCATCGCGATCCTCGGCGTCGAGGAGCTCTCCGAGGAGCAGAAGGTCGTGGTCTCCCGCGCCCGTCGCATCGAGCAGTTCCTTTCCCAGAACACGTACACAGCGAAGCAGTTCACCGGTGTGGAAGGCTCCACGGTTCCCCTCGAGGAGACCATCGAGGCCTTTGGCAAGATCTGTGACGGGGAGCTGGACAATGTCCCGGAGCAGGCCTTCTACAACGTGGGCGGTCTGGACGACGTCATGCGGCGCTGGGACGAGATCAAGGCCGAGACGGGCGAGAAGTAGAGATGGCCGAACTCATCGTGGAAATCGTCGCCCTGGATCGGAAGATCTGGAACGGCACCGCCCGACTCGTACGGGTGCGGACCACCGAGGGCGAGATCGGCATCATGCCCGGGCACGAGTCCATGGCTGGGCTGCTCACCGCCGGGGAGTTCGCGATAGACCGCGTGGAGGGTGACCGCCTGCGCGGCACCATCGACTCCGGTTTCGTCTCCGTCGACAACAACCGCGTCACGGTCGTCGCGGACGAGGTCTCCCTCGAGTCGGAGAACCGGTCCGCCTGACCGGATCGCCTGACCCGTCGTCATCGACCCTCGTGCCTGCTGGTGCGGGGGTCGACGACGTTGTGAGGTCTCCGCGGTGTCGTCACGGCCGCGCACGGTCACCGTGGCTGGCGCCGTTCCCAACTCCCCCAGACAATGCCGTGGCCACCAGGAGGAACCGTGGAAGAAATGATCGAGGTGCAGGGCCCGTCTGCCGTGGCCGGGGCACTGCCGGTGTATGGCGCCAAGAACAGCGTGCTCAAGCTCATGGCGGCCACGCTGCTGGCGGTGGGACGCTCCACCATCACCAACGTTCCCGAGATCCACGACGTCACCGTCATGGCGGAGCTGCTGCGGCGCCTGGGCTGCGACGTGTCCTACCGGCCGGCTGAGCACGAGGTCAGCATCGACGTCCCCGAGGAGCTCGGGCACCAGGCCGACTACGACCTCGTGCGGGCCATGCGCGCGTCCATCTCCGTGCTGGGGCCGCTGATGGCACGCTGCCACCGGGCGGAGGTGGCCCTGCCCGGGGGAGATGCGATCGGTACGCGCGGTCTCGACATGCACCGCGCCGGGCTGGAGGCCATGGGCGCCCAGCTGAGCATTGAGCGGGGCTTCCTGCGAGCCAGCGCGGACGGCGGGCTCGGGGGAGCGACGTACCGTCTCGGCTACCCGTCCGTGGGTGCCACGGAGAACCTGATGACGGCAGCGACCACGGCCCGGGGCGTGACCGTGCTGGAGAACGTGGCGCGTGAACCGGAGATCGTGGACATCGGCCGGATGCTGCGGGAGATGGGTGCCCGCATCGAGGGGCTCGGCACCACCACATTGACGATCCACGGGGTGCCCCGGCTGTCTCCGGTCACGCACCGCACCGTGGCGGACCGCATCGTCGCGGGCACCTGGGCTTTCGCCGCTGCGGTGACGGGTGGCAGAGTGGAGATCCAGGGGGCGGAACCCGAGCACCTGTCCGTGGTCCTCGACAAGCTGCGATGCGCGGGCTGCGAGATCGACACGCGCGAGGGACGGTTCGTGGTGCAGGGCCCCGAACGACCACGAGCCATCAACGTCTCCACGCTTCCGTACCCCGGGTTCCCCACGGACCTGCAGCCGTTCGTGGTGGCCCTCAACGCGGTGGCGGAAGGTTCCGGGATCATCACGGAGAACGTGTTCGAGGCTCGCTGGGGCTTCACGGCCGAACTCGAACGGCTGGGGGCGCGTGTCCGGCTGGACGGCCACCACGCCCGCGTGGACGGCGTCCCGGCTCACGAGCTCTCCGGCGCGCCCGTGGAGGCCATGGACATTCGCGCCGGCGCGGCCCTCGTGATCGCGGGCATGGCCGCCCAGGGCGTCACGGAGGTCTCCGGGGTGGAGCACATCGACCGCGGCTACGAGCACTTCGTGGACCACCTCGCCAACGCGGGTGTCCGGGTGCAGCGGCGGATCGCGCGCGGCTGGAGCTGAGCCGGGCGCGGGTCCCGGTCCTCCGGAACCCGCGCCCGGGCTGTCGGCGGGGGACCGTTCCCGGTCGGCTGTTCCGCCGCCGCATCCCGTGCCCGTCCCACCCCGGGCACGAGAAAACCCCCGCCACCTCTCGAGGTGGCGGGGGTTTCGTCCGGGGACGCGACTCAGATGAGGGTCACACCGGTGGCCTGGGGGCCCTTCTGGCCCTGGCCGATCTCGAACTCGACGCGCTGGTTCTCTTCGAGGGTGCGGAAGCCGCCCGACTGAATTTCGCTGTAGTGGACGAAGACGTCGCCATCAGCGTCGTCCGGCGTGATGAAGCCGAAGCCCTTTTCTGCGTTGAACCACTTAACGGTGCCCTGAGCCATAATGGGGCATCTCCTTCTGGAGTAATAGTGCGTGCACATGGATGTGCACCTGAACTGGTACCGCGAGAAGGCTGTGGATGCGGCTCACGATATGTTGTGCCACAGCGCCAGTCAGAACTTCACGCTCGCTACCATTCCTGCGAGCATGTCAAACATGATGCGAGAACACCTCAAGCATCACATACTGTTGCGGGACGGTCAATCGTTCCGCGTGGCCGCGGCGAATGTGTCGCCAAGATCTCAGTGGTAGCGCACTGGTCACTCTGAGCTCCGCAGGACACCACGACCTGCCATCCGGAGCGGTTGCAGCGACTGCGGCCCAGGAGGGAAGCGGCGCGTGCTGCCGGCCGGGGAGGCTCAGAAGAGTCGTGACTGCGTGTCGACGGCCCCGCGCATCTCGTCGTAGTCCAGGCTGAGGCACTCGATGCCGCGGTCGCGGGCCAGGGTGCGGGCCTGGGGTTTGATCTGCTGGGCCGCGTAGACGCCGCGGACGGGCCGCAGCAGGGGATCCCGGTTGAGGAGCTCGAGGTAGCGGGTGAGCTGCTCCACGCCGTCGATGTCGCCACGGCGCTTCAGCTCGATCGCCACGGTGGCCCCGTTGGCGTCCCGCGCGAGGATGTCCACGGGTCCGATGGTGGTGGGGTACTCCCGGCGCACGAGGGAGAAGCCCTCACCCAGGCGGGTGATCTGCTCGGCGAGCAGCCTCTGCAGGTCCGCCTCCACTCCGTCCTTGACCAGCCCCGGGTCCGCACCGAGCTCGTGGTGGAGCTGGCTGTGCACGGTGGTGATGTGGATGAGCAGGCGGTCGTCCGACTTGCCCGCGCGGACCTCCCACACCTCGGTGACTCCCTCCGCTGCAAGCTCCTCGGAGGGTTCGCGGACGTGGAGCGTCGCGGGTGGGCTCATCCAGTTCAGGGGCTTGTAGGAGCCGCCGTCGGAGTGCACGAGCACCGAGCCGTCGGCCTTGAGCATGATGAGTCGGCGGGCCGGGGGAAGGTAGGCGTTCAACCGTCCCTCGTAGCGCACCGAGCAGTCTGCAATCATTAAACGCACCAGGACAGCCTAGCGGCAGGCGTGGGTTGCGGCGGCGTCGTCGCTCACCGGGCGTCCTGGCGCGGGACGAAGACCTCACGGACCAGCAGCAGCCCCGCGGCCGCGGTGGGGATGGCGATGAGCGCACCCAGCACGCTCCACAGCGCGCCCCCGGCGGCGACGGCAATGACGGCCACCGCGCCCGGCACCGCGACAGCCCGGGCCATGATGCGCGGAGAGACCACGTAGGCCTCGAGCTGGAGGTAGGCGAAGTAGCAGATGGCGTAGGGGATGGCCGTGTCCCACCCGCCGAGGGAGGCCGCGATCGTGACAAGAATGCCGGCGAGCACGCCGCCCACGAGCGGGATGAACGCGAGCAGTCCCACGAAGAGCACGAGAAGGGTTGCGTAGGGCACTCCCCACACGTTCATGAGGATGAACGCCACGGCTGCGTTGATCAGCGCCACGCACGCCTGGCCCATGACGTAGTTGCCCACACCGTTGGTCATCCGCTCGCCGAGCTGCTGCACGCGGGCGCGGCGGCTCGCGGGGGCCAGCCGGTAGCACCACGCTTTCATGGTGGGCAGGGAGAAGAGGAAGTACAGGCTCAAGGCCATCACGATCAGCGTTCCGGTGATCGCGTTGAGCACCACCCCGCTCACGTTGACCACGGAGCCGAAGATGCCGCCCAGGAAGTTCTCGTCAGTGGTGATCCGCTTCTGCAGCCCGTCCGCGGCGGTCTGCACGGAGGAGGCGATGTCGAAGCGGGCGTCCAGGGTGTGGAAGAGGTCCGATTGCATGAAGTCGTTCACGAAGTCCGGGCCCCGCGCGGCAATCTGCTGCGCCTGTTCGACCATGCGGGGCACTACGCCCAGGATGAATCCGGTGATCAGCAGCGCCAGGGCGACGATCACAATTCCCGCCGCGAGCGGGCGGGGAAGGCCTTTGGATTCGAGCCACCGCACCAGGGGGTCGAGCCCCAGGCAGATGAACGCGGCCGTCACGATCCAGCCGACCAGCCCGCCCACGTTCGTGAGCACGTAGTAGACGAGCAGCGCGAGGCCCACGCCCACCGTGAGCATGAAGCCCGTCTGGACCGGGTGCGCCCGCACGTCACCCGGGCGATCCCAGGGGGCGCGGCGCCCATCCTGGTCCCCGGCGGGTTCCGGCGGCACCTCGAAGCGCTGGCGGGAGGGCCGGAATCGCGCGGGCGGCCTGCGTCGTGGATCGGAGGTTGTGCTCACGCCGGAAGCGTACATCGCGGCGCCGTCGGGACATCCCCGCCGCCCGGTGCACATAATGGAAATGACGACATCCGCGTGCTGTGTGGCACGGCGGGCACATTTTCGACCCGCGCTCCTCGAGGGCGCGGCTTCCGAGGAGGTCAGCCATGAGCGAGTTCCCCCCTTCACCGTCAGGACGTCAGGCCGGTGCGTCGGCCCGTGGACAGCAGGGTGCGCCCGGGCAGGGAGAGCAGCAGGTTCCCGCGTCTGTGCGCGGTGCCGTGGACCTGGGCGCGGCTACGGGCGGCGCGGCCGCCGGCGGGGCACCCCAGGCGGCGCAGGCGGCGTCGACAGCTGCGAACACCAGGGGCGGTTCCTACCGGGTGGCCCTGAACACCGGGAACTTCCAGCAGTACGCGGAAGCTTCCACGCAGTACCCGGTGGTCGTGGTGCTGCACGCGGCGCAGAGCCCGGAGTCGGAGAGCTTCGTTGACCTCGTCGCGAAGGTCGTGGACGGTTTCGACGGCAGGCTGCTGCTGGGCACGGTGGATACGGCCGCCGAGCCGCAGATCGCGCAGGCATTCCAGGCCCAGTCGGTTCCCACGGTGCTCGCCCTGCTGGGCGGGCGCGTGGTGCCGCTCGTGACCTCGACCGTCCCCGAGGAGCAGCTGCGCGGGCTGCTCGGCGAGCTGCTGGGCCTCGCGGAGCAGAACGGTGTCACCGGCACGGCGGAGCCCACGGATGCTGGGAACGGGGAGCCTGCACCATTGCCGCCCCTGCACCAGGAGGCGGTGGACAAGCTGGAAGCCGGTGACCTCGACGGCGCCGAGGCCGCGTACCGCAGGGCACTCGCCGAGAACCCCGGGGACCACGACGCCAAGCTCGCGCTCTCCCAGGTCCACCTGCTGCAGCGCGTGAGCTCCATGAACGCGAAGGCCGTGCGCGACGCCGCGGCGTCCGACCCGGAGGACCTGCAGGCGGCGCTCGCCGTCGCGGACCTCGACCTCTCCGGGGGTCACGTGGAGGACGCGTTCCGGCGGCTGCTGAACCTCGTGCGCACGAAGGCCGGCGACGAGAAGGACACCGCCCGGCAGCGGCTGGTGGACCTCTTCGACGTTGTGGGAGCAGACGACCCCCGGGTGGTCGCCGCCCGTTCGCAGCTCATGCGCGCGCTGTTCTGATCCGTTCGCGGTGTGGAGCAGTGACACCGGGGATGCCGGTTCCTAGGCTGGGAGCATGAGCATCCCCACAGACGGACCCACGACCCCGCGCCGCGAGCCCGGCCCAGGGGCCGCCACGACCGAGCGCACCCACCAGGACGTCCCCCGCCCGCAGGACCACGACCCCGCTGCGCGCCCCGGTGCGGCTGCGCTCGTGGTGCGGGCGCTCACCAAGGTCTACGGCCACGCGGAGCGCCCCGCCGCGGACCACGTGGACCTCACCGTCCCGCGCGGCTCCTTCTACGGCCTCGTGGGTCGCAACGGCGCGGGCAAGACAACCACCCTGTCCATGGCCACCGGACTGCTGCGTCCATCCTCCGGCACCGTGCTGGTGGGCGGCGGCAGCCGTGACGAACTCGTGGACGTGTGGGGGGACTCCGTGCGCGCCAAGCAGCGCATGGGCGTGCTGCCGGACGGCGCGCACCTCTTCGACCGGCTGACCGGCCGCCAGCTCGTGGCCTACTCGGGCCTGCTGCGCGGGATGGACAGGGAGGTCGTCAAGCAGCGCACGGAGGACCTGGTGAAGGCCATGGACCTTCAGGACGCCGCCGGACGCCAGGTGCAGGACTACTCAGCGGGCATGACGAAGAAGATCGCGCTCGCCGCCGCCATGATCCACGCGCCCAGCCTGCTCGTGCTCGATGAGCCGTTCGAGTCCGTGGACCCCGTCTCCGCCGCCAACATCCGCTCCCTGCTGTACCAGTACACGGAGGCGGGCGGGACCGTGGTGGTCTCGAGCCACGTCATGGACCTCGTTCAGCGCATGTGCGACCACGTGGCCGTGATGGACCAGGGGCGCGTGCTCGCTCAGGGCACCACGGCGCAGGTGTGCGACGGTCTCTCGCTGGAGGACCGCTTCGTGTCCCTCGTGGGCGGTCGCACGGACGCAGGGGAGGAGCTGCAGTGGCTTCGTCCCGAGTGAACCCCGACCAGTACCCTCTCGACCCTTCGCGCACCACATCGGGGCGTGCGCAGCCCCGGGACGGCACGACGTCGTGCGCGGAACCCGGTGCTGCCCCGTGGGACGGCACCGGGAGCCCGACGGCGCACGGTACGGACGCGCGCGATGCCGCCACGACGGTACCTGCGGAAGCCGACGCCGCGGTGCCCCGCTCCGTGCACCCGGCGGGTGGCGGGGCAGCTGCCACCGTGCGGCACCTCGGGGTGCTAGAGGAGGCCCGTCGGCTCGCCTCACTGAAGTGGCGGGTGCTGCGCAACACGCTGTCCCGCAGCACGTGGGTGCTCGTGGGGACGATCCTCGGAGGGCTCTATGCCCTTGGCGTGCTCGCGATGCTGATGATCTCTCTCTACTTCCTGGGCGCGGAGGAGCTGCGGTGGGTGGTCACCGCGTCGGTGCTGCTGGGCACGGCGCTGCTGCTCGGGTGGTGGATCCTGCCCGTGGCCACGTCCAAGGCGGACGCGACGCTCGACCCCGCCCGGCTGGGACTCTTCCCGCTGAGCACGTCGGGTCTGCTGGTCGGACAGGTTCTGGGTGCGCTGATCGGCATCCCCGGAGCGCTGACGCTCGTTGCGGGCCTCGGGTGGGCGGTGGCATGGCGGAGCTCTCTTCCGGCGGTGCTCGTGTCCATTCCATGCGCGCTGCTCGGGTTGCTGCTTGCGTTCGTGGGATCGCGCTGCGTCTCCGCCGTGAGCCTCCGCCTGGCTGGTGGCCGGCGCACCACGGAGACGGTCTCGATCGTGGCGCTCGCGCTCGCGGTCCTGACCGGCCCGATCATCACCGCCCTGGGTGCCGGTCTGGAACGGGTCTGGGGCCTGCTCCCCACGTGGGCGGCGGTGCTCGCATGGACACCGCTGGGGGCCGTGTGGGCCGTGCCCGGCGACGTCGCCCTGGGCCACTGGGGCGCGGCGCTGGCCCGCCTGCTCATCACCGCGGTGTCGATCGTCGCCCTCACGGTCCTTGCCCGTGTGGCCCTGCGCCGTGCCCTGGGGGACGCCGCAGCCGGAGCCGCCCGCGGCAGCACGAAGGCCATGGAGGGCATCGGGCTCTTCGGCCGTGTGCCCGCGACGCCCACGTGGGCGGTGGCCGTCCGCTGCCTGCTCTACTGGATGCGGGACCCCCGATACAGCGCGTCCCTGGTGATGGTCCCCGCGATGTGCGCGGTCGCGTGGTTCCTCACCTCGCAGTCCGGGTTCGTAGTCTGGCTGCTGCCTGCGGGCATCGCCCTGCTGATGGCCTTCGCGATCTCCGCGGACATCTCCTACGACAACTCCGCGTTCAGCCTGCACGTGCTGGCCGGGGTCCCCGGGCTGGCGGACCGGCTCGGGCGGGTGATGGCGCTGTTCGTCGTGAGCGTGCCCCTGGTGGCCGTGGCGCTCGTCGTGTGGCTCGTGCGCGCGGGGGACTGGGGCGCGGTGCCAGCAATGCTGGGCCTGTGCGCGACCCTGCTGCTCGGGGGTGCCGGAGTGGTCTCGGTCGTCTCTGCGCGCTACACCTATCCCACACCGCCCCCGGGGTCCACGCCCATGAAGAGCGCCCAGGGGTTCACCCTGCTGAACCTGGTGATGCAGTTCGTGCTCATGGGGGTGATCGTGCTGCTCGGCCTGCCCGCTCTCGCCCTGCTGGTCGTTTACCTGATCTCCGGGGACCACACGTGGAGCTGGCTCGCGCTGGCCGTCGGCCTCGTGGAGGGTCTCGCGCTGCTGTGGATCGGTGCGCGCGCAGGCGGGCGGTGGCTCGACGCGCGCGCCCCGGAGCTGCTGCAGGAGGTCTCCGCCTACCGGTGAACAGGGAAGTCGGCACTGGCACTCGGGGTACAGTGGGAGACATGGAATTCACCGATGCCCAGGAATCCCAGGTACCTTCCGTGCGGTCCTCCCGGGTGGTCAGCAGCACCGAGTCGGCGACCGAGCCGCAGACCGTGGGTGGCACCTCCACCATTGAGCGCGAGGACACCCGCCAGTTCGCGGAGCCCGGTGACCACGAGCGCTTCGCGCACTACGTCCGCAAGGAGAAGATCATGGAGTCGGCGCTGTCCGGCGAACCCGTGATCGCCCTGTGCGGCAAGGTGTGGACCCCCGGTCGGGACCCGCAACGCTTCCCGGTGTGCCCGGAGTGCAAGGAGATCTACCAGGGCCTGCGCCCCGGCAAGGACAAGCCCGAGAACTGACTGGCATCCCAGAGCAGTGAGGCCCCGCAGAGCTGCGGGGCACCCGACGGCGCCCGCAACTGAGCGGGCGCCGTTGCCGTGCGACGTCGTTCCCTCGTGTGAGGACGACGCCGCCGCGGTGGTCGCGCGGTGCGCGACCGGGGCAGTGCGCGCCGCCGAGCGCGCGGAGAGGACGAACACCACGTGTCTGACGACGACCAGCTGTCCCTTTTCGGGGCGGCCGCAGATCTTCCCCCGGCCTACCCGGACAGGGCCGCGTGGGGCACCGCACCCAAGCTGCGCGCGTGGCAGGCCGAGGCGATCCAGCGCTACGAGGCCGCCCAGCCCCGCGACTTCATGGCCGTGGCCACCCCCGGGGCCGGCAAGACGACCTTCGCGCTCACGGTCGCGAAGAAGCTGCACGACTCCGGTGCTGTCCAGCGCGTGACGGTGGTGACCCCCACCGACCACCTCAAGCGGCAGTGGGCAGACGCGGCCTCGCGCGTGGGGCTTGCCATCGACCCCAACTTCAAGAACGCGGACGGCCAGCACGGCCGCGGCTACATGGGCGCGGCCGTGACGTACGCGCAGGTGGCGAACAAGCCGTTGCTGCACCGGGCGCGCACCGAGGCCGGGCGCACGCTCGTGATCATGGACGAGATTCACCACGCGGGCGACGCCCTCTCCTGGGGCGACGGGCTGCGGGAGGCGTTCGAGCCCGCCACGCGGCGGCTCGCCCTCACGGGCACGCCGTTCCGCTCCGACACCTCACCCATACCGTTCGTGACCTACGAGGAGGACGGCGAGGGCATCCGGCGCTCCACGGCGGACTACACCTACGGGTACTCGAACGCGCTGCACGACCACGTGGTGCGCCCCGTGATCTTCATGGCCTACTCGGGGCAGATGCGCTGGCGCACCTCCGCCGGTGAGGAGATGGCCGCCCAGCTCGGAGAGGGCTTCACCAAGGACATCACCTCCCACGCGTGGCGCACCGCGCTGGACCCGAACGGCCAGTGGATCCCGTCCGTGCTGCGGGCCGCGGACCAGCGGCTCACGCAGGTGCGCCGAACGGTTCCCGACGCCGGTGCGCTCGTGATCGCCACCGACCACCAGGACGCGAAGGCCTACGCCGAACAGCTGCACGCGATCACGGGGGAGCGTCCCACCGTGGTGCTCTCGGACGACAAGGCGGCGTCGAACAAGATCGACCAGTTCTCCGAGTCGGACAGGCGCTGGATGGTGGCCGTCCGTATGGTCTCCGAGGGTGTGGACGTGCCGCGTCTCGCGGTGGGCGTCTACGCGACTTCGACGTCCACACCGCTGTTCTTCGCGCAGGCCGTGGGGCGCTTCGTGCGCGCCCGCAAGCGCGGCGAGACGGCCTCCGTGTTCCTCCCGTCCGTCCCGGCGCTGATGGCGCTCGCCAACTCCATGGAGGAGGAGCGGGACCACGCGCTGGACAGGCCCAAGAACATGCCCGGCGTGGTGGACTTCGACCAGCCCATGGAGGAGGGCTGGGACGACGACCTCCTGGACGCGGCAAATCGCGAGGAGAAGGCGTCTTCCGCGCTGGCCCAGGGCAACTTCCAGGCCCTGGACTCGGACGCCTCGTTCCACGGCGTGCTCTTCGACGGCGGCGCGTTCGGCGGGGGAGCGGCCGTGGGCTCCGAGGAGGAAGCCGAGTACCTCGGGATCCCGGGGCTTCTGGACCCGGAGCAGGTCTCGGCGCTGCTGCGGGAGCGCCAGACGCGCTCGTCACAGCGGCAGGGGTCGGGCGCCTCGCAGCCGGAGCAGCCCATGGTTCCGGACCACCGCCGGCTCAAGGAGCTGCGCTCTCAGCTGTCGAAGAACGTCTCCGCGTGGTCCGCCCGCACCGGCACGCCCCACGGCGTGATCCACAACGAGCTGCGCGCCAAGTGCGGTGGCCCGGCAGTGGCGCAGGCCTCGGAGGAACAGCTGGACGCGCGGATCGCGCTGCTGCAGCGGTGGTTCATCGGCCGCAAGTGAGCACTTGCCGCAGGCCGACGACAACACGGTCGTTCAGCGCCGTTCGCTCGGCGCCGTTCAGTCGAGTTCGGTGACGACCTCCGCGCCCGTGTCCTCGAGCTCTGCCACGGCCTGCTCACCGCGCTCGCGGTCCACCGGGGCGGTCAGGGGCAGCAGCACCCGCGTCTCGTAGCCGGCCTCCACAGCGTCCTTGGCGGTCGCGAGGACGCAGTGCTCCAGCGCGAGGCCCACGACGTCTACGACCTCGACGTTGCGCTCCCGCAGCCAGTCGTCCAGACTCACCCGCTCCTCGTCCGCGCTCTCCTCGGGCTCGCCCATCGGAACGTCGACGTCCGGGGCAGAGAGGCCCTCGAAACCGGAGTAGGCGGCGTCGTAGGCGCCCTTGCGGAAGAACTCGGCCACGTGCTCCGTGTCCAGGTCCGGGTGGATCTCCGCGCCGCGGGTCTCCGCGACGCAGTGCACCGGCCAGCTCGTACGGTAGTCCGGGGTCTCGCTGAAGTGTGAGCCGGGCTCGATGTGCCAGTCCTGCGTGGCCGCCACGGCATCGTAGTCCGCGTGGTGGTCCTCGAGGTACTCGGAGACCGCAGCGGCCACCGCCGCGCCACCCGGCACAGCCAGGCTACCGCCCTCGCAGAAGTCGTTCTGGATGTCCACGATCACAAGTGCGGTGCGCATGATCGCCTTCCTTTCGGTGTTCTCAGCCCGGTGTGCTCAGTGGGCAGTGCCGGGTTCGATGACGGTGGGAATCACGGGCTCGCCCTCCGAGAGCCTACGAGCCGCGCGCGGCAGCTCCGCGATCGACTCGGCGTGGCGAGTCCGGGCCCGCACCACGGCCTCGGGGCCGGTGAAGCCCTCGCGTAGCTCGCCGCCCGTCACGTAGTCCACGAGCAGGGGGCGGTCGTCGCCGTCGTCTTCGGGCAGGTGGGAGACGCCCACCATTTCGTGCGTGGCCACGCCCTGGGGGTTGCGACGGCGCAGCGCGTACTTCTCGCCGCCCACGGACGCCTTCCCGGACGAGGCCTTCGCCACGGGTTCCATCGTGCCGGAGGCACCCTCGCGTGAGACGAGCTTGTAGACCATGGACGAGGTGGGGGCGCCGGAGCCGGTGACGAGCCGCGTGCCCACGCCGTAGGCGTCCACGGGAGCGGCCCGCAGCGCGGCGATGGCGTACTCGTCGAGGTCGCTCGTCACTGTGATCTTCGTGTGCTGGTTGCCGAGCGTGTCCAGCAACGCGCGCACCGACGACGCCTGGGTCACGAGGTCCCCGGAGTCCAGCCGCACGCCCCCGAGGTCCGGGCCTGCGATCTCCACGGCGAGTCGGACGGCCCGCTCGACGTCGTACGTGTCCACGAGCAGCGCAGTGGAGACGCCCAGAGCGTCGAGCTGCGCGCGGAACGCCTGCTCCTCGGTGTCGTGCAGCAGCGTGAAGGAGTGCGCGGCGGTGCCCACGGTCTTCACGCCGTAGCGGAAGCCCGCCTCCAGGTTGGAGGTGGAGTCGAAGCCGGCGACGACGGCGGCGCGCGCCGCGGCCACGGCGGCCTGCTCGTGCGCGCGGCGCGAACCCATCTCGATGCACGGCCGGCCCCCCGCGGCACCCACCATGCGTGACGCGGCGGAGGCCACGGCGGAGTCGTAGTTGAGGACGGAGAGGATGAAGGTCTCCAGCACGCACGCCTCGGCGAACGAGGACTCGACACTCAGCAGGGGTGAGTGAGGGAAGTACGTCTCGCCTTCGGCGTAGCCGCGGATCTGGCCCGTGAACCGGAAATTCTCCAGGTATGCGACGGTGGCGGCGTCGACGACGTTTGTGTCACGCAGGAAGCGCAGCTGCTCGTCCGTGAAGCGGAACTGCTCGAGGCCTTCGAGCAAGCGGCCCACCCCGGCGAAGACGCCGTAGCGCCGGCTGTGCGGCAGCCGCCGGGCGAAGACCTCGAAGACGCTGCGCCGCGACGCCGTGCCGGCGCGCAGGGCCGCCTGCAGCATGGTCAGCTCGTAGTGGTCCGTCAGCAGGGACGTGGGCTGCGGGTGCCAGGAGTAGGTGTGCTCGTTCACCCCGCCAGCCTAGTGCGCGCGCTCGACGAGCACATCCCGCCTGCGGATACGGGAACGCGCGACTACCATGAGGACAATGTCCGGTTCCTACACGGCGGCCCACACCCCGGCCCCCAGCACCAGCGCGGTTCCCGCGGTCCTCATGAGCGCCGCACCCGCGGAGTCCCCGACGGTCTCACGGGACGAGCAGGCCGCCACGGCCGTGAACGTCCCGTGGAACGTGGTGGTCTGGGACGACCCCGTCAACCTCATGAGCTACGTGGTCTACGTGTTCAGGGCCCACTTCGGCTACCCGGACGCCAAGGCCCGCACGCTCATGCTGGAGGTCCACCACCAGGGGAGATCCATCGTGTTCACGGGCTCGCTCGAGGAGGCCGAGGCGCACGTGAGTGCACTGCACGGCTACGGCCTGTGGGCGACCTACGAGAAGGCCGGGGAGAACTGATGGCACACGGGTTCAAACGCACGCGCAAGGGCATCACGGCTCGTTTCGAGCGTCCGGAGGTACGGCTGCTGCAGAAGCTGTTCTCCGACGTCGCCACCACCCTGGAGCCCGAGCCCCGCGAGGACGCGGACCCGCTCGAGTCACTCGTGGGGTGGGACGAGGAGGTCCCGGAGCCCGAGGACCCCGCGGTGCGTCGGCTGCTGCCCGCCGCGTCGTCGGACCCGGAGCAGGCCGCGGAGTTCCGGCGTCTCACTGACCGCACCCTGCGCGAGGGCAAGACCGCCGCGCTGCGGGCGTCCTCGCTCGCGCTCGAGTCCGATCCGGTGCTGCTCACCCCCGAGCAGGCGCAGGACTTCGCCCGCGCCCTCAACGACGTCCGCGCGGTGCTCGCCGCCCGGCTGGGCATCGAATCGCCAGAGGATGCCGAACGAGTGGGAGAGCTCACGGACTTCAGCCGCACGGAGACTGTGGAGGACTACATGGCGGTGGTCTACAACTTTGTCTCCTGGCTTCAGGAGACTCTCATGACGGCGCTGCTGAAGACGCTGCCGTCCCGGTAGCCCCGGCCCTGTTACCGGGTGACTCATGTGGGAGGTGCTCCCCGAAAAGCACTACAGTTTTCCGGTATGCAGGCTGAGCACGGACGTCGACCAGGACCAAACCCCAACTCGCCCATCGGCGTCTTCGACTCCGGTGTGGGCGGGCTCACGGTGGCCCGCTCGATCATCGACCAGCTGCCCCACGAGGAGATCCTCTACGTGGGCGACACGGCTCACGGGCCCTACGGCCCCCTGCCCATCGCGGAGGTCCGCTCCAACGCCCTGCGCATCATGGACGACCTCGTGGACTCAGGCGTCAAGCTGCTCGTGATCGCGTGCAACACAGCCTCCGCCGCCGTGCTGAGGGACGCCCGCGAGCGCTACACGCGCGGTTACGACATCCCGGTCACCGAGGTGATCCAACCGGCCGTGCGTCGAGCCGTGGCCACCACGCGCACGGGCCGGGTGGGCGTGATCGGCACCGAGGCGACCATCGGCTCGCGCGCCTACGACGACACCTTTGCCGCCGCACCCCAGCTGGAGATCACCTCCGTGGCGTGCCCCGAGTTCGTGGAGTACGTGGAGCGCGGCGTCACCACGGGCCCGCAGCTGCTGCGCACCGCCCAGGAGTACCTGCAGCCGCTCAAGGACGCCCAGGTGGACACGCTGGTGCTCGGCTGCACGCACTACCCGCTGCTCACCGCGGTGATCTCCTACGTCATGGGGGAGAGTGTCAACCTGGTCTCCTCCGCGGAGGAGACCGCGCGGGACGTCTACCGCTCGCTCATGGACCACGGCCTCGAACGCGATCCCGACCTTGCTCCCCACCACGAGTTCCTCGCCACGGGGGACCCCGTGGGCTTCGAGACGCTCGCGCAGCGCTTCCTCGGTCCCGAGGTGGTCCGGGTGCGCCACACCGCCTCCGTGGCGGAGCAGTACCCCACTGGCTCGCTCGCCACGATCCACCCGGCTCAGCGCTGAGCCGGCGGCAGAAAGGTCAACACATGCTGCTCACCGTGGTCGGCAACACCGGCAGCTTCCCCGGTCCCGACGCGCCTGCCTCCTGCTACCTGCTCAGCGGCGAGGACGCGGACGGCCGGACGTGGCGGATCGTGCTCGACATGGGCAACGGGACACTGGGCGCCCTGCAGCGCCACATCCAGCTCGATACCATCGACGCCATCATGCTGTCCCACCTGCACCCGGACCACTGCGTGGACGTGGGAGGACTGCACGTGGCGATCAAATGGGATCCCCGCAGCTGGACGGCCGGGAGCATCCCGCTGTTCGGCCCGTCGCAGCTGCCGACCTACCTCAACCAGCTGCACCTGCTGCCTCCGGAGCACTCGATGGACACGGAGTTCGAGTTCCACGTGTGGCAGCCCCTGTGCGCCGTGACGGTGGGACCGTTCACCGTGACCCCGTTCCCGGTGAACCACCCGTGCCCCGAGCCGTACGCCCTGCGCGTGGAGTACCGGGGGCCCTCCGGGACCGAGGTGCTGACCTACTCGGGGGACACGGACGCGTGCGACGAGCTCGTGGAGGCGGCACGGGACGCGGACCTGTTCCTGTGCGAGGCGGCCTACCAGGAGGGGCGTGAGGACGGGTTGCGCGGCATCCACCTCACCGGCCGGCGCGCGGGAGAGACGGCCGTGGCCGCGGGAGTGCGGCGGCTGCTGCTCACCCACCTGCCCGTCTGGAACTCCCCGGAAACCGTCGAGGCAGAGGCAGCCGCGGTGTACGACGGCTCGGTGGAGGTGACGCGTGTGAACAGGCGCTACGACGTCGCCCGCCCCACCGAACGTTCGGTCGACGCGTTGGCACCGGCCGGAGCCGACGACTAGGCTGAGGCGCATGACCTCGCCTTCCGATCCGGCCACGTCCACCACCACCGCCGAGGGTCAGAGCGACTCGTCCGCTGAGCAGCTTGTTCGCTCGGACGGCCGCGGAGTCGCGGAGCTGCGACCCATCACCGTCACCCGCGGGTGGTCCGAGCAGGCAGAGGGCTCCGCGCTCATCGAGTTCGGCGGCACCAAGGTGCTGTGCACGGCCTCGCTCACGGAGGGCGTGCCACGCTGGCTCAAGGGGCAGGGGCGCGGCTGGGTCACCGCCGAGTACGCGATGCTCCCCCGCGCCACCTCCACCCGCTCGGCCCGCGAGTCCGTGAAGGGCAAGATCGGCGGGCGCACCCACGAGATCTCCCGGCTGATCGGCCGCTCGCTGCGCTCCATCATCGACCTCGAGGCCCTCGGTGAGAACACCGTGGTGCTCGACTGCGACGTCCTGCAGGCGGACGGTGGCACCCGCACAGCGTCCATCACCGGTGCGTACGTTGCACTCGCGGACGCCCTCGCCTGGGCCCGCGAGAACGGCATCCTCAAAGCCGGCGCCCAGCCCCTGACCGACTCCGTGGCCGCCGTGTCCGTGGGCATCATCGACGGCGTGGCTATGCTGGACCTGCCTTACGTGGAGGACGTGCGTGCGGAGACCGACATGAACGTGGTCGTCACCGGCTCCGGAGACTTCGTGGAGGTCCAGGGCACTGCCGAGGGTGCGCCCTTCCGGCGGGACGAGCTCGACTCCCTGCTCGACCTCGCGGTGGCAGGGTGCGCACAGCTGGCGCAGATCCAGCACAGCACGCTGGATGGCACCCGTGACCGCTGACCCGCACGGTGCCCGCATCGTGCTGGCAACCCACAACCAGGGCAAGGTCCGCGAGCTGCAGAGCATGCTCGAGACGGCGGGGTTCTCCGGCACCGTGGTGGACGCCGCAGCGGCCGGACTGGGCGACGTCGTTGAGACCGGCGTGACCTTCCGGGAGAACGCCCTGCTCAAGGCGCGCGCCGCGGCCGCCGGGTCCGGTCTGATCGCGCTGGCGGACGACTCCGGTCTTGCCGTGGACGTGATGGGTGGGGCGCCTGGAATCTTCTCCGCGCGCTGGTCCGGGACGCACGGCGACGACGCCTCCAACCTCGACCTGCTGCTCGCCCAGCTCTCGGACATCGCGCCCGAGCATCGCCGTGCGAAGTTTGTGTGCGCCGTGGCCGTGGTGGGCCCGAGAGGCGAGGAGCACGTGGTTCACGGCGAGCTGCCCGGGACCATCCTGACCGCACCCGCCGGGTCGAACGGCTTCGGCTACGATCCCGTTCTGGCCCCTGAGGGGGAGGGCGGACGCAGCTGCGCGGAGCTGAGCCCCGAGCACAAGAACCGGATCAGCCACCGTGCGCGTGCCATGGCCGAGGCCCTTCCCATCCTGCTGGACCTGCTCCAGCGGGACTGCGGCGCCGCCCCGGGAGCGGACAGCAGGAGCGACGTCGTGGCGACCGAGGCCACCTCCTTTCCCGCCACGGAGCCCGAGGGCTGACACATGACCTTCGCGTGCGGACACCTCCCCTTTGCCGGAGCCGTCGAGGCGGTCCTCGCAGAGGCGGGCGTGAGCGTGGACCGCTCCGAGTGGGAGCTGCACGCCGGTGGATCGGCGCACATCGTGGTCAACGCCGGGCACCTCATGAGCGTGCGGATCGCCAAGAACCCCACGTCCGGAGAGAACGTCCGGCGGCGGACCGAAGCCCTCACGCGGCTGCCCGACTTCGACTTTGCAATTCCCCGGCCGCTGACCCCGGTGCTGCAGGACGGGCGCTACACGGCCGTGGGGATGACCTGGTTGCCGGGGGCCCCGCGCGCGCCGGGGTCGGCCGACCCCCGGGAACTCCGCCGGGCGCTGGAGCAGATCCGGCACGCGGACGCCCGTGACGCCGAGCCGTGGCTGGACCGCCCGGGCCAGCACTGGGGCGGACACCGCCGCCGGCACGTTCTCCTCGACCAGGTGCTGCCCCTGCTGCTGCCGCGCACCAGGGACCGGGCCATGAGCGCGATCGAGGACCTCGTGGCGCTGGAGAACGTGACTCCCCAGCTGGTCCACGGGGACCTCATGGGCTCCAACATGCTGTGGGACGGTGAGCACCTGGTGGGTGTCATTGACTGGGACCATGCCTGCATGAGCGACCCCGCCTACGAGGTTGCCTCGCTCGGACTGTGGTTCGGCTGGTCGAGCGTGCGTGATGCCACCGATCCCGAGAGCTACGAGCGCGCGAAGCTGCACGCCAGGATCTTCCCCCTGCAGGCCATTGCCTACGCACTGCACCACGAGCTGGACGCCGCACAGATCCGGCAGGCCGTGGAGAAGGCGGACGCGTGGTACGAGACGCGGGCAGTTGCGGCCGCCTGAAGATCGTGGCGGGGCCGGCCGCCTTCGGGCAGACCACTCGCGGCCGGGTCGGTTTCTGCCGGATCGCTCTCTGCCAGATCGGTCTTGACCAGACGCGTCTCGAGCAGACCGCGCGTGGCCTGGCGTGTCTGGGTGTCGGAGTCGTTGCCTAGGCTCGGAGCGTGCCCGTCAGTTTCACCGCCATCGACTTCGAGACCGCCAACCGCAGCCTGGCCTCCGCATGCGCCCTTGGTGTGGTGCGGGTCCAGGACGGGCAGGTGGTCGACACGCGCTACTCGCTGCTCCGGCCACCTCCGGGTTACGACGCCTTCGAACCGGGAAATATCCGAATCCACGGCATCCGGCCCGCGGACATCCAGAACGCCCCGAGCTTCGAGGCGGCCTGGGGCTGGGTGTGCCGCGCGATCACCCCGCAGGACCCGGACGCGGTGCTTGTGGCGCACAATGCGGTCTTCGACACGGGGGTCGTCAAGGCCGCCAACAGCGCCTGCGGTGGGACGGCCCGCCCCTGGGACTACGCGTGCACCCTGCGTCTCTCCCGCGCGGCGTACACCCTGCGCTCCTACGCTCTGCCCTCGGCATCCCGCGCCGCGGGGGCCGAGGTGCAGGAGCACCACAACGCCCTCAGCGACGCGCTGGCCTGCGCGGGAATCGTGCTGGACCTGGCGCGGCGCAGTGGGGCGGACAGCATGGCCGAGCTCGCGGCGCACTACGGGGTGAAGATGCAGCGCGCAGAGCTCTGAGGGGTTCGTGCCCGGTCGGGCGGTGCGGGGCCGAGCCGGGTTGTCACGTGCCCGCGGCCTCGGGGAATACCGGTCAGTGTTGCCACTTGCCACTCGCCTGCGGCCTCGGGAAGCCGGCCAGGGCGTGAGTCTCATCCGCAGGCTAGGAGCGCTCGGTCAGGGCCGCCACAGGGAGGTCCAGTGCTCCGCGAGGCGGAGGAGTTCGGTGCGCACCGGGTCTACGGCATCCCGCGACTCGGTGTCCTCGGCGCTTTCGGTGATCCCGGCCCTCTCGGTGTTGCCAGTGTTCTCGGTGCTGCCGCGGTGTGATCCCGTCGGGGCCCCCAAGATGGGAGCATCGCCGGGGGAGTCGGTGCCGTCAGACGTCATGGGTTCCGCAGCCTGCTGATCCCCAGCCCGGGGCGCATCCTCTGCCTCCACCCGCGCGGCTGCGAGTCCCCAGCGGGCGGCCGCGACGACGACAACCACCTGTTGCGCCGCGCAACTCGTCACACCGCGATCCGTGAGCAGGGCGCAGGCGTTCCGAGCGACGTCATCTCCCGAGCCGGGCCAAGCGCGGCCCTCCGACACACGGCTACCGGCATGGCCCCCACGCGCGGAGTCTCCACTCGCGAGGAACTCGCGACTTGCTGCGTCCTCGACCGCGAGCAACGCCGCGAGGCCGAGAGCTAGCGCCTGGGTGGCCGTGTCACCCGTGCCCAGCCGCCCCGTGAGGGTCTCGGGAGCACCGGTCCAGAGTGCAGCGCGCGCGTCCGCATCGGCCAGGGTTGCGAGCAGGTCACGTGTGCGCGGGGCGGGCCTCGTGATCGCGGAGGAAACCCGGGCCGTCTCTGCGAGAACCTCTGCCAGGGAGGCGTCTGAACTGCGGGCTCGAATGGCCGCGTGGACCGTGAGAACCAGGGCTGTCGCCGCGGTCTGTGCCTCCGGGCTGCCGTGGGTGATCGCCGCCGAGTCGAGCGCCAGCACAATGAGCGACTTCCATCCCACGTTCGGAATCAGGCCGTACGGCGCAGTGCGCGCCAGCACCTCGGGGCTCTGTGCGTCCGGCAGGACCGGCCTCACGACCTCTCCGAGGCGACCGGTGGCGAGGGCGGTGAAACTGTCCCCCTCGTGCGGACCAGCGGCGGAGAGCGCCGGAAAGTCACGGTCCAGGACGTCAGTGGGCGGTCTGGGGGCGTCGGACGGGAGCTGCGCCCCGTTGGCGACGGCCCAGCGGAGATACGCCAGCCACGCGCAGGCGGTGGGGTCAGCGGACTGGCCGTCGTTGGCCCAGCGCGCGACCTCGTTGAGCGCACTCACCGTGCGGGCCGAGAGCTGGACGGCCTCGTTCCCAGCGGCTGGTTCCCCTGCGGACCACGGTGCCAGGAGGACGCTGCGCACCGCGTTCGGATAGTCCGACGACGACGGATCCAGGCCGTGGTCTCGGTCCAGCAGTTCAGGGGTCCCGGGTGACGTCATGGTTCCAGTCTATGAAAGGTGTGACTCCACGGCGCGGCTCGATTCAGTCCTCATTGCCTGACTCCAGGGCTCCCCGGCCCTGGGTTTCCGGCTCCCCGGCTCCTGGGCCCCTGACTTCCTGGGTCTCAGAGTGCGCGTCAGCGGCGACCACCCGGGCAGCCGAGTCCCGCGGGGTTGACCAGGCAGTCGTCGGCGACGTTGTGCACCGTGGCCCGCCACACCGTGAGCGCGACGGGCGGCGACGTGACCTGGTTGTAGCCATTGACCGGCTGCCACCCGGTGCCCGCGATGTTGTACTCCCCGTAGAACGAGGTGGTGAGCGTCAGGCTGTAGTCACCGGTGGCCGTGTAGACGTGCGAGGTGTCGGTGGGGACGTCCCATTCCCCGTCTGCCAGCGGGGCGCCCGTGAGGGGTGTGGGGCCGAGTGTGCTGCCGTCGCCGTAGTTCCAGGTGTACTGCACGGGATAGGCACGGACCGACACGGGATAGCCGCCCAGGGTGGTCTCAAAAGTCTGGGGCTGAGCCACCGCGTAGACATTCGTGTTCATGTTCTTCAGGGTGTCCGGGGCTGGTTGGGCGTGGTTCTCCGCAGGTGCCACCGCGAGCTGTTGGAAATCCTGGAGCGTGAAGACGGGCAGGGGGACGTAGCCTTCATCGTCTGCACCCTCAGCCTGTCCCTGGGCCACGCACATCTGTGTCCCGCGAGCAGAACGCTGGCCGTCTCCGGCGCCACCCACCACGACGTCCATGTTCACACCCTTGGCTCCCGAGTCATCGGTGCACTCCTGCGACGTCCGGCAACGCGTGAGCGCGGATCCCTTGTCGTCGACGCAGGGATCCTGCAGACCGTAGGTCGTCCGGTTCTTGGCCGTGTCCATGAGCTGCGAGTTGAAGAAGATGGAGTCGTCGTTCGACATCAACGCGTTGCGCAGAGCTTTCTGAAATGCGGCATCCTTGTCGGGATCCCAGGGTGCACCGTTGGCCGTTGCCCCTAAGCCACCCGAAGATACCCCAGAAGTGGCGTTTGCGCCTGGAGCGCGATTTGCATCTAATTTGATAGTGATGGAACTGCCATTAGCACTCGCGGATGTATTGACGGAGCCGTCTTCGCGCCCGTTGCCAAATCCCCCATAGTTACTGCCATCGTCGCCTCTTGCTGGCGTCATAGTTAATGATAAACATATAACGGCAAGGATAGTCCACGTGCTAAAGGTTCGCATCACATCGATCCTCGCGGAGATGCGGTAACGTACAGCCAGGACCCCTCTTTGTACAATATGTAGACATCAAAGCGGTCTTTTAGGTCAAAGGGAATCTGTCGCTCTATAACCTTACCACCCCTGAAGGTAACCAGCCCGTAATTTACCGTTTCGACAGGTAGGTTGTACCCGCCGTCGGCACGCTTAATAAATGAATCAGGGATAATTTTTTGAATTTCCAATCCGCCGCCGGACCAGTTTCCGTCGGAGTACGCGCGATCGAACGAGTCGTATTGCTCAACACAATTCGCGCAGTCCGTAGAGGTGACTTGGCGTATTAACGAGGTATCGCCGGTTTGAATGGAGTACCACTGTGCATCGGCTCGGTAGTTGAGGAACGCTTGCGCACCGGCCTCCGTCTCCTGCTTGGCCTCCTCGGGCATGACGGGTTTCGGCACGTTCCTCGCGGGGTGCGCGAGGGTGGCGGGTTCGTAGTCGCCCGGAATCTTTTGGCCCGTGGCGAGCACGGTGGGCTCCTGGGGGCGCCAGTCGTCGGGAAGGGGGCTCTCCGAGCCGGACGGTGCGGGCGTCGTGGTGCTGGTGTCATCGGACCCGGTGTTGGCGGTGGACTCAGCCGATGCACTGGCGTGGGAGGGTGACAACGAGTTGGACGACGCCGTGGCTGTCTCCTCGGGGACGTTGCCACCACCCGTGCACCCCGTGAGCAGCACCGCCGCCAGGACCGCGGCGGAGACCCCCGTTGCACGGCGGCTCCTCGCTGCGACATCGTGGATGCCCATGATTTCCCCCTAGTCTCGAAACATCGGGTGTGACGTGTCGAACATCTCCCAGAGCATAGGGGGTGCTTCGCGACGCAAGCCACGCCTGCGGACGAACTGTGGACAGTAGGAAATATGCGCATGCATGACCGCAGGTCAGGGCCGGGCAGGAATCCCGAATCCGCTGAAACAATTCCGCGTGTTCACGGTGAGAGCCTGCACCACCCGTCCACGGGCATCGGGACAGCATCCCTCCACACGGCGCGGGATCCCATATGCGTGTCTGTGCTCCGTCTTACATTGAGCCCATGCTGATCCTTCACACCTCCGACTGGCACCTGGGGCGGACCTTCCACGGCGTCGACATCCTGGATGTCCAGGCGCGTGCCATGGGCGAGATCGTCGACTGGGTCCGCCGGTACGGAGTGGACGTGGTCCTGGTAGCCGGCGACGTCTACGACCGGGCCCAACCCCGGACCGAGGTGGTGGAGCTGCTGAACACGACCCTCGCGCAGATCCGGGAGGCGGGTGCGTACGTAGTGCTGACGAGTGGCAACCACGACTCCCCGGCACGCCTGGGCTTCGGCTCCCGCATCATGGCCCACGGCGGGGTCTTCCTCCTGACCACCCTGGAGGGATCCGCTCGGCCGGTTCTGTTCTCGGAGTCGTCCTCCGGAGGAATCACGGCCACCCGGGTGGAGATGGCCGGCCAGGGGACCGGCGGGCGAACGGCTGCGCAGCTTCCGTCCACGGGTGATGACGCCGCAGTCCTCGCGGTCTACGGCATTCCCTACCTGGATCCGCGGGCCACCGCGCCGCTGCTCGACTGCACACCCACCCACCAGGCGGTGCTGGGTGCGGTCATGCACCGTGTGGACGAGGACCGGGCCTCACGAGGTTCACCCGCATCCGTGGTCATGGCGCACGCCTTCGTCACGGGGTCCGAGGCCAGCGATTCCGAGCGCGTGGTGGACTCCGGCGGACTGGGGACTGTCTCCGCCCAGGTCTTCGCGGCGCACGACTACGCGGCACTGGGCCACATCCACCGACGCCAGCGCATCACGGAGACGGTTCGCTACAGCGGCTCACCCGTGGCCTACTCCTTCTCGGAAGCCACCCACGCCAAGGGCGCGTGGCTGGTGACGGTCGGCGGAAATGGCGTGGACGACGTCGTGCCCCTCGACCACCGGGCTGGCCTGCGGCTGGCACGGCTGAGGGGCCCCCTGGAGTCCCTGCTCTCGGACCACGCGCTGGCGCCCTCCGAAGATGCCTGGTGCCAGGTGCTCCTCACGGACGTGGAACGCCCAGCATCCGCCATGGAGCGGGTGCGCACGCGCTTCCCGAGAACAGTGGAGCTGAGGTGGGAGCCCGACGGAGGTCGGGCCAGTACCGAGCGCGACTACGGCGCACGCCTTGCGGAGGCCACGACCACAGAGGAACTGTGTGCCCAGTTCTATCAGCACGTCCGCTCGCGGGCACTGACTGCGCAGGAGTCGGCGGAGATCTCGGACGTCGTCTCCGTCGTGCAAAGCAGGGGAGTGGAACAGTGAAACTTCACCGTCTGGAGATCACCGCCTTCGGGCCGTTCCCGCAGCACGAGACCGTGGACTTCGACGCCCTCAACGAAGCCGGGGTCTTCCTGCTCAACGGCGAGACCGGCGCAGGCAAGACGAGTGTGTTGGATGCCGTCTGCTTCGCCCTCTACGGTTCCGGGCCCACCACGGTGGGCAAGGGTGGTCGCAAGGTTCAGCACAGCGACCACGCGGAGCCCCACACGGCTCCGCGCGTGGAAGTGGAGTTCACCGCGTCCGGTCGCCGGTGGTGCGTCACCCGGACCCCGGCGTGGCGAGAACCCTCCACGCGGGCGACCTCCGGATGGCGCGACCGGCACGCCACGGTGTTGCTACGCGAGTACACGGAGGGGCAGTGGGCTGACCGGGGGCACCGCCCGGACGACGTGGGCCAGGCCATCCACCACGCCGTGGGCCTCAACCGGGAGCAGTTCACCCAGGTGATGATGCTGCCCCAGGGAAAGTTCGCCCAGTTCCTCCAGGCCGGATCGCGGGAGCGGGAGGAACTCCTGGAGACACTGTTCGGCACGGATGTCTACGCGGACGTGCAGGAGGAGCTGAAGGCCCGGGCGGACGCAGCCAAAACCGACGCGGCCTCGGCCCAGCTCGAGTGGGAACGCTCCGAGGAGCTGCTCTCCCGCGTGGGAGAGCGCCTGTCCCGACTCAACGAGCAGGATCCGCGGACCGGTCTGCCCGCAAGGGGATCCGTCCCGTCACCGGCTGACTCAGCAGACGGAGTGCGCAGTGCGAGCGAGGAGGATTCCCCGGACGACGGCGGTGATGACGAGGTCAGCGGCGGCGAAACCTCTCCTCCGGAGGGACCCGCTAGCCTCTCGGAGCGGTGGCATGCCCTCGTGTCCGATGGCGAATCGGCGCTCGCGGGAGCCGTAGCGGCCCGTGATGAAGCTGCCGATCGCCACGCATCTTCTCAGCAGCGGATCACGGAACTGGAGGTGCTGAGCGGGCTCCTCGCCCGTTTCGACCGGCTTACGGTGCGTCGTGCCGAGCTGCGGGCGCAGTCGCAGCGCCTCGGGGACGCGAGACGTCGGCTCGAGGAGCACGCGGCGGCCGAGGGCTTGGCGGAGCCCCTGGCATCGGCGATCCGGGCTCGACGGCGCGCGGCGGATTCTGCCTCCGCGGTCGAGGCGGTGCGGGCGGCGCTCACGGAGACCTCTGCGGGGGCGCGCTCGCTCCGGGATGTCCTGCGCGACCGGCCCGATCTGGTCCGAGAGCTGGAGGGCACCCCCGAGATGCCCCGGCAGCTGCGGGACGCGGCCGTGACGGCTCGTGAGGCGGCCCGTGGAACGGCGGAGCGCGCCCGCCTCCTGGCCCAGGAGGAGACCGCGCTGCAGCGGGACGAGGAGAGTCTGCGCACACTTGAGCTGCGATCCGAGGAGATCACAGCGGAGCTGACCGCACGGCACGCGGACCTCGCACGGTGGGAGGACTCCCGCCAGGAGCTGGAACTGCAGGTCAAGGACGAGGGCCTCGTGAGGGAGCGTGCCCGGGCGGCGCGCGAGGCGGTCGAGGCCAGCCGCGACTATGCCCGGGCCCGTGACACGGAGAACGCGCGGGCCGCAGAGTTCGAGTCCGCCGAGACCGCCCGGCGTGAAGCGGCCCGCCAGGTGGAGTCCCTGGAGACCCTCCGATATGCCGGTGCCGCCTCCAGCCTCGCCCGGGAACTCTCCGAAGGGGATCCGTGCCCCGTGTGCGGTTCCACGGTGCACCCGTGCCCGGCCACGGGGGAAGAGGAGCAGGACGTCACCCCGGGGATGCTGCAGCGCGCCCGGGAGGATCGGGAGACGGCGCAGAACACCGCCGATGCGGCCCACCACCGCTGGCAGCAGGCCCAGCGCACGAGCGCGGAACACCTGGCGCGCGGTGCCGGTGAGGACCTCGCAGACGTCGTGGAGCGGGCTCGACTGGCCCGTCTCGCCGAGGAGGCCGTCGAGTCCGCCCTCGCGGAACTGCAGCGCGGCACGGAGGAAATCGCCACCGTGTACGACACCGTGACCCGTCTCGAGACGGAGGAACGGAACACCACCACACAGATGGCGGGTGTGCGCACGGGGGTGGAGGCGGCACGTGGTCGCTGCGCATCGGAACGGGAGCGCGTGGCCCGTGCCATCGGGCCTTTCGCGACCGTCCAGGACTGCGTCCGGGCCGCTGAGGAGCTCGTGCAGCTCACCACCCGCTGGTCCGACGCGCAGGACGAGCGGGACGCAGCCCGGCACGAGAAACGCACGGCGGAGGAAGCCCTTGACCGTGCGCTCGCGCGGTCCCCCTTCAGCAGGGAGGTGGACGTCCACGCGGCCCTCATGGACGAGGAGGAGGCCACCGAAGTGACCGACTGGGTCGAACGCGTCGCCAGCGAGGTCGCGGCGCTGGACGCGGAACTCGCAACCCAGGACATGCAGCGCGCGGCTCGGCTCACCGAGCAGCAGCGCCACGAGGTTTCGGCGGAGGCACGTGAACGCGCTCAGGCCGAGTGCGAGGAGGCCGCGCGCCACAGGGACGCACTCAACCGGCTGCTCGGAGGCCTCGAGGACCTCACGGTCGAGGCGCGATCCCACGCGCGCGAGGCACCGGCCCGTGAAACGGCGTTGCAGGCCGCCCGGGACCGGGCGGAACGCCTGAGCGGGCTCGCGGGCGTGGCCACCGCCACCACCTCGGAGAACTCCCTGCGCATGACACTGACCTCTTTCGTTCTGGCCGCGAGGCTTGAACACGTTGCGGCCGTCGCCTCGGAGCACCTCTCCACGATGTCGTCCGGGCGGTTCGCCCTGGTGCACACCGACCAGACCCGGGGCAGTGGCAAGTCCGGCCTTGGACTGGAAATTGAGGACGCCTGGACCGGAGCACGCCGCGGCACCGAGACCCTCTCCGGGGGTGAGTCGTTCTTCACCTCGCTGGCGCTGGCACTGGCGCTCGCGGACGTCGTGCGAGCCGATGCCGGGGGCACGGAGATCGACACGCTGTTCGTGGACGAAGGCTTCGGCTCCCTCGACGAGCAGACACTGGAACAGGTCCTGGAAACCCTGGACGGGCTGCGCCGCGGTGGGCGGGTGATCGGGGTGGTCTCCCACGTGAGCGAGATGAAGCAGCGGATCGAGACCCAGCTGGTGGTCACCAAGACTCCCCGGGGTTCCCACCTGCGTGTCGAGACCGGCTCTGCGGTGCTCACGTAGGCTGAGACGGTGAGTACCGCGACCCGCACCCAGGTGCCCGTTTCCGCGCCGCCCGATCCCGGCGCGCGGGAGCGGCTCGTCCGCAGCGACCGCCAGCTCAGCGCGATCACCCTGCTGCTGAGGTTGCCCCAGGTCATGGCTCCGCTCGGGGTGCTCACGTGGGTTGCGGTGTCCGCTTCCTCGGCATGGGCCGCGGCCCTGAGTTCCGCCGCGCTCTGCCTAGGCATGGCGGTGTGCGCCGTGGGCATGGCACTGTTCTCGAACGTCCGCTGGCGGCAGTGGGCCCTGGCCGGGATCGCCCTGATCCAGGGCGGGGTCATGTGGCAGCTCTCCCTGGTGGACGTCTCCACGGTGCCCGTCGCGTGGGGTGCGGTCTCCGCCTTCGTTCCCTTCTTCATTGCGGGCCTCTCCCTGACGCCCATGGGCCTCGCAGCCCGTCTGCGCTGGGCCTCCGTCCTTCAGGGACAGGGCCGTCTCGAAGCCTTCTCGTCGGCCATGCGGCGGGAGTCAGTCAACGAGGCTCTCGCCACCGTTCTGGGTGCGGCCCTCACCGGACTGCTCGCGGTGGTCATTGGCCCGTCCTCCGTTCTGAAGGTCTCCGCCACGCTGTCCCTGGTCACCATCGCGTTCTTCGTGGCCCACCGTTCGTCCCGCTATCCGCAGGCCAACATGCCGGTCCACCTGCTGTGGCGGGACCGTTCCCCGTTGGGCGTCCCCCGCTCCACCACGTTCCGGCTGCGCCACGGACTGCTCTACGGCATCGGGGCGCTCAGCGCGCTGCTCGGAGCGGTGCAGGGCTGCCTGGCCGTGTACTCCGTGTCCCTCGACAGCGGGGAGACCATGGGTGCCATCTACGCCCTCCTGGGATTCGGCGCAGCCGTGGGTTCGAGTTTGGCGGTGCGGTTCCGGCACCGCATCACGGCATCCAACATGATGGTGCTCTCGGGCACGGGGGCCCTGGTGGCATCCATGCTGCTCTCCGCACCCTCCGGGTCTCTGGGGTACTCGGTGGTGCTGCTGCTCGTGGGTCTCTTCTCTGGCCCCAGCCTGCTGTGCCTGCACAGTTCCGCTGGTCAGGTGGGCGTTACCACGGGGTTCCTGGGCCTGGTCGCCCAGATGTCAGTGGTCTCCAGCGCTTCCTCGGCCGTGGGGCTGATTGTCTGCGCCTACCTCGGCGTGCACCGCGACTACATGTCCGCGGCCATGGGACCGGTGGCGGCGGCGATGCTCCTTCTGGGCACGGCGCTCTTCTTCAGCTACACGCTGCGCCGCTCTCCGGTCCGCGATCCCAGGATCTGACCTCCGCACGGCCGCCGGGGGAGACTACGACGCCGCCCCGGCGCCTTCACCGTGGAAGGCACCGGGGCGGCGTCGTCGGCCAGAGGCCGGACCGTGTCAGTGACCGCGCGCGATCCACTCGCCCAGGTGGGGCTTCTCCTCGCCGATCGTGGTTGCGTCTCCGTGCCCGGGGAGCACGAGCGTGTCCTCCGGCAGCGTTAGCAGGCGCTTGTCGATCGAGTCGATGATCGTCGGGAAGTCGGAGTAGGAGCGTCCCGTGGCTCCCGGCCCGCCCTGGAAGAGGGTGTCGCCGGTGAAAACCACGCCGTGCTCACCGAGATCGGGGGCGTGGAAGACCACCGAGCCGGGGGAGTGGCCGGGCGTGGCGATCACGGTGAAGGCCACGGTGCCAGCGGTGAGCTCCTGGCCGTCGTGCAACGGTTCCGGTTCGGTCCCCTCGGGGTGGACGGCGTGCCACAGCATGACGTCCTCGGGGCTCATGAGCACGGGAGGGTTGCCGTCGAGCTGCTCCACGACGTCCCGCACGGCCCTGATGTGGTCGTCGTGGCCGTGGGTGAGCAGCACGTGGGTGACGGTGCGGCCGTCCACTGCCGCGAGCACGGCCTCGGGGTCGTGGGCGGGATCGATCACCACGCACTCGGCCTGGTTGCCCACCACCCACACGTTGTTCTCCACGTCCCACGTCTGCCCGTCAAGGCTGAAGGTGCCCTCCGTGACGCAGTTGGTCACGCGCACACCGTCGCGGGGGTCGGTGACGACGATCTCGGGTGTCCGAGTCACCGGGACACCTCCACGACGGAGCGGAGGACCTTGCCGGACTTCATGGTCTCGAACGCCTCGTCCACCTGGGCGAGGCCGATGCGCTCAGAGACGAACGCGTCCAGGTCCAGGCGGCCCAGCACGTACTGGTCCACGAGCATCGGGAAGTCGCGGGAGGGCAGGGTGTCCCCGTACCACGCGGACTTGATGGACCCGCCGTGCGAGAACACCTCGTCCAGGGGGATCTCGGCGACCGTTCCGGGATTGGGCACGCCCACGAGGACCATGCGCCCCGCGAGGTCCCGGGCCTGGAAGGCCTGCATGAAGGTGTCCGGCACGCCGACGGCGTCAATGACGAGGTCCGCGCCGTTGCCGTGGGTCAGCTCCCGGATGCCCTCCACGGCGTCCGTCGAGCGGGAGTTGATCACGTGAGTTGCTCCGAGGCGCTGCGCGGTCTCGAGCTTCTCGTCGTCCACGTCCACCGCAATGATGGTGGTCGCACCGGCGAGAGCGGCACCGGCGACGGCCGCGGTCCCCACGCCGCCGCAGCCGATCACGGCCACGGACTCACCGCGCTTGACGGCGCCGGTGTTCAGCGCTGCACCGATCCCCGCCGTCACACCGCAGCCGAGCAGGCCCACGGCCGCGTACTGCTCGTCCTGCAGCGGGGTCTCGATCTTCGTGCACTGGCCGGCCGCCACCAGAGTCTTCTCCGCGAATGCCCCGATGCCGAGTGCGGGCTCCAGCTCGGTGCCGTCCTCGAGCGTCATCTTCTGCGTGGCATTGTGGGTGTTGAAGCAGTACCATGGCTCGCCCCGCCGGCACGCGCGGCACTCGCCGCACACCGCACGCCAGTTGAGGATCACGTGGTCACCCACCTCCACCTCGGTGACGCCTTCACCCACCGCGCTGACCACCCCGGCGGCCTCGTGGCCCAGGAGGTAGGGGAAGTCATCCCCCACGCCGCCTACCTTGTAGTGAAGGTCCGTCTGGCACACCCCGCACGTGAGCACGTCCACGAGTGCCTCGCCCGGCCCGGGATCCGGGACCAGGACGGTCTCCAGGGTTGCCGGCTCGTTCTTGGCGCGTACCACGACGCCCTTGACCTTGTGCATGCGGTTGCCTCCGTCGACTCGAATTCTGTGTCCTTCCCAGTATGCGTGGTGCCCCGCGAGCAGGGCACCGGTCGTGCGTCGTCGTTCGCCCACCGAGAAAACGCGCCTGACGCGGATCGCGCCCCGGCCGAGGGCAAGACCGGGGAGGCTCGAGGGGCCCGCACGGTGGTCACCGCGTGGGCCCCTCGGTGAGGAACAGGCTGTGCCGGAACCGGCTCAGGAGTCCTGGGAGTAGTCGATGTGCTGGGTGTGCAGCCGGATCTTGCGGCCCTGCGCCTCGAGCTCCTCCTCCTTCTTCTGCAGCTTCTCGGCCTGGGTGATGTCGCGCGGGGGAAGCTGGATGGTTCGCTCCGCGCGAATGCCGCCCTGCAGCTGGCGGACGCGCTCGATCTCCGCGTCCACCTCCGCGCCCAGAAGCAGCACGTTGTTCATGATCCACAGTCCCAGCAGCAGGATGATCACGGAGCCGATCACGCCGTAGGTTGCGTTGTACTTGGCGAAGTTCGCCACGTAGAACGCGAACGCCAGGCCGGCCACAGCCATGGCCACCAGGGCAATCGCGGCACCGGGGCTCAGCCACTTGAACTTGGGTTGCTTCACGTTGGGCGTGGCGTAGTAGAGGATCGCGATGAGCAGCACGAGCAGGAGGATGACCACGGGGATCTTGGCCCAGTTCCAGACAGTCACGGCGGTGCTGCCCAGGCCCACGAGGTCCCCGAGGGTCTGTGCGATGTCGCCCGAGATCACCACCATCATCATCACCAGTGCCACGATCAGGACCATCACGAGGGTCACGAGCAGCATGACCGGCTTCAGCTTCCAGAAGGGGCGCCCCTCCGTGACTTCGTAGATGCGGTTCATGGCCCGCGCAAAGGCCCCGGTGTAGCCGGAGGCGGTCCACAGGGCACCGACGATGCCGACGACCAGTGCCAGCCCTGCCCCCGACTGCGTGGTGAGCTGGGAGATGGGGCCGGAGAGCAGCTCCACCAGTGCCGAGGGGGCGTACTGGTCCAGGAAGTCCAGGATCGCGGTGGTGGTGGCCTCGCCCTGTCCGAAGACGCCCAGCAGGGACACGAGCGCGAGCAGCGCCGGGAAGATCGACAGGACGGCGAAGTACGTCAGGGAAGCCGCGAGGTCGGTGCACCCGTCCTTCGAGAACTCGGCCAGGCCGCGTTTGAAGATGTACCCCCAGGACCGGCCCTGGAGCTGGTGGGGGGACTCGGGCTTCGAGTCGTGGTCAGGGTGCGGAGCGGCGTCCTTCCGGTGGACGGTGGACTCCGGGTTCTGATCGGTCATGGGGGTCCTCTCGGGGAGCGGAAGGCACGGATGCGGAGCGGGATTACTCCCAGAAGTGTACTGACTTCACGGTCCACAGTCCGGCACTTACGGTCACGGCGCTCGCGCGCTCCGGCGACGACGTCGCTCCCCGCCCTGCCGTCCGTCATGGAACCCCCGGGCTCGGGGTTACGGGATCCAAAGCCAGCCGCCGCGGAACCCCGCCGCGCGCCGTCGCGCCCCCGGACGACGACACCGCGCCCGTGAGAACTCACGGGCGCGGTGCGGATGTGAGGCGCGTGTCAGCGCGACAGCGAGAGCGCGTACTGGTGGATCCGCTCGCTGAGCCGCGTGAGGACCCTGATCTCCTGGGCGTCGAGCGCAGTGCTCATCACGTCCGCGACCTTCTGGTCATTGTCCTGCGAGATCTCGTCGTGGAGCCGGTTCCCGGCCTCGGTCAGGGCCACGCGCACTCCGCGCAGGTCCTGGGAGTCCTGACGGCGAGTCACGAGTCCCTTGTTCTCGAGACGTTCGAGCATGCGGGACAGGCTCGACTGCGTCAGCAGCACGTGGCTGTTGAGGTCTCGCAGCCTCAGGCCCCCACGGTCAGCGCTGTGCAGCGTTGTCAGCACCTCGAACTCACGACGGGACAGACCGCGAAGATCGACTTCGCGCTGCAGCTCCCGCGTGACGGAGACATGGCAGCGACTCAAGGCATCCCACGCCTCGATACTCCCCCTTGACGTCATACTTCCCCCTTTAATAACGCCCACCCCCCGATGGGCGTTATCTACATGCTACGAGAGGGTACTGACAGTTCTCTTATGACCTGTGTCCACACTTCTGGCCGAAGCCACGGGGCCTGTCCACGAAAAGGGGGCACCGGGAAAAGAGAACGGGGGCCTCCGCACACTGTGCACGAAAGCCCCCGCGAAAGAGCGCGTGAGATCTACTTGATGCCGAGCACCGAGGCGGTGTGGCCCATGATCTCGTCCGCGAGCCCCGGGTTGTCGTTGAGCTTCACACCGTAGGCGGGGATGAGTTCCTTGATGCGGGGCTCCCACTCGGACATCTTGGCCGGGAAGCACTTGGTCAGGAGGTTCAGCATGATCGGCACCGCGGTCGAGGCGCCGGGGGAGGCGCCGAGCAGGGCCCCAATGGAGCCGTCCGCGCTGGTCACGAGCTCCGTGCCGAACTGCAGCACGCCACCCTTCTGGGGATCGGGCTTTATGACCTGCACGCGCTGGCCCGCCTCGATCAGCTCCCACTGGGACTCCTCCGCGGTGGGGTAGTACTCGTGGAGGGCGTCGATGCGCTGCGAACGGGTCTTGGTCAGCTCGCCCACCAGGTACTTCACGAGGTCCAGGTTGGCCATGCCCGCGCGGGTCATGGGGTACAGGTTGTGCGCGCGCACGCTCTTGGGTAGGTCCAGCAGGGAGCCGTGCTTGAGGAAGTTGGGCTTGAAACCGCCGTACGGGCCGAACATGATGGCGCGCCGGCCGTTGACGTAGCGCGTGTCCAGGTGGGGCACGGACATGGGCGGGGCTCCCACGGAGGCCTGGCCGTAGACCTTGGCGTTGTGCTGGGCGGTCACGGTGGGATCCGTGTTGCGCAGGAACAGCCCGGACACGGGGAAGCCGCCGTAGCCCTTGGCCTCCTTGATCTTGGACTTCTGCAGCAGCGGCAGGGCACCGCCGCCCGCGCCCAGGAACACGAAGCCCGCGCGGATCACGCGGTTGTTGTCGCTGTTGAGGCGGTCCACCACGGACACGAGCCAGGAGCCGTCGCTCTGGCGCTCCAGCGTGGTGACCTGCTGGCCGTACTGGATGCTCACGCCGCGGCCTCCCAGGTGGCGCAGCAGCTGGTTGGTCAGAGAGCCGAAGTCCACGTCCGTGCCCTCGGGAGCGAACGTTGCCGCTACGCGCCCGGCACCGCGGCCGTGCATGGTCAGGGGAGCCCACTGCGCGATCTGCTCGCGGTCCTCGGTGAACTCCATGCGCTCGAAGAGCTTGTGGGGCTTGAAGGCGTCGTAGCGGGCGCGTAGGTAGTTCGCGTGGTCGTCGCCGAAGACCATGGAGATGTGGGGCACGGAGTTGATGAATGTGCTGGGCGCGCCCAGCGTGCCGTTCTCCACGAGCGAGCTCCACAGCTGGCGCGTGATCTGGAACTGCTCGTTGATGTTCAGTGCCTTGGTGGCGCTGACTGTGCCGTCCGAGGCCTGGGGGGCGTAGTTGAGCTCGCACAGGGCGGAGTGGCCGGTGCCCGCGTTGTTCCAGGCGTTGGAGCTTTCGAGGCCGGCCGCGTCCAGGCGCTCCAGCACCGTCAGCTTCCACTCCGGCTGGAGGTCGTTGAGCAGTGTGGCCAGGGTGGCGCTCATGATGCCGGCACCCACAAGGACGACGTCGGCGGTTTCGGTGTGCTGAGGTGAAGTCACGTTTTCTCCCGTGCGTGCGTGATGGGCGCGGCATCGCACCCTGGCGTTCGTCGTCCAGGGTATCGCCCGCCCGGGGCAAGTCCCAACGGGTGGGGCCGAGGTCAGGCGAGCTGGAGCTCGTTGAAGCGCTCGAAACCCGTTGAGGTGAGGGGGAAAGAGGTCACGCGGGAGTTCACGGCCACTGCGGAGACGGGGTGGCACAGGGGGACGGCCGGCACGATGTCGGACACGCGGTTGTTGAGGGCCTTGTACGCGGCGCTGCGAGAATCGCCGTCCGGCATCATCGCGGCACGGTTGACGGCCGTCATGATCCCGTTGTCCGAGTAGCCCATCCGGGAGTCCGGGTTCCCGAGCAGCGGCGCCATGAAGCTGTCCGGGTCCCGGAAGCTGCCGCTCCAGCCGAGCAGGCTGAACGCGTGGCCCTTCTCCGGGTCCGTGACCACGTCCGCGTAGCCGTCCGCCCAGTTCACGGGAACGGGCTTGATCGAAAAGCCGGCCCGCGTGAGCTGTGCCGAGATCTGCGCGTACACGCGCTCGGGCTCCTGAAGGTACATGCGGGAGGTGTGGCGCGGGTAGTAGAAGGGTAGCCGCTGCCCGTTGTACGCGCTGGCCTTGAGGAGGTCCTTGGCGTGCTGCGGGTCGTAGCCGGGGATCTGGAGGTTGTCGCCGTCCACGTTGAACCGGGCCGGGACGAACTGGTTGGCCACGTTCGTGCCGTTGGGGAACAGGGACTTGGCGATCGCACCGCGGTCGATGGCGGCGGCGACGGCGCGGCGCACGTTCACGTCTTGCAGGATCGTGGCGCTCGGGTTCAGGCCGAGGTAGCTCACGGAGTACGGGTCTCGGTAGAGCACCTGCACGCCCTGCCGGGCCAGGGGACCGAAGGCGTCGAGCCCCACGAGATCGTACGCGTCGACGTCGCCGGAGAGCAGCAGCGCGCAGCGCACGTCGGCGTCGGGGACCACGCGCATCTCGAGCGTGCCCACGTCTCCGAGCTGTCCCCAGTAGCGGTCGTGGGCCACCAGGGTCACGGAGCTGTCCGAGGCGGAGTCGAAGCGGAAGGGTCCGGTGCCGACGGGGTGCTCCTCCCCGGAGCCGTCCGCGATGCTGGCCGGGGAGGCGATCCCGAACGCCGGCTGGGTGAGTGCGGAGAGCAGGGCCGTGTAGGGGCGGGTCAGGTGCAGGACCACCGTGTGCTCGTCAGTGGCCTCCACCCCGGAGTACGCGGTGCTGATCTGCGGGTTCGCGTGGCCGTGGCGGAAAGTCGTGGCGAACGCGCAGCGCGGTGCCCAGGACTCGTCCGACTCCGCCTGCGCCTGCCACTTGTCGAAGTTGGCCTTGACAGCCTCGGCATCCAGCGGGGAGCCGTCGTGGAAGACGACGTCGCGGCGCAGCGTGAACGTCACGGAACGGCGGTCGTCCGAGACGGTCCACGACTCGGCGAGACCGGGTGCCGGCTCTCCCGTGGAGCGGTCGGCGGAGACCAGCCCCTCCAGGATCTGGGCAGAGATCCGGGAGGTCTCCTGCGAGTTCCGGCGCGACGGATCCAGACCGGCGGGCGCGGCCGCGTGGGCCAGGGCGAAGTGCCCACTGGGCACGGATGCGCCGGCGGACGGGCGGGCCGTGGCGTTCGAGCAGCCCGACAGTGCCAGCCCGAGACCGGCGGCGGCCAGGAAGCTGCGCCGGCCGAAGCGGTTCTCAGCGGCCATCGGGACCTTTCTGGCGTCGTCGGAAAGTCCTGCGCTCGGCAGGCTGGGCATGGTGCGCAAGACGGGACTCGAACCCGCACGCCGTGAGGCACAGGAACCTAAATCCTGCGTGTCTGCCAGTTTCACCACTCGCGCAGTCGCCGGCCGCGGGGATGCTCCGCGAGCCGGCGAGATCGTGACCCATCCTAACCAGTCGCCGTGGCCGACTGGGGTGGATCCGGGCCGCGGTGGGGCCGTGCCGTGTGGCACCAGCCGGCGACGTCGACGCCGGCTGGCTCAGGCGTCGAGGCCCAGGTCCCGACGGAGCTTGGCCACGTGGCCCTTGGCGCGCACGTTGTACTGCGCGAGCGTCACCGCGCCCTGCTCGTCCACCACCACTGTGGAGCGGATGAGCCCCTCGTAGACCTTGCCGTAGTTCTTCTTCTCGCCCCACGCGCCGTAGGCCTCGGCCACGCGGTGGTCCTGGTCCGAGAGCAGGGGGAAGCCGAGCTCCTGGGCGGTCGTGAAGCGTTCCAGCGCGGCGGGGGCGTCCGGGGAGATCCCGATCACGCGGTAGCCCTCGGCGGAGAAGGAGGCCATGCTGTCGCGGAAGTCGCACGCCTCGGTGGTGCACCCGGGGGTCGCCGCCTTCGGGTAGAAGTACAGGACCACGCGCTCACCGTGCAACTGCTGCGACGAGACGGTCTCGCCGTGCGCGTCCGGCAGGCTGAATTCGGGGGCGGGATCACCGGGGGACAGGTGTGCGGACACGGTGGATTCCTTCCGTCGTGGGAGACACGTGTTCCCCCAGTATGCGCCCTGCACGTTCAGTGCAGTCGTGGAGCATGGACGATCCGGTCTGTCGTCGCAGTGCTCGGAGTGTCCCTGGTCCCCCTCGGTCGAGTCGTTCCCGCGGGCCGCGAGGATCTCCGCGGAGCAGATCTTGACAGGCCGCTCCGACAAGGGCGGATGCTGCGTATATCCGCAGGGAATTGACCGCTCAGCGAACTTACTGTAATGCTCCGGAAATTTTTGTGCGGATATGATCAGCACATGCAAGACAGGAACCAGTGGCCTACGAACCGACTGCTCTCCACGGCAGCGCGACTCGTGGAGCACGCGTGGAACGAGAACCTTGCGTCGCTCGGCGTCACCCACGCGGGTGTCATGGCACTGGACGTCCTGCGCTCCGAGGGCAGCATGACGCAGGCGCAGCTCGCGCACCAGGTGCGGGTGCAGGCACAGACCATGGGCAAGACGCTGCACCGCCTGGAAGTCCACGGTCACATCACCCGGTCGAAGAACGAGCAGGACCGGCGCTCGCACGTGGTGAGCATCTCCCAGGCGGGCGAGCGGGTGCTGGAGGACGCGGCCGGGCTCGAGCGCGGGCTGCTGGGCGCGGGCGACGAGTCTGACGAGCAGTTCCGGCGCCGGCTCGCGGAGATCATCTCCTCACTCGGGGGAGCCCGGTGGCGCAAGGAGGTCCAGGAGGACCCCGACGTCGGCTCAGCAGACACCTCGGCCTCTGTTGAGGGTGTGCACGCGTCGGTGGCGAGTTCCTCGATCACGGGAGCCCCGGGCTCTGCCTTGTAGGTCTTCGGTTCCTCGCTCGTCAGCGCCATGGGCCTCACGCGCCGTCGCTCCCACTGTCCCCGGGCTTGCACGGAGCGGTGCTGCTGAGCCCAACCCGGCGTCCGTGTCAGCTCGGGGTGACCCCGAACGTGGCGGGGTCCACGGGGCGCCTGTGCCGGGGGAGCGCCTCCAGGACGAGCAGGTATGACTCGGTGACGAGTTCCTGCACGAGCTCGCGGTCCAGCTCGGCACTCGAGCGCAGTGTGATCCAGTGCTTCTTGTTCATGTGGTAACCCGGTGTAACAGCCGCGTACTGCTCACGCAGTGCTCGCGCGTCCTGGGGGCTCGCCTTGAGCGTGAGCAGCGGTTCCCCACCGAGCTCCGTGAGCAGCATGAAGACCTTGCCGCACACCTTGAACACGTCCCAGGCTGGACCGAAGGGGTGCTCGAGACCCGTGCCGGGCAGCTCGTCGGCACGCTCGCAGGCCCACTGCTGCACCGTGTCCCCACCTGATGTCTGCACGTGGCGCGCGCCCTCCGGTTGGTGGGCGGGAACCATGCGGGTGCCACCTCTTCGCTGGTCAGGTGCCGGAATCTCTGCGGGATGGGTGCCGTGCTGGACAGGCACAGAGACATGACGAAGGCCGGGTCACCTCGGTGACTCGGCCTTCGTCGTTCGTGCTGGTGCGCCCCCAGGGACTTGAACCCTGAACCCATTGATTAAGAGTCAATTGCTCTGCCAATTGAGCTAGAGGCGCATGGCGCTCGGGAAGATGCTTTCTGCTTTCGCCGTTGCCTTCTTCCTCGCAACGAGAAACAACTTTAGCATCACCGCGGAGGGAGTCAAATCAGGGGTGGGCCGGGGGCGATGCCGTCCTCGCGGCAGGCTGTCGAGAGGGCCGCCTGAGTAGACTCCGAGCATGGATTCCACGCCCCGGGACATCGCCCTGACCGACCTGCATGTGATCTCCCTCCCCGAGCCGCGCCTGTTCGAGGAGATCAGTGCGGCCACCTCGGGCTTTCGCTGCGTGCTGTGGGACCTCGTGGGGGAGCCGGAGGGGTGCTCTCGCGAGGAGGTGGACATCGCCGTGGCCCCCTACTACTCGAACCGCTGGCGCAAGGACACCTCGGTGCTGAGCGACGTGGCCCTGCTGCAGCTACAGTCCACGGGCTACGACGGCGTGCCGGAGCAGATCGGCCCGGACGTCGCCCTCGCGGCAGGCGGGTGGGTCCACGCGGCGGGCACGGCCGAGGTGGCGCTCGGCCTGATGATCGCCGCCCAGCGCGAGTTCGACCGCGCGATCGTGAACCAGCGCGCGGGCCGCTACGAGCGGTACTTCTCGCGCTCCCTCGCGGACTCGCGCGTCACAGTGGTGGGGACGGGGGAGATCGGCCGGGCCGTCATCGCGCGCCTGGAGCCCTTCGAGGTGGAGGTCACCCGGGTGGCCTCGAGCGCCAGGGAGGATGCCTCCGGGCGCGTGCACGGCGTAGCCGAGCTGGAGGAGATCCTGCCGCGCACCGACATCCTGGTCCTCGCGCTCCCCCTCAACGATGCCACCGAGCACCTCGTGGGGGAGTGGATGCTCTCCCTGCTGCCGGACGGCGCACTCGTGGTCAACGTGGGTCGCGGCGCCGTGGTGGACACGGCGGCCCTCACGGCTGAGGTGACGGCCGGGCGCCTGCGGTGCGCGCTCGACGTCGTCGACCCGGAGCCGCTGCCCGGTGACCACGCGCTGATGGCGGCGGAGGGTTCCATCGTGCTGCCCCACATCGGTGGCTCGAACGACTCCTTCCGGCCCCGCATCCGCACGCTGGTGCTCGAACAGCTCGAGGCCCTCCAGCAGGGGCGGAGCCCGCAGTTCCTGGTGCAGCCCGGACGGCTCGACCTGCCGCGGGACTGAGCCCCGGAGGCCCCGGGAGCCCGAGTGCGGCGCCGTGTCTCGCACCCGTCTCATTCTGGTGTCCACATTCTGAGACGGGGTGTCCGCGGATTGACACGGAGGTTTCCCACGTCACACCATGAGGGCATGAATACGGCACTGCGCACCCTCGTTGACCTCGTACCGGTCGTCCTCATTGGACACCGGGCCTGAGGCGTACCGAGCACGCACCCTCCAGGCCCTCAGCCCACGGAACCCGTGGCCAGGGCCTTTTTCATGTACCACGACGTCCCACCCGCTCGTTCCCGCCCCGCACCACCCCGCTCGGCGCCACGCACATCACAGCACGTAAGGACACAGCACTATGAGCAAGGACCAGCCGATCTCACCGGCGGTGATGGCACAGCGACGTGCGCCGTCCGCCGCGGTCGCCCAGGCCGCGGAGACGGACCCGGCACGGCTGACGGGCGCCGCGGCGGAGGTCGTGGGCCCCGAGGAGATGACCGGCTCCCAGGCGATCATCCGCTCCCTCGAGCAGCTGGGCGTGACGGACGTCTTCGGCCTGCCGGGCGGTGCGATCCTGCCGACCTACGACCCCCTGCTGGACACCGAGAAGATCAACCACATCCTGGTGCGCCACGAGCAGGGGGCTGGCCACGCGGCGGAGGGCTACGCGCTGGCCTCGGGTCGTGTGGGCGTGTGCATCGCGACGTCCGGACCCGGTGCCACGAACCTCGTCACCCCGTTGGCCGACGCAAACATGGACTCGATCCCGATGCTCGCGATCACTGGCCAGGTGGCCAGCTCCTCGATCGGCTCGGACGCCTTCCAGGAGGCGGACATCGTGGGCATGACGATGCCCGTGACCAAGCACTCGTACCTGGTCACCAACGCCCAGGACATCCCGCGCGTGCTCGCCGAGGCCTACCACCTGGCCTCGACCGGGCGCCCCGGGCCGGTCCTCGTGGATGTGGCGAAGGACGCGCAGCAGGCCACGATGACCTTCAGCTGGCCCCCGGCCATGGAGCTGCCCGGGTACCGCCCGGTGACCCGCGGTCACTCCAAGCAGATCAAGGAGGCCGCACGCATGATCGCGGCCGCCGAGCGTCCCGTGCTCTACACCGGCGGCGGCGCCATGCGCGCGGATGTCGCGGACGAGCTCAAGGAGCTCGCGGAGCTCACAGGCGCCCCCGTGGTGACCACTCTGACCGCCCGCGGCATCTTCCCGGACTCGCACCCGCAGAACATGGGCATGCCGGGGATGCACGGCACGGTGCCTGCGGTCTTCGCGATGCAGCAGTCGGACCTTCTCGTGACACTGGGCGCGCGCTTCGACGACCGCGTCACCGGGCAGCTGGACACCTTCGCCCCCGGGGCCAAGGTAATCCATGCGGACATCGATCCGGCCGAGATCTCCAAGAACCGGATGGCGGACGTGCCCATCGTGGGGGACCTCAGGCACGTGATCCCGGACCTCACGCAGGCCGTGCGCGAGGTGGTCGAGGAGTCCGGCACGTCCGACCTCGAGGCGTGGTGGTCCGCCCTGAACACGCTCAAGGACACGTACCCGCTGGGCTACACCAGCACCGACGACGGCCACGGCAGCCCACAGCACGTGATCGAGCGGATCTCCGCCCTCACGGGCCCCGAGGCCGTGTACGCGGCGGGTGTGGGCCAGCACCAGATGTGGTCCGCGCAGTTCGTGGACTACGAGCGTCCCCGCCAGTGGCTGAACTCCGCGGGGCTCGGCACCATGGGCTTCGCGGTCCCCGCGGCCATGGGTGCCAAGGTGTCCCAGCCGGACCGGGTGGTGTGGGCAATCGACGGCGACGGCTGCTTCCAGATGACGAACCAGGAACTGGCCACGTGCGTGATCAACGACATCCCGATCAAGGTGGCGGTCATCAACAACTCGTCCCTCGGCATGGTGCGGCAGTGGCAGACCCTGTTCTACGACGGTCGCTACTCCAACACCGAGCTGAACACGGGGCACAACTCCCGCCGGGTCCCGGACTTCGTGAAGCTCGCCGAGGCATACGGCTGCGCGGCGCTGCGCTGCGAGCGGGACGAGGACGTGGACGCCACCATCAAGGAGGCTCTGGAGATCAACGACCGGCCCGTCGTGATCGACTTCGTGGTCTCGGCGGACGCGATGGTGTGGCCGATGGTCCCCGCGGGTGTGTCCAACGACCAGATCCAGATCGCCCGCAACATGACGCCCGAGTGGAACACGGAGGACTGATCGATGAGCCGACACACTCTTTCCGTTCTGGTGGAGGACAAGCCGGGCGTGCTGACCCGCGTGGCAGGGCTCTTCGCCCGGCGCGCGTTCAACATCCACTCGCTGGCCGTGGGCCCCACGGAACTGTCCGGGATCTCGCGCATCACGGTGGTGGTGGACGCGGACGGTGAGCTGCTGGAGCAGGTCACCAAGCAGCTGAACAAGCTGATCAACGTGATCAAGATCGTGGAGCTCACGGCCGAGTCCTCGGTGCAGCGAGAGCACATCATGGTCAAGGTCCGCGCGGACGCGAGCACGCGCCTGCAGGTCACGCAGGCGGCGGACCTGTTCCGCGCGACCATCGTGGACGTCTCCACGGAGTCCGTGGTGATCGAGTCCACGGGTTCGCGCGAGAAGATCCACGCCCTGCTGGACGTCCTGGAGCCCTTTGGAGTCCGGGAGATCGTCCGGGCCGGCACCGTGGCCCTGGGCCGCGGCCCCAAGTCCATGTCGGACAGGGCCCTGCGCCACTGACCGGCGGCCGCGCGAGCGGGCCGCCCACAGACCCGATCCCGGCTCCGCCGCCCGGCGGAGCGCGGATCACGCACAACCCCACCCGCTATCCAAGGAGACAGAGCAAGCTCATGGCCAAGATCTACTACAACGACGACGCCGACCTCTCGATCATCCAGAACCGCTCCGTGGCGGTCATCGGCTACGGCTCGCAGGGCCACGCCCACGCGCTGAACCTGCGCGACTCGGGTGTGGACGTCCGCATCGGCCTGAACGAGGGCTCTACATCCCGCGCCAAGGCCGAGGCCCAGGGCCTGCGCGTGCTGTCCATCGCGGACGCCGCGAAGGAAGCCGACGTCATCATGATCCTGACCCCGGACCAGGTCCAGGCCCAGGTGTTCAACGAGTCCATCAAGGACAACCTCGAAGAGGGCGACGCGATCTTCTTCGCGCACGGCTTCAACATCCGCTTCGGCTACATCGAGGCGCCCGAGGGCGTGGACGTCGCCATGGTTGCCCCCAAGGGCCCGGGCCACACCGTGCGCCGCGAGTTCGAGGCCGGGCGCGGCGTGCCGGACCTCGTGGCCGTGGAGGTCGACGCCTCCGGCCAGGCCCTGCAGCTCGCGCTGTCCTACGCGAAGGGCATCGGCGGCACCCGCGCCGGCGTCATCGAGACGACCTTCACCGAGGAGACCGAGTCGGACCTCTTCGGTGAGCAGGCCGTGCTGTGCGGCGGCATGTCCCACCTGGTCCAGTACGGCTTCGAGGTCCTGACCGAGGCCGGTTACCAGCCCGAGATCGCGTACTTCGAGGTGCTCCACGAACTGAAGCTGATCGTCGACCTGATGGTCGAGGGCGGCATTGCCAAGCAGCGCTGGTCCATCTCGGACACCGCCGAATACGGCGACTACGTCTCCGGCCCCCGCGTGATCGACCCCTCCGTGAAGGAGCGCATGCAGGACGTCCTGAAGGACATCCAGGATGGCGTCTTCGCGGACCGCTTCATGAAGGACCAGGCCTCCGGCGGCAAGGAGTTCGCCGAGCTGCGCGCCAAGGAGGAGAAGCACCCCATCGAGACCACGGGCCGCAAGCTGCGCTCGCTGTTCGCGTGGGAGCAGACGGACGAGGACTACACCGAGGGCACGGCCGCGCGCTGATCCGCGCTGGTTCCGTGGCCCCCGCGAGGGCTGCGGCCTGAGACCCGACGACCTCGCCGCGGCGCCCCTCCCCACGGAGGGCGCCGCGGCGACGTCGTGCCCGGGGGTCGATAGAGTGGTGGGGTGACTGAGCAGACTCCCTTCTACGTGACCACCGCCATCTCCTACCCGAACGGGGCCCCGCACATCGGCCACGCCTACGAGGCGATCGCCGCGGACGCGCTGGCGCGCTTCAAGCGCCTGGACGGCTTCGACACCCGGTTCCAGACCGGCACGGACGAGCACGGCCAGAAGATGCAGCAGACGGCGGAGCAGCTCGGCGCCACGCCTCGGGAGCTCGCGGACACCAACTCGGCGCGCTTCCGGGCCATGGACGACGAGCTGGGGATCAGCTACGACCGCTTCATCCGCACCACGGACGATGACCACCGCGCGGCCTCGCAGGAGCTGTGGAAGCGGATGGAGGCCAACGGGGACATCTACCTGGACAAGTACGCCGGGTGGTACTCCGTGCGGGACGAGGCCTACTACGCCGAGGACGAGACCGAGGTTCGCGCGGACGGCCAGCGCTACTCGATTGGAACCGGCACCGAGCTGACGTGGACGGAGGAGGAGAGCTACTTCTTCCGGCTCTCCCGCTACCAGGACCGCCTGCTGGAGCTGTACCGCACCGGGTTCGTCCAGCCGGAGGCGCGCTCCCATGAGGTTGCGTCCTTCGTGGGTGGGGGGCTGCAGGACCTCTCGATCTCGCGCACCACGTTCGACTGGGGGATTCCTGTGCCGGGCAACCCGGACCACGTCATGTACGTGTGGGTGGACGCCCTGACCAACTACCTCACCGGGCTCGGCTACCCGGACACCGAGGACCCGCTGTTCCGCCAGTTCTGGCCCGCGCACGTGCACCTCATCGGCAAGGACATTGCGCGCTTCCACGCCGTGTACTGGCCGGCGTTCCTGATGTCCGCCGGCCTGGAGCTGCCGCGCAAGGTCTTCGCCCACGGGTTCCTGTTCAACCAGGGCGAGAAGATGTCAAAGTCCGTGGGCAATGTGATCGACCCGCACGCCATGGTCTCCGAGTACGGCCTGGACCAGCTGCGCTTCTTCCTGCTGCGCGAGGTGCCGTTCGGCCAGGACGGCAACTACTCGCACGACGCGATCGCCGGGCGCATCAACTCGGACCTCGCCAACGACCTCGGCAACCTGGCCCAGCGCAGCCTGTCCATGGTCGCCAAGAACCTCGAGGGCACAGTTCCGGAGCCGGGCGAGTTCACGCAGGAGGACCGGGAGATGCTCGCTCAGGCCGACGCCGTGGTGGCGGACTACCGGGCCGCGTTCGACTCCCTGGCGTTCCACCGCGGGCTGGAGTCCGTGTGGCGGGTCATCGCGTCCGCCAACCGGTACTTCACCGCTCAGCAGCCCTGGGTGCTGCGCAAGACCGACCCCGAGCGCATGGCCACCGTGCTGTACGTGACGGCCGAGGTGCTGCGGATCGTGGCCCTGCTGGTGCAGCCGATCATGCCGGGCTCGATGTCCCGCCTGCTGGAGCAGCTCGGCCAGCCCGAGGGAGAGGCACGTGGCTTCGAGGCCCTGGGCACACGCATCGCGCCGGGCACCGTGCTTCCCAAGCCCTCCGGGGTCTTCCCCCGGTACGAGGAGCCGGAGGCGCTGCAGGGCTGAGCTTGGCTCAACCGTGGAGTGGCGGTGGGCACCAGGGACAGGTCACGGGTGCCCATCGCCGTTTCGTCTCATTATCTGATACAGCGGTTCAGCATGTGGATGGAGGGCGCACGGCGTGCCTAGGCTGAGCGCATGAGCGAAACGACAGCCCCCGCACCCGCCCGCAGCCACTCGATCGCCGTTCTGCCCGGTGACGGCATCGGGCCGGAGGTTGTTGCGGAGGCCGTCAAGGTGCTCGACGCCGTGACCAGTCCGGCCGGGGTCACGCTCGAGAAGACCACCTACCCGCTCGGAGCTGAGCACTGGCTCGAGACCGGGGAGGTCCTCAACGAGGACACGATGGAGCGGCTGCGCGGCCACGACGCCATCCTCTTCGGTGCCGTGGGTGCCGCACCCAACGACAAGCGGGTGCCCTCGGGGATCCTCGAGCGGGACCTGCTGCTCAAGCTGCGGTTCGGCTTCGACCACTTCGTCAACCTGCGCCCCGCCACGCTCTACCCCGGGACCACGAGTCCACTGGCCAATCCGGGAGAGATCGACTTCGTGGTCGTGCGCGAGGGCACGGAGGGGCTCTACGCCGGCAACGGCGGCACCCTGCGTACGGGCACCGAGCACGAGATCGCCACCGAGGTCTCCGTCAACACCGCCCACGGTGTACGCCGGCTGGTGCGCTACGCGTTCGAGCTCGCCGCGAGCCGCGAGCGCAGGAAGCTGACCCTGGTGCACAAGCACAACGTGCTGGTCAACGCCGGTCGCCTGTACCAGCGCACCGTGGACGAGTTCGCGGAGCAGTTCCCCGAGGTCGCGGTGGACTACATGCACATCGACGCCGCCACGATCTTCATGACCACGGACCCCGCGCGCTTCGACGTGATCGTCACGGACAACCTCTTCGGGGACATCCTCACGGACCAGGCAGGGGCAGTGACGGGTGGCATCGGGCTCGCGCCGAGTGGCAACATCAACGCCGAGCGCACCGCGCCGTCCATGTTCGAGCCCGTGCACGGTTCCGCGCCGGACATTGCGGGGACCGGCACCGCCCAGCCCACCGCCGCGATCCTGGCCGGCGCGATGATGCTCGAGCACCTGGGCCACGCGGACCTGGCCGAGCGGGTCGAGCGGGCGGTGCGCCGGGACCTGGAGCTGCGCGGCACGAGCGCGCGCAGCACGTCCCAGGTGGGGGATGACGTCGTCGCCCTCCTCGGCGAGCCCGCCGTCTAGATCCGCCCCCGCCGAGACCGGCTGCGGCCCAGATCCTGGGCGGGGCGCGCCCGACCCGGCATACTGCACGAAGAAGACTGCGTTCCTGCCCTCTCCGCCGGACGGGTGACGTGGACACGTTGGCAAGAGGAGAACACCCGTGAGCACAGAATTCGTCAAGCAGCTCAACACCCACCCGGCCACCGACGAGGTGCGCGAGGCCGTCCTGGAGAACCCGGGATTCGGGCAGCACTTCACCGACCACATGGTGTGCATCGACTGGCAGGGGGACGTGCAGGAGAACGTGGGGCGGTGGGACAACGCCCGGTTGCAGCCCTACGGCCCGCTGAGCCTGGACCCGTCCACGGCGGTGCTGCACTACGGCCAGGAGATTTTCGAGGGACTGAAGGCCTACCGGCATGCGGACGGCTCGGTGTGGACGTTCCGCCCCGAGGCCAACGCCGCGCGCCTGAACCGTTCCGCCCAGCGACTTGCCCTGCCCACGCTGCCCGAGGAGGTCTTCGTGGACTCCATCAGAGAGCTCGTGGTCCAGGACCAGCAGTGGGTTCCGTCCGGGGAGGGGGAGTCCCTGTACCTGCGCCCGTTCATGATCGGCACCGAGCCGTTCCTGGGGGTGCGCCCCTCCCGGCAGGCGCTGTTCTCCGTGATCGCCTCACCGGCCGGGAACTACTTCGGTTCCGTGGAGCCCGTGGACATCTGGCTCTCGCGCACCTACGCCCGCGCCGGCAGGGGTGGAACGGGGGCCGCGAAGTGCGGCGGCAACTACGCGGCGTCGCTGGTCGCCCAGATGGAGGGGGACGCCCACGGCTGCAGCCAGGTGGTCTTCCTGGACCCCGAGCGCGACGACGCGATTGAGGAGCTCGGCGGGATGAACGTGTTCTTCGTCTTCGACGACAACCGTCTGGTCACCCCGGAGCTGACCGGAACCATCCTCGAAGGCATCACCCGCGACTCTGTCATCCAGCTGGCACGGGAGCGCGGCATGACGGTGGAGGAGCGCGCCTTCACCCTGGACGAGTGGCGCGAGGGAGTGCGCTCGGGTCACCTCACGGAGGTCTTCGCGTGCGGCACTGCGGCCGTGATCGCCCCCGTGCGCCAGCTCGTGGGCCACGACGAGACCATCGGCCCGGACGACGCACAGCCCGGTGAGGTGACCATGTCCATTCGACAGCAGCTGCTCGACATCCAGACGGGGAAAGCCGAGGACACCCACGGCTGGCTGACCCGCCTGGTCTGAGCACCTGCCCCGCACCGCCTCGCGGTACCGCACAGCCGCCCCGTTCCGTGCCCCGGGACCGGGGCGGCTGTGTAGCCTGTGAGCATGCGTATCGCCCGTTTCACACACGAGAACGAAATCCACTACGGCACGGTCCACGGCGAGCCAGGGGACGAGACCCTGCAGTACCTCACCGGGGACCCGCTCTACGTGGGCGTCCAGGAGCTGGACCGCACGGTGGACGTCTCGGAGGCACGCCTGCTCGCGCCGGTGATCCCGCGCTCCAAGATCGTGTGCGTGGGGCGCAACTACGCGGACCACGCCCGGGAGATGGGCAATGACGTTCCCACCAGGCCGCTGCTTTTCTTCAAGCCGAACACCGCGGTCTCCGGCCCCGGTGACCCCGTCACGCTGCCGTCCTGGACCGAGGAGGTCTCCTACGAGGCGGAGCTCGCCGTGGTGATCGGTCGCATGTGCAAGGACGTCCCGGTGGAGCGGGTTCCGGAGGTGGTGTTCGGCTACACGGCCGCCAACGACCTCACCGCGCGTGACGCCCAGCGCACGGATGGTCAGTGGGCCCGGGCCAAGGGCTTCGACGGCGCGTGCCCACTCGGCCCGTGGATCGAGACGGAGCTGGACACCTCCGCGCTGTCGGTGCGCTCCAGCGTCAACGGCGAGCTCAAGCAGGACGGCAACACCGAGGACATGATCTTCGATGTCCCCACCCTGGTCTCCTACGTCTCCGAGGCCTTCACCCTGCTGCCCGGGGACGTGATCCTCACGGGCACCCCCGCCGGCGTGGGGACGGTGGACGACGGCGACCGGTTGAGCGTGGACGTCGAGGGGATCGGCGAGCTCACCACCGTGCTGCGCCGGTAGCACCCGGGTTCCCCACCACGGACGTGTCGACGCCGCCGCCGCGGTGCCGCGTGGTCGTCGCGGCTTCTCCGGACAGGGCCTGTGGACGGAACCCGGACACCGCACCCTGGCGCCGCCCCCGGCCGCAACAGCCCGGCCGCGCGGCCCGGGAGGTGGCGGGGCGCGGCGTCGTAGAATGGGCCCATCATGACTGACGACGCAGCGACCTTGCACCCCAACGTTCCCGAAGGCACCCCCGTGCGCGTGCGCTTCTGCCCATCACCCACGGGCACCCCGCACGTGGGCCTGATCCGCACCGCCCTGTTCAACTGGGCGTGGGCGCGCCACACCGGCGGCACCCTGGTGTTCCGGATCGAGGACACGGACGCCGCCCGCGACTCCGAGGAGAGCTTCCAGCAGATCCTCGAAGCGCTCGGCTGGCTGGGCATCACGTGGGACGAGGGCGTGAACGTGGGCGGTCCCCACGAGCCCTACCGGCAGTCCCAGCGCGGCGAGATCTACCAGGACGTGCTCGCGCGCCTGGTGGATGCGGGCTACGTCTACGAGGACTTCTCGACCCCCGCAGAGGTCGAGCAGCGCCACCGCGACAGGGGCGAGGACCCGAAGCGCGGCTACGACAACTACGACCGCGACCTCACCGAGGAGCAGAAGGCCGCATACCGCGCCGAGGGCCGTCAGCCGGTGCTGCGGCTGCGCATGCCGGACGAGGACATCTCCTTCACGGACCTCGTGCGCGGGGAGATCACGTTCAAGGCCGGCTCCGTCCCGGACTTCGTGGTGGCCCGCGCCAACGGCAAGCCGCTCTACACACTCGTGAACCCGGTGGACGACGCCCTGATGGGTATCACCCAGGTGCTGCGCGGCGAGGACCTGCTCTCCTCCACCCCGCGCCAGATCGCCCTCTACCGGGCGCTGATGGGCATCGGCGTTGCCGAGTTCATTCCCGAGTTCGGCCATCTGCCCTACGTCATGGGCGAGGGCAACAAGAAGCTGTCCAAGCGGGATCCGGAGTCCAATCTTTTCCTGCACCGGGACAACGGGTTCATCCCCGAGGGCCTGCTGAACTACCTGGCCCTGCTCGGCTGGTCCCTGTCCGCGGACGAGGATATCTTCACGGTCGAGCAGCTCGTGGCCAACTTCGACATCCACGACGTCCTGGCCAACCCCGCGCGCTTCGATGTCAAGAAGGCCACGGCGATCAACGGCACGCATGTGCGCATGCTGGACCCGCAGGACTTCCGGGACCGCCTGATCCCGTACCTGCGCGCGGCAGACCTGGTGGGGGAAACCCTCACCGCGCGGCAGAACGAGATCCTCGACCTCGCCGCACCGCTCGTCCAGGAGCGCATGAACCTGCTCGGGGAGACAGAGGGCCTGCTCGGGTTCCTGTTCCGCGCGGACGACGAGATCGTCGTGGCCGAGGACGCCGCCAAGCAGCTCAAGGACAGCGCACCCCAGGTCCTCGACGCCGCCGTCGCCGCGCTCGAGCCGCTCACGGAGTTCACCGCCGCGAGCATCGAGGAAGCCCTGCGCGAGGCCATCGTGGACGGCCTCGGCATCAAGCCGCGCCTGGCATTCGGCCCCGTGCGCACCGCGGTGTCAGGCCGCCGCATCTCGCCGCCGCTGTTCGAGTCCCTCGAGATCCTCGGCAAGGACTCCTCGCTGGCGCGGATCAGGGCCCTGCGGAACACGCTCGAGTCCTGAACCCGCCGCCGTCCTCCCACGACGGTGCGCGGCCGGGGGCCTCCTCCCGTGCGGAGGGGACCCCCGGGGCCCAGTTTGGCAGTCGCTCGGCACATGGGTATAGTTGTTGCTCGTTGCGCGGCACGGAGCAGTCGAGTCGGGTGACAGCCATTGGGATATGGTGTAATTGGCAACACAGCGGTTTCTGGTACCGCCGTTCTAGGTTCGAGTCCTGGTATCCCAGCGATTCTTCCTCGTGAATGGAGACGTTCGCGAGTGTGAGAACACCGTTCTGTTCAGCCTGACACGGCGAATTGGAACAACACACCGTTGATGTTACTGTTTGGTGCGTCAACCGGGCCGCAGGAAAGTTCACGCGGCCCACGAAAAGTACATGGCCCCATCGTATAGCGGCCTAGTACGCCGCCCTCTCACGGCGGTAACGCGGGTTCGAATCCCGCTGGGGTCACGCGACACAAAACCCCGGTTTCCACGGAAGCCGGGGTTTTGTCATGTCCGGATTCCGCGGCGTTGTCGGCACTGCGCGCCGGCGGCATGCCGAGCTGCTGGCACAATGACCGTGTGAACACCCACGAGACCCCGGCCGTGCCGCTCATCGAGGCCCTGGAGGGCACGCGCGAGCTCCTGCGTTCAACCACCCTGCCACTGGCCACCGCCAGCGCGCCCCAGCAGCGAGAGGACGCCGCCCGCGCCGTCGCCCAGCTGGACGACTACGTGCTGCCCCGGGTGCGTTCCCTGGACGCGCCCCTGCTCGCCGTGGTCGGAGGCTCAACGGGGGCGGGGAAGTCCACGCTCGTCAACGCCCTCGTGGGCCACCCCGTGACCCGGTCCGGGGCGATCCGCCCCACCACACGCAGGCCGCTGCTGATCCACCACCCGAGCGACGCCGGGGCCTTCACCACCCAGCGCGTGCTGCCCCGTCTGGCCAGGGTGCACGGCACCGTGGTGGCCGCGGGGCACACGCCGCCCGCGGGGGAGTCGGGTGACGGGACCGTCGAGGACACCGGGTCCCTCGTGCTGCTCGCGGACACGAACATCCCCGAGGGGCTCGCGATCCTCGACGCCCCGGACGTGGACTCGATTTCCAACGACAACCGTGCGCTCGCCGCGCAGCTGCTCTCCGCAGCGGACCTGTGGCTGTTCGTCACCACCGCCAACCGCTACGCGGACGCCGTCCCGTGGCAGCTGCTGCGCAACGCCGCGGGCCGGGACATCACCGTGGCCGTGGTGTTGGACCGGGTGCAGGCTTCCTCCGCCAAGGAGATCGAGGATGACCTCCGGCGGATGCTGGACGAGGAGGGCCTCGGGGCCGCGCCGATCTTCGTGGTGACCGAGTCCCCGCTGAACGAGACCGGGATGCTTCCGGCGGCGGCGGTGGAGCCGGTGCGCGAGTGGCTCGAACGCCTCGGCGCGGACGCCCAGGCGCGCTCCGAGATTGCGGCGCGCACCCTCGGCGGAGCGGTGCGCGAGCTGGCGGACACCACCGAGCGCACCGGCGAGGCCGTCGCCGCGCAGCAGCGCACCGAGGAGCACCTGCGCCGGGAGGTGTCCACCTCCTTCGGCGAGGCGCTGCGGGCGATCGTGGACTCCACGCGGGACGGCACCCTGCTGCGCGGAGAGGTGCTCTCCCGGTGGCAGGACTTCGTGGGGACCGGCGAGTTCTTCCGCAGCCTGGAGGCCGGGATCGGCCGGGTGCGGGACCGGATGACCGCGTTCTTCAAGGGCCAGCCGACGCCCGAGGTGCGGGTGGAGGAAGCCATCGAGACCGGGCTGCAGGCGGTGATCGTGGAGAACACGGCGCGCGCCGCGGAGTCCGCGGAGCGGCGCTGGCGGGACGAGCCGTCCGGGCAGGTGCTGCTCGCGGGACGGGACGCCTCCGCCCTGCCACCGGACTACCCCGAGCAGGTGGCCGAGAGCATCCGCGCCTGGCAGTCAGACGTGATGCTCATGATCCAGCAGGAGGGTGCGGGTAAGCGGACGCGTGCGCGGGCGATGTCCCTGGGCGTGAACGCCCTGGCCGTGATCCTGATGATCGCCGTGTTCTCGACCACCGGAGGGCTCACGGGACTGGAGGTCGGGATCGCCGGCGGCTCCGGTGTGGTGGGCATGAAGCTGCTCGAGGCCGTCTTCGGTGAGGACGCCGTGCGCCGCATGAGCGACCAGGCGCGCAGCAACCTTGAGTCCCGCATCCAAGGCCTTCTGGACCAGCGCGCCAAGCTCTTCCTGGACTCCATCGACGAGCTGGGGGAGCACCCCACCGCCCAGGAGCTGCATGCTGCGGCCGAGCTCGTGCGCCGGGAGAGTGAGGCCCTGTGAGCCCCCGTTCCCGGAACGAGACGGTAAGCCTGTCCGAACGGATCGAGGGGCTCGCACGGGCCACCGAGATCGCGGAGGGCCGCCTGGACGCGGACGTGGTGCAGCGGGCCCGGCACACGCTCGACACGGCCGGGCAGCGGCGTGCGCTGTCCGCGGACCACACGGTGGTGGGGTTCTTCGGCGCCACAGGCTCCGGGAAGTCCACGCTGTTCAACGCCGTGGCTGGCAAGGAGCTGGCCCGCGCAGCGGCACGCAGGCCCACGACGTCGAAGCCCCTGGCCGCCATCTGGGGCGAGGAGGGCAGCCAGCCGCTGCTGGACTGGCTTGACGTGGCCGACCGCCGGGTGGTGGGCCCCGCACTCAGCGTCTCCACCGGCAGCGGGCGGCGGGCGAGCACAGCGCAGGGTGGGCTCGTGCTGCTGGACCTGCCGGACTTCGACTCGGTGACCAGTGAGCACCGCCAGATCGTGCAGCGCATGGTGGGCCTGGTGGACGTGGTCGTGTGGGTCGTGGACCCACAGAAGTACGCGGACGCCGTGCTGCACCAGGACTTCGTGCAGCCGCTCGCCCGGCACGGGGCGGTGACCATGGTGGTGCTCAATCAGGCGGACCGGCTCGCGGAACGGGACGTGCCGGGCGTGCTCGCCTCGCTCACGGACCTCGTGCGCCAGGACGGGCTGCCCGCCACGGGGCAGAGCGCACCCGTGGCGGTCTCGGCCGCCACGGGACAGGGCATCGAGTTTCTGCGCGAGCGCATCCACGCGGTGGCCGCGGGGCGTGCGGCGGCGGGGCAGCGGCTCGAGACGGACGTGCAGCACGCCGCCCGGGAGCTCGCGGATGCCGCGGGACAGGGCGATCCGCACGGCATCGACAAGGCGGCGGGCGAACGGCTCACCGAGGGGCTCGCGCGCGCCGGGGGGATCGAGATGGTCGCGGACGCCGCTGCCCGCTCCTACCGGTTGAGGGCGGGCAGGCACACCGGGTGGATCGCCACCCGCTGGCTCTCCCGGTTCCGCAAGGACCCGCTCAAGCGCCTGCACATCGAGAGCCACGAGAAGACTTCCGACCCCGGGGTGCACCACACTTCGGTACCCGCGATGGACGCCTCCCGCAGGGCGGCAGCGGACTCCGCAGTGCGCGGCTTCGCGGACGAGGTCTCCGCCGGGGCCGGCGAGCCGTGGCGGCGCAGCGTCAGGGCCGCTGCACGCACCAACGAGCACCGCCTGCCGGACACGCTCGACCAGGCCGTGGCCCGCACGAAGTTTTCGGCCCACCGCTCGTCGTGGTGGTGGCTTGCCTTCGACCTCCTGCAGTGGCTCGCGATGCTCGTCACGGTGCTGGGCCTGCTGTGGCTGCTCGGGCTGTTCCTGGCCCAGTACTTCCAGATCCAGCTGCCGCCCCCGCCCACGGTCCAGGACTTCCCGCTGCCGGTGCCCACGCTGATGGTCCTCACCGGTGTGGTCCTCGCACTGTTCCTCGCGCTCACGGGTGCGGTGCTCGCGTCCCTTGCGTCCCGCGTCCACGCCTCGGGGGTGCGACGACGCCTGCTGCGCTCGGTGCGGGAGGCAGCCACCGAGTCCGTGGAGGCACCGGTGCGCCGCGAGCTCGAGGCGCACCGGGAGTTCGCGGACGCCGTGGCGCGGGCGGGGCTCACGTCGCGCTGACGCGCACCGCCTCACTGAGCTGACGGGCGGCCTGGACCACGACATCCGCGTGCTTCTGTCCGGGCTGCTTGGACAGCCTCTCGATGGGGCCGCTGATGGACACGGCCGCGATCACCCTCCCGGAGGGGCCCCGCACGGGAGCCGAGACCGAGGCGATGCCCGGCTCGCGCTCGCCGATCGACTGCGCCCAGCCGCGACGTCGCACCCCGGCGAGCGTGGTTGCGGAGAACCGGGCGTGCTGCAGGCCCTCGATGAGCCGTGCGTGGTCTTCCCACGCCACGAGCACCTGGGCGGCGGAACCGGCCTTCATGGACAGCTGGGTGCCCACGGGAATCGTGTCCCTCAGCCCGATCGGGCGTTCCGCGGACGCGACGCACACGCGCCACTCGCCCTGGCGGCGGAAAACCTGCGAGGACTCGCCGGTGCTGTCCCGCAGCTGCAGCAGCACCGGGGCGGCCGCGGAGATCAGCCGGTCCTCGCGTGCCGCGGAGGCGAGCTCCACGAGCCGCGAGCCGAGGACAAAACGGCCCTGCACGTCCCTGCCCACGAGCCGGTGGTGGGCCAGTGCGACGGCCAGGCGGTGCGCCGTCGGGCGCGCGAGACCGGTGGCGTCCACGAGGTCCGCGAGCGAAGCCGGGCCTGCCTCGAGCGCGTCGAGGATCAGGGAGGCCTTGTCGATCACGCCCACGCCGGATGGTGAGAAGGAGGACTCCTCCTGCATGGCGGTGCCGGTGCCCCGGCCGCCCAGCGGAGAGCCCAGGGGAGCGCCGGACGGATCCATGGCGTGTGTCGTGTCCATTTTCTGATACTGCCGTCTCAGAATTCGAGAAGCAAGTTCGCGGAGTGGAACTGGTGCCCGGCAGCGGTGACGATGGTGCGAAAGGACGCCTCCGGCACCCGGAGCGCCACGGGCAGCCGCCCGCCACCGGGGCGCCGCAGCAAGAACAGGAGAGACGAGATGACGACGACCGCCGTGACCACCCCGCCGCGGACCCTCGCCGAGAAGGTCTGGAACGACCACCTGGTGCGCCAGGGCGAGGCGGGACGCCCGGACCTCATCTACATCGACCTCCACCTGCTCCACGAGGTCACGAGCCCGCAGGCCTTCGAGGGGCTGCGGCTGGCCGGGCGCGGCCTGCGCCGCACGGACCTCACGATCGCCACCGAGGACCACAACACCCCCACCGAGAACATTTTCTCGACCATCGCGGACGAGACCTCCCGCAAGCAGATCGAGACGCTGCGGCGCAACTGCGAGGAGTTCGGCGTGCGCCTGCACTCCCTGGGGGACTCCGAGCAGGGCATCGTGCACGTGGTGGGCCCCCAGCTGGGTCTGACGCAGCCGGGGATGACCGTGGTGTGCGGGGACTCCCACACCTCCACGCACGGCGCATTCGGCGCGCTGGCGTTCGGCATCGGCACCTCCGAGGTGGAGCACGTGATGGCCACGCAGACGCTCTCCCTGGCCCCGTTCAAGACCATGGCCATCAACGTGGAAGGGACGCTGAAGCCCGGCGTCAGCTCCAAGGACATCATCCTGGCCGTGATCGCCAAGATCGGCACGGGGGGCGGTCAGGGCCACGTGCTCGAGTACCGCGGCTCGGCGATCCGCTCGCTGTCCATGGAAGCGCGCATGACCATCTGCAACATGTCCATCGAGGCCGGCGCCCGCGCGGGGATGATCGCCCCGGACGAGACCACCATGGACTACGTCCAGGGCCGCCCGCACGCCCCGCAGGGCGAGGACTGGGACGCCGCCGTCGAGTACTGGCGCACGCTGCATACGGACGAGGGCGCGGCGTTCGACCGCGAGGTGTTCATCGACGCGGACGAGCTCGAGCCGTTCGTCACCTGGGGCACCAACCCCGGCCAGGGCGTGCCGCTGTCGCAGCCCGTCCCGGACCCGGAGGAGGTCGGGGACGACAACGCGAAGGACGCGGCGCGCCGCGCCCTGGAGTACATGGGCCTCGAGGCGGGCACCCCCATGAAGGAGATCCCGGTGGACACCGTGTTCCTGGGCTCGTGCACCAACTCCCGGATCGAGGACCTGCGCGCCGCCGCGGAGATCGTCAAGGGTCGCCGCAAGGCCGAGAACGTGCGCATGATGGTGGTCCCGGGCTCTGCCAGGGTTCGGCTGCAGGCCGAGGCGGAGGGCCTCGACCGGGTCTTCCGCGAGTTCGGCGCGGACTGGCGCTTCGCGGGATGCTCCATGTGCCTCGGCATGAACCCGGACCAGCTGGCCCCGGGGGAACGGTGCGCTTCCACGTCCAACCGCAACTTCGAGGGTCGGCAGGGCAAGGGTGGGCGCACCCACCTGGTCTCGCCCGTGGTCGCCGCGGCCACGGCCGTGCGCGGCACGCTCAGCGCGCCGTCGGACCTCGAGCCCGCCGGCGCCGCGGCGCCCGTGCCGTCCGGCCTCCAGCCCATGGCCTGAGCTCCGCAGCCCCGACCACCGCACCAGCTACTGAAGGACACCGCCATGGAGAAGTTCTCCACCCACACCGGCGTGGCCGCGCCGTTGAAGCAGTCCAATGTGGACACGGACCAGATCATCCCCGCCGTCTTCCTCAAGCGCATCACCAAGACCGGCTTCGAGGACGCCCTGTTCGCCGGGTGGCGCAAGAATCCGGACTTCGTGCTCAACCGCCCCGAGTACGAGAACGCCTCCGTGCTGGTGGCCGGCTCGGACTTCGGCACGGGCTCCTCCCGCGAGCACGCCGTCTGGGCGCTGCGGGACTACGGTTTCAAGGCCGTCATCTCCTCGCGCTTCGCGGACATATTCCGCGGCAACTCCGGCAAGCAGGGGCTGCTCGCGGCGCAGGTGGAGCAGTCGGACGTGGAGCTGCTGTGGAAGCTCATGGAGGAGCAGCCGGGCATCGAGGTCCGCGTGGACCTGGAGTCCCGCACCGTCACGTGCGGGCCGGTGACCGTGCCGTTCCAGATCGACGACTACACGCGCTGGCGGCTCATGGAGGGCCTGGACGACATCGGGCTGACCCTTCAGCAGGAGGAGGACATCGAGGCCTACGAGCGCACCCGCCCAGCGTTCAAGCCCACCACGCTGCCCGCTCGAACCTGAGCGGTGACTGGACCGGGGCCCGCCGCGAGTCGGTAGAATGTCGAGGTCTCGTGCGCGTTCCGCGTGCGGGCGACGCTTCCCCAGATCGGTAGGTCATGACTTCTCTGCGCATCACCGGCGGCGTGCCGCTGTCGGGTCAGGTGACGGTACGCGGCGCCAAGAACCTCGTTCCGAAGGCCATGGTGGCCGCACTCCTCGGGTCCACGCCGTCCACGCTCGGCAACGTGCCCGAGATCAAGGACGTCGAGGTCGTCACGGACCTGCTCGCGCTGCACGGCGTGGACGTCACGCGTGACGACGCCCTCGGGCAGCTCACTCTCGATCCAACCAATGTCACGCGCGCCCGACACTCGGACATCGACGCCCACGCCGGGGACTCCCGGATCCCGATCCTGCTGTGCGGACCCCTGCTGCACGCGCTCGGTGAGGCCTTCATCCCCGATCTCGGCGGCTGCCGGATCGGGGACCGGCCCATCAACTACCACCTTGAGGTGCTGCGCAACTTCGGCGCCAAGGTGGACAAGCTCGACTCCGGCATCCGGATGAGCGCCCCGCACGGGCTGCAGGGCGCGAAGATCGACCTGCCGTACCCGTCCGTGGGTGCCACAGAGCAGGTGCTGCTGACCGCCACGCGCGCGGAGGGCCACACCGAGCTGCGCGGAGCGGCCACCGAGCCCGAGATCATGGACCTGATCGCCATCCTGCAGAAGATGGGTGCGCTCATCACGGTCCAGACAGACCGTGTGATCCGCATCGAGGGTGTCCCCGAGCTCACGGGCTATGTGCACAGCGCGCTGCCGGACCGCATGGAGGCGGCGTCGTGGGGCTCAGCGGCGCTCGCGACCGGCGGCGACATCTTCGTGGCCGGCGCCAAGCAGGCGGACATGATGACGTTCCTGAACACCTTCCGGAAGGTGGGCGGCGGGCTGGACATCCGCGAGGACGGCATCCGCTTCTACCACCCCGGCGGGGACCTGAACCCGCTGATCGTGGAGACGGACGTGCACCCCGGTTTCATGACCGACTGGCAGCAGCCGCTCGTGGTGGTGCTGACCCAGGCCAAGGGCGTGTCGATCGTCCACGAGACGGTCTACGAGAACCGCTTCGGCTTCACCCGCGCGCTCAACCGCATGGGATCCGTCATCCAGCTGCACCGCGAGTGCCTGGGCTCCGTGCCCTGCCGCTTCGGGCAGCGCAACTTCCTGCACTCCGCCGTGATCTCCGGACCCACGCCTCTGCACGCCACGGACATCCACATCCCGGACCTGCGTGGCGGCTTCTCGCACCTGATCGCCGCGCTGACCGCCGAGGGCGTGTCCCAGGTGACGGGTGTGGAGCTTATCAAACGCGGTTACGAGCACTTCACCGACAAGCTCGACGGGCTCGGCGCGAACTTCGTCGTCGAGGAGTCGTGACGCCGCGGCGTCGTCGGCGCCCCGAACCTGCGTTGGCCGACGTGGCCCACGAAGCATCCCACAGCGGCCAGCGCCTCCCCGGGAGACGGCGCCTGCTGCCCACCGAGGAGTGGATGAACCCATGAGCAGGACCTCCCAGCGCCGCGTGTTCCGCGTGCTGGCGGGCATGGTGATCCCCGTCTACCGGGCGCTCGCCGTGCCGCGCTGGAGCGGGCAGGAGAACTTCCCCGCGCAGGGCGGCTTCGTGGTGGTGGCCAACCACCTCACGGAGATCGACCCCATCACCGTGGCGTACCCCGTCTACAAGGCCGGGATCATGCCGCGGTTCCTTGCCAAGGAATCCCTGTTCCGCGTCCCCGTGATGGGCTCCGTGATCCGGCGGACCGGCCAGGTTCCCGTGTACCGCGGCACCTCGCGGGCCAAGGACTCCCTGGTGGCCGCGCGCGCGGAGCTGGACAGTGGCGGCGCGATCATCGTGTACCCGGAGGGCACCATCACGAGGGACCCGGGCATGTGGCCCATGCGTGGTCGCACCGGTGCAGCCCGCCTGGCGCTGGAGACGGGTGTTCCCGTGGTGCCGATGGCGCACTGGGGGGACCAGGAGATCCTGTACCGGGATCCGCAGGGACACCGCACGTTCAGTGCGTGGCCCCCCAAGAGGGTCACGGGTGTCATCGGCGAGCCGCTTCGTGCACAGGATCTCGTGCCCGGCGGGCTCGTACGTTCCGGTCACCCGTCCCCCGAGGAGCTCGGGCGCGCCACCGAGGTGATCATGGCCGCCGTCACCAGACTCACGGGCGAGCTGCGCGGCGAGACCCCGCCGCCGGAGCCCTTCGACCCCCGCCGTGGCGCGGCGCGGCAGCCGGGAGCAGTGACCGCTGGCGCGGCGTCGATGGACGTGGCTGGCACGGCCGGCGACGGCGCCTCGCCCGCAGAGACCCGTCTCGCCTCGGACGCGGCGCCCGGCAGCGCACCCGCTCCAGACCCGGGCGCCCCGCTCGGGAACGCCGGCGGGAGCGTGGCACCGTGACACGTACCGACGGGACACCTCCCGCCACCTCCGCCACCGTGCCGCGCTCCGAGGCTGGACCCGCCAAGATCACCGTGCTGGGCGCCGGGTCGTGGGGCACCACCTTCGCGAAGGTCCTCGCCGACGCCGCCGCGGACGCCGGTGCCGAGCGCACCGTGTGCCTGTGGGGCCGTTCCCCTGAGGCAATGGCCACCCTCTCCCGCGAGCACCGCAACGAGCGCTACGTGCCGGGCGTGGACCTGCCGGAGGGGCTCGAGTACTCGAGCGACCTCCCGGCGGCCCTGGAGGGTGCGGGACTCGTGGTCGCCGCGATCCCCGCCCAGTCGCTGCGCGCGCAGCTGACGGTGGCCGCCCCGCACCTGGACCCGGACGCCGTCGTGCTGTCCCTCGCCAAGGGGCTGGAGTCCACCACGGGTCTGCGCATGACCGAGGTGATCGCGCAGGTGCTCGGCGCGCACGCGGCCGGTTCGCAGGAGGAGTGGGCAGGGCGCACCTGTGTGCTCTCCGGACCGAACCTCGCCATGGAGATCGCTCGGGAGGAGCCCACGGCGTCGGTCGTGGCCGCCCCGGAGCACGGGACCGCGGCATGGGTCGCCCTTTGCTGTGCCGCCCCGTACTTCCGTCCGTACACCAACGCGGATGTGGTGGGCACGGAGATCGGCGGACTCGTGAAGAACGTGATCGCCCTGTGCGTGGGGATCTGCGACGGTCGCGGCTACGGGGACAACTCGAAGGCCTCCGTGATGACGCGCGGTCTCGCGGAGACCACCCGGCTGGCTCTCGCACTGGGCGGGGACCTCACCACGCTGTCAGGGCTCTCCGGCATGGGTGACCTCGTGGCCACATGCTCCTCGTCCCTGTCCCGCAACCGCACCGCCGGCAGGCTCCTGGGGGCGGGCCTCACGCTCGCCCAGGTGCAGGACGCCATGACCCAGACCGCCGAGGGCATCACCTCGGCGCCCGCCGTCCTCACCCTCGCGCAGCGCCACGGCGTGGACATGCCCATCACGGACGCCGTCGTGAGCGTGCTGCGCGACGGCGCCCCGGTGGACGAACTGGCCCCCAAGCTGCTGGGCCGAGACCTGAAATCCGAAGGGAATACCGCATGAGCACCAGCCACGAGACCGCCGAGGCCACCGCGCAGGGCGAGAGGCCGTGCGTGGCGGTCGTGTTCGGTGGCCGCTCCTCCGAGCACTCCGTGTCCCTCATCACCGCCCGGTCCGTGCTACGCGCGATCGACCGGGACAAGTGGGACGTCGTGAGCGTGGGGATCTCCCGGGACGGCGCATGGTTCCTGTTCTCACAGGAGGAGCTGGAGGCGCTGCTGGAGGAGACGCCCCTGGCGCAGCTGCCGGTCGGGGAGCGCCGTGTGAGCCTTCCCCTGCAGGCCGGCGACAACCGCCTGCTGATCCACGACTCCGGCGAGTTCGGGGCACCGCTCACGAGGGGTCGCCACGTGGACGCCGTCTTCCCCCTGCTGCACGGGCCGTTCGGCGAGGACGGCACCCTCCAGGGGATGCTCGAGCTCGCGGACCTGCCCTACGTGGGGTGCGGTGTCGCCGCCTCCGCGATCGGCATGGACAAGCACTTCATGAAGATCGCTTTCGAGGCCGCCGGGCTCGAGGTGGGCCCCTACACGGTGGTCCCGGACCGGATGTGGCGCACGGACCGTGAGGGTGTGCGCGAGCGGATCGAGGCGCTGGGGTTCCCGGTGTTCGTGAAGCCGGCGCGCGCGGGATCGTCCTTCGGCATTACACGGGTGGACGAGATGTCGCAGCTGGACGCCGCCATGGAGACGGCGCGGGAGCACGACCTGAAGGTCGTCGTCGAAGCGGGCCTCGAGGGCCGGGAGATCGAGTGCGCCGTCCTGGGGGATCACGGGACGGAGCCCGCTCGCGCGTCCCTGCCCGGGGAGATCGAGGTCCAGGGCCACGACTTCTACGACTTCGACGCCAAGTACGTGGAGGACGACGGCGCCACCCTCTCCTGCCCCGCACGGCTGCCGGACGAGGTGATCAAGACCCTGCGCCGCGACGCCGTGCGGGCCTTCAACGCCGTGGACGGTGAGGGACTCGCTCGCTGCGACTTCTTCGTCACTGCGGACAACCGCGTGGTCATCAATGAGATCAACACCATGCCCGGCTTCACGCCCATCTCCATGTACCCCCGCATGTGGGCCGCGAGCGGGCTGGAGTACAGCGAGCTGATCGACGAGCTCATCACGCTCGCGCTCGAACGGCCCGTGGGGCTGCGCTGAGCGAGTGACCCCCCCTGCGCGGCGGGTCCGGCGTCCGCGTTCGGTCGCGTTCCTCTGCTCCTGCGCCCCGGAACATCCTGACCCGGTGACGTGAGCGCCGGGTCAGGACTGTCCCTGCTGCTCCAGGGTGTCCTTGACGGAGAGGCACTGGCGGGTCTGGGGAACGCTCTGCACGGCGGACCCGGTGTCCACCAGTGCCGTGGAGGAGGGCACTCGGCTTCCGTCGAAGAGCACCTCCGTGGCGGGGGAGCGCCCGTAGGTCACGGCGCGCCACTGGTCCTTCTGGTCCTCGACCTCGGAGATCAGCCAGTCCACGCCGTTGACGTTGGTGCACGGGTCCGTGGTGGGGCCCGGCTCGTCCACCCCGCAGCGCACGATCATCGCGGAGGGGTCCCCGTACGCGGTGGTCCCCTGGCTGGACGTCTCGCGGCGGTCTAGGTCGCTGACGACGTCAGGCATCGCCAGCATCACCGAGGCGCACTGCGGGTCCGTGGCGTGCGGGGCGCTCTCCACGGTCACGCTCGATCCGCAGCCCGTGAGTGCGAGCGTTCCGGCGACGAGCGCGCCGAGCCCCGCCGTGCGGCGTCGTGCCCGCGAGGACGCCGCGCCGCGAGCAGGGTGCCCGGTCGTCCGGGCCGTGCCCGGAAGCCTCTCCCCGAGGGGCCTGGTGCCGCGGAAGCGCCGCGAGGCCGGGAGCCCCGTGTCCTGCGCCTGAACCTGCGCGTCGTCCTGAACACGGGCCCGAACCCCGACCGATTTCCGGAACGACGGGCGGCGGTGTGGGGAGGGGAGAACCATGGCATCCAGGATAGGCGGTGGAGCGGGCGCGTAATGCGCGTCGGAGGGTGTGGCTAGGGTGAGACGTATGACGCACGAGTCCGCGACACCGCCGGGGGCCACCGTGTCCCAGGTGAGTGAGTCGCAGCTGCTGCGGGCGTTCCTGCCCGTCGCCACCACGCACGGCCCGCACGTGCTCACCGGACCGGGGGACGACTGTGCCGTGGTGGCCACACCCGGTGGCAGAGTGGTCGTCACCACGGACACGCTGACCGCGGGGCAGGACTTCCTGGCGGTGTGGCCCAGCGGAGACCGCACCACGGGCTGGGACCTCGGCCGCAAGTGCGCGGCGCAGAACCTTGCGGACGTGGCGGCCATGGGTGCCACGCCCACCGCGGTCGTCGTCTCCCTCACCCTGCCCGGGGACACCCCGGTGCAGTGGGTCACGGACTTCGCCGACGGTCTCTCCCGCGCGTTCGAGGAGCTTGGTGCCACGGAGTGCGCCCTCGTGGGAGGGGACCTCGGGCGAGGCCGGGAGCTCTCGGTCACCGCCACCGTGCTGGGACGCTGCGAGCTGGCCCCTGTGCTGCGCGGCGGCGCCGGGGGCGGGGGAACGCTCGTGCACACCGGCGTGCTCGGCCACGCCGCCGCGGGGCTCGACGCCCTCCTGACGCCCGTGCCCGGCCGGTGGGACGAGGTGCCCGGGGAGCTGCGCAGGACTCTGAGCGCGGCCCAGTTGCGACCCCGCCCACCGGTGGGCAGCGGGGTCGAGCTCGCCCGTGCCGGGGCCACCGCCATGCTGGACGTCTCGGACGGCCTGCTGCGGGACGCCCGACGGATCGCCGAGGCCAGCGGGGTGCACATCGACCTCGATCCCACCGCACTGGAGGCCGCTCTGGCGCAGCTGGAGCCGGCGGCGTGGGTCGTGGGCACGGACCCGTGGCAGTGGCTGCTCACCGGCGGTGAGGACCACGGTCTGCTCGCCGTGCTGCCTGTGGATTCCCCTCTGCCCCCGGAGGTCCGTGCGATAGGCTCGTGTGCGCCCGCGGCCCCCGCGCGGGCCCGGTCCGGCAGTTCAGCGCCGGCGGGTTGCGACGCGCGCGGGCAGCATCGCGAGGGCCCGGCCGTCACGATCGCGGGACAGTCCCCGAGGCAGTGGTTCGGGTTCGACGTCGTTGAAGGATGGGATCATTTTGAGCAGTAAGCCCGGATCGTCCACCGAAGAGGTGCGCAGCTGGCTCGACGCCGCCCATCGCGGTCTGTGCGATCACGCGGACGTGCTGGACAACCTCAACGTCTTTCCTGTCGCGGATGCGGACACCGGGGTAAACCTCAGCGTCACCCTGGGCCACGCCGCGCAGGCCGCCCACCTGATCGAGGGCAGGGACGTCGGGGAGCTGCTGCTCTACGCGGGCCAGGCCGCCCTTGAGGAGGCACGGGGCAACTCCGGGATGCTGGCGGCCCTGACGCTCACCGCCATGGGCCACGCCGTGGAGGGCAGCGTGCGGCTGACCGCGGAGCAGCTCAGGGATGCCTTCACGGCGGCCAGGGTCCGCTGCTCCTCCGCCCTCACAGACCCCGTGCCCGGCACCATGCTCTCCGTGCTGCAGGCCGCCGGTGAGGTGCCCCTCCCGGACACGAGCGCCGAGGGCTCGAACCAGCAGCTCGTCGAGTGGCTGGACCTCATGCTGGCCTCGTGCGCTCAGGCGGTCGTGGACACCGTGGAGCAGATCCCCGTGCTCACCGAGCGCGGTACGGTGGACTCCGGTGCCCTCGGCATGCTCGTGATCCTCGCTGCCCTGCGGGCGGAGCTCGGCGGGGACGAGGGTTTCGAGGACCCCGTGACCGCGATCGTGCGCCAGCACGCGCTTCCACTGACGAGCGAACCCCAGGATCAGCTGGAAGGCTGGGAGGTCATGGGCACCATGGACCTGCCCGCCCTGGACGCCGCAGAGCTGCGCCATGAGCTGGACGACGCCGGTGACAGCGTCATCGTCAGCGCCGTGAGCGAGCAGGAGGACGGCTACACGTGGCGCGTCCACGTGCACGTCACGGACCCGGAGACCGCCCTGGAGCTGATGCGACGCCGCGGCAAGGCCCGCAACGTCACGGTCACCTCCCTCGCGGTGGAGCCCCGGTGACCGCCCGCGGGGGTGCCGGTGTCAGCGCCTTCGCCGGGGTCCTCGACCAGCCGCTGACCCGCTACGTCCCCGGCTCCTCGCCGCGCTCCACCGTGGCCCTGCTCGAGAAGGAGCTGGGCATCACCACGGTGGGCCAGCTGCTGGACCACGCCCCGCGGCGCTACATCAGGCGCGGAAAGATCCAGGCCCTCTCGGAGCTCGTGGCGGGGGAGCGGACCTCGTTCGTGGCGCGGGTGGAGAGCTCGAGCACCCGACGGATGCGCAGCGACCCGCGCCGAAGTCTCACGGACGTGGTCGTCTCGGATGACACGGGTGCGAGCCTGAAGATCACGTTCTTCAACGCCTACTCGGCCCAGAAGGACCTTTCCGTGGGCTCACTGGCCCTGTTCACGGGCAAGCCCGAGTTCTACCGCGGCACGCTGTCCATGGCCGGGGCGGACTACGCCCCCGTGGACACGCCCGAGTCACTCGACCGTTCGCCGGACGGCGAGCTGCTGCCCATTCCGGTCTACCCGGAGACGGCCAAGCTCACGACGCCGCGGATCGCGAAGGTGGTCCACCAGGTCCTGCTCACCGCGGACCTCGACTCCCTCGTGGACCCGCTGCCGTCGGAGGTGGTGGTTGTGGAGAAGCTGCCGCCCCCGGGCGACGCCTACCGAGACCTGCACCGGCCCGACTCCGTGGCCGCGTACGAGTCCGCTCAGCGCCGCTTCCGCTTCCAGGAGGCGTTCGTGCTGCAGGCCGAGCTGCGCCGTCGCCGTGCCGAGCACGCCTCGCACCCGGTGGACCCGCGCCCCGTTCTGGCGGACGGCATCCTCGCACGCTTCGACGCCGGTCTGTCGTTCGACCTCACCCGCGGCCAGCGCAAGGTGGGGGAGCAGATCGCGGCAGAGCTCGCGGGCACCGCGCCCATGAACCGCCTGCTGCAGGGTGATGTGGGCTCCGGCAAGACGGTGGTGGCGCTGCGGGCCATGCTGCAGGTGGTGGACAGCGGCGGTCAGGCGGCCATGCTCGCGCCCACCGAGGTGCTCGCCACCCAGCACCACGAGAAGATCACCCGTGCCCTTGGCCCGCTGGCCATGCCGGGCAGGCTGGGCGGGGACGAGCACGCCACCGAGGTCACGCTGCTCACCGGGAGCATGGGCGCCACGGCCCGGCGCAAGGCGCTGCTGGACATCGCGAGCGGTGCCGCCGGGATCGTCGTGGGCACCCACGCCCTGATTCAGGAGGCCGTCCAGTTCGCGGACCTCGGACTGGCCGTGGTGGACGAGCAGCACCGCTTCGGCGTGGAGCAGCGGGATGCCCTGCGGGACAAGGCGGGCCAGAGCCCCCACACCCTCGTGATGACGGCCACCCCCATCCCGCGCACCGTGGCCATGACCGTCTTCGGCGACCTGGACGTCAGCACGCTGCGGGAGCTGCCGGGTGGGCGCCGCCCGATCGAGACCCACGTGGTGGGTCTCGCGGAGCACGGCCCTGCGTGGGAACGCCGGGTCTGGGAGCTCGCCGCTGAGCACGTGGTCAACGGCCGCCAGGTCTACGTGGTGGCGCCGAAGATCGGCGACGACGCCGCGGTGCCGTCATTCACGAGTCTGCGGGAGTCCCTGGAGACCCAGGAGGACGAGCCGGAGGCCGCTACGGTCACGTGGCTCGCCGAGCTGGTTGCGGCGCGGCCGGAGTTGCGCGGTGCTTGCGTGCGGGTGCTGCACGGACGCCAGGAGACCCAGGACAAGGCCCGGACCATGGCGCAGTTCGCGGAGGGGGACGTGGACGTGCTCGTCTCCACCACCGTGGTGGAGGTCGGGGTGGACGTCCCGAACGCCACCCTGATGGTCGTGGTGGACCCGGAGCGCTTCGGGATCTCCCAGCTGCATCAGCTACGCGGGCGGATCGGGCGCGGGGAGCACGCGAGCACGTGCCTGCTCGTGACCCGCGTGGCACCGGACCACCCGTCCCGCGCGCGCCTGGACGCCGTGGCCGCGACCACGGACGGCTTCGAGCTCGCCGAGGTGGACCTGCGGCTGCGCCGGGAGGGCGACATCCTGGGTGCCTCCCAGTCCGGTGGCCGCTCCGGCTTGCGCTGGGTGGGGGTGCTGCGCGACGAGGCCCTGGTGGCCCGCGCCCGCACCGCCGCCGAGGCCGTGGTGGCCGAGGACCCGCAGCTCACCAACCACCCGCACCTGCGCGAGGCGATCGCCCGCGTGCTGGACGAGGACCGAGAAGCATTCCTGGAGCGAGGATGACACGCATCATTGCCGGCCGTGCCGGTGGCCAGCGCCTGAAGTCCGTACCGGGCTCCGCGACCCGACCGACCACGGACCGGGTCAAGGAGTCCCTGTTCGCGCGCCTGGACGCGTGGGGCATGTGCGACGGCGCCCGCGTCCTGGACCTCTTCGCGGGCTCGGGGGCCCTCGGGCTCGAGGCTGCGAGCCGCGGGGCGGCGACCGTGACGCTCGTGGAGCGCGCGGGACCCGCCGCGCGGGTGTGCCGTGAGAACGCGGCGACCCTGGCGGCGTCGTGCCCGGACACCCACATCACCACGGTGCAGTCCTCAGTGGGCGGCTACCTGGGGCGCGCCCCGTTCCACCGCTGGGACCTCGTGCTCGTGGACCCGCCCTACCCCCTGGAGAACGACGAGCTGGTCCGCACCCTGTCCCTGCTCAGGGGCAGGCTCGGCCCGGGCGGCGTCGTCGTGGTGGAGCGCTCGGCACGTACCGAGGAGCCGGTGTGGCCGGCCGGGCTGCAGCGCTTCGAAGTCAGCAACCACGGCGAGACGCGGCTGTGGTACCTCGAGGCGGAGGACGACGCCGCGGCGGCTGAGTAGGCCCCGCCTCAGACGGTGGCCACCAGTCCCGCCATCGCACCGCGCAGCACGTCCGTGCGCTTGCAGAAGGCCAGGCGCAGCCAGTCCGAGTAGAGCCCGCGGTTGCCCGGGCCCACGAACGCGGACACGGGGATGCCCACCACGCCCACCGTCTCGGCCCAGTGGTGCGCGAGGCCCTCGGCGTCCTGCACCCCGGCCAGCGGGTAGAGGTCGCTGACGTCCGCGACGGCGAAGAACGTGCCTGCTGGCATCGGCGGGTTCAGCCCGGCGGCGTGCAGACCGGAAACCAGCACGTCCCGGCGCTCGCGGTAGTCCTCGAGCAGCCGCTCGTAGAACCCGGCGGGTGAGGTCAGCACGGACGCCACGGCGTGCTGCAGGGGCGCGGCGGCGCTGTGGGAGAGGTAGGTCTTCACGGCCGTCACCCCGCGCACGAGGTCCCGCGGGCCGCTGACCCAGCCCACGCGCCAGCCCGTGGCGGAGAACGTCTTGCCCGCCGAAGACACCGTGAGGGTGCGACCCGCAGCTCCCGGGAGCTGGGCAATGGGCTCGTGCGGCCCGTTGTAGCGCAGGTGCTCGTAGACCTCGTCGGTCAGGATGACGGCGTCGAACTCGGTGGCGAGCTCCACGAGCTGCTGCTTGAACTCCCGGGAGGCCACCGTGCCGGTGGGGTTGTGGGGGTCGTTGAGGACCACCGCGCGGGTGCGCGGGGAGAAGGCTGCGCGGACGTCGTCCGGGTCCGGTACGAAGGTCGGCGGCAGCAGCGGAACGGGGACTGTGGTGGCCCCGGCGAACTCGACCACGGCACCGTAGAGGTCGTAGTGGGGCTCGAAGACGACCACCTCGTCCCCGGGCTGCAGCAAAGCCAGCAGGGCGGCGGTCATCCCCTCGGTGGCGCCGGCGCACACGGTCACCTGGCCGTCCGGGTCCAGGTCGAGTCCGTAGTGCTCGCGCTGGTGCGTGGCCACCGCCTCCCGCAGCGCGGGGACGCCCACGATCGGAGCGTACTGGTGGTGGCCGGCGTGCAGAGCGTCCACCGCGGCGGCCACCATCTCGGCCGGCGGGTCAAAGTCCGGGAAGCCCTGGCCCAGGTTCGCCGAACCCGTGCGGCGGGCCAGCGCGGTCATCTCCTCAAAGATCGTGGAGCGCAGCTGGCCGGAGGGATCCAGCAGGCCGCCGCCGGCAGCCATGCGCTGCCACGGTGCGGGGCGGCGGGGGTCCTCACCCGAGGAGCTCGCGGCGTTCGGTCGGTTCTGTGCGGTGCCGGTCATGGACCCAGTGTAGGAACCATCGGGGACACACCCGCATCGCCGGGCCACGGCTAGGGTGGTGCCATGAAACGCGCCATCTGCCCGGGGTCCTTCGATCCGCTGCACCTGGGACACTGCTCGGTGATCCGCCGTGCCGCCCGCCTCTTCGACGAGGTGGTCGTGGCGGTGTCCACCAACCCGCACAAGACCCACCGGTTCACGGAGCAGGAGAGGATCGCGCTGGTCCGCGAGGTCTTCGCGGACGAACCCGGCGTGGTGGTGGAGCCCCTGGAGTCCGGTCTGATCGCCGACTACGCGCAGCGACGGGAGGCCGTGGCCCTCGTCAAGGGGCTGCGCAACGGCGCGGACTACGACTACGAGCTGCCCATGGCCACCATGAACCGCTCGCTCACCGGCGTCGAGACGGTGTTCCTGCCGGGGGAACCCTCGCTGCTGCACGTGTCCTCCTCACTCGTGATGGAGGTCGCGGCACTCGGCGGAGACGTCTCCTCGTTCGTGCCGCCCCAGGTGCTGCACGCGATTCGCACCCGCTGAGTGCGCACCCGCCGGCCCTCGGACTGGCGGGCAACGACGCCGCGCGCCGCGGCCTCCCGTCTCGTCGGATCGCGGGGACCTACGAAGGCGATGCTCGACGGGAACGTGGACGGCGACGTCGTCGTCCACGGGGAGGCGCGATGTGAACAGGGGCCCACCGCGTGCTAAGATGGTCTGTCGGCCAGTGTCGTACGCCAGGAGTTTCGTGAATCACCGCAACAGTTCATCCCTCGCATTCGGTGTCAGGGAGCTCGAACACCGCCCGGGGACCATGGAAACCCTGGACGTCGAGGTCCCCGCACCGAAGGATTTCGGGACGGCGCTCATCGGTTCCCCCGAGGGCGCGCCCATGGATCTGCAGCTGCGGCTGGAATCCGTCCACGACGGTATTCTGGTCAGCGGAACCGTGATCGTCAGTGTTCACGGGGAGTGCAGCAGGTGCCTCGACCCCATTGACTACGAACTACCGGTCGACGTGCAAGAGCTTTTCGTCTTCGAACCGTCCCCCAAGGGTGACGAGAACGTCGAGGACGAGCAAGTGTATGAGGTGACGGACGAGGAGATCGACCTCGAACCGATGCTTCGGGACGCAGTGATCACTCAGCTGCCGTTCCAACCGGTGTGCCGGGCCGACTGCCCGGGCCTGTGCGCCCAGTGCGGCGCACGGCTCGAGAACGACCCGGACCACCACCACGACGTGACGGATCCCCGCTGGTCCGCCCTGCAGGGGCTGCTGACCAAGCCGGATCAGGATGCCGACACGTCGGAGCCGACAACCGACACGAGAGAAGAGAGATAGCCGTGGCTGTTCCCAAGCGGAAAATGTCCCGTGCGAATACGCGGATGCGTCGTTCGCAGTGGAAGGCGCAAGCCCCCCAGCTGGTGAAGACCGTCGAGAACGGCAAGGTCAGCTACAGCCTGCCGCACCAGGCCAAGCTGGTCTCCGATTCCGCCGGCACCCCCTTGTTCTACGAGTACAAGGGTCGCAAGGTCGCTGACGCGTAACGTGGCAACGTTGCCGGATTCCGGCGAACTGCTTGAGCGTCTCGGTGTCGATATCGACACCGAGACGCTTCGCATTGCGCTGACGCACCGTTCCTACGCCTACGAGCACACCGGGGAGTTGCACAACGAGCGCCTGGAGTTCCTGGGCGACGCCGTCCTGCAGCTCGCCGTGACGGACGAGATCTACCACCGCTACCCGGACTGGGACGAGGGGCGGCTCGCCAAGCTGCGGGCCTCCGTGGTCTCGGCCCGGGCGCTGGCCGGTGTGGCCCGCACCCTCGGTCTGGGCCCGCACATCCGCCTGGGCAAGGGAGAGATCCGCACCCACGGTAGCGAGAAGGCGTCCATCCTCGCGGACACCACGGAGGCCGTGATCGGAGCCGTGTACGAGTCCCAGGGGCCCGTTCCCGCGCGCGACCTCGTGCTGCGCATGATGGTCCCGCTGCTGGAGGACACCCGCGTGCTGCACGAGGGCAAGGACTGGAAGACCCAGATCGTCGAGCTGGTCGCCCAGCACGGCCTGGGCACCGTCCGCTACGAGGTCAAGGGCACCGGCCCGGACCACGAGCGCCACTTCACCGCCGACGCCGTGGTGAACGGCGAGGTGCTCGGCCACGGCGAGGGCACCTCCAAGAAGGCCGCCGAGCGCGCCGCCGCTGCCGCCGCGTGCGAGACGATCGCCGCCCGCTTCCCCTCGAAGAGCTGAGGCCTCCGTGCCCGAGCTGCCCGAGGTGGAGGTGGTGCGCCGCGGCGTCGAGCGGTGGATCGTGGGTCGGACGATCGACTCCGTGCAGGTTTTCGACGCGCGGTCACTGCGCCGCTACACGGCAGGCGTGCTGGACTTCCAGGAGAGCCTGACCGGGCTCACGGTGGACGCCGCGCAGCGCCGCGGGAAGTTCCTGTGGCTGCCCGTGCGCGCCCCCTCCGAAGCCGAGCCCTCCCGCGCGCTGCTCGTGCACCTGGGGATGAGCGGGCAGCTGCTCGTCGCCTCCGCGGATCAGCCGGCCCCGCGCCACGAACGGATCAGGCTGGGACTCTCACCCGCTGTGGCCTCAGACGGTTCTCCGCTGCCCGAGCAGGCACGGTTCGTGGACCAGCGGATCTTCGGCGGGATGCTCCTGGACCCGCTCGTCCCCAGCGCTGATGGCCAGGGCACCATCCCGGAGCACGCCTTCCACATCGCCCGTGATCCGCTGGACCCGCTCTTTGACGTCGACGCGTTCCACGCCGCCCTGCGACGACGCCGCACGGGGTTGAAGCGCGCCCTGCTGGACCAGGGGCTCATCTCCGGGATCGGCAACATCTACGCGGACGAGGCACTGTGGGCTGCCCGGCTGCACTGGGCTGCACCCACGGAGACCATGACCGCACCGCGCACGCGGGAACTCGTGGAAGCCTGCCAGCAGGTCATGCTTCGTGCCCTGGACGCGGGCGGCACGAGCTTCGACTCGCTGTACGTCAACGTGAACGGCGAGTCGGGCTACTTCGCCCGGTCCCTGAACGCCTACGGCCGTGCGGGGGAGCCGTGCCACCGCTGCGAGGAGGCCGGCCTCGACGGCGTCATCGTGCGCGAGAAGTTCGCGAACCGGTCCTCGTACCGCTGCTCGCGGTGCCAGCGGAAGCCGCGGCGGGCGCGGCCGTAGAAGCTGGTCAGTAGACGGTCTTCGTCGTGGTGACAGACACGCCGGAACAAGAGAACGGCGGGCGGCCCCGGAAGGGGACCGCCCGCCGTCGTCGTCTCCGCAGCCAGGAGACGGGGAACCTACCGGTCCCGCACGCTCTGCAGGTCCGTGGTCACGCCGCTGTCCTTGGCCTCCGAGGCCACAGAGGAGTCCTCCGCGCGGGCGCGCTGGTCGTCAGCCACTTCCTCCACGCGGTCGAGGGACGTGGAGCCGGTGTCCCTGCTGGGGCGTGGGTGGTCCTTGTAGTACGCCGCGAGCCGCGCAAAGCCCTCGTCCAGGCTCACGGACGGCGTCCAGTCGAGCAGCTCGCGCGTCTCGCGCTGGTCGAACCAGTGCGCGGTCGACATCTGCTCGGCGAGGAACTCGGTCATGGGCGGCTCGTCGTCCCCGCCACGGAACCTCGCGGGGATGTGCGGCCAGACCTTCTCGATCATGCGGCCCGCGAAGCGCGCCACGCCGCCCGGGATCGACCGCGTGGGAGCGGGGACGTCCGCGGCGGCGCACATGCGGGCCACGAGCTCGCCCACGGGGCGCGGTTCGCCATTGGTGACCACGAGCGCGCGGCCGTGCACGGCGTCGATCCGCTCGAGCGCGCGCACGATCGCCTCGGACGCGTTGTCGATGTAGGTGGTGTCGATCATCGCGGCGCCGTGGTCCAGGTCCGGCATGCGTCCGGCGGCCGCACGGTCCACCACGCGCTCCACGAGCTGCGTGTCCCCGGGACCCCACACGATGTGCGGGCGCACCGCGGCCACCTTGAGCTCGCGCTGGCCGTCCATGCTCAGAGCCAGCAGCTCGGCCGCGGCCTTGGAGCGGGCGTAGTTGCCGCGGGCCTTTTCCGGGTTGGCGGGCTCCGCACCCGCGCCCTCGATGGAAACGCCCTCGTGCGCCACGGACGGGGAGGACACGAACACCACGTTGTGCACCCCGGCGTTCTGCGCCTGGCACAGCAGCACGCGCGTGCCGGTCACGTTCACGCGCACGAACTCGGACCACTCGCCCGTGAAGGAGACCTTCGCGGCGAGGTGGATGACGTCGTCCACGCCGTCGAGCGCGCGGGCCACGTCCTCGGGTTCGGTCACCGAGCCCAGCACCTCGTCCACGCCCTCGCGCTCGGCCACCGCGGCGTGGCCGCGCTGGAACACGCGCACCTTCCAGCCGCGCGCGAGCAGGACGCGGGCGACGTCGCCGCCGAGCATCCCGGACGCGCCCGTCACCAGGGCGGTGCGGCCGGTGCCGTCCAGGGTGCCCTGCGTGGCGGTGGCGCCGTCGCGCTCGGGGTCCGCGATCTGGACGGAACCCGCCACGCGGTCTGCGCTGGCCGGGGTGGAGTCCGTGCGGGGCGGCTCCGGGTCGGCGGGACGGGGGTCAGCGGCGCGGTGGCGGCCGCGGGTCTGGTCGTCGCTCACAGGTCACTCAGCTTTCCGGTGGACAGGGCGCGCTCGGCCCAGCCACTCAACGCGGTCCGGTCGATCTTGGAGTTGTGGCGGATGTCGGTGGGCTGCTCGGGGACGACCAGCACCGCGCTCACGGGCAGCCCGGTGGCGAAGTCCACCGTGGCCCGCACACGCTCGCTCAGCTCGGCGGGCGCGAGGTGCGGCTTCTCTGCGCGGGGCACGGTCTCGATCACGGCCACCGCGGACTGCGAGCCCACGGGGCCGACACCGACCACGGCCACGCGGCCCACGCCGGGCACGGTCTGCGCGGCGTGCTCGGCGGCCACCGAGGAGACGGGGCCCTGCGCCATGGTGATCACGTGCGCGAGCCGGCCCTCGTACCAGAGCCGCTCCCGGGCGTCGAAGTGCCCGACGTCCCCGGTGCGGTGCCAGCCGGGGGTCAGGTCCGACTCCCGCTCGGTGATCCACAGCCGGTCGTAGTGGTCCTTGGCGTGCGGCGCACGGGCCACGATCTCGCCGGTCACACCGGGCGTGGTGACGATCTCGTCCGACACGGAGCCGTCCGCCGTCAGCGGCAGGACGCCGAGCTCGGCACCCTCGACCGGGGTGCCGACGCACACGCCGCGGCCCGCGCCGTCGACGCCGCGCTGCGCGTCCTCGCGGGCCGCCCGGATCACGTCCAGGCTGACGTCCGTGAGCGGCAGGGCCTCGGTCATCCCGTACGGGGTGTGCAGCTCGGCGGCGGGCATGAGCTCCTGCAGCCGCGCGAGCAGCTGCTCGGGGATCGGGGCTCCCGCGGAGAGCATGAGGTCCACCCGGGCCAGGGCGTCCCGCTCGGCGGGGGAGAGCGCGTCAGCGGTGGCCAGCACGTTCTCGATGGCCGCGGGGGACGCGAACACCGCGGTCGCCCGGATGGCCATGGTGGCCTCCGCCAGCGCCTGTGCCGTGAGGGTCTTGGGGCTCGTGACGTCCATGTCCGGGGTCACGGACGCCGCACCCAGCGCAGGGCCGAGCAGAGCGAACGGCGCGAAGCCGGCCACCAGGCCGGTTCCGGCGCGCAGGCCGTAGGTGTCCCGGATGGTGTCCCGCATCCCCGCCATCTGGCGGTGGGTGTAGACCACGCCCTTGGCCGGGCCGGTGGAGCCGGAGGTGAAGAGCACGGCGGCCTCGGCGTCCGGGTCCACGGCGGGGATCTCGGCGGGGTCCACGCTCGTCACTGAGTCCATGAGCTCCGCCACCGTGTGCTCCACGCCGAGCAGCTTCTTGGAGACGGGGTCCAGGGAGTCCGCGGCGATCCGCCGTCCCGGCCACCCGAGGGCACGGGCACCCACGAGTGCCTTGCGGATGCCCACGAACCACTGCGGGGAGGAGCCCTTCAGTGCGCGGGTGAGCCCCTTGCGCCCGAGCCCCTGGTCCGCGACCACGATCACGGCGCCGATGCGCAGGCACGCGTAGATCAGCGTGGTGAGCATGGAGCCCGGGGGAACCATGAGGTTCACACGGTCGCCCGGGCGTACGCCGGTGCGCAGCAGGGCCACGGCGAGCCGGTCCACGGAGGCGGACAGCTGCGCCCACGTGACGCTGCGCTCGATGTTCAGCTCGGGCGCGGAGCCGTCCACGGTCCCGGTCACCGGGCCCATGTCCACCACGGCTGGGGTGTCGTCGTTGCGGCGGGCTTCCAGCTCCGCGAAGAAGGGGACGAACGCGGCCCGGCCACGGGCGCGGCGGTCACGGTGGGACTCGACCACGGGGTCGACGCCGCCGAAGCGCTCGTCCAGCCAGGTCAGAATCGCTGTGGAGATGTCCCGTGCCTCGGGCACCAGGTGCTTGGCGCCCTCGTAGCGGTGGACGTCCGCGTGGGGCGCGCGGTGCATGAGGTCCTCGAGGTAGCGCTGCTGGAACACCGGGTCCCCGGTGCCCCACAGCAGCAGGGTGGGGACCTCGCGGGCGCTCATCCGACCCGCGATCCGCTCGTACGCCGCGTGGGACGGGTGCTCCGGTGGTGCGGGGATGTCGGCGACGAAGTGCGCGATGCCCTCGCGGCGCTCACGGGTCGTGTAGGGCGCCTTGTACGCCTTCCTGACGTCCTTGGACGGCGCGGGATCGCACAGGGCGAGCGTGGTGTCCAGGAACGCGGTGGAACCAGTGGTCACGGGCCCGTGCACGGCCTTGTTCAGGGCCAGTCGCAGCGCGGAGGGGATCGGCTCGGCGTCGTCGTGGTGCACGGCGGTGTTGGTCATGACGGTCGCGGCGTGGATCTCGGGGTGCTCCTGGGCCCAGCCCTGCGAGATCAGACCGCCCCAGTCGTGCGCGAGGGTGACCACGGGCAGCCCGGCGGTGTCGAGGCCGATCTCCCGGGTGAGGTCGCCGAGGTCCGTCACTCGGTCCTCGAGGCGGCGGAAGAGCCCGGTGCGCTCGGAGAAGCCCATGTCCAGCTGGTCCACGGCCACCACGCGCCAGGGCCGCTCGGTCTCGGTGGCGGCCCGGACGACGTCGCGCCACAGGTAGGACCATGTGGGGTTGCCGTGCACGGCGAGGACGACGCCCTGGGGCGTGCGCCCGGCGGCGGAGAGGGCCTGTCCGTTGTCGAGCAGGTGCCAGCGGCGCTTGCGGCCAGGCACCGGCTCCACCGGGGCGGTGGAGGCCACGGTGACCACACGGGACCACGCGGGGTCCACACCGGGGAGGGGAGTCTCCGTGAACGGCAGCCGGGCGGCGTCGTCGGGGCAGGAGGAGGGGGAGGAGGTCATGCGTGCGGCTCCGTTCTCTGGGGCGCTCACCAGGCGATTTCCATGAGGGTCGTGTTCAGGCCCGAGCCCACTCCCAGGCACAGCACCCGGGCACCGGGCTCCAGTCGCTCGGCCTCGAGGGCGAGCGTCATGGGCAGGGCGGCGGCGGCCACGTTGCCCCAGTAGGGGAAGGTCAGGGGGACCCGCTCGGGGTCCAGACCCATGTCCGCGATGAGCTTGTTCGTGTGCGAGTTGGAGACCTGGTGGGTGACGTAGGAGTCCATGTCCCGCCAGTCCCAGCCGTCCTTCTCGGCGTCCAGCCAGGCCTCCACGACGAGGCCCACGCCGTGGTTGAGCAACCCGGTGGCATCCGTGAACATGCCGTCCCCGCCTCCGATGCACAGCCGGCTGAACTCGGTACCGGCCCGGGTGACGGAGCCGACGATCCGGTGCCCGTCCGGGTGGCGGTCCGCGGGGCCCACCACGGCCGCGGCCGCACCGCAGCCGAGGGTGAGGGTCGCGAACTCCTGGACCACCTGGTCGCGGGTGATGCCGTCCTGGCTCAGCCGGGCGAGTGCCGCCTCGTGCCATGGGGAGGGATCCTCTCCGGCGACCACCAGGGCGTATTCGATCGCACCGGCGTCGATCATGGACGAGGCCACGGTGAGGGCGTTGACGAAGCCCAGACACGCGTTGGTCATGTCGAAGTTCAGGGCCGAGCTGGGCAGTCCCAGTCGCTCGTGGATGCCCACGGCCACCGCGGGCTCGTAGTTGTCGCGTGTGACCGACGCGTTGATGAACAGCCCGATCTGCTCCGGTCGGATCCCAGCCTGCTGCAGCGCGGCCTCCCCGGCCTCCGTGGCGCCGTCCGTGAAGTGCCGACCGGGGGCCCACCCGCGGCGCTCCTTGATGCCAGCGAGCCGCTCCAGCAGCCCCTTGGGCATCCGCAGGCGCTTGAAGGTGTGCTCCAACTCCTCATCGAACCGGGTGGACGGGATGACCACGTCCGCCTCCGTCTTGGTCACGGACAGGATGGCGGCGTTGCGGTTTGCGATGGTGGAGTTACCGGTCAATGTGGCGCTTTCGATCAGACGCCACCCGTACGGTCAAGGAATCGGTCGCGACGAGCCTCGGCGCTCGGGTGAACAAGCGGGTAGGACCGGCCCAGTCTAACGGCCGATTCTGACAGGTTTCTCCGCCCGCGCGAGGCGTTGGCCCAGTTGCGGATGAACGCCCAGGCCACGCGGACCGTGGCCACCCGGGGAAGTGGCTGGAGCGGGCAGGCACGGGCGACGTCGCCGGGCCCGGGTCCGCGGGTGGCGCCGGGTAGACTCGCTTCCACCCCCGCAGCGCGCGCTCCGCGTGGGCCCGGCGCCCCCTGCCGCCCGCCTGAGCGTCCACCAGCTCGACACAGGAGACCCCCGGCGTGCACTTGAAGACACTCACCGTGCGTGGTTTCAAGTCCTTCGCCTCCGCCACCACCTTCGACTTCGAGCCCGGGGTCACCGCCGTGGTGGGGCCCAACGGCTCGGGCAAGTCCAACGTGGTAGACGCCCTCGCCTGGGTGATGGGCGAGCAGGGCGCCAAGTCGCTGCGCGGCGGGAAGATGGAGGACGTCATCTTCGCGGGCACCTCCGGCCGTGCCGCCCTGGGGCGCGCACACGTCTCACTGACCATCGACAACGCGGACGGTGCACTGCCGATCGAGTACTCCGAGGTCACGATCTCCCGCACGCTCTTCCGCTCGGGCGGCTCCGAGTACGCGATCAACGGTCGCTCGTGCCGGCTGCTGGACATCCAGGAGCTGCTCTCGGACTCCGGGCTGGGCCGTGAGATGCACGTGATCGTGGGACAGGGGCAGCTGGACCGGATCCTGCAGGCCACGCCCGAGGACCGCCGCGGCTTCATCGAGGAGGCCTCGGGGATCCTCAAGCACCGGCGCCGCAAGGAGAAGACCCTGCGCAAGCTCGAGTCCGTGCAGGCGAACCTGGACCGGCTCGAGGACCTCACCGGGGAGATCCAGCGTCAGCTGACCCCGCTCGGGCGGCAGGCCCGCACCGCGCGCAAGGCGCAGCGGATCCAGTACGACGTGCGGGACGCCCGCGCCCGCCTGCTCGCCGACGACCTCGTGGCCGCCCGCGCGGGAATGGACACGGACCAGGGGGCGAGCACGGAGGCCCGGCGTCGCAGGGACGAGCTGGAGAAGTCCGCCGCCGCGCTCGCGGAGCGGCTGCAGGAGACCGAGACCCGGGCTGCGCACACCGCCCCCGCGCTGAACGCCGCGCGCACCAGCTGGTACGAGCTGAGCACCGTGCGGGACCGCTTCCGGGCGCTGTCCGCGCTCGCGGGGGAGCGGCGTCGGCTGCTGGGCAGCGCGGAGGAGCCCGCTCCCCAGGGGCGGGACGCGGGCGCCCTCGAGGAGCAGGCCGCGCGCACGCTCGCCGAGGCCGAGCGGCTCGCGGAACGGGTCGCGGAGGCCCAGCAGACCCTGGACCGCGAGCACGCGGCAAAGGAGTCCGCGGAGGACGCGGCCCGCGCAGCCGAGGCCCACTCCGCAGAGCTCGTGCGGCGCGCCGCCGACCGGCGGGCGGGCCAGGCGCGGCTCGCGGCGGCGGCCACGGCCGCGCGCTCAGGGCTCACGGCGGCCGAGGCGGACGTGGAGCGCGTCCGTACCGAGATCACGGACGTCGTCGCTCGCGCCGAGAGGGCCCGGTTGGAGACCTCATCCCTCGCGGAGGCGGCGGAGACCACGGCCGCGCGGGCGCAGCAGGCGGGCGACCGGGCCGGTGAGGCCGAGGACGCCGTCGAGGTCGCCCAGCGCGAGAGCCGCGCCGCTGAGGCCCGCAGGCAGGCCGCCGCGAGCGAGCTGAAGACCAACACCGTGCGTCTGGAGACGCTGCGTCAGTCCGTGCGCCAGCCCGACGGCTCCGCCTCCGTGGCGGATGTGGTCCCCGTCCTGGGCGAGGTGCCGCGGGCCGTGCGCGTGACCCCGGGCTGGGAGCGCGCCGTTGCCGCAGCCCTCGGGCCGTGGTCGGAGGCGCTCGCCGTCTCCTCGCACACCGCGGCGGCACGCGTCTTCGCGCGGCTGACGGAGGCGGGGCAGGGCCGGGTGCACCTGGTGGTCGCGGAAGGGGACGACGACGCCCGGGACCCCGCCCTCGCCCGGCTCACGCTCCCCGAGGGCTGCGTGGGCGCCGCGGAGGTGCTGAGCGCGGGGGAGACCGGCGGCGACGCCGCCCGGGTGCTGGCCGCCGTGCGCGCCGAACTGGCGACCACCGTCCTCGCCCCCGACGCGGAGACGGCCGTGCGGGTGCTGGACCTCGCGCGCTCCCGGGACGAGACCACGGCCAACGCGGTGCGCGTGGTCACGAGCGACGGCGGTGCGTACTCCCGCCACCGGGCGCAGGGCGGTGCTGTGGAGGCGGCGGGTTCGCTGGAGCTCTACGGGCTGATCGAGCAGGTGGAGTCCCGCACCGCCGAGCTGCGGGACGCTGCCGAGCAGGCCACGCGCGAGGCCGAACGTGCAGAGGCGCAGCGCGCGCAAGCTGTTGCCGCGGCGCGGGACGCCGCGCAGGAGTCCACCCGGGCCCAGAAGGAGGCCGCCGCGGCAGGGGCGGCGCTGAGCAGGGCGGAGGCCACGGCGTCGTCGGCGGACTCCGAGCTGCAGCGCCGCCGGGACGTCCTCGCCATGGCCGAGCAGCGGCTGTCCCAGCGCGACGACGAGCTGCGCCGCGCCGTCGAGCGCGCCGAGTCCGCGGAGACCGGGGACGAGGATGACCTCGAACGTGAGCAGCTGGCAGCTGCCGCGGCGAAGGACCGCGCCGAGGCCGCCGCGCGCGCCGCCCGGGAGGCGGAGACCGAGGCCCGGCTCGCGCTGCGCGGGCTCGAGGAGCAGCAGCGCCACGCGGCGTCACGTGCCGAGGCACAGGCCAGGGCCGCCCGCTCCGAGCGGGCCGCGCAGGCCGAGGCTGCCCGCCGCGCTGAGCGACGCCGGGTGCAGGCCCGGGTCGCGTTCGCCGTCGCCACGGCTGCGGAGCACCTGCGGGCGCGAGCGGAGGAGGCGACCCGTGAGGCCGCCGCCGAGCGGGACGAGATCGAGACCCGGCGCGCCGGACTCGACGAGGCCGCCCAGCGGCTGCGCGCGGAACGCGACGAGGTCACGAAGGACCTGGCCCAGATCACGGAGCAGCTGCACCGCGCGGAGCTCGACCTCGCGCAGCGGCGCGCTCGGCTCGAGGGGCTGGAGACCACCGCGCTCGAGGAGCTCGGGCTGACCCCGGACTTCCTGGTGGACCACTACGGGCCGCATCTGCCGGTGCCTGACGCGGACGTGGTTCTGGAGGAGGCACAGTGGGCCGAGGAGGAGGACACTCCGCGACAGCTCGAGCTGCCGAAGATGACCGACCCCGGCGCGCCGTTCCGCAGGGAGGAGCAAGAGGTCCGGCTGCAGCGCGCGCAGAAGCAGCTCAAGGCGCTCGGCAAGGTCAACCCGCTCGCGCTCGAGGAGTTCGCGGCGCTGGAGGAGCGTCACACGTTCCTGGTCACCCAGCTGGAGGACGTCAAGAACTCCCGCACGGACCTGCGCAACATCATCCGGGACGTGGACCGGCACGTGGAAGAGGTGTTCACGCAGGCCTACCGGGACACCGCCGAGCAGTTCGTCTCCGTGTTCGCCACCCTGTTCCCGGGCGGCGAGGGGCGGCTGCGGCTCACGGATCCCGACGACATGCTCAACTCCGGCGTGGAGGTCGAGGCCCGTCCCGCCGGGAAGAAGATCAAGCGGCTCTCGCTGCTCTCCGGCGGCGAGCGCTCCCTGACCGCCATCGCCCTGCTGGTGGCCATCTTCAAGGCCCGCCCGTCCCCGTTCTACGTGATGGACGAGGTCGAGGCCGCACTGGACGACCGCAACCTGGGGCGGCTGCTCTCCATCTTCGAGCAGCTCAAGGAGAGCTCGCAGCTGATCATCGTGACCCACCAGAAGCGCACGATGGAGATCGCGGACGCCCTCTACGGGGTGTCCATGCGCGGCGACGGCGTGAGCCTGGTGGTGGGCCAGCAGCTCTCGCAGTTGCGCTAGTCACAAACCGCTGACGGCGACGCACGGTCGCGCTGCCGGCCCGTGTCGGCCTCCGGCGGGCGAGTCCTCCTGTGATCCCGAGCCCCTGATACGGACGACGGCGTCAGCACCAATGGCCGCGTGAAGCTCAGTGCCCGTGTCATCCTTCCGTGCTCGCACACGGGGATCGTGCTCGTGCAGGGCCTTCTCGATCGCCGTCGGGACAGAAGCGGAGTCAGCCGTGGACGACCACTTGTCACTGCGCGTGGAGGGTACCGGGAGGGTTTTCGACCGAGCCACGGGAGGATGACGCAGCGCAGCGCCACCATGAACAGCAGCACGACGACCGCCCCCGGTCAGCAGCTCCGTGAGAAGGCCAGCCCCAGACTCTGGAACAGGAGCTGTCCCAGGACGCCGCGAAGCACATAACCGAGGAAGAAGCCGAGCACGTTGTAGCTCGTGGTGCTCGACGACGAACGCTTCGTCCTCATCGTGCCCTCACTCCTTCGTCTCCGTCCGTGTCGCGTCCGGCGCCGTCTCCCGCACCGGCAACCACGCGAGGGCGGCGATCAGCATGAGGGCCCCGGAGACCCCGAACGCCCACCCGAAGCCGGCGGCGTCCGCGAGTGCTCCGGCGATGATCGGCCCGGCGATCTGCCCGGCGTCCGCGCACATCTGGTAGCGGGACAGCACCTTGCCGCCGGCACGGTCCGGACCGATCACGTCGGCCACGGCCGCCTGCTGGCCGGGGTTCAGCGTGCCGGATCCCACGCCCGCGAGCAGTGAGAGCACGGCGAAGGCCACCACGGTGGAGCTGAGTCCCACCCCGATGGTTGCCACGCCGCACACCACGAGTCCCGTGAGAACCAGGGGTTTGCGCCCCCACCGGTCCGTGAGCCTGCCGGTCACCGTCAGCGCGCACGCGTTGCCCACCGCGAACAGGGCCAGTGCCAGCCCGGCGACGGCGGGGCCCTCGCCCACGATCTGCGTGGCCAGCAGCGGAACGAGAGCCACGCGCACGCCCATCGCGGTCCACCCCGTGGAGAAGCTGGAGGCGAGCGCGGCGCGGTACGCCCCGGCGTCGAGCGCGTCCCGGACCCGCATGACCGGCTGGGTGGCCGCGCCTCGCCTGGCCCCGAGCGTCTCGTCCTTGAGCCGCAGCCACACCACGAGCACGGCCACGAACAGTGCCGCGGCGTAGATCAGGAACGGCGCGTGCATCCCCAGCCCGGCCAGCGCGCCGCCGAGCACGGGGCCCAGGATGCCGCCCAGCAGGAACGCCGTCGCGTAGTAGCCGGAGACCCGCCCGCGCATGGTCCGCGGGGAGAGCCGGACGATCAGCCCCATCGCGGAGACCGTGAACATGGTGGAGCCGATCCCGCCCAGGCCGCGGAAGACCAGCAGCTGCCAGTAGGTCTGCGCGAACGCGGTGGCCGCGGAGGACAGCGCCACCACGATCAGACCGATCAGGTAGGTGGGGCGCTCGCCGAGCCTGTTGACCACCGTGCCGCTCACGGGGGCGAAGACCAGCCGGCACAGGGCGAACGCGCTGATCACCGCGGAGGCCGCGGCCACCCCCACACCGAAGCTCGACGCGAACTGGGGCAGCACCGGGGCCACGATCCCGTAGCCGAGTGCGATCACGAACGCCGCGGCGATCAGCACCTTGATGGCTTCGGGGACCTTCTCCCGGGAGGCAGACGGCACGGCGTCCGGGACGGTCTCGACGGGGGGCTCGTCGGGGTCTGTCGGGATGCGGGGCTCGGCGGGATCGCGGGGTTCGAGGTGGGACACGCCTGGCAGTTTATGGGAGATTAGACGGGTGATGACTCCTGAACTGATGTGGATCGTGATAGCCGCCGCGGCGGTGGTGCTGCTCGTGGTGTTCGGCGTGCTGCTGCTGCGCAAGCCCAAGGCCCCGAAGGGTGGGTACCCGGGCACGCGGGACGTGGACGACGTCCCGGACATCACTGACGAGGGCGTGGTCGAGGACAGCCCCGTCGCCACTCTGGAGCGCCCCGAGTCCGCCCGCGGCCGCCTGGAGCGGCTTCGCGGCCGCCTGGCGAAGTCCAACACGGTGCTCGGCAAGGGCCTTCTCAAGCTGCTCTCGCGCGAGCGGATCGACCAGGACACGTGGGACGAGATCGAGGACACGCTGCTCATGGCGGACCTCGGCACGGACGCCTCCGTGGAGCTCGTGGAGAACCTGAAGAAGCGTGTGCGCGTCACGGGCACCAAGGACCCGGGGGAGCTGAAGGCGCTGCTGCGCGAGGAGATGCTCGCCCTCGTGGATCCCACGCTGGACCGCTCCGTTCACACCGAGGCGGTGCCCGGCAAGCCCGCCGTGGTGCTCGTGGTGGGCGTCAACGGCGTGGGCAAGACCACCACGGTGGGCAAACTCGCGCGCGTGCTCGTGGCCGAGGACAAGGACGTCCTGCTCGGCGCGGCAGACACGTTCCGCGCGGCCGCCGCTGACCAGCTCGAGACCTGGGGAGCCCGCGTGGGCGTGCCCACGGTGCGCTCCGAGCAGGAGGGCGCGGACCCCGCCTCCGTGGCCTACGACGCAGTGAAGGCCGGCATCGACCAGGAGGCGGACGTGGTCCTCGTGGACACCGCTGGCCGGCTGCAGAACAAGGCCGGTCTGATGGACCAGCTCGGCAAGGTCAAGCGCGTGATCGAGAAGGCAGCCGAGGTGGACGAGGTGCTGCTCGTGATCGACGCGACCACCGGGCAGAACGGCATGGCCCAGGCCAAGGTCTTCGCCGAGGCCGTGGACATCACCGGCATCGTGCTCACCAAGCTGGACGGCACCGCCAAGGGCGGCATCGTGGTCGCCATCCAGCGCGGGCTGGGCGTGCCCGTCAAGCTGATCGGTCTCGGCGAGGGCCCGGACGACCTCGCCCCCTTCAACGCCGAGCAGTTCGTGGACGCAATCATCGACTGAGCCTGCTCCCCCGCGCGATGCCGACGGCGCCCGCCCCCTTCGTGGGAGCGGGCGTCGTCGTCGGGGCACCGGCACTCGCCCTGGCCCTTGCCCCGGACTGGAACCGGCATCAACACCGGCACCTGAGGAGTTAACACGATCGTCACACGCGGACGTGACGTGAAACACCGGCGTCACGAACCCGCGCCGTCGCGGTAACACCCGCCCCGTTGACTGTGCGCAAGAGGCGCAAAGGCTGTGCCGACACGAAACAGGGACGAGGTGATCCGGGTGGAGTTGACCGCCGGACACGTGTGGACCGTGGTGGCCGCGGGGTTGGTGTTCTTCATGACCCCCGGACTTGCACTGTTCTACGGAGGCATGACCCGCGCCAAGGGTGTGCTGAACATGATGATGATGAGCTTCGCCGCGCTCGGCGTGGTGGGCGTCGTGTGGGTGCTGTGGGGCGGTTCCATGCTCGCCGGGGACCCGGTGCTGGGCGGCCTCACCGCGGATCCGTTCGCGCACTTCGGTCTGCACGGCCTGATGGGCACCGAGGACCTGCTGTCCTCAGACTTCTCCGTGACATTCGCGATCATCACCGTGGCCCTGATCTCCGGCGCGATCGCGGACCGCGCCCGGTTCGGCACATGGGTGGTCTTCACGCTCGTGTGGGTCACCCTGGTCTACTTCCCTCTCGCGTACATGGTGTGGGGTGACGGGCTGTTCTCCGAGGACGGCGCCCTGGGCCGGATCTTCGGCGAGCCGATCGACTTCGCCGGCGGGCTCGCCGTGCACATCAACGCGGGCATCGCGGCTCTGGTGCTCATCCTGCTCATCGGTGCCCGCCGCGGCTTCGGCCGCGACTCGGGCCAGCGCCCGCACAACCTGCCGCTCGTGATGCTCGGCTCGGCCATCCTGTGGTTCGGCTGGTTCGGCTTCAACGCCGGCGCCGCAACCACCGTGGAGCAGGCCGCCCTGATCTGGACCAACACGCTCGTGGCCCCGGCTGCGGCCATGCTGGCCTGGCTGCTCACCGAGCGCATCCGGGACGGGCACGCGACGTCGCTGGGTGCGGCGTCGGGCGTCGTCGCCGGGCTCGTGGCCATCACGCCGGCGTGCGCCAACGTGACCCCGCTCGGCGCGATCCTGCTGTCTGCCGTGGCCGGTGCGTGCTCCGCGATCGCCGTGGGCCTGAAGTACCGGATCCACCTGGACGACTCGCTGGACGTGTGCGGCGTGCACCTGGTCTCCGGCATCGTCGGCACCGTGGCGCTGGGCTTCCTGGCGATCCCCTCCGAGGGCCGGGCCGGGGTGTTCTACGGTGGTGGCTGGGGCCTGCTGGGTACCCAGCTCGCCGCGACCCTCTTCGTGACGCTCTACACCGGCGTCCTCACGCTGGTCATCGGGCTCGTGCTGAAGGCCACCATGGGGCTGCGGATCACCCGCCGGGACGAGGTCATCGGCGTGGACCTCACCCAGCACGCGGAGTCCGCGTACTCGCTGAAGGACGAGGCCACCGGCTACTTCGCCGGGCAGGCCCCCGCGCGGCCCCTGCCCGGGACCGCCGAAGCCCCCGTGCCCGCCGCCAGCAAAGGAGACAACCAGTGAAGCTGATCACCGCAGTGGTGCGACCCGAGAAGTTCAGTGACGTCAAAGACGCCCTGGAGAGCTACGGCGTGCAGGGCATGACCGTGCTGACCGTCCACGGCTATGGCCGCCAGCGCGGGCACCGCGAGGTCTACCGCGGTGCCGAGTACACGGTGGACCTCCTCGAGAAGGTGCGCATCGAGACGGTCGTGGAGGACGGCGAGGTCCAGGACCTTGTGGACGTCATCGTCACCTCCGCACGCACGGGCGAACCCGGGGACGGCAAGGTGTGGGTGACTCCCGTGGAGAACACCGTGCGCGTGAGCACCGGCGAACTGGGTGACGTCGCGCTCTGAGGTCGCACGCGACGTCTTCGGCACAGGCCCCGTCCGGGCGACCGGGCGGGGCTTCGCTTGCTAACCTGGGACACTGAATTCATCCGTTGTCAGACGAAAGCAGCGACCACCCCGTGTTCAATTCACTGTCCGACCGGCTCACAGCGACCTTCAAGAACCTGCGCGGCAAGGGCCGGCTCTCGGAGGCCGATGTCGATGCCACCGTCCGGGAGATCCGCCGGGCCCTCCTCGAAGCGGATGTGGCTGTGCCCGTGGTCCGGGAGTTCACAGCGATCGTCAAGGAGCGCGCGCTCGGCGCGGAGGTCTCGGAGGCGCTGAACCCCGGCCAGCAGGTCGTGAAGATCGTCAACGAGGAGCTGCAGAACGTCCTCGGCGGCGAGACCCGGCGGATCAACCTCGCCAAGACCGGGCCCACGGTGATCATGCTCGCGGGCCTGCAGGGCGCGGGCAAAACCACCCTGGCCGGCAAGCTTGGCAAGTGGCTCACGGACCAGGGCCACAAGCCCGTGCTCGTGGCCTCCGACCTGCAGCGGCCCAACGCCGTCACCCAGCTGCAGGTGGTCGGCCAGCGCGCCGGGGTGCCGGTCTTCGCCCCGGAGCCCGGCGCCACCTCGGAGTTCGACGACCCCACGGGGGATCCCGTGAAGGTGGCCCGCGACGGCGTCGACTTCGCCCGCTCCAAGCTCTACGACGTCGTGATCGTCGACACCGCCGGACGCCTGGGCATCGACCAGGCGCTGATGAACCAGGCGCGCGACATCCGCGACGCCGTGGATCCGGACGAGGTCCTGTTCGTCATCGACGCCATGATCGGCCAGGACGCGGTGAACACCGCCAAGGCGTTCGACGAGGGCGTGGACTTCACCGGTGTGGTGCTCTCCAAGCTCGACGGCGACGCCCGCGGCGGTGCCGCGCTGTCCGTCCGTGCGGTGACCGGCAAGCCCATCATGTTCGCGTCCACCGGCGAGGGCGTGGGGGACTTCGAGCAGTTCCACCCGGACCGCATGGCCTCGCGCATCCTGGACATGGGCGACGTCATGACCCTGATCGAGCAGGCCGAGCGGCAGTGGGACAAGGCCGAGGCCGAGCGCATGGCCAAGAAGTTCACCGACCAGGAGGACTTCACCTTCGAGGACTTCCTCGCGCAGATGCAGCAGCTGCGCAAGATGGGCTCCATGAAGAAGATGCTCTCCATGATGCCCGGCGCCGCCGGCATGCGGGAGCAGCTCGAGAACTTCGACGAGCGCGAGATCGACCGGGTGGAGGCGATCGTGCGCTCCATGACCCCGCACGAGCGCGTGGCCCCCAAGATCATCAACGGTTCCCGCAGGGCGCGCATCGCCCGCGGCTCCGGTGTCACGGTCTCCGAGGTGAACCAGCTCATGGAGCGCTTCGCCCAGGCCCAGAAGATGATGAAGCGTCTCGCCTCGGGCCAGGGCGTCCCCGGTATGCCCGGCGGCATCCCCGGGATGGGTCGCGGCGGCGCGGCCAAGAAGGGCGGCAAGACCAAGAAGAAGGGGTCCAAGTCGGGGAACCCGGCCAAGCGTGCGCAGGAGAACGCGGCGCTGGCCTCGGGCCGGAAGCCCGCGGCCAGCGGCAGCTCCTTTGGAGCGCAGGGGCAGGAACTGGACGCCGAGTCCCTCAACCTGCCCAAGGGCTTCGAGAAGTTCCTCGGAAAGTAGAAAGTAGGCGGTCATGGGTTCGTACCTTCCCGACGACGAGCTGCGGGCGTTCATCGCCACGCTGCCCACCCGGCGACTCGCGTCTGCCGCGCTGATCCGTGACGAGAGCGGTCGCGTCCTGACGGTGGAACCCAACTACAAGGACGGCTGGACCCTGCCCGGCGGCACCGTGGAGGAGGGGGAGGACCCCCGCACCGGGTGCTTCCGCGAAGTGGTGGAGGAGGTTGGCCTGCACCTTCCCGAGGGGCGGCTGCTGGCCGTGAGTCACGGCGTGGCCATGGGCATGTGGGGCGACTCCGTCTCCTTCCTCTACGACGGCGGCGAGATCGCCTCTGACACGCCCATCACGGTGCAGGAGGAGGAGCTGTTGTCCCATCGGTGGGTCGCGCCGGAGGACCTGGAGACCGTGCTCCCGGCGAGCCTCGCGGAGCACCTGCGCGACGCACTCGGAGTTCTCGAGACCGGGGGCGTGGTGGAGCGCGTGGTGAACGGTGGCGGGGCATGAGCGAGACCGCGCACACCACGGCCCGGCAGACGCGCACTGTGGCGCTGCTGCACGCGGACGCACCCCAGCTGCCATTCCTCGCCGGGGCCCTGGGCAGCCCGTTCACCGCCGTCACCCAGGACAGCTGGTCGGCGGTGCTCGTCACTCCGGGCGTGGATCCCCTGGCACTCGCAGCTGCGGGTGACCCGGGCAGCGTCTCGGTGGTGCTCACCTCAGACGGCGAGAGCCGCACCCTGCGCGTGTGCCCGCCCGTGACGGCACTGGACTCGCACGCGGACTGGCGCGAGCAGCTGGCGGAGCTCGCCGAGGCCACCACCCTTCGGTGGGGTCCCGGGGAGCAGGCCGAGACCCCGTCAGACGTGGAGTCTGCCGCGGTCGTGGAGACGGTCGCGTCCCTGCGCGACCTGGACCCGGCAGCCACCGCGCGGCTCGAGAACTACGCCCGCACCCCGAGCTCGGCTCTGCTGCTGGAGTCCGTGCTGCAGCTGCTCGGTCTGCCCGTGATGGCGGCGAAGATCGTCGAGCAGCAGCGGGAGCTCCACGAGTTCGAGGGAGTCGGCGAGTACGAACCGCGGACGACAGGGCTGTCCCTGCTCGACGCCGCGAGCGTGGAGCCCAGCGGCAACGACGTGCTGGCGCGCATCCAGCGGGCCTACGTGCGCCGCCCCGCGCTGCTGCTCGCTGTCGGCGGGGCGGAGGTCGCCCTGGGCGCGGGTCTGGCCGGGCTGGCCTCGCGTGGCGGGCGCGGCGCGAAGCTGCTCGGCTCGGCGTCGGCCCTGATGCTCTCGGACGCCGCGGTGCAGACGGCACTGTGGGCGGCGGTACGGGCGCGCAAACGCCGCTGAGGCGCCGTCGTACCCGAAGAACGAGGGCACGACGCCCACGGGTGCCGGGTGATTTTGACACCTGTGGCACAATGGTCGGGTACTCGAACCGTGCGGACCCTCTCACCGCGCGTGATCTCGTGTCCACAGGAAACCCACGGACCACCCGCCCCACGGGCCGGTGCGTGCGGTGTCCGATCCATTCGAAACAGGAGTAACCACACAAGTGGCAGTCAAGATTCGTCTCAAGCGTATGGGCAAGATCCGCGATCCCCGCTACCGCGTGGTGGTCGTCGACTCTCGCAAGAAGCGCGACGGTCGTGTGATCGAAGAGGTCGGTGTGTACCAGCCCACTGAGAACCCTTCGTACATCAACCTGGTGTCCGATCGCGTGCAGTACTGGCTCGGTGTGGGCGCGCAGCCCTCCGAGGCCGTGCTGGCTCTCATGAAGATCACCGGCGACTGGCAGAAGTTCAAGGGTGAGCCGGGCGCCGAGGGCACCCTGAAGCAGCCCGAGGCCAAGAAGGAGTTCGTGGCCCCGGACAACGGCTCCGTGATCATCCCCGAGGCCATCACGCCCAAGGCTGATAAGGCCGAGGAGGCTCCCGCCGAGGAGACCGCCACCGCAGAGGACGACGCCGAGAAGGCCGAGTGAGCATGCTCGCCGAAGCCCTCGAGCACCTGGTCCGCGGCATCGTGGACGCCCCCGAGGACGTCACCGTGCGTGCCCGTGAGGGCCGCCGCGGTGAGACGCTCGAGGTCCGGGTGCACCCCGACGACCTCGGGCGCGTGATCGGGCGCTCGGGACGCACGGCCAAGGCCCTGCGCACCGTCGTCTCGGCACTGGCTTCCGGCGAGAGCGTTCGCGTGGACGTGGTCGACACCGACCGTCGTCGCTGAGCGGACACAGCACTGGTTCACGGCCCCCGTTCCTCCTTCGGTGAGGAACGGGGGCCGTGTTCGTCCCGTGGCACAGCCGCGGGGGCGATGAGACCCGGGCGGCGACGCCCCGGGAGGCGGCCGCCGGGCGGAGAGGTGCCCCGGGCGGCGCGAACGAGCACGAGAGACCACGAGATCCCACGAGGAGTTGCAATGAGCGTTCGGGTGGCCCGGATCGGCAAGCCGCACGGAGTGCGCGGCGAGGTCACGGTGGAGCTGTTCACCGACGACCCGCAGTCGCGCTTCACCCCGGGGTCGGTGCTGCGCGTTGCGGCGGGGAGACGTCCCCGCGGCGTGCAGGAGCCCCGGGAGCCGCTGCGCTTGGACGAGGTGACAGTGGCGGGTTCGCGCTGGAACAAGAGCGTGCTCGTGGCGAAGTTCGAGGAGATCTCGGACCGCAACGCCGCGGAGGCCGCACGGGGGCTCGAGCTCTTCGCGGAGGTCGCGGACCTCGATCTCGACGACGACGAGTGGCACCAGGACGACCTGCTGGGCCTCACCGTGGTGGACACCACCCGGGGGGATGCCACCATCGGCACGGTGAAGGCGCTGATCCAGGGCACGGTCCAGGACCTGCTCGAGGTGAGCCGCGCGGGGGGCGGTCAGCCCGTGCTGATCCCCTTCGTGGAGGAGATCGTCCCCGAGGTGGACCTGGATCGCGGGGTGGTCCTCGTGACCCCGCCCCCGGGTCTGCTCGAGCTGGGGGAGTCGGAGTAGAGCGTGCGCATCGACGTCCTGAGCATCTTCCCTGAGTACTTCGAACCGCTGCGGCTCTCGCTGATCGGCAAGGCCGTGACGGACGGGCTGCTTCAGCTGACCGTCACGGACCCGCGGGCGTTCGCGACCGACAGGCACCGCACCGTGGACGACACCCCCTACGGCGGGGGAGCGGGCATGGTCATGAAGCCGGAGCCGTGGGCGCAGGCCCTCGAGTCCGTGCTGGGCGCGCAGGACGACGCCGCGGCGTCGCGCCCCGTGCTCGTGGTCCCCTCGCCGGCGGGCGAGGTCTTCACCCAGGAGATCGCCTACGAGCTCGCCGCGGAGAAGCACCTGGTGTTCGCATGCGGTCGCTACGAGGGCATCGACGAGCGGTTCCTGGACTGGGCCAGCGGCGAGGTGCGGGTGCGTCCTCTGAGCCTGGGCGACTACGTGCTCAACGGGGGCGAGGTCGCGGTGCTCGCCATGACCGAGGCCGTGACACGCCTGATCCCCGGTGTGATCGGCAACCCCGAGTCCCTCGCGGAGGAGTCCCACACCGGCGGGCTGCTGGAGTACCCCGTCTACACGAAGCCTGCCACGTGGCGGGAGCGGGAGGTTCCCGAGACGCTGCTGTCCGGGCACCACGGCCGGATCGCGCGGTGGCGCCGGGACCAGCAACTGGCCCGGACCGCGCGGCGTCGTCCCGACATGGTGCTCGCGCTGGACCCGGCCACGCTGGACCGCGCGGACCTCGCGGTGCTCGCCGAGCACGGCTTCCACCCGGAGACCGGGGGCGAGGGTCTGGGCTGGCGCCGTGAGGTGACCCACGAGGCGCCCTGCAGCGGCCCCGATGTGGCATAATGGCACGCTGTGTGTGCGTCGGGCACGCCCCTGCCGCAGGGGGGAGAGCGACCAACGACGCATCGCGCGGACCGGGCATTCCATGATCCGGTCCGGATCTCAGCAGCGCGACCACCCCTCGGGGGCAGAGCGCAGACCACACGTGGGAGACCTGCGGCGATCACGAGGAGTCATGTCATGAACATTCTTGACCAGCTTGATGCCAAGTCGCTGCGCGACGACGTCCCCGACTTCCGTCCGGGCGACACCCTGAACGTTCACGTGAACATCGTGGAGGGCAACCGCTCCCGTGTCCAGGTGTTCAAGGGCTTCGTCCTGGGCCGCCAGGGCTCGGGCGTGCGCGAGACCTTCACGGTCCGCAAGGTCAGCTTCGGCGTGGGCGTGGAGCGCACCTTCCCGGTGCACTCCCCGATCATCGACAAGATCGAGCTCGTGAGCCGCGGCGACGTCCGCCGCGCGAAGCTGTACTACATGCGCGACCGTCACGGCAAGGCTGCTCGCATCCGCGAGAAGCGCGAGCCGAGCAAGTAGGACTCAACCGGGTGCCACAGCACACGGAACACGCGGAGGGCCCGGCAGCTGCCGGGTCCTCCGCCGTGAACAGGCCTGTTTCCACGCGTCGCTGGTGGCTGCGCGTGGTGGCCGTCGCCCTGCTCACGGCCCTCGTGCTGACCGCCGTGCTGCGGGGCTTCGTCGTGGACGTCTACTGGGTGGGTTCCGGGTCCATGGAGCCCACGCTGGAGGGCGGGGACCGGGTGCTCGTGGACAAGCTCGTCTCGGGGGACTCCGTGCAGCGCGGGGACCTGGTGGTCTTCGACGGTCGAGGCTCGCTGGAGCCCCTCCACTCCTCGGACCCGTGGTACGTCCAGGCGGCCCACACCACCGGGCGTTGGCTCGGCCTCACCGGCTCGGACACCGCCTACGTCAAGCGGGTCTTGGCCACAGCGGGCGACACCGTGGCGTGCTGCAGCGCGAACGGGCTGCTCACGGTCAACGGCCAGGAGCAGCACGAGGACTACATCTATCCTGGGGACGCACCCTCCGATATCACCTTCAGCGTGCAGGTTCCCGAGGGGCGGGTCTGGCTCATGGGCGACCACCGCCGCGTGTCCGTGGACTCGCGCTCCCTGCTGGGAGCCCCGGGCGGGGGCCTGATCCGCACGGAGCGGATCGTGGGCACCGCCGAACGCGTGGTGTGGCCCCTGGACCGCGCCCGTTCCCTGAACGGGTGAGGAACCCGGCCGACGGCGACGACGCCGCGGGGCCCGCGGGCGTGGCTCGCGTTCAGGATTGCCTCCGGGCACCAGGGCGGGCCGCTACCGTGGCCCGCAGCAGCAGGTCCGACCACAGAGAAGGAACGCGCAGTGGCTGAGCAGCAAGAACCGGACGTTCCGGGCACCTCCCGTCCCCGCGAGGACCTCGGGGGGCAGACCCCCGCTGGGGCGGCCGAGTCCTCCGCCGACGCCGCGGCCTCGGGCGGGGCGCGCGGCGGCAGGGCACGGCGTCGTCGTCGTGGCTCCGAGAAGCCGACCACCGGGTGGGGCGCGGTGCGCGAGATCCTGATCGTGGTGGTGCTGGCGCTCGTGATCGCGTTCGTGGCCAAGACGTTCCTGATCCGCGGCTTCTTCATCCCCTCCGGGTCCATGGAGCAGACGCTCGAGCTGGACGACCGGATCTTCGTCAACGTGCTGGACGCGCGGATGGGGGAGATCGAGCGCGGGGACGTCGTGGTCTTCGACGACACGCAGGGCTGGCTCCCGGCCAGTGCCAGGACGGGGACGAACCCCGTGCGTGGTGCCCTGGAGTTCGTGGGGCTGCTGCCCGACAGCAGCCAGCAGGCCCTCGTGAAGCGTGTGATCGGTGTGGGCGGTGACCACGTGACGTGCTGCGACGCCTCGGGGAAGATCACCGTCAACGGCAAGGCCCTCGACGAGCCCTACCTCTACCCGGGGGTGCAACCCTCCGAGATCCCCTTCGACGTCACGGTTCCGGACGGCGAGTTCTTCGTGCTGGGCGACCACCGCAACGCCTCCGCGGACTCCCGGTACCACATCGAGACCGGGACCGAGTTCATCAAGCGCGAGGACGTGGTGGGCACCGCGTTCGTGATCGCGTGGCCGCTGGACCGCTTCCAGTTCCTGCACAACCCCGAGGGGTCGTTCCAGGACATTCCCGCGGCCGACAAGTGAGTCCCGCGAAGGCGGCGGCTCCGACCCTCGACGTCGAGCGCCAACTTGCACTCGCGGGTGCCCGCTACGTGGCGGGCATGGACGAGGTGGGGCGCGGCGCCCTGGCGGGGCCCGCGAGCGTGGGCGTCGTGGTCGTGGACGCTGCCCGCTGGCTGGGCCCGGAGGGCGACGTCGCACCGTCCGGTGGGCTGTCGACGGCGCCGTCCGCGGGGGCTCCCTGGGAGGGCGTGCGCGACTCCAAGGCGCTCAGCGCCGCCCGGCGCGCCGCTGTCGCACCGGCCATCCCCTCGTGGGCCGCAGCCCGTGGCGTGGGGCACGCAGAGCCCAGCGAGATCGACGCAGTGGGCATCAACGCCGCCCTGCGGCTCGCGGGGCTGCGCGCTCTTGCCGCGGTGCACGAGTACGGGGTGCCCGTGGACGCGTTGATCCTCGACGGGTCGTACAACTGGCTCGACGTCCCGCCTGTTCTCGGCCAGGACGAGGACCCCGTGGTGCTGCCGCCCGTGGTGCGCACCCTGGTCAAGGCCGATGCGCAGTGCGTGAGCGTCGCGGCCGCCTCGATCGTCGCCAAGGTGGAGCGCGACGACCTGATGGCCGCGCTCGACACCGACTACCCGGCGTACGGCTGGGCAGGCAACAAGGGGTACGGAAGTGTGGGACACCGGGAGGCGCTGGCCCGGTACGGAAGCACTCCGCACCACCGGGTGAGCTGGAACCTGGGCATCTGAGGCAGCGCCCTCGCTCCACACCTGCGCCCCGTGCGTGACCTCGCCTGGGCGTACGGTTCACAGTGGGCGCATGAACACCTTTGCCCCGCACTCCGAAGCACCTCTGATCGAGCCTCCCACTGATCCGCCCACGGATCCCCCCGGCGGTCCGCGCACCGATCCCGCGGAGGGCCCACGTCCTCCCGCGGCCCCGCACCTCGGCGTGGGGCGTGCCGGCGAGGACCTCATCGCCGGTCTGCTCCAGCGCTCGGGGTGGCAGGTGCTGCACCGCAACTGGCGGCCCGTCCGGGCACCGGGCGCACCCCGCGGGGAACTGGACATCGTGGCGGAGCGGCACGGCCGAGTCACGGTCTTCGAGGTCAAGACACGCTCCGGCGGGGACTTCGGCCACCCTGCCGAGGCGGTGGGTGCCGACAAGCTCCGCAGACTGCACGTCCTCGCGCGGGCGTGGGCCCGCGAGAACGCCGCCGCCGTGCCGTCAGTGGACGTCGTGGCGGTGCACTGGCCACGCGGCTGCTCACCCCGGGTGGAGCACGTGGGATCGATCGGGTGGCTCTGACCGGCGCCCTCCTCGGGGTGGCCCGGGCTCGCTGAGGGGGGGTGATTCCCGCTCATCTCGGCAACTCCGACGGATTCCGGCGAGGGGACCATGGCGGAGCACATCACATTCGCCACGGGCGTCTCGTAGGATGGGAGCCTGCATGCGCGTGCCGTTCAGCGGCCGGGGGTGTGATTGGAGGGCCGGATGAAGACAGCGGGGTGGCTTCCACATGTGCTCTCCGCCACGGTGCTGACCGCCGCCGTCTCCCTGTGCGTCGTCGGCTGCGGGGAGGAGCGGAGCGACTCACCGGACACGAGGGCCTCCGCCTCTGCTTCGGCAGACGGCAGCCTGCACCCGGGCACCTTCCGGGCGAATCTCCCCGGCGGTGCGAGCGTGAGGATCACGTTGCCCGCTCCGGATGTCCCAGACCAGAGGATCGACAGGCTGCGCCAGGACGCCAAGGTCGCTCGTGCCACATACGCCACGGTGGAGATCGACAACGAACACGGTGCCTCGCCGGTGTCCGTGAGCCGTCTCGTACTCCGGGCGAAGGACGGCGCCTCCTACCAGCTCGAGCACGTCTCCCGCGCAACGGAGAAGTGGATGCCTCGGGTCCGCGACGAGGAATACCACGCCCGCGACGGGTCGACCCTGCCCCAGGAGACGGCCGAGAAGCTCAGGATGCGTCTGCGGGATGCCGCAGCATCCGCCACGAAGGACATCCCCGTGGGGGAACGGGGCTCCAACCTTCTGGTGGGCGACATCTCCGCGGTCCCGGACAGCTTCGTCAGTCTTGAGCTCATCCCCCAGATCGGTGACCGGGAGGTCACACCGGTGAAAGCCCACCCCGATGGCGGGGAAGGGTCCTCCGACGCACCGGGCACCAGCGGTTCGTCCCGGGTCGACGGCGCCGACGAGGCCGAGGACGCCCCCGCCCCGGACTCCACGGAGCTCCCCGTGGATCCGGGGGCGGCAGAGGACCCCAAGGACCCGGTGCCGTCCTCCCAACCGTCCGCGGCCAACCCGCCCGTGGACCCGGTCGACCCCAACCCCGTCGATCCGGGCCCGGTCGACCCCAACCCCGTCGATCCGGGCCCCGTCGACCCCAACCCCGTCGATCCGGACCCCGAACTCTCGCAGCCCACGGTGCCGGATCCCCCGAACCCGGGTGCGCTCGACCCTCAGACGCCAGCCCCTGTCGACACGGATGCGGCGGTCACCGATCCCGTGGCGACAGCGCCTGAGCAGCCCGAGCCGGTGCCGACAGGCACCCAGATCGCCTCCGGGGCCCTGCGTCCTGCCGATCCGTCGGGCGCGACGGGAGAATTCGCTGCCTCCAGCCCACAGGGTCGCGTGGTGGACGTTGGATAATCCTCCTGTAGAAGTCGGCTGAGCCGCTGGGTGAGGCGGACAGTGCGCGGCCGTCCAGCGTTCCGGCGACCTGCCCGCCGCGCGAATCCCCGGTCCCCACCCCGCGGCGTGCGCACTGCACATCTCTCACGCGCTCCGGCCCTCTGGCGGGCCCTCGGGCACGGTGGACGCATGACTACTTCAGGGGTGATTGCGCGGGGCCCGGCCGGCAGCGGTGGTGGGGACGTGAGTGGGTTTGCACGCAGCCGCAGCGTGGCCCTCGTGGGGCTGGATGGCCACGTGGTGGAGGTGGAGGCGGACATCGGCCAGTCCCTCCCGGCCTTCACGATCATCGGGCTGCCGGACCAGGCGGTGAACGAGTCGAAGGAGCGCATCCGTTCCGCGGCACGACATGCCGGGGTGCCACTGGCCCCTCGCAAGATCACGGTAAACCTCTCACCCGCCACGTTGCCCAAGCGTGGTTCGCACTTCGACGTGGCCGTCGTCATGGCCGTGCTCAGCGCGCAGAGGGTGATCCGCGTACCCCCTGACACCGTGTTCTACGCGGAGCTGGGCCTGGACGGGTCCCTGCGGCCCGTGCGCGGCGTGCTTCCCTCGGTCCTGGCCGCCGTGCGGGCCGGAATCACCCGTGTGGTGGTCGCGGAGGAAAACAGGGCCGAGGCGGAGCTGGTGTCGGGCGCCTCCGTGAGTTCCGCGCGTCACCTCGCGGAGCTGCTGGTGGAGCACGGGGCCGATCCCGCGCTGCTCCAGCGCCTGAGTGTGTCATCTGTCACCCGCGCGGGACGGGGTCCCACCCCGGGGAGCGGGGCCGGGGAGGAGCCGGTCCGTGACCTGCGGGACGTCGTCGGGCAGGTCGAAGGGCGTCAGGCCCTGGAGATTGCGGCGGCGGGCGGGCACCACCTCCTGATGGTCGGCCCGCCGGGTGCGGGCAAGACGATGCTCGCCGAGCGGCTGCCGGGCATCCTGCCGGACCTCGAGGACGAGGACTCTCTGGAGGTCACGTCGGTCCACTCCCTGCGCGGCGACGACGGGTGCTCGGCCCTCGTGCGGCGTCCGCCGTTCCAGGCACCGCACCACAGCATCACGCTCCCGGCCCTGTGCGGAGGTGGCAGCGGCATGCCCCGTCCCGGGGCCATCTCCCTGGCCCACCGCGGGGTGCTGTTCCTGGACGAGGCACCCGAGTTCGACCGGCGGGTCCTCGACGCGCTGCGGCAGCCCCTCGAGTTGGGAAGCGTGACGATTGCCCGGGCGCAGTCCGTGGCGCACTATCCCGCCAGGTTCCAGCTCGTGCTGGCCGCCAACCCCTGTGCGTGCGGCAACGCCGGCGGAACCGGTCAGACCTGTACGTGCAGCGCGGTGCAACGACGGCACTACTTTGGCAAGCTCTCCGGGCCGCTGCTGGACCGGGTGGACCTGCAGCTGCGGGTGCCGGCCGTCACGTACCGGGAACTCAGCTCCACCGGGGACACAAGGCCCGAGGACAGCGCGACCGTCGCCGCACGCGTTCTCGCGGCCCGCAGGGCCCAGGTGGAACGTCTCGCGGCCGTGGGCTGTCGGCTCAACAGCACCGTTCCCGGTTCGCTGCTGCACCGGCGGCTGTCCCCGGGGACGCGTGCCGTCCAGCCCCTGCGTGCCGCCATGGAGCGCAGGACACTCACTGCCCGGGGATTCGTGAAGGTCCTCCGGGTGGCGTGGACGCTCGCGGACCTGGCCGGGAGCACCGTCCCCACCCCGGAGCACGTGCAGCTGGCTCTTTATTTCAAGACGACGGTGACGGCATGAGCGCTGATTCCTCCTCCGTCCGGGCCTGCCGCGTGCGCCTGGCGCGGGTGATCGAGCCTAGCGACGTCGCGGGTCTGCTCCTGTTGGAAGCCCTGGGTCCCGAGGTGCTGTGGCGCAGCATCAGCGAGCTGCAGACACCCAGCGCGGCGCTCGTGTCCGTGTACCGGAAGGCCGCGCAGGAGGCGTTGCCCGGTGCGGGGACTCCCGATCTCGCCCACCGGTTCGCGGCGTGGCGTGCGCGGCTGCCCGTGCCCGATCCCGCGACGGACGCGCGCCACGCGGAGCAGATCGACGCGTGGACCGTGATCCCAGAGGATGCCGACTGGCCGGCCCAGCTCGCATTCCTGGGGATTCAGCAGCCGATCGTGCTGTGGGGCAGGGGCGAGCGCACGGCCCTCAACCGTCTGGAGCGCAGCGTGGCCGTGGTCGGATCGCGCAATGCCAGCGCCTACGGCTCCGCAGTGACGCGCATGATCACCGGCGAGCTGTGCGAGGCGGGCTGGTGCGTGGTCTCCGGCGGTGCCTACGGGATCGACGCCGTCGCCCACCAGACCGCCCTCGAGACCGGGGCGGAGCACGCAACCACCGTGGCCGTGCTGGCCTGCGGGGTGGACAGGGTCTACCCCGTGGCGAACGCCGAACTTCTGGGTCGGATCTGCCACCGCGGCGCGGTCCTGAGCGAGGTCCCCCTGGGGTGCGCTCCCACTCGGTACCGGTTCCTGCAACGCAACAGGATCATCGCTGCCCTCACCCGCGCCACGGTCGTCACCGAGGCTGCGTGGCGTTCCGGTGCCCTGAACACCGCTCGGCACGCGGCAGGTCTTTCCCGGGAGGTAGCCGCCGTGCCGGGGGACGTGCTCGTCGGGGGATCCGCGGGATGCCACCGGCTCGTGCGGGAGGACCACGCGGTGCTCGTGAGCACCGGCGGAGAGGTGCTCGAACTCCTGGGTTCCCTCGGCAATGTGGCAGCTGAGGAGGTCCGCAGCCAGAGGGCGGGCCGGGACCAGAGGCCTGAGGACCGACTGGATCCCGTGCAGCTTCGGGTCTTCGATGCCCTGCCCCTGCACACGGATGCGGACCCCTCCCAGCTGTGTCGTGTCTCCGGACTCGGGCCGGGGGAGGTGCTCACGAGTCTTGCGCAGCTGCGGGAGCTTGGGCTGGCCACGGACTCGCTGCTCGGCTGGCGACGGGTAGGCTCACCGCATGGACGATTGGGCACACGACGCAGCGGTGGCTCGTGAGCAGCGCGCGTCGTCATCTCGAGCCGCTGACCGGGCAGGGGAGAACGCTGGGCAGCGGCGCGGGCGGGAAGCCCCACCGCAGCGTCGTGGCGCGGAAGGCTCGACCGGGCTTGTCCCGGAGGTGAGCCGATCTTCGGAGGTGTGTCGAGGTGATGGGGAGCGCCGAGCTGAGGAGGAGCGCCGATCCGTAACCCCGGGGGAGTCCGCTTCGCCGCAGGGTGACAGCCCTGCGCCGGGACCGTTGGAGGCGTACCTGCCGCAGTTCCGGGCACACCTCGCGCTGGAGCGCTCCCGCAGCGAGCACACCGTGCGCTCGTACACGAGCGATGTTATGGACCTCTCGAACTGGATGCGGGACACCGGGATCGACGCCATGGACCTCCTGGACCGCGACGCGCTCCGGGGCTGGCTCGCGCAGCGTCACCAGCGGGGGCTCGCGCGCAGCTCCGTCTCCCGGGGGATCGCCGCCGTGCACACCTTCTTCCGCTGGGCTGTGGACACCCAGGGGTTGCGGCACGACCCCGCGTCCGGACTGCGCGGTCCGCGACCGGCACGGCACCTCCCTGACGTGGTCGGAGCCGCGGCACTGGCCACCATGCTGGACGACCTTGCGGATGCAGCCCTCGGGGAGCACGACGACGAGCAGGCCGCCGCGTGCGCCGCCCGCGACTGGGCTCTGCTCGAGCTGCTGTACGCAACCGGGGCCCGCATCAGCGAACTCGTGGGCCTGGACAGCTCGCACGTGGACGCCGTGAACCACGTGCTCACGGTCACCGGCAAGGGCGACAAGCAGCGCAGGATCCCCTACGGAGACGCCGCGGGGGAGGCACTGGCCCTGTGGTTCCACCGGCGCCGCACCCTTGCGCGACCCGCGGCCGGCAACGCCGTGTTCGTGGGGGCCCGCGGCGCCCGGATCGACCCCCGGGTGGCGCGGCGCGTCGTGGGCGAGGCCCTGCGCGGCGTCCCGGACACGAGTGCCCGCGGGCCGCACAGCCTGCGCCACAGTGCGGCGACACATCTGCTGGACGGAGGAGCGGATCTCCGAACGGTGCAGGAGCTCCTCGGACACTCCACGGTGGCGACCACGCAGATCTACACGCACGTCTCCGTGGAACGGCTGAAGAGTGCTTACTCACAGGCGCACCCGCGGGCTTGACTTCTGCCCTCCCCGCAGACTCCGGGTTGACCGTCGATGGGCCCTGCTGGACAATGAGAGCGACCGGCGGCTCGCGCGGCCTCGAATCCGCACAGCTCCACCCGGTTGACTCCGAAAACTGAACATGGGCGCCGGGTGACACGGCTGGGGCCTCCGTGCAGGACGTTGGGGAAGACGTACCTACACAACGGAGGAACAGGCTATGTCTTCACCCACCACGCGGGGTGTGCTCTACGTGCACTCCGCACCGCAGGCGCTGTGCCCCCACATCCAGTGGGCCCTGGAAGCCGTTTCGCGTGGCCGAACGGATCTACAGTGGACCCCGCAGAACGCCGAACCCGGGTGCGTGCGGGCCGAACTGGAGTGGTCTGGCCGCGCAGGGACGGGCGCCCTTCTCGCCTCTGCCCTGCGCACGCTCGGACGCCTCCGCTTTGAGGTGACGGAGAACCCGAGCCAGGGCAGTGACGGCTCCCGGTGGTCCTTCACCCCGGACCTCGGCATCTTCCACGCCACCACGGACGCCGCCGGGAACATCTGCGTGAGTGAGGACCGCATCCGCTACGCCTTCGAGGCGGCTGGGGGGGACCCCTCCGCCGTCGTCTCCGAACTTTCCCTCGCGCTGGGGGAGGCCTGGGACGAGGAGCTCGAGCCCTTCCGTCACGCCGCAGAGGGAGCTCCGGTGCGCTGGCTGCACCGCGTGGGCTGAGACCGAGACCTTCCAACGTTCTCTGTGAGCCGCCCGGCGCGGCCGTCCAAGCTTTCCTGTCCCCGTTCCGTTGCGGGGGCTTGCGTCATTGCCCGCACTGCGACGACCGTGCCTGGATGACTGCTCGTCGTGAGCTGTGCAGAACAAACCCTGCGTGGAGATCGCTGCGCCGAGAACAGCGTGTGGCGAACCGAGTGTCGAGAAGCGGGACCTGCCACGGACGTGAGAGAACCCCGGTCACCTTCCGTAAAAGGTGACCGGGGTTCTCCGCACTCGGGGAGTCAGGGCCTCTAGAGCCTCCAGGGCGTCAGCGTGTCCAGCACCTCAGAGCGAGCGGAACGCCGCCACGGAGTTGTGGCCGCCGAAGCCGAACGAGTTGGAGATCGCGACCATGTCCCCTGGGCGGAGTTCACGGGCAGTTGTCACCACGTCGAGGTCGATCTTCGGGTCCTGGTTGTCCAGGTTGATGGTGCACGGTGCCATGCGCTCGGTGAGAGCGAGCACGGTCAGCACACCCTCCACGGCCCCGGAGCCGCCCAGGAGGTGACCGGTCATGGACTTGGTGGCCGAGACAGCCATGTCGTCCACGGCAGATCCGAAGGCCGCCCGCAGCGCGCCCGCCTCGGGCACGTCCCCTACCGGGGTGGAGGTGGCGTGGGCGTTGACGTGCTTGATGTCCGCCGGGTCGATGTCCCCGGAGACCATGGCCTCGCGCAGGGCGCGTGCGGGGCCGCCCTCGTCGCCGGTGGCCGGCGCCGTGATGTGGTGGGCATCCGCGCTGAGACCGGCACCCGCGAGCTCGGCGTAGATGCGGGCTCCGCGGCCGCGGGCGTGCTCCTCGGACTCGAGCACGATGGCACCGGCGCCCTCACCCATCACGAAGCCGTCGCGGTCGATGTCGAAGGGACGCGAGGCGTGCTCGGGGTCGTCGTTGCGGCGGGACAGAGCCTGCATGGAGTTGAACGCGGCGATGGTCATGGGGTGGATCGCACTCTCGGCGCCGCCCACGATCACCACGTCCGCCTTGCCGGAGCGGATCAGGTTCAGGCCCTGGAAGAAGGCTTCGGTGCCGGAGGCGCACGCGGACACGGGAGTGATGGCGCACGCGCGGGCCTTGAACTCCATGCTCACGGAGGAGGCGTTGCCGTTGGGCATGAGCATGGGGACCGTCATGGGCTTGACGCGGCGGGGGCCCTTCTCGACGAGGGTGTCCCACGCGTCCAGCAGCGTCCACACGCCACCGATGCCGGTGCCGAAGGCCACGCCCACACGGGTGGGGTCCAGCTCGTCGCTCGTGTCGGCGTCCGCACCGGAGAACCCGGCGTCGGTCCAAGCCTCGCGCGCGGCCGCCACGGACAGCTGACCCGAGGGATCCAGGCGCTTGGCCTGCACACGGGAGACGACGTCCTCCGAGGGTTTCGGGGACGTGGCACCGATGCGCACGGGCAGGTCGTACTTCTCCACCCAGTCCTGGGTCAGGGCATGGACGCCCGAGACGCCCTTGAGAGCGTTCTTCCAGGTCTCCTGGACGTTCTCACCGATCGGCGTGATGGCGCCGAGACCGGTGACCACTACTTTGCGGGACATGTTTGCACTTCCTCGTGTCCGAAATCGCAGGTGTTCCAGGGGCGGGGATGACCAACCGCCTGGTAGGACGGAGGTGGCGTGCCCCTCGTGCTGACAAGGGGCACGCCACCGCGCGCCGTGGGCTCAGCCCTGGGCGTTGTCGATGAAGTTGACGGCGTCCTCGACGGTCTTCAGGTTCTTGACCTCTTCGTCGGGGATGGTCACGTCGAACTTCTCCTCGGCGTTGACCACGATGGTCATCATCGAGATGGAGTCGATGTCCAGGTCCTCGGTGAAGGACTTCTCGAGCTGCACGGCCTCGGTCTCGAGTCCGGTCTCCTCGTTCACGATCTCGGCCAGGCCGGCCAGGATTTCGTCTTTGCTCGCCATATCGGCTTCCTTTCCTAGAGGTCGCAGTGCGCAACCGTACTGAGTCACACGGGGGTTCGGAAGAACCTCCGGGCGGGGCGTCCGATCACTCGGAACGCTGCAGGACAAGAGGTGTGCGGTCTAACCCTACGACACGCACGGGGGAGGATCAGGGCAGAAGAACCACTTGCGCTCCGTACACGAGACCGGCCCCGAAACCGATCTGCAGCGAGGGCTTGCCCGAGAGTTCGGGGTGTTCCGCGAGCAGGCGGTGGGTGGCCAGCGGGATGGACGCGGCGGAGGTGTTGCCCGCCTCCGCGATGTCCCGGGCCACGACGACGGACTCGGGAAGCTTCAGCACCTTGACCATCTGGTCGATGATGCGCATGTTGGCCTGGTGGGGCACGAAAGCCGCGAGGTCCTCGGGCTCCAGACCGGAGGCCTCCAGCGCCTCCTTGGCCACACGGGCACCCTCCCACGAGGCCCAGCGGAAGACGGTCTGCCCGTCCTGGCGCAGGGTGGGCCACAGGGTGGCGTCCTCGGGCATCTCCCCGGTCTCCGGGTCCACGAGGTCCTTGGAGAAGGTGCGCTGCCCGCCCTGCTCCACGGCGCGGATATCGGTGAGGGGGTGCGTCATGCGGATGGCATCCCACTTGGAGCCGTCCGAGCCCCACACGGAGGGGCTGATCCCGGGAACGTCGGACGGGCCGATGACCACGGCGCCGGCGCCGTCGCCCAGCAGGAAGGAGATGGAGCGCTCGGTGTTGTCGATGACGTCGGAGAGCTTCTCCACGCCGATGACCAGCACGTGGTCCGAGTCCCCGGAGCGCACGAGGGCGTCCGCCTGGGCCACGCCGTAGCAGTAGCCTGCGCACGCGGCGGAGATGTCGTACGCGGCGGCGGGAGTGGCGTCCAGGCGGTCCGCGAGCAGGGCGGCGCACGACGGCGTGAGGTACGGGAAGGTCACCGAGGAGACGATGACCGCGTCCAGCTGCTCGCCGGTGACCCCGGCGGCGGCCATGGCCTCACGGGCGGCGTGCTCCGCCATGTCGATCACGGACACGTCCGCCGGTGCGCGGTGGCGGGTGTGGACGCCGGTGCGCTTGACGATCCATTCGTCCGAGGAGTCGATCCACTGGCAGACGTCTTCGTTCGTGACGATCTCGGAGGGGCGGTAGGCGCCGATACCCAGGATCCGGGTGTGGGCGTTCGGGGTGTTCTGTTTCAAGGTCGCCACGGAAGGTCGACTCCTAACAAGGTGCGGTTCTCGGCGAGTGGGGTGTGCGGTGGGCACACGTCTCAGGTCAGGGTACTCCGCACCGTTTCGAGATCCTCCGGTGTGTTCACCGCGGTGGCTGGCACGCCCTTGAGACCGCGCTTCGCGAGTCCCACGAGGGTCCCAGCGGGGGGCAGCTCCACGATCTGCGAGACCTCCAGCTCGGCCATCGTCTCCATGCAGGCGTCCCAGCGCACCGGGCGGCACACTTGCTCCACGAGAGACTCGAGCACGGCGGTTCCGCCGGTGACGGCAGCGCCGTCGAAGTTGCTGAGCAGCGTGACGCGGGGATCCTGGGGGTTCAGCTGCGGCGCAAGCTCACGCAGGGGTGCGAGGGCGGGCGCCATGTGCATGGTGTGGAAGGCGCCCGCAACCTTCAGCTTCACGACCTTGGCGCGGGTGGGCGGGTTCTCGGCCAGCGCGGTGAGCTGCTCCTCGGTACCGGCCGCGACCACCTGCCCGCCCCCGTTCGCGTTCGCGACGGTGACCCCCGCCGCGGCCAAGGCGGCGGCGACATCGTCCGGTTTGCCGCCCAGCACTGCGGCCATCCCCGTGGGAGTGTCGGCGGCCGCTCGGGCCATCTCCGCGGCGCGCACGCGCACGAAACGCATTGCGTCCGCCTCGGTGAGCACCCCTGCGAGTGCCGCGGCAGTGATCTCGCCGACCGAGTGTCCGGCGATCACGACGTCGTCCCGGGCCTCGAGCTGCGGGGCGAGCAGGCGCCCCGCCACGAGGCCGGCGGCCACGATCAGCGGCTGGGCGACGGCGGTGTCCTTGATCGTCTCTTCGTCCGCCTCCGTGCCGTAGTGCGCGAGGTCCAGCCCGGCAGCGTCCGAGAGCTGCGCGAGATGCTCCTGGACGCCGGGGACCGTCAACCACTCGGTGAGGAAACCTGGCTTCTGGGACCCCTGTCCGGGGCAGACAACTGCAATCACCAGTTCATTCCACCAAGTCACGCGGCACATGACGCCCATGCGGTGTCACCAAGCCGGGGGGCAAGATTTGTGGAGGTCCTACAACTGCGTGTCACCCGCCCGGATTCAGGCGCCCCGCGAGCACCGCACAGTGCAGCACGAAGGCGTCCCGGGGCAGCAGGGGGTCCCAGCCGGTGATGTCGCTGACGCGGCGCAGCCGGTAGCGCACCGTGTTGGCGTGCACGAACAGCTCGCGCGCGGTGGCCTCGAGCGAGTGCCCCACGCTGAGGTAGGTGGTCAGGGTGTCCACGAGACCGGTGGAGGAGGCGGAGAGCGGTTGCCAGACCGCCTCCACCATGGAGCGCAGCGCGAGCGGGTCCCCGTTGATGGCGCGCTCGGGCCACAGGTCCTCGGAGGCCGTGGGCCGCGGTGCCTGGGGCCACGCCGACGCCGCCCGCAGCCCCGCCTGGGCGCGGTCGGCGGACTGCTTGGCGTCGAACACGGAGCCGACCGTCGGACCGTGGACCACAGGGCCGTCCCCGAACACGGCCGCGAGCCGGGCGAGGGACTGGGTCTGGTCACGCAACCCTCCCAGCACCAGCACGAGGCGGTCCGTCTGGATGGCTACAAGGCACTCTGCGGCGTGGCGTCCCGCGGCGCGGCGGATGCGCTCCACACCCACCGGTCCAGTGGTGGCCGGCGCGCGGCCCACCATCACCGTGACGTCCCCCGCGTCCGTCCAGCCGAGCGCGGAGACGCGGGAACGCATGGAATCCGAGTGGTCCCCCCGCATGATCCCGTCCACCACCAGGGACTCGAGCCGGGCGTCCCACGAACCCCGGTTCTCGGCGGCCCGGGCGTAGACGTCCGCGGCGGCGAACGCGACCTCCCGCGAGAAGCGCAGCACGGCCTCGCGCAGCGCCACCTCGTCGTTGTGCTGCGCGAGCTCCGGAACCTTCTCCTCCACCACGTCCACGACGATCCGCAGCACCTGCAGCGCGTTCTGCAGTGTGATGGAGCGGGTCAGGTCCGTGGGCGCCTGCTTGAAGATCTCGGTCAGCACCCACACGGGCTCCTGCGGGTTCTCGTACCAGCGCACGAAGGACGCGATGCCCCGCTGCGCGAGCAGCCCGAGCTCGGAGCGCTCGTCCGGGCGCAGCTGCGAGAACCAGGGGAGAGAGTTGTCCAGGCGCTGCACCGCGACCGTGGATACCTGCCCGAGGTTTGCCTTCAGGTTCTCGAGGGTCCTCGGGTGGGGCGTGCCCTGCTGGCGGCTGCGCAGCGGCCAGGTCACCCGGCGGCTGGAGCGTGACTTGCGGGAGGCTGGCCCGGAGGCGTCGGTGGGCATGAGTCGAGGGTAGTCGATGCGCGCACGCGCGCTCCGCCCCCACGGGTCCGGGGACGACGCCGCCCCCGCACCGTGGAAGGCGCGGGGGCGGCGTCGTCGTGGCCCAGGATCACGAGGGGATCAGGCGTCGCCCCCGGCGTTGCCCGACTTCCCCGCGGCGGGGTTGGCGAGGTCGTAGCGCGTGATGGCCTCGGCCGGAGCAGACCAGTCGATCTCGCCGCGCTTGGCCAGCATCTCGAGCGTGCGCACCACCATGGAGTGCGCGTCGATCGTGAAGAACCGGCGGGCACCGGCGCGCGTGTCCGCGAAGCCGAAGCCGTCCGCGCCCAGCGTGGCCCAGTCGTTGGGCACGTACTGGCGCACGAAGTCCGGCAGCTCCGACGCGTAGTCCGTGGTCGCGACGACCGGGCCGGTGGCACCGGCGAGCGCCTGCGTGATGTACGGCGTGGCCGCACCGCTCTCCGGGTGCATGAACGCGGCGTGCTCGCACGCCATGGCCTCCCGGCGCAGGTTCGTCCACGAGGTCACGGACCACACGTCTGCGGAGACGCCCCACTCCTCGGCCAGGATCTTCTGGGCCTCCAGCGCCCACGGCACGCCCACGCCCGAGGCCAGCAGCTGGGCCCGGGGGCCCTCGGTCTCGGCCGGCTTGAGGAGGTAGATGCCGTTGACGATCCCGTCCACGTCCACGTTCTCCGGCTCCGCCGGCTGGTGGATGGGCTCGTTGTACACCGTGAGGTAGTACATGACGTTGTGGTCCTCGTCCTTGGACCCGTACATGTGCTCGATGCCGCGCTTGACGATGTGCGCGATCTCGTACCCGTAGGCCGGGTCGTAGTGGATCACCGCGGGGTTGGTCGAGGCGATGATCGGGGAGTGGCCGTCCGCGTGCTGCAGGCCCTCACCGGTCAGCGTGGTGCGCCCCGCCGTGGCTCCAATGATGAACCCGCGGGCCAGCTGGTCCCCGGCGGCCCAGAACTCGTCACCGGTGCGCTGGAAGCCGAACATCGAGTAGAAGATGTAGACCGGGATCATGGTCTCGCCGTGGGTCGCGTAGGACGTGCCCGCCGCGGTGAACGCGGAGGTCGCACCGGCCTCGTTGATGCCCGGGTGCAGGATCACGCCCTGCGCGGACTCCTTGTAGGCCAGCATGAGCTCGCGGTCCACGGACAGGTAGTTCTGACCGTTCGGGTTGTAGATCTTGGACGTGGGGAAGAACGCGTCCATGCCGAACGTGCGGGCCTCGTCCGGGACGATCGGCACGATGCGGTGGCCGAAGTCCTTCTCCCGCATGAGGTCCTTGAGGATGCGCACGAACGCCATGGTGGTGGCGGCCAGCTGCTTGCCGGAGCCCTTCTTCCCGGACGCGAACGCCTTGTCCGAGGGCAGGGTGATCTCCGGCTGCTGGTGCGGGCGGTCCGGGAGGTAGCCGCCGAGCTCCTTGCGGCGCTCCTGCAGGTACTTGATCTCCGGCGAGTCCTGGCCCGGGTGGTAGTACGGGGCGTTGTAGATGTCCGCCTCGAGCTGCTCGTCCGTGATCGGGATGCGCAGGTGGTCGCGGAAGGTCTTCAGGTCCTCCAGCGTCAGCTTCTTCATCTGGTGGGTGGAGTTGCGCGCCTCGAAGTGGGGGCCCAGGCCGTAGCCCTTGACGCCCTGGGCGAGGATCACGGTGGGCTGGCCCTTGTGCTCGAGCGCCGCCTTGTACGCCGCGTACACCTTGCGGTAGTCGTGCGCACCGCGCTTGAGGTTCCAGATCTCCTCGTCCGTGTAGTCCGCCACGAGCTCCTTGGTGGCCGCGGAGCGGGCGAAGAAGTGGTCGCGGACGAAGCCGCCGGACTCCGCCTTGAACGTCTGGTAGTCGCCGTCCAGCGTCTCGTTCATGATGCGCACGAGCTCACCGGTGTGGTCCGCCTCGAGCAGGGCGTCCCACTCGCGGCCCCACACGACCTTGATGACGTTCCAACCGGCGCCGCGGAAGAACGCCTCCAGCTCCTGGATGATCTTGCCGTTGCCGCGCACCGGCCCGTCCAGGCGCTGCAGGTTGCAGTTGATCACGAAGGTCAGGTTGTCCAGCTTGTCGTTGGCGGCCAGCTGCAGCACGCCGCGCGACTCCGGCTCGTCCATCTCGCCGTCGCCCAGGAACGCCCAGACGTGCTGGTCCGAGGTGTCCTTGATGCCCCGGTTGTGCAGATACCGGTTGAACTGCGCCTGGTAGATCGCGTTCATGGGACCGATGCCCATGGACACCGTGGGGAACTGCCAGAAGTCCGGCAGGCAGCGCGGGTGCGGGTAGGAGGGCAGGCCGTTCGGGGCCATGGTCTTCTCCTGGCGGAACCCGTCCAGCTGGTCCTCGGTGAGGCGACCCTCGAGGTAGGCGCGGGCGTAGTTGCCGGGGGAGGAGTGGCCCTGGAAGAAGACCTGGTCCCCTCCGCCCGGGTGCTCCGGGCCGCGGAAGAAGTGGTTCAGGCCCACTTCGTAGAGGGTGGCGACGCCCGCGTAGGAGGAGATGTGCCCGCCCACGCCCACGCCGGGACGCTGCGCGCGGTGCACCATGACGGCCGCGTTCCAGCGCAGGAACGCGCGGTAGCGGCGCTCGATCTCCTCGTCACCGGGAAACTCTGGCTCCTGGTCCACGGGGATCGTGTTCACGTAGTCCGAGGTGGTCACCATCGGCACACCCACGGAGTGCGTTCCCGCGTGCTGGAGGAGGGCGCGCATCACGTACTGTGCGCGCTCGGTGCCCTGGGCCTTAATCAGGGCGTCGAAGGACTCGATCCACTCCTGGGTCTCCTGCGCGTCCGCGTCCTGGAGATTGTTCGTCAACCCACTCAAAATGTGGTGATTGCTGTCAGAAGACACGTGAACCTCTCTGTCGTCAGCTCCGCGCTGCGGGATCCCCGGTGTCGGAGCGGTGTGCCGTGCGACGGAAGGGGCCTGCACAGACCGGTCCCGTCATCCATCCATCGTGTCACAGGCTACGTGCTCAGCCCTTGCGACAACACGGTTCCGCCCGTCACACCGCCCGGAGGATACGCCGTCACACGGGGCGTGTCTCACCCCGCCCGGCGCCCGTGGGCTTGAACGTGCACCGGATCCGGTGTTGTCTTTGTTACGCACCGTTGGCACTCCCGTCACGGTGACGACGGTTCCGCACCACCGTTCCGCGGTGCTGTGGAACCCCCGGATCACAGCGCACGGAGATCGCGGCGCAGAAGGAGAGACACGGTGAGCGAGGCGAAAGCCCCCGAAGAGAGCATTGCGGAGCAGCTGAACCTGAAGGACGGCGACTACGTCCAGGAGTTCGGCTACGACGACGACGTCGATGCGCGGCTGCGGGAGCAGATCGAGGAAGCCATCGGCGCGGAGCTCTTCGACGAGGACGCGCAGGAGGTCGTGGACGCCGTCGTGCTGTGGTGGCGTGACGGGGACGGCGACCTCGTGGACGAGCTCGTGGACGTGCAGACCACGCTCGACGACGGCGGTGTGGTCTGGCTGCTGACGCCCAAGGCCGGGCGCGACGACCACGTCTCTCCCGCGGACATCCAGGAGGCGGCGTCCACCGCAGGGCTGCACGTCACGAGTACCGCGCGCGTCTCCTCCGACTGGTCGGTCTCCCGACTGGCACCCAAGCGCAACTTCTGAACCGCGCCGGGCAGATCCCAGATCCCACCGCAAGAAAGGCTCCCATGAGCGTCATCGGTTCCACCGCACCCGATTTCACCCTGGTTAACCGCCACGGCGAGCCCCGCAGCCTTTCCCAGTACCGGGGACGGCCGGTGGTGCTGGTGTTCTTCCCGTTCGCGTTCTCCCCGGTGTGCACGCAGGAGCTGTGCCACCTGCAGGACCACACGGACATGTTCGAGGAGTTCGACGCCACGCTGCTGTGCCTGTCCACGGACAGCCACTTTGCGCTGGACGCCTTCGCGCGCCAGGAGTCCTACGACTTCGAGCTGCTCTCCGACTTCTGGCCGCACGGCGAGGTCGCCTCCGCCTACGGCGTCATGGACGCGGAGGAGGGTTGCGCTCGGCGCCACACGGTGGTGGTCGACGCCGCCGGGACGGTCGTGGACGTCAGCGCGGCGGACATCACCGAGCCGCGCGCCTGGGAGGACCTGCGGCGGGTCCTCGAGTCGCTGCAGCGTTCCTGATGCCCCTCCGGGTGCTGCGTGCCGGATACGGCTCTCCCTCGCGGCAGGACCAGTTCCCGGACCCGCACGCGCTGGACGCCCGTGCCGGTCTGCCCCGGGCGATCGAGCTGCTCGACGGGCGGCGGATCGCCGTGCTCACGGGAGCCGGGGTCAGCACGCCGTCGGGCATTCCCGACTACCGCGGTCCGGACGCCACGCCGCGCACGCCCATGACGTACCAGGAGTTCATGTCCAGCGTGTCCAACCGGCGTCACTACTGGGCCCGCAACCAGTACGGCTGGCACTTCGTCGCCGACGCCGAGCCCACCGCCGCGCACACGGCCATCGCCCGCCTCGAGGCCGCCGGACACGTGGATGGGGTGATCACCCAGAACATCGACCGGCTGCACCAGAAGGCCGGGACCGTGGACGTGGTGGACCTGCACGGCACCTACGCGTGGGTGCTGTGCACCGCGTGCGGTTCACGGTTCCCCCGCGAGCAGGTCTCGCGCTACCTGGACGAGCTGAACCCGGGCTTCTACGACGGCATGGCCTCCGCGCAGGACATCGAGTACGCACCGGACGCGGACGCCACCGTGGAGGACACGGCGGGCTTCCGGGTCTGGGACTGCCCCGTGTGCCAGGGGGTGCTGAAACCGGACGTGGTCTTCTTCGGCGAGAACGCCCCGGCCGAGAAGGTGGCGCGCAGCCGGCGGATCGTGCAGCGCGCGGACGTGCTGCTGGTGGCCGGCTCCTCGCTGACGGTCAACTCCGGACGACGGTTCGTGCGCCAGGCCGCGCGGTCGCAGACGCCCGTGGTGATCGTCAACCACGGGGTGACCGGCGGAGACGCCTTGGCCACCGTGAAGGTGGACGCGCCGGTGGACCGCTTCCTCACGGAACTGGCCCGGAACCTGGGGGCTTGATCCCGTCAGGATCAGCGCATAGACTCCAGGAACGAGACCCCGAGGGTCTGCGGAGGGGAAGCCGCGGAAACCATCGGGGTCTCGCTCTGTGTACGGGCTCCTAGCCCGCCGTGTGCTGGCCCGGCCTACTTCACGGGGTCGATGACCGGCTTTGCGGCCTGCGCTTCACGGCACTGCTGCGCCCACAGTGCCGCCCCCACGATGCCCGCGTTGTTGCGCAGCGCGGCGATCTCCACCGGCGTGCGCAGTTCGAGGTAGGGAACGAACTTCTCCGAGTTCTTGGACACACCGCCGCCGATCACGAACAGGGACGGGGAGAAGAGGAACTCCACGTGCTCGAAGTAGCGCTGCAGCCGTTTCGTGGCCCACTTCTTCCAGGGCAGCTGCTCGCGCTCACGAGCGGCCGCGGAGGCGCGGGTCTCGGCGTCGTGCCCGTCGATTTCCAGGTGGCCCAGCTCGGCGTTCGGCACGAGCTGGCCATTGAGGATCATTGCGGAGCCGATGCCGGTGCCGAGGGTGATGACCATGACCAGACCCTTCTTGCCCTTGCCCGCACCGTAGTGCGCCTCGGCAAGCCCGGCGCCGTCGGCGTCGTTGAGGGCCTCGACCTCGCGGCCCAGCGCCTCGGTCATGAGGGCGTCCACGTCCGTGTTGATCCAGGACTTGTCCACGTTCGCCGCAGACAGCGCCACGCCGTTCTTGATGATGGCGGGGAACACGATGCCCACGTGGCTGTCCGGCTCGGGGGCCTCCGGTCGCGACTGCAGCTCGTCCACGATCTGCCGGACCACACCCGCCACGGCCTCCGGGGTGGCCGGACGCGGCGTGGGGATCCGGAAGCGCTCGCCCACGAGCTGGCCCGTGGTGAGGTCCACGATCCCGCCCTTGGTGCCGGTGCCGCCAATGTCAATGCCGATGCCGTACCGCGATACGACGCCCTGCGGAGTACCTGAGCTCATGAACGGTCCCTTCGGTTCACGGTGGAGAACTGGAGCGGGGCCGATCGGAACGCCGTCGTCCCCCGCGTCGAGTTTACGGGAGGGTGAGGATCTCCACACCGTCCTGCGTGACGACCATGGTGTGTTCGTACTGCGCGGTGCGCATGCGGTCGTGGGTGGTGATCGTCCAGTCGTCGTCCCACTGGTCCCACGCGATGGTTCCGAGCGTGAGCATGGGCTCGATCGTGAAGATCATGCCCGGGACCATCTCGGTGGCGTAGGAGGGTGCGGCGTCGTAGTGCGGCACGATCAGACCCGTGTGGAACTCGCGGCCCACACCGTGACCGGTGAAGTCCCGCACCACCCCGTAGCCGAAGCGCTTGGCGTACTTCTCGATCACGCGGCCGATCACGTTGATCTCGCGCCCGGGGCGCACCGCCTTGATCGCACGGTTGGTGGCCTCCAGCGTGCGCTCCACGAGCAGGCGGGAGTCCTCGTCCACGTCCCCCACGAGGAACATGGCGTTCGTGTCCCCGTGCATCCCGTTCTTGTAGGCAGTGACGTCCAGGTTGATGATGTCCCCTTCCTCCAGCACCGTGGAGTCCGGGATGCCGTGGCAGATCACCTCGTTGAGCGAGGTGCAGATGGACTTGGGGAAGCCGCGGTACTCGAGACAGGAGGGGTAGGCGCCGTGGTCGCACATGTACTCGTGGGCGATGCGGTCCAGCTCGTCGGTCGTGACACCGGGCTTCGCCTCGGCACCGGCGGCCTGCAGCGCCCGCGCGGCGATCTGTCCCGCCTCACGGACGAGCTCGATCTCCTCGGGTGTGTAGACGTTCGAGGCACGGCCCTCATCCGGTTCCGCGCGGCCCACGTACTCGGGGCGCTCGATGCTCCGGGGGACCGGGCGCATCGGGGTGAGGGTTCCCGAGCTCAGGGCCCCCAGGGGCGCGGTGGATCCGGGTGCGGGTTCGAGGTTGTGGCTGGTCACGGTGGGTCTCTGCCTCCTGGGGCGTTCACGTGGTGGGCGGTCCGGGCACGTGGTGGCGCGCCGAACACCTGCTTCACCAACTACCCTAAGCCTTGGGTCCCGGGCTCGTTCCGCCCGGGCCGTTCGCGACCCCGCCAACCGGGCGGGCATGCGGCGCGCGGCGCCGGAGAGTGAGGAAGCACATGGCCGAGTACTGGTACAACCTCTACACCAAGCAGGTCGAGGAGGGCGCCAAGGACGACTACCGCCAGCTGATGGGCCCCTATGCGACCCGCGAGGAGGCCGCACACGCCCTGGAGCGCGCGGCTCAGAACACCAAGCGCTGGGATGACGAGGACGCCGCCTTCAACGGCGACTGAGTCCCTCGTCACGCGCCTCAAGGGCATCACGGGTCTCACGGGCCTCAGGGTTGCACGGTGCTTCACAGGCCTCGCGGGGTGGGGGCGGGCGACGATGCCGGGACGGCTTCCCAGCCCCGGCCCGGGTGGCGCGCCACGCGCCAGTCCGCGGCAGGTACGCGAGCCCACCTACCGGTCCGGCAACCGGTCCAGCCGGTCGGGGGACCCCGGCCACAGGACAACCGGGGCGTTCGTGCTTCCCCTGATCAGCCGCGGTAGGAGTGCTCCTCGCCGGGGAACGCGCCGGAGCGGACCTCGGCCACGTACTGCGCCACGGCGTCGTGCGCGGTCTCGGCCAGCTGCGCGTACTGCTTGACGAACCGCGGCATGGCCCCGGTACGCAGGCCCAGCATGTCCTGCCACACCAGGACCTGGCCGGTGGTCACGTTCCCGGCCCCGATGCCCACGGTGGGGATCCGCAGCTCCTGCTCGACGTCCCGTGCGGCGTCCGCGGAGACCATCTCCAGGACGACGGCGAAGCACCCCGCATCCTGCACGGCCAGGGCGTCGCGGTGCAGCTGCGCGGCGGCGTCGCCCCGCCCCTGGATCCGGAAGCCGCCCAAAGCGTGCTCGGACTGCGGGGTGAAGCCGATGTGTCCCATCACGGGGATGCCCGCGCGCACCACAGCCGCCGCATGCCCGGCCAGGGCCGCACCCGCCTCGAGCTTCACGGCGTGCGCCCCGGTCTCGCGCATCACCCGCACGGCGTTGCGCACCGCCTGCTCGGGGGACTCCTCGTAGCTGCCGAACGGCAGGTCCACGACCACCAGGGCGCGGTTCGTGCCGCGCACGACGGCCCCGGCGAACGTGATCATCTGATCGAGCGTCACCGGAAGGGTCGAGCCGTGCCCCAGCACGGTGTTGCCGAGCGAATCCCCGACCAGCAGCACGTCCACGCCTGCGGCGTCGAAGATCCCGGCGGTGAGGACGTCGTAGCTCGTGAGCATCGAGAACTTCTCACCGGTGTCCTTGGCGCGCTGCAGGTGCAGGGTGCGCACGCGGGAGACCTCAGCGAGGGGACGGGCGGACGCGGAACCGGGCTGGGGAGCACTCATGGCTCCAGCCTACCGGGCGCTTCATGGGCCCCGGATGCGGCCGTCGGCGTGAGCTCCCGGGTGCGGTGCCGCGGCGGTGCATGGCCCCGAGATTCCCCGAGATTCGCGGGGCCGGCGCCGCGGCGGGGTGCGGGCGGCGTCGTCCGCGGGGTTCGAGGGCGGGGCTGCGGGGCGCGCCGAGGATGTCGGTGGGTGTCGTTAGAGTGGGGGCGACGCCCGGCCGGGGACCGGCTCGGGCTCCCAGACCGCTGTGCCGCACGCCCGAGGAATCCGAGGTGGACCGATGGACCGTCAGCAAGAGTTCGTGCTCCGAACGATCGAGGACAGGGACGTCCGCTTCGTCCGGCTCTGGTTCACGGACGTCGTGGGCACGCTGAAGTCCGTGGCGCTCGCCCCGGCGGAGGTCGAGGCGGCCTTCGAGGAGGGCCTGGGATTTGACGGCTCCTCGATCGAGGGACTCTCACGCGTCTTCGAGTCGGACATGCTGCTGCAGCCGGACCCCTCAACCTTCCAGCTGCTGCCGTGGCGCGGCGAGGACGAGCCCACGTCCCGGATGTTCTGTGACCTGAAGACCCCGGACGGCGAGCCCTCCGCAGCGGACCCGCGCGGCGTGCTCAAGCGCGTGCTGGCCAAGGCCTCCGACATGGGGTTCACGTGCTACACCGCGCCGGAGATCGAGTTCTACCTGCTGCGCTCCCCGGACCTCGACCCCGCCACGGGCGAGCCGGTGCCCGTGGACTACGAGGGCTACTTCGACCATGTGCCGGGCGGTGTGGTGCAGGACTTCCGGCGCCGCGCCGTGAGCATGCTGGAGGCCGTGGGCATCTCCGTGGAGTTCTCCCACCACGAGGCCGGGCCGGGGCAGAACGAGATCGACCTGCGCTACGCGGACGCCCTGCAGACCGCGGACAACATCATGACCTTCCGCACGGTCGTGCGAGAGGTGGCGCTGTCCCAGGGCATCTACGCGACCTTCATGCCCAAGCCGTTCTCGCGCCACCCGGGCTCCGGCATGCACACCCATTTCTCGCTCTTCGAGGGGGACACCAACGCGTTCTACGAGGCCGGTGCCGAGTTCCGGCTCTCCCTGACTGGGCGGCACTTCATTGCGGGGCTGCTGCGCCACGCACCCGAGTTCACCTCGGTGACCAACCAGTTCGTGAACTCCTACAAGCGGCTGTGGGCCGGCGACGAGGCCCCGTCCTACATGTCCTGGGGTCACAACAACCGCTCGGCGCTCGTGCGCGTGCCCCTCTACAAGCCGGACAAGGTGCAGTCCTCGCGGATCGAGTACCGCGGCATCGACTCCGCCACGAACCCGTACCTCTCCTACGCGGCACTGCTCGGGGCGGGACTGAAGGGCATCGAGAACGAGTACGAGCTGCCCCCAGTGGAGATGGACGACGTCTTCTCCATGAGCAGCGCCGAGCGCCGCGCCGTGGGCCACCAGCCGCTGCCGAGCAGCCTGCACGACGCCATCCGTGAGACGGAGGACTCCGACTTCATGGCGGAGCTGCTGGGGGAGACGGTCTTCGACTACTTCCTGCGCAACAAGCGCCGCGACTGGGACCAGTACCGCCAGGAGGTCTCGCCGTACGAGCTGCGCACCAACCTGGGCATCCTGTAGGTGGCCGCGGTGAGCGGGGCGACGGGCAGCGCGAAGGAACGGGCGGAGAAGATCTCCGCGAAGGAGCTCATCGCGATCGGTTTCGCGGACGTCACGAACGCCCGGCGCTGGCTCGGCTTCCCGGAACTCGACACCGTGGAGCTGCCGGCGCTGCTGGAGGGCTTGTCCCACGCCGCGTCGCCGGACGTGGCCCTGCAGCTCCTGGTGCGGCTCATGGAGCAGCACCCGGAGATCGGCCGCCGCGTCAACGGGGACCCCGCCGACTCCGAGACCATGTTCCGGCTGCTCGGTGCCTCCGAGGCGCTCGGAGAGTTCCTGCTGCGCGCACCCGAGAACCTCGACCTGCTCGAGATCCGTCCTCAGGTCCGTCCCGGCACGGACCAGCCCGCGGCGCTGCGGGCCGCGCTGCTCGAGTCGGTGGGTGCCGATCCGCAGGCGGAGACCCCCGTGGCCACGGTCACCGGTGCCGACGGCCAGAAGGCGTTGCGCCTGGCCTATCGTCGGGCTCTGGCGCGGGTTGCCGTGCGCGACGTGGGCGCCCTCGATCCCGTGGAGTACATGCCCGCGGTCGGACGCCAGCTCGCGGACCTCGCCGGCGCCGCCCTCGAGGCAGGTCTTGCCCTCGCCCGCGCCCAGTCGAACGAACGGTGGGACCCCGCGGTGGTGGAGCAGGTGCGCCTCGCGGTGATCGGCATGGGCAAGTGCGGCGCGCGCGAGCTGAACTACATCTCGGACGTCGACGTGGTCTACGTGATGGAGACCCGGGCCGCGGAGTCCGGAGAGGTCCCGGACGAGAACACCGCCACGGAGATCGCCACTGAACTCGCGCACCTGCTGGCCCAGGCCATGATGGCCACCGGTCCGGAGCCCGCCCTGTGGGAGGTGGACGCCAACCTGCGCCCCGAGGGCAAAGACGGCCCGCTCGTTCGTACGCTGGACTCCCACGTTCGCTACTACAAGCGCTGGGCGAAGTCCTGGGAGTTCCAGGCGCTGCTCAAGGCGCGCTGCGTGGCAGGGGACCAGGAGCTCGGGCGGCGATACGAGGACGCGATTGCCCCGTTCATCTGGTCCTCCGCCGAGCGGGAGGGATTCGTGGAGTCCGTGCAGGCCATGCGCCGCCGGGTCACCGAGAACATCCCCGAAGCCGACCGGGACCGGCAGATCAAGCTCGGCCCCGGCGGTCTGCGGGACGTGGAGTTCACCGTCCAGCTGCTGCAGCTCGTGCACGGGCGCAACGACGAGACGGTGCGCACCCGCGCGACGACCGAGTCCCTCGCCGCCCTGTCCTCCGGCGGGTACATCGGGCGCAAGGACGCCGAGGATTTCGGTCAGAACTACCGCTGGCTGCGACTGCTCGAGCACCGGATCCAGCTCTTCCGCCTGCGCCGCACCCACCTGATGCCGCGTGACGAACGCGAGCTCGCCGTCGTCGCCCGCTCCGTGGACGGCGCCGCACCGCGTACCCACCCCACGGCGCCGCGGCTCGTGGAGGAGTGGACCCGGGTCAAGCGGACGGTGCGCTCCATGCACGAGCGCATCTTCTACCGTCCGATGCTGGCCGCGCTGGCCAACGCCCCCGCGGACACGACCCTGACCACTGACTCCGCCCGGGACCGCCTGGCCGCCCTGGGGTACCAGGACACGAAGGCCGCCATGCGCCACATCGAGGCGCTGTCCCGCGGAGTGAGCCGACGTGCGGAGATCCTGCGGACCCTGCTCCCCGTGCTGCTCGACTGGCTCGCGGAGGGCGTGGACCCGGACGCCGGGCTGCTGAACCTGCGCCGCGTCTGCGACTCCCTGGGCACCACCCCGTGGTTCCTGCGGCTGCTGCGGGACTCCAACGCCGCGGCCGAGCGGCTGTGCCACATCCTCTCCAGCTCCCGCTACGTGTCGGACCTGCTGGAGACCTCCCCGGAGTCCACGGCGTGGCTCGGGGACGACTCCAAGCTCGCCACGCGCTCCCTCGACGAGCTCGTCACGGAGATGTGGGCCCAGCTCTCGCGGCACCGGGACGCAGCAGAGGCCATGCGTGCGGTGCGCCAGATCCGTCGGCGCGAACAGCTGCGCATCGCGCTGGCGGACACGAGCGGCGTGGCGGACGTGGAGACCACGGTGGCGGGGCTCTCAGACGTGGACCAGGCCACCGTGATGGCGGCCCTGCACCTCGCGCGCACAGAGTACGAGCGGGAGAACGAGCGGTCGGTGCCTGCCGAGATCCTGGTGGTGGCCATGGGTCGGCAGGGCGGCCGGGAGATCGGTTTCGGTTCGGACGCGGATGTGATGTACGCGTACGAGCCGGCGGAGGGTGCAGAGCCTCAGGAGGCACAGGAGGCCGCCGAACGCGTGCTCGCCCGCATGGTTAAGCTGCTCAAGCAGCCGTGCACGCCACCGATCCTGGCGGAGCGGATCCTGGAGATCGACAACGACCTGCGCCCAGAGGGCCGGTCCGGCGCGAAGGTGCGCTCCGTGGCTTCCTACGCGGAGTACTACGAACGCTGGTCCGAGACGTGGGAGCGCCAGGCCCTCACCCGGGCCCGGTACATGGCCGGCTCGGAGGAGGTGGCCCAGGCGTTCTTCCGCGTGGTGGACCGCTACCGGTACCCCGCGGAGTTCACGGACCGCCAGCTCGTGGACATCCGGCGCATGAAGGCCCGGGTGGAGAGCGAGCGGATGCCGCGAGGTGCCGACCCCACGCGGCAGGTCAAGCTCGGCCGGGGAGGTCTCTCGGACGTCGAGTGGCTCGTGCAGCTGCTGCAGCTGCAGCACGGCCACGACGTCCCGGAGCTGCGCACCACGTCCACGCTGCCTGCGCTGCACGCCGCCGTGGCCGCGGAGCTCGTGGGCCCGGAGGACGCCGCCGTGCTCGAGCACGCGTGGAAGCTCGCCACCGACATCCGCAACGGCAACGTGCTGCGCTCCGGACGTGCCTCCGACTCCGTGCCCTCCCGTCGCGCGGACCTCGAGGCGGTCGCCCGCTGGATCGGCTACGAGCCCGGTTCCGCCACGCAGCTGGAGGAGGACTACCTGCGGATCACGCGGCAGTCGCGCTCAGTCTTCGAGCGGCTGTTCTACGGCCGCTGAGTCCCTCCCTCACACTGCCGGGGCTGCTGGCCGCCCACCGCGCGCGTTCTGTCCGTACGCCGCCGGACTTACGGTCGCATGCGGCAGACTTCTGCGTGCACGCCGCGGGACTTCCGTCCGGACCAGGCGTGCACAGCCGGGGCACAGGCTGGAATGCGTGGCGGCTCAGACCCGCGGCGGACAGTGGGGTCATGACAGCTTTCCCCTCCCACGGCGCGGTGCCGTCTCCACGTCAGCGCACCGCGGCGCCGTCACCCCGCCGTCGCCGTTCCACCGCGGTCCGCTCCGAGCTGCCCGTCGGGCCGGTCACGCGTGAGCCCGTGGGCCTGCCCGTGACCGGGGCCGTGATGGACCTGGTGGTCCCCGCGCGGGACGCCCAGCGGGAGCTCGAACCGTTCGTGCGCCGCCTGGACGGTTACCTCACGTGCTACTTCCCGTACGCGTACCGGCTCAGCGTGGTGGACCTCGCCTCCTCGGACCGGACGTTGGCGGTCGCGGAGCGCCTCGCCCGGGAGATGCCGGGAGTCCGCGCCGTGCACCAAGGTTCGGACAACCCCGTGACCGCGCTGCGTGCGGCGTGGGCGGAGTCGACCGCGCCCGTCGTGGCCGTCACCCGGATCGCACCCGGCATGGACTTCGCCGTCCTGGCCCCGCTCGTGGTTCCACTCATCAGCGGCCACTCGGACCTCGCGTTCGGCACCGACGCGGTGCGGGACCCGCGGTTCGCGCGGACGGTCGCGCAGCGCTCCGTCGCCCGGTTCGCCCACCGGCGCCCGCCCGCGGCCCGTGCCGTGCGACGTCGTCGTGCCAGCGCGGGCGTGGTGGCCGTGCGCGCGGACGCCGTCATGCGTGTGCTGCCTCTGCTGCGCGAGGAGGCCGGCACCTTCGAGGCGCAGCTGCTCGCGCTTGCCATCCGCAGCGACATGCGCGTGTTCGGAATGCCCGTGGAGCGCGCCGTGACCTGAGACGTGCGGCACCGCGCGGACCCGCTGTCAGTCGACGACGACGTCGCGCGGGTTCTGCAGCGGCAGCCGCACCTCGAACTCCGTGCGGCCCGGGCGGGAGTGCACCTCGACCGTGCCGCCGTGCGCCTCCACGATCGCCTTGACGATCGACAGGCCCAGACCCGTGGTGTGGCCGTCCGAGCGCCGGGAGGTGTCCCCTCGGGTGAAGCGGCCGAAGATCTCCGGGAGCAGCTCGGGGTCGACGCCCTGGCCGTCGTCGGTGACGGTCAGGATGGCCTCGCGGGCGTTGAGCGAGGGGTGCACGCCGGCGACCACCCGCGTGCCAGCGGCCGTGTGGTTCCGGGCGTTGGCGAGCAGGTTGACGAGCACCTGGTGCAGCTGCCCACCGTCCGCGGAGACGAGCACCGGTTCCGGTGCGAGGTCGAGGTCCCACTCGTGGTCCCCGGCCGCGACGGCCACGTCCCCCACACACTCCACCACCAGCTCGGCGAGGTCCACGGGCTGCCGCGCCGGCGTGGTCTCGTGCGAGAGCCGGGTCAGCAGGAGCAGGTCCGAGACGAGCCCGCCCATGCGCTGGGCCTGCGCGCGGATGCGTTCCAGCGACTGCGCCCCGTTCTCGCTCAGGGGCTCGCTCATGCGCAGCAGATCCGCGTAGCCCTGGATCGAGGCCAGGGGGGTGCGCAGCTCGTGGGAGGCATCCGCCACGAAGCGCGCCATGCGGTCCTCCGACTCCTGGCGGGCGGTGAGTGCGGCGTCCACGTTGTCGAGCATGCTGTTCAGCGCGTGGCCCACGGCCCCCACCTCGTTGCCGGGATCCGCGTCCCTCGCCTCCACACGGTTGGCCTCCGGGAGCCGGGTGGAGCCGAGATCCAGGCGGGAGACCTCGGTGGCCACGTCCGAGACGCGTTCCAGTGGACGCAGGGCGCGGCGGATGCCCCAGCTGCCCAGCAGGCACACGAGCACCACGGCGAGGACGGAGACTGCCGTCACCACGGCCAGCACGGTGCCCAGGGGAGTGTTCACCTGGGACAGCGGCAGGCCCGTGATGATCACATCCCCGGTGGGCGCGGTGACCGCCTGCACACGGTATCTCCCTGCCTCGAGCCTCTCCGTGTGGACCGTGCCGTCCGGGGCGAGGGACTGCAGCCGGGAGCGGTCCGCGTCCGAGAGCGCCGTGACCTCTCCCTTGGCGTCCAGGATGCCGCTGTGCACCAGGGTGCCGCCGTCCACGCGGGCGTTCAGCGTGCCGGCGGCCTGCCCGGGGGCGTCCAGGGGATCCGGCGGGGCTGTGCGCGTGTCACCCTGGGACGACTCATGGGAGGGCTCCTGGGACGGCTGCTGCCCGGTCTGCTGGTCGGTCCTCCGGGAGGGACCGCCGCCGGAGAACCCGTCCGTGCCGGAGAACGTGGTGGCGCGCTGGGAGGCGTCCGCCAGCTGGCGGTCCAGCTGGTCCGTGAGCGAGCTCCGCACGGCCAGGTAGCTGGCCAGCCCCATGAGCACCGCTGCGGGGACGAGCAGGGCCAGCAGCAGGGCGAGCAGCCGGGTCCGCAGCCGACGACGCCGGGCCGGGCGGGCGCCCGTCGCGGCGGAGCTCATACTGCGGGCTTGATGACGTAGCCCGCCCCGCGCACGGTGTGGATCATGGGCGCCCGGCCCACGTCGATCTTCTTGCGCAGGTAGGAGATGTAGAGCTCCACGATGTTCGCCTGCCCGCCGAAGTCGTACTTCCACACGTTGTCGAGGATCTGCGACTTGGAGACCACGCGCTTGGCGTTCTCCATGAGGTAGCGCAGCAGCTCGAACTGGGTAGCGGTGAGCTCGATGTCCTCGCCACCGCGGGTGACCTCCCGCGTGTCCTCGTTCAGGACGAGGTCCCCGACCACGAGCTCCGCGCTGTCCGCCACGGTGGTCCCGGAGCGCTGGACCAGGCGGTGCAGGCGCAGCAGCACCTCGTCGAGGGAGAACGGCTTGGTCACGTAGTCGTCCGCGCCGGAGGCGAGTCCGGCGATCCGGTCGTCCACCTGGTCCTTGGCGGTGAGGAACAGACACGGCACGTCCGCGTCCAGCTCGCGGATCCGGCGCAGCAGCTCGAGTCCGTCGAAGCCGGGGATCATGATGTCGAGCACCAGCACGTCCGGGCGGGCCGTTCTGGCGAGTTCGAGGGCGCTGGGCCCGTCCGCCGCCGTGTGGGGCTGCCAGCCGAGCATGGTCACCCCCATGGCGATCAGGTCCGAGAGCATGCGCTCGTCGTCCACCACGAGCGCGCGGATGGGTGAGCCGTCCGGGTGGGAGAGCGGAGGCAGGGATGCGGCGACGCCGACGGGTGAGTTCTGGGGGCTCATGGCCTCCGATGATAGGCGACGCGCCCACCAGGAGACCGGGAGCACTCGTGGCGCCCCTCTGCCCGGTCCCGTGTCGACGCCGACGGGTCCCGCGTCAACGGGCCCGCCTCTGCACCCGCTTGACCAGGTGTTGCGTGGTGCCCCAGGAGGGAGTCGAACCCCCGACCAAGAGATTAGAAGGCTCCTGCTCTATCCACTGAGCTACTGGGGCGGGCCGCGAAGCGACGACTCAGTTTAGCAACGGTGCGCCTGCCCGCCGGACACGGCCCGGTCCGTGCGGTGCGCCCTGCACAACGCGGGACGCGACGCCGCCCGCCCCGCGTTCTGCACGGATCCCGGCCCCGGTGCTGTCAACGCAGGGGACGGCGCGGAGAGTGGTGTCACCCCGCACCGGGGCCACCGATCGCCCGCAGGCCACCGCGCCGGGGCGCAGCGAACACAAGGAGCACCCCATGAGTGAACAGGTCACACTGCGCGGATTCGTGGGTAAGGACCCGCAGACCCGGATGTTCGACGACGGCACGAGCGTCGCCTGGTTCCGCCTGGCCACCACCTCCCGCCGCTTCGACGCCGCCACGAACACCTGGCACAACGGCACCACCAACTGGTACACCGTGCGCTGCTTCCGCACCCTGGCGATGCACGTCAGGGCCAGTGTCCGCTGCGGTCAGCCCGTCCTGGTCACCGGCAAGCTCGGCATCAACGAGTGGCAGTCGGAGAACGGGCCCCGCACGGAGATCCGCGTGGACGCCACGTCCATCGGCCACGACCTCGCCTTCGGCACCGCCAACTTCGCACGTGCGGGCGGTCGTCCGCAGCAGGGGGCGCTGGACGGGACCCAGAACGCCGGGGACGGCGGGTCGTCGGACCGGCGCAACGAGTCCGGGCCCCGTCACGGCACCGACGGGGAGGACGGCGGTGCCGAGGACGGCTCCGGCGGACGGTCCGGGAAGGACGAGGGCCACGGCGCGAGGTTCCGCTCCAGCCGGTCGCTGGGTCTCGGGGAGGACGGATTCGTGGGCACCAGCTCCGGTGCGGTGTTCGATCTTGCACCGGACGACGACACCTTCGACGGGCTGAGGACTCCGCAGGGGCAGGACGGGCAGGAACTCGAGGAGGAGAAGCAGCCGGTGGGCGAGGGTGCCCGCTGATTCCGCCCCGCACCCGCGCCGGGGCCGGGGGCGGGGCGCTGCCCGTGGCACCCGGCCCGGGGTCGGCACGGTAGCCTGGAGGGTATGGCGGAATTTATCTACACCATGAACAAGGCCCGCAAGAAGGTGGGCGACAAAGTCATTCTGGACGACGTCACCATGTCGTTCTTCCCGGGCGCCAAGATCGGCGTCGTGGGCCCGAACGGCGCCGGCAAGTCGACGATCCTGAAGATCATGGCGGGACTGGACCAGCCCTCCAACGGCGAGGCGCGGCTGAGCCCCGGCTACTCCGTGGGCATCCTGCTGCAGGAGCCCCCGTTGAATGAGGACAAGACCGTCCTCGGCAACGTGGAGGAGGGCGTGGGCGAGATCAAGGCGAAGCTGGACCGCTTCAACGAGATCTCCGCCGAAATGGCCGAGCCGGACGCGGACTTCGATGCCCTCATGGAGGAGATGGGCAAGCTGCAGGAGGAGATCGACGCCGCGAACGCGTGGGATCTCGACTCGCAGCTCGAGCAGGCCATGGACGCGCTGCGCTGCCCGCCGCCGGACGCGGACGTCAAGGTGCTCTCCGGTGGTGAGCGCCGTCGTGTGGCACTGTGCAAGCTGCTGCTGGAGAAGCCGGACCTGCTGCTGCTGGACGAGCCCACCAACCACCTGGACGCGGAGTCCGTGCTGTGGCTCGAGCAGCACCTCGCCTCCTACCACGGTGCCGTGCTGGCCGTGACCCACGACCGGTACTTCCTGGACCACGTTGCGCGGTGGATCTGCGAGGTGGACCGCGGTCGTCTCTACCCCTACGAGGGCAACTACTCCACGTACCTGGAGACCAAGGCCAAGCGCATGGAGGTCCAGGGCAAGAAGGACGCCAAGCAGGCCAAGCGGCTGAAGGAGGAGCTGGACTGGGTCCGTACCAACGCCAAGGGCCGCCAGACCAAGTCCAAGTCGCGTCTGGCGCGCTACGAGGAGATGGCGGCGGAGGCCGAGAAGACCCGCAAGCTCGACTTCGAGGAGATCCAGATCCCGCCGGGACCGCGCCTGGGCAACCAGGTGATCGAGGCGAAGGACCTGCAGAAGGGCTTCGGGGACCGCTCGCTCATCAACGGTCTCTCGTTCTCCCTGCCCCGCAACGGCATCGTGGGTGTGATCGGCCCGAACGGCGTCGGCAAGTCGACGCTGTTCAAGACGATCGTGGGTCTCGAGGAGCTCGACGGCGGCGAGCTGAAGGTCGGCGACTCCGTCCAGATCTCCTACGTGGACCAGAACCGCGAGAATCTTGACCCCGAGAAGTCGCTGTGGGAGGTCGTCTCGGACGGTCTGGACTACATCAACGTGGGCAAGGTGGAGATGCCGTCCCGCGCGTACGTCTCGGCCTTCGGCTTCAAGGGCCCGGACCAGCAGAAGAAGGCCGGTGTGCTCTCCGGTGGTGAGCGCAATCGCCTCAACCTGGCACTGACGCTGAAGCAGGGCGGCAACCTGCTGCTGCTGGACGAGCCCACCAACGACCTCGACGTCGAGACGCTGGCCTCCTTGGAGAACGCACTTCTCGAGTTCCCGGGCTGCGCCGTGGTCGTCTCCCACGACCGGTGGTTCCTGGACCGGGTGGCCACTCACATCCTCGCGTGGGAGGGCACCGAGGAGAACCCCGACCGCTGGTACTGGTTCGAGGGCAACTTCGACGCGTACGAGGAGAACAAGGTGGAGCGTCTCGGCGCGGACGCCGCCCGCCCGCACCGTCTCACGCACCGTCGCCTCACGCGCGACTGACGGTCGCACCCTCCGGATCGCCCCGTGGACCCTCGTGCTCCGCGGGGCGATCCTCGTTCTCGGGTGGACCTCACGGGTGGCGGGCAGAACACGGGTGGGAGACGGGGTGTCTCATCGGTCCGGGCCTGGCGTCGGAGCCCCGGAACGGGGGATGCCCCACGTACGAACCGCGGTGCATGGCGCACCCTGACTAAGGTTAGGCTTGCCTCTGTGTATTCGCGCGACGAGACGACGGCACCGACGACCTACGATCCCCGTGGGGCAGCCGCAGCAACCGGCACAGGGCCGACGCCGCCCGCGTTCGAGACCGTGGTGGTCACGGGGGCCGGCGGGGGAATGGGAACGGCCGTGGTGGCGGACCTGCTGGCGCGGGGCTATGCCGTGGCCGCGCTGGACCTTCCGGAGGGTGACCCGTGGCAGGGTCGGCGCGGACCCGGGGAGGACATCGAGGCCCTCACCATGACTGCCAAGGCGACGGAGACCGGGCGCCTGAGCTACCGCAGCTGCTCGGTGACCGACGGCACACAGGTGGCGAGCACGCTGGACGAGATCGCCGCGACCATGCCGCCGCTGCTCGGCCTGGTGAACGCGGCCGGCGCGCTGGAGACCGGCACGGTCCTGGAGACGGGCGAGGAGCAGTGGCACCGCGTGGTGGGCGTCAACGCCATGGGGGTCTTCCTGGTGACCCGCGAGACCTTGCGGGTGATGGTCAGCCAGTGCGCGCAGGACCCGTCCAACCGGCGCAGCCTGGTGACGATCTCCTCGAACTCCGCGGTGGTGCCGCGGGCTCACATGGCGGCCTACGCGGCGTCTAAGGCGGCGGCCACGCACTTCACCACGAGCCTCGGGCTGGAGTCCGCCCGCTACGGGGTGCGCGCGAACGTCGTGGCCCCGGGGACCACTCTCACCAACATGGTCATGGGCATGTGGGAGGGGCAGGACCGCTCGGCGCAGATGGTGGCCGGGGACCCGGAGGCCTTCAAGACGGGCATCCCGCTGGGCAGGGTTGGCCGGCCGGAGGACGTCACCGGCGTGGTGGGCTTCCTGCTGGGGGAGTCCTCGCGCCACATGACCATGCAGGTGCTCGCGGTGGACGGCGGCGCCGCCCAGCACTGAGCGGCCGGGCAACGAGGGGCCCGAACCGCGGGGAACGCAATGGGCGCCACACGCGCAGAACGCGTGCCGCCCATGGTCGTCGGGCCCGCCCGTGGGCCGGGGCTCAGGCCTCCAGCAGGCCCCGCCAGGCGTCGAGCCGGGGGTCCTCGGCGAGGTCCACGTAGTCGACGTCGTAGCCGCGCGCGATGATCCCCTCGACCACGCCCATGAGGCGTACAGAGTCCAACCCCAGGTCGGTCAGGTCCGCGGACGTGTCCACCTGCTCGGGCGCGACGCCCAGTGCCGTGGCGACCTCGCCGCGCAGCTCCTCGATGATCTCCGCCACCGTGTGTTCCTCTCGCTCCGACAGTGAAATTAGCTAAGGATAGGCTACCCTAATACGCGTTGTCCCAGCCCGTCCCCGGAAGGAACCCAGTCTCGCATGGCGTCCTCGTCGAGCCTCCCTGACCCCGCGGAGTGGTTTCCGCTCACCGGCGCGCAGGAGGGGATCTGGAACGCCCAGCGGCTCGATCCGACGTCCCCGTACTACGTGGTGGGGGAGGTCGTGGAGATCGGCCCGGGGGACGTCGACCCGCAGAGGCTGGCGGACGCGGTTTCCGAAGCCGTCGCGGAGACCGAGACCCTGCGGCTGCGCGTGCGTGAACACGACGGCGCCGCGCAGCAGCGTGTCGTGGACGGGACGGGATACCGGCCCGAGATTCGTGACCTGCGGGCCGCACCAGATCCCTTCGCGCTCGCCGCGGCGGTCGTGGACGAGCAGCGCACGGACATGGCCCTGCGTTGCGCGCCGATGGTGGAGCGGGAGCTGTTCCGGTACACGATCCTGCGCCTGACGGACCAGCACGTGTGGCTCGTGCAGCTCTACCACCACCTCGTGATCGACGGGTACTCGGCGGCACGGCTGAGCCGCAGGATCGCTGCCCTCTACCGCGCCGTGACCACCGGCAATTCCGCGGCCCCGTCCGGCTACCGGTCGTTGCGAGATCTGGTGACCGAGGACCGCGAGTACCGGCAGAGCGAGCAGCGCGCGCAGGACGAGCGCTACTGGGTGGACGCCATGACCCCGCTGCCCCCGGTCGGCGGCAGAGAGGGCGGTGAGAAGCATTCCGGCGGGCGCACCGTGCACATCACGCAGACGCTCTCCCCGCAGGACAGCGATCGCCTGAAGAGCCTGGGCTCGCGCGCTGGCAGCAACTGGGTGGACGTGCTGCTCGGCGCGTACGCGGGGTACGTGCACCGGCTGACCGGGCGCCGCGACGTCGTCATGGCCCTGCCGATGATGGTGCGCACCACCACGGCCGCGCTGAAGACCCCGGCCATGGCGGTCAATGTGCTGCCCCTGCGCGTGCAGGTCTCCGCCGAGGACACCGCCGCGGACCTCGCTTCGAAGGTCTTCGCAGCCATGGTGGGCGTGCGCGAGCACCAGCGCTTCCGCGGTGAGGACCTGCCCGGCGCCCTCGGGGTGCCCGGCGCCGGTGGCCTGCTGCACGGGGTGGGCGCCAACGTGAAGGTCTTCAACCCCGCGCTGGACTTCCACGGCGTCCCCGGGCTGCTGCGCAACGTGGCCGGAGGCCCGCCAGAGGACATGGGTCTCACGGTCACGCCGCTGCCCACCGGGCAGGGTACCGAGATCCAGCTGGGCTTCGAGACGGACCCGAGCCGGGTGACTCGTGACCGCGCGCTCGCCCGGCTGCGCGGGTTCGTCACGCTGCTGCGCGGGCTCCTCGCTGAGAACGCGCCCCGCCTGGGGGCGGTGTCCGCGCTGGCGGGTGAGGAACGGGAGGCGCTCGAGCGTCGTCGGGGTCCGTCGGCCGGTGCCGCGGAGGTCGGCGAGTCCTTCGCTCCCGTGGACCTCACGCAGGCCGTCGCGCAGATCGAGCTCCACCGCCCGGACGAGCCCGTGCTCGTGGACTCCCGCACCTCCCTCACCGGCACAGAGCTCGTGCACCGGGCCCGCGTGCTCGCGGGACGTCTGACGGAGGCGGGGGTGGGGCCCGAGGACGTCGTGGTGCTGGACCTGCCGCGCGGCCACGAGATGGTCCTGGGCATGCTCGCCACCCTGCTCGCGGGCGGCGCGTTCCAGGCGCTGGACCGCGCGCACCCCGCCGAGCGGCGTCGTACGACCACCGAGGACGGCGGCGCGGACGTCGTCCTCACGGATGCGGACGGCGACGCCTCCCTGCGCCCGGGTGCCCGCCGGATCCTGTGGGAGCAGGTCTGCTGGGACGCCCCCGCGTCCGAGCCCGCGGACGCCGCCGGGCCGGAGAACCTCGCCTATCTGCTGCACACCTCCGGGACAACCGGGCGCCCCAAGGGCGTGGAGGTGACCCGGGCGGCGCTCGGCCACCTGATCGCCCACCACCGCGCGCTGCTCTTCCCGCCGTCCGAGCAGCGCGCGCAGACCACGCACCTGCACGTGGCGCACGCCGCGTCCTTCACGTTCGACGCCGCGATCGACCAGCTCTCCTGGCTGTTCGGCGGACACACGGTCCACGTCTACGACGCCACCGTGACAGGGGACGCCCTCGCCTTCCTGGACGCGCTCGCGGAGGACGGGATCGATGTGCTGGACTCCACGCCGTCGCTGGCCGGGGTGCTTGTGGAGTTCGGCCTGCTGCAGCTGCCCGCGCCCACCACGCTGATCCTGGGCGGCGAGACGCTGCCCACATCCCTGTGGCACGACGTCGTGGCCTCGGGGAAGCTCGCGTGGAACCTCTACGGGCCCACCGAGTCCACGGTGGACGCCGTGGCGGCGCCGGTGACCGGGCAGACCCCCACGATTGGGAGGCCCCTGGCCGGCCTCACCGCCCACCTGCTGGACACCGATCTGCAGCCCGTGCCGGACGGTGAAACGGGAGAGGTCTACCTGGGCGGCCCGCAGCTCGCCCGCGGCTACCGGACCCGTGCGATCGAAACAGCCACGCGCTTCGTCGCCGATCCCTTCACACCGGGTGGGCGCCTGTACCGCACGGGCGACCTCGCCCGCTGGGAGCCCGGCGTGGGCTACCTGCTGCTGGGCCGCGCAGATGACCAGGTGGAGATCCGCGGTCAGCGCGTGGAGCCCGCCGAGGTGGAGGCGCTGCTGCACGAGGTCCCCGGCGTGGCCGGGGCGGTGGTCGGCGTGCAGGGTCGGGACGAGGACGCGAGCCTCGTGGCGCACGTGGTGCCGTCGCGCGGTGCCCGCCTGGAGGCCGGGGCAGTGCGCGAGGGCCTGGCACGCCGCGCGCCGTCGCACCTGGTGCCCGCCCACGTGGTGGTGCTCGAGGCGTTCCCCGTCACGGTCGGCGGCAAGGTGGACCGCTCCGCCCTGCCCGCACCGCACGTGCAGGAGAGAATCCGCGGGGCACGGACCCCGGCGGAGGAAGTGCTCACGCGTGTGGTGGCCGAGGTGCTCGGCCGCCGCCGCGGGGCGAGCTGCGCTCCCGTGGCACTGGACCGGGACTTCGTCTCCCAGGGCGGGGACAGCATCAGCGCGCTGAGCGTGGTGGGCGCATCCCGCCGCGCGGGCCTGGACATCGCCGCCCAGGACCTGCTCAACGGCACACCGTTGGCCGTGGTCGCTACGCGCGCCGCGGCCTCGAACACGGACATTGCCGCGCTCGCGGCCGCTCGGGCCGAGGGCGGCACGGGAGAGGAGCTCGACGATGCCGCGGCCCCCTCCCGCGCCGACGTGGACCTCCCCGTGGGGCGCGTGGCGCTCTCACCGTTGGTGCGCACCCAGCTCGCTGCCGCGCCGAACGACCGGGCACTGGCGGGCCACGCGCAGTGGGTCGTGCTGGACACGGCCACCTCCCTGGACCGCGACGCCCTCGCGCGTGCGCTGCAGACGGTCCTGGACCGTCACGACTGCCTGCGCCTGGTGCTCGACACCACCGGTGGGGAACCCGCTCTGCTGGTGCGCCGGGCCGGTGCGGTGCTCGCCGAGGACGTCCTCGCCGGGTCGGAGCATCGCGCCGAGAACGACGCCGCTGCGACTGGCGCCGCTGGCCATTCCGGGCATTGCGTGGAGGACCACGCGGAGGCGCTCGTGGCGGAGCTCGACCCCCGCGCGGGCGTCGTGATCCGCGCGGCCGTGGTGGCCGTGAACGCCGCACAGCCGGTGGTCGCGGAGCAGCCCACGGGGGACCAACTTGTGCTCGTCGTGCACCACCTCGCGGTGGACGCCGTCTCCTGGCAGATCCTCACCGCGGACCTCGAGTGCGCGTACGAGGCCGCCGTGGCGGGGACCCTTCCCGAGACGGACGACGTGCCGTGCTCGTGGCGCCACGCCATGGATGTGATGGCTGCCCGCGCCGGTTCGGACACCGTGCGTGAGGACCTCCCCCACTGGGAGCGTGTGCTCCGCTCCGGCCCCGCCGCGCCCCTGGGCGGCCGTCGCCTGGACCCGGCTGTCGACACCGTGGCCACCGTCCGCACGGCGGACCTCGAGATCACCGGCGACGTCGCACGGGCGGTGCGTGAGACCGCACCCGAGGCGTACCGCATGCGCCCCGACGAGGTGGTGCTCGCCGTCGTGAGCCTCGCCCTCGCCCGCTTCGACCACGCGCGCGGACTGCCCGCCGCGGCGCTGCGGCCGGTGACGGTCGAGGGCCACGGCCGTGACACCCTCGCCCCGGGCTGCGACCTCTCGGGCACGGTCGGGTGGTTCACCACCGAGTCGCCCGTTCACGTGGCGTCGGACGCGCTCGGCCACCCCGTTGTCGGCGACGATTCCGGAACCGACTCCGGGACTGACGCCGTCGTCCGCGCCCGCGTGCTCGGCGCCGAGGACCTCGACGACATGCTCGGCGGCGGGTCAGCACTCTCCGCGCTGCTGCGCGCGGCCAAGGAGGCGCGCCGCACGAGCCCGGACACCGCCGGGTACGGCATCCTGCGCCACCTCGACCCGCTGGGCCGGGAGCGTCTCGCGGATCTGGCCGAGCCGGAGGTCGTGCTCAACGTGATCGCCGCGTCCGAGGAGGACCCGGATGGCTGGTCCACGGACGGTGACCGCTCCTTCGCCGTCGTCGAGTCCCCCGAGCGGCGCCTGACCGAGGCGCTGACCGTCAACGTCTTCCAGAAGGCGGGCCCGGAGCCGGGGCTGGGGATCGAGCTGCGCGCCGCGGGCGGCGTGTTCTCCGCCGCGGACCTCGACACCCTGGGTCAGTCCCTGCGCGAGGCTGCCGCCGCGGTGCACCTGCACCTGCTTCTGAACGAGAACGCCGGGGGAGCGAGTCCCTCGGACCTGACCCACCGCCTCCCACAGCCGGACATCGACGCCCTCGAACGCGAGCACGGCCCCGTGGCGGACGTGCTGCCGCTGTCCCCGCTGCAGGAGGGCCTGCTCTTCCACGCGCTCTCCGACGGAGAGGCGGACGCCTACGTCCTCGCGGCCGCGCTGGAGATCGAGGGGGCCGTGGACCCGCAGCGGCTGCAGGATGCCTTTGACGCCGTGCTGCGGCGCCACCCGGTGCTGCGCGCGGCGTTCGACGCGACCACCGTGGGCGAGCCCGTGCAGGTGGTCCCGCGCGCGGTGACCGTTCCGTGGCGCACCGTGGACCTGAGCGCGACCCCGGACGCCGCCGCCGAGCGCGCCGTGACGGCGCTGCTGACCGAGATGTCCCACCGCCCGGTGGACGTGGCCAGGGCACCGCTCGTGGCCGCCACGCTGGTGCGGCTGGGCCCGGAGCGCAGCGTGCTGATCCTCGGCGCGCACCACCTGGTCACGGACGGCTGGTCCACGCCCCTGATGGTGCGCGACCTCATGGCCTTGTACCGCGGCGAGGGGGACGAGCTGCCCACGGCCCTGCCGTTCGGCGCGCACGTCGCCCGGATCAGCGCCGGGGCCGACGCCGCCCTGGAGGCGTGGCGCACCCGCCTGGCCGGACTCGAGCACCCCACGGTGCTCGGCACCGAGCCGTCGGAGACCGCCGGTGGGAGGACGGAGCAGACCCGACAGGACCTGTCCCTCGCTCCGGGAACCGCGCAGCGCCTCGTCGAGGTGGCGCGGACGAACGGGCTCACCCCCAACACCGTGCTGCAGGGCGCGTGGGCCGTGGCGCTCGCCGCCGTGACGGGCCACGACGACGTCGTCTTCGGCGTCACCGTGTCCGGGCGCCCCACGGACCTGCCCGGCATCGAGAACACCGCGGGTCTCTTCGCCAACACGCTGCCCGCCCGGCTCACGCTGCGCCGCGACGAGCCCCTGCTCGAGGCCTTCGCCCGGCTGCAGGGCGAGCAGGCGGGGATGTCCGCGCACGAGTCGGCGGCGCTCGCCGAGATCGAGCGCGCCGTGGGGCTGGGCGAGCTCTTCGACTCGCTCGTCGTCTACGAGAACGCCCCGGCCGACGACGCCGGGCAGGAGGCACTGCCGCGCGTCACCGGTATCAGCAGCGCGGGCGGGACCCACTACCCGCTCAACGTGATGGTGCCGCCGGGGAACGAGTTCCGCGTGGTTGTGGAGCACGATCCGACGCGCGTGGCCGAGCAGACCGCGCAGCGGTTGTGGGCGGAACTGGCCCGCGCCCTCGAGGCCGTGGCCGGGGATCCCACCGTGACGGTGGCGCAGCTTGCGGCCGGGCACGGCGGATCTGTGGCCGAGGAGGGGCGGCCGACGCCCGAGCACGGTGGAACCCCCATCGGGGAACAGGCGACATCGTCCCGTGTGACGGGCGCGGCCCCGACCGCCGAGGACGGGCAGACGGAGGGCGAGACGACCGGCGCGTCGGCCCAGGCATCGGAGAGCGCCAGGACGGCCGCCGCCGCGCCGGGGACGGCGGGTACGCCGTCATCCACCTCCGGGACGCCCAGGGCGACGTCGACCGCGACGGACGGCGTCGCCACCGTCGTGGCCGCGGAGATGGCCGAGCTGCTGGGCCGCTCCGGAATGGACGTCGACGAGGACTTCTTTGCGCTCGGCGGGCACTCCCTGACCGCCATGCGCCTGCTCGGCAGGCTGAGGCGACGCGGCATCACCGTCTCCCTCGTGCAGGTGCTCGACGCCCGCACCCCGGCCGCCATTGCGCGGCTCGCGGAGGGCGGGGCGGTGTCGTCTGCGGACGGGGCGTCTCCGGACGACGCCGTGTCCGGTGACAACCAGGTGCCCCGCGACCCTGCCGTGTCGCAGCACGGCGCGGTGCCTCAAGACCATGCGATTGCACAGAACCGTGCAGACGCGCAGGACACGCCCCGGATCGAGGACGGCGCACGGGGTGGCGCGGAGGGCCCGACCAGCTCCGCTCCGGTCCTGACTCCCGCGCAGCAACGGCTGTGGTTTGTGCAGCAGCTGGAGGGCCCGTCCACGGTCTACGACGTGCCGGTGGCCCTCGAACTGCGCGGCGCCGTGGACGCGGAGGCACTGCGGGCGGCCTGGCACGACGTCGTGCTGCGCCACCGCGCCCTGCGCACCGTGTTCCCCGCCCAGCGTGACGGCACCGCGGGCGTGCGCGTGCTGGAGGGAGAGGAGCTGCCCGCGCTGCGCGTGCACGACCTCCCCGGTACCTTGGCGGAGACCGCTCCGAGCCGCGAGACGCTGGAGGGCGTCGTCGCCGAGCACCTGGCTGACCCGGCCCAGGCCGTCGACATCACCCGTGAGGCCCCGGCCCGCGCGGATCTGTGGACCGGCGGGGACACGGCGCTGCTGCTGGTCGTGGTGCACCACGTGGCGATCGACGCGGAGTCCGTCCAGCCCCTGCTCGCGGACCTCTCCGACGCCTACGGGGCGCGGGCCGCCGGGCGCGCACCGCAGTGGCCCGAGCCCCCGCACGACGAGCCCGCCGCCGAGGACCCCGAGCAGACGGCGGCGGACGAGAGCTTCTGGTCCGAGGAGCTGCGCGGCCTGCCCGCGGAGCTCGACCTGCCCCTGGACCGTCCCCGCCCGGAGACTCCGGGGCACGAGGGCCACACGGACGTGCTGGAGGTCCCCACAGAGCTGCGCGAACGCATGGACCGCGTGTGCGGCGAGCACGGCGTCACGCCCCTCATGCTGCTGCGCAACGCCGTGGCACTCACGTGGTGGCTGCACGGCGCCGGGCGGGACATTCCCCTCGGCAGCACGGTGGCACTGCGCGAGGACCTCGCGGACGAGCAGCGTGCCGTGGGGTACTTCGTGAACTCGATGGTCGTGCGCTGCGCGGTGGACGCCACCGGCACGGTCGCCGAGAACCTGGCTGCCGTGCGGGGTGCCTCCCTGCGGGCGCTGGAGCACAGCGGGCTGCCGTTCGAGCGGGTCGTGGACCTCGTCTCACCCCAGCGTCAGCGCGCCCGGCACCCCCTGTTCCAGACGCTCGTCTCGCACGAGGCACCCGCCCCGACCCCGGGGATCGGCGCACTGGAGACCTCCGAGGTCACCGTGCGCACCACCACCTCGCGCTTCGACGTGGGCGTGTGGCTCGTGGACGGGGACACCTCCTCGCTGCGCGTTGTGGGGTTCGCGGACCTCTTCGACGCCGAGACCGTCTCCGCCCTCGCGCACCGAGTGCTGCGCGTGCTGGAGCAGGTGGTCGAGGACCCGCGTCGCGCCGTTGCCGCGCTGACGGTGGCGGACGAGGCCTCCCGCGAGATCCACCGGCCTGCGCAGCCCCACCGTTCTGCGGAGGCCCGCCGTTCTGCAGAGCGTCATGATCCTGCGGAGTCCGGCCGTGCGGCAGAGGGCCATCGCCCCGCGGCGAACCGGGACACGGCAGTGAACGCGGGCCCCGCGGAGACCCGGGTTCCGAGCGGGACGGACGCGCACGATGACGTCGTCCCCTGCCTCCCGAACGAGGGCGTGCCGAGCGTTCCCCGGGCCTTCGCGGCCCAGGTGGCACGGACACCGCACCGCGTGGCGCTGCGGGATGCCCAGGGAGACCTTTCCTACGCCGAGCTCGACGCCGCGGTGCGCGAGCTCGCCGCGAGGCTGGTCGCCCGCGGGGTGGGGGAGCAGTCGATGGTGGCCGTGGCCCTGCCGCGCGACCGCTCGCTGCTGACCGCCCTGCTCGCGGTGCAGCGCGTGGGTGCGGTCTACGTCCCGCTGGACCCGGACCACCCCCGCCAGCGCACGAGCCAGGTGCTCGAGGACGCCATGGTGGCCCTCGTAGTCTCCACGGCCGAGCTCGCCGCCGGGCTTCCCGCGGCCGGCGCGGACGTGCTGCTGCTGGGCGCTCCCGGCGCCCCGGAAGAGGAAGGCGTGGACAGCGCCGGAGAGACGGCGTCGGCAGCCGGCGACCTGACCACCTCGGCCCTGCCCGAGATCCCCGCCGCAGACGACGGCCTGGCCTACGTCCTGCACACCTCCGGCTCCACCGGGCGGCCCAAGGGCGTCATGGTCACGCGGGCGAACATCGCCGCGTTCCTGCGCTCCGTGGCAGCGCTGGGCTGGGTCCGGGACCGGGACGCGCTCGTCGCGGTGACCACCGTGGCGTTCGACATCTCCGGCCTGGAGCTGTTCGCGCCGCTGTGCGTGGGCGGCACCGTGCACCTCGCGGACCGCGCAACCGTCCGCGATCCCGAGGCCCTGCTGCGCGTCGTCGCCCGGGCGGATGCGGACGTCCTGCAGGCCACGCCCTCCCTGTGGCGCGGTCTCGTGGAGGCCGCGGAGCACGAGGACGTGGACCTGAGCCGGGTGCGCGCTCTCGTGGGCGGTGAGGCCCTGGACCGGGACCTCGCCGCGCGCATGCGGCAGCGCTGCGCGGAGGTCCGCAACGTGTACGGACCCACCGAGGCCACCGTGTGGGTGACCCACGAGCCGGTCAGGGCCGAGGACCTCACGGGCTCCGGCGCCGTGCCGATCGGCACCCCATGGGAGGGTGTGGACGCCACGGTGCTCGACGACGCCCTCCGGCCCGTGCCAGACGGCGTCGCCGGAGAGCTCTACCTGGGCGGCGTCCAGGTGGCTCGGGGATATCTGGGTCGACCGGCCCAGACCGCGGCGCGCTTCGTTGCCGACCCCGCGCACCCGGGGGCCAGGCTCTACCGCACCGGTGACCTGGTGGCGCGCCGCGAGGGACGGCTGCACTTCCTGCGGCGCGTGGACGACCAGGTCAAGGTCCGCGGGTACCGCATCGAGCTCGGCGAGGTCGAGACCGCGCTGCGCTCGCTGCCCGGCGTGCGCGCCGCGGCCGCGTGCGCGCGTCCCGATCCCAGCGGCGAGCACCGGCTGCTCGGCTACGTGGTTCCCACCGGGGACGACGACGCCGCGGGGCAGAGCTCCGCTGCGGCTGCCCGGGACGCCCTGCGCGAGCTGCTGCCGGAGTACATGGTTCCGGCGGTCGTCACGGTGGTTCCGTGCCTGCCGACGACCCCGAACGGCAAGATCGACCGCGCCGCCCTGCCGGAGCCGGACGGTTCCACGGCGGGCGGGATCGCACCGCGCACCGAGGTGGAGCGTGCCGTGTGCAGCGCCGTGGACGAGCTGCTCGGCCTGACCGGCAGCGGGCCGGAGGACGACTTCTTCGGGCTGGGCGGGGACAGCATCTCCTCCCTGCGCCTGGTCGCGGGTCTGCGGGAGAGCGGCTGGGACCTCACGGTCACGGACGTCTTCACGCACCCCGGCCTGGGTGAGCTGGCCGCGAGCGCCCGGCGCACCGCGAGCACGGTGGATGCCAAGGGCGCCACGGGGGCCCAGAGCACAGTCAGTGTGAAGGGTGCCGAGGGCACCGACAGCACCACCAGTTCCGGGAATGCCGCCAACATCACCAGCGGCGAGGGCAGTGACAGCGCCGTCGACTCCGGCAGCACCGGGGCCGAAACGCGCACGGCCATCCCCGCGGACGCCTTGTCCGTCCCGGTGACCCCCGAGCTGCGGGAGGTCTTGGAGGGGCTGGCTCCGCAGTGGCAGGAGGTGCTGCCGCTGACGCCGCTGCAGGAGGGCATGTACCTCCAGTCGCTCGTGGACGGAGCGGACGGCGCGGACGCCTACGTGGTCCAGCACCGCTTCACGCTGGGGGAGGACGTGGATCTCACGGCCGTGCACCGCGCGTGCGACGCCGTGTACCGGCGTCACCCGATGCTGCGGGCGGGCTTCACCCACCGCGGGGTGCCCGCGCCCGTGCAGTTCCTGCTGCCGGAGGGGCCCATGCCGTGGCACGAGACCACGGTGGACTCGCCCGCCGAGGTGGAGCGGGCGGCGTCGGCGCAATTCCACCGGCGCATCGACCCGCAGCGCCCGCCGCTGATCGGCGCGCTCGCCGTGCACCTTCCGGACGGCACGAGCGAACTGGTGGTCACGCAGCACCACCTGCTCACGGACGCGTGGTCCCAGGCGGTGCTCTTCGAGGAGCTGTTCACGCTCGTCGCTGCCCCGGGCCAGGACGAGTCTGTCCTGCCGCAGCCGGCGGACTTCCGTGAGCACCTGCGTCACGTGGCCTCCCGGGACGTGAACGCGGACACCGCGGCCTGGCGCGAGCACCTGGCCGGGATCGACGAGCCGACCCTCGTGGCCGGCCCCGCGCCCCTGGCCGAGCCCGTGCCGCAGCTCGTTACCCGTCCCCTGGGCGCGGAGCTCGACGCCGCCGTGACCGCCCGCGCCCGGGAGCTCGGTGTCAGCCGGGCCACCCTGTTCCACGTGGCGTGGGGAGTGACGCTGCAGCAGCTGACCGGCCGCGACGACGTCGTCCTCGGCAGCGCCGTGACCGGCCGCGACCCCTCCGTGCCCGGGGCCGAGCGCATGGTGGGCCTGGCCCTGAACACCGTGGCCGCGCGCCTGAGCACCCGACCGCACCAGACGGTCCGGGACGTGGTGCGCCGCGCCTTCGCGCAGCAGGGGGCGATGAGCGCCCACCACCGCGCCGGGCTGGGCGAGATCCAGCGGGCCGCGGGTCACGCCACGCTCTTCGACACCCTCGTGGTGCACCGCAACACCGCGATGGACCGGGAGGACCCGAACGGTCCGTTCGCCGGCGCTGGTGTGCTGCGGGCGCAGGCCCTGGACGCCACCCACTATGCGATGGTGCTCGACGTTGACCCCGGGGACGGCACTCCCGGCTCCGGGACCGTCACGTGCGAGCACCACCCCGAGACGGTCTCGACCGAGCGTGCTCAGTGGGCTCTGGACCGCACCCTCGCGGCGCTGACCGACCTGGCCCGCGGCGACGCCGCGCACACGCGGATGGCCGAGGTGGCCGTGGCCGCCCCGCGCCCCAGCGCAGTGCTCGCACCCGCCCCGGTGCCGGTGCCCGGACCCGGTGAGCCCGGCGGCAGCGTGGACCGCCTGCTGCGGGACCTCGCGCGGCGCTCACCGGAGAGCCCGAGCCTCGTGTGCGGGGACGTGCGGTGGAACGCCCGTCAGGTGGACGAGCGGGTGCAGCGCCTCGCCGCCGTGCTTGCTGACCGCGGGATCGGCCGCGGTGACGTGGTGGGCATCCGCCTGCCGCGCACGGCGGACCACATCGTGGCGATCTTCGCGGTCATGCGCACGGGCGCGGCCTACCTGCCGCTGGACGGCAACCAGCCGGTCGAGCGCGCCGCGCAGCTGCTCGCGGACTCCCACGCGAGCGGTCTGGTCCGCGGCGGGGACTGGGACGAGGTGCCGGGGGCACAGGACGCGCCGTTCGCCGTCGTCGACCTCGACGACGCCGCGGTGCGCGCCGTGCTCGACGGCACCGTGCCCGCCCCGGCCGTGGACCAGAACCGGCTCACCGGCCCCGCGAACCCGGACCAGCCGGCCTACGTGATCTACACGTCCGGCTCCACGGGCAGGCCGAAGGGCGTGCTCGTGGGTCACCGCGGGCTGACCACGATGTACCACAACCACGCCGCCGAGATCTTCGAGCCCACCGTGGCCCGACTGGGCGAGCGGCTGCGCGTGGCCCACACCGTGAACTTCGCGTTCGACATGTCCTGGGAGGAGCTGTTCTGGATGCTCCACGGGCACCAGGTGCACGTGGTGGACGACCGGCTGCGGCTGCAGACCGCGGAGCTCGTGGCGCACTACCACCGGGTGGGGATCGACGTGATCAACGTGACCCCGACCTACGCCCGGGAGCTGCTCGGCCACGGCCTGCTCGAGGGGCCGCGCCACCCGGGGCTCGTGCTGCTGGGCGGTGAGGCCGTGCCGCAGGAGCTGTGGACGCTGCTGCGCGAGACGCCGGGCGTGAGCGGCTACGACCTCTACGGGCCCACCGAGTTCACGATCAACGCGTTCGGCTCGCCCGTCGAGGAGAGCACCTCGCCGTGCCTGGGCCGCCCCGTGCGCAACGCGCGCGCCGCGGTGCTGGACTCCTCCCTCCGCGAGGTGCCCGAGGGCGCCGTGGGGGAGCTCTACCTCTCCGGGGACGGGCTCGCGCACGGCTACGTGGGAATGCCGGGGCGCACCGCCACGACGTTCGTCGCGGACCCGCAGCGCTCCGGCCAGCGGATGTACCGTACGGGCGACCTCGTGCGCCGGGAACCCGGCGACAGGCTCGTCTACTGCGGCCGCAGCGACCGCCAGCTGAAGATCCGCGGCATGCGCGTGGAGCCGGGGGAGACGGAGGCCGCGGCCGAGTCCCTGCCCGGCGTCGCCTCCTGCGCGGTGGACGTGCGGGGCGGCGACGCCGCACGCCACCTCGTCGCGTGGGTCACCGCGGACGACGGCGCCGTGCTGGATCCCGCGGTGCTGCGCGAGCGGCTGCGAGAGCTGCTGCCCGCCCACCAGGTGCCGCGCCGCGTCACCGTGGTGGAGAAGATGCCGGTCACGGCCAACGGCAAGCTGGACCGCGCCGCGCTGCCGGACGAGCCCGGCCGCGCCGAGGGGGCGGGCTCCCCGCGCACCGAGGCCGAGCGGGGGGTGTGCGACGCCGTCGCCGCGGTCCTCGAACTCGACGCCGCCGAGGTGGACGTGACCGGGTCCTTCGCGGACCACGGCGGGGACTCCCTGGCGGCCATGCGGGTGGCGAGCCACGTGGAGCGCCACGCCGGGTTCACCGTGGCCGTGGCAGAACTGCTCGCGGGGACGTCCCTCGCAAGGATCGCCGAGGCGTCGGACGGGTCGCAGGACCCGGTCGAGGACGACGCCGCACGGGACGCCTTCCCGGGCGACGGGACGGGTCTCGCGTCCGACGACACCCGGGACCCGGCCTCGGAGGCCACCGCGACGGTGCCGGAGACTGACGCTGGGGAGGTTCCCCTGGAGGTTCCCGCGGAGCGGGAGACTCCCGTGCCCGGGGCTCCCACTCCGGCTCAGCCCTCCTCCGCTCAGCCATCCTCGGCCCCGAGTACCCGGCTCACCCCGCCCACCCCGGCGCAGCCGGCCCGCGAGGTGCTGCACCTGCGGCGCGGCGAGGGGGTTCCGCTGTGGTGCCTGCACCCCGGTGGCGGCTTCGCGTGGCCGTTCCTGCCGCTCGCGACGCGGCTCGGGGAGCGGCCCGTGAACGGCGTGCAGCTGCCCACGGTGGAGGACGCGGCGGACCGGGGCATCGACACGATGCGGGGACTCGCGCGGTTCTACGCGGACCTGATCCAGGAGGAGCAGCCCGAGGGGCCGTACGACCTGCTGGGCTACTCCTTCGGGGGAACCGCCGCGCACCACGTGGCCGCCGAGCTGACGGCGCGGGGTGAACGCGTGTCCTCGCTGACCGTGCTGGACGCCCACCCCGCGGGACGGGCCACGTCCCACCGCTCGGCGGCGGCCCGCCGGACCCGCGGGGAGCTGCCTGACGAGCACGTGATCGAGCTCGCGGGACTGGCCGAGGACTTCGCCACACGCTCGCCCGAGGTCCTGGACGCCCTGCGCGAGAACCTGCAGCGGTGCACCGCCCTGCTCACCACGTCCGAACCGTGCGCCTACGACGGCCCGGTGACGCTCGTCGTCGCCGACCGGCTGCGGCCCGGCTTCGCCGAGAAGCAGGAGGAGGGCGTGTCCCGCCCCGGGCAGGACGACTGGGATCCGGAGAACGCGTGGCGCGCGTGCCACCGCGGGGAGCTCACGGTGCACCGGCTGCCGTTCTCGCACGCGGGGCTCGCGAGCCCCGAGGGCTGGGACACGATCCTGCCGCTGCTGCCACCGGCACCCACCCGCACCACCGCGGCCCGGTCGCAGGGTCGCTGAGACACCGCACCACCGAGACGCACCACCGAGACGCAGAACTGCTGACACACAGGAGGACGACACCATGAGTACCAACCCGTTCGACGACGAGGACGGCACCTTCCAGGTGCTCGTCAACGACGAGGAGCAGCACTCGCTGTGGCCCGTCTTCAAGCCCGTTCCCGAGGGCTGGACGGTGGCCTTCGGCGGGACCGAGGGCACCCGCCAGGCCTGCCTCGAATATGTAGAGGAGCACTGGACGGACATGCGCCCGCGCTCGCTGCGTGGGGATTCCGCCGACGCCTGAGACCCGCCCACCACGAAGGCCGCCCCCGCACACGTGATGTGTGCGGGGGCGGCCTTCTGCAGGGTGGTTCTGGCGTCTGGCGTCCTTTCACGGGCACGGGGTGGCTCAAACGGCTGCTCGTCTCAGCCGCGGGGGCGGGGTGGCGCCGGGACGGTCTCCAGCAGGTCCTGCACGCCCAGCGCCGTGAGGACGGGGGTGAACTTCAGCCGGGTCTCGGCGAGCTCGGCCTCCGGGTCGGAGTCGGCCACGATGCCGCCGCCCGCGTGCGCGGTGAGGCTGAGACCGTCCTCGGCCAGGTGGCCGCCGCGCAGCAGCACGCGCCAGTGCCCGTCTCCGGAGGCGTCGCACCATCCGACGGCACCGGCGTAGTACCCGCGCGGGGACTCGGTGGCGAGGATGTGGTCGAGCGCGGTGGAACGGGGCGACCCGCACACCGCGGGCGTGGGATGCAGGGCCGCGGCGAGGTCCAGTGCCGTGTGCGTCGGGTCGGCCAGGACGCCACGGATGGTGGTGCCCAGGTGCCAGATCCGCTCCGTGTGCGCGAGCGTGGGCAGGGGCGGCACGTCCAGCTCGGCGCACAGCGGACGGAGGACGGCCTCGATCGCGTCCACCACGTAGCGGTGCTCGTCGAGGTCCTTGTGCGAGGTCTGCAGTGCGAGCGCGGCCTCCCGGTCCAGGTTCCGGTCCTCGGGGCGGCGGGCGGCGGTTCCCGCCAGGGGGTGCGTGGAGACCTCGAGGCCTTCGCGCCGGACCAGCACTTCGGGGCTCGAGCCGATCATGTGCCCGCCGGGCAGCGCGGAGTCCGTGGGGAGACGGACGAGGTACCCGTTGCCCTCACGGTCGTCCGCCACGAAGCGCCGCAGCAGCTCCAGCGGATCCCCCGGCTCGGCGAGGTCCAGGCGCAGGACGCGGGCGAGGACCACCTTGTCGAGGGCGCCCGATCGGGCAAGTTCCACGGCGCGGGCCACGCGGGCCACGTGCTCGTGTGGTTCGGGCTCCTCGTTCCAGGAGCGGACGGTCGGCACGCCCGTGGCGGAGGTGCCGGGCCCCGGAAGGGCGGCGGCGTCCGGGTCCCAGGACTCGGGCTCGAAGAGTGCTGCCGGCTGGCGGGTGTCGAACGGAAGGCACCCGACGACGACGCCGGCGTCCCCGGCGCGCAGGGCGCGGGCCGCATCCTGCCCGGAGCTCCAGCGCTGCCGGATGCCGCGGCCCACGGCGGAGCGGCCGCGCTGGGAGAGGACGAAAGTGGGATCCAAGGCGCGGGAATGGGCTTGTGTGCGGGGAGAAGTCGTCGGCTGGTTCAACACGGTGCTAAGGATAGGCTAACCTAATTGTCGAGTCCACCGACCGCACCCTGGAGTACATCGTCATGCCCATTCCCTCCATCGACAGCTACGCCGTCCCGGCGCCCAGTGAGGCCAACCGGGTGCACTGGCAGCTGGACCCGTCCCGCTGCGCCGTGATGGTGCACGACATGCAACGATACTTCCTCGCCGCCTACGACCGCGGGGCGGAACCGGCGCGCACCGCCGTGAGGAACATGACACTGCTGGTCGAGCACGCCCGGGCCCACGGGATCCCGGTGATCTACTCGGCCCAGCCGGGGGACCAGCACCCGCACCGTCGCGGCCTGCTCAGCGAGTTCTGGGGCACGGGGATGACCGAGGGTGTGGACACCGAGATCATCCCCGAGCTCGAGCCGCAGGAGGGGGACGTGGTGCTGACCAAGTGGCGGTACTCCGCGTTCCAGCGCACGGACCTGCGCCAGGTGCTGAGCCACCTGAAGAAGGACCAGCTCGTGATCGTGGGCGTCTACGGCCACATGGGCTGCCAGGTGACCGCCACCGAGGCGTTCATGCACGACATCCAGCCGTTCCTGGTCTCGGACGCCGTGGCGGACTTCTCCCGGGAGGAGCACCGGGACGCCGTGGACTACGTGGCCAAGCGCTGCGGCTACGTGCTGCAGACCCCGGACGTCCTCACCGCATGGGACGCGGTGGGTGCCGTGCAGGCCGGGGAGGCGGCCCGTGTCTGAGCCGAGCACCCAGGACCTTCCCCCGGTGCTGCCCAACGGCATGCCCGCCGAGGCCGCCCGGCACTACCGCGAGCTCGGACTGTGGACGGGCCAGACGCACCGGGACCTCTTCGACTCCGCGATCAGCGGTCGTCCGGAGCACACCGCCGTGGTGGACCGCCACCGCAGCCTGACCTACCGCGAGCTCGGCGAGGGCATGGCGCGCGCCGCCGCCGTGTTCCGCGCGGCCGGCGTGGGCGAGGGCTCGCCGGTGGTCGTGCAGCTGCCGAACTCCGCCGTGTTCCTCGAGACCGTGGGCGCGCTCTTCGCCCTCGGCGCGGTGCCGGTCTTCGCGCTGCCGGCGCACGGCTCGCGCGAGGTCGAGCACTTCTGCGCCCTCGCCGACGCCGTGGCCTACGTGGGTCCGCGCCGCGGAACGCGGGACCTGCTCGCGGTGGCCGACGCCGTGCGGGAGCGCCGCGGCGACGTCGCCGTGGTCACCGTGGACGAGCGCGTGGCGGAACCGTGGGCCGAGGCCACGGTGGACGGCGACGTCGTCGACGTGCGCGACGCCGCCATGCCCACCACGCGGGTCTCGCCCGCGTCGCTGGCGTTCCTGCAGCTCTCCGGCGGCACCACCGCGCTGCCGAAGCTGATCCCGCGCACCCACGACGACTACCTCTACTCCGTGCGGCGCAGCGTGGAGGTCTGCGACGTGCGCCCCGAGGACGTCATGCTGGTGGCCCTGCCGTGCGCGCACAACTTCACCATGAGCTCCCCGGGGATCCTGGGTGCGCTGCACGTGGGCGCGACCATCGTGATGGCCGCGGACCCCAGCCCCACCACGTGCCTGAGCGCAATCGAGAAGCACGGGGTCACCCAGGCGGCGCTCGTGCCGCCGCTGCTTCTCGCGTGGCTCAACAGCCCGGCGGTGGCCCGCCACGACCCCTCCTCGCTGCGCACCCTGTGGGTGGGCGGCGCCAAGCTCAGCGACACCGCCGCCCGCCGCGTGGGCCCCGAGCTGGGGTGCACGCTGCAGCAGGTCTTCGGCATGGCCGAGGGGCTCGTGAACTACACGCGCCTGGACGACCCCGAGGACCTCGTGGTCACCACCCAGGGCCGGCCGATGTCCGAGCACGACGAGCTGCGCATCCTCGCCGAGGACGGCACCCCCGTGGCACCCGGTGAGCCCGGCGTGCTGCACACCCGCGGGCCGTACACCATCTGCCAGTACCACCGCGTCCCGGAGGTCAACGCCCGCTCGTTCAGCGAGGACGGCTTCTACTGCACCGGGGACATCGTGCGCCAGCTGCCCAGCGGGCACATCGTGGTGGTCGGCCGGGACAAGGACCAGATCAACCGCGGCGGCGAGAAGGTGGCCCCGGAGGCGGTGGAGAACGAGCTGCTCGCCCACCCGGCGGTGCACGACGTCTCCGTGGTGGGCATCCCGGACGAGGCCCTCGGTGAGCGGATCCGCGCCTACCTGATCCCGCGCGCGGAGCACCGGGAGCGGATGCCCACGGCCGTGGAGCTGCGCGGGTTCCTGCGCGGACGCGGGCTGTCCTCGTTCGCCGTGCCGGACGTCTTCGAGGTCGTCAGCGAGTTCCCGCACACCGGTGTGGGCAAGACCAGCAAGAAGGACCAGCGGGGCATGGCGGTGCCGGAGCGGGGCCCAGCGACCGACTGAGCCGAGCCGCCCGACCCACTCTTTTCCCACGAACCACGAATCGAGTTTCCCCATGTACGACCTCATCGGCGTCGGCTTCGGACCGGCGAACCTGGCCCTGGCCATCGCGATCGACGACCACAACCGGCGCTGCCCGGACGCCGAGCGGATCGAGGCGCTGTTCCTCGAGCGCTCACCGCACTTTGCGTGGCACCCCGGCATGCTGCTGCCGCACGCCACCATGCAGATCTCCTTCCTCAAGGACCTCGTCTCCTTCCGGGACGTGACGCACCCGCTGTCCTTCCTGTCCTACCTGCAGCACCGGGGCCGGCTGGACCACTTCGTGAACAAGCAGACGTTCTTCCCGTCCCGCGCCGAGTTCTCGGACTACCTGGGCTGGGCCGCGGACCAGGTCTCTGAGCAGGTGCGCTACGGCGCCGAGGTGCGGGCCGCCCGCGTGGACCCCGAGGACCGCAGCGTGGTGGTCGAGCTCGCGGACGGCGAGCAGCTGCACGCCCGCGCGGCCGTGCTGGCCCCGGGTCTGCAGCCGCGGCTGCCCGAGGGCGTGAGCCTCTCGGACCGGGTGATCCACACGTCCCAGACCGTGCACGCTCTGCAGGGCCTGGAGACCCCCGTGCGCACCGCGGTGGTCGTGGGTGCGGGTCAGAGCGCCGCCGAGGTCGTGCAGTTCCTGCACGATCGGGACGAGCAGACCACCGTGCACTCGGTGTTCGCCAAGGTGGGCTACACCCCGGCGGACGACAGCCCGTTCGTCAACCGCATCTTCGACCCCGCCACGGTGGACCGCTGGCACGGTGCCCCGGAGGACGTCCGGCGCCGGCTCTTCGACTACCACCGCGGCACCAACTACTCCGCGGTGGACCCGGAGCTCGTGGAGGCGCTCTACGACGTCGAGTACGAGGAGCGCGTGAGCGGGCACCGGCGACTGTTCATGGACAGCTGCTCGGAGGTCGTGGCCTACCGGGAGACCCCCGACGCCGTGGAGGTGGACGTCCGAGACCTCACCACGGGGGAGACCACCACCCTGGAGGCCGACCTCGTGGTCTTCGCCTCCGGCTACCGCCCGGCGGACCCGGCCGAGCTCTTCGGCCCGGACGCCCGGTGGTACCGCCACGAGGGCACGGCACCGGCGGTCGCGCGGGACTACCAGTGGATCCCCGCGGACGAGTCCGCACCGCCGGTGTACCTCAACGGGGGTGTGGAGCACACCCACGGCCTGTCCTCGTCGCTGCTGTCCAACCTGGCGGTGCGCGGTGGCGAGATCGTGGACTCCGTGGTCGCGGCCCGTGCCGCGCAGTCCGTGGCCGACGCCGTCGACGCCGCGGGCGCCGTCGGCTCCGGCGCGCACTAGAGACCGCGCCGGTCCGCGCCGGTCAGCTCTCCGGCACGCACCAGACCGCACCCCGGCACCCGGCGGCCGGAGCCACAGACGCCGGAAGCGGGCGGCCCACGGCCCGCCCGGGCAGCAGGCAGAGAGAGGCAGCACATGCAACGCACCACCCGCGAGACCACCGTCTACCCGATCGCGATCCGCGAGCTGCAGGTGCAGCGGATCGAGGACCTGAGCCCGCACATGCGCCGCGTGGTGCTGGGCGGGCCGGGCCTGGAGGCCCACGAGCGCAACGGGGTCCCGGTCCCGGCGTTCCGCAGCACGGGCTTCGACGACGACGTGAAGATCATCGTCCCGGACCCGGTGACGGGGCTGTGCGCCATCCCGGAGCCCCAGCCCGGGGGCACGGTGGCGTGGACGGACGAGTCCGTCGCGCTCGCCCGGACCTACACGGTGCGCTCCGTGGACACCGAGGCGGGGGAGGTCGCCCTGGACTTCGTGTTGCACGGCACGGGCCTGGCCTCGGGATGGGCGCGGCGCGTCCGCCCGGGGGAGAGCGTGTACGTGGCGGGCCCCAAGGCCTCCGCCGCCGCACCCGAGGACGTGGACTGGCTGCTGCTGGCCGGGGACGACACCGCCCTGCCCGCGATCGCCCGCGCGCTGGAGGACCTGCCGCGCGGCACCCGGGTGCACGCCGTCGTCGAGGTCCCCACCGCCGCGGACCGGATCGAGCTGAGCACCGAGGCGGACGTCACCCTCACGTGGGCCGTGCGCGAGGCGGGCGAGGACCTGGTCTCCGCGGTGCAGGGCATCGACTGGCTGCCCGGCGAGGCCTTCGCGTGGGTGGCCGGGGAGGCCCTGAGCATCAAGCCCCTGCGCCGCTGGCTGCGCGAGGAGCGCGGCGTGACCCGCGAGCACACGGACATCTCCGGGTACTGGCGCCGACGGGACGTGGTCAGCGTGGCGGACTCCCCGGACGTCGTGGACGTGGGCGCCACCGGGCCCTCCGCGGAGGCCCGGCTGCACGAGCTCACCGAGCTGGCACCGGCGCTGCTCGTGCGCACCGCGTGCGCGCTCGGCGTGTTCTCCCACGTGGACGACGGCGCCACGAGCGTTCCCGCCCTGGCGCGCGTCCTCGACCTGCCGGAGACCTCGACCGGGCGGCTCGTGCGCGCCCTGCGCGTCCACGACCTGCTGACCGGGGACGACGACGCCGTACTGGCCCTGAGCGAGACGGGCGTCCTGCTCGCGGACCCCGACTCCCGGCTGGTGCGCTCCCTCTCCCCGGCGGCCACCGTGCGGGAGCTCTCCCTCGCGGGACTCGACCGGGCCCTGGCCACCGGCGCCGCCGTGCCCGTGGACACCGACGGCCGCCACTGGGACGAGCTGTGCTCCCAGGACGAGGCCCTCGCGGCGCAGGTCGACGACCAGGTGGCCGAGGAGGCGTGGTTCACCGCACCGGCGGTGCCCGCCGCCGTGGGCCTGGAGGAGTCCGAGACCGTGGTCTTCGCGGGTCCCGGATGCGGTGTCTACGCCGAGGAGGCGATGCGCCGCGTTCCCGGGCTGCGTGCCGTGCTGGCGGGCTCGGACGCCGAGGTGCGCCGGGGTCTGGCGGACGTCTCCGCCGTGCGCCGCGAGCACGTGCAGACCCTCGTCACGGAGGAGCCCGCGGACGTTCCCGACGGCACCGCCACGCTGCTGCTGCTCGACCCGTTCGGCTCCACCCCCGCGGCCGGGCACGCCGCCCTGCTGGACCGGGCAGTGCAGCGGGTGGGGCGCGTCGTCGTGATCACCGCCCTCGTGGACACCGAGACCCCCGACGAGTTCGACGTGGAGGAGGACCTGCGTCGGCTGTGCCTGAGCGGGGGCGAGATCCCCACCCGACGCCGTCTGTCCTCGGTCGCCGCGGACGCCGGGGCGCTCGTCCACGCGGTGAACCCCGTGGGCTGGGGCGTGTGGGCCGTGGAGCTGCGACCCCTCACCGGACGGGTGTGAGCCCGGGTGCGCACGCTGCTCGAACCACCCGTTGACGAGGACCGCCGGACCTACCTGGCCGTGATGCCCTCGACCACCCCGGCGGGGCTGATCGGGCAGGTGCTGCGCTCGCGTCCCGGGCTGACCCTGGGGGCCGCGGTCCTCGCGGTCACCCACCAGCTCGGTGAGGTGCTCGTGCCCGTGGTCGTGGGCCGCGCGCTCGACGGGCCCCTGGCCAGCGGCGACCTGCGCGGCACCGTGCTGGTCGTGGTGCTGCTCGCGCTCGTCTTCGTGCTGCTCAGCTTCTCGTACCGCATCGGGGCCCGCATGGGTCACGCCGCCACGAGCTACGTGGAGCACGAGCTGCGCATGCGCGTGACGGACACCCTCACCCGACCCGAGGGCCTGGGCGGGCGCCGTCGCGCCCCCGGTGACCTGATGACCGTGGCCGGTGCGGCCGTCACGGCGTTCGTCACGGACCGCCTGACCGCCCCGCTCGCCGCGCGCCAGCACCGGGCCCAGGAGACCGCGGGTGCCACGGCCGACGCCGCCGTGGACCACCTCACCGGTCTGCGGGTCATCACGGGGCTGGGAGCGGGCCCCGAGGCGGTCTCCCGCTACCGTGCCGCGGCGGTCGCTGCGCCGAGCTGTGGGCCGCCTCGCACACGGACGATACCGGGGCATGCTGACTCCTCCCCGGGGCCCGGCACGTTCAGGCCAGGACCTGGCCGTTCCGTGCTCTCGTGGTGGGGCGTGCCCCGGTCCTGGCATGGTGGGAACCGGCCACGTCACCACCCGGGAGCAGCCCGGGCCCCGCAGACCACCCCGGAGGTGCCCTATGAGACCCACGGCAGCCACGACCACTGGCACCGACAGTGCCTCCGGGGGTGGCGTGCCCGTCCCGTCCGGGCAGTCTGCGGTGGCCCGGGCGCTCGCGGCTCTGCTGCCCGACGGCGCGGTGGTGGTGGCGGCCACCGAGGACGTCGCGGGGGACCTGCGCCCCGGCGAGGGGGAGTCGCTCGCCCGGGCCGTGCCGTCGCGGATCGCGGAGTTCGCCACGGGGCGGTCGTGCGCGCACCAGGCACTGGATCTGCTGGGCGTGCCCACCGCGACGATCGGACGGGGCGGGCGCGGCGAGCCCCTGTGGCCGGCCGGTGTGGTGGGCAGCATCACCCACTGCGAGGGGCTGCGGGCGGCCGCGGTGGCCCGGGCGGGCGACGTCGCCGGCCTGGGGATCGACGCCGAACCCCACCTCCCGCTGCCCGAGGACGTCGTGGACCTCACGCTGACACGGCCCGAGCGGCATCGGCTGGTGGAGCTTCACCGCACGGCCCCGGACGTGGCGTGGACGCGCGTGGTCTTCAGCCTCAAGGAGGCCGTCTACAAGCTCTGGTACCCGTTGCGCCACGAGTGGCTCGGCTTCGAGGAGGTGGACACCGTGGTGCACCCGGACGGCACGTTCGCCGTGGCGCTGCCGCGCCCGCTGAGCGTCGGAGGTGAACAGATGATGACAGTGCGGGGGCGCTGGGCCCTCACGGGCGGATTCGTGCTGACGGCGGCGGCGCTGGGCCGTTCCAAGCAGTAACAGCGTCCTGGGGACAGTGCCCCGTCAGCGGAACTCGGGAAGGCGCATCATGCCCTCCTGCACCGTGGTGGCGATCATGGTGCCGTTGCGCGTGAACATCTTGCCGATGGACAGCCCTCGCGCCGACGACGCGCTGGGGGAGGTCTGCGTGTAGAGGATCCACTCGTCGGCCCGTGCGAAGCGGTGCCACCACATGGCGTGGTCCAGGGAGGCGACGTTCATGCCCCGGTCTCCCCAGGACCGGCCGTGGCGGCGCAGGATGGGTTCCATCATCGTGTAGTCGGACACGTAGGCCAGCGCCGCGCGGTGGATCGCGGGATCGTCCGGCAGGGGGGAGAGCGCCTTGATCCACACGGCGTTGTACGAGTCCTGGGCACCCTGCCACGGGAGGAAGAGCGGCTGCGTGATGTAGCGCATGTCGAAGGGGCGCTCGAAGGCCTGGGCGCGGGCCTCAGGGATGTCCAGCGCCCCGAGGGTCTCACGCAGGGCCGGCAGCGACTCCGGGTCCGGGACGCCCTCGGGCATCTCGTCCTGGTGCTCCAGGCCCTCGGCGGGCTCCTGGAAGGACGCGATCACCGAGAGGATGGTCTTGCCCTCCTGGTAGGCGTGGATCCGGCGGGCGGAGAAGGAGCGGCCGTCCCGCACCCGCTCCACCCCGAAGGTGATGGGCACCTCGATGTCCCCGCCCCGCAGGAAGTACGCGTGCAGGGAGTGGACGGCCCGGCCCGGGTCCACGGTGCGCATGGCGGCCATCGCGGCCTGGGCGAGCACCTGCCCGCCGTACACCCGTGCCCGGGGGGTGGTGATCGTGTGGCCCACGAAGATGTCCTCCGTGGTCCGGGCGCCACCGCCGTCTGCGAGGTCGAGCATCCGGATCAGCGCGGCCACGGGTTCCTGGGTGGGATCGACAGTCATGGCCCCACTCTAAACCGGCTGACGAATGTGGTCTGATAGAACCATGACCTCGCTCAACATCCCCATCCAGATGCGCTTCTTCGACCAGGACCAGTACGGCCACATCAACAACGTGACCATGCTGCGCTACTTCGAGGACGCCCGCGTGCGACTGACCGCCTCGCCCATCGGCAAGGACCCGGACCACGGCATCCCCGAGGACACCACGTTCCGGGGGGCCGTGGGGGAGCTGCGCACCGTCGTCGCCCATCAGAGCGTGGACTACAAGGAGCAGCTGTTCTTCCGCATGGATCCTGTGTGCGTGCGCACGTGGATCTCCCGCATCGGCGGCTCGTCCTTCACCATCTCCTACAGCCTGCAGGAGGAGGACGGTTCGCACGTCTACGCACAGGGCGAGTCCGTGATCGTGGTCATGGACCCGGAGACGGGCAAGAGCGTCAAGCTCTCGGAGGACCACAAAGCGCTGCTCGCCTCGCTCGAGGACGACGTCGAACTCGACCACGCACGATGAGCACCCCCCACGAGAACCCCGCCGAGGGCTTCGCGCTGCTGGACCAGCGCGACGCCGCGGACCTCGCCACGTACGTGAGCCGGGCCCGTTCCGTGGATCCCCAGGCCGCCGTGCGGCTGCAGGGCATGGACCGCGTGCTCGCCGTGTGGGTCTCCGTGATCCACCCCGCGGGCCTGCTCGACACCGCCCCGGTGGTCCTCGGGCTGCGCACCATGGCCCTCGCGGAGTCCTCGGGCCTGGACACCACGGTTGCTGCCTCGGCCATCACCGACCGCCTTGCGCGCGTGAGCACGCAGGCGGTTCCCGCGGGCGACGACGCCGTGTGGCTCAGTGCCCCACCGCAGCAGGTCAACGCGCCGTGGGCCGGGATCGTCGCACCGCGCACGGGTTGGAGCGCACTGGGTACGGTGGCCGCGCACCACGTGCGGGACGTTGCCCGCCGTGGCGTGCAGGCCGTCTCGGACGCCGTCCCCGCGGACTCGGGTGCCGCGATCGTGCAGAAGGTCCGCTCGCGGGTGTGGGGTGCCTCCTCCGGGTGGGGTCCACTCGACGGCCCGGAGATCCCGGACGGCGCCGCGTTCGCCCTGGACGTCCTCGGCTTCATCCCGTCCCCGGACTCAGACGTCCACGTGGCCGCGGAGCAGACCGGGCAGTGGCTGCGCCTGAGCACCGCCGCGGGCCACGTGCTGGTCAAGCTGCCGCGCTGATGCGGCTCGGCCCCACCACCGCGTCCGACGGCGCGGGGCTCACCCGTGCGCCGTCGGCAGAACCGGGAGCTCCAGCGGTGTTGCGGCCGTCGGAACCACCCGCACCGCCGGGAGCCGCGCCCGCATCTACGGGGCTCAGCCCGGCCGGTTCACCATCGCGTGGGCGGCCCGCTCGAAGTAGTCCCACATGATGCCGTCGTGCAGCGGGGAGAGCTGCACGGCGTCCATGGCCGCGCGCATGTGCGCCAGCCACGTCTCGCGCGCCCAGGTGTCCACGGGGAACGGCGCGTGGCGCATCCGCAGCCGGGGGTGCCCGCGCTGCTCGGAGTACGTGGTGGGTCCGCCCCAGTACTGCTCCAGGAACAACCGCAGCCGCTCCTCAGCCGGACCCAGGTCCTCCTCCGGGTACAGCGCCTTGAAGTCCGGGTCCTCTGCCACGCGCGCGTAGAACTCGTGCGTGAGCTTCACGAACGTCTCGTGCCCGCCCACCTGCGCGTAGAACGAGTCCGACGACGCCGCCTCGGCGGCCTCCCGCGCGTCCCCCACCTGCTGCGGGGGCTGCGCCACGGACCCGCCCGCCGAGCGGGAGCCCACGGCCCCGAGGGTGAACGTGCGGCGCCCAGCGGGGGCAGCGGCCTCGGCGGACAGGTGTTCCGGATTGGCGGCGTCGCTCACCGGGCGGCTCCCTCACCATCGGAGGAGGACTCGCTCAGGGCCGCGGCGTCGATCCGCTGCGCGCGGACCGCGCGGCGTGCCGAGTCCTGGCGTTCGAGCACTATCCGCCGCAGCCCGCTCAGCTCGGGGTCGAGGGCGTCCAGGAAGCGCTGGGCCCCGTCCACGACCTCCTGGGAGTAGGCGCGGGGGAACAGCCCCACCGCGATCTGCTGGGCGATCTCGTGCGTGCGTTCGCGCCACACCCCGGTGACCTCCTGGAAGTACCGGTCCGCGTAGGGGGCCACCAGGGCGTCGTCGTGCCCGCGGAAGAAGCCCGCGATCGCCGCCTGCTGCTGGGAGTTGGGCAGGGCGCCCTGCTCCACCACGAGGCGCCAGGTGTTCGCCTTGGCCTCCGGCGTGGGGATCGCTGCGGACGCGGTCGCAGCCGCGATGGCACCCGTCTCGGTGTTGTCCTCGCGCAGGGCCGCCGCAATGTCGTCGGCGCCCTTGCGGCCGGCCGCCACGAGGGCGATCAGCACGGCCCAGCGGGTGTCGGTGTCCAGCTCCAGGCCCTCGGGGACGCCCTCGCCGCGGGAGAAGCCCGCCACACGCTCGATCTGGGCGTCCGTGCACGCCCGGCGCAGGAACGCGCGGAAGAACTGCCACTGGTGGTCGGAACCCGCCTCGGACTCCTCGACCAGGCGCCACAGGCTCTCCGCGGCGTCCTCCCGGACCTGCTGCGCGTGCTCGGGGGCGAGGTAGTGGTCCAGGGCGGTGTCCAGCTGGCGCAGCTGCACCTGCACGGTCGTGGAGTCCGTCTCGTGGCCCACGTTGGCGAGCACCAGGCGCACGTAGTCGCTCGCGGGGCTCACGCCGTCGTGCACGGAGTCCCAGGCCGCGGCCCACACGAGGGAGCGCGGCAGGGACTCGTCGAAGTCGCCCAGGTGGTTCATCGCGGTGGCCAGGGAGCACTCGTCCAGGCGGATCTTGGCGTAGGCGAGATCGTCGTCGTTGAGAAGCACGAGGTCCGGGCGCTCTCGGCCCACGAGGTCGGGGACCTGCGTGAGCTCGCCGTCCACGTCCAGTTCCACGCGCAGTGTGCGGCTCAGCCGGCCGGTGTCCTCGCGGTGGTCGTAGAAGCCCACAGCCACGCGGTGCGGGCGCAGCGTGGGGTGGCCCTCCTGGCCGATCTGCTCGATCGCGAAGGACGTGATGACCCCGTCCGCGTCCGCGGTCATTCGGGGGATCAGGGTGTTCACCCCGGCGGTCTCGAGCCAGCGCTCGGACCACCGCTTGAGGTCGCGACCGCTCGCCGCCTCCAGCTCCACCATGAGGTCGGAGAGCTCGGTGTTGGACCACGCGTGCTTGCCGAAGTAGCGGTTGAGCCCCGCCATGAACTCCTTCTGGCCCACCCACGCGACGAGCTGCTTGAGCACGGACGCGCCCTTGGCGTAGGTGATCCCGTCGAAGTTCACCAGGACGGCCTCGAGGTCCGGGATCTCTGCCTTGATGGGGTGCGTGGTGGGCAGCTGGTCCTGCGCATAGCCCCAGGACTTCTCACCGGCGGCGAACGTGGTCCACGCGTTCGTGTACCTGGTGTTCTGCGCGCACGCGAGGGTGGACATGTACTCCGCGAAGGACTCGTTGAGCCACAGGTCGTTCCACCAGCGCATCGTCACGAGGTCCCCGAACCACATGTGGGCCAGCTCGTGCAGAACGGTGATCGCGCGGCGCTCCACGAGGGCCTGGGCCGGCTTGGAGCGGAAGATGTAGGACTCCACAAAGGTCACGGCGCCCGCGTTCTCCATGGCGCCGGCGTTGAACTGGGGCACGAAGAGCTGGTCGTACTTCTCGAACGGGTAGGGCACGCCGAACTGCGACTCGTAGAACTCGAAGCCCTGCTTGGTGATCTCGAACATCTCGTCCGCGTCCATGTGCTCGAACAGGGAGCGGCGGGCGAACAGGCCGAGGTCCACGGTGCGGCCGTCCGCAGAGACCAGGCTGTCGGTGGTCTTCAGGTACGGTCCGGCGATCAGCGCGGTCACGTAGCAGGACATCACCGGCGTGGGGGAGAAGTCCCAGCGGGCCACCCCGCCGGAGACGGCCACGGGCTCGGGGGTGGGCTGGTTGGAGACCACCTGCCAGGTCTCCGGTGCGGTCACGGAGAACTCGAACGCGGCCTTGAGGTCCGGCTGCTCGAACACGGGGAACATGCGCCGCGTGTCCGCGACCTCGAACTGCGAGTAGAGGTAGACCTCGCCGTCCGCGGGGTCCACGAAGCGGTGCAGGCCCTCGCCGGTGTTCATGTAGAACATGGTGGACTCGACCACCAGTTCGTTGTGCTCCGCGAGGCCGGGGAGCTGGATGCGCTCGCCGTCGCTGACCTCCGCGGGGCCCAGGGACTCGCCGTTGAGGGTCACCGACTCCACGGAGGCCGTGACCGCGTCGATGAACGTCTCGGACCCGGGCTCGGCCGTGAACACCACGGTGGTGCGCGCCGGGAAGGTCTCCGCCCCCCGGGTGAGGTCCAGGGCCACGCGGTAGGACTCCACCGAGATGGTCCGCGCGCGTTGGGCGGCCTCCGCTCGGGTCAGATTGGTTCCGGGCACGACGGCGTTCCTCTCCTCGACGACACTTCCATGCCCACGCGGGGCATTGGGCCATTATGACAGTCGTCGCAAGACCCGAGGCCCACGGCGGTCGTGCAGCCCGGTGGCCCGGTGGCGCCGCGGCCGAGGGGCGACGGCGCAGGGTCCGGCCGCGGCGATAGGCTGGGCACGTCCTGTTTCCCGGTCCGCGTCCCGTCCGGCGCGGCGGGGGACGTCTGCGGGAAACCACCTAGGAGTTGCAGAAGACCCATGCGCGTGCACATCGCCACCGACCACGCCGGCCTCGAGCTGTCCCACTACCTCATGGAGCAGCTCACGGAGCGGGGCTACGAGCTGATCGACCACGGCCCCGAGGAGTACGACGCCGCAGACGACTACCCGGCGTTCTGCATCAGCGCGGCACTCGGTGTGCGCGAGGACCGCGAGAACGGTCTCGACTCCCTGGGCATCGTGCTCGGCGGCTCCGGCAACGGCGAGCAGATGGCCGCCAACAAGGTGGCCGGGATCCGCGCCGCCCTGGCCTGGAACCTGGACACCGCACGTCTGGCCCGGGAGCACAACAACGCGCAGGTGGTCTCCCTGGGCGGTCGCCAGCATGAGAAGGAGGAGGCGCTGCAGCTCGTCGTCGCGTTTTTGGAGGAGCCGTTCTCGGACGAAGAGCGCCACGTGCGCAGGATCGAGCAGCTCGCCGAGTACGAGCGCACCGGGGACATCGCAGGCAGGCTGTCCGCGATCACGCCCCGCCCGTTCACCCGCGGCTGAGGGCTCCCGCGTGCCCGAGGGACACTCGATCCACCGGCTCGCCCGCCAGCTCGGGGACCTCTTCGAAGGCCAGCAGCTGGGCGTGAGCAGCCCGCAGGGGCGTTTCGCCGCCGGTGCCGCGCTGGTCGACGGCCGCGTGCTCACGAGCGCCCGCGCCCACGGCAAGCACTTGTACCTGGACTTCACCGCGCCGGAGGAGCCGTCGGACGTGCTCGTGCTGCGCTCGCACCTCGGGATCTACGGGGCGTGGAGCTTCGCGGGGGACGAGACGTTCGCGGCGGCGTCGTCGATCGGCGCGCCGCGCCGCGTGGGGGAGCGGGAGACCGGCAGCGCGGAGGCGGACGCCGTGACCTACGACGACGCCGGACGGGTCGTTCCCGAGGCCCCGGTGGGTGCCGTGCGGGCCCGGCTCGTGGGAGAGCACGGCTGGGCGGACCTGCGCGGTCCCGCGCTGTGCACAGTGGAGACGCCGGAGGAGGCCCGGGCCGCCGAGGCGAAGCTCGGACCCGATCCGCTGGATCCTCAGGCGGACCCCGAGCCGTTCCTCGCGGCTGCCGGTCGCAGCAGGCGGGCAGTTGGCGTGCTGCTCATGGAGCAGAACGTGGTCTCCGGGATCGGCAACATCTTCCGCGCCGAGTCTCTCTTCCGCCGCGGGGTGGATCCCCTGCGACCCGGCAGCTCCCTGACGCGCGATGAGCTGCTGGGGCTGTGGGAGGAGAACGTGGCGCTCATGGCCGTGGGCGCGCGGGTGGGGCGGATCATCACCACGGACCTCGCGGACCGCCCGGGTGTGCCCGAGTCCGAGGCGTGGCCCGAGCACGCAAACTACGTCTACCACCGCCACGGCCAGGACTGCCTGCACTGCGGGGCGACCGTGCTCAAGCGGGACCTCAACGGCCGGGGCCTGTACTGGTGCCCCGTGTGCCAGGCCTGAGGTCGGCAGAAGCCAGCAGGGCGGCGTCGTCGGCGTGCTCTCGTCCCGGTGGTGACGCGTTCTTGGCCGACACGCGAAAAACCCCGCAACCGGTGGCTGCGGGGGTTTCATTCGCAATGACGAGGGGGCGACGGGAATCGAACCCGCGTAGCCAGTTTGGAAGACTGGGGCTCTACCATTGAGCTACGCCCCCGGGAACGTTGAAGACAGTACACGAGCACCGTGGGCCGTGCCACCCGCGGCGCCCGGTCCGGGGGCCGGATTTACGGGCTCGGGCGTTCGGCACGATAGACTGTCGTGTTGTCGGCCGCCCACGGGCGCGCCGACGCCCGGTCCGCGCGCCTCCAGCAGTGGTGCGCGCGGGAGGAATTCGCGTGCCCCGCACGCGGCCACGGGGTGTAGCGCAGTGGCTAGCGCGCCTGCTTTGGGAGCAGGAGATCGCAGGTTCGAGTCCTGTCACCCCGACGTCTGGGCGCAACGGCCCGTGCCGTGCAGCCCGTGGACCCACCGGACCGACCCCGGTCCGTTGCAGGCAGTCACCCTACGACCCCAGGAGTACAGCGGAAGTGAAGAGCGCCGTCGAAAAACTCAATCCCACCGAGGCGAAGATCACCATGGAGATCGCCTACGAGGATCTGAAGCCTTTCCTCCAGGAGACCTACAAGGAGCTGGGCAACCAGATCCAGATCCCCGGTTTCCGCAAGGGCAAGGTGCCCTCCAAGCTCATCGACCAGCGCGTGGGCTTCGACTTCGTCGTGGAGAACGCCCTGAACGAGGGCCTCAACTCCTTCTACCAGCAGGCGCTGGCCGAGAACGAGCTCACCCCGCTGTCGCAGCCGCAGGTCGAGGTCCTCTCCAAGCCGGAGCAGGACGATCGCGAGGCCGACACCAAGGTCGAGATCTCCGTGGCCATCCGCCCCGACATCGAGCTGCCCGACTACAAGGGCCTCGAGATCGAGGTCGAGGCGCGTGAGGCCACCGCCGAGGACGAGCAGAAGGCTCTCGACGAGCTGCGTGCCCGTTTCGGCACCCTGAAGTCCGTGGACCGCCCCGCCGCCGAGGGTGACCACGTGACCCTCGACCTGCAGGCGCTCGTGGATGGCGACGAGGTCGACGCCGCGAACGACCTCTCCTACGAGGTGGGCTCCGGCACCATGCTCGAGGGCATGGACGAGGCCGTCACGGGTCTCTCGGCCGGCGAGGACGCCACCTTCGAGACCACCCTGGCCGGTGGCGAGCACTCCGGCGAGCAGGCGACCGTGAAGGTCAAGGTCACCGCCGTCAAGGAGCGCGAGTTGCCCGAGGCCGACGACGAGTTCGCCCAGCTGGCCTCCGAGTTCGACACCATCGAGGAGCTCAAGGAGGACCTGAAGAAGCAGGCCGCCGAGTCCGCCGTGGTCGAGCAGGGCATCGAGGCCCGCGACAAGGTCCTCGACAAGCTCGTGGAGCTCATCGAGGTCCCCGTGCCCGAGAAGGTCGTCGAGGACCAGGTCGCCCAGCACTTCGACTCCGAGCAGGCCCAGGCCTCCGCGGAGCCCGGTCACGACACCGAGGAGCACCGCGCGGAGGTCCGCAAGAACGCCGAGACCGCGTTCCGCAACGAGATCATCCTGGACGCCGTGGCCGAGGCCGAAGAGGTCGGCGTGGAGCAGTCCGAGCTGATCGACTACATCATCAACATGTCCCAGCAGTACGGCATGGACCCGAACCAGTTCGCGCAGATGCTCGACGGTTCCGGCCAGGCCGGGATGATGGTGGGCGAGGTTCGCCGCCGCAAGGCCCTGGGAAAGGTTCTGGAGACCGCCACTGTGAAGGACTCCAACGGCGAGACCGTGGACCTGTCCTCCTTCGTGGGCACCGCCGACGACGCTGAGAACACCGAGGCCACCGAGGCCGAGTGATCCCACCCGCCGTGGTGCCAGGGAGACCTGGTGCGGCGGCCCACGAGACGCCACGGCACCCCGCACGCACGCGGGGTGGCCGTGGCGTTTCGCTGTCCGCGTGCCACCATGCGCCACCAGCGAACAGCCCGGACCACCGGGCCACAGGCCGCGGGGCGGCTACTACGCTTCTGAGACAGCAAGTGATCGTGGGTCCGGGCGTGCCGTTCGGGCAGCTCGGACCCGTCCAGAAGAAAGAGGGCATTCATGACCTCCACTCCCATTCAGCCGTACGGTGCCGCACCGGCCACTCCGCGCATGGAGGACATGGCACCGGGCGGTCAGGACGACTACGTCTACAACCGGCTCCTCAAGGAGCGCATCATCTGGCTGGGCTCCGAGGTGCGCGACACCAACGCGAACCTGATCTGCTCCCAGATGCTCCTGCTCTCGGCGGAGGACCCGGAGGCGGACATCTACCTCTACATCAACTCCCCGGGCGGCTCGGTGACCGCGGGCATGGCCATCTACGACACCATGCAGCTGATCCCGAACGACGTCGTCACCGTGGCCACCGGCCTCGCCGCATCCATGGGTCAGTTCCTGCTCTCCTCCGGGACGAAGGGCAAGCGCTACGCCACGCCCAACGCCCGGATCCTCATGCACCAGCCCTCGGGCGGCATGGGCGGCACCGCGTCGGACATTCGCGTGCAGGCGGAGCTGATCCTGTCCATGAAGCAGCGCCTCGCGGAGCTCACCGCCGAGCAGACCGGCCAGAGCCTCGAGACCATCCTGCGCGACAACGACCGCGACAACTGGTTCGACGCCCCGCGTGCCCTGGAGTACGGCTTCTTCGACCAGATCGCGCAGTCCGCCGGCAACGTGACCGGCGGCGGCGGGACCATGAAGGACTCGCAGTAGCCTGCTCCCGCGCTGCCACGAACCATCCACAGACTTTTCAGGACGGACCAATGAACCTGCCACACGCCACCGCACCGCAGCTGCCCAGCAGCCGCTACGTGATCCCCGACTTCGAGGAACGCACCCCGTACGGCTACCGCCGTCAGAACCCGTACACCAAGCTGTTCGAAGACCGCATCATCTTCCTGGGCGTTCAGGTGGACGACACCTCCGCGGACGACATCATGGCGCAGCTGCTCGTGCTCGAGTCCCAGGACCCGGACCGGGACATCACCATGTACATCAACTCTCCGGGCGGCTCGTTCACGGCCATGACGGCCATCTACGACACCATGCAGTACATCCGCCCGGAGATCCAGACCGTGTGCCTGGGCCAGGCGGCGTCCGCGGCCTCCGTGCTGCTTGCCGGCGGCACCCCGGGCAAGCGCCTCGCGCTGCCCAACGCCCGCGTGCTGATCCACCAGCCTGCCATGGAGGGCCAGGGCGGCGGCCAGGCCTCGGACATCGAGATCCAGGCCAACGAGATCATGCGCATGCGCACGTGGCTCGAGGAGACCATGGCGCTGCACACGAACAAGGACGTGCAGGAGATCAACCGCGACATCGAGCGCGACAAGATCCTCACGGCCAGGGAGGCCCAGGAGTACGGGATCATCGACCAGGTGCTCGACTCCCGCAAGATCAACAAGCCCTCCACGGTCACCCAGGCCTGAGAGGCCCAGGGCCAGGACGCACCGCACGGTCAAGGCGCACCCGTCACGGGGCGTCGTGACCGTCATGCGTCCGTGGGGGATTGGGCGCGGTCGGAACGGCTCGCCTAGAGTGGTTCCAGCATCCGTCGAGACGAAGTGTGAGGCTGATACATGGCGCGCATCGGAGAGAGCGTCGACCTGCTCAAGTGCTCCTTCTGCGGCAAGAGCCAGAAGCAGGTGCGCAAACTCATCGCCGGCCCGCGCGTGTACATCTGTGACGAGTGCATCGAGCTGTGCAACGAGATCATCGAGGAAGAACTCACCGAGGTCACGGAGACGGACCAGGCGGAGCTTCCCCGCCCGCAGCAGATCTACGACCACCTGCAGGAGTACGTGATCGGGCAGGAGCCCGCCAAGCGCGCCCTGGCAGTGGCCGTCTACAACCACTACAAGCGCATCCGGGCCGGTGTCTCCGGGCACACGCTGTCGATCGCCGGTTCCGAGGGGGACGAGGAGGCCATCGAGGTCGCCAAGTCCAACATCCTCCTGGTGGGCCCCACGGGCTCCGGCAAGACATACCTAGCGCAGTCGCTCGCCAAGAAGCTGGACGTGCCGTTCGCCGTGGCGGACGCCACGAGCCTCACGGAAGCAGGTTACGTCGGTGAAGACGTTGAGAACATTCTTCTCAAACTCATCCAGGCCGCTGATTTCGATATCAAGAAGGCGGAGCAGGGGATTATTTACATTGACGAGATCGACAAGATTTCGCGTAAATCGGAGAACCCCTCGATCACGCGCGACGTATCGGGCGAAGGGGTCCAGCAGGCGCTCCTGAAGATCCTCGAGGGCACCGTCGCCTCGGTTCCTCCGCAGGGTGGGCGCAAGCACCCGCAGCAGGAGTTCCTGCACCTGGACACCACCAACGTGCTCTTCATCGTCGCCGGGGCGTTCGCGGGGCTGGAGGAGATCGTCCAGCAGCGCACGGGAAAGAAGGGCATCGGCTTCGGGGCGCCCATCAAGGACACCTCCGAGGTGGACCTCACGGGCCAGGTGCAGCCGGAGGACCTGCTGAAGTTCGGACTGATCCCGGAGTTCATCGGGCGGCTGCCCGTGGTGACCACCCTCTCCAAGCTCTCGGTGCCGGACATGGTGCGGATCCTCACGGAGCCGCGCAACGCCCTGGTCAAGCAGTACCGCAAGCTCTTCCAGCTCGACGGGGTGGAGCTCACCTTCGACCCCCAGGCGCTGGAGGCCATTGCAGAGTTGGCGATCGAGCGCGGCACGGGAGCGCGCGGCCTGCGCGCGATCCTCGAGGACATCCTCATGCCCGTCATGTTCGACCTCCCGGGCCGCGACGACATCGCCGCTGTGCTCGTGACCGAAGACGCCGTGGCGAAGATCGCGGACCCCGAGATCTTCACGCACGAGATGATCGAGGCCGAGCGGCGACGTCACAAGTCCGCGTGAGACCGCGCAGAACGCACGAAAGGATTCAGTATGTCTGAGAAGCAGCACGTCGATTTCTGGTTCGACCCCCTGTGCCCGTGGGCGTGGATGACCTCCCGCTGGATGGAGGAGGTCGTGCGCATCCGGGACGTGGACGTGGACTGGAAGATCATCTCCCTGGGCATCCTCAACGAGGACAACCCCGAGAACCACCACCACGGCCACGACGAGTCCATGTGGCTCGTGCGCGTGATCCAGGCCGCGGCCGAGCAGCACGGCGGCGAGTACTACAAGAAGCTCTACGACGCCATGGGCTCCCGTCGTCACCCCGGTGGCATGCAGGACCTCGAGGCGATCATCACCGAGTCCCTCGCAGAGGTCGGTCTGCCGGCAGACCTCGCCGCGGCCAAGAACTCCACCGAGTACGACGACGCCATCCGGGCGTCCACGGACGAGGCCCGTGCCGTGGCGGGTCAGGACATCGGCACCCCGTGCATCGCCGTGAACGGCGTGGGCTTCTTCGGTCCCGTGTTCACCCCGGCGCCCAAGGGCGAGGAGGCCGGCAAGGTCTGGGACGGCGCCCTGGCGCTGGCGTCCTACCCCGGCTTCTACGAGCTCAAGCGCGGGCGCGAGAAGGGCCCGGACTTCAGCTGAGTCCGCTCCCGCACAGCGAGTGGCAGACCCCGCCCCGGTGGCCTGAGAAGGTCACCGGGGCGGGGGTGCGTCGTCCTCGGGTCGGCCCCGCGAGCCGCTCCAGGTGAACCCGTCCCGCCGTTCGGGCGCCCGGGGGGAGACGCGTGCCGTTACCGCCTCCGGTCGAAACCAGGCGGGATCAGTGCCGGTCCATGCCGCCCGCGAGGGCCCCGACGGCGTCGGCAAAGGCCCGGGGCTGGGCGTTCATGACGTCGTGCGCGGCACCGTCGACAATCCGCTCCTCCGGGTGTCCGAGCCGGTCCCGGGTGTCCTGGAGCGAGCCCCCGGATCGGGTGTCCTCCGCACCCCAGATGATGGCGCGGGGAACGGTGACCGCGCGCGTCTGGTCCTCCTGCAGGTGCAGGATGCCGCTGCGCCCGGCGCTGCCCAGCAGGGAGTGCTCCACGTCCCCCTGCATGAGCGGGCGCATCCACTGCTGGGCGAGGCGGGCGCCGTCGTCACCGTGGAACGCCGTGCACGCGGAGCCGCACGAGCCGGCCAAGGCCGCGCGGTTGAGCCACGTGAAGCGGGTAAAGATTCGGTACGCGCTCGTGGTGTACGGCAGGCGGGCGATGCGGGCCCGCCAGGTGCCGTCACCGAAGTTCAGGTCCTGGGCGTCGCCGTCCGCGAAGATCACACCGCCCACGTCCTCCGGATGCCACAGCGCGGTTCCCCCGGCCACGGCCGCGCCGAGGGAGTGGCCAACGACGACGGGCCGGGGAATTCCCAGCGCCCGGATCGAGCCCGCGACGAGGTCCGCCTGCAACCGCACGTCCTCGGTGTCCGCGCCGCGGGTGTAGCCGAATCCGGGGAGGTCGAACGCGTAGACGTCCCGGCCCTGCGCGGCGATCAGGGGTGCGGTGGCACGGAAGGCGACCGTGGACTCCGCGAAGCCGGGGAGCAGGACCACGGGCGCGGGGTCGGCGGAGGTGTGCTTCCCGGTCGCGGCCCAGTGCTCGTAGTGGACGGCCACGCCGCTTACGTCCGCGTACGCGCCCGCCTCGGGTTCGAGGGTGTCGGGCGGGGTGGTTACGGCGTTGCCCACCACGCTGGCAACCGTGAGCAGCACGAGACCGACGACGCCGGCCAGCACCGCGCGGCGCAGGATGCGGCCGGTCCGTCGCAGGATCCGGCAGTCGCCGGACGGGGGAGGCGCTGAGGGCAGAGTCACCCGTTCATCATCACCCACGGGGGCTGGAACACGTACTGCGGCGGCGCTGCTTGGCCCTGCTGAGCACCGGCAGTTCTTCCACGTCCCGTGGTGCGGGAATCACTTCACCTCGACAGTGCTCTCCAGCGTCGAGTTGCCCAGGTAGTGGCCGACGGTCGCCAAGTGGGTTTCCGTGGCGGCGGACTCGTCGGGTGACTGGATCACGGCGCAGACCCCGCCGTGGGACATCCCTGCCAGAGAGGCGGCTTCGTACTCCTTGTAGTCGGCGTTGCCGCTGAGGGCTCCCACGCCACTCTCCGACACCGCGTACTGGAACGGTCGCCAGTGGTGCCCGTTCGCGGTGGCTCCCGTCTCCTTCAGCTGCTCCTCGGTGGCGGCGTCGGAGCACAGCGCGCCCCAGGCACCCTTCAGCTGCGTAGGCATTGCGGCGTTGAGGTCCTTCTGCGCGTTGGGGCTGAAGATCCGGAAGTTGATGTCATTGCCCTTCAACGTGGTCCCGTTGAGGTCGGCCAGTTTGTCGTTGCTGCCCACGGCCTCGCTGGGCTCGGGGGCTCCCGTGGCCTTGTCGGTCTCGGCAGAGGTCTCGGACGGCGCGAGCGACGTCGTTCCGTTGACGGTGGCGTGCGTGACGTCGTGCGGGTAGTCGTTCTCCGAGGCGAGCACCACCGTCTTCTTCTGTCCCGCGACCACCTCGTACTCGTCGCTGGAGAACGCGTTGTGCACGTCGATGACCCGGTTCTCGGCGTCACCGCTCTCGCTCTCGGCGGCCTCGTAGTCGTTGAGGTAGTCGCCGACCATCGTGTATTCGACGAGCTCGCCCTCGGGAGTGGTGAAGGAGGCGCTGCTGGCACTGACCGGTTGTGTGCCGTGGATGTTGTCCACTGTCACGGCGAGGAAGTGCAGGGGCGTCTCCGACTTCTTCATGAGCGTGCGTGCTTCCTCGACCCCGGCCGGGGCTGCCACGTCTGCTGTGGCCCTAAACGCCACGCCGTCGTCTCCGGAGCCCTCCCAGTTCGTCACGCCCTCGAACGTGCCGTGGTCGGAGGCCTCCTGCGAGGAGCCGGTCCCGTTCTGACCGGCAGAGCAACCGGTGAGCGCGAGGAGGGCCAGGGCGGCGAGGGAGAGGGACTTCTTCATGGGATCGAGCTTTCTGGTGTGGGAGGGTGGCCCGCTCCGCGCGGGGACGAGCCGGTGGTTCATGCTGAGAGCGCCCCGGTGACCTGTCGAGGTCACCGGGGCGCTCTCCGACGCGTCGTCCGTCGAGACGGACTCCGCTCGTCGGCGGATCAGGCCTGCTCGGTCTGCTCCAGCACGACGTCGCTCACGGCCAGCTCGCCGTCCGCCTCCGTGAGGGTGACGTCCGCGGCGTTGCCGGCCGCCTCGAGGTCGTCCAGGCCGCCGCGCAGGCGGGCCAGGACGTCCGCCGGGGCGGAGATGGTGGCTGACTCCACGGCGGTGCGCTGCTTGACCTTGGCCTCGGACTTGGACTTGCGCAGCCCGGACAGGGCCTCGCCCACCACCGTGAGGACCTCGGGATCGCCGTCGCGCGCGAGCCCCGCGTAGCCGTCCGTGACGGGCCACGAGGCGCGGTGCACGGAGCCCGCGCGCCACCAGGACCAGACCTCTTCGGTGGCGAACGGGATGAACGGTGCGAACAGCCGCAGCAGCGTGTCCAGGGTGGTGGCCAGCGCGGCGTGCACCGAGGCCTGGGCCTCGGCACCGCGGGAGCCGTACGCCCGGTCCTTCACGAGCTCCACGTAGTCGTCCGTGAACGTCCAGAAGAAGGACTCAATCAGCTGCAGCGCGCGGGCGTACTCGTACTCGCGGAACGCGGTGGTCGAACGCTCCACGACGTCGGCCAGCTGCGCGAGCAGGGCACGGTCCAGGTCGTTGCCGACCACCGAGGCGTCCGTCCCCGAGCCCAGCACGGAGGCCTCGGTGACACCCTGCGCGAGCACGAACTTGGAGGCGTTGAGCAGCTTGATGGCCAGGCGGCGCCCAATCTTCATCTGCCCCTCGTCGTACGCGGTGTCCGCGCCCAGGCGGGCCGAGGCGGCCCAGTAGCGAACGGCGTCCGCTCCGTACTTCTCGAGGACGTCGTTGGGGACCACCACGTTGCCCTTGGACTTGGACATCTTCTTGCGGTCCGGGTCCAGGATCCACCCGGACAGCGCCGTGTTGGTCCACGGCACGGTCCCGGCCAGCGTCTCCGCGCGCACCACGGTGGAGAACAGCCAGGTGCGGATGATGTCGTGGCCCTGGGGGCGCAGGTCCATGGGGAACGTCTTGGCGTGCAGCTCCTCGTCCACGCCCCATCCTGTGGCGATCTGCGGGGTCAGGGAGGAGGTGGCCCAGGTGTCCAGCACGTCAGGGTCCGCCATGAACCCGCCCGGCTGGTCGCGCTGCTCCTCGGTGTAGCCGGGAGCGGTGTCCGTCGCGGGATCCACCGGCAGCTGCTCGTGGGACGGCAGCACGGGGTGCTCGTAGTCCGGCTCACCGGAGGCGTCCAGCGGGTACCAGACGGGGAAGGGCACGCCGAAGAAGCGCTGGCGGGAGATCAGCCAGTCCCCGTTCAGACCCTCGATCCAGTTCTCATAGCGGGAGCGCATGAACGAGGGGTGCCAGGCCATCTCGCGGCCGCGCTGGATCAGGTCCTCGCGCCGCTCGGGGTCCCGCCCGCCGTTGCGGATGTACCACTGGCGGGAGGTGACCACCTCGAGGGGCTTGTCGCCCTTCTCGTAGAAGTTCACCGGGTGCATGATCTTCTTCGGCTCGCCCTCGAGGTCGCCGGAGGCGGTGAGCATCTCCACCACGGCCTTCTGCGCGGAGAACACGGTCTTGCCGGCCACCTCCGCGTAGTGCTCGGCCGGGGCGCCGTCCGCGATCCACTCGGGCTGCTCGGCGGTGAAGCGGCCGTCACGGCCGATCAGGGCGCGCGTGGGCAGGTTCAGCTCACGCCACCAGGTGACGTCCGTGAGGTCGCCGAAGGTGCAGATCATGGCGATGCCCGAGCCCTTGTCCGGCTTCGCGAGCGGGTGGGCTCGGACCTCGACCTCCACGTCGAACAGCGGCGAGCGCACCGTGGTGCCGAAGAGGTGCTGGTAGCGTTCGTCGTCCGGGTGGGCCACCAGGGCCACGCACGCGGGCAGCAGCTCGGGGCGCGTGGTCTCGATGAAGACCTTCCCGCCGTCGTGCTGGTGGAACGAGATCCGGTGGTAGGCGCCCTCGCGCTCGCGGTCCTCGAGCTCGGCCTGGGCCACCGCGGTGCGGAAGGTGACGTCCCACATGGTGGGGGCCTCGGCCATGTAGGCGTTGCCGGCCTCGAGATCCTTGAGGAACGCGAGCTGGGAGACCCTGCGGGAGTGGGCGTCGATCGTGCGGTAGGTGCGGTTCCAGTCCACGGACAGCCCGAGGGTGGAGAAGAGGTGCTCGAAGACCTTCTCGTCCTCAACGGCGAGCTCTTCGCACAGCTCGATGAAGTTCTGCCGGGACACGACGTCCCAGTCGCGCTGGTTCTTGGCGGGCTTCTCCGGGGGCCGGTAGCCCTCGACGTAGGGTCGGCCGGGCTCGCAGCGCACCCCGTAGTAGTTCTGCACGCGGCGCTCGGTGGGCAGGCCGTTGTCGTCCCAGCCCAGGGGGTAGAACACGTTCTTGCCGCTCATGCGCTGGTAGCGGGCAATGACGTCCGTCTGCGTGTAGGAGAACATGTGCCCCACGTGCAGGGAGCCCGAGGCCGTGGGCGGGGGGGTGTCGATCGAGTACACGGACGCACGGTCGGTGTGCTCGCGGAACGCGTACGTCCCGTTCTCGCGCCACTGCGTGGCGTACTTGTCCTCCAGGCCCTCCAGGGCTGGCTTCTCCGGGACCGCCACTGCGGCGGGGGTTGTGCTCTCGGTGTGCGTGGGCGTGTCTGTACCCGTCGTCTCTTGTGCCATGCCTCCCAGTCTCTCACGGGAGCCCGGGGCCCGGGCCCGTCCAGAGGGGGCGACGACGCCGCCCGCGCCGGTGCGCGGCGCACGGTTGCGGTCCTACGGGGCCGGGTGCGGGCGGCGTCGTCGGTAGAATCGGGGGCATGACGAACAGCACGGAATCGACGTATCCCGCCCCCGCCCGGCTCGGCGACGGCAAGGTGGCCGTGGTCTCCGGGGCCTCCACGGGAATCGGAGAGGCCACCGTGGAACGGCTGCGCGCGAGCGGGTGGACCGTCTACGCCGTGGCCCGCCGCGAGGACCGGCTCGCGGAGCTGGCCGAGCGCACCGGCGCGGTACCGGTGCCCACGGACATCACCGACCAGGCGCAGGTGGACGCGCTGCGGGACCGTGTGCTGGGCGAGGCCGGCACGGTGGACGCCCTGCTCAACATCTCGGGCGGGGCGCGCGGCACGGACTCCGTGGCGGACGCGGACGTGGACCGCTGGCAGTGGATGTACGAGGTCAACGTGCTCGGCACGCTGCGGGTGACCCGCGCGTTCCTGCCCGCGCTGCGGGCCAACGGGGAGGGCACGGTGCTGAACCTGACCTCGCTCGCCGCCATGCGCGCCTACGAGGGCGGCTCCGGGTACAACGCCGCGAAGTACGCGGAGCGCGCCATGACCGAGGCGCTGCGGCTGGAGGAGGCGGAGCACAACGTGCGCGTGGTCGAGATCGCGCCCGGGATGGTGCACACCCCGGAGTTCTCGCTGCGCCGCCTGGACGGGGACGCCGAGGGTGCGGACAAGGTCTACGAGGGTGTCGAGAAGCCGCTCACGGGCCGGGACGTGGCTGAGGTCTGCGCGTTCGCGGTGGAGCTGCCGCACCACGTGGACATCGACACCCTCACCCTCAAGCCCGTGGCCCAGGCGGCACCGCACAAGGTGATCCGCACCACCAGTTGAGCGTGGCCCCGCGTGGCGGCGGGGAACCTCTGGAGCACGGGGCGGTCTCCGCTTGCCAGCGCCGGGACGAGGAATTAGGTTAGGCGAGCCTTATCAAATTCTTTGCTCCAGGAGAGCCCATGCCCCGCGACCTGCCCCAGCCCCGTCACCAGCTCAGCCGCCGCGCCGTCCTCGGCTCCGGCCTGGCCCTGGCCTCCATCGTGGGCCTCGCCGCGTGCTCCACCGGATCCCGCGGAGGCGATGGCGCCGCGACCCCGGGGGCGACCGCCTCGTCCACGCCCACCGACGCGTTCCCCGTGACGGTCGAGCACAAGCTCGGCAGCACCACCGTGGAGAAGGCCCCCGAGCGCGTCGTGTGCGTGGGCGCGAGCAACACCCAGGACTTCGTGGCGGCCCTCGGCGTGGTCCCCGTGGGGATGACCAAGGTCTCGTGGGGCGGCAACGACAAGGGCTCCACGGACTGGTTCGACGCCAAGGTGACCGAGCTGGGCGGGCAGAGCCCCACGACCATCGACGAGTCGGACGGCGTGAACTTCACCGAGATCGCGCAGCTGAGCCCGGACCTGATCATCGCCGTGAACTCCGGGGTGACCCAGGACGAGTACACGCGCCTCACCGAGATCGCCCCCGTGGTGGCCTACCCCACGGGCCCGTGGGTGAACTCGTGGCAGGACATGCAGAAGCTCACCGCCAAGGCCCTGGGCCGCTCCCAGGCCGGTGACGACCTCGTCTCGCAGACCGAGGAGCTCGTCAGCAAGCGCTCGGAGGACCTCGGGGACGCCAAGGGCAAGACCTTCATCTACGGGGACGTCACCCAGAGCCTGGGCTTCTACGGCCCCACGGACGGGCGGCCCCGCTTCCTCACCTCGCTGGGCCTGAGCCTGGCCCCGGTGGTCACCGAGAACATCGACGGTGACGAGTTCTGGCGCGAGTGGCCCAAGGAGCGGGCGGACGAGCTGCAGAGCGACCTCTTCGTGGCGGCCGCAGAGGATGACGCCCAGGCGGAGAAGTTCCGCACCGACTCCGTGCTCAAGACGATCCCGGCGATCAAGGACGGCCACGGGCTGTTCCTGACCTCCAAGCCGGATGTGCTCTCGGGCTACTCGTCCTCGCCGCTGTCCATGCCGCACGCGCTGGACGCACACGTCCCGGCGATCAAGAACGCCCTGGGGGCCTGACCTCCGTGAGCGTGAGCGCCACCGCCGTCCGCCCCGAGGCCCGGGGCTCCACCCGCGCACGCAGGACGGCGCGCGGGCCGGTCCTGTGGCTGGTCCTGCTCGCCGTGCTGGCCGCGGCGGTGGTGCTCTCCGTCTCGTGCGGCGCGCGTCCCATCTCCCTGGACGCCACGTGGCGCACCGTGCCGCAGGTGCTCTTCGGGGACCCGGAGAACGTTCCCGGAGTCACGGCCATCGACGGCGCCGTGGTCCAGACCCGCGTGTGGCGCACGGCGGCCGGTGTGCTCACGGGCGCCGCGCTGTCCGTGGCCGGCGCGCTGCTGCAGGGCGCCACACGCAACCCCCTGGGCGACCCGGGAATCCTGGGCCTCACCGCAGGCGCGGCGTTCGCTGTGGTCACGGGCGGTGCCTTCCTGGGACTCACCGCCACGGTGGACCAGCTCTGGCTCGCGGCCCTCGGATCCGCGGTCGCGATGGCCGCCGTCTACGCCCTGTCCTCCGCCGCACGGGGCGGGGCCCGCCCCGTGACCCTGGCACTCACGGGCGCCGCCGTCTCCGCCGGACTGACCGCGCTCACCAGCTCCGTGCTGCTGAGCCACCAGGCCACCTTCGACACGTTCCGCCGCTGGCAGGTGGGGGAGCTCACCCGCCCGGACGGCTCGTTCCTGCTGCTCGCCACCCCGGTGGTCCTGGTGGGCCTGCTGCTGGGGTGGGCCGTCGCGCGCTCGCTGGACACCCTGACCCTGGGCGACGCCCTCGGGCGCGGCCTGGGCACGCACCCGGCTCTCACCCGTACGCTGGCCGGACTGGCCGTGGTGCTGCTGGCCGGCACGTCCACCGCACTGGTGGGACCGCTCGTGTTCTGCGGGCTGCTGGTGCCCCACGCGGTGCGCGTCCTCACCGGGGTGTCCTACCGCCGCGTGGTTCCGGCGTGCCTGCTCGCCGGGCCCAGCATCGTGCTGCTCGCCGACGTCGTGGCGCGCGTGCTCGTCCCGGACCGCGAGATCCAGGTGGGCATCGCCCTCGTCGTGCTCGGCGCCCCGGCCCTCGTGGCCGTGCTGCGCGGGAAGGCGGTGACCTGGTGAGCACCCTGACCGCACACCCACCGCAGCGCTCCGAGACCGTCACCGCCGTGCGCGCCTCCCGTTCCCGCACCCGACGCCGCACCCGCCGGGTGACCACCGGACTGCTCGCCGCCCTCCTGGTCGCCAGCTTTGCGCGGATCGCCCTGGGCAAATACGTGGTGGCGGTGCCGGACCTGCTCGCCGTGCTGGCCCACGACTACACCGGGCCCGCGGACTACATCGTCTGGCAGATCACCCTTCCCCGCACCGCGCTGGGCATCCTCACGGGAATCGCCTTCGGCCTCGCGGGCCACCTCTTCCAGCGGGTGCTGCGCAACCCCCTGGCCTCCCCGGACATCATGGGCGTCTCCTCCGGAGCCGGCCTCGGCGCCGTCCTCGCCATCACCGTGGGCGGGCTCTCCGGCGCCGCGGTCACGCTCAGCGCGCTCGCCGGCGGTTTCGGCCTCATGGCCGCCGTCGTCCTGGCCGCCGGGGGGACGCGCGCGAACATCGGCAGGCTCGTGCTCACGGGCGTGACGGGGGGCGCGCTCACGAGTGCGGCGATCAACGCCGTGCTCACCCGCGCGGACATCTACGCAGCGCAGGACGCCATGCAGTGGCTCACCGGCTCGCTTGCCGCCGCATCATGGCAGGACATCGCCCGGATGGTGCTCACCCTGCTCGTGCTGCTGCCCCTGTGCGCACTGCTGGTCCCCGCCGTGGACGCCCTCGGAACGGGCGACGCGCTCGCGGCCGGGCTGGGCGTTCGGGTGCCGCGGGTGCGTCTCGCCGCGCTGGGCCTGGCCGTGGCCCTGGTGGCCGTTGCCGCAGCCACGGTCGGCCCGGTGGCGTTCGTGTCCTTCATGGCCGCGCCCGTCGCGCGCGGGCTCGGCGGTGGTGAGGGCAGGGCCCACCACGCCGCACTGGTGGGTGCACTGCTCATGGTGGTCTCGGACTACGTGGCGGCCGAGGCCATCCCCACCCTGGCACTGCCCGTGGGTGTCGTCACGGCCGCCGCGGGCGCGCCCGTGCTGCTGTGGCTGCTGATCGGTCGAGGAAAGGGGGAGGCATGAGTGCTCTCCAGGAACAGGTGGACGCGACCGGGGACCGGCAGCGCGTGGCGTCGTCGCTCGAGGTGCGTGGGCTGAGCGTCGGCTACGGCGGCGCGCCGATCCTGCGGGACGTGAGCGTCTCGTTCCCCGCGGGGCGCGTGAGCGCGCTGGTCGGCGCCAACGGCTGCGGCAAGTCCACGCTGCTGCGCACGTGCGCCCGGCAGCTCACCGCGGACTCCGGACAGGTGCTCGTGGGCGGGGAGGACGTGAGCGCGTGGCACCGCCGACGTTTCGCGCGCACCGTGGGGTTCCTGCCGCAGGACCCGCTGGCGCCCGAGGGCGTGACCGTCCAGGAGCTGGTCTCCCGCGGACGCCACCCCCACCGCGGAGCCTTCGGGCGCTGGCGCGCCGAGGACGACGCCGCGGTGGCCGAGGCCATCGACCTCACCGGGCTGGCCGGGCTGGTGGACCGGCAGGTCACCGCACTGTCCGGCGGGCAGCGCCAGCGCGTGTGGATCGCGCTGGCCCTCGCGCAGCAGACGGACGTGCTGCTGCTCGACGAGCCCACCACCTACCTGGACATCGCCCGCCAGGTGGAGATTCTGGACATTCTGGGCCAGCTGCAGCGGACCCGCGGCATCACACTGGTCATGGTGCTGCACGAGCTCTCGCTGGCCGCCCGGTACGCGGACGTCCTCGTGGCCGTGAAGGACGGCGGCGTGGCCGCCCGCGGACCCGCCCACGAGGTCATGACGGACGAGACCGTGAGCTCCGTGTTCGACATGCGGGCGCGCGTGCTGCACGACGAGGTCACCGGGGCCCGTGTGGTGATCCCGCTGTCCACCGGGCGCGCGGACGCCCCAGCGGAAGGCGCGCGGTCGTGACGCAGCTGACATGCGTGAACGCACGGGTCACGGGTACCGAGCGGTTGAGCGAGCACCTTGTGCGGGTGCGCGTGGCGGGTGAGCAGCTGTGGACGATGCCGTGGGGTGAGCAGGGCCCAGGTCCACGCGCCGACGCCTACCTCAAGGTGCTGGTCCCGCCGCGGCGCGGGCAGCTTCTGGACGTGGACGTCTCGGACATGGCCCGTTGGCGCCGTGAGTTCATGGCCGCGCCGCCCGAGCAGAGCGGCTGGATCCGCACCTACACGGTGCGAGACGCCACCACCGTGGACATCGCCGGGCGGGAGGTCCCCGAGCTCGCGATCGACGTGGTGCTCCACGGGGACCCCGAGCACGGCATGGGCCCCGGGGCCGCGTGGGGCGAGTCCGCGCGGGAGGGCGAGGACGTCCAGCTGCTGGTTCCCGCGGGCGACGCCGCCTGGTGGGCCGCGTGGGACGAGCACCGGGCCGCCGGGCAGGACGTCGTGCTCGCCGGAGACGAGACGGCGCTGCCGGCCGTGGCGGCGATCGTGGACGGCCTCGACCGGGGGGTGCGGGTGCAGGCGGACGGCACGAGCTGCGCGCCGCCTCGACGGCTGGAGGTGGCCGTGGAAGTTCCCACGGGTGGTGACGCCGCGCGGGCTGCCGGACCGCGCGCACTGGAGCGGGCGGAGTCGTCCCCGGGGGACCGTGCGCTGCGTGTGCGGCTCGCGGGCGGCACCGAGCTGTCCTGGACGTGGCTGCCCCGGGAGCACCGGGCACGCAACCTGGCACTGGAGCTGTGGCTGTGGGCCCGGCTCTGCGAACGCTCGAGGCGGGGCTGGAGGCGCGCGGAGCCCGGGACCGCGAGCGCACCCGGGACCACGACCGAGGAACCGGAGTTCGTGTGGAACACGGCGAGCACGCAGGGCCGGGGCACGTACTGGTTCCTCGCTGCGGAATCCTCGGGCGTGAAGTCGCTGCGCCGGATGTGCGTGAGCGCGGGGGTGTCCCGCAGCGACGTCTCGTTCATGGGGTACTGGCGCCTCGGCGCCGCCACAGAGTGACGGGACACGCGTGACGCGTATGTGACGGGTCGGGCGGGCGCGGACGGTGCTGTGCGTAGCATGGCGGAGATCCCACCGTGCCCCGGTGTGTCGGCTCCGCCGTGGCGACCACTCGCTGCAATCGCCGCGCCCCCGGGCCCGGACCACCGCACGAGGACGGCCTCTCACCCGGGCCGCCCGCCCGAGGAGCTCCGCCGGCCATGACCTACCCCCTGGGCCTGAACCTGTCCGGACGCCGTGTCCTGGTGGTCGGCGGCGGTCCCGTCGCGGCGCGGCGGGTGCCGGGCCTGCTGGCCGAGGGCGCCGTCGTCGACCTCGTGGCTCCGCGCGTGACGGGTGACCTGCGTGAGCTGGCCACCGCGGGGGAGCTGACCTGGCACGAGCGCGGTTTCGCCCCGGAGGACCTCGACGGCGCGTGGCTCGTGCTCGCCCACACGGACTCCCCGGACATCCAGGACCTCGTGGCGCGGGAGGCAGAGCGGCGTCGTGTCTTCTGCGTCAAGGGCGGCGACGCCGCGCACTCCGCTGCCTGGGTTCCGGCCACCGCGCGCGCCCACGGTGTGACGGTGGCCGTCAATGCCACGGGCGACCCGGTGCGCGCCAAGCGGGTCGCGGCGTGGATGGCCGCGCGCCTGGAGAGCGGTGAGATCCCCGTGGGCGCGCACCGCGCGTCCGAGGACGGCGTGGAGCGCGAACCGGGCGCGCAGGCCCCGGGCACCGTGGCCCTGGTGGGTGGCGGGCCCGGCGACCCCGGCCTGCTCACGCTGCGCGGCCGTCGGCTGCTGGCCGGCGCGGACGTCGTGGTCGCAGACCGGCTGGGGCCCACGTCTCTGCTTCCGGAGCTCTCCGACCACGCGCGGATCGTGGACGTGGGCAAGCGCGCCGGGTACCACAAGGTCACCCAGGACCGGATCAACGAGACCCTCGTTGCGGAGGCGCGGCTCGGGCACCGTGTCGTGCGGCTGAAGGGCGGGGACCCGTTTGTGTTCGGCCGCGGGGGCGAAGAGGTCGAGTACTGCCACGCCCACAGCATCCGGACCGAGGTGGTACCCGGGGTGACCTCGGCCATCTCCGTGCCCGCGGCGGCCGGGATCCCCGTGACGCACCGGGACCTGGCCCACGGATTCACGGTCATCACCGCGCACGAGGAGCTGCACCACGTGCCCTACCGGGACGGCCACACCCTCATCCTCATGATGGGCGTGCGCGGCCTGGCCCGGCACTGCGAGACACTCGTGGCCGCAGGCTACCCGCCGGAGACCCCCGTGGCGGTGGTCGAGCGGGGGTGGACCCCCGAGCAGCGGTGCACCGTGGGGGACCTGGCGAGCATTGCCGCCACCGCGGAGCAGCGGGGGGTGCGGGCGCCCGCCGTCATCCTGGTCGGCCGGGTGGCCGCGCTGGGGGAGGACGACGCCGTCGGGGAACGCTGAGGACCCCAGCCGGGAGCCCGTGAGGGCTCCCGGCTGCCGTCCCCAGGTAATGTTCCCAGCGAACTGGCCCCGGGCCCTTCCGCTCAGGAGAGACTGCTCAGAGGACCGCGGGTCAGGGGCAGCCTCAGGCGCAGTTGCTCGGAGAACGCCCGCTCACGGCTGGCCCACGGGGATCTTCGCCCCGGAGACGAGCACGCGGTGCCCGTTCCCGGCCTCGGACTCGTCCACCTCCTGCGGGGTGGCGGGGCGGATCTGGTCGCGTTCGAGCACGTACATGCGCGCGTCCAGGTCCGCGGGATCGCCCTCGGGCTCGTTGATGAAGGCCCGGAAGCGGCGCATGCGCTGCGGGTCCGCGAGGGTGGCGGCCCACTCGTCCTCGTACGCCTCCAGGTGCCGCTCCACCTCGGCCTCGAGGTCCGCGCAGATGCCGAGCGAGTCGTCCACGATCACGCTGCGCACGTGCTGGGTGCCGTCCCCGTAGGTCTCGTCCAGCTCCTCGAACCAGCGGGCGGTGCGCTGCAGCCGGTCCGCGGTGCGGATGTAGTACATGAGGTAGCGGTCCACGTAGCGGAAGACCTCCTCGCGCGTGAGGTCCTTGGCGAGCAGCCGCCCGTGCGCGGGGTTGGAGCCGCCGTTGCCGCCCAGGAACAGGTTCCAGCCGTGGGTCGTGGCGATCACGCCCACGTCCTTGCCCTGGGCCTCCGCGCACTCGCGGCTGCACCCGGACACGCCGAACTTGAACTTGTGGGGCGAGCGCAGCCCGCGGTAGCGGTTCTCCATGTCCACGGCGAGCGCCACGGAGTCCTGCACGCCGAAGCGGCACCACGAGTTGCCGATGCAGGACTTCACGTTGCGCAGGGCCTTGCCGTAGGCGGAGCCGGACTCGAAGCCGGCGTCCACGAGCTCCTGCCAGATCCGGGGCAGCTGCTCCAGGCGGGCGCCGTAGAGTCCGATCCGCTGCGCTCCGGTGATCTTGGTGTAGAGCCCGTACTTCTCGCCCACGGCGGCGAGCACGGCGAGCTTGCGCGGGGTGATCTCCCCGCCGGGGATGCGGGGGATGACCGAGTAGGTGCCGTCCTTCTGCATGTTGGCCATGTTGCGGTCGTTGGTGTCCTGCAGGGTGCCGCGCCCGCCGTCCAGCGAGTACGCGTGGACCTGGGAGTGGAGGATGGAGGCCACGGTGGGCTTGCACACCGCGCAGCCGTCCTCGCCGGTGCCGAAGCGGGCGAGCACGGACTCGAAGTCCTCCAGTCCGGTGCTGCGCACGGCCTCGTAGAGCTCGGGCCGGGAGAGCTCGAAGTGCTCGCACAGGGCCTTGGAGACCGAGAGCCCGAGGGCCTTCATGCGCTGCTTGAGGGTCTTCTCCAGCATGGGCACGCACGAGCCGCACTGGGTTCCGGCGCTCGTGCAGGCCTTCAGCGAGGCGACGTCCCGGTTGCCGGCGTCGATCGCGGAGCGCACCGTGCCGAAGTCCACGTTGTTGCACGAGCACAGCACGGCGTCGTCGGGCAGGTCGATGTCCCCGGGCCCGTCCCCGCCGGCGGCGGAGAGGTACACGCCCGGTTCGGCGGGCAGCTCGCGGCCCAGCAGGGGGCGCAGCGAGTCGAAGGGTGCGGTGTCGCCCACGAACACCCCGCCCAGCAGGGTGCGGGCGTCCTGGGCAACCACGATCTTCTGGTAGATCCCGCGCGCCGGGTCCGCGTAGACGACCTCGAGGCAGTCCGGGGTCTTGCCCAGCCGGTCGCCGAAGCCGGCGACGTCCACGCCGGAGAACTTCAGCTTGGTGGCCACGTCGAAGTCCGCGACGGCGCTGTCCCCGCCGAGCAGGTTCACGGCCGTGGCCTCGGCCATGGCGTTCGCCGGCGCCACGAGTCCCCACGTGCGCCCGAGGATGTGGGCGACCTCCCCGATGGACCACACGTGCGGGTCCGCGGTGCGGCAGCCCTCGTCCACCACGACGCCGCCGCGCGGGCCCACTGGCAGGTTCGCGTTCTTCGCGAGGTCGTCGTTGGGGCGGATGCCCGCGGCCATCACCACGAGGTCCGCGTCGATCGTGTGCACCTGGGACTCGTCCCCGAGGGACTCGGCCAGGGACACCGAGACCACGGAGCCGGAGGCGTCCAGGTTCACGGAGGAGATGAACGCGCCGCACTGCACGCCGATCCCCGTGGCCCGGATGAGGTCGTTGACCATGTGCCCGCCGGCCTGGTCCAGTTCGATGGACAGCAGCCACGAGGCCACATCCAGGATGGTGGGGTCCGCGCCCACGTGCTGCAGCCCCTGGGCGGCCTCCAGCCCGAGCAGTCCGCCGCCCACCACGACGGCCCGGGGCCTGCGCCCCAGCCGCGCGGTGAGCTCCGCGACCTCGTCGACCATGCCGCGGACGTCGTCCACCCCGCGGAACACGTGGGTGTGGTCCGAGCCGGGAATGGGGATCACGGCCGCGCGCGAGCCGGTGGCGAGCACGACGTCGTCGTAGGGGTGCTCCTCGCCCCGCTGGTCGGTGACCACCCGGCGCTCGCGGTCCAGGGCCACGGCGCGGGTCTCCGTGAGCAGGTGAACCTCCGGCCGGGACCACAGGGAGCCATCGCCCAGGGTGAGGTCCCGCTCCGGGTCGTCGAAGAGCTGCTCCAGCGCCACGCGGTCGTAGGGCGTGTAGGGCTCCTCCGCGAGCACGGTGATGCTCAGCGGCTCCTCCGCCCGTTCCGTGAGTGCGCGGACCAGGCGGAACGCGGCGGGGCCTCCACCGAGGACGAGGACGGACCGGGGCCTCTCGGCCGCGGGTCGATCGGAGAGCGTTGTCATGGGGTGTCCTTCCGGGGTCCGGCTGGCGTCCCGCGTCCGTGACGGACGCGACACTGCTAGATTAGCGCCGAGAATGCGAATTATCTGGGCGCCCGCGCGGCGCGGTGGGAGGTTTTCCATGGACAGCACGACGTCGCAGGGCACCACGCAGGGGTCTCCGGCCGCCCACGGCGAGGGGGCGCGGCGGCCGTCCGCCCCGGACGCGGAAGGCTGGGTGGACGTGTGCGCGTTCGAGGACCTGGAGGTCAACTGGGGCGAGGCCGCGATCGTGGCCGGGCACGAGTACGCGGTGTTCCGCACCAACGACGACCGCGTGTTCGTCACCGACCACCGGGACCCGCGCTCCGGTGCGCTCGTGATCGCCCGCGGCATCGTGGGCCGCCACGGCGAGCAGCACACGGTGGCCTCACCGCTCTACAAGGAGACCTACGACCTCGCCACCGGGCAGTGCGTGGCCGGCGGGGACTGGACGCTGCCCGTGTATCCCGTGCGGGTGCAGGAGGGCCGCGTGCAGTTCCAGCCCGCGGGGTGAGATCCCGGGCGCGTCGACCACGCCGACGGCGCAGGGAGCCCCGGGGCCATCACGAGCCGGGACAGCGCCCCTGGCGCCGGTCACGCCCGAGCGCCGTACGTCACGGATGCCGGGGGAGGACGACGCCGTCCGGCGCGCTATCATGGACGGGCGCGCCTCGTGCGCGCGGGCGCTGATCCGGCCATCACCGGGGAGCCCCTCCGGAAGAACCGGCCGCCAGCGGCCCCAGTAGAACCGGACGTCCCGGGCACGTGACAGCCCTCAACGAGCGGCCCGCGGCGTCGTCGGCAGCAGCCGGCGAGGCGGCGGACAAGCGAGGTGGTACCGCGCCACCGGCGCCCCGTGCGCCCGGGCGTCCTCGCATCCTGAAACCGTTGTCATCTCAGGATGGAGCACCGTGTCCGACTCTTTCGTGTATCCCAAGGCGAGCACCGACCCCGCCGCTCAGGGTGTGCCGCCCGCACCGCGGCTTCCGCTCATCGAGGAGCGGGTGCTCGAGTACTGGAAGCTGGATCACACCTTCCAGGCCAGCATCGACCAGCGTGAGCGCGGCGAGGACGGCTCCAACGAGTTCGTCTTCTACGACGGCCCTCCCTTCGCCAACGGCCTGCCCCACTACGGCCACCTGCTCACCGGCTACGTCAAGGACCTCGTGGCCCGCTACCAGACCCAGCAGGGCCGCCGCGTGGAGCGCCGCTTCGGCTGGGACACCCACGGTCTGCCCGCCGAGCTGGAGGCCATGAAGCAGCTGGGGATGACCGACAAGCAGGAGATCGAGTCGATGGGCATCGACAAGTTCAACGACGCCTGCCGCTCCTCCGTGCTCACCTACGCCACCGAGTGGCAGGACTACGTGACCCGCCAGGCCCGCTGGGTGGACTTCGAGAACGACTACAAGACGCTGAACCCGGACTACATGGAGTCCGTGATCAGCGCGTTCAAGGCCCTCGACGACAAGGGCCTCGTCTACTCCGGCTACCGCGTGCTGCCGTACTGCTGGAAGGACGAGACGCCGCTGTCCAACCACGAGCTGCGCATGGACGACGACGTCTACAAGATGCGCCAGGACACCTCCCTGACCGTGGCGTTCCGGCTCTCGGCCGACACCTCCTGGGCCGCGGAGCCCGCCGTGGCCGCGGAGCTCGCCGGCGCCGAGGCCATCGCCTGGACCACCACCCCCTGGACCCTGCCCACCAACGAGGCGCTCGCCGTCGGGCCCGCAGTCGACTACGCACTGGTGCCCGGTGCGGGGGAGCTGGCGGGCCGCCGCTTCCTCGTGGCCGCGGAGCTGGCACCCGGCTACGCGAAGGACCTGGGCTACGGCGACGCCGAGGACCCGGCCGCCGCCGTGCGGGACGCGGTCACGGCGCACTACACGGGTGAGCAGCTCGCGGGCATCCGCTACGCCCCGCTGTGGGACTACTTCACCGACGCTGAGCGCTTCGGCACCGAGCATGCGTGGCAGATCCTCGTGGCGGACTACGTGACGACGACGGACGGCACGGGCATCGTGCACCAGGCCCCGGCCTACGGCGAGGACGACCAGTGGACGTGCGCCGAGCACGACATCCCGGTGGTGCTCACCGTGGACGAGAGCGGCCGGTTCTACCCGTTCTTCGCGGACGACTCGCTGGCCGAGGGCGCTCCGCTGGCCGCGCTCGCGGGGCTGAACGTGTTCGACAAGGAGGTAACCCGCACCGTGGTGCGCGACCTGCGTGAGCGCGGCGTGCTGGTGCGTGAGGCCTCCTACGAGCACTCCTACCCGCACTGCTGGCGCTGCCGGAACCCGTTGATCTACCGGGCGGTGTCCTCGTGGTTCGTGAGCGTCACCGCGTTCAAGGACCGCATGGTCGAGCTGAACCAGGAGATCAACTGGATCCCGGGCAACGTCAAGGACGGCCAGTTCGGCAAGTGGCTCGAGAACGCCCGCGACTGGTCGATCTCGCGCAACCGCTACTGGGGCTCGCCCATCCCCGTGTGGGAGTCCAGCGACCCCAACCACCCGCGCCGGGACGTCTACGGCTCGCTCGCGGAGATCGAGCGGGACTTCGGCCGACTGCCGCGCAACGCCTCCGGCGAGGTGGACCTGCACCGGCCGTGGATCGACGACCTCACGCGCCCCAACCCGGACGACCCCACGGGGCAGTCCGTGATGCGCCGGGTGCCCGAGGTGCTGGACGTGTGGTTCGACTCCGGGTCCATGCCCTACGCCCAGGTGCACTACCCCATGGAGAACCGCGAGTGGTTCGAGACGCACAACCCCGGTGACTTCATCGTGGAGTACATCGGCCAGACCCGCGGCTGGTTCTACACGCTGCACATCCTGGCCACGGCGCTGTTCGACCGCCCGGCGTTCCGCAACGTGATCTCCCACGGCATCGTGCTGGGCTCGGACGGGCAGAAGATGTCCAAGTCCCTGCGCAACTACCCGGACGTCAACGAGGTCCTGGACCGGGACGGCTCGGACGCCATGCGCTGGTTCCTGATGTCCTCGCCCATCCTGCGCGGTGGCAACCTGGTGGTGACCGAGCAGGGCATCCGCGACGGCGTGCGACAGATGCTGCTGCCCCTGTGGAACGTCTACCACTTCTTCGGTCTCTACACGAACGCCGCGCACGGGGGAGCGGGCTACGACGCCCAGCTGCGTTACGACGCCGAGCACGTGATGGACCGCTACATCCTGGCCGAGACCGGTGCGCTGGTCACCGACACCAAGCGGCTGTTCGACGAGTACGACATCTGGGCGGCCGCCGAGCGGCTGCGCAGCTACATGGACACCCTCACCAACTGGTACGTGCGCCGTTCCCGTGAGCGGTTCTTCGAGGAGGACACGGAGGCGTTCGACGTGCTGTACACGTGCCTGGAGACGGTCTGCCGCGTGAGCGCGCCCCTGCTGCCGCTGATCAGCGAGGAGATCTGGCGCGGTCTCACGGGCGGGCGCTCCGTGCACCTGACCGACTGGCCGGACGCGTCCCTGTTCCCGCGGGACGAGGACCTGGTCACGGTCATGGACCGCACGCGCGCCATCAGCTCGGCGGGCTCCGGGTTGCGCAAGGCCAACAGCCTGCGCGTGCGCCAGCCGCTCGCAGGCATGACGGTCGCGGTTCCCGGTGCCCATGCCCTGGAAGGCACGTTCCAGGAGATCGTCGCGGACGAGCTCAACCTGCGCTCCGTGACCCTCGAGGACGCGGATGAGGTCTCTGCGGCCGATTACGGCATCTCCCAGGAGCTGAAGGTCAACGCCCGCGCGGCGGGCCCACGCCTGGGCAAGCAGGTGCAGCAGGTTATCAGGGCCACGAAGACGGGTGACTGGTCCGTGAGCGAGGAGGGCGGCGTCGTCGCCGGCGGGGTCGAGCTCCAGGAGGGCGAGTACGAGCTCGTCACCGTGGTCGACGACGCTGCGGCGAGCTCCGCGCGCGCCGTCACCGTGCTGCCGGGCGGCGGTTTCCTGGTGCTGGACACAGGGCTCACGGACGAGCTGCGCGCGGAGGGCGTCGCGCGCGACGTCGTGCGTGCCATCCAGCAGGCCCGCAAGGACGCCGCGCTGAACGTCTCCGACCGTATCCGCACCCGCGTGGCCGCGGACGCCACCACCGTGGCGGCCGTGGAGGCCAACCGCGATCTCGTGGCGGGGGAGACCCTGTCCGAGGAGCTGGAGCTGGTCCCCGCAACGGACCTGAGCGTGAGCGTGGAGGTGGTGTCCGCATGAGCGCGGCGAGCGAGCACGAGAACTTCGCGTCCGTGGAGGACATCTACCAGCACCTGCTCTCCCGCGCGCCGGAGGACCGCATGGCGCCGCGCCTGGACGCGGTGCAGCTGGCCGTGGAGGCCCTCGGGGACCCGCACCGCAGCGCCCCCGTGGTGCACGTGACCGGCACCAACGGCAAGACCTCCACCGCACGGCTGGTCGAGTCCCTGCTGCTGGCCCACGACCTGCGCGTGGGCCGCTACACGAGCCCGCACCTGGAGCGCGTGACCGAGCGGATCAGCATCGACGGCGAACCCGTCTCCGACGAGACCTTCGTGCGGATCTACGGCGAGATCGCCCCGTACCTGGACCTCGTGGACCGCCACCTGGAGGCGGACGGCGCCCCCCGGCTGACCTACTTCGAGACCCTCACGGTGCTCGCGTTCGCGGTCTTCGCGGACGAGCCCGTGGACGTGATGGTCCTGGAGGTGGGCATCGGCGGCTCGTGGGACGCCACCAACGTGGCGGACGCCGCGGTGTCCGTGGTGACGCCCATCGACCTCGACCACACCGGGATGCTCGGTGAAACTGTGGAGGAGATCGCCGGGGAGAAGTCCGGGATCGTGAAGCCCGGCGGGTTCCTCGTGAGCGCCGCGCAGCAGCCCGGCGCCGCCCAGGTGCTGCTCGAACGCGCCACGGAGCTCTCCGTCCCGTTCCGCTTCGAGGCAGTGGAGTTCGGGGTCGAGCAGCGCACCACCGCCGTGGGCGGACAGGTGATCACCCTGCAGGGCCTCGCCGCGCGCTACGAGGACCTCATGCTGCCGCTGTTCGGCGCCCACCAGGCGCAGAACGCCGCGGTGGCCGTGGCCGCCGTCGAGGCCCTGCTCGGGGGCGGCGAGAAGCCGCTGAACCAGGAGCTCGTGGCCGCTGGGCTCGGCGCCGCGTCCTCGCCGGGCCGGCTCGAGCTCGTGCGCACCGCCCCGCCCGTGCTGCTCGACGCCGCCCACAACCCGCACGGGCTGCTCGCCTCCGCGGCCGCCCTGCGCGAGGCGTTCACGTTCACCACCCTGAACCTCGTGGTGGGCGTGCTCCAGGACAAGGACTCCGAGGCCATGTTCCGTGTGCTCGCGGACGAGTACCGCGAGTTCGACGTGACCCTGTGGTGCACGCGCTCGCAGTCCCCGCGGGCCATGGACCCGCAGGAGCTGGCGGAGATCGCCGTGGACATGGGCTTCGACGAGGACGCCGTGCGTGTGGCACCGCGACTGGAGGACGCGTGCTCGGCCGCCGTCCAGGACGCCGTGGACCGGCACGCCTCGGACGGGGCCGTGCTGATCACCGGGTCGATCACCGTGGTGGGTGAGGCGCGTGCGCTGCTCGAGCTGTGACCCCCGCGCCCGAACCCGCCACCCCCGATCCTCGGAAGGAACCGCATGGCCCGCATGAGCAAGGCGCAGCGCGAGTGGCGCCCCGGACAGCCCAAGAAGAAGGGTTCGGTCAAGACGATGTTCGCGTCCAGCGTGCTGAGCATCGAGGCCTTCATCGTCTTCTTCGCCGCGCTGGCCGCGTTCGGACTGGTGGCACGGGACTGGAGCACTCCCGCAAAGGTCTGGCTGATGGTCGGGGCCGTGGTGCTCGCGGCGGTGTTCGTCATGGTGTGCGCCGTGCTGCGCAGGCCGTGGGGCTACGCCGCGGGGTGGGTGCTGCAGCTCGTGCTGATCGCCACGGGGTTCGTGGTCCCGGCCATGTTCGTGATCGGTGCCATGTGCGCCCTGGCCTGGTGGTACGCCGTGGTCAAGGGCGGAAGCATGGACCGGGAGAACGCCCAGCGCGCGGAGGAGCAGCGCCGCTGGGAGGAAGCCCACCCTCAGACCTGAACCGCCCGGGGCGGGCCCTGCCCCGGGCCGCGTTCCCGGACCCCCGGCCCGGGCGGATAGGCTCGCCACAGCACCCGACAACCCGGCAACGGCAGCGCCCTGCAGCTGAGAGGCACAGAGCGCGGTGCACCGCAGTGGACTCCCCGTGAGTCCGTGACCAGCAAGGAGATCCTCATGACGCAGCGCACCCTCGTCCTCGTGAAGCCGGACGGTGTCCAGCGCGGACTCACCGGCCAGATCCTGGCCCGCATCGAGGCCAAGGGCTATTCCCTGGCCGAGCTCAAGCACGTGACGGCCACCCGCGAGGTCCTGGAGCAGCACTACGCCGAGCACCAGGGCAAGCCATTCTTCGAACCGCTCGTGGAGTTCATGATGTCCGGGCCCGTGGTGGCCGCGGTCGTCGAGGGCGACCGCGTGATCGAGGGCTTCCGCAGCCTCGCAGGCGCCACCGAGCCCACCACGGCCGCCCCGGGCACCATCCGCGGCGATCTCGGGCGCGACTGGGGCGAGAAGGTCCAGAAGAACCTCGTGCACGGCTCCGACTCGCCCGAGTCCGCCGAGCGCGAGATCGGCATCTGGTTCGGCTGACCGGCTCTCGCCCGCCGGCAGGACGCGGACCTCGATCCGCAGAGACGACGACGGCGCGTCGCGGCCCCTGGACATGGTCCGGGAGCTCGCGGCGCGCCGGCGTCGCACGGTGCCGGGCGTCCGGCGGGGGAGCTCAGGTGGTCAGGGTGCCCGGGTGGAGAGGGCGCTCAGGTGACGAGGGCACTCAGCCGAAGATGACCGTGGCGAAGCGCACGGCGATCACGCCGAAGACCACCACCAGGGCGGCGATGCCGCTGAACCACGCCCACGCGGAGAGCCCGGAGTCCATCCCGCGCGGGGAGGAGCTGAGGATCCCGGCCTGGCGCATCCGGGCGGTGGTGTGCGCGAGCAGCAGGGTCTGGGCGCACCACACGATCATGCAGTAGAGGCACAGGGCGTTGATGTGGAAGGTGGTCTGCCACCACAGCCACAGGGTGAACACGGAACCCGCCGCGGTGCCCAGCCACAGCAGCACCCAGTACCAGCGCGCGTACCGGGCGCCGGCGAGCACACCCACGGCCACCGCGAGCACCACGGCGTAGGCCACGATGCCGATGAACGGGTTGGGGAAGCCGAAGAGCTCCGCCTGGGGGGTGCGCATCACGGTGCCGCAGGAGAGCCACGAGTTGAAGTCGCAGCTCGAGCGGTGGCCCGCGTCCTGGAAGATCGCGAGCCGTTCGGCCACGAGCACGGCGGAGGCGGCAAAGCCCACCACGGAGCACACGACGGCGAGCCAGGCCCAGGAGCGGTCCGCCCGGGGAACGGGAACGGGAGAGTGGTCCCGGACCGGATCGTAGGGGTGTGCGGCTGGTGCGGGGGATGTTGAGCTCACGCGCCCGATGGTAGACCACCTGTGTGGGCGTCCACTCGGTGCACCGCCGGGCCCGGGTGGGGAGTGCCCGCCGCCGGGATCACCTCCAGGAGGACCGTGTGCGCTGCACCACGCGGAATGCGCGGTGACAGGGGGACGACTGTGAGATACTGCAGGTGGTCGGCCCTCAGCCGCACATGAGGACCCGACCCGGCAGGAGCACCGATCGGCATCGGTGCGGACCCGCGGCTCTCAGAGGATCGAGCGCGTCCGCACCGGTCAAGTCCGCGGTCCCCAGGACCCAGCGGCTCGGGCATCCGTCGGCCCGTGGACGGCGCGCGTGACACACGCCACGCCCGCGGGTACGAAATCGACTTCCGGCGGCCGCGTGGAGAACACCGGCTCGACCGACCGAGCACACCTCGGGCCCGGGTGCGGGCGGTGCCCCGAGCAGGAGCACAACCACACATGGAACCTGAGCAGGAAAACTCCCAGTCCCCCCTGGAGGCCGCGGCCTCCACCCCAGTCGAGCAGGACGCCGCCGCTAGTACCGAGCCGGCCACCGCCTCCGTGGCGAACGACGCCGCTGCGGTTGCCGCGGCCGAGGAGGGCACCACCTCGGCCACGGTCGGCGAGATCCCCGCGGGGGACACCAAGGCCGCCGCCGCACTCGGTGCCTCAGCGCAGCCGTCCGCGGCGGAGCCCACCGACGCCGGTGCGGGTCAGGGCGAGGTCACGCCGTCGGAGTCCGGGCTGCAGCAGAGCGGGGCGGCCGAGACGGCCGAGGCCGTCGAGAACGTGACCGTGGAGGTCACCGAGGAGGAGACCGAGCCCCCCACGCAGGAGAACTTCGGCGCCTTCGGCCCCGGCGCGTCCCTGATGTTCCACGCGCCGGACCCGGACGAGATCCGCAAGGCCGCCGAGGCGCAGGCCGCTCGCCTCCGCGAGGCCGCCCAGGAGCGCGAGGCGCAGCGGGAGGCCGAGCGTGGCGCCCGCGGTGACCACGAGGACGAGGACGAGTTGGGCACCGCCTCCAGCAAGCGGCGTCGTCGTCGGCGCCGTGGCGAGGAGGACATGGAGCTCGTGGACGATTCCGACGGCTCCGTGACCCGCGTGCGCGCCCCCCGCGGCGGCTCCGAGGGCACCGGCCCGGACGAGGTGGTGGGCGTCAAGGGCTCCACGCGCCTGGAGGCGAAGCGACAGCGGCGCCGTGAGTCCCGCCAGTTCGGCCGCAAGCGCCACGTGATCACCGAGGCCGAGTTCCTCGCGCGCCGCGAGTCCGTGGAGCGCACGATGCTCGTGCGCCAGAAGGAGAACCGGATCCAGATCGGCGTGCTGGAGGACGGAATCCTCGCGGAGCACTTCGTCTCCCACACGCAGCAGGACTCCCTGATCGGCAACGTGTACGTGGGCAAGGTACAGAACGTGCTGCCGTCCATGGAGGCGGCGTTCGTGGACATCGGGCGCGGCCGCAACGCCGTGCTCTACGCCGGTGAGGTGGACTGGGACGCCGCCGAGCTCGGCAAGAAGCCCCGCAAGATCGAGAACGCCCTGAAGTCAGGGGACGCCGTCCTCGTGCAGGTCACCAAGGATCCGGTGGGCCACAAGGGTGCACGCCTGACGAGCCAGGTCTCGCTGCCCGGCCGCTACCTCGTGTACGTGCCAGGAGGCTCTATGACGGGGATCTCCCGCAAGTTGCCGGACGTCGAGCGGCAGCGGCTGAAGAAGATCCTCAAGGACCGCCTGCCCGAGGGCGCGGGCGTGATCGTGCGCACCGCGGCGGAGGGTGCCTCCGAGACGGAGCTGACCAACGACATCAACCGGCTGCGGTCCCAGTGGGAGCAGATCCAGGAGAAGGCCGCGTCCACCAAGACGCTCGCCCCGGAGATGCTCTACGCGGAGCCGGACCTGACCATCAAGACCGTCCGCGACGTCTTCAACGAGGACTTCACCGCCATGGTGGTCCAGGGCGAGCAGGCGTGGGACAACATCGAGGCCTACGTGACCTACGTGGCCCCGGACCTGCTGGACCGGCTGCACCGCTGGACCGAGGACGAGGACCTCTTCGAGCACATGCGCGTGGAGGAGCAGATCCACAAGGCGCTGGAGCGCAAGGTGTTCCTGCCCTCCGGTGGCTCCCTGGTGATCGACCGCACCGAGGCCATGACCGTGGTGGACGTCAACACGGGCAAGTTCACGGGCTCCGGCGGCAACCTCGAGGAGACCGTCACCAAGAACAACCTGGAGGCTGCCGAGGAGATCGTGCGCCAGCTGCGGCTGCGGGACATCGGCGGGATCATTGTGGTCGACTTCATCGACATGGTGCTCGAGTCCAACCGCGACCTCGTGCTGCGCCGGCTCGTGGAGTGCCTGGGCCGGGACCGCACCAAGCACCAGGTGGCCGAGGTGACCTCGCTGGGTCTCGTGCAGATGACGCGCAAGCGCATGGGCACCGGACTGCTCGAAGTCTTCTCGGAGCCCTGCGAGGAGTGCGCGGGACGCGGCGTCGTCGTCCACGACCACCCGCTCCAGGGCCGCTCCAGCGCCGCGCCCACGGACCACCGTGGCAACCGCAACGAGCGCAAGCGCTCTCGCTCCGGCAAGCCCCAAAGCAACCAGCAGCAGGGGCACTCCAAGTCCCAGAACCGGGGCGCGGGCTCGGAGGAGCAGGAGAACCAGGCCCGCGCCGAGGCCACCCGCGCTGCGCTCGCGAACATCGCCTCAGCCTCCACGCACGAGGACGACGACGCCGCGCAGCACGGTTCCGGTGCCGAGGCCACCCCGCAGGGTGGCGGCCAGAACCGGCAGGGCTCGGACACGGACGGTACTCCCGAGACTCACGGCTCCGCGGGCACCCACGGGGACTTGGACAACCGCAGCACCTCGGACGGCGAGTCCGACGGCGGCCGCCGCCGCAAGAAGCGCCGCGGCAAGCGCAGCCGGGGCCGTGGGCCGCAGGGCGAGGAGAATGGCACCCAGCAGGAGGGCTCGGCGGACGCGGGAGACTCCTCCGAGGGTGCGGACAGCTCCTCCAGCGTCACGATCCACGGCGAGGTCATCGAACTCCCGCAGGGACAGTCCGGCCAGGACCGCTCCGGCGCGCGTGACGTCGCAGGGCCCGGGGAGTCGCTCTCGCTGGACTCGCTGACGGCGGCGTTCACAGAGGAGACCTCCGGTGACTCCGCGCAGTCGGGGAAGAACCGTGGCGGATCCGGTGCGCCGGAGTCCGAGAGCTTCGACGGCTCCGAGGGCAAGGGCCCCGAGACCGCTGATTCCGGCTCGCGCGGGGGCAGCTCCCGCAACCGTTCGTCCAACGGCCGTGGCGGGTCCCGCCAGGGCAGCCGCCGCGCAGGACGCGACGGTGGTGCCGAGCAGGGCGGCCGTCAGGACGCGGAGTCGAACGCCCCGACATCCACCGGAAAGACCGCAGCGCCCGCGCAGAACGGGGGCGCGGGCAGCCGTTCCGGCGTTCCCGCCACCACTGCCCAGCCAGCGGCCGAGACGCCGGCACCGGCGCGGCGTCGTCGTGGCTCGCGCCGTGCGGTGGCGCCGGCTGCCGCCCCCGGCACAGCGAGCGTGACCACCCAGGAGTACGAGGCGCAGAAGTCCACCGTCAGCCGCTTCACCGCGGCGGCCACCGGCCCGAAGAAGGCCGCGACCATGGACGGGCAGCCCACCGTGGTGGGCGTGGGTGTGAAGGCCCAGGACATCACGATGACCCGCAAGGGAGAGTGAACGCCGCCGCACCCCACTGGTGCGAGAGGTGAACCGATGCCGCAGGGGCGTCCGGAGGGATCCGGGCGCCCCTGTGGCATGATCGGTGGAGCACACACGGGGTGCCGCGCCACGCGGCTGAGAACACACCCGTCGAACCTGATCTAGCTCGCACTAGCGAAGGGATGTCGTGAACACCGCACCCGTCCTCACCGTGCCCCGCGTCCTGTCGATCGCCGGGACGGACCCCACCGGCGGCGCTGGCCACGCCGCGGACCTGAAGTCGATCGCCGCGATGGGCGGCTACGGCCTCAGCGTTGTCACCGCGGTGGTCGCCCAGAACACGCAGGGCGTGCGCAGCGTGCACACCCCTCCCGTCGACATTCTGCGCGCGCAGCTGGACGCGGTCTCGGACGATGTCGAGCTCGACGCCGTGAAGGTGGGGATGCTCGGTTCCGTGGACGTCATCGAGACGGTCCGGCAGTGGCTCGCGGCCGGTCGCGCGCCCGTGGTCGTTGTCGACCCCGTGATGGTCGCCACCGCCGGCGGGCGGCTGCTGGAGCGCGAGGCGGAGGAGGCTCTGCGCGGACTGCTGCCCGCGGCGGACCTCATCACCCCGAACCTTCCCGAGTTGGCGGTGCTCGCGGAGCGCCCCGTGGCCACCACGTGGGACGAGGCGCTCGCGCAGGGCCGCGCCGTCTCCGACGCCTTCGGCACGCGCGTGCTCGTCAAGGGCGGGCACCTGGGCGGCGAGCTCACGCCGGACGCCCTCGTGGTCCCGGGCGTCCACGAGCCGGTGGCCGAGTTCACCGGACCGCGCGTGGTCACACGCAACACCCACGGCACGGGCTGCTCACTGTCCTCCGCCGTGGCCACCGTGGTGGCTCGCACGGGGGACTGGGCCGGGGGCATCGGTACGGCCCGCGAGTGGCTGCGGGCCGCACTGCGCACCGCGGACACCCTGCACGTGGGCCACGGCAACGGCCCGGTGCACCACATGCACCACGTACAGGCCCTGGTCACGGACCCGCAGTTCCTGGCCGAGGCCTGCGCCGCCGACGCCACCGAGGCAGCGGACCCGGACGGCGCCGCCCCCGCGGGCGCAGCCACGCAGGGAGCCCCGGCGGCCTCGGACGTCTCGCCAAGGGAGCCATCCGCCGGCGACCTGGTCCCGGGCGATCGGTTCACCGACGAGCTGTGGGCGGACAGCGCCGAGATCCGGGAGCAGATCGCGCAGCTGGACTTCATCCGGGGCCTGGGGAACGGCACCCTGGGACCCGAGGCGTTCGAGTGGTACCTGGACCAGGACATGCAGTACCTCGAGTACTACTCCCGCGCGCTGGCCCTGCTCGCCGCGGCCGCCCCGGACGAGGACACCCGGGAGCACTTCGCGTCTGCCTCGGCATCGGTGGTCACCGCGGAGACCGCCCTGCACCGCGCCCGCCTGGCCGGGCGGGCACCCCACGAGCCGTCCGAGACAACGAGCGCCTACGCGGATTTCCTGCTGGCCCGCACCGGGCAGGACGGCTTCGCCGTGGGAGCGGCGGCCATCCTGCCCTGCTACTGGCTCTACGCCCATGTGGGGACCGAGCTCATGGAGCGTGCCCGCGCGGTGGGGTGGGAAGAGCATCCGTACGCGGACTGGCTGGCCACCTACAGCGATCCGGGGTTCCAGGCGGCCACCGATACGGTGCGCCGCGCCGTGGACCGCGCGGCTGCCGTCGCCAACCCGGCGAGCCGCTCCGAGATGCGGCGCGTGTTCCTGCGGGCGTGCCGACTCGAACTGGCATTCTTCGCCCAGACCGCGCGGGGGAGCAGCAAGGAGGGGTGATTGGCGTGACTTCCCCGCATCGGGTAGTCTGGGCTGTCGGTGCCGGGCATCGCTGTGCGTCATATCCATGATCCGCACGCGGGAGCGGCACACTCGGGCGAACACCCTGTTCTGATGCGACAGCCACGTGGTACGCGGTCGGTCCTCGACCACCGCAGCGGGCTGACTCGACATTCGCAGCATCCAGGAGTCCGCCCGACCCACACACGCAGTCCATAGATGTCGAGAGAAGTGAGTTCCCAAGTGGTGTACGCGATTGTCCGCGCAGGCGGCCGCCAGGAGAAGGTTTCCGTAGGAGACCTCGTGACCCTTGACCGCGTCGCCGGCGAGGCAGGCAGCACCGTAGAGCTTCCTGCGCTGCTGCTGGTCGATGGGGACAAGGTCACCTCCGACTCCAAGACCCTGGCCGACGTCAAGGTCACGGCCGAGATCATCGAGGACCTGCGCGGTCCCAAGATCTCGATCATGAAGTACAAGAACAAGACCGGTTACAAGAAGCGTCAGGGCTTCCGCGCCGAGCTGACCACCGTCAAGATCACCGGCATCAACGCCTGATCCTCCCGGTCCCCGATACATTTTCAACGAAGGTAGGCACACACCATGGCACACAAGAAGGGTGCGAGCTCCACTCGCAACGGCCGTGACTCCAACGCCCAGTACCTGGGCGTGAAGCGCTTCGGCGGCCAGTCCGTCAACGCCGGCGAGATCATCGTCCGTCAGCGCGGAACGCACTTCCACCCCGGCCTGAACATGGGTCGCGGCAAGGACGACACACTGTTCGCCCTGGCCGCCGGTGTCGTCGAGTTCGGCACCCGCCGTGGCCGCCGCGTGGTCAACATCCAGACCGCCGAGTAGTCAGTTCTTCCGGACCCCAGGGTCCACCCGTCGCCGACTCGTGCGGTGACGACCACTAGAGGGTGGGCGCTCTACGCGCTCACCCTCTATTCTTTTCACCAGAGACCAACGGGTCCCGCGCACGGCGGGCCACCCAGATCCCGAGGAGCCACGTGGCCAGTTTTGTTGATCGAGTCGTCGTGCACGCCACCGGCGGCAACGGGGGCCACGGCTGCGTGTCCGTCAAGCGCGAGAAGTTCAAGCCCCTGGGCGGACCGGACGGCGGCAACGGGGGCGACGGCGGGTCGGTGATCCTGCGCGTGGACGGGCAGTCCACCACGCTGCTGGGCTTCCACCACGCCCCGCACCAGAAGGCCCCGAACGGCGAGCCGGGCAAGGGAGACATGCGCCACGGCTTCAAGGGCCAGGACCTGGTGCTCTCCGTCCCGGACGGCACCGTTGTCAAGGACCGCGAGGGCAATGTGCTCGCGGACCTGCTGGGAGAAGGCAGCGAGTACGTGCTGGCCGCCGGCGGCATGGGCGGCCGGGGCAACGCGGCGCTGGCCTCACCCAAGCGCAAGGCACCGGGCTTCGCACTGCTCGGCACCCCCGGTGAGGAGCAGGAGGTCGAGCTCGAACTGAAGTCCATCGCGGACATCGCGCTCGTGGGCTTCCCCTCCGCCGGCAAGTCCAGCCTGATCGCGGCCATGAGCGCCGCCCGCCCCAAGATCGCGGACTACCCCTTCACCACGCTCGTCCCCAACCTGGGCGTGGTGCAGGCGGGGGACACCCGCTTCACGGTCGCTGACGTTCCCGGCCTAATCCCCGGCGCGTCCGAGGGCAAGGGCCTGGGCCTGGAGTTCCTGCGCCACGTGGAGCGCTGCGCCGCTCTCGTGCACGTGATCGACTGCGCCACGCTGGAGCCCGGCCGCGACCCCCTCACGGACCTGGATGCCCTGGAGGAGGAACTCGCCCACTACGCGGAGGCCGTGCGGGACGAGGACCCCACCGCGGTCCCGCTCACCGAGCGCCCGCGGCTCGTGGTCTTGAACAAGGTGGACGTGCCGGACGCCAGGGAGCTCGCCAACTTCATCCGCCCGGAGCTCGAGCAGCGCGGCTACCCCGTCTTCGAGGTCTCCACCGCCTCCCACGAGGGCCTGCGGGAGCTCGGCTTCGCCATGGCGGCGCTCGTGTCCGAGGCGCGGGAGCAGGAGGAGAGGCGAGCGGAGGAGCAGCGCACGGTGACGGTTCTGCAGCCGGAGCCCGCGCGGCGTCGTCGTGGCCGGGACCGCCGCGAGTTCGTGATCACCCGCGAGGACCGGGCGGAGGAGCCTCTGTACCACGTACGGGGCGAGAAGCCCGAGCGGTGGGTGCTGCAGACGGACTTCAACAACGACGAGGCCGTGGGCTACCTCGCGGACCGCTTCGCCAAGCTCGGCATCGAGGACGAGCTGTTCCGGATCGGGGCCAAGCCGGGCAACGCCGTGCTGATCGGGCCCGAGGAGAACGGCGTGGTCTTCGACTGGGAGCCCACCATGGTGGGCGGCGCCGAGCTGCTGGGCGGGCCCCGCGGCTCGGACCTGCGCATGGAGGAGACCTCCCGGCCCACCCGGCGCGAGAAGCGCGAGCAGTTCTACGACCGCATGGACGCCAAGTCCGAGGCGCGCGCCGAGCTCGAGGAGGAGCGACGGGCCGGGATCTGGACCGAGTCCGTGGACGAGGCGAGGTCCCGTCGCCGGGAGGGCGGCACCGGTGAGACGAAGGAGTCGGACGACAGTGAGTGAGCAGCCGCACCGTGAGAAGACCCCCGCAGAGACGATTGACGTGTCCGCCGTGGAGCAGCAGGCCTCGAAGTCCGCGATCCAGCTCAGCACGGAGAGCCGCGGGAAGAACCGCCGCTCCGCGATCACGAGCCGGGAGCAGCTGCCCGAGGCCCGCCGCGTCGTCGTGAAGGTGGGCTCGTCCTCCCTGACGTCCATCGAGAACTCGATCGACGAGAACGCGCTGCGCGGCATCGTGGACGCCCTCGGGCGGGTCAAGGCACAGGGCGTGGAGATCGTCTTCGTGTCCTCTGGTGCCATCACGGCCGGGCTGCAACCGCTGGGGCTCTCCCGGCGGCCCAAGGACCTCTCCACCAAGCAGGCCGCGGCTTCGGTGGGCCAGGGGCTGCTGATCTCGCGCTACACCGAGTACTTCGCGCGCTACCACGTGACCGTGGGGCAGGTGCTGCTCACGGCAGAGGACCTGATGCGCCACTCGCAGTACAAGAACGCGCACCGCCAGATCGAGCGGCTGCTGGACCTGGGGATCCTGCCGATCGTCAACGAGAACGATGCCGTGGCCACCCACGAGATCAAGTTCGGCGACAACGACAGGATCGCCGCGCTCGTGGCGCACCTGATCAAGGCGGACGCCCTGCTGCTGCTCTCGGACGTGGACGCGCTCTACACCAAGCCCCCGCAGGACGGTGGGGAGCGGATCGCAACGGTCACGGACCCGATCACGGATCTCGAGGGCGTGGAGATCGGGACCATCGGCCGCGCCGGAGTGGGCTCCGGCGGCATGGTCACCAAGGTCGAGGCGGCGCGGATCGCGGCGGCGTCGGGCATCCCGGCGCTCGTGACGTCCGCGGCGAACATCGAGCGCGCCCTCGCTGGGGAGGACGTGGGCACGTGGTTCGCCACGACCGGCGGGCGTCGCAACGTGCGGTTGCTGTGGCTTGCCCACCTCGCGGACATCAAGGGCACCCTGACCCTGGACGACGGCGCCGTGGACGCGATTCGCGGCCGCCGGTCCCTGCTCGCGGCGGGTGTCACGGCCGTGAGCGGCACGTTCACGGCGGGAGACCCGGTGTCCATGGTGGACTCCGAGGGCAGCGAGGTGGGCCACGGGCTCGTCAACTATGGTTCGGACGAGATCCCCGGGATGCTCGGCAAGCGCACCGACGAGCTAGGGGAGGAGTTCGGCGAGGACTACGCCCGCGAGCTCGTCCACGTGGACAACCTCGTGAACCTGCGCCGCCGCTCCGCCCGCACGAAGCTCAAGCAGTAGGCCGCGGCGCCCACCGCCCCCGTTCGACACGCCCGACGAGCTGGCGACACGACGTCGTACCGCTCCCCAGCAAGCCCTCGACAAGCAGGAGGAACAGTGGCCGAGAACATGTCAGTGCTGACCGCGCAGGAGACCTTCGGGGACGACCCCGTGAAGGGTGTGGGCCTGATGGCCGACGACGCCCGCGTTGCAGCCCGCAGCCTCGCCCGCGCCCCGCGCGCGTGGAAGGACCGCGCCCTTAACCTGATGGCCGACCGGATCGAGTCCCGCCGGGACAGCATTCTGGAGGCCAACGCGCGCGACCTGGAGCGCGGGCGCCAGGACGGCACATCCGCCGCGATGCTGGACCGGCTGAAGCTGGACCCCGAGCGGATCACGGGGCTCGCGGACGCCCTGCGCGAGCTCGCGGCACTGCCGGATCCCGTGGGATCGGTGGTGCGAGGGCAGACGCTGGCCAACGGGCTGCGGATGCGGCAGATCCGGGTGCCCATGGGCGTCGTCGGCGTGATCTACGAGGCGCGGCCCAACGTGACCGTGGACATCGCCGGGATCGCCGTGAAGTCCGGCAACGCCGTGCTGCTGCGTGGCGGCTCCGCGGCCTTCGACTCCAACCGGGCGCTCGTGGGCGTGCTGCGGGACGCGCTGGCGGACGCCAAGCTGCCCGCGGACTGCGTGCAGACCGTGGACGACTACGGCCGCGAGGGCGCCAACGCCCTGATGGGCGCGCGCGGCAAGGTGGACGTGCTGATCCCGCGTGGTGGTCGGGGCCTGATCCAGTCCGTGGTCACCAACGCCACCGTGCCGGTGATCGAGACGGGCGAGGGCAACGTGCACGTGTTCGTGGACGAGTCCGCCCCCGCGGAGATGGCCGTGAAGGTGGTGGTGAACTCCAAGACCCACCGCACCTCCACGTGCAACTCCGCCGAGACGCTGCTGCTGCACAGCGGTGCTCCGGAGGCTTCCCGCGAGGTGCTGGCCGCGCTCGACAAGGCCGGGGTCACGCTGCACGTGGACGACCGTGCTGCGGCCCTGCTCCCCCCAGGCTCAGACCACCTGAAGGCCACCGAGGAGGACTGGGCCACGGAGTACCTGGACATGGACATGGCCGTGAAGGTCGTGGACGGGCTGGGGGAGGCGCTCGAGCACATCCGGCGCTACTCCACGGGTCACACCGAGGCCATCGTGACCAACGACCTCGCGAATGCCGAGTGCTTCACCGCCGAGGTGGACTCCGCGGCCGCGCTGGTCAACGCGTCCACCCGCTTCACGGACGGTGGGCAGCTGGGGCTCGGGGCGGAGATCGGGATCTCCACCCAGAAGATGCACGCTCGGGGGCCCATGGGCCTGGAGGAGCTGACCACCACCAAGTGGGTCGTCCAGGGTGACGGCCACGTGCGCTCCTGAGACGTACCATGGAGGGGACGTCCCCCGGGAGGTCCGTCACCACCGCAGACCGGCCCCGCCGGCACGAGAAGGGAAACGCATGAGCTCGCTGCACCTGTTGTCCACCGCCACCGTCCTCGCCGCCGAGGAGGGCCACTCCGTCAACGAGAGCCTCCACGAGCTGGCCCCGGTCTTCGGTGGCATCGCGTTCGCGCTCTTCCTCCTCATGCTGCTCGCGGCCATGTCCTTCTCCTCCCGCGGCACCGCCCCGAAGATTGGGGAGTACGAGGACCCGTCCCAGCTTCCCGCGGACGAGCGTGCCATGCTGGCCGGCGTCGGCGAACCCGTCCGCCACTGATCGACCGATCGGCCCGCGTGAACGCTCCGAGCCCCTCGGCGACGTCCCCTGACGACCTGAAGATCCCCCCGCGCACACCCGGCAGGCTCCGGCTGGGCGTGATGGGAGGCACCTTCGACCCGATCCACCACGGTCACCTGGTGGCGGCGTCCGAGGTGGCCTCAGTCTTCGACCTCGACGAGGTGGTCTTCGTGCCCACGGGCGAGCCGTGGCAGAAGGCCGGCCAGGACGTCTCCGACGCCGAGCACCGCTACCTCATGACGGTGGTGGCCACAGCGTCGAACCCGCGGTTCACGGTGTCCCGCGTGGACATCGACCGCAATGGGCCCACCTACACGGTCGACACTCTGCGGGACCTGCACCGGCTGCGCCCTGACGCGGAGCTGTTCTTCATCACCGGCGCGGACGCGATGGCGGAAATCATCACCTGGAAGGGCGCGGCGGAGCTGTGGCGTCTCGCGCGTTTCGTGGGCGTCACCCGCCCGGGCCATGTGCTCTCCGCACCCGTGGGCTCGGAGAGCGTGTCCCTGCTCAACGTGCCCGCCATGGCCATCTCCTCCACGGACTGCCGGGCCCGCGTGGCCGTCGGCAAGCCCGTGTGGTACCTCGTCCCGGACGGCGTGGTGCAGTACATCAACAAGTACGGGCTCTACCGCGGCCCCGAGCGTCTGGACGCGGGCGCGTCCTCCGCCGGGCCTGCGCAGCCCCCCGCCGGGGAGTGTGCATCCTCCCCGGCTTTCGCCCCCACGGAGTCCACCGAGACCCCCCACTCGGCACACAGGAGCACCGCGTGAGCACATCCTCCGAGAAGAACGACGCCCCTGGCACCCCTCAGAACTGCCCCTGGGCCACGCACCCCGCCACCGGCGAGCACGAGCGGTTGTCCCCGCCCGCCCCCATGATCGAGCTGGACACCCCCGTGTCCTCTAAAGCGGTCAAGCCGCTTGGCCCGCGCCGGCTCGCGCGGCTGCAGCGCGAGATGGCCGAGCACGCGCGGGAGATCCAGGACGCGGAGCGCGCCAACCAGGGCACGGGGGTCGACGACGCCCTGCTCGCCAAGCAGCAGCGGCTCGCGGACCTCGCGGTCCGGGCCGCAGCGGCGAACGAACGGGACCGCCACGATGCGCAGCGCGCGCTGGCGCGCAGCGGAGACGCCGCCGCCCCGGAAGCTTCCGGGGCTGCGGCTGCCGGTGTCATGGTTCCCGGGACGGCCACGCCGCGCGCCGGGGTTCCTCGGACCACCACTGCCGGCATCCCGGCTCCGGGCACCCATGATCCGAGAGCTCAGGCCCCCGATGCTACGGCGACGTCGTGGCCCGCGAGTCCCGTGGACTACGGGCCGGGCCCGGCCACCACTCAGATCCCGATCTACATTGCGCCGGCCGAGGCGACTGCTGCGCCGGCCGCGGCTGAACCGGCCGCCGGCCCCGAAGCCGGGCCGGGGGAGCGTGCGGGGGGTGACGCCGCGGCGTCGTCAACCGAGGACTCGCACCACGCCCCACCCGGCCGGCCCGTCCGCGCCGTGGACGCCGAAGGGCTCGAGCTTTTGGAGCCTGGCGCCTACAGGAGCCGCGGCGGCTGGATGCGGTGGCTGCTGGTGCTGCTGCTCCTGGTGGTCGCGGCGCTGGCCGTGGTCCTGATCATGTTCATCCTGTAAGACACACACCCTTGCGAAAGGACAGCACGCCTCCGTGACTGCAACCACCGAATCCATCGACCTCGTCCGCGCCGCCGCTCAGGCCGCGGACCAGAAGAAGGCGGAGAACGTCATCGCGTTCGACGTCAGCGACAGCCTGGCCATCACCGAGGCTTTTCTGGTGGCCTCCGCGCCCAACGAGCGCCAGGTGGCCGCCGTGGTGGACGCCGTGGAGGACACATTGATTGAGCGCTTCGACCGCCGCCCCCTGCGCCGCGAGGGCAAGGGCGAGGGCCGCTGGGTGCTGCTCGACTACGGCGACGCCGTGATCCACGTGCTGCACGACGAGGACCGCGCGTTCTACGCCCTGGAGCGGCTCTGGGGCGACTCCCCAGCCATCGACGTGCAGCTGCCGGAAGCGCCCGTGGCCCCCGCCGACGCCGCCTCGCCGGCCGTCTGAGCGGCCACCGCGACAATTTGCGCCCGTCCATCCTGACTGTTTAGGATGGTCGAGTTGTTCCGGGGAACTGGAAGCGCAAAGCCCCTCAGCGGGTGCACGGAAGACTCTTCCGGGCGAACGCGGACGGGCAGGCCGTGGTAGAGTTTTCCGAGTCGCACGGGGCTATGGCGCAGCTGGTAGCGCACCTGCATGGCATGCAGGGGGTCAGGGGTTCGAGTCCCCTTAGCTCCACGAAACAGGGAAACCCCTCACCGAGACGGTGAGGGGTTTTTCGCGTGCCCTGGTGCCCCTGGCTCGCAGGTGTCGAGGTGACGCGCGCCCGGCTGTCGTGGACCAGGGGCACAGGTGGTGGCGCTGCCCCTGGCACTCGGCGCTGTCCCCGTTCGTGCAGCTCTCCAGGGTGGAGGTCAGCGTCAGCCCCATGCTCTGCCTGAGGTCGGCGGTGGCGGACTCGTCGACTGCCTCAAGGAGGCTGGCACTCTCGTGGGCAATAACGTGCATTCCTCACTCGCCTTCGAGCGTCCGCGCGTCCACCAGCTCCATACCCGTGAGCGCGTACGAGGGCCACCCGGACACCGCCTCTCTTAGGGAACGGACGCCCGGGAACGGGGGAGCACCTCCCATGAAGGCGATCGTCATCATCGGCAGCACGCGGCCCGTCCGGGTGGGGGGCCAGATCGCTGGGGTCGTGGACCGGATCAGGAGCGAGCGCGGCGTGGACACGAAGGTTGTGGATCTGAGCGAGCTGAACCTGCCACCGCTCAACGAGCCCCAGGTCCCCGCCACCGGGCAGTACGCCCGTGAGCACACCCGCAACTGGGCCGCCACGGTCAGCGGCGCGGACGCCGACGTCGTGGTGACGCCCCAGGACAACGACGGCGACCCCTCGGGCCCGAAGACCGCGATCAACGCGCTCTACAACGAGTGGCAGGGCAGGCTCGGCGCTATCATCAGCTACGGCGGTCGCGGTGGCGGCATGGTCTATGACCAGTTCGCCCAGGTGCTCTCCCTCGTGGGTCCGCAGCTGGACCCCGAGGGTGAGAAACTCTTCCAGTCGCGGGACGACTACGGGGAGAACGGCACGTTCACCGACGCGGAGGCCGCCGTCGGCGCCCAGGCGGCCGAGATCGCGGCGCTTGTGGACCGGGTGATCGCCGCCATGTCAGAGAAGGACGGCGCGCAGGGTTGACGACGCCGCCGCGGGACGGGAGAGCGCCTGTGGCCCGGGGTGCTGACGGATGGAGGCGGATCACCGCGTGAACGACTGGCTGCAGCGCCACCAGGTGCTCCTCTACCTGCTCGCCATCCTGGTGGGCGCGGCGGCCGGGTGGTTCGTGCCGGGCTCGGGCTCCCTGGCCAACCCCGCCGTGACGCCCCTCCTGGCCCTGCTGCTGTACGCCACCTTCCTCGGGATCCCGCTGCGCCACCTGGGCCGGGCCCTGCGTGACTGGAGTTTCCTGGGGACCGTGCTCGCCCTGGACTTCGTGCTGGTGCCGGTGGTCGTGCTGGGGCTGGTGCACCTGTTCGGCATTGAGGGGCCGCTGCTCACTGGGGCCTTGCTGGTTCTGCTGGCGCCGTGCGTGGACTACGTCATCGTCTTCACGGGCCTCGCCGGTGGTGCGGCCGAGAAGCTGCTCGCCGCCGCACCGGTGCTCATGCTGCTCCAGATCCCCGTGCTTCCTCTGCTCCTGTGGCTCTTTCTCGGGCCCGAAGCCGCCGCCTCTCTGCACTGGGGCACCTTCGCCTGGGCGCTGCTCACCTTGATCCTCGTGCCGCTGGCGCTCGCGGCCGCGACGCAGTGGGTGACGGCACAATGGACGACGGCGCGGCGGGCAACGGCGCCCGCCCGCCTGCCCTGCGCGTGGGAGGGTTTCGTGGCGGCGGCCATGGTGCCGCTGATGGTGCTTGTGCTCGCCACCGTGGTGGCCTCGCAGATTGCCGGCGTGGGTGCAAGGGTGTCGGAGCTCGCCCCGCTGGTTCCCCTCTACGCCGCGTTCGCACTGGTGATGACGGCGGTGGGCTGGGGTGTCGGGCGGCTCGCCCTGGGACCGGCTCGCGAGCGCCGGGCGGTGCTCTTCACCGGGGTGACCCGCAACTCGCTGGTGGTGCTTCCCCTCGCCCTGGCTCTGCCGGGCGGCTCGGGGCTCGCACCCCTCGCGGTGGTCACCCAGACGCTCGTGGAGCTGCCGGTGATGGTGGCCCTGGTGTGGGCCGTCCCCCGGCTGGTCCCGTTGCGTGGGGCGCAGAGGCCGGGGGACGGGGCCGAAAAACTGCAAGTCTCCAGCGAAACCTGAAAATCGCCACGGGGCGATGTTTCGAGTTTCACCCGAGACCTGAAAGGAAGTGACTGGGCCGACCGCCGGGTGGGGGAATCGGGGTGGTAACCAGCCCGCCGAAGCGGGCGCGGCGCGGCAGGGCCCGGGGGAACGGCGGCGTTGTCCGCGCCGGCGGAACCGGCCTGGTCCGGGAACTCGACGTAGAGGTTCGGGCCGGAGATCGGGAAGTACATGCCGTCACCGTGGGCCATGTCGTACTCCGTGGCACCGGATCAGTTGACGTACGTGTCGTCCAGGGATGCCTCGATCTGGTACCCCTCGTCGCTGAGGTCCGTGAGGTGCAGCCCCGCACGGTCCACGAACGAGACCGGGACGTTGGACCTGGAGGTCGTCTCCGCCTCGTCGTCGCGGTCGTGGACCACCTGTCACTTCTGCTCGTCCGAGAACGTGGCCAGGAACGCCTGCGCGGACTCGGCCGTCTCGGAGATCGTGCTCGCGGTGGTGGAGCCGTCTGCCGTCGCGTCCTCGGTGGTCGCGTCCGTGCTCGGCACGCTGGTCTTGGTGCTCGCCGTGGCCACGGTGGATGAGGACGCGGCGTTGGCCGGTGCCGAGCAGCCGCTGAGCAGGAGGCTGGAGGACAGCGCGAGGGTCGCGGACCAGACGGCGGTTTTGGGGAGGATCTTCATGGCGGGGCTCCCGTTCGTGACGATCGGTGGTTGACGTGCTCCACGCTAGGAACGGGCCCTGTGCCGGGTTGAGTGCGCGGCTGTGCCGGGGCTGTGACTCTGCGGGGTACGATCTTCGCCATGCCCACCGGTCCTTCGAGGACGGGCACGAAGCGAGCCCGGTGGCGGATCGTTGCGGTACTGGTTCTCCTGCTGGTCCTGATCGCCGCCGCCGTGCTCGTCGCCGTGGACCCGTTCACCTCTGCGCAAGCGCCCACCACCGACTGCACCCGCTACGGTCTCTCCGACGACGACTCCCGGGCCCATCCCCACACCGTGACCCTGCCCACCCAGCAGACGGACGAGGACCAGACGCAGGCCGGTGCGCTGGGTGCGCTGCAGCAGTCCTTCACCTCCAACGGCACCACGAGCAGGTACCACGTGGTGGACGGCGGGGTGGACACGAGCCGCCCCGTGGGCCTGGTGGTGGACCTGCACGGGGACGGGGGCGCGGAGTTCACCGAGCCCGGTGGACGCACCACGTGCCTGGCCGCGGTGGCGGCGTCCCACAACGCACTGTTGGTGGTCCCCCTGACACCCGACTGCACCGGCGACTGCACGTGGTGGCGGGACCTGCGCCCCAATCTGCGGTGGCTGCGGGCCCTGGTCACCCAGCGGCTGCTCACGGACCTGCCCGTGCAGAAGGACCGCGTGAGCTGGCTCGGCTACTCCGGTGGCGCCGAGATGCTCAGCTACGGGGTGCTCAGCGGCGCCCGGGATCTCGTGACCGGCGGTGCGGCAATGGTCGGCGGTGGCGGGTCCCCCGGATCGCTGATGAGCTCGGCGGACGAGCAGCAGAAGAAGGACCTGAAGATGTGGTGGTTCACCGGCGCGGACGACGACGGCACGGACCCCAATTCGGACTTCGACGCCGTGGAGGCCGCCACCCGGGGTCAGCGCTTCTACGAGAATCGCGGATTCCAGCAGACCCGGCTGGAGCTGCTCGCCGGGCACAATCACTTCGACATGCCCGACGCCGCGATCCTGGACGAGCTGCTCTCGGCCGAGGACCCGGCTGCCTCGCCGACCGGCTGAGCCCGCGCGGCCGCCGGGACCCCTGCTGGGTGCTCGACGGGAGACCCAGCGGAGCGCACGGCACGACATGGGTGTCACACACCACAGACGGAGAAGACATCCAGCGTGTTTTCTGACACAATGCCCCGAATCTCCTGAGTATTGCCCCGGCCAGGGCACATACCGTATTCTTGAACCACCATCTGGGCCAGCAGGGGGATTTTTCAACGCTGGAAACCGCGGCGCGTTCAAGGATGCCGCGCTGTCGTCGAGGTCGGGGGACCTGGGGGACGTCAAAGAAGCATCCACAACACACATGTGTCTCGTTCGGAGAAACGCGTGTGTCTCCTCCTGCGCCATCGGTCCTTAGCGAGGGGGAGAGTACACGCAGTGGACAGCCAAGAATCAACAAGCGGGGCACACGCCGCAGGTGCGGGCATCGGCCCGGACCGGGCCGTGTACCCGGTGGAGCAGCCACCGGAACCGCGCACCCTGGTGGACATCGTCCTGGACACCGTGGAGCAGTACCCGGACGCGATCGCGCTCGAGGACGAGAACGAGAGCGTGCCCTATGGCGAGCTCGAGGACCGTATCGAGACCCACGTGCAGCGGCTGTGGGATCTCGGCGTCGGCCGCGGAGACCGCGTGGGCGTGCGCGTCCCGTCCGGCGGGGTGGACCTCTACGTGGCCATCCTCGCGACCCTCTTCGCCGGCGCGGCCTACGTGCCCGTGGACTGGGACGACCCGGACGAGCGCGCCAACACGGTGTGGGAGGAGGCCGGCGTCGCCGCCGTCTTCGGCCAGGGCCTCGAGCTGACCCGCAACCCCGCGGTCACCCCGGGCGAGCAGACGGAGACCCCGCGCACCCGCGACGACGCCTGGATCATCTTCACCTCCGGCTCCACCGGCAAGCCCAAGGGTGTGGCCATCAGCCACCGCTCCGCGGCCGCCCTCGTGGACGCGGAGTCCCAGATGTACCTGCAGCGCCGCCCGCTGAGCCCCGGTGACCGCGTGATGGCCGGGCTCTCCGTGGCCTTCGACGCCTCGTGCGAGGAGATGTGGCTCGCGTGGCGTCACGGCGCCACCCTGGTGCCCGCGCCCCGCAAGATCGTGCGCTCCGGCCCGGACCTCGGCCAGTGGATCGTGGACAAGCAGATCACTGCCGTCTCGACGGTGCCCACGCTCGCGTCCCTGTGGCCCAGCGAGGCGCTGGACCGGGTGCGCCTGCTGATCTTCGGCGGGGAGGCGTGCCCCCTGGAACTGACCAAGCACCTCGTGCGCCCCGGACGTGAGGTCTGGAACACGTACGGACCCACCGAGGCCACCGTCATCGCCACGGGTGCCCTGCTCACCGGTGAAGCGCCCATCCGCATCGGCTTGGCCGTGCCCGGGTGGGAGCTCGCCGTCGTCGACGCCGAGGGCGAGCCCGTGGCCTGGGGCGAGACCGGCGAGCTAATCATCGGCGGCGTGGGCCTGGGCCGCTACCTGGACCCGGAGAAGGACGCCGAGAAGTACGCACCGCTCGAGTCACTCGGCTGGGATCGCGCCTACCGTTCCGGGGACGTGGTGCGCGCCGATCAGGAGGGCATCGTCTTCGCCGGGCGCGCGGACGACCAGGTCAAGGTCTCCGGGCGGCGCATCGAGCTCGGGGAGATCGACACCCAGATGACCCAGGTCCCCGGCGTGAAGCTCGGCGCGTGCGCTGTGCACTCCACCCCGGGTGGCGGAAGCGTCATCGCCGGCTACCTCGTCCCCGAGTTCGAGGGTTCCGTGAACCTCTCCGAGGCGCGGCGCTGGCTCGTGGAGCGGCTGCCGGGCCAGATGGTCCCGGCCCTGTGCCTCATGGACGAGCTGCCCATGAAGACCTCCGGCAAAGTGGACCGCAAGGCCCTGCCCTGGCCGCTGCCCGCCTCCAACGAGGACGGCTCCGCGCCGCTGCAGGGCGATCTCGCGTGGCTCGCGGAACTGTGGGCAGACCAGCTCGGCCCGCTGCCCTTCACCGCGGACAGCGACTTCTTCGCCATGGGCGGCAGCTCGGTGGCACTCGCCCGCCTGGTCTCCGCCCTGCGCAAGACCCACCCGGACACCGAGATCGCCAAGATCTACTCGCACCCCACGCTCGAGTCCATGGCCGGCTACCTGGCCACGCTGGGGGAGTCCCACGACCACAAGCGGGACCCCGAGCCCATCCCCGCCTCCGCAGGATGGCTGCAGGGCGCGTTCCTGCTGCTGCTCAACGTGCTCAATGGCTTCCGCTACGTGGTCGGCTCAGTCATCGTGGTCTGGATCCTCGCCGTGGTCGCGGACGCCGGCTGGGTGCCCAAGCCGCCCCTGTGGCCGCTGATCATCGGGTGGCTCGTGATGTTCTCCCTACCGGGGCGCGTGCTCATCGGCGCGGCCACGGTGCGCCTGCTCACCGCCGGACTCAAGCCCGGGCACTACCCGCGCGGCAGCTGGAACCACGTGCGCGTGTGGGCCGCCGAGCGCCTGGTGGTCTACAACAAGTACGACGTTCTCACCGGCACGCCCATGGCGCGCGGTCTGCACCGGCTGTTCGGCAACCGAATCGGCAAGGGCGCCCACCTGTACAACACTCCTCCCGTCACCGGGCTGGTGAGCGTGGGCGAGAACTCCACGGTGGAGTTCGAGTCCGACCTCTCCGGCTACTGGCTGGACGGGGACGTCTTCCACGTGGGGGCCATCGAGGTCGGCAACGACGCCCGTGTGGGCACCCGCACCCTGCTGGACCCCGGAACCCGCGTGGGCGACGGCGCCGAGGTGCTGCCCGGCTCGCACGTCACCCACAGCATCCCGGACGGGGAGCTGTGGGGCGGCTCCCCGCTGCGCTACCTCGGCACCGCCGGGCTGACCTGGCCTGAAGGCTCCCCGGAGTCCACGGGTGGGCTGAAGACGTGGGGCAAGGGACTGTCCTACCTCATGTACAGCCTCGGCGCGGTCCTCGTGGGCGTGCTGCCGCTGCTCGCGCTGATCCCCGGGGCGCTGATCGTGCTCACCCAGGTCATCCACATCCAGGAGTACGAGATCGTGTTCCCCATCGTGGCCGTGTGGGTCCCGGTGTTCACGGTCGTCACCGCCGTGGTGTGGCTGCTGCTCGTCGTGGCGGTCGTGCGCCTGCTGGCCGGGACCATCGTCCCGGGCTACTTCCCGCAGGACAGCAAGGTGGGGTGGGCCATGTGGCTCACCGAGACGCTCATGCAGCGCACCCTGATCTCCACCTACCCGATCTACGCCTCGTGCATCACCCCGTGGTTCATGCGCCTGCTCGGTGCCAAGGTGGGGCGCAACGTGGAGATCTCCACCGCGGAGACCATTCCGCACCTGACCACGCTCAAGGACGGCTCATTCCTCGCGGACCACGCCCTGGTGACCTCGCACCGCGCTGGCTTCGGCTGGCTGCACGTGGGCACCTCGGTGATTGGTGAGCGCACCTTCGTGGGCAACTCTGGCATCGTGGGACCGGACCGGGACCTCCCTGCGGACGCGCTGGTGGCCGTGCTCAGCTCCGCGCCGTACCATGCCCCCGCCGGGTCCTCCTGGCTGGGTCGCACCGCGGAGCCGATTGCCCGGGCGAAAACCGAGGCGGACTCGGAGTCCACGTTCCAGCCGCAGCGCCGTCTGAAGGCGGCCCGCGCGTTCGTGGAGATCTTCCGCTTCCTGCCCGCCATGGTCTCGGCCTGGCTGGACCTGATCATCGTGTACGTGCTCACCGTGATCTACATGTCCCACGGCATGGGCGCCAGCGGCGTCGTGGCTGCGTTTGCGTGGTCCGGCGTGGTGCTGACCGTGGCGAGCACCGTGGCGTGCCTGGTGCCTGTGCTGGTCAAGTGGGCCCTGATGGGCCGCTTCCGGGCCTCGGAGCGCCCCCTGTTCAGCTCCTTCGTGTGGCGCAACGAGCTCACGGACATCTTCGCGGAGTCCCTGGCCGTGCCCTCCATGATCCGGCTGAGCGTGGGCTCGCCCATGTTCAACGTGTGGGCGCGCCTGATGGGCTCGAAGATCGGGCGCAGCGTGTGGTGCGAGACCTGGTGGCTGCCCGAGTTCGACCTCGTGCACCTGGAGGACAACGTGTCCGTGAACCGCGGCACCGTGCTGCAGACCCACCTGTTCCACGACCGCATCATGCGGATGGAGCCGGTGACCATGCGCCGCGGCTCCACCCTGGGGCCCAACAGCTTCGTGCTGCCGGGCGCCACGATCGAGGAGCGCACCACCGTGGCACCGGGCTCACTGGTGATGCGCCAGGAGACCGTGCCCTCGGACGGCAACTGGGGCGGCAACCCCATCCGCCACCTCGAGGCCGGTGACCAGGTGGTTAGCGCCATGGTGGTGCCCACCCCGGCACTGCCCACCGCCGGTGCCGCCGGCACCGGCACGTCGGCCACAGCGGCGTCGGCCACCCCGGGCTCCGGTGCCACCACGCACGGTGCCACGGAGCCCGGTGCGACAACGAGCAGCATGCCCGCCACGGCGTCGTCGCCCCGTACCGCAGGGTCCACCGCGGTGCCCTCGGCCCACACGGCCACCATCCCCCTCGGGGAGTCAGCCGCCCAGCACAAGGGAGCCACCGAATGACCCAGCAGAGTGTGAATGACGACGTCGTGGAAGGCGACCTCCCGCTCGGGCAGCGCCCGCAGCCGGGGCGCCGCCCACCGCGTGAGGTGTGGTTGGGGGACCGCGGGGACGAGGGCCGCACGGCCGCCGAGAGTGGACTGTGGACCCATGCCACCCCGGTGGTCACCGCCCCGCCGCGCTCCACCTCCGCGCCCCGTCACGGGGCGGTCACGCGCAACGAGACCAGTGCGGACGGGCGGCGCACCAAGCGCCGCATCATGGGCGTGGACGTGGCCCGTGGCTTCGCCCTGATCGGCATGATCGCGGTCCACGTGCTGCCCGCGACCCACGGCGTGGACGAGGAGCCCACCCTGCAGTGGAGCCTGTTCGCCGGCCACTCCGCCGCACTGTTCGCCACCCTGGCCGGAGTGAGCCTCGCGTTCATGACCGGCGGACGCCACCCCCGTAAGGGCAGGGAGGGCCACCGGGCGCGCGTGTCGATCCTCGTCCGCGCGATCGTGCTGTTCCTCATCGGCATGACCATAAACCTGCTGGACCTGCCGGTGTACAACATCCTGATCTACTACGGTCTGATGTTCCTGGTGGCCATCCCGTTCACGCTGATGACCGTTCGGTGGCTGCTTGCCTCCTCGGTGTTCTTCGCGGTGGTCATGCCGTTCGTGATGCAGTGGTCCCTGTCCGTGCTGCCCGCGCACGTCTACGGCAACCCGAGCTACGCGGAGCTGTTCACGGATCCGGGAGCTGTGCTCGCGGAGCTGTTCCTCACCGGCACCTACCCGGCGCTGCCGTGGATGACGTTCATCTGCCTGGGCATGGCCCTGGGCCGGCTGCCGCTGTCCCGTGACCGGGTGCAGGTGCTGCTCGTGATCGTGGGTGCCGTGGTGGCCGCCATCGGCTGGGGGGTGTCCCTGCTGATGCTGTGGCGCTTCGACCTTGAGGACGCCCTGCTCCAGGCGACCCCGTGGATGACGTGGGAGGACGTGTGGACCATCCAGGCCTTCGGCCCGGACCCCCAGATGCCGAACACCACCAACCTGTGGCTGCTGCTCTCCGGGCCGCACACCAACACCCCGTTCGCGCTGTTCAAGAGTGCGGGCATGGCCATGATCGCGCTGGGCATCTTCCTGTTGCTCAGCCGCGTGATCGGCAAGTGGTTGACCTGGCTCGGCGCCATGGGCTCCATGACGCTGACCCTGTACGTGAGCCACCTGGTGTTCCTGTCCTTCGTGTGGACGGACGGCACGCCGTGGTTCTGGTACTTCGTGCAGATCGCGGTCGCGGCGCTGTTCGCGGTGGCCTGGCAGAAGGCGCTGGGCAACGGACCGCTGGAGCGGCTGGTCACGAAGGTGTCGAAGGGCGTGGCCGCCGCGGTCGTGCCGGTCAAGAAGGCGCCGCCGCGACGTCGTGCGGAGACCCGCGCGCGGTGAGCACCCGGTAGCGCGCACCGCATCCGAGGAACGGACCTCAGCCCTGCGGGGCGGGGTCCGTTCGCCATGCCACGGCCAGCCGGGCGTTCTCCCGGGTGCTGGTGCGCACGTCGCCCACGGTCCAGTCCGGGCCGTAGGTGGCGCGGGAGCGGGTGCCCACGTTGATGCTCGCCGGGTCCCGTGCCAGGCCGGTCTGCCAACCCTTCACGAGCGCCTCCACGCGCACCCATGCGCGGGTCACCGCCACACGACGACGCCGCCCGCGCAGTCCCGCGAGCCGGGCGCGGTCTGCGGGGTGCAGGATATCCAGGAGCACGTCCGCCTCCACCTCGCTCTGCAGCCTCTCGACGTCGACGCCCACCTCGCGCAGCGCGGTGACCACCGCCACGAGACCCGCCGTGCGGGAGACCGAGAAGTGGACGGGGCGCAGAGCTCCGAGGGCGGGGGACCAGCCGAGTTCGGGGCCCGCGTCACCGCCCCGCCCGGCCACGGCACTCGCGCGGCCGTGCACCTCGCGGGGAGCGCCGGTGCGCGGGTCGTGCGTCACGGGGGCGTCCCCGGGGGCGCAGCCCAAGCGGTGGCCGAGCACGTGGCGCAGGGCCACGCGGGAGACCACGAACAGCTCCCTTGCGGAGGTCTCCTGGATCCCGCGGGCGCGGGCGAGCTCCTCCGGGGAGAGACAGCCCGTTGCGGACTCGACCCAGGCCGCGACCTCGGACAGCGGCAGCACGTGCAGGGTCAGGTCTGCAGGGGCTCCGGGCACTCGGCGGCGCAGCTGCGCCCAGACGGGCTGGGCCACGGTGACGGTCCGGGCGCTCACAGGGCGCCGTCCGCGGACTCGTCCAGGGCGGCGTGGAGCAGGTCCGGGTGCGCATACAGGCCGTGGTGGCCACCGGGGACCTCCAGGGTGCGCACGGCTCCACCCGTGCAGCGGGCCCACCCAGCCATGGCCTCGGCGGTGGCGCCGCCGTCCTCGCGGGCGTGCACGAGCAGCAGGGGAGTCGCCAGGTGCGGGGGCTGTCCGTCGTAGGACAGGGAGGCGCGCAGGTCCGCTCGCAGCGGGGCGAGGACCATCTCGCGCAGCCCGGGATCGGTGAGCAGCTCCTCGGGGGTGCCGCCGAGGGCGAGCAGCCAGGCGGCCAGCGCGCCGTCGTCCTCCAGGATCGCCGCGAGCTGCGGGTCCGGAGCTGGCGGGGTGGCTTTGGCCGAGAGCACCACGCGCTCGAGGCGCCCCGGGCGCAGCCTGTCCAGGGCGGCGGCGAACTCCACGGCGGGCAGCGCGCCGAAGGAGTGGCCGAGGACCGCGGTGGGAACGCCGTCGGCGTCAAGCACGGGAAGCAGGGCGGCGAGTGCCTCGTCGATGGCGCCGCGCACGCTCACGGGGGTGGGGTCGCCCATGCGGGACTCGCGGCCGGGGCGGCGGTGGACGACCACCTCCGTGCCGGGGTGTAGCAGTGCTCTGCCGCTGAGCCCGCCGCCGCCGGCGTGGGGGAAGACGAGCAGCCGGCGCCGGGGAGCGGCGCCGGCCGCGGGGAAGCGCTCGAGGGCCGCCGGGTGCGGCTCGGGCAGCGGGGTGGTGCCGGGGGCGTGTGTGGTGGCCAACGTCCCGAACCTCCTGGGTCCTGGTGGGGCGCCCCCGCGCAGCCAGCCGCCGCGTGCGGCAAGGGCCCGGGGCTGCGGTGCGCGGTGATCGGGGGATCGTCGCGGGCCTGCTGTGGGGCGTACGGTGCGCGCAGAACGGGGAGGTGACGGGGGCGGTGCCGGGGGAGCACTCGTCCGTGCGGCGGGAGGGTCGTAGGCTCGTTGACCGTGACCCCGCAGGTCTCGGGGAGGTCCGCTGGAGGAGCTCTCGCCGCGCGGGCTGGTCACCACAGTACCCAAGCACACCGGGTACCGCCCCAGAGCGGGCTGGACACCGCCCGGGTGGAGTGTGAGAGGAGAGCGAGATGGCGAAGAAGAAGCACGGCGTGTCGGCCACCCCGGCCACCCTGCAGCTCACAGCGGCGGGGGTGGAGTTCGAGGAGCGGGCCTACGAGCACGACCCGCGCGCGGAGTCCTACGGGTTGGAGGCAGCCCAGGAGCTGGGGGTGGAGGCCCGCAGCGTGTTCAAGACCCTCGTAGTGGAGCTCGACCACGAGGGCTTCGGGGTGTGCGTGGTGCCGGTGGAGATGCGCGCGGACCTGAAGGCCGCGGCCGCCGCACTGGGTGCCAAGAAGGCAAAGCTCGCGCAGCCGGCGGACGTGCATCGCCTGACCGGGTACGTGCTCGGCGGGGTGAGCCCGCTGGGCCAGCGCACCAGGCTGCCCACGGTGGTGGACGAGAGTGCCGGGAAGCTGGAACGGGTCTACGTCTCGGGCGGTCGCCGGGGTCTGGACGTGGGGCTCGCACCACAGGACCTGACTCGGCTCACCGGTGCCGTTGTGGCCCCGGTGGCCGCCCCGTTGCGACACGGCTGACACGTCCCCGCACAAACCCCGAAGGCCCCAGAACCGCGGCGTTCTCGTGGTACTTTGAGATCATATTCTTAGGTGTGCCTAACCTCATGGGCGGAAGACGGGGACATGTTCCAAACTTTTCTGATCGGCCTGCGTGAGGGTCTCGAGGCGGCGCTGATCGTCGCGATCCTCATGGGATACCTCAAGCGGGTGGGGCAGCATTCGGCGCTGAAGCCCCTGTGGACGGGGGTCGTTGCGGCGATCCTCGTGGCCCTGGGGTTCGGCGCGCTGCTCACGTTCGGTCCCTCCACCCTGACCTTCGAGGCCCAGGAGGCCATCGGCGGATCACTGTCCATCATCGCAGTGGGCTTCGTCACGTGGATGATCTTCTGGATGGCCTCCGCTTCCCGCGGGCTCAAGAAAGAGCTCGAGTCCCGCGCCTCTCTGGCCGTGCAGGGTTCCACCGTGGGCATCGTGGTGCTGGGCGCGCTGACCGTGGGCCGCGAAGGACTCGAGACCGCGCTGTTCCTGTGGGCCGCCACCCGCGCCACCGGGAGCAGCGGAGGGATGCTCGCCCCCGCGCTTGCGGCGGTGCTCGGCATCCTCGTGGCCGTGCTCATCGCGTGGGCCATCACCCGCGGACTGCTGCGGCTGAACCTGTCCACCTTCTTCCGCTGGACCGGCGGGTTCCTCGTGATCGTGGCCGCCGGGGTGCTCGCCTACGGCTTCCACGACCTGCAGGAGGCCGGGATCCTGCCAGGGCTCAGCGCCCTGGCCTTCGACCTCTCCGCCACGATTCCTCCCACGAGCTGGTACGGCGTGCTGCTGAAGGGCGTCTTCAACTTCTCCCCGGCCACCACGTGGCTCGAGTTCGCGGCGTGGTGGCTCTACGTGCTGATCGTCATGCCGCTGTTCATCCGCCGATCCCGCTCCGGACGAGCCCGGCCCACCGCCGCAGTGAGCACGACGTCGCACCCCGCGTCCGACGCAGCCGCGGCCACTGCTTGAACCACAGTCCCGCCCGCGGCCACACGCCCCCGCAGCGAGAACTCACAGACCCATCCCACTGCCGTCGACGGCCGAGACCGAGGACCGCCATGCCCCGCACCGCTATGACCCTTTCCGCCCTGGTGACCGCCACCGGGCTGCTCTTCGCCCTCTCCGCGTGCCAGCCCAACGACCAGTCCGGCGCCAAGGACGACGGCACGATTTCCGTGACGAGCACCGACGACAAGTGCGAGGTCTCGGCCACCGAGGCGTCGTCGGGAACCCTGCGCTTCGACGTCAAGAACGACGGCTCGAAGGTCACAGAGTTCTACCTGCTGGGGGAGGACGGGCTGCGGATCGTGGGCGAGGTGGAGAACATCGCCCCCGGCCTGAACCGCACCCTCACCGTCTCCGCACCGGAGGGCAAGTACTTCACGGCCTGCAAGCCCGGGATGGTCGGTGACGGCATCCGCGGGGACTTCACTGTGACCAAGGGTGAGGCCGGGGACCAGGCGGATGCCCAGGACAGCCAGCTCAAGGACCAGGCCACCAGCCAGTACGCGTCCTACGTCAAGGACCAGGCCGAGCAGCTGCTCTCAGGCACCAAGGAGTTCGCGCAGGCCTACAAGAACGGCGACGACGACAAGGCCCGCGAGCTCTACGCCCCCGTGCGCATGCACTGGGAGCGCATCGAACCGGTCGCCGAGTCCTTCGGTGACCTGGACCCCAAGCTGGACCTTCGCGAGGCGGACCTCGAGGACGGCCAGAAGTGGACGGGCTGGCACCGCATCGAGAAGGACCTGTGGCCGCCGGCCACCGGGTACACGGCTCTCGCACAGAAGGATCGCGACGCCCTGGCCGACCAGCTCGTCACGGACACCCAGACCCTCCACGACCGCACCCGCGACATGACCTTCACCGCGGACCAGCTCTCCAACGGTGCCAAGGAGCTGCTCGACGAGGTCGCCACCGGCAAGGTCACTGGCGAGGAGGAGACCTGGTCCCACACGGACCTGTGGGACTTCCAGGCCAACGTGGACGGTGCCCGGATCGCGTACGAGGACCTCTCCCCGCTGCTCAAGAAGCGGGACACGGAGCTGGACTCCACCCTGAAGACCCGGTTCAAGGACCTCCAGAAGCTGCTCGACCAGTACAAGGAGGGCGACGGCTTCGTGACCTACGACAAGCTGAGCAAGGACGACGTCAAGAAGCTCTCCGACGCCGTCAACGCCCTGTCCGAACCCCTGTCCACCGTGACCGACAAGGTCGTGGAGTAACCAGTATGAACGAGGCACCACGGGACGAGCACCCGACCACTACCCGCCGCGGGTTCTCCCGGCGCGCCCTGCTCGGCACGGGCGCCGGGGCGCTCGCCGTGGGCGCGGGGCTGGGTGTGGCGGGGCCTCCCGCGGTTGCCGCACTGCAGGACACGCTCGGGGACCGCGCCCCGGACGACGTCGTGGACTTCCACGGCGAGCACCAGGCCGGGATCGTCACGCCCGCGCAGGACCGGCTGTGCTTCGCGTCCCTGAACGTGCTCACCAAGGACCGTGACGAGCTGATCGGGCTGCTCAAGGACTGGACGGCGGCGTGCCGGCGGATCACCCAGGGCCTGGACGTCACCGAGACGGGCTTCGACGGCGGCTCCGAGTACGCCCCGCCCCAGGACACGGGGGAGGCCCACGACCTCTCGGCCGCCCACCTCACGGTCACGGTGGGATTCGGCCGCTCCCTGTTCCAGGACTCCTCGGGCAGGGACCGGTTCGGTCTTAAGTCCAGGCTTCCGGAGGGGCTGGTCGAGCTGCCCCACTTCCCGGGGGACAAGCTCGAAGACGCGCGCACCGGCGGAGACCTGTGCATCCAGGCGTGCGCCGATGACCCGCAGGTGGCCGTCCACGCCGTGCACAACCTGATCCGCATGGGCTTCGGAGTGGTCTCCACCCGCTGGATGCAGCTGGGCTTCGGCCGCACCTCATCGACCTCCACCGAGCAGGCCACGCCCCGGAACCTCTTCGGCTTCAAGGACGGAACCGCCAACCTCAAGGCCGAGGACGCCTCCGCGATCCAGGACCACGTGTGGGTCACCGACGACTCCTGGCTGCGCGGCGGCACCTACCTGGTAGCCCGGCGGATCCGGATGATCCTGGAGACGTGGGACCGGGAGTCGCTCACCGGCCAGGAGAAGATCATCGGGCGCACCAAGGGCAGCGGGGCACCGCTGTCCGGCGGCGAGGAGTTCACGCCCGTGGACCTGGGGATGATGGGCTCCGGCAACCAGCCGATCGTGCCCGAGGACTCCCACGTGCGCCTGGCCCACCCGGACACCAACGACGGTGTGCAGATGCTGCGCCGCGGCTACAACTACGCGGACGGCACGGACACCGTGGGCAACATGGACGTCGGGCTGTTCTTCATCGCCATGGTCAAGGACCCCGCCACCGGTTTCGTGCCCATCCAGAAGAAGCTCGCCCGCCAGGACGCGCTCAGCGAGTACCTGCGCCACACCGGCTCCGGGCTCTTCGCCGTGCCCCCGGGGGTGTCGCAGGACGCGGCGGACTACCTCGGGCGCCCGCTCTTCGAGGCCTGAGCGCCGCTCGCTACGACGTCGCCGCACTGGCCGTTCGCGACGTCGCCGCCCCGCGCCGTCGTGCCCGGCGGCCGCGACGCGCCCCTCGGGCCGGGACACCGCCCGCCGGGCGGGGCGCTGTCGACAGATCGTTACACGCAGGCCCTGGGCGTCACACGCTGCACTCAGGCCGTCAACACGCCGGAAACACGACCGCGTCAGGATCGAGGCATCCGCGGACACCGCGGGTCCCCGGGCGTGCCCCGCCCGGTGGGGATCCCGCTCCGGGGTCAGCTCCCGTGAGCGACGAAAGGACGGCGGCATGTCCCTGGACGTGAAATCCCGCAGTGAACTCTCCCCCTCGGAACCACCCGGCACCAGTCCGGGTGCCGGGGCTGCAACGGCCGGCACTGCAGAGGGCGGAGCCCGCTCGGCCGCGAAGGAGAGCCTGGAGGACTACACCCTGCGCTTCGCCCCGCGCTCCTACCGGCAGTGGGGACCGGGTGTCGTGGCCACGAGCGCGCTGGGCGGCATCGCCTACCTCGCCGACTTCTCGATCGGCGCGAACATCGGCATGGCCCACGGCACCACGAACGCCCTGCTGGGGATCCTCCTGGCCGCCGTGATCATCTTCGTGACGGGGCTGCCGCTGGCGTACTACGCGGCCCGCTACAACCTGGACCTGGACCTGATCACCCGCGGCTCCGGTTTCGGGTACTACGGCTCGATCATCACCAACGTCATCTTCGCCACGTTCACGTTCATCCTCTTCGCGCTCGAGGGCTCGATCATGGCGCAGGGGCTCGAACTGGGCCTGGGGATCCCCAAACCCGTGGGCTACGCGATCGCCACGATCATCGTGATCCCGCTGGTGATCTACGGAATGAAGTCCCTGGCCCGGGTGCAGGTGTGGACCACCCCGCTGTGGCTCGTGCTGATGGTGATCCCTGTGGGCTACCTGGTGGTCTCGGACCCCTCCTCGGTGGGGGAGTTCCTGGACTACCGCGGTGAGAGCGGGCAGGGCCCCAGCTTCGCCGCCGTGATGCTCGCCGCCGGCGTGTGCCTGTCGCTGATCGCGCAGATCGCGGAGCAGATCGACTACCTGCGCTTCATGCCGCCCAAGACGGAGGAGAACCGCGTGGCGTGGTGGCGTGCCGTGATCCTGGCCGGGCCGGGGTGGGTGGTCTTCGGGGCCGCCAAGCAGATCACCGGGCTGTTCATCACGGTGTACCTGATCGCGCGCCTGGACCCCGCGGCGTCGGCCACGGCCAACGAGCCCGTGCACCAGTTCCTGGGCGTCTACCAGCACATGATGCCGGGGTGGCTGGCCATGGTGCTGGCGGTGGTGCTCGTGGTGATCTCCCAGATCAAGATCAACGTGACCAACGCCTACTCCGGGTCCCTGGCGTGGACCAACTCGTTCACCCGCGTGACCCGCACCTACCCCGGGCGCCTGGTGTTCGTGGGCGTGAACCTGGCGATTGCGCTGACGCTGATGGAGCTGAACATGTTCGACTTCCTCAACACGGTGCTCAGCTTCTACGCGAACTGCGCCATCGCGTGGATCGTCACGGTGGCCACGGACATCGTGGTCAACAAGCACGTGCTGGGCCTCTCGCCCAAGGTCCCCGAGTTCCGCCGGGGCATGCTGCACAACTGGAACCCCGTGGGCCTGGTCTCCCTGGGCCTGTCCGCCGGGATCTCGATCGCCATGTTCTTCGGGGCCTTCGGACCCGGGATCGCCCCGTTCTCCCCGATCTTCGCGGTGCTGATCGCGCTCGTGGCCACTCCGCTGACGGCGATCGCCACCCGCGGGCGCTACTACCTGCGCCGCACGGACGACGGGATCGAGCTGCCCTACACGGACGCGGACGGCAACCCCTCCGACGAACTGCTCACGTGCCACGTCACCGGCCTGGACTTCGAGCGCCCGGACATGCTGCGCTCCAACGAGCCGGGGCCCGACGGCGAGGTCCAGCACATCTCCTCCCTCGCCCTGGCCACGGACAGGACCGGACGGTACGTGCTGCCCGCCCAGCCCTGAGCACGTTCCCTCCCCGCCGGCCCCGTCCGGCACCCGGTGACGCGGGTGCCGGACGGGGCCTCCGGGGTTCCAGGGCCCCGGATGACGACGCCGCCCGGCTCAGCTGCGGTGCGCGGCCCCCGGGTGGTCCAGCGGCAGCCGGGGCCCGGCACCGCCGAAGACCTCGCGGGCGGAGGGAACTCGCGCCGCGCCGTCGTCCCCTGTACCGGAGTCCCCGGCGCCGCCCACGGTGGCCGCCGGTGCCAGCACACCCCGCTCGCGCAGCACCGGCGCCACAAAGCGCCCGAAGCGCTCGAAGTCCGCGGGGCGCACGCACGCGTTGACGTTGAAACCGTCCACGTCCGCGACCCGCGCCCAGCGCTCCAGCTCGTCCGCGATCTCCTCCGGGGAGCCCGTGATCACGGGACCTCGACCGCCGATCGCCACGAACTCCGCCACGCGCCGTGGCGTCCACGAGGCGTCCGGGTCCATGGTCGTGAACGACGCGAGCGCCGACCGGTTGGCGTCCGTCTCGACATGCTCCAGTGGAGCGTCGGGGTCCGCATCGGAGAGGTCCACCCCGGTCCACCCGCCGAACAGCGCGAGAGCCGCGGGCACGTCCACGTACCGGGTGTACTCGGCCAAGCGCTCGTGGGCCGCGTCACCCGTCTCGGCCACGACGACGGCGACGTTCGTGAACGCCTTGACGGAGCGTGGATCGCGCCCGGCGGCTTCGGCCTCCTCGCGGAGCCTGCCGGTCCACCGGGCGACGTGCTCGGGCGTGGGACCGGAGAAGAAGACGGCCTCGGCGTGCTTCGCGGCGAACGCGAGCCCACGAGGGGAGGCCCCCGCCTGGAAGAGGTACGGGGTGCGCTGGCGGGTGGGGGCCGTCAGGGAGGGTGCGGTGACGTCGAAGTACGTGCCGTGGTGGCCCGCGCCGCGCACCTTCGCGGGATCCACGACGACGCCGCTGTCCCGGTCCGCGGCGTACGCATCCTCCGCGTAGGAGCCCTCCCACAGGGCGTAGACCACGTCCATGTACTCGTCCGCGCGGTCGTAGCGCTCGTCGTGGGGCAGCTGCGTCCCCAGACCGAGGTTGCGCGCGGCGGACTCCTGGTAGGAGGTCACCACGTTCCACGCGATGCGTCCGTCCGTGAGGGCGTCAAGGGTGGCGAAGCGCCGGGCGAGGTCGTAGGGCGCCGCGTAGGTCACCGAGGCGGTCACTCCCACGGCGAGGTGCTCCGTGGCCCGTGCGAGCAGGGGCGCGAGCAGCAGGGGATCCAGCTGGGGGACCTGCACCCCGCCGCGCAGGGCGGCGTCCGGGGTGCCGCCGTAGACATCGTAGAGCCCGAGGACGTCCGCGAGGAAGATGCCGTGGAACCCCGCTGCCTCGATCGTCCTCGCCTCCCGCTCCCAGTGGGTCGGTGAGACGTAGTTGCGGGACTCGTCCTCGGGGTGGCGCCACAGCCCGGGGGACTGGTGGACGGGCACGGGCATCTCGAACGCGTTGAACAGCAGCGGACGGGGCATGGGGGCCTTTCACGGGGACGGGTGATGGTGCGGACGGTCGGGAAGCGGCGGTCCGAGCCGGGCGGAGCGGCGCTCGGGCAGGCGGGCGACGTCGTCGGACCGGGCGCTCAGGAGGGGACGGGCACGGGGACTGCCCGGGCGCCGTCGGCCACGGAGTCCCGCGCCATGCGGGCGGTGACCACGGAGACCACGGCGAGGACGCTGAGGTAGCCGCACAGCAGCCACGGCGTTCCCCCGCCGCGCGCCACGAGCCACGCGGCGATCATGGGGGTCAGCCCGCCCGAGAGGATCGTGCCCACCTGGTAGCCCAGGGAGACCCCTGAGTAGCGCAGGTGCACGGGGAACTGCTCGGCGAACAGTGCCGCCTGGGGGCCGTAGATGCTGTCGTGCAGCACGGCCAGGCCCACGAGGTACACGAACGGCAGCAGGGCCAGTGGGCCGTGGTCCAGGAAGAGGAAGTAGGGCCACACGAACACGCCGACCAGTGCGGCCGCGATCCCGGAGATCCGGCGGCGGCCCACACGGTCCGAGAGCCATCCCCACAAGGGTCCGCCCACGATCCCCACGGCCGCCGCGATCAGGATGGAGACCATGACCCACTGGCTCTGACCGCGGTGCTGGGTCACGTAGGTGAGCGTGTAGACGGTGAGGACCGAGAAGATCGCCGGCTGGACCATGCGCTGCCCCACGCACACGAGCACACCGCGCGGGTATTCGCGCAGTACCTCGCGCACGGGGGAGACGGCGCGCTTCTCCTCCGCCCTGACCTCGCGGAACTCCTCGGCATCCGTGACACCGGCGCGGATGACCAGCCCGATCACCACGAGCACCGCCGAGAACACGAACGGCACGCGCCAGCCCCACGCCTGAAACTGCTCCGGCGTGGTCACGGCCTGCACCACGGCGAAGAACGCGGTGGACAGCAGCATCCCCGCCGCCGAGCCGACCTGCGTGAACGAGCCGAACAGCCCCCGCAGCCCGGAGGGGGCGTGCTCCACCGACAGCACGGCCGAACCACCCCACTCCATCCCCGCGGAGAGCCCCTGCAGGATCCGGCAGGCCACCAGCAGCACCACCGCGGCCCAGCCGATCCGCCCAAAACCGGGCAGCAGACCGATCGCCGTGGTCGCCAGCCCCATGGTCAGCAAGGACGCCACGAGCAGCGCCTTGCGCCCGATCCGGTCCCCCAGATGGCCCGCGATGATCCCGCCCAGGGGACGGAAGAAGAACGCGATCGCGAAGGTCGCGAACGAGGCGATCACCGCTCCCACGCCCGAGCCCTGCGGGAAGAAATAGTGGTTGAACACCAGGGCGGCCGCCGCCCCGTAGAGGTAGAAGTCGTACCACTCGATGGTCGTGCCCACGAACGACGCCGCCAGCACCCGCTTCTTCGAGCGCACCGCTGCGCCCGCGGCCCGCAGGCCGCTAGAAGCAGCAGCGGGAGACAGGCCTGGGGCGGTGCCGTGAGGTGTGCTGGGGGTGGCACCGGGGAGCTGCGCCTCGGCAGCGGCGGTGCGCGCGGCGTCGTCGTGCCCGCCACTTGTTGTAACGGTGCCCGCGGGGCGGGGCAGAAGAGTCTCGTCGGTGCGGCCGGATGCGGCGTGGCCCATGAACAGTCCTTCAGACCGGGGCGTCACGAAGCGCAGGGGAACCGGACGCCGTCCTTGCCCGCACCGGTGTGGTCACGGGCCGAATCATCACCTGGGGCACCCCACGACAGCGTCAGAGGGTTGCCGTCCGGCCAGCCAGGGCTGTTGGGCCGGAACTCGTGATTCCTGTACCACCACACAACCACACCCGCCGCGGGGCGGACAACCCGGGACCCGCCGCACATGACGCCGTGTGGCACGGATCGGGGCACGGTGGGTGCAGCAGGGCTGCAAGGGTCTGGGGCACTGGGCCCCGGGGGCACCGAGGACGCAGGAGAGGTGGGAACGGTGTGCGGCCGGGTGCTGGAGAAGCCGGGTTGCCTCGCTATGCGGCCCTCCGGCGCTCCACCCACCACTCGCCCCCCCCCGCGCCGGCTACGGGCCGCGCGCAGTCGTCAACCGCTCAGTAGGCCACCCCGAAGCGCTCGCGGTGGTGCGCCGGGCGCTCCACCTCGTCGAGGAACGCCTCCCCGAAGTCCGCCCCGGAGATCACCGAACGCCCCGACTCGTCGGTGAGCAGCACCTCGCTGCTCGTGCGGTAGGAACCGGTGTGCTCGCCGGGGTTCCACGCGCCGAACTCTCCGGCGGGGGAGATCACGAACCAGTCGAAGGACTCGGGGGTCTCGGCCAGGTCTGTCATCACGGTCTCGACCTCCACGGAGTCCCGGCGCCACTCAGGGTTGAAGTCCGGGGCGTCGTAGACCTTCGGGCCGCCCTCGCTGACCCGCAGGGAGCCAGCCCCGCCGACCATTCCGAAGCGGATGCCCCGGGCCATGGCCTGCTCCGCAATGCCCTTCTCGACGGCGCGCATCACGCCCTCTCCGGCCAGCGTGCCGCGCGGGGACAGGGCGGTGAGCACCACGTCCGTGCCCTCCAGGGCTGCGGCCACCACGGTGGGGTCGGCGACGTCGCCCGTGCGGTACTCGACGCCCGCCACCGGGTGCTCGGGGGCGTTCCTGCTCCAGGCGGTGACCTGGTGCCCGCGCCGGACACCCGCCGCTGCGATGTTGCTCCCGGCGTATCCCGTGCCGCCCAGGACTGCGATGCGTGTCATTTACTTGCTCCTTCTCCGTGCTCCGGACACCAGGGGCGGTGCCGGTTCACAGGAGAACTTCGCGGGCAGGCGGGGTATTCCGGGTGGAGGGTGCGGTGGGTTGGAGCGCGTCGAGTCGCTTATGCGTGTCGGACGGCCTTGGCACCGTCTCAGGAGTCGAATAAAGTTTCGAATATCCGGGGAGGACGGAACGCCATGACTGTGGTGGAGAGCATGGAGGTTGGGTCCTGGGAGGATCCGTGGGACTCGGTGCCGGTGATCGGCGCGGGGGTCAGGGCGGCGCCCAGCAGGCAGGGGCGTGAGCTCATCCCCGAGGGCACTGCGGCCGAGGTGGTCGTGCGCTGCAACGGTGCCGGTGTGCCCCGGGAGGTGGTCCACCGGGGGGGCGTGCACCACGTGGTGGAGCCGCCCGTGCGGTGGTACGAACGGCGGAAATGGTGGGAATCCGAGGATCGCGTGCCCCGTGAGTCCCGCATCAGCATGGTGGACCGGGAGCTGTGGCAGGTTCAGGCGCTGCGGGGCGGGGCGGCCGTGCCCTGCACCTTCCGGCTCGTGCGCAACCAGGTCTCGGACCAGTGGCAGCTGCTCGGGGTGACCCTTGGGTGAGCGGCCGGTGGAGCGGCCCGGAGGTGCTGCACCAGGACCCGCAGCACTTGACAAGTATTCGAATAAAGATTCGAATACGTCCATGCACTTCCCTCATCTCCACGTGGCCTCCGCCTTCAGCGCCCACTACGGTGTGGCGCGCCCGGAGGAGCTGGCGGCCACCGCAGCGGAGCAGCGGGCGGAGATCCTCGCGTGCACGGACCGGGACGGTCTCTACGGCGCGGTCAAGCACGTCCTGGCGTGCCGGGAGCACGGCCTCTCTCCCGTGCTGGGGGTGGACCTCGCGTTGCTCGGCGCGGGCCGTGCGGGCGTGGCGGGCACCCGCGGCGGGCAGCGACGTCGCCCGCTGCCGCCCCGGGTGCTCGGGCGCGTGGTGGTGCTGGCCACGGGAAACAACGCCGGGGCCGGCTACGCCGCCCTGTGCCGCGTGGTCTCCGCCGCGCACCGCGCCCACGACCGGCACCAGGGCCACCCGATCGGTCTCACCACCGCGCAGCTGGCCCGCCACGTCCACCGGGCCGCGGCGCACGGGAAGCCCGGCCTCGTGGTCCTGGTGGGCCCGGACTCGGACGTCGGCAAGCTGCTCGCCGGGCGCCACTACCAGCCCGCGCGCACCGCCCTGGAACGGTGGCGCCGCGTGCTGCCCCCGGGAACCCTCGTGGTGGAGACCGCCACCCACCTCTCTCCCCAGGGAACGCCCCTGAGCACCGGCCACGCGGTGCGCATGCTCCAGATCGGGCACCGGGCGCAGCTGCCCGTGGTGCTGAGCAACGCGGTGCGCTACGCCCACCCCGGCCAGGCCGTGACCGCGGACGTGCTGGACGCCGCCCGCACCCTGATGCCCCTGGATGAGCTCGCGGGCGCGGACCGCGGCGTCCTGCAGCCCAACGGTCAGGGCTGGCTCAAGGACGACGACCGCATGGCCCTGCTCGCCCACGAGATTGCCCACGCCGCGGACCAGGGGGACGCCGGGCGGGACAGGCTGCTCGCAGACACCCACCACCTGGCCGAACGCTGCATCCTGGACCCCGAGCACGATCTCGGGATGGGCCGGTCCGTGATCCCGGAGGCCTCGGTCCTCGGGGTCCAGGGCAACCCGGACCGCGAACTCGCCCGCCGCTGCTACGCCGGCCTTGCACGCCTGCACGGGCACGAGGACTGGGACCGCACCGTGCCGGGACTCAACAGGGAGTCACTGCGCTCGCGGCTGGAACGGGAGCTGGACGTGATCTCCCACCTGGGGTTCGCGGGCTACTTCCTCACCGTGGGGGAGGTCTCGGAGCTGATGAGCGAGATGGACGTGCGCCACGCCGCCCGCGGTTCGGGGGTCTCCTCCCTGGTGGTGCACCTGCTCGGGATCTCCCCGGCGGACCCCCTCGAGTACGACCTCGTCTTCGAACGGTTCCTCTCCCCGCTGCGCCCCAATCTGCCGGACATCGACATCGACATCGAGAGCGCCCGCCGCCACGCCGTCTACCAGCGGATCTTCGAACGCTTCGGCCCCCGGCGCGTCGCCCTCATGAGCATGCAGAATGCCTACCGCTCCCGCGGGGCCGTGCGGGACGCCGGACTCGCCCTCGGCCTCGGCGCCCAGGACGTGGACCACGTGGCGGGCCAGCTGTGGCGCGTCCCCGGAGCCACCCTGCGCCAGGAGCTCACCCGCCGGCCCGAGCTCGCACCTCTCGCGGACAGACTGCGCGGCAACCGGCAGCTGGACCTGCTCGTGGACCTCACCGAACGCCTCGACCGGCTGCCCCGCCACATCTCCATGCACCCGTGCGGGGTAATCCTCTCCGACACCACCCTCCTGGACCGCACCCCCGTGCAGGCCAGCGGGATCGGACTGCCCATGTCCCAGTACGACAAGCACGACATGGACCCCATGGGCCTGATCAAGCTCGACGTCCTGGGCGTGCGCATGCAGTCCACCCTGGCCCACGCCGTCGCCGAGACCGCACGGCTGCACCCCCACGAGCCACCCCCGGACCTCGACACCATGCCCCGGGACGACCCGGACACCTACCGCCTGATCAGCTCCACTCACACCCTCGGGTGCTTCCAGATCGAGTCCCCCGGGCAGCGCGAGCTCATCGGCACCATGGGTCCGCAGGAGTTCAACGACCTCATCGTGGACATCTCCCTCTTCCGCCCCGGCCCCATGCAGGCCAACATGGTCCGCCCCTACCTCGACGCACGCCACGGCTGGTCCGCACCTCAGCACCTGCACCCGGACCTCACCGAGATCCTCGCCGAGACCCACGGGGTGGCCGTCTACCACGAGCAGATCATGCGCATCATGGACCGGATGACCGGCTGCGGCCTCGGCCGCGCGGACGTCTGGCGGCGCCTGCTCGGCTCCCACGGCGAAGCAGCCGTGGAGGCCGCCTTCCGCGACGCCGCCCACGGCCGCGGCTACACCCACCGCACCATCGACACCGTGTGGGAGCTGCTCCACGCCTTCGGCAGCTTCGGATTCTGCAAGGCCCACGCGGTCGCCTTCGCCGTGCCCACCTACCAGTCCGCATGGCTGAAGACCCACCACCCCGAAGCCTTCATGGCCGGCGTCTGGGAGCACGACCCCGGGATGTACCCCGCCCGCCTGCTCGTGGGAGAGGCCCGCCGCATGGGCATCCCCGTACTCGGCCCGGACGTCAACCGCAGCGGCGAGCACCACCGGGTGGAACCCGTCACACCACGCCCCGGCACGGTGGAACCCGCAGACCTCGACCACGGCATCCCCCACACCCAGGACGGTGCCTGGGGAATCCGCATGTCCCTGAACTCCATCACCGGCCTCAGTGCCGCCGAGACCGAACGTCTCCTCGCCGGACAGCCCTACAGCACCCTCGCCGAGGTCAAGACCCGCGCCCGCCCCACCCGCAGAAACCTGCAACGCCTCGCCGCAGCCGGCGCACTCGACACCCTGCTGCGCGGCGCTGGCACCCGCGCCTCCCACACCGACATGGTCCACTTCCTCCGTGAACAGGCAGAGCGCCCCGTCACCGGCAGACCCCCGCGCTCACAGCCGGGGGAGGGTCAGCTGAGCCTGCCCTTGGGGGACGTGGACCTTGCCGGCCTGCCCGCCCGGCTCGCCGAACCGAGCCCCGAGGAACGGGTCCGGGCGGAGATGGACACCATGGGCACGGAGGTCTCCGCCCACCTGATGGACTCCCACGCGCAGCTCATGCGCCGCTACTGCGCCACCCGCGCCGAGGACCTGCTGGGGCTGCGCAACGGGACCGAGGTGGTCGTCGCAGGGGTCCGCGTCTCCACCATGACCCCGCCCATGCGCAGTGGCAGACGCGTGGTCTTCATCTCCCTCGACGACGGTTCCGGGGCGGTGGACTGCACCTTCTTCGATGAGGCCCAGGCCGTCTCCGGCGAGGTGCTCTTCGCCCCCACGCTGCTGCTGGTCCACGGCCACACCCGCCGCACCGGCCCCCGGGGCATCGGCATCCAGGCCGCGCAGGCCTGGGACCTCTCCCGCCCCGAGACCCTGCCGGACCCCTCGGCCCTGCTCGGCTCCCGCCCCACCCCCGGACGCCCACCGCGGCGCAGCGCTCCCGAACGCCCCTCGCCCCGGCAGGTGCAGCCCAGCGCCCCCGAACCCGGCACCTCCGAGCCCAGCGCCCCTGCCTCGCACACCCGGGGGGCGCCCCATGACACATCACCGCACGCCGCACCCCGGCCATGGCGCCCACCCCCGCCTGTGGGAGACTGAGGACCATGGCGAAAGACAGTGGCGGAGGGGATCTGCTGCCGACCGTGGACCAGGTCACCGAGGAAGCGATCAACATCGGCTACCGCTTCGACCAGAAGCTGCAGCGCTGGCGGCAGGGCAGGGCAACCCAGCGCGGGGACATCCCCACCATGCTCGCCTTCGACGGCTACGGCAGCCCCCGCTACGTCCGGGCACTGGGCCGCGTGCTGCTCAAGACGCGCTCGCTGATCCAGGACACGGACGACGCCGACGAGTCGATCCGCGGCTGGCGCTCCTTCTCGTCCGTGCCCTTCGCGTTCGCCCACGTGAACATCTGGTTGGGGGATCACGAGTTCCACCTCGTCGCGGACAAGGGCGGCGTGATCGACGCGGACCTCAACGTGTCCATGGCCCCGGGGGTGCACTCCATCTACATGCAGGCCGAGGGCTCGGAGGTCACGGAGGCCAAAGTCACCGTGGTCTCGGACCAGCAGTACCTGGGGGTCGTGTGCGACGTGGACGACACCGTGATGGTCACCGCGCTGCCCCGGCCGATGCTCGCCGCCTGGAACTCCTTCGTGGCCAACGAGCACGCCCGCATCCCCACGCCGGGGATGTCCACCATGATGGACCGGCTGCGGCGCAAGCACCCGAATGCACCGTTCCTCTATCTCTCCACCGGGGCGTGGAACGTGGCACCCACGCTGCGCCGCTTCCTCACCCGCAACGCCTACCCCTCTGGTGCGCTGCTGCTGACCGACTGGGGTCCCACCACGGAGCGCTGGTTCCGCTCGGGCGCCCAGCACAAGGTCCAGAACCTGCAGCGACTGGCCACCAACTTCCCGCACGTGAAGTGGATCCTGATCGGAGACGACGGCCAGCACGACCCGCAGATCTACGCGGGCTTCGCCGAGCGCTACCCAGACTCTGTGGCGGCGGTCGTCATCCGCAACCTCTCACCCACCGAGGCCGTCCTCGCCAACGGTGCGCGTGTGCCGGACGGTCACCGGGTGATCGCCCCGGAGGGCGTGCTGTGGATCGAGGCCAACGACGGCGCCTCCATCTCGGACCAGCTGCGGGCCGCAGGACTGCTCTGACGTGCCCTGACACGAGCTCCGACCCTCCCTGACCTTCCCCGGCCATCTCTGCCCCCTCTCCTCAGCACCGGCTGCTGGTGCGCAACCCTCGGACGCCACGGGGCAGGCGATCGAGCGCGCCGGACTGGAGCACACCTTCCTGCGGGACAACTTCTACCTGGACGTCCTGCCCCTGTTTGCGGGTGGGGACCGTGTGCTGCGCGGACCCGCCGGGGACGGCCGCGTGGCCGCGGTGGCCCGGGCCGACGTCGCCGACGCCGTCGTGGCGGTCCTGCTGGACCCGTAGCCGCACACGCGCGGCGCCTACACCCTCACGGGTCCCGAGTCGCTCACGATGACCGAGGTCGCCCAGGTCCTCACCTGCGTGACCGGGGAGCAGTACCGCTAAGAGACGGAGACGGTCGAGGCCGCACGCGAGTCCTGCGCCAGCGGTGACCCGTGCCCTCCCGCCCGGGCGACACGGCTCGGCAGTGGTCGGGACACGCGGTGCGAAAAGTTTTTCCGTGACGTCGGGAACGCCGCTTATCCACACCCCGGCGGCGAAAAACCGCGTGCTGCCGGGCACCGGCCACCGGGGGTCCTGTGGACAACCCGGGGGATAACCTCCGAGGCCCTGTGGATCGGGCAACCACATCATCTAGGGCTATGTCCCGGTACGCGCCACAAGATGTAGTATTGATCCAGATCTTCAACCACCTGGCGCACCACCCGGACCACGAGCTGAAAAGCCCCGGAGGCGCCGGAGAATCGGTACTTCCCGCAAGGAGAGATGGGCTATGTCAGTCACCGTGTATTCCAAGCCGTCGTGCGTCCAGTGCAACGCCACCTACCGCGCCCTCACCAAGAAGGGCATCGACTACACCGTCGTGGACGTCACCGAGGACACCGCCGCGTACGACCACGTGGTGGGCCTGGGCTACCAGCAGGTCCCGGTCGTCGAGGCCGGCGGCGAGCACTGGTCCGGGTTCCGCCCGGACAAGATCAACAGCCTGGCGCTGCTGCGCTCGGCATGAGCCCCACGCCGTGGCACCCGAGGGTGCCACGGCGGACGCAGCCCGCACTCGGTGGTCCTGGGAGCGCGAGCGTCCCGGCGGCCACCGGTTCTCGCCACCCACCAACGTTCCCCCAGAATCGAAGTGACCCGGCATGAGTGCCCTGGCCTCCGTTCTAGCCCAGGCGAAGGAATGGGAAGAACGCAACACCCCCGTCGTCGTGGGGGAGGAAGCACCCCTGGTGGTGTACTTCTCCTCCGTCACCCGCAACACGGACCGGTTCGTCGCCAAACTTCCCGTGCGGTCCCTTCGGCTGCCCCTGAAGACCTCTGATCCCGTTCCTCGCCTCACGGAACCGTACGTGCTGGCCGTGCCCAGCTACGGCAGGCCCGGGGGAGCGGGATCCGTTCCCCCGCAAGTCGTCAAGTTCCTCAACGACGCCCCCTCACGGCAGCAGCTCAAGGGTGTGCTCGGCGCGGGCAACACCAACTTCGGCCCCCTGTTCTGCGTGGCGGCGGAGAAGGTGGCCGCCAAGTGCCAGGTGCCCCTGCTCTACAAGTTCGAGCTGATGGGCACGGACGAGGACGTCGAAAAAGTCACCCAAGGATTGGAAGAGTTTTGGCAAGCATTCACGCAACCCCGGGAGTGAGCATTGAGCCCGGCCACGAGGACCCCACCTGCCCCGAGAAGTACCGGGGCCTGGGCTACCACGAGCTCAATGCCCTGCTGAACCTCTACGATGCCGATGGCAACATCCAGTTCGAGGCGGACCGCCAGGCGGCACGGCAGTACTTCCTGCAGCACGTCAACAAGAACACGGTGTTCTTCCACGACCTCGAGGAGAAGCTGCAGTACCTGGTGGACCACCAGTACTACGAGGCCGAGGTGCTCGAGAAGTACAGCATGGAGTTCATCAAGGAGCTATCCAAGCAGGCGTACGGCTACAAGTTCCGCTTCCAGACCTTCCTGGGCGCGTTCAAGTTCTACACGTCCTACACGCTGAAGACGTTCGACGGACAGCGCTACCTGGAGCGCTTCGAGGACCGCGTGGTCATGGTCTCCCTCTACCTCGCGGACGGGGACGAGACCCTGGCGAAGCGTCTGGTGGGCGAGATCATCTCCGGTCGCTTCCAGCCGGCCACTCCCACGTTCCTCAACGCGGGCAAGAAGCAGCGCGGCGAGCTGGTCTCGTGCTTCCTGGTGCGCTTCGAGGACAACATGGAGTCCATCGGGCGCAACATCAACTCGGCGCTGCAGCTGTCCAAGCGCGGCGGCGGTGTGGCGTTCGCGCTGACGAACCTGCGCGAGTCCGGTGCGCCGATCAAGATGATCGAGAACCAGTCCTCGGGCGTCATCCCGGTCATGAAGCTGCTGGAGGACTCGTTCTCCTACGCGAACCAGCTGGGGGCCCGTCAGGGCGCGGGTGCTGTGTACCTGCACGCCCACCACCCGGACATCCTCAATTTCCTGGACACCAAGCGCGAGAACGCGGACGAGAAGATCCGCATCAAGACCCTCTCGCTCGGCGTCGTCATCCCGGACATCACGTTCGAGCTGGCGAAGAAGAACCAGGACATGTACCTGTTCTCGCCGTACGACGTGGAGCGCATCTACGGAATGCCCTTCGCGGACGTGAACGTGAGCGAGAAGTACCACGAGATGGTGGACGACTCTCGGATCACGAAGACCAAGATCAACGCCCGCGAGTTCTTCCAGACCGTCGCTGAGGTGCAGTTCGAGTCCGGCTACCCGTACATCATGTTCGAGGACACGGTGAACCGCGCCAACCCGATCGACGGCAAGATCATCATGTCCAACCTGTGCTCCGAGATCCTGCAGGTCTCCGAGCCCTCGGTCTACAACGAGGACCTCACCTATGCGGAGGTGGGCAAGGACATCTCGTGCAACCTGGGGTCCATGAACATCGCCATGGCCATGGAGTCCCCGGACTTCGGGGCGAGCATCGAGACCGCGATCCGCGGCCTCACCGCCGTGTCGGACATGTCCAACATCGACTCCGTGCCCTCGATCCGCCGCGGCAACCAGATGTCCCACGCGGTGGGCCTGGGCCAGATGAACCTGCACGGGTACCTGGCCAAGGAGCACGTGTTCTACGGTTCCGAGGAGGGCGTGGACTTCACGAACATGTACTTCTACGCCGTGACGTACCACGCGATCCGGGCGTCGAACCTGATCGCCAAGGAGCGCGGGGAGTCCTTCGTGGGCTTCGAGAAGTCCGACTATGCGAAGGGCACATACTTCGACAAGTACATCGACGGCACGTGGGAGCCTGCGACCGCCCGCGTCCGCGAGCTTTTCGCGCGCGCCGGTGTGGCGCTGCCCACCGCGCAGGACTGGCGTGAGCTGCGCGAGAAGGTCATGGCGGACGGGATGTACAACCAGAACCTGCAGGCCGTGCCGCCCACGGGTTCCATCTCGTACATCAACAACTCCACCTCCTCGATCCACCCGATCGCCTCGCGCATCGAGATCCGCAAGGAGGGCAAGCTGGGGCGCGTGTACTACCCGGCGCCCTTCATGGATGACGAGAACCTGGAGTACTTCCAGGACGCGTACGAGATCGGCTACGAGAAGATCATCGACACGTACGCCGCGGCCACGCAGCACGTGGACCAGGGCCTGTCCCTGACGCTGTTCTTCAAGGACACCGCCACCACGCGGGAGATCAACCGCGCGCAGATCTACGCGTGGCGCAAGGGCATCAAGACCATGTACTACTCGCGCATCCGCCAGCTGGCGCTCGAGGGCACCGAGGTCGAGGGCTGCGTCTCCTGCATGCTGTGACCTCCGCCGTCTCCTGACGGCACCGCGTCGGCCGACGCAGCTCCCGCCCCGCCCGGGTCTCTTACCCGGGCGGGGCGGGAGTTTTCCACCCACCTACATGCTCATGGACTCGGCCACCCTGAGTCTTCGAGCTCTGCTGGAAGGCAACGTCCTCACCACCCTGCGGACCCCCGCCTTCTCGGCCGTGGCCACCGACTACCTGGCCCCGAAGGAGACAACCAAGCTCGTGGTGTTCGGCACGGGGCCGCAGGCGCTCGCCCACGGCGCGGCATTCGCCGAGATCCGCTCGTTCACGGAGGTGGTGGTGCGCGGCCGGACGCTGCGTGCGTCGTCGCCAAGGGATCCCACGAGCCACAGTTCCGCGAGCTCGATTCCGCGCTCACGGGTCGCGCCCAGGTGGTCGTGGAGGACCGGGCCACCGCCATGCGTGAAGCCGGGGACGTGATCCAGGCCGTCGCCGACAGTTCCTTGCACGAGGACTCACTCGTGGACCTCGCGGACGTCGTCACGGGCGGGGTGGCCCCTGATACGGCGCGGCCCCGCGTGTTCAAGTGCGTGGGCATGAGCCGGCAGGACCTGGTCGTGGCCGTATGGGTGGTCGATCCGAACGCGTGAGAGGGGAGAGGGCGCCGTCGTCTTGCTTCGTCAACGGCCACATCAGGGCGACGGCGTGCGCTGCGTACGGATGATGGTCCCGCTCCACGCGGCCACCAGGAGGGTGATCCCCAGCGCCGCGCCCAGGAGGGTCACCGGGCTCGAGGCGAAGGTCTGGGAAATGGCCCGTGTGGGCACACCCACGGCGAAACCGAAGGCGGCCAGGGTGCCCAGGTAGCAACCGAGCATGTTCCGCCGGTGCATTCGGACGTCGTCGTGCAGGATCCCCCACATGGCCGACCCCACCGAGAAGAGGGTGAATGCGGCGAGTCCGTGCAGCAATTGCACCGGTCCCAGCAGCAGAACAGAGAACGCGCACGACGCGTGAACGGCGATGATCGGTGTGAAGTGCTCCATACCGCTAAGATAGTTGCGGTATCCAGCGCGCGCCATCAGGACAACTGGCGCGCGGACGACTATCCGAGGGGGCTGCGTCATGCTGCTCAATGCCCTGGCCGAGGTCAGCAACACCACCACGGCCAGCATCAAGTTCTACCGCCGGGAGGGACTGTTGCCGGCCGGTACCAGGCTCACCGCGACGCGGCAGGACTACGGTCAGGGTCACGTGGAACGCCTGCAGCTCATCCGGGTACTGAGGGAGGAGGCCGGTGCCACGATCCCCGACATCCGTGCGCTGGTCACCGTGATCGACGATCCACGGCGGCCCCTCGTGAATGCCCTCGAGATCGCCCAGTCGCTCGCCGAGGGCCTGTCACCTTCCGAGGCAGGCGGGCCCCCGGAGCACCGGGAGGATCCGATGATCCGGGACCTGCTCACGCAGCTGGGGTGGCCGGACGTGGCCAGCGGGCCGCGCCGGGCGCTCGGTGAGTTGTTGGAGGGCATGCGGGCCGCTGGTTCACCCGTGGACAGGGGCGTCCTGCTGCGATACGGCCGCGCGCTCGATGAGCTCACTCGCGTGGACATCGCGGGTATGCACGAGCCCGCGCAGCCTCCGGTGGATTCCCTCTCCGGCGACACCGGTGGAGCGGGGGAGACACCGTCCCGGGACGTCATCGTGGCCCGCGCGGTTTGGGGAATGGTCTCCTGCGATCGGCTGACCCGGGTGCTGCGGGCCCTGGGCCATGTCTCCCACTCGGTGCGCAGCGCCGGGTCGTAGGTCAGCGGTGGCACGCGGAAGGCCCCAGAACGTAGTGTTCCGGGGCCTTGTCTGGTGCGCGATACTGGGATCGAACCAGTGACCTCTTCCGTGTCAGGGAAGCGCGCTACCGCTGCGCCAATCGCGCTCAATCTCTTGAACGAGGTGGTTGCACCGAGGTGGAGACGGGATTCGAACCCGCGTAGACGGCTTTGCAGGCCGCTGCCTAACCACTCGGCCACCCCACCGGGGACCAGATCCTTGGAGGACAAGGTCTCAGGTCTCGACCAGGGTCGAAAACTGCGAGCGGACGACGGGAGTCGAACCCGCGACCCTCACCATGGCAAGGTGATGCTCTACCAGCTGAGCTACGTCCGCATTGTTGGCCGATCGGGACCCTGTTTCTGCAGTGCTCCGTTCTTCCGAGCGGAAACTTTATCACAGGTTCTCGCGCTGTCCTCCGCTGTGCCTTGGGAACCTGAGTTCCTTCGGTGCGTTGCATCGGGGCGTTGCCAACGAGCAGAAACATTACCGACACGATCCGGCGGGGGCAAATCGGGTGGTCGGGCCCGTGGGGGCGGGGGGTGAGCTCAATTTGCCGATCCCCGGGGACGTGCTCTAGAGTTTTCAACGTTGCAAGCGCGATTGGCGCAGCGGTAGCGCGCTTCGTTCACACCGAAGAGGTCACTGGTTCGATCCCAGTATCGCGCACTGTAACGAGGAACCCGGTCCCGGGAGGGGCCGGGTTCCTTTGCGTCCGAGACCTTTTCGGTCGGCTTGCCGAACGCCACCAACCATGCGGCACAGGCACTGGCATCGACGCCCACGCGCTCCACTGTCCGTGTCTGAGCCCTTTCCTACGCTGAGCCCATGACCCAACCTCGCCTGGCCCGCCAAACCGCCACCGGTCGCATGTATGCGCGCGAGGAGGGCGGTGACCTGCAGGTTCCGTCCATCACCACGATCATCGGCTGCGAGGCGAACGACCTCGGTGGCTGGTACGGCTACAGCGCGGCCCAGGCGCTGGCCTCCGACCCCCAGCTGCCGGATGCGCTGCGGGACTCGCGACGTCGTCGCGCCCTGGTGAACCATGCGGCGAAGGCCGCCGAGCGCCACCGGGATCAGGCGGCCCGGCGCGGTGACCGCGTCCACGACTACTGCGAGCAGCTCGCGCTGCGCGCCATGGGCCGGGAGCACCGGGCGGAGGAGGCACGGCGGGACCTTGCCGAGCACCACGAGTCCCGGTTTGCGGACAGCGCGGACCAGTGGTGGGAGCTCTACCGCCCCGAGCCACTGGCCGCAGAGATCACCGTGTGGAACACCACTGTCGGCTACGCGGGCACGCTGGACCTCGTGGCCCGTATCGGGGGCAAGGTGTGCCTGATCGACTACAAGACCCGCGGCACGGACCGTTCGGGGCGTGTTAAGGCCCCGGACCCGAAGGTCGTCACGCAGCTCGTGGCCGGGCTCAAGGCGGAGGAGTCCCTCGTGGACGCGACCACCGGCCGGTGGGAACCGTGGGCCTACGGGGATGCCGAGGTCCTCATGGCCGTGGCCATCGGGGAGACGGAGGCCCTGACCGTGCAGGCGGTGCCGGACCACCTGCCCGTGCACTGGTTCAAGTTCTGCGCCCTTGCCAAGGTGTGGGTGCGCTCCGCGGACCTCGAGGCCGCCGGCGCCCAGCTGCGGCCCCTCGCGCCGCCGCCCCTCGAGGACAACCCCACCGGGCGCGCGGGCGGTGTTCCGCAGAGCGCCACGGCCCGGACGGTCGAGGGCCCGGCCGTAGACTGAGACCCGCCCGCCCCACGTCCCACGACACCCAGCTAGAGGAGTGCATCGCCCGGTGAGTATTCTGCGCATCCGCACGATCGGGGACCCCGTGCTGCGGACCCCCGCCCAGGAGGTCACGCAGTTCGACGAGTCCTTGGAGACGTTGATCCGTGACATGTTCGAGACCATGTACGCCGTGGGTGGAGTGGGCCTCGCCGCGCCCCAGGTGGGCGTGGGCCTGCGCGTCTTCACGTGGGGCGTCCAGGGAGACGAGGGGCACGTGGTCAATCCCGAGGTGAGCCTCGGTGAGGACCCGCAGGAGGGCGGCGAGGGCTGCCTTTCCGTCCCCGGTCTGTCCTACGAGACGCCGCGCCGGAACTCCGTGGTGCTCACGGGCGTGGACCAGCACGGGAAGCCCGTGCGGCGCGAGGCCACGGGACTGCTCGCGAGGTGTTTCCAGCACGAGACCGACCACCTGTCCGGAAAGCTCTACGTGGACCGGCTCGTGGGGGAGGAGCGCAAGGACGCCATGCGGCAGCTGCGGCGGGCCACCTTCCAGGAGACGGCCGCGCGCATCACCCGTGAGCGGGAGGAGCAGCGCATCGGCGGCGGCCCGGGCACCGGGTCCGCACCGTCCGAGGACGACGCCGACCGCGCGGCTCACGCCGGGTCCTCGCGCGGTGCGGGAGGTTCCGCGTTCGGGCACGGAGGTGCACGATGACGACGAACGCTCCCAGCGAACCCTTGAAGGTCCTCTACGCGGGCACGCCCGAGACGGCCGTCCCCCCGCTCGAGGCGCTGCACGCCGATCCCCGCATCACCGTGGTGGCCGTGCTGACCCGGGAACCCGCACCCGTGGGACGCAGGAAGGTTCTCACGCCGTCGGCCGTCGGACGCCGCGCCGAGGAGCTCGGACTGCCCCTGCTCACCGCCAACCGCGTCACCGATGACCTGCTGGACGATCTCCGTGCCACGGGCGCGTCCATCGCGGCTGTCGTGGCCTACGGCGCCCTGCTGCCTGCGCCGGCGCTCGAGGTCTTCGAGCACGGCTGGATCAACCTCCACTTCTCTCTGCTGCCGCGCTGGCGCGGAGCCGCACCCGTCCAGCGCGCACTCATGGCCGGGGACACCACGATCGGTGCCACCACGTTCGTCCTGGACGAGGGCATGGACACCGGGCCCGTGGTCGCCACGGTCATGGACGAGGTGCGCGCCGAGGACACCTCCGGCTCCGTGCTGGAGCGGCTCGCCCACGAGGGCTCGCCGCTGCTCGCGGACTCGCTGCTCGACGTCGCCTCCGGCCGGGTGAGGCCCGAACCGCAGCGCGGTGAACCGAGCCCGGCCCCCAAGCTGAGCGGCGCCGAGGCCCGCGTGCGGTGGGAGGATCCCGCCCCCGCGGTGTCCCACCGGGTCCGCGGTGTCACGCCCGAACCGGGAGCGTGGACCGAGTACCAGGGCCAGCGCTTCAAGCTCGAGCGCGTGGTCCCCGCCCCGGAGGTCACGGGGATCGCACCCGGTCACGTGGAGATCCGCGAGAAGCACGTGTACGTGGGGACCGGGTCCTCAGCGGTGGAGCTGACCCGTGTGCAGCCCTCCGGCAAGAAAGAAATGGCGGCGCTCGACTGGGCGCGCGGCCAGCAGAACAGGGAGCAGGTGGCGTTCGCATGAGCCGGGATCAGCACGAGCTGGGTGGCGCGTCCGACGGGCGCAACGAGCGCCGCAGTCAGGGGCCGGGGGACCGACGGGGTCCCGGAAACAGTCGCGGCGCGTCGCGTGACGGCTCCCGCCGCAACGCCCGTGGGCACGAGCGCAACCGCCGGTCCCAGCAGGAGCGCTCCTACTCCGCGCAGGCCCCGGCCCAGCGGCGTCGGAACTCCGACCCCGCACGGTTGACTGCCTTCCAGGCGCTGCGGGCGGTGAACTCCGAGGACGCCTACGGCAACCTGGTGCTGCCCCGCCTGGTGCGTGAGAACCGCCTGGACAGGAGGGACGCCGCCTTCGCCACGGAACTCGCCTACGGGACAATGCGCTGGCAGGGAACGTGGGACGCCGTGCTCGAGACATGCGTGGACCGCCCGCTCGACCAGCTCGATCCCGCCGTGCTGGATGCCCTGAGACTGGGTACCCACCAGCTGCTCGCCATGCGCGTGCCCGACCACGCGGCCCTCGACGCCACCGTGGGCCTCGTGCGCGGCGAGGTGGGGCAGGGCCCGGCAGGGCTCGTCAACGCGGTGCTGCGCAAGGTCGCGCGCCAGAGCGGGGAGGAGTGGCTGGACCAGCTCGCCGCCGAGCAGTCGGACGAGCTGCGGCGGATGGCCGTCCGGCACGCGCACCCCGCGTGGGAGATCCGTGCCATGCGGCGTGCCCTGCGCGTGAACGGCCGGGGCACGGGGGAGATCGAGGCGCTGCTCGAGGCGGACAACGAACCGCCGAGCGTCCACCTCGTCGCGCTGCCGGGTCTGGGCTCCCTCGACGCCGCGATCGACGAGGGCGCACGCCCGGGCGACCTCGTGCCGGACAGCGCCGTGAGCGCGGGCGGGGACGTCCACCGGATCCCCGGCACCCGCGAGGGTGTGGTAAGGGTGCAGGACGCCGGGTCCCAGCTCGTAGCGCGGGTCCTCGCCAAGGCCCCCGTGCAGGATGACGCCGGCCGGTGGGCGGACCTCTGCGCCGGTCCCGGTGGCAAGGCGGCCCTGCTGGCGGCGCTCGCGAACGAGCGCGGGGCCACGCTGCTGGCCAACGAGGTCGGCGAGCACCGCGCCGACCTCGTCCGCAATGCCCTCGCCCCCGTCCCGGAGGACGCGTGGCAGGTGCGGGTCGGAGATGCACGGGACGTCCCCGGTGCGGAGCCCGCCCGGTTCGACCGTGTCCTCGTGGATGTTCCGTGCACCGGCCTGGGGGCGCTGCGGCGCCGGCCCGAGGCGCGGTGGCGGCGCACGCCGTCGGACGTGGGGAATCTCGCCAGCATCCAGCGGCAGCTTCTCGACGCTGCACTGGACGTGACCCGCCCGGGAGGGGTGGCGCTCTACGCCACGTGCTCGCCGCACACCGCGGAAACGCACGACGTGCTCCAGGAGGTGCTGGACGCCCGCGGGGACGTCGAGGTCCTGGACACGGCGGAACTTGCCCGTTCCGCGGCCCTGCCCGGTGCGCTGGACGGGGAGCGCGCCGTGGGCCACGAGGTGCCCGGCGGTGGCACGAGCGTCCAGCTGTGGCCGCACGTGCACGGTACGGACGCCATGTTCATGGTCGCTCTGCGCCGGCGGTCCTGAGACTCGCGCCGACGTCGGGCGGAAACCCGGCGTCCGTGCGCGAGTCAGACGCCCTGGCGGGCGCCGCCGCCCGCCCCTCACGTACGGGAATGTGCAGACAGACCCCCGGCACGTACATCCCGGCCACACCGGCCGCCCACCGGCTCCCAGGAGGAACCCATGTCACGCTGCGACATCCACCCGTCCATCCTCTCCGCAGACTTCTCGCACCTGGCGGAGGAGCTCCAGCGCATCTCCGGTGCGGACGCCGCGCACGTGGACGTGATGGACAACCACTTCGTCCCCAACCTGACCCTGGGTCTGCCGGCGGTGGAGAGACTCCAGGCGGTCTCGCCCATTCCCCTGGACCTGCACCTGATGATCGATGACCCGGACCGGTGGGCTCCCGCGTACGCGGAGGCCGGCTGCGCGTCCGTTACGTTCCACGCCGAGGCCGCCGCAGCGCCCGTCAAGCTGGCCCGGGAGCTGCGGGCCGCCGGGGCCAAGGCGGGTCTCGCAGTGCGGCCCGCCACCCCGGTCGAGCCCTACCTGGACCTGCTGGCCGAGCTGGACATGCTCCTGATCATGACCGTGGAGCCCGGCTTTGGTGGTCAGAAGTTCCTGGACGTGACGCTGCCCAAGTTGCGCCGGGCCGCCGCCGCCGTGAAGGACCACGGTGGAACGGTGGCCCTGCAGGTGGACGGCGGGATCACGGAGGAGACCATTGCCCGTGCCGCGGAGGCCGGCGCGGACACGTTCGTCGCCGGTTCCGCGGTCTACGGCCAGGACGACCCCGCCGTCGCGATTGAGGCGCTCCGCAGGACCGCGCGGGAGCACCGGGCCTGAATTTATGCGGGCCCCGATGACGGGTCAGCGGAGAACGCCCTGCCTGTCAGCGCAGGTCCAGGAGTTCACGCAGTTCCGTGAAGGCGCCCCGCACCACGGTGTAGTGCGCCCACTTGCCGCGCTGCTCGCGTGTGAGCAGTCCGGCGTCCACCAGCTTCTTGAGGTGATGACTCACGGTGGGCTGGCTGATGTCGAGGACGTCCAGCAGGTCGCAGGCGCACACTGCGTCGCAGCCCTGCGCGGCGATGTGGGAGAGCAACCGCAGGCGCGTCGGGTCGGAGAGCGCCTTGAGCTTCGCGGTCATGCGCTCGGCCTCGCCGGCCCCGAGCGGCGAGGAGGCGAGCGAGCAGCACTCGGTTGCTTTCTCATCGATCAGCTCGGGTCGTTGCGCGGGTGCTTTCATACCGACATTTTATATTGACGGAAATCTATATGACCTCGTAGCGTATGTCCCATAGATGACCGTCGATACGAGGAGCTCGCCGCCCGTGAGTACCACCATCGCCCCCGCACCGGTGAGGCAGAGCATGTCGTTCCTGGACCGGTGGCTGCCGGCCTGGATCCTGCTGGCCATGGGCGTGGGCCTGCTGCTGGGCCGGCTGGTGCCGGGGCTGAACACGGCCTTGGAAGCCATGACGATCGGACAGGTGTCGCTGCCGATCGCAGTCGGTCTGCTGGTGATGATGTATCCCGTCCTGGCGAAGGTGCGCTACGACGAGACCCGCCGCGTGACCGGCGACAAGCGATTGCTTGGCCTGTCGCTCGTGCTCAACTGGGTCGTGGGACCGGCGTTGATGTTCGTGCTCGCCTGGGTGTTCCTGCCCGATCTGCCCGAGTACCGCACCGGGTTGATCATCGTGGGCCTGGCCCGGTGCATCGCCATGGTCCTGATCTGGAACGATCTCGCATGCGGTGACCGGGAGAGTGCGGCCGTGCTCGTGGCCATCAACTCCGTCTTCCAGGTCGTAGCCTTCGGCGCTCTGGGGTGGTTCTACCTCCAGGTCCTGCCGTCGTGGCTGGGGTTGCCCACCACCACGGCCGAATTCTCCGTGGGGGCGATCGTAGGATCCGTCCTGGTGTTCCTCGGCATCCCGCTGCTCGCAGGCTTCCTCACTCGCGTCCTGGGTGAACGGGCGAAGGGCCGGGACTGGTACGAGGAGAAGTTCCTCCCCGCGATCGGCCCGTGGGCCCTGTACGGCCTCCTGTTCACCATCGTGATGCTCTTCGCGCTCCAGGGGGACGCCATCACCTCACAGCCCCTCGACGTGGTCAGGATCGCGCTGCCGTTGCTCGTGTACTTCGCTCTGATGTTCGTCATCGGCCTCTTCGCCTCGAAAGCGGTGGGGCTCGACTACGGCAAGTCGGCCACGGTGGCTTTCACCGCGTCGGGCAACAACTTCGAACTGGCGATCGCCGTGGCCATCAGCACCTTCGGCGTCACCTCCGGGCAGGCACTGGCCGGCGTCGTGGGGCCGTTGATCGAAGTGCCCGTCCTGATTGGCCTGGTCTACGTGGCCCTGTGGGCCGGCCAGCGCGTGTTCCCGAACGATCCTTCTGTCCCCACCGACCGAACCCGGGAGACCGCATCATGAGCGCACCATCACCCACGAAACCGACCGTGCTCTTCGTCTGCGTCCACAACGCGGGCCGCTCCCAGATGGCGGCGGGCTACCTGGCCTCGATGTCAGGCGGGAGCATCGATGTCCGCTCGGCCGGGTCCGAACCGGCAGAGAGCCTGAACCCGGTGGCCGTGGAGGCAATGGCTGAGGAGGGCATCGATATCACCGCAGCCGTGCCCACGATCCTGCGGACGGAGCAGGTCAGGGCCTCCGACGTCGTCATCACCATGGGCTGTGGGGACACCTGCCCCGTGTTTCCGGGCAAGCGCTACGAGGCCTGGGACCTCGACGACCCGGCCGGTCAGCCCCTCGCGGACGTGCGCAGGATCCGCGACGACATCAAGGCCCGCGTCACCGGACTGCTCTCGGATCTGCAGGGCCGTGAGAACGGCCGGAAAACCAGGACGTAACCGCCCGGTGCCCCCGATCACGGGCATGGTGCGGCCGCGTGGCATAATGAGCGCAGCAACGTGTTCCGGGGTCGGTGCAATTCCGAACCGGCGGTGACAGTCCGCGAACCGTGAACACCGTGCGCCACCTCGCCCCGGCCCCTGTGGCCGGCCGGGCAGTGCACGGAACCACGGCCGAACCGGTGGAATTCCGGTGCCGACAGTACAGTCTGGATGGTAGGCACACGTGCGCGTTCCGGCGTTCCGCCGTGCTCATCCGCTGACGGGGGAGCACCCGGTCCCGTCGTGACGCCTTCCGCCGCACGACCCTGACCGGTCGGCGTGCGTCCTTCTCCCCGGAACCACTGGTCGTGGCGGGTGAGAGGAGACTCCATGGATGTCCTGCGGTGGTTGTTCGATGCACAGATCCGCGTGGGTGACGGGTTCATCCTGTGGCGCGAGGTGCTCGGCAACGTGTTCGGCCTGCTCTCCGCCCTGGGCGGGATGCGCCGGAAGGTCTGGGCGTGGCCCGTGGGCATCGTGGGCAACGCGATCCTCCTGACCGTCTTCCTGGGCGCCGTGTTCGACACCCCCAATCCCGTAAACCTGCTGGGCCAGGCGGGGCGCCAGGTCATGTTCATCGCCGTCTCGGTCTACGGCTGGGTGCAGTGGCGCCGGTCGCGGGGCGCGGAGCAGGAGGCCGTCTCGCCGCAGTGGGCGGGTCTGCGGCAGCGCGTCCTCCTGGTCGTCGCGCTGGTGGCAGGCACAGCGGTGCTGACGCCCGTGTTCCGCATGCTGGGCTCCTACGAGCCGGTGTGGGCGGACGCGTGGATCTTCATGGGCTCCCTGCTGGCCACCCTCGGCATGGCCAAGGGGTGGGTTGAGTTCTGGCTGTTCTGGGTCGCGGTGGACCTCGTGGGCGTCCCGCTGCTCTTCTCCGCGGGCTACTACGCCTCCGGGCTCATGTACATCTTCTACGGCGCATTCACCCTTGCGGGATTCTTCGTGTGGTGGCGGGTGAACACGAAGCAGCGCAGGAGCGCCACTATCGGGACGGGCTTCCCGGACCTCCACCTCTCCGTGGGCGAGGAGGAGCGGTGACGCCCGACGACGCCGCGCGGCCGCGTCCCCACGACGGTCACCGAGCGGTGGTCGGCGAGGCCTTCACCCCCGCGGAGGAAGCTGCCATGCGGGCGGCCCTCGCCGCGGCGCAGCGGGGCGTGCGCGGCGCGAACCCCGTGGTTGGTGCGGCCCTCATCGACGCCGCCGGAACCCCGCTGCACGTGGGCCACCACCGCGGCGCAGGCACGGACCACGCCGAGGTGGACGTGCTGCGGCAGGCCCGCGCAGCGGGGACGCCGCTGGGCGACACCATTCTGCTGGTCACCCTGGAACCGTGCCACCACACCGGGCGCACGGGCCCGTGCTCCGCCGCGATCCTTGCGGCCGGGATTCCCCGGGTGGTCTTCGCGGTGCCGGACGCCACGGACACCGCACGCGGCGGCGGGGCCCACCTCGCGGCGCACGGGGTGGACGTGCGCCACGGGCTGCTCGCGGACCCGGCGCGTGACCTCAACGACCGCTGGTTCCTGGCGCAGCGGCGTCGTCGGCCGTTCGTGACCCTCAAGCTCGCCCAGAGCCTCGACGGCAGGGCGGCTGCCGCGGACGGCACGAGCCAGTGGATCACCGGCGCCCCCGCCCGCGCCGAGGGCCACGCCCTGCGCGCGCGGGCGGACGCGATCCTGGTGGGCGGTGGCACGCTGCGTGCGGACGACCCGTCCCTCACGGCCCGGGACGCCCACGGGACTCCGGTCGAGAGTCAGCCGTTGCGCGCAGTGATGTCCACGGGGCCGGTACCGGAGCAGGCGCGCGTACGTCGCGGCGTCGCGGCGGGGCAGAGCGCAGCCCGGCCCGGGGCCTCCGGTGACGACGGGAGGTTCGCCCACCTGCCGACCCACGACCCCGCCGAGGCGCTGCAGACTCTTCGCGAGCTCGGCGCCGCCCACGTGCTCGTGGAGGGCGGGCCCACCGTGAGCGCAGCGTTCCTCGCCGCGGACCTCGTGGACGAGCTGTGGCTCTACCAGGCGCCCCTGCTGCTGGGGGAGGGCTCCGCATCCGTGGCCCCGCTCGGGATCGGCACGCTCACGGACGCCTCGCGCTGGCGGAGCGACCCGGTGGGGCTTCCAGAGGGGGAGCGCCCCGTGGCGGGGCTCGGCGAGGATGTCCGCTGGCACCTGCGGCCCGCACCCCGGGAGACGGTGTCCCCGTACCGAGGCCTGCACGCAGCGACGTTCGACAGGACGGTGACCGGCACCCCGGCGCCGCAGGATTTGACCACGCCTGATCCGGCGCCTCACGACCCTGGCCCATCCCACGCGGACTTGCCCGGTGCGGCACAGCACTGTGCCGCCCCGCCCCGCCCAGCATCCGCCGTTGCTCAGCAACCGTACGCCCACCCGTGCGCGCCGCGCGGCGCCTGACCTGCACCCCCGTCACTGAGGAGACCCGTTGTTCACCGGAATTGTCGAATCCCAGGCCACCGTCGAGCGCGTCGAACGGCTCGCGGAGGACGCCGCCCGCCTGCACGTGTCCGCCGGAGCGCTCGTCGCGGACCTGCCGGAGGGCGGGTCCCTGGCCGTCAACGGCGTGTGCCTCACAGCAGTGCCCGCCCCGGCGTCCGTGCCGGGGGACTTCACCGCGGACGTCATGGGGGAGACACTGCGCCTGACGACGCTGGGCGAGCTCAGCGGCGGGGAGACGGTCAACGTGGAACGCTGCACGGCCGCCGGGCAGCGGCTGGACGGACACGTGGTGCAGGGCCACGTGGACGGTGTCGGCACCGTGCTGCAGCGCACCGCGCACACGGGCTGGGAGACGGTGCGCGTGGGCCTGCCACGCGAGCTCGCACGCTACGTGGCCGTCAAGGGCTCTGTGGCCGTGGACGGCGTGTCCCTCACGGTCACCGCCGTCTCCGGGGTGGACGAGGCCGCGGCGTGGTTCGAGGTGGGGCTGATCCCCGAGACCCTGCGCACCACGACGCTGGGTGTGCGCGGGCCCGGTGCGCGCGTGAACCTGGAGGTGGACGTGATGGCCAAGTACGCGGAGCGGCTCGGGGTCTTCACCGCCCCGCAGGCGGCTTCCACCGACCGGGGCGTGGTGCTCGACGCCGTGCCGGACGCCGTGGCCGCCATCGCCTCCGGCGCCGCGGTGCTGGTCGTGGACGACGAGGACCGCGAGAACGAGGGGGACCTGGTCTTCGCCGCGCAGCACGCCACCCAGCCGCTCATGGGCTTCACCGTGCGTCACAGTTCCGGGGTGGTGTGCGTTCCCATGCCGCAGGAGACCGCGGACCGGCTGGGGCTGCCGCCCATGACCTCCCACAACGAGGACGCGAAGGGCACCGCCTACACCCTCACGTGCGACGCCCGGGTGGGCGTGAGCACCGGCATCAGCGCCCGCGACCGCGCCCTGACCGCCCGTTTGCTCGCCCTGCCCACCACGTCCGCCGCGGACCTGACCCGACCTGGCCACATCCTGCCGCTGCGCGCCGCGGCCGGGGGAGTCCGCGAACGCGCGGGGCACACCGAGGCCGCGGTGGAGCTCGCCCGCCTGGCGGGGTGCGAACCGGTGGGAGCGATAGCGGAGGTCGTGGACGACGGCGGCCAGCCCCTGCGCGCGCCCGCCCTGCGCCGTTTCGCGGACCAGCACGGTCTGGTGATGATCAGCATCGCAGACCTGGTGGAGCACCTGGACGGCACGGCCGCGGCCACGCCGGACGCTCCCACCGGGCAGCGGAAGGGAGGGCTGCCCGCATGAGCGCACGCGAACGAGGCGACGGCACGTCAACCGGGGCCGACGACGTCGGCCCCGAGCGCGGCACGAACGCCGTCGACGCCGTACCGGTGCCCGGGTACGGCACAGGTCCAGCGGCGAGCACCGCGGCCCCGGAGGACCGGGCGGGCCCCGGGACGGACACCGCGGCGGCGTCCTCCGTGGGGGAGCTCGAGCACAGCGAGCCCGTGGTCGTGCCCACCGAGCACGGCACGTTCTCGACCATCGGGTGGCGCGTGCCCGTGCCCTCCGGCGTTCCCGCGGCCGAGCACCTCTCGCTCACGGCACCGCCGCCCCCGGAGGAGGCGCACCTGCCACCCCTCGTGCGGCTGCACTCGGAGTGCCTCACCGGGGACGTCCTCGGCTCGTGGCGCTGCGACTGCGGTCCCCAGCTGCACCTGGCCATGGAGCGGGTGGCCCGTCACGGCGGGGCGGTCCTCTACCTGCGCAACCACGAGGGCCGGGGCATCGGGCTGATCAACAAGCTGCGGGCCTACAAGCTCCAGGACGGCGGCGCGGACACCGTGGACGCCAACACCCTGCTGGGGCTGCCAGCGGAGGCCCGCGACTACACCGCTGCCGGGCGGATCCTCACGGCCATGGGACTCACCGAGATCCGGCTTCTGTCCAACAACCCGGACAAGGTCGCCAAGCTGGAGGCCCTGGGGATCACGGTCACGCAGATGGTGCCCCACGAGGTCCACGCCCGGCACGAGAACATCGACTACCTGCGCACCAAGCGCGATCGCATGCACCACCACCTGACCCACCTCATCCCAGGAGAGAACTCATGAGCGGACACGGCGCCCCCACCATCCAGGTCTCGGACCTCGACGCCTCGCAGCTGACGATTGCCGTCGTGGCGGCGAGCTGGCACACCACCATCATGGACGGGCTGGTGGCCGGGGCCCGCCGTGCCCTGGAGGAGGCGCACACGGGGAAGGTCCTCGAGGTGCGCGTCCCCGGAAGCTTCGAGCTGCCCGTGGCGGCGCGCCGGCTCGCGGAGTCCGCGGACGCCGTCGTGGCCCTGGGCGTCGTCGTGCGCGGCGGCACACCGCACTTCGACTACGTGTGCAGCGCGGCGACCACGGGGCTGACGGACGTCAGCGTGGCCACGGGCACACCGGTGGGTTTCGGCGTGCTCACGTGCGACACCGAGCAGCAGGGCCTGGACCGCGCCGGGCTGGAGGGCTCCACCGAGGACAAGGGCTACGAGGCCGCCCACGCCGCCGTGAGCACCGCCCTGACCCTGCAGGGACTGGGCGTGTGAGCGCGGCCGGCGGTTCGGGGGAGGCATGCGCACCCATTACCCTGGAACGGTGAAAACCTTCGAAGACCTCTTCACCGAACTCAGCGACAAGGCCGCGCGGCGCCCGGAGGGCTCCAAGACCGTCACGGAGCTGGACTCGGGAATCCACGGCATCGGCAAGAAGGTCGTCGAGGAGGCTGCCGAGGTCTGGATGGCGTGCGAGTACGAGACCGAGGCCGAGGCCGCGGAGGAGATCTCCCAGCTGCTCTACCACCTGCAGGTCATGATGATCGCCAAGGGCATGAGCCTCGAGGACGTCTACAAGCACCTGTGAGCCGCGCGCCGCCCGCGCGAAGCCCCCACCACGTCACCAAGGCCTCCCCACGGAGACCACGTCACCGAGTTCTCATCACAGAGTCCGCGTCGCGGAAAGGAACACCATGCTGCGAGTAGCCGTGCCCAACAAGGGTGCGCTGTCGGAAGCCGCCATCACCATGCTCACCGAGGCCGGGTACCGGCAGCGGCGCAGCAGCCGTGAACTCGTGCTCGTGGACAACGAGAACCACGTGGAGTTCTTCTACCTGCGCCCCCGTGACATCGCGATCTACGTGGGCAGCGGCACCCTGGACCTCGGTATCACCGGGCGGGACCTGCTCCTGGACTCCGGAGCCGAGGCCCACGAGGAGCTCGGTCTCGACTTCGCCCGCTCCACGTTCCGTTTGGCCGGTCCCCGCGGCCAGTTCCAGGACCTGCGAGAGCTGGAGGGCAAGCGGATCGCCACGAGCTACCAGCTGCTGCTCGGACGCTACCTTGCAGAGAAGGGCGTGGACGCCGAGGTGGTCCGCCTGGACGGTGCCGTGGAGTCCTCCATCCGCCTGGGGGTCGCGGACGCCATCGCGGACGTCGTGGAGACCGGCAACACGCTGCGCGCCGCAGGCCTCGAGATCTTCGACGAGCCCGTCATGCACTCGGAGGCCCTGCTCATCCGCCGCGGGGACGAGCCGGAGCCCGAGGGGCTGCAGGTGCTGCGACGCCGTCTGAAGGGCGTCCTCGTGGCGCGCCAGTACGTGATGATGGACTACGACATCAGCGAGGACCTGCTGCCCGCGGCCACCGAGATCACCCCCGGCATGGAGGGGCCCACTATCTCCCCGCTGGGCCGCGACGGCGCTGTGGCCGTGCGCGCCATGGTCCGCAAGAGCGACACGAACAACGTCATGGACGCCCTCTACGAGGTGGGTGCGCGGGCGATCCTTGTCTCACCCATCCAGGCCGCGCGGATCTGAGCATCCACGCGGGCAGGAAGCATTGATCGCAACAGTGAGGACGGTGGCGTGATGGGAGTGGCCGTACGGGTCATACCGTGCCTGGACGTGGACGCCGGGCGCGTGGTCAAGGGCGTGAACTTCGAGAATCTGCGCGACGCGGGGGACCCGGTGGAGCTCGCCGCCAGGTACAACCTGGCCGGGGCGGACGAACTGACGTTCCTGGACGTCACCGCGTCCTCGAGCGAGCGGGACACGATGTTCGACGTCGTCTCCCGTGCCGCGGAGGAGGTCTTCATCCCCCTCACCGTCGGCGGCGGGGTCCGCGCGCCCCAGGACGTGGACCGGCTGCTGCGCTGCGGGGCGGACAAGGCCTCGATCAACACCGCGGCGGTCGCGCGCCCGGGGGTGATCGACGAGATCACGGACCGTTTCGGCAACCAGGTGCTCGTGCTCTCCCTGGACGCCAGGCGCACGGGCAACACCCCGTCCGGTTTCGAGGTCACCACGCACGGCGGTCGCACCCTCACGGGCCTCGACGCGCTGGAGTGGGCCCGCGAGGCCGAGGACCGCGGCGTGGGGGAGATCCTGCTGAACTCCATGGACGCGGACGGCACGCGCAACGGCTTCGACCTGGAGATGATCTCCGCGGTGCGCGAGCGTGTGGGCGTGCCCCTGATTGCCTCCGGGGGCGCCGGGGCGCCCGAGCACTTCCCGCCCGCCGTCGCCGCCGGTGCCGACGCCGTGCTGGCGGCCTCGATCTTCCACTTCGGCCCGCACGAGGCGATCGCCCAGGTCAAGGACGCCCTGCGGGCGGCCGGCTGCGAGGTGCGCTGATGAACGGGGCGCAGGAACCCGGCGTCACGGGTGCACTGGACCCCCGGATCGCCGAGCTGCTCAAACGGGACCCGGCGGGGCTCGTGGCGGCCGTGGTGCAGCAGTACGACACCCTCGAGGTGCTCATGCTGGGCTGGATGGACGACGAGGCGCTGCGGCGCACCCTCACGGAGGGCCGGGTGACCTTCTGGTCCCGCTCCCGCCAGGAGTACTGGCGCAAGGGGGACACCTCAGGGCACGTCCAGACGGTGCACTCCGTCCACCTGGACTGCGACGGGGACGCCCTGCTGGTGCGCGTCGACCAGACCGGCGCGGCGTGCCACACGGGCGCGCGCACATGTTTCGACGAGCGGGACCTCCACGCGGAAAAGGCGGTTTGAATGCGGGACCTCGGCACCATCACACCCACCCTCGAGGAGTTCCGGGAGTACGCGCGCACGCGCCGTGTGATCCCGGTGCGCACCACCGTCCTCGCGGACGCCCTGACGCCCGTGGGCCTGTACCGGTGCCTGGTCACCCGCGACGGTGACCCCGCAGCCGGCACGTTCCTGCTGGAGTCCGCGGCCGAGGGCGGCGTGTGGTCGCGCTACTCGTTCGTGGGTGCCGGCTCCGTGGCCACGCTGACGTCGAAGGACGGCCAGGCCCACTGGCTTGGCGAGGCGCCGGCGGGCGCTCCCACGGACGGCGACCCCATGGAGGCCCTGCGTGCCACCATGGAGCTGCTGCACACCGAGCCCTTCGAGGGCGTGCCTCCCCTGACGAGCGGGATGGTCGGCTTCGTGGGCTGGGAGGCCGTGCGGCACTGGGAGAAGCTGCCGGACCCGCCCGAGGATGACCTGCACATGCCCGAGCTCGCCATGAACCTCGTCTCGGACATGGCGGTGCACGACAGCAAGGACGGCACCGTGATGCTCGTCGCCAACGCCGTGAACGTCAACGGCACCGACGAGAACGCGGACGCCGCCTACCACGACGCCGTCCGCCGGCTGCGCTCCATGGTGGACCGGCTGGCCACCCCGCTCGGGCACACCACCGTCTCGGTCACGGACCGGGAGGACCTCGACTCCGGGGACGTGGAGTCCGCCGTGAGTCAGTCGTGGGACCGCGAGCTGTTCATGTCCGCCATCGAGCGCGGCAAGCGGGCGATCGTGGACGGGGACATCTTCCAGGTGGTCGTCTCCCGCCGCTTCGAGGCCGAGTGCGGTGCGAGCTCCCTGGACGTCTACCGCACGCTGCGGCGGATCAACCCGAGCCCGTACATGTACCTGTACTCGTTCCAGGACGCGGACGGGCGGCCCTACTCGATCGTGGGGTCCTCGCCCGAGGCGCTCGTGACGGTCACCGGCAGGGAGGCCGTGACCCACCCCATTGCCGGTTCGCGGCCGCGGGGCGCCACGGTGGACGAGGACGTGGCCCTGGGCCAGGAGCTGCTCGCGGACCAGAAGGAGCGCGCGGAGCACCTCATGCTCGTGGACCTCGCGCGCAACGACCTCTCGCGGATCGCCGAGCCCGGCAGCGTGGACGTCAGCGAGTTCATGGAGATCGAGCGCTTCAGCCACATCATGCACCTGTGCTCCACCGTGGTGGCCCGCATGCGCGAGGACGTCAGCGCGTACGACGTGCTCGCCGCAACCTTCCCTGCCGGGACCCTCTCGGGTGCGCCCAAGCCGCGCGCCCTGCGGCTGCTCGACGAGTACGAACCGCTGCGCCGGGCGGTGTACGGCGGCGTGGTCGGGTACATGGACTTCGCGGGCAACATGGACATGGCCATCGCCATCCGCACCGCGCTGCTTCTCGAGGGCACGGCGTACGTCCAGGCGGGCGGGGGTATCGTGGCGGACTCGGATCCGGAGACGGAAGCCCTCGAGTCCCTCAACAAGGCCACGGCACCGCTGCGCGCGGCGCTGATCGCCGAGTCCCTGCGCTCCCTGCAGCGCTGAGAACCCCCACCGCATCCCGCGAGGAGCTGAGATTGCTGCGCCGTACCGCACCCGCCGTCCTGGTCACGCTGCTGTGTGCCCTGGCCCTGTTCGGCACCACCACACAGACCTGGATCCACGCCGGGGTCACCACGTCCCTGCAGCCGGTCACGGTGGATGTGACGGGTTCCGACGCCGCTCCGGCCGTGACCGCCCTGGGCCTCGTGGCCGCCGTCGCGGCGGTGGCGTCCGTGCTCGGCGGCCGGTGGCTGCGCAGCGTCGTCGGTGTCGTCGTGGCACTGGCGGGTGCGGGGGCGGTGGTGGCGGTCCTGGCCGTCACCACCGACGCCCGCGCCGCGGCGCAGCCCACCGTGGGCACGCGCACCGGCGTGATCAACGAGGGCGGCGACTACGCCCTCACCGGGTGGCCCTGGGGCGCAGTGGCCGCCGCGGTGCTGCTGGGGCTGTGCGGGGTGTGGCTCGTCCTGGTCGCCCAGCGCGTGCGCCGCCAGGCCTCTCAGCGCTACGACCGCGCGGCGGTCACGGGCGCGGGGGCCCAGGGTGGCAACGGCGAGGCGCCGGCAACGGCGACGTCGGGCACCCCCGCGCCGGGCGACGTCGGCACCCCGACCACGGTGGGGCAGGCTCAGGCCGCGGAGCACGCGGACGACATCGACACCTGGGACGCCCTGACCCGCGGCGAGGATCCCACCGGAGACTGAGTCGCGTGGCTGCCCGGGGCAGACGCCGGATAGTGGCACAATGGAGCCAGAGAATCCGACCCGCACACCACGCGGGCGCAGCACACCATGGGCCACAGGCTCAACCGGCACGGGAGAGTGGACACGAATGTCGAACACCGATCAGATCATCCTGGACCACACCGCCGCGGTGGGCCACGGCAACACCGTGGCCGGGTGGGCCTGCGTGGCCGTGATGACCGTGGGCGTCATCGTCGGCTGCACCGGCTTCGTGATGGCCTCCACCCCGGTCACCGTGGTGGGTGTCGGCCTGATCGTGGTGGGCGTGATCGTGGGGATCGTCCTGAAGGCCATGGGCTACGGCAAGGGCGGTTCAAAGACCGCGTCCCACTGATCCCCGAGTCCGGGACCAGCACGCACAACCATCGACGATGACCAGTTCCACGCACCGCGGAACTGGTCATCGTCTTCCGCACGCCGGGTGCTGCGGCACCGGCCTGCGGACCGACGAATGAGGAGACGCATGACGCAGCAGCACAGCGCTACGGTGCTGGACCAGATCATCGAGGGGGTGCGTGAGGACCTCGAGACCCGCCGGGCCGCGGTGAGCCTCGAGGAGCTGCAGCGTGCCGTGGCCCAGCGCGGTCCCGCGCTCGATGCCGAGGCCGCCCTGCGCGGCTCGGAGCCCGCGAGCGTGCAGGTGATCGCGGAGGTCAAGCGCTCGAGCCCCTCCAAGGGGGCGCTCGCCGAGATCACGGACCCGGCGGAGCTGGCCGCGAGCTACGAGCGCGGAGGTGCCTCGGCGATCTCCGTGCTCACGGAGCAGCGCCGATTCGGCGGCTCGCTCGCTGACCTCGACGCCGTCCGCGCCGCGGTGGGCATCCCCGTGCTTCGCAAGGACTTCGTGGTCGAGGACTACCAGGTGTGGGAGGCCCGCGCGCACGGAGCGGACCTCGTTCTGCTCATCGTCGCCGCGCTCGACGACGCCGCACTGCGCCACCTGCTCGAGCTCACCCACGAGCTCGGCATGCACGCCCTCGTGGAGACGCACACGGCGGAGGAGGTCGAGCGAGCGGTGGCCTCCGGCGCGCGGATCATCGGCGTGAACACGCGCAACCTCAAGACCCTGGAGGTGGATGTCCACACCTTCGGCCGGCTCGCCGGAGCCATGCCGCAGGACGTCGTGGTCGTGGCGGAGTCCGGTGTGCTGGGCGAGGAGCAGATTCGGCTCTACGCCGGTCACGGTGCGAACGCCGTCCTCGCCGGGGAGGTCCTCGTGACCTCCGACGATCCCGCACAGAGCATCTCCCGCTTCCGTGAGGTCGGCGCCCTCGCGCGGGCCGAGCACCTGGATGGCGCCACCCCGCCGGCCGCTCAGGCCGCGTTCGCCGCCGCCCAGGTGGCGGGGGAGACCGCCCAGGGCACGGCGTCGTCGCTGCGCGAGGCCCCGGGGCCGTACTTCGGGGACTTCGGCGGGCGCTGGATGCCCGAGTCCCTCGTGGCCGCACTGGACGAGCTCACCGAGACCTTCGACAAGGCCCGCACGGACGAGGAGTTCCTCGAGGAGTTCGCGCGGCTCTCCCGCGACTACGCGGGCCGGCCCTCCATGCTCACCGAGGCCGAACGCTTCGGCGCCGAGCTCGGTGTGCGAGTGTTTCTCAAGCGCGAGGACCTCAACCACACGGGCTCCCACAAGATCAACAACGTGCTCGGCCAGGCGCTGCTCGCCCGTCGCATGGGCAAGACGCGCCTGATCGCGGAGACGGGCGCGGGCCAGCACGGCGTGGCCACCGCCACCGCCGCCGCGCTGTTCGGCATGAAGTGCTGCGTCTACATGGGCGAGGAGGACACCCGCCGCCAGGCGCTGAACGTCGCGCGGATGCGGCTGCTCGGCGCCGAGGTGGTGGCCGTGACCAACGGCTCGCGCACCTTGAAGGACGCGATCAACGAGGCGTTGCGGGACTGGGTGGCCTCCGTGGACACCACCCACTACCTGCTTGGCACAGCGGCCGGCCCGCACCCGTTCCCGGCGATGGTCCGCTACTTCCACGAGCAGATCGGCGAGGAGGCGCGCGCCCAGATCCTCGAGAAGGCCGGGCGCCTGCCGGACGCCGTGACGGCGTGCGTGGGCGGTGGCTCCAACGCCATCGGCATCTTCCATGGTTTCCTGGATGACGCCTCGGTGGAGCTCTACGGCAACGAGGCAGGCGGCGACGGCGTGGAGACCGGCCGCCACGCGGCGACCATCACGCTCGGGCGTCCGGGCGTGATGCACGGCTCCAGGACGTTCCTGATGCAGGACACGGACGGGCAGACGGTGGAGTCCCACTCGATCTCCGCCGGCTTGGACTACCCCGCTGTGGGCCCGGAGCACTCCTATCTGCACTCGATTGGGCGGGTGAAGTACGAGGCCGTCACGGACGCCCAGGCCATGGACGCCTTCCAGCTGCTGTGCCGCACCGAGGGGATCATCCCCGCGATCGAGTCCTCCCACGCGCTGGCGGGGGCCCGCGAGGTCGCCGCGAACTGGGTGCGCGAGCTCGGTCCGGAGGTCGCCGCCCAGAAGATCATCATGGTCTCTCTCTCCGGGCGCGGCGACAAGGACGTCGCCGCCGCCGCCGAGTGGTTCGACATGCTCCCGCAGGACAGCCACGAGGAACGCGTGGCCCAGAAAGGCGAACAACTGTGAGCACCACCGGAACGAACGCCACCACGCCCGCCACGCTGACCGAGCGCATCGTCCCCGCCGGGCTCTCCCGCAACGGTGACTCCGCACTCTCGCGCCGCATCGAGGACTGCCGTGCGCAGGGGCGGCCCGCCCTCGTGGGTTACCTGCCGGCCGGCTTCCCGACCGTCGAGGAGTCGGTCGCGGCCGCCGTCGCGCTCGGGCAGAACGGCGCAGACATCATCGAGATCGGCATCCCGTACTCGGACCCGGTGATGGACGGTCCCGTGATCCAGGCCGCCACCACGAAGGCGCTGGCCAACGGCTTCCGTGTGGCAGACGTGTTCACCGTGGTGCGTGCCGTCGCCGAGCAGACGGACGCCGTGCCCGTGGTGATGACCTACTGGAACCCCGTGCTGCAGACCGGCGTGGACGAGTTCGCCCGCCGGCTGGCGGAGGCCGGGGGAGCGGGGATCATCACCCCGGACCTCATCCCGGACGAGGCCTCCGAGTGGTTTGCCGCATCCGAGGCGCACGGCCTGGACCGGATCTTCCTGGTGGCGCCCTCCACCACGCGCGAGCGCATGAACATGACGGTCGGCGCGGCATCGGGCTTCGTGTACGCCGTCTCGGTCATGGGCGTCACGGGCACCCGCGACCAGGTCTCCTCCGCCGCCGAGGACGTCGTGCGGCGGGCGCGCGAGGCTGGTGCCGAGCGCGTGTGCGTGGGCCTGGGAGTCTCCTCCCGGGAGCACGTGCTGGAGATCGGGGCCTACGCGGACGGCGTGATCGTGGGCACGGCCCTCGTTCGCGCCCTGGGCGAGGGCGGGCCCGACGCCGTCGGCCGCCTGGCCGCGCACCTGGCTGGACGCGAGTGACCGCGCTCGTGGTCCCCGCGTCCATCCCGTCCCCGAGCGTCAGCAGCATCCACCTGGGCCTCTTCACCCTGCACTTCTACGCACTGTGCATCTTGCTGGGCATCGCCCTGGCCATCTGGCTGACGTCCCGCCGCTGGCGTGCGCGGGGCCAGGACCCGGACGTGCTGTGGGACATCATCTTCTGGGCGGTCGTCGCCGGGATTGTGGGCGCGCGGGCCTACCACGTGCTGATCACCGACCCCGCGGGGTACTTCGGCGTCGGGGCGGACCCGCTCGCGGTGTTCCGGATCTGGGAGGGCGGCCTCGGCATCATGGGCGCGGTGCTCTTCGGGGCGGGCGCGGCGTGGTTCGTCTCCCGCCGCAACGGGCTGTCCCTGTCCGTCTTCGCTGACTGCGTGGCCCCGGCCCTGCTGCTGGCCCAGGCCGTTGGCCGCTGGGGGAACTGGTTCAACCAGGAGCTCTTCGGCAGGCCCACCACCCTGCCGTGGGGCCTGGAGATCTCCCCGTCCTCGCCCAACTTCCCGGCGGGGCTGCCCGCGGACACCCTCTTCCACCCCACATTTCTCTATGAGAGCCTGTGGAACCTGCTGGGCGTGGTGCTGCTGCTCGCCCTGGACCGCCGGTTCCAGCTGCGCCACGGTCAGCTGTTCGCGCTGTACATGGTCTTCTACGGCTTCGGGCGGCTCATGATCGAGCTGTTCCTGCGAGTGGACCCCGCACTGATGGTCGCGGGGGTGCGCGTGCACGTGTGGACCTCGCTGCTCATCGTGCTGGCTGGGATCGCGATCTTCGTGGTCGCGGGACGTCACACACGGCGGGAGCGGGAAGTCCCCGCCGTCGGGGCGGCCGCCTGAGACAAGGCGCCGACGGCGCACCACCGCTTGGCAGCACGCGCCGAGGAAGACCCCGGGACCCGGCCCGGGGTCTTCCTGCCGTGGCCGGGGGCGGCCCGCGGGCGCACAGAGTGACCCGGTTAACGTGGTAAATTACCCACGCGCCCGCCGGAACCGCTCACCCGCATGGTTCCCCGGCACGATCCTCGGCTCGTCGCAGAGCCGTCTCCTTCCGCAATGGGGCGGACACCGCGCGTCACACGGATCTCACGACGTCCGCTGCACACCCACCGAGTGTTCCCCGGGCTTCGTCGACGCACCAGACCTGCCCACCCCTCGGTGAGGAGCTCCCACATGAGCAGCCAGCACACCCGGACCACGGGACCCGAGAGCGCACCTGTCACGGACGAGTCCCGTGACGTGCCCACAGAGCCCACGGACGGCGGCGCGCCGGTCGTCTCCCCGTTCGAGCGCTTCTCCGTCGTCCCCCAGGACAGCGGCCTGTACCACCGCGAGGACGAGAAGGACGCGTGCGGCCTCGCTGTGGTCGCGACCCTCGACGGCGTGGCCTCGCACGAGATCGTCGACGCCGCCCTGACGGCCCTGCGCAACCTCGAGCACCGCGGTGCTGTGGGCGGTGACGAGGGCACGGGCGACGGCGCCGGGATGCTCACGCAGATCCCGGACGAGTTCCTGCGCCAGGAGGTCGACTTCCCCCTGCCGCCGCAGGGTGCCTACGTGGTCGGCACAGCCTTCATGCCTGCCGGGGGCAAGCACCTGGAGGACCTCAAGCGCTCCCTCGAGGAGCTCGCGCGCATGGAGCAGCTCACGGTGCTCGGCTGGCGCGACGTCCCCATCGTCGACGACGCCATCGGCGCCTCCGCGCGCGCCGTGATGCCCACGTTCTTGCAGCTCTTCGTCTCGGACCGCAGCCACAACGAGCGCGCCGCATCCCTGTTCGCCCGCGACGCGACGTCGTACGACCCCGTGGCCGCGCAGCGGGAGCTGGACCAGAAGGCGTTCCGCGTGCGCAAGCGCGCACAGAACAAGTTCGGCGTGTACTTCCCGTCCTTTTCCTCGCGCACCCTCGTCTACAAGGGCATGCTGACCACCGCGCAGCTCGAGCCGTTCTACCCGGACCTCTCGGACCCGCGCTACACGACCAAGCTGGCTGTGGTGCACTCACGGTTCTCCACCAACACGTTCCCGTCCTGGCCGCTCGCGCAGCCCATGCGCACGCTGGCCCACAACGGCGAGATCAACACCGTGGTGGGAAACCGAAACTGGATGCGCGCCCGGCAGTCGTCGATGTCCGGGGCGGTGCTGGGCCGCCAGCCCGAGGACCTGTTCCCCATCTGCTCGGAGGGCGCCTCCGACTCGCAGTCACTGGACGAGGTCGCGGAGCTGCTGCAGCTCTCGGGCCGTCCCGTGACCGAGACCATGCTGATGCTCATCCCGGAGGCGTGGCAGAACCACGACACCATGGACCCGCAGCTCAAGGCGTTCTACCAGTACCACTCCACGCTCATGGAGCCGTGGGACGGCCCGGCGTGCGTGTCCTTCACGGACGGCGTGCGCGTGGGCTCCGTGCTGGACCGCAACGGGCTGCGCCCCGGGCGGTTCTGGCAGACCGAGGACGGTCTGGTGATCTTCGCGTCCGAGGTGGGCGTGGTGGACGTGGGGGACCGCCGGATCGTGCGGAAGGGCCGCGTCTCGCCGGGAACGATGTTCCTCGTGGACACGGACGAGGGCCGGATCATCGAGGACAGCGAGATCAAGGCCGAGCTCGCTGCCGCGAAGCCCTGGCAGGACTGGGTCCGCGAGTCCGTGCTGCCGATCGCCGAGCTGCCCGAGCGCGAGCACATGACCCACCCGGCGCACTCGGTGCGGCTGCGCCAGAAGACCTTCGGCTACACGGAGGAGGAGCTGAAGATGATCATCGGCCCCATGGCGCTGGCCGGGGCCGAGCCGATCTACGCCATGGGCACCGACACCCCCGTGGCCGTGCTCTCCAACCGCTCCCGGCTGCTCTACGACTACTTCGTGCAGTCCTTCGCGCAGGTCACCAACCCGCCGCTGGACGCCATCCGCGAGGAGCTGGTCACCTCCATGGCCGGGTCCGTGGGGCCCATGGCCAACATGCTCTCCACGCAGCAGACGCGGACCCGTCAGATCCACCTGACCTTCCCGGTGATCGACAACGACCAGCTGGACCAGTTCGTGCACCTGGACGACGAGGACGGCGTGCCGCTGAGCCTGCGCGTGCGGGGGCTCTACCGGCCCATGGACGGGGCGGAGTCCCTGCGGAGCCGGATCGCTGAGATCTGCGAGAAGGTCTCCGCGGCGGTCAACCGCGGCGTTCAGTTCGTGATCATCTCCGACCGTGACTCCAACGCCGTCTGGGCCCCGATCCCGTCCCTGCTGCTGACCTCCGCCGTGCACCACCACCTGCTGCGCTCGGCGACCCGCACGAAGGTCGCGCTGATCGTGGAGTCCGGCGACGTCCGCGAGGTCCACCACGTGGCCCTGCTGCTCGGCTACGGGGCCTCTGCGGTGAACCCCTACCTGGCCATGGAGTCCGCCGAGGAGCTCGTGCGGCGCGGTCAGGTCAAGGGCGTCACCGAGGAGCAGGCCGTGGCCAATCTCCTCAAGGCCCTGGGCAAGGGCGTGCAGAAGATCATGTCCAAGATGGGCATCTCCACGGTGCAGTCCTACTGCGGCGCGCAGACCTTCGAGGCGCTGGGACTCTCCAGCGAGCTTGTGGAGGACTACTTCGCGGGCACCCGCACCCAGATCGAGGGCGTCGGCCTGGACGTGATCGCCGCAGAGACCCAGTCCCGCCACCGGCTGGCCTACCCGGAGGACGGGGTCACCGAGCCCCACCGTGACCTGGCAACCGGCGGCGAGTACGACTGGCGCCGCGAGGGGCCGCGCCACCTCTTCGACCCGCACACCGTCTTCCGGCTGCAGCACGCCACGCGCACCGGGCGCTACGACATCTTCAAGTCCTACACGTCCCGCGTGAACAGTCAGGCGAAGGAGATCGCGACCCTGCGCGGGCTCATGAGCTTCGCCTCCACGCGCGAGCCCGTGGACATCGACGAGGTCGAGCCCGTGAGCGAGATCGTCAAGCGGTTCTCCACCGGTGCCATGAGCTACGGCTCCATCTCCATGGAGGCCCACGAGACGCTCGCGATCGCCATGAACCGGCTGGGCGGCAAGTCCAACACGGGCGAGGGCGGTGAGGACCCCGAACGGCTCGTGGACCCCGAGCGCCGCTCGGCGGTCAAGCAGGTGGCCTCCGGGCGCTTCGGTGTCACGAGCCTCTACCTCGCCTCCGCGGACGACCTCCAGATCAAGATGGCCCAGGGCGCGAAGCCCGGTGAGGGCGGTCAGCTGATGGCACAGAAGGTCTACCCGTGGATCGCCCGCACGCGCCACTCCACCCCGGGTGTGTCACTGATCTCTCCGCCCCCGCACCACGACATCTACTCGATCGAGGATCTCGCGCAGCTGATCTACGACCTCAAGCGTTCGAACCCCCGTGCGCGCGTGCACGTCAAGCTCGTCTCAGAGCGGGGGATCGGCACGGTCGCGGCGGGCGTGACCAAGGCCAAGGCCGACGTCGTGCTGGTCTCCGGCCACGACGGCGGCACCGGCGCGGCACCCCTGAACTCCCTCAAGCACGCGGGGATGCCCTGGGAGCTGGGCCTTGCCGAGGCCCAGCAGACGCTGCGGCTCAACGGGCTGCGGGAGCGCGTGGTCGTGCAGGCGGACGGGCAGCTGAAGACGGGGCGCGACGTCGTCGTGGCCGCGCTGCTCGGCGCGGAGGAGTTCGGCTTCGCCACCGCGCCGCTCGTGGTGGAGGGCTGCATCATGATGCGCAAGTGCCACCTGGACACGTGCCCCGTGGGCGTGGCCACCCAGAACCCGGAGCTGCGCCAGCGCTTCACCGGCAAGGCCGAGCACGTGGTGAACTTCTTCGAGTTCATCGCCCAGGAGGTTCGTGAGCTGCTCGCGGAGCTCGGCTTCCGCAGCATCGAGGAGGCCGTGGGCCACGCCGAGGTGCTGCGCACCCAGGAGGCCGTGGCGCACTGGAAGGCCAAGGGCCTGGACCTCAGCCCGGTGCTGGACTCCTTCCGCGCCGAGGGCGTCAAGGACGGGCTGCGCAACACGACCACCCAGGACCACGAACTCGACAAGCACTTCGACAACCGGCTCATCCCGCTGGCGGGACCGGCGATCGAGTCCGCGGAGCCCGTGCGGATCCAGGAGCGGGTCATCAACACGGACCGTGCGGTGGGCACCATGCTCGGTTACACGGTCACGAATGCGCTCGGCCTGCAGGAGCTGCCGGACGACACGATCGACGTGACCCTGACCGGTGAGGCCGGGCAGTCCCTCGGGGCGTTCATCCCGCGCGGGATCACGCTCCGGTTGGAGGGCGACGCGAATGACTACACGGGCAAGGGCCTGTCCGGCGGGCGGATCGTCGTCCGCCCGCCGCGGGACGCCGGGTTCGTTGCCCACGAGAACGTGATTGCCGGCAACGTGATCGGCTACGGCGCGACGAGCGGCGAGATGTTCTTCAACGGCGTGGTCGGTGAGCGCTTCCTGGTCCGCAACTCCGGTGCCACGGCGGTCGTCGAGGGCATCGGGGACCACGGCTGCGAGTACATGACCGGTGGCGTCGCAGTTGTTCTGGGCGAGACCGGGCGCAACTTCGGCGCGGGCATGTCCGGTGGCGTGGCCTACGTCCTGGACCTGGACGAGCTGGACGTCAACAAGCAGGCGCGGGAGAGCGGTGACCTGCAGCTCGAGCACCTGGACGCGCAGGACCGCGAGCTGCTCACCGCGCTGGTCAAGCGCCACGGGGAGGAGACCGGCTCGGAGTTCGCCCGCGAGCTGCTCGCCGATCCGCGGGCGATCGCGGAGCGCTTCACCAAGGTGCTGCCGCGCGACTACTCCGCGGTGCTCGCGCTGCGCAACGAGGCCGAAGCCGCTGGGGACGACCCGGACGGCGACGGCACCTGGCACAAGATTCTGGAGGTGACCAGCCGTGGCTGATCCCCGTGGTTTTCTCAAGGTCCGCACGCGTGAGGACCGCCCCAAGCGGCCGGTCCCCGTCCGGCTCATGGACTGGAAAGAGGTGCAGCAGCGACAGGAGGCGGGCACCATGCACGAGCAGGCCGGGCGCTGCATGGACTGCGGCGTGCCGTTCTGCCACCAGGGCTGTCCGCTGGGCAACCTGATCCCGGAGTGGAACGACCTCGTGTGGCGCGAGCAGTGGGCCGAGGCCTCCGAGCGCATGCACGCGACAAACAATTTCCCGGAGTTCACGGGCCGCGTGTGTCCCGCGCCGTGCGAGTCCTCGTGCGTGCTGGGCATCAACCAGCCGGCCGTGACCATCAAACAGGTCGAGTACGCGATCGGCGAGAAGGCGTTCGACGACGACCTCATCACCCCGTACATCCCGCAGCGTCTCGTGGGCAAGACGGTGGCCGTGGTGGGCTCCGGGCCGGCAGGCCTCGCCGCCGCGCAGCAGCTCACCCAGGCCGGGTTCACCGTTGCGGTCTACGAGCGCGACGACGCCATCGGAGGTCTGCTGCGCTACGGCATCCCGGACTTCAAGCTCGAGAAGTCGGTCCTGGAGCGCCGCCTGGAGATCATGCGCCAGGAGGGCACCAAGTTCCGCGCCGGCGTGGAGATCGGCAGGGACATCACGTGGGACGTGCTGCGCCGTCGCTACGACGCCGTGATCGTCGCCACCGGTGCCACGCGGCCCCGCGACCTCGAGATCCCCGGCCGCGAGCTGGACGGCGTGCACTTCGCCATGGACTACCTCGTGCGCTCGAACAAGCACGTGGCGGGCCGGGAGGTCCCGGACCTGATCGATGCGAGGGGCAAGAACGTGATCGTCCTGGGCGGCGGAGACACGGGTTCCGACTGCATCGGTACGGCCCTGCGCCAGGGTGCGGCGTCCGTGACGTCGCTTGCGATCGGGCGCAAGCCCCCGGTGGACCGGGCGGACGAGGAGCCCTGGCCCATGATGCCGCGCGTCTTCGAGGTCTCCACGTCCCACGAGGAGGGCGGTGAGCGCACGTACCTGGCCTCGACCGTCGAGTTCGTGGGCGACGAGCAGGGCAGGCTCACCGGCCTGAAGGTCGCCGAGACCCAGTACCGCGAGGACGGTTCCCGCGTGCCCGCGCCCGGCACGGAGAAGGTGCTGCCGGCGGACCTCGTGTTCCTTGCGCTGGGCTTCACCGGCAACGAGTCGGACGAGCTCACCGAGCAGCTGCCCGTGGCCCTGGACCGGCGCAGCAACGTGGACCGGGACGAGACCTACATGACCGCGGTGGACGGGGTGTTCTCGTGCGGTGACGCCGGGCGGGGGCAGTCCCTCGTGGTGTGGGCCATTGCGGAGGGCCGCGCGTGCGCAGCCCACGTGGAGCGCCACCTGACCGGCCAGACCCGGCTGCCGGAGCCCGTGGAGCCCTCGGAGCGCGCCATCGACCTCAGCGTGTGAGACGCCGGCCCTCGTGTGCGGGCAGCCCGGCTGAGTGGCTGCGCGCCCGGGGGGGGAAGTGACGCACGGTGCACGGGCCCGTGAATGAGGTCGTACCCTTTCCCGGCGCGCGTTGCTAGAGTGGGGGAAGTCATCGGCGGAGCGGCCGCGGCCATGCAGCACTTCGTTGCAGGGCCCGGCCGCTTTGTCATGTGCGCCAACCATCCGCCATTCGAAAGGGAGTCACCCCATGCGTCGAGCGAAGATCGTGGCCACGATCGGCCCCGCCATTTCCTCGTACGAAAACATCACCCGGGCGATCGAGGCCGGGATGAACGTGGCTCGCCTGAACATGAGTCACGGCGACCACGACGTCCACAACGCCTCCTACGAGAACCTGCGCCGCGCGAGCCAGGAGCTCGACACCACCGTGGCGATCCTCGCGGACCTGCAGGGCCCCAAGATCCGTCTCGGCAACTTCGCGGACGGTCCCCACGACCTCGCGGTTGGCGACACGTTCACCATCACGGTCCGGGACATCCCCGGCACCAAGGAGATCTGCTCCACCACCCACAAGGGCCTGCCCGGAGACGTGAACGTGGGGGATCCGCTGCTCATCGACGACGGCAAGGTCGCGCTGCGCGCCACCGCCGTCTCCGACACGGACGTGACCACCGAGGTCGTCGTCCCCGGTCCCGTCTCCGACCACAAGGGCATCAACCTGCCGGGTGTGGCCGTCAACGTCCCCGCGCTGAGCGAGAAGGACGAGGCGGACCTGCGCTGGGCCCTGAAGCGCGGCGTCGACATCATCGCGCTGTCCTTCGTGCGCGACGCCAAGGACATCGACCGCGTGCACGAGATCATGGCGGAGGAGGGCGTCACGCTCCCCGTGATCGCCAAGATCGAGAAGCCCCAGGCCGTGGACGCGCTGCACGAGATCATCGACGCGTTCGACGGCATCATGGTCGCCCGCGGCGACCTCGGCGTGGAGCTGCCGCTGGAGGCCGTGCCGATCGTGCAGAAGCGAGCGATCGAGCTCGCCCGCCGCTGGGCGAAGCCCGTGATCGTGGCCACCCAGGTGCTCGAGTCCATGATCGACAACCCGCGCCCCACGCGCGCCGAGGCCTCCGACTGCGCGAACGCCGTGCTCGACGGCGCGGACGCCGTGATGCTCTCGGGCGAGACCTCGGTGGGCAAGTACCCCATCAAGACGCTCGAGACCATGTCGAACATCATTGTGGCCACCGAGACGCAGGGCATGGACCGCATGCCCCCGCTGGGCACCGAGCCCCGCACGCGCGGCGGCGCCATCACCCGTGCGGCGGTGACCATCGCCCGGCAGCTGGATGTGAGCTACATCTGCACGTTCACCCAGTCCGGTGACTCCGCGCGCCGCCTGTCCCGGCTGCGCCCGGACCGCCCGATCCTGGCCTTCACCCCCGAGCGCAGCGTGCAGTCCTGGCTGCAGCTGCTGTGGGGCGTGCAGCCCATCCGGGTGGAGCGCGTGGAGCACACGGACGACATGACCCGCCAGGTGGACCACTACCTGCTCGAGCACGAGCTCGCGAGCACCGAGGACATGGTCGTCATCTGCGCCGGATCGCCTCCCGGACACGCCGGGTCCACCAACCTGGTCAAGGTCCACCGCGTGGGCGACCTGCAGGACGCCGGAGAGGCCCCGCAGCGCGAGGAGCACGAGAAGGTGCGCCCGTGGGGGATCGACAAGCTCCAGGGCTCCGCGTCCTGGCGTGAGCCGTGAGCCGCTGACCGAGTGGTGACCCGCCGCGGCTGACACGCGGCGGGAGCACCGGGCCGACGGCGCGGAGTGCCGGATCGAGAGGATCCGGGCCCCGCGCCGTCGTCGTGCCCGGCGCGAGCGGGGAACGCGAGACACCGGTGGCCATCAAAACGGGGGACAGGGGGCGCCACAGCAACGTCGCGGCGTAGGCGAGGAACAGGACGTACCCACGAAAAAACGGCCCCGCGTCAACGAGGCCGTTCCCGCACCGCTCCGCAGAGCGGTTTCTGTGGTGCCCAAGGTGGGACTCGAACCCACACATGTTTCCATACCGCATTTTGAGTGCGGCGCGTCTGCCAATTCCGCCACTTGGGCCTGACCGCGGGGCTCCTGACATGGGGCGACCGCCGCCGGTGCGGCTCACAGCATACACGATGGGGGTTAGGCTGGAGCCGGTCGCCTCGCTCCTCGTGCAGCGGCCCGGAACCACCGAGACCACCCCATCCCGAACCAAGGAGATCCCGTGACGGATGCACCGAACACCCCGGAGCCCACTGCCCCGGAGGCCGGGGCCGAGGAGCCCGCCGCCGCCAGCACCGCGGCCAGGACGGTCGTGGTGGCGGAGGACGAGGCACTGATCCGAATGGACATCGTCGAGATGCTCGAGGATGCCGGCTACCGGGTCCTGGCGCAGGCGGAGAACGGTGAGCGTGCCGTCGCCCTGGCCACCGAGCACCGCCCGGACCTCGTGCTCATGGACGTGAAGATGCCTGTGATGGACGGAATCACGGCCGCGGAGCAGATCGCTGGCCAGCGGATCGCACCGGTCGTGCTGCTCACCGCGTTCAGTCAGCGGGAACTGGTGGAGCGCGCCCGCGAGGCCGGTGCCATGGCGTACGTGGTCAAGCCGTTCACGGTCGAGGACGTGGTCCCGGCCATCGAGATCGCCATCTCCCGGTTCGTGGAGATCAGGGCGCTCGAGGACGAGGTCTCGGACATGAAGGAGCAGTTCGCCACTCGCAAGCTCGTGGAGCGGGCCAAATCCCTGCTGCAGACCAAGATGGGCCTGTCCGAGCCCGAGGCGTTCCGCTGGATCCAGAAGACCTCGATGGACCGGCGCCTGTCCATGCGCGAAGTGGCCGAGGCCATCATCAGCCAGGTAGCCTGAACCGGCGTCCACCGCCGGTGCGACCCGCGCGCGTCGGGGGCTGGCCCTAGGATGGACCCGTGACTGAGACGAAGCAGCAGGCCGCCCAGGACGATCCCGCCATCCGCACCGTGGTGATCGGCGAGAAGACCGACTCCCCGCGGGAGGTCCCGCTGCCGGAGCCCGTCTCGCGGCCGGAGAAGCGACTGCTGCTGATCGACGGGCACTCCCTGGCGTTCCGCGCGTTCTTCGCGCTCTCCCGCGCGGCCGAGTACGGCGGGGGCCCCGGTTTCGTGACGTCCGAGGGTGTCCACACCGAGGGCGTCTACGGATTCGTGAACACCATGGTCAAGCTCGTGCGCGAGGAGAAGCCCACCCACCTGGTCGTCTCCTTCGACCTCGAGGGCCCTACCCTGCGCTCCCGGGAGTACGGGGAGTACAAGGGCGGCCGGGACGAGACCCCGGAGGAGTTCCACGGGCAGGTCCCCAACATCCGCCGCATCCTCGAGGCTGTTGGCATTCCGATCGTCACGAGCGAGGGCCACGAGGCGGACGACGTCCTGGCCACGCTCGCCACCACGGCCGCAGCCGAGGACTTCGAGGTGCTCGTGTTCTCGGGTGACCGGGACGCGTTCCAGATGATCACGGATCACGTGACGGTGGTCTACCCGGGCCGCACGCCGTCGGACCTGCGCCGCATGGACGCGCAGGCGGTCTTCGAGAAGTACAAGGTCGCCCCGCAGAACTACCCGGATCTCGCCGCGCTGACGGGGGAGACCGCGGACAACCTACCGGGTGTGCCGGGCGTGGGCCCCGGGTTCGCCGCCAAGTGGATCACCGCCTACGGACCCGTGGAATCCCTGCTGGAGCACGCCGGGAAGATCACCGGCAAGAAGGGCGAAGCGCTGCGCGAGAACGAGGACCTCGTGCGCCGCAACCGCAAGCTCAACCGGCTGCTCACGGACCTGCCCCTGGAGATCGACCTCGCGGACGCCGCCCTGCCGCACGCGGAGCCGGAGCGCGTCGCGGAGATCTTCGACGAGCTCGAGTTCGGCTCCCAGCTGCGCGGGCGCCTGCTGGACGCCTTCGGAACCGCCTCGGAGGGCGACGACGTCGCCACGGTCCCCGAGGTCACGGACGTCACCCGGGTGCGCACCGCCGCGGAGTTCACCGCGTGGCGGGACGGGCTCGCGGACGGCGCGGCCGCCGTCGTGCGGCGACTGGCGCTCGATCCCAAAGCCCCCTCCGGCAGGGAGGTCACGACGCTCATGCTCACGGGGGCGGACGGCGCGGCCGTGGACCTGGTCACCGCGGACCCGTCCCTCTCGACGGCCGTCGAGGAATGGCTCGCAGACCCGGCGGCGCCCAAGATCGTGGACGGTCTCAAGGACCTCTACCGTGGCCTGGCCCAGCGCGGGATCGAGCTCGCCGGAGTGGTGGACGACGTCCAGCTCTCCGGGTACCTGGTGCGCCCGGCACTGCGCAGCTACGAGCTGGAGGCGCAGCTGGCCCAGCACCTCGACGTCGAGGTGGCAGCGGTGGCCGCGGCGGAGACGTCCGGCGCGAAGGACCAGGGACAGACCGCACTGGACCTCGACACCGCCGGCGAGCAGGACGAGCTCGACGGCACCCCGGACGCGGAGCTCGTGCGCCAGGCTACCCTGGGTGGTGCGTGCCGTTCCCTGAGCGAGCACCTGCGGGGACTGCTCGAGGCGGACGGGCAGCTGCCGCTGCTCACGGAGCTGGAGATGCCGCTCGCGGTGATCCTCGCCCGCATGGAGGCGGCGGGGATCGCCGTGGACCGGCACGGGATCGACCGGCTGCACGAGGACCTGCAGCAGCCCATCGACCAGGCCTTCGAGCTCGCCCAGGCGCAGATCGACCACGAGATCAACCTGGGCTCCACCAAGCAGCTGCAGGCCGTGATGTTCGACGAGCTGGGCCTGCCCAAGACCAAGAAGACGAAGACCGGCTACACCACGGACGCCTCGGCCGTGGCTGACCTGCTGGGCCGGGTGGACCCCGAGACGCAGGGCTCACGCTTCCTCGTGGCGCTGATGAACTGGCGCGAGTACTCCAAGCTCAAGCAGATCGTGGCCGGACTGAGGGACGCGATCGCCGAGGACGGCCGCATCCACACCACCTACCAGCAGACCGTTGCCGCCACCGGGCGGCTGTCCTCCACCGGGCCCAACCTGCAGAACATCCCGGTGCGCACCGAACAGGGCCAGCGCATCCGGGACGTGTTCGTGGTGGGGGAGGACGCCCAGGGGCCTCTGGAGTGCCTCATGACGGCGGACTACTCCCAGATCGAGATGCGGATCATGGCCCACCTCTCCGGGGACGAGGGACTGATCGAGGCGTTCCGCGCGGGGGAGGACCTGCACCGCTTCGTGGGCTCCCGTGTGTTCGAGGTGGCGCCGGAGGAGGTCACCCCGGCCATGCGCTCCAAGGTCAAGGCCATGAGCTACGGGCTGGTCTACGGCCTGAGCTCCTACGGCCTCTCGCAGCAGCTGCACATCGGCGTGGACGAGGCCCGCACCATGATGAGCGGGTACTTCGAGCGCTTTGGCGGTGTGCGGGACTTCCTGCGCGGCGTCGTCGAGGAGGCCCGCTCCAAGGGCTATACCGAGACCATCGACGGGCGCCGCCGTTACCTGCCGGACCTCACGAGCGACAACCGCCAGGCCCGCCAGGCCGCAGAGCGCATGGCACTGAACGCGCCCATCCAGGGCTCGGCGGCGGACATCATCAAGAAGGCCATGATCGGCGTGGACCGCGCACTGCGCGAGGCCCGGCTGCGCTCCCGCGTGCTGCTGCAGGTCCACGACGAACTGATCGTGGAGGTGGCCCCCGGCGAGTCCGAGGCCGTCGAGGCGATTCTGCGCACCGAGATGGCCGGCGCTGCGGACCTCACCGTCCCCCTGGACGTGAATGTGGGCACCGGGCGCACCTGGCACCAGGCCGCCCACTGACGCACACCCCGGCACCGGCCCGCCCGGTGCTGACCGGCGCGAGCACTGCAGCGCGGTCCGCACACCGTTCCACGCACGTCCCCCGGCCGTCCCGCGGACTCCACCCGCGAGACGATCCCGTACAAGGAGGAGCACCATGACCACCACACCCCCGACCGACCAGCCGAGTGAGACGACCTACAGCGCGCGCGGGAGCAACTACGTGCTCCGCAAGTTCTTCGTGAGGGAGGGCGGTGTTGATGCCAACCCCGAGGCCGAGCAGTGGAACCGCGCGGTGGACCACGGCTTCCACGGGCCGGAGCCCACACGGGAGGCCACCGGCCACATCCTGGACTCCATGCGGAACTCTGGCGTCCGGCTGCGGGCCGCCTACACCGCGGACCCCGTCCCGGCCGCCGCCCTGGGCGCGGACCGCCCGGTGGCCACCTTCTGCTCATGGGACTCGGAACTCACGGTGTGCCCCGGTGTCGGCATCCCCGCGTGGCTGATCTCCGAGGTCACGGTGCGCCCCACGCACGCCCGGCGGGGGCTGCTGCGCCGGCTGATGACGGACGACCTCACCGAGGCCCACGAGCGGGGCTTCCCCGTGGCGGCCCTGACGGCGTCCGAGGCGACGATCTACGGTCGCTTCGGCTTCGGTGCGAGCACGTTCAACACCGAGATCACTGTGGACGCCCACACGCGGCTGCAGCTCAAGGCGCCCACGGTGGGCGCGGTGGAGATGGCGGACAACGAGGCCGTGGCCCGGCTCGCCCCGGAGATCTTCGCGCGGTTCCACGAGGGCACGGCCGGTTCAGTCACCCGCCAGGACAAGTGGTGGGGCCTGGTCTCTGGCGCGTGGGACTGGCACGCGGGCAAGGCGGATCCCGAGATCCGCACCGCGGTGCACTACGACGACGCCGGGCAGGCGGACGGCTACGTGAGCTACAAGTTTCTGCCCACTCAGGGCTTCGAGGGGGCCCTCAAGGTCGTGGACCTCGTCTCCCCCAGCTGGCAGGGCCGGATCGCCCTGTGGGAATACCTGTGCAACCTGGACCTTGTCACGGAGGTGCGCTATGGCAGCGCCCCCATGGAGGACCCGCTGATGTGGAGCATGGTGGACATGTCCAAGTACACGGTGCGCAAGCGCTTCGAGCGCGTGTGGCTGCGCGTCCTGGATCCCGTGGCGGCGCTGTCCGCGCGGCACTACACCTCCCACCGCCGGATCACGGTCTCGATCGTGGACTCGATGGGCTTCGCGGACGGGCTCTACGAGATCGACACCACCGGGACCGAGACCCGGGTCGAGCGTGTGGGGGAGCGGCCCCGCACGCAGGACGACCTCGAGGGCAAGTCGATGCCCGCCGTCGATCTGCCGGAGGGCGCGGACGTCGCGCTGAACGTGGACAGCCTGGGCTCCCTCTACCTCGGCGCGGTGAAGGCCTCCACGCTGTACCACGGGGGTCTGCTGAAGGTGCGGGACGCGGACGCGCTGCGGGACATCCAGGCCCTGATGTCCACGCCCACCGACCCGTACTGCATCTCCCCGTTCTGAGCCGATCGGCGCTGCCGGGCGACGCCCCGCCTCCGCATGCACGCGCCGTTCCAGGCTTGAACCCGACGTGGTCGGGCTCTAGACTGGAGCGGTGCGTGTATTCGCACGCCCGAAGCACCACATGAGTTCCCGGCCCACGTCCCATCGGGCGGAACCGGGAACGGCAAACCATCAAACCAATTCCATCGGAGTCCCTACTACATGACCACCACCACCCAGCAGGTTGCCGTCAACGACATCGGAACGGAAGAGGACTTCCTCGCCGCTGTCGACGCGACCATCAAGTACTTCAACGACGGCGACCTCGTGGAAGGCACCGTCGTCAAGGTCGACCGCGACGAGGTCCTCCTGGACATCGGGTACAAGACCGAAGGTGTCATCCCCTCGCGTGAGCTGTCCATCAAGCACGACATCAACCCCGACGATGTCGTGGCCGTGGGTGACGAGGTGGAGGCTCTGGTCCTCACCAAGGAGGACAAGGAAGGTCGCCTGATCCTCTCCAAGAAGCGCGCTCAGTACGAGCGCGCCTGGGGCGACATCGAGAAGGTCAAGGAGGACGACGGCGTCGTCACCGGCACCGTCATCGAGGTCGTCAAGGGCGGCCTCATCCTGGACATCGGCCTGCGCGGCTTCCTGCCCGCCTCCCTCGTGGAGATGCGCCGTGTCCGCGACCTTGCGCCGTACATCGGTCAGCAGCTCGAGGCCAAGATCATCGAGCTGGACAAGAACCGCAACAACGTGGTCCTCTCCCGCCGTGCCTGGCTCGAGCAGACCCAGTCCGAGGTGCGCGCCAACTTCCTGCAGCAGCTGCAAAAGGGCCAGGTCCGCACGGGCACCGTCTCCTCGATCGTCAACTTCGGTGCGTTCGTGGACCTGGGCGGCGTCGACGGCCTGGTGCACGTCTCCGAGCTGTCCTGGAAGCACATCGACCACCCCTCCGAGGTCGTCGAGGTCGGTCAGGAAGTCACCGTCGAGGTGCTGGACGTCGACATGGACCGCGAGCGCGTCTCCCTGTCCCTGAAGGCCACCCAGGAGGATCCCTGGCAGCTCTTCGCCCGCACCCACGCCCTGGGCCAGGTCGTGCCGGGCAAGGTCACCAAGCTGGTTCCCTTCGGTGCGTTCGTGCGCGTCGAGGACGGCATCGAGGGCCTGGTGCACATCTCCGAGCTGGCGCAGCGCCACGTGGACATGGCCGAGCAGGTCGTCTCCGTGAACGAGGAGCTTTTCGTCAAGGTCATCGACATCGACCTGGACCGTCGCCGCATCTCGCTGTCCCTCAAGCAGGCCAACGAGGGCGTGGACCCCGAGTCCACCGAGTTCGACCCGGCCCAGTACGGCATGGCCGCCGAGTACGACGAGCAGGGCAACTACAAGTACCCCGAGGGCTTCGATCCCGAGACCAACGAGTGGATCGAGGGCTACGAGGACCAGCGCGCGGCGTGGGAGGAGCAGTACGCTCAGGCCCAGTCCCGCTGGGAGGCCCACAAGGAGCAGGTGCGCAAGCACATCCAGGACGACCTGGAAGCCGCGACGACCACGTCGTCCTCCTCTTCCTCGTCGTCTTCGTCCTCCTCGCCGGCTCCGAGCCGCGCGTCCGGTCCCACGAGCTACTCCTCCGAGCAGTCGGCCGAGGACTCCGGCACGCTGGCCTCGGACGAGGCTCTGGCCGCGCTGCGCGAGAAGCTCACCGGTCACTGAGTCACGCGTGAGCGTCACCCCGCCGGTTCCGGTGGGTGACGCACGCTGACCGTCGCCGAGAGGCCCCGCACCCGTCACGGGTGCGGGGCCTCTCGCGTTTCCGGGGTGTCTCAGGTGTCCGGGGTGTCTTTCCTGCGCGGGGCCGTTGCCGCGCCACGTCGTGCGGGCAGCACGGTGGGAGAGCGGGGGCAGCACGGTGGGAGAGCGGGGGCAGACAGGACCCGTTCGACCGCGGCGGCGGCTCTGCGGGCAGGGGCCGGTGTGAGGGCACGTGCCCGAAAGAACGGGTGCGTCAGAGAGCAGGGACGTCCTGCCACGTGGGTTCCCCGGTCACGGGCTCCCCGTGTCCCGAGGTGACGGTGGCGAGGACGGCCCGGGCGGCGTCGAGCTCGGAGGGTGTGTCCGGCACGAGGACGTGGAGGATCGCGTGCTCGGACCCGTAGCTGGTGGGCTGCACGACGAGGTCGCGCGCCCGGATCTCGGCCTCCACGCGCCCGGCGTCCGCGTGCGGCACGGGCAGGGAGAGTTCGCGGCAGCGGACGCGCCGTATGAGGGGTGCGTCCTGGAGCGCGGCAGTGACGGCGCCGGAGTACGCGCGCACCAGGCCTCCCGCCCCGAGCTTGATCCCGCCGAACCAGCGGACGACGACGGCGCACACGTCCGAGAGGTCACCGGCCCCGTCCGCCTCGCGCTGCTTCGCCGTGAGGTGGGAGGACAGCGCCTGCAGAATTGGCACGCCCGCGGTGCCGGCCGGTTCGCCGTCGTCGGAGGAGCGGCCGATCTCACGGTGGGGGCCGACCAGGAACGCGGAGCAGTGGTGGCGCGCGTCGCGGTGCTCGGAGGCGGTGCGTGCGATGAACTGCCGGGCCTCGTCCTCGGTGTCCACGCGGGTGAGCAGGGCCAGGAAGCGCGACTTCTTGATCTCCAGCTCCGCCGAGTGGACGGTTCCCGCCCGGGGCACGGTGTACGACACGCGCGGGGCGGCGGCAGGTTCGGCGAAGAGTTCGGGGGACACGCTCCCAGTGTAGGGACGGGTGCTGGGCACCGCGCCGACCGCGGCGTCGTCGGCCGCTACAGTGGGTGCGGCCGGTCGCGGGACCGGGCCGTCCGACCCCATCCCCCAGCCGAAGGGCCCCTCCGTGCTCCACCGACTCCACGACCGACTCGGGCTGCGCACCACGCCCTCGATCTTCTTCGTCTCCGCGGCGCTCATCGTGGTGTTCACCGCCGCCATGGGGCTCTTCCCGGGCCCGGTGCAGGGCATCTTCGGGAGCATCGCCCACGTGCTGCGCTACCGCACCGGGTGGTTCTACACGTTCAGCGTGACGGCGCTGGTCATCTTCGCGGTGGGCCTGGCAGTGAGCCGCTACGGCCGCGTGAAGATCGGCGACGACGATTCCCAACCCACGTACTCGGGCCTCACCTGGTTCGGAATGCTCTTCGCGGCCGGCGTGGGTGCCGTGCTGATGTTCTGGGGCGTGGCCGAGCCCATCACCCACTACGCGAACCCGCCCATGTACGGGACGGAACCGGAGTCCGACCGCGCTGCGGTGGAGGCGCTGAACATCGCGAACTTCCACTTCGGCGTGCACATGTGGGCGATCCTCGCGGTGCCCGGCCTGGCGTTCGGGTACTTCACGTACAAGCGCAAGCTGCCGCCGCGGGTCTCCTCCGCCTTCCACCCCCTGCTCGGGGACGGGATCCACGGGCCGTGGGGAAAGGCGATCGACATCCTCTCCATCGTGGCCACGGTGTTCGGCCTGGCCGTCTCCGTGGGCCTGGGTGCACTGCAGATCAACAGCGGGCTCACGTACGTGTACGGGATCCCCATGGCCGGGTGGATCCAGGCGGCGATCATCGCCGTGATCACGGCGGTGGGCCTGGCATCCGTGCTCGCGGGCATGGAGAAGGGCGTCAAGCGGCTGTCCTACGCGAACATCGTGCTGGCCGTGGCCCTGCTGCTCTTTGTGCTCATGGCGGGCGCGTCCATGGACACGATGCGCGCGATCGTGGAGTCAGTGGGTGGTTACGCGCAGCAGCTGCCCACCCTCGCGTTGTTCAACGACACCTACGGGGGTGGCACGTGGTCCGGGGACTGGACAGTGTTCTACTGGGCCTGGACCGTCACCTGGGCGCCTTTCGTCGGCATGTTCGTCGCCAAGATCTCCCGCGGGCGCACCATCCGAGAGTTCGTGGTGGGGGTGCTTGGAGTGCCCTCGGCGTTCGTGGTCGTGTGGATGGCGATCTACGGCTACAACGCCATCCGGATCGACCGCGCCCCCGAGACGCGGGCAACGCTCACGGAGACCATCGTCACACAGGGCAATCCGGAGGCAGCTCTGTTCCAGTTCCTGCAGACCATGCCGTGGTTCGCGGTGACCGCGTTCGTGGCGCTGATCGTGATCACCATCTTCTTCATCACCTCCATCGACTCCGGTGCCCTGGTGATGGATGCTATGGCCAACGGCCACGAGGACGAGGGGCCCCGGCGGCAGCGGATCTTCTGGACGCTCGCGGTGGGTGCCGTCTGCACGGCGATCATTGCGACGTCGGGGGAGAACGGGCTCAACGCGCTGCAGGAGGTCATCATCGTGATCGGCGCTCCCGTGATGCTGCTCGAGGTGCTCCAGGCGGTCATGCTCCTGCAGGCGCTGCGCCAGGACGCGGGAACGGCACGGCCCATGCGCACACGGCAGTGGAAGCGCGTGCTGCCGGCCGAGGAGTACCACCGCCGCGCGCAGGAGGACGGCACGGCCGTCTCGGACTACGTGATCCGCCCTGAGTACGAGGTGGGCACGGAACCCGAGCACGACACCCACCAGCCGCGCACGTGGCACTGGCAGCGTGAGCGGGAGGGGCGCCCGGTCTACCAACTGGCGCTCACGGGGGGCGCGTCGTCGGGCAAGCGGACCGCGGCCCGGGCTTTCGAGGAGCTCGGCGCTGTGGTCCTGGACAGTGCCCAGATGTGGCAGGAGCTGCTGGAACCAGGGTCCGGCACGCGCGCGGAGGTCGAGCGGATCTTCGGGGAGCAGCTGCCCACGGCGGCAGACACCCCCGCGGCGGACGTCGCCGTCGCGCTTGACGAGCTCATGGCCCGCAACGAGACCGCGCGAGCCAGGGCCCATGAGCTGCTCATGCCCGAGATGCGCGAGAGCGCGCGGCGTCGGGCGCGTGAGGCGGGTACCGATCGCGTCATGGTCCAGGTGGTCAGGGATCCCCTGGAGGCGGAGCAGCGGGACCGCTTCGACCTCGTGGTCGCCGTGGAGGCGCCCGTTGAGGAGCGCGTGCAACGGCTGCGCCGCACGGAGGGCGTGGCGGCCGACGTCGCGTGGGACCTCGTCGACCAGGCCCCGTCGGACGGGGAGACCCGCGACGTCGCCGACCGCATGATCGTCAACGACAGGGACGTCGAGCGCGTCCGGGAGCAGGTGCGCGAGATCTGGCAGGATCAGATCCAGCCCGTCCTGGACCACGAGAGCACGGAAGAAGGCCACGACCATGAAGGAACTGTTCACCAGACCGGATCGCGCTGACGTGCTGCGCGTGGGGCTGACCGGGGGGATCGCCTCCGGGAAGTCCACGGTCTCGCGCCGGCTTGCGGAGCACGGCGCGCTCGTCGTGGACGCGGACGCGATCGCCCGCGAGCTGCAGGAACCCGGCGCGGTGGGTTACGAGGCGGTTCTCGAGCACTTCGGTCCGGCCGTGGTGCGCGACGACGGCGCCCTGGACCGCGCGGCGCTGGCCAGGATCGTCTTCGGGGACCCGGCTCAGCTCGAGGCGCTCAACGGGATCATGCACCCGCTCGTGCGTGCGCGCACGTCACGGCTGCTCGCCGACGTGCCACCGGGAGGGGTGGTGGTCCACGACATCCCCCTGCTCGTGGAGACCGGCCAGCACGAGCAGATGGACCGTGTGCTCGTGGTCGAGGCGCCGGAGGCCGAGCGCGTTCGGCGCATGGTCGAGGACCGGGGAATGGCCGAGCAGGACGCCCGACGCCGGATCGCCGCCCAGGCCAAGGACGAGGACCGGCGGGCGGTGGCCACCACCGTGCTCGAGAATACCGGCAGCATCGCGGAGCTGGAGGCGCAGGTGGACGAGTGGTGGAACCGGGAGGCGGCCTGAGACCGGGTCCTGGGAAGGCGCCGGAACCCGCGGGGCCCGCGGCGGTGCGCGGGCGTCGTCGTGTCTGAGCCTGCGCGTACCCTGATGCCATGTCGCTCGCCCAGAAGATCAACCGCGTGGTCGCCCCCTTCGAGGTCGTCTCCGAGTTCCAGCCCGCCGGTGACCAGCCCAAGGCCATCGCCGAGCTCGCCGAACGCATCCAGGGCGGTGAGAAGGACGTGGTGCTCATGGGCGCCACGGGAACGGGCAAGTCCGCCACCGCCGCGTGGCTGATCGAGGCCGTGCAGCGGCCCACACTGCTGCTCGTGCAGAACAAGACGCTCGCCGCGCAGCTCGCGAACGAGCTGCGGGAGCTGCTGCCCAACAACGCCGTCGAGTACTTCGTCTCCTACTACGACTACTACCAGCCGGAGGCCTACGTCCCGCAGACGGACACCTTCATCGAGAAGGACTCCTCCGTCAACGAGGAGGTCGAACGGCTGCGCCACTCCGCCACGAACTCCCTGCTCACCCGCCGGGACACCGTGGTGGTCTCCACCGTCTCGTGCATCTACGGCCTTGGCACGCCGGAGGAGTACGTCAAGCAGATGGTCACCCTGGCCGTGGGCCAGGAGATGGACCGGGACGCCCTGCTGCGCCAGTTCGTCAACATGCAGTACGTGCGCAACGACATGGACTTCCACCGCGGCACGTTCCGCGTGCGCGGGGACACCGTGGAGATCATCCCCATGTACGAGGAGATGGCGCTGCGCATCGAGTTCTTCGGGGACGAGATCGAGGCCATCTACACGCTGCACCCTCTCACCGGCGAGATCGTGAACGAGGAGCAGGAGATGTACGTCTTCCCCGCCTCGCACTACGTGGCCGGCGCCGAGCGCATGGCGGTGGCCATCGAGTCCATCCAGAAGGAGCTCCAGGAGCGGCTGCAGGAGCTGGAGTCACAGAACAAGCTCGTCGAGGCACAGCGACTGCGCATGCGCACGCAGTACGACCTCGAGATGATGGAGCAGATGGGCTACTGCAACGGCATCGAGAACTACTCCCTGCACATCGACGGCCGTCCCCGCGGCTCGGCCCCGCACTGTCTGCTGGACTACTTCCCGGACGACTTCCTGCTCATCATCGACGAGTCCCACGTGACCGTGCCTCAGATCGGCGGCATGTACGAGGGGGACATGTCCCGCAAGCGCACACTGGTGGAGCACGGCTTCCGGCTGCCCTCCGCCATGGACAACCGGCCCCTGAAGTGGGACGAGTTCCTGGAGCGCATCGGGCAGACCATGTACATGTCCGCCACACCTGGCCCGTACGAAATGTCCAAGGTGGACTCGGTGGTGGAGCAGATCATCCGCCCCACCGGGCTGGTGGACCCGCAGGTGATCGTCAAGCCCACCAAGGGCCAGATCGACGACCTCCTGGAGCAGATCGAGCTGCGGGTGGAGCGCAACGAGCGTGTGCTCGTGACCACCCTGACGAAGCGCATGGCCGAGGACCTCACCGAGTACCTCATGGAGCACGGGGTGCGCGTGCAGTACCTGCACTCGGACGTGGACACCCTCAAGCGCGTGGAGCTGCTGCGGGACCTGCGCATGGGCACGTACGACGTCCTCGTGGGCATCAACCTGCTGCGCGAGGGCCTCGACCTGCCGGAGGTGTCCCTGGTGGCGATCCTCGACGCGGACAAGGAGGGCTTCCTGCGCTCCACCACCTCGCTGATCCAGACGATCGGCCGAGCCGCCCGCAACGTCTCGGGCGAGGTCCACATGTACGCGGACAAGATCACGCGCTCCATGGACGTGGCGATCGAGGAGACGAACCGCCGCCGGGAGATCCAGGTGGCGTACAACAAAGAGCACGGGATCGACCCGCAACCCCTGCGCAAGAAGATCGCGGACATCACGGATCAGCTGGCCCGAGAGGACGAGGACACCCGGACCCTGCTGGCCCAGCGCTCCGCCGCGAACAACCACACCGCGCCGGTCAAGGGCAAAGACGGCGGTACGCGTGGCAGGGCCCCCGGCAGGGACCAGGCGGCAGCGGCAGCGGAGTCCAAGCTGCTGCGGGACGGTGTCGCGGCGGCCCCGGCCGAGGACCTGGTGCAGCTCATCGAGGAGCTCAGCGAGCAGATGCGCAATGCCGCGGCGGAACTGAAGTTCGAGCTCGCCGGGCGGCTGAGGGACGAGATCGCGGACCTCAAGAAGGAGCTACGCCGCATGAAGGACGCCGGGCACGCCTGAGCCCTCCTGAACCGTGCCTGGCGGCTCGGCGGTCGGGTACACTTCCACATCTGTGTGGTCCGTTCACGGGCTGCTCCCAGCAACGCTCTCGTCTAAGGGGTACTCGTGGAGATTTCCGGACTGCAGTGGGGGATCACCATCGCGGTGATCCTGGGCCTGCTCGCCTACGACTTCATCTTCCACGCGCGCAAGCCGCACGAGCCCACCATCAAGGAAGCGGCGCTGTGGACGAGCCTCTACGTGTCCCTCGCGCTGCTGTTCGGGCTGATCGTGCTGATCTGGGACGGGCCGGGCTTTGCGGCGGAGTACTACGCCGGGTTCATCACGGAGCAGGCACTGTCCGTGGACAACCTGTTCGTGTTCCTCATCATCATGGCGTCCTTCAAGGTGCCGCGGGCGGACCAGCAGAAGGTGCTGCTGTTCGGGATCGTGGTGGCGCTGATCGCCCGGACCCTGTTCATCTTCGTGGGGGCGGCAGCCATCAACCGCTGGTCCGCGCTGTTCTACGTGTTCGGCATCTTTCTCATCTACACCGCAGGCAACCTGGTCAAGGGCGAGGTCACGGACGTGGACGAGGAGGACGGCGCCAACAACGTCATGGTGCGCCTGGCCAAGCGTTTCCTGAAGACCACGGACGAGTACGACGGGGACAAGCTGTTCACCGAGGTGGACGGCAAACGCATGATGACCCCCATGCTCCTGGTCATGGTGGCGATCGGGCTCACCGACATCATGTTTGCGCTCGACTCGATCCCCGCGATCTTCGGGCTGACCCAGGAGACCTACATCGTCTTCACGGCCACCGCGTTCTCGCTCATGGGCCTGCGCCAGCTGTACTTCCTGATCGACGGGCTGCTGGACCGCCTCATCTACCTCTCCTGGGGCCTGGCGCTCATCCTCGGGTTCATCGGCGTGAAGCTCATCCTGCATGCGCTGCACGAGAACACCCTGTCCTTCATCAACGGGGGTGAGCCCGTGCACGTGGTCGAGGTGAGCACCGGGTTCTCGCTCGCCGTCATCATCGGCGTCCTGGTGCTGACCGTCCTCGCTTCGCTCTACAGCCCCAAGGGCCGTGCCGTGCGGATCATCAATGGGGCCCAGCTGTGGGCCGAGCGCTACCTCGACACCCCGGAGAGCGCTCCGGTGGAGGAACGCACCAAGGCGGCCCGGAAGATGAACAAGTACCGTGCGCAGCTGCCGAACGTGAAGGAGAAGTACCGGGACGAGCTCATCGAGTCCGAGACCCGCTACCACGACCTCCTCGAGCGGGCTCACGGTCTGCGGGAGCAGCGCATCGCGGACGCGAAGGGTCGCGCGCGGAACTGACCCCGCGGCCGGCCGGCGGCTCCGGTATGATCGACGGCAAGCAAGGGAGTATCCCTCACCTTCCGTGTCCGTCAGTACGTCCGACGCCATCGTCGGGCCGGGCACGGACCACGCCAAACCGCGCACTCCGGTCGTTGCACCGGACATCACGGGCGTGGGGGAGAGACTTGTGTGGTTTCTCGACCCGCAAGGAGACTCCCTGTGGAGATCACCTCCCTCCAGTGGGGCATCACGATTGCCCTGATCCTCGGCCTGCTGGCCTACGACTTCGTCTTCCACGTCCGCAAGGCGCACGAACCCACCATCAGGGAAGCGGCCATCTGGTCCGCTGTCTATGTGGGGATCGCGCTGCTCTTCGGGCTCGTGATCCTGTGGCTGGACGGCCCCACCCTGATGGCCGAGTACTACGGCGGCTACATCACGGAAAAGGCGTTGTCCGTGGACAACCTCTTCGTGTTCCTCATCATCATGGGCTCGTTCGCCGTGCCCCGCGCGGACCAGCAGAAGGTGCTGCTCTTCGGCATCGTCTTCGCACTCATTGCCCGCACCGCGTTCATCTTCGTGGGCGCCGCGGCGATCAACGCGTTCTCCTGGGTGTTCTACCTCTTCGGCCTGATTCTCATCCTCACGGCTGGCAACCTCATCAAGGGGGAGATCAGCGAGGGCAAGGAGGACGACGCCAACAACATCGTGGTGCGCCTGGCCCGGAAGGTCTTCCACACCACGGACTACTACGACGGCGACAAGCTCTTCACCGTCCACGAGGGCAAGCGCGCGCTGACTCCCATGCTGCTGGTCATGGTCGCGATCGGCGGCACGGACATTCTCTTCGCGCTCGACTCGATCCCCGCGATCTTCGGGCTCACGCAGGAGCCCTACATCGTCTTCACGGCCACGGCATTCTCGCTCATGGGCCTGCGCCAGCTGTACTTCCTGATCGACGGGCTGCTGGACCGCCTCATCTACCTGTCGTGGGGCCTCTCGCTCATCCTGGCGTTCATCGGTGTGAAGCTCGTCCTGCACGCCCTGCACGAGAACACGCTGCCCTTCATCAACGACGGCGCCCACGTGCCCGTGGTCGAGATCGGCATCGGAGCGTCTCTCGCCGTGATCATCTCGGCGCTCGTGATCACCGTGCTGGTGTCCCTCTACAGTCCCAAGGGGCAGGCGCTGCGCACCATCCAGCGCGTCCAGGACCTCACGGAGCGCTACCTGGCGCTGCCCGCGGGCGCACCGGCCGAGGAGCGCAACGCCCTCGCGCGGCAGATCGCCGAGGCTCACGCGCACTTCCCCCGGATCTCGGAGAAGCACAAGGACGAGCTGATCACGTCGCGGGCCCGCTTCCGCGCGATGCTGGAGACAGCGCGCGGCCAGCACCGGGAGTTCGCCGAGACCGGCCGGGTCAGCACGCCCTCCCCAGATCTCGACGCGGACCGCTGAGGGCCGACGACGCCGATCGACCCGGTCTGGGAGACGGAACCGTCAGGTGCCGAACGGCCCGGGCGGCGTCGTGCACCACAGGCCGGCACCAGCGAACAGGGCCGCCCAGAGCAGGGAGACGAGCGTGCCGATGATGAACTGCTCCCGCTGCTGCGCGTTGGTGAACTCGCCGTAGCGGGCGAGACCCTTGACAGCCACGATCACGGCGATCCCGGCCACCATGCCGGTCATGAGCGAGACGATCGCCGCTGCGCGTTCGAGTGCGCCGATCACAAGTCCTCCGCGCAGGGGCGGGTCCACGGGGTCGGCCTCGGCATCGGACTCGGTCCAGGGGCTCACCTCAGGCGCGGGGCGCTCGTCGGAGACGTCCGCGAAGGAGAAGACCGCGCGGACCACGGGATCCCCAGACAGGGTGCCGGCCACGAGGAGGGCGGGAAAGGTCCACACCCCCGGTGCGGTGCCTGCGAGCCACGTCCACACCGCTGTGACCGCCACGAGCACGAGCGGCAGCGCAACGGTGGCCAGGGGGCGCAGCGCCGTCATGAATCCCGCCCCTGATCGGCGAGGTCCAGCAGCGCCACGAGCGTCTCCCGCACCGCGTGCTCCTCGTGCCACAGCGCGGCTGCGAGTCGTCGTGACACCGAGGACTGGGCGATTCCCAGGGAGGTGGCCATCTGCTGCTGGGTCTGCCCGTCGTCGGCCAGGGCAGCGGCCCGGGCCCCGGCGTCCGTCCGGCGGTCCCGGACGGCGCACACGAGATCCAGCACGATTCCCGTCCGCTCGGCCCACTCGTTGCCGCTCACCACCGGGGCGCCGTGGTCCTTCGCACGGGTGACCGCGTCACGGGCGGCGACGAACGCCGGGCCCGTGGACTCCCGTACGGAGTCGCCCAGGGGCAGGTCCACGGGGCCGATGCCCAGGCCGACGTGCCACCGGGCCGAGTCCGCGAGGTGCAGCAGCGCGCTCAGGGCGGCCGCAGCGTCGTCGTACAGGGCCTGGAGCTCGTCCCCCGCGCTCACGTCCCAGCCGAGAACCGGGCGGGGCAGGCCGTGCTGCAGCTCGTCGCGCAGCGCGGAGATCTCCAGCGCCGGGCCGTCACGGCGTGACGCGCGTCGGTCGATCGTCAGGACGAACACGATGACTCCCTCTGCTTTATGCGATCAGCACTGCATGACAGCATGTTATGCGTTTAAAACCGCATATCAGCGGCAGTGCGTTACCGCCCCGTCTCCGTCACGTTGCCCACGTTGTCTACAAGGACCGCGGGGAAGCCGTCCTCGTCCGAGGCGGCGAGGTCGATGCGCGCATTGATGCCCCAGTCGTGGTGACCGTCGGGGTCGTCGAAGACCTGCGTGACCGTCCAGAAGCCCGCGAGACCGTCGGGGTTCTCGTTGATGCGGATCAGAGCCGGCCCGCGGGACTGGGCATCCGTGTAGATGTCCTCGTACTCGGCGAAGTAGGCGTCCAAGGCGTCTGCCCACCGGTCGCGGTTCCACCCGGTCTTCTCGTCGAGCGCGCCGAGGACCTTGTCCTTCTCCTGAGCGAAGAGCTCCACGCGCTGGAACAGGGCGTTGCGCACCATGACGCGGAAGGCCCGCGTGTTGGAGGTGACGCCCTCGGGCTGCTCCGCCACGAGCTCCTCGAGCGAGTCCACGCTGGTCCCGGAGGGAGACTCCACACCGGAGGCGAGCTTCTCCCACTCGTCCAGCAGGGAGTTGTCGGTCTGGCGGATGCTCTCGCCGAGCCACTCCACGAGGTCCGTGAGCGCCTCGGTGCTCGCGTCCACGGGCACCGTCTGGCGCAGGGCCTTGTAGGCGTCCGAGAGGTAGCGCAGCAGGATGCCCTCGGAACGGGCCAGACCGTAGAACTGCACGTAGTCCCCGAACGTCATGGCGCGCTCGTACATGTCCCGCACGATCGACTTGGGGGAGAGCTCGAACTGGGAGACCCAGGGCGCGGAACTCCGGTAGGTCTCGAACGCCTGCTCGAGGAGCTCCTTCAGCGGCTGCGGGTAGGTGATCTCGTCGAGCTCGCGCATCCGCTCCATGTACTCGAGACCCTCGGCCTTCATGGCGGCCAGCGCTTCGCCCTTGACCTTCTTCTCCTGCAGGTTCAGTACTTGCCGGGGCTTCTCGAGGGTGGCCTCGATGACGGAGACGACGTCGAGGGCGTACGTCTCGGACTCCGGGTCCAGCAGTCCCAGCGCGGCGAGGGCGAATGGTGACAGCGGTTGGTTGAGCGCGAAGTTCTCCTGCAGCTCCACGGTGAGCCGGTAGCGGCGCCCCGTCTCGTCCGGCTCGGGCAGCCGCACGACCACCCCGGCGCGCAGCAGCTCCTTGAGGATGGCGAGGGCCTGGCGCACGAGAGCGCGCTGGCGCGCCCGGGGCTCGTCCACGCTGGTGAGCAGCCGGTAGCCCGCGGTGATGTTGTCCCCGGGGCGCTGGAGCATGTTGAGCACCATGGAGTGGGTGACGTCGAAGGACGAGGTGAGGGGCTCGGGCGTGGCTTCCACCAGGTGGTCGAAGGTCTTGCGGCTCCAGGACACGAATCCTTCGGGCGCTTTCTTCTTGGGCACCTGGCGCAGCTTCTTCTGGTCGTCCCCGTGCTTGGCCCGTGCCTTCGCCATGGCCCGCTCGTTCTCGATCACGTGCTCCGGGGCCTGGACCACCACCGTTCCGGCGGTGTCGTACCCGGCACGGCCGGCACGACCGGCGATCTGGTGGAACTCGCGCGCGCTCAACCGGCGGGTGCGGTGGCCGTCGTACTTGGACAGCGCCGTGATCACTACCGTGCGGATGGGCACGTTGATCCCCACGCCCAGGGTGTCTGTGCCACAGATGACCTTCAGCAGCCCGGTCTGGGCGAGCTGCTCCACGAGCCGGCGATACTTGGGCAGCATGCCCGCGTGGTGCACGCCGATTCCGTGGCGCACGAGCCGGTTCAGCGTCTTGCCGAAGCCGGCCGAGAACCGGAAATCCTTGATGAGCTCCGCGACCCGCTGCTTCTCGTCCTTGCTCAGCACGTCCACGGACATCAGGTTCTGCGCCTGCTCCGCGGCCTGCAGCTGGGAGAAGTGCACCACGTAGACCGGGGCCTGGTGGGTGGTGAGCAGCTCCTCGAGCTCCTCGTGGATCGGGCGCTCGGAGTAGTAGTAGTGCAGGGGGATGGGCCGCTCGGTGGAGGTCACGAGCGCCGTGGCGCGCCCGGTGGTCTCCTCGAGCCGCTGCTCGATGCGGGAGACGTCCCCGAGGGTGGCGCTCATGAGGAGGAACTGGGCCTGGGGCAGCTCGATGAGCGGGGCCTGCCACGCCCACCCGCGCTGGGGGTCCGCGTAGAAGTGGAACTCGTCCATGACCACCAGGCCGAGGTCTGCGTCCGGGCCTTCGCGCAGGGCCACGTTGGCGAGGATCTCCGCGGTGCAGCACACGATGGGGGCGTCCTGGTTCACGGCGGAGTCGCCGGTGACCATGCCCACGTTCTCCGCGCCGAAGATCTCGCAGAGGTCGAAGAACTTCTCGGACACGAGTGCCTTGATGGGTGCCGTGTAGTACGAGCGCTGCCCGCGAGCGAGCCCCGCGAAGTGCGCGGCCACGGCCACGGTGGACTTCCCCGAGCCCGTGGGGGTCGCCAGGATCACGTTGGACCCGTTGGCCACCTCCAGCACGGCCTCGTCCTGCGCGGGGTACAGCTCCATGTCCCGGGAGGCGATCCAGCCCAAGAACCCCTCGTAAACCTCGTCCTCGCTCAGCGGGTTGGACGCGAAGTCACCCCGCAGGTAGTGGTGGCCGGGTGCGGAGAGATCGGGTGCCAGGGAGTCGAGGAGTTTCATCCCAGCCAGCCTATCGGGAGCCCCTGACACGCAGAACGACGTCGCTCTCGCCCCAGTGGGGGGACGCGCAGGCGCCGCGCCCCGCGGGCGGGAAGGGGTTCCTCCAGGTGGCCACGGCGCGGCGGGAGGTGGCCGCCGTGCCCGCGGGAATCGACCGGCCTAGAGTTCGCCCCGTGCGGCGGCGCGGGCGTCCACCCGGCGGCACAGCAGCGCGAAGACCGCACCCGAGAGGTTGTGCCACACGGAGAACACGGCACCGGGCAGGGCGGCCACCGGGGACATGTACTGCGCGGCGAGACCGGCTGCGAGACCCGAGTTCTGCATGCCCACCTCGATGGCGGTGGTGCGCCGCACCGGCGCGGGCTGGCCCGTCACCCGTCCCACGGCCCAGCCGAGGAGCAGCCCGAGCACGTTGTGCACGGCGACGGCCGCGAGCACGAGCAGCCCCGCCTGCACGATCTTGTCCGCCGACCCGGAGACCACGATGGCCACGATGGCGGCGATCACCACCACGGAGAACCAGGGCAGCACCGGGAGCAGGCGGGAGACCACGCGGGGCAGGGCGAGGCGGACCACCAGCCCGAGCACCACGGGCAGCAGCACGACCATCGCGATCGAGCGGGCCATGGCGGCGCCGTCGAGGGGCATGTACGCACCGGCGAGCCACAGCGTCAGCAATGGTGTGAGCAGGGGAGCGAGCAGGGTGGAGATCGAGGTCATGGTCACGGACACGGCCACGTCACCGCGAGCCAGGTACGAGACCACGTTCGACGCCGTGCCGCCCGGGGCGCAGCCCACAAGGATCACGCCGGCGGCGATCTCCGGAGGCAGCTGCATCAGCCACGAGACGAACACGGCGACCCCGGGCATCACCACGTACTGCGCGAGCACCCCCACCACGATGGGCACCGGGCGCTTGGCCACGAGCGCGAAGTCCGCCGGGCGCAGGGTCAGGCCCATCCCGAACATCACGAGCCCCAGCAGGGTGTTGGTCCAGGGCGACGCGTGGTGCACGGTGGGCGCGAAGAGGTACCCCGCGAGCCCACCGCCCAGCACGAGGACGGGGAACACCAGGACGGCCACGTAGGCGGCGCGGTCCGCCGCGGAGCGTGCGGCCGCGGCGTCGTGGTCCGGGGTGGACGGGGCGGAGGAGGAGGCGGGGCTCACCAGCCGCGCTCTTCCCACTCCCGCAGGTGCGGCCGCTCCGCGCCGAGGGTTGTGGGGGCACCGTGGCCGGGGTGGACCACGGTGTCGTCGTCGAAGCGATCGAAGATCCGCTGCGTGACGTCCGAGTAGAGCTGACGGAACGCCTCGGGGGAGTCCGTCTTGCCGAGACCGCCCGGGAAGAGTGAGTCGCCGGTGAAGATGTGGGCGGGGCCGTGCGGGTCCCGGTAGACGAGCGCAATGGAACCGGGGGTGTGCCCGCGCAGCTCGATGACCTCCAGCTCGAAGCCGTCCAGCTCAGCGGTGTCCCCGTTTTCGAAGGTGAGGTCCATGGGCACCGCGATGTCGTTCTCGTCCGCCGCGCCGCACGCGGTCATGGCCTCCGAGTGCGTGGCCACCTCCTCCAGCGCCCGCACGTGGTCCCAGTGCGAGTGCGTGGTGACGATCAGCTGGAGGTTGGCCCAGTCCGAGCAGTCACCCGAGCCCGCGGCGACCATCCCGGCGATGGCGCGGGCGTTGTCCGCGGCGTCGATGAGCACCTGCGTGCCCTCCGCCTTGGAGGTCAGCAGGTACACGTTGTTGTCCATGTCACTCACGGAGATGCGCCGAATCGTGATGTCGGTGAGCTCCGTGACCTCTGTCTGGGTGGCGATCATGGCAGAGAGTCTAGGCCGCAGCCCGGTTGCGGGCGAACGGTCCAGGCCGTGCGACGCGCGGGGTGTGGCGGATCCAGCACCGTCCCCGTGGACGCGGCACGCATCGCACCATATAGTTGCGTGAAACAAATATCTTTCCGTGGCACCCGTGTGCCCTCCGACCCCGCCCGGGAGGTGCCCGTGCCCCTGTCCCGCGAGACCGCCGAGGAGCTCGTCCGCGACCTGTTCGAGCTGCAGCGGGCCACCCGCCGGGTGCTCAAGGAGACGGCGGCGCACCGGGGGCTGTCGACGTCGCAGGTGAACGTCCTCACGTTCCTCTCGTGCCGGCCTGGTCGCCGCGCGAAGGACCTGGTGGCCGAGTCCAGCCTGGGGGCGTCCGGGATGAGCCGGCACCTCGCGGCCCTGGAGCAGCTGGGCCACGTGGCCCGCGCGCAGGACCCTCAGGACGGCCGCGCCCAGATCGTGGACATCACGGAGACCGGTCGCCGGGCGCTTGAGGCGCACCTGCGCCAGGACGCCGAACACCTCGCCGCCCGGCTGGCCGGGCTGGACGAGGCCCGGGCGCGCCGCACCCGCGAGGACCTGTCCAGTCTCACGGACCTTCTGACGCGGTCGCTGGGCACCGGCCGGGAGAGCACACCGCCCGCTGCCCGGGAGACTGAGTCCCACACCCCACCCCCGCAACCCGCCGCACCGGTGTCCCCGGAGCGCGGAGAGGAGACCCGCTCGTGACAGCCACCCAGGACCCGGGCCGCCCCGCCCGCACCGCCCGCACCCCCGACCAGGAGCACCGCGACGTCCTGCGGGCCCTGACCGGAATCCTCGCCGCGTTCTTCATGGCGATGGTCACCCTGACCATCATCGGCACCGCCCTGCCCGTCATCATGGCGGATCTCGGCGGGGACCAGACCGCGCTGTCGTGGACGGTCACGGGCACGCTGCTCGCCAACGCCGTCACCACCCCGGTGTGGGGCAAGCTGGCCGACCTCTTCGACAAGAAGAAGCTGCTGCTGGGCGCCATCGCCATCTTCGTGGTCGGCTCGGCGGTCGCGGGTCTCGCCGGCTCGATCACCATGCTCGTGGTGGCCCGCGTGATCCAGGGCGTGGGCATGGGAGGTCTCACGGCGCTGTCCCAGACCATCCTGGGAGCGATCATCGCCCCGCGCGAGCGGGGGCGCTACGCGGGGTACATGGGGGCCGTGATGGCCGTGGCCACGTCCGTGGGGCCGCTGCTGGGCGGGCTGATCGTGGACGCCTTCGGCTGGCGCTGGTGCTTCCTGATCCCCGTGCCGCTGTCCGTCCTCGCGGCGGTGCTGATCGTGCGCACGCTGCACGTGCCGGAGGTCCGGCGCGAGCAGACACCCAAGGTGGACGTGCTGGGCATGGCCCTGCTCGCGGTGGCCACCTCCGGGCTGCTGCTGTGGGTTTCCTTTGCGGGCAAGCTCTTCGAGTGGGGGGCGTGGCAGTCGATCGCGCTGATCGTGGTGACCGTGCTCGGCACCGTGGCGTTCGTGGCCGTGGAGCGGCGCGCGAGCGAGCCCGCCATGCCGCTGAACGTGATCACGGAGCGCACCACCGTGCTCGCGATCATCGCCGCGATCGCCACCGGCGGTGCCATGTTCGCCTCCACCACCTACCTGGGCCAGTACTTCCAGCTTGGCCAGGGCTACACGCCCACCGAGTCCGGCCTGCTCATGCTCCCGCAGGTGGTCGGCTCGTTCCTGGGGTCCATGGTCGCGGGGCAGCTGATCACCCGCTTCGGCCGGTGGAAGCGCGTGCTGATCGTGGGCGGCATGGTGCTCTCCACGGGCCTGTTCCTCGCCTCGCAGCTGAACCACACCACGCCGGCGTGGCTCGTGGGGGTGTTCATCTGCCTCGTGGGCCTGGGCGTGGGCACGCTGAACCAGAACCTCGTGCTCGCGGTGCAGAACACCGTGGGGCTCAAGGACATGGGTGCGGCGTCCTCGGCCGTGGCCTTCTTTCGCACCGTGGGCGGCGCCGTGGCCGTCTCGCTCTTCGGCGCGCTGCTCACCCGTCACCTCTCCACGCAGATGACGGCCTTCGCCGCCGAGCACGGCATGGACTCCTCCGCCACGCCGGACGCCGCCTCGATGGACCTCGCGGGCCTGCCGCCCGCCGTGCTGGAAGCGATCCGCGAGGCCTACGGCACGGGCACCGGTCTGCTCTTCCTGGTGGCGGGTATCGCGTCCCTGGTCACCCTGGCGTGCGTGCTGCTCATGGTGGAGGTCCCGCTGCGGGCCACGGTGGACGTGGCCGAGGTGGACCCGGAGACCGGGCAGATCACGGTGGTCCAGCGCCGCATGGACCCGGTTGCGGCCGCCGGGCTGCGCATGCAGCACGCCGAGACGGGGCAGATCCCCGTGGTCGACGCGCGCGCCTCCGGCCTGCGCCGCTCCGCCCACGAGCGCCGGGGCGAGGAGGCCCTGTCGCCCCGCGGTTCGCACGCGGCGGCTCCTGCGACGACGGGCCCCTCGGACCCCTCGGTTTCCGCTGCGGTGGCCAGCAGTGCCGACGACGACGCCGCGCAGCCGGACGGGCAGGCGGGGTCGCCTGAGCACGGGGCGCCCGAGTACGGGTCCCCGGATCACGGGTCGCCTGAGCAGAGCTCGTCCGGGCGCGGCCGCCACCGCGCCTGACGCGGGGCCGCCAAGAGTGTCGGAGGCAGCGACTAGAGTTGCAGCCGTGTCAGAGCGAACCCCTTCATCCGATGCCCAGTCCACGTCCGTGCTCGCCGAGCGCACGGCACACGAGCACGCGCCGAAGACCCGTGCCTCCGGGGTCTCGGACCTCACGGAGATCGTGGTGCAGGGGGCGCGCGAGCACAACCTGAAGAACGTGGACCTCACCATCCCGCGGGACTCCATGGTCGTGTTCACGGGCCTGTCCGGGTCCGGGAAGTCCTCGCTCGCGTTCGACACCATCTTCGCGGAGGGTCAGCGGCGCTACGTCGAGTCCCTGTCCTCCTACGCGCGCATGTTCCTGGGGCGCGTGGACAAGCCGGACGTGGACTTCATCGAGGGGCTCTCCCCGGCGGTGTCCATCGACCAGAAGTCCACCTCCCGCAACCCGCGCTCCACGGTGGGCACCATCACCGAGATCTACGACTACATGCGTCTGCTGTGGGCGCGCATCGGCCACCCGCACTGCCCCGTGTGCGGGGAGCCCATCACCAAGCAGACCCCGCAGCAGATCGTGGACCAGCTGCTCGAGCTGCCCGACCGCACCCGTTTCATGGTGCTCGCACCCGTGGTCAAGGGCCGCAAGGGCGAGTTCCAGGACCTGTTCCAGCAGCTGAGCCAGCAGGGCTACGCGCGCGCCGTCGTGGACGGCGAGACCGTCCAGCTGGAGGACGCTCCCAAGCTGAAGAAGCAGTACAAGCACACCATCGACGTCGTGGTGGACCGCCTGACCGCCAAGCCGGACGCCCGGCAGCGGCTCACGGACTCCGTGGAGACCGCCCTGAACCTGGCCTCCGGGCGCGTGGTGGTGGAGCTCGTGACCCGAGAGGGGGAGGAGTCCCCGTGGGCGGATGCCCGGCGCACGTTCTCCGAGCACCTCGCGTGCCCCAACGAGCACCCGCTGCAGACGGACGAGATCGAACCCCGCTCCTTCTCCTTCAACGCGCCCTTCGGCGCGTGCCCCGAGTGCGACGGCATCGGCTCGCGGCTCGAGGTGGACGAGGACCTCGTGGTCCCGAACCCGGACCTCTCCCTCGTGGAGGGTGCCATTGCACCGTGGTCCCTCGGCAAGGCCACGAGCGACTACTGGAACCGGCTGCTGGCCGGGCTCGGCGAGGAGGTCGGCTTCGACCTCGTCACGCCCTGGAAGGACCTTCCGACCAAGGCGCGCAAGGCGATCCTGCACGGCAAGGACTACAAGGTCACCGTGGCCTACAAGAACAGGTGGGGCCGCGAGCGGCGCTACACCCAGGGCTTCGAGGGGGTCTTCGGCTACATCAAGCGCAAGCACGAGGAGACCGAGTCGGACCACGCCAAGGACCGCTACGAGCAGTACATGCGGCAGGTGGCCTGCCCCGAGTGCGGGGGCGCGCGGCTGAACCCCACGATCCTCGGCGTGACCGTGGGCGGGAAGAACATCGCGGAGGCCACCCGGCTGCCCATGCGGGACTCCCTGACCTTCTTCGAGCAGCTGGAGCTGGACAGCCGCGAGGCGAAGATCGGCGACCAAGTGCTCAAGGAGATCGTGGCGCGCCTGACGTTCCTGATCGACGTCGGGCTGGACTACCTCAACCTCGAGCGCGCCGCGGCCACCCTCTCCGGCGGAGAGGCGCAGCGGATCCGGCTGGCCACGCAGATCGGCGCCGGGCTCGTGGGCGTGCTCTACGTCCTGGACGAGCCCTCCATCGGCCTGCACCAGCGGGACAACCGGCGCCTGATCGACACCCTGCTGCGGCTGCGGGACATGGGCAACACGCTCATCGTGGTGGAGCACGACGAGGACACCATGCGCGAGGCCGACTGGGTCGTGGACGTGGGACCCGGCGCCGGCGTGCACGGCGGTGACGTGGTGCACTCCGGCACCTACGACGAGCTGCTGCACAACCGGGAGTCCATCACCGCGGACTACCTCACCGGGCGCAGGCTCATCGAGGTGCCCCGGAAGCGCCGCCCGATCGACCCCAAGCGCAAGCTGACGGTGGTCGGGGCGCGCGAGAACAACCTGCAGAACCTCACGGTGGACTTCCCCCTGGGGGTCTTCGTGGCCGTCACGGGTGTCTCCGGCTCCGGGAAGTCCACGCTCGTCAACGACATCCTCTACACGAGCCTGGCCAACCAGCTCAACGGTGCCAAGCAGGTGCCGGGTCGCCACCGGCGCATCGACGGGCTGGAGCACCTGGACAAGGTGGTGCACGTGGACCAGAGCCCCATCGGGCGCACCCCGCGCTCCAACCCCGCCACGTACACGGGGGTCTTCGACCGGATCCGCAAGCTCTTCGCGGAGACCCAGGAGGCCAAGGTCCGCGGCTACCAGCAGGGCCGGTTCTCCTTCAACGTCAAGGGCGGGCGCTGCGAGGCGTGCTCCGGTGACGGCACGCTGAAGATCGAGATGAACTTCCTGCCGGACGTCTACGTTCCGTGCGAGGTGTGCAAGGGGGCCCGATACAACCGCGAGACCCTCGAGGTGCACTACAAGGGCAAGAACATCGCCGAGGTGCTGGACATGCCCATCGAGGAGGCGGCCGAGTTCTTCGCCCCGTTCACCGCGATCGCGCGCTACCTCAACACCCTCGTGGAGGTGGGCCTGGGCTACGTGCGCCTGGGCCAGCCTGCCACCACCCTCTCCGGTGGCGAGGCCCAGCGCGTGAAGCTCGCCGCGGAGCTGCAGAAGCGCTCCAACGGGCGCACCATCTACGTCCTGGACGAGCCCACCACGGGTCTGCACTTCGAGGACATCCGCAAGCTGCTGATGGTGCTGCAGAGCCTCGTGGACAAGGGCAACAGCGTCATGACCATCGAGCACAACCTGGACGTCGTGAAGTCCGCGGACTGGATCGTGGACCTCGGCCCCAACGGCGGCTCGGGCGGTGGCACGGTCGTGGCCGAGGGGACCCCGGAGCAGGTGGCCCGCAACGAGGACAGCTACACGGGCCAGTTCCTGCGCGAGGTGCTCGAGAGCTCCGCCGCGAGGGAAGCCGCCCACGAGGCGGGCGAGCCGGCCACGCGGGAGATGGCGACGTCGGGGGAGCGGGCGTGAGCCCGCAGCGGCCCGTGGTGCTGTGGGACCTGGACGGCACCGTCCTGGACCCCGCCGGGGCCATCACGGACGGCATCGCGGAGGCGCTGTGGACGTGTGGGTTCGACGTCCCGGAGAACCTCGAACGCTTCGTCGGACCGCCCATCGGGGAGTCCCTGCGGCGCTACACCGACGTCCCGGAGGATCAGATCCGACAGGTGGTCTCCGTCTACCGGGCCGGCTACCTCACCGAGGGCCTCGAGCGCACGCGCCTCTACCCCGGGATCCGGGAGGTGCTCGACACCCTCGCGCAGCGGGGCGTGCGGCAGGCCGTCGCCACGCAGAAGCCCGAGCGCATCGCGACCACCGTGGTCGAGCGCTTCGACCTCGCCGGGTACTTCGAGACCGTCTCCGGCGCTGCGGACGACCTCGCCGGTCCCGGTGCGGGTGCGGGGAACGGCCCCGGTGCCGCGAACGCGCCCGGACCCCTGCACGACAAGCCCGCGATCATCGGCGAGGCCCTGCGCAGGCTCGGGGCGCTGCCCCCCGACCCCACCCGCACGGTCATGGTGGGGGACCGCAGCTACGACGCGGACGGCGCACGCAGCCACGGCATCGACTGCGTGGGCGCGCTGTGGGGCTTCGCTCAGCCCGGCGAGCTGGAGGGCGAATGTGCCGCACTCGCCCACGAGCCCGGTGATTTGGCACACTTGCTCCTGCCATACACGGAGCAGTAGGGAGCGCGAGCGATGATCACCAAGTACGACGTGACCAAGGCCACGGTGGCCCGGACCCTCAAGCTGCTTTGCCGACCGGTGATCACGGGCGTGGACCGGCTCCCCGAGACGGGGCCCGTCATCATCGCCTCCAACCACCTCACCTTCCTGGACTCGGTCATCATCTCCGCGTTCATGCCGCGCCGCGTGAAGTTCATCGCGAAGGCCGAGTACGTGAACAGCCCGGGGATCAAGGGCTGCCTGATGCGTCAGGCCTTCGAGTTCATCGACATCATCCCGGTGGCCCGCGGGCTGCAGAGCGAGTCCGTGGCCGCGCTGCAGCCGGCGGTCGAGCACCTGCAGCAGGGCCGGGTCTTCGGGATCTACCCGGAGGGCACCCGCTCCCGGGACGGCTACCTCTACCGGGGCCACTCCGGCGTCGCCTACCTCGCCCTGCTCACGGGCGCTCCCGTGGTGCCGGTGGGCATGATCGGCACCCAGCGGCTGCAGCCCCCGGGGGCCACGATGATCCGCCCCGCCAAGTTCGAGATGCACGTGGGGGAGCCCATCACCGTGCCCGCCGCCGGCATGCGCCAGACCGGGCGGATGCGCAAGGATCTCGTGGCCCAGGTGATGGACACCATCGCCGGGCTCTCGGGCCAGCCCCGCAAGGACGTCTACAACGTGTCGCCGTCGGCGCAGAGGGACCTGGGGAATGGCTGATCCGGCAAGCTACAGGCCGGCACGACAGGACATCCCCACCAATCCGGGCGTCTACCGCTTCCGGGACGAGCACGGCCGCGTCATCTACGTGGGCAAGGCCAAGAACCTGCGCAACCGCCTGTCCTCGTACTTCGCGCCGCTGAACCAGCTCGCGCCCAAGACGCGGGCCATGGTGACCACGGCCGCCGCGGTGCAGTGGACCGTGGTGGGCTCCGAGTTCGAGTCCCTGCAGCTCGAGTACACGTGGATCAAGGAGTTCGCGCCGCGGTTCAACATCGCCTACCGGGACGACAAGTCCTACCCGTACCTGGCCGTGACGATGTCCGAGGACGTCCCGCGCGCCATGGTCACCCGGGGGGAGAAGAAGCCGGGCAACCGCTACTTCGGCCCCTACTCCCAGGCGTGGGCCATCCGCGACACCCTGGACGCGCTGCTGCGGGTGTTCCCCGTGCGCACGTGCACCAAGGGCGTGTTCCAGCGGGCCGAGCGCAGCGGCCGGCCGTGCCTGCTGGGCTACATCGACAAGTGCTCCGCACCCTGCGTGGGGGAGATCTCCCGGGAGGACCACCGGGAGCTCGCTGACGACCTCTGCCGGTTCATGGCCGGGCACGCCAAGCCGTACATCCGCGAGCTGACCCGCCAGATGAACGAGGCCGCCGAGCGCATGGACTTCGAGACGGCCGCGGCCCGGCGGGACGACGTCGCCGCCCTGGAGCGCGCGTTCGAGCGCAACACGGTGGTTCTGCCGGACAGCACGGACGCGGACTTCTTCGCGATCGCCGAGGACGAGCTCGAGGCCGCCGTGCAGGTGTTCTACGTGCGCGGCGGGCGCATCCGTGGCCAGCGTGGGTGGGTCACAGAGAAGGTCGAGGACGTGACGACCGCCGAGCTGATGACCAACCTGCTGCAGCAGGTCTACGGGGAGGCGCAGTCCGGGCTCGCGCAGCCCGCCCGGACCCGGCGCAGGAGTGCCGCCCAGGGCAGCGAGGACGTGGTGGGCCAGCACCGCAGGACCTCCGAGCTCGCCTACCGCCAGGACACCATCCCGCGCACCGTCTACGTGTCCGCGGAGCCGGACGAGACGGACGAGCTGCGCGGGTGGCTGAGCGAGCTGCGCGGCTCGCACGTGAGCATCCAGCGGCCCCAGCGGGGGGAGAAGGCGCAGCTGCTGGAGACCGTGGCGGAGAACGCCCGGCAGGCGCTGGCGCTGCACAAGTCCCGCCGCGCGGGAGACCTCACCACCCGGTCCGCCTCCCTGCAGCAGCTACAGGAGGCGCTCGGGCTGCCGGACGCGCTCATGCGCATCGAGTGCTACGACATCTCCCACGTCCAGGGCACCAATGTTGTCGCGTCCATGGTCGTGTTCGAGGACGGACTGCCCCGCAAGTCCGAGTACCGCAAGTTCTCGATCACCGGTGACGCCGCCCGGGACGACACCGCCTCCATGTACGACGTGATCCACCGCCGGTTCTCCCGCCACGTGGAGCAGCAGCGCCGCGCCGAGGAGAAGGGCGTGAGCACGGGGGAGGTCGAGGCGGACACGGAGGACGCGACGTCGCGCGCGTTCGCCTACCCGCCCAACCTCGTGATCGTGGACGGCGGCCCGCCTCAGGTGGCCGCCGCCCAGCGGGCACTGGACGACCTCGGCGTCACGGACGTGCACGTGGTGGGCCTGGCCAAGCGCCTGGAGGAGGTCTGGGTGCCGGACGACGAGTTCCCCGTGATCCTGCCGCGCGCCTCCGAGGGGCTGTTCCTGATGCAGCGGGTCCGGGACGAGGCCCACCGCTTCGCGATCACGTTCCACCGCCAGAAACGCTCCAAGGCCATGACGGTTTCCGCACTGGACGAGATCCCGGGGCTGGGCCCGGCCAAGCAGAAGGCACTTCTCAAGCACTTCGGCTCGGTCAAGAAGCTGCGGGCGGCCTCCGCGGAGGAGATCCTCGAGGTCAACGGCTTCGGCCCCGCGCTGGCGGTGAAGGTCGCGGAGGCCCTGGGCGGCCGGGAGTCCGCCGTCCGCGAGCCCGTGATCGATACGGAGACCGGAGAGCTGCTCGACTGACGTGAAACTGGTCTACCCTGGGGGGAACCTTGCAGTCGGCAGATCAGGCGGTCCTTCACCCCATGAGCACCCCACCCCCGGATGCCGCACACCACGCGCTGGAGCCGGTGAAGCCTCCCACGACGGAGCTGCTCATCGTCACCGGGATGTCGGGCGCGGGCCGTTCCACGGCCGCGAACGCACTGGAGGACCTGGGCTGGTACGTGGTGGACAACCTGCCGCCACAGATGCTCGGCACTCTCGCGGACCTGGCGTGCCGCGCCCCGCAGACCCTGCCCAAGCTGGCGGTCGTGATCGACGTGCGCGGCAAGGCCCTGTTCAACGACATGAAGGAGACCTTGGCCGCGCTGGAGACCTCAGGCGTCGAGTTCTCGGTGCTCTACCTCGAGGCATCGGACGAGGTGCTGGTCTCGCGCTACGAGCACCAGCGCCGGCCCCACCCCCTGCAGGGCGGCGGGCGGATCCTGGACGGGATCAGGGCGGAGCGGGAGACGCTGAAGGACCTGCGCGAGACGGCGGACTCGGTGCTGGATACCTCCTCGTTCAACGTGCACGCCCTGACCCGGGCCGTGGCGGACATGTTCTCCACGAGCGGGCCCGTGGTGCTGCGCCTGACCGTGATGAGCTTCGGCTTCAAGTACGGGGTGCCCGCGGACGCGAACTTCGTGGCGGACGTGCGGTTCATCCCCAACCCGCACTGGGTCCCCGCGCTGCGCCCCCGTACGGGCAAGGATCCCGAGGTGCGGGACTACGTCTTCGGCAACGAGGGCGCCCAGACCTTCGTGGACCGCTTCGTGGCCATGCTCGAACCGGTCTTCGCGGGCTACCGCACCGAGAGCAAGCACTACGCGACCATCGCCATCGGCTGCACGGGCGGCAAGCACCGCTCGGTCGCGATCACCGAGGAGGTCGCCCGGAGGCTTGGCAAGTCCCCGAGGGTGACTGTGAACATCCAGCACCGGGACATGGGCCGCGAATAGTCCCGCCCCCTGACATGACGGATCCCATGAGCACATTTCCTTCGACGGGTGCGTTGCCCCGGCTGCCGCTGAGCAGCCGCCGCGACGTGGATCCCTACCACTCCCTGGACCCCTCCGCGCGAGAATCCCTCACGGACGCGGACTCCGTGGTCGCCCTGGGCGGTGGCCACGGTCTCTCCGCGAGCCTCTCGGCCCTGCGGCTGCTGGCGCCGGCTCTCACGGCGGTCGTCACGGTCGCGGACGACGGTGGATCCTCCGGCCGGCTGCGCGATGACCTCGGCGTGCTGCCCCCCGGTGACCTCCGGATGGCGCTGGCCGCCCTGTGCGACGACTCCCAGTGGGGCCGCACGTGGAGCGACGTCATGCAGCACCGCTTCAGCGTCGAGCAGCACCCCGACGAGGGGCTCGACAACCACGCCCTCGGCAATCTGCTCATCGTGACGCTGTGGGAGCTTCTCGGGGACCCCGTGGAAGGTCTGCGCTGGGCCGGCGCGCTGCTCGGCGCCCGCGGCCAGGTGCTGCCCATGAGCTGCGAGCCGCTCGTGATCGAGGGAGATGTCTCCCCGGGCAGCAGCCCGACGACGGCGTGCCCCCCTGAGAGGATCGTGCGAACCGTCACCGGCCAGTCCCGGCTGGCCAAGGAGGCGGACGTGTGCAACGTGCGGCTCAGCCCGGCGGACGCCCCGGCGTGCCCGGAGGCCGTCTCCGCGATCGAGGAGGCGGCGTGGGTGGTGCTCGGTCCCGGTTCGTGGCACACCTCGGTGCTGCCTCACCTGCTGCTGCCCGAGCTGCGGGACGCGATCTGCGCGTCCCCGGCCAAGCGTCTCGTCACGCTCAACCTCTCGCGGGACTCCGAGACCCTCAGCATGGGCTCGGGAGACCAGCTGCGCGTGCTTCAGCGCTACGCGCCCGAGCTGCGCCTCGACGTCGTCCTCGCGGACCCCTCGGCGGCCGAGTCGCCCAAGGACGTCGAGGCCGCGGCCGCCCAGCTGGGAGCGGAGGTGCACTGGGACTCCCTGCGGGAGAAGAACGGCAGCTCCGCGCACAACCCCTTCAAACTGGCGGCCGCCTACCAGCAGATCATGAACGCGCGGGGCTGACGGCCCCGTACCCCTCCGTCCACCTAGCGTCAAGGAGATCGTCCGTCATGGCATTGACCGCCTCGGTCAAGGAAGAACTCGCCCATCTGCAGGTCCGCAAGTCGGCCGTGCGCGCCGCGGAGCTCTCCGCCCTGCTGCGCTTCGCGGGTGGTCTGCACATTGTGGGCGGACGGATCGTTGTGGAGGCGGAGCTCGACACCGAGTCCGTGGCCCGGCGCACGGCCCGGACCGTGGGAGAGGTCTTCGGCCACGACTGCGAGCTCGGCGTGATCAGCGGCGGGGGGCTGCGCCGCGACCGCACCTGGGTGGTGCGGGTGGCCAAGGACGGTGAGGCCCTCGCCCGTCGCACGGGTCTGCTGGACGCCCACGGGCGCCCGGTGCGGGGACTGCCGCCCACGGTGGTCAACGGCAGCGTGGAGGAGTCCGCCGCCGTGATCCGAGGAGCGTTCCTGGCCCACGGCTCGCTCACGGAGCCGGGGCGGGCGGCCGCCATGGAGTTCACATGCCCGGGTCCAGAGGCGGCACTTGCGCTCGTGGGCTCGGCCCGGCGCCTGGACGTGCTCGCCAAGGCGCGGCAGGTCCGCGGAGTGGACCGGGTGGTCGTGCGCGACGGCGACACCATTGCGGCGCTGCTCACCCGTCTGGGTGCCCATCGGGCCCTGCTGCAGTGGGAGGACCGCCGCATGCGCAAGGAGGTGAGGGCCACGGCGAACCGGCTCGCCAACTTCGACGACGCCAACCTGCGCCGTTCCGCCCAGGCCGCCGTCACCGCGGGCGCCAAGGTCGAGCGCGCCCTCGCCATCCTGGGCGACGAGGCGCCCGAGCACCTGCGTGCCGCGGGTCGGCTGCGGGTGGCCAACAAGCAGGCGAGTTTGGACGAACTAGGCAGGCTGTCCGAGCCCCCGCTGACCAAGGACGCGATCGCGGGGCGGATCCGACGCCTGCTCGCCATGGCTGACCGCCGCGCGGAGGAGCTCGGCGTGGCCACCACGTCCGAGTTCGCGGCCCACGCGAGTGCGGAGCACGCCGAGCAGACGGACCCGGCCCGGTCCAACGCCTGACTGGCGGCCTCTTGGCGGGTCCGACCTCATGTGGGTTTGTGTGGGGTCAGGTGAATGAGACGTGAAAACTCGGTTTTGCCACTGTCGCAGCGGCCCGGATCCCGGTAGAATAGAGCCGAAAGACCAGGCGGGACCGCCCGACGGGCGGCCACCGCGGTGTGGGAATGAGACCGATTGGTTTCGATCCAACATCACGGTAGCGCGGCCATGACGACCGCGGCCTGCCGCACCACGACACAGAGGAGATCGCAGTGACAGTCAAGGTTGGCATCAACGGTTTCGGGCGCATCGGCCGCAACTTCGCGCGGGCGCTGTACAGCCACCACGGCCACGACATCGAGCTGGTCGCGGTGAACGACCTCACCGATCCCGAGACGCTCAAGCACCTCTTCGAGTTCGACTCCGTGATGGGCCGTCTCGCCACGGACGTTTCCCTGGACGGGGACGTCATGACGGTGGACGGCCACAAGGTCAAGTTCCTGGCCGAGCCTGACCCCTCCAAGCTGCCCTGGGGCGAGCTCGGCGTGGACATCGTGATCGAGTCCACCGGTCGCTTCACCACCGGTCCCAAGGCCAAGGCGCACCTGGACGCGGGCGCCAAGAAGGTCGTCCTGTCTGCCCCGGGCAAGGAGGTTGACGGCACCTTCGTCTACGGCGTGAACCAGGAATCCTACGACCCCGAGACCATGAACATCGTCTCGGCCGCCTCCTGCACCACCAACTGCCTGGCGCCGCTGGCCAAGGTTCTCAACGACGAGTTCGGCATCGAGCGCGGCCTGATGACCACCATCCACGCCTACACGGGTGACCAGCGCCTGCACGACGCCCCCCACAAGGATCTGCGCCGTGCCCGCGCGGCCGCGCTGAACCTCATTCCCACGACCACCGGTGCCGCAGCCGCTGTGGGCCTCGTGCTCCCGGAGCTCAAGGGCAAGCTGGACGGCTTCGCCGTCCGCGTGCCGGTCCCCACGGGCTCGCTCGTGGACCTCACCGTGGACGTGCGCGAGGACGTCACGGTCGAGGCCGTGAACGCCGCCGTGAAGAAGGCTGCGGAGGGCCCGTTCAAGGGCATCATCGAGTACTCGGAAGAGGCGCTGGTCTCCAAGGACATCGAGGGCTACGACGTCTCCACGGTGTTCGACGCGCCGCTGACCAAGGTCATCGACAACGAGGTCAAGGTCATCGCCTGGTACGACAACGAGTGGGGCTACACCATCCGCCTGGTGGACTTCGTCTCGTACGTGGCCGATAAGCTCTGAGTCAGACCGTTCAGTGGCGCCGGTGCCCCGAGGGTGCCGGCGCCACTGTCGTCAGATCGTGATCACCCCAGGGAAAGGATGACAGACATGGCCAAGTCGCTCGACGATCTCATTGCCGAGGGGGTCTCGGGGCGCCGAGTTCTCGTGCGCTCGGATCTCAACGTTCCGCTCGACGGCTCCACGGTGACGGACGACGGACGCGTGCGCGCGTCCCTGCCCGTCCTCAGCAAGCTCGCGGAGGCTGGTGCGCGCGTCATCGTCATGGCGCACCTGGGACGGCCCAAGGGAACCGTGGACCCGAGGTACTCCATCAAGCCCGCCGCTGACCGGCTGGCCAAGCTCTCCGAGGCACCCGTAGTCGTCGCCACTGACGTGGTCGGCGAAGACGCGAAGGCCAAGTCGGACGCGCTCGAGGACGGCCAGATCCTGGTGCTCGAGAACGTCCGCTTCGACCCGCGCGAGACCTCCAAGGACGACGCCGAGCGGCAGCAGTTCGCCAAGGAGCTCGCCGCGCTGACCGGTGAGAACGGCGCGTACGTGGACGACGCTTTCGGCGCCGTGCACCGCAAGCACGCCTCCGTGTACGACATCGCGTACGAGCTGCCGAGCTACCTGGGTGATCTGGTGAAGACGGAAGTGGACGTGCTGAGCAAGGTCATCTCGGACCCAGAGCGCCCGTTCGTGGTGGTCATGGGCGGCTCCAAGGTCTCCGACAAGCTCGCTGTGATCGACAACCTGATCGGCAAGGCGGACTCGTTGCTGATCGGCGGCGGCATGGTCTTCACCTTCCTCGCCGCGCAGGGTCACGCCGTGGGTTCGTCACTGCTGGAGAAGGACCAGATCGACACCGTCAAGGGTTACCTGGACCGGGCGGAGGCGGCCGGCACAGAGATCGTGCTGCCCGTGGACGTCGTCTACGCCGCGAACTTCTCGGAGGACGCTGAGCACGAGGTGCGCCCCGTGGCGGACATCGAGGGCGGCTCCATCGGCGACTCCGGCCTGGGCCTGGACATCGGGCCCGAGTCCGCAAAGATCTTCGCGGAGAAGATCGCCGCGGCGAAGACTGTGTTCTGGAACGGCCCGGTGGGCGTGTTCGAGATGGCCCCGTTCGCCAACGGCACCAAGGCCGTGGCGCAGGCGCTGGCCACGTCCGACGCCATGAGCGTGATCGGCGGCGGCGACTCCGCCTCCGCCGTGCGCAACCTGGGCTACCGGGACGAGCAGTTCGGCCACATCTCCACAGGCGGCGGCGCCTCCCTGGAATTCATCGAGGGCAAGCAGCTTCCGGGCGTGGTGGCCCTCGGCGCGTGAGCGCCCCACAAAGCACCAGCCATCCGAGCGAAGGAGTCTCAGCATGACCACGCAGACCAACGGAGTTTTCGACCGGACGCCCGTGATCGCGGGCAACTGGAAGATGAACATGGACCACACGCAGGGCATCGCGCTGGTCCAGAAGCTCGCGTGGACGCTCAAGGACGCCAAGCACGACTACTCCCGTGCGGAGGTGGTGGTCTTCCCGCCGTTCACGGACCTGCGATCGGTGCAGTCCCTGGTGGAGGGGGACGGCCTGCAGATCAAGTACGGGGCACAGGACCTCTCCGACCAGGACAAGGGGGCCTACACGGGCGACGTCTCCGGTGAGTTCCTCGCCAAGCTCGGCTGCAGCTACGTACTGGTGGGCCACTCCGAGCGACGCCTCATCCACCACGAGACGAACGAGCAGTGCCGGGACAAGATCCGTGCCGCGATCCGACACGGCCTCACCCCCATGCTGTGCGTGGGGGAGGGGCTCGAGGAGCGCCAGGCCGGGCGTCACGTGGAGTACACGCTTGAGCAGCTGCGCGGCAGCCTCGCGGAGCTGACCGCCGGCGAACTCGAAGGCCTCGTGGTGGCCTACGAGCCCGTGTGGGCCATTGGCACCGGTGAGGTCGCCGGCCCCGAGGACGCGCAGGAGATGGCGAAGGCCGTGCGTGCGGAGCTCGAGAGCCTCTACGGCGCGGAGTTCGCGCGCGCCACCCGTGTGCTCTACGGCGGCTCGGTGAAGTCCTCGAACGTGGCCTCCATCATGGCGGGTCCGGACGTGGACGGTGCCCTCGTGGGCGGTGCCAGCCTCGATGCGGAGGAGTTTGCTAAGATTGCACGGTTCGAGCAGCACCTGGTCACCGATCAGTGATGTCGCGTCAGCTTTCGGTCGGCGCGTTGCTCACCCCCAGTTCTATGTGAATCGAGGCATTTCGTGGAGATCCTCCTGATCGCCCTCCAGGCGGTCATCGTGGTCACGAGCATCCTGTGCATCATGTTCGTCCTGCTCAACAAGGGCAAAGGCGGTGGTCTGTCGGACATGTTCGGCGGCGGAATGACACAGTCCTTGAACACCTCCGGTGCGGCGCAGAAGAACGTCGTGCGCATCACCACCGTGCTGGCGATCATCTGGGTGCTGGCCATCGTCGGCTACGCGCTGGTCCTCCGGTTCAACCCGGTGGCCTGAGCAGGCGCTCCACGGCATCCACCACGCAGCGCCACGTCACAACCAGCAGGCACTGGCACAGAGCGAAGGCCCGGACCGTCACGGTCCGGGCCTTCGTCGTGGCCAACACGGGTCCCCTGCTCAGTCCTCGGACTGCGCGGACGATCCGTCCGGGTCCTCCGGTACCCCCGGCAGCGCGTCCTCGGTGACGAGCCACAGGGTCTCCTGAGTGCCACGGACCGCGCTGCCCGGCGCCTCCACCGGCGTGACACCGGCACGGCGGATGCTCGCCAGGGCGTCAGCCTTGGGAGCGCCGGAGACGAGCAGCCAGACCTTGTGCGCGGAGTTGATCGCGGGCAGGGACATCGTCACACGCTCGGGCGGGGGCTTGGGGGAGTCGGCGACCGCGAACACGGTCGCGTCGGTGCGCAGCACGTCCTTCCGCCCCGGGAACAGGGACGCCACGTGCGTGTCCGGACCCAGGCTCAGGAGGGCGACGTCCACGTACGGCAGGTCCCCGGTCGAGCCCTCGGCCTCCGCGGCCGCTGCAAGCTCCGCGCGATAGTCGGCCGCGGCCTCGTCGGCGGTGCTGATCTCATCCGAACCGGCCACGGGGTGCACACGGTCCCAGTCAAGCTCGAGGGTCTCGTCCCACGCGTCCGCGGCCTGGACCCCGTTGCGCTCGGGGTCCGCGCCGGGGAGGAAGCGCTCGTCGGACCACCACACGTTGACGCGCGACCAGTCGATCAGCGCGGCATCCGGGCTCGCGGCGACCTCACCGATCACACGCGTGCCCATGCCGCCGCCGGTGAGCAGCACCGTGGCCTCTCCGCGCTCGTCCTGGGCGGCCTCCAAGACCTCCAAGAGTCGGGCGGCTGTGTCCCGCGCGAGGCGGTCTTCCCCGTCGTGGGGGACCAGTCGCGGCTGGGGCGGCAGGGTCGCGCTCATGGGCGCACCGCCCCGTCGGCCTCGTCAGACCCCGACGTCGAGGTGTCCCCCTCACCGTCGCGGGCAGCAGCCCCACCCCGGTCTGCTGCTTCCGCCGTCATGTGCTCTGAACCGGTCTCGACGACGGCGTCCTCGGCCTCGACGACGTCGCCCACCTCCTGTTTGGCCTGGGCCGCCGTGCAGACCTCCGCGGCGTCGAGACCCGCGCGGATCACCTCGCCGTAGACCTCGTCCGCGTCGAGCCGCCGCAGCTCCTCGGCCAGGCAGGTCTTCAGGTCTCGCACGGGCATGGCGATCTGCTGGTCCGGCTGGTCAGGCTGGGAGAGCACGGCAACGGTGCGGCCAGGGCGGTTGATCTCCACGGCGCCCTGGTCCGTGAGCAGGGCAACGCGGTCCAGGGCCCGGCCGGAGCCGTCCGTGCGGATGGTGACCTTGGCCCCGAGCCGCTGCGAGAGCCACACGCCCAGCAGCAGCATGGACGGTGCCACGGCGTTGCCCTCGAGCACGATCTCCCTGACTGCAACGGGGCCCACCTGGTCGAGGACCGCCGCGAGCTGGACGCGCCAGTTCGTGATGCGCGTCCACGCGAGGTCCGTGTCGCCGGGGGTGTACTGCCGCGCGAGCTGCGTGAGCGAGGCGAACGGCTCGTCTGCGCGGGATGAGTCCGTGATGCGTCGGTGCGCGATCCTGCCGATCGAGCTCTCGCTGGGGTTCTGCGGGAAGTCGTGCGGCCACCACGCCACAATGGGGGCGTCAGGCAGCAGCAGCGCGGAGACGAGGGTCTCCGTGGGCTCGGCGAGGTCGCCGTAGCCGTGCATGAGGATGACCTCCGACGCGCCAGCGTCGCCGCCCACGCGCAGCTGCGCGTCCAGGCGGGTCTCGTCCGTGCGCGAGTGCGCCACGTGCACGATGATCCGGCACGGGTGCTCGTGGCTCGCGTAGTTCGCCGCCTCGACCGCCATCTCCGAGTGCCCCGCCTGCGCGAGGATCACCAGCGTGAGCACGCGCCCGAGCGTCACCACGCCGTTCTCGTCCCGCAGCTGGTTGAGCTTCTTCTCGATCTTCGCTGCGGTGGTGTTCTCCATCTGAACAATCACGGTCGCCTCCAGACCCGGCCGTCACGGGCCATCAACTCGTGGGCCGACTCCGGACCCCATGAACCGGGCGCGTACGGCTCGGGTTGCACTTGGTGCTCGGACCAGTAGTTCTCGAACGGGTCCAGGATCTTCCAGGACAGCTCCACCTCGGAGTGGTCCGGGAACAGGGGCGGCTCGCCCAGCAGCACGTCGAAGATCAGCCGCTCGTACGCCTCCGGGCTGGACTCCGTGAACGCGTGGCCGTAGCCGAAGTCCATGGTGACGTCCCGGATCTCCGACTGCGTGCCGGGGACCTTGGAGCCGAAGCGGATGGTCACGCCCTCGTCCGGCTGGATGCGGATCACGATGGCGTTCTGGCCGAACTCCTCGTTGTCCGTGTCCCGGAAGAGCAGGTTCGGGGACTTCTTGAATGCCACCGCGATCTCCGTGACCCGCCGGCCGAGCCGCTTGCCCGCGCGCAGGTAGAACGGCACGCCCGCCCAGCGGCGGTTGTTGATGTCCACGCGCAGGGCCGCGAAGGTCTCGGTGCGAGAGTCAGCGGGGATGTCCGACTCCTCGTGGAAGCCCTTGACGAACTCGCCGCCCTGCAGACCGGACGTGTACTGGCCCAGGGCCGAGTGCTCACCGAGGTCAGAGGGCAGCACCACGGACTCGAGGACCTTGGCCTTCTCCCGGCGCAGGTTGTGCGCGCTGAACGAGGCCGGCTCCTCCATGGCCGTGAACGCCAGCAGCTGCAGCAGGTGGTTCTGGATGACGTCACGGGCCGCACCCACGCCGTCGTAGTAACCGGCGCGGGAGCCGATGCCGATCTCCTCGGCCATTGTGATCTGCACGTGGTCCACGTACCGGGCGTCCCACAGGGGCTCGAACATCTGGTTGGCGAAGCGCAGCGCCAGGATGTTCTGCACCGTCTCCTTGCCCAGGTAGTGGTCGATGCGGAACACGCTGTCCGGGCGGAAGACCCGCTCCACGATCGCGTTCAGCTCCCGGGCGGAGTCGAGGTCGTGGCCGAACGGCTTCTCGATGACCACCCGCCGCCAGCCCTTGCTGTCCTGCGAGTCCGCGAGGTCGTGGTCCGCCAGCTGCTGGCACACCACCTCGAACGTCTTGGGCGGGATGGACAGGTAGAACGCGTGGTTGCCGCGGGTGCCGCGGTCGCGGTCGAGCTCGTCGAGCGTCTGCGCGAGACGCACGTAGGCGTCGTCGTCGTCGAACTCGCCGTGCACGAACCGCAGCCCCGAGGCGAACTGGTTCCAGAGGTCCTCGTTGTAGGGCGTGCGGGCGTGCTCGGCGACGTGCTCCTTGACGTACTCCGCAAACTGGGCGTCGTTCCAGTCCCGCCGGCCGAACCCCACGAGGGAGAAGGCCGGAGGGAGCAGGCTGCGGTTGGCGAGGTCGTACATGGCCGGCAGCAGCTTCTTCTTCGCGAGGTCGCCGGTGACGCCGAAGAGGACGAGGGCCGACGGCGCCGCGACGCGTGTCAGACGCCGGTCGCGTGGATCACGCAGGGGGTTGTGTTGGGTGTTCTCAGGCACAGGCTCGCCGTCCGTTCGCGGGTTGTCGGGTGGGGATCACAGCTCGGACGCCGCGCGCAGCAGCTGGGCCACCCCGGCCTCCCGGTCCAGCAGCCGCAGCCGCAGGACAGGGCGGTGGTGCTCGGCGAGCACGGTGGCGTCCCCGTCCGCCTGCGCGTTGATGAGCTCGCCGAAGGTGAAGGGGATGCCGGGGATGTCCACGTCCGTGTCCGTGGCCGCAGTGATCTGCACGTAGACACCCTGGGCGGGACCGCCCTTGTGGTACTGGCCGGTGGAGTGCAGGAAACGCGGGCCCCACCCGAAGGTCACGGGACGCCCGGTGCGCCGCGCCAGCACGTCCCGCACGGACTCCAGCTCGGTCCAGCCGAGCCGGTCGAAGTACGCCTGGACGCTCACGTAGCCGTCCTCAGGCAGCTGCTCCAGAAGCGCCGAGAGGGCCGCGGGCACGGTGGTCGCGCCGCGCAGCACGTCCTCGGCGCCGCGGATCTCGATCTCCCCGTCCGTGGCGGCCGCGGGTGAGGGCTCGGGCTTGGAGGCCAGAAGCTCGCGTGTTGCCGCCTTGGCGGACTCGACGTCCGGCTGGTCGAACGGGTCGATGCCCAGCAGCTGGCCCGCCACCGCGATCGCGACCTCGAAGGCCACCATGAGGCCGCTCAGCGAACCGGCCACGCGCACCCCCTCGGACTGCTCGGGGTCCACGTCCTCCTCAGCCACGAGCGAGACGACCAGCACGTCCGACGCGCCGGAGGTCAGCTCGGGGGCGCCGTCGTGCACGACCACGGGCAGCACGCCCGTGCCGGACTTGCCGGTGGACTCGGCGATCAGCTGCTCCGCCCAGTCCGCGAAGCCCACGAACGGCGCGCCCTGGTTCACGAGCACGATCTTGTCGCGCAGCGGTGAGGTACCGCCCAGGGCGGCACCGAGCTGCAGGCCGATGTTGTTCTCGTCGTCCTCGCGCAGCATCTCGACGGCCTCCTCGGCGTCGTCGAGCAGCGCCGCGACGTCCACGCCGGCGAGTCCGGAGGGCACGAGTCCGAACGCCGTGAGCGCGGAGAAGCGCCCGCCCACGTTCGGGTCCGCGTTGAAGGTCTTGCGGTAGCCCGCCTCACGCGAGGCCGAGTCCATGGGGGAGCCCGGGTCCGTGACCACCACGATCCGCGAAGGGGCGTCCAACCCGGCGCGCTGGAAAGCGTCGATGAACACTCGGCGCGCGGAGTCCGTCTCCACCGTGGAGCCGGACTTGGAGGAGACGATCAGCGCGGTGTGCTCGAGGTCCTCGAGCGCCTTGGTGACCATCTCGGGGTCGGTGGAGTCCAGCACGAACAGCTCCACGCCGGCGCTGCGGGTGATCACCTCGGGAGCCAGGGAGGAACCGCCCATGCCCGCGAGCACGAAACGCGTGACACCTTCGCGGGCGAAGTCGTCCCGCAACTCCTCGATCTCCGGTACGAGCGGACGGGAGACGCTCACGGCGTCCGTCCACCCGAGGCGGACTGCCGCCTCCTGCTCCGCGGCGGCGCCCCAGAGGGCGGGGTCCTGCGCAAAAAGCTTGGACGCGAAATTCTCGGCGACCAGGCGGGGGACGTTCGTGTCGATCGCCTCTCGCGCGGCACCGGCGGCCTGCAATGACAATGAGCTCACGGGGAGCCTCCTCAAACGTGGTGGGTGGGCGGTGCAGCGGCTGGGCCGCACCGCCCGGAAGTGGTGCTGCAACGGGACCGCCACCCGCGGTCGTGGGGCACCGGGTGCTCCTGCACAGCCGCGGGCGGCGAGACGAGGTCAGCTCGCGGCGTCGAGCGCCGTGCGCACGGTCTCGAGCAGCTCCTCCCAGGACTTGTCGAACTTCTCGAGGCCCTCGGTCTCGAGCAGCTCCACGACCTCCCGGTAGGACACGCCCTGACGGGCAACCGCGTCGAGGACCTCGGCGGACTCCTCGTAGGTGCCGCTCACGGTGTCACCTGTGACGTCCGCGTGGTCGTACGTGGCGTCCAGCGTCTTCTCCGGCATGGTGTTCACGGTGTTGGGGGCCACCAGCTCGGTCACGTACAGGGTGTCCGGCAGGTTGGGGTCCTTCACACCGGTGGAGGCCCACAGCGGACGCTGCGGGTTGGCGCCGGCGGAGGCAAGACGCTTCCAGCGCTCGGTCTGGAGCGACTGCTCGTAGACCTGGTAGGCGAGACGCGCGTTGGCCAGGCCGGCCTTGCCCTTGAGGGACACGGCCTCCGCGGAACCGACGGCGTCCAGGCGCTTGTCGACCTCGGTGTCCACGCGGGAAACGAAGAAGGACGCCACGGAGTGGATCGTGGAGAGGTCCTTGCCGTTCTCCAGCGCACGCTCGAGACCCTCCATGTAGGCGTTGATGACGCCGCGGTAACGCTCGAGCGAGAAGATCAGCGTGACGTTCACGGAGATGCCCTCCGCGATCGTGGCCGCGATCGAGGGCAGGCCCTTCTCGGTCGCGGGGATCTTGATCAGCGCGTTCGGGCGGTCGATTGTCTGGGAGAGCTTCTGCGCCATCGAGGCAGTGGCGTCGGCGTCCTGCGCCAGGCGGGGGTCCACCTCGATGGACACGCGCCCGTCCACACCCTGCGTGGCCTCCGCCACGGGGGCGAAGAGGTCGCACGCCTCACGGACGTCGTCCGTGGTGATGCGGAACACGGCGTCGTCGACCGAGACCCCTTCGGCGGCGAGCGCCGCGACCTGCTCGCGGTATGACTCGCCGTTGGCGAGCGCCGCGGCGAAGATCGTGGGGTTGGTCGTCACGCCGACGACGTTCTTGGTGTCGATGAGCTCCTGCAGGTTGCCGCTGGTGAGGCGCTGGCGGGAGAGGTCGTCGAGCCAGATGGAGACGCCGGCGTCGGAGAGCTTCTGGGTGGGGGTGGTCATGTTCTCTGTCCTCGATTCGTGAGAGAAGAGCATCTGGGGTGTGGTGGGCGGGGCCGGAGCCCCGCCCACGACTGCTGCTGTGCTGAGCTGCGGGGTCACCTCGCGGCGGCGATGGACTCCTCGGCTGCCTGTGCCACGGCCTCGGACGTGATGCCGAACTCGCGGTAGAGCGTCTGGTAGTCGGCGGACTCGCCGAAGTGCTCCAAGGACACGGCGCGGCCGGCGTCGCCGAGCAGGTCGTTCCACGACATGCGGATCCCAGCTTCAACGCTCACGCGGGCCTTGACGGCCTTCGGGATGACCGATTCGCGGTACTGCTCGTCCTGTGAGTCGAACCACTCGCGGCAGGGCATGGAGACCACGCGGGCCGCAACGCCCTTCGCCGCGAGCTGCTCCCGGGCCTCGAGGGCCAGCTGGACCTCAGAACCCGTGCCGATAAGCACCACGTCAGGGGTGCCCTCGGTGTCCGCGAGCACGTAGCCGCCGCGGGCCACGCCCTCGGCGGAGGCGAACTTCTCACCGTCGTACTCCGGGTGCAGATCCTCACGGGGAACCGTGGGCAGATCCTGGCGCGTCAGCGCCAGCCCTGCCGGGTGCTCGTGGTTCTCGAGAATCGTGCGCCAGGCCACGGCGGTCTCGTTGGCGTCCGCGGGCCGGACGACGTCGAGCCCCGGGATCGCACGCAGCGCCGAGAGCTGCTCCACGGGCTGGTGCGTGGGGCCGTCCTCGCCGAGGCCGATCGAGTCGTGGGTCCACACGTAGATGGACGGCACCTTCATGAGCGCACCCAGGCGCACCGCCGGACGCTGGTAGTCCGAGAAGATGAGGAACGTGCCCGAGAAGGCCCGGGTCTGGCTGCTCATCACGATGCCGTTGACGATCGCCGCGGCCGCGTGCTCACGGATGCCGAAGTGCAGCACCCGGCCGTACGGGGAGCCCTTCCACTTGGCCGTGGAGCGGCTCTGCGGAATGAAGGAGTCCGCACCCTCGATCGTGGTGTTGTTGGAGCCCGCGAGGTCCGCGGAGCCCCCCCACAGCTCGGGGAAGGTCCCGGCGATGGCGTTGATGACCTCGCCGGAGGCCTTGCGGGAGGCCACGGCCTTGCCCGCGGGGAAGGTGGGGAACGCGGCCGCGTAGTTCTCGGGCAGCTCCTCGTTCTTGATCCGGTCGTAGAGCTCGGCCTTCTCCGGGTTGGCCTCGCGCCACGCCTGGAAGGACTTCTCCCACTCGGCGCGCTCCTGCTTGCCCCGCTCGGCCACCTCGCGCACGTGCGCGAGGATCTCCGGCTCAATCTGGAAGGACTTCTCGGGGTCGAAGCCCAGAATCTTCTTGGTTGCCGCGACCTCCTCCGCGCCCAGGGCGGAGCCGTGCACGCCGCCGGTGTTCTGCTTGGTGGGGGAGGGCCAGCCGATGATCGTGCTCAGGGCGATGATCGAGGGCTTGTCCTTGACTTTGGTGGCCGCCACCACGGCGTCGTACAGGGCCTCGACGTCCTCCTTGTACTCACCGCCGTTGCGCCAGTCCACGCGAGCGGTGTCCCAGCCGTACGCGGCGTAGCGCGCCAGGACGTCCTCGTTGAACGCCACGTTGGTGTCGTCCTCGATCGAGATCTTGTTGTCGTCGTAGATCACCACGAGGTTGCCGAGCTGCTGGGTCCCGGCCAGGGAGGACGCCTCGGAGGTGATGCCCTCCTCGAGGTCTCCGTCGGAGGCGATCACGAAGATGTTGTGGTCGAACGGCGACTCACCGGCGGGGGCGTCCGCGTCGAAGAGACCGCGGGTGTAGCGCTGCGCGTAGCCGAAGCCCACGGAGGAGGCCAGGCCCTGGCCCAGCGGACCGGTGGTGATCTCCACGCCCGTGGTGTGGCGGTACTCCGGGTGGCCCGGAACCTTGGAGCCCCACGTGCGCAGCGACTCGAGGTCCTCCATCTCCAGGCCGTAGCCGGAGAAGAACAGCTGCAGGTACAGGGTGAGGGAGGTGTGCCCGGGGGAGAGGATGAAGCGGTCGCGCCCGGTCCAGCGGTCGTCCGAGGGATCGTGCCGCATCACCTTCTGGAAGAGCATGTACGCCACGGGGGCCAGGGACATGGCGGTGCCCGGGTGGCCGTTGCCGACCTTCTGCACGGCATCGGCGGCGAGGACACGGGCGGTGTCCACCGCGCGGGCGTCCTGCTCGGTCCAGTTCAACGGTTGATCAAGGTTCGGCACGGTGGCGAGCCCCTTTCGTGGGAGTGGATGGTGCGCGGCGCTGCCCGGTCCCGTTCCGTGGCCACGGTGGTCCGGCCGCAACGCCTGTTCCGCGCTCAACCTTAGTCCGGCGGGACCGCGAGCGTCAGGGACGTGGCCCCGGGTGATCGCTCACGGCTCACCGTGGGCCTCGTCACCGCGCCCCTGAGCGGCGCAGGCGGCTATACTGGCGACCGGGTGTCGGTGCGAGCCCGTCTCGCCCCGCCCGTTCAACGCCGCCCCCGGGCCGGCCACCAACGTTCTTTGGAGCATCGATTCCGTGAATCACCTCGACACCGCGACGCACCCGGACTCCTCGGGATCCCCCGCGTCGCACGGCCACGGAGCCACCGGGAGTCGCATCTCGGAGGTCGCGCCCGTCGGGTACGAGGGCCCCATGACGGCCGGTCGCAAGATCAAGGCCTACGTGGCACTGACGAAGCCCCGGATCATCGAGCTGCTGCTGGTGGCCACCATCCCCACCATGTTCTTCGCCCAGCAGGGTGTGCCGAACCTGTGGCTCGTGCTCAACACCCTTGTGGGCGGCACACTCGCGGCCGGGGCCGCAGGCGCGTTCAACTGCTACATCGACCGCAACGAGGACCGGCTCATGCGCCGCACGGCCAAGCGGCCGCTCGTGACGGGTGAGGTCAGCGACCGCGAGGCCCTCGTTTTCGCCTGGGTGCTCTCCGCCGTGGCCGTGGCCTGGCTGACTCTGGGCGTGAGCGTGCTGTGCGGCGTGCTCGGTGTGGTGGCGATCGCCCTGTACGCGGTGTTCTACTCGATCGTCCTCAAGCGCCGCACCGCCCAGAACATCGTCTGGGGCGGCATCGCGGGGTGCATGCCCGTGCTGATCGGGTGGGCGGCGGTGCGCGGCACCCTCGAGTGGCCGGCTCTGGTGCTCTTCGCGTTCATCTTCCTGTGGACGCCCCCTCACTACTGGCCGCTGTCCATGAAGTACGCGGAGGACTACTCCCGTGCGGGCGTCCCCATGCTCGGCGCCGTGGACACCGCGCGCACCGTCGGCGCCCAGGTGGTCCTCTACGCGTGGGCCACCGTGATCTGCTCGCTACTGCTCATCCCCGTGGGCGGGGCAGGCTGGGTGTACGGCATCATTGCGCTGGTCTCCGGGGGCTGGTTCACGTACCACTGCCACAAGCTCTACGGCCTGGCCACCGCGGGCAAGCCGACCCTGAAGCAGGCCATGTACGTCTTCCACGGCTCCATCGCCTACATCACGTTCGTGTTCGTGGGTGTGGCGCTGGACCCGTTCGTCGGCGGCCCCATCTTCTAGTCGCTGCGCGGACACCCTCGTGTCCGCAGAAGCCGCGCGGGCCACGGCTCAGACTACGGGTTGCACCCGCCGTAGGGCGCTCGCCCTGAACGGCCACGGTCGGATCATCCGACCGGTCGATGCCCGGTACCGGTAAGGCTCACCTAAACTTGTCCCATGCTCTCCATGACGTTCTCAGGCGTGACCGCCTATCCCGTGACCCCCCTGCACCCCGGCGGCGCCCTGGACCTCGACTCCCTGGAATGCACAGTGGCGCGGCTCGCGCACAGCGGCGTCTCCGGCATCGTCGTCCTCGGAACGTCCGGGCTCTTTGCCTACCTCGACGCGCAGGAGCGCGCCGACGTCGTGCGCACGGCCGTGAGGGCCGCCTCCGGCTCGGGTGTTCCGGTGGGGGTGGGTATCTCGGCCATCACCACGCGGGAGGTGCTTCAGCTCGCCTACTCCGCGGAGAACAACGGTGCGGACGGGCTCGTGCTGAGCCCCGTGAGCTACATTCCCCTGGTGTCGCAGGAGATCGCGGACCAGGTGGAAACGGTCGCCTCGGCCGTCTCGCTGCCGCTGTGCCTGTACAACAACCCCTCCACCACGGGTTTCACGTACCCGGTCGAGCTCGCGGCGGAGCTGTCCTGGCTGGACAACGTGGTCGCGTTCAAGGACACCGCCGCATCCGGCAGGCTCTTCCACTCGCGGCAGCTGCTCTTCGCCCAGCAGTCGGAGCCCGGCACCGTGCACGGTGCAAGTCGTGACCAGCTGATCGTGGACGAGCACCCGGATGCGGCGTGGCACAGCGGCATGGCGGCGCTGCTGGCTCCCGAGTTCGTTGCCTTCCACGAGGCAGTGACCCAGGGCAGGACCGAGGACGCCGCCGCGTGGAGCCGGGCCCTGCGGCCGCTGATGCAGCTGATGGGCCACGAACGCCCGCTGTCGGTGCTCTACGCCTTGGCGGAGGTCTGCGGTGTGCGCACGAGCGCCCCGCGCCGGCCCCTGCTGCCCATTCCGTCCCACAGCCGGGACGCCCTCGCCACGGCAGTGGCGCGCCTGCGTGAGACGGCGCCGTCGACGACGTCGCGCTGAGCGTGCGAGGGCCCGTCACCGGGCCCGGGGGTGCCCCGGGTCGAGTGACGGGGCGCCCACGTTCTGGACCCCCGGGAACGGGACCCGCCCGAGCGATCCTGCTCCGGCGATGTCGCGCCGGGACGAGAACTGCCCTGGCACCCGGTCCGCAACCCCCGCGGCAGGACGCCGGGCTCAGCCGACGGGCTGCGCCGCGGCGTCGTTCTTCTCCCCGAGGTCGACGGGGGCCGCGTGGGCGTGCTCGGGTTGAGCGAGGTACACGGAGAACGAGACCACGCGCGTGGCAGCCCAGATCACCACGGCGGAGAGGACCATGTGCAGGGCCACCGCGGGGATCGGCACGTGGTTGAAGTACTGGTAGTAGCCCACCAGGCCCTGGGCCACGATGATCGCAGCCATGATCAGGTACGCGTTGCGCAGCACCGTGGGCAGTCCCTTGACCGTGCACAGCACGATCCCGGCCAGGACCGTGAAGGTCAGCAGGTACACGGGAACGGCGTGGGCGCGCGTGATGGCCACGGAGTCGAAGGCCAGGCGGGCGCTGGAGTCGTCCCCGGCGTGCACGCCGGTGCCCGTGACGAGAGTGCCCACGTAGAGGATCACTGCGCTCAGCAGCCCCGTGAGGATGCCGAGCACGAGCACGGCGGTGCGGGAGGAGTGCAGCTGACCCGGACGCTGGTCGTGCGCCACGGCGGAGAGCCCCTCGCGGCGCGTGTTCAGCACGAGCAGCGTGGACAGCGAGATCATGGCCGCGGAGATCAGGTAGTGCACGCCCACCATCAGCGGGTGCAGGCCCACCAGCACGGTGATCCCGCCCACGACCGCCTGCAGCGGGATACCGATGCCCAGGGCGAGGGCGAGCCAGAAGAGCTTCGGGTGCGTGCGGACCATCCGCATCACGGAGAGGAACATCAGCACCGCGACCACCGCCAGCACGAATGTGAGCAGTCGGTTGCCGAACTCGATGATCCCGTGGATGCCCATCTCCTGGGTGTTCGTCCAGGACTCCGCCGAGCAGCGCGGCCATGTGGGGCATCCCAGCCCCGATCCCGTGAGCCGCACGAGCCCACCGGTGAGGATCAGCAGCGAGTTGGTGAGCAGGGAGGCGACGGCGAGTCGCCGCACCCACGGGGTCACGGTGCTGGGCCACCAGAAGGAGTCGGTGGCGGTACGGGCGGCGGCGTCAGACATGAGCGGTGCATCCAGGGGCAGTGGGAACGAAGACGCTCCCAGTGTAGCCAGCGCGGCCTGGGAACCCCCGAGGACCCAGGGATGTCTCAGGCACGCCGGACGGTCCCCGGAGTGCCCGGACCCGGCGGGGACATCAGGTGCCTCCCTGCGATCAGACCCAGCGGAACCACTTGACGGTGGCGGCCCAGCTGAGGACCGCCCACACGCCCAGCACGAGCAGCGGCGCCAGGGTGGCCGGTGTCCCCAGGAAGCACTCGCGCACCAGCTCACCCGCCGCCGAGGACGGCAGCAGCGCCACGAGCCGGGAGAGCCAGCCGGGCAGAGCGGTGAGCGGGAAGAGGACGCCACCTCCCGCGGCAAGGGCCACCCACACCACGTTGAGGACGGCGAGGGTGGCCTCGGCCCGCAGCGTGCCGGCGATGAGCATCCCCAGGCCTGTGAACGTGACGGCCACCAGGACGAGCAGGGGGATCGAACCCAGCACCGCGAGACCGGAGGGTCGCCACCCGAGCCACGCGGCCACGGCGGCGATCACGAGGTACTGGAGGACGAGCACGGCCAGGATGGCCAGCAGCTTGCCCGCGATGAGCCCCGACCGTCCCAGCGGGGTCGTGGAGAGGTGGCGCAGCACCCCGTAGCGGCGGTCGAAACCGGTTTGGATGCCCTGCCCGGAGAATGCGCTGGAGATCACGCACAGCACGAGGATGCCCGGAACGGCCACGTCCACGCGGGAGGCACCGTCCACGCGGTAGGGGTCCAGAAGATCGGTGAACGTCAGCCCCACCAGCGCCATGACGGGCAGGATCACGAGCAGCAGCAGCTGCTCGCCGTTGCGGACCATGGTCATGGTCTCGAAGAGGGCCTGGGCCAGCACGCGCCGGGACAGCGACGCCGCCCGGGGACGCTGCGAGGCGCTGCCGGTCAGCTGGTGGGACTGCGGTGCAGTGCCCGCAGTGGGGAGGTGCTGCGTTCTGCTCATCGGACATCACCGCCGGAGACCTCCAGGAACACGTCCTCCAGGGATCGGGGTTGCACGCTCAGCGCCTCCGGCAGTCGGTCGTCCAGTGTGGCCCACCCCGTGACCTCGCGCACGCGAGCGCCGTCGAGGGGGCCGGTGAGGGTCACGGTGCGGTCCTTGACGCTCCAGGTCACGTCCGTGAACCGTGGCGTGCGCCAGGGCGGATCCTCCCGCAGCCTGTGCGCGTCCTGCGGCGCGAGGGTCACGGTCATCACGAGAGGTGCCTCCCGCTCGGCGCTCACGAGTTCGGACACCGTTCCCTGCACAGCCACGGTGCCGCGGTTGACGATGTAGACGTAGTCGGCCAGGCGGGCGGCGTCGTCCATGAGGTGGGTCGTGAGGATGATGCAGACGCCGGAGTCGCGCAGCTGCTGCACGAGGTCGAAGACGATGTTGCGCGAGCGCGGGTCGAGCCCGGCGGAGGGCTCGTCCAGGAACAGCACGTCCGGGCGGCCCACGAGCGCGGCGGCCAGTGCCACGCGCTGCTTCTGGCCCCCGGAGAGGCGCCGGATGCCGGTGCCGAGGAACGGGCCGATGCCCAGCCGCTCCACGAGCTCATCCAGGGGCACCGGGTCCGCGTAGAGCCGGCTCACGTGCCGCAGCAGCTCTCCCGGGCGCACCGACTGGGGCAGTCCGCCGTCCTGGAGCATGACGCCCACGCGGGCGCGCAACTGGGCCGAGGCCTGCCACGGGTCCTCACCGAGCAGCCGGACGCTGCCGGAGGTGGGCCGCTGCAGCCCCTGGGCGCACTGCAGGGTGGTGGTCTTGCCAGCGCCGTTGGCCCCGAGCAGGGCGGTGATCCTGCCCTGGTGCGCCGCCATGCTCAGTCCGCGCACGGCACGGACGGGTTCTCCCCGGCCCTCGAAGGTCTTCACGAGACCGTCCACCTGCAGGGCCACGGGGGCGGGGCGGGAGGTCTGGTCCAGGCTGGCGGGAGCTGGGTGGGGCGGGGTCTGCACCCGGTCAGTCTAGGACCTCGGCCGGACCCGCGGCAGCACCCGCGGCCACGGCGGCCGGGAACGACGTCGCGGCGCGCGGGGGTGCCGGACGGCCGCTCCCGGGCGCGGCGCGGAGCACCGGGAGCGTTTTGACGGGAATGGAATAAGGCATACGCTCGTTGTGTATTGCGTGTTCAGCGCGCGGTGCCGTCCCCGGGACGGACAGGTGCGCCGAACGCACCCCACTCACCTCTCTCCCGTAAGGATGTTGCACGGAGCATGAGTTCACCGGCCACGGACCGCGCACCCGCGGTCCGCTCGGAGCAGGACGACACCACCCGTTCGCGGGTGCTCTCCCTGGTGCTCGCCCACGGCCCCATCTCGGCGGCGCAGATCGCCAAGGACCTCGGCCTCACCCCGGCCGCCGTGCGCCGCCACCTGGACGCGCTCGAGGCCGAACTGATCATCGAGGTCTCCCCGGTGCGCAGTACGCGCTCCGGCGCGGGGCGCCCCGCCCGGCGCTACGTCGTCGCCCCCGGGGGCCACGAGCAGCTCGGCCACGACTACCTGGGACTGGCCCGGGAAGCCATCGACACGATGCAGCGGGTGGGCGGGGACGAGCTTCTCCGCGCGTTCGTCGTAAGCCACATGGACCAGATGCGCGAGCGCTACCGCCCGCAAGTCGAAGCGGCCGGGGACGACGTCGAGGACCGCCTCAGCGCCCTCACCGCAGCCATGAGCCGCGACGGTTTCGTGGCCTCCCACACCACGGTCACGCCGCGGGGCCCCAAGGGCGTGGCGCTGCGCTCCGCCCAGCTGTGCCAGGGCCACTGTCCCATCCAGGAGATCGCGAACGAGCACCCCGAGTTCTGCGAGCAGGAGACGGAGCTGATCTCCGAGCTGCTGGACGTGGACGTCCGCAGGCTGTCCACCATGGCGGCCGGGGCCCACGTCTGCACCACACACGTCCCGCTGCAGCTTCGCAGCGCGGGATCCACACACTCCACCAACCACACAACCGCACGACAGGGAGGGTTGTCATGACCGAGCGCATCGTGCCCGCGGAGACCGCGGGCGACATGACAGGCGACACCACGATTTCCGAGATCCTGGAGATGAACCCGGAGCTCGAGGGGATCGGGCAGTACCAGTACGGATGGTCCGACAAGAACGATGCCGGCGCCTCCGCGCGCCGCGGCATCAACGAAGAGGTGGTCCGGGACATCTCGGCCAAGAAGAGCGAGCCGGACTGGATGACGCAGCTGCGTCTGAAGGGCCTGAAGTTCTTCGACCGCAAGCCCATGCCCACGTGGGGCGCGGACCTCTCGGGGATCGACTTCGACAACATCAAGTACTTCGTGCGCTCCACCGAGCAGCAGGCCGGCTCCTGGGAGGAGCTGCCGGACGACATCCGCAATACGTACGAGAAGCTCGGCATCCCGGAGGCGGAGCGCAACCGCCTGGTGGCCGGTGTGGCCGCCCAGTACGAGTCCGAGGTGGTGTACCACCAGATCCGCGAGGATCTCGAGGCGCAGGGAGTGATCTTCCTGGACACGGACACCGCGCTGAAGGAGCACCCGGAGTTCTTCGAGGAGTACTTCGGCACGGTGATCCCGGTGGGCGACAACAAGTTCGCCGCGCTGAACACCGCCGTGTGGTCAGGTGGCTCGTTCGTGTACGTGCCCAAGGGCGTGCACGTGGACATTCCCCTGCAGGCCTACTTCCGCATCAACACGGAGAACATGGGCCAGTTCGAGCGCACGCTGATCATTGCGGACGAGGACTCCTACGTCCACTACATCGAGGGCTGCACGGCGCCGATCTACAAGACGGACTCGCTGCACTCCGCCGTGGTGGAGATCATCTGCAAGAAGAACGCACGCGTGCGGTACACGACCATCCAGAACTGGTCCAACAACGTGTACAACCTGGTGACCAAGCGCGCGATCGCCCACGAGGGCGCCACCATGGAGTGGATCGACGGCAACATCGGCTCCAAGGTCACGCAGAAGTACCCGGCGGTCTACATGACCGGTGAGCACGCTCGCGGCGAGACCCTGTCGATCGCTTTCGCGGGCGAGGGCCAGCACCAGGACACGGGTTCCAAGATGGTGCACATCGCCCCGAACACGTCCTCCTCGATCGTCTCCAAGTCCGTGGCCCGCAACGGCGGCCGCTCGGCCTACCGCGGACTGGTGCAGGTGCGCGAGGGCGCCACCCACTCGAAGTCCAACGTGGTCTGCGACGCCCTGCTGGTGGACACGATCTCCCGCTCGGACACGTACCCGTACGTGGACATCCGTGAGGACGACGTCACCATGGGCCACGAGGCCACGGTCTCGCGAGTCTCCGAGGAGCAGCTGTTCTACCTGATGCAGCGCGGCATGCCGGAGGAGGAGGCCATGGCGATGATCGTCCGCGGCTTCGTCGAGCCGATCGCCCGCGAGCTGCCCATGGAGTACGCCCTCGAGCTCAACCGTCTCATCGAACTGCAAATGGAAGGATCCGTTGGCTGATATGTCCACCACTGATCAGACCGCCCGCGACACCCAGGACACGAGCGAGGAGGTGGGCGGGGTCCCCACCGGTGAGGACCGCGTGGCCATCCCCGGCATGAGCCAGGAGGGCGAGACCCTGCAGGAGGGCCGCAACCAGGCTGGTGAGCCCGAGATCAGGCACACGCAGCACGGTGACATCTCGGGTGTGCCCGACTCCTCGCGCGCCGGGCGCTTCACGTCCTACGACGTCGCGGACTTCCCGCCGCTGACCAGCACGCTCGAGGACTGGCGCTTCACGCCCCTGAAGCGGCTGCGCGGTCTCGACGACGCCGCCCTGGACGGTCCAGCCCCCGCGGTCTCCGTCACCGGGGGCGACGCCGTGGAGGTCACCTCGGTGCCCCGCGACGACGCCCGCATCGGCTCGGCCGGCATCCCCGAGGACCGGGTCTCCGCAAACGCGTGGTCCTCCTTCCGCGAGGCCACCGTCATCTCGATCCCCCGTGACGCGGAGGTCCAGGAGCCCCTGATCGTCACGTTCACCGGCGAGTCGGACCGCCCGGCGGCCCAGCACGTGGTGATCGACGCGGGGGAGAACTCCCGCGCGCTCGTGGTGCTGCGCCACGTGGGCACGGCCGTGCTGTCCCAGAACGTGGAGTTCTCCGTCTCCGACGGCGCCTCCCTCACCGTGGTCTCGCTGCAGGAGTGGACGGACGACTCCGTCCACGCGTCCTCGCAGCAGGCCCGCCTGGGCAAGGACGCCACGTTCAAGCACGTGCTCGTGAGCCTCGGAGGGGACCTCGTGCGCGTCACGCCGTCCACCCGCTTCACCGCAACCGGCGGCGACGTGGCCATGTACGGTCTCACGTTCGTGGACGAGGGCCAGCACCTTGAGTCCCGCCTGTTCGTGGATCACTCGGTGCCGCGCTGCAAGTCCCGCGTGAACTACAAGTCCGCGCTGCAGGGTGAGAACGCCCACGGCGTGTGGGTCGGGGACGTCCTGATCCGCGCGGAGGCCGAGGGCACGGACACCTACGAGCTCAACCGCAACCTGATCCTCAACGACGGCCCCCGTATGGACTCGGTGCCGAACCTGGAGATCGAGACCGGCTTGATCGCCGGCGCAGGCCACGCCTCCACCACGGGCCAGCTGGACGACGAGCACCTGTACTACCTGATGTCCCGCGGCATCCCGGAGGACCAGGCACGCCGCCTGGTCGTGCGCGGATTCCTCTTCGAGATCATCCAGCAGGTGGGCGTCGAGGCCCTCGAGGAGCAGCTGCGCGCGTCCCTCGAGGACGAGCTCGCCCGCACCGAGAGCTGAGACCGGCCCCGCGCCGCAGCCCTCGCCCACGTACGTCGCACCCGAGCCCGTGACCGGGCCTGTGCCCACGACCACAAGGAGAATCACCCCATGTCAACTCTGGAGATCAAGGACCTCCACGCGTCCGTCATCCTGGACGACGAGACCACCAAGCCCATCCTCAAGGGCGTGAACCTGACCATCAACTCCGGTGAGGTGCACGCGATCATGGGCCCCAACGGCTCGGGCAAGTCCACGCTGGCCTCCACCATCGCCGGTCACCCCAAGTACCAGGTGGACTCCGGCTCCGTGACCCTGGACGGCCAGGACGTGCTGGCCATGTCCGTCGACGAGCGGGCGCGCGCCGGGCTCTTCCTGGCCATGCAGTACCCCGTGGAGATCCCGGGCGTGACCACCTCCAACTTCCTGCGCTCGGCCAAGACGGCCGTCGACGGCGAGGCCCCCTCCCTGCGCACGTGGACCAAGGACGTCCGCGCCGCCATGGAGAAGCTGAAGATCGACACGGACATGCTGCTGCGCAACGTGAACGAGGGCTTCTCCGGCGGTGAGAAGAAGCGTCACGAGATCCTGCAGCTCGAGATCCTCAAGCCGAAGATCGCGCTGCTTGACGAGACCGACTCCGGTCTGGACGTCGACGCCCTGAAGATCGTCTCCGAGGGCGTCAACCGCGCCCTTGAGCAGGACAACACCGGCATCATGCTGATCACGCACTACACCCGGATCCTGCGCTACATCAAGCCGCAGTTCGTCCACGTGTTCTCGGACGGCCGCGTGGTGGACCAGGGCGGGCCCGAGCTCGCGGAGCAGCTCGAGAACGAGGGCTACGACCGCTACGTGCAGGCCGCCGCCAAGTAGGCGCGGCGCACACGAGACCGGAGGAGGATTCCGTGAGTGATTCCACCGAGACCGCCGCGGCGGAGCAGGGCCCCAAGGGCCAGGCCTCGCTCGCGGAGATCGAGGACCTGCTGAAGAACGTGATCGACCCGGAGCTGGGCGTGAACGTCGTGGACCTGGGCCTGCTGTACGGCCTGCAGTACCAGGACGATGACTCCCTGCGCCTCGACATGACCCTAACCACGGCGGCCTGCCCGCTGCAGGACGTCATCGAGGAGCAGGTTGCCCAGAACCTCTCGCCCACCGTGGACGAGTGGCACGTGAACTGGATCTGGATGCCCCCGTGGGGTCCGGAGCGGATCACCGAGGACGGCCGGGACCAGATGCGGGCGCTGGGCTTCAACATCTGAGGTCCGAACCACCGCCACGGTACGGAAGGACATGACCGCCACCAGGGCACGACCACCACGGTCGTGCCCTGTTCCGTATCCGGGGTCTCGCTGGAAAATGTCCGGGTCCTCCACAAGCCGTCCGGTCCGCCCGGAGCGGGACCGCCACCGGGCACGGTGCTAGATTCGGAACCGACCACCCGCGACCGTGAGGACTCATGTGCAACGCCACCTGCCCCAGCTCTCGGAGCTCAAGCCACTCATGCGGTTCGGCTCCTTCAACCCGGACCGCCGTGCTGCCCGGCTCGCCAAGGCGGCGGACGTGGAGGCGCTGCGGCGGATCGCGCGGCGTCGCACCCCGAAACCCGCGTTCGACTACGTGGACGGCGCTGCCGGCCAAGAACTGACCTACCGGCGCAGCCGCAAGGCGTTCGAGTCCGTGGAGCTGCTGCCGAAGATCCTGCACGGCACTGACACGGCAGATCTCAGCACGGAGATCGCGGGCTTCCGCAGCGCGCTGCCGTTCGGGATCGCGCCCACCGGGTTCACGCGTTTCATGCACGCAGAGGGTGAGATCGGGGGAGTGCGGGCCGCCGAGAAGGCCGGGATCCCGTTCTCACTGTCGACCATGGGCACGCGCTCCATCGAGGAGGTGCGGGATGCCGCCCCGGACGCCGAGCGCTGGTTCCAGCTCTACCTGTGGCGCGACCACGCGGCGTCGCTGGACCTGCTGCAGCGCGCGGAGGCCGCCGGTGTGGGCACGCTGCTCGTCACCGTGGACACGCCAGTTCCCGGTCAGCGGCTGCGGGACGTCCGCAACGGCATGGTCATCCCGCCGCGCCTGACGCCCGGCACCGTGCTGGACGCCTCCTACCGGCCCGAGTGGTGGTTCAATTTCCTGACCACGGACTCGCTGAAGTTCGCGTCCCTCTCGAACACGTCCTCCACGCTGGCGGACCTGATCTCCTCGATGTTCGACCCCGGCCTGGACCTGGACGACCTCGCCTGGATCCGCGAGCAGTGGGACGGCCAGCTGTTCGTGAAGGGTGTCCTCACTCGCGACGACGCCCGGCGGGCCATGAGCGTGGGCGCGGACGGGCTCGTGGTCTCCAACCACGGCGGCCGCCAGCTGGACCGGGCACCCGTGGCGCTGACCTCTCTGCCGGGCGTGCGCGAGGAGGTGGGCCCGGGCGTCCCCCTGATCCTGGACTCCGGAGTCCTCTCCGGCGCGGACGTGGTGACCGCGCTGTGCGCCGGCGCGGACTTCGTGCTGATCGGGCGGGCGTACCTGTACGGACTCATGGCCGGCGGCGAGCAGGGTGTCTCGCGGGTGATCGAGCTGCTGGAGGCGCAGATCCGCACGGACATGATGCTCATGGGAGCCGGGTCGATCGCGGACCTGGGCCCCACGTCGATGCGCGCACCGTGGCTGGAGCGGGCGGGGAACACGGACCGGGTCTGAACCGCGCCAGGATCCCGGAGCAGAGGTCGGCCGAGGGCGGTGGCCGGTCTCGTCTGAGCTGCAGGCACGGGGAACGGTCCGTTTGTACGGAGCCCCGCCCCTCCGTCCTAGCTCAGCGCGTCCGGGTGGTTCAGGTTGCGCGCGGAGAACGTGTTGCAGGCCGTGAGATCGCCGGTCTGGTACCCGGTGAGGAACCAGGCCTGGCGCTGCGCAGCGGTGCCGTGCGTGAAGGACTCCGGGTTGGCACGACCGCGGGCGGCCTCCTGGATGCGGTCGTCACCGATGGCTCCGGCGGCCTCGATCGCGTCCGAGAGTTGCGCGCGTGTGATCGGCTGCAGCTGCACCGCACCGCCGGACTCGGTGGCGTGGTGGGCCCACATCCCCGCGTAGCAGTCGGCCTGCAGCTCGGTGCGCACCGCGCCGGAATTGGCACCACTGGGGTCCTGCTGGGCCCTGCCCAGGGTGCCCTGCAGGTCCTGGATGTGGTGGCCCACCTCGTGCGCCATCACATACTCCTGGGCGAGGGCATCCGCATCCGCGCCGAACTGGGTGCGCATCTCCTCGAAGAATCCGGTGTCCAGGTAGACGGTCGAGTCCGACGGGCAGTAGAACGGGCCGGTGGCCGAGGACGCCTGGCCGCACGACGTGTTGTCCGTGCCGGTGAACAGCACGACTCCCGGTTCCGTGTACTGCTTCCCCGTGGCCCGGGGAAGGTAGTCGCCCCAGAACTGGTCGAGGGACTGCACCGTGGCCACCATGCGGCAGGAGGTGTCAGTGTTGGCGTCCGCGCCGGTGCGGCAGCGGTCCGCGAGTCCGGAGTCCACCTGCTGGGTCCCGGTCGTGTCCTGGGTGCCACCGCCGGTGAGGGCGTCGATGCCGTCCTGACCGAAGAACAGGCCCGCGATCAGCAGCAGGACCACACCGCCCAGCCCTCCACCCACGGCGATGCCGCGTCCACCACCGCCGCCGGAGCTGACCCGCCCGGAGTTCAGCTGGGAGTTGTCGTTGAAGCTCATGGGGGAAGCATAGGGCCACTGTGCGGGCACCGGGGCGATTGGGCGGGGACGACGCCGTGGCGCGGCTACTCGAGTCCTCTCGCCGCGAGCGCCTCCCCGGTGCGGTGGGCGTAGTCGACCGTGGCGATGACTGCGGGGGTGACCAGCTGCACGGGGTGCGGGCGCACGGTGCGGGCAGCGGCGGCATCGCGCAGGGAGGTGAGGACTCCGAACAGCCAGGGGACCGAGCGGATCATCAGGGACACCGCAAGTCCAATGCGCTCGGGATCCACGCCCGCGAGGCACAGGGGTGAGCACAGCAGCACGAGCCCGTCGATGAGTCGGGGGAGGGGCGTGGTCGAGATGAGCAGGCGCGTGAGGGTGACCACGGCGAGCAGGGACAGCACGACGTCGGCGGCGCGCGCCGGGCCATTGGCGACGAGGTGGTAGGCCGTCAGCAGGATGACGAGCAGCAGCAGCGGGCGCAGCGAGCGCACCCACCGGCGCACGCCCAGACCGCAGGCGGCAGCGGCCGCCGCCGTGAGTGCGAGGGCACCCAGGGAGACCCGCCAGTCCCGCGCGGTCATGACGACCAGGCATGCTCCAAGAACCAGGAGCGCCTTGAGCCACAGCGGGCAGCGGTGCAGTGGGGACGTGCCGGGAACGTAGGTGCCGAGCAGGTCGTCACCCCGGGGGCGGGCGCGACGTCTCACGCCGCGGTCTTCCCGGGGAAGCCGTTCTCGCACCAGTGCCGGTAGAGGTGCAGCATCCGCTCGGGCGGGCCCTGGTCGATCAGGCGTGCCTCGTGGACGACCGCCACGTGGTCCGCGGAGGCCGCGAGGTCGAGGTCGTGGGTGCTGAGCAGCTGCTGCTGGGGGAGGCCGTCCAGGAGCTGGCGCAGGCGCAGCCGGTTGCGCAGGTCCAGCAGAGTGGTGGGCTCGTCCAGCACGAGCACGCGGGGCTCCACGGCCAGCACGGCGGCCAGGGCAACGAGCTGCCGCTCACCCCCGGAGAGGTCGAAGACGCTGTGGTGCGCGCGGTCCTCGAGGCCCAGCCGCCGCAGCCAGGCCATCGCCTGCTCGGTGCGCTCGGCGCGGTCCCGAACGCCACGCCGGAGGGACAGTTCGATGTCCTCGAGCGGGGTGGGCATGAGGATCTGGGATGCGGGGTCCGTGAAGACGAAGCCCACCAGGGAGCGGGCGTGCCGGGGGAATGCCGCCGGGTCCACATTGCCCGTCCGCACCACTCCCGAGGACGGCGTGACGAGCCCGTTGAACAGCCGCAGCAGCGTGGACTTGCCGGAGCCGTTGAGCCCCACCACCGCGGTGCGCCGTGCGGTGAACTCGCAGTCCACGCCCTCCAGCACGGTCACGGGTCCGCGAGGTCCCTCCACGGTCACGGTCACGTCCGCGCAGTACAGGGACTCCCGGTGCGGGGGCTCCAAGTCTGGGATTTCCCCGTGCGGCGTCTCCCCGCCCGGCTGCTGGGATGGGGCGGCACGCGGCTCGTCAGCCACTCAGAGAACCGCCCCGGCCATGCGGGGGAACGCGCGGTGCACCGCCACGGCGATCAGTGCGGCGACAACCACCTTGACGATGTCCCCGGGGACGAAGGCGAGGTCCGTGACAACGGCTGCCCCGAGTCCGAGCCCCGCGTTGATCATCAGGCCCGCGGTGCCCACCACGTGGGAGAGCACGAGACCGGCGAGGCCCGCGCCGATCAGTTTGACGGTGAGACCCCCGCGCCGTTCCGGAGCCACGGAGGTGGCGCCGTCGCGTCGTCGTACCCGCTCACCGCGCACGCTGCGGTGGGCGAGCGCGCCAACGAGCGCGGCCGCGAACGGGAAGGAGAGCAGGTACCCGGCGGAGGGTCCGGCCAGCACTGCCGGTCCGCCAACGAATCCGGCAAAGACCGGCACGCCCAGCAGACCCACCACCACGTAGAGCAGCAGCGCCAGGAAACCGCGCCAGCCTCCCAGGATCATGCCCGTGAGGAACACGGCGAGCGTCTGCAGCGTGATGGGCACACCGACGGCACCCACGGGTATCGCCGGCGCCAGTGCCAGCACGCACGTCAGGGCGGCGAACACGGCAATGTTGGCGAGGTCGAAGGACGTGAGGGAGCGGGTTTCCCGCGCGGGAGAAGTCATGGCAGGCAGTCTAGTTGTCGCCTCGCGCGCGGCGGCGCCATGGGGCGGGGACGACGCCGCGGCGCCGATTTGCGGCCCCGGGTAGACTGGGCAGTGCCCCGGATCCACGGGGTTTCTGTCTGCCCCGGGAGGCCCGCACCCCGTGACCGTGTCACGGGCCCGCGCAGCGCACGAGCGCACCGGCCCGGGAGCAGCCCCGAGCGAGACCGCCCACGAAAGGCCCTGCACCCTTGATCACCGTCACGAACCTCGAACTGCGCGCCGGAGCACGCCTGCTCATGGACGAGGTGAGCTTCCGGGTGGACAAGGGCGACAAGGTGGGCCTGGTGGGCCGCAACGGAGCCGGGAAGACCACCATGACCAAGGTGCTGGCCGGGCTCACGCTGCCCGCCGCCGGCGAGGTCACGCGTTCCGGGTCCATCGGCTACCTGCCGCAGGACCCCAAGGTGGACGACATGGACCAGCTGGCCCGGGACCGCATCCTCTCCGCGCGCAACCTCGCCGGCGTGATCTCCCGGCTGCGCCGCACCGAGGAGGAGATGGCCTCGGAGGACGAGACCGTGCGCGCCAAGGCGATGCGCCGCTACGACCGGCTGGAGTCCGAGTTCCTCGCGGGCGGCGGCTACGCGGCGGAGTCCGAGGCCGCCACGATCACGAACAACCTGAATCTTCCCGGCCGTGTGCTGGACCAGCCGCTGCACACGCTCTCCGGCGGCCAGCGCCGCCGCGTGGAGCTCGCGCGGATCCTGTTCTCGGACGCGGACACCATGCTCCTGGACGAGCCCACCAACCACCTGGACCACGACTCCATCGTGTGGCTGCGCGAGTTCCTGCGCGGCTTCCAGGGCGGGCTGCTGATGATCTCCCACGACGTGGAGCTCATGGAGATGGTCGTGAACAAGGTGCTCTACCTGGACGCCAACCGCTGCGTGGTGGACGTCTACAACATGACGTGGAAGAACTACCTGCAGCAGCGCGAGCAGGACCAGGCCCGGCGAAAGCGCGAGCGCGCGAACGCCGAGAAGAAGGCTGGCGTGCTGATGGACCAGGCCAACAAGATGCGCGCGAAGGCCACCAAGGCCTCCGCCGCCCAGCAGATGATCCGCCGCGCCGAGCGGCTCATGGCGGGCATCGAGGGCGAGCGCGTGCAGGACAAGGTGGCCGCAATCCGCTTCCCCAAGCCGGCGGACTGCGGCAAGACCCCCCTGACCGCACAGGGGCTGTCCAAGTCCTACGGGTCCCTGGAGATCTTCACGGACGTGGACCTCGCGATCGACCGCGGCTCCCGAGTGGTGGTCTTGGGCCTCAACGGCGCAGGCAAGACCACCCTGCTGCGGATGCTCGCCGGGCAGTCCGAGCCGGACACCGGTGAGGTGATCCCCGGCCACGGCCTGAAGCTCGGGTACTTCGCCCAGGAGCACGACACCCTGGACACGGACCGCACCGTGCTGGAGAACATGAAGTCCGCCGCACCGGACCTCGCAGACACCCAGGTCCGCACGATCCTCGGCTCCTTTCTGTTCCAGGGCGACGACGTCGACAAGCCCGCCGGGGTGCTCTCCGGCGGCGAGAAGACGCGCCTGGCGCTGGCCACCCTGGTGGCGTCGTCGGCGAACGTGCTCCTGCTCGACGAGCCCACCAACAACCTTGACCCGGCGTCGCGCCGCGAGATCCTCAACGCGCTGCGCACCTACGAGGGCGCCGTGGTCCTGGTCTCCCACGACGAAGGCGCGGTGGAGGCCCTTGAGCCCGAGCGCGTAGTCATGCTCCCGGACGGCGTGGAGGACCTGTGGAGTCAGGAGTACCAGGACCTCATCAGCCTGGCCTGATCCCCGGGGCACCGACGACGCCGCGGGGCCGCGCGGGTGCTCAGTCCCGCGGCGCGGCGTGGCCGTGACAGTGCAACGCGCCGGTCCACCCCGAGGCTGGGGACAGGACTCCGCTCGTCGCCCTGGTGGGGCCGTGGTGGTGCGCGTGTCCGCGGGCGTCAGTCCTCGAAGAGGATGACCTGACGCACCGCGCGGCCGTCCGCGAGCTGGTCGAAACTCTCGTTGATGTCCGCGAGGGCCACCCGCTCGGTGATCAGCTCCTCGATGGGAAGCCTGCCAGCGCGCCACAGGTCCAGGTAGACGGGGATGTCCCGCGACGGCACGGCGGAGCCCAGGTAGGAGCCCACGATGGTCCGCGCCTCGGCGGTGAGTCCGAGCGGGGCGATGGTGGAGCGCGCATCGGGGGAGGGCAGGCCCACGGTGACCGTGGTTCCGCCCGGAGCGGTGGCCGCCACGGCGCTCTCGAAGGCGCGGGGGTGCCCGGCGGCCTCGACGACCACGTCCGCGCGCACACCGTTGTCGGCGAGCTCGTCGGGGGTGTACACGGCAGAGGCGCCCAGCTCCCTGGCCCTCGCGAGCTTCTCGGGGTTGGCGTCCACGCCGATCACGGGGCCCTTCTGCAAGGACAGCGCAGTTAGGAGGGCGGCCATGCCCACTCCGCCGAGCCCCACGACGATGACCGTGTCCCCGTCCGAGGGGCGCCCCGCGTTGAGCACGGCCCCGCCACCCGTGAGCACGGCGCACCCCACCACGGCAGCGATCTCCGGGGGCACGTCGGCACCCACTGGTACCACCGACTGGCGGCTCACCACGGCGTGGGACGCGAAACCGGAGACCCCCAGATGGTGGTGGACGTCCTGCCCGTCGCGGTGCAGCCGCAGGGTGGAGCCGGGCAGCAGCCCGGCGTTGTTGGTCTCGGTGCCCGGGGTGCAGGGCAGCTTCCCGTTGGTGGCGCAGTTGGCGCAGTCCTCGCAGCGCGGCAGGAACACGGTGGTGACCTGGTCCCCGGGGGAGACGTCCGTGACGCCCTCGCCCACCTGCTCCACGACGCCGGACGCCTCGTGGCCGAGCACCATGGGCAGGGGGCGGGGCCGGTTGCCGTCCACCACGGAGAGGTCCGAGTGGCACACCCCGGCCGCGCGGATCCGCACGAGCAGCTCGCCCGGTCCCGGCTCGTCCAGTTCCAGCTCCTGCACGGACAGCGGGCGGGACTCGGCGAACGGCCGGGGCACCCCGATCTCGTCCAGCACGGCAGCTCTGATCTTCACGGCGACTCCTTCGTCACGGGTGGGCCGGCGCGGGCGGGCGGTGCCGCTCCGGGCCGGTTACTGGCGGTGCTGCGTCTCGAGGGCGTCCAGCAGGGCGTCCTCCTCGTACTCGTCCGTGATGCCCGTGGTGGCCCGCGTGCGCTTGGGGCGGTACAGGGACTTCAGGTGCGCGGGCATGTCGTCGGCCATCTGCAGCTGGCGGATCACCAGGTCCTCGTCCATCTCGCCGATGTAGTTGCCCTCGGCGTCGTAGTAGCGGGCGAGCCGGCGCTCGACCTCGGCCGCGTAGGCACGGTCCCACTCCTCGTTCTTCACGTGCTGGCGCGCCGAGTAGCCGTAGGCCACGAACACGAGCACCGCGAACGCGTACCACTGCAGCGAGTAGGACAGGTGCGGGCCATAGGAGACTTCCGGGCGCTCGGGCGCCTGCGGGGTGGCGGCCGCGGCGGGCTCCTCGGAGACGAGCTCACCGTAGCCTCCGGTGGCGAGGTCCCCGCCCCAGCGGGAGGACAGCTCGGGCAAGTCGATCGAGGCCACCTGACCGTCCGGCGCCCCGCGGTCCAGCGCGCCCTCGGAGGGGCGCAGCCTGGCGGTGACCGTCACGGTGCCGCTCGGGGGAGCGGGAACTGTCGAGGGCATTCCGTTCGCGGAGTCGTCCGTGGGGATCCAGCCCCGGTCAACGGCCACCACTGTGCCCTCCGTGGTGCGGAACGGGACGAGCACGTCGTAGCCCACCCGACCGTCGTGGGGCCGGTTGCGCACCAGCACGGTGTCCTGGGCCAGGTAGCTGCCGCGCAGCTGCACGGGGTGCCACGTGCGGGAGTCGTCGTAGTCCTCGAACAGGGGCAGGCCCGTCCCGGAGTTGTACGCGGCGGCGTCGTAGTTCTCAGTGATCTTCGCGTTCTCGGCCACCAGGTGGTCGTTGCGGGACATCTGCCACTGGGCGAGGTACAGGCACAGCGCGGCCGCTACGCACGTGAGGGCGAACCAGCCGAGCCACGTGCTCGAGCGCAGGAACGAGTACTTGCGCATCAGCGACCGCCCTGCGCTGAGGTCGGGTCGGTGCCGGGACCCGGGGAGCCGACGTCGCCGCGCCCTGCGGGTGCTTTGCGCAACCCGGGCGTCTCTCGCGGCCCGAGCGCCGGGGCGTCGTCACGGCCTTCCTGGAACCGCTCCACGGACTTGAGGAAACCGCGCTGTCCCAGGAAGTCTGTCAGGTGCTCGCGGTGCTCGTCGCACGCGAGCCAGGCCTTGCGGCGCTCGGGCGTGTGCACCCGCGGGTTGTTCCACAGCAGGGCCCACCGGGCGGGGGACTGGCAGCCGCGGCGCGAGCACACCGCACCCGGGGCGCTCTCCGCGGGCCGAGGGGGTGCCGCGTCTGCCGCTGGGTGTTGGGGGTCGAGTGAACCGAGGAGATCGAATTCCACCGTGTGCGTGTCCTCCCGAGGTGACGGTGTGGGGGTCGTGCGGGGCGCTCAGTTGCGGCGCGTGGCCGTGTGGGGCGGGCGGGGCAGCTCCGGGCGGGGGCTGTGGACGGTGTACTCCGCGTCCACCACCACGTTCTCCGGATCCGGTGCCCGTTCGCACGCCTCCGCGGCGGTGGGCAGCTCGGTGCGCTGCGGCGGGGCGTACGCCGAGCCGGCGCGCTGCGAGCGGTCCGCGCCCTTGTTGGCGAGCATCACCGCGAACCAGGGCAGCAGCGCGGCGCCCAGCAGCAGCACGATGCGCGCCACCAGGTTGTCGATGAGCACCATTCCGATGATGCACACCACCCGCAGGCCCATCTGGATGGAGTACACCTTCATGCGCTGGCTCATGTCCGAGGTGTGCGGATCCGCCGCCGTGGTGATGGAGTGCACCTCGGTGGAGCCGTTCGTCTGCGGGTGGGAGCGTGTGATGGTGAACGTCCTTCGGCGAGTTCGTCCGCGGGGCCTGCCCCGGCGCACCCGGAGCAGCCGGGAGCGTGCTGACCATTCTCTCACCGTTGCGGTGCGCCCCCAAGTGCGCGCCACCTGGGAGAGCGTCGCAGGTGAGAGGGCGGTTAGGATGCTGGAGGTTCTGATCCACGGTCGCGGTGGGAGCACGGCGACCACCCGTCCACGGAAGGCTTCCCCATGACCGAACAGACCTCGACCGCGCGCACCGTGCTCGTCACGGGAGGCAACCGCGGCATCGGCCGTGCCATCGCCGAGGCCTTCGTGGCCGCCGGCGACAACGTGGTGGTCACGTCCCGTTCGGGAGGCGACGGTCCCGACGGCGCACACACCGTCCGCGCGGACGTCACCGACTCCGCCTCGGTGGACGCCGCGTTCAAGGAGATCGAGGCGCAGTTCGGCCCCGTGGAGGTCCTCGTGGCCAACGCGGGCGTCACCAAGGACGCGCTGCTCGTGCGCATGAAGGAAGCGGACTTCCAGGACGTGATCGACACCAACCTCACCGGCGCGTTCCGCGTGGTGCAGCGAGCCACCAAGGGGTTCATGCGTCTGAAGCGCGGCCGCGTGGTGTTCATCTCCTCCGTGGTGGGCTACACCGGTGCCCCCGGCCAGGTGAACTACGCCTCGTCCAAGGCCGGGCTGGTGGGCATGGCGCGCGCGATCACCCGGGAGCTCGGCTCCCGCGGTGTCACGGCCAACGTGGTGGCGCCCGGCTACATCGACACCGCCATGACGCAGGAGCTGCCGGAGGAGGTCAAGGAGAACTACCGCTCCATGATCCCCGTGAACCGTTTCGGCCACGCCTCCGAGGTCGCCGCGGCCGTGACGTACTTGGTGTCCGAGGGGGCCGCGTACGTGTCCGGCGCTATCATCCCCGTAGACGGCGGGCTGGGCGTGGGGCACTGACGCCCCTCCCGGTCCACAGAAGTTTCCCCTCGAAGGAGTAAGCGCATGAGCTCAGTGGCAGGCAAGACCGTGATCATCACCGGATCCTCGCGCGGGGTCGGCGCGGACACTGCAAAGATCCTCGCGGGCGAGGGCGCCAACGTGGTGATCAACTTCCGGCAGAAGGCGCCGCGCGCCAACAAGGTGGTCAAGGAGATCACGGAGGCCGGCGGCCGGGCCGTTGCCGTCCAGGCGGACATCACCGATCCCGAGTCCCGCGCCAACCTGTTCCAGGCGGCCACGGACGAGTTCGGCGGTCTGGACGTGCTGGTCCTCAACGCCTCCGGCGGCATGGAGACGGACCTCGGCGAGGACTACGCGCTGAAGCTCAACAGGGACGCGCAGAACGACGCCCTCACGGACGCCCTCGAACTGCTGCCGCGCAGTGGCCGCGTGGTGTTCGTCACGAGCCACCAGGCGCACTTCATCAACCAGGTGGAGACGATGCCCGAGTACGACGCCGTGGCCCGCTCCAAGCGAGCGGGGGAGGACACTCTCACCGCCCGCGTCCCCGAACTCGCAGAGAAGGGCGTGGACCTCGTGGTTGTCTCCGCGGACATGATCGAGGGCACCGTCACCGCCACCCTGCTCAACCGCGCCCGCCCCGGAGCCCTGGACGAGCGTCGTGAAGCGGCCGGAAAGCTGTACACGGTCAACGAATTCGCGCAGGAGATCGCGAAGATGGTCACCGCGGACGTCGAGAACGGGCACGTGGAGCTCGTGGGCGGCGCCGAGGACTTCCTGGCGAAGGCGGGCAAGTAGCCGCTTGTCGCGTTTCGCCCCCACCCGCGGGCGACGCCGCTCGGCAGGATCTGGGCGCTGTCGCCCGCGCTCGGTTCGAACGGGCCGGGCAACTGTGGTAGGTTTCTTGTCGTTGCCCAGGGCCACGGAGGTTTTCGAGAGAAGACCGAAACGCCCTGCGACACCTGCGCGGGTGGCGGAATAGGCAGACGCGCTAGCTTGAGGTGCTAGTCCTCGTATTAGAGGGTGGGGGTTCAAGTCCCCCCTCGCGCACAGTAAGGCCCCTAGTCAGGGGCAGGAGAAAGGCCCCGGTGTTGACACCGGGGCCTTTCTCGTTGACACAGACCCTACGATTCAGGACATGGCCAGCATCCGAGAGCGCACCCGCAAGGACGGCACCACCTCCTGGGCGGTCCTGTGGCGCGACGCCGACACCGGCAAGCAAACCTCCCGCACACTGGCCACCCGCGCCGACGCCCAGTCCCTCACGGACTTCCTCAACGCCAACGGCCAGTCCTTCGTGCTCGCTGCCCAGGCCGCATCCAAGATGCGCTCCACCGCCCCGCCTGTGGCCACGGTCGTCTCCGAGCACATCGAGGGCCTCACCGGCGTCTCGGCTGGCACCCGGGAGAAGTACCGCAGGATCGCGGCCCGCCACATCACCCCCACACTCGGCGCAGTCCCGGTGGACACGCTCACCCGCACGGACGTCAACAGGTGGGTCAACGCGATGACCGTGGCCGCGAAGACGAAGAAGAACGTGCACTCCCTGCTCTCGGCCGCGCTCACCGAGGCCACCTCCCGCGGACTGGTGGACGCCAACGTCGCCAAGGGCGTGAAGCTCCCCACGGGGGAGGCCCGCCGCGAGCCCGTCTTCCTCACCGCCGAGGAGCTGGACCTGATCGTGGCCACGATCCCCGAGGCCCGACACAAGCTGCTCGTGGAGTTCCTCGCCGGCACGGGCCTGCGCTGGTCCGAAGCCACCGCCCTGCAGGTGGCAGACCTGGATCTAGCCCAGGAGCACGGCGTGGTGGCCGTCTCCAGGGCTTGGAAGCGCGCGGGCGGGGAATGGGTCACCGGGGCGCCCAAGACCGCCAGAGGCCGCCGCAGCGTCGTTCTCCCCAAAACCCTCACCGCCCAGCTGCGCGAACACATCGCCGACAAGACCCCCGCCGACCTCGTGTTCCCCTCCCGTGAAGGCCCCCTGCACAACGTCGTCTTCCACCGCCTCGTCTGGGAACCCGCCATGCGCGCGCTCGCCGGCCAGCTCCGCGCCCGTCCGCGCGTCCACGACCTGCGCCACACCCACGCCTCCCGGCTCATCGCCGCCGGCGTCCCGCTCACGGTCATCCAGCGGCGCCTGGGCCACGAGTCCATCAAGACGACCTCCGACACCTACGGCCATCTCGCAGCCGACGCCGACGTCGCCGCAGCCGCGGCCCTGGACTAGCCCGCCGCGCCCCGCAGCTCCTCGAGCTCCTCCGCGCTCGCGTGCTGCAGGCGGTCGGCGAGCACACGCTCCGTCACGCCGAGTTCGTGGGCGAGGTGCCAGGGGCTCAGCTGGGACCCGGCATGCGTGGTGATGGCCGCCCAGGGGACAAGCAGGCGCGCGGTGTCCGCGCGTACGCGGTCCTCGACGGCAGGCGGCTGGTGTTGGTCGTGGCCGCGGCTCATGTGGATGAGCTCGTGCGTGAGTGTGCAGTACGCCTCGACGTCGGTCAGGTGTGCGTCCAGCCAGATGCGCCGGCCGTCGGTGTATCCGCTGAGGTGCCGCAGGGGGATGCGGGTGACCTCGATGCCGCGCTCATGCGTGATTGCCCAGGGATCGAACATGCGTTCGAATGTAGTTGTGGGCGGGGACACGCATAAGGCGGGGCCCGGGATGACCCGGGCCCCGCCTCGCGTGTAGTGCTGGTGGTGTGTTCTGGTTACGGCGTGTCCGTGCAGGTGGCGATGGAGTAGGCACCCGTCGCGGACTTCTCCTGGACTGTCTTGCCGTCGCGCGTGAGCTTGCAGGTCACCTTGGCGTCGGAGGCGCCGGACTTGTCCTGCACGGTGACGGTGAAGAAGTCCGTGGTCTTGGCGGTCACGGTCTCGGTCCAGGTCGTGCCCATCTCGGCGGTGCTCATGGATCCGCCGGCACCGTAGGAGGCGGTGGCCGACTCCGATGCTGTGGCGTCGACCTGCAGCTGGTCCTTCCCGCTCGCGGCCCCGTCGCTGCTCCCGCCCTCGGCTGACTCGCTCGGCGCGCTGGACTGGATGGAGTCGTTCACCGACTTCGCCGCCCCACCGATCAGCGCGGCGCAACCGGCGAAGAGCAGGATCAGCAGGAGGACGATGGCGCCCACGATCCACGGCCACTTCTTCCGCTTCTTCTTCGGCGGCTCCTGGTAGTAGCTCTGCTGGCCGTAGGGCTGGCCGCCCTGCTGCTGGTAGCCCTGCTGGCCACCATCCTGCGGGCGGTGGTTCTCGGGTTGACCCTCGGGGCCCGGGCCGTTGACGGGGGTGCTCATGTGGTTCTCCCTGGTGTGACGTGCGCGGTGGATCGCTCATGCGATAGCAAACGAGTGCGTGCGCATAAACCTACCGGGACATGGACCCGCCGTTGTCATCCGTCACAACGTGTCGCGGGATCAGGCCCCGCCGTCCCACCCACCGCCAGCGTCTGGTGCCTCGGCGGCATCATCCTGCGCCTCACGCATCGATCGGCCCACGCTCGGCGAGTCATCCGCCGCCACCGCGAGCTCACGATCTACCGGAGCCGGCCGCGTGCGACGCCTGGCCGCGAGGCCGTCTTCTGCCGGGCTCACCCCGGCGCGGTTCATGGGGGACGGTTGCGTCGGCTGCGCGCCGCTCGCTTCCGCCCGCGGTTCCTGCTCTTGGCCCTCGGTGTCGTGCTCATGGGTTTCTGCTCCTTCAGTGGCTGCGCGGATCACGTGCAGGATGGCGTCCTGCATCCTCGGATCCAGCGTCGAGACGGTGGCTGGCAGGCGAACCTCGAATGGGCTACGGGTCTCGCGAACGTCGATGCCGAACGATGCCGCGTAGGCCAGCACCACCGTCCGCTCGGGGACGTCCAGAGCGATCGACAGGGCTTTCACCATGTCCGCGCTCTTGGGCCACCCCTTGGGGCGGTTGTTCGCAAGATCCGACAGCTGCTGCTTCGTGAGACCAAGACCTGCACTCTGCGCTCGCTGGGCGAGGGCTTCGTAGGAGAGGTCGCTGGCCGCCTTCTGGGCCTTCACGAGTTCGCTGATCGTCTGCACGGATCCAATATCTCCACTGCCGGGGGAGCGGTCTAGCGGGCCGCAACACATACCGTCTACCACTGATTGACGCCCCCACCCTATCTAGGCGGCTACTAGAAAAACGTCACCGGAGGGGCGTGCCGCGCTATAACGGCGCGGATTGGGGGTGTCCCGCCCTCTTGCACCGTCTACCAGTAGGCACTACTGTGTCCATCAGTAGTTGACAGATATACGCCTACTAGGAGACACTCAGATGCACAAGGTGACGAGACTGAAGCACCGTTGGCCGAAAGGAACTTGGATGCGACTCAAGAGCGCAGACACCTTGCGGGCATTGATGGATCAGGACGGGTTCTCCCACGGTCGACTCGCGCGCTACGCCGGATGCAGCAAGGGGTTCATCTCCCATCTGCTGGCCGGCCGCCGCAGCTCATGCACTCCCGAGCTCGGAGCTCGTATTGCGGAGGCGCTGAACGTACCCGTCAAGGTCCTTTTCGACGTCCACAAGTCCACCAGCAGCAGTACGAACGACATTCACGAGAGGACAGCAGCATGAGCCAGGAACTCACTTCGTTCGCCTACGACGGGCAGACAGTGCGCGTGATCGATGTCGCCGGCGAGCCCTGGTTCGTGGCCCGTGACATCGCGACTGTCCTCGGCGCGCGCACGTCCTCTGACATCAGCCGCATGGCGGACTCCGAGGACAAGGGGTCGCACCGAGTGCGAACCCTTGGCGGCGAGCAGAGCATGCAGGTTCTCAACGAGTCCGGCCTGTTCACGGTGCTGATCCGGAGCAACGCACCCATGGCCAAGCCGTTTCGTAGGTGGGTTACTGCCGAGGTGCTTCCGCAGATCCGGAAGACGGGCACCTACACCGTCGGCCAGACCCCGCAGTTGCCGAAGACCCAGGACGAGCTGGTGCTCGAGGCGATGCAGATCCTCAGCACCCGGGTGCAGGAGGCGCAGGCGAAGGTCCTCGAGCTCACGCCGAAGGCCAACGCCTGGGACGAGTTCCTCTCCGCTGAGGGCGACGTCTCCGTCAACGAGGCAAGCAAGGCCCTCTCGCGCAAGACCGCGTGGGAGATCGGCGAGAACGGCCTGTGGGACCTGCTCTTCACCGCGAAGTGGCTCTACCGCGACGGACGGGGCCGCCCCCGCGCGTACCAGTCCCAGGTCCACCGCGGTCGTCTCGCTGAGCGCGGCCAAACCTTCCGCGACCCACACACCGGAGCTCTTCGCCACGCCACCCCGCAGGTCCGCATCCAGTCCAAGGGCCTCGAGGACCTCCGCCGGCTTCTCGCCGAGCAGCACGAAAGGAAGGCCATCGCATGATGAAGGATCCCGAGCTCTCGTACTTCGAGAACCTCAACCGCTCCGGCAACCCGTTCGATGACCTCCTCGCGGAGGACGAGTCCCGTGTGCTGGGCCGCAGCCTGGCCGTGCTGTTGGACCTCGAGCACTCCTGGGAGGTCCTGGCCACTGCGGCCCGCGACGCCTCCACCATCCTCAACGGCGAAGGAATCCAGCCCATCGTCTGGCAGGACCGCACCCCCGAGGAACGCGACGACTTCCTGATCACCACGCGTGAGGCGCTCTACATGACCGTCGCCATGATCGGCGACGCGAACCCCGCCGCCCGCGCCGGCCTCCGCCGCATCATCGCCACCGCGGCCACCGCCGACTCCTTCCAGCGCCTCATCACCGGGCAAGGGGCAGAACGATGAGCACCCCCACGGACTTCACCGGCTGGCTGCCATCGGAGGTGGCCGAGATGACCCGGGGCCTGTACTCGGAGTCGGAGCTTAAGCGCATGGCCGGCCGAGGCGAGATCGCTCACCACCGCGGCGCCCGCGGCAAGGTCATCTTCTTCCGCGACGACGTCCGCGCCTTGCTGCGCCACACCGCGGTGCACCCTGCCCAGGCCGAGAAGACCACCCAGGCGCCCGCGACCGCGGAATTCACCGCGCCGGTGGTATCCCCGTTCCGCACGACGTCGCGCTCGCGTGCGGCGCACAACGAGAAGGCGGCGTCATGAGCACGGCACGCAAGGTCAGCTACGAGCAGGTCACGTACACGGATCTGCGTTCGGATTCCTTCCGGGAGGTGGTGGGTCTTGTCCGGCACACGGATACCCGCTCTCGGCGGGTGGCAGTGGGGATGTTCGTCCAGCGCTGCCTGTCTCAACCGGTGCGCAACAGCGCCCCGTTTGAGATCGCGTGGGGGAACTCGGGGTCAGCCCCAGCACAAGTGCTCTTGGGGGGCATATGTGCCGGCGACCTCGAGTTCGCCCCCGCCACTTTCGATCAGGCCCATGCGGCCGCAGACCACGACGTCGACCGCCCGGTCGTTGTCGGACATGCAAGGGGAGACCAATGAGCACCATCCTCAACACGCTGTGCGCAATCATCCCGGACCCGCTCGAGGCGTGGCTGGCCGGTGGCGGGAACATGACCGTTCTGGTCCTCGGCCTGGTCGGCCTGGGCCTGTACACCTGGGTGCGCCCGGCCGGGGGTGAGCGTCGTGGTTGAGACGACCCTGTCCCGCCGCCTGGCTGCGTTCGCTGACGCGGTGACCACGGCGATGACGGGCGCTACCGCGGTCATGCAGGCCCGCGAGGTGGAGCAACAGGCACGGGCCTCCCGTGCGCGGCGTCGCGACCTGGACCGTCCCCGGGTGCACGTGCACAAGGGCGGGGCGAACCTGTTCAGCAGGCTCCCGCAGGGCGACCCCCGCAACCTGATGCCCGCAGGCGGGCGGCTGTCCCAGGACAGCTGGCACGTGTGGACCCTGCAGCCCGAGGCCGCAACCGAGGGCATCACGGGATCCTTCGTCGGGTCCTTCGACACGTGGGACGAGGCCATGCTCGTCGCCCACCACGTTGCCGAGCACGGACGTGTCCCGGCCCAGTGGGTCGCCAACGTCTCCGACCTGATCGAGGGCCTGCTCGACGAGACCACCGAGGACGTTTTCTGCGGGGTGGGTGAGGTCCCATGCTGACTGCGCCCACCATCCTCCTTGTCGTGCTCCCCGGGTGCATCGCCGTCATCGCCGCGGGTGCCCTCGGCGCGCACTGGTCCGCGGCCCAGCGCGCCCGCCAGCAGCGCGACCTCCTCGCACGCATGCAGGGCCGGGGTGATCGCTCATGAGCGGGTACGTGTACCGCGGCGCCCGCCCCGAAGCCCAGACAGCGCTGACCCAGCGCAACCAGGCCCTGGCCGCTGAACTGGAGACCGCGCGCAAGCGCATCGCCACGCTCAGCTCCACAGTCGGCAAGATCTCCGAGGCCCGGGACAAGGCCCGCGCAGAAGTGCGCGACGCTACCCGGCAGCTGGAGGAGGCCCGCGCCGAAGCCACCGTCGCGGCGTCGTCCGCCCCGTCCCAGGACGTGGCGGTCCACCGGGCCCGCGTTCGCTCGCTCCTGGTCGCTGTACGCATCGAACGCGACGAAGCCGTACGCGCTACCCAGAGCCAAGCGGCCGAGCGTTCCCGCCGCACTCACGCCGAGGCCGAGCTCGCCCGTGCGGAGGACACCCTCGCCCAGCTGCGCGCCGAAGTCGCCGAGGACCACCACGCCCGGGCGAAGAACGTCATCACCGAATCCACCACCGCCCGCGAGAACACCCGCCTCACCCACCGCGTCACCGAACTCCAGGGAGCGCTCACCGACTGCCAGCAGATGCACACCGAGGCGCTCGCGGAACGTGACCGGGCGCTGGCAGAGGCGCTGACCATGCAGGCGGTCCTGGACGAGACGTACACGAACATCAACGGTGCTCTGCCGTCCATGTGGGCGGTCCGCCGGCACCACAACGAGATCAAGAAGAAGGAGGTCGCCTGATGTCTGGCGAGACTCTCATCACCGTGATCGGGAACCTGACCGCGGATCCTGAGCTGCGCTTCACCCCGTCTGGTGCCGCCGTGGCCAACTTCACCGTGGCCTCGACCCCGCGGGCGTTCGACCGGCAAGCCAACGAGTGGAAGGACCAGGAGACGCTGTTCATGCGCTGCACCCTGTGGCGTGACGCCGCGGAGAACCTGGCGGACTCGCTGGCCAAGGGCACCCGGGTGATCGTCACCGGTCGCCTCAAGGCCCGCTCCTACGAGACCCGCGAGGGCGACCGCCGGACCTCCATCGAACTCGAGGTGGAGGAGGTGGGCCCGTCGCTGAAGTACGCGACCGCCAAGGTGCAGCGCACCACGAAGGGCTCGGGGAACTCTTCACAGAACTTCGGCAGCGGCCAGGGCGGCGGGTACGCCCCCGCCGGCGGGTATGGCGCAGGGCAGGGCCAGGGCTTCAACAGCCCCCAGAGCCGCCAGCCCGGTCCCGGCACCCAGCAGGGCGGCAGCGCGTGGGACGTCGCCACCCCGCCCGCACAGGACGCCTTCGACGGCACGCCCGCCGACGGTGACGAGCAGGAACCCCCGTTCTGATGGACACCCGACAGCCGTACACGGCCACCTTCCGCGTCTACTTCCACCGCGCCGGCCACGTCCGCGACATCGCCTGCGAGGTCGACCTCGACATCAACCCGTCGCTCGCTGACCCGGACGACGTCATGCCGGCCCTGCACACCGCAGTCGCCCCGTGGCTGATCCAGCAGGCCCCCGGGATGCGCGGCCAGGACCTCGAGCTCATCCAGGAGCGCGTGGACCCGCCCGCCGGGTTCATGCGCATCAACGGCGGCCTCTACGGCGGCGGCACCTGGGAGCAGATCAGCGCGACACTCACCACACCCACACAGGAGACGGCATGAGCACGACCACCACCCCCGCACCCAGCACGGCCCAGATCCTCGCCAACCCGACCGCGTACCCGCCCCCGCCGCCGGACCCGTGGTGGCGGTTCACCGGCCGCGCCGTCGAGCACAAGACCGGCCAAGCCCCGGGCTTCTACCCCTGGGCCCGCGTGCACTCCATCAGCGTCGCCGCCCCGGACGAAACCGCAGCCACCCGCCGCGCCCGCGCACTGCTCGGAGAACCCACCCGCCACGACCACTGGCACATCGAATGGACGGACGTCACCCGATGCAAAAACTGACCCCACGCCCCATGCCCAACAGCCAGTGGGAGGACTACCTGAACGCGCTCCGCCGCCTCACCTCCCAACCCCACACAGACGGCATGGTCGAGCTCTGCCGCACCCGCTACGGAGCCACCCCAGCCGAGACCACCGCCGCGCTCGCGGCGATCCGAGACACCGAGGAGACCTGATGAGCCCGCTCATCTACACCCGCCACTGCTGCGACCCGGCCAAGGATCCCGAGGTCTCGGCCATGAGTGACGAGTACCTGGAGGGCGCCACATGGCAGTGCCCCGAGTGTGACGCCTACTGGGAGGCCGAGGCGGGCCAGAGGTACGCCGCCGGTACAAGGGTCCGTAACCTCACCTGGACGTGCACGGGCCGCCCCCGCGAGCAGGCCCACGTCCGCGAGGTCGAAGCCGCTCTCGAAGGCGCGGCCACGGCCACCGCGTCCGCCCCCACGGTGACGCCGCGCATGGTGCAGATCGTGCTCGACACCATCACGGCACACGAGGAGATAGTGGCGCGTGACGGCATCTTCTACTGCGAAAAGTGTGACGCTGCGCTCGTGCACGGGCTCACCCTCGCGGCGCACGCCCTCAACGCCGGCGCCGCCGTCCTCGAAAACGAGCTCGCGGCGGGGGAGCAGCGATGAGCGCCCGGCGGATGGAGCGCGTCGAAGCCTTGGCTCAGGTCATTGTGGACTTGGCCCCCGGTGTGGCCCGCATCTGCGTCGACGTCGCACATCTGGTGGACATGGCGAGGCCGATGGTGCGTGAAGCCTGGCAGACGAGCGAGTCCCCAGCGGGGGCGCCCGCTCGGCACTGGGTTCCCCGGACACTGGACAGCTGGCCCATCGCCGATAAGCACCTCCGTGACCATGCGTGGGCGGACAGCAGCGGCCTGGTCTGGCGGTGGGAACAGAGACTGCACTGCTGGAACCGCGGGGATGTGATCGCGCCGACTCCCGGGGACGGCCCATGGACGCGTGTCCCATGAGCGCCTACACACCCCGCCCGGGGGAGCGCGCCGTGCTCCACACCGCCAGCACGGGCCAGCTGTGGCTACTGGTCATGAACCCGATCGGGAAGTGGCAGCACATCGGCGCATTCGACCCGGATGGACCCCACGTCTCCTGGTACCCGCACGTCACCTACGAGGAGGACTGGTGCCGGTCCCGGCCCACGGACCACGCCACCCAGGAGTGGGCGTGGAACCTGCTCGACTTCGCGAGGAACCGAGCGCGCCTCGGGTACTCCCTCGCCGACCTGGCAACCCACGAGGTGACCGTGATGCCGCAGGCGCCGCGCCATGTCCTGCAGCTGGGACCACTGGACCGGCCCGCCGAGACCACACCCGCCCACCAGCCCGCGGAGACGGAGGAACTGTGCCTGTTCTGATCACCCACCGCGCTCGCCGCGCCACGAAGGAGGCGCTGTGATCGTCCCCGTCCTCCTAGCTGTACTGACCGGGGACGTTGATCAATCGTGAGAAGGGCGGTTGGTTGCCGCACGCCGTGTGGG
>NZ_VELE01000019.1 GCF_007681555.1 Kocuria salsicia | reverse complement strand
GTAGAACTGCGCAAGCTCGGCCGCACCCTGACCAGACGCGCCTGCGACGTCCTGGCCTACTTCGACCGGCCGCGCACGAGCAACGGACCTACCGAAGCCGTGAACGGTCGCCTCGAGCACCTGCGTGGCCTGGCCCTCGGCTTCCGCAACCTCACCAACTACATCGCCCGCGCACTCCTCGAAGCCGGCGGATTCAGACCACACCTACACCCCGAATTGTGAAGAGCCGGATTGGCTCTTCACGAACGAGGGTGTAGTCGGTTGAGCGCGTCGGTGGCTGGGTAGGGGTCGAGGTCTCCCGGATGATGGAAGTTCTTCACGCTCGCCATCCCGAAAGACCTCGACGTGCTCCACCCTACTTTCGCGACCCCTGACCTGACCACGTTCTGCCGCCTCGACGAGCTCGGCCTCGTCGCCGTCGGCCAGCTGATCGAGCCGGATCGGGCCACGATCGAATGCCGCGTCGTCGAGGACGACCCGTGGTGTCGGAAGTGCGGTGTCGAGGGCGTGCCGCGGGACACGGTCACGCGTCGACTGGCGCACGAGCCGTTCGGGCACCGGCCGACGACCCTGCTGGTGCGGGTGCGCCGGTACCGGTGCGGACACTGCCGGCGCACGTGGCGGCAGGACATGACGCGGGCAGCGGCGCCGCGTGCGAAGATCTCCCGCGGCGGCCTGGAGTGGGCGCTGCGGGGCATCGTCATCGACCACCTCACCGTCACCCGCGTCGCCGCAGGTCTCGGGGTGTCCTGGAGTGCCGCGAACGCCGCCGTCCTCGCGGAAGGCAAGCGGCGCCTGATCGACGACCCCGCCCGGTTCGACGGGGTCACCACGAGCGGTGTCGACGAGCACGTCTGGCGACACACGAGGCTGGGCGACAAGTACGTCACCGTGATCATCGACCTCACGCCCGCGAGGAACAAGACCGGGCCGGCGAGGCTGCTGGACATGGTCGAGGGCCGCTCCAAGGCGGTGTTCAAGCAGTGGCTCGCCGCCCGCCCTGCGGACTGGGCGAAGCGGATCGAGGTGGTCGCGATGGACGGCTTCGCCGGGTTCAAGACCGCTGCCGCCGAGGAACTCCCCGACGCCGTCCCCGTCATGGACCCGTTCCACGTGGTCCGCCTCGCCGGCGACGCGCTGGATGTCTGCCGGCGTCGGGTCCAGCAAGACACCACCGGTCACCGCGGGCTCAAGGGCGACCCGCTCTACAAAGCCCGCCGCACCCTGCACACCGGGGCGAGCCTGCTCACCGACCGGCAGCGGGCACGCCTGGACGCAGTGTTCGCGAGCGAGGAGCACGTCGAGGTCGAGGCGACCTGGGGCATCTACCAGCGCATCGTCGCGGCCTATCGGGAGCCCGACAAGAAGAAAGCGAAGGCGATGATGCAGGAGGTGATCGCTGCGATCAGCAGCGGCGTTCCCGCGGCGCTCGTCGAGGTCCGCAAGCTCGGCCGGACCATGAAGCAGCGGGCGGGCGACATTCTCGCGTTCTTCGACCGCCCCGGCACCAGCAACGGCCCGACCGAGGCCATCAACGGGCGACTCGAACACCTCCGCGGCTCCGCCCTCGGCTTCCGCAACCTCACCCACTACATCGCTCGGTCGCTGCTCGAAGCCGGAGGGTTCAGACCCGCGCTACACCCTCGTTCGTGAAGAGCCATTTAACTGAAGAGGGCCCCGACGGTGTGGGCGCTGGAGTTGGCCAGGCGTTTTCGGGAGTGGTCGTAGCGGCGTGTGGTGCGTGGGTCGGCGTGGCCGAGGGAGTCTTGGAGGTGGTGCAGGGGCACCCCGAGGTCTAGGGCGAGGGTGGCGTGGGTGTGGCGCAGCACGTGGGAGGACATGGGTTTGGTGATCCCCGCGCGGGTGGCCAGGCGGGTGAGGGTGGTGTGGGCGTTGGTTCTGGCCCAGGGGGCCCCGGTGCGGGTGGTGAAGATCAACCGGTCTGTCTCGTGCCCGGTGGCTACGTTGGTGCCCATGATCCCGACGAGTCCGTAGAGCGTGGTGGCGGTGTGTTCGGGCAGGGCGACGACGGCTTTTTTCCCGCCTTTGCGGCGGATGACCAGCCGGTCCCGGAACAGTCCGGCCTCCGTGGAGGTCAGTGCCTCAGTGATCCGCACCCCGGTGGACAGCAGCAGATCCACCAGGGCGTGTGATCTGGGGGAGTCGGCCACCGCGGCGTCTAGCAGGCGCATGGCTTCTCGTCTGCTCAATGCTGCGGTGGTGGTGTGGTCCTGATCCACCGCCGGCCGTGCCACGTGCTGGGCCGGGTTCGTGGTCACCGCGTCCACGGTGATCGCGTAGGTGTAGAACGCGGAGACCGCGGCCAGCCGGCGGGCCAAGGTGGTGTCCGCGTCCCCAGCTGCCGTGCGCGCCCGAGCGAAGACATCGAGGTGCGCGCGGGTGGCGGCCAGCAGGTCAACACCGCCGGCGTCGAGGAACTGACAGAACAGGTGGGCGTCCCGGGTGTAGGAGGCCTGGGTGTTCGGTGAGGGGTAGGACGCCACCCACGCGCCGAGCAGCCCCGCATGGACCGCAGCGTTCGTCGTACGAGGGCCGCGGGCGGTGAGCTGGGTGGTTTCGGACATGGTGGCCACCCTACCGGCCTATCCATGACATAACAGACATTATCTCATTTATTAGACCCACTCTTGGTTGGCTACGGAACGGCCAGCTCGCGCTGACCCGCGGGGGTGCAAATAGGACCGTACTTGCACCAAGGCAGCGCGAGTGCAGGTGGCTGGACTATGGGTCGGGGCGATGAACGACGCGAAGAGTGCAACGCTTAATGGCGCATCGAGGCGCAGGCCGCCGACAGGGCGGACACTACTGCGCGACGTCAGCAACAGATGCGCGTACTTGGCGGTCGGACTCAGTCGACCGGACTACTGCGGCTGCGCGCTCTCTACAGAGCTGCCGTCGATCCAGCGCGCCAAAACACTCAGAGCTGCCAACTGCTCCAAGGCGGTCTGCTCGGGTGCCTCCTCCAGAGCGTCATGACTAGCTGGATTGCGGATCGCAGCGAAGCATCCTTCTGCGTAGGCAGCAATCCCTCGTCGCACGGAACGTGCTGTTTTGCCACCGTCGTCACCCTCTGGCCGGAGGCGGGACTTGCCGGGTTGCGGATCATCGTCGCTGTACGCCTGTTTGAACAGATCTGTCTCTGCCACATCACGACGAGAGACCTTGTTCTGCGTCTCGGCGTTGATCTTGACTGCGGCGGCCCTGACCGCCTCGCGATAGTGACCGGACTGCCAAAGAGAGCGGGCCGCCTCCCAGGCCCAGGGGTGCATCCCTCCGGCGCTGATCGTCGGCGCGTTATCGCCTAGACGCTCCGCGACCTCTTCCTGGCGCTCCAGCTCGGCCACCGCTCGTATCGCAGCCTGTCGGTGACGGGCCCAACGCTCCTTTCCATCATCCGGCACTTCAGTCCGCCACCGTGGCAGGACGCGGTCGAGGATCTTCTCGACGATCTGCGCCGCGGCGATGATCTCGCTCGTCGGCGCCACGGGCGTGGCGAAGTCCCCCAGGAAAACCACCCCGCCCGTAGAGGAGGGCTGACGCAGACTCGTCATCTGGATGAAGCTGCGGAGCTCGGCCAATGCCCACTCGTGATCCACTACCGCCTCCGATCGACAGTTCGAACAATTCACTGCCGCCCTAGTTTCTAACAAGTTCGACCAGCAACCCAGTGCGTCATTGGTTCCAGGCGACAAGCGGCACGAGCGGGCGAGTGTAGCCGCCCTTCGATGCAACAACCCAGCGCGTCCGTGTACAGCAGTCCCGAGCCAGAAGCAGCTTGTCTCGTCACCTGTGCTCCATTGGGGCAGCGGCTCAGCCAGTCACCCGAGGTGCGTGGATCGTGCGAATTCGCGAGCCAAACTCCGAGGGTTGCATGCAGGAGCTGGTGGTGCGTGAGCTGGGTCGCAGGTCAGGCAAACAATGGCTCTCAAGCCCGGCTCACATCCCCAGTCGAGGGCGTCCTTGAGATCCTCCAAGGTAGAAACCGTGCGCACGTTCGTGAACCCCGACGCAATGAGTAGCCGTACGATCCCTCCGCCGGGCTCCAGGGTGGTTGGTTGGCCTCCAGTTGTCCTGTACCCGTTGTTATCGAGGATGATGCAGAGAAGGTTCGGCGGGGCCTGGCTCGCGATGGTGGAAAGCGAACCGAGACACATGAGGAGACCGCCATCCCCTTCGACTGCTGTGACTCGCCCCGTACGACCTAACGCAACCCCCAAGCCCAAAGGGAGAACCATCCCCATGGATCCCAGCAGCGGCAGTAGTCGTCCTGGGGCGAGCCTCCTCATAGCGATATGGGCAATGGGCCCGAGGTGACAAATGACCTGACCCGTCTTCGGGCAGGCATTGATCTGGGCGAAGACCTCTGCCGGATCGACCCCAAGATTTTCGTGTCCGCCGCTCATGTCAGAAGAACCACTGTCGGAGAAGCGTTCGAGGTGAGGTCTAGCCGGATGGCTCTCAGAGTCGGCAGAAGTGTGTCGGCACGGCAACTAATCATGGCGCAACCGAGTGCTCCTAAGGCTGGCTGGACCGCGCGACCTGTCGGGACCTGTGCGGGGTTCTGTTCGCCCGCGCCGCCACGCATGGCGACGAGGAGGGTGACTGGCAGTGCATAGGCCACGAGAAGCGAGCCGACCGTGTTGAGCGAGGACATCAGTCCGGAGGACTGCATCAGAACCAACGGACGTCGCCCAGCGATGTGCAGACCTGCTCCCACCGCGACGGCTTCTTCTTCTCGGGAGCAGAAGACCGCCCCGGGAAGACCCTGCAAGTCGAAAATGTCGTTGAACTCGGAGCATGGCACCATCGGCGTCGCATCGTACCCCGTGTCGACGAACTCGCGAGTCAATGTTTTCCGCACCTTCGGTCACCCCTTCCGGGCAGTCTGTGTGACAGCGATACGGGGTAGTAAGACTGAGGCCGCCGCGAGGGCGATGGTACATACGGCCAGCGCCAGGAGCACATTGCTAGTTCCCAATGCGACCAAGGCAAAACCGCAGGCCGCGGTCGCTATACCGTCGCCAATATTGAAAGAGGATCCCAACGCCGCATTCATCTCAGTGTGGGATGCATCAGCGAAATAGTCGCCCACCATTATGTATGAGGCGATGAACATCGGTGTCATGCCTACACCCAAACAGATTGCTCCAAGAACTGCCAGAACGAGCCCTTCGCTAACCATGAAGAGGAGCACTCCCACTGCTATGAGAGCGGCAGCCCCTTGGTACTGAACCCGAGCGGATACACGGCCGACTGGGAGTTTCCCGAACGCGAGGCCAGCTAGGAACCCAGCAAAGCTGGTGATACTCAGCAGTACCCCCGACACCGCTTCGGCACCAAGGTTCTGCCCAGACCATGCTGGGAGGATCAGACTCAGGCCACCCATTGCAACCCCAAGGCCGACCATTGGCAGCAACAAACCTACTGCAGCCGGTTGGAGGTAGACACTCCCCTTTGAGGGCGAGCTCGCCGGATCGAGGGGCTCCTCTGGCACAGGCGATGCTGATAATGGCTGAGTCATCAGGGCATGACTACTGGCTTCCGGCCGGGATGCCAGTGCGACGATAGCCACGTTCCCGAGCACTCCGGCGCAGAGGCCCACCGGGATTGACCAGAAGGCACCAACCGTTGCCCACAGCGCGCTCGTGATCAAGGGGCTAATTGCGAAGGTCAGTTCTTCCGTGGTCGAGTCCAGCGCATGCAACGCCCGGTTCGTTGAAGGTGTCTCTGCGACATTGGTCCAGATGGCACGTACGACCGCCGGCGTCGGGGGTGCGATCGCGGCTCCGCTCACGATGCCGGCCATCGCCACCACGAACGAGGCCCCGGCAGCATTCAGAGCCACCCCTGTCCCCAGAAGAAGGGCGAACACAAGTGACATGGGTACGATGGTTGCTCGCGGAGAGTGCCTTGTGATCAAGCGCCCCTTGTAGGGGGCGGTGAGTGAACTGACCACCATCAGAGTCGCTGCCGCCACCCCAGCGTGGGTGTACTCTTGACGGTCGCTGTAGAAGGCCACTAGGCCAAAGGGGACGAGCCCCCCAGAGAGTCGACCGAAGTTGGCAGCAAACAGTAGTGGACCTATCTCCCGGTCCGTAATGAGCCTTCGGTAGCTGCGTGAACTTGTCATGGCGTATCCCCTGCCGTCCAGCGGTTGAGCTGCTGCTCCACGGACGCGCGCACCGCATCCCCCTCAATGTCAGAGTCGCACTCAAAATTCTCCACTATCAACTTACCCTCATAACGTCTAGCCGCGACGCGTCCGATGATTCGATCACCGAGCAGGAGCGGCATCGAGAAGTATCCGAACTCCCTTCTGCTGGCGGGTTTGTACGCCTCAAGTAGATAAGTCTTTCCGAACAGGAACTGTTGTCTCGAACGCGTCCATATCAGCGAATCAAAAGGGGAGAGAGGAATGACGTCGGAAGGGTCTAGTGTGTATCCAGTCGTTGACTCCAGCGAGTTGCGGTCAACGAACCACTCCTCATCGCTCCCATGCACGCGCACAACGTCGTACCCACAACTCCGAGCGAGTGCCGCGATGTTCACGTCTCGGGGAAATCTAAAGTAGTCACGTACGTGCTTGGCCGTTGAGATCCCTAGCACTTGCAGAGCAGCCAGCACTGCTTGCCTGAGGCCCTCGGCTGGGTCGACCTGGTCAGGGTGGGGCAATCCCGCCTGAGCTGGTGTTCGGTAGACCCGGCGCCACCCGGCGTCTCTGTTCACCACGGCGAGTTCACCGATGCTAAGTAACCACTCGCATGCGGTCTTCGCGGGGCTGGACCGCTCCCAGCCGACCCCCGAGCTCCGCCCAAGATCGTTCAGGGTCGAGGGGCCCGATTCTTCGATCCGATTCAATACCTGTTTGATTACCTGGAGGTCGGGCTGTGAACCGGTGAGTCCGTGCTTCTTGATTTGGTGCCGACGCCAGCTCCACACGGGCCACAGACGCTGTGGGAGAAGGGAATGAGCGTGGCCCCACGTCTCGAACAGACCCGCTGAGGTGTCGTGCGCGAGATTGACGTCTCGAGTTGAGACGCCACGAGACAGGAGAACCAGCTCATGAGAACGACGTACCGCCTGGAGCGCGTCTAGCTGGACGCACCCCACCCTCTCGACCGCGGATGCGACCGACATGGGCTGGCGTCGCGCAGAATGTCGCTCTAGGCCTTGTGCCTGGACAGCGATCTGCCGGGCATGCGCGAGCGAAAATACCTCTATGACTGGTGCCGCTGAACCTCGTCGCACGGACCCGTTCACAGGCGTAGAGCCTCACGGGAGATGGGTATCAGACGAGCGATTTCATCACCTCGGGAGAGGGTCAGTTCGCACCGCGGGGAGATCGCGATGCTCATCCCGGTGCTGTGGAGTCGCTCAATAGTTGCCGAGGAAAACAGGCCGATTTGGACACCTAGATCGGGTGTTTCCGGGGAGGGCACCACTAGTAGCCCGAAGTCGTCGGCTGTTGTTGCAGACCAGCCGAGACGCCATTCAACGGTGTCGAGTCCGTTGGGCAGGAACATGGTCTGGCTTCCCTGGCTGGTCTCGAACTCATAACTCGTCAACCAGGCCCGCTGCTCAACAGCCAGGGTTGCAGAGTCCCGAACCCAGACCTGGTTCATGCCCACGGCCCGCGCAGACTCGCTGGTCTGCTCGCCTCCTGCGATCTCAACCTGGCGCAGTGGGGAGAGAGTGATGTCAATTGGAGAGTTGATGCGCCACCCAAGGGTTGCTCCCTGGATCCAGGGCGGGCAGAACTCTGGCTGCCGCTCTGCGCGGAGATGAGTGAACGACTCGGCGGACAGAGTCCTTTTCTCCCGCGCCGCTGGTAGGTCGAGTTCGTACTTTGCTGGCGGAATTGCCCATGAGTAGAGTTGGCTGAAGTGCATCGCTTTCCGTTCACGAACCAAACTGGGTGAGGGGGCGCCGTCGCCGACTGCTGGCGACGGCGCCCCCTCGGCAGTCTAGATGTCGACGGATCAGACGGAGACCGCCTGCGCAGTCTTCGTCTCACGTGCCAGTCGCGCAGCTGCCGGGTCGAACACCGAGACGCTGCAGGGACCAAAGCCCACCGGAACCGTCTCGGTCACTACCTCGCTGTTCGGGTCAGACAGGTCGGTGTCAGCGGTCCGGATGACTGTGACTCCATGGCCGCCCCAATCGGGGACGTCCAGCTTCATGACCGTGGCCCGGGAGAAGGCAGCGGCGTAGATGGTGCCGTCAGAGTCAGACACTACCCCGCGCGGTGCGGGGCCAGCCTCGAGGTAGCGAGTCACGGACAGGCTCTCGAGGTCGATCACGGCAACCGAGTTGTCGCGCTCCAGGCTGGCCAGCGCGTACTTGTGGTCGGGTGTGAACGTGACAGCCCGAACGCCGCCTGCGCGCACAGGGATGTCAGCGTGGACGCGATCGGTTGCCAGGTCAATGACGGGGATGTTCTGGATCGCGTTGCATGCAACGAAGGCCAGGCCTCGGGTGTTGTCGATGTTCAGACTGTAGGGGAAGGTGTGGGGTGCCAGCATGATGGTGTTGACCACCTTGACCCCGTCCACGTCGCCGCTGTCGAGGGTGCTGACGTCGACCTTAGCAATGGAACCTTCGCCCCAGAGTGAAATGTAGGCGAAACCGTCCGCGACGATCATGTGGCGGGGGTCCCGACCGATCTCGATCTGGCGGATCTCCTCACCATGCTCCAGATCCACCACCGACAGGGTGTCCGAACCCGAGTTCGAGACGAGCAGGTACTTCTCCTTGCCGACGATGAAGAGGCCGCGCGGGCCGTTGCCGACTTGAATCCGCCGGGTCTCCTCATGAGTCAGCCCGTCGATCTCGGAGACGGTGTTCGTGCTCGTGTTGGAGACGTAACCGCGCCCATCAGAGGTGAATCTGACGCTGCCGCGCGGCGCGTTACCGACCTGGATCGAGGCGATCTTGTAAACCGACTCGCCGTTGCTTTCGAGCACCGAGATGGTGCCCGAGTCTGTATCTGTCGAGTAGATCTCAGTCATTGCACACTCCCTGATAATGGTCTCAAAAGAGAGGCGTCTGATGTCCCTCCCTTTGAATACACTAGCACCACTGATTCGAGGGTGAACAGGGATACAACAAAAAAGATAGGAGACTCTTTACCCCGTGTCTGCGGAACCGCACGCGTCTCGGTCCCTGCGACTGTTCCACTGGGCGCTCCACGGGCTCGTTTTGGGGCTCTTCACAGATGAGGGTGTAGGCGTGGTGCGACCTGGGGCGGCGCGTCGGTGTC
>NZ_VELE01000018.1 GCF_007681555.1 Kocuria salsicia | reverse complement strand
GCCAGTCGCGCCTTCATACGGTCGCTGATCGAGTAGCCGACGATCCGGGCTGAGAACACGTCCTTGATGGCGCAGAGGTAGAGCTTTCCCTCGTCGGTCCAGTGCTCTGTGATGTCGGTCAGCCACAGTTCGTTGACGTCATCGGCGGAGAAGTCCCGCTTCACGAGATCGTCGTGGACCGGTGGCCCGGGACGCTTTCCGTTCTTGCCGCGCTTCTTCCCGAACACGGACCACCACTGGTTGTCCCGGCAGATGCTCCATGCCGTCCGCTGGCACATCACTTCGCCGGCCTCGGCGGCTTCGCCGACCAGGAACCGGTACCCGTACTCGGGGTCGTCGACGTGGGCGTCCAGTAACGCGTTGGCGCGGTAGGCCTCAGTCAGCTCAGCCTAGGTGACCTGCTGGTGGCGCCAGCGGTAGTAGAGCTGACGGGAGAGCTTGAGGACCCGCAGGGACACCGTGACGGGGATGCCGTCAGCGGCGAGCTCACTCACGAGCGGGTAGAACCTTTTCCCGGCAGGTTCGCCTGGGACAGGTAGGCCGCGGCACGGCGCAGGACCTCGTTCTCCTGCTGGAGCAGCCGGATCTGCTTGCGGGCCTCACGCAGCTCGGTCGACTCCTCCCGTGTCCTGCCGGGCCGGTTGCCATCGTCGATATCGGCTTGGCGGATCCACTTATGGAGCGTCATTTCGTGGACTCCGAAGTCCTTCGCGATCTGCGCGATGGTGATGCCGTCCTCACGGGACCGGGCCACTCGCACGACGTCTTCGCGGAACTCCTGGGGGGTAGGGAGCGGGCATGATGCACATCCTTCCAGGCCGCCCAACGGGCAAGCCAGATCAGATGTCACCTATCCGTGCGGCAGTCCCTTTTGTACACCTGCTTGACTGCTGGGGATGGAGTGGTCTCTGGCGTCGTGCTTAGTCGCATGGGCTGGCCCGATGACATCGCCGCCGACATTGCGTGCCTAGCCTCCGAACATGGTCGATGGGCCACCGGCCAGGTCCTCAATGCCACTGGCGGCAGCAATTTGTAGATCAGCCTGCCTAACCTGTTGCTAGTCGTGACGCTGTCGTTGGTTCGAGCGGCCCCGCTACACCCTGCTTTACAGGGAGCTGCGGGGGATCGTGTCATTCGCGGAACTCACGGGGGCATGATCCGGTTCTCGTTCAGGAAGTTTGGAGTCAAACCCGCGCACTTCATGCTATGGGTGATTGGGGCCGTGACGACCTCGTGGGTGTTTCCCGATCGGGCATCAGCTTGTCGGCCTTCTTATGCGAGAGGTCCGTACTTCGCTCTCAGTGTCGCCAGGGCAGGGCCGAAGGTCTCCTCCAGGATGTCGCCATGTGCATTGAGCATCTCCAACTTATAGAGATCATGACGCACGAGCTCGGTGATCGGCACGACCAGACCGGTATGCCTGGTCCAGGCGGCTCGGGATTCAGCGCCGCCGGACACACTTCCAGCCACGACCTCACGGTCATCGGCTGAGACTACCAACCAGCGGCTGCCGAGTCCGTGGGTAACCTCGTCTGTTCCCGGATGCGGAAAGACTGTGGCAAATGGGAAATCGACAGTGCCATATGCGACGACGATGATCGTGACTCCACGACTGGCCGCGTCCTCAAGACCCTCATACAAGCGATCGGCTTCGGCTTCCCAGATCTCGCACAGGAGCCTAGTTGATGCGCGACTGATGACGTCCTGAGCACGGAGGAGGATGTCGCCGCGCCCCTGCAGATCCCAGATGACGCTGTCGCTCTCGTCTCGAGCTCCGAAATTGCGAAGGACTTCATCAGCGCGAGAAAGCGATTCCTCCGTCTGTCGACGCTGAACCTTCAGGAATTCTTCTGGGGCCGTAGGCGCAAACCTCTGCGGCTTTCCATTCGAGACTCGTGCTGCGCCTCTGGTTACGAGAGAATCGAGAACCTCATAGATGCGAGCGCGTGCCACTCCTGATCGCTTGGCGACCCCATACCCAGTGGCGGGGGCCTCATCGAGAAGCGCTAAGTACGCCTTAGATTCCCACTCTGTGAGCCCGATTGCGCGTAGTGCTTGGATCTCGGTATCGCCGAACACCGGCTGGCTCACGTTGCTCTCCTCGTTTGCATGATTGACCACCATTTCAGGCGAGCGCGCGTAATCATCGGAACTCGCACTTCGCAATCGATTATTGGGCGTTTCGGGCGCGGCAGGCAGTGGGGGTGCAACGCCTGGCGCCTCGCAGCCTGCGGGCAAGGTTCCCAGTGGGCCTGCGCGCAGCTCCTCATGCTACGGCACATCCGGATCCCGTTCGGATCCCGTTCGATAGGTGGTCAGGACACGGAGCCCGTCTTTCTCCGCAGTCGATTGGCAGAGGTCCGGATGCCGTGTACATTTCGAGACACGCTACGTAGTCACCGAGGTGGTTACGTTGCGCTCGGCACGCATGAGACGTACGCCGCCTCCGACGACTGAAGGGAAGTACATTGAGCGGGAGCCAACTGACGCACGTCGTTGCGTTCACATTGAATCCGGACGTCTCCCGCGACGATCCCCGGGCTCAAGTAGCTGCCGCGATCACCGCCGGCCACCCGGCAACCATCCCGGAGATCGCCACTTGGGCGTGCGGGTGGGACACCAGCCGCAGGCCTGACTCTGCCGACTTCCTCGTCGTGAGCACGTTCGACACTGCTGGTGATTACGACATCTTCCAGGTTCATCCCGATCACCAGCGGGGCAAGAACGCGTGGAAGCAGATCGCGACGTGGACCGTGGCCGACATTCTCCCAGGCGTTAGCGAACGACCATGAGACGCGACTCGACACTGCTCCATATCAGCGCCGTGGCGGGTGCCGCTCTCTTATGGAGCACCTCGTTTGCGGTGACGAAGGTCGTGCTTCCCTACGTGGGAGAGCTGACACTCGGCGCGATCAGGTTCCTGGCTGCCGCAATACTGCTGATCATCATCTGCCTTCTCGTCCGGGCACGCCTGCGCGCGCCTTGGCGAGCCCACGCGGCCGTCGCAGGCGCGGGACTGGTCGGCATCACGGTCTACTTTGCCCTCGAGAACTATGGGGTCGCCTTGGCAACAGCCACTGATGCCGTCCTGATCGTGGCTTCCTATCCTGTCATGACGATGCTCGCCGAAGCCATCTTCCACCGCCGCAGGCCGGCCCCGATCAACGTCGTCGGAGCCCTCGTCGCGTTCGCCGGCGTCGTGCTCGTGACCATCGACGAGCCCGCCCAGGAAACACCCCACCGTCCTTGGGGGATCCTCTTCCTCTTCTTCGGCGGAGTCGCATGGACCGCCTACAACATGATCTCGACCCGAAAGCCGGTCAACGTATCGCCGAGCCAACGTCTCGGCGTGCTTCCCACGACAGGCTTGCAGAACCTCTGGGGAGGCATCGGCTTCTGCCTGCTCGTGCCCCTCCTGCCCGAGGGTACGACCACCAACCTCAACGCGCCCGCGATCTGGCTGATCGCCTACCTCGCCGTCGGCTGTTCCGCCCTGGCGTTTCTCCTCTATACGTTCGGCCTCACGGCGCTGAAACCAAGCCAGGCCGTAGCAGTCCTCAACCTCGTGCCCGTGTTCGGAGTCGTATGGGCGGTCGTGATCGCCGGAGAAGAGATCACCGTACTCAAGACAGTCGGCGCGATCACCGTCATCATCGGTGTCGCCATGAATGCACGAAGCTCCCCGACCCGTACGGGAAAGCAACGACCCCAGATCAGCACTCCTCCATCCCGAAAGGACTTCCAGCCATGAGCGCCGAGCAACAGAAAACCGTCATCGTCGTCGACCGTCATCTCCCCACGGGACTGGCTGTCAACGCCGCGTCGATCGTCGCGGCAATGATCACCACCGCGTTTCCCGCACTCATGGGGCCGCCGGTGAAAACGGCTGACTCTGAGCTGCCCGGGGTCGTCTTAGCCCCGCTACCGGTTCTGGCCGGCGATGAAAGCCTGCTCGGGTCCGCCTGGAGCCGCGCCGATCAGGCAAATCCCGGAATTGACGTCTTCCCCTTCACCCGACTGGCCCAGGGATGCAAGACCTACGACGAGTACATCTCCAAGATGAGCTCGACGAGCACGCACGACCTCGAACTCGCTGCGATCGGTCTCTGCGGCCCCAATAAGGCGATCAATTCCCTTACCGGCGACCTGCCGCTCTATCCCGCGAAGGAGAAGTAAAGATGATTCCTCTCGGAAACGCAGACCTGTGGGAGGCTGCAAACGAATTCGCCGCCGCCCAGAAACGCCAATGGTCCGGTGAAATGAGTGCGGAAGCGTTGGATGCATGGCAGGCCACGAATTTGCAGCAAACCATCGAGTACTGCCAGGACAAGTCACCGTTCTACCAGCGCCACCTTGCGGGTCTGGAGGCAAACTCGCCCATCGATGCTCTACCGTTCACAGTCAAGGATGATCTCCGACAGCACCTCGACGACGTGGCAAGCCTGAGCCTTGACCACGCATGGGTCTACTACGAGACCACTGGCACCACAGGCGTCTCCACTCCGTGCCCGCGCACGGCCGAGGATTCCATCCGCACCGGAGTCGCACTCTGCGAAGGCTACCGTGACCTCTTGAACGGCCATGGCGAACACCTCTCGATCGCTGTGATGGGGCCGACCGAGTTGCACTCTACCGGCGACACTTTCGGTGACGTCTTCCGAAGCCTCGGCCACAGCAGCATCAAAATGTGGCCGCATTCTCCCGTCGTAGGGTTCGAACGCGCCTCGCACCTGCTCCAACGACTTCCGATCACTGGCCTGACCTGCACACCCGGGATGACGATTCTCCTGGCCCGGCACCTTCTCGCCTCGGGAACCGATCCTTCCTCTCTCGGTGTCCGAGTCATCCTCACCGTTGGCGAGTTGGCGACCCCACAGCTGCTGGAGCAGATCGGCAAGGTCTGGAACGCCGACGTCTACAGCTGCATGTATGCCTCTCAAGAAGCTTCCATCCTCGCCGTCTGCCAGGGTGACGGTCGCCTGCGGACGACACCTCTGAACTACTTCTACGAGATCATCGACCCCGATACCGGGCTGGTCCTGAACCCCACGTCGGAAGAGCGGGAAGGGGAACTCGTCGTCACCCACCTCTACCGAGGTGCCAAACCCCTCATCCGATACCGCACCGGCGACCTGATCCGCGCCCAGGGCGCAGGTCAAGACTTCACCATCACCCCGATCGGTCGTGCTCGCGATGAACTACACATCGGGAACGCCGTCTATGCCGCATACGACTTCGAAGCGACCATCCTCCACGGTTGTCCCGCGTTCCTCGACTACCAGGTCGATATCCACCGACGCCGTGACCGCGACGAAGTGGACCTGCTCCTTGAACCGAGGCATACACCCTCTGCAGAAGACCACGAGTTGGCGGAACGGCATGCCGAAACGCTCGCACACGATCTCGGCGTACCCGTTCATGTGCTGTGGGGCAAGACGGACGCGCAGACCTCCACAGGAGCCATGGTCAGCTGGAAAGCCGCTCGGATCCGCGACCACCGTGAGAACAAGCCAGGAGTTGAGACCGACTCAGCTGCCCGAATCGCTACCCAGCGGGAAAGCAGGACAACATCGTGACAGCACTCGCTTATCTCGACGGGCAATGGGTTAACGCCGCCTCACCCCACCTCGGGCTCTCCACCCAAGGCCTCCAGTACGGCACCGCCGTGTTCGAAGGCATCCGCGCCTACCGGAACCCGGAGCACGCACAGATCCGGCCGTTCGAAGCCAGGGCTCACTTCGAGCGGATGCACGCCTCGTGCCAGGCCCTACGCATTGAGCTCCGCGAAACCGTCGACGAACTCATCGCCATCACAGAGGAACTCATCACCCGGAACGGCCATGACGACGACTGCTACATCCGACCGGTTGCGTGCAAGACGACCTTCCTGCCGGGGACACCGTTCGGAGTCAGGCTCTCGGGACTGGACCACAGTCTTATGCTGACTTCCGTTCCAATGCCCTCCCGGTTGGGGCATCCTACGCATCTCGGGATCGCATCCACCCGCAGAGTGCCCGACACATCGATGCCCTCCAGAGCGAAGATCAGCGGTGCCTACGTCTCCAGTGCTCTCGCGGTCGACGAATGTGCCGCCCAAGGCTACGACGACGCTTTGCTCCTGACAGGTGAAGGTCGCGTCGCCGAGGCATCGACCAGCAACATCATTCTCAGGAGAGGCGAGACTGTCATTACTCCCTCTCTCGACCAGGGAATACTGCCTGGCGTCACCCGGGCTCTCGCACTCGATATCGCGAGGCACAAGGGATACAAGGTCGTTGAACGGCCCGTCGAACTCGCAGAACTCTTCACCACTGACGAACTCCTCCTGACGGGCACAGGAGTTGAAGTCTCCCCGGTGACCTCGGTCGAGGGCCGGGAAATTCGAGACGGTAGGCCCGGTGATTTCACGCGCCACCTCTGCCAGCGATACGAGGAAAAAACCCGTGCAGCCTATTGAGGACACTGCGACACCCCTGAAAGAAGTACGACCATGACCTACTTCACTGTCAACGAAGACACACCTTCATCGTCAGCTCGAATCTCGACACTCGGTCCGTCGGGAACGAGCAGTGAGCAAGCGGCAAAACACCTCCTCGAACACCTCGATGCCGATAACGGCCAGATCTTGCTTCATCCGTCATACCACGACGCTGCCAGGTCACTCTCTGACGGAGAAGCCGATTACCTCGTGGTCGCCAACGCGTTCCATGGGATCAACGACTACTACATGGATCCCATCATGAACGTGCACAGCGTCTTTCACATGCTGACCCCGCTCTATGGACTCGCGAAACGTCCGAACGACCACCTCGCTGCGCAGCTCGAAGTCATCAGCCATCCAGCACCTGTACCCCTCATCACTGAATTCATGCCGCGCGGGCACGAGTGTGCCCGAGTCATCCCCGCCAACTCAACAGCCGCAGCAGCGAAAGCAGTCGAAAAAGGCGACTATGACGTCGCCCTGACCACCCAGCCTGCCGCAGAGCAACACAACCTCGTGTTCTTCTCCAATCAACGGCCCATCGAAATGGTGTGGACCGTCTTCACTCACCACCAGGAACAGGCATGATCCGAATCGGCGCCGAATCACTGTGGGCCGCCACCGAGAAACAAGGGTTCTGGGCGCGTCTGGCCGATCGGATGGCCATGGTTCTTCTGGAACAGGCCGCCGATCAGGCGGCATCCTCGCCACGACAGATCATACGAACAAGCATCGGCAACGGGCTCGGGGTGATGGCAGCGATCGCCGAGCGGCCGGACACGCCGATCATGGGCGTCAAGATCGTGTCGTTGGCTCAGCAAACTCATCAGGGCGGTCCTTCCCACCCGGGGGCAGTCATTCTCATCGATCCTGCGTCTGGAGAACCACAAGCGAGCCTTGACGCCGATGCAGTCACCGCGATGCGGACGGCCGCGACTACATGCGCAATCACCCGACATGTACGACCCGAGGCTGGCCGTTTCACCATCATCGGTACCGGCACCGAGGCCCGCTCACACCTCCTAGCGCTATCGGCGGCATACCCGGAAGCACGGTTCACGATCTGGGGAAGACGACCCGAAGCGGCCTCCGAGATTGCGGCCAAATACACGTCCGAAGACATCGCTGTCGCCGTAGAGTCCGACTTAACGAAGGCGCTCAGAGACGCCGATGTCATCACCAGCCTCACGGCGGCCGGATCACCGTTCCTCGACATGCGCCATGTCGAGGAAGCCGCCCATGTCAACGCGATCGGGGCATCGATTCCAGGCCTTGCCGAATGGGCTCCCGAATCATTCAGGACCGTGGATGTTCTTATTTGCGACACCGTCGCAGAGTGCCAACGACAGTCAATGGAAATCCCTACGGATCTCCTCAACTCTGCGTATAACGCGTCCACAATCCTCGAGAACCGCCCTTGGAAGGGTGCCGACCGTAGCTACAAGCGGTCGGTCTACAAATCAGTGGGATCGGCAGTCCTTGACGTCGCCGCCGGCGCGTTCCTAATCGAGCAAGTCCACTCGTCACGAGGCATTTAGCGGCTCTTCGCAGATGAGCGTGGGTGACCCGGGCTGGGAGGGATCTGCCTGACGGCGTGAAACGCCCTGGGCTTCGTTCCGCGGTTAGGGCGCAACGGGTGCTATGTCTCGGTCCTGGGTGTAGGTGGTCTCGACCTCTGCGGGGCGCGATAGGCCAGGGCCTCGTGGAGAGGGGCGGTGTTCCACCAGGGCACCCATAGCCCATCATGGTCAGTTCGGCCGCCTCAGTGGACTCCCAGATTCGCTTGAAGGGGATGAGACCAGCCTTGTGGGGCCCGCTGACTGTCTCGGCCTAACTGTCGCCCAGAGATCGCATCGAGGCTGTCATGCCAGTCTCGGTCAGCGCATCCGAGCACACCAAGCTGACTTACTGAGCACCGCGGTCGCTGTGGAGGATCAGACCGTTTGGGCCGCGACTGGCACCAGTGGACACCAGGGTGTGCTCGAGAGTCAGTAGCGGCAGCAAGGTCATGTGCAGGCTGGGCGAGATAGCCCATCCCGCGGTCCGCCGGGACTAGAGGTTGCGGGGCGAGACATTGCTGATGGCTCGCGCCGGGGTTGACCTTCGAGTTGGTTGAGGCCGGACGATGTTCCTATGGCTGACCCAGAGTTGATGTCAATCGGCGCGTTCGCCAAGGCCGCCGGACTGACTGCGAGCGCATTGCGGTTCTATGACGATGCCGGCTTGCTCCGTCCCGAGCAGGTCGACCCGCTGACGGGGTACCGGTTCTACAGCCAGCCGCAGGTGGTGCGTGCCTCGCGGTTGCGCCAGTTGCGCGAGATCGGAATGCCGCTGCCCACGATTGGCCGGTTCCTTGCCGCCGGCGCTGAGGAGGCTGCGCGGCTCATCGACGATCAGGTGGCCAAGGTCGCCGCGGAGACCAGTGGGATTCAGCAGGCCGCTGCGGCCCTCAAGGCGTCCCTCGCTCAGGGTGCTTGCCTCGCCCTGGGCGTTCTGCCGGGTCCGGTCCTCGCAGCGGCTGTCGATCAGATCCTGGCCACCACAACTCACGACCTCGAGATCCCGGTACTGGCCGGGGTACGCCTGGAAGCACATCCCGACGCCATCTCGCTGACCGCGACCGACCGCTACCGCCTCGCCACGCGGACACTGGTGCCCAGCCAGCCGCCGGCAGCTTCGTGGTCAGGGACCCTAGCCGGAGAAGACCTCCAGGCCGTCACAGCGCGGCTCCGGCGAAGCCCCACCGTGACGCTAGAAGCGGGCGAACGAACCCTCGACCTCCGCACAGGCGACAGCACCGTGACCCACTGCCGCCTCCTGACCGAGATCTTCCCTGATTACAGACATCTGATCGGTTCACTGCCCGAGGTGACGCATCGCGTCACGATCGAGACGCACCAGATTCTCAAAGCGCTAGAACGAGCGCCGGAGACGATCGGACTGCGGGTCGCGGACGGCCAGCCGAGTCTCCTGTTATCCGACACCGTTGTGGCACTCAGCGGGACCGCGTCGGGTCCGGATCTAACGCTTTGGTTCGATCTGACCACGTTGTACCCCGCGTTGAGCCACTCACTCGGCAACGACTTGATGCTTGACCTCCGCGGACCTGACCGGCCAGCGACCGTCAGGTCAGCCGACGAAGGCGACCTGTTCACGCTGGTCATGCCCTGCCCCGCCAGTCCCTCCTAACCGCCCACCCACACCCCTCCGCCCACCGAGAACGACAAGGACTGGACCAATCTCATGACCGAAACTACCGCCACCCCCGACCCGACAATGGAAGCGATCGGCAAAGCCCTGGTCCTCGGACGCGGGGGTGGCATCGAGACGGCTCGGCGCGACCTGCTCGCCATCTGGCAACAGATCGGGGTCGCCGGGGACCCGTTCCACCGCTGCACGCTCGCTCACTATCTGGCTGACCTCTACGAAGACCCCGCAGAGGCGCTCATCTGGGACATCCGCGCCTTGGATGCCGCCGACGGCCTCAAAGATGAACGCGCCCAGCAACACCACGCCAGCCTCCAGGTCGCCGGGTTCTACCCGAGCCTCTTCCTCAACATCGCCGACAACCTCCGCTGCCTGGGCGCGTTCGAAGCCGCCGCCGAGCACATCAGCAGCGCAGAGCAGCACACCTCTGCGCTGTCCGACGATGCGTATGGCGACACCATCCGCACGGCGATCCACGAGGTTCGCCAGGCCATCGACAACCGCGACACCGCACGTCGAGCGTCCGCGCCCGGTGCGGCCTAGTGACGCGCAAGAATGCGCCTCTGACGGTCGAAGGGCGCTGTTGGCTCATCGAGCGATGCCGCACGAGACCCATCGCCCACGCCGTGGCTGAGATGGGCCTCTCCCGTGCCTGCACAAGCAAGTGGGTCAACAGATGGCGGGCGCACGGTGAGCTCGGTCTGCTCGACCAATCCTCGACACCCCACCATGGCGCCGCCGCGTCCCCGGCGGCGGTAGTTGCCCAGATCGAGACGCGGCTCCACGAAGGACTGGAGTACCGGACCCCGGTAGAGGTCGAGGCTGCTTTCACTGAGGCCGACGTGACCGCGCCCGCGGTGCCCTGACCTCGGAACGAAACCCAGGGCGCTTCACGGCCAGCATCCCACACCGCGGTATCCACCGGACGCTTCGCCTGCCTTTGGGGCGGTGGATCGACTGCCCCGGCAGGCTCGGAAGCACCCCGGTAGGTTCCGGCAGTCGTGCAGCACATTCAGGAGCACAGCAGCCTCTGGGCCCACAGTAGATGTGGTGCAGTTGGGGTTGTACGTCGGGCTTGTGCTCAGGGGCTCAGGCGCCGACCTTCTTCGAGTCAGTCCGGTCCCTCTTCACACATCCAAATTTTCCGGTTTTGTGCACTATGCTGAGGCCGGTGGAAGGAGCCAACATGATCCCTGAACCTCTTCAGTCCCAGCCGTACGTCACCGCGCAGGATGCTCCATCGGTGTTGGCGCTCCTCGGGCTGAACAATGGGGTCTTGATGGACTCCGTACGCACCGGAGTCGCGCGAGCCCAGGATGTGACGGCCTTCCATCCTGTGACCGCTCGTGGGTACACGCAGTGGTCGGAGACTGTGGCTTACCTCCGACAGGAGCTCGTCGGGCGCCAGTGGGCCCAAGGGGACCCGCAGAACTCTCCTCGAGTGTTTTCCCCGGACGGTAAAACCTCGATCATGGTGGTCGGAGGAAATGCCGACACGGGAGTCTCCGTCGAGAAAGACCCCCGGACGGCGCGTCGCCGCGGTCCGGCGACCCGAGCCGCGGTGCAGTGCAACGGCCAGCAGATGCTGGACGTGATCCTCGAACTGCCGGCAACATGGGACCGACAGGAGCCGCTCACCTGGGTGTTGCTCTACCACTGGTCGAAGGACGAGCCAACCGTGCGCGCCGAGCTTTCCCTTCCTGCAGCCGTGACCGATGACGGCGACATTTCTCGCTGGAGTCACCGCATCCTTCTGCCTCCGCAAGACCTCACCAGCTTCGAGGTGCCCCAGCGTCCGGCTGGCCCGCAGGACGACATCGACTTCAGGATCGTAGAACTGTCGTGACACTAGAACCCTCGCGGATCGCACTGGCGAGGTTGCGTGCGGGACTAAGTAAGAGTGAGCTGGCCCACCGGCTTCAGGCCACTCCCCGCACAGTGACGAACTATGAGACTCACGGTGCTCCGGATCGGGCCGCTTCCGCACTGGCGCAAGCAATTGGTTGCGCCCCAGCATTCTTCCGCATGCCTGCTACATCACCATTTGAAGAGGAACGGGTGTTCTTCCGTGCCCGGCGCCGCTCGAGTGCTGCGCAGAAGCACGCGGCGACCTCCGCAGGACGTATCGGGGTGGAGCTATATGGGCTCATCACCGAGCACTTCGCTTTGCCGGAACTGAGCATTCCTGACCTGGCGGGAGTCGATCCGCTTGATGCGGCGCAGCAACTACGTGCCGAGTGGCAGTTAGGGATTGACCCTCTGCCAAACTCATTGCGTCTGGCCGAGTCTCATGGTGCCCGAGTCCTCAGCTTGCCCGCGGGAACGGCTGATGTGGATGCCTTCAGCTTGTGGGAAGACGGCCGGCCGTATGTGTTCCTCTCCACGATGAAGACCGCCGAACGCTCCCGGTTCGATTTGGCGCACGAGATAGGGCATCTAGTTCTGCATGCTGGCCTGGACGCCTCCTTAAACAGCGAACGAAACGCGGAGCAAGAAGCCGATCAGTTCGCCTCTGAGTTCCTCATGCCCCGCATCTTGCTGCGTTCACAAGTAGGCAGGGAGCCGTCAATCGCCACAGTTCTCAGACTCAAAGTCAGCCTGGGCGTCTCGGCTATGGCATTGGCCTACGCCCTTCATAAAGCTGGGCTGCTGACGGACTGGTCCTATCGGCAGGCCTGTATCGAGCTAACTAAACGCGGTTATCGATCCGGTGAGCCAGAAGGCATGGACCCCGAAACTTCTCGCGTCTTCAATGTCGTCCTTCCGGCGCTCCACAAGTCCAAGGGCTGGGGCACCGAAGAGATCGCCCAACGTCTCGGCGTTCCAGCGGCTGAAGTGCACGGCTTGACTTTCGGACAAGCCCTCGCAGACGTCACCCTTCGGGAAAGCAACACTCGAGTGCGTGACCGCTCTCGAGCGCATTTGTCACTAGTGCATTGAGAGGCGATTGCCGCGTCGGCAAGCCGTAACCCGTGCAGTCTGCGCCACTGCGTTGCGCACTCGAACGACGCGGTGAGGGTTCCGGTGTGAGCGCTGGAGCCGTTTCCTCGGTGCAGCGGGGGCATGACATTGGTTCTCGAGCCAGGTCTGATTGGGGGCAGACTGTGCTCATGACTCCTGCCCGTCCTGAGCATCCGTCCATGGTCGACCGACTGGTTCATCTGGCTGGCCAGGCCCCGGCCGCGGTCGGCCTGGGCTCCTCACCGGGAGACGGAGACGAGGTGCGTCTGCTGGGGCATGGGGAGAGCTTCGCGGCGTGGTTACTGGAGGCCGGCGAGCAACGGGTGGTGGTGCGGATCGCCCGGCGTCCGGTGGAGGAGCTGCCGCGGCCGATGCAGGAGGAGTTCCACGGGCTGAGCCTGGTGCCTGAGGGCATCGGCCCGCAGGCGCTGGTGCTGGAGGAGTCGGCGGACAACCCCCTGGGTGCTCCGTACATGGTGGTCAGCTTCGTACCCGGCCGCGTCCTCACACCGGGGCAGTGGACTCCGGCTCTGGTCCGGGCCCATGCCCAGCAGATGGCTCGTCTGCATGCCCAGCGATTCGACCGCTGCGGTGAGCTGACCACCCCGGAGGAGGAACGCCGGGAGGCGGTGGATATCGCCGGTCAGTTCGCCGCCGGGCTGGACTGGTGGAACGACAACCACCCGGGAGTGATGAACGAGCCCGACGTGACACGACTGGCCCGGAAGGTGGGGGCGTATCTGCAGGACGCACAGAAGGTTTTCAATCGGTTGGAGTCCTTCGCG
>NZ_VELE01000017.1 GCF_007681555.1 Kocuria salsicia | reverse complement strand
GCCTCGACCCCTATCCGGCGACCGACGCGCCGACCCCAACTACACCCTGGATCCTGAAGAGCCGCTTAACGGCGTCTGCGTACCTTGGGCGGTGGGGTTGGTGCCCTGGAGCACCTCAGGCCACGGCTCAGTTATCGTTAATCAATAAGCCACGCCCCTAATAATTAGTAGAAATTACTCATCTAAAAACATGTTTTCTCTAATTATTTCGCTCAAATTTTCTAATATTTCATGAATAAGTTTCCCTTTAGTATCGATCCCGTCTTCCGATTCGACTTCCACTGGGACCACAAGAGTCATCAGGTCGGTCATAAATGCAGTAGCAAGGGTCGCGGGTAATCCAAGGTCATTGTCTTGGGAACCCACAATGAGGCCATCTTGATCCCCTACTTCTATATGACCCAAGGGCCATCCTTCTGAGCCAGCGTGAGCGTGCCGACTCCCCAGCTTGTAAAAAAAGTAAAAATTCGGCAAAACTTTTTCAGAAATCGATTTCATTGTAGGGGTTTCCCCCTCAGGAAGCACTGGAGACGCCCATGCCCACATACCCCCAGCGCTTTTTCCAATCATCTCCTTCGTGTCTTTCTGATTTTTCTCAAGAGCCTCGAAAATTTCTTTACTAAAAGGGTGTTTATCACCTAATATATTAGTGTTCATGAGTTCCTCGGCGAACGATTTTTCAAAAACATCTCGATGCCGCAAGTATCTTTCCACAAGTTCCGGATGCTCACCCAGTGGATGCCCATATCTAGCGATTGTCATTGCGGTAACATATACTTCCTGCATGAACCTGGCGCGCTCAAAAGCCCCCCCAGGAAATCCGCTCCTCAAAAGGCATATGACCTCTGCGTAGGCCGTCAGCGCCCTTGCTACCAACCCGCTTATAACTTGGTAATACAGTTGTGTTTCTTCATCAGATGATGATTCCGGTTCTTCTTCGAAAATTACCGACATGCCCCAATCAAATGCCTCTATGGAAGAGAAATAGAAATCATCCATAGCTTCCAACCCGTCCCTATATAAACGGATCAAATGGTATTCAAATCTTTCTCTATTCCTTATATTTTCTGTACGCCATGATGAGATATTCTGGAGGATCTCTGAAGCTTTTTCCTTGTTATCTGGGGACAAATTTCTTTCGACAAAATAGGAATACGTCACATAATTATGATGCCACTTCATACATTTAAATACAATTCTTAGTGGTCCCTAATGTGCTGAAACCTCCGATACGGCGTCGCCCGGGACATCCCCATATCCCGTGCGACCTGTGCTGCTGGTTGGCCGGCGTCGATCAGCCGTTGCGCGCTGCGGATCTGGGAGTCCGTGAACTGCTGGCGCCGGCCCCCAAGATCCCCACCAGCAGCTCTGCGCTTAGCCACTGAGTCAGTGATCCGCTCCCGTTTGATCTCCAACTCCATCTGCGCCAACGCGGCCATCACCGTGAATACCATCGACCCCATCGGCGTCGAGGTGTCTACCTCACCGCCACCGAGGTTGAGCACCCGCAACCCCACGCCCATCTCCCGCAGGGACTCAGAGAGCTCGAGCATGTTCTGGGTGGACCGCCCCAACCGGTCCAAGGTCGTCACCACCAAGGTGTCCCCCTGTTGAAGAGCACCTACGGCCTGGAGCACCGGAAACGCCCTGATCCAGGTAAAGAGGCCCTTCACAGATGAGCGTGGGTAGGCGTCTTCCGCCACGGCCGGTGGCCACCGGCGGCGAGCAGGGCGCGTAGCCGGTAGTTGTCGAAGTTGCGGAAACCCCGAGCGACCCGGCGCATCGTTTCGATCACCCCGTTGATCGCCTCTGTCGGCCCGTTCGAGGCTCCGGCGGTGTCGAAGTAGGCCAGGGTCGCCGACCGCCATCGCTGCAAGGTGCGGCCCAGCCGGGCGACCTCCGGGATCGGGCAGGTCGGGAAGGCCCCCAGAATCTCGGCGACGAGCCGGCGTCCGGCTTCGGGGCGGGCGTGGTAGACGGCACGCAGCTTCTGGTAGCAGTGCCAGGCGAGGGTGACTTCATAGTGCGGGTCCCCGGCCTCGAGCTTCGCGTTCAGGCGGGTGATCTGCTTGGGAGTGAGGTGCTCGGCGCCGATCTGCAGGGTCCGGCGGATCCCGTAGAGCGGGTCTCCGGCCCGTCCGCGGTGACCCAGGGTGTCCTGTTGCACGCGGCGACGCACCTCGTCGACGACTTGGCCGCCGAGCTTGACCACGTGGAACGCATCGAGCACCGTGATGGCCTCCGGGAGCTTGTCGCGGATGGCATTGGTGTAGCCGTGGAACGGGTCCAGCGTCGCCGTGCGGATCCCGCTCGTGAAGGTCGGCCCCTGCTCGGAGAGCCAGTGGCCGTAGGCGGCCCCGGTGCGGCTCTTGACCAGGTCCAACAGTCTCGCCCGAGGCCGGCCGTCCTCACCGCGGGAGTGGTCCACGATCCCGGTGACCAGTCCGGTGCCGGGCGGACCGACGTGGCGCCAGACGTGCTCGTCGACACCGAGAGCGTCCACACCGGTCAGCCGCTCCTGCGCGGCCAACTGGTCCTCGATGACCGGGGCGATGGCATCCCAGACGGTGTTCCAAGCGACCCCTAGCATCTCAGCCAGGGCCGAGACCGCGATGTCGTGGGAGCGCAGCTGGGCCACGGCCCAGGCGATCGCGCGGGTGGTGAGCTTGCCCCGCGGGGCCGCCAGCTCGTGGAGCTCACTGAACGTCGAGATCTCGCAGGCGTCCTCGAGGCAGCGGTAGATCCGCTTGCGCCAGCGAACCCGCACCGGCACCCCAGCACAGGGCAGGTCGTGCAGGAGCACCTTCCGGCGGCCATGACCGGTGGCGAGCACTGCGCAGGAGGGGCAGCCCACCAGGGGCGGCACGGTCTCAACCACCACGGTGAACTGGCGCGCCCCGCGTTCCACGGCCAGGACGTGGACGTCGGGCAGGTCGAAAAGCGCGCACGCGGGCGCGCAGATAGCATGAGACACGTCGAGGCCTTTATGGATCAGGTTGCTTGGTCGCTACCCATCCTGGAGGCCTCGACCTCTACCCAGACCCCACAACACGCGCTCCGAAACGCCCCCACGCACCCGGCTACCCATGCTCATCTGTGAAGGGCCACATTTTTGCGGTTCACGTCACGCTGATGGAGTCGTGTCGCGCAATCATGCTTCCTCGGTGGCCGCGTCGCGTATGCGGGTGATGGTCCACCGGCTCACCCCGTGCAGCGCCGCGACGTCGGACACGGACAGCCCGCCACGTAGCGCGGCCAGCGCGGCCGCGCGCTGGGCGGGGTTCAGCTTCGGTGGGCGGCCGCCCACGCGGCCCTGTGCCCGGGCGTGTTCCAGTCCTACGCGGGTGCGCTCCTGGATGGTCTCTAGCTCCTGCTGCGCCAGGGCGGAGAGGATGCCCACCATCAGCCGCCCCTCGCGGGTGGCGGTGTCCAGGCCCATGTCCAGCAGCACCAGCCGCACGCCTTCCTCGTTCAGCTCGGCGGCGGTGTTCACGGTGTCGCGCATGGACCGGCCTAGCCGGTCCAGGCGGGTGACCACCAGGGCGTCCCCGGTACGGAGGTGGCTGCGGGCGGCGTCCAGGCCGGGGCGGGTGGAGCGTGCACCACTGATCGTGTCTGTGAAGACACGTTCACAACCTGCTGCCTCCAGGGCTGCGCGCTGGGTGTCCAGGGAGGCCGCTTGCTCGCGGGTGCTCACGCGGGCGTAACCGATCTTCAAGGGGCCTCCGGGGCTGCTTAAGGTGATGTTGCGGTGGCGGAGATCAACGTTGCCGCCTGGGATGCTCGTATTCCAGAAACCAACCCTGGCCATTACTCAGCGGCCGGGGCTCCCGTCGGCTTCACACGTGGCGGCCTCCCCGTAACCTCCTTGAACCCTTCGACTGTGCTGCACTTCCTGATCAGATGTCACCCATCCTTGCGGCAGTCCCTCCAGGAGGTGCGCCCTTCGTCTGTGTTGCAGCAGGCTGGTTGCGCCATCCTTATGGACGAATACTCGGCGCCTCCGGGTCACACGACTCGTTGGTCGGCTGCGGATCAGGACATCTGGTAGGCGATCGTCGTCATCATCCCCGCCTCGCCGTGATAGAGATTGTGGCAGTGACTGAGCCACCTGCCGGGGTTGTCGGCGTCGAACTCGACGCGCAGCGCCTTGCCAGGCAGGACGATCGAGGTGTCCTTGCGGGGCCCGCCGCCGGAGTGCTGGTAGGTGTGGCCGTGCAGGTGCATCGGGTGCCACATCGTGGTCGAGTTCTTGAACTCGAGCGCGACCCGCTCGCCCTGCTTGATACCGAGGGCGTCGCGCATCGGCTGGTCCACGTCCATGCGCTTGCCGTTGATCGCCCAGTCGTACTTCTCCATGCTCCCTGTCAGCTCGAGTACCAGGGTCCGGTCTACAGCGCGCTTGGGCAGCCTGACCACGGAGTCGGCCTTCAGGTCGGCTGCGGTGGCTGGGGTCTTCATCTGCGGGAGCTTGGTCTTCTTGGTCGGGGCGGTGCCGGATCCGGTGCGCAGGACGGCGAGGGCCTGGTCCTGCTTGCCGAGGGCCTCGGCGATCACGGCGAACGCGCCGTCGCCGGCGGTGATGACCGCGTCGTAGCGCTCCCCCATGCCGAGGACTACGCTCTCGGCCTCGTGCGGCTTCACGGGGAAGCCGTCGGTGTGGGTGATCGTCAGCGGGTGTTCGGCGATGCCGAAACGGAAGGCGGTGTCGCCGCCGGCGTTGATGATCCGCAGCCTGATTTTCTCTCCGGGCCTGGCGGTGAAGGTCTGTGGGTCCTTGGCGGGCTTGCCGTTGATCAGGTAGAGGGGGTAGTAGACGTCGCCGGCGTCGCCGCCGAGCAGCGGCGAGGTCGCGCCCATCAGAGTGTTGCCCATCCGCATCGGCCCCATGTCCATGCCGCCGTGGTCCATCATCCCCTTCTCGAGCTCGGCGAGGACCTGGTCGGGCGTGGCGGTGACGCCGTCGAGCCAGTCGTCGAGGACGATGACCCATTCCTTGTCGTAGTCGGCCTTCTCGTTCGGGTCGTCGATGATCAGCGGCGCGTACAGGCCGCGGTCGAGCTGCGTGCCGACGTGGGGGTGGAACCAGAACGTGCCCGACTCGGGCAGGGTGAACTCGTAGGCGAACGAGCCGCCTGGCTGGACGGCTTTCTGGGTGAGGCTCGGGACGCCGTCCATGTCGTTGCGCAGCGCCAGCCCGTGCCAGTGCACGCTGGTCGGGTCGGGCAGGTCGTTGGTCAGCGCCACCTTGAGGGTGTCGCCGACGTTGCCGCGCAATGGCTCGCTCGCCGATGCCCCGCGGTAGGCCCAGGTCTTGGCGATCTTCCCGCCGAAGTCGAGGGTGACCGGCTCGGCGGTCAGCGCGCGCTGCACGACGGTCCCGGTGCTGCGGCGTTTGGCCTCGGCCGCCGTGACCGCGGCGCTGCCGGGCTTGACGAACGAGGTCGTCTTGCTGGTGGTGGAGCTGCAGCCGGCGAGGCCGGCGGCGGTCAGCGTCAGTGCGCCGACGGACAGGAACTGGCGGCGGTTCAGGGCGGAATGCATGGGTGATGTCCTTCTGTGTCGATAGTGAGCGGTGCCACGGCATCGAGCCGGCGCGGTCGACGATCACGGTGATCGGATGCGCAGGCCTGCATGGGCCTCTGAGAAGGGCCAGCGCGCCGAGGGCGCGATGCCGTCGCGGACTCGGCAGAAGCCATGGGCCCTGCCGAGGAAGGGCGAGGAGCGCCACGTCGGCGCTCCCGGCTGCTCACGTCCGTTGGATCGACAGCTCCAGGTGAGTCAGCGCGAGCCGGCGCGGCGTCTCGGGCGGCGGCGTCGGCGCGGCCGCGGCAAGCACTGGTCGGGGCAGGCTCGCGGCGGACGGTGCCGGGAGGGCCGGAAGGTCCTTGCCAGTCGGCACGGACACGCACGTGGACCCGCCGCCGCTCATGGCGTCCGCGCACCCGCCGGAGCCGTGCATCGTGCCGTGAGGCCCGGACATCGCCGCCGCGGGGGCGGCGGTCGCCTGGTCCGCGAGGGCGGGCGATGCCGGGGAAGCGTGTCCCGAGGACGCCATGGAGGCAGTCGCGGGCATGGGCGCGCTGGTCAGGGCGTGCATCCCGAGGAGACCCGCGATCAGCAGCGCCGCGAGGACGATCAGCGGCACCCGGCGCATGCTTCGCCTGGGCTCGGGGATCGCGGTCAACACGCTCGTTACCCTACCCCGGTGTCGTACCGGGCTCACAATCGCCATGCCGTCCCTGCGAGTGGTCGATGACCACGCCGGTGATCGCTCCCTACCTTGCGGGAATACCCAGAGGGGGTATACGGTTCTCATACAGGTACCCACCGGGGATATCGAGAAACGAAGAGGATTTGCGATGAGTGCGAACGAATATCAGGTGACGGGCATGACCTGCGGGCACTGCGAGATGTCGGTCCGCGAAGAGGTCGGCGAGATCCCAGGCGTCACCGACATCGAGGTCAGCGCCCAGACGGGCAAGCTCGTCGTCTCCGGCTCCGGCGAGATCGACGACGCGCAGGTCCTGGCCGCCGTCCAGGAGGCCGGCTACTCGGCCGTGCGCGCCTGATGAAGGCACCAGCGCGGCTCGCGGCTTACGGCACACAGCCGCGGCAGGGCAGAAGGAAGGAAAGACGATGACTGCACCAGCTTCAGCGCCGCTGAGCTCGGACACCGGCATCGAGTTGGAGGTCGGCGGGATGACCTGCGCCTCCTGCGCCAACAGGGTCGAGCGCAAGCTCAACAAGCTCGACGGCGTGACCGCGAGCGTCAACTACGCCACCGAGAAGGCCAAGGTCACCGTGCCTGCCGGCTACGACCCGGCCCTGCTGGTCGCCGAGGTCGAGAAGACCGGCTACACCGCAGCACTGCCGAAGCCCAAGGCCGCGACGACAGACGCCGCGGCCGACGGCGAGGGCCCAGCCGACGACCCCGAGCTGACCTCGCTCAAGCAGAGGCTGATCGGGTCGATCGTGCTCACCGTCCCGGTCATCGCGATGGCGATGATCCCCGCCTTGCAGTTCACCTACTGGCAGTGGGCCTCGCTGGCCCTGGCCGCGCCGGTAATCGTCTGGGCGGGCTGGCCGTTCCACAAGGCCGCATGGACCAACCTCAAGCACGGCACAGCCACGATGGACACGCTCGTCTCGATGGGCACGAGCGCGGCGTTCCTGTGGTCCTTGTACGCGCTGTTCCTCGGCCACGCCGGCATGCCGGGAATGAAGCACCCGTTCGAATTCGCCCTGGCCCGCTCCGACGGCGCGGGCAACATCTACCTCGAGGCCGCCGCCGGGGTGACCATGTTCATCCTCGCCGGCCGCTACTTCGAGAAGCGATCCAAGCGCCAAGCCGGCGCGGCGCTGCGCGCCCTGCTCGACCTCGGAGCGAAGGAGGTCTCCGTCCTGCGCGACGGAGCCGAGACCAAGATCCCGACCGCAGACTTGACCGTGGGCGACGAGTTCGTCGTCCGCCCCGGCGAGAAGATCGCCACCGACGGCACCGTCGTCTCCGGCACATCCGCTGTGGACGCTTCCATGCTCACCGGCGAGTCCGTTCCCGTCGAGGTCGTCGCCGGCGACGCGGTGACCGGAGCCACCGTGAACGCCGGCGGCCGCTTGGTCGTGCAGGCGACCCGGGTCGGGTCGGACACCCAGCTGGCGCAGATGGCCAAGCTGGTCGAGGACGCCCAATCCGGCAAAGCCCAGGTCCAGCGCCTGGCCGACCGCATCTCCGGCATCTTCGTCCCGATCGTCATCGCCATCGCCCTCGTCACGCTCGGCGCATGGCTGATATCCGGACCCGGCGTCTCGGCCGCCTTCACCGCCGCCGTCGCCGTCCTCGTCATCGCCTGCCCCTGCGCCCTCGGCCTGGCCACCCCGACAGCGCTACTGGTCGGCACCGGGCGCGGCGCGCAGATGGGCGTGCTCATCAAGGGCCCCGAAGTCCTCGAATCCACACGCAAGGTCGACACCGTCGTCCTCGACAAGACCGGCACCGTCACCACCGGCAAGATGACCCTGGTCGACGCAATCACCGAGCCCGGCACCGACCGCACGGAGCTGCTGCGCCTGGCCGGTGCACTGGAGGACGCCTCCGAACACCCGATCGCCCAGGCCATCGCCAAGGGCGCGGTCCAGGAGGTCGGCCAACTGCCGACGCCCGAGGACTTCGCCAACATCGAAGGCAAGGGCGTCCAGGGCGTCGTCGACGGTCGCGGCGTGCTCGTCGGCCGAGAGTCCCTGCTGGCCGACTGGTCCCAGCACCTCTCCTCCGATGTCGCAGCCGCCAAGGCCGAGGCCGAGGGCGAAGGCAAGACCGTCGTCGCCGTCGGCTGGGACGGACAGGCCCGCGGGATCCTCGTCGTCGCCGACGCCGTCAAGCCCACCAGCGCCGAGGCCATCGCCGGACTGAAGGACCTGAGACTCACGCCGGTCCTGCTCACCGGCGACAACCAGGCCGTGGCGAAGCGAATCGCTGCCGAGGTCGGCATCGACCAGGTCATCGCCGAGGTCCTGCCCAAGGACAAGGTCGACGTCGTCACCCGCCTCCAGAACGAGGGCAAGGTCGTCGCGATGGTCGGCGACGGCGTCAACGACGCACCGGCCCTCGCCCAGGCCGACCTCGGCCTGGCCATGGGCACCGGCACCGACGTCGCCATCGAGGCCTCCGACATCACCCTCGTGCGCGGGGACCTGCGAGCCGCGGTCGACGCAATCCGGCTCTCCCGCAAAACACTGGGCACGATCAAGGGAAACCTTTTCTGGGCCTTCGCCTACAACGTCGCGGCCATCCCCGTCGCGGCGCTGGGCATGCTCAACCCCATGCTCGCTGGCGCGGCGATGGCGTTCTCGTCCGTCTTCGTCGTCGGCAACAGCCTTCGCCTGCGCGGGTTCCGCAGCGTCGCCAAGCAGTGATGTCGCGGCACCCGTCTTACCCACACGAAATCACGAAAGGCATCCACCGAGAATGAACAACGAATCCAAGACCCCCGCCAGCTGCTGCAGCACCTCCCCCGCACAGCAGGCACCCGCCGCCGAGGCACCGGCCGTCGCCGGCTCCGGCTGCTGCGGCACGACCGGCGCGGGAAGCCCCGCGGTCGAGGCCGACGGCCGCGAAGACCTCCTCGCCGGCAGCGAAGACTCCACGACCTGCCCCGTCATGGTCGGCAACCCGGTCAGCAAGAAGGTCGCCGAGGCCCAGGGCCTCTTCCGCGACTACGCCGGCCGGCGCTACTGGCTCTGCTGCGCCGGCTGCGGACCGATCTTCGACTCGGACCCGGCCAAGTACGCCGCCACCATGGCCTGATCCTTCGACGCGCTCGAGTCACGGCACCACCTCTGGGGCCCCGGGCGACTCGATCGGAACCTTCCAGCCCGACGACCACACCGATCAACCCTTTGACCTATACCCCATAGGGGTATAAGGTTGATCGGGTCAGACTGAACGAATAGGAGACCGTATGCGCAAGCGCATCATGACGACCATCGCTGCCGGAGCCCTCGGCGGAGCACTCGTGCTCACCGGCTGCAGCACCGGCGGGGACCAGGACCAGGCGACGCCCTCGTCGACCAGTCAGCACCAGGGCCACGGAAGCACCAGCTCGAGCGACAGCGGCGGCGAGATGGAGCACCCGATGGACGGCGGACCCGCCCCCGCCGACATCGAGAAGGCCGCGTCCCCGAAGTACCCGGTCGGCACCGAGGTGACGCTCACCGCCGACCACATGGAGGGTATGGACGGGGCGAAGGCCACCATCGTCGGCGCTTTCGACACCTACACCTACGCGGTGAACTTCACGCCCACCACCGGCGGGGAGCCGGTCGAGGACCACAAGTGGGTCGTGCAGGAGGAGATCAAGGATGCCGGACCTGAGCGTCTGCCCGACGGCACCGAGGTCACGCTGGAGGCAGAGCACATGGAGGGCATGAAGGGCGCGAAGGCCACCATCGCCTCCTCCACCGACCAGACCGTCTACATGGTCGACTACGAGTCCGACGGCATGACAATGACCAACCACAAGTGGGTCGTCGAGAGCGAGATTCAGCCGGCCTCCTGAGCCGGTAGCCGGGGGCCAATTCAAGGTCCGCGGCGAGACCGACCCGATCGAAGGGAAGACCGGGGAAGAACGAGGGGAAGCGAAGAGCAATGACCGACCGGACCACGCATCACCGTCACCACGGCGAGGTCGCCGACGAGACCGCGCACAGCGATTACGCCGCCGTCCCGACGTCCGCGCCCGGCCACGAGGACGACGCACACGCCGCCCACCAGGGCCACGCCATGCAACACGGCGATCATGCAGGGCACGACGAGCACGGCGGCCATGAAGGGCACGGCGACCACGTGGGCCAGTTCCGCCGGCTGTTCTGGATCAACCTCGTCATCGCCATCCCTGTGGTCGCGCTCTCGCCCATGTTCGCCATGCTGATCGGCTACTCGGTGCCCGACTGGGCGGGGTGGGTCGCCGGGGTGCTCGGCACCACCATGTACGTCTGGGGCGGACGGCCGTTCCTCAGCGGCGGCTGGAGCGAGCTGAAGAGCCGCAAGCCGGGGATGATGCTGCTGATCTCGCTCGGCATCACCGTGGCCTTCCTCGCCTCCTGGGCCGCCACCCTCGGGCTCGTCCACCACGAGCTGGAGTTCTGGTGGGAACTGGCGCTGCTGATCGTCATCATGCTGCTGGGCCACTGGATCGAGATGCGCTCCCTGGCCCAGACCACCTCGGCGCTGGACTCCCTGGCCGCGCTGCTCCCCGACGAAGCCGAGCGCGTCGACGGCGACGACGTCGTGAAGGTCGATCCCGCCGACCTGCGCGTCGGCGACGTCGTCATCGTCCGCCCTGGGGGCAGCGTCCCCGCCGACGGCACCGTCGTCGACGGCCGCGCCGACATGGACGAATCGATGATCACCGGTGAGTCCCGGCCCGTCGCCCGGGGCGAGGGCGACCCGGTCATCGCCGGCACGGTGGCCACCGACTCCGGCCTGCGGGTGGAGATCACCGCCACCGGGGACGACACGGCCCTGGCCGGCATCAACCGGCTCGTAGCCGAGGCGCAGAGTTCGTCTTCCCGCGCTCAGCGCATCGCCGACCGCGCCGCCGCGTGGCTGTTCTGGTTCGCCCTCGGAGCGGCTCTGATCACCGCCGTCGTCTGGACGCTGGCCGGGTCCCCCGACGACGCGGTCGTGCGCACCATCACCGTGCTCGTGATCGCGTGCCCCCACGCCCTGGGCCTGGCGATCCCGCTGGTGGTGTCGATCGCGACCGAGCGCGCCGCCGGCGGCGGCGTCCTGGTCAAGGACCGCCTCGCGCTGGAGTCGATGCGTCAGGTCGACGCCGTGCTGTTCGACAAGACCGGCACGCTCACCAGGGGCGAGCCCACCGTGACCGGCGTCGAGCCTGCCGCCGACCTGGCCGCCGACGCCGTGCTCGCCCTGGCAGCCTCGGCCGAGGCCGACAGCGAGCACCCGCTCGCCCGGGCCATCGTCGCCGCCGCGAAGGACCGCAGCCTGGCCTTCGAGCCCGGGAGCGGCTTCACCTCTTCGCCCGCCGTCGGCGTCACCGCGACTGTGGCCGGCCACGAAATCCGCGTCGGCGGGCCCCGGCTGCTCGAGGAGACCGGCCAGTCCGAGATCGACGCGGCCGATGCCTGGCGCGGCGAGGGCGCGATCATCCTGCACGTCCTGCGCGACGGCCAGGTGGTCGGCGGGCTCAAGCTCGCCGACGAGGTCCGATCGGAGTCCCGCGACGCCGTCGACGCCCTGCACCGGCTCGGCGTCGAGGTCGTCATGATCACCGGCGACGCCGAGGCCGTCGCGAACGAGGTCGGCCGGGAGCTCGGCATCGACCGCGTCTTCGCCGGCGTCCGCCCCGAGGACAAGTCGGCCAAGGTCGCCCAGCTGCAGCACGAGGGCAAGAAGGTGGCCATGGTCGGCGACGGCGTCAACGACGCCCCCGCCCTTGCCCAGGCCGACGTCGGCATCGCCATCGGAGCCGGCACCGACGTCGCCATCGCCTCCGCCGGCGTCATCCTCGCCAGCTCCGACCCCCGCTCGGTGCTCTCGGTCATCCAGCTGTCGAAGGCCGCCTACCGGAAGATGAAGCAGAACCTGTGGTGGGCCGCCGGCTACAACCTGATCTCCGTCCCGCTCGCGGCCGGCGTCCTCGCACCCATCGGGTTCGTGCTGCCGATGTCGGTCGGCGCGATCCTGATGTCGCTGTCCACCGTCGTCGTCGCCCTCAACGCCCAGCTGCTGCGGCGCATCGACCTCACCCCCGAAGCCAGCACCCGCTCCGTCCTGGGGCGCCAGAAGTGAAGGACACGCCCATGACCACCGAGACCGCCACCACCGTCTCCGAGACCGCCACCGCGGCCCACCAGCACGGCTACATCAGCGACAAGGACCGCTACCGGGCGCGTATGAAGCGCATCGAGGGCCAGGCCCGCGGCATCGCGAAGATGATCGACGACGAGAAGTACTGCATCGACATCCTTACCCAGGTCTCCGCGCTGACCCGTGCCCTGCAGGGCGTGGCCACCGGCCTGCTCGACGACCACCTCAAGCACTGCGTCCTCGACGCCGCCAAGCTCGGCGACGACGACGCGGCCATCGCCAAGATCCAGGAAGCCACCGACGCCATCAACCGCCTCGTCCGCTCCTGAACCGACGAGCAGCGCACCAAGGAGGACGCGCGCATGCCCCGCTTTGACCGGCTGACCCCGGAGACCGCCGTCGGCGCGTCCCGCGAGCTGCTCGGCGAGCTCGTCGAGCGCCACGGCACCGTCGGCGACATGGTCGCCACCATGGCCCATTCGCCGGCCGTCCTCGGCGGGTACCTGCAGCTGAGCAGGGCCATGCGCCGCGCCAAGCTCGACCGCAAGGTCAGCGAGCTGATCTCCATCGCCGTCCAGGCCCAGCAGGGTTGCGGCATCTGTCTGGCCTCGCACATCGACGCCGCCCGCTCCCTCGGCATCGCGGAGCACGAGATCGAACTCGCCCATCAGGGCGTATCGTCCAACCCCGCCGTCGCCGCGTTCATCCGGCTCGGCCTGCAGGTCTACCGCGAGCCGGCCTCCATCACCGACGAGCAGATCGACGAGCTCCGCGCGCTCGGCCACAGCGACCGCGCGATCGCTGACGTCGTCGGCGTTGTCTCCCTCAACGTCCTCACCGGCGCGTTCAACCTCGTCGCCGGACTCGCACCGAGCGGTCACTCCGGACAGCTGCAGCGCCCAGCAGACGACGCGTGAAGGCATCGACCCGGGTGAAGCGGGTACCGGTCAGCTGGGAATCCCGTCAGCGTCGACTCCTCCCGGGCTCTCGCCCAGGGCCTGAACCGCCGTCCGCTGCGCGACACGCTCATCGCAGCTTTGCGGACGGAGGAGTCCAGGAGGACCCCCCGCCCGGCGGGGCTCAGCGACGGAGAGGAGATCTGCCTGCGGGCGGCTCTCCACTGAGACGGGAAAAAGACCCACGCCTTGGCTCGTTGGGGGCTAAAGCGGTCGTTTATGCACCACTCCCCCGTGCCTGGCCCTCGGGGGAGTGACTCGCTGCGATAAGTATCCGGCCCCTGCGGCGTTCGCTGCCGGTCGATGCGCTGACACGACCGGATGCCCGCCTCGGACGGGGCAGCATGTCAAGAAATGGTGTATCAGGGTGGGTCCCTTGACACTATTATCCTCGACGTAGATTTTTGACACTCTCAGCGCGCCTCGATCCTCCCAGCCGCTGTGATGGGAGACTGTCAAGAGATCGACCGATTTCCGACACCAGAGGGGCACACGTGGCAGATCAGCGGGAGGCCGCACGTAAGCGCGCGGCCAAGCAGTTCGCGGACAAGTGGGCCGGTCGCGGCTACGAGAAGGGCGACACGTCCTCGTTCTGGCTCGAGCTGTTGCGTGACGTGGTCGGCATGGAGGATGTGACCACCAACGTCCGGTTCGAGAACCGCACCACTGAGCGCGGGTTCATCGACGTTGTTATCCGCGACGCCAAGACCGTGATCGAGCAGAAGTCCCTCGGTATCGACCTGGACAAGGCCGAGACGCGCCAGGGCGTGGCCGTGACCCCGTTCGGCCAGGCCAAGCGGTACGCGGATTCCCTGCGCAACTCGGAGCGCCCGGACACGATCATCGTCTGCGACTTCGACCACTTCCGAATCCACGACCTGGACCATGAGCACCCCGAGCAGCACTACGAACACTTCCGCCTGGCCGAACTGCCCGAGCAGCTACACCAGCTGGACTTCCTTGTGGACCCCCAGCTCGAACGCCAACGCCGCGAAGCCCAGGTCTCCCTGGACGCCGGCGCCCTGATCGGCAAGCTCTACGACCTGCTGCGCGAGCAGTACATCGACCCCGACTCCGAGGAGTCTAAGCACTCCCTGAACGTTCTGTGCGTGCGGTTGGTCTTCCTGCTCTTCGCCGAGGACGCCGGCCTGTTCACGAAGAACGCCTTCCACCGGTACCTCAAGCCCGTGCCGGCCGACCGGGCGCGCGCCGCGCTCAAAGAGCTGTTCGCCTACCTCAACACCGGCCCCGCAGAGAGGGACCCCTACGCCTCAGACGCGCTGAAGGCCTTCCCCTATGTCAACGGTGGCCTGTTCGCCGCGGACGTGGAGATCCCCCAGCTGACCCAGCAGATCGTCGACGTGCTCCTGGACGAGGTCAGTGAGGGCACCGACTGGTCCCAGATCAGCCCCACCGTGTTCGGCGGGGTGTTCGAGTCCACCCTGAACCCCGAGACCCGACGCTCCGGGGGCATGCACTATACCTCCCCGCAGAACATCCACCGGCTAATCGACCCACTGTTCCTGGGCGAGCTCAAGGCCGAGCTGGACGGCATCCTCACAGCCGAGGGCATCGGGGACCGCAAGCGGCGCAATGAGCTGAGCAGATTCCATGACAAGATCGCGTCCCTGCGGTTCTTCGACCCGGCGTGCGGGTCCGGGAACTTTCTTACTGAGACCTACATCCAGCTGCGCAAGCTCGAGAACAAGATCCTCTCGGCGCTGCTGCACAACCAGGGCGTTTTCGAGCTCCAGGGGCAGCATTCCCCGCTGAAGGTCTCCTTGCAGCAGTTTCACGGGATCGAGATCAACGACTTCGCGGTGAACGTGGCGACCACGGCGATGTGGATTGCCGAGCTGCAGGCCAACGCCGAAGCCGAGACCATCATCTACGGCATGATCAAGGATCTGCCCTTGCAGGACTCCGCCCACGTCGTGCTCGGCAACGCGCTGACCGTGGACTGGACCCAGGTGCTTGAGCCGGCCGAGTGCGACTACATCATCGGCAACCCCCCGTTCCGCGGGGCCCGGTTCCAGACCAGGGAGCAGAAGGCCGAACTGATGGCCGTGTTCCACGGTGCCCGCAACGCCGGGAACATCGACTACGTCGCCGGGTGGTACATGAAGGCCGCCCAGTACATGGGCAAGCATCCGGTACGAGCAGGGTTCGTCTCCACCAACTCGATCTGCCAGGGCGAGCAGGTCGCCAACGTGTGGTCTCCGATCTACGACCTGGGCGTGCGGATCGACTTCGCCCACGACACCTTCCGCTGGACCACGGACGCCTCCGGCGGCGCAGCGGTATTCGTGGTCATCGTCGGCTTCTCCGCGCTCGGCGGCCCCAAGCGCCTATTCCACTACCCCCGGGTAGACGCGGAACCGCAACAATCCCGGCCAGCCCAGTTGAACGCGTACCTCAAGGACGCCCCGGACGTGTTCGTTTGGAGCCGCAGCCGGACCCTGAGCGACGTGCCAGCCATGGGCATCGGCAACAAGCCCATCGACGGCGGCCAGTACCTGTTCACCCCGGAAGAGAAAGCGGACTTCCTGGCCCAGGAACCGGGCGCGGAGCGGTTCTTCCACCGCTGGTACGGCTCTCAGGAGTTCATCCGAGGCATCGAGCGGTGGGTCCTGTGGCTCGGCGAGGCCACCCCCACGGAGCTCGCTTCCATGCCCCGGGTCATGGAGCGCGTCCGCGCGGTCCGCGACCTGCGCGCCGCTAGCACCAGCGCCCAGACGCGCAAGCTGGCGGAACGTCCTACCCGCTTCCACGTCGAGAACATGCCGGAAGGCAACTCGCTACTGATCCCAGAGGTGTCCTCTGAGCGGCGCCAGTACATCCCCATCGGGTTCATCGGCCCCGAGGTGCTGTGCAGCAACAAGGTCCGCCTGATCCCTAACGCCACCCGCTATCACTTCGGCGTGCTGCACTCTCGAACGCATAACGCCTGGATGCGCGTGGTGGGCGTGAGGCTGAAATCCGATTACAGCTACTCCGCCGCGATCGTCTACAACAACTTCGTCTGGCCCGCCGTCGACCCGTCACAGGAGGCCGAGATCACCGCCCTGGTGCAGGAGGTGTTAAATGCCCGAAGCCAGCACCCCGAAGCCACCATGGCGAACTTCTACGATCCGACCACTGCCTTCCTCTATCCGAACCTTCTGGCCGCGCACAAAGCTCTCGACGATGCCGTGGAGCGCGCCTACGGGCTCGAGCCCGGCCTGGACGAAGCAGATCTGGTCGCGCACCTGTTCGAGCTGTACGGCGCGGCCGTGGGCGCCACATCATGAAGATCGGTTACGCCCGCGTCTCCACCCGGGACCAGGAAGGCTCCCTCGAGGGACAGGAGGCCGCCCTCACAGTGGCTGGTTGCTCCAAAATCTTCTACGACCGCCTCTCCGGGGCGAGGTCCGACAGACCCGGCCTCACCGATGCCCTGGCCTATCTGCGCGACGGAGAGGACACCTTCGTCGTTCCCCGCTTGGACCGGCTCGGCCGGTCTTTGCCGGACGCACTACGCACCGTCCAGGCGCTTGCCGAGCGCGGGATCGGTCTGCAGGCCCTGGACGTTCAGCTGGACACCTCCACAGCGTCTGGCCGGCTGATGTTGAACATGCTGCTGATGCTTGCGGATTGGGAACGGGACCTACTGCGCGAACGCACCCGGGAAGGCGTGGCTCGCGCGCGGGCAGCGGGCCGGAGACCGGGACCGAAACCGAAGCTGGATGAGGAGAAGGCCGCAGCGGTCCGTGCTGCGGTGGCAGGCGGTCAGCCTGTGGCTGCCGTTGCGCGTTCATTCGGAGTCAGCCGACCAACGATCTACAAGGCACTGGAGACGGCAAAGGATTGCCAGTCGTGAACGTCGATCACGAGCCCTTCACGAGTAGCACCTCCATGGCGCGTGTCTCTCCGTCTTGTGTCTTGTCACCAATCGCGGGCACGCCTCATGGAATTTTGGTTGCAGCACACCGTTAGAGACCACCGTGGCCCCGACATCCCGGGGCGCAGGCCTAGGCGCATGAGACGTATTACAACCCATGACTTGCGAGACCCTAACCCCGGGCACACGGAGCCCAAGGCAAAGAAAAAGGACCCGCCCCCATGGGACGGGTCCTTCTCAATATCATCTGTCCGCGGGGGGAGGCTTCCGCCAACGAGGCCCGCGACTAGTAGCCTTAGGATACGTTTGAACTATGGCAAATGCAACCGACGCCGGTCTCCAGGAGATCCGTGAAGCCCTCTCGTTGGCCCGGATTTCTACCTACGAGCAGGCCGCCGGTGCAGGGGCCGCGGAGGCCGTCGAGCTCTACGCATGGAACGCCCAGGTCTCCGCTGCCTTCCTCCTCCCCCTTCATATCGTTGAGGTTGTCACCCGGAACGCAGCTACTGAGGGTATCGAGACGCTCTATGGGCCCCGCTGGCCTTGGTCTCACGGTTTTGAGCTCAGCCTTCCCGATACCCAGCGGGGCTACATGCCACGGCGTGACCTTCGGGGCGCTCGACGGAACCAGCCCACGGCCGGCAAGGTCATCCCCGAACTGAAGTTTATGTTCTGGCAGAAGATATTTACGGCTCGTTTCGACGCCCGTCTGTGGGAACCGCAAATCCTCGGCCTCTTCCCGAACAGCTCCCACACGGATGCAGCGTCCGTCCGGGGGCAGGTGTACGGCGACCTGGAGCGGATTCGGCTTCTGCGGAACCGTATCGCCCATCACGAGCCAATTTTTGCCCGTGACCTCACTACCGACCTGGAGACCATCGTCGAGCTTGTCCGGTTCAGGTCCACGGCTACGGCCGACTGGTTGCTCCACCACGAGGCCGTCACAGACCTGTTGAATCAGCACCCGTAGGGGAAGGGTCCTCAGGATCTAAGGGGCGGGGCTGAACGCCGACGAAAAGTGGCTGGGTTACCGGGCAAGTGCTACACAGCAATGGTGGCTTCGGAGTGGGCTAGTGAGCAGTGCGAAAACGGTGGGTTGAGCCACCGGCTCGCCTCGGTGGTGCAGAACCCTTCGTTTTTGCACCATCCCCACTCAGCAAGGGGTTGTTCGCAACAGTCGTTCCTTCTGAGGCCCCGGAGCGTCATCTCTGCCGTGTCTTCCTGGTCCGTGGAAGAGCGACGCGCTTCGTCTGCGAGGATCTGAACACCCGGTAGCCCTCGCGGCCCCATTCCTCGCATGAGGGAGAGGATCCGCGCCCGTCCGCTGACCGTGGAGGTGTGAGGCACGGGGTAGCGAGAAGAGACGTGATGGCTGGCACATCGGTAGAAGCACTGTCCACGGCAGCTGAAACGCTCGTGGCCAACGGATACGGCACGTCCTCGACCGTGCGCAAGATCGAAGCCCTTGGCGATGCCTTGGGTTGTCCGGTCCGGTGCATGGTCGAGTGGGGGCAGATCTCGCTCACCACGCCTGAGGGTGATCCTGTCGCGACGCTGCAGGTGCGCCCGGAGAACATCAACATGTCCAAGGTCAGCGCCACACTGCGAATCATCGACGCAGCGGTCCACGACGCTGAGCCGAAAAGCCGCGCCATCGCCGATGACCTCGAACGTGCTGCTGAACTGCCCGCAACGCCAACACCCTGGTTTGTCTTCGCCTGCGCGGCCGGCGCGTGCGGACTCGGCGCCATCTTCGGTGCGCACACGCCTGCCGCCTATGTCCTCATCGCCCTAGGTCGTGTTGCTAAACGGCCGGCCGGAACCGTTCGGTCATCCTTGGATTGTGTCGCGTG
>NZ_VELE01000016.1 GCF_007681555.1 Kocuria salsicia | reverse complement strand
GGTGTGTGGGGCCCGGCGGTTCTCATCAGTGAGTGGTTCTCTCGAACCGTCCGGCGAAGGTGAAGCGCCCTGGGTTTGGTTCCGAGCTTCCTGAAGGAGAATCGGATCATGCCCGAGCAGTTCACCCCCGAGTTCCGCGAACGCGCCGTGCGGATGGTCTTCGACCGCCAAGCCACCGAGGGCGGACCACGCGCGGCCTCCATCCGAGTCGTGGCCGAGTCGCTGGGCTGCGGCCCCGAGACCCTGCGCGCCTGGTGCAACCAAGCCATCACAGCAAGCAAGGCGACTCCGGCACCCGCCACTGACGAGAGCCTGGGCGAAGAGAATCGCAGGCTGGTGCTGCGGGCATAGGGGCTACTCCGGCTGTCTGGGGCCATCGTGGGCTTCGCTTGCAGTCTACGAACCCGGCCCCAGGGGAGTGTTGCCTGAACGACTCCGAGCCCGCCAGCCGAGTTATCCACAGACGGCGTTGTCCACAAGCCGCGCTCCTCGCGCGTTAACCAAGGACGACGGATTGAAGGTTCTTAAGGTGGTTCAGGGAGAGTCTTCAGGGACAGAAGTTATCCACAGGCCTACATGCCTTGCAAACACTGGGATCCAGGCCTTCTGTGATCTTCCGTTCGGTACCGAAATGTCCCACTGTGGTACCGAAATGTCCCACTTCGGTACCGAAATGTCCCACTCTGGTACCGAAATGTCCCACCCTTGTCGGGTTTGGTACCGAAATGTCCCACTCTGGCGCGTCTGCAGGGGCCTTCCCCAGGCCAAGTATCCACAGGTCTGGCATACCTCCGACAAGTGCGTATCTGTGAAGTGCTGAGGTATGCTCGGGCCCGGAAGGCCCACAAAAAAAGCCCCCCGGCTGCTACCAACAGACCGAGGGGCGGGTCATCCGACGATGCTGACTCGAAGAAGGATGACTGCTCATGCCGATAGTACCGGTTTCTCCAGATCCAGCCCAGCGGCTGGGCTATCTTCTCCCCGCGTTCATCAACCTGTCCTTGCCCAATGCCGCGGTGGAGGCTCACTCGTGGACGCGCACCAACGGTAACCAGACCCTGACTGTCACGGCAGGCACCGGCATCGGGCCCGATGGCAGCGAGTCCTTCATCCCCTACGGGAAGATGGCTCGCGCCGCGTTGATGTTCCTCTGCACCGATGCCGTGGTCACTGGTCACCCGATCATTCCCGTCTCACAGACCTACCGCGGTTTCCTCAAGCAGCTCGGCGTGACGTGGAACGCACGCAACTGCGCCAATGCGATCCGGCAGCTGCAGGCCGTCGCCGCCTCCCACATCACCCTGACCACCACCACGGAGCAGGACGACGCCACCTCGACGGTGGATAACGAGCGGTTCACGATCTCTTTCCGTGATCACATGGTCTTCCGGGGTGCGCGAGACGCCAGATTGGCGGACCCGGAAGAGTCGCACATCGAACTCAGCACGGACTTCATGCGCCTGGTGAGCGAGCACGGCGCGGTGCCCATCCGCGCCGACGCCTGGCGCCACCTCCTGGAGCGCAGCAAGACGCCCCTGGCTCTTGACCTGTACGTGTGGCTCTCCTACCGGCTCTACAGCATCAAAATGCCCGTGCGGATCTCATGGGTCCAGCTGCACCAGCAGTTCGGCTCCAGCGGTGATGTGGTCCGTTTCAAGGCCAAGTTCCGCGCAGCCCTCGAGCAGGTCAAGGAGGTTTACCCCGAGGCCAACGTCAAGGAGTTCGGGGACACCAGCCGCGGTTCCACGCACGGGATCATGCTCTCTTTGTCCAAGAACGCACTGGACTCGAGGTGGGCCAGCATCGGCTTGTGTCCTGCAGCGTGACGATATGATCAGGTCCGTCACGTTGGATCCGAGGAACGCTGGGGGGCCTTGCCATGCGCTTGACCTCAGCGGAACTGGACGCATGGGCCGGGGAGCTGTACTCCCGATTAGGGGAAAAGCTGTCCTGGACCAGGGTTTCCCGGGATGCGGAGTTCAAGTCCGTCACGGTGAGCATGCAGCGCACCCGCAATCAGGTGGACGCCCAGATGCTAATCAACATCTGCCACACCAGAAATCTGGACCCGCTGCGCGAACTGGGCCGCATACCGCGGTGGTCATTTCTGGGCGAAGCCACCTCGAAGCCCACCCAGGTCGAAATTCTGGCGTCCGTCCACCCGGCCTACGCGCTCCAAGAGCTCACCGACCGTCTGCTCGTGAGAACGCCTAAGCCCCCGGGCTTCGCCAGCTGGGATGACTACCCCGCTCGGTTCTCCACCTGGATTGACGTCGTCGGCACAAGCTCAACGAGGGAGACGCTGAGGGAGACGCTGGGGCTGACGGCATCGTCCATGAGCAAACGCTTGAACGGGCGGGAGCGGTTCAGGGTCGATGAGGTGATCGACGGGTTCTCAGCGGCTCAGATGGATCCCGTGTACGCGCTCGTACTAGCCGGAGCAATTACCCCCCAAGATGCCGGCTATGGAGCAAACCTGCGGAAAGACGCCCTTCTGGCGGTTTCCGACGACGATTTACTGGCGCTCACCATGAAGCAACAGCGGTATGTCCGTCGGATTCTCAAAGACCAACACATAGCGGGGGAGTATCTAGGAAAACTCCAATGACACTGACTGACGTGGTCGCGCTGCTGGTAATAGCGGCATTCACCATCAGCTTGGGGCTGCGGCTCGTCAAAGGGAAATGGCGGTCTACCAGCAAAGCTCTTCTGGTAAGCCAAACCCTCGTGCTGATCTTGTTCGTAATTTCCCTCAGCTGGACATACCCCGCCCTGGACAGGGCCATGGGCCAGCGAAACTACTTGAATCTGGGCATGCACCTTGTCTACGTCGCGGCGTCGTGGATCTACACCACGGTGGTCGCGGCCCCGCTCGCCGCTGCAGGCCGTCGCCCCGTTGTGCTGAGGCCATGGGTGCCAGTGGTAGCGGCAGCAGGTGTCACGTCCACGTTCTTCCTCATGGGGGCAGACAGCACAACCTCACGGGGACTGGAGAACTTCGTGGGGGGCCCGGCATGGACCGGGTACCTTCTCTCCACCCATATGTGCCTGTGGGTCCCCACGTTCTCCCTCGTGCCGTGGCTGCTGAACCTGCTCAAGTCCACGCCGCTGCGCGGCCTCCGGTTCACGTACTGTGCCTTGCTCGTGGGCTACGGGGGATCAGTGGCCGCCATGGGCGGTTACGTCCTGAACTCGTTTGTGCCGCGCACCATCGTCGTGCGTGAGAGCCTGATCCTCCTCACGGCCATGGGTATCATCCTGGCGCTCATCAGCATCTCGGTGTCCTCACACCAGCAAGCCGCACAGTACAGAGCCCGTCAGCAGGCCCAGGCCGAAGCCGCTCGCAGCTTCCAGCACTGAGTGCCGCTGGGTGTAGACCCGCGCCCAGGGGACGCCCAGAGCAACGACAACGGCAGGGGCGATCCATCCCGGATGGCCCGCGATGACGGGCAAGCACACGGCGGTGAATGCGGCGGCCAGGGCATGCACGCTGATCTTCATCTTGAGGTTGATGCCCGCGACCACCAGCAAGATGCCCAGGGCATAGGTCGCTATGAGCCTGAGCTGCCACGACCCGTCCGCGAACCACGTAAAGGCCACCCCAACCAAAAACGAGGCAGCCGAGGCCACGTAGAAGCCGTGACGCTGCTCGCGGCGCACGATGTACCGATCGGTGGTGCGCCGGCTGTACGCCAACCACCAGGACAGAACCATGGGCACCACCACGATGAAGAAGATGGCCCCAGACGCCAGGAGCCAGGGGTGGGCCTCATAGCGGGCCGCAGCCACCGCGAGCAGAGCCCCGATCAGCACAAACGGTGAGCCCACCTCAGTGATGACGGATACGAGAGCACTCCTCGAAAATTTCATACAAAAACGCAACTTCCTGGGTATTGGTGATATTGTGAACACGTGGTTGTGAGGACCACGCACATCACTTGGTACTTGGGAGGGTCCAGTGGCGAAAACCGGTACATCACGCACCAGCCGAACAGGCTACGCGACCGCAGGGGCAGCCCTTCTGGTGGTCGCAGGCGGCCTGTTCGCGGTGCAGCAGGCCGGGGCGACCACCACGACCGACCAAGACGGAACCCAGGTCACCTACGCCGATGCCGAGCACGTGGGGACCACCGACGAGGGCATGAAATACGCCCCCCGCCCGGGCAAGGAGTTCCGCGGGAAGACGTGCCCCTCCACTGTCTCTACCGCCCCGAGCCCGTCCGCCAACGAGCTCGAGGCCGACAGCCTGCCGGCAACCGTGCCGGTGGGGCACAGCTCCGATCTCTCGGCGCTACCCGATGCCCCCGCCGCTGTCCGCTACGACCCCTCCGCCCCTCTGGGCTCACCCCACGGAAAGACGGTCATCGCTGGCCACGTGGACTACAGCCCCGGGACGCGCAGTGCCGCAGGCGGGGAACTCTCCCCGTTCGGACACCTGCATAAGATCCGCCCGTGCGAGCACATCACCGCCACCGACGAGGCGGGGCGCCCGCACACCTACGCTGTCACCGACCTCTACACCGTGCCCCAGTCCGAGATCGAATCCACGGGCATCTTCACCCGCTCAAGCGACCCGGGCCTCGCGCTCGTGACCTGTTCGGGCCCCTCGGTGGGAGACACAGGGACGACCATCGGCTTCGCCTACTGGTACAACCTCGTGGTGGAGGCAGCCCCTGTGGAGGTGGCGGCATGATCGGCAAGAAGACCCCCACCCGGTTCACCATCACCCCCGGTGATCCCTGGCTGATCAACGGGGCTGCGACGGAGGCCACCAGCCCTCACGAAGCCCTGCGGGAGATCTACGCAGCAGCCAAGCGCTTCCCGATCACGGTCGAGGTGGAGCAGGGGAAGGACCCCAGCTTTTTTCTGGAGATGGACAGCAACGGGCGCACAGCCCCGATCCAGGACACGGCGACTGCGCAGACCGAGGCGGCTGAACCGTCAACACCGGCAGCAGAGAACGAACCCACGCATGAGGAGCCCACCCGCGCGCACGAGCTCCTGGACGAGAACAGCGGCAGCGAGGCGGTGGAGAGCCCACGACGTCTGACCCCCCTCGCCCTGGGGTTGTTCGCCCTGGCGGTTCTGGTGGCAGGAGCGGTGGCAGCAGCCATGCTGTTCTTCGGTGGTGAGGATGCACCCGTGGCCGCGGAATCTGCCGTGCCCTCCGACTCTGCTTCCGCATCGACTCCGCAGGGATGGAAGATCCCAGACGGACAACGTGCGCTCACCGTGTTCCAGGACCAGGTAGTGACCCTGGAAGGGTCCACTCTGCGGATCCTCAACGCCGAGACCGGGGAGCAGCTTGGGGACCCGAAACAGGTCAAGGACCCCGAGAACGTCCGCTACCTGGGGGGAACCACGGCAGGAGCCGTGGATACCGGGAGGGGAGAGGTCATCGTTCTCCAGGGGAATCAGGCAAAGGTCTACTCAGGATCTCTCAACGCCCGCGGCCCCGAACCGGTGGTGGTCGCTGCGGAGACTTATCGCACGTCTACTGGTGCTGAGCACGCCATCGGCAAAGGCCAGGCCGTCCTTGCCGGCACGGCTGAGGAGACGGTTCTGGCTCAGGGGCCCAACAAGATCACCATCGGCAAACGCACCACCACGCTCAAGGCGCCAGTCCCCGACGCCAAGATCACCCAGTGGGTGGGGGCAAGCAATGAGCGAAGCATTGTCGAGTGGGGCAAAGGGTCCAAACGGTGGTTGGTTTCCCACGACAACGCCAGTGGTGCAGTGAAGATGCAGAAAGACATCACGGGCAACAAGGTCTCCGTCCGCTCGGGAAAAATCTGGGTCGGCACCGACCAATATCTCCAAGGAAACCAGGTGCAGAAGCTGTGCGCAGGTGGCCAGCAAGTGGACAGCTCCATCGTCTGCCCTGAGGGGGACCACTGGATAACCGCTGACCACAAGCGCACGTTTTCCCACCGCCCCGAGGCCGTATCCCCGAGCCACGCCGTAATCGACGGAATGGTCACACGCGAAAAGGAAGAGAAATGAAGACAACCCGAATTCTGACCACCGCTGCCGCCGCCTCAGCAATCACGCTAGGGGGCATGAGCGCCGCGCAGGCGTCCGAGGTCTACCCCCAGGACACGACAGCCGCTCACGCAACTGCGACTGATCCCGTCGCAGAGCCAGGAGTCGGAGCCCCCGAGCCCCCAGCAGCAGAGGAGCCCGCCCCGGAGGAACCGCCGGTGAGCCCGGCCCCGGAGGAGCCTGCCCCGGTGGAACCGCCGGTGAGCCCGGCCCCGGAGGAGCCTGCCCCGGAGGAGCCGGCGCCCGTACCGCCGGCCCCTGAGCAGCCGGCCCCCGTGGCTCCGGCGCCCGTGGTTCCGGTTCCTGTTGCCCCGGTGCCTGAGCAGCCTGCCCCCGCGGTTCCTGCCCCTGCGCCCGTCGTGCCGCAGGCAGCCGCTCAAACTCCCGTTCCGGCAGCAGCTGGAGCGGCAACACACTCCGCGGGGTCCGTCGTGACGGCGCCGCCCAGCTCCTCCCAGCTGTCGGCGCCCGTGTCTCCTGCACCTCACCAGGACGTGACCCTCCCGGCCACCACGGCGGATCCCGCGGTCACTCACCAGAACAAGACCGGGGCACGTCACGTCGCAGCCGGCGCCGCCGGCGCGGCAGGGTCCGACTTCATGCAGTGGGCCTGGACGCTTCCCGCGGCCCTGGGCACCGCCCTGCTGGGTCGAGGAGCCCTCTCCAAGAGGGCCACCGCACGACACCGGGCCACCGGCAAGTAAAGACGAGAGGAGTTGACGATGGGCAGCAACCGCGAGGAAAAGATCGACGCCTGGATCTTCGAGCAGGGCATCAAGGAGGACCGGCGCCGGCGCATCATCCCGTCCTCCACGGATCGGATCACGCACCAGCCGGTAGGCACCGGCCTCGAAGCGATGGAGAACGTCGCCCGGTACTTCGGTGACCACCCGGAGCTGCCCATCGTCGAGCTCGGCAGCATCAACCACGAGCGCATCTCCCTGACCTTCGCGCACGAGATCGAGATGGAGGAGCCCTTCTACCAAGTCTCTGAGGACTACCGCGACCAGTGGGCCATCACCCACGAGGATGCCCTGGCCCTGGAAACGGGAGCAGCATATGGGACACAGACCGCGGCGCTCACCGCAGTGGGCAACGGCCCCGACGGCATGAAGATCATGCTGAACACCGCGCGGTGGCAGGTCCTTGGCTCCGTGGGGCTTGCCCAGTTCACCTCCGCGCTCATGGTGGGGCAGGTCATGGAGCAGGCCACCGAGCCCTGGGCCGCAGACCTGCACATCTGGCTGGTCGGATACCACGAGCTGGGCCCCAAGCTCGTGGCCTTCCTCAGCAAGCACCACCAGGAATCCTCGTTCCACCTGGTGGAGACCATCGAGCAGATCACCGCCGATGACCTGGCAGGAGCGCCCGCAACGATCTACGTGAAGGACTCCAGCCCCGCAACGGTCGAGGTCTACAACCGCATCCGCTCGGAACACACCGGGCTGCTCACCGACACCGTGGCCACTGAGCAGGCCATGTTCATCTCCGAGGACGAGGACGGTCTGGCGACCATCGTGAACGCAGGGCCCCACGGGCTGCGGATCATGCCCAACCTCGTGGGAGAGCAGCACGAGTTGTACCAGGCCATGGAGGTCATCTGGGAGAAGCGGGAAGAAGAGGCCCAGTCCGCGGCGTCTGCGTTCGAGAACATCAGCGTGGAGGACTTCACCGCTGAGCCCTCGTCCAGCACCGCCCCGGAGGTGGACGTGTCAGCAGAGACGCTGGAGGCGATGTTCAACGGGCCCGAGGCTGGTCAGACGGAGAGGGACGGCGACCCCCAGGACCACCCGGACCTCGAGCAGAACGCCGGCACCGGAGCGGCTGAGGAGGATGTGGCGTCAGCTGAGGCGCTGGAGGCGATGTTCAACGCGCCCGAGGCGGAGAGCACCGGGGCGGATGATCAGCCACAGGATCCCGAGAACACCGAAGAGCTGCACTCCACCAGTTCTGCTGCGGAGGCGGACGTGTCGGCAGAGACGCTGGAGGCCATGGACAACGAGCCCGCTGCGGGCAAAGCCATCAAGGAGGAGCAGCCCCAGACCACCGCCGAGCCCACGGATCTTCCCGAGCTCGAGGAAGCTGGCCAGGTGCGGGAGGAAGCCCCCGAATCCCCGGCCAGGATCGAGCTGAGCCTGATGGGCAAGCCCGAGATCCACGGGGCCACCGGTGAATCCGCTGGGCGCGCGGCAGGAGAAGCCGTCGCCTACCTCCACCTCCACGGTGGCCACGCGGACGTAGCCGCGTTCAGCGAGGCTGTCTGGCCCGATGCAGAGAACGAAGGACACGCGGCCAGGATCAGGCGGACCCGCACGGCAAAGCGCATCCGAGAGCTCCTGCCCGATGCGCTGAGCACCGAGAACGGGTGGACCCTCGCACCAGTCCGCACCGACGTGGACGATCTCCTCGCGCACCTCGAGCAAGGGGAAGAAACCCAGGAAGCGCTGGAGGCATGTGCCACGGTGCAGAGCCCCCTGGAGGGCTGCCACGGGTGGGCGGATGAACATCGCCAGGCGCTGCGCGAGAAGATCACCCACCACCTGAATGAGGCCGTGGGCCTGGCGCTTGAAAATGACCACTTCAAGCTGGCCAAGGCAGCACGGGAAGCGACCAAGAGACTCTGACGGTAAAGGAAATCGCATGATCAAGATGAAGAAGCCACAAGTCCCGGCCTTCATGTCCCGTAAAGGGTCATCGACGGCCAAGCCCGGCAAAAAACCGAAGAAGCAAAAGCCGCGCACCACCACCGGCAACGGTGCGGTCGTGCAAGCCGCCACGGGAACTGCGGGGCGGTGGGCCGTATACGTCGTGGCGGGACTGGTGGCACTCATGGCGCTGTACGGCTTCCTCAACTCGTTCAAACCAGACCCCCCGCCGCAAAACGTAGTGGCAGACAGTGCCGGTGTTGAACAGCAGCAGGCTGGATCTTTCGCACAGTCCTACGTCGGTGCCTGGCTGAGTGCAACGAAAAGCGATCACAAGGCACTCGACGCATACGGCACCACGCAGACCACTGCCATCACGGGTGACACCCCCGTGGAATACAAAGACCTCGCCGTGGCCAGTGTCCACAAAGAGTCCGACGACATGACCTCGGTCGTGGTCTCCGCGTCAGTGAAAACCGTGGAAGAGGACAAGAGCAGCAAGGACAAGAAGAAGGAGATCTGGACGCCGTACTGGTACCAGATGGCGGTCGCAGGTTCCGGAGAGGCCCTTTCCGTGGTGGGAGCGCCAACTCCGATTGCAAGCCCCGGAGTCAAGGATGCGCCTCAGACTAGCTACAACCGTCGGGTCTCTGATCAGGACATGCAGAACACGATCAAAGACTTCCTGGAGGCATACGTCACCGGTAAGGGAGACGTGACACGGTATGTGGCTCCTGACAAACAAATTACGGCGATCTCTCCCTCGTACTGGGATTTGGTTACGCTGAAAGAAGCGAATAGCGCAGAAGAAATCAAAGACGTTTCTTCATCAGATGGGCAGACTGCCGATGTGCTCGTAACAGCGGTGGTGACCCACGACAAGACCTCGAAACCCGCTCAGTACGTTCTGAGCATGAAAGTTCGAGACGGGCGCTGGGAAGTTACCCAGATCAACAGCGCCCCGGCCCTCCGAAATTAAATCGCTAACCTGAGGAGTAAAAATGTTCAGCACCGCTATGGTCTACGTCAACAACCTGGTAAACGTCGGCATGCAAGGCGGCGTGTTCGATTGGGTAGACGAGAAGAGCTCCGCCGCCCAGAACACCATCAGGGGCCTGCTCATCGTCATCGGCCTGATCGTGGCGATCATCATCGCCTGGCGAGGCAAGACCGTCGGTTCCGTGATCATGGCCATCGTCGTGGGCGGACTGATCGCGTCGCTGCCGGCACTCATCTCCTTCTTCGGCGGGAAGACCGCAGAAGAAACGAACGCCTCTGCACCGACCCAGGTCATCACCCAAGAAGCCCCGGCAGCACCGGAACTTCTCTGAAACTAGGAGGCACCCATGGACGCCGAGCAGAACCAAGTGCAGACGGGCAAGTTCTATACCTCTGCCCGCAAGATTCCCCAACTTATCGGTGTGACCCCCACGGGCGAGAAAATCCCCGGAGGGCCCTACACGGTCACGCAGTTCGCCCTGGGGATCCTGGTCTTGGTGCTCGGTTTTGTGACTCGCCCGATCTGGGGATCCGGTGACATTTTCAGCGAGATCCTGATTCTGCTGTTTGTGACGGCAGGGGTGATCTACGGGGCCGGAAAGATGCCTCGAACCCGTAGGTCACCCCTGAACCTCATGAACTGCGCCATGTCCTTGTTCAGCAGACCCGCCACCGGAAAATACCGGGGTAGAAAGCTGCCGAATGGATACGGGCAAAGCAAGAGCAACGGGAAGAAACGCGCCAAGGCGCACCAGATGACTGGAGACCGCAAAAACGCGGTTGCGTCATCCGACGCGGGTGAAGTGGCAAATTCTAAAGATTCCACCGAGCCCGCACAGATCTACTCAGGGCTGGACCGGCTAATGGCCGATCTGACCACAGCCCGATAAATCGCAAAGGAGTATTCACATGGCGGACGTTCTGCGACAGCCCATCCGGTGGGTCCGAGACAACGTATTCGTCACCCGCAGCGGTGTGGCCTATGCGGCCTGGAAGCTCGAAGGCCTCGCCTATGGTCTCGGCACCACTGCCCAAAAAGAAGCGGTGAGAGCCAAGCACCAAGACTTCCTCCAGTCCTTGACGGGGGAAGCCATGATCTTGGGGCTTGTGACGGCATCATCCCCCGAAGAAATCATGGGCAAAATGCTCGAGGACGTTGAAGACCCCTCGGCGCAGTGGATGGAAGAGTGCAGCCTGACCTACCAGGACCTCTCCGATAACCCCGCGGGGGAAAGACTCTATTTTCTGATCGCCCCGCTCTCACGCAAAACCCCCCAGGAGCTGGTCAACACTTTCTGGCGCTCGTTCGACCTCTCGGCGTCCGAGTTGACCCGCGCCACCGTGCGCCCCCCGGCGGAGGCCTGGTTCAACACCTGGCGCATGCGGATGGAGCAGATCGAGAAGAACATTCCCTCGCCCTTTCAGCCTCGCCGGGTAGGGATCAAGGCCATCCGGTGGATCACCCGACACCTGGTGACCCGGGGGGCCGAGCTGCACTCCTCCTATGAGCACTCTGAGGTGCAGCGCGCGGAATCCTGGATCAACGCCGCCACCTGCCTCCCGGAACCGTTGCTGGATGAAGGCGCGCTGAGCGACATGGAGGACGTGACGGCCCCGCAGCGCAAGCTGTTCCGCCGCCGCTTCTTGAAGGTCGAGACCGGCGACTCCGCCCCGGCGTACCAGCAGTTCGCAGTGATGGGGCTGACCCCGCAAGCGGGGTTCGTCTTCCCGGGAGCTGAGTTCATCAACTTCGCCGCCTCGATCTCCCACGACATCGACTTCGTACTGCGTCTGGTGATCACCCCCTCGGATCGAGTCATGGCCAAGAACCGGCGGGCTGAGAGCAACATCAAGGACCAGTACCGTCAGCGTGAGGACTCCCCGAGCGTGGTCAGCGGCAACAACGAGATCGACAAGTCCGCCATGGCCCTGAGCGAGTACGTGGGGGAGCTGACGGCCAGCGACCGAGAGGTGGAAGTCGCCGCCTCGATCATCTTCTCCTCCGCCGGCCCCACCCCCGAGATCGCCCAGGACGAGATGAAGGACCTGCGCGACATGTACGCCTCGGAGGAGTGGACCCTGGACGTGCCCCTGGGCGGTCAGGAAAAGCTGTTCTGGGACTTCTGGCCCGGGTCCACGATCTCCTCCGTGGCCAACGAGTTCTCCCAGATCACCACCGGGCGGGCCTTCTCCATGGGCGTGCCCCTGACCAACGATCTGCTGGGGATGCCCCACGGCTTCCGGTTCGCCACGAACATCACCACGGGCCGCTTCTCGCCGGTGCTGATCAGCCTCGCCGGCCTGGCGGAGAACGACGTGTCGGGGTCCATGGGCTTCGTCGGTGAGCTCGGATCCGGCAAATCGGTGGCTCAGAAGACCGTGGCCTCGCACAGCATCGACCGCGGCGCCCAGCTGATCGCGGTGGACCACTCCGACAACCAGGAGTGGAAGGCGCTGGCCGAGTCCCTGACCACCGCGAATGTGATCGACTTCATGAACCCCGTGTGGGCGCTGGACCCGCTGCGCATCTACCAGTCCCCGGCCCAGCGGATCCGCGAGACCCTGAACCTGATGACGATGATGCTGGGCGTCTCGGTCAAGGACGACGAGGGGATCCTGCTCAACGCCGAGCTCAAGAAGCTCCAGAACAAGGACCTGGAGATCGGCTCGCTACGAGATCTCAAGAACCACCTGGAGTCGGGGAACATTCACGAAGCCGACCGGGACGTGGCCCGCCGCATCGCACGGCTGATGGACGTGTTCGCGGACGTTGAGTTCGGCCAGACCTTCTTCGACCCCTCCCTGCCCCCGATGGACTTCTCCGCCCAAGCCACCGTGTTCTGCACCCACGGCATGGCCCTGCCCAACGCCGAGCAGCTCAACAACCCCGAAGCCCGCAAAGAGATGGGCGTGGACAAGACCATGGGCCGAGCGGCCTACGCCTACCTGGCCTCCATCGGACGCAACATCATGTACGCAGATGACAGCCAGGAAACCGTGTTCACCGTGGACGAGTGCCACCACATGACCGGATCCCCCGAAGGCACCTCCACGATCAGCGACGCGATCAAGACCGGGCGCAAGCACAAGGGCGCCGTGCTGCTGGGCACCCACTCAGCACTCGAGCTCGGACCGCCAGAGCTGCGCGGTCTCATCCCGCAGCGGGCCGTGTTCCGCACCCGTGACGTGCAGCTGGCCAAACAGAACCTGGAGTGGCTGGACGAGAGCTACGCGACCAGCGAGTACATCGACCTGGTGACCAAGGACCTCGCCCCGATGGACTCCTCCGGCTCCGTGCCCGAGCACCGCCGCGGGGAGGCCCTGTTCCGTGACCACCTCAGCCGCGTGGGCAAGGTGAAGGTGCTCATCCCGCGGGCCGAGAACCGCGCCAAGACCGTGCTGACCACCCCGCCGAAGGTCAAGAGAGAGGCCTGAGCATGAAGACGATCTCGAGCACCCCCGCCGAAGACGCCATGCTGCGGCTGTGGGTCTGGCTGTCCGTCCACCGCAAGACCCGAGCGGTCCTGGCGGTGATGATCCTGTGCACCGTAAGCCAGCTGATCAACACCACCCCGGCCATGGCCGACGACGACTCGGCACCAAAGACCACCCTGGGCACCTACTGGCTACCTCTGGGTGATGTCACCGACAGCCACGGGGTGCCAGTGGACCAGTACACCGAGCTGCCCCTGGACTACGGCCAATCGGTCTACGTCACCCGGCAGATCCGCGGTGTGCTGATGCGCATCGCCTGGATGGGATACACCCTGGTCACCTACGCGGTGCTGGCGCTGTGCGACTTCATCCTGTCCCTGGAATGGCTGGACTGGGTGCTGGCACCGCTGACCCTGCTGGCCAACTCCCTGCAGGGGGTCCTGGACCGGACCGGGATCATCGGCCTGGGCATCGCCATTGCCGCCCTCGTGATCGCCTGGGGGGCCATCCGCGGGAAGATGGGCGCGGCCCTGGCAGAAGCCGCTCTCGTGGCCGTGGTGGTGGGCCTGGTGGCCAGCCCCATGGGCAACCCCTCCTCCGTGGTCAAGGACTGGATCACCGTCTCCGCCGACTACGGCACTGAGGCCAGCCAGGCCACCGTGACGGGCACCGAAGAAGGAGCCAAGGCCTCGAGCAACCCCGTCTCCGGGCAGATCGTGGATCTGACCGTGCGACGGCCCGCACTGATGCTCTCGTTCGGCAGCGACCTCGAGGGCAGCGACTGCGCCACCACCTGGGACGACAAGGCCAAGGACCACGCCGACGCGGAGAAAAAACGCAAAGCGATCTTGAAGTGCGACAAGGAGCTCAAGGGCGCCAACGAGACCGACAACTTCGCGGTGTTCGCGTTCTTCTTCATGTTCTGCGTCTCCACCGCCGGTGTGCTCGCCCTGGTCTCCGTGTTCCTGTTCTTCCTGCTCAAGGACGTGCTGCTGGCCGGGCTGGGAGCGATCAACACCGTCCTGCGAGCCCACCTGGCCGTCTTCCCCGGAGGAGGCCGGCAGGCCTTCCTCAACGCTTTCCTGCAGATGGTCGTGAACGTCGTCATGGTCGGCGTCTACGTCTTCCTGCTCAGCGTGTACCTCTGGCTGCTCGGCAAATTCACGCAGGCGCTGGGGGCTGCGGTGATGATGATCGCCAACCTCATGCTGGGCCTGATGCTGCTGGCCCTGGCCGTGACGTTCTGGTGGTTCAAGCGCCAGGGCAAGAGCGTAGGCCGCAGGCTGGCAGAAGCGCTGGGGAGCTCCCCGCTGAACAAGGCTCCGAAGATGAAGCCGTCCGTGCTCTCTCGCGCCGGCGACAAGACCACAGACCTCGGCAAGAAGGCCGGCTCGAAGTACCTGCAGCAGCGGGCCAAGAAGAAAGCCATGACGCGCGGATTGACCGCTCTGGCCGCTATGGGCGTCGGAGCAGCAACCGGTGGCGCAGGCACTGCGGCGGTGCACGGGGTCTCTCGTGGCATGGCTGCTGCCAGCGCGGCACGCTCAGCCAGCCGCGCACGCACGGCGCCCACGCCTGGGCCCAGCCGACCCGACACGGGAGCAGCTCCGCGGACTCACTTCTACCAGGACCGACCCGCTATCTCGGCGCAGCCCGCGGCAGAGGAAGCTCCCCAGCCGGAGACGACAGAGGCCACTGCACCTACCCAGGGGTGGCGCAACGAGGACGGGTCCATCCCCATGGGCTCCCCCCGCCACACCGGCGGCGAAGTCGCCACCACGACCCGGAGCGAGGAGGAGACCGACACCCCGCCGCGCGAGCAGTCCTCCACCACCCAGGACGCGGGAACCATGCAGCGCAGCGGCACCCCGAGCGTTCCCGCGCGAACGGGAAGCTCGAGCACCGCGGTGACCCCTACGGGGGCCTCACAGACGCAGGGGAACACCGCCACTCCGCAGGCAGGAGCTCCCCAGGAGTCTGGGCCGGCCCCGCACCGGACCCCGCGGCAGAGGGCCACGATGCCTGCAGGCCAGTACGGCACCGTGCGAGTGAACCGCAACGGGACGACCAACAACGTCGTGACCGGGGAGGTCGTGGACACCGTGCCCCCGCACACCAAGGTGGTCCGGGCCTGGGACATGTCCGACACGGACGGCAGCAGCCAGCGGCCCCAGGGGCGGAGGCTTGCTACCCACACCGGGGTGTACCAGATGCACCACCGCAAGAGCGCCGCGGAACGAGGTGAGATCTGATGAGCGCACGCCGTATCGGCTGGAGCATCTTCGCTGTGCTCGCGGTGATCGTGGTGCTGGTGTCCACGGCCTCACTGTGGGCACCCAAGCTCGCCTCCGAAAAGCCTGAGCCGACAACCGAAGCCACGCAGGACCAAGAGACGGCTCCGCCGGCGGACACCCGCAACGGTTTCTCCCAGCCCAACCCGGACGGGCCCCAGGCGGTAGAGCAGCCCACCAAGCCCACCTACGCCCAGCAGTCGATCGCCCCGCTGCCTGCACAGCACCCGGACCGTGAGGACCCCAAGGCGGTGGCGACGGCCTTCCTCAAGGTCTACAACTCGCGGGCCTCGGAGTCCGACGACCGGTGGGAGAAAACCACCAGGCCGTGGCTGACCCCAAACCTGGCCTCCCAGCTGCCCCAAGTCCCCAACGGAGCGGTGGCGGACAAGACCCCCACCACCGTGAGCGACGTGAAGATCAAGGGCAACGTGGAGGACTGGGGCACGGACACGCCCCTGCGGTGGTCCCACTACGTCCAGGTCACGATGCGGACCCAGGACCAGGGCACCTACCACCTCAACTACCGGATCCGTCAGCAGCTCACCGACCAGGGCTGGCTCATCAACGCGGCACCGCTGGACGACTGGCAGCGCGTTACGGACGAAAAATAGACCATGACTGACAATAAATCGCAGAATCACAAAGGAAGTCCGCTTTTCAGAAACATTGTCGTCGGGACCATCCTTGCTGTAGTCATGCTTCTGGTTGCCGTGGTGGCCATGGTGGCTATGGCGGGAACGACAATCATCAACCAGAAAAACTCCCAAGATTGCAGCGTGGAAGACATGATCGGGGGAGCGGTCTCGGCCATTAGCGACGAGCTCAACGTTCCCAAGAAACTCCACGAGCAGCAGCTCAAAAACGCCAAGACGATCGACGCGGTGGCCCAAGAACTCGGCCTGTCTGGCCAGGCCTCCAAAGTGGCAATTACCGCGGCATTTGGTGAATCGACGCTGATCAATCTCAACTTTGGCGACGAGGACAAGGGAGTGACGAACCCCGACGGTTCTCCCACGGACTCCAAGGGTCTGTTCCAGCAGCAGCCCTCCCAAGGGTGGGGGAGCATCAAGGAGGTCACCGACCCGGCAACGGCGGCCCGTAGCTTCTTCCTGGGCCACGGTGGGAACAAGGGCTTGGTGGACATCCCCGGGTGGGAGACCGGGGAGATCTCCCCGGTCATCAACAAGGTCCAGCACAACTCGGATCCTAACCACTACGTGGAGAGCTACGAGCCGGCGAACAAGATCATCGAGGAAGCCGGGATCGACACCAGCCGCCCCGCCGACGACGCCAAGCGCAAGGACCACAAGGCCCAGGGTGCCGCTGCGAGCTCCGCCGGGAGCCAGGGGGATCAGGGAGCCAGCACGGGCTGCGCAGCCGGGGGCAAGAGCGGGAAGGCGGGCAAGCCGGGCAAAGCCGGTGACGGCAAGAACACCTACCCGTGGGACCATCTGGCCCCGCCTCCCAACGTGTACAACGTTGACCCGCTGGGGTTCTTCTACGGCGAGTGCACCTCCTACGCCTCCTGGAAAGTCAACGAGGCCATGGGTGGTACCGCGGACAAGATCATCTTCAACAACTCTTACGGGGGGCACCAAAAGGGCAACGGCGCCGAATGGAAAAGCGCGTGGGAAGCATCAGGGTGGAAAGTCTCCAACACCCCAGTCGCCGGATCGGTGGCCTGGTGGAATGCCGGAGGTGGCGAAGGAATTGGATCAGCCGGACATGTGGCATGGGTCGATGAAGTAACGCAGGACGGTAAGGTTGTAATATCCGAATATAACAACAGTTTTTATGCACCCCCGGGCCACAAGTTTAACGTCCGCCCCAAGGCAATTGACGCGGGACAAGTGAACGCCTACCTTTACGTGCCGGAGAAGAAGTAACCATGAGCCAGATAGTGAGCTACCGCGAGGACTATTACGATCCGCGCCGCCCGCGGGTGATTTCCACGGCGGGCCTGGGCATCAGCCTGACGGTGGCCGCGTGCGCGTCCCTTCTGGCCGTCGGGCGCCCCAGGGCGCTGGTCTTCCTCCTGGCGGTGCTGGGGCTGCTGGCGACTGCGGCCATGGTGGTGGCCACCAGGCGCCTGTGGCTCAAGAGGGACGCGCGCCCCGCGGCGATGCGACAGGCGATCGCGGCCACCGTGGGCCAGCCGCTACCCGAGCACATGGAAAGCCAGGCCCGCCGGACCCTGGTGGCCTCACGCTACGGGTGGGGCAGCCTGACGAGCCCGGGCCCGGCCAAACGCATCGTGCTCAATGCCCGCTTCCTGGCGATGATCGACCAGATGCAGCTCGAGAAGATCACCGCCGCCCTGTCCCGGGTGGAAGGGGTGACCTATGTGGTGCGCACGAAGAAGAACAAGCCGGGCCGGTTCATCTTCACTCCCAAGCCGGAAGAAGCCCGCGTGGAGCTCACCGAACGTGAGCAGGTGGAGCAGCGGTTCACGAAGGCCGCGCGCGAGGTCTTCGACCCCTCGGCCACCGTGTCCTACGAGTGGGAGACGACCCCGGAGGGCGACTACCTCACCGCTGCGGAGATCTCCGGCATCAACGGCCTGGACATTGCTCTGAGCGGGAAGCAGAACCAGGCCGGGCGCCGGCTGGTGTCCCAGCTGCCCGACGCAGCCTTCCGGTTCATCGCCTACCCCAACGAGGACCGCTTCGTGCTCTACCGCGCCAAGCCGCTGCCCGCGCTGGTCATGCCCCCGGCCACCCGGGCTCAGCCGATCGCAGACCACGCCAGCTACCGCCGGTTCGAGATCCCCCTGGGCGTCGGACCCGGCGGCGCACAGGCGGTGTGGCGCCCCTCCCGTGACGCCCACCTGCTGATCATCGGCGGCACCGGCGGCGGTAAGACGATCTGCGAGCACGGAGTGATCCAGCAGGCCACACAGGCCGGCTGGCGCGTGTGGCTGGTGGACGGCAAGTACATCGAGTTCCTGGGGTACGACCAGTGGCGCAACATCGAGTACCTGGGCCAAGACGTGGACTCCCAGATCCGGCTGATCTACCTGGCGCACGAGACGATGAAGGAGCGCTACCGCCTGATCCGGGAGCGCAAGGTGCGCGTGGAAGACCTGGACCCGATCATGCTGGTGGTGGACGAGGTCACCTCGCTGCTTACGGCTGTGGACCAGCGCTACCTGGAGACCAAGGTCAAGGGCATGCGCGCCAAGCCCCCGGTCATGGAATGGCTGGCGAACATCGGGCGCCTGGCGCGCTCGGCCAAGATGCACCTGGTCTTCGGTATGCAGCGGCCCGACACGACCATCATCGACGGCGAGCTGCGAGACAACTTCGGCGCCCGGATCTCCCTGGGCCGGCTCAAGTCCGCTGCCGGCTCGGTGATGATGTGGGACAACCACGCCATCGGGTGCCAGGTGCCGCCGATCCCAGGCCGCGCGGTGTCGCTGATCAACAACGAGCCGACGATGATCCAGGCCACCCTGAACGCCAACCCAGACCCCAACCACGACGACTACAACCCCGGCATCATCGAGGCGATGACCCCGGAGGAGGAGATCTACAGCCGCAAGGCAATCCAGGCGCCCACACCGACCAGCGGGGGCGAGGACGAGGCGGAGCCTACGGTTACGTGGCAGGACATCCTGGAGGCCAAGATGCTGGACTCTAACGGCGAGGAGATCATCTTCGATCCCATCGCCAGCGAGGAATCCCGTCGGTTCCGCGCAGCACACCAGAACCAGCACACAGCCCCCCAGGATCCTGTGCTGCAGACTGCGGACTCCTTTGAGGAAGCCATAGCCCTGTTCCCGGCTCCGCTGGAAGACCAGAGCACCACGAGCTTGGACTACGGGCGCACCGTGGCCGCGGCGATCGTCCGCACGTTCCACCCCGCCGATGCCAAGCCCCGCCCGGTCTACGAGCCGCGCATGGCCCCGCCCAGGCCCGGCCCCGCCGTCGCACCAGCGACGCACCAGCCCACGTTCACCACCACGGTCGAACAGCTCCAGGAGGGGCAGTACGTGCAGCTGGAACAGCTGGGGGTGGAGATCATGGTCTCCGAGATCCACCACGAGGGCCACGACTGCCTCATCGTCGGCTACGACGACCAGGGCCAGGAGCTGAGCACCGAGCTCAGCCCCGGGGCCGAGGTACAAGCCCGCTACGCCGATGACGACGACCTAGAAGAAGCAGCCTGAGGAGCACACCCATGAGCAACCTGGCGAACAACGAGAACGAAGAACTGGCGTTGATCAACGTCATGGGCTTCCTGGTGCCAGCAGTCCTGGCCGGGGGAGCGGCCTGGATCGCCGCCAAGTCAACCCCGGTGATCGCGTGGCTGGTCAGCCACGGGGTGCTGGCAGCCCGCAGCGACGCCGTGGTGGTGCCCCTGGGGGAGAACGCCGGCCTGGACATGCCTCGTCTGGTAGCCGCTGTGGCGATCGTCCTTGTCGTTGGGTTTGCCGTGACTAGGTTTCGCCCTAGCCACCCGAAAAATAAATCACATGCCTAGATTCGCAATTTTCGTCACCGACGTGCAGCTCCTAAAAATGGGCACCTGACAGAGGATTATTCGGCCCTTCCCTTTTGGGGCTCTTCACAGATGAGGGTGTAGGCGTGGTGCGACCTGGGGCGGCGCGTCGGTGTC
>NZ_VELE01000015.1 GCF_007681555.1 Kocuria salsicia | reverse complement strand
GCTACGCTCACGGAAGCGGCATAACCGAAACGACACCGTGTCCACGATTCGGGGTCAAGGCCCCATGGTCCCGGTGACAGACCGCCCGGCATCCGCCGAGCTGGTATCGAGGGACCGGCTCATCGCCCGAGAGGGAATCTGCCATGCACTACATTTCATTAGGCCGCCGTACCGCGGCCGCCGCCTCCGCGGCCGCTGTAGCCACTGCGTTGCTGGGCGGAGCCGCTGCGCCGGCATCCTCCCACTGGGAGGCCGCCCCGGTGTCCTCCCACAGTCAGACGGAGATGCTCCAGCCGGACCCGACTTCCCCGACCGCCTACGAGTTCGGTGAGACCCTGGCCGGGCTGGAGGGCGAAGAGCTGGAAATCACGTTCCTGGCCGAGATCATCCCGCACCACCGCGCCGCCATCGAGATGTCCCAGCTGGAGCTTGAGCGGGGGGTCAGCCCGGACATCCGCACGCACGCGGAGAACATCATCGCCAACCAGCAGCACCAGATCGACCAGTTCACCCGGTGGCTGGAGGAGTGGTACGGGCTGACCCCGGAAGAGGCCATGGCCCAGGTCCCGGCAGAAGCCCAGGAGGAGATGAAGATCCTGGAGGAGGAGACCCAGATGATGATCGAGGAACTCTCGGCCGTGGAGGCCGGTGAGGACTTCGACGTCGCCTTCGTGCAGAAGATGATTCCGCACCACAACAGCGGGATCATCGAGTTCCTCGAGCCGCAGTCCCGTGCCGTGCACCCGCAGCTGCGAGTGGCGGCCACCGCGGGGATCACCACCCAACAGGCCCAGGTCGCGGACTTCCGCACCTGGCTCGCCGGCCGCGCCTGATCACCGAGCTGAAACAGCGCGATCGGTGGGGCCACCTGTTAGGGTGGCCCCCACCGATCAACGACAGACTTCCATGTTCCGACCGCGCGAAAGGGGAGACCATCGTGTACTCCGGGATCGTGGCCATGGCCCTGGTGGCGCTGTCGGTCGTCGTTCTCCTCTATGCACTCCACCGCGCTGCCGTCATCACCGCCGAGCCGTTGACGGTTCTGCCCGCCCAATCCGGGTGGATGCCCCAGGAGCACGCGCTGTCCCGATTCCACGCCCGCTGGTACCTCGCCTCAATCGTGTTCCTGGCCTTCGACGTCGAGATGCTCTTCATGTATCCGTGGGCGGTGGTCGTGATCGAGAAGGGGATCTCCGCGGTCGTGGAGATGTTCCTGTTCCTCGGGGCCCTGCTCGTCGCCGTGGCCTGGGCCTGGCGCGAAGGAGCCTTCCGATGGGCCTAAGCGGTGCTCTCGCCCGGCTCGCGGTCCGGGCCACCCGGGTCCTCGTCGTCGAGGTCCCGGGGCACTGGGCGACCCGGATGGAGGTCGAGCACCAGCTGCTCCGCCGTGGGTGGCGACCGGCGTGGACACCAGCGGACGCGGACGTCCTGGCGGTGTGCGGTGTCCCCGGCCCCGAGCTCTCGGAGCTCGTGGACCGGCTCTGGGAGCAGATGCCCGGTCCCCGCGTCCGCGCCGACATCACCTCGCCCGGAACTGTAGGTTCCGCCCTCGACGCCGCCGCAGCCCTCCTTCTCGACACCCCGCACCACCGGACGGACGCCCAGGAGCGGGCGCAGGAACCCGAGATCCCCGAGGACGCGGATCATGGGGGTCACGGGGGCATGGGCCACGGGGGCATGGACCACGGCGAGATGGACCACGGCGAGATGGACCACGGCGGTCATGGCGGCATGGACCACAGCGGCCACGGCGGGATGGACCACGGGGGCATGGACCACGGCGAGATGGACCACGGCGGTCATGGCGGCATGGACCACAGCGGCCACGGCGGGATGGACCACGGGGGCATGGACCACGGCGAGATGGACCACGGCGGTCATGGCGGCATGGACCACAGTGGCCACGGCGGGATGGACATGGCCCCGGGGGGAATCGCCCTGGCCGGGGGCGGGGAGGACCGTGACGGGCTGGAGATGGACGTGCTCCACCTGCCGCTGGGTCCCGTGCTGCCGTTCTGGCCGGCCGGGCTCGTGCTGCGCTGCTCGTTGCAGGGGGATGTCGTGGTCGACGCCGAAGCCTCCGTGGTCGACGGCGCCGGAGCAGGCGGACCGGGTCCCGGTCCCGCGCCGGCGGCGGTGGTGTGGTGCGACCAGGTCATGGCGTTGCTGGCTCTCGCGGGGGTCGAGGACGCGGCGGCCTGCGCCCGCCGCGCCCGGGACGCCCTGCTGTGCGGTGACGAGGACGCCGCCCGGGACGCCGTCGAGCGGCTGGATCGGACGGTCCGGCGGTCCTGGCTGCTCCGGTCGTCGCTGCGGGGCGTCCTGCTGCTGGACCGGGCCGGCCTCGAGCGCCACGGGCTGCCGGGACACTGCCGCGGGGACGCCCACGACCGGCTGCTGTCCCGCGTGGAACGGATCCGGGCCGAGGCCGGTGGCACGGAGCCCACCCCGGCGGAGGACGGTGGGGTGCCCTGGGCGGTGGTGCCGGACCTGGTGACCGGGCTGGAGCTGGCCTCCGTGCGGTTGGCCGTGGCGAGCCTGGATCTCGATCCGCATCCTGCCGTCCAGGCGGTGGGGCATGGCTGAGAGCGTGGTGACGACCGTCCCCGGAGGATGGGCCGTGCTGGCGGGGATCCTCCTGTGCGGCTTGGCCTTCTTCGCCGTGGCGCTGGATGCGGCGCTCTCGGCCCGGGCGCAGGGCACCGGCGGCGGATGGGGCGCGCCGCTGGGCCGTGCGGCGCGGCTGCTGCGGCAGCGGCGCCGGAGCACCGTGGCCGCGGACACCCTGCTGTGGCGGATCGGTGGCGCGGGCATGCTGGTCGGGGCGTTCCTGATGATCGCGGTGATCCCGCTGGGGGAGTGGACGCTGGCGGACCTGGACGTCGGTGTCGTGTGGTTCAACACCGTGGACGTCATGGTCTGGGCGCTGGTCTGGTTGGCCGGCTGGGGTGCGAACTCCGCCCACGGCCTGGTGGGCGGCTACCGCTTCCTGGCCCACGGTGTCGCCTACGAGCTGCCGCTGATGTTCGCGCTGGTGGCCCCGGCGATCGCCGCCGGCAGCCTGTCCGTGGGCGAGGTCGCGGCCGCACAGGACGGCGTGTGGTTCGTGGTCTGGATGCCGGTCGCCTTTCTGGTCTTCCTCGTCGGTGTGACGGGCTTCTCCGTGTGGGGCCCCTTCGCCCCGGCGCTGGCCGCCGACATCGGCGGCGGCGTGCTGGCCGAGCTCTCCGGGGTCGACCGCCTCGTCCTCCAGGCCGGGCGCTACCTGTTCCTGACCGCCGGAGCCGCCTTCTCGGTGCCGCTGTTCCTCGGGGGCGGGGCCGGGCCTGTGCTGCCCGGTTGGGCGTGGGTCCTGGTGAAATCCGTGTTGGTGCTGGCGGTGCTCGTGTGGTTGCGGCGGAGGATCCCGTTGCTGCGCCCGGACCGGTTCATGGAGATCGGGTGGGTGGTCCTGCTCCCGGCCGCCGTGCTCCAGGATCTGGTCGTGTCCCTCGTCGTCGTCTGGAAGGGCTGAGCCGTGCTGGTCGGAATCGTGTTCTGGGGGCTCGCCGTGGTGGCCGTGGCCGCGGGGGCGGCCGTGTTCGTGGTGGACTCCATGGCCCGGGCCACCTATGCCCTGGCGCTGTCCTTCATCGCCGTGGGGGTGCAGATTCTGCTGCTCGGGCAGAGCTACCTCGGGATCATCACGATCCTCATGATGGTGATGGAGATGGCGGTGATGGCGGTCTACATGGTGATGTTCATGGGCATGAACCCGGCGCTGATGCCCATGGACATGACCCACGGGAAGAAGACCGCGATCGGCGCCTCGGCCGGGGTTTTCGTGCTGCTGGCGGCCGGGGCGCTGCTGGTCCCGTGGCCGGAGCGTCGCGGCGCCCCGCCGGAGGACCTCACGCGTGCGCTGGGCCTGGAGATCATGGGCGAGAAGATGCTGGTGATGGCGGTGGTGGGCCCGGTCATGGTGGCCACCATCGTGGCCGGGGTGGTCCTGGCCGCCCATCGCACCCGCTACGACCGGCTCGGTGACGACCTGCGCCGCCGCCCGGCCGACGACCCGCAGCCGGGGGGTGTGGGCCGATGACCTTGGAAGCCGTGCTGGTCGTGGCCGCCGCACTGTTCGCCGTCGGGCTCTACGGGGCCCTGTCCCAGCAGGTGGTGGTGATGGTGATGATGGGCCTGGAGCTGATGATCAACGGGGTCCTCCTGGCCGCCGCGGGGTTCTGGTGGTTCCTGGCCCCGGACCCCTCCGGGCAGGTGCTGCTGCTGGTGGTCCTGGCGGCCATGACCGTGGAGATGGCCATGGGTTTCGCCGTGGCCACTCTGCTGCACCGCAGGCGGCAGACCGACATGACCGACATGGCCGAGGAGCTCTCCCGATGACCGCATCCCAGGCCGTGCTGCTGGCGGTGGTGGTGCTCCCGGCCACCGTGGGCGCGGTGCTCGCCCTCACCCGGGCGGAGCGTGCCGCGGCCCCGGTCGCGGTGCTCACCGCCGCGGTGACCACGGTCCTCGCGGCGGTCGCCGCCCTGACCCGGCCCGCGCTGTCCTACCCGTTCGTGGCCGGCGCCGACTTCGCGCTGGAGGTCGACGCCCTCGCAGCAGTCACCCTCCCGATGGTCGCGGGAGTGACGCTGCTGGTGCTGGTCTTCGCGGCCGGCAGCATCCGGGCGGGCCGGCCGCGGTTCCACGGGCTGATGCTGCTCTTCGCCGCCGCGGCCCTGGCCACGGCCGCGGCCGCGAGCCTGCCGGCGCTACTGTTCGCCTGGGAGCTGATGGGCGCGACCTCCTACGCGCTGATCGGGTTCTGGTGGCGGGACGCCGACCGCGTCTCGGCCGGACTCACCGCCTTCATCACGACCCGCACCGCGGACTTGGGACTCTACGTCGCCGCCGGCGCCGCCCTGGCCGGCGGCGCCGGGATGGCCCTGTCCGCCCTGCCGGCCGCCGAGAGCCCGTGGCGGCACGTGATCGCGGCCGGGATCCTCGTGGCGGCCCTAGGCAAGGCCGCGCAGCTGCCGTTCTCCTTCTGGCTCTCCGGGGCGATGAAGGGCCCCAGCCCGGTGAGCGCGCTGCTGCACTCCGCGGCCATGGTCGCCATGGGCGGCTACCTCCTGCTCCGGGTGGAGCCGCTGCTGGCCTCCACCGGGTGGGCGGGCCCGGCCGCGGCGTGGATCGGGGCGGTGACCGCGGTGCTGATGGGGTTCGTGGCGCTGGCCCAGCGGGAGCTCAAGCAGCTGCTGGCGGCGTCCACGGTGGCGCAGCTGGGCTTCGTCGTGCTGGCCGCCGGGGTGGGCGCGGTCAGCGGCGGCGCGGCCCACCTGGTGGCCCACGCCTCCACCAAGGCGCTGCTGTTCCTGGCCGCCGGGGCGTGGCTGACGGCCCTGGGCACCGAGGAGCTCGCGGCACTGCGCGGGGCCGGCCGCCGGTGGCGGGTCGTGGGCGTGAGCGCGACCGTGGGGGCGCTGGCCCTGGCCGGGATCGCCCCACTGTCCCTGTGGGCCACCAAGGACGCGGTGCTGGCCGCCGCCCTCGAGGCCTCGGCGTGGCTCTACGCCGCCGGGCTCGTGGCGGCGGCCCTGTCGGCGGCCTACGCGGGCAAGGTCCTGTGGACGATCTGGTATCGGGGTGTCCGCGCTGAGGCCCAGGAGGGCGGCACCGGGGGAGTGGGGGTGCTGGAGCAGGTCCCGCTGGTCGTGCTCGCCGTCGGCGCGGCCGCCCTCGGGGTGCTGGCCCTGCCCCCGGTCAGCACGACCCTCGCCCAGGCGGTGGGCGGGCACGGTGAGGTGGCGGCCGCCGAGCTGCTCGTCTCGGCCGCGATCGCCCTCGTGGTCCTGCTGCTCATGCTGCGCCTGCGCGTCCCCGAGCCGGGATGGGCCGTGCGGTGGCTAGGGTTGGAGGCCGCCGCGCACGCCGTCGTCGTCCGCCCCTCACTGGGCCTGGCGCACGCCCTGGCCCGGTTCGACGACCTCGTCCTGGACCGGGCCGTGACCGCCGCCGCCGGGGCCGTCCCGGTGCTGGCACGGGCCGCGGCCCGGTTCGACGACCGGGCCCTCGACACCGGGGTCGAGGCCACCGCGCACGCCGCCGACGCGACCGGCCGGGGTGCGGCCCGGCTCGACGACGACGTCGTGGACGGCGCCGTCGAGGGCCTCGCCGGCCGGGTCCGCCGGCTCGGGCAGCTGGCCCGGGCCCCGCAGACCGGGGCAGTCCACCAGTACTTCCTCCAGGCCGTCGCGGTGCTCGCCGTCGGCGTCATGGTCTGGTCCGTCTACGCCGTGATGGGATGAACATGCTGAGCCTGATCGTCTTCCTGCCCCTGGCCGCCGCCGCCGTCCTGGCCGTGGTCCCCTCGATCGGGGCCGCGGCCGCGCGGTGGGCGTGGGTGGCGGTGAGCGTCGTGGAGCTGCTGCTCGTGGGCGTGCTGTGGGCGGGCTACGAGGACCCGGGACCCAACGGGCTGGCGTTCGAGGAGCAGGTGCCGTGGATCCCCGGGGTGAACAGCAGCTACCACGTGGGCGTGGATGGGCTCTCCCTGCCGCTGCTGGCCATGACGGCCGTCGTGTTCCTGGCCTGCGCCGTCCACGCCCTGCGGGACGCGGACCGCCCGCGCGTGCAGGCCGCACTGTTCCTGTTCCTGCAGGGCGTGAGCCTCGGGGTGTTCGTGGCGGCCGACCTCATCCTGTTCTTCGTCTTCTTCGACCTGTCCATCGTGGGCATGTACTTCGTGATCGCCGGGTGGGGCCACGGCAACGCGGTCCGGTCGGCGCTGAAGTTCTTCCTCTACACGTTCCTGGGCTCCCTGGCCCTGCTGCTGGGCTTCATCGGGCTCTACGTGGCGGCGGCACCGCACACCTTCGACATCCCCGAGCTCGTCGCGGCCGCACCTCTGGCGGGCGATCCGCTCACCGGGGGGTTGGTGCTCGCGGCGATCCTGGTGGGCCTGGCCGTGAAGACCCCCACCGTGCCGTTCCACACGTGGCTCCCCCCGGCCCACACGGACGCCCCGGCCACCGGCTCGGCCGTGCTGGCGGGGGTGCTGCTGAAGATGGGCACCTACGGGTTCGTGCGCATCGCCATGCCGATCCTGCCCGAAGCGTGGCGGGCGTGGGCCTGGGTGATCGTGGCCGTCGGCGTCGTCTCGGTGCTCTACGGGGCGTTCGTGGCCCTGGCCCAGACGGATCTCAAGCGGATGATCGCCTACACCTCGGTCAATCACATGGGCTACATCGTCCTGGCCCTGGGCGCGGTCGGGGTCCTCGCCGAGGGCGCCGCCCAGGCCCGGTCCGTGGCGGTCACCGGCGCGGTGGTGCAGATGGTCAGCCACGGGCTGATCACCGCCGCCCTGTTCCTGCTCGCCGGGGTGATGCAGGACCGGGCCGGCTCCTACGACATGGGCTCCTACGGCGGGCTGGCCGCCCCCGCCCCGCGCTACGCGGCGCTGTTCGCGGTCGGGGCCTTCGCCTCCCTGGGCCTGCCCGGGTTCTCCGGGTTCATCGCCGAGTTCCAGATCTTCGCCGGCAGCGTGGCGGTGGCCCCGGTCACCGCGGTCGCCCTGGTGGGCATCCTGGTCACCGCCGCACTGTTCCTGCGGGCCCTGCAGCGGGTCTTCACCGGCCCGGCGGCCGGGCACACCCCCGGGTTCGAGGACCTCCGGGCGCCGGAGCTGTGGTCCGCCGGTCCCCTGCTGGGCCTGTCCCTGCTCATCGGTGTGCTGCCCCGGGTGCTGCTCGAGGTGATCGAGCCGGCCTCGGCCGCCCTCGTGGGCCTGGTGGGACGGTAGCCGATGGAGGCCTCGATGCAGATGCGCCCCGAGCTGCTGCTGCCCGAGATTCTCGTCTTCCTCGGCGGGCTGGTGGTGCTGCTGGGCGGATCCTTCCTGCCCCGCGACCGGCAGTGGATCGCCCGCGCCGCCGCAGCCCTGGCCCTGCTGGGTGCCGCGACCGCCGCGGCCCTCGCCATGGCCGGGCCCGCGCAGAGCGCCTTCAGCGGCACCTTCACCGTGGACACCGCCACCGGTACCGCCCGGGTGATCACCGCCCTGACCACCCTGCTGGTCCTGGGGGTGGCCTCCGGGGAGATCGCCGGGTCCCCGCGGGAGTCGGACACGTACGCGCTGCTGCTGCTGGCCACCACCGGGGTGATGGTCCTGGCCGGGTCCACCGACCTGCTCGTGCTGATCGTGGGGTTCCTGCTGGCCAGCATCCCCCTGTACGGGATCGTCGGCCTCACCGGCGGCCGCGCCGGGGCCGAGGCCGCCATGAAGACCTACCTCATGGGGGCGCTGTCCGGGATCCTGCTCATGCTCGGGGTCACCGTGCTCTACGCCCTGGCCGGGGGCACCGACTACGCCCTGCTCCAGGAGACGCTGCCCGCGGCCCCGGCCGCGGCCGTGGGCGCGGGCGTGCTGGGCGTGCTCGCCGGGCTGCTCTTCAAGGCCGGTGGGGTGCCCTTCCACTTCTGGGTGCCCGACGCCGCCCAGGGCACCGGGGCCACCGCCGCCACGTTCCTCACCACCGTCCCGAAGGTGGGGGCGCTGGTGGCCGTGTACCGGCTCGTGGCCACGGTCTCCGCCGGGGACGGCTCCTGGTTGCTCGTCGCCGCACTGCTGGCCACCGCCTCGATGGTCCTGGGCAACCTCGCGGCGTACTGGCAGACCGACCCCCGCCGGCTGCTGGGCTGGTCCACGGTGGCCCAGGTCGGGTTCCTGCTCGTGCCCGTGGCCGCGGCCGGGCGCAGCGACCTGGCCCTGCCCTCGCTGCTGTTCTACCTCGCCGCCTACGCCGTCACCAACGTCGCCGCCTTCGCCGTCACCGCCGCGCTGCCCGAGCACCGGGAGCTGGCCGACTACCGGGGCCTGGCGCGCTCCCGCCCCGGCCTGGGGCTGGCGCTGCTCGTGGCGCTGCTGGGGCTGGTGGGGACCCCGCCGCTGGCCGTGTTCGTCGGCAAGCTCACCACCGCCACCGCCGCCTGGGACGGCGGGCACGGCTGGCTGGCCCTGGTGGTGATGCTCAGCAGCGTGCTCAGCCTCTTCTACTACCTGCGCTGGTTCGCCCCCGTCTTCGCCCGCCCGGAGCAGCACGCCGCGGGGTTCCCCGGCCGCGGCGGGGCGGCCGCCTGGCCGGCCGTCACCGCCGGGGTCGCCGCGGTCGCGAGCCTGGTGCTGGGTGTCCTGGCCGGCGCCCTGTGGGCGGCCCTCGAGGGCCCCCTGGGAATGTAGGTGCGGCGACCTTCGCGCCCCGGACCGCCCGTGCGCAACGCCGAGAGGGGCGAGCTCAGGCCCGGGTGCTCTGGCCGTGCTCGGCCGCATAGGCGGCGAAGACCTCACCGGGGTGCTCCCCGGTGCCCACGAAGTCGTCCTTGATCTCGGACCCGAGCTGGTCCAGGGCCGAGGACAGCCGCTGGGCGCTGGACCGCACCGCCGGCTCGGACCGGGCCATGGCCGCATCACGGAGCCGCAGCGCATACGGCAACTGCCGTGCCAAGGACAGATCGGGGTCGCTCTCCTGAAAATAGAAACCCTCGGTGTGCTGGGTGAAGTCCACGGAGATCTTCGTGAGATCCGCCTGCAGGGAATCCAGGACCCGGGAGGCGATGACCGGCTCGACCTCCTCGATCGTCTCGGCATAGTCGGCGTCGGCCAGCCCCTTGAGTTCCAGGGCCAGCGCCCGGCGCCGCATCAGGGGAGGATAGATCTGCGTGAACCACGTCAGCGCCGCGGTCAACAGCGCGAACCCGGTCAAGGCCTCGAACGGGGCAGCGACCCGGATCCACGAGTCGGTGGCCACCACGTCCCCGTAGCCCAGCGTCGACAGCGTCACCACGGAGACGTAGACGGCCTCGACCGCGTCCGGGTAGGCGGCCGCGTCGATGCCGGAGGAGTACATGAACCCGCCCGGGACGTGCGGGTAGTAGATCAGCGCCCACCCCGCTGCTTGCAGCACCACCCAGAGGAGCACCACGGCCACCATCGCCGCCGGCCCCACGGCGGAGCCGGCCCGGTGACCGGTGGCCTTCGAGACCTTCCACACCGTGGAGAGCACCAGTCGGCTCAGACGTCCCTGGCCGCTGGGGTGCAACAGGGTGTGGAACATGTCCATCAGCCCGGCCACGATGACCACGATCCCCAGAGCTGTCAGCAGTACGTCCATGATCGACCTCCGTCGTTGGTTTTTGTTCTTCCCGTCCCCGGGTTACGGGGCGGCTCACCGGTCCTCAGTGCTGTTCGTGCTCGTCCTGCCGCGCGTCCTCGTCGGAGCGGTGTCGCACGGTGAACCACTGCGCCACGACGATGACCAGGGCCACCACGGCGGTGATTACCAGGGTGAACGGGTCCGACTGGGATTTCAGCAGCACGAACGGCACGAGCACCGTGACGTCGAGGGCGATCGCGACCCAGGGGATCCACGGTTTGGCCCCGACGTCGTCCTTGAGGTGGCGCAGGATGCCGAGGTGGATGGCGATGTCCATGGCCAGGTACAGGATCGCCCCCAGGGAGGCGATCTGGGACAGATCGAAGAAGGCGGCCATCACGATGGCCAGCCCCGCGGTGATGTACAGCGACTGGTGATCGTGCTTGCCGGGCAATTCGGGGGCCTGACCCATGTCGCGGAGCATGTCGTAGAGCTTCGAGACCGAGAAGAGGCTGGCGATCAGCCCGGACAGCGTGGCGACCACGGCGATGGCCACGGTCAGTCCCGCACCCCAGGTTCCGAACATCGGCTCGGCCGCTTCGGCCAGGGCGTAGTCCCGGGCCTGGACGATCTGCGGAACCGTCAGGCTGCCGGTGACCGCCACGGTGATCAGCAGGTAGAGCACGGTGCACAGGGCGATGGAAATCATGATGGACCGGCCGATGTTGCGCTCCGGCTGCTGCAGGTCGGCGCCCTGGTTGGTGATCGTGGTGAAACCCTTGTACGCCAGGATGCACAGGGCGACCCCGGCCAGGAAGCCGGCCCATCCCGCCTCCGGCGGGGTGCGGTCGGCGGCGCTGAACAGCCGGCCCAGGGAGGACACCCCGGCGGCGAGAATGCCGGCGATCGCCAGCACGGCGATCCCGAGGATCTTGAGCGCCGCGGTCACCGTGGCCGAGCGCTCCACCCACCGGTTGCCCACCAGGTTGACCAGGGCGGCGGCCACGATCGCCACCACCGCCAGCACCGCCACCCACACCTCGGAGCCCTGCAGGCCGAAGGGGCGCAGCAGGTAGGAGGCGAAGGTGCGGCCCAGCAGGGACTCGGCCAGGATCATCGACACGTACATGAACAGGGAGAAGGACCCGGCGAGAACCCCGGGGCCGTAGGCGGCCTTGAGCAGCATCGCGATCCCGCCGGAGGACGGGTTGGTGGCCGAGTAGCGGATGTAGGAGTAGGAGCTGAACGCCACGACCACGGCTCCGGCGAGGAACGCCCAGGGCACCCAGCCGCCGGCCAGTTCGGCGACCTGCCCCACGAGGGCGAAGATGCCTGCGCCGATCATCACCCCCGTCCCCAGGGCGACGGAACCGGTCAGGGAGAGCTTCTGCTGCGTCTGCGTGCCGTGGTCCATGAGGAGGTGCACGTCCTTCCTGCCGGGCGGTGAGTGCCCCCGGCGGTGGGGTGGTTCGGACAGGGTCGGTGGGCCGGCCCACGGTGCTCAGCGGGCCTCGAGGGTGCCCATCATGCCGAGGTCCTCGTGGTCGAGGATGTGGCAGTGGTAGACGGTGCGGCCGGCGAAGTCGTCGAAGGCCACCCGGACCGTCACCTCTCCGAAGGCCGGGACGTTGACCACGTCCAGCCACCGCGGTGCGGCGACCTCGCGGCCCGCCTCGGTCACGACCTGCATGGGCCACACGTGCAGGTGCATCGGGTGGTCCATGGGGCTGGAGTTGGTGAGGGTCCACTCCTCCACGGTGCCCACCCGGACCCGCTGGTCGGTGCGCTCGGCGTCGAACGGCCGCCCGTCGATCGTGAAGGACATCATCTGCCCGGGGCCGCGCATGCCGCCCATCATCCCGCCCATGCCCATGCCCATGGCGAAGTCCAGGGTGCGCCGGGCCGCGACCGGCTCCTCGCGCAGGTCCCGCAGCACCGGACCCGGGGGGACGGGGCCGGCGTCCGCGGCCCGGTCCCCGGTGACCTCGAGGGTGAGCAGCTCGATCGGCTCGTCGGTGCCGGGGCCGTCCCCCGGCATCGCCCCGCCCATCATGCCGTCCATGCTGCCGCGGTCCACGGGGGCGGCGGTCAGGGTGGAGGCGCCCTCGCGGGTGTCCACGAGCAGCTCCACCCGGTTGCCCGGGGCCAGGGTCATCTCGGTGAGCTCGACCGGCTCGGGGAGGCGGCCGATGTCGCGGCCGAGCAGCCGCACGGTCTGGCCGTCGAGGGTCAGGCGCAGGTACCGGGACGGGCAGGCGTTGACGACCCGCCACAGCTCCCGCTCCCCGGGTGCGGCGGTGGCCTGGGGACGGACCTGGCCGTTGACCAGCACGGTCTCGCCCTCCCGGCCCATCATCCGCTGCGGCGGGGAGACCTCGGCCAGGTTCCCGGAGTCGTCGAGGGTGATGTCGGAGACCACCAGCACCCGGTCCCGGGCCACGGGCACGGGGTCGGGGTCCTCGACGACGATGGCCCCGTAGAGACCCGCCGCGAGCTGGTCGGCCACGTGCCCGTGCCGGTGCGGGTGGTACCAGTAGGTGCCGGGCGGGTGGTCCTCCGGAAGGGAGAAGTCGTAGTCGAAGGAGTCCCCGGGTCGATGCTCACGAAGGGGTTGTCCCCGTTGTCCTCCGGGGAGACGTGCAGGCCGTGCGCGTGCAGGTTCGTCGGGGCGTCCAGGCCGTTGCGCATCGCCACCCGAATCGTGTCCCCGCCCCGGACCCGCAGGGTCGGCCCGGGCAGGGAGCCGTTGAACGCCTGCACGTTCGCCTCCCGCGCCCCGATCCGCACCTGGGCGGGGGCGGCCTCCAGGGCGAGCTCCAGGACGCCGTCCCGGCTGGACAGCACCTCAGGCTGCACCAGCTCCCGGCCGCCGCCGAGGGCCTCGCCGCCGCCGCCGCTGGTCCACCACAGCCCGGCCCCGCCCACGGCCGCGGCACCGGCCCCGGCCGTGCCCAGGGCCAGCATCTGTCGGCGGGTCAGCGGGCTCACCTGCCGCCCTCGTCCAGGGTCCGCAGCCGCTCCCGGTATTCCTCGGTGCTGATCTCCCCGCGCGCGTAGCGCTCCTCGAGGATCTCGCGGGACCGGCGCGGGCCCGCCCCCGTCGGGGGCGCGGCGTATCCGCCCTGCCTGGTCCCGCCGCCCGTGCCGCCGGTGAACGCCTTCACGAGCACGACCACCAGCACGACCACCCCCACGATCAGCAGGATCCAGAAGAGCCAGGCCCATCCCATGCCCCCTCCCATGCCGTCGCCCCACATCATCACGGTCCTCCTTCATCGATCGGTTCGCTGCTTCCTGCAGAGCGCCGCCCGTGGGCGGCGACGCCGGTCACCGGGGCAGTCAGGAACCGTCCGGCAGCTCCTGGAGCATCTGCTCCATCTCGGTGATCTCCGCCTCCTGGTCCTCGACCACCTGGCGGGCGAGCTCGACGGCCTGGGGGTTCTGTCCCTGCTCGATCTGCTCCTGGGCCATCTCGACCGCGCCTTCGTGGTGGACGGTCATCTGCTCCAGGTACAGCCGGGCCGCGTCCGTCCCCTGCGCGTCGTTGAGCATGCCCATGTCCTCCTCGCTCATCATCCCGCCGGTCCCGTGGTCCATGGACGTGGAGTCCTCGGCGGGCATCGGCGCTTCCCAGGTCTGCAGCATCTGGTTCATGCGCTCGATCTCCGGGCCCTGGGCATCGATGACCTTCTGGGCGAAGTCCTGGACATCGGCGGGGATGTCGTCCTTGGCCAGCAGTGTCTCGCTCATGTCCACGGCCTGCTGGTGGTGGGGGATCATCATCTGGGCGAACATCACGTCGTCGTCGTTGTGCTCTTCAGCGATCGGCTCCCCTGAGGTAGCGCCCGACGGGGTGCTCGAGGGGCTACCGGCCCCGGTGGCGGCAGCTGTGGAGCTGGTGGTCTCGGAGGCCGCGTCAGTGTTCTGTTCGCCTCCGGTGCCGCAGCCGGCCAGGGCCAGGGCAGAGGCGAGGGCCACGGCGGTGAGGGAAGAGGCTCGGTTCATGGGGATGTCCTTACGTGGGGTGGTTGGGTGGTGGTGGCCCCAGGCAGGGCCTGGAGACCGGGAGCCGGGTCGGGCCGTGGGGGATCCGGTCCCGGCACGCTCAGGAAGAGGTGACCGCATATCCGGCACGCGCCACTGCGGCGCGCACGGATTCCTCTGCGACAGGGGTGGTGCTGGTCACGGTAACGGCCGAAGCCTCGCCGGCTACGAGGTCGATCTGCACGTCAAGGACCCCCTCCAACGCCGTGAGGGCCTCGGTGACCCGGCCGGCGCAGTGGCCGCAGGTCATGCCCTCCACCTGGTAGGTCGTGGCGGTGCCGTCCGAGGACGGCGACTGCGCCTCGACGGCAGTCCCCGCTTCCTCAGGGACAGAGGAGGGAGCGCAGCAGGCGCAACCGGTGGCGGCCATCGGCAGGGGGCGGCGGGGCGAGCTGGTCATGGTGGGCTCCTTCGGATCGTGAGGGAACGGGGAACGCCCCTCGCCTCTCAGGTATATACCCTGGGGGGGTATAGTGCAAGGATGTCAGTGAGCCTCCCGAGCGGGAGGCAGATCGGCCAGTTGGGGGGGCGGCAACTGGATGGTGAACACCGCGCCGTGTCCGGGGCCGGGGGAGGCGGCGGTCAGGGTGCCGCCGTGGGCTTCGACCAGTGCTTTGGAGATGGTCAGGCCGATCCCGGAGCCGCCGTGGTCGCGGTCGCGGGCGGTGTCCCCGCGGTAGAAGCGTTCGAAGACGTGGGACAGGTGTTCGGCGCTGACGCCATCACCGGTGTCGGCCACGTGGATGGCGATCTGCCCGGGACCCTGCCGGGCCGCCCTCAGGATCACCTTTCCGCCCAGCGGGGTGTGGCGCAGGGCGTTGGTGAGCAGGTTGCCCAGTACCTGGCCCATCCGTTGCCGGTCCACGTCCACGGTCCCGGCCGACTCGTCGACGTCGAGCTCCAGGGCTACGCCCTTGGCGGCGTAGCCCTCCCGGTGGGCCTCCACGGCACTCCGGAGGAGCTCACCGACGGGCTGCTCGGTGCGGTCCAGGTCGATCCGGCCCTCCTCGGCGCGGGAGACGTCGTTGATGTCGTCCACCAGCCGGGTCAGTCGGGCCAGTTGCTCGCTCATGAGCTCACTGGTGGTCTCATCCCAGTGGGTGACCCCGTCCTGGAGGGCCTCGCAGTAGACGGTGAGCACCGCGATGGGGGTGCGCATCTCATGGGCCAGGTCTGAGAGCATTCGCCGGCGGGTGTCCTCGGTGCTCCGCAGACGGGCGGCCATGGTGTTGAACGAGGAGGTAAGGGCCTCGACCTCCGCCCCGGCGCCCATCGCCGGGACCCGGGTGTCGTAGCGGCCGTGGGCCATGCCCTGGGCCGCCTCGGTCAATCGTTCCAACGGCCCCCGGATACGACGGGAGCACCAGGCGCTGACCACCAGGGCGCAGACCAGGGCGGTGCCCAGGGCCACGCCCAGGGTGATGAGGTTGGTGTCGCGGTAGGCCTGCTCCACGTGCAGCAATTCCGGGGAGTTCTCCGGGTGCCCGGCCATGATCAGGTGCTCGTGGAAGATCGCCGGGCCGGCCAGGGAGGCCACCACGACCGCGGCGAGCAGGCTGGCGGCCACCACCAGCAGCTGGGCGAGCAGGAACCGGGAGACCAGCCCCCGGGGGCGTCGGGTCATCGGGCCCCCATCCGGTAGCCGACCCCGCGCACCGTGTCGATATGGGCGGTCGGTTCCTCGCCCAGCTTGCGGCGCAGGTGGCCGATGTGCACGTCCACGATCCGCTCGTCGCCCACCCAAGCCGGGTCCCACACGATGTCGATGAGCTGACGACGGGAGAACGCCTGGTGTGGGCGGGCCGACAGGGCCGCCAGCAGGTCGAACTCGGTGCGGGTGAGCGCCACCGGATCGCCGCCCACCCGCACCTCGTGGGCGGTCAGGTCGATGACGAGGTCCCCGAACACCCGCGCCGGTTCGGCCGGGGCCACGGTGGGGCGGGGCCGGCGCCGCACCGCGGCCACCCGGGCGACGAGCTCGCGCACGCTGAAGGGCTTGGTGATGTAGTCATCGGCCCCGGCGGCCAGCCCGGCCAGCTTGTCCTCCTCATCCCCGCGGGCGGTGAGCATCAGCACGTAGCACTCCGAGAAGGCCCGCAGCCGCCGGCACACCTCGACCCCGTCCAGCCCCGGCAGCCCCAGATCCAGGACCACGACGTCCGGGTGCTCCGTGCGGGCGGTCTCGAGGGCGTCGGGGCCGGTGTGCGCCTGGGCGACGGCGTAGCCGGCGCGGGCCAGGTAGGTGGCGACCATCTGCGCCAGAGGCTTTTCGTCGTCGACCACCAGCACCCGCCCGGCTGAGGACGCATCCCTGTCTGCGGAGATCACCATGATCCCAGTGTGTCCCGCCGTCCCGACGTAGAAGCCACTCGGGGGCCGGATGGTCCGCAATCTTCGCCAAACCTTCAAGGAATCTGGGCTCCCGCCTGCCGGTGGCCTGCCAGAATGGTTCTCAACCCCCGCATTTTCTGGTGACCCGACAAGGAATCATGGACACCCTTTCCCGTAGAAGTCTGCTCGTCGCCGGATTCGGCCTGCTCGGCTCCGGCGCCCTGGCGGCCTGTTCCTCACCTGCCCCGTCCCTCCCAGCAGGGGTGGGGGCCGGGACGGCCTCCGCCGGAGCCGGTCAGCGCCTCGTGGACACGGCGCTCACCGCCCGGCCGGTCACGCTCGATCTGGGCGGATCGACGGTGGCGACGTGGGCCTACGGCGACAGTCTCCCCGGTCCGCTCATCCGCGCCACGGCCGGGGACCGGCTGCGCATCCGGGTCGAGAATCGCCTGCCGGCGGACACCACCGTGCACTGGCACGGCATCGCCCTGGCCAATGGCGCCGATGGGGTGCCCGGGGTGACCCAGGATCCGATCGCCGCCGAGGCGACCTACACCTACGACTTCACCGCCCCGGACCCGGGGACCTACTTCTACCACCCGCACGTCGGGGTGCAGCTGGACCGCGGTCTGTACGCCCCGCTGATCATCGACGACCCGCAAGAACCCGGCGCCTACGACCACGAGTGGATCCTCGTCCTCGACGACTGGGTCGACGGCACCGGCCGTACCCCCGATGAGGTCCTGGCCGCACTGACCTCCTCCCGGGACAACGGCGGGATGCCCGGGATGGACCACGGCAACATGGGCGGGATGGAGGGCATGGACATGTCCTCCGGCTCCTCGGAGGGCATGGCTGGGATGGACCACGGGGCGATAAGCGCCGGGGACTCCCCGTACGGCGATGACGCCGGGGACGTGTCCTACCCGCACTACCTGGTCAACGGGCGGGTTCCCGCGGACCCGGAGGTGCTCACGGCGAAGCCGGGCCAGAAAGTGCGGTTGCGGATCATCAACGCCGCCGCGGACACCATCTTCACGGTCGCCCTGGGCGGGCATCGCATGACCGTCACACACACCGATGGGTTCCCGGTGCAGCCGCAGGACACCGATGCCCTCTACCTGGGCATGGGAGAACGCTACGACGCGACCGTCACCCTGGCCGAAGGGGTCTTCCCCTTCGTGGCCGTGCCGCTGGGCAAGGACGGGCAGGCCATGGCCCTGGTGCGCACCGGGGCCGGCAATCCACCGCCGTCGTCAGTACGACCGGCGGAACTGGACAGATCCGTGCTCATCGGCGCCGACCTGACACCGGCGGACAGCGCCCGGCTGGAGGCCCGGGACCCCGACGTGTCCCTGGACCTGGCCATGACCGGGCAGATGAACCCTTACGAGTGGGGATTCAAGGGGGCCCCCTACGGGCAGCACGATCCTGTGCAGATCCAGGAGGGACAGCGGGTGCGGCTGACCGTGGCCAACCACACGATGATGGCCCACCCCCTGCACCTGCACGGGCACACCTTCGCGCTGCCCAACGGCCTGCGCAAGGACACCGTCCTGATCGCCCCGATGCGATCGATGGCCATCGACGTGCAGGCGGACAACCCCGGGAACTGGCTGATCCACTGCCACAACATCTACCACGCCGAAGCCGGCATGACGACCGAACTGAGATACCGCCCATGACCACCCTCTCCCGCCGCTCCCTGCTCACCTTCGGCCTGGTCGCCGGCACCGGACTGGCCGTCACCGCCTGCTCACCACAGTCCGGGAACTCCACCGCCCCGGCCTCCAGCACGGGCACCGCCATCACCCACGTCCACGCCATCACCCGCGATGCGGCCGGGACGATCCTGCTGGCCACCCACGAAGGCCTGTTCCGCCTGGACGACCAGGACCTGACCCAGGTCGGCCCGGTAGTGGACCTGATGGGCTTCACCACCACCGGCGAGGGGCGCTACCTCGCCTCCGGCCACCCGGGTCTGGGCGTGGACCTGCCTGAACCGGTCGGGCTGATCGAGTCCACCGACGCCGGTGAGAGCTGGAGAGTGCTCTCGCGGGCCGGGGAATCGGACTTCCATGCCCTGGCCGCCGGCCCGAACGGGGTCATCGGCTTCGACGGGCAGCTGCGCATCAGCGCCGACGGCCGCAACTGGGACACCGCCGCCATCCCCTCCGCCCCCGCTTCTCTGGCGGTCGCCCCGGGTACGGGCACGGTGCTGGCCACCACCGAGGACGGCCTGCTGCGCTCCTCCGACAACGGCACGACGTGGACGACGGTGGACACCCCGCAGTTGATGTCCCGGGTGGCCTGGGCCGACGACGAAACGATGGTGGGCGCCAGCATCGACGGGCGCCTGCTGACCAGCCGTGACGCCGGGGACACCTGGACAGCCAGTCGGGACCCGGTCGGCGAGGTCGTAGCCCTGGGAGCAGGTCTGACCGACGGCGGGGAGGTCGAGGCGCTGCTGGTGGAGGGCCCCCGGGTGCTGCGGAGCCTGGACGGTGGAGCCACGACGGAGCAGCTGCTGTGAACACCACCGCTCGTGCCCCCAGGCACAGTCGGCGACCATTCACGCCTGACAGCGCGCCAGGCAACAAGGGAGTAGGGGGCCATCATGAGTAAGGACGACTCTACGCACCAGGACGCCACCCATGCCGCGATGCCGGCGGAGGCCGGACGTGTCCCGCGGAAACGGCTGACCGGCATCGACGCGGCGCGCTGATCGGGCTGACCGCCATCCATTTCCTGCCCGCCGAGAACGAACAGACCCACGAGGCGACGCTGAGCTGGACCCTGTTCTCCGGAGACTCCGCCGCCCTGTTCGCCCTGCTGGCAGGGGTGGGCCTGGCCTTCGCCACCGGTGGCCGACACCCCCGAACAGGCCGACGGATGACGGGAGCGCGGGTGGGCGTGGCGGTGCGGGCCCTGCTGATCTTCGCCCTCGGGGTGGCAATCAACTCCCTGATGCCCGAGGACTGTACTGACCGGACACGTTGGTCAATCGTGAGAAGGGCGGCTGGTTGCTGCAGGCTCTGTGGGGCCGGTGATGGTTGTAGTAGTGCAGCCAGCCGTCGAGTTCGCCGCGGCGCTCCGTCTCGGAGGTGTAGCAGCGGGCGTAGGCCCAGCCGTCGGCCAGGGTGCGGTGGAAGCGCTCGATCTTGCCGTTGGTCTGCGGGCGATACGGCCTGGTCCGTTTGTGCCTGATTCCCAGCTCGGCGCAGGTGTCGCGCCACAGGTGTGAGCGATAGGCGCCACCGTTGTCCGACAGGACCCGCTCGACGGTCACCCCGCGGGCGTTGAACCACTTGACGGCCCTGGCCAGGACCGCTGTGGCGGTGTGGGCTGTTTCGTCGTCGTGGATCTCGGCGTAGGCGACGCGGGAGTGGTCGTCGATGACGGTGTGGACGTAGGCCTTGCCCATCAACGGGTCGTAGTGCTTGTTCTTGGGCTTGTCGGGTGTGGCTGCGCGGTTCTTCTCGCCTTGTCGTCGGCCGACGTAGCGCCAGCCTCCGCCGTCTGGGATGTTGCCGAGCTTCTTCACGTCGACGTGCAGCATCGCCCCGGGGTGGTCGTGCTCGTAGCGACGAACAGGCTCTCCAGTGGCACGGTCGACGTGCGACAGGCGGTTCAAGTGGACGTCGACCAAGATCCGGTGGACTGTCGACGGGGCAACGCCAATCCGGTATGCCAACTGAACCGGACCTTCCCGCAGACGCAGCCGGAGCTGGATACAGCGCTTCGCAGTCGTGGGGCTGGTCTTGTTCGGGGAGCGGTGGGGGCTTGACCCTTGATCTTGGACACGCGGAATCCAGCACGATGCTGGGAGAAGCGAGAATC
>NZ_VELE01000014.1 GCF_007681555.1 Kocuria salsicia | reverse complement strand
GCTGCGCCAGGGCGGAGAGGATGCCCACCATCAGCCGCCCCTCGCGGGTGGCGGTGTCCAGGCTCATGTCCAGCAGGACCAGGCGCACACCCTCGTCTGTCAGCTCAGCGGCCGTGTTCACGGTGTCGCGCATTGACCGGCCGAGACGGTCCAGGCGGGTGACCACTAGGGCATCGCCGGTGCGCAGGTGGCTGCGGGCAGCATCGAGGCCGGGGCGGGTGGAGCGGGCGCCGCTGATCGTGTCCTCGAAGACTCGCTCGCATCCGGCGGCCGTCAGGGCCGCGCGCTGGGTGTCCAGAGACGCGGCCTGTTCGCGGGTGCTCACGCGGGCGTAGCCGATCTTCACGGGCTCAGGCATCCCGGTGCCGCGTCGGCCTCGTCGCCTGGAGGTGCGATTTCGCCCGCCATGACGAGCACGCGCAGGGTGGTCTCTCGGTAGCGGTCGTAGATGATCTTGGCGTCAGCATCGAGGGCGGCGCGCGCGTGCAGGATTTTCAGCGTGCCCAGCAGTGCCCGGTAGGCCCACCACAGCGTGCCACGCCACATCACCCCGTTGCGGGCGGCGTTGCCAGCCTCTACCTGATCGGGGGCGTCATGCCGAAGCAGGTCAAGGGCGGACTCTAAGCCCCTGTTCGCCACCTCAACCTGAGTGGTGTCATCGGTGGACTCCATCGACTCCACCAAGTCCATGTGCTCCACGAGGCGCTGCATGGCCTGGAGAGCACCGGCCGGGGCGCGCTGCGAGGACGTCAGCGGGCGGTCCACGAACTTATCCACGGCCTCGTGGTCCACGCCTACGAGCTCCGCGCCGTAGGCGGCGCAGAAAAGCAGCCAGTTCGCGAGGTCGCGGTGGGGGATGATGAGGGTTTGCATGATCGGTCTCCTGTCGAGGGTACCTGTCCAGTTTCGTGCAAAATCGGTCGTTTTTGCACCACTCCCCCGCGCCTGGCGCTCGGGGGCCTTCCATCCCTCAGAGGGTGTAGCAAAAGCCGGTGCATAACCAGGGGGTGCGGAACCGCCTTACGGTGACGGGTTTTGCTCCACGTCGGAGCCCGCCCAGCCGGTGCACACCTCGTGATAGAGGATGTGCGCCGTGGGCAGTCCAGTGGTGTCCCTGATCCGGTCCCATGCCGTAGCGAGTGCTCGGGGCGGGGTGGGGGCCTCCCCCGGCCCGCGCCACGTCGCCGCGACGATCTGCCACGGCGGGTTAGGCGGGGGCAGGGCGGAGCGGCCGCCCATGTGGTCCGGTGGTGGGGGTGGAGGTAACACGGTCTCCGCATGTAGGCGGCCGTCTCCGGTGATCAGAACGCCACGGTTGGTGAGTCTTTGGGCGGCCGCGTACTCGGCCCACCGGGCGAGTTGGTGATGGTTGTCCCGGTTCATGCCGTGGTTCATCATGGCGACCGCGGCTAGGCGCGCGTAATAGGCGCTGCTCACTGCTTCTCGGCGGCACGGATGCGGATGACGGATGCTTTGCTGATCCCGCATTCCTCGGCAGTCTGGGCGATGCTGTACCCCTCGCGGTCCATCTGGACGATGCGCGCGCGTTTCTCAGCGGTGATCTTCTGCCGCCGGTTCCGGGTGCGGTCCCACTCGCGCAGCGTCTCGGTGGTCCATCCGCGGGTGTCTCCGATCCAGACATCCGGCTCGGGCTGTCCGGCGTCCTTGAAGCCTTGGCGGGTCATGCCCAGTAGCTCGGCTGCTTCGGTGACGCCGTGGAGGTGGGAACCGTGTGGGATAGAATCAGGCATTGCGCCGTCCTTTCGGTGTAGCCCCCGGCCTCCTGTCCTGGCACCTATTGCCAGATGGTCGGGGGCATTTCTCTGTCTAGGTCGTGGCCGGGCGGGCGGTGAGCAGGTCACACGCGGTCTCGTAGGCCCGTGTGGCCGCTTTGGCCAGCTCCAGGGCCATGTCTACGTGCTCCAGGCTGTCCACGCGCCCAGCTGCGCGTGTGGCCGCTCCCGCGACCTCCAGTGCTGCGGTCTTGGTGAGCTGCGGATCACCGCAGCGCGGATCGGTGGACAGCACCAGGCAACGGGGAATCTCTGCCAGGTGCGGGGCGAGCGGGGTCCGGGCTGCGCGGCGCTGGAGGGCTCGCAAGTTGCCCAGGTGGTCCGCGCAAATTTCACGGCGCTCGGTCTCGGTCAATGGCTGGGGGGTCATGGTCTCGTCCTCTCTGGTGCGGCGGGCCTGTCCCCCGCCCGAACACTCATAAATATACCTCATGTAAGAACTAGAGTCAAGGCCGGCGGGTGATGCGGACATGAAGAACGGCCGGGGGGGTGATCCCCCCCCGGCCGCTTCCGTTGCGCTACTTGCTCGCGAGCTGGTGGCCCGTGATCTTCCCGTAGGGGGCGCGATAGCTGCTCGTGATCTTGCGCTCTGCATCGAAATAGAGGGTGCAGGTCTTGGCGTTGGCCCGCGCCACGGTCCACCAGGTGCCGCCCACCTTGATCCGGTCCCCGGCGTGGATGGTCTCGGCGCTGTAGTCGGCGGCCTCACCGGCGGCGAGCTGCTGGGCGCGCACGCCGCGCCAGTACGCCAGCGCGTCGGCGTTCTCGGTGGCGTCGGCCTGGATCGCCTCGCGGCGTCGGCCGGTCGCGGCGGGGATCGCCTCGGCGTAGGGGGTGCCCCGGTCGGCGGTGTACCCGTCCAGCTGCCGCGCCAGCTTGCGACCTTCGGCCTCTAGGCGGTCGATGCGTCCGGCCACGGTCGCGGGGCTGTAGCGGTGGGCTGTGGTGTTCGTGGCTGCACTCGCGCGGCGCTGCGCCTCGGTGGCGTCCTCGTCGGCTCGGATCGCGCGTCCCTGGGCGTTCCATGCCCGGTCAATAGCGTTGCGGTGGCGGGTCTCCGAGTGGTGGCCCACCTTGATGGGCTCCCCACCTTCGGGCAGTCGGGCCGCGGCCGCGTCGGCGGCGCGCTGGGCGTCGGCCGCGTGTGCGGCCTTCCGCTGCGCCTTCTGTGCCAGGGCCTCGGCGCGGGCCTCCTGCCGGGCTGCGCGGTCGGCTTCGACCTCGGCCACGGGCCGGGCGGTGTCATCGGCCTCTAGGGCCACCTCGTGCCCTGCGGCCTCCAGGGCCTTCTGCGTGCGTCCGGTGATCCAGGTTTTGAGGTTCCGGTCCCGGCTCTGCGGGACGTACCACGCGCCGATGGATCGACCCCAGCGCCAGCCCTGGGCCTTCAAAATCTCGGCGGTGCCGTCTCCGCGCTGCGTGCCCTCGATCAGCGTCCCGGCCTCGCGGTTGTGGGTGATGGTCAGTGCGGCCATGATGCTCAGTCCTTCCGGTCGGTGTGGCGGGCCTGTCCCCCGCCTGAACACTCATAACTATACCTAACGTAAGTATCTAAGTCAATACCGGCGGCTAGTTTCCGGGCATGAAAAAGCGGCCGGGGGACCACTCCCCCGGCCGCCGTGTAGGTGGATCAGCCAGTGATTTCCTCGGTCTGACTCACGTCGAACACGCTCACCATGATGTAGGTCAATTCCTTCTCGGGCTTGCCAGTCTTGGGGTCCATGACCACGCTGCCCTCCTCGTCGGTCTTGGTGCGCTCGGTCGGGGCCATGATCTTGATGGCTCGCTCACCCTTGCGGACCACTCGCCCAACCTCCAACCACTTGTTAAACCCGGCGCACTGGGTGGCCCCCTCGAACTGCGCGAAGATCATCTCCTGATTCTTGGGGCTGTAGGTGGGCATACGGGCCGCGAACGCGGCGAACCGGCGGGCGGTGTCCGGGTCGTTCTTGATCTGCTCGGCCACGGCCGCAGCCTTCTCCGAGACCTCCTTGCGCTTGGCGATGGCAGCCGCCTTGCGCTCCTGCTGCTTCTTGGTGGGCTGCTTCTTCGCGGTCTGGGTCTTGGTGGTCATCGTCTGCTGTCCTTCCCGTGTGGTGCGGGCCTGTCCCCCGCTTGAACACTTATAATCTTACCTAAAGTAAGATTAGGAAGCAAGGGGAAAGGGCAGATGATGGGCATTTTTTCGAGGCGAAGTTGGGTGCTGCGCTCGGGTCCGTGCGCGGCTCGGACCAGATGGGACCGCCCGTGTAGCCTGGCCCGTCGTCCTGATAGCTGGAAGCATGATGGGCGGAAGTGGAGCGGGGTCAAGGGGGCGCGTAGCGCATCGCGTAGCGACGCCGCAGGCGCCCTTGACGCCGCGCAACGTGCCCATACAATTCCGCGTCAGGACGACGGACAGCGGAGGTGAGTGGACTCGAAGGGGCTCCCCCACTGGAAAGACCAGGAGGGGAGCGCCTTGAAAGCGCTCCCCTCCTGCCAGTGTGACGTCTAGCTGTCTAGACGTCCTGACTGCTCATACTCATGCAGCACTCGCTCGATAGCAGCAACTACTACCGGGTTCACCTTGGTACCCGCTTCTAGGGTGGCCCGTTGGAGTTGCTTGTAGGTCTCTTGCGGCAATCGGATGGTCAATCGCGCCCGGTCGTCAGTGGGTCGCTGGAACGTCTTTTCCAAGCTCGTCGTGGTCGGCTTCTGCTGCCGTTGTGCGGCTAGGCGCTCCTTGAAATCGCTCATGCGCTCAGTGCCTCCTCGATGGTGGTCAGTACGGCTGTGTACCCCCACAGATGGGTTGGTGCCTGCCCCCAGGCTTCGCGGAATGTGGACCGTTTGCGGATCGGCGGCAGGACCGGGATTTCTGCTGCCTCCAGAGTCTCCACGAGTCCGCGGTACGCGCGCGTTGCGGTTTCTGCGGAGGTCACCATGACAGCAACGGGCCCGATCCCGCTGAGCGCGTCGATGGTGGCCCACGTGCGATCCATGTCCGCCATCGAGGCCATGGTGGGGATGACGACCAGATCAGCGGCTTCGGCGGCCGCGGTGATGATCTGGGGGTTGCCAGGCGGGGTGTCGATAAAGACGTACTTGTCCCCCGCTGGCTTCCGCAGCGTGGCGATGTTGGCGGGCACAACCTCGAATGCAAGATCCGCGGCCTCCGCCCACCTACTGGCAGAGGCTTGCGGGTCACTGTCCCAGACCTCAGCCCTGTGGCCACGGTGGGCGGCGACCTGGGCCAAGAACATGGCCGAGGTGGTTTTTCCGCAGCCACCTTTGGAATTCAGTAGGGCGATTTTCACATGAGCCTCCCGAGGTTGTGACGCCTAGCTGTCTTGACGTCATGCTGTCAGACCAGCATGACAGCATGACAGTGTGACGTCAAGATGTCTTAGCGTCACGCCGTCAAGACGCCATGACGTCTAGTAGACTGCGGGGAGCATGATTTTGCATGGAGACGCTCGTGTGTTGCGTAGCCTTAGCGGTGCGAGTGTAGATAAGAGGTCAGCGCGCGCTCGAGCTGTTCGAGGCGTGCAGTTTGGAGATGATGGCGAGTGGGGCGGCCGCGGCCGGGGAGCACATCAGTGCTCACCACACCCTTCTCCTCCAAAAGGGCTATCTGTCGAGACAGGCTTTGTTCTGTAACCCCTAGTGCAGCGCTGATGGCCGCCCGCGTGGCAGGGCCAGCCGCAAGCTCTCTGAGGATGGCGACGCGCAGCGTGTTGCCGAGGACTTGCACGGCGGTATGGACCTCCCCGCTCTGTCCAGGGATTCTCATCATGAAGGGCACGCTCCCAGTTTCTCATTACCTGCAACGTCGAGAGATTCATACAACAGAACAGCGTTACAGTGATAGGATGTTGTATGGCTTATCTGCGAGGGTACAGGAGGTGACAGAGCATGGCTGAGTCCGAAGGCGGTTCGATGGGCAAGGGCGCGGGCCTCATCGGTGGAGTGGGTTGCCTGGTCATCGTCGCGCTGCTGTGCCTCGTACTCATCGTGCCTCTGCTGGTGACAGTGCTCGTCGGGGGGATCGCGGGACAGCTCAGCCTCGGCGGCGGGGATGACTGCGTGGAATCCGTATCGGCCGAAGGTGGAGACGGCACGGTAAACGTCCCGGAAGCCTTCAAGAAGCCCCTAGCGGATGCGGCGAAGGTCGCTGGGTTGCCGGAACAGACGGCGGCCGCCCAGATCAAGCTGGAGTCCAATTTCGACACTCAGGCAGGGAGTCCCGCCGGGGCTCAGGGCCCCGCGCAGTTCACGCCCGAGACGTGGGCTAGGTACGGAGAAGGCGGGGATATCCACGACATCAAGGATTCAATGTCTGCTTATGGCCGGTACATGAAGGCGTTGCGCGAAGAGGTGAAGCCGCTGGCTGGCGACGATGCTAACAAACTTGTGCGGCTGACCCTTGCCGCCTATAACGCGGGCCCGGGCGCGGTTCAGAAAGCTAAGGGCATCCCGCCCTTTGAGGAGACCAGGGTGTACGTCGAGAAGATCACCGGGTCCGCTCAGATGGAGTTCTCTGGTGGATGCAAGGCTGTAGAGGGGGGGAAGTCCTGGAACGGTGATCTTGGCAAGGGGGAGTGGACCATCCCCCTGCCGGAGGGCAAGTTTACCTCCGGGTATGGAGGGCGTAACGTCCCGGGCCTTCCGGCCTGGGCGCAGAACCACGTGGGTGTGGACCTGAGCACGGGAGGCGGAGCGCCGATCATCGCTCCCACGGACATAACGGTCACCGGCACCTTGCCCAACGACCATTGCGTGATGGCGAAGATGGACGCGAAGCCTGGCTTCCAGTTCGCGTTCTGCCACATGGAGTCCCTGGATGTGAAGAAGGGCCAGAAAATCAAGCGTGGTAAGCAGATCGGGGTCGAGGGTGGATTCATGGGCGGTAGCCCGAGTGGGGCGGCTAAACACCTTCACTTCGAGATTTATAAGCCAAACTGTGGGAATGGGAAGAATGGTGGGGCGAATGTGCCCTACGACGGGTGCAATATCGACCCGGAGCCGATTCTTAAAGAAAAGGGAGCGTGGGTGAAGTGAAGCGTATAACCCCTCTTCTGGTGGTCCTGGTATGCGCGGTGGGCTGCTCAGAATCCCCGACTCCGAGCCCTGCGGAGACCAGCCCGTCGGCGGCCGTCTCCACTGCCCGCACAGCCGACGGTGGGGAGTGTCCCCGCAGTGGTGACGCGGATCGCACGGATGCGTCTTCGACGGCCTACTACTACGTCGCCATCAGCCATTGCTGGGATTCGATGCGGGACAAGAACACGGCAGCGGGAGTGCTGCGAGCGAAAGAGCTGATGAGCGTGTCGTGGTACGAGCAGCAGAAGGAGGGGGCGGGCACGCGCAACACGCTGCAAGCACAGTTCGGCAAGGCAGCCAAGCATGAGAGCTATTCAGTGCCAAAGGTGAGCCGCACCGTGGGTGATGTCGATGAGGACGTCGCAGCGGACAAGGCCGTGCGGGGGCTCACGACGGAATGGAGCTGGCTCGCGCGGGACGGGTCGGAGAAGATGCCCGGCGGCCGGGATCAGCAGATCATCTATCTGGAGAAGCAGGGCGGACAGTGGATGGTCGTGGGTTCTGAGACGACGATGACCGAGGAGCACGACGGCGCATGAGGATCACACGGGAAAAGACGACGGAGACGACAGCACGTGTGAAGGTGCCGTCCTTCCCCGTCATTAGTCTGCGTGCGACCGAGGATGAGGTGATCGTTGAGGCTCCGGGCGTCTACGAGGAGGTGGCGCGCGGGCCAGAGCAGACCTTGTTCGAGGTTGCTGAGCCTGCTGCGCTAAAGGCTACGGAGGCTCTTGGTCTGCGTGTGTGCAAGGTGCTCGCGGTGGATACGGCCTCCGGTGACTCCACGTTCGATCTCGTGGCAGACGTCGGGCTGGGGGAGCTTCAAGAGCTGGCTGGGTACAGCGGTGAGCCTGGTCAATATGAGGTTGTCGCGCATCCCGAGCCGGAAAGGCCTTCATGGTTCCAGCGGCTTCGTGGCAAGCGCAGCATGGACTACTACGACGCGGGGCGTCGTGGTCGGATGAATCGGCGCACGGCGGGATACGTCGCGGCTGCCGGGCTGCTCCTGGTGGCAGCCGCAGTGCCCATGTCTGGGGTGTTGCGCGGTTCGGAGGAGGCTCCGCCGGAGCCTTACCACGCTGAACCTGCACAGCTCCCTGTCCAGGCACCCCCCGGGTGGGGAACGTATGCAGCATGGCACCAGGGCATCAACCAAGATGCCGAGCCAGTTTTGTTCCGTGATGAGCTGCTGGTGCCCTCGGGCAGAAGCATCACCGCGATGGACCCAGATACGGGCGAGCCTCGATGGAGCGTGGATGCGGGGATGGAGGTCAGCGAGTTCGCTCCCATGACGGGCGCTGTCGTGGCGGTTAGCGACGGCAAGACCGTCGCGCTGCTCGATACGACCGCCCGTACCGTCACGAGCACCAAGATGCCCGCTGAGGGGCAAGTGACGCTCGGCTACGGGGATCCAGTGACGATGACACCCTCCTCGCCCGTTGTGTACGTTCTCACGGATTCGGGGGAGTGGGCCAAGCGCACTATGCCCGCCGGGTCGGACATAGCTGGCGCTGTTGATGGGGCCGTGACCGCGGTCAGCACTGATGGGCCTGCCGCTCGGGTGTGGTCGATCACGGAGGACACCGCGACCCTGCCGAAACCGGGGACGATCACCGGTGCCGGGAACAAAGGCAAGAAGGCTGCGGCAGTGGATTCCTGCACGGGCTCCTTTGACACGGTGCTGTGCCAGTCCAAGAAGGGATCAGACACGGAATGGACTAGCTCCACCGTGAGCAAGAAGGGCAAGCAGACGACAGTCACTCGGGATCAGACGGCCACGCTAAAGGGCACCTCGGCAGCCGCGGCGACTGCCCCGGAAGTAGATCGCTCTTCGGGGTTCTTCCTCGCACGCGGGGTATGGGTCACGGAGAAAGCGCTTGTGCGCGTGGGAGCTGAGGCCAATATCGGCAGTGGCCGGGCGTTCCGATCCTCGCAGAAGGAAACTGAGCTGTTGGATGCTTCGGGGAAGACCATCGCCACCGGCACGAAAACTGACGCGTACCCTGCTGCGGTCAGCAAGGACATGACGGCGGTTGTAGTGGCCGCAGACCCCTCAGATCCGACGGCCACGAACGTTTACGGGCTGCCGACGAACTCGAAGGAGACCAGCTGAATGGCTATGACTCGAACGATGAAGGCAAGGGTGCAGGACATGGCAGGTGTAAAGGGCAAAAGCGGGGATCATCCAGAACCGCAGAAGGACCGGTCCAACCCGTTCATCCGCCCAGTGACGACGGTGGAAGCGGAACCGGCGTTGGACCGGGCACCGATCCTGGGGGACCGGATGACACTCGTGGGAGCCTCGCACGTGCCCGCGGAGACGGAGGAGCCCACGAAGGACGCTCCGCAGGTTCAGGCGAATGCCGGTTACTTGAACCTCATCGGAGCTAGCGGTGGCGTGGGCGTGAGCACACTTGCCGCCGTGTGTTCGGAGCGCGTGATCGACACGAGCGAGGACGAGCCCGCTACGGGAGCGGCGGGCGTGGTGGTTGCCTCTGTTTCGAGGGGATCCCTGGCCGCTGCTGAGCGATTGCGCGTGGAGGACTTCACAAACATGCTGACCGGGCTGGTCCTTGTCCATCACCGCCGCCCCGAGGACGTCTCGGCCGACACCCGGGCCTACGCGAAGCGCGTAGCACGTCTTTATCCGCGGTCATTCGAAGTGCGGTACGAACCGCGATGGCCTGATGCAGAAGGGCCCGTCACAGCCTCCTGGGCGCACCGACGCCGATTCACGCACCTGGTGAAAACGCTCAACGCCTGGGCAGAACCCTCAACCCCCAACGAGAAGGAATAAGCCATGAAGACCACAAACAGCTCCACGACAACTACCAATCAGAACCCCCTGAAGGAGAACACCATGACCCGCAACAAGCGCCGCACGATCTCGACCCTCGCCATCAGCTCCACCGTCATCATGGGTGGGGCAACTCCCGCCCTGGCAATCGATGGCTCTCCCACCCCGCCCCCGGGATTCGATTTCGTCTCCACCCTGGTCGGCTGGGCTCTCTACATCGCGGCGTTCGTGCTGTTCATCTACTTCATCATCGGCATCGTCACGGCCGCCAAGGCACGCCGGTCCGGGGACCAGGAGATCACGGCGCCGCTGTGGCCGCTGCTCGGTGGTGCGGCGCTGACGGTGGTCGGCGTCGTGTGGCAGAGCGTGGTGGGCATCTAAGCCCCTCCCCCCCCCCCCCCAGATCAGGCAAGAGCAGAAGGGAACGACTCCAGTGAGCGAGAAGAAGATGAGCGGGCGGCCGCTGGCTGCCCTAGTGGTTGGTGTTGCAAGTCTGGCGCTGGTCACCGGATGCGGTGAGCAGCCCAAGCCCCAAGAGTCCTATGCGTACGCGTGCCAGTCGGATCTTGACCACTCGGCCACCCCCTCTGTTACCGACGAGGCCCCCAAGGCAGATTCGTGGACCACTGGCAAGGACGGTGTGCAGTACCCGGTGTCCAGTGCCTACGGCGGGTGCGAGAGCCTGGATTCGGGATGGAAGGTCGGCCATTCCCACAACACCGCCGGGGCACTGTACGCGGCCACCGATTTCCTGGCTGGGCCGACCGGGGATGAGTTGGAGCACGCATCGGCGGACGACTTGACGAAGGTCTACGCGGCTGGAGAGGTGCGCGATCAGATCATCGCAGCCGCATCGAAACCGGCCACCCCTGAACCCACCGGGAAGGGGTACGTGACGGAATCGCCGGGAAGCGATATCAGCGCGCAGCTCCGCGGCTACGAGGTGCAGGAGCAGAGCGCCGATAAGGTCCGGGTACTGCTTTACGGGCAGTCTGATGCCGTGTTCAGCGGCACATTCGGATTCACGATGGTGTGGCAGGACGGGGACTGGAAGATCGACCCCGTTTCAGCTGAGAGGCCGATGGATTTGCAGATGACCACCACATCTGACCCGGCTGTTACCTGGAGCGCCTGATGCCAGGGTGGCTGACAGATGGTATTGGAGGGCTCATTGAGAAGGGCCTAGATGCTGCCATGCGCTGGGCCCTAAAATCCTTGCTCAGTGCGTTGCAGGTCGTTCTCGACGGCATTTCAGAGTGGTGGCTGGGGATCACTGGGCCTGGGATGGCCGAAGGGTCCCCGGCGATGGCGGTCCAGCAGAATACGATCTACTTTGTGGCCGTTGCTGGAATGATTGGCACCGCTATCGGAATCATCCGCGTGGTGAGGACGCAATCCAAAGACGCCTCTGTAGATTTAGTGATGGCGATGTTCTCCACGGTGGCAGTAACCGCCATCGGGGGAACGGCTGCAACGTATCTCCTGAAGGTCAGCGATTTAGTGTCTCCATGGTTGATGACACAGATCACGGGCCAAGGTGAGGATGAGCGGCAAGGTCTTTATGAATCACTCGCCATCATGCCGGACAACCAGAGCGCAAAGTTCGTAATCGGGATGGCCATCCTCTCCGTGATTCTAGTAATCATCGCGGCGCTTGCTTCCGTTGTGAATGCAATGTTCGTGATCTTTAGTTACGGAATGATCGCGGTGCTTGTTGGGTTATTGCCAATCTTTGCCGCTCAGTCTCAGACGGAAGCTGGCAAGGAGCGATTCTGGAAGGTAATCGGCTGGATATTCGCGGCGGTGCTCTACAAACCGACAGCGGCCGTCATCTATGGCACAGGCTCCCTATGGATCAAAGGAATGATATCCGACGACCAAAAAGGTGACGCGTTTGCGGAAATGGTCTCGCTCATCAGCGGGATGGTTGTCATCTGCATGGCGTGCTTAGCCTTGCCCGCTCTTATCAAGATCGTGACCGTGGCTACCACCAATCAAGCGCGAGGTGTTGGCGCTGGTGGAGCCATCGCGGCCGGTGCGGGCGCGGTTGCCATCGGGTCTCTCGGACTCGCCGCGGCCGGTGCAGGTGCTGGTTCCGCAGGTGCAAGTGGAGCTGCGAGCACGGGAGGCGCCGCCGACGGTGCAGCGAGCACCGGGGCTGAGAGTGCCGGGACGGGAGGTTCTGCCAGTTCTGGCAGTGCTTCCGGGATGGCCGATGACAGCGGTGGATCTTCCGCGAAGGGCTCAGCTTCGGGCTCGGGCGGCAGTTCCTCAGGCGGGGGAAGCACCTCGGCCGATACATCATCGGATACCGAGGGAACTTCCGGTTCCAGCGCCGGTGCCGGCGGGTTCGCAAGTAGCGCGTCCGATTCGGCATCCTCCGGCTCCACCGGCAACTCTGGAGGCCCTGGCTCGACGGGGTCCGAGGGTGAAGCTGGGGGCCCAGGAGACAGCGGGAGCGCAGAGACGGCTTCCCCGGGTGGAGAGCAGCCGAGTGCTGCACCCGTGGGGGATAGCGGCGGCAATCCGTCCTCTGCTTCCCCGGGTGGAGAGCAGCCGAGCGCCGCACCCGTGGGGGATAGCGGCGGCAATCCGTCCTCTGCGGCTGCCGGGGGCTCCGGGGATACGGGCAACATCATGAGCCCCAACATGGCCCGAGCCCTGAGTGAGGCGGGACGGTTCACCGGGACTTCGCTGAATCGTCAGCTCCAAGAGCTTGAAAACATCGAGAGTTAGGGACGGAAACGATCATGGCAGAGCATGTGCAACGGCGGATGCGGATGTACGGCAACATCACCAACCCCCGCAAAGAGGGTGTGCTTGGCCTTTCGGCTCTAGCCTCCATCATCGGTGTGGTGGTGGCGATTCTTGTATTCATCACGATGCCCTTGGGCGTTTGGGTTCAGTCCTTCGTGGTCATCGTGGGCGCTGCGACGATGATTGGAATTTCTTGGGACGGACGCAACGGCCGTAAGAAGTTCGAGGAGGTGCTGGGGCGACGCCATTTCAAGAAGGCGGAAGACAAGGGATTCACCAACTACGCGGGTGGGCCAACGTCCCAGCTACCGGGAGGTGACTTCCCCCCGGTCGGGATTCTTGCTCGCACCGAGCTGGTTGGCACGACACCGGCCGGGTCGCGCACGGAGAAGGCCATGATCTGGAACCCCTCGAACCGTACAGGCACGGTAATTTTCAGTGTGCAGTCTCCGGGCATGGGTTTACTCGACCAGGAATCCATCGACCTGATGGTGGATCAGTGGGGCATCTTCCAGCGGGAGGCTGGCGTGTCATCCTCACTGGTCCAGGTCGCGGCTACGACTCAAGCCACGCGCGACCCGGGCAACCGGCTGCCGGATGCTGTGCGGGTAACCCGGGAGCAGTCGCAGGTGGCTGACACCCCTGCGTTTGCCCGCGAGGCGATGGATGAGATTGTGGCGGACCTGAATCAGGGCGTGCCGAAGATTGACCAGTGGGTAGCAGCGACCTTCACGGCGCGCCCGAACCGCGAGGCAGGCACGGGGCCTCGCTCCAGGGAAGATCTCGCCGAGGATATCTCCACGCTGCTGCCAGGGATGCTCGCGCAGCTGAAAGTCGCGTGCGGTGGCACCGTGAGCGTTCTGGGGATGGATGACGTGGTGGACCAGGTGCACACGGCCTACAACCCAGCCGTGGCACCGGCGGTGGAGACGGCGCGGCTGGCCGGGGAAGGTACCGGTCTCACGTGGGGTGAGGTCGGACCGACGAATGCGAAGCTCACCCCCGGGTGGTGGGAGCACGCTGGGTACTTCTCGAAGTCCTGGCAGATGTACCAGCCCCCGGCCGCGAACTTTCGTGAGACCGGCCTGGCAGGGCTGCTTTCGGCCCATGGGGTGTTCGAGCAGAAGCGCGTAACGCTGCTGTTCCGTCCGATGAGCCCAGGCGGGTCTCAGAAGGCCGTGCAGGATCAGGTGATGAACGCCCAGTTCGGCAACAGCCAGAAGGGCAAGAAGCCCTCGCAGATCAAGAAGGTGGCCCTCGAAAAGGCCGAGTACAGCGAACGGGAGCAGGCGGAAGGCGCAGCAATGGTGCGTTTCGGGCTCGTGGTGACGGCCACCGTGGATGACCCCACGAAGTTCGCCCGTGTGGAAGCGATTCTGCGTGATCAGGCTGTGTCCGGCATTCAACTGCGATTGCGGGACTGCGAATACTCCGACGATGCGGCGTTCGCGTTCGGGCTGGGCATCGGGTCGGTGCCCAAGGACTTCACGCGCCTGTCGAACACACTGCGCGAAAGCGTTTAGGGGAAGGATCGAGCATGACGGCATTGGACAAGCTCGTGGACCGGCTCGCGTTCGGATCGAGCAAGAAGAACGACGGGCAGACGCTGGAGGCCCTGGAGGCACAAGAGAAGAAGATCCCGACTCTGACCAAGTACGGGTACGAGCGCCCCGGGGGAGGTGCCTGTGGGTGGGTAGAAGCCCCCGTGGAGTATCAGGCCACGTCTCGGCAGACCGCGGGCCTGTGGCCATTTTGTGGGGCGGCGTCCTCCCCGCTGGTCGGGGCTCCGCTGGGACGGAACACCATCAACGGGCAGATCACGTGCGGTGACCCCATCAGCCTTTACATCAAGGGCATCGTCTCTGCCCCCTCTGGGTTCATCATGGCGCTGAACGGTCGCGGAAAATCGACCATTGCCGTCCGGTGGGCGCTGTCGCTGATCGACGCGGGGTTTCTGATTCTGGTTCTCGGTGATCTGAAACCGGACTACGCCGGAGTCGTGAAGGAGACCGGCGGGCAGGTGCTCACGGTGGCTCCTGGGCTGGCGGCGATCAACCCTCTCGACGCCGGGCCCGCTTGGGACTTGCTCAACAAGCTGCCGCCGAAGATGCAAGCGGCACAACGCTCCGAGATCCACAATAGGCGGCTCAATACGCTGCGCGGACTCGTGGAGCTGGCTCTGGGGGATGTGCTGACCGAGAAGAAGAACGAGGGGACCGTGCTGTCGATGGCGATCCGTCACGCGGCCGACAAGGCCGAAAGTGATGCTCGTCAGCCGTTGGTCTCTGATGTTCAAGACGTTCTACGTGATCCCCCACGAGACATCATCGACATGCTGGTGTTCGACCCGGACATGGATGAGAAGGCCAAGAGCCGAAAATACTTCGAGCTGACGGAGACACTTCAACGGGGTTTGAACTCGCTGGGCCCGGAGGGGCCCTTCGGTGATGTGTTCTGCCGTGAGACCTCCGAGCCGATGCGGTTGGATCGCAGCGTGTCCTTCGACGTCTCAGCCATCGACGAGGCGAACGGAACACTACGGGCCGCGGTGCAGCTCGTGTGCTGGAGCTATGGCCAGGCAGGAGCTTCCGCGCTGAAAGATCTGGCCTCGGAGGGCATCATCCCCGAGCGTCACCACCTGATGATTATGGATGAGCTGTGGCAGGTGCTCAGTGCAGACGAGCAGCTCGTCCACCGCGTAAACGCTCTGACCAAGCTCAACCGAACGAAGGGTCTTGGGCAGGTGCTCATCACGCACAGCATGAAGGATCTCCAACTGTCCACGCCCTCGCTGACCTCCATTGCCACGGGCTTCCTGGAACGGTCCTCGGTCAAGGTCTTCGGTGGGTTGGCCCGGAACGAGATGGCCGATCTAACCCAAGTCGTGCCGATGTCTCAAAAGGAGCAGGACTTGCTTGTGTCGCTGTCCGCGGAGGGCGGCGTCGATCCGAAGACGAACGTGACGTTGCCGCCTCCTGGCCGTGGGCGGTTCCTTTTGAAGCTGGGAGAGACCACTGGAAATCCTTTCTACATGAACCTGACTGCCAAGGAACGGAAAATCCACGACACCAACGAAGCCTGGGCTAACAGCATGGCAGCTCATCGGCTGGAGCGGGAAACGGCTTAGCCCCTGATGGAATGGGAGAGGTAAGACCATGTTCAGCTTTGTTTCCGCGTCAACTCTTATTGTTATCGCGGTGGCCGTGGTATTACTTGTTGCCATCGTGGTGTGGTTGTGGCCCAATAGTCCCAAGTCGTCAGAGAAGATGGCGAATAAACGTCTAGGGGACCGCGCCCGATTTAGTAATGCAAGCGCAGAGCGACGCTTGCAGGATGCACGGACCAACCTGCATCCCGACTGTCCGACTATCGGGCCGGGCCTGGTGCTCGGGTCCGTGGATTCCAGTTCGGTATTTCAGGGGTGGCGACAGTGCAGCGTACAGATCCACGCGCCGGGGCGAGGGAAGACCACAAGTCAAGTGGTGCCCCATTCGAAGCAAGCCCCGGGGCCGCTGGTGATGACGTCGAACAAAGCAGATGGCGTCTGGGAGGTGTTCGCCGCCCGCATGTTCCACGGAAACGTATGGATCTTCGACCCGACGAACATTCTGAACAGGAAGGACGCCAGCACGGATCACTTCAATATCATCGGCATGGTGCGTAACAGCATGGACGCCGAAAAGGTAGGAGCGATCTTCCAAGCCGCGACGCAAGGAGAAGGAAGCCGAGAAGGCAACCCGAACGCGCACTTCGACCTGATGGGCTCGAAAATCATCGGCAGCTTGCTGCTGGCCGCCAACGTCTCGGGAGGTTCCGACAAAGACGTGTTCCGGTGGGCCATGACCACGGACGAGGACGAGCCCGCAGCCATCCTCGAAAGGCACGGGTTCACCAACCAGGCGGCGACCTTACGAGGGTTGAAGAAGCAGCCAGCTGACACTCGAGGGTCCGTGTGGGCCACCGCGCAACGATGCGCGTCACCGTTCGAGCATGAGGAATACCTAGCTTCCATCCGGCCAGTCAGCGAGTATCACCGAGTCTTCGACCCTGTGGCCTTCGCCTCCAGCACGGATACCTTGATCTTGCTGGGTAGCCGAACTGCGGGAGCCACGTCTGCATTGGTGTCGAGCTTGGTGTGGGACGTCTTCCGCAGCGCCAAGGTCAAGGCCTCGACCGGAAGCAATGAGAGATTGCGAGTTCCTATGGTGATGGAACTGGATGAAGTGGGAAATACGGTAATGCTTCCAGAGCTGCCCGAGTGGTACTCATACAGCGGATCAATGGGCATTGTAATAAACTCGTATTTCCAGTCCGTTGCTCAGGGTCGTAGGGTTTATGGCGAAGAGGGGATGGACGAACTCATTGGGGCGGCATCTGTCTTGGTGTATGGCGGCGGTGGCACCGAGGAAGAGTTTGTCTCGTCACTGTCTAAGATCATTGGTCAATACGATCATAAGGTAAAAACCCATTCATCGTCATATAATGCACGTTCAGGGCACGGTCGCAGTAGTTCGGATCAGGTGCAGAGACGGGAGATTCTATCCGCAGCCGACCTCTCGAACATGTCACCGGGATCTATGTACGTGCGGACGAGCGACGGCGGGGGCGGTGTTGTTCAGGCTCACTACTGGTTCGAGGATAAGCAGATGGTGGAGGAACTGAAACCGCGGATAGAGCGACTGAAGGCTGGATTGAAGCAACCGGGTTCCGAGAGGGAGGACACATCTCATGTCAAATGATGTAGCCGATAACAACGTGGCAGCGATGCCTCGCCCCGATGGAAGGGAGGCACCTCCCGTCCCCGATTTTGGGCAGTGGATTCATGCGACGCTGGCGATCATTGAGCATCCGGCGACACAGAACGGCGCATTCTGCCCGGAGTGGTGGAACCATCCCGAGGCGGTGGCCCGATTCCGGGCGTTGCACCAGGAGTATCTCGTAGCAGCGGAGAAGGGCGGGATCTCGGATTGGTGGGTTCACCATTGGGACTTGCACGCGCGCGCTCTATTTGACCCTCAGACGGGGGTGTTCCGGGACTGTTCGGCGGGGCATCGGCCCGCCGAGTCCCGGCGGGTGCGCGATGTATCCGCAGACGAGCTACAGATGGAGGGCTTCGATGACGTCGGGGACGTGGTGAATCCCTACTGGTACTGATCGGCTCAGTCTGAGCACCTGACGGTGGCCTTCCCCAGGTGGGGAGGGCCACCGCGCTTTAGAGGCGGCGTGTGCTGGGGGGAGTGCGCTGAATGCGCTGTTGCGCTTGTTGCTGTGGTGCTCGCTGCTGAGAGGGTCGAGACGTTGTGCGGGCCGCTGAGCGGTTGCGTTCGCGGACCGTGCCCGGGCGTGTTCCGGCTGCGAGGTGGCGCTGGTCCCGGGCCGTTTGCAGGTCTGTCGCACGGCCCCTCTGCTCGGAGTTCATATTCGCAGTAACCACACGGGTGTGTGGATTATCGTCACGGGCGGTGGCATACGCCTGGTATGAGTTTTCACGTTGGCTCGTGGCCTGGTGGGCTGCATTGTCCACCGCCCCATATTCCGCCTCGGCCGCGGCGACGTCTCCACGGTCCTGCTCGGCTCGTTCCTGGGCCTGGGTGTACTCGGGGTGCTGTGCCAGCCACCGCTCGTCCTCGGCCCGGGGCGGGGTCTCCGTACCGTATTGAGAGCGGTAATCCTCGACGGCTTGCTGGTACTCGGCCTCACGGGCGGAGCGAGTGAAGAAGCCAGCGCTGTCCAGGCGCGCGGCAGCGTCTTCGACGGGTGCATAGTCAGCTCGGGCGTTGTTGAGAAGGCGCTCACGGATGGAGTCAACCTCGCGGGTGGAGTTCTCCAGCCGTGTCCGCGCAGCATCGAGGACACCTTGGGCTGTATCCCGCTCGGCATAGGCCGCTCGTTCTGCGGCGTAATCACGCTCGACTGCATCCCAGAGATTTTCCACAGCATTTGTCCTCTCGTCAGTGGAGACCGTGATCTGCGCTTCGGCCGGGGTCTGTGTCTCCACAGTGGCGCGCTTCTCGGTGGCCCGCTGCGCGGTGGCTTCCACCTGCTCCCCCGTCGGGCCGGGCTTGTTCGACAGTGCCCCGCGCTTGTGGACGTCGGTGATCTGCCCCGCAAGGTACTGGCCGCGCTCGGATTCGGCGTACTGCTTCGGGATCGGCTTCTCGTCGGTGATCCGGTAGGTGGCCCGGTAGGCGTCCACCTCCCCGGCGACCCGGTACCAGCGGGCCGCATTCTTCGGGTTCGCCGGGACGTCCCCGAGAGCTTCGGTCCAGGCGGGACGCTCGGCCGCGAGCTGCTGGCCGCGCAGCGCGGTCAGTTCCCCGATGTCGGCGTGGTGGGCTTGGAGCACTTCGCGCATCACGGCCGGGGTGTATGGGCTGTCAGCCCAGTAGGTGGGCGCGGTGTGCCCACTGACCCCGTGGGTGAGCGCGGCACGATCGGTGTCCTCGAGCCCGGTCCCGGTGGTGGCTGGGGCGGCGGCGCGGATGGCTTTCTCTTCGGCCAGGCCCTCGGCCAGGGTGTGGTGGGTCTCCGAGCGGGGCCGTTCCCCGCGGGTGACCTCCTCCAGGGTCTTCTGGGCGGGGGAGAGGAACGCCCGGCGGGAGAGCTCGGCGTCGATGGCGGCGAGCTCGCAGCGGTATTCGTCGGAGTCGTGGGCGGTGGCCGCCTCCATCATCCCGGCGCGGCGGGAGCGCAGGTGCGCGGTCGTGCTCAGCCCGTGGGGGCGGGTGTGCCAGGCAGGGTCTTCCACCGCGGCGGGTTCTTCGGCGGCGTGGGCGCGGGCGGTGTTCAACAGCCGGTCCAGGTGCTCCTCCGGGATCGCGGCGAACGGGCGGGGTGCGGCCGGGTCGTGGACCTCGGCCTCGTGTTCACGTAGGCCCTTCACGCGCCAGTGCAGTACCGCGGAGTCGTCCTTGGAGCCGGTGAAGTCGCGTTGTTCGTGGGCTTCGGCTAGCAGTTCCACCGGGTCCAGCCCGGCCTCGGTGGCATCGGCAAGCTCGTGGGCCAGCGCCCCCCACGCGGGGGTGGCCTTCAGCTCCGCGGCCCGGGTAGCACCGAGGGCTTGGATGGCCACATGTTCCATCGCCTGGGAGCGCGCCTGATCGGACAAGGCGGTGTAGAGGCCCAGGCGCTCGGGCACCGAACGGTTCTCCGCGCGTAGGCGTTCCACTTGCTCGTGCACGGACAGGTTCGTCTCATACGCGGCGGTGATGGTCTCCAGCACCTCGTCGCGGGTGGAGTTCTCTCCGGTGACCACGTACAGGTTGTTGCCGAACTTCCCGCGGGTGGCACCGACGTAGGCCCCGGCGCGGTCGGTGGTGGCGTCCAGGACGGTGTGGGCGGTGTCCACGGTCGCGCCCTGGGCGCGGTTGATCGTGGAGGCGTAACCCAGCTCCACGTTCTCCGCGACGTAGGCGGCCGGGAGGGTGATCTTCCCGCCGTGGCCGGTGTGGGTGACCGTGAGCTGCCCGTCGGCGTGGACCCGGTTCACGTCCCAGGTGTCGCCGTTCTTCACGAAGTCCTTGCCCTGGTTCAACCCCAACGTCCGGGCGTTGCGGCGGGTCACCACCCGGTCGTGACCGTAGATCGTGGCATCGGCCTCGGTGGTCACCTGCGCGCTGGTGTCCAGGTCTCCGCGGTGCATCGCGCGGGCTTGGGCCAGTTCGTTCAGCGCGGTGACCTGCGCGTTGGTCGGGGCCATCATCAGCGTGGTGCGCCCGGCCTCGGTGTCGGTGACCCACGCGGAGAAGACTTCGCGCAGCACGGTCTCCTCGTCCCCGGCCCGCACCCGCCCCTGACCCACATACCAGTCGAAGGGCCGGTCCTCACCGGCCACCGGGGGTTCACGCAGCGCCAACGACGCCGCCACTTCGCCGTCGTTGACCTCGGCGGGGTTGGCCGGGTTGCGGAACCGGTAGACCTCTTCCAACCGGGGCAGGGGAGTCGCGTTGTCGATCATCCGCAGCGCCCCGCCGGACCCAATCGCCGCGAGCTGCCGGTCATCGCCCACACCGCGGACCACGGCCCCGGCCGCCTCAGCGGTGGCCACCAGCTCCGCGAGCTTCGGGGTGGACACCATCCCAATCTCGTCCACCATCAGCACGTCGCCCACGGCCAGGGGAGAGGTCTCGGCGTGCAGGAACGCGTCCACGGTGGTGGCGGTGATCCCCATCGAATCGCTGACCACATCGGCGGCCGCCGCGGTCGGTGCGACCCCATAGACCTGGTGACCGGCCGCGTGGGCGGTGTCCACGACAAGACGGGTCAGCGAGGTCTTACCGGCACCGGCCGGACCGATCCCCAACCCCAGCAACCGGTCCCCGGTCACGAACTCCCGAGCCATGCTCACCTGAGCGTCGGAGAGCTGCACCCCGGCCGCACGTGCCTTCTCCAGCTGGGCGGTGAAGACGTCGGTGGTGGCCGCGGGGATCACCTGGGAGGTGGTGGCCGCCTCCACCAGATAGGTCTCCGCGGCAATAATCCCGTGGGACGTGAACAGCTCACGGTTCGCCGCCTCGTAGATGCTCGTACCATCGGCACGGACCAGCTCATGGTCCGTGGGCAGGGGCACGTTCAGCCCCGGGGTCATCGACACCGAGGCGGCCTTCACCGCCTCCACCGTGGCCGTGATCGCGTCCGGGTCAGCACTCACCCCGCTGGTGGCTTCGCGGTAGTAGCGCAGCGTCTCGGCCTCGATGTTCGACCCCCGCCACGTCGAACGGGACTCCGACAGGCGGGCAATGATCGCCGCGACCCGCTCATGCTCCGGGGTCGCCTCCAGTGCCGCGGCGGCCACCGTCACCGCCTCCGCCCGTGCCGTGGAGGCCGCGCGTAGGTGCTCGGCCAGGTGCTCCCCGGTGGGCAGGTTCGGGGTCACCGTCGCGGCCTTCTGACGCCACATCTCGTTGAGCTGCGCCAACGAGTGCGGGCCCTCTTTCGCCGGACGGGTAGCCAACGTGGCCTGCTGCGCCAGGGCGATGCGCTGCTTGGCGGTCGGGGTGTGACCGTGGTCAGCGATGAACGCAGCCTCCACCTCGGCCATCGTCTCCTTGATGGAGGCCGAGCGGGAGGAGAACGCGGCGACCTCGCCACGGGTGATCCCGGCGAGTTCAAAAATCTGCTTCCCGCGCGCCTCAACGGGGATGAACTCCAGGCCCAGACGGTCGTGGATGTGGTGCATGATCCGCGAGTTGTACAGCTCCGATGCGGCGACTCCGTACTGGTGAATCATCCGCCCGTCCAGGGTGGACCACCGCCCATCAGCACCCTTCACCCGGTTGGCGACCACGAGGTGATCGTGCAGGTTCGGGTCACCGTTGCGCGAGTCGTAGTGCCGGAACTTCGTGGCCACCAGGCCCTTATCAGTGTCGATCTGCTCGACCCCACCACGGCCACGACGGGCATAGATCGCGTTGTCCTCCAGGTAGGACACGACGTCAGCGATGGCCGCTTCATGGGCGGCTTCGATGCCGCTGCGCAGGTTCTCATCGCCCAAACCCCAGGCCATCGAGACGGACTTAGTGGGGGTAAACACGAGGTCATACCCGGCCACGGACTGCTGCCGGGGCGCGGTGTTGTTGGCGATGAACGTTGCCAGCTCCACCCCGGTCGCGTCGCGGCCGTGGGTGTCCCGGAACAGCTGCCCGGCGACCCGGCTGCGTATCTCCTTGCGCTCGGCGTCGGTGGGGGGAGCATCGTGGGTCTTGAAGTGGCGGCGGTGCTCTTCATCCAAGGCGCGGGTGAAATCGTTGGCCGGTTCCTGCACGTACTCGCCCGGTTTGCGCCCCAGGCGAGTGGCGTCCACCCAGTCGTCATTGCCCTCGGCGATGGCGTCCTTACCGGCCGCCGTGGCCTCCTGCGACTGGGCCTTCGTCATCACGTAGCCGTCGATGAAGCCCTGCTCGTCGCCGGTAGCTGAGGCGTCCTTGAAGCGCTTGTAGTTGCCCAGCTCACGGTGACGATCCAGCATCCGGTAGAAGGAAGAACGGCTCGTTCCCAGCGCTTGGATCGTCTGCAAGTTCGGCTCCCCAGGCCGGTACTGGCTCAACGCGGCGTAGGTCTCGCGCGCGTACTTCACGCGCACCGCTTCCTCGGCTGCGGCCCGAATCTCGGCCTGCTCCTGCTCCAGCTTTCCGGGGTCGATGGGGGAGTACCCGTCACCGAACAGCGCATCCATCTGCACCTCGGTGACCGCGCCATCCAGCTCGAAGTGCTCCACCCCGGAGCCGACCCACTGGCCCGGGGGCATCCCCGTCACCTGGTAGTAGTCGCCCAGCTCGCGGTCCCCGGAGCGCAGCTGATCGCCCGAGGCCACCTCCTGCGTGTAGTAGAGGTGACCGTCGCCCGTGGAGAGCTTGTGGACGGTCATCATGAGCACCAGAGTACGCGGAATCACGCGGAATCTCAGGCTCATTCCCACCCTAGGTTACTTAGTGCAAGAGATGTGACGTCTGGAGTGTCCTAAGCCAGCGAGTGAGGTACGAACGAGATGGCGTGGACCGCAAGCGTCCGGGCATCTATCTGATGCCCGCGATTGTGCCCATGAGGCCGCGCCGGTGGGCAGACTCGGGGCTGTCTGGAGGAGCTTGCGGGGGAAGACAGAACCGGGGCTGTCCACGGGTGCGAGCTGTGCACAGGAGCCCGGAGGAGGAACGGGGGAGGGAACCTGTGTGCAGCGTGCCGACTGGGTACAATCGTCCCCACCAGCACCGCCCCCGCGTGCGCGGGTGGGTCGGTGGCCGCTAGGTGTAGTTGAGGGAGAGATAGGGCATGGCAGCACCGAGGAAGTCCGCGACGAAAACCGCAGCACGGGAGAAGGCACGGGCGGCCGCGGCTGCACGGCTGGAGCGCGAGAAGAAAATCATGGCCGCCTCCGAGGCGTTCTTCGCCGCCACCCTCGGGGTGGAGGACGAGAAGGCCGCGCTGCACGAGAAGATCAAGCAGCTCCAAGCCCAGGTGAAGGAACTCGACGGGCCGCGCCCGGAGGCCGCCCAACACGTGCGGGCGATGAAGGATGCCGGGCTGCCCAACAAGGAGATCGCCGAGCTGCTGGAGCTGTCGGCAGGTGAGGTCGGACAGTACCTCAAGCTCAGCGCCTCGCGCGTGGCGTCCTCGGAGTCCTCCAGCGCGCCCGTTCACAACGACGCTTCCGGTGGAGGTGCCCGCGATGACGAAGCGCACCAAGACGCCGCGGTCTAAGCCCACGACGCTGTTCGACACGTGGAGTCGGGAGTGGTTCCGCGTGCGGGACGTGATCGGTCCCGGATACTTCGCGGGCCGCGCATTCTCACCAGCTCTCGCCTACGTGCTGGTGCTCGGTCTCTACGTAGGATCGGGTTACCTCCATGGCACGGTCGCCGCAGCGGTGTCGCTTCTCACCGGAGCCAGTTACGCGGACACCTACACCTACGAGGGGCTGTGGCGCTCGGTGGGGTGGATCGTGCTGGCCGTGACCGTGTGGGTCATGGTCACCCGCCTGTTGCTTCCCGCGCCGTCGAGTGGGCCGCATCATGTCACCCAGCGGCGTGACGCGACGCTCGCGCTGTTCCTCTACCCCGTCGCGACGTTGATCGGCACCGCACTCATGAGGCTGCTGGGCTCCCTGTTGGGCTACGATCCCGAGTTCCCCTCGGTGGATCATCCCTCGGGGGAGTACATTGCCGCCTCGGTGGCGTCCTCGGCGGCTGCCGGGTTCCGCGAGGAAGTGTTTTTGCTCGCGCTGCCGGTGCTACTGCTGCGGTGCGCGCGCCGGGGCTGGACCGAAATCGTGGTGGTGCTCGCGGTGCTTCGCCTCTCGTTCCACATCTACTACGGGGCTGCGGTCATCGGGATGCTGCCGTGGGCGGTGGCTGCGGTGTTCCTCTTCCGCTACACGCAATCGGTGTGGCCGCTGATCGCAGCTCATTCCCTGTGGGACCTCGGTGCCTCAGCCCTGACGTTTGGAGGTGACCTCGGGGAACTGGCGCTGCTGTGGCACATGCTCGCCTTCGGTGGGTGCGCGTGGCTGCTGCTGGGGAAAGTCTCGCGCGAGCGTGAGCTGAGCGAACCGGTGAACGTTACGGGCTCAGAACAACGTCTGCTGTCCGGCAGTCACTCCGCGTAGCAGCGTGGCCACGGCTTCGGGGTCGTAGCCGTGGGCGCGAACGTGGTCCCGCAGAACGCGCGCCTTGTGCGCGCGTTCTTGCTTGGTCTCGTGGCGGAAGAACGCTGCGGCCGCCTGCTGGTTGTGGTGGCCACGACGGGAGCGGTCGGCCATGTTCTCGAACGCGGTGCCCGCATACAGGTGAGACGTGGGGCTGTCCTCGGCGCGCACGCAGATCGGGTTGTCGCACACGTGGCACACGTGCAGCTCGTCCAGGTCATCGAGGCTGCCGGTGACCAAGGCCAGGGCGTAGCGGTGGGCGCGGATCATCCGCTGTCCGCCCTCGGGTGTAGGGGTCCAGAAGCGGCCGTAGCCGTCGTCTCCGATGGCCCCGGTCCATATCCAGCAGTCGGCCGGGGACGGTCCGGCGACGATCTTGGCGCGGAAGCGGGCGTCGGCGTTCTCGTCCATGCCACCACCCTAGGCGCGTGGCGTGCCGGGGCTTGCGGGCGCACACGAATTAGGGTGAGGGCAGCTCACCGCGTGGCCCGCGGTTTTTCTCCCCTAACCGTGTGTGCCCGGTGAGCTGGACGGTCCGCTGGACGTCGTTAGCCCACCTGATCCCGGCGGCTGGCGGACCGTCCGCCGGGGGTCTGGGTGGCGGGGAAGACGTAGCTGCCCATCACAGACAGCAGGTGCCGCAGCGTGTACGGGTCGATGGTGTAGCGGGCGCTGCGTCCACGGCGTTGCTCTGCGGGAAGGTCCACGGTCACGGCCCCGGCTTTCTCCAGCTCCACCAGGTGACTTGCCACTGTCGGGGTGGCGGTATCGGTGGCCTCAGCGATGTCCGCGCGTAGGGCGGGGCCGTGGTGAGCGAGGTAGCGCAGGATCGCCAGCCGCGCGCGCGGTTGCCGTACACGGCGATGGCGGCTTCAAGGTCTGCGGGCTGGTCTGCGGGGCGCACGAGTTTGGGCATGGTCCCAGCATGAGCCCTCCCGTGGTTGCGCTGCACTCGGACACGCCTCACACCGTGGACGCCGCGGGACCGCTGGCGGCCTGGCGGGCCTTGGCCAGCTCCGCCCGGAACCACGAAGGCATCGAGGTCTTGGTCTTGGCATCGGCGGCGCGTTGGGTGAGTTCGGCCGCGCGCGCGGCGCGACGGGCCTCGACGGCCGCCGCGCGTGCGCGGGCGGGGGGCTCCTTGCCGGTGATGGCACGTTTGATCTGGTGCAGCAGCAGCGCCCTGGGATTCTTCTGGCTGTCCGGGGGCAGGGTGAGCAGCCCAAGGCCCTGGTGATCGGCCTCGACGGCGTTCATGAGGTCCTGGGTGGTCCACTCCTCGGTCACTCCACAAGCCACCAGGCCACGGGAAAGCCCCATGAGGTGCCCGCTGTGGGCTCGATCCAGCCACGGCATCCGCTGTATCAACCTCGCGGCGATCTTCTGGACCCCCAGCGGAGGTGTTTGCCGCGTCAGCGGCGGTCTCTTTGGCTGATCTTTGCTCGTACCGGCCGCGCGCCAGCGCGTGCTAGGTACACGTCGAGAAGGAGTGTGGGGGTTTTTGTTAACCCCAAAGGGGTAGGGGTGCATGGCTTTACATCTGGCGGGGATCGTGAGGCATCGGGTGGAGGCGAACCGGCGCTGCTTGGAGCCGTGGGCGTGTACGGCGGCCTCGCGTTCTTCGGCGGTCATGTACCGGCCGCGCACCACCTCGACGGAGAATCCGAGGTCGCGCAGCACGCGGCGGGCGCGGCGCACGGTATCCACGGACACATCGAGGTGGCGGGCCACACGTGCGTGTGACGTCCGCACGTTGCGCCCGGTGGTGGTGTCCGCAGCGGCCGCGTCCATACGTGCAACGCGGTAGACGGTGTGCGCGGCCGCGTGATGCCGTCTCAGGACGTCGGTGGCGGTCTCGCCGCTCAGTTCGGTCTCCAGCAGCTTCAGCCAGCGGGAGCGGGTGGCCCAGCACGGGATACGTGCTTGGGTGCCGGCCTCGGGTTCACGAGCCCACGACCGGCCCGTGCGCGGGTTTGGAGTGTGCAGCTCTGACGTGGGGAAACGGTGATCCCGGCGACGAGTGCAGGGGATAACCCCATGTGCGTTTGTGGTATGAACTGCTACGCTAGGCACAACAACTCCCTTCGGGACGGTTGTTGCAACCTCGGGTAGAGGGCTTCAGGGTTCATCTACTGATCCAGGGGTTGTGTGGAACACCGGAACTCTTTGGTCGGATGGACCGGTGTTCGAGGCTTAGAAGGCGGTCCCTACGGGGACCGCCTTCACTCGTTGACGGGTGGATCTGAGAGCTGGTTGTACTGAGGCATGCCCACCTCGCGGGCCATGAGACTGGCGACCCACGCGGATTTGGTCAGGCCCTTTTCGCGAGCTGCTTTCGCAGCCGCACGGTCAAGATCACGCGACACACTCACAGTGATACGCGGACGACGTTCGCTCCCGCGTGGCTGTGGAGTAATGCGCTCGGATGACATGCCTACCAGTATGACTTGGTGCTAGCAACATGTCCAGGATGTGTAGGCGCGTGTCGAAATTAGTCCTCGGTGGCCGCGTCGCGTATCCGGGTAATGGTCCACCGGCTCACCCCGTGCAGCGCCGCGACGTCGGACACGGACAGCCCGCCACGTAGC
>NZ_VELE01000013.1 GCF_007681555.1 Kocuria salsicia | reverse complement strand
GGATTCTCGCTTCTCCCAGCATCGTGCTGGATTCCGCGTGTCCAAGATCAAGGGTCAAGCCCCCTTCCAGCCCTCACCCGAACCGTGGCGCGTCATGCTCGACCCGATGGGTCACCTCTTCTGCTTGAGCGCTGTCCGCCCGGACTGATGAGAAACTCAACCGGAGGGCCCCAAACCATCGACCTCACACCGCCCGCGGCGATCAGCCCCGGCCGGCACCCCCTAACTCGCCTCTCGCGCGTGGTCTGAGATGCGTGCCATGGCCTCCCGGAACGGATCCGCATCTGCCCCGTCCAGGACTGTCACAGGAGCTTTGAGGTCTCGGCTGACCCACAGGACGTGCCATGCGAGGTCGTCCCAATCGGGTGCGCCCACCAGGAAACGGCAGCCGCGAGCAGTGGGTTCCAGATGGCTCCGATAGGGGGCCGGTATCCGGACGGTGGCTTTCTCCACATCGACGCCCATCTCCACGCGGACACGGCACGGGTAGCGGCTGGCAAGATCACGGCGGAAGTCCAGCGGCGGCGCCTCACGAACCGCGAACTGCCAGGTCGTGGCGCGGAGGTTGGTCACCCGGTCCAGGCGGAACACCCGCCAGTCGTCCCGCACGCGGTCGAAACCCTGCAAATACCAGTGCTCCCCCTGGGTCATGAGTCGCACCGGCTCCACCTCCCGGGAGCTGACCTCCCCGGTGGGCTTGCGGTAGTCGAAACGCACCAACATGTGGTCACGCTGTGCCGTCGCCAGTTGCTGCAGCAGGTGGAGATCAACGGCAGGTCTGTTGCGCGGGAGAGCTCGAGTAGCCCCGTCGACGGCTGCGACGAGTGAGTGCAGTCGCGGAGGCAGAAGCTGGTCAAGCTTCGTCAGCGCGCGCAGAGCGGTTTCTCCCACGTCATCTGTGCCAGAGAGCGCGCCCATGCGGAGGCAGGCAACCAGGGCGACAGCCTCGTCGTCGTCGAGGAGCAGGGGAGGCAGGCGGCGCCCGGCACCCAAGCGGTATCCGCCGTCCAGCCCTGGCGCGGCTTCTACGGGATAGCCCAGCTGCCGCAATCTGGTGACGTCCCGGCGCACGGTGCGCTCCGTGACCTCGAGACGCGTCGCGAGCTCCCGCGCCTGCCACGTGGTGCGAGCCTCCAGCAGTCCGAGCAGACGCAGGACGCGCTGAGTGGTTTCCGCCATGCCTGCATTCTTCTCGACGCAGCGGACCGGAACTGTCCGCAACACCGGGTGTCATGGTCCCGACAGCACCCGCTGACCCTGAGAGGACATCACCGTGTACCTGCCCCAGATCGACGATGAACGCACCACTCTCTGCAACTACCTGGATGTTCAGCTCGATGCGATCCGCGCGAGTTCCTACGGACTCGACGACGCCCAGGCACGTCGCACGCCCCTGCGCGGCGCCTTGAGCATCAGCGGGATCACCAAGCACATCATCTTCTGCATGAAGCAGTCGCTCTCCGGGGCGGGACACCACGAGCACGACCAGCCGTTCGAGGCGTTCTTCGTGAGCTTCACACCGTCGGACGAAGAGGAGATCACAACGCTGCTGGAGACCTTCGATGCGGTCCGCGGCGAGTACATGGAGATGTGCCGTGACGGTGACCTCGACGCGGAGCTGCCCGTGGGTCCCATGCCCTGGGTGGGCATGAACGACGCTCGCCCGGCGAAGCTGCGGTACCTCTACGTGCACCACGTGGAGGAGATCGCCCGGCACGCGGGCCAAGCCGACGTCATCCGTGAGGAGATCGACGGCGCCCAGGCCGCTGAACTGCTCGCGGCGGTCGAAGGACGACCCGCGAATGACTTCGTGACCCCCTGGAAGGTCTGACAGCGCCGTCGTCCGGAACGCCCGGACCTGGACGACGGGCAGACGACGCCGTGCCCCGTCCCGCGAAGGCGGGGCACGGCGCCGTCGTCAGACCTGGCCGTGAGAGATCAGGCGGCCGGTGGGGGTCTCGTGGTCCACCTGGCGGCCACCCACGAAGGTCCTGCGGACCTTCCCGGAGAGCACCTTGCCCTGGTACGGGGTGACGGGGTTCTTGTGGTTCAGGCGCTGGGCGTCCACCACGTAGCTCTCGTCCGCGGCGAAGACGGCCATGTCCGCGTCATAGCCCAGGGACAGCTTGCCCTTGCCGCGCAGGCCCACGCGCTCGGCAGGGCGCGTGGACATCCACCGCACCACGCGCTCGAGCCCGACCCCGCGGCGTCGTGCCTCGGTCCAGATCAGGGACAGGCCCAGCTGCAGCGACGAGACGCCGCCCCACGCGACCCCAAAGTCCCCGTTGCCCAGGTCCTTGAGGTCCAGCGTGGAGGGGGAGTGGTCCGAGACGATGTAGTCGATGGTGCCGTCGATCAGCCCCTCCCACAGCTTCTCCCGGTTGGAGACCTCGCGCACCGGTGGGCAGCACTTGAACGCGGTGGCGCCGTCCGGGATCTCCTCGGAGAGCAGCGTGAGGTAGTGCGGGCAGGTCTCCACGGTGATGTCCAGGCCGTCGTTCTTGGCGGAGCGGATCATGGGGATCGCGTCCGAGGAGGACAGGTGCAGGATGTGCGAGCGGGCCCCGGTCCAGCGGGTGCGCTCGACGTTCTCCGCGAGCGCCTCCGCCATCTCGTCCGCCTCCAGGTGGGGGAACTCCTCCACCCCCGGAGTGCAGCAGGAAGCACTTGAAGCCGGACACGCCGTCATCGTGCGGGGGCGCAGGTCCTTCCTTGTTGCCGGGGACGGCGCCGCCCCGGAAGCCGATGTCCACGAACGCGTTCTGCGCCGTGAACAGCCGCTCGTACTCCAGGGCGGGCACGTTCACGGTGGCGGTCACGGAGTTCAGGGGCATGCGCCTGGTCCGCCGTGGCCCGCACCCGCTTCTTTGCGCGCTCCTCGTCGACCTCGGGGTCTGCGGCCGCCCCGGGCTGGGGGGGTCTTGTCCCGGGTGGACTCCGGGGTCTTCTTTTGAGGTGAACCGTGCTGCGGGGAGGCATTCGTGGAAGGGGTGCCCTTCCGCTGGCGCGTTCCGGCGCTCGTGGCCGGGCGGTGCGGTGCGTGAGGGGCGGCTCGTCCTCGAGTGCCCGTGGAAGTGGAAGGCTCCGTCACTGCGAGGCGATGCGGCGACCGACCTCACGGAGCAGGCGAGGTGCCCCTCGCATCGACGTTTCTGGGTCCGCTGCAAGCGCGCGCAGTTCGTGGACGGCGGCGAACCCCGCCTCGCGAAGTGTCGCGGCATCCAGGGTGGTGCGTCCGCACACGGCCACCACGGGCACGCCGTGGCGCCGCCCCACGTGCAGCACGCCCAGCGGCGTCTTCCCGCCGAGACTCTGCTCGTCCAGGCTGCCCTCGCCGGTGAGCAGCAGGTCCGCATCGGCCACTGCGGCATCGAGCGCCACAAGGTCGAGCACGACGTCGATCCCCGGCCTGCGCCGCGCCCCCAGCACCGCGAGTGCCGCGTATCCGACGCCGCCCGCGGCCCCCGCGCCGGGGGCGTCCGCGGCCTGGCGGGCCGGTTCGCCGAGCGCGTCCGCGAGGCGGTCGCGGAACACGGCCAGGGCGGCGTCGAGGTCCAGGACGTCCTGTTCGGAGGCGCCCTTCTGCGGGCCGAAGACCGTGGCGGCACCGCGCAGGCCGAGCAGAGGATTGTCGACGTCCGCGGCAAGCACGAACTCGACGTCCCGGATGCGTGGGTGCAGCTGTGCGGCGTCCACGTGACGCAACTCCGCGAGCGCCGCGCCGCCAGGGGGCAGGTCGCGGCCGTCCAGGTCCAGCAGGCGCAGCCCCAGCGCGGCGAGCATCCCCGCGCCGCCGTCAGTGGTCGCGCTGCCGCCCACGCCGAGCAGCACGCGGGTGCAGCCGGCATCGAGCGCGGCGGCCACGAGCTCGCCCGTGCCGCGGCTCGTGGCGGTGCGGGGTGCGAGCACGGGGCGGCCGTCCTGGATGGGGAGGACAGCGAGGCCCGAGGCCAAGGACATCTCCACCACGGCCTCGTCCCCGCGTCGACCCCACGCGGCGGGGACGGGACTTCCCGCGGGTCCGGTGACGGTGAGGTCGTGGCGCTCGAAGCCCGCGTCCAGGGCGGCGTCGAGCGTCCCCTCCCCGCCGTCGGCGACCGGCAGAACCTCCACGACGGCGTCCGGGCGCACCTCGGCAATGCCCGCCGCAAGCTCGGCCGCCGCCTCGTGGGCGGTCACCGACCCCTTGAACTTGTCCGGTGCCACGACGACGCGCACGGTCTCCTCCTTCTGCGGATGTCCGGTTCCAGGACCATTCCAGCACGACGCCGCCCGCTCGGGGCCCGGCTGCGCGGTGCGCAGCTGTGCGGCGTCGGTTTGCCGAACAGGCGTGCGGCCTCACGCGCGCCGGTCGCGGGGGAGCCACGCGAAGGGGTCGTCCTGGGAGGGGACGTACTCCAGCGCCACCGGTCCGTGGTAGCCGCGCTCGTGGGCCCGGGCCACCCACCGGAGCAGCGGCAGATCGCCCGTGCCCGGCTCGTGGCGGCCGGGCGCATCCGCGAGCTGGATGTGCCCGAACTCCGCGGCGTGCCGTTCGATCAGGGCCTCGACGTCCTCCCCGTTGACCGCCAGGTGGTAGAAGTCCGCAAGCAGCTTCACGTTCGGGCAGTCCACGCGGTCGAGCACGGCCATGACGTCCGCGGCGGTGCGCAGAGGATACGTCGAGGCGCCGGAGAGCGGTTCCACCAGGACCGTCCCGCCGAAGACCGCCACCGCGTCCGCGGCGTACCGGAGGTTCTCGACGGCGGCGTCGTCCTGGTCGGCCACGGGCACGTCCGGCAGGCGGTTGCCGTGGAGGGCGTTGAAGGCCCGGCAGCCCGTGGCCTGGGCCACGCGTACCAGGGAGTCCACGCCTCGCCGGAACTCATCCGTGCGCGTGGGGTGGGAGAGGACTCCCCGCTCACCGGCAGGCATGTCCCCGGCAAAGAAGTTCAGGCCCGTGAGCTGGACGTTCGCGTCCTCCAGCGACCGGGCGAAGTCCTCGATCTCCCTCTCGGACGGGGTGGTGGCGGGGAACGGCCACCAGAACTCGACCGCGGAGAAGCCTGCGCGCGCCACGGCGGCGGGGCGCTCCAGCACGGGCAGGTCGGTCAGCATGATCGAGGCGTTCACGGTGTACCGCACGGTGGGCCCTCTCCGGGGCGGTGGCGCGGCCGCCCGTTTTTCGCTTTGATTCCATGATATGGAATTTGAGTTCTGATGAATGAAAAATTATCGACCGATGTGATGCGCGTCAACCCTTGGTGTGGGATTTGAGAGCTGGACGGGGCGACGTCCTCTCACGGTTTCCTCCAGGACTTCCCCCGCACCACGGAGCAGGCGGCCGGTCGCCCCGAGCCCGGGCGCCCGCACGCACCGCCCGACGTCGCCCACGAGCCGCGCTCGGGCACGAGCGAGAGGGTCTACAACGTGGACCTCGCACCCACCAGCCGTTACGGGCGCACATGGAGCGCGCAGAGCATCTTCACCATGAGGGGCAACGACCTGCACTCCCCGGGCAACTACGGCTTTGCCATCGGCCTCTTCGCCCTCGGACTCGGTGCGTGGCAGGTGCTCGCGGTCCTGGGTGCGGGCGCGCTGCTGGCGCTCGCGTCCCTGGCGCTGCTGATCCTGCCGCGGAACCTCTACACCTCGCCCGTGGTGCTCATTTACTTCCTGGGTGGGTTGAGTGCCGCTGCTCGGGTCGCTCTCCGGGATCAGCATGGTGGACTACCGGCTGATCCGCCGCTCCAGCGTGAACGTGCCCCGGGGCCTCCACGGACACCCACCACGGCGAGTACGTCTACCGCGGCGGCGTGACCCCCGGGCAATCGGGGCGTTCATCCCCGCAGCACCGGTCTCTCTGGCGCTCGCCCTGCTGCCCGTCTTCAGGCCACCAGCGCGTTCTCGTGGTTCATCGGGGCCGGCCTGGGCGCCCTGGGCTACCTCGTCACCGCCGAGCGCGAGCTCGAGTACACCGACCAGCACGGTGAGGCCACCGTGGCCGCCACTTCGCACCGACCCTGCGTCTCGCACGAGATCGCGGCCGACGACGCCGCCGCGGGCTGCCTCCCGCTCGCCCCGCAGGGTGGAGCCCGGCGTCGTCGTGCCACCCGATCCCCGGCCACCCGAAGGACCCACCAGGCGCATCCTGACCGTCAACGTGAACGCCACACCGTCCGTGACCGAGTCCATTGCGGAGGCCCCGCGCGCCGTGGCCGAGCCCGGCGTGGAGATCGTGGGGCTCACGCCCACATTCGGCGCGCCGTCGTGCGAAGGGAACGTGCAGTCCTACCTGGCCGCGGTGGGAGTGATGGACGCGGTGCTGACCTGTGACCAACCCTTCAACCCCGTGATCCAGGCCAGGTTCGGCGAGCACCGGCGGGAAGGTCTGCAGGAGCTTCTCGACCAGCCCGTCGTGGACATCCCGAGGCGGCCGCTTACATCGCCACCTTCGTGGGGCGCAGCGACACCGGGAGTGAGCACCCTGGGCCGCACCGTGCCGCTGATCGAGGACCGGTTGCGGCTGGCCGGGCTGATGGAGCGCTGCGCGTCCGTGCGGGCGTCGAGCACCTCCGCGCCGGACCTGGAGCGGGATGAGAACGCGGCGGTCGAGACGATCGTGGCTGAGGCGCAGCGGGCCGTCGAACAGGACCGCGCCGAGGTGGCTGTCCTTGGCTGCGGCGGGATGGCCGCCCTTGAGGGCGCCGTGCACCAGCGGTGCGGCGTGCCCGTGGTGGATGGCGTGGCTGCCGCGGTCAGCGTGGCGCAGTCGCTCGTGCGGCTGCGGCTGAGGACCTCCAAGGTCCGCGCGTACACGAGCCCTCTGCCGAAGGACCTCAAGGGTTTCCGGTTCGGGCGGTGAGGCCGGCTCGCGTCCCGGGCTTCCGACTACTTGCGGGGGAAGCCTCCGGCCAACAGGGCTGCCGCGATCAGGGCCGGCTGCCCAAACAGGCGGGCCAGTCGCCTGCCATCGGTGTCCAGGCCGAAGGCATCGTGCCGTTCGGCGTACTGGCTGATGTTGCCGGGGAAGATCGCGGCGTAGAACGCGGCCAGCCCGGCGCCCACGGCGGCGCGCCGCTTCGGCAGTGCGAACAGTGCCGCACCGAACGCAATCTCCATCACCCCGGAGGCGAGCACCACCGTGTCTTTGTCCACAGGGAACCAGTCGGGAACCTGTGCCCGGAAGTCCTCGCGGGCAAAGGTCAGGTGGGAGATCCCCGCGGTGGACATGAACGCCCCGAGCCCCAGGCGGGCGACGTTCTGCGCAGTGGTGGGCTTGGGAGCGGGCGCGCTCAGTGACTGCAGTGCGTTGACAATGCGGGACATGGGATCTCCTGGAAGTCGCGTCGGGTACTTATACTTATCAGTAACAAACCCACCGGGCCCGTGAGTATTCCTCGGTGCTCCAGTGTGACACCGGAGCACCGAGGGACTACAGTCACCCGCCATGACTACCAACGTTGCTGCCTATCAGGCCGTTGCCTCCGGTGCCCCGCTCGAGAAGGGGACCGTCGAGCGGCGGGACCTGCGCCCGGACGACATCCGCATCGAGATCGAGTTCGCCGGGATCTGCCACTCGGACATCCACACCGTGCGCGAGGAGTGGGGGCCCATCGAGTTCCCCATGGTTCCGGGACACGAGATCATCGGCCGCGTCACCGAGGTCGGTTCCGAGGTGCGGAAGTTCACCGTGGGGGAGCGCGCCGGAGTGGGCTGCCTGGTGGACTCGTGCCGCGAGTGCGAGTGGTGCCTGAAGGGCGAGGAGAACAACTGCCCCCAGGCCGTGGGCACCTACAACGGCAAGGACCGTTTCGACGGCCGCCCCACCGACGGCGGGTACTCCACCGAGATCATCGTCTCCGAGGCGTTCGCCCTCCACATCCCCGAGAGCCTCGACCCGGCGGCCACCACGCCGCTGCTGTGCGCGGGCATCACCACCTACTCCCCGTTGCGCACCTGGGGCGTGACCGAGGGCTCCAAGGTGGCTGTGGTGGGCATGGGCGGGCTGGGCCACGTGGCCGTGAAGCTCGCCGCCGCCATGGGGGCCGAGGTCACCGTGATCAGCCAGACCCGCTCCAAGGAGGAGGACGGCCGGCGATTCGGCGCCACGAACTGGATCGCCCGCAAGGAGGACCCGGAGGCCCTGAAGGAGCACAAGGGCGAGTTCGACGTCATCATCAACACCGTGTCCGCGCACATCGACGTGCAGGAGTTCATGGCCACCCTGCGCCCCCACGGCGCCATGGTGCTGCTGGGTCTGCCCACCGAGGCCCTGGAGGTCAGTGCGGGTTCGCTCATCGGCGGTCGCAAGTCCCTCACGGGCTCCAACATCGGCGGCATCCGCGAGACCCAGGAGATGCTGGACTTCTGTGCCGAACACGGCGTCACCGCGGAGATCGAGCTCATCAAGGCGGACGAGATCAACGACGCCTACGACCGCGTGGTCGGCTCGGACGTCCGCTACCGCTTCGTGATCGACGCCAAGACGATCTGAGGTTCCGAACTGCGACGACGGCGCTCCAGGCCATGACGGCCCGGGGCGCCGTCCTCGTCTGGCCAGGGAATCAGGGATCGCCAGAGACACCTCGCGCTCGGAACACGTGAGCGCCACGAGGGCGGCCTCAAGCCTCCGGGTGATTCTTGGAAACGGGTCCGCGCGGGGAACCTGCCCGTCCTGCCGCAGAGGCTCTCCTCGCAGCCAGCCGAATCCCGCCGTACGCCACGACGGCGGCGATGCGAAAGGCCACGCCGGCTGGGGTACCGGCAATTTTTCGTGGGGGCGTCATCGTTTCTCCTCACGCGGCAAGCCGCGTCGTGGTGCGCCTCAAACGCAGGCAGCAAGATGCCTCGCGCACCATGGCCGTGCGACCACATGAAATCGCTCTCCTGGACCTCACACCAGTCCTCGTGGAGCCGGTACACGGCCTGGCCCTCGAGGATGTGGGGCCCGGGCTCCATCACGTGGGTCTCCGCGAAGGGGATGACCCCGCCGGGGAGGAACGTCACGATGGTCAGGTGCATGTCGTGGCGCAGGTCCGCGCGGGGCATAGAGCCCTCGGAGAGAACGGGGGCGTCCCCCGCCGCGCCGCGCGGGGCGGTCGTGGCGGGGGACGCGTGAGCGGCGTGGGCCGGTTGGGTCACTTGCTGCCTTCCAAGAGGTCATACGCGGACAGCGTGAGGAAGTTCGGGTAGTCCTCCCTGAGCACCATGTCCGAGATGAGCCGCCCGGCGGGCACGAACCACTTCTCGTAGTTCTCCTGGTCGATCTCACCGCGCAGCACCTCGAGCTGAGTGTCCAGTGCGTCGGAGACGAGCTCGCGCGTGGCGGTGTTGCCGGTGTCCGTGTAGACCACGCCGTTCTTGATCTGCTGCCAGATCTGCGAGCGGGAGATCTCCGCGGTGGCGGCGTCCTCCATGAGGTTGTGGATGGCCACCGCGCCGCTGCCGGACAGCCACACCGCCACGTAGCGGATGGCCACGTACAGGTTGGCGTTGAGCTCCTTCTCTGTGCGCTGGTCCCCCGCAGAGGGCACGTCCAGCAGCATCTCGGCGGTCACGTCCACGTCGGGGCGCTGGTGGTCCACCTGGTTGGGCTTCTCGCCGAGCACGCCGTCGAAGACCTCCTGGCACACGGGCACCAGGTCCGGGTGGGCCACCCACGAACCGTCGAAGCCGTCCCCGGCCTCGCGGGTCTTGTCGTTGCGGACCTTCTCGAACGCGGCCTTGTTGATCTCCTCGTCCTTGCGGGAGGGGATGAACGCGGCCATGCCGCCCATCGCGAAGGCGCCGCGCTTGTGGCACGTCTGCACCAGCAGGTCCGTGTACGCGCGCATCAGGGGAGCGGTCATCGTCACGGCTGAGCGGTCCGCCAGGATGAACTTCTCGCCGGCGTCACGGAAGTACTTGATGATCGAGAACAGGTAGTCCCAGCGCCCGGCATTGAGCCCGGAGGCGTGGTCCCGCAACTCGTAGAGGATCTCGTCCATCTGGAACGCGGCGGGAATGGTCTCGATCAGCACGGTGGCGCGCACGGTGCCGTGCTCGATGCCCAGGTACTCCTCCGCGAACGTGAACACGTCGTTCCACAGCCGCGCCTCCAGGTAGGACTCCATCTTGGGCAGGTAGTAGTAGGGCCCCTGACCGTTCTCGATCAGCTGCTTGGCCGTGTGGAAGAAGTGCAGCCCGAAGTCTGTGAGAGAACCGGAGCCGGTCTTGCCATCCACCGTGATGTTGTACTCGGGCAGGTGCCAACCGCGCGGTCGCATGACCACCACGGCCAAAGGCACGTCCTCGCGGAGCTTGTACTCCTTGCCCTCCGGGGAGGTGAAACCCAGGGTTCCGCGGGCGGCGTCGCGCAGGTTGGCGATCGCGTCCACCTGGTTGGCCCAGCTGGGGGAGGCGGCGTCCTCGAGGTCCGCGAGCCACACCTTGGCGCCGGAGTTCAGGGCGTTGATCGCCATCTTCGCGGGCGATGCCGGTCCGGTCATCTCCACGCGCCGGTCCTGCAGGGCGGCGGGTGCCGGCGCGACCTTCCAGTCGCCCTCGCGGACCTCACTGGTCTCGGGGAGGAAGTTCATGGTCCCGGTCTCGGCGGCCTGGCGGCGCACGGTCTCGCGCTTGCCGAGCAGCTCCTCGCGGCGGTCCCCGAACTTCTGGTGCAGGGCCTCGACGAACGCGAGGGCCTCGTCCGAGAGGATCTGGTCCGCGGCGGCCACGTTCTCGGGCGTCGTGTGGGTGATGCTCATGGGTTGCCTCCTGGATGTCGGTGCAGTCGGTCGTGCCAGGGCAGCGGGCGCTGCGCCATTAAAAATCCGCATGGTGGAAAAATAATTCCACTAACGGCATCGTAGGCGTAGAATGTGACGCATGACAACCGCCAATTGAGTCCTGGCTCACACAGTGCGGTCGGTTCTTGAGGGCATCTCCCGGGGGCGTCGCGGCACCCCTGCGAGCCGGTGACCCGGCCGACCCGGCGGTCAGCCCAACTCAGCAAGCAGAGGGAGCACACGCATGGTGGACGGCAGGAGCGCGGGCGGGGTCCGGTCCGTGGAGCGGGTCTTCGACCTGCTCAGCATCATCACCGCCTCCGGCGGAGAGTCCTCGCTCAGCGAGCTCGCCTCCCGGGCCGAACTGCCGCTGCCCACCATCCACCGACTGCTGCGCACGCTCATCCCGTTGGGCTACGTGCGCCAGCTTCCCAACCGCAGCTACGCGCTCGGCCCGGGGCTCATCCGGCTGGGCAACGCGGCCGGGCTGCAGCTCGGCACCTACGCGCAGCCCGTGCTGCAGGGGCTCGTGGACGAGCTGGGGGAGTCCGCGAACATGGCGATGCTGGACGGGCAGATGGTCATCTACGTGGGTCAGGCACAGTCCTCCCACTCCATGCGGATGTTCACGGAGGTGGGCCGCCGGGCCCACATGCACGACACCGGGGTGGGCAAGGCGATCCTGGCAGCCCTGCCGGAGCAGCAGGTTCTGAGCATCGTGACGTCCATGGGCATGCCCACCCCCACCGTGAAGAGCCACGGCACCGTGGAGTCCCTGCTCGCGGACCTCGAGGTGATCCGGGAGCGCGGCTACGCCGTGGACGACGAGGAGCAGGAGATCGGCGTGCGCTGCTTCTCCATGGTCCTGCCCAACGCCCCCACGCCCACGGCCATCTCGGTCTCGGGTCCCACCACGCGGGTGGACTGGGGGTTCGGCGAGCGTGCCGTTCCCCTCCTGCGCGACGCCGCCCAGCGGCTCTCGGCGCAGTTCGCCTCCGCGCGCTGAGCGCCCCACGGGACGCGGTGGTGCCGCCGTCGTGACCGCGCACGTGCGCGCGGTGAGGTGTCAGCGGCGAGGGAGTGCAGGCAAAATCGACGGCGCGGTAGCCGCCGATGTGCTCCGTGCCCAGGAGCAACGCCCGCGCGAGACCGTCCGGACGCGGATGCTGCGCGTACGTGGTCCACATGCCGAACCGTGGCCCGTCCTCGAGCCGCTCGGCGTCGTGCGGGGTGGTGATCACCAGGATCTCCCGCACCCCGGCCAGCAGCAGCGTGGACAGCGGGTGATAGACCATCGGCGTGTCGTAGAAGGGGGCCAGCTGCTTGCCCGCACCCTCGGTCACGGGGTGCAGGCGGGTGCCCGGGTGGCGTCGTCCCCGGCGCTGCCGCGCGGTGGCTAGCATGAGGGCATGAAACCCTTCGTGCTCCTGGCCACGCGCGCCGACGACACCATTGCGGACGAGGAATACCGTGCCGTGGCCCGCTTCGGGGGGCTCGAGGAATCCCAGCTCACCCGCATCCGGCTGGAGTCCGGGCAGTGGCCCGCGCTGGACCTGGACGAGTACAGCGGGATCATCGTGGGCGGCTCGCCGTTCAACTCGTCGGACCCGCCGGAGGAGAAGTCCAAGGCGCAGCGCACCGCGGAGACCTGGATCAGCTCCCTGCTGGACGAGGTGGTGGCCCGCGACTTCCCCTTCCTCGGAGCGTGCTACGGCGTGGGAACCCTCGGCATCCACCAGGGCGCCATCGTGGACCACGCGTGCCACGAGGACGTAGGACCCGTCACCGTGACCCTCACCGAGGAGGGGAAGAAGGACCCGCTGCTCGCCGGGCTGCCGCACGAGTTCAGCGCGTACGTGGGCCACAAGGAGGGCACACGGGTGATGCCGTCCAATGCTGTGCTGCTCGCCACGGGCTCCGTGTGCAGGGTGCAGATGTACCGGATCAGGAACAACCTCTACGCCACGCAGTTCCACCCGGAGCTGGACCCCGAGGGACTCGTCAGCCGCATCATGGCGTACAAGGACCTTGGCTACTTCCGTCCCCAGGACACCCAGGCCGTGATCGATCGCGTGGTCAACGGACCCGTGGTGAACCAGGCGCCCCGGATCCTGCGCGCCTTCGTGGAGCGCTACCAGCGCTGACCCGCAGACCCGTTACCGTGGACGCATGAGTCAGCCGAGTGCCCCGTGGTCCCGCCCGACACCCCCGCAGCAGGGTGAGCAGCCCCGCCGCAGGGACCCCGGCGTGCGAGTTCCCGGCGTGCAGAACCCGGGCGTGCAAGGCCTGGCGCGGCCGTCCGACGGCCGCCACGTCCCCGGCCCGGTCTCAGCCCCTGGTCCCATCAGCGCGGGCACCACCCGCACGTTCTTCTACCACCGGCTCGCGCTCGCGGACCGCAACCACCGCTGGTGGATGCCCCTCGTGGAGGGTGTCATAGGGGTGGGCATCTACCTGGTGCTGAGCATCCTGTTCGGGATCGTCATCGCGTTCACCCTCCCGGAATCCCTGTCCGAGGACATCCTGGCGATGGACCAGATGGACCCGGCAGTGTTCCTGCTGCTCTTCGGCTCCGTGGCGCTGATGCTGCCCAGCGTGCTGCTGGCACGCCTGGTGCTCGGCCCCCGCCCGCTGGGCCTGGTCTTCTCCGTGGCCGGACGCATCCGCTGGAGGTGGCTGCTCACGTGCCTCGGGGCCGCGGCGGCCGTGTACGTGGTGGTCAACGCCGTGGGGATCGGTCTGGACATGACCACCGGCGGCGGCGTCCCGCAGCTCGAACTGGCACCGGGCTTCGGGTGGCTCGTGGTGCTGTGGCTCGTGGTGGTGCCCCTGCAGTGCACCGCCGAGGAGCTGGTCTTCCGCGGCTACCTGGCGCAGACCATCGGCCGCTGGCTCAAGCACCCGGCCTGGGCCATCCTCCTTCCGGTGCCGCTGTTCGTGCTCGGCCACACCTACGACGTGTGGGGTCAGGTCTCCGTGGGCATCATGGCCGTGACCATGGGCGTCGTCACGTGGCGCACGGGCGGCCTGGAGGCCGGGATCGCACTGCACACGGTGAACAACATGGTGGCCACCGCCATGGGCATGGTCGGTCTTGCGGACATGAACGAGACCTCCGGCAGCCCCTCGGACGTGGTCTTCGAGGTCATCCTCAACGGCGCGTACCTGGCGATCGTGTCCTGGCTCGTGCGCCGTCGCCCGGCGCTGGCCGTGACGCGCACCGTGATCCTCCCTCCGCCGCCGGCACCGCCGCGCATGCCCGACCTGCACGCCCGCCCCGCGGCGATCGCCGCGGACTCCTCGGGCATGGCCGCCTACGTGCTCAACCCCATCACCCAGACCTACATGACGCTGCCGCCGCAGTACGGCCCCTACTCGGTCCGCGACGCCGAGGGGCGCTACGTGGGCGTGCTGGACACGCGCACCTCGCAGGGGCAGCCGCAGCTGGCGCCCCCGGCGGACCGGGGCCGCCCGGAGAGCCCCTCCTACACTGGGGTCCATGACGAATAGATCGCCCGTGAGCTCCCCGTCCGCCGCCGACGCCGCGACGGGCTCCGCCCCGGAGACCGCCTTCGCGCGTGGTCTGGGGGAGTACGTCACAGCCTCGCCCAGCCCGTTCCACGCCGTCGCCACGGCCGCCGCCGCGCTGGAGGGCGCCGGGTTCACGCGCCTCTCGGAGGCCGAGGCCTGGCCGGAAGGCTCGGGGGGCCGCTACTACGCGGTGCGCGATGGCGCCCTGATCGCCTGGGTGCTGCCGTCCCGTGCCGCGGCCGGCGCGGGCTACCGCGTGCTGGGCGCCCACACCGACTCGCCGGGCTTCAAGCTCAAGCCCCGCCCCACCACCGTCTCCCACCGCTGGTACCAGGCCGGGGTGGAGGTCTACGGCGGCGCGCTGCTGAACTCCTGGCTGGACCGGGACCTGCGCTTTGCCGGGCGTCTCGTGGTACGAGGGGAGAACGGGCCCCGCGAGGTGCTGAGCGCCACCGGGCCCGTTGCCCGGATCCCGCAGCTGGCCATCCATCTGGACCGCAGCGCCAACGAGGCCCTCACCCTCGACAAGCAGCGCCACACCCAGCCCGTGTGGGGCGTGGGGGACGCGCAGGACGCGGACGTCCTGGCGGTGCTCGCGCAGGCCACGCACGCGTCGTCGTCGGCCGGTGACCAGGCGTTTGGGACTGTGGCGCCCGAGGACATTCTGGGCTACGACATCACCGTGGCGGACACCCAGGCTCCCGAGCTCATCGGAGCGCAGTCCAACCTGCTCGCGAGCGGGCGGCTCGACAACCTGACCTCGGTGTACGCGGGACTGCGTGCCATGACCGAGCACGTGGAGGAGCTCGAGGCCGCCCCGCACGTGAGCATCCTGGCAGCGTTCGACCACGAGGAGGTGGGCTCCGAGACCCGTTCGGGCGCGGGCGGACCGTTCCTCGAGGACGTCCTGGAACGCATCGCGGCCGCCCGCGGGCAGTCGCGGGAGGAGCACCTGCGGGAGATCGCGGGCTCCGTGTGCCTCTCCTCGGACGCCGGGCACCTGGTGCACCCCAACTACGAAGGCCACCACGATCCAGTCAACACGCCTGAACCTGGTCGCGGGCCCCTGCTGAAGATCAATGCGAAGCAGCGCTACACCACGGACGCCGTGGGTGCCGCGCTGTGGGCCGGGATCTGCGAGGACGCCGGGATCGACTACCAGGAGTTCGTGGCGAACAACGACATCCCGTGCGGTTCGACCATCGGACCCATCACGGCCACCCGGCTGGGGATGCGCACGCTGGACGTGGGCGTGGGGCTGCTGTCGATGCACTCGGCTCGCGAGCTCGTCCACACCGGGGACCTGTTGGCGCTGAACGTGGCGGTTGCGAGCTTCTGGCGGGGCTGAGCCGGTCACGGGAGGACACGCGCGTTGACACCCTCGCGGCCCGCGTGATGGATTGAGCACGTAACGCCATCCAGAGCGGCCGAGAGACGTGGCTCGTCGACGCCGCAGCAACCACCCGTGTCACGGGCCGGTGCTCCCGCCACGGCCGATGGACAGTGCCATGCTCCGCTGACCGGTTCGGTGACCGTCGCCTCTCCCGCGGTGGGCGACGTCCGCGCCCCGCGTGCGCGGACGTCGCCCGGGGGAGGCCCGCGCCGCCGCACGGTCCCGGGCGCGTCCCGGCCGAGGGGCACGGCGCGCGGCGCGGATCCGACGCAGGGAGCCGTCAGCGCATGAGCACCACCCAGACCACCGAATCCCCCCGCACCCGGGCCCGCGAGAGCGCAGTACGGGAGATGGCGCAGGAGGTCGCCGCGGCCACCGCGCTGCGGGAGGCCGCCGCCGCCGGGGCCTTCGGCACGGGAAGCACCCGCTCCGGCGGCGTCGTCCCCGGGGCATTCGCGGGCGGCGTTCCCGGCGGCTCCGCGGACAGCGACCGCGCCACGGGGTTCCCGCCCGCGGGCGAGATCCCCACGCAGGAGCTGCTGCAGGTCTTCCGCCCCGTGTTCGCGCGGATCGCCGCGCGCGCGGTGGCCCGCGAGCAGGACCACGAGTTGCCGTTCGAGTGCTTCGGGTGGCTCAACGCGCTGCGGTTCGGGGCGCTGACCCTGCCGGTGGCCCGGGGCGGCTACGGCGCCACGCTCGCGCAGACGGTGGAGCTGCTCGTGGAGCTCGCCGCCGCGGACTCCAGCGTGGCCCACGTCTACCGTTCCCACCTGGGCTTCCTCGCGAGCCTGGGTGCGGGCGAGGCGGACGTATGGTTCCCGCGCATTGCCGCGGGCGAGACCGTGGGCAACGCCGCCACCGAACGCTCCGGCGCCGCGCTGGGGACCGCCGCCACGAGCCTGGCCCGATCGGAGCAGGGCGGCAGCTGGGAGCTCAACGGCACCAAGTACTACTCGACCGGGTCGATCTTCTCGGACTGGATCCAGGTCACCGCGCAGATCCCCGGCCAGCAGGCCCGATCCCACGCGCTCGTGGGCAGCGACTGGGAGGGCGTGGAGATGGTGGACGACTGGGACGGCTTCGGCCAGCAGCTCACCGGCACGGGCACCACCCACTTCCGCGGCGTCGTGGTGCCTGCGGAGAATGTGCGGAACAGGGACGGGCGCAGCACGCAGGAGACCGCGGTCTTCCAGCTGGTGCTGCTCTCGGTGGAGGCGGGCATCGCGGGGGCCGCCGCGACCGCCGCCGTGGACCTGGTGCGTGCCAGGACCCGCGGCTTCAACACGGGCAACGGCGCGGTGACCCGTGAGGACCCCCAGGTGCTGCAGCGCGTGGGCGAGCTCAGTGCCCAGGCGGCCGCCGCGCGGGCGATCGTGCTGCAGGCCGCGCGCGAGGTCGACGCCGCCGTGGGGGTGCTCGGCCAGGAGCCCCGAATCACCGATCCCGAGGAGCTGACGAACGCGTGCGAGCTCGCCGTGGCCCAGGCGCACGTGGTGGTTCCCGGGCTGGTCAAGGACGTCACGGACGGAATCTTCGACGTCCTGGGTGCCTCGGCGGTGTCCTGCTCCAAGGCGCTGGACCGGTTCTGGCGCAACGCCCGCACCGTCGCCACGCACAACCCGGTGATCTACAAGGCGCGCATCGTCGGGGACCACCGCGTCAACGGCACGCCCATGTTCGGGGTCAACGCGATCGGTGAGGTCCGCGGCTCCGCGACCTCCTGACACGCCACCGACGACGACGCCCGGTGGCCCTCCGCGGGGGGAGGTCACCGGGCGCCGTTGTGCCAGGGCAGCGCCCCGGGAGGCCTGCTAGGGCAGCTGCAGCATGGAGATGTCCGCCATGCGGGCCATCACGCGCACCACCTGGCACGAGTAGCCGAACTCGTTGTCGTACCAGACGTAGAGGACCACGGAGCTGTTGTTCACGATGGTCGCGAGACCGTCCACCACGCCGGCGCGGCGGGAGCCCACGAGGTCCGTGGACACGACGTCCGGGGAGTCCACGTAGTCGATCTGCTTGCGCAGGGGCGAGTTCAGGGACATGTCCTTGAGGAACGCGTTGACCTGGTCCTTGTCCGCCGGGGCGTTCTCCAGCTGGAGGTTCAGGATGGCCATGGACACATCCGGGGTGGGAACGCGGATCGCGTTGCCCGTGAGCTTGCCCTGCATCACGGGCAGGGCCTTGGCCACGGCCTTCGCGGCGCCGGTCTCCGTGATCACCATGTTCATGGCGGCGGAGCGGCCGCGGCGGTCGCCCTTGTGCCAGTTGTCGATCAGGTTCTGGTCGTTCGTGTAGGAGTGCACGGTCTCCACATGTCCCTGGACGATCCCGTACTCGTCGTTGAGCACCTTGATGACCGGGGTGATCGCGTTCGTGGTGCAGGACGCCGCGGAGAGGATGGTGTCCTCCGGGGAGATGTCCTTGTCGTTGACGCCGCACACGATGTTCTTCATGTCGCCCTTGCCGGGGGCGGTGAGCAGCACCTTGCCCACGCCCTTGGCCTGCAGGTGCTGGGAAAGGCCCTCCTCGTCACGCCACACGCCCGTGTTGTCGACCACCAGGGCGTCGTGGATGCCGTACTCGGTGTAGTCGATCTCCGAGGGGGAGTTCGCGTAGATGAACTGGATCGGCACGCCGTTGGCAGTGATCACGTTGTTCTCCTCGTCCACCGTGATGGTGCCGTCGAAGGAGCCGTGCACCGAGTCGCGGCGCAGCAGCGAGGCGCGCTTGACGAGGTCGTTTCCGGGCTTCTGGCGCACCACGACGGCGCGCAGGTTCAGGCCCGTGCCGTCGTTGCGGTTGAGCAGAATGCGCGCGAGCAGCCGGCCGATGCGGCCGAAGCCGTAGAGCACCACGTCCCGGGTCTCGGCGTCGTTGCTGCCGTGCTGGCCCACGGCGGGGGCGAGCGCCTCGCGCAGGTGAGCGGCCAGGTCCGTGGCACCGGAGTCCGTGAAGCCCTGGTACAGCTTGGCGACGTCCACGTTGCAGGCGCCCAGGTCCAGGCCGCCCAGGGCCGTGACTATCTCCACCGTCCTGTCCAGGGGCAGCTCCTCGCCCAGGATGCGGCGCGCGAAGCGGTGGACCTTGATGATGTCCGTGACGGACTTGTGCACCAGGGAGCGCCCGAACACGGTGGTGACGACCTTGTTGTTGCGGTGGAGCTGCCCCACCAGGGGGACCAGCTGCTCGGCGAGGGCTTCTCGTTCGGACCAGGTGGCGCTCATGAGCAACCTTCTTCCTCGGCCCGGGACGTCGTCGTCCGGGCCGTCTTGGAGTCGCGCGACAGTGCGCGGACTGGCGGGGTGGCGCGCCTCGTGAGCGGCGCTGCTCGTCGCCGCCCAGTTTACGGGTCCGCGGGGGCGGCCCCGATCTGTGCCGCAGGATGACGCCGCCGCCCGAGCGCGACGTCGTGGACGTACGCCCCGCACATGTCGTGCCGGTGTGTGCGGTCCTCCGCAGCCGGGTCACGCGCACCCCCTTTGCTACCGTGGTGCCATGTTGACGGTGATCGGCGAGGCCCTCGTGGACGTGGTGTCCCGCAGCGGCGCAGAACCCCGCGCACACGTGGGCGGGAGCCCCATGAACGTGGCCGTGGGACTCGCCCGGCTGGGCCAGGAGGTCCAGTTCCTGGGCCGCTACGGGCAGGACGACTACGGCCACCAGGTGGTGGAGCACCTGCGCAGCAACGGTGTGGCGCTGCCGTTCGAAGCGGACGCCCGCCCCACCTCCGTGGCCCAGGCGAACCTGGACGAGCACGGTGCGGCCACCTACGACTTCCAGCTGGACTGGTCCCTGGACGTGGACACCGCGCGGATCGACGAGCTGCTGGACGGCACCTCGCTGCTGCACGTGGGCTCGATCGGCGCGATGCTCGAACCCGGCGCCACCGTCGTGGGCGAGGCCGTGGAGCGTGCGCAGCGCACCGCTCTGGTCTCCTACGACCCCAACTGCCGCCCCACGATCATCCCTGACTCCTCCGACGCGCGTGCCCGGGCGGAGCGCATCGTTGCGCTGTCACACGTGGTCAAGGCCTCGGACGAGGACCTGCTGTGGCTCTACCCGCACCGCAGCATCGAGGAGACCGCGCGCGCCTGGCTCAAGGCCGGGCCCCGTCTCGTGGTGGTCACCCGCGGCGCCCAGGGCCCGTGGGCCGTGAGCCGCGGCACCGGGCGCGACGGCGTGTCCGTCCCGGCCGCGCACGTCACCGTCGCGGACACCGTGGGTGCAGGGGACTCCTTCATGGCGGCGCTGCTCTCCGCGCTCGCGGACCGCGAGATCCTGGGTGCCTCCGCGGTCACGTCCCTGGAGGAGCTGGGTGCCGACGAGGTCACCGGGCTGCTGCTCTACGCGGCGGCCGCCGCCGGGGTCACTGTCTCCCGGGCCGGCGCGGACCTGCCCACGCGCGAGGACCTGCCCGTCACCTCCTGACCCGCCAGGCCCACCGGAGCGCACCGTGTGCGGGCCCCACACCGCTGGGCTCCGCCCCGCCCGGTCATCAGAAGCCCGATCCGCACGACGAGAGGAACACCGTCATGTACGACCGCCACCCCTACGCCGACCTGCCTGAGCTCCCCCAGTTCACCGTGACGTCCACGGACGTGACCGAGGGCGCCACGTTCGCCATGCCCCAGGTTTCCGGGGTCATGGGCGCCGGTGGAGAGGACATCTCCCCGCAGCTGTCCTGGAGCGGCGCCCCGGAGGGCACGAAGTCCTACGTGGTCACGATGTTAGACCCGGACGCCCCCACCCCCAGCGGGTTCTGGCACTGGTGCCTGTCCAACATCCCTGCGGACGTGACAGAACTGGCGACCGGGGCGGCGTCGAATCCCCCGAAGGGCGCCGTGACGCAGCGCAACGACGGCGGCACGGACGAGTACCTGGGTGCAGCCCCGCCCGAGGGCCACGGCCCGCACCGCTACATCATCTGCGTGACCGCGGCGGACGTTGCCGAGCTGGAAGTTGACGAGACCTCGAGCCCCGCCGTGGTGAACTTCAACCTCTTCACGCACGCCATCGGGCGGGCGTTCCTCACGCCCGTCTACGAAGTGGCCTGAGCGCGCGTGCCGGAGCACACGGGGCTTTCCGCACCGCCCGTCCGTCTGATCGCGAGCGACCTGGACGGGACGGTGCTCGGTCACGACTTCCGCTTCCGGCCCCGAACCGTCGCGGCCATCACCGCCGCGAGGGACGCCGGGATCCAGGTGGTCTTTGTGACCGGGCGCCCCTCGCGCTGGCTGCACCCACTGCACGAGCAGCTCGACGACGTCGGCGTGGTCATCTGCTCCAACGGCGCGGTGATCTACGACCCGGGGACCGAACGGATCCTGGAGGCGAGCGTGTTCGACGTGGCCCAGGCGCTGCCCGTGGTCGAGGACATCTCCCGAGCCTGCCCCGGCTCGCTGTTCGCCGCGGAGACCCTGGACACCGTGCACACGGACCTCGGCTGGTCCCGCACCGACCGCATGGAGGTCGAGGGCATCACGGAGGCCCCGCTCGCCGAGTCCCTGACCCCGGGCACCGAGGTGGTCAAGCTGCTGGCCAAGCTGGACGACGCCGATCCCGCCGCGTACTTCGAGCGCGTCAGGGAGATCGTGGGGGACCGGCTGTCCGTGACACACTCCGTCGCGGCCGCCCCGCTCGTCGAGATGGGTCAGCGCGGCCTGACCAAGGCGCGGACGCTCGAACGCTTCGCCGCCGAGCTCGGCGTCTCCAGCGCCGAGGTGATGGCCTTTGGCGACATGCCCAACGACCTCGAGATGCTCACGTGGGCCGGGCGCGGCTACGCGATGGCGGACGGGCACCCCGGCGTGGTCGCAACGGTGTCCCGCACGGCGCCGGCGTTCACGGAGGACGGCGTGGCGCAGGTGATCGAGCAGTACCTCGCCTCTGTGCCGGGTGACCATGTCCATGACTGCGCCGGCGAGCACGCCGGGGAGAAGGAGACCGACCGTGCCTGAGAGCCCCGCGGCGGCGCCGCGCCCCGAACGCGCCCCGGGGTCCGGGCGCCGGAACCCGGCCGCGCTGGCCCACAGGGGCTTCTCCCTGGACGGCCACGAGAACACGCTCGCGGCGTTCGAGGCGGCCGCCGAGCTCGGGTTCGTGTGGCTGGAGACGGACGTGCACACCACCCGCGACGGCGTGGTCGTGGCGTTCCACGACCCCACGCTGGAGCGCGTCACGGGCACCACCGGCGCGGTCAACGACCTCACGTGGGAGCAACTGCGGGAAGTGCGCATCGGCGGCACCGAGGAGATCCCCACGCTCACCGAGCTGCTGCGAGCGCTGCCCGAGGCGTGCCTGAACATCGACGTCAAGGACGAGGCGTCCGTCGCCGCCCTGCCCGGGGTCGTGGCGCGCGAGCACGCCGCGCTCCGGTTGCGCGTCACGTCCTTCTCCGAATCACGACGACGCCGCGCGCTCGCAGGGATCACCCGGCTCACCGGGCGGCGCGCCAAGACCTCCGCGGGAACGCTCGGCACAGCGGGGTTCCTCGCCGTCGCCGCGGTCGCACCCCTCACCGACAAGATCTCGCCGCGGGTCGCGCACGCGCTGTGGGCGGCCCACCGGGCGGCGTGGTCCCGCGTGGTCGCACCCTTCGACACGCTGCAGTTGCCAGAGCGGCACACCGTGGAGCTGCCCCTGGGGCGGCGGGTGACCGTGCGGATCGTGACGCGGCAGTTCTTGGACCTTGCCCACCGGGAGGGTCTGCGCGTGCAGGTGTGGACCGTCAACGAGCCCGCGGACATGGACCGGCTGCTCGACCTCGGGGTGGACGGGCTGATCACCGATCGCGCGGACCTGCTCCGGGACGTGCTCCTCCGCCGGGGACAGTGGCCGCCTGATCCCCAGGACTGATGCCCAGCGCTGACGCGGGCGCGGTCCCGTGCGGCGTGGATGCGCCTGGCCGCTGCGACCCGTGACCACCCCCGGTGCAGGGCGAGGAGCGTTCGACGCGCTCCGTCAAGGTGCCACGCTTCACCCGTTCGGTGCCCCAACACGGTAGCGTGGAACGTGATCGAGGCCACGAGCGGGCTGGCGAGCACCCCGTGCGCCGCGAGGCCCGCTCCGACGAGACCAGGGAGGCCACGTGCACTGCATGCGCCAGAGCCCTGCCCTCGTCCTTCCCGCCGGTAGCCGTCTGGGCGGGACTCGGAAGCCCTCCCGCCGCGGCGGTGCACGCCGTTCGCAGCCCGAGATCTACCGTCGTCGGCTCACCGCTCAGACGCCCGTGCGGAGACACCGCGTGGTGGCCGCGCGCCTCAGCAAGATCCCGTAGCTGGCTCTGCGCCGCTCGGCACTCCCTCCGTGGGCTGCCGCGCCCTCCCCTTCCGCCGCTCTGCGTCGCTGCCTCTGCGCACGACGACCATGCCCGCGACCACGCCGCCTGCGAGGAACCATGAATCCACTGCCACCCCCTATCCAGCCATCCGAACGTAGGGCTGCCCCCGGCCGCGCTGCGGCCCCGCACGAGGTCGCAGCGTCCCCCGCCGTGGGTGCCGTGCTGCGCTCGGCGGTGTCCCGGAGGGGATTCATGGGCCTGGGCGCCGCTGCGGCGTCGTTGGCCCTCGCCGGGTGCGGCAGTGGAAGCCAGCCCGGAGCGGGGACGGCCCGGGCCACGGGTGAACCGCAGCGCGGAGGCACCCTGCGGGTCGGAATGACCGGGGGCGGCGCGTCCGACAGCCTGGACGCCCATGCACCCGTGGTCACCGCGGACGGCGGGCGCGTGATGGGGCTGTACGACCGGCTCTACGAGTTCGACCCCGACTACCAACTGGTCCCCGGCCTGGCGGAATCCGCAGAGCCCCGCAAGGGCGGGCGCGAGTGGGTGTTCCGGCTGCGGGAGGGCGTGCGCTTCCACGACGGCAGGCCCCTCACGCCCCAGGATGTGGTGGCCACGTTCGAGCGGATCACGGACCCCGACGATCCCAAGACCGGTGCCTCCGCTCTCGCTCTGCTCGAGCGCACCGTGGCGGTGGACGAGCGGACGGTGCGGTTCGAGCTGAAGGAACCGGACGCGTCCCTGGTGGACTCGATCGCCCAGAACTCGATGGGAATCGTGCCCGCGGACTACGATCCCGCCAAGCCCGTGGGCACCGGGCCGTTCACCCTCGGCTCGTTCGAGCCCGGCCAGGTGACCGTGCTCAAGCGCAACCCGGACTACTGGAGCGAACCGCCCTACGTGGACGAGGTCCATCTGCTGAACTTCAACGACCAGGACGCCCTGGTCAACGCGCTGCTCTCCACCCAGGTGGACGTGGTGGGTCAGCTGCCGCTGGCTCTGGTGGACGTGGTCAACACGGACCCGCGGTTGCACACGGTGCTCTCCGAGACGGGCAACTGGCTGCCGTTCACCATGCGCGTGGACACCGCCCCGTTCGACGACGCCCGGGTGCGCGAGGCATTCCGGCTGGTGGTGGACCGCGGGCAGATGGTGGAGCAGGTCTTCTCCGGCCACGGCACGGTGGGCAACGACATGTACTCGCCGTTCGACCCCGGCACGCCCACGCTGCCGCAGCGAACGCGGGACATCGCGAAGGCGAAGAAGCTCCTGGCAGAGGCGGGCCATCCCGCCGGTCTGGAGGTCGAGCTGGTCACCGCCCCCATCCAGTCGGGCGCCGTGGAGGCCGCCCAGGTCTTCGCGGAGCAGGCGGCCGAGGCTGGGATCACCGTGAAGCTGCGCCGCGTGGACAGCACCACGTTCTTCGGAGACGGGTACTTGAAGTACCCCTTCTCGCAGGACTTCTGGTACACCCGCAACTTCCTGTCCCAGACAGCGCAGGGCACCGTTCCGGGAGCCCCGTTCAACGAGACCCACGAGGCGGACCCGGAGTTCCGGGCCCTGTACAAGAAGGCCCGAGCCACGATGGACGAGAAGCAGCGCAACCAGCTCATCCAGGACGCGCAGAAGGTGCTCCACGACCGGGGCGGATACATCGCGTGGGGGTTCTTCAACCAGGCGGACGCCTACCAGAACTACGTGGGCGGTGGCTTCGGCCACCGCATCGGCATGCCCGTGTGCGGGTTCCACATGCGCCACCTGTGGATCGACCAGGAAGGGAAGTGATCGTGTGACCGCCATGATCCTGAAACGGCTGGGGGTCTCCGTCTTCGTGCTGCTGGCGGTGTCCCTGCTGGTGTTCGTGTTCACCCTCCTGCTCCCGGGCGATCCGGCCCAGGCGATCCTGGGGCAGCAGGCCACCCCGGAACGGCTGGCCGCGCTGCGCGAGCAGCTGCAGCTCAACGATCCCTGGTACGTCCGCTACCTCACGTGGCTGGGCGGGCTGTTCGTGGGAAACCTGGGAACCTCCGCGGCCACGGGCGGCTCCGTGAACGCCCTGCTGGCCAGCAAGGTGTCCGCCTCCCTGGTGCTGATGGTGATCGCAGCCGTGATCGCGATCCCCGTGGGCCTGCTGCTCGGCACATGGTCCGCCATGCGCCAGGGCCGCGCCTCGGACCAGGCGCTCACCGGCCTCTCGCTCGTGCTCGCGGCCCTGCCCGAGTTCGTGATCGGCGTGGTGCTGACCACCCTGCTCTCCACCACGGTGTTCAGGCTGCTGCCCTCGGTCACCATGGCGGCACCCGGCACGCACGTGTGGGACCGGCCCCTGCAGCTGGTGCTGCCGTCCCTCACCCTGATCCTCGTGGTCGTGCCCTACATGATCCGCATGACCCGCACCACCATGATCGACGTCCTCGACTCCGGGTACGTGGAGATGGCCCGGCTCAAGGGCCTGCCCGAGCGCCAGGTGGTCTTCAAGCATGCCCTGCCGCACGCCGTAGGGCCCGTGGCCCAGGTGGTGGCCATGCAGCTCGCGTGGCTCGCCGGGGGCATTGTGGTGGTCGAGTTCCTCTTCCGCTACCCCGGACTCGGCCAGGCCATGGTCGATGCCGTGAACACCCGTGACGTGCAGGTGGTCCAGGCGCTGTCCATGATCATCGCCGCGTTCTACGTGGTCGTGAACCTGATCGCGGACGTGATCGGGATCCTCGCCAACCCCAAGCTGCGGACGGAGTCCCACTCATGAGCGCGCAGGACAGGACGAGCCACCCGCCCCGGCAGACCCGGGGGACTTCGGCGGCGAGCGACGTCGTCGTGGCCGAGGACGCCCTCGCAGCAGGCGACGGCGCCGGGGGCGGCCTCGGCGCCGCCACCGGCTCGGGGGACGCCGGAACGGCCCCGGACTTCGACCACTCCGAGTCCCGGGGGGACGCCCGTCCGGCGTCCTTTGCGCGGCGCGTGCTCTCCCAGCCCGTTGCGAAGCTGGGCTTCGTGCTCACCGGGATCGTGCTCGTGCTGGCCGTGCTGGGGCCCTTCGTGGTGCCGGCGTGGACCGGGCACACCCCCAACTCGTTCGCGGGCAAACCGTTCCAGGGCGGCGTCTTCGGCACCGACAACCTGGGCCGTGACGTGCTCTCCCGCTTCCTGGCCGGCGGCTGGCGGCTGCTGTTGTACTCGGCGCTGGCCACCGTGCTGGGCGTGGGGCTGGGTGCCGTGCTGGGCATGCTCGCCGCGTTCCGCGGGGGCTGGCTGGATGCGCTGATCATGCGCTGCGGGGACGTGCTGCTGGCCATCCCGCAGCTCGTGTTCGCCCTGCTGGCCGTGACCGTGCTGGGTCCGCAGGGGTGGGTGCTCGTGCTCGTGATCGGCGTGACCCACGCACCGCGCGTGGCCCGCGTGATCCGCGCTGCCACCGCCGGGGTGGTGGCCGAGGACTACGTGCTCGCCTCCCAGATGTACGCCGTGCCGCAGTGGAAGATCCTGACCCGGGACGTGGTCCCCAACATCATGGGCCCGCTCATGGTGGAGGTGGGGCTGCGCCTGACCTACTCGATCGGTGCGGTGGCCTCGCTGTCCTTCCTGGGTCTCGGCATGCAGCCGCCCACCCCGGACTGGGGTCTGATGATCAACGAGAACCGGATCGCCCTGTCCCTGCAGCCCTGGGGCGTGATCCTTCCCGTGCTCGCGATCGCGGTGCTCACGGTGGGCACCAACCTCATTGCCGACGCCGTGGCCGGCGCCTCGGCGGGGCGGGTCGCCTCCACGGGACCGCGGCGTTCCCGGAGGAGAGCGGCCGAGCAGGCGGCGTCGAACGGCGCTGAGAGTCCCGCGGGCGGCACGGGCAGCGCAGGAGGTACGGGCCGGGCAGACGGGGCAGGCCGCTCGAGCAGCGCAGACGCCGCGGGCGCCGCAGATGTCGGGGACACCGGGGAGAAGAGGTCGTGATGAGGAAGTCAGAGCAGAGGGCCCGCGCCGAGGGCCGCGCGTCCGTCGTTCCGAGGGCCACGGTGGAGACCGCGATCGCGGTGGAGCACCTGAGCCTGGGTGTCGTGGACGGCGGGCTGATCCTGGACGACGTCGGTTTCCGGCTGCGCCCCGGGCGGATCCTCGCCCTCGTGGGGGAATCCGGGTCCGGCAAGACCACAGCGGCGCTCGCGTGCATGAACCACCTGCGCTCTGGGCTGGAGCTGCGCGGCGGCACCGTGGAGCTGCAGGAGGGGGCGTCCCGGTTCCACCGCAAGGCCGTGGACCTGCTGACGCTGTCCGAGAAGCAGATGCGGCAGCTGCGCGGTGGCACTATCGCCTACGTGCCACAGGACCCGGCGCTGTCCCTGAACGGGTCGCTGCGCGTGGGGGAGCAGATCGCGGAGGTGTTGCGCGCCCACGAGTTCGGCCGCAACGCCCGCGAACGCGACGCCCGCGTGGCCGAGGTCCTCAGCGAGGTGGGTCTGCCCAGCGACAGCGCGTACCGGCGCCGCTTCCCGCACCAGCTCTCCGGCGGGCAGCAGCAGCGCATCGGCATCGCCATGGCGTTCGCGTGCCGCCCCGCGGTCATCATCCTGGACGAGCCCACCACCGGTCTGGACGTGGCCACCCAGGACCTCGTGCTCAAGACCATCTACCAGCTGACCACCAAGCACGACGTCGCCGGGCTCTACATCACCCACGACCTCGCCGTGGTTGCGCAGGTCGCCAACGACGTCGCCGTCATGCTGCACGGGCGGATTGTGGAGGACGGTCCCGCGGAACAGATGCTGCGCCACCCGCAGCACGCGTACACGCGTTCGCTGCTCAGCGCCGTTCCCGACATGCAGGGTGCCCGGGACATGGGCGGCGGCCCCGCTGTCAGCCCCCTCGCCTCCGTGCGGGCGCCGTGGGACGACGGCCGTTCCGCGGCCACCCACTTCACCGCAGACAACACCACGCCCTGCGCCGACACGTCCGACCCTGGCTCGGCACCTTCTGAGCAGGATGCTGCTGCCGGGGAGGCCCCAGCCCCGACCGCACGTGCGGTGACGCGCGAGCGGGGCGCGGGCGGCGTCGTCGTGCCCGGGCAGGAGCACGAACCGGTCGTGCGGTTGCGGGACCTGCGCATGGCCTACGGGCAGGCGGTGATCCTGGACGGCATCAACCTGGAGCTGGAGGCCGGACAGACCACGATGCTGCTGGGTGAGTCCGGGTCCGGCAAAACCACCCTGTCCCGCAGCGTGGCGGGTCTCAACGACGACTACACGGGAGACGTGCTGCTGGACGGCGAGGTGCTTGCGCCCAGCACGCGGCGGCGCAGCAACGAGCAGCGCCGCCGGATCCAGTACGTCTTCCAGTCTCCGTTCTCGTCCCTGAACCCGCGGCGCAGCATCGGCGACTCGCTGCAGGTGCCGCTGCAGCTGGGTGGCGGGATGAACCGGGGGCAGCGCCGGGCGGCGGTGGCGGACGCGCTGGACGCGGTGCGGTTGGGGCGCAGCTACATCGACCGCCGTCCAGGAGAGCTCTCCGGCGGTGAACGGCAGCGCGCCGCCGTGGCTCGTGCCCTGGTGAACGCCCCGTCCGTGCTGGTGTGCGATGAGATCACCTCCGCGCTGGACGTCTCCGTGCAGGCCTCGGTGATCGAGCTGCTGCGCGAGCTGCAGCACGAGCGCGGGCTGGCCATGCTGTTCGTGACCCACAACATCGCGCTCGCTCGGCACATCTCGCACAAGCTCGCCGTCCTGGAACGCGGCAAGCTGGTGGACTACGGCCCCACGGACACGGTCCTGCGCAACCCCCGCCATGCGTACACGCGCTCGCTGCTGGAGCACGTGCCCACGCTGGAGGAGGTCGGCTGAGCACAGGGGTCCTCCCGGGGCGCGCGGTGCCGCCCGAGGGTGGACGCCACGGGTGGCCGGGTGCATGGCGTGGATCCGAGGTGTGGAGATACCGTTCCAGGTGCCCCGGGGCGGGTATGGCCACACCTCAGGTTCGGGTGCCGTGCGAGGTGCCCCGCCGTGCCACCCGGAGTGCGAGGGGCAGACGCCCGAACGTCTGAGGCACGACACGACGGCGGTTCCGGCCCGAGGGCGGGCGCGTCGCGCCTCAGAAGTTGCCGCAGCACGTCGGCAGTGGACTTGAGGCTGTCGGTGGGTGGCCGCATGCGGGCCAGCTCTGCACCTCAGATTCGGCCGGGGGCGGCGACGCCGCGCGCCTCCCGCGGGCCCGTGTCTTCGTCCGTGCGCTGCGCCACCGCGATCAGCTCCGCGGCCAGGCCCCGGGTGCGTCGCGGGCCTCCCCACAGTGCGCGCAGTTCCCTCGTGAGGTGCAGCTCGGTGGGCACCTGCACGAGTGTTCCGGCGGCCACCGCCTCGTCCACTGCCAGTCGGCTCAGCACCGCGGGGGCCGCCCCCGACTGCACACTCACCCGCACCGCCGCGTTGCTCGGCATCTCGAACAGGGACACCGCCGGCTGCCTGAGTGCCAGGTCCAGGGCGGTGCGCGTGCCGGATCCGGCCTCGCGGGTGATCAGCGCGGCAGCGGCGAGTTCCGCCGCGGTGACGGGGCGGTCGCACCGGGCCCACGGGTGCTGCGGGTGGGTCACGAGCACCAGCTCGTCCCGTGCCACGACCTCGTGGTGCATGTCCTGCGGCGGATCGGGGCTCTCGATAAACCCCACGTCCGCGGCTCCCTCCCGCAGGTCCTGCACCACGTCCTGGGAGTTGTGCACGGTCACCTTCACGCGCGAGTCCGGGTGAGTGCGCCGCAGCTCCGCCAGCCAGCGGGGGAGCAGGTGCTCGGCGACGGTCTGACTGGCGGAGACCCGCAGCGGAGCGGCGCGGGATGCGTCGTGCGCGAGGAGGGACACGCCGTCGGCGAGACGCCGGGCCGCGTCCACCACGTCCCGCGCCCACTCGGTGACCACCAGGCCGTCCGGGGTGAGGGTGGAGCCGCGGGTGGAACGGTGCAGCAGGGTGACGCCCAGGGAGCGTTCGAGGCGCGCCATGGACCGGCTGGCGTTCGGCTGGGCCGTGCCCACGACGCGCGCGGCCGCGGCGAGGCTGCCGTGGTCGGCCACGGCGACCAGCAGCTCGAGCGCGGTGACATCCGGCCATGTGGACACATCCAGAGGATATATCGGCCATGCCAGTTTGCGGGCTACCGGTGGGCTGCGCGGCCGGGGGATTCTGAACCCATGTCCGCACTCCACAGCTGTTCAGCACCCCTCGACCTGCCCGCAGCGCTCGACGCCCGCGTGAAGGGCTCCGCCGCTGCCGACGACGCCGCCTCCCACTCCCTGCGCGGCTCCGCCTCGACGACGTCGGCCACACCGGACTCCCTGACAACGGGCGACGGCGCGGCGAACTCCGCCGGGCGACGTCGTGCGGACTCCGCCACCGGTCCCCGCGCCACCGTTACCCCGCCCGGGCCGCAGTGGTACGGGTCCCTCATGGGCACGGGCATCGCCGCGACCCTGACCCAGACGCTCGGCGGGGACCTGCCGGGTGGCCGGGCGCTCGCCGTCGTGCTGCTGGTGGTCGGGTGGGTGGTGTTCGCGGGGCTGACAGTGGCCTTCGGGCTGCGGATCGCCCGCCGCCCCGCCGTCTTCGCGGAGACCATCCGGGACATCCCCGTGCTGGCCGCGTGGGGCATGGTGTCCATGGGGGTGCTTTCGATCGGCTCTGCGACCTCCACCGTGGTGCCCGCCCACTGGCCCACGCTCGCCGGGGCGGCGTGGGCCGTCGACGGCGTGCTGTGGAGCGTGGGCACCGTGCTGGGGATCCTCACAGCCCTGGGGTTCGGGGCGCGGCTGATCGGCCGTGAGGTCGGTGCGCCCACCACGGCATGGGGCCTGCCCATCGTGCCGCCCATGGTCTCCGCGACCACCGGCGCCGCGCTCGTCCCGCACCTGCAGACCCGGCCCGTCCAGCTGCTGCTGGTGATCGTCACGGTTGGGTGCTTCTTCCTGGCCCTCGTGCTGGGGTTCGTGGTCTTCTCGGTGGCCTACCACTACCACTGGCGGGTGGCGGAGCTGCCGACCGCTGCGGCGACGAGTGCGTGGATCCCGCTGGGCGTGGTCGGGCAGTCGACGGCGGCCGCCCAGGCCATCGCCGTGCAGGCCGAGCACTTCGTGCTGCCGCAGGACGTGGGCACGCTCGGGCTGGTGGCGAACGTCTACGGGATCGCGATGCTCAGCTGCGGCGTGCCCCTGATCGTGTGGGCCACCGTGGTGACCGTGCGCGGGTTCCGCCGGGGGATGCCGTTCTCCCCGGGCTGGTGGGCGCTCACGTTCCCCATCGGCACGGTGTGCCTGGGCCTGCACGGGCTCGAGGGCGGCACGGGAGTCCGGGCGTTCGGCATCGCCTCGGACCTCGTCTGTCTCGTGCTGCTGGGCACGTGGACGCTGTGCACGGTCGCCACGGTCAGGGCCGTGTGGTCGCGCCGGCCCGCGGCGGGGTAGGGCAGGAGCGGGAGGGTGACGACGCCGGGCCCCTGGCTCCCTGCCCTACCGGGCGCCTGCGCCGAATCACCGTCCGCCTTCTTGCAGGAGGGCCCGGCTCGCTCCCGGACGCTCGCAGCGGCGACGAGAAGGGGGCCGGGGCCGGCCACCCGCACCGGACGACCCACGGGCAGGCGGCCGCGGGCTCGAGCCGGGCGGGTGACGTCGTGCCCGGCGTGTGACGCCCACGACACCCCTGGTTAGCATGGGGAGCATGAAGGCAACCGAAGAATCGTTCGTCCGCGCCGAGATACAGGGCCACACCGGGGTGCTCACGCTGACCCGGGGCAAGGCCCTGAACGCGCTGAACCGCAGCATGTACCACCAGCTCGTCAACGCGCTGCAGGTGTGGCGTGACGACCCCGCGATCACCGAGGTGGTCGTGCGCTCGGAGCTGCCCAAGGCGTTCTGCGCGGGTGGTGACATCAAGGAGGTCCGCACCGCCGCGCTGGAGGGCCACGAGGACGAGATCCGGGACGCCTTCGGCACCGAGTACGCCATGAACGCGATCATCGCGAACTACCCGAAGCCGTACGTCGCAGTGATGAACGGGATCGTGATGGGTGGTGGCATGGGGCTCTCGGTCCACGGCTCGCACAGGATCGTCACGGAGACCACGCAGATGGCCATGCCGGAGACCGCGATCGGCTTCTTCACGGACGTGGGGGCCAGCTGGTTCCTGCCGCGCGTCACTCGCGGCGCCGGGGCGACGATCGACAACGACGCCGCGCGCCGCGAATCCCTCGCCGTCGCCCGCTACCTGGGGCTGGGAGGCGCACGTTTCAACGGTGCGGACGCGATCGCCCTGGGGCTGGCGGACACGTACATCGACTCCGCGGACGTGGACGCGTTCGTGGCGACGGTGCTGTCCGACGGGGTGGATGCCGCGGTGTCCTCGTTCGGCAAGGACGCCCCGTCCTCGAAGCTGCTCGGGCTCTGGGACGAGATCCTGCAGCGCTACTCCGGCGAGACCCTGGAGGAGGTCGTGGCGCAGGCCGGGTCCGAGTTGGACGGCATGAGCCCCACCTCCCTGGCCCGTGTGTTCGAGCTCCTGGAGCGCGGCTCGGTGGACGGGGACGTGGTCTCCTGTCTGGAGCGGGAGCTGCGCATGGCGGAGGACACCGCAGTGGGCCACGACTTCATCGAGGGCGTGCGCGCCATGGTGGTGGACAAGGACAAGAACCCGCAGTGGGATCCGGCCACCGCCGCGGAGGTGGACCTGGACCGCATCCGCTCGGTCGCGGACGAGAAGACGGAACTGCCCATCCGGGTGTGATCCGGCCGGTCCCTTCCGAGCCTCCCTGGAACGCTGACGCCCCGCACACGAGAGAGTTCGCGGGGCGTCGTGCTGCTCCGGGGGCGGGATCGTGGCCTTGGACGGTTGAGCAGCTGGCGTCCCGCGGCGACTAGTTCACGAGTTCATACCTCACGATGTGGTGCTAGCTGTACTGACCGGGGACGTTGGTCAATCGTGAGAACGGCGGTTGGTTGCCGCAGGCCGTGTGGGGCCGGTGGTGGTTGTCGTAGTCCAGCCGTCCAGTTCGCCGCGACGTTCGGCTTCGGAGGCGTAGCAGCGGGCGTAGGCCCAGCCGTCGGCCATGGTGCGGTGGAATCTCTCGATCTTGCCGTTGGTCTGCGGCCGGTAGGGCCTGGTGCGTTTGTGCTTGATCCCGAGTTCGGCGCAGGTGTCGCGCCACAGGTGGGAGCGGTAGGCACCGCCATTGTCGGACAGGACCCGTTCGACGGTGACGCCTCGCTGGTTAGACCACTCGACGGCCCGGGCCAGTACGCCGGCTGCGGTGAGTGCCGTTTCGTCGTCGTGGATTTCGGCGTAGGCGACGCGGGAGTGGTCATCGGTGACGGTGTGGACGTAGGCCTTGCCCATCAACGGGTCCCGGTCCTTGTTCCGGGGCTTGCCCTGTGTGGCGGCCCGGTTCTTCTCGCCTTGCTGTCGGCCGACGTAGCGCCGGCCTCCGCCGTCGGGGATGTTGCCGAGCTTCTTCACGTCGACGTGGAGCATCGCGCCGGGGTGGTCGTGCTCGTAGCTGCGGACGGGTTCACCGGTGGAGCGGTCGACGTGCGAGAGCCGGCTCAGGCGGGCATCGACAAGGTTCCGGTGGACCGTCGATGGCGCGATCCCCAGCCGACTGGTCAACGGGACTGGTCCTTAGCGGAGACGCAGCCGGAGCTGGATGCAGCGTTTGGTCGTATTCGTATCGGTCCTGTTCGGCGAGTGGCGCGGTCGCGACGAGCGGTCCTGCATGGTCTCGCCCGCTCGGTACCGGTCTGCCCAGCGCTTCACCGTGGACCACGAGACCTGGAAGCGGGCAGCGACCTCGTTAATCGGCCAGCCATCATCCACGACGAGCTGGCCGACGATCAGGCGGCGGCGTGGGGTCAGTGCGGCATCGGGGTGGGACATGGACGTCCTCCAAGGTGTGATGGGCGGCCACTTCACGGTGGCCGCCCATCACAAGCGCCCCGCCGCGGAGCAACTGACGGGGAATGTCACTTGTTCTGGTTGCTCATTTCTGCGGCCCAGGCATCAACCCGGCGAGCTGATTCCTCATCGCTGAGGTCCTCGACGCGCGTCATCACCGACCACCGGATCCCGAACGGATCGCGGATGCTCCCGTAACGGTCACCAGAGACGAAACCCGTCACAGCCTCGCGCAGCACAGCGCCGCGAGCGACCGCGGTCTCAACGACCCTGTCCACGTTCGCGACGTATATGCCGAGGGAGAACGGCGCGTCTTCGGCCTCCGGATCCAGCGCCCGCAGGTGATAGGCCTCCATCGCCGACCCCAGTTGGAGGCGACCACACCCGAAGTCGAGCTCCGCGTGGATGATCATCCCCTCCATCTCGGTGGAGTTCAGTACGCGGGCACCGAATACGTTCGTGTAGAACTCCAATGCAGCCTTCGGATTCTTGAGCGCAACGAAGGGAGTCAGGCTGGAGAAGCCCTTGGGGCGACCGTTGTCGGTGTACTTGCCATGGGCGGGGGAAAATGGTGCCGTCGTCATGATCTGGACACTAGGGCGTGTTGCTAAATGCTCGTTCAGCTACGGTCTTCGTGTGCTCGATACATCCAGACTC
>NZ_VELE01000012.1 GCF_007681555.1 Kocuria salsicia | reverse complement strand
TGAACCCCGCCGTGAGCCTCGCGGCCTGACACCCCAACTGTCACCTGTTCGTGCGGCAGTCCCGACTACTACACAGGTCAGGCCGCGGCCTCGTTGCTCGGCGTCACCAGGTTCACCCTCAACGAGTGGGTGGAGCTCGAGAGACAAGCCCCCGATGCCCTGGTCCTCACGGCCAGCTCTTCTCGGCGCCCGCAGCCAGCATGGAGTGCAGAGACTCTCCAGCAGTGGAGTCAATGCACGCCTGGGTCACCGATTCAGCTGCTCTCGCCTTCTGCGGCGATCAGCTACACGGGGCTTACTCCCACCACGTTCACCAGCTGGCGGACCCGGGTGAAGCTCCCGGCTAATGCCACGATTCACCGCAGATCTACTGGCACGCCGAAACCCGTGTGGACCACCTCCACGTTGGATCTGTGGTTGCACAAGGTCAGCCGGCACGCCAAGAGGCGATCTCCGCGGGCCACGTGCGTGTACACCAGTGAGGAGGCCGCGCTTCTTCTGGGGGTCGCTCACCCGGTGTTCGAGAAGGCTTTGCAGGAGCATCCGCTGGCGCCGGCGGCGATGATGGTCTCTCCTGCGGCGCAGGCCTGGACAGCAGATGACCTGCACGCATGGGCCGCGGAGCACCTGCCGGCTCAAGGTCACGCGGCATAAGACACGCCCACTCCCCGATCCTTAGAACGGCTTGGAGTCGTTGTACTTGCGCTCGACTTCCTTGGTCAGCTCCATCACGGCTCGCTCCACGAACCCGGTCCAGGTGTCCATGTCTTCGCCGTACACGCTGCCGATGCGCTGGGCGCGCATCGCCCGAGCCTTGTCGCTGGGCGTGATGTAGAAGTTCGTCTTGCGCTTGACCTCCCCGTTCACCGTCCTCGTCCGGGGCCTGCCCCCGCGGGACCGGTCAGGGGCTTCGCTTTCGGCCGGGGCCTCTGCAGCGGGGGCCTGCGCAGGCGGCGCCTGGACACCCGAATCCTGGGCTGGGATGGCCCCCGGGGAAGGAGCAGAGACCGTGGGCTCTTCCCGAGGTGCCACCGTGGGGCCTTCCTCGGTGTGGTTTGCGGTCTGGGCGGGGGCGGCGGGGTGCCGCTTCGTGAGTGATGACGTGCGGGGCTGGGGCGCGGGCATGGTTCTTCTTCTCCTCGGGGAAGGGTCAGGACAGCAGGGTGGCCAGGTGGCTGGAGTACAGGCCGTGGAGGCGCTGGGCTTCCTCCGTCGCTTCGGGCCATTCGTCCAGGCCGTAGCCAGCTTCGGCGGCGCCCTTGATCATGGCGCGCTTCGGGATCAGCGGCTCCAGCATCGCCACCTCGTTGGTCTCCAAGGCCCGCTCGATCTCCAGACGCCAGTGGCCGTCGTTGCGGGTCTGCCTGTCGTACTGGTTGATGAGCACCCCGGCCACCCGCAGCTGCGGGTTGTAGAACGAGCGCACCGCCTGGATCGTTTCCAGCAGCCGCCCGAGTCCGTTGGCGGAATACTGCCCGGGGTGGGTGATCACCAGCACCTGGCTGGCTGCCGTCATCGAGTTCAGGGCCAGCTGGTCCAGGCTTGGGGGGCAGTCGATGAGCACTAGTTCGTAGTCGGCCACCACCGAGGCCAGGGCCTCCTTGAGCCGTGATTCCCGCCCGGCTCCGGCGATGACCATCTCATCGCGCACCACTGCCAGCACATCACCGACGGTGGGCGCCAGGGTCACATTCGACCAGATCGTGGGGACGAGAACGTCCTGCAGCGTCTCTGGGGCCCGGGTGCTCAGGGCATCCGCGACACCGGCCTGGTCTTCGGTGACCGACTCCCCTGCCAGCGACGAGGTGATGTTGCCCTGCGGGTCCATGTCGATGACCAGTGTGGGGATTCCCTGGGTGTGGGCTGCTCGAGCCAGATGGTAGGTGGTGGTGGACTTCCCCACCCCGCCCTTCTGGTTGCTGATCGCTACTACGGCGGTCATCGCGTCTCCTCTGTTCTAGGGGTTATTGACCCCACTGCTTCCCTTACCTCCAGGGTAGCCAATGGGGTTGAGGGGGTCAATGGTGTTATGGGGGTTATAGGAGTTTTTGCCACCAATAACCCCTTTAGTGTCTGTTCGCGGGTGGGGTGGGTTCGGATGAGCTGGACCGCGCGGCTCGGGCGTGGGTGTCCCGGTAGCTCTGGATCTCTGCGGTGGCGAACCGCCGCCCGGTGACCACCGGGGACGGGAATGTGGTGGCCTTGCGGACGAGTTTGCGCACGGACTCGGGTTGGATCCCCAGCAGCTGGGCGGCGTCGGCGCTGGGGATCGTGGCGGTCTCGAGCACGGTGCGCAGCGCGCCGTTGGCCACCAGTTCCGCGGCCAGGCCCTGGTCGGTGGTGGTCGATGCCAGGGCGGCGCGCACGGTGGCGCGCAGGTCGGTGGATTCGAGCGGTTCCATGGTGTGGGTCCTCCTGGGGTCTAGCCCCACCGGCCACGGCGGCGGGTGCCGGCGGCGTCCTGGGCGATGCGTTCGGGTTTGGTTCGGGAGGCCTCGAAGCTGGTGACCTGCATGGACACGATGGAGTAGTCGCCCATGGCTTCGGGGGCGGAGGAGCCGGCCTTGCTGGCCCCGGCTTTCTGCATCTGGTCATTCGCCCAGGCCTCGAAGTCCCCGCCATGGTCGGTGCGCACGTCGGAGAGCACGTCGGAGGCGTGATAACCGGACTTGGACCCCAAGTTCACGTAGAACCGGCTGGTCCCGTCCTTGGACTCCACGACGGCGCGGACTTTCATGCGCTTGTCGTGGTGGGCCTGGGACTTTGCCACGGTGCGGACTTCCTGGTGCACGGATTTCCAGCCCTTGGCCCGGTTCTTGGACCGGGGGGACTTGGGCATGGTTGTCACGGAGTCACGGGCCCCGCCGGGCAGGAACGTGGTCTGGTGGCCGTAGGTGTTGCGCTTGGTCTTCGGGGCGACCTTGCCGCGGGTGTCTTTCGGGGTCACGGCTTCGGTGCCGGTCTTGCCGCGGACTTTCATCAGCGTGCCCTGCCTGGTGCGTCGGCGGGGGACGTAGTTGCTGATCTGCCCGGTGGTGTAGAGCTCTGTGAGCCCGGCGCGGAAGGTCTCGCCGGAGGACTCACCGTTGGCCAGCTTGCGCATCCACCGGTCGCTGCGCCCGAAGGCCTGGCCCATCTGGGACCAGCTCATCCCGTAGGCCTTCTTCGCCGCGGTCGTCAGCTCCGCGATGCTCATCTGGTTCGGATCGTTCATCACGCCTCCTCGGCGGTGGTCTCGGTGTAGGAGGTGGGCTGGTCGTCCTGGTAGGTGAACTCGAAGTCGAAGGCGGCCTGGTCCATTACCGCGTCCGCGTTCAGTTGCGCTCCGGCTTTCAGGGCCTTGTCGCGCAGGGTGTCGCGGGCGGCGCGGGTGGTGGGGGTGGGCACCGGGGCATCCAGGTAGCCCTGCAGGCGCAGCCGCCCGGCCTTGCCGTCGTCAACCCCGCCCTGCTCCTGCGGCAGGGCCCACTGGGGCAGGTAGGAGCTGTAGATCGCGTCGCCGTTGATGCCCACGATCGAGGAGCCGGGCATGGTCAGCGCCCCGCACTCGACCCCGTTGGTGGTGTTGTGCAGCACCTTTGCCCGGCCCCGGCCCCAGACCTGCACGGAGAACTCGGGGCGGTAGTACATCTGCTGCTGCCGGCTCATGCTCTGGGGGATCAGGTACACGTAGGCCTCGCCCAGGCGTTTCAGGGAGGCCACCGCCTCGGGGGGAATGGTCTTGGGGTCTTTGGTGTACTGGGTCATCCCGCGCCCGCGGGAGGCGAACTTACCGATGGTCTGGATCAGGATCGCGCGCAGGGCAGCGCCCAGGGCGGTCTTCATCAGCGGCGGCAGCCCCGGGTCGGTGGCCAGCATCGCGCGGGCGTCGGTGAGCTTTTTCGCCCAGGCGTCCAGGGGCTTGGCCTCGGTCATGGACCGGCGGGCCACGTGGTCATCACCGTGGAAGCGTTTGCGCTGGGAGGGCATTTGCTTGGAGAACACCACCGCCTCCAGCGGTTCCACCGCCCACCCGAACTTGCGAGCCACGAAGACCTCGGCGGCATCAGCCCAGGACTCCCCGGTGGCCCCGGGACGGTTGGGGTAGTACCAACCGGAGGCGGTGTCACGGTGCTGGCAGCCGAAGATTCCGATGTGGTGCCAGGTGTTCGGGACGGTGAACTTCACCCGGAACCGGGCCCGGCAGTAGGGGTCGGCCTCCAGCAGCTCGGTGGCCTTGGACTGGTTCAGCCGCACCCCCGGCCCCAGGCCCAGGCGGTTGCACAGGGAGGCGTACATGAACCGTCCGTCCACGTAGGCAAACCTGTCCAGGTGGGTGATCACGTTAGGGTCGATCATCGGCACCACATCCGGGTGCTCGTCCGCGCTGGGACCGGCCACGGTGTGCTCGAGGTGGTGCTGGCCGCTGGTGGCGTGCAGCTCCTCGGCGATGTCATCGGAGACCGGTTCCAGGGTGATCGACTTGGGCAGCGAGGCTGCCCACAGGTTCATGCCCGTGGCCCCGGGGGTCTTCATCAGCGCGGTCTGGGTGCCCGCCGGCAGGTGCTTGGCGAACAGGTCCCCGAGCACCGCGTCCAGCACCTGGAAGGCCTCGCGCGCCTGGGGCGGGGACAGGCGAGTGGAGCCGAACCACTCCGCGGCGGTGCGCACCTCGATGTACTTCCGGGTGGTCGCGTGACGGAACCGCCCGGTGGGCGGGGTGCCCAGCCAATGACCCTCCGGTTCCCACTGGCCGGTGTCCACCAGCAGCCAATGGCGGCTCTGCCCGTCGTCGCCGGGCTCGGCCTTGGGCACCTTGCCGGTGAACACGATCGTGGCCTTCTCCGCGGTCTGGTTCGCCAAATGCGCCACCGTCTCCAGCTTGTCGCGCAGCGTCGGGTTTTTTCGCCCACGCGAGGCCTGGCAGGTGAAAGTGTGGCCCGCGTCGGAGATCCCGCGCCCGGTGGTGAAGTCCACGTAGAAGGTCTCGATGCGCTTGGTGCTGTAGATGATCGGTCGGGTGCTCATCACGCCCCCTCTCTCTGGTGTCGTTTCGTCACCACTCTATCGGTAGTGACGAACCGACACCAGCCCGACACGGGGTTCTCACCCCCTGCAGCCCCAGCGGTTCCCCGGGTTCCCGCGCCCCTACCGCCCCCCACAACCCCCGGGGGGTGGCCGGATTTTTTTCGGGATGGTACGCTCGCGACACCGAGAACTCGCGAAGCGAGGAGCGCAGGGGACGCGAGCGACCCCCTCCAAAAACCCTAAATGTGTATGGGTGGAACCCAGGATGTATATGGGTGCGGGGCCCGGATGTATATGGGTGCCGCCCGGACATGTATATGGGGGGGGTGGGGGTGTTGCAGGGGTCGGTGACCCCTGCGGATCCCCTGCAGTCGGTGCCTCCGCTGCCCCCTCCAGCTGGCTCCGATGGGGGTGCGCTTCGGGGTGAGTTGGGGCAGGTGCCCATACACATCGACCCCACCCCCCCCATATACATGGGCCGCACTGCGCGCGGCCTCCAACCGTCCGAGACGGATGGCCAACAATGCTCATACCCAGCTTCACATTCACCTCACTTTCTGACCCCGTGGTGATTCTGTGGTGTCCTTCCCAGCCCAGTGCGGACGGGATGCGCCGGGGGGGCAGGGCCACAGGATCATGCGTTGCCTCAGTCCCGCCCCCCCGGGGGGGGGGCAAAGATTCCCGCCTCCACCCACCCCTGCCGTGTGCCCAGGACCAGATCCTGGGGGTGTTTCCGGGAGGGTTCACACCAGGGGGCCTGCCCCCCTCCTAGTCCCACCTCTCGTGCGACCTCAAGGGTCCCGAGGGGGGCGTGGGCAACGGTGCCCCTGCCCCGGACGGGGTGAGCCAGCGGGCACCCCCATTCTCCGCGCATGATCCTCTGGCCCCCGCCCTCCTGCCCCGTCTTAGGGGGGGCGTTCAACGGGCCCTCGGCAGCCCTTGGCCCTCATCGGCTTTGGCTGTCCCCCGCCTGCTGTCGTAGACCGGGCGCCCGTTGCGGGTCACCTGCCCGCCCCCCAGGGGCGCCCCCGTCCTGGCATCAGCATCGCGGGTGCCGGCGGCCCCGGCTGCGGGTGATCCGGCGGTCTAAGCCGATAGTATCTGTGTCTATGACGCACACAATTTCGGTAGCTCCTGAGCGCTTTCTCACCCGGGAAGCGCTGGCCCAGGCTGCGGGTGATCCGGCGGTGAGACCCGCCCAGCTGCAGGTGCTGGTGGTGCTGGCTACTCGTCTGGATTCCGGTGAGTGGGTACCGGTTCCCGCCGCGTCGGTGGCCGCACAGCTGGGGGTGGAACGGGCGTCGGTGGCTCGTGCTCTGCAGCGGTTGTGCCGCTCCGGCTGGCTGGTGGCCGGGCCCAAGCGCGGGCGGGTGATCACCTACCGGTGCGGCCCGAGGGTGCCTCCGGCGTCCCGGACGGTGGGGCTGACCCCCACGGCCCAGCGGGTGGCCCGGGAACTGGAGCAGGTGCTGGACACCGAACTCCCCCGGCCTGTCAGCCATGCTCAGCTCGCGCGCGATCTCGGGGTCAGCCGGGGCAGCGTCCAGGCCGGGATCGAGCAGCTGGTAACCACCGGGGCACTGCTCCGCGGCCCACGGGAGGGGCGCACCTACACCTATCGACTTCCCCACTACCCCTAGTGACCAGTAAGGGGTTGCGGGGGTTGTCGCCTCCAGTGGGGTTGTGACCGTTGTGGGGGTTTCGGCATGCAAGGAGGTTTTTACCCCCAAAAACACCACTGGGGTTTAGGACCCCACGGGCACCATCAACCCCGGGGTCAGGGGCGGGGCACAGCAGTGTGGCCCCCACCGAGGTGAGGGCCACACAGTGCCGGGTTCGCGGTGCTGCGGAGTCGAGGGAAATCGCAAGAAAACCTCGAGCGCAACGGGCGAGGAGCCGGCAGATGGGCGGCGACCAAACCGCCCGCCCCTTACTGTATCGACGGGCTCAGCTGCTGGCGGTGCGTGGACGGCTGTGACGCGACCATGGCGGCACCGTCGGTGCTGGCGGTGTCCCGGGCGAGCTCCACGGCGTGACGGAACCAGGCAGGCATCGGCTTCTTGCCAGCCGCTGCCGTGGCCTTCTGGCGGGCCTCTGCAGCACGGGCAGCAGCACGGGCGGCGCGAGCCCGCGCCCTGGCCTTGGCGGGGGGTTCCAGACCGGAGATCGCGCGAGTGAGCTGGTGGATGAACAACGCCCGGGGGTTGGACTGGCTGTTCGGGGCCAGGGTGAGCAGCCCATGGGACCGGTGATCGGCCTCCATGGCGTTGAGCAGGTCCTGGGTAGTCCACTCCTCGCTGACCCCGCACCGGGCCAAGGAACGGGCCAGCCCCAGCAGATGCTGATCCCCGCGGTCCAGCCAGGGCAGTCGGTTCACCAGTCGCGCCGTGAGCTTCTGGATCCCTACCGGCACACACGAGCGCGCAGCGCGTGATGTCTTCGGCTGGGATTTCCGCGTACCGGCCCCGCGTGAGCGGGCGCTGGGTACAACACGAGAAGGCTTGTGAGAGGAATTCTTAACCCCTTCGGGGTAGGGGTGCACAGCTCGTGCTCGGGCGGGGATCGTCAGGGAGCGGTTGGAGGCGAACCGGTTCTGGTAGGTGTCCTTGTGGAGACTGGCCAGGATCCGTTCGGCCTGCGTCATGTACCGGCCCCGGGTGATCTCCACCGCCCACCCGAGATCACGCAGCACCCGCCGTGCCCGGCGCACGGTGTCCACGCTGCAGCGCAGCGCCTTGGCCACGGTGGCGTGGGAGGTGCGCACGTTGCGCCCGGTGGTGGTGTCGGCAGTCTTGGCATCCTCGGTGGCCACAGCCTGCACCCGGGCCGCACACGTGCGGTGCGTGCGCAGCACCTGTGCACCGAGTTCTGTGGTCAGGTCCTGGACCACGGCCTGGATCCACTGGTCACGGGACCACCAGCACGGAACCCGCGCCTCCGCACCCTCTGCCGGGTCCGGGGTCCAGGACTTGCCCGTGCGCGCACGGGGGGTGTGGGACTCGGTGACCGGAAACCGCTGGGCACCGCGGCACACAGGCCGACGACGGATGGGGGTTGCGGGGGTTTGTGCCCCCTTCAACTCCCGTGCCTCCACTGGGGTTGATGGGGCTAGTGGTGTCACTAAGTCTGCTGGTAGCCTAGACATAGCAACACCTCGTTGGGTGCTTTAGGTGGCATCTCATGAGGAACCTTGGTTGTTATCGGAACACCGCGAGAGTTTGGTCGCTGGAGCGGTGTTCAAGACTTAGAAGGCGGTCCCTGGCAGGGGGCCGCCTTCCGTCATTCTTGGGCGGTCTGGGTCAAGTCGTACTGGGGCATATCGAGCTCACGGGCGGCGAGCGCGGCGATCCAGGCGGACAGGGTGATGCCCGACGCGTGGGCTGCCTTCTGGGAGGCGGCTTTGAGTTCAGGCGGGAAGTACAGCGTGGTTCGGTCGAACTTGCCGATCTTCCGTCCTTGGCGTCGGATTTCGGTGGTCATGGGCTCAGTATGCCTTACGACGTCGCTAATTCATAGGGCGTCGTTAAGGTGTGTCGCGGAAGATCAGCTGACGGTGCGGAGTGCGTTCCAGTCGGTGGTGTAGCCGGGGGAGAGGGCTGCCTGATGGTTGTCCCAGGGCCTGGGGGCGCTGGTCGCGGATCGGCCCAAGCCGACCGTGCCGGTACCGAACCGGGTGTTGACGGCGTCGATCAGGGACCCAATGGGCGCAGTGGTGGGGACGGTGCCGGGCAGGGGCGCGGCAGCACCAGTGTCGGTGAGCTCCAGACACATCACCCCGGCGCGCATGTACGGGATCCCGTGCACCAGGTGCGGCTCCAAGGCCCTGCGGGCCGCCGCCGCCAGCACCCCGGGCTCGTGGGTCGGAGCAGGCAGCCTCAGGTGCGCACTGGGGTGGTGGTCAGGGCCTGGGCGGTGGGGTGAGGTGGCGGCGAAGACCGTCAGGCGCGCGGCTTCCTGGTCCCCTTTGCGCAGCCGGCGCGCGGCCCGCTGGGCGAAATCGGCCACCGCCTCTGCGATCAGGGCGGGATCCTTGATTGGCTCGGGGAAGGAGCGGGAGACCAGGATCTGCTGCTTGGTGGCGGTCTCTTCTTCCACGGGGATCGCCGGCACCGCGTTGAGCTCGAGCACGGTGCGCATCAGCACCACGGAGAACCGGTCGCGGATCCGTACCGGGTCAGCGTCGCGCAGCTCGGCGACGGTGGTGATCCCCTGGGCTGCCAGGCGGCGGGCGGTGCGCGCGGCCACCCCCCACACCTCGGTGACTGGCAGGGTGTCCATGAGCCGGTCCCAGAAGCCTGGCGGGGTGTTCTCCCAGTGCACCACGCCCCCGGTGGCGGGGATCTTCTTGGCCGCTTCGGTGGCCAGCTTGGCCAGGGTCTTGGTGGGGGCGATGCCCACGCTGACGGGCAGCCCTACGTTGCGCGCTACCACCCGCCGCAGCTGCCGGCCCCAGGTCAGCAGCTCGCGTGTGTGCCCGGGGGGAGGGGTCAGGAAGCACTCGTCGATCGAGTAGATCTCCTGGGCCTGGGCGTAGCGGGCCAGCAGGCTCATGGTGCGTTGGGAGAGGTCGGCGTAGAGCGGGTAGTTCGAGGATCTGCGCTGCAGGCCCCACCGGCGGGCGTCGGCGGCGATCTTGAACCAGGGGTCTCCCATCTGGATCCCCAGGGCCTTGGCTTCGGCGGAGCGGGCGACCACGCATCCGTCGTTGTTGCTCAGCACCACGGTGGGTTTGCCGATCAGGGACGGGTCGAAGAGACGTTCGCAGGAGACGTAGCAGTTGTTCACGTCCACCAGTGCGATCATGCCGAGCGCCCCACGGGGCGCAGGTGCCGGATGGAGTGCACGACCACACCCCAGACCACCAGCTCGGACAACCCGCCGACCACCACATCGGGGTAGGCCGGGTTCTCAGGGTGCAGCACCACCTGCTGGTGGTGGATCTGCAGGGTCTTGATGGTGAAGTCCCCGTCCACCACCGCGATCACCACGTCACCGTCGCGCGGGGTCAGGGAGCGGTCCACCAGCACCTCGTCCCCGTCGTAGATCCCCACCCCCTCCATGGAGTCCCCCGTGACGCGGAGGATGAACGTGGAGCTCACGTCTCGGATCAGCACGTCGTTGAGGTCGATGCGCCCGTCATCGAAGGAGTCCTGGGCGGGGGAGGGGAATCCCGCGGGTACGCGCAGCAGCACGGCCTGGACCAGGGTGGGGCGCGCAGCCTGCACGGGCAGAGGGTGGGTCATGCCCACAGGGTAGAACACGCATTCGACACGCATAAGACGGCGAGTAGAACACCAGTTCCCACAACTCCGGTGGCTCCACCCCCTCCCCGCGAGCGCCGGGGGGCTATGTGGTGATGGGGGTGTGCAGGGCCAGGGCCAGGGGTGGGATGGGTGCGGGGGAGGTCTTGGTGCCGCCGGTGCCGCAGATGAGTACGGGGCCGGTGAGTAGGCCGGTGAGGCGTCCGGCGCCGAGGGCGTCTGCGAGCTCGGTGGCGGTGAGGTTGGTGTCCCCGGGGGTGGGTTGGGTCCAGAATTCGGTGCCGGCCCCGTGGCGGGCCAGGTGTAGGCCGTGGTGCCAGGGGTGTCCTGCTGGGGCGGGTGCCAGGCGTGTGAGGGTGAGGTCACCGGCGGGGTTGATGGTGGCGACCGTGGGGTGGGCTGGTGCGGGGGTGGTCATGTTGTGGCCTTCCTGGTGAGGGTGGGGTGGAAGCTGGCGGCGAGGGGTGGGCAGTGGGTGAGGTGGGTGTTGCGGTGCCCGGGGGTGGAGGTGGCTTTCAGTCCCCGGAGGGTGCGGATGGCGTGGGGGATGAGCGCGATCATGAGGACGAGCCCGGCCACGCTGACCCAGGTGAAGGCGCTCTCCCAGGCGTCGGTGCTGGTGCCCGGGGCGTGGGAGATGGCGGCGATGAGGTTGTTGAGCATGTGGGCTGCTACTGCGCCGAGGGCGCTGCCGGTGACCTGCCAGATCACCACGAGCAGTAGGGCCCACACGATGACCCCGGCGGCGACGGGGGCCCCGTAGTAGAGGTGGAAAGCGGTGCGGGCGGCGACGGCGATGGTGGTCGCCAGCCACAGTGGGCAGCGGCCTGCGACCAGCAGCAGGATCAGGCCCGGCACCAGCACGATCTCCTCGGATGGCCCGGCGGTGAGCATGGTGACCAGCAGGCTGGGCAGCGCCTCGTCGGTGGTGGCCTGGGAGCGGTAGAGGTGGGTGTGCTCGGGGAACCATGCCAGGGCGCGATCGGTCATCACCGATTTGATGAGGTTCGCGCCGCAGGCCATGAGGCAGGCTGCGGGGATCCAGAACCACTCCCGGCGGTCCCGGCGGGGCAGGATGCCGGCGTTGGTGAGTGAGAACCCCCAGGTTTTCAGCATGGCGCAGGTCAGTACCACGTTCACCACGGCAACAAAGGCGGTGCCGACGGCCACCTCGAGGTTGGTGGTCCAGGGCAGCTGCCCGTCAGGTAGCGGGTGAAGCATCAGTTTCACAGCCTGGCGGGTGGGTCCCAGGAACCCGAGCGCCCAGAGGGCTGCGGCCATGCCCCACATGGTGAGGGGGTGGTTTGCGATGGTCTGGGCGATGTGGCCCAGAGAGCTCAGGGCTCTGTCCGCGGTGGATGTGGAGGGGCGGGGAGTGGTGGCCATGGGTTGCTCCTTGACGGTCTACGAGGTTGGCCAAGTACAACATGGCAAAACAATAAAGACAACTATCTAACTAAAGTGTATTGTATGGATACATCACCACACGGAGACGGGAGCACACCATGACCACCACACCGACCTACTACTCCCCCGGGGCCGCCGCGGCCCTGCTCGGGGTCACCCGTGCGAACTTCAACATCTGGGTGGCCAAGGGCCAGCAAGACCCCGACGCCGTGCTCGTACCAGCGAGCGCGGATCGCAAACCGCAGCCGGTGTGGACGGCGGAGACCGTGAAGAACTGGGGCAAGACTGAGGTGGGGGAGCCGCAGAGCTACTACCCGCCTCAGGCGGCGGCGCAGTACCTGGGGATCCCGTACCCGACGTTCAACGTCTACCGGCGCTCTCGGGGGGAGATCCCGGCGGATGCGTGGGTGAGACGGTCCCCGGAGGGGGAGCCGTCGCCGGTGTGGAAGCCGGCGACGTTGAAGGCGTGGCTGGCGTCGATGCGTGAGCAGGTGGCTGCCCCCCACACTCCTCGTCCGGTTGGGCTCTACGGTCTGGGGGATGCGGCGGGGTTGATGAACCTGACCGCCGCCGGGTTCGAGCGGCTGCTGGCTGAGCACCCCCTGGCCCCGGATGCGGTGCTGATCACCCCCAGCACGGAGAGGGCCTGGACCGCGGCCAGCCTCAACGAGTGGGCGGAGGCCACGGAGACCCCGATCAAGCGCCGCAAGCCGACCCCGGTGCAGCTCTACCCCCACACCGAGGCCGCGAAGCTGCTGGGCATGGCCCCGGGGGACTTCAACAAGGCCCTGCGCGCCCACCCGTTGGCCCCGGAGGCGCTGATGGCCTCCCCCGCAGCTCAGGCCTGGGGTGAGGACACCCTGCGCACCTGGGCCGCGCAGGTGGGCGAGGCGAAGGAGGGGGTCAAGTGAGCCCGGACGAGTTCCGTCTGAAAACCGGTCTGCTCGGCTTCACTGCCCGCGACCTGGACTCGATCTTCACCGAGCTCGACGGGCGCGCCCGGGAGGTGCTCAACGGCCACGGCCAGGTGCCCGAGCATGTGGGGGAAGTCGTGAGCGCGTGGTGGGAGGAGACCACCACCGCGGTGGCCAACACGGTGGCCGAGGCCACCGCCGCCTGGGAGACCGAGCAGGCACCGGCCCAGCTGACCCGCTACGCGCAGCACGCCCTGCTGCCCAAGGAGATCGGCGCCCACGCCTCCTCCATCCAGGCCTGGGACTATCACCTCGGGCTGATCCTGCGCGCCCTAGACGCTGCCGGTGTCCCGCACCAGATCACCACGATCGGCCAGTGATCCCGATGGGCCAGCTGGAAGCCGAGTTGCACGTGGTGGCGCGCGAGGCGCGGGCCGTGCGCGAGCAGATGCAGCAGGAGCATGCGGTGACCGCGGCGGCAGCCTATGACCACATCGTGCGCACCTGCGAACGGTTCATCACCACAGCCCCCGCGTTCCCGACCCCGACGGGGCAGGACTCAGACCGTGGTGGTGTCCTCGAGGCGGTAGGGGATCCCGCGCAGCTCCAAGACCATGGCCAGGGCCGCGACCTGGGCCACCTCGTCCTCACCGGCCACCCTCAACACCACCGGGCGGGTCCGCGAACGCAGGAGCACGGCCAGGCGCTCGCGTAGCTGCTGCTGGAAGGTGCGGTGGGCGGTGTCCAGGCGGGCCGCGGCGGCGGGGGAGGGGTGCCCGGTGCCGGCCAGCCAGGCGTGGGCGCGGCGTTCGCTGACCCCGGCCACACCGGCGAGGTCTTTAATGCTCAATCCCAGCTGGGAACGCAGCACCGCCAGGGCCGCCGGGGTGTAGTCGGAGCCGGGTGCGCTCACGCCCAGCTCCGGGTGGTGAAGGTGTAGGGCACCCCGGCGGCGTCCAGTCCCAGAGTGATCAGTGCGAGGTAGGCATCCCAGGTCTCCACACTGGTGGCCTTCACGCCGTGCTCGGCCCGGGCCAAAAAGCCCTTGGCGGGGTAGCGGGTCAGGGTCACCGGCCCCCCAGTGGATTCGTGCTCGGCCAGATGCAGGCCCAGCGCCGTGTCCGCGTCGGCATCGACCTCCTGGGCCCAGGAGGTGACCTTCTCGGCCAGCCAGTCGGGCACCTCATACTTGCCGGTGCGGATCCGGCGGAACCGGCGGGCGTCCATGCCCACGGTCTCGGCCACGTCCTGGGGGCGGAACCCCAGACGGGCGGTGGTCGCGGCCAGGGTGGCGTAGTCCATGGTGGGGCCTTCCGATCTGCTGTATCTCGTGGGTTTCAGGTGCACTTCAGTAACCCCTAGGTTACTAGGGTTTATGGTCCTGGGCGCTTCATGAACCGTGATGCTTAACCCTCTTGACGAGCATCATGTTTCATGATGCCATGAGGGGGTCAGTCACCGCTGAGCGTGGCTGTTTTCCCCCACATGTCAGGACGTGAAGGCGATGGATGAGACCGTGTTTGCCGTGCAGTTGGAGGCCACCTGCGCCTCGCAGGTGTCTGAGGAGGCGGTGGCAGTCCCCCGCGGCCTGTTGAGACTTTGACCGCCGAACCCGCCACCGTCGCTGGCGTCGAACCCGACCCGGTGAACTGACCGAACTCAAATAGTGGTCATGGTGCAGCTGAGTATGAAAGGGAGAAGGGACGGTTGAGTCACCCCTCTACTGCAATGCGTCCATAGGCAGCAGATAGTTTGCTGTGGCCCACAGTGTTTGCAATGTCCTGGTGCAGCGGTGGCTGATGAGCGGGTCTACTTTTCCTTGCGAATGCCTTTGAAGCTACCGCCGCTTTGTTTTGCTTGGACAAACCGGCCGGTGGAGCTGTCGCGCTTCACCCAAGTGCCGGAGGCCGTCCTCATCTGAGATCGGCCGGCCACGGCGCCTCGCCTAGATCCGCGCCCAGTGTTCTTCGCCATGATGCCTCCTAGGGGTCATTCTACTCATCGGTGGGAACACTCGGTTGTGCGGAATTTTGGGCTGGGGCAGTCGGGCGTACAGACCCCGGGGTAGGGGCACTAGCGGTAGGGGACGTGCTAGGTCGAGAGCCAGTCTCGGTGTCGGTTCGACTGTCGCTTGGACTCCGTATGTACAGAATGCTCGAGACAAGAATCAGAGCCAGAAGAGTGACACTTAAGGCTGCCGAACTAACCCACCTCAAGCGTGAGCCCAGCGTGGAGGGCTCGCGCCCCAGTAGGACTGAAGCGGCAAGGGCCGCCGGACCGACGATGAGCGCAAGTGACCGTAGGTCCGTGGGTTGCTCGGTCACCAGGGCGAGGATCAGTAGCACTAACAGGCCAGTGACGAGGTATGGCACCAGTTGGAGGCGACGCAGCAGCCTGAGCTGAAAACTAAGTCGTATTCGGTAGTCGCGCTCGATGTCATGGGCGTAGAAGGCGCGGTTCTGGGGATCTTCGCGCGTCTGAAATGCCCCGTAGGAGTAGTCGTCTGAGCCGGGCTTCAATGCACGGAAGTCTTGGATCCAGACATTCGGGTCCGAGACCTTGAAGGTCACATGATTCGTCTGCGCGTCGGCGATCACGAGTTCTTGGGTCCCGCGATTCCGTACCCGCGACAAGTGCACATCGCGGCGTTCAGCGATCTTCACCAAGAACGGCTCATCCAGTGGGGCGCGCATGGCCACCATCAGATCGTAGTTGTTGGCATAGTCCGCGAGGACGTTGAGGAACTCTCCTGCGGCATTGGGCTCTGAGTCGCTTGCCTGCTGATCCATGGCCACTACTAAGTCGCGGTACTGGTCAAGCAATTCGCAGGCCTCTTCGTCCGTGCTTAGTGCCCCGGAAACGAAGAACTCGGGTAGCACTAGTGCCGGATTTTCCGGAGCCGAATAGTCGCGAAAAACATCGATGCGGGGCCGTAGCACCTCTCGGCAGGTGTCACTTACTCCCTCCCATCTGGCCAATGTCTTTGTTGGCACGGCCCGACCCAGTCCATCCTGGAGGTACTCCACCAAAGAAATCTCCTTGGTGTCAGACAACAGCTCTCCCGTGAAACCGCACACCGCGTTGAGCAACGTGTGCAGCTCCGGGGTCACCTCTTGGCCGCAGGATGCCGCCACCTCTGTCAGATAGAGCGACTGCCGCTCCGCTATCTCGAGTCTCGGCAGTACCCAGCCGTCCCCGTCTGGGCCCTGCGCATCGAAGTCCAAGAGCGGCCCACGGGGCATCGGGGCAACAGGGAGCACGAGCAGCGCGTGGGTGATCTCTACTGAAACTTCCGTACTGAGGTGCTGACGCAGCGGCGCCACCTGCAACGACCTCCGGCGCATGCATGTGGTGGCGGCATCAATTGAAATCTCCTCAACCACCCGCACCCGCCAGTCAAGCGGATTGGCGAGAAGCGCCGCGGTCACCTGACGATCATCGATCAGGTTTACCGCAGTCTCCGCCACACTTGCCTCCTGAAGCGCCCTGGGTCTGATGGAGACTCGCGCTATTTGATTCCGACCAGGTGTTCGCGGTCGGCTTGGACAGCATAGAACGCGTTCTCGAACTCGGCGGGCGGGACGTCGCCGAGGTAGCTGTGGAGGCGCTGCGTGTTGTGCCAGTGCACCCAACCGAGGGTGGCGAGCTCGAGATTCTCGACCGTCTTCCACGGCCCGGACCGGGCCGGCCCGCGGACGAGTTCGGCCTTGTAGTACCCGTTCACCGTCTCGGCCAGGGCATTGTCATAGCTGTCACCGACGGTCCCGATCGACGGCGTCGCGCCGATCTCCGCGAGGCGTTCGCCGTAGCGAATGGACGTGAATTGAGACCCCGCGTCGCTGTGACACCGCAGGTCCGCGTGGCGGTGACCTCTGGACCAGCGGGCCATCTCGATGGCGTCGAGGATCATCTCGGTGCGCATGTGCGACGCGACCCGCCACCCGACGATCATGCGGGAGAACGCGTCGATGATGAAGCACACGTACGCGACACCGGCCCAGGTCGCCACGAACGTCAGATCCGTCACCCAGAGCCGGTTCGGAGCGGTCGCGGTGAACTCCCGCTGCACCAGATCCGGGTGTCGCGCGGACGCCGGATCCGGCCTGGTCGTCTTCACCCGTTTCGAGCGCCTTGCGCCCTCGATCCCTGCCACCTTCATCAACCTCGCGGTCTGGTCGCGGCCGATCGCGATCCCCGCCCGCCGGGCCGCCTTCCAGAGCTTGCGGACCCCGTAGACCCGGTAGTTCGCCTCCCACAGCTCGACGAGCCGCGGGATCAGCTCCTCGTCCCGCTGGGCACGGGCGGACGGGGTGCGGGTCTTAGCGGCGTAGTAGCTGCTCGGAGCCACCTGCAACTGTCTGCAGATGAGCTCGACTCCGAGCCGGCGACCGTCGACGAGGTCGTCCTTGTTCGCGTCGATGAACGCGACTACTTCCGGTAGTGGCGGTCGAGCTCCGCCCCGAAGAAAGACGCAGCCCGCTTCAGCACCTCGTTGGCCCGGCGAAGCTCGCGGACTTCTTGCTCGAGCTCTTTCACCCGCTGCGCCTCCGCCGAGCTCACGCCGGAGGTGACACCCTCGTCGATGTCGGCCTGCTTCACCCACATCCGCACGGATTCGACCCCGTACCCGAGCTGCGTCGCGACTCGCTGCACGGTTCCTTGCGTGACCCCGAGCTCGGCCCGCAGCGTCCTCACCATCCGCACCGCGGCGGCCTTCTCCTCGTCCGAGTAGCGACGCGTCGTCGGCTTCCCATTCGCCAGTTCCTTCGGCATAACTCCATCCTCGTTTCCAAGGTCAGGAGCCTCCAACAAACTCACGGCGCTTCAGCGGTCGTGTCCGGGCGCACTCCGGCCAAGGTCGCCCTCGGCTACGTGGTGGCCCAGGTGCTCGGGGCGCTGGTCGCGGTGGGCATGCTGTGGGCGGTGCTGATGACACTGATTGATGCCTCCACCACCGCCCAGGCCTTGGGGGCGGTGGCCAACGGCTACGGGGAGAACTCCACCTCCCAAGCCGGTTGGTCCACCGTGCTTCTGGTCGAGTTCGTGGCGACGACGCTGTTCGTCCTCGTGGTCCTGGGCTCGACAGCCCCACGGGCCAACGCGGTCCTGGCCCCGGTGGCGATCGGGGCGAGCTTCGCCTTCCTGCTCACCATCCTGGCGCCTTTCGACGGCGGGTCGCTGAATCCGGCCCGCTCCACCGGCACCGCGGTTATCGGGGGTGTTGAAAGCCTGTCTCAGCTGTGGCTGTTTTGGGTTGCCCCGTTGCTGGGGGGTCTGGTGGCGGGTCTGATCTACCGTGTGGTAGATCTGGGCCGCTCACCCCGCCGCGCCACCGTGCCGCCCGCCGAAGACGCCACAGCGAGCACCGACACCTCCATCGCCCCGGGAGCGTGAGGGAGCCGAGCGGTGTCTCGTCACGGGATGGTCCTACTCGCCATGGCGTCTTCTCGGAGCCTTCCGGATTAACCCGTGCCAGCGCAGGTCAGCCGGGCGCCGGCGCTGAGGACGGGTCGAGCAGAGTCCCCGGAAGGGCTGTATCCCATCTGGGACGCCTGGAATTTTCTGCGTTGGCGGGACGGTCAGGGAACACGCGTCAGTGACCGGTCGCCGTTTCTAGCCTGCGCATGGTCACTGGTCTGTGCATGGTCACTGGGCTGTGGTGCGCAGTGCTGGTGCGCTCCTGGCAGGTGGAGGCGAACGTCTGCTCCAGTGCGTTGTTCGGCGTGGTGGGTCACGAGCACGACGATGCGGTCGGACAGTGCTGAGCGCAGGTCGGAGATCAGCGAGTGGGCAGCGGGTGCGTCGAGGTGAGCGGTGGGTTCGTCGAGGAGCAGGACGTCGGCGCGGGTGAGCAGCGCCCTGGCGACGGCGATGCGTTGTCGTTGGCCTCCCGAGAGGCTCCCTCCGCTCGGGCCGACTGGTGTGTCCAGGCCCTGGGGCAATCCACCCATGAAGGACTCCAGGCCCACGCGGGTAAGGACCTCATGCATGTCCTCATCGGTGGGCCGATCGTTTTTCCCCCGGGCGAGCAGGAGGTTCCCGCGGATGGTGGAGTCGAACAGGTGTGCCTCCTGGGGGCACCAGGCGAAGCGTCGCCGCAGCTGCCGGGCGTCGAAGGTGGTGCTGTCGGAGCCGTTGACCTGCCATGAGCCCTCCGCGGCGGGCAAGTGGCCCAGGAGGGTCGCCAGCAGGGTGGATTTGCCTGAGCCGGAGGGACCTTCAACGACGAGCCACCGGCCCCGGCGCACGGTGGCCTGGAGGTGGCGGAATGCCGGGGCCGGCGCCTGCGGCCAGGTGACGGCCAGGTCGGCCAGCGTCAGCTCTTGGACCTGAGCCGGAACCAGCCCGGCGGGGGGCCGAGGTCGCTTATGGCGGGTGGTTGTGGCGGTGACGGCATGGACCTTGCGCAGCGACTGGGCCAGCGCGGGCCACTGCTGTACCGCATCGACCGCGCCGAGCAGCGGATCGATCAGGCCCAGGGGCAGCAGCACGAGTGCGGCGACGACCGGTGCGGAGATTGTGCCTGCCGCCCGGGCTTCGACGGTGGTTGCCAGCATGAGCACGGAGGAGAGGGAGCAGGCCAGCACCACGACGGCCTCGCCCAGGCCCCGCGCCCAGGCAGTGGACCGGGTTGCGGTGTCCGCGGACTGCTCGAGGTCGTCGAGCCGGGCGAGCATGTCCTTGGCTCGATCGTTGGCGCGCAGCTCGTCGGAGGCGGCGACCATCGCGGCGAAGCGGCGGATCACGCTGGAGCGCACGACGGTGAGGTGGCGGGCCGCGGATCGGTCGGCCAGCAGCGCCGCGACGGGCCCGGCGAGCAGCCCGCCGAGGACGGCGACCAGTAGCGTGGGCACCGCGCTGGGGCACAGGGCCATGACGGCGACGACAGCCCCCAGGGCGGTGCCGGCCCCGGCCATCGGTGGCAGCAGGACCCGGGGGGCCAGGTCGCGGACCCGGTCGGCGGCGTCGACCAGGTGCTCCAGGGCCGCCCCACCGGTGGCTAGAACCCGGGAGGCCAGGCCTCGGGCGGCCAGCCCGGCCCAGATCCGGGACCTGAGCTCGGTGGTGGCGGACAGGACGGCGTCGTGGGTGGCCAGTCGTTCGGCGTAGCGCAGCACGGCGCGGCCGATGCCGAAGAAGCGGACGCCGACGATGGCGACCATCAGGTACATGATTCCCGGCTGCTCGCTGGCGCGCACGATTAGCCAGCCCGACAGCGTGGTGAGGGCGGCGGCGAACAGGGCTGAGGCCGTCCCCAGGGCCGCTGCCCCCAACATGCGCCAGCGAGTGGAGGCGAGGAACGCCCTGAGCTCGCCCAACGCACCACCGGAGGTCTCGGCGAGTGAAGAAGTGAACGCCTCGCCCTGGCGATCGGAGGCCTGCTGCTCCTCCGGGGCGGTGGTTCCTGGCTGGCGATGCGCCCCCTCCCCGCGGGGGCTGGCGGGCTGCCCCAGGAGCACTTTCTGGTCGGCGAGGGCGGTGATCTCGGTTTCGTGGGAGGCCAGGATCACGGTGGTGGTGCCGCGCAGGTTGTCGATGAGGTTTCTGATGCGGTGCGCGTTGGTGGGATCGAGGTGGGCGGTGGGCTCGTCGAGGAGCAGCAGCCGGGCCCCGGCGGTGATGCGGACCAGGCCCCGGGCCAGGCCCAGGCGGCGCAGTTCCCCGGGGCTGAGTTGGTTCGGGTCCGCCTCGGCCAGCCCGGTCAGTCCGACTCGCGCGAGGGCGTGGTGGGTGGAAGCGGTGTCGTGGGCGTAGAGCTGGATCTCGTCGAGGACGGTCTCGCCGACGGTGTGGATGTGCTGAGGCACCCAGGCCACTGCAGCCGGGTCGATCCCGTGGATGGTTCCTTTTTGGGCTTCGATGGTTCCGGCGAGGACCCCGAGCAGGGTGGATTTGCCGCTGCCGCTGGGGCCTTCGACGCTAGTGATAGTTCCGGAAGGGATTTCGGCGTCGAGACCGGATACTGCTGGGGAGGGCCGTCCTGGGTAGCGCACGACCACGCCACTGATTCGCACCGCGGGTGCCTGGTCCGCTGGGGTGTCCGGCTGGGGGTTGATCGTTGCGGGGTTCGATTCCGGTGGCGTCGGTCTGCGGATGTCGGGGGCCGGGGGCTCGGCGACGATCTCACGGGAGCAGTGCAAGGCTGCCATGCCGTCCTGGGAGGCGTGGAAGGCTGCGCCGAGGTCGCGGAAGGGGGCGAAGCATTCGGGGGCGAGGATGAGGGCAATGAGTCCCACCAGGAGGTCGAGGTCACCGTAGACGAGGCGCACGCCGACGAACACCGCCACGACGGCGACCGAGAGCGTGGCGATCAGCTCGAGCACGAGCGCGGAGAGGAACGCGGTGCGCAGGGTCACCATGGTTGTGTGCCGGTGCTGCTCGGAGACATCGCGCAGCGCCGCAGCCTGCTCCTCGATCCGTCCCAGGCCCACGAGGACGGGCAGTCCACGGGCGAGTTCGACCAGGTGGTGGGAGAGTCGTTGAAGGGCGGCGGAGGACTCCTCAGCCTTGTCCTGGGAGTGCAGCCCGATCAGTGCCATGAACACCGGAATCAGGGGCACGGTGAGCACGATGATGAGGGCGCTGACCCAGTCGGCGGCCAGGATCCGCGCCCCGACCAGCAGAGGCACGGTGGTGGCGGCGGTGACCGAGGGCAGCACGCGCGCGTAGTAGTCGTCGAGGGCGTCGAGGCCGATGGTGCCCACAGTGGTCGTGGCGCCGACGTCGTGGCCGCCCCCGGCCAGGAGGCGGGTGGCGAGTTCTCGGCGCAGCCCCCGCTTCGCCCGACCGGCGGCGCGGACGGCGACGACCTGGGTGGCCCAGGTGGTTGCGGCACGCAGCAGCCCGGCACCGACCCCGACCAGCAGAGCCCGTTGCCAGGCCGCCGTGTCATGAGCGATGACCCCGACGATGCCGCGGGCCAGGGCTTCGGCCATGCCGATCAGAGCCAGAGCCTTGAGCGCTCCGAGGAGGCCGAGGGTGAAGACTGTGGCAGCACCACCGGGGCCCAGCGGGGGACGTTTCATGCCTGCTGGTTCCCGTCCGTGCCCGTCCCCGGCACACCCTCACGTCGGGTACCCGCGGCGCGGCTCGGGGCAACGGCGGGAAGGACGGGGTGGGGGGCGGGAAGATGGCCGGTGGTCAGGCGCCGGCGGAACACCCAATAGCTCCAGCTCTGAGCGAGCATCACCGAGGGCAAGCCGATGGCCGCCACGACGGTCATGACCCCCAGGGTGTAGTCGCTGCTGGAGGCGTTGGCCACCGTCAGGTGGTGGGCGGGGTCGATCGTGGAGGGCAGGACCACGGGGTAGACGTTGGCGAAGATTGAGGTAAGGCCGCAGAACAGCAGTGCGGCGGAGCCGGCGAAGGCGCGGCCTTCCCGGCCCAGGCGGGCGCTGGTCCACCCGAAGAGCGCGGCGACGACCGCGGCACCGACCAGGGGCCAGGTCCAGGCCTTGTCGTGGAGCACTTGAACGGCCAACACCCACACGGTGAGCGGCACCAGCGCGGCCGGGCCGAAACGGAGGAGGAACTGGCGGGCACGCACCCGGACCGGGCCCTCGGTCTTCAGTCCCAGGAAGGCCGAGGCGTGCACGAGGCAGAAACCGACCAGCGCCAGCCCACCGAGCAGCGCGTAGGGCGTGAACCAGGCGAAGGCCCCGCCGACGCGGTCGCCGTTGGCGTTCAGCGGCAGGCCCGTAGTGGTCAAAGCCAAGGCAGCACCGAGCCCGAAGGCGACCAGGAACGATCCCCCGCCCAGGGCCCGGTCCACCCACCGCCGCCACCGGTCGCTGTGGACCTTGCCGCGGTACTCGATGGACACCGCCCGGAAAATCAGCCCGACCAGGACGAACACGAAGGGGACGTACAGGGCAGAGAACAAGGAGGCGTACCAGTCGGGGAAGGCGGCGAAGAGCCCGGCGGCTGCGGTGATCAGCCACACCTCGTTGCCGTCCCACACCGGGCCGATGGTATTGAGCATCTGCCGGCGCTGGCGCTCATCGCGGGTACTGGTGAGCATGAGCATCCCCACGCCCAGGTCGAAGCCGTCCAGGAGGATGAACCCGGTCCACAGCACCGCGATGGCGATGAACCAGAGAGTGGGAAGCAGTTCCATGTCAGGGGCCGTTCTGTGGTCGTCGGGCTCAGTAGGCGAAGGCCAGCACGTCATCGCGCCGACCGGTCATGCCCTCGGGATGGGCGGGGTCATCTTCGTGGTGGGCGAGCTCGGGCATGGCCGAGGCGACCCCGCCGCGCACGTAGCGCACGAGCAACCTCGTCTCCACCACCAGCAGGACCGCGTAGATCAGCCCGAGGGTGATGAGGGAGAAAAGGATCTCCTCCCCGCTGACTCCCGGGGAGACGGCAGCGGCGGTGTACATGTACACCCCGTCCACACCACTGGGGTTGGGATTCGGGACGACCACGAACGGTTGCCGTCCCATCTCGGTGAACACCCACCCGGCAATGTTGGCCCCGAAGGGTGCCAGGATGGAGGCCACCGCCACCCACATCAAGGGCTTGGAAGCCGGGACGGTGCCCTTCCGGGTGAGCCACAGCGTCAGCGCCGCGAAGCCGGCGGCGAGCATGCCGAAGCCGATCATCAGGCGGAACCCCCAGTAGGTGACCTCCATTAGGGGCAGGTAGTCGATCTTTTGGCCGGCCCGTTCGCCGTACATGGGGTCTTCAGGCAGGTGGGTGCCGTAGGCGGCCTCGTACTGTGGGATGAGGGTGTTCACGCCCTTGACTTCGGTGTCGAAGTCCCCGTGGGCCAAAAACGACAGCAGGCCCGGGATCTCGATGACGTTGGTCACCTGGTCACAGTCCTGGGCTCCGAGCGGGCCCACGGCCAGCACCGAGAAGCTGGTGCCATCGTGGCAGGCCGCCTCAGCGGCGGCCATCTTCAACGGCTGCTGGTCGAACATGAGCTTGCCCTGCAGGTCCCCGGTGGCGGCGACCCCGCCGAAGGCGACGGCGGCGACCACCGCACCGATGCGCAGGCTGGACAGCCACACCGCGTGGTCGACCCGGTCCCGCCCGGGAATATCGGCCCGCTCTCCCACGACCACGGCACCGGAGTCGTCGACGGTGTCGATGTTGTCCCGGCGGCGCTGCCACAGCTGGTACCAGGAAACCCCGATCAGGAACGCCGCGCCCACTGCCACCGCTCCGGCCAGGGTGTGGGAGTAGGCCACCAGGGCCGTGTTGTTGGTCAGCACCGCCCACACGTCGTTCATCACCGGGCGGCCGTCCACCATCTCCACGCCCACCGGGTGCTGCATCCAGGAGTTGGCGACGATGATGAAAAAGGCCGAGACCACGGAGCCGAGCACCGCGGTCCACAGCGTGGCCAGGTGCAGCTTCTTGGGCAGGCGGTCCCAGCCGAAGATCCACAGGCCCAGGAAGGTGGACTCGAAGAAGAAGGCGAGCAGGCCCTCCATCGCCAGCGGTGCGCCGAAGACGTCGCCGACGAAGCGGGAGTACTCGCTCCAGGCCATCCCGAACTGGAATTCCTGCACCAACCCGGTGGCCACGCCCATGATGAAGTTGATCAGGTAGAGCTTGCCCCAGAACTTCGTCATCCGCAGCCAACGCTCGTTGCCGGTGCGCACCCACATCGTCTGCATGAGCGCCACCAGCAGACCCAGCCCGAGCGTGAGCGGGACCATCACGAAGTGGTAGACGGTGGTGATCCCGAACTGCCACCGGGCGATCTCCAACGGATCCATGGGTTGTCCCCCAAGCCTTTTTACAGTGGTGTAGAAGTAGTTCTACGAGTCGTAGAACTACTTCTACACCACTGTAGAACACGTGGGTCGGTCCGCTAGAATCAGCTGGTGGCAACCAACGAATCGAAACGTGCAACCTCCTTAGGTGACCTGGAGCGATCCATCATGGAGATCCTCTGGCAGGCGGACACCCCCCTGTCGGCCTACGACCTCCAGGACCAGCTCCCCCTAGCCACCGACAGCGGTCGCCCCCGCGCCGCCACCACCGTGCTCACCGTCCTGTCCCGCCTGGAGCGCAAAGGCTTCGTCACACGGGAACGCACCTTCCGCCCCCACCGGTACCACGCCGCAGCGTCCCGCGAAGAGCACATGGCCTCCCTCATGCACGAGGTCCTCGGAACAGCCAACGACCGGGCCGCCGTACTCGAACGCTTCGTCGGGGGCGTCAGTTCCGAGGAGGCACAAACTCTGCGGCGCCTCCTCGACGACCACTGAGTCCATGTGATCAGCGCCTCGATCGGCCTCGCGGCATTTGCTCTCGCCCTGGCCTGGCCCGTCCCGATCCTTTTCTCGCACGCCAAGTGGCCGACCCGCGCCCCCGCCACCGCACTGGTGCTCTGGCAGGCCGTCGCCCTGGCCGGCGGGCTGTCGATGCTCGGGGCCTTGCTCACCTTCGGCCTGGCCCCTTTTGGGCCGGACTTGGTCACGGGCGGCATCAGCTTCGCCGCTAGCTTCTTGGGAGATCAGCCATGGGTGCCCGCAGGCCCGATGCACATCCTCGCGCTGTCCGGAGCAGTTCTGCTCGGCGGGCATCTGCTGCTGAACCTGATGGTCACGATTGTGCGCGCCGAACGCGATCGCCGGCGCCATGCCCAGCTGGTCCTGCTCCTGAGCACACCGTTGCCCGATGCCCCCGGCACCCGGCTCCTCGACAACCCCGCCCCTGTCGCCTACTGCCTCCCGGGGGCGTTCACCACGATGACCGTCCTCTCTGCCGGATTGCTGTCACTGCTCGATGAAAACGAGCTGGACGCGGTGATCGAGCACGAGAAGGCACATGCCACCCAACGCCATGACATCGTGCTGATGCTATTCCGCGCCTGGAAGGCTTCCCTGCCCTGGTTCCCCATCGCCGACCGCGCTCACCGCGAAGTCGGGCTCCTCGTCGAGATGCTCGCCGACGACCGCGCCCGCCGGAGCGTCGACGACCGTACCCTCGCCCGAGCCGTCGCCCTTGTCAGCACCGGTGGATCCGCTGCTCCCTCGCACCGCTTCCAAGGCACCTGGACAGGCGCGGCCCCTGCCGAGGACGCCCGTCATCGCATCCTGCGACTGGAGGCCACGCCCGTGCCGGCGGGACAAAAGGCAACAGTCATCGGCGCAGCCGCTGCGCTCATCATCGTGCCCACCATCTTGCTGCTCGCCCCCGGCCTCACCAATCTGCTCGACTGACCACAGGCGCGAACCACCCTGGCTGCCACGGCAACACCTGACCCATGACTCGGCGCCCTGACACCGAGATCTACCGCGTCACATGAGGTACATCAGCGCCACTTTGCCACCGATTCAGGAACCTCGAATCGGAGGGCGGCAGCTCTGCGCGTCATACAGCGTTGCGTGCCCGCACGACACCGCATTAACGGGAGCGAAGACGTATCCTCAGGAGGATTGTCCGTGCTCCTACGCGCACACCAATGTTTGATGCCTGCGGTCCGTTGCTCGATCTTTCCGTCGTTGCCCGCGACGTCCTGGGGGAAACACCATCATGCCCCGTGACTCCTCTCGCCGCCCTGCCAAGCCCGACCTCCGTCACCGCGCCTCCTCGCCGGTGAGCGCCCTCGCCGCGTTCTCGGCCCTCGTGGCGCCGAGCGTGGCCGTCAGCTCGGGCGTCACTCCGGGGGCCGGCGAAGAACGAGGGGCTGCCTTCGGGGTGTCGGCGGGCTCCTCGGCCTCCTCGGAGCGGTCGGACAGCGGGTGGAGCCTCTTCGCGTCAGGTCAGGAGCGGCAGCACCCTCCGGCGGCACCGTTGCGGCAGAACCGTTCCACCTCGCCCGTCCGTGACGGCGCCGCAGGCAACGGGTCCTGGCGCCAAGGCACCGGGCCGGGCGACGCCGCCCGGAACGCGGCCTCGACGGTGCGCCCGGGGCGACATGCACCGAGGCTGTACTCGGGCGAGCTTCCCGTCAACACCCTCATCGCCCCCACCACTCCCGGGGCCGTCCTGACCGGGGGAACCTTCGGGTGGCGGATCGCCCCCGATCGCGGCGACCGCGAGTTCCACAACGGCACCGACGTCTCCGCAGCCGCAGGGCTGCCGGTCGTGGCGGCCGCCGAGGGCGAGGTGACGGCCGTGTTCTGGGACGTCTGGGGCGGCAACCGTGTGGAGGTCACCCACGCGGACGGACTGAGGACCACCTATAACCACCTCGAGGACGTCAGGGTGGCCACCGGTGACCGGCTGGCCGCAGCCGAGCAGCTCGGTTCCGTCGGTGCCACCGGAACCCGAGTCACGGGACCAAACCTGCACCTCGAGACCTGGGTCGACGGGCAGGCCGTGGACCCCCAGTCCTTCGACTGGGTCGACGGTCTCCGCGTCATTCCCGCCTCCCGCAGCAAGTACTCCTTGGAGGTGCCCGTGCCGGCCCCCGTGGATGACGAGACCACCGCCAAGAAAAAGGCCGCCTCGGACGAAGAAGCTGCCGAGCAGAAGGCCGCTGCCACCAAGAAGGTCACGAAGGAGCCCCAACCCACGGCCGAGCCTTCCGCTCCTGCGAAACCCAGCCCCACACCGGCCCCTCCACCGTCAGCGGCGCAAAAGCCCACGGCCATCCAGACCAAACCCGTAAAACCCGCCCAACCGGCACCAGCTCCTGCCCCGCCCGGCCCCACAACGGCACCACCCCAACCGGCACCGTCACCGTCTGCGGACACTGGGAGCGAGAAGGAGCTCCTGCCCGGAGTGGCGCCCCGGGTTCCGGACACCAAACGGGACACCGATCGCGACGGCACCCTCGACATCAATGACACCGACCTCGACGGGGACGGCATCGACAACAAGGCTGACGACAACCTCGACGGCGATAAGTTCATCAATGAGGTTGATCCGGACATGGATGGGGACGGCCTGCTCAATGAGGAAGACCCGGACATCGACGGGGACGGCATCCTCAACGACAAGGATGAGGAACCCATACGCCCGGCACGAGTGGCGCCCGCCAAACCAACTCCCGAGACTGGTGTGCCCAGCGATCCTGTAGGGATTACGGCCCCTGCCGGGGGAACTCAGGCTGCTGGGACCTCGTCGGCCTCCTGAAGCGCCCTGGGTCTGATGGAGACTCGCGCTATTTGATTCCGACCAGGTGTTCGCGGTCGGCTTGGACAGCATAGAACGCGTTCTCGAACTCGGCGGGCGGGACGTCGCCGAGGTAGCTGTGGAGGCGCTGCGTGTTGTGCCAGTGCACCCAACCGAGGGTGGCGAGCTCGAGATTCTCGACCGTCTTCCACGGCCCGGACCGGGCCGGCCCGCGGACGAGTTCGGCCTTGTAGTACCCGTTCACCGTCTCGGCCAGGGCATTGTCATAGCTGTCACCGACGGTCCCGATCGACGGCGTCGCGCCGATCTCCGCGAGGCGTTCGCCGTAGCGAATGGACGTGAATTGAGACCCCGCGTCGCTGTGACACCGCAGGTCCGCGTGGCGGTGACCTCTGGACCAGCGGGCCATCTCGATGGCGTCGAGGATCATCTCGGTGCGCATGTGCGACGCGACCCGCCACCCGACGATCATGCGGGAGAACGCGTCGATGATGAAGCACACGTACGCGACACCGGCCCAGGTCGCCACGAACGTCAGATCCGTCACCCAGAGCCGGTTCGGAGCGGTCGCGGTGAACTCCCGCTGCACCAGATCCGGGTGTCGCGCGGACGCCGGATCCGGCCTGGTCGTCTTCACCCGTTTCGAGCGCCTTGCGCCCTCGATCCCTGCCACCTTCATCAACCTCGCGGTCTGGTCGCGGCCGATCGCGATCCCCGCCCGCCGGGCCGCCTTCCAGAGCTTGCGGACCCCGTAGACCCGGTAGTTCGCCTCCCACAGCTCGACGAGCCGCGGGATCAGCTCCTCGTCCCGCTGGGCACGGGCGGACGGGGTGCGGGTCTTAGCGGCGTAGTAGCTGCTCGGAGCCACCTGCAACTGTCTGCAGATGAGCTCGACTCCGAGCCGGCGACCGTCGACGAGGTCGTCCTTGTTCGCGTCGATGAACGCGACTACTTCCGGTAGTGGCGGTCGAGCTCCGCCCCGAAGAAAGACGCAGCCCGCTTCAGCACCTCGTTGGCCCGGCGAAGCTCGCGGACTTCTTGCTCGAGCTCTTTCACCCGCTGCGCCTCCGCCGAGCTCACGCCGGAGGTGACACCCTCGTCGATGTCGGCCTGCTTCACCCACATCCGCACGGATTCGACCCCGTACCCGAGCTGCGTCGCGACTCGCTGCACGGTTCCTTGCGTGACCCCGAGCTCGGCCCGCAGCGTCCTCACCATCCGCACCGCGGCGGCCTTCTCCTCGTCCGAGTAGCGACGCGTCGTCGGCTTCCCATTCGCCAGTTCCTTCGGCATAACTCCATCCTCGTTTCCAAGGTCAGGAGCCTCCAACAAACTCACGGCGCTTCACGATGAGCAGGGGCAGCACTGGCGTGGGTGTCCCACTAATGGTGGTCGCTTCCATCCCTCAAACGGAGCGCGTCGTGTCACCGGATGCGCGGCACCGTCGGGAACAGCCAGAGGGCCCCTGCCATGGCAGGGGCCCTCTGGCTGTTGTTCGAGGACATCCAACAGCAGGTGCTGCGGCAAGATCCAGGGGGCAGTTGTCGGGTCGCTGGACATCGTGGCCATGGCATCTTTGAAGGGGCGCTATGGCCGGAATCGTTCAGGGGTGGGTCAGAGGCCGGTGAAGGTAGAAAAGAAGCGGAAGAACACCGAGGCAGCCACGGCCACGTAGGCGATGGCCACCAGGGTCCAGGCCCACTCGGTGGCGAAGCGCACCAACCGGGGCGGGGCGGGGATGACGCCGTGGGCGAGGTTGCGCACGGTGAGCAGGAGGAACAGCGGGATCATCGCCGCCCACACGATCATGCAGTACAGGCACAGGATGTAGATCGCGAACAGGGCCTGGGACCACAGCCAGATCACGAACACCGCCCCGAGAGTGACCCCGACCTGCAGGCCCGCCCAGTACCAGCGCCCGAGGCGGGCCCCGGCCAGGATCGTCATGGCGGTGGTGATCACCACCGCGAAGGCGACGATGCCGATCAGCGGGTTGGGGAAGCCGAAGAGCTCCGACTGCCAGGTGCCCATGACTTGCCCGCAGGACACCCAGGGGTTGATGTCACAACTGGTGACGTGGCCCGGGTCCTTGTAGAGCTGAAGGCGCTCGAGCACCAGAATCGCCGAGGCGACCCACCCGATCACCCCGGTCACCAACAGGACCAGGGCGAAGGGGCGGCGACGGGCGAATCCGGGCAGGTGCTCCTCGGCGACCGGGCCGGCGCCTGGGTGGCGGTGGGCGCTGGTGGTGGTTTCAGCCATGGTGGATGTCCTTGGGGGTTCCTCGATCAACGGTGGCGTCGGTGGTGCCGTGCTGGTGTCTTCGAGCCAGGACGGCCAGGGCCGCGGCCAACAGGGGCAGGACCCCGGCCAAGAGGATGGAATGGGCCGCGGATTGTTGATCCGCCAGCGGAGAAGGCCCCCAGTCTCGGCCGAGTCCGGAGAACCACTCTGGTTGGATCACCGTCGGTGACAGGGCCGTGAACACCACCCAGATCCCCAGCACGGTGGCCACCGCGAGCAGCACCAAGGCCTGCGTGCGCACCGCTCTGCGGTCCGGTGGGGCGGCCAGCGCGGCGGTAGCGAAAATCAGGCCCAGGGCCACGGCGGTGGTGTTCATCAGCTCGTGGCCGACGTGGGTGTGCAGGGCCACGGCGAAGGCGGGGGTGTAGTAGAAGACGCCCAGCCCGGCCAGCATCAGGATCCCGGCCGGGGCCGGGTGAGCCAGCAGGGCCCCGGCCCGGGAGGTGCGCCATGCAGCGGCGAGCTCGCACCACCCGGTGCTGCCGTCAGTGCGGACCGGAACCAGGGCCGCGGCCAGGCGGCCGGGCGCTCCGGCGATCAGCAGCAGCGGCACCGGGAAGCTCAGCAGCAGGTGGGCGGCGGTGTGGACGCTGAACAGGATCGGGGCGTAGAGGGCCATCGCTCCGCAGGTGACGTAGACCAGCAGCACCAGACCGGCCAGGAATGCGGCCGTGCGTGCCACCGGCCATGGTGCGCCGGTGCGGCGCAGGTGTCGGGCCCCGCCCAGGTAGAGGCAAGCCGCGAGGATCGCCACGGCGATCCACAGCCAGTCGACGCGCCACTGGGTGAACCAACCGGAGAAGCTCAGGGGCGGGGGCAGGAGGTAGCCGGTGAGGATCTCCGCGGGGGTGATGTCAGGTTGTCTCTCCAGAGGCACCGGGGTGGGGGTGCGTGCCAGGGCCACGCCCAGGGCCATCACGGCGCAGAGGATGAAGACCTCCACGGTGATCAGCCGCCACACCCGGCCTAGCGTCGGGGTGCCGGCGGTGATCGCCCGGCGGTTCAGGTACCCCAGCACGCCCAGGGCCACGGTGGCGATCGTCTTGGCGATCACCAGCGCCCCGTAGCCGGAGTCCAGCCCGTCCCAGCCACCGATCCGGTAGACGGTGTTGATGACTCCCGAGACAGCCACCAGGACGAAAGCCACCCCGGCCAGGGCCGAGAAGCGTTCCAGCACGGTCCGGGCTGACCCGTGGCCGGTGGCGGGGGCGGTCAGCAGCGGGGCGAGCAGGGCGAGCACGATGATCCCGCCGGTCCAGATCCCGGCACCGAGCAGGTGCAGGGCCAGAGCATTGACGGCCCCGTTGTGATCATCGACCCCGGCCACGTGTCCCAGTTGGGACAGCGGGATGACGGCGGCCAGGGCCACCAGGGCGGTGGCGGCCACCGCCGCCGGGGAACGAACGAGCACGGCCAGGGTGGTGGTCAGTGCCGCGGCCACCGCGGTGACGGCCCATGCTTGGCCGGGGATCAGGCGGGTCACGTAGTAACCCAGTTGCCCGGTGAACTCGGCCGAGCCGGACACGGGAGCCCCGATGGTGTCGGCGTAGCTGAGCACGATGATCGCCACCGCCGCCAGGGTCCACACCGCGGCCGCGGCCGCAGCCACCGTCATGGCCCGGGCGAAGGCCGGGTGCTCGGCCCTGGTCTGTCCCGCTCCGGGGACCGGAGTGGACCGGGGCACCACGGTGGTGGCGAAGACCAGCCCGGCCCAGGTGATGCCCATGGCCAGGTGATGCACGGTCGTGGCCAGCGGCAACCCCCAGCGCACCAGGACCCCGGGATCGAGCACTTCCCGGGGCGCGGTGGCCCCGGAGGATCCCAGGGCCACCCACAGCACGGCCAAGGTCCCCACCCCGATACCGATGTAGACGGCAGCCATGGCGCGCCGGCGCCGTCCAGTCGGCGTCGGGCCGGGAGGCGGGGGGAGGACCACCGGCGGGGTGGGCGTGTGGGGTGGGGTGACCATTGGGTCAGTCGGTGGCTGCGGTTTCGACGGCGTCCCGGAAGCCTTCCAGGGACTCGGGGTTGAGCACTTCCCCATCGAGGAAGAACGTGGGAGTCCCACCCACCCCCAGAGCCTCACCGTCAGCGACATCGAGCTCGATGCGCTCCTGGGTGGCCGGATCAGCCACCGCGGCGTCGAAGGCGGCCATGTCCAGGCCGAGGTCTTCGGCAAAGCCGCGGAAGACCGCGCTCTGGTCCTCGGCCGACTCCCCCCACTGTTCCTGGGTCTCGAACATACGCTGGTACATCGCCTCGTACTGTCCCTGCTGGGCGGCGGCTTCGACCGCGAGGGCGGCGTTCATGGAGTTGCGGTGGCCCGGCAGCGGGAAGTAGCGGTGGACGAAGGTGACGGTGTCGGCGTACTCGGCCCGCAGCTCCTCGATGACGGGGTAGGCGGCCCGGCACCCTTCGCACTCATAGTCCAGGAACTCCACCAGCACGGCCTGTTCGTCCGGTGCCTGGGAGAGCACCCGGCTGTTCTCCCGCACGACCTGCCCCTGGCCCTGGGGCACCGTTTCGGGGGTGGAGTTGGCACGGGCGATGAGGATCGGGATGGCCACGGCGGCCACGACGGCGACCAGGAGGACCCACACGATGATCTTGGCCTTGGAGGGCTTCTGCTTTGGGGTGGGCGGGCTGGCGGTAGTACTCACAGGGGTGTCCGTTCTGTCTCCGGCAGCAGGGCGTACCGGTGGAGGGGGCTAGGGGTGGAGGGTCTCATCGTGGCGGTGGGAGGCCGGTTCGATCTGGAAGGTGGAGTGCTCGATGGCTACGTCGAAGTCACGGGCCACGCAGGCCTGCAGATCCGCCAGGACGACCCCGGCGTGCTCAGCGTTCAGGCAGCCGTCGTGGACGGTGACGTGGGCCGAGAGCACCGGGGTGTCGGAGTCGATGCGCGAGGCGTGCAGATCGTGCACACCGACCACGTGCGGCAGGGCTTCCAAGCGGGTGCGGACCTGCTCGAGGTCCAGGCCCTTCGGGGTGGTTTCCATCAGGACCTCGATGGTGTCGCGCAGCAGGATCAGAGCCCGCGGCACGATCAGGGCGGCGATCAACAAGGACACGACCGCATCCGCCCGGGTCCACCCGGTGGTGGCGATGACGATCGCGGAGACGATCACCGCTACCGAGCCCAGGGCGTCGTTGGCCACCTCCAGGAACGCGGCCTTCATGTTCAGGTTCTCCCCCCGGCCCGAGGCGAGGATGACCAGCCCGATGATGTTGCCGACCAGCCCGACCACCCCGAACCACAGCATGGCCGTGGACTCGACCTCGGGGGGCTCCAACAGCCGGCGCACCCCTTCGACGGCGATGAACCCGCCCACAGCCAGCAGCACCGAGGCCTGGGCGGCCGCGGCGACGATCTCGGCGCGCTGGTACCCCCAGGTGCGTTTGTCCGTGGCCGGTTTCAGCGCCAGGGTCGCGGCGGTGAGGGCGATGAGCAGCCCGGCCGAGTCGGTGAACATGTGCCCGGCATCGGCCAGCAGCGCCAGGCTGCCCGAGACCACCGCACCGATGATCTCGGCGACCATAATCGTGGCGGTGATGGCGAACACCACTGCCAGTTTCCCCCTCCGCCCGGCGCCGGCGTGGGAATGATCGTGCTCGCCGCTCATACCGGAATCTCCTGGGTGGTGGCGTCATCGGCGAGGGCCTCGGCGGCGCACTCGGGTGTCCCGCACCGGCACACCGGTTCGACGGTGAGGATAGTGCCCAGCAGGTCCTCCAACGCGTGGGCCAGCTTGGGGTCCGAGAGTTCATAGCGCACGTTGCGCCCCACCGGCACGCCCACGACCAACCCGCAGTCGCGCAGACAGGCCAGGTGGTTGGACACGATCTGCCGGCTCACCCCGATCCGGGCCGCCAGTTCCGAGGGCACCGCTGGGCCCTGCTGCAGCTGCAGCAGCACCGCGGCCCGGGTGGGATCGGCCAGTGCTTTGCCGAAACGGGACATCGCCGCGACCGGGGACAAGATCCTCATCCAATAACCGTACAGCAGAATCTGTATCAAAGGAGATGAGGGGCTTCCCTTGATGATCGGGCAATGTCCAGCTCGTATTCATACGGTGAGGGCGGACGGGGGTGCCGTCCGCCACTGCGGCATCCCCGTCCCCCGAGCCATCGCTGCACCCTAAGGGCTCTCGCTCCAATGCCGAGGCGGAGCAGGATAAGCACTGCCCGCGTCCAGCGGAAGACAGGGCAAGGCCATGAGCACTCTCCGATCCTCTCCGCAGGACTGCTCCCCGTGTGCCGATTCGCTGGCGTGTGCACATCGACAGGATCGTGGCAATCGTTCGAGTCTGCGGCTACAGCTGCGGAGTGCACCCATGCGGTCCATCCGAGTGCACCCATGCGGTCCATCGACGATGATCCTGGCGGGGCACTCCGCACCTGACGGATGAGCCCACCGGCCGGCCTTCACCACATCGGCGAGACTCACCGGTAGGTGTAGTACCCGTCGACGGGCATGGCGTTGACGGAGTGGACGAAGGTGCCCTGGGTCGGGTTCAGCGCCGAGACCATCTTGCCGCCACCGATGTAGATGCCGATGTGGTTGCCGCCGTTCTGGGACACCAGGTCACCAGGCTGCGGGTTGGACGTCGGGGTGGCGGCGGCGATCTGCTGGAAGCTGGTGCGGGGGATGTCGATGCCGTTCTGGGCGTAGACCCAGCCGGTGAATCCGGAGCAGTCCCAGGCCCCGAAGGAGGTCCCGCCCCAGACGTAGCCGGTGCCCACGCCCTGCATGGCCGTGCCCACGATGCCGCCGGCGGCCGGGGCGATCTCGGTGATGGCGGTGGACTGCGGGCTCACGCTCGAGGTGGCGGCGCTCTGCTGCGGGGCCGGGGCTTGGTCGACGGGGGCGGCGGGCTGCGCGGCGACCGGGGCCGGGGTGGTGTAGGAGGCCAGATCGGCCATCGCCGAGGCCGGAGCCGCATAGGAGGACCCGGAGGCGGCGGGGATCTCGGCGTAGGCCTGGGCCGGAGCGATGGAGCCCACCAGCGCTGCGCCGGCGGCGGCGACGACGGTGGTGGTACGCACGGCGCGCGAGGAGGTCTGGGCGCGGTGACGGGCAGTGTGCTGCTTGAAAAGCGACATGGTGGAGTTCCTCCCTTTGCCTACGAGGTGAGCTGTCGGATGCGGGTGGGAGACACCCGGCCGCAGAACGCACGCGCTCTGAGACTTAACCCCAAGGCCCCGGTACACCGGGACCGGTAATGGTTCCCCCGCTTCTGCCAAGCGATTTCTCTTCAGGAACCCCGAGCACCGGCAGAACTCGGCGATGTGCCACGAGGGCGCCGACAGGATCAGTGGTCGGCACGCACTGAAGAGTACAAGGAGATTACGAAACAATCACAATCCGATTCGGGAATGTATAGAGATCGTAAAGAAGTGGTCAAGGCTTGATGAAGACCTGAATTGTTGTCGGCTTTTTCCTGTTAATTTCCCGAGAAAGGCGGGGCGCTCTGCGCTTTGAGTGAGGTGGCTTGTTGGTGCGTGGACGCTGCGCGGGGAGTCGTCGCCCACACAGCGGTGGGGACAGGAGCCACTTCAAAAGGCGCGGCGGGTGGATCGAGAGCGAAGCCCGCGGCCATCCTGGGATATTTCGCGCTGCATCAAGCCCCGGAAATTTGGGCTCTGTCCATGCTCGCACTGACTGGCGGAACGTTAGCCAGCGTTGTGGTCGAGGAGATGCCCGACCAAGCCCACGAAGGCGACACCAGCGTGCCGGGACCGATCCTGCTCACCGGCGGAGTTGCGCTGTTCGCCGCGATCTCCGTCTACCTCGGTTCCTGAGAAGCCGTGCGCCCCGGCGTCCTCGTCTCGGGGCGCCGACGCGTGCCGACCGTGCTCAGTGGGCGCAGTTGGGACCGCATCCACCGCAGTGTGCACCGTCCTCGGCGGTGAGGACCGCAACGGGAGTGCAGCAGGCGTCTCCGCGCCAGGCCTCCAGCCCCTCCTTGACCGCCACGGCGGCGATCACCAGCGCAGCCAGCGGGTCGGCCCAGGACCAGCCCAGGGTGCTGTTGAGCACCAGGCCTACCAGCAGCACGGCGGAGAGGTAGGTGCACAGCAGGGTCTGCTTGGAATCGGCCACCGCAGAAGCAGAGCCCAGCTCCCGGCCGGTGCGGCGTTCGAACCAGGACAGGAACGGCATGATGAGCAGGCTCACCGCGGCCAGGGCGATCCCGACCGGGGAGTGTTCCGGCTCGGCGGCCCCGAGCAGGGCGCGGATCGCATCGACGGTGACGAAGGCAGCCAGGCCGAAGAAGGAGAACGCGATCACCCGCATCGCCACCTTTTCCCGTCGGTGCGGGTCCGGGGCGGCGAACTGCCACGCCACCGCCGCCGCGGAGAGGACCTCCACGATCGAGTCCAGGCCGAAGCCGATCAGCGCCGAGGAGGAGGCGATGGTGCCGGCGGTCAGGGCGATGACCGCCTCGAGCACGTTGTAGGTGATGGTGCCGGCCACGATCCAGCGCACCCTGCGGTGCAGCACCGCCCGGCGTGCATCGGCGATGGGCTTGGGGTCCAGGGTCAGGGAGGTCATGTGCAGGTGCATCCTTCCGGGGAGCAGCAGGTCGGGTCCACGGTGACCACCAGCTCCAGCAGGTCCCCCAGGGCAGCCCCGAGGCGGGGATCGGCCAGGGAGTACCAGGTGCTGCGCCCCTCGGCGGTGGAGGTCACCAGCCCGCACCCGCGCAGGCACCCCAGCTGGTTGGAGATCACCTGCTTGGACACCCCCAGGGCCTGAGCCAGTTCCGAGGGCCGGGCCGGGGCGTCTCGGAGGGACAGCAGGATCCGGGTCCGGGTCCCGTCCGAGAGAGCATGGCCCAACCGGGACAGGGCCGAAGTATGGGTGGGGGTCACCGCGGTCATCCCCCCTACGGTACAGGTTTCTGTGTACTGTTGAGGGGTGGCCTGCTGGCACTCCTCGGGCGCACCAGCGGGTCACCCGGGGCGTGCTGCGTTTGCCGGATCGAGGAGGACCGTGATGATGTCGGAAGTGGCCCCGGCTCTGGCGCTGGGCCTGTACCTGGCCGGCCTGGTGACCGCCTTCGGTGTGCGGTCGTGGATCCACCGGCGCCGCACCGGCTCCAGCGGCTTCCGCGGGGTGAGCGGGGCGCCCGGCTCGCCCGAGTGGTGGGGCGGGATCCTGTTCGCGGCCGCCCTGGTTCTCGGTGCGGCCGGGCCCGTCCTGGCCCTCACCGGCACCGTGGCCGCACCCCGGCTCCCGCAAGCACTGTCCTGGGCCGGGGCGGTCGTCACCGTGGTGGGTTTCCTCGGTGTACTAGCCGCCCAGGCCGGCATGGGCGCCTCCTGGCGGGTGGGTGTCGACGCCACCGAACGCACCGAGCTGGTCACCACCGGGGCTTTCGCCGTGGTCCGCAACCCGATTTTCACCGCGATGCTCACCACCCTGGCCGGCCTGACCCTCCTGGTGCCCACCGTGGTCACTGCAGCGGCGTGGCTGTGCTTGCTGGTGGCCGTGGAGCTGCAGGTCCGTCTCGTCGAAGAGCCCTACCTGCTGAGCACCCACCGACAGGCCTACGCCTCCTACGCCGCTCATGTCGGCCGGTTCATGCCCGGTCTCGGCCGACTCCGCCCCGCACCCCTGGGCGAGCTGACCCCCTGAACCCAGGACCCCACCACTGGCCGACAGTTCCCCCACCCCAGGAGACCAGCACCGTCCGGAGTTCCATGCCCCTGTGATCGGCTGTCGAGGCGCCCAGCCCCTCCTGCGCGCGCACGTTTGGGGGCATGACCAAGCCCTCGAGGCCGGGCCCCCATTCCCCGCGCCGGAAAGTTCGTATAGCTTAACTTTCTATGAGGACCGGGACCGGGCGCACCGGCTCAACAGGTGTTGCCGCCACTTCCCCAGGAGAGCGGTGGGTGCGCCGCCAACCGCTGCCCTGGTTGTTGGGTCCAGCCTTCGTGGCCGCGGTCGCCTACGTGGACCCGGGCAACGTCGCGGCGAACCTCACCGCCGGCGCCCAGTACGGGTACCTGTTGGTGTGAGTGCTGGTGGCCGCCAATGCCATGGCGGTACTCATCCAGTACCTCTCGGCGAAGGTCGGGCTGGTCACCGGATCGAGCCTGCCCGAGTTGCTGGGCGACCGATTGCCCCGGGGCTGGCGGCTGGCCTACTGGGTCCAGGCCGAGCTGGTGGCCGCGGCCACTGACCTGGCCGAGGTAATCGGCGGGGCGATCGCCCTGCACATCCTCTTCGGGATCCCGCTGCTGGCCGGGGGCGTGATCGTCGGGGTGATCTCGATGCTGCTGCTGGTCCTGCAGACCCGCCGGGGCCCTCGGTTTTTCGAGTTCGTCGTGACCGGCCTACTGGCGATCGTCACCGCCGGTTTCGTCACCGGCCTGTTCTTCGGCCCCGTGTCGTGGGACGAGGCCGTCGCCGGGATCGTCCCACGGTTCGAGGGCACCCCGACGGTCCTGCTGGCCGCGAGCATGCTCGGGGCCACGGTGATGCCCCACGCCATCTACGCCCACTCCGCCCTGGCGCGGGACCGCCACGGGCACTCGGTGCCCGCCGAGGCCCTGCCGCGGCTGCTGACCGCCACCCGGTGGGACGTGCTGCTGTCCCTGCTCGTGGCCGGGTCGGTGAACATCGCGATGCTGCTTTTGGCCGCGGGCAATCTCGCCGGGGTGCCCGGCACCGACAGCATCGAAGGAGCCCATGCGGCGATCACCGCCGCCCTGGGCCCGGCCGTCGGGGTCGCCTTCGGCATCGGGTTGCTGGCCTCCGGTCTGGCCTCGACCTCGGTGGGCTCCTACGCCGGATCAGCGATCATGGGCGGGTTGCTGCACGTGCGCATCCCGGTGTTCACCCGCCGGCTGATCACCCTGATCCCGGCCCTGGTCATCATCGCCGTCGGGGTGGACCCGACCTGGGCGCTGGTGCTGTCCCAGGTGCTGCTGAGCCTGGGCATCCCTTTCGCCCTGATCCCGTTGGTGCGACTGAGCAGCAACCGGGATCTGATGGGCGCCTTCGTGAACAAGGTGGCCTTGACTGTCGCCGCCTGGGTGGTCGTGGCCCTGATCGTGTCGTTGAATCTGGCGCTGATCATCCTGACCGCCACCGGGGCCGATTGAGTGGGCCCGGCAGCTCCGGCGCGGCACTCGGTAGCGTGGATCCCATGGACTTGAGTGAGATCACCCCGGTCGCCCAGGACTATCTCAAGGCGATCTGGTCGGCCACCGAATGGGGCGACCCGCCGATCACCACCACAGCCCTGGCGGCGCGGATGGGGACCTCCGCCCCCAACGTCACCGACACCGTCAAGCGACTGGCCGCCCAGGGGCTCGTCGAGTACCAGCCCTACAAACCCGTCACCCTCACCCCGCAGGGGCGCGCGTACGCGGTCGCGATGGTGCGCCGGCACCGACTGCTGGAGACCTTCCTCGTCACCACCCTGGGGTATCCGTGGGAGGAGGTCCACGACGAGGCCGAACGTCTCGAGCACGCCGTCTCCGACGCGATGATCGAGCGCATCGACGCCCAGCTGGGACAGCCTACGGCCGATCCGCACGGGGACCCGATCCCCACCGCGCAGGGACGCACCCGCCGCCCACTCAACACCACCCGGCTCACCAGGGCGAGGCCGGGACGATACGAGATCGTTCGTCTCTCTGATGCCGACCCGCAACTCCTGACCCGGTTCCGCGCCTGCGGCCTCGTGCCGGGCGGGCCTTTTCGTGTCATCGCCCAGGGAGCCAGCGGAACCACCGGTGTACCGGGGAACCAGCACACCGCGATCGATCTGGCCCCGGTGGAAGCCGAGGCCATCTGGGTGACACCCATCACCATCCTCAATACTCTCCGGAGCCTCTGAGAGCTGGTCACCGGACGAGCCCCTCACAGGACGCCGGTCTCAGCCGGCGGAGAGGATCTCGACGATGCGCTCCGGGTGACGGGTCGAGGTCAACCAATAAGGGGTGGGATCCACGGGATCGGTGATCTGGATGCGGACCACCGGGCCCACGGAGACGCGGAAGTTCATGTAGGCGCGGGCGTCAAGCTCGGGGCCCCGCACCCGTTGCACGGCGCCGCCGCGAAACGCTTCGGCCTCGCCCACAAACCGACGCTCGATACGGGCCCGCCCCACCTGCAACGACTCCCCGGTGATCACGATCCCGGTGCTCGAAACAATCAACGCCACCGCAGTGCCGCCGGCGACCACGGCCCCGACGGCCGTCCCGGCCCACATGTTGATCGGGGCCAGGGCAATGAAACCCACCAGGCCCGCGAAGAGCACGAGCAACCACATCCACCACGCGGCCGACAACCGTTCCTCGTACAGGACCGCCCCAGGGGCGGCCTTCGCGGGAAGGTTTTCGGCCCCAGGTTCGGCCGGGGAGGATCCCTGGGCGCTGCGGGACTCATCGGGTGGGCAGACGCCGGGGGACGCAGGATGGGACATGCTGCAACCCTCTCATGACAGCGCCCCCGCGGACCTTCTGGTCCGTGATCCCGGGGAGCAGATCCCGTCCGATCTGGGGTTTCTGGTTCGGCCCGATCACTGCCCCACCCAGAAATGACTTTGTGATGGGCGACAAGTGAGGAGTGTTCATCGATACCCGGCACTTCGGGAGCCCCCGTCGAGGACCTGGAGGCCACGGTTCTGCTGCCCAAGAATTGCATCCAGTGGTGCAAGAGCAATGCTGCGGGGTGCTGTCACCAGCCACGACAGCGTGCGGATGGGGCCCTCACCGATGTTATGTGGGTGAGGGCCAGCCACAAGCTGGATGGCCCCCACCAAAGCGCGATCAGTGCCCGAGGCCGGTCTTGTGGCTCACGTCCTTGTACCAGTCCGACCAGCCGTGACCGTCCCAGTAGCGGTACTTGACCACGTGGTACACCTTCTTGTCCTGGTGGTGATTGAAGTGGCGCCACTGCCCCCCCGCCCCAGGTTTCACCGCCGTGGTGGTTGAAGCTGTACTGGTAGTAGTCACTGCCGTGCTCGTGAGAATTCCCGTACTTGTCCTCGGCGTAGTAGTACTGCTTCACCTGCACCTTGGTGTAGCTGGGCTGACCCCGTTTTTTAGGTCCGGTGGTTCTGGGAGTCGTCCTGTCGCCCGTGGTTACGGGCAGGGAGACTGGTCAGATCATGTCGAACAGCAGGAAGCGTCACACCCCGGAGCAGGTCGTCCGCAAGCTCGGGCAGGCCGACAGGATGCTCGCCGACGGCAGCGACATCGCCGCGGTGTGTCGGGAGCTTGGGATATCCGAGCAGACGTATTACCGGTGGCGGAACCAGTACGGCGGACTGAAGGCCGACGACGCGAAGCGCCTCAGGGAGCTGGAGAAGCAGAACGCCACGCTCAAGCGGTTGCTGGCCGAAGCGGAGCTGGAGAAGGCCGCGCTCAAGGAGCTGGCCGAGGGAAACTTCTAGGCCCGGGCAGGCGCCGCGCCGCCGTCTCGCACCTGATCAGGACACTGCAGGTGAGCGAGCGGATGGCGTGCCGTCTGGCCGGGCTGAGCAGGTCCGCGTACCGTCGCCCGCTCAAGGGCGACACGGTCGCCGACCCTGATCGCGCGTTGCGAGACTGGCTGCGCGCGTGGGCGAAGAAGCATCCCCGCTACGGGTACCGGCGGGCGTATCACGACGCCCGGGGTGAGGGCTGGGCGGTCAACCACAAGAAGATCCAACGCCTCTGGCGAGCCGAAGGCCTCCGCGTCCCGCAGCGGCGACGCCGCAAGCGTGTCGGATCCTCGACCGTCGACGCCCCGGCGGCAGTCGCACCGAACCTCGTATGGGCGGTGGACTTCCAGTTCGACGCCGACGAGCGGGGCTGCCCGATCAAGATCTGCTCCATCGTCGACGAGCACACCCGCGAATGCATCGGCGGGCTCGTGGAGCGGTCGATCACCGCCGACCGGCTCACCGCCCACCTCGAAGAGCTCGTCGCCGTCCGCGGTGCACCGGGTGTGCTCCGCAGCGACAACGGGCCCGAGTTCATCAGCGACGCGATGGCCGACTGGGCGGGTACCCGCACCGGCCTGTTCTACATTCCGCCCGGCTCGCCCTGGCACAACGGATACGTCGAATCGTTCAACAGCCGCCTCCGCGACGAGTGCCTCAACATCAACAGCTTCTACTCACTGCTGCACGCCCAGGTCGTGATCGGCGACTGGAAGACCGAGTACAACCATCAGCGTCGGCACTCATCGCTCGGCTACCTACCCCCGGCCGAGTACGCTCGGCAGTGCACCCATCAAATCGAAACCGACGACTCACAGAGCGACCGGACCGAATGAAGGGGGCGGCCCAGGGGCAGGTGCGGCGTACTAGATCGCAGGTGATGAGTCCCTTATCGTTATTTGCTGACAAACCGGGCTTGCACGGCTGTGTTCTCCCCCCGCGCAGTAGCCCTCAATTCCAGTGGGGGCTCCTGTGGGGAGAGGGGGCGCTGATCCCACTGGGATATGAATTGGCGGGCAGCGCTGCCCGTGCCCGGTCCGTAGAGAGCAAGGGTGCGCCAGGATCGGTGCCGGCGCGCCTGGGTCATCAGCTGGCCCAGGCCGGGGGCGGTCATCGGGCGTAGGCCGGTGAGTTTGTTGGTCAACCCCATCTCCGCATTGGTCCGCTTCTCTGTCGGGGGCTGCGCCTCGTAGCGCTGGAGCATTCGGGCTGCCACGTCCCGGCGCTTGTCCAGCCGCGGCACGCGCTCGAGCAACCCCGCTGCCTCTTCTGCGGTGATCGGGGTGTAGGTGCCGCCCTCATCGCCGAAGAGAAAGTCGTTCTCCAGCTGCGTAGCCCGATGCCACAGACCTGTGTTGGGCACCCACTCCCACAGAACCTCTGCCTCGGAGTCATCGGCAACGATCACGGCGGTCTCGGGAGGCTGGCCCGGGAAGTGTGCCCGATAGAACGTGATCATCGAAACCATCTACTTTCCTTTAATAGAAACTAACTATAACGCTTTTTGCTGACAGTAACACCCAGCCGATCGCTCAAGGTGTCCAAGTTCGCAGGGGCCTGCAACTGTCGGTAGAGCTCCTTGCCCTCCCGGTTAGCGGCCAGGCGCTCCGCTCGCGAGCGCGAGGTGTCGCGGGAGACTTCGTAGAGCAGGTGGGACTGGTCTTTGATCTGCTGGGAGGTCTCGGAGTGGATCTGCAGTTCTGCGATCTGGTCGTCTGCGTGCTGCACGAGTAGGTGCACGCCCTTGTAGGAGTTGCCCTCGAGGTAGGACTGTTCGGCCTCGATCACGTCCCAGCCGTTGGCGCGCAAGGTCTGGACGGTGGTCACAGTGGTGACGGTGATCTGGTCGTGGTCCTCGCACACTGCGGTGTAGCGGGTGGTGTCGGTGATGGTCGCCGCCGCGTCCTCGGCGGCGAGGTGTGTGCCGGTGCGTTCCGCGCGTTCCTGCTTGGTGTTGATCTTCCGCGCCAGAGACGCGGGGGATTTGAGGCGGAAGGCGGTGCCGTACAGGTGTCCGCCGGCTGCTTGGGCTGCGGTGTCCATGTCGGTGAAGGTGCGCGCATCCGCGGCGGAGGCTTCCTCGATCGTCTTTACGGCGGCACAGGCCGTTTCCTGGGGGTGGTTCTCCCAGACTTCGGTGAGATCCGATTCGGCCCACTCGAGGTCAGGAGCCCCGGGGGTGTGGGGCGCGAGGTCGTGAGCGGTGAGTTTGGCCAGGCGCCGGGCGTCGGAGCACCGGCGCCCACCATCGGCTACGGATCGACACATGGGCCTAGAGTATGTGTCCCCTACACAATTTTCGTGACAAATCCGCGCGCAAGATCCTGTTCGCCGCCGCCGGGGTGAGCAGCTGGGAGGGGTTCGAGCGCCGGGAGCTCACAGACCACCGACTGACCCCAGCACGACAGACCGCACCCCCGACCGCGAGCGCCGATGGCGTCTCGTGGCCGGGGGTGCTGCCGTAGGTCACCGGCGCCGGCGCCCTGGGGGTGGTGGCTCAGTCGCCGGGGGCGCGGCCCCCGGTGGGGGGGCTGCTGGGTCTTGGCAGTCCCCCACTGGGTGGTGGGTTAGTCGGTGGTTGCGGTGTTGTCGTCTTCTTCGGTGGTGAGGGTGATGCGGCGGGTCTGGGCGATGATCACGCCGGTGCGGGTGGCGATGGTGGGGCCGTCGGTGATCTCTTCGTGGATTTTCTGGCTCATGGTGTCGTGTCCTCTCGCTCGGGGTATGGGGCCTGTGCCCCGCTAACAAGTACAACAATACACAACAATTATTATTCTGTCTACCGGCGGGCCGGATCAGTCGCGGGGGGCGTGGCGCAGGTCGATGCCGAACGTGCGGCGGATCTGGGAGACGGTGTTCAGCGCCCTCCGGTGATCACTGGGGGAGGAGGGGATGACCACCACGGCCCCGGGGTGATCGGGGTGGGTCACCCGCCGGTGGCGGCTGGTGTCGGTGGTGATCTGGAACCCGTGGTCGGTGAGCAGTCGCAGGAACTCCCGGCGCCCGCTGGGGATCGTGCGCGCCGGACGGGCCGTGCGCCCCCGCCGTGCGGGCCGTGCTGGCGCTCGCGGCGGGTCACAGGCGGGTGCGGGCTGCGGGGTGCGGGGGTAGACGGCGAGCACGGTGGCCCCGTCCTCGGCCACCACCACCTCCAGGGAGGCCCCGGCGTAGATGGTGGCCCCGCGGTAGCCCGGGCGGGTGTGCTGGGGCTCGGCCACGATGCCCGCCACGGCCTGGCGGGTCACACCGTGGGCGCGCATCCACCTTGCGGTGGACGCCACGATGCCCGGACCGCGAGCGCCGCCGGTCTCCTGGTCACCGGGAGTGCCGGTGGGAAACCGGACTCGCCGCCCCACAAGCGAGGGCCCCGGGTGGTGACCCGGGGCCCTCGTGGGTCCTAGACCCAGGTGGGGCGGATCCCCGCCTCTCCGAAGTCCTTCAGTCGGGCGGAGATCCTGTCGATCGTCTGCCGGGCGTCCCGGACCTCCTCGGGGCTGGGGGCGCCGTTCCTGTTGAACATGTTCATGTGCGTGCGCAGGATCACGCGGCAGTTGTCGTACACCTCGTTGAGTGCCCCCAGGTGCATCTTCCCGATCTCGCTCACACTGAGATTCAAGTTGCCGTCGTACTCGCGGAACGTTCGTTCCATGGTGTGCTCCTCTATGTAGTTGCCAATGGGGCCTCATGCCCCGCTAACAAAAACAACAATACAGTACAGATTAAAGGTGTGCAAGTCGGCTACATGGGCGGGGCACAGCCCGGCGCGTGACCGGGCCCGGTGGCCCCTCGATCCCCACGGTGCCGCGCCTGCGCACTGCGAGCGCCGGGGCGGTGCCCGCTCACCGGGGCCCGGGCCGGTCACGGTGGCGGGGTGCCCGTCGGCGCTGCGGGGGGCTACTCACCGCGAGCGCCCACGCCCCGCGCGTGCGGGGCGCACGGGGGTGTGTGGGGTGCTGGGGTGGGGTGCTCGCGGGGGCCTGCCGGTGCCCCTGTGGGGGCCTCCCCGGGCCCGTGAGGGCCCTCATGGGCCCGGGGAGGGGGTGGGCCGGTCAGGCCCGGATGACCTGCACCCGGGTGCCCACGGCGGGGGCCGCGTCGGGCATCACGCGCGGGATGGTGTCCCACACCGTCTCGGTCTTCACCCTGGGCACTTCCACGGCGGTGACCCGCTCGGCGGTGTCCTGGTCCATCAGGTGCCCGGCGGTCTCAGCGGCGCGCAGGGTCTCCACGGCCTGGGAGACGGTCACGGCCCATTCCCGTTCTTGGCGCTCCATGTCGTAGGGCATCGGGGACCAGCAGGCCCCGAATGCTTCCATCAGTCCGTCCACCCCGGTCACGGTGGTCAGGTCGCCGTTCTCGCTGGGCCCGATCAGGAACCCGAACGTGTAGCCCTCGGGGGTGAGGTTCACCAGGAACGTGCCGTTGTTGTTGTCGCACTCGGTGGCGGCGGCGGTGGAAACGTCGTCGTAGAGGCTGACCCCGGAGGCCTCGGCGGTCGCACGGTTCACCCCGTAGACGGCGGCCACGCCCTCGGCCACCTCGGAGGTGGGCCGGTAGTAGTGGCCAGCGGTCACGGCCTCCAGGTGCTCCACCACCTGCGCGGCGCAGATCACCATGTTCGGGCCGTAGCGCCAGTGGTGGTGACGGCCGATCCGGTGGCGGCGGGGCCCGCCGAACGCTGTGGGGTCAGTCTCGGCGGTGATGAAAAGCTGGGTGCGCTGGGCCATGGTGTTCCTCCTGGGGAGTCGGTGTCCGGGGCCGTGTGCCCCGCTAACAAAAACAACAATACACACAAAGTAAAACGCGTGCAAGTCCGGCTCAGCATCATCCGTGATCACCCCCAGGCCACGCACACACGGGGGTACTGCGAGCGCCGGAGGTCTCGGGGTCGGGTGGATCACGCGCGGGCCGTGCCTGGGGTGACCGCGCTCGCCGCACGCGGGCGCGCGGGCTCAACGGCGGGGCGGGGAAGCGCGCGCCCCCGGCGGGCGCTCGCGGTGGTAGTCCCCGGCGTGTGCCGCCCGTGGCCGTGCCTGCCTGTGGTGGGGGAGCGCCCGCGTGGAGTCCCCGGGGGTGTCCGCGCGGTCCCTGGCGGCCTGGCAGGGCGCGGGGCGCTGTCTGGCGCTGCTGGGGCCCCGCGCCGGAGCGTGGGGAGTGTGCGCGGGGTGCTCACCGCGAGCGCCGCCGGTCTCGGGGTGCGGGTGGATCACGGGCGGGCCATTGGTGAGCTGTCCGCGCGCGCCGCGCTGTTGCCTCCCGGGCGCGCGGGCTCCCGCCCCCTCCCGGCGCGGGGGGCGGGGGTGGGGTTACAGGGTGCGCGGGCCGTAGAGGTCGAAGCCTCCCAGGTTGGTGCGGAAGTAGTTGGCCTCCCGCAGTGCCTCGGCCACGGTCTCGCGGGAGAGGCCGGGGAACTCGGCCCGCTGGTTGGGGCCCGCGGGGCCGCTGTAGCGCAGCACCACCGTCTCGGGCCACTCCTTCCCGGAGTGCTCCACGTAGTTAGTCAGGATCCAACTCTCGTTGTCGGTGTGGTGGGTCCGGTGAGTGGCCAGAACCTGGGCCAGCTGCTCGCGCTGCGTGGTGGTGTCCATGGTGCCCTCCTGGGGTCTAGGGATCCGGGGCCGTCTGCCCCGCTAACAAAAACAACAATACACTATCAACTAAGCGCGTGCAATATAGGGACTGCGAGCGCCGCTGGGGCCGGGGTGTCCGCGCTCGCGGTGGGTGGCCCAGGTGGACTGCGAGCGCCGCCGGGGCCGGGGTGGACCCGGCGGCACGCGCGGGGGTTAGCGCTGGTAGGTCAGCGCGATTTTGATTTCCTGGACTTGCAGGGGGGTCAGCCCCTGGTTGTCGCCGTCCTCGTCGGGTCCGCCCAGGATCAGCACGTCCCCGGCGATGCAGTCTCCCGGGATCAGGTGCGCGCCCAGGGCGCGGGCCACCCAGGTGGCTCGCTCGTTGACGGGCAGGCTCATCACCTTGCCTTCCTCGTTGAGGTACATGTCCGCGCCCAGCCGGGTCAGGGTCACCACCTCCACATAGCCGCCCACGGTCGTTTGCAGGGCGTTCAGCAGCCGGGAGGCGTCGAGCTCGCGCACCTCGTGGGCGGTGTCGGGGTCGGCAGGGATGAACAGGCCGGTCTTGGTGGTGGTCGTCGTGGTCATGGTGCCCTCCTGGGGTCTAGGGATCCGGGGCCGTCTGCCCCGCTAACAAAAACAACAATACACTACGGTTTGAACGGGTGCAACATGGGGACCGCGAGCGCCCCAGCGGGCCCGGGGCGCTCGCGGTGGCCCTCGGTGCGTGCGGTGGGCCCGTGCCCGGTCGCGCCGATATGCGTCCCTTTCCCGCTTTTCCTGGCAGTGAGCCGCCCCGGGCGGGCCCGTCGGTAGCGGGCCCACCCGGGGCGGCGATGTGCTGGCCACGGGGGAGCGGGCGCGGGGCCCGCCCCCCGTGGGGGATCAGGCGGAGGCCAGGGCCTTAGCGGTCTCAGTCGCCCGCTCCAGGGCCTCCACGGCGCTGGAGTGGTTGGCGTCCCCCTCGGGGTGGCGCACCCCCATCAGCAGGGCCCAGAAGTCCGTGCCCGGGAACGTGGCGATCAGCTGGAAGCTCCCGGACCCGGCGGGGATCTGGTGCATCCGCAACGGGGTGTTGGTGGGGATCCCCGCCGCCCGGCGCACCTTGGCGAAGTCGCCCAGGTAGTCCACGTTGTACTGCGTGGAAACCTCCACGGCCTTGCCCTCGGCCACCGCGCCCAGGGCCTTGACCATCAGCGCGCCCACGCGGGGGTACTCCGCGTCCATGGCCGGGTAGGACAGTCGCGCGGCGGCGGTGGAGACCACCACCTCCTCGGCGCTCACCTCCACCCGTGCCCGCTCGTGCGACTTGGAGAAGCCCAGGCGCTTGAAGTCATCGGCGGCGCTGGCCGGGAGCGTGAACACGGTCGCGGCCTCCCCCTCCTCGGGGGACTGCTCCAGGGCCACCTCGCGGGAGTCCATGAACAGCCGGTAGCGGTCGGTGGCCACACCCGTGACGCGCTCGCCGTCCACGGTGAGCTGGACCTCCTCCAGTACCGGCAGGTTGGCGTTCGCCTTGGCGGTGGCCAGCTTGAGGCCCGCCATCAGGGAGTGTAGCTGCGTGCAGGCGATGGAGTAGATGGTGGTGTTCATGGGAACCCTCCTTGGGTCGTGCGTCCGGGGCCCTGTGCCCCGCTGACAAAAACAACAATACATATCAAACAAAACAGGCGCAACCCCTGGGGCCGGCGAACATGCCGGCGCCCCGGCGAATCGGCCTGTGACTAGGCCAAACACACCGGGGCGCTCGCGGTGGGCGGTGCCTACCGCACGGGGTCAACGGTCAGGTTCTCCAGCATCAAAGTCACCTCCTGGCCCACGCTGGTGGTGTGCACGCGGCAATCCGCGTCCACCCGCGCGCGGTGCAACTCCGCGCGGGTGGGCCGCTGGGGATCGGCGAACAACTCCGCCGCCGTGGCACTGTCCACCTCCACGGTCTCCCGGGTGCGCTCGGTGGTCACCACCTCGAACTCGTACACGCGCGGGTAGGGGTAGACGAACGTGCCATCCGGTGACGGGTCCCAGCTATGGCCCGCCCCGTCCAACACCACCCAGCGGAACGCTTCCCCGCAATCGCAGTAGCGCCACTGGATATGCGGGGGCTGCCCACTGGCACCGGTGGCCACCACGTGCGGGGCCAATTCCCGGAACACCTGCCACAACTGGCCGAACATGTACCCATCGGGCTGACAGAAACGCGGGGTCACGGCGTACACCCCCGGCGCGTAGGGCGTGGCCTCGTAGCCCGCCGCCGCGAGTCCACGGGCCACGTACACCTCCGGGGCCACGTCATCCGGGTGGGCCAGCCACCGGGCCAACACCTGGCGCACGGCGGGGGTATCGGCCACGGTCAGCGTGGACTCCTCCACGCGGGGATCCTCACACATAGGGAAAGCTCCTTACGGTCTCAGGTGGGGCCGTGTGCCCCTCGAATAGCCCCCAGTGCCCCCATGGGGGCACTGGGGGTGCGATAGGCGCTCAGACGGGCGCTCAGGACGTTTTCAGGCTGACCGACTCCGGTTCCACCTCGGCGGTCTCCGCGCTCACCTCGTCGTCGTCCCAGGCGTTGACCACTCGCCGCGCCCGCTCCAGGTCTTCGGCGCTCGGGTCCAGCGGATCGGGCATCAGGTCTTGTGCCTGCCTGCGGCTCAGATACAGGCGCTCGCGGCGCACGGTGGTGTAGCGCACGTTGTACTCGTACCCGTACTCATCCGGGCCCGTCACCGGCTCGGAGGACTCGCAGAACACACCGGCGACCACCCGCCAGGTGTGCCGGTAGCCGTCATCGGCCACTGCCTGCCACTCCATCCGCGGGGCGTGATCGTCCAGGCCCTGACTGGGAAGGTGCGGGGCCAGCATGGTCAGTAGGCGGCGCATCGACCCCAGCTGCTCTTCGGTGGGCCGCTCAGTAGCGGGCCCCAGGTGGTACATGCCGCCCTGCAAGACCTCCACCGTGAAGCCGTGACTCTGGATCATCCGCTCCACCATCGTGGCCTCAGGGAACCGCTCGCCGCGCTGGCACAGGGGGAGCAGCGCCGCGCGCACCCCTGGGGTGTCCACGACCGTCATCGTGGAATCCGCGAACCGCACATCAGTAGGGAACATCGTGACCTCCATGGTCGGGTGGAGGGGCCGTCTGCCCCGGTAACAAAAACAACAATACAGAACGGATGTACAGGGTCAAGCCGCAGCCACCGCGCGGGGTTGTGGGGGTTTTAGGGGTTATGGAGGGCGCCGGAGAATCCCGATTTTGCGCGGTAGTAGCGGGGGGTTACGGGGGTTTTTGGGGTTATTGGCCCCTGAAAAGTGCTCGCGGGCGGGTGGCCCGGTGTCGTGGGCCCCTCACCCGCCCCCGGGGGTGCCCCCCGGGGCCCCCGCCCGGGGCACCGGCCCCCCGCCCCCGGGGGTGCCCCCGGCCCGGCCCGCCTGCCCCCGGGGGGGTGCCCCGGGGTGGTGTGTGCGGTTGTGCGGGGTTGGGGGTTGCTGGGGTGGGTGAGTGGCCTGCGGGCTTGACCCGGGCCCTCTTAGGCCCGTCTGTGCCCTCTACGACAGGTGCCCTCACCCGTGGGGCCCAGCCGCGCACCCGCTCGCCGCGTCAGCGGCGCAGCGCGCGACAGCGCGCAAGGCCCCGCCAGGGGCCGCTCCGAGCAGGCGCGTCAGCGCCTAGCC
>NZ_VELE01000011.1:74911-87888 GCF_007681555.1 Kocuria salsicia | reverse complement strand
GCTAGGGGTTCGAGCACGCTCGAAGACAAGCCGCAACGTCGATCAACGTCCGCGGTCAGTACACCTAGCCCAGGTCGCCACACGCTGGGCCCACCGTCAGCCGCCCGCTCACGGGTGGACGCCAACCGAAAGTGAGACCGGCATGGCCGAGATCGCCCCAACAGTTTTAGACCCATGCGCGGGTCCACGAATGATGTGGTTCGACAAGGCCGATCAGCGGGCCTTGTTCGGGGACATCCGCAGTGAGCAGCACACCTTGTGCGACGGGCGGGCGCTGAACATCACCCCAGACGTCATCCTCGACTTCCGAGCCATGCCTTTCGAGGACAACACCTTCCACCTGGTGGCGTTCGACCCGCCGCACCTGACCCGTGCCGGGAACGGGTGGCAAGCGTTGAAGTATGGAGTGCTCGGGGAGGACTGGCGGGCAGACCTGACCGCAGGGTTCGCGGAGTGCTTCCGGGTCTTGAGGCCGAACGGCACCTTGATCTTCAAGTGGAACGAGACCCAGGTGCCGCTGTCCACGATTCTCGCGCTCACCCCGCACAAGCCCCTGTTCGGGCACCGCTCGGGGAAGACTGCCCGCACCCACTGGGTGGCGTTCATGAAGCCCGGGTTGGACGAGGACGCATGAGCCTCATCCTCGGGATCCTCATCGCCACGGCCCTCGGCCCCATCCTCACTGGCGCCGCCATGGTGCTGCTCCTCACCATCACCGCGCTCGCCGTGCTCCCGCCCGTGGAGCACTCGGAGCGCATGACCCTACTCGACGTCCTCGAAAGGAAACAGCCATGAACCTCACCGACGAACTCGCCACCGCCGAGCAACTCCACGACGACGCCACCCATTACATGCCAGGACGCCCAGAGATGGCCCTCGCGCTCGCCGCGGTCGCGCTGGGTCACCTGGCGGCCGCGGCCGCGATCGGGCAGGAGGGTGTGCAGGACGACGCCCTGGATGACCTGGCCCGGGACATGCTCGACCTGGAGGCCCAGCGGTTCAAGTACACCGGGAAAAAGCGCGAGGCCCAGGACCAGGTCATGCGGGCCCACGGCCACACGGGCCAGTCCCTGGACATCCGGTACACGCAGATCCTCAATCAGGTGCTTGAGACAGCCGCGGCCGCCGCGCATGCTCCGGCACTGGTGGATCGCCTGCGGAAGCAGCGTGCGTCATGAGCCGCCGTCTCCCGGAACCCCGCCCGGAGCAGAAGCACTTCTACGCGGGGCAGCTCACGGACGCGCAGCTGGGGCGGCCCATCACCCTGGCCGGCAACTCCTGGCCCGTGCGCGGGACACTGACGGCCGTCTCCCTGGACGAGCGCACGGGGCTGGTGGAGATCAGCACGCGCCGCGCGGATGGGCGCACAGCGACCACTCGGGTGCCCTCGGAGACCGGGGTGATCGTCCACCGTCGGGAGCCCGGCGACTGCCCGTCCACGGAGCCGCCAGCGTGACCTCGGCGCCGCAGGGCGGCGCACCTGAACCGCATGATCCACCAGATCGGAGACACCCCGTGCCACCACGCACGCAGCACACTGCCGGCCGCACCGCAGCACGCCGCCCAGACCGCGCGACCCACAACCGTGGGCACCGCACGTGGGGCTGGAAGCGCGGCGGCCACCCGCAGCACACCGCCCGCGCCGCGCGACCCAACCTCGTGGGTACCGCTGCACGCCGGGCCGGGAGCGCGAGCAGGCAGGAGCGCGTCTGATGCCGTGGCTACGCGTGGGCGACTCAGCCGCCACCAACCCGATCGTTGCAGAGGTGCGCGAGCACCCAGACGCGGACGACCGAACAAAGCTTGAGGTGTTCGGATTCGTCACGCTGTGCGCGACGGTCGGAGCGCAGCACCTCACCGACTACGTCATCTCGCGGGCCACCGCAGCCGACGTCGCCGGTTCGATGGAGCGCGCAGACCGGCTGCTGGAGCAGGCCACGTTCGCCGGGTACCTGGAGCCGGTCACCGAGGTCGTGCGCGGCCACGAGCGGGCTCGTTGGCGGATCGTGGAGGACCCGGAGTTCATCCACATGCGCACCCAGGAAGAGGTGGAGTGGGAGCGCCGCCGCAAGCGCGACAACTCCAACCCGGCTCTCACGATCCCGGTGCGCCTGCGCGACGGGGACGCCTGCAGGTACTGCGGCCAGGTCGTCCGCTTCCGCGCCCGCACGGGCCGCCTGGCCGGCACCTACGACCACCGGGCACCCGGCCGCGGCGCCGAGACCCCAGACGACCTGGTAGTGGCCTGCACCCGGTGCAACTCGGGCAGGAAGAACAACCCGCACGCAGAGAAGGAGTACCCGCTGCTCCCGGCCCCCGAGCGCCCGTACTACTCCCTGGACACGGTCGAGTTCATCAAGAACAGCGACTGGGCCAGGAGCAACGGCATCGAGCCACCACCTGCACCGCGGACAAAGGTCCAGCCCGGCCACGTGCCGGCGGGCCACGCCACACCCACGCCCGGCACTCCCGCCGCGGGAGAGGACAGCGCGCCCACGGGCAGCAGCGACTCACCCGCCCGCGAGCCTGACACCGCAGCCCCCACACCCGTGGACGAGGCGCGACAGGCCACCGCCGAGGGACGACCATCCGGGCGCTCTGCAGAGACAGGCAGGTCTCGGCAGGAATCCGCAGGGAGCCTTCCTACGGATCCTGACCGGATGGGACGGGGCGGGACGGGACGGGTCGGCACGGGTAGGGACGGGGACCCAGCACGACCACCTCAGCAACAGAACACGCAAGACCACCATGACCACCCACCTAAGAAGCGCACATCAAGATCCCGACGTAGGGGGAGAAGGGGAAAGAAGTGAAAGCCACAGACCACCAAGACCAGATGATCCTGTCCTGGAAGGAGGTCCAGCTGCAGAACCACATCATCCAGCTGGCCACGGCCCTGGGGTGGGACTACTACCACACACACGACAGTCGGCGGTCTCCGGCCGGGTTCCCAGATCTCGTGCTCGTGCACCGGCGCAAGCGGATCTGCCTGGTACGTGAGCTCAAGACCGAGAAGGGCCGGTTTCGACCAAAGCAGGAGCGGTGGCTGCAGGACCTCCGAGTGGCCGGGATCGATGCCGGGGTATGGCGTCCCGGCGACGTGGTGTCCCAGCGGGTGCAGCGCGAGCTGTCCGCGGGCACGGAGTATGGGACCGGCTCAATGGGTGTGCGGCCATGAGCGCGCTGTGTGTCGTGGACGGGGTGCCGGCCACGATGGGGAACTTGTGCTCGGCGTGCGTGACCACCCTGCACGCTAAGGTCCTCGAGGTGCCGCGTCTGCTGCACGAGTTGGACGTGACGATCACGAAGCAGGCGCGGCAGACTTCGAGCGCCGGGGGTGCGGGCAACGAGCGGCCGCTGGTGCTGAACTTGGCCGCGTCGGACGTGGCACGGGAGATCGAGGTGGCGCTGCGGACGCTGGCGCACCTTGGTGCGGCCGAGAGGGAGCCGGTGCCGGTCGCTATCAGCGCCTTGGCTCCGTGGACGGCTAGTCACCTGGTGCACGCGGTGCGCCGCCCGGAGATCGCGGGTGCATACGCGGCACTGCTCGCGGCATTGGAGCGGGGGTGGCGGTCGGTGGACCGTGCTCCCGAGCGGCGAGTGGTCGGCACGTGTGACTGTGGGGGAGTGCTGGCCACGGCCCGCACCACGGGCGAGGTGCGGTGCCCGGCATGCGGTGTCCTCTGGGACGTCGGGGAACGTGAGGAGGCCCGGAACGAGATGCTGCTGGGGCTCACGGTGTGCACCGCGGATCTCGTGGTGCTGTTCCGTACCGTGCTCAGGAGGCGGATCACCGCAGCCACTGTGCGGAAGTGGGTGGAGCGCCGACAGCTGCGTCCCGTGAGCGTCGAGCCGATGATGTTCCGTGCCACGGATGCGGTGCAGACCTGGCGGCGTCTGCACGCCGACGAGACGGACCAGAAGACGGGAGAGGCTGACGTGAGCGTCTGACGTCGTGCGGGGCCGTGGTATGGACATCTGCGGCGCTGTCACGCTACTGTGTACTCAAATGGAATCAGTCTCGGAAGAGGCTGAAGGACTTGGAAGGCCCCGGCGATCACGTCGGGGCCTTCGTCATGCCTGGCTCAGGCGTCAACGTCACCGCCGCGGGGTGTCACCTGTTCATGACCTGCGGATCCCGGATCGAAGGTTCGCGAGGCGGGTGCTTCTCACCGCCGATGAACGGTCCTGCGTGTGAGCCACTAGATTCCCCCGGCACCGAGGGCATTCGCTACCGCCCGTAGTTACCACCGCCGTGGGGTGCACCGGCTCGCGGGCTACCGGTCGAACAACAGCCCGCATCAACTTCGGGAGGTCCTGCGATGGCGAGGTCTTGGCGGCGCTGCGCGGCAGAGACGTGCGAGGCAGAGGCGATTTACGGTGCGTTCTGCATCGCCTGCCAGTCTCGCACAGACCCCGGGCACATGACGTTCATCGATTGGGGTGACGACCTGGATGAATGAGCTCGAGAAGTACTGGAAGCATGGCGTGGGTGCCGCGAAGATCCGCTGGGGAACCCCCGGCGACTTCACTCGCTGTACCCGCCACCTCGCCAAGCACGTGGGTCTGGCCCGCGCCAAGCGCATCTGCGCGCAGTGGCACCACGACCAGGACGGGATCTGGCCCGGACATCACGGCGGGGACAACCCGAACGGGCCGGGCTGATGCCCTGGGGAAGCGGTAGTGGCCGCACAGTCCCGCTCCCACCGGACTGGAACCAGCTGCGCAGACGCCAGCTCGAGGCGGACGGGTACCGCTGCCGGTACGTCTCGCCCGACACCGGGCAACGCTGCACCGCACGGGCGACTGATGTGGATCACGCGGGCAACGCGGATGATCACGAAGATCTTCGGTCGTTGTGCTCGTGGCACCACAAGCAGCGCACCGGCCGCCAGGGCGCGACCTCGCCGCGCCGGGCCCGGGCATCCCGCCCGCGCGAGAAGCATCCGGGGCTGATCACCTGATCAGCCCCGGCACGAACGGCCCTCCTTCTCCCTCGACCGTCCCCCAACGTGGTCGCCGCGACCGCCGGCACTCCCCGCCGAAGCCCGCGCCGCTGACCCAGGGGGGAGGGGGGTCCTCCCCGGCCCTTCCCCGCTCCCCGCAGCGTCCTGCTTCTCGCGGTCTGTACGGGTCTGGGGCATGGCATGGGGGTGGCGTAACCGAGTGGCGAAAGGCGGTGGCGAATGCCTCGGGCCTACTGCCGCCAGTGCGGCGCTGACCTGGACCAACGCATGGCCCCCGGTCGCCCGCGGGCCTACTGCTCGTCGCGCTGCAAACGGCTCACGGAGTACGAGGTCAGGCGCCTGCAGCGGCGCCTGGAAGCCCTCGAATCCATGGCCGCCGAAGTCCGCGCCCGCCAGTCCCCGTGGGACGAGGGGCGCCTGGAGATGCTCAACCGGCAGATCGAGGAGGCAACCGACCGGCTCGGCGCGCTCGTCGCCTGACCGGTCACGAACCGTGCTGACCCCCTGACAAGGGGCGATGCCCCGGCATGGGAGGTGCACGCATGGCAGGAGTCGGACCGGCCCCGAAGGACAACGCGGCTCGCCGCAACAAGGGCCCCGAGAAGACCTCGCTGCAGGCACCGAACGTCGCCACCGATCTGGTCATCGGAGACGAGGCTCTCGGCCCGGAACTGCCCAAGGGCTCCTGGGTACTCCCGGAAGCTCAGGACTGGCACCCCATGACGCAGCAGTGGTGGGACCACTGGCGGCGTTCGCCGCAGGCCTGCCGCATGCTCTCCCAACCAGACTGGGACTTCCTCATGGACACCGCGCTCCTACACCACGTCATGTGGACCAAGGGCCGGTGGGAGTTCGCCTCCGAGGTCCGGATCCGCGTCGCCAAGTTCGGCGCGACCCCGGAGGACCGGATGCGTCTGCGACAGGACATCGTCGTACCCGACGCCATGTCAGCTGGGGATGCCCCCGGAGCGTCCGTCACATCCCTCGACTCGCGGCGCTCGCGGATCAAGGACTGAGCCGCGGTGCCGCACAAAATCGTGCGCCCTCCTGGTTCGACGCGTTCGCGCACCCTCGGGTGGCTGGCGCTGTGGTGGATCGAGACGTTCGTGGTGCACGGCCCCGGTGACGTGCAGGGAGAGCCGGTGCGGCACGGGGACGAGTACTCCACCTTCGTGGTGGACTGCTACGCGCTCGACGCGGACGGTGGCCGTTTGGTCGACTCGGCGTTCTTCTCCCGGCCCAAGGGCTGCGACAAGTCCGGCCTCGGTTCGCGGCTGGTGCTGTTCGAGGCGCTGGGCCCGTGCCGGTTCGCTGGCTGGGCGCAGGGCGGGGAGACGTACACGTTCCTCGGGCAGACGTACACGTACGAGAAGGGCGAGCCCATGGGCAAGCCTGTGAGTACCCCGTACGTGCGGATCCTCGCGACCGAGGAGGGCCAGACTGGCAACGTCTACGACACGATCTACTTCAACCTCACGGACGGGCCCCTGGCCGAGCTGAAGGCCTACGGGCTGGACTGCGGGCTGACCCGCGTGGCTCTGCCCTACGGCGGGGAGATCACCCCGTCCACGGCCGGCGCGTCGTCCAAGGACGGTGGCAAGGAGACCTTCGTCGTTGCGGACGAGTCGCACCTGTACAACACCAAGGCGCTGCGGGAGATGCACTCCACGGTCACCCGCAACCTGGTGAAGCGCAAGAAGTCTGCGGGCACGTGGTACCTCGAGACCACAACGATGTACCTGCCCGGCGAGGAGTCGGTGGCCGAGGCCACGTACAAGTACATGCAGCTGGTCGAGGAGTCCATGCAGGCCGTGGCCAACGGCAAGAAACCGAAGCTGCGCGGCCGCATCCGCATGCTGTTCGATCACCGCTGGTCGGACCTCGTGGACCTCTCCGACGAGCAGAAGCTCGCGGAGGCAGTCGCCGAGGCCTACGGCGAGGCCATGGATTGGAACTCACTCGAGGGCGTCGTGGACAAGATCTTCGACCCGCGCACGACCCCGTCCGAGTCCCGTCGCTACTACCTCAACGCCCTCACGGAGGCATCGAACGCCTGGCTAACTCCCGCGGAGATCGCGCGCGTGAGCGACGGCATGCCGGTCAAGATGGGCGGCTGCCTCCGCAAGGGCGACCGCATCGCGCTCGGCTTCGACGGCGCCCAGACCAACGACGCGACCGCGCTCGTGGCCTGCCGCATCGAGGACGGCACGGTGGACCCGCTGCTGATCATCGAGAAACCGGACGGACCCGAGGCAGAGGACTGGCGCGTGGACGAGGTCGCGGTCGACGCAGCCGTGGCCCACGCGTTCTCCGAGTACAAGGTCGAAGCGTTCTTCGCGGACCCGCCGCACTGGCAGGACCGCATCGACGCCTGGGAGCTGGAGTACGGAGAGCGGCTGGCTGTGAAGGCCGGCCACGACGCGATCCGCTGGTGGACCAAGCGCGACGCCCCCATGGCGCTCGCGCTCGAACGGTTCCACCTGAACCTCACGGCCACTGAGAACGGGGCGCCCATGGTGCGCATGTCCGCGAACCCGGTGTTCGTGCGGCACATGACCAACGCTCGCCGCTGGCCGCGCCGTGGAGGCGTGGTGATCGGCAAGGAGGGCAAGAACAGCGTCAGGAAGATGGACGCCGCGATGGCGGCCACCCTGGCGTTCGAGGCCCGCGCCCGCGTGCTTGCGGGCGGGGAAGCCCCCGAGGACGACTTCGTGCCGTTCAAGGTGGGGGCGCGCCCGTCGCCGCCGGCGGCCGGGGAACGTGGCCGACTTGCCCGCCGTGCCGCTCTGCGGCAGCGGCTGGCGTCCATGCAGTAACCAGGAGAGAGGGGGACCGGATGCGGTTCGAGTCTGCGGCAGCGAAGATCCCCGGCTCTGACGAGTGGTGGATGGCGCGCCTGTCCAAGAAGATCGGCGACGACCTGCGCACGGTGTCCCTCCTGGACGACTGGATGGACGGCAAGCCGCCGCTGCCCTACCCGGACAAGCTCACCCCCGCGTTCCACCGCCTGCAGCAGCTCGCGCGGCTCAACCTCGCCGAGCTGATCGTGGCGGCCATGCTCCACCGCATGCAGCCCCTGGCCTGCCGCACCTCCGTGGATCAGGACTCCGACGGCGACGACGTCGTGCGCGACGTGTGGGAGAACTCCTCCGCCCAGGACGCGTTTGCTCAGGCCATGGAGTGGATGCTCGTGGCCCGCCGCGGCGCGCTCATGGTGGGCCGTTCGGACCCGTCCGATCCCGACTCGCCGGTGCGGATCACCGCTGAGCACCCGTCCCAGTACGCATGGGAGCCGGACCCCGCGAACCCGGGCCTCGCGCTCGCTGCTCTCAAGATCTACCGCGACGACCCCAACGATCGTGACGTGGCCGTGCTGTACCGCCCGGACCGCATCAGGGTCGCGTACCACCAGGGCCCCACGATGCTCCCGAAGCGCAACGCCCCTGCCTGGCGCATCATGCCCACCGTCTGGGAGCTCGAGGACGAGGCCTACGAGAACACGCTGGGCGAGGTGCCGGTCTACGAGATGGAGAACCGTCGCGGGCTGGGGGAGTTCGAGCGGCACCTGCCCACGCTGGAGCGCATCAACCACACGGTGCTCCAGCGCATGGTACTCATCGCCATGCAGGCCTTCCGCCAGCGCGCGCTCAAGGGCGCCCCACGCCACGACAAGGACGGGCAGGAGATCGACTACGACAAGATCTTCGAGGCTGATCCCGGGTCCATGTGGGTGCTGCCTGCGGCCGTGGAGATGTGGGAGTCCGGGCAAGCTGACTTCACCCCGGTGCTGTCCTCCATCAAGGACGACATGATCGCACTCGCGGCCGCGTCGATGACGCCGCTGCACATGATCCACCCGGCGGCGTCCGAGGGCTCCGCCGAGGGTGCGGCCACCCAGCGTGAGGCGGTGATCTTCAAGATCGAGTCGACCTCCCGGCGCGCGGACACCGCGATCCGCCGGGCGACGTCGGCGGCGCTGCGTCTGAGCGGTCACTCCGAGCGTGCTGGCGTGGAGAAGCTGAAGATCGTGTGGGCGAACCCCCGCCGGTCCTCGCTCACCGAGCGGGCCGAGTCCGCCCGCGGTGCGAAGGAAGCCGGTGTGCCGTTCGAGCTGCGTATGGAGAAGTTCGCGGAGCTCACCCCGGCCGAGGTGGCCGAGGCCAAGCGGCAGCGCAAGACCGAGCTGCTCGAGCAGGCCGTGCTCGCGCCCACCATGACGGCGGACGCGTCCTCCGCTGGGGGCACCGATGAGTGACCTCCGGTACCTGGACGTGCTGCTCACCGCGCACACCAAGGCCACGATCTCCCTGGCGGAGATGGCCGTGCGGCAGCTGGCCGCGCTGTGGATCACCGTGGACCGGATGAAGCCCGAGGGCGGTGCCTGGTACGACGGGGATCTCGTACGTGCTGCCGCCGCGCAGGCGGCCACGATCATGCAGACCGCGATCCACGAGTCCCGCACGGAGGCTGACGCCTACATCGAAGAGGTCCTCAAGGACTTCGACATCGAGTGGCCCGACGTCCACGAGATCGACACGTGGGAGTACGAGCGCGAAGAACGCTCGGGCACGCTCCTGGACGAGGTGGCAGAACGTCCCGCCGAGCAGCGCCGCTACCAGACCTCCATCGGCAAGACGGACGAGGAAGCGCTCGCCGCGGCCGTGGACCGCGCCTCCGTGATCGCCCAGACGGACATCGCCGACGCTTCGCGCTCGCGGGCGCAGAAGATCTACCGGGCTACGCCGGTGGTGACGGGATACCGGCGCGTGATCCGCCCGGAGCTGTCCAAGACGGGCACGTGCGGGCTGTGCGCGGTGGCCTCGCACCAGCGGTACAAGCTCGACGAGCTCATGCCGATCCACGACCGGTGCAAGTGCCAGACCATGCCGATCACCGAGGACGCGGACCCGGGCGGGGCGATCAACCGCGCGGACCTCAACCGGTTGTACGAGGCTGCGGGCTCCACGCTGGCGCAGGACCTCAAGCGGGTCAGGATCAGCACGGGCGAGCACGGCGAACTTGGCCCCGTCCTCACGGACGCTGGTCTGGCTATCCCCGCGGGATCCGCGCGTCCGGACCGCAAGAAGCCCCCGCGCAAGCAAGCGTCCAAGACCCGGCGTGAGGCGCCCAAGTCCGGCGGCTCCGCCGCTGACAAGGAGAAGCAGATCGCCAAGCGCGAGGCCCAGGCCGAGGCGCTGACGGACTCTCTGGAGAACCTGAAGATCAGGCAGCGCAAGGGCAAGGAAGACCTGGCCGAGGCGATCAGTTGGCAGACCGAGCGGATCGCCCGACTCAAGCAGGAGATCACGCAGATGAGGTACGGGAAGTGACGGTGCACCTGGTGTGCGGACCGCCCGGCGCAGGAAAGACCACCCACGTGGCCCAGCACGCCGGCCCCGACGACGTCGTCATCGACCTGGACGAGATCCGCCGAACGGTCGGGGAGGGCCAGGCGTCCATGTGGCGTATGGCCGCCGAACGCGCCGCCGCCGAGCACAAGGACTCGGATGTGTGGGTGATCCGCACCCTCGCGGACCCCGCCCAGCGCGCGGACGCTGCGGCCCGTCTGGGTGCCGAGGACGTGCAGGTACTGGCCACCCCGGCCGCGCTCGCCAAGGACCGTGTGCTCGCCCGTGACGGCACGGATGAGGCGCACGCCCCCATCGAGGACTGGTGGAGCACCTACCAGCCCCGGGACGGGGAGACCACGATCCACCCGGATCGAGACGGAACACCTGACAAGGAGGCTCACACCATGCCCCAGCCCACGTATCCCACGCCCAAGGAAGTCCAGGGTCAGAACGCCCACGAGCTCGAGCAGAGCACGGACGAGTCCGGCGGCGACGATCCCCAGCAGCAGGAGGCCCCTGGGTCTCAGGAGCAGCAGCGCGACCGGGGGTACCCGGAGAACACGCCGCTGGCGGAGATGACCACGGAGCAGCAGGTCGCGTACTGGAAGCACCAGTCCCGCAAGCACGAGCGCCGCGCGAACGAGCGCGCCGACTACGAGCAGCTTGCGGAGAAGGCCTCGAAGTGGGAGGAAGCCCAGCGCGCCGGCATGAGTGACACCGAACGCGCGCTGGAAGAAGCCCGGGCCCAGGCGCGCAACGATGCGCTGCGTGAGGCCCGTCAGGAGTCCGCCGAGAGATTGGTGGCAGCAGAGTTTCGCGCCGCGGCACGCGACGTGGACCCGAAGGTGCTCGAGGGATTCCTCGAGGACCTGAACTTCTCCCGGTACATCGGGGAGGACATGTCGGTCGACACCGCCAGGATCACCGACCGCGTCAACGGCCTGCCCAAGGCGGGCCACACCATCCCCGCACCGCCGAACGCCCAGGGCTTCCGGCGGTTCCAGGGGAGCTCATCTGTCGAAGCCGGGCGGGCCATGTACGAGGCCCGCCACGGCGCAGAACCCAAGCCCTAAGGAGGGATCATGCCCCGACTCACCTCGGAGGCGTTTGGCGGTGGCGATCAGTCGTGGCTGGGCTCCAGCCACAGCATCGCGAACTGCCGGACGGAAACGCTCGACATCTCGGCCTTCACCAAGGCCACCCACTACCCGGACGGGTTCATCCCCTCCGGCACCCCGGTGTGCAAGACCGGCGGCGTGCTCGTGCCCCTCACCGGTGACAACGCCGGCGACTTCGCGGGCCACGTGTTCACGGACCAGTCCGTGGCCGGTGCCGCGGACCTGCCGGTGCCGGTGTTCTACCACGGCACGGTGAAGACCGCCCGCGTGCCGGGCGACTTCACCGCGCCCACCGCCCAGCCGCACACCACGATCGTCTACATCTAAGGAAGGGGGGACGACACCATGGCAATCTGGACTGACGTCATCGACCCGGCCACTCTGACCGGCTACGCTCGCGCCTCCCTGGCCGAGTACGAGGCCAAGAAGGGCACCCTCGCCCAGTGGCTTCCCAGCCGCACCGTCACCGACACGGTCGTCAAGCTCGTGCAGGGTGACGCCGGCCTCGTGGACGTGGCGAAGTTCCGCGCCTACGACGCGGAGCCCGAGATCGGCCGCCGCCGCGCCGGCCGTCGCGTGACCCTGGAGCTTCCCGCCCTGGGGCAGAACATCCCGGTCACGGAGTACCAGCAGCTGCGCACCCGGAACTCCTCCGACGCCGCTGTGCTCAAGGCGATCCAGACCACCACCGACACGGTGGTGCGCGCGGTCGCCGACAGCATCGAGCGGATGCGCGGCATCGTCCTGGCCACCGGCAAGGCCACCATCGACCAGGACAATTTCCGTACCGACGACGACTTCGGGCGCCGCCCGGAGAACACCGTCACCGCCGAGGCCCTGTGGAGCACCCCCGAGGTGTCCCGTCTGGCCGATCTGCAGGCCTGGTACGACACCTACGTGGACGTCAACGGCGAGGAGCCCGGCGCGATCGTGATGTCGCAGAAGGCATTCCGGGCGCTCGCCAGTGGCAACGAGTTCCGCACCGTGCTCAACGGCGGCGGCGCTCGCCGCGGTACGCGCGCGGAGATCCAGGCAGTGCTGGACTCCGAAGACCTGCCGCAGATCGTGACCTACGACCGACGCGTCTCGGTGGACAGCGTCACCACTCGTGTGCTCCCCGCGAACACGGTGCTGATGCTCCCCGCGGCCGGGCCCACGAGCAGCGAGTCTGGCACTCCGCTGGGGTCCACGATCTGGGGCCAGACCCTGACCTCCGAGGCCCCCGAGTGGGCCATCGAGGACGTGGAACAGCCTGGCCTGGTCACTGGGGTGTGGCGCAATCCGAAGCCCCCGATGATCGCTGAGGTCATCGCGGACGCGATCGCGCTGCCGGTGCTGGCCAACGCGAACCTGTCCCTGGCCGCAAAGGTCCTGTGATGAAGCTTCTTGCAAACGTCTTCGCAACCTCGCCCAGTGGTGAGAAGGTCTTCCTGGCGGCAGGAGCCGAGGCCCCCAAGTGGGCCCACGGAGTCATCACCAACCCCGCTGTCCTCGCCCAGGCCGCCAAGGCCGGTAAGGAAGAGGATTCCGCCCCCGAGGGT
>NZ_VELE01000011.1:0-74814 GCF_007681555.1 Kocuria salsicia | reverse complement strand
GGTGAGGATCCCGCCGGTAAGGAAGAGGATTCCGCCCCCGAGGGTGAGGATCCCGCCGGTAAGGAAGAGGATTCCGCCCCCGAGGGTGAGGATCCCGCCGGTAAGGACGAGGACGCCGAGCTGCGCGCCAAGCTCAGCAAGCACACAGCGGACCAGCTTCGCGACCTCGCCTCCGAGCAGGGCCTGTCTACCGCAGGCAACAAGGCCGAACTCATCGACCGTCTGCTCGGCTGACCTGCAGCACCAGAGGAGGACGTCATGGCCAACTCGCTGAACATCGGCCTGGACCGAGTCAAGCTCGAGTACGACGGGATCATCCCGGAGAACGACGAGGACTACGTCCAGGCCCTGGTGGACAAGGGCGTGCGCGTCCTCCTCGCGGACTGCCCCGGGCTCCTCGCCAGAGTGAAGTCCGGGGCCACCGACCCAGAGCTCGCGCAGGACGCTGTCGTGGACGCCGTCCTGCGCGTGCTCCGCGACGACGACCCCACCATCCAGTCCGAGTCCGAGGGCGGCTACAGCTACAGCAAGCGCGCGCTCGCCGCGTCCCCGGACATCTGGTACACGGACCGGTGGCTCGCCCGCCTGGGCTGCACCAAGGGCGAGGAGGCCGGACCGGGGACAGCTCGGGTTGGCATGCGCCGCGGATGGGCTCTCCCATGAGCCTGCGCTCCGCACCTCGCCACACCGTCACCGTCACCACCGTCCAGCGCGTCCCGGACGGCATGGGTGGCTACGAGGACGTCGAGCAACCACCGGTGACCCGGCGCTGCAACGTGTACCCGCTCTCCGCCACGGAGCGCTACGAACTCGGTCTGCAGGCCGTGACCACCTATCAGGTGTTCGACCACGAGCAGCAGCTCAACCCGGGTGCCGGCCCCTGGCCCGGCGGGAACCACACCCGCATCACCTGGGACGGCCGCACCTTCCAGCAGGAGGGCGAACCGATGGTCCACACCATGTCCCGCCGCACCAGCCACCAGCGCATCGTCATGACCGCGCTCGCGGCGAAGGCCCGGTGACGGCGCGTGGTGTGGGTTGATCCCAGAGCGTCGCTGATCGCTGCACGCATCGCGTCTGAGGACGCGGTGTTCGACGCGGCCGCAGCCGAGGTGGCCGCGCAGGTGCGGGCGAACGCGGCCGGGTCCAAACGGACCGGCCGGTTCCTCGCGTCGATCAAGGTCGAGCGTGTCTCGGGCCCGTCAGGGGTCACGGACCGTCTCGTGTACTCCGACGACCCGAACGCGATGTCCATCGAGTACGGGCACTTCACGGACGGCGAGAAACCGTCCTGGGTGCCGGGGAAGTTCGCGTTCAGGAAAGCGCAGCGGGGGTGAGCATGCCGAGAACACTGCCCGTGCACCGGGCCCTGCACACGGTGCTCACCCAGATCGTCAACGACCGGCGGGTCACGGTCACCGCGGAACCCGACGTGGACGCGTACGAGCACCTGCCCATGGTGATCTTCGCGGCCACCTCGGACGGGCGGATTGCCAACGCGGATCTCGCGCTGGGGGAGTCCTGGGCTGTGGCCGTGTCGGTCTGCGCCAAGACCAACCGCGCGGCCGAGGAGATCGCCGCCTCGGTGGCGTACTTCATGGCCGACCTGCAGGACCACTACCCGGTGATCCGTGACGGCGCCCAGCAGCTGTGCTCCGTGGCGTACGCCGACGTGATCAGCCTGCCCGACAGAGCGCCTGTGACCGCCACGGTCGCCAAGGACGTGGCCCAGTACAACGGGTCCTTCCGCGTCCTCCTGACCCCGTAGCACGGGGCCCCAACACATTCTTCCCGGCCCATGCTGGGCCACACCATCTGGAGGTACCTCATGCCGCTTGACGCTGGCAAAACCATCATCCCGTTCCGCGGCAACGTGCTCACCGCACCCGTGGACACCCCCTCGTTCGACATCTCCTCGTTCGTGATCGGCGACGACAAGACCTACCCCGACTGGCTGACCACGGGTCACACCTCCCGTGAGAACTCCGTGGCCCTGGAGAAGGACGGCGGGGACGCCGAGCAGAAGGGCTCCTGGGAGGACGAGGGTCTGGACGCGGTCTACGAGCCCACCGCCTGGTCCGCGACGGTCAATGCACTGCAGATGGACAAGCCCACCTTCGAGCTCGCATTCCCCGGTGGCGAATGGGACGAGGCCACCCAGTCCTACGACGTCGGCAACATCGGCACCGTCGAGCGCGCCGTGATGGTCGTCTTCGCCCCCGGCGACAAGCGCGCCGGGTTCTACATGCCCCGCGGGCAGATCACCCTCGGCGACGCCCCCGAGCTGGACGTCGAGGAGTTCTTCGAGCTGCAGCTGCGCATCCAGGCGCTGTCCTCGCAGACCACCCGCAAGCGGTTCCGCTGGTTCGCCACCCGCCCGTACAAGGCGCTCGCGGCCGCGTGACACACTCCCGCCCGTTCGTGGCTCCGTGAGCCGGCCACGGGCGGGCGGGGCTCCACCCACACCAACAGGCTCACACCGACAGCACATGCTCACAGGAGGCTCACATGGCTACGACCACCCAGACCCGAACCCGCAAGACCCCGCAGGACCGCAAGCCCACCCAGGAGTCCGTGGACGCCGCAAAGCAGGAACGCTTCGAGGACGTCGAGGGGCACGAGCTGCTGACCCCGTTCTCCAAGATCAAGGGCTCGGACCAGGCACGCATGATGGCGCGCATGCTCAAGCTGCTCGGCGCGGAGTCCATCGAAGACGTGGACCAGGAGGTCGACGTCTCGAACTTCGACCTGGACGAGGTCGCGGACTTCATCGACTGGGTCGAGGACCGCTACGCGGTGGACCCGGCGAAGTTCGCCGCGTTCACTGCGGGCCGGGGCGGCATGGAGCGCGCCATGAACCTGTGCATGGCCTACGCCGGTGAGATGGGGGAAGGCGACGGCTCCGAGAATGGCTGATCTCGGAGCCCGCCGTTGTCGGTGACCTCGTCGGTCTCTACGGCTTCGACCCGCTCGACGCCGTCACCAACGGGGACTCGGACCGGCTGCTCGTACTCGAGGCACTCGTAGCGCGTCTCGGGCACGACGCCCGCTCCGTGGCCCGCGCCGAGACACTCGGCAGCACAGCCCACGTGGACTGGACCCCAACCGCGTACATGACGGCCAACGTCGTGGACCGGGTCGGCCAGCTCGCCGCGATCACTGCGGTGTCCGGGTCGAAGAAGAAGCCGCGATTCCCGCCGCCGGTGGACCGCCCCGACGTCTCTTCCAGCCCCACCACGCTGGAAGAGGTCGACGCGATCATGGCCGGCGCCTGACACACAGAAAGGCCCCCGCACCTGCGGGGGCCTTTCGCGTACCCATGTGAGGGGGAACCGATGGCCGGCGGCAAGGAAGTCGGGCGCGTACAGATCCGCGTCCTCCCGGACTCCACGAACTTCGGGGCCGAGCTCAAGCGCAAGCTGCAGCAGATCGAGCGCACCGCGAAGGTCACGATCAAGACCGCGCTGGACACGACCGGTCTCGCCGGTGAAGCAAAGCGTGCGGCCGCTGCGGCGGGCAAGTCCGCGAAGGTCACCCTCTCCACCGCCCTGGACTCCAAGGGCGTACGCCAGGCCGTGACCGACGCCAAGAGGCAGGCCCAGTCTGTCGCGGAGAAGGCTCCGATCAAGGCGCCGTTGGACATCGACACCGAGCGGGGCTGGCAGGAGCGCGTCACCCGCGAGGTCAAGGCCGCCGCTGCCCGTCTCGAAGCGCAGATCCCGCTCACCGTCGACGGTGAGCGGATGCGCGCCGACCTCGCCAAGACGGTCAAGACCGCCGCCGAGAACCTCAACGCCACCGTGCCCGTGGACGCCGAGCAGGCCGCCGCGTTCCGCTCCAAGGTCCAGGCAATGGTGGACCAGATCGAGTCCCGCGCCGCGGAGCTCAAGATCGCCGCGGACACCGCCGCCGCCCGCCGCGACGCCGACGACCTGCGCGACAGCATCGACGGCCGCAAGGCCACCTTCAACGTCGACGCCGACACCGGGGCCGCCGCCGCGCGCCTGGCCGTGCTCGCCCGCGACCGCATCATCAACCTCCACGCACAGCTCTCCGCGGGCTCCATCGGCAAGGTCACCGCCGCGCTCGCGGGCCTCTCCGGCGCCCGCGTGGCCGGGGACGCGATCCAGCACGTCAGCGACGTCCTCACCAACCTGGACCGTTCCGTGCCCCGTGTGGCCGCGCTCGGCACGGCCTTCGTGAACCTGGGATCCGCCGCGCTCGCGGGCACCTCCAACATCCTCTCCCTCGCCGGGTCGGTCGCGTCGATCGCCCCGGCCGCGCTCGCCGTGCCCGGAATCTTCGCGGGCATCGCCGTTGGTGCGACGACGATGATCCTCGCGCTCAAGGACGCCGGCAAGGTCCTCGGAGACTTGGGCCCGCAGTTCTCCGCGCTGCAGGGATCCATCAGCTCCTCGTTCTGGGCCAAGGCCGAGGCACCCATCCGCAGCCTCGCCTCCTCCGCGCTGCCCCTGCTCGAGACGAAGCTCTCCGCCGTGAGCTCGTCCATCGGGACGTTCTTCGCGGGCATCGCCAAGGGCCTGTCCACGAAGCTGTCCCTGGGTCAGCTCGGCACCCAGATGGACTACCTCAAGTCCTCCATCGACATCGCCGCCGGCGCCGCCCAGCCGCTCGTCCGCTCCATCATGACCCTCGGCACCGCCGGAGCCTCCTACCTGCCGCAGCTCGCAGGCTGGTTCACCAAGCTCACCGCCCAGTTCGACGCGTTTATCACCAAGTCCGCAGGGGACGGGTCTCTCCACCGGTGGATCACCGGGGGAGTCTCAGCACTCCAGGACCTCGGCCGCGTCATCGGATCCACCGCAGGGATCCTCGGAGGCTTCGCCACGGCGGCAGCCAACGCCGGCGGTGCCTCGCTCGGAGCGCTCGCAGACGGCCTGCAGCGCGTCAACGCCGCCATCAACGGGCCCGTGTGGCAAGGCGCCCTCACCACCGTGTTCCAGGGCGCCCACGACGCCATGGCCGCGCTCGCACCGGGGGTCTCTGCCCTGGGTTCCGCGTTTCTCTCCCTGGCCCCGACCATCGCCCAGGTCATGACCCTGGCCGGTCAAGCCGGGTCAGCGCTGCTCGAGGGCCTGGGGGCAGCACTGCAGAACCCCGTGTTCCAGTCCGGGGCGACCGCCCTGTTCCAGGGCATCCTCACCGGCGTGCAGGCCCTGCAGCCCGCGTTCCCCGCCCTGGGCGCGGCCGCGGGCTCCCTCATGTCCGTGCTCGGCACACTGGCCTCCACCATCGGCCCCGTGCTCGGCACCACCATCCAGGCACTCGCCCCCGTCTTCACCGCCCTGATGGCCGCAATTCAGCCGATCATCCCCGTGCTCGGCCAGGCCCTGGTCTCCGCTATCTCCGCGCTCGCACCGATCCTCGTGGCCGTCGCCCAGGGGATCGCGAACTTCACCAACGCGTTCCCCGGGCTCGCCGCCGTGATCGGAGTCGTCGCAGCCGCCGTCGTCGCGCTGCTCCCCGTACTCGTCTCCGTGATCTCCGGGATCGTCGGGTTCGCCACCACCATCGCGGGGGCCATCGGAGCGTTCGGTGGCTTCGCCGCGATTGCCGGGGTGCTCGGCACCGTGTTCACCACCCTGGGCCCGGTCATCGCCGCGGTGGGCGCAGTCGTCGCCGTATTCCTCGCCGGCCTGGCCGCGCTCGCGGCGATGTTCGCCTACGCTTGGTCCACCTCCGAGCCCTTCCGGGCAGCTGTGATGGGTCTTGCGCAGGCGTTCATGGGGCTGGTGGCCACCGTGGCCGGCGCGCTCATGCCGATCCTGACCTCCCTGGCGGGTGCTGTGTTCCCGGCACTGATGGCCGTGGTCAACGCGCTCGTCCCGGTATTCACGCTGGTGATCCAGATCATCACGCAGGTGATCACGATCCTGACGACGTTGGTCACCTTTGTGCTGGGCATGCTCATGCCGGTGTTCCAGGCACTGCTGCCGGTCATCACCACGGTGTTCTCGACCATCGCGTCGATCATCACCGCGGCGATCGGCATCATCCAGGGCATCCTCACGGTGTTCCTGGGGCTCCTGCAGGGCAACTGGTCGATGGTCTGGCAGGGCCTGGTCATGATCGTGCAGTCTGTCTGGGCGTTGCTGACCGCCATCGTCACCGGCGCAATCGCGATCCTGCAGGCCATCATCATGGCCGGCCTGACCCTGATCACGACGATCTGGTCGGCGGCCTGGAATCTGCTGGTCACGGCGGCGACGACGATCTGGACGATCATCACGACCGCGATCACCACGGCTATGACCCTGATCCAGACCGTGATTCAAGCGGGCCTGGCTCTGGTCTCAGCAGTGTGGACTGCGGCGTGGACCGCGCTGGTCGCGATCGCAACATCGGTTTGGGCCTCGATCACCGCAGCGGTCTCGGCCGCCATCTCCGCTGTGCAAGCGGTGGTCTCTGGTGGTCTCTCCGCAGTGCAGGGCGTGGTCTCCGGGATCATGTCCGGGATCCTCTCGTTCTTCGTCTCCGCATGGGCGTCGATCACCTCGGCAGTGTCCTCTGCCATCTCCACGGTCCAGGCCGTCATCTCCGCTGGAATGTCGGCGGCGTTGTCGATCGTCTCCGGGATCATGTCCGGGATCCTCTCGGTGGTGTCCTCGATCTGGGCATCTGTGACCTCGGCGATCAGCAGCGCGGTATCCGGGGCGGTCTCAGCGATATCCTCCGGGTTCAGCGCCGCTCTCTCCGCCGTGTCGTCGGCGATGTCCGGAATCGTCTCCGCCGTAGCATCCGGCGCCGCGTCCGTGGTTTCCGGGTTCAGCTCCATGGTGTCCTCGGCGGTCAGCGTCCTCTCGGGCATGATCGGTCAGGCCGCCTCCATTGGTGGGCAGATCATCGCTGGTCTCGCCAGCGCGATCAGTGGCGGCGCGGCCACCGTCGTCGGCGCTATCAAGGGCGTCGTCTCCGGCGCGATCTCGGCAGCCAAGGCCGCCCTCGGCATCCACTCGCCGTCGCGAGTCTTCCGCGGCATCGGTGAGTACACCGTGGCCGGTCTGACCAAGGGGCTCACGGGCAAGGCTTCGGAGGCGAAGAAGGCGTCCGCGGATCTCGCCAAGGGCATCACACAGGTCTACCAGAAGAACGCCGAAGCGCAGCGCAAGCGACTCAAGAAGAAGTCGATCCTGGGCGACCCGAAGGCGCAGGCGAAGGCGTTCTACGACACCTACGCACGGGCCTCCACGGACGCTCTGCAGCGCCTGGCGTCCAAACGCGACGGGCTGCTCAAGCGACTGGACGACCAGAAGAAGAAACTGGACGACCTGTACAAGCAGCGCAACGACAAGGCCGCGTCCATTAGCGACCAGCTCATGGGGACCTTCGACCTCAAGAAGGCATCCGCTGGTGGGATCCAGGGAATGATCCGCGGCGCCCAGCAGGCGGCCGCCGCGATCCACCAGATGCGCGTGAACATCTGGAAGCTGAAGGAACGCGGGTTCTCCCAGAACCTGATCAACGACCTCTCAGCCATGGACCCGCGCCAAGCCAACCAGGTCGCACAGCAGATCCTGCGCGGCTCACGCGCACAGCAGGACGCGCTGAGACGCCAGTACCGCGCGCTCGAGAAGCAGTCCTCCGGCGCCGGGAAGCTCGTGGCGAACTACATGTATTCCACGGGCATCCAGGCCGCCAACGGGCTGATCAACGGGCTGCGCTCCCAGCTCGCAGCCGTCGACGTCGCATCCAAGGTCCTCGCAGACCGACTCGTCGGCACCGTCCGCCGACGCTTGGGCATCCACTCCCCGTCACGGGTCATGGCTATCCAAGGCCGCTACTCCGCCGAGGGCTTCGCCAAGGGCCTACGCGACAACGCCCACCTGGCCGACCTCGAGCTGCGCTCGCTGCTGGCGTCGCCTCCGCCAGTGAACGCGCCGCGGCCGGTCACGGCGCAGGGCGGGGGAGCGGAGGAAAGCTTCGATGAGCAGCTGGCACGCCTGCTGCAAGAGATCCGCGACCTTCTGGAATCGGGCATGACCCTGGACGGCCGGCGGGTGTCGGAAGCTCTGTTGTTGTCCGATCGACGTTCGCGAAGGAGGTAGGCAGTGGGTGCGTTTATCGGATCCCTCGGGAACTTGATCGAGCTGACCCAGTGGGCTGAGAGTCAGTCGGTGAAAACGGGGCAGGATCCCACGTTCTTCACCGGCCTGGACGGCAGCCGTACCGCATTCGTGCAGCCTCGGATCGGGCAGTCCCTTCGCGAGTGGGAAGTGTCCATGACGAAGGCCCGCCCTCGTCACGCCGCGGCGTTCCAAGCGCTGTGCGTCGGGGCTTACGGGGAAGGGCCCTTCGCCTTCTGTGATCCACTGGCGCAGGTCACGAACCTGCTGACGCCGCGCCAGTCCCTGCTGGATCCCGGATCCCTCTCGCGTGGCTCCGCGGCGTATACACGCACTCAGGTGCCCGGGTTCGGGGACATGCCCTCGATCCTGAACTTGTCCGGAACGAGGCGGATCGGGACCGGGACTCCGGTTCGGCCGGGCCGCCCGGTCACCGTGTCAGCGTGGGTTGTCTGCCCTGACCCGGTCACCGTGACCGCCCAATGTCTGAACGCGTTTGGGGGCTGGACAGGTAACGCCAAGGCAACGAGTGCTGCCGTGCCGACGGGTGCGTGGGTCCACGTCACCGTTGTACCCAATGCCGACTCAGCACAGGTGGACTTGCGTATCGATGCGGCCTCGACCGTGACGATCGCGTGCCCGGCGATTACCTGGACGCCCGGCCCTATGCCGTGGTCACCCGGCCGTGGTGCCACCCAGGTTGTGGTGCACAGCTTGCAGGAACACATCGAGCAGGCCTCACCGTGGGGCGACGGACGACAGCGGCTGTCCTATTCCGCGACCGTGACGGAGGTGGGATCAGGTGCGTGAAGGAACGTGGTCCACCGGCCCCACCCGTGTGGTCTCCGCCCAGATCACAGGCGTGCCAGGCGACGGGACGTCTGTGACCGTGTCCCGGGACGTGCCCTCCCCAATGCCCGGTCAGGCAGCAGCGGTCGGCGGCCAGTCAGCGGCCACCGCCACCGTGGAGGTACTACCAGCCGGCGCGGTGAGCGCTCGCGGCGGCACCCCGTTCACCCGGCGTAATTGGCCCAACCCCGGTTCTGCGGCATCGATAGACGTCATCGATGGGTCCACTTCCCACCGGATCTTCACGGGCACTGTCGACGGGACGAACTCGAGCCTGGCGGACAGCAAAATCACGGTCCCCCTCGTGGACGACACAGACGCGCTGTCTGTGCCGGTATCCCACCGTCCCCTGTTCCGTGAGATGCCCCCGCAAAGCACTGATGGGTCCGAGCGTCAACGTATGACGGGTCTGCTCAACGCCTACGTGGTGAACTTGGCGGCCCGGGCGGCCGGGTTCTACAACACCCCGGCGATGGGCGGCTACTGTCTCCTATCCGTGCCGCTGGTGGGCTCTACGTGGCCCGAGCGGGGGGTGCTGGTCGAGTCCTACCGGGCGAGGAACGTCGGTGGGTGGGGTCGCTACCAGCCCGGTGCGTACGCGGAACGCGGCCCGGGCGCGGTGTACGTGGCCCAGTGCTACGCCACCTACAAACCGGATCGGTGGAACATGCCGTGGTCCGGTGGGATCACCGCTGAGCGGCCCTTGTCGATCACGCTGTGCGCCCGGCAGGGGCAGGCGACGTCGTCGTATGTGGCCTGCCGCTGGTCGGGTTCCACCTATGACCGGCAGATCCGGTTGGCGGTCACGAGTCAGCGTTCGATCGTCGCGCAGATCGTGATGGAGGGGGAGATCACCACCGTCGCCATGCTGACGGGTGGCGACGCTGGGCCCTGGGAGTGCGCGACGCTGCGGGTCCGTCGCATGTCGACAAACGTTCTGGAGTTTCAGATCACCACGGACACCGGCGTTGTGAAGACTCTGCGCACGGAGATCGGTGGGACCGTGATGCGCGACAGGATGTGGGACGAAGCGCGTGTGTATGTCCCCGAGGGATGCGGGATCAATGGGGTGCAGATCAACTACACATCACAGCCCCCGGAAGCGGAGACGTTCCGCCGCACGTTCCTGTACCGGCCGGATACCCCTCTGCACAGCCTGAGCGTGATGCCGGCACTGGTTTCCGTCACCGCCGGTGACCTCATTCGCCAACAGGCTGCCGCGGAATGCGCCGGCGTGTGGATCGATGAGGATGGTGTGCTGCAGTGGCAGGGCGACACCTGGATGAAGTCCAGAGCCGCTGTTCGTGAGCTCACGTCCTCGGAGTTGGCGGATGCTCGCCTCGAGATGGACAAGCAAGATGTCCGCCGCAAGGTGACAGTGAAGTACATGGCCTGGTCGACCCGCACATCACGCCGGTCGTCGATCGTGGTGCACGAGGGCTCAAAAGATGAGTACCTCGAGGGCGACGTCGCTGAGGTCATCATCAACCCGCCTGAGACCCAGCAGTGGGTGCAGGTCGATTCCACCCCCCGTGACGTATATGGCGACGTCGGTGCTGGCTTGCTGAACAGCGGCCAGGGCAGCTACCAGGGGTTCACGCCTCTGTCAGCGGATGGGACGGAGATCCTCACTGCTGGCAGCGGGAAAACTGAGATGGGTTTCGCTCCCACCGGGCCGGACGCCTGGAAGTGGACTCTCGATGTGCAGTCGCTGCCCACGGGAGCTGACCGGATCCGGACCGCGACCAGCGCCGAAGAATACTCCAACGTCAAACCTGCGTACCGTGACCGCGGTCTGCCACTGCTCAGGGCAATGGGGGTCGCCACGGCCGCCCCGTCTGAGGCTTCCTCCAGTGCGGTGGGCCCGGGGTGGGCGCCAGATCTCGAGCACGACGTCGGATGGCATATCCAGGACGCGGAGCGCGCGAAGACATTGGCCGACTTCATCGCAGCGGAGCTCGCTAAACCCAAGCCCAGGATCTCGGATCTCGCGGTCCTCCCGGATCCGCGGATCCAGCTGGGGGACAAGATCCGAGTCACGGATACCGCCCGCACCGGGCTGTCCATCGTCGGAGTCGTCAGACGTATCGAACAGGCGATTGAGGCCGGGCGTCATGAGATGACCTTGGACCTGATCGTCACCGAAGTGACTGCATCAAACGTCACCCTCCAAGAATTCGACGCCTTCTACAGCGGCATGACCCTCTCCGCCGTGGATACGCGATTCAAGGGGGAATCCCTGTCACAACGCGACGCGCAACCGCTTCGCAGCTAAGGAGTTCGCATGCCTGCCTCAACACCTCTGGGCATCACGTACCCCACCAATTCGGATCAGCACCCGTCCGCGGCGTGGTGGCAGACCCTGGCGACGACGACGGACTACGCGGTGAGTGTGGCGAACGCGGCCACACGCGCGTGGGCGGCCGAGCTCGATATGGAATCCAATGCCAGTACGCGCGAATACGTCGACTTAGCGCTGGCCGGGGCCGGGCTGGAGGGCTCGTCATCGGAGCAGATCGATGCGGCTGTCGAGCGGGTGCTCTCGTCTCAGGCGTGGGCGAACCGCAAAGAGAACGGTGTCAACGTCAAGGCGTACGGCGCCAAGGGCGACGGGGTAAAAGATGACACCGCGGCGATCCAAGCGGCGCTGAACAACACGGATGGCCTGCCGGTGCACTTCGCACCAGGCCTGACCTACCGAGTGACTGCCCCACTCGTGGTGCCCTCCGGTGTGTGGGTCCACGGACATGGCGCGGTCATCGTCGGTAGCGGGTCGCTCTCCTCCCTGTTCTCCCTCACCGGCACGGAGTCCACTGTCGAAGTTCCCCTGGTGGGTACCTACGGCGCGGGGGACTCACTGCTGACCACGGAGACGGACCACGGGCTGTCCGTGGGCGAGACGTTCCGGGTCGTGGGGCAGCGCCAGGCGGCCTCGATTGACGCACCCCCCGCCGACCGGTTGGGCATGGCCACGAGCAACGCCCGCGGGCCCTGGGTCGGTGAGTACCTGACCGTGCGTGAGGTGACCTCCGCCCGGCAGGTGCTGGCCAGCACGGGGCTGATCTTCAACGGGTACCGCGCCGACGCCTCCGCAGAGACGCATCCAGAGGCACGGGCGCGCACCACGCTCAACCGGATCACCTGGCACACCGGCACGCTCATCGAAGATCTGACAATCCGCGCGAGCACGTCCAACACCGTGCGCATGACCTACTGCCGTGACGCCGTGATCCGCAACGTCCGCGATGAGCGGACCAGCACCGCTGGGGCTGCGGTGAGCATGCTCGGCTGCTACCGGTGCACCATCACCGGATGCCACGCCCAGTACCTGCGCACCAAGCCCGCGGACGTGCTCTATTACCAGCGCAACCTGTTCAAGCTGGTGTCCTCCCAGGCATGTGTCGTGGACCAGTGCACCGCTGACGGTGGTGGGCAGGTCGTGGACGTCACCTACCTGCAGGCCAACAAGATCCCGTCCATTGCCTGCGTGATCCGCCGCTGCCTGTTCACCGGCTTCGACGACAACCCGGTCACCACCCACCCCGGCACGTGGGGAACGATCATCGTGGACAACGAGTTCCGCGCAGGCAACGACGCTGTATCCGCCAACGGGATCGGCATCCGCTCGCCGTACTCCCTGGTCACCGGCAACACCGTCGCCGGCATCCCCTCCCGCGGCACCAGCGACCCGTTCGTTTCCAGCGGCTCCTACGGGGTGCACCTCTACGACGGAGGCGGCCACCACTGCCAGATCACCGGCAACCAGATCACCGGATTCGACATCGGCGTAGGCATCAGCGACGGCGGAGAACCCGCAGAACGCCACGGCGAACTGCACGACCTCATCGCCAGCAACAACATCACCGACACGTACTTCGGTGTCCTGGTCCGCAAGTCCTCATACTCCGACCCCTCGATCTTCTCCGCGCTCGCGGTGACCGGGAATCAGATCGCATCCCGGCTGGACGGTGCGTGCGGGGTGCAGCTGGATAACGGATCGGCCTCTACCCGGGCCCCCGCAGTCACGTCCAACACCTTTCACTTCACTGGCTCGAGCCCGGTGCCGATACGGGTGGGGAAGAACACGAAGGACCCGGTGCTCACCGCCAATACGGTCACCGGTACCGCCGCCACCTTGTACCAGACCCAGCCGGACGCCTCCAACGGCACGATCGCGCTGGCTGCCAACACCGTGGTCACACCCTCTGGTGTCGTGCAGGTACCGCCCACCGGGACTGGTGGTGGCGGCACCGTGTCTCTCCGACCTGACCCGACCGTGGATGGCGCCTACCTGATTGGAGATTGATATGCCCGTACGTATTCCCTCCGTGGATGAGAATGGGGCGCTCACGGGCGCCTCTCGCAGGTGGGTTGAAGGGCTGCTGACCAAGGGCGTGCAGGTACGCGGGGTCATTCCCTCGGCCACGAACGTGGACACCATGCGCGGCCCGAACTGGGCCGGGGAATGGGACATGCCCCTGGCCCCCGCAGTGAACACCCTCACCGGCACCGCGCCACCAGTCGGCTGGCTGCCCGGCCAGTTCAAGGTCATGGGCTGGGCCGGCGGCACCACCAACCTGGCCTCCCAGCTGTACATGCCCTACACAACCGGCAAGGGCATGTGGTACCGCACGATCCACGCACACACCCAGACGGGTGCCACAGCATGGTCCCCATGGGTAAACCTTGCCGACGTCACCGACACCCTCATCGGTGCCACCCCGAACGCGCTGCTCATACAGGACTTCACCCGGCGCCGCGGCCCGGTGAGCACCAACGGCAAAGGTGCGGTCGCATTACGCTTCGACCACGGCCTGGCGAACTTCCGCGACAAGATCCTCCCCCTGCTACGCGCTCGCGGGCTAAAGGCATCTCTGGCTCTCAATTCCCGCTCGTGGGGTCTGGCAGAGAACGGGGGTGTCACCGCAGCGGAGGTTGATGGCTGGGTTGCTGAGGGTGTCGTGGAGATCTGGAACCATGGCGCCCACCATTCCGACGCCGTGACCCGCGCCGAGCTTGAGGACACGATCGTCACCGGTTTAGCGGAGCTACGCGCGCAGCTACCCTCCGCCCAGATCGACGGGTGGGTGGTTCCGGGGGTAGGGGGCACCAACTACAACGGGTTCAACGGTGGGGGGAACACAGGTGTGTTCACGTCCACGGAGGCTGGCCGGCTGATCCTCGCTCATCACGCGGTAGCCACCGGTGCCATTCCAGGCACAGCGCACAGGGCGCTCGACGGTACGGTGCGTCAGGGCATGAGTCACTACACGCTCGATGCTGTGACCGGTACTGCAGCCCAGTACCAGATCAATCTCGCGGCCACCAACGTCACCGGGCTCCAGCTGCTACTGCACCCGTCTGCGGTGGATCAGCCAGACAAGGTGACCACCGCCAAGCTCACCGAGATCCTGGACCACATCGTGGCTAAGCGCAACGCAGGGGAGCTCGTGGTACTTTCGCCGTATCAGCTCATGCTCGCTGAGACTTCCACGGGGGAGAAGGATATTGTTTCGGCCCGCGATTACGGGGTAAAGGGTGACGATTATGTTACGGACGACACAGTAGCGCTTCAAGCGGCAGCAGACGCCGCACGAGCTTCTGGGAAGCGTCTCGTCGTACCCGGGGGTATGAAGGTCCGCATCACCCAGCCTGTGAATATGCGCTACATTGACGTGCAATTCGATGGGGCGCTACGAGTGGATCAGACCACCGGGTACGGGGTGCTGGTAGGGGATAAGGCAACGGCGCGTGCTGGCCGGGAGATAAGCTTCCGGTCAGTGCTTCACAAGGATGCAACAGCGCAGGCCGGAGTGCCGTGTGTGCGGGTTCAGGGCCTCATGGCCGGTGTGGTAACCATGGGCCGATGCGATTACCTCCAACTGTTCGCGTCCACGAACACTGAACCCACCACTGGGGACGCCCTGGCGTACTCGACGTTTCTGTTCAACGGCGGCTCCGTCCGGCACCTGGAGCTGTTGGCGGATGGGCCGCAGTCGTGGGTGAACGAGAACAAGTTCTTCGGCGGAGACTTCCGCAAGATCACCCTTCGGGGAGACTACACACTGAACAACAACACCTGGTTTGGGCCCTCGCTGGAGGGCGCTTCCACGGTGATAGATATTCAGGTGGGGGCACGGAACAAGTTCCTGTACGCCCGATCAGAGTACGGTCCGACGGTGAAGTTCGGTGCTTCGACGTGGCACAATCTGCTGTTGGATTCGTGGAACTCGTCCCCGCAGAACCGGTCTTCGGCGTTTGTGGTCGCGGAGGATTTGGGAACGGAGAACATCGTCTCGGGGTTCACGGATCAGTATCTACGCCCATACACCCTGGCGTCGGTGAATGCGCAGACTGCGGGATTCGATACAGCGACCCCATTCACGGGTGCTCCACTGCGCCCGGGGCTGCTCAAACCGGCGGTGAACACGAGCTTCCAGGCTGTGATGGACACTGGGATTTTACCCACCCGATTGGGCGGGGCGTCACTTGAGCGGCTTGAGTTCGCATCGGACGCCGCACTGTGGCGTCCGAAGGTCTACTTCTATGACGCGAACATGGTCCCGGTGTCCGTGACGGGGAAGGGCTTTATTGACACGGATGGTGGGTGGACAGTCTCAACTGATGGGATGTTTTATCAGTTCGGCTCGAGCCAGTCGACGCGGAACATCCTGTTGAAGCAGGGCGCGCCTGCCTACATGCGGGTGGAGCTTGGCGCATCCGGGTCCACGGCAGGGAAGGTATTCGAGCATCTGACGCTCACAGGGTGGGTGAAGGCCCCCCGGAAACCGACCTTGGTTGATGTGTGGCGCGAGGCTCTGCGCAAGCCGTTGACGGGCACTCGACCGTCCCAGGGGTGGGGGAAGGTCGGGACCACGGTACGAGAGGGCGCTGTGGTGCACACGGTCACGCAGGCGGGTGCTACCTACCTGTCGGCCACCTCAGTCTCCGGGGCAACGGATATCACGATCGCCGCGGCGATTCCTGTCGGGGCCGTGGTCGGGGTGCTGCTGTCCACGGGGTTTACGCACTGGACGACTACGACTACCGCAGGGGGCGCGGTGACTCTGACGGCCGCGCTGCCTGCAGATGCTGTCGCGGGGGCCCCCGTGGTTTGGAACGTCTGGAGCTAAAGCGTGTATTCAGGCTGAAGGAACCAGTTGGCGTCCTCCCACTTCGCAAGGAGATGCTCGCCCCATAGAGCATGGAGGGCGCCGGTCTGTACCCGGGACAGCTGCGGGAGACGGGCTCGGTGCACCCCGAACATGGGAAGGTCACCTGTCGAGGTAGCCTGAATCATTTCCAGGGCCTTATCGTGCTCCTGCGGCCACGTAGTGAACAGGGTGTGGCATACAGGTGTGGAGTGGACGTATGGGACTTCTTCGCCATATATCTTCACCAGGTAGGCGTAGTACAGGTAGAACTCCGTTGCCTTGCCGTGGCTGACCTCCCATGCCGCGGCCGGTGCATCCCCAACCCTGTCAGAAAGATCCTCAAGCAGACCACGCACATCACTGGTGATCATCAAGTACGGGGTGATCGTGGGCATCGAAGTATCTGCCCAAGCTCCATCTGAAGGCACCCCCAGTATGTCCAAGGACGCCGTCACGTATGGGAGCCAATACGAAGTCACCGGCTTCACCTGAGTCCGGATGCGACCGCCTAACCAAAAGTCATCAATGGTGGTGGGTCGCACGAACATGTTCTTCGCGTCCAATAGCAGATAGTGCTCGGTGCGCACTAGACGAGAAACATGCAGCTTCACCAGCTGCTGTGACCGCTGCCCTCGCGTACCCGAGGTGTCAACGATATCGCTGGGTGCAAGGAACCGGATCTTCGCCCACAGCTCGGGGCTGACTCTGCCCGCGAGATGACGTCGGAAGAACGACTCCAAAGCAGCAGGGTCCGGGTCGTTGAGAACTAAGAGGTATTCATCTATCTCGTCAACGGGGAACAGGCGATCTACGGACAACGCCTGCAGCACAGATAGGCGCGCGTCACCGGAAAAGGTGACGGAAACAATCGTAATGGGGGACATGTCGTCAATGTACCCCACGCTCGGTGCAACAACGATAGATGGGAGCCCACCATGCCTGACCATCAGCCCCGCGCCCTGAGTGAGCCTCCGGGCCGACGGGATCGTGTCCGCCTGAACGTCCTGTCGCTGAGCCACACGGCCTTGGCTGTGCTCGGCGGGTCGCTGGTCGCGGTCGATGCCTTGGTCCCGGATGGGAGGTGGCTGGCGTCCTACTCGCTGGCCACGATCCCAGTGTGGGTGCAGGTGGTGATCGCTGTCTTGCTGGTGGCCGGCGGTCTGGTCACTGCCCACGGGGTGCTCGTACGCACACACCGCGGCAAGAAGATCGCGCCGCTCACCACGATCTTGACGGAGCGAATTGGCTGGCTGCTACTGACCTTCGGGTGGGGCGCCACCGCCGTCGCGGTGTTCGGCAACGGCAGGCTCGGGTCCACGCTCTCACTGGTCATCATGTCCGGTCTCGCGCTCGGCGCACTGTGCAAGATGCTGCTCCTGTGGCAGCTGGAACGGCAGGTGCGTGCCGAGATCCTCGCGTCCGCACGGACCGAGCAGAACCTCCGGCGGTTGCGAGGTGATCAGGGGTGACCTTCTGGGAGTGGGCTGGCGCGTCCGACTCGACGGCGGTAATCACCGCCGTGCTCGGGCCCGCCGGAATCGTCGCAGCTCTGATCGCATGGGCGACCTCGCACCGAAAGGCGAAAGCTCCGCAGGAGGAGCAGGCGAAAGCGGTCGATGCGGTGACCGCACCGGCCCCTGACCGTGACGCGTTATGGATCGCACGCCAAGCGCTCGAGGCAGCTGCCGAGGCCTCCGCGAAAGCCGACCGCGCATCCGCCCGCGCCGACCGGGTCACCGAGATCAACGGCCAACTGTGGCAATGGATCCGCGACGTCCGCGGCCAATGGCACGTCGTGCGCCTAAAAGAAGACCCACCACCCGAGCCGATCATCAAAAACCAGTGACCCCGCCCCGGCGGGGTTTTCTCATGCCCGCGAGCCGGGCAGATAGGAGGTGCCCGTGGGCATGCACCCGGTGCCGGACAGCGCACCGATCACACAGGAGTACGGGGCGAACCCGTCCGCGATCAACGGCCCCGCCGGCCACTCGGGCCGGGACTACGGGGTGAACACCGGCACCCCGCTCGTCTCGCTCGTGGACGGCGTCGTGCGCTGGGCCAACTGGTGCACGGAACTTCCAGGGGGACCGAACGGGTGGGCGGCCCGCTGGTTTTTGTCCCTGACCTTCGGGGGGATCGTGGTGGTGGTCGAGCATGACGACTGCTTCGCGATCACGGCGCACCTCTCGCGCACGGACCTCAACCCGGGTGACGTGGTCCGCAAGGGCCAGGTCATCGGCTGGTCTGGTGCCACGGGGCTGGGTACGGGCCCGCACGCGCACACCGAGATCCTCCCGAAGCCGGTGAACTACTCCATCGGCTCCTACGGGCGGATCAACCCCGGGCCCTACCACCTGGAGCCTTACCGGCCGCTGACCTCGAAGGTCCCCGCCCCGGCCCCCGCGGTGCGCGCCATGCGCAATGGCATCGACGTGTCCTCGTACCAGCCTGCCGACGTCACGAAGCGGGTGGCGGCGGACTTCGTGATCGTCAAGGCCACGGAGGGCACGGGGTACGTGAACCCGCAGCTGGGCGCCCAGGTGGCGGCGGCCCGCGCCCGCGGCGCCGCTGTGGGGCTCTACCACTTCGCGACCGCGCAGGCTTCCTCGGATGAGGAGGCCGCTGCGTTCCTGCGGGCTGCGAAGCCGTACCTCGATGCGGGGGCGGTCGCGTTCCTGGATTGGGAGCCGTCTGGGCTGGCGACGTACACGGCGTGGGCGGAGGACTGGTTGCGCCGCGTGGACCACGCCACCGGGTGCACCACGGGGGTCTACATGAACCTCGGGGTCTCTCGGCTGGGCTCGTGGTCCGCGTTCGCGAAGGCCCACCCGCTGTGGTTGGCGTTCTACGGGGCCGGGCAGCGCTTCGACGGGTACGCCACCAGCTTCGACCCGCCGGCGGTGCCCGGCTGGCGGCTGGCCATGTGGCAGTACACCGAGCACGGACGGCTCCCCGGCTACGGCGGGGACCTGGACCTCAACGTCTATCTTGGCGGCGTCACCCAGTGGGACAGGGCCACGGGCGCCGCTGTCACCGCCGCACCGAACATCGACCCCTTGGAAGGACTGCTGGACATGGATCAGAAGACATTCGACGCGCAGCGGAAGGTGGCGGGCACTCCCGCCTGGTACCTCGCCAACGGCCGTGACCACAGCGCGAACTTGACGGTCGCGGTGAAGACGCTCACCGGGCTGGTCAAGGGGATCCCGGCCTCGGTGCTCAAGGCCACGGTCAGGCGCGTCGGCGCTGGCCGCGGGCAGAGCGTGTCCCTGGCGACGCTGCTCGCCTACGACCTGGACAACGAGACCCGGGAGAAGGACACGGACGCGAAGATCCTCGCGGCCCTCACCAGCATCGAGCAGCGTCTGACCGCGCTGGAAACTACCAAGCAGACGAAGGGGGCCTGACATGGCCGCACCGATCCTCAAGCACTTTGCGTACGACCACCTGCCGGAGATGCTCCAACAAGTCTCCGAGCCGTTCCACCGCTTGGCTCACCAGATGGACCAGGACCTCCCCGCGGGCCCGGAGACCTCGACGGCCCTCAGGAAGTTGCTGGAAGGCAAGGACGCCGCCGTCCGGGCCGCGCTGGAAAACACCACCCAGACGAAGGAGGCCTGATCATGGCTGCAGCAGTGACGACGGAACCGGACGGGAAGACCGCGGGCCGGGTGACGATGGCGGCCACGGTCGCCTCGCTGATCCCGCCCCTGGCGGCGGCCGCGGTAGTGATCGTGTGCTTCCTCGTGGGGATCCTGGGCGCGGAGGCCGCCGCGGCGGCGATCCTCGCGATCCTGGCGACCGCGGGCTTCACCACGGGAGCGGTGTTCACCACGGCGAAGAAGACCCCCACTGACCAGGTTGTGGTCCGCCGCGAGATCCTCACTGCGCAGGAGGGCACGGCCGAGGAGAAGGAGGCCGCCGCCGTTGCGGCCTCCCCGCAGACGGCCGGGGTGCCCGGCGCCGTCCCGGACGGAACCGGTGACCATCGCGCCACGGAGACCGTGGGGTCCACGGCCGTACACGTGGCAGATCCGGAGCCGGTGGTCACCGAGACCACCATCGAAGTCCCCTGACCCCGCACAGTGAAGCGCCCCCACCATTCTGGTGGGGGCGCTTTCGTCGTGCGTGGGATGAACTGGCGCGGGTGCCGAGGCCCCACTGGGGCGGTGACCTGCAGTAGGCATGATGTTTTCGGCGTGGCATGCTGACTGCATGTCATTACATGAAAAGACGTTTAGCGCCAAGGTCCACATGGGCAGTGGCCCGAGCTACGCCGATGAGGAACTGAGGGAGCTGCTCAGAGGCTTCCCAGTTCCCTTAGATCACGAGGGCGACCCGACGCTTGGTGGTTTCCTCGTGCAGGACGACAGCAGGATATCGAGACCTGGGAGCGGCACCTTGGTGGCGGTTCTGCATCAGCGGCACGGGCATCTCGAATGGATCAGTGTGGACGGGGACTGCAGGGGGGCGTGGCTCGAGCTATCGGCTGAGGACCGAGAGGAGCTGCTGCAGATTGAGCGCGAGTCTCGGGACGACGACTCGGCCATCGGAGTGCTGATTCCTCAAGACCTGGCTAACAGGGTGGACCGCACCTACGGCCGGGACGGTTCCAAGATGCATGTGTCTGTGATCGGGGCGAATCCGGAATCGGATGGCGCGGTAGGCCCGCGGCTCGGGCCGGACCAGCTGGCATTCCTCTGGGTGATCAACGAGCACATCGACCACCATGGCACTTCGCCGGTGAGGGCTCCCCAGGCGCGTTGACACGGTCAACATGTGCGCGGGTGGCACCGGACCCCAGTGGCGCTGTACCGCGCCGTACCGCAGAGAACAGACACCCGAACCCCCGCTGAGCGGTTTTCAAGTCCCCCCTCGCGCACAGAGCGAAGATCCCGCTCGACCATCACGGTCGGGCGGGATCTTCTCATGTCAGGCCAAGTTCACAGGCCGTTGCCCGTGGCGCCGTGGGCCGCCTGCTCCGGGGTGAACCCGTCGAACTGCAGCTGCTCGATCAGCCCCTGCCGGGAGAATCCCTGAACGTCCAGGTACTCCTTGCCCTTCTTCACCGCCTGCGCCATGTAGTCGGGATGGGCGGCGTCCACGCCGTGGGCCGCCTGCTCCGGGGTGAACCCGTCGAACTCCAGCTGCTCGATCAACCCCTGCTGGGAGAAGCCCATGAGCGAGACGTAGTCCTCGGCCTTCTTTGCGGCCTGGGCGTTGTAGTCGATCCCAGCCTGGTCCACGGCCGCGGCCGCCTCCTCGGGGCTGAACCCCTCGTAGCCGAGCTGGTCGATCAGGCCTTCCCGCGAGAAGCCCATGAGCGCGACGTAGTCCTGCACCTTGCGGGCCGCGCTGTCCTGGGACACGGAGGTGTTTCCCCTTCCCTGCGCGCTTCCGGCCCTCGCCCCGCCGCCCGAAGTTGAGGACTCCTCGGACGGTTCGCCGGAGCCACCGCCCGTCTCGGCCACGCTCCCTGTGCTCGGTGCTGCCTCCACCGCATCCTGGTCATCCGCACGGAACGCCGTCGCCCCCTCCTCAGGGGCTCCTGCCGCCGGGGCCGGCGGCGCGGTGGACGCGCCCACGGCAGCGGAAGCCTCCTGGTCGAGCGGTGCCGCCGTCGACGACGCGACACTGTGGGTCGGGGAAGCCTCCGAGGCCCCCGAGGTGCCGGACTGTGCGCAACCGCTCAGGAGCAGCAGCGCCGCAAGGCCCCCGGTGACAACGAGGACGGGCGCGGGGGAGTGAGCCATGTGAGGCCTTTCGCCGGGCGGCATCGGATGGGTGCCAACAATGTTGAACAAGCATGAATTTGCTTTCATACATAATGGCATGGCTCACATGCCCCGCGATGTCCCCACAATGGCCGACCCCGCGCGGGCGAGTCCGGGTTTCGACCCCCCCGGCGGCCACCCCGGCTGCGCGACGCGGCGTCGTCGGGCTGCACTCACGGCGGTCAGGGAGTCGGTCGCGGACACCCGTACGATGGAGGGGAGTTGCCCTGGCCAGTGCCGTATGCGCGTGGTCCCATGTGCCGAGACCTCCCAAAGGTGAGACATGCCGAGCAGACCAGCCACCCCTGTCCCGGACCAGGAGCACGGAAACGAGACCCACGTTGTGCAGCACCCCGGTCAGGCGGGCGAGCGAGCGCGGCGGGTCGTCGAGTCCGACGGTGCAACCGGGTCGCCCGGGGAGCCGACGGGAACGGGCCGGGCGCGGGCGCCTGGCACGAGCCGGCGTGACGCTGTGCGCCACCGCGGGCTGTGGTGGATCCTCGCGATCGCCCTGGTGCTCGCCTGGTTCGGTGTGATGGGCGTGGGCGGGCCCACGTTCGGCAAGGTCTCTGACGTGGTCTCCAACTCGCAGGCGGCCTTCCTGCCGGTGGACTCGCAGGCCACACAGGTCCAGGACAGGCTGGGAGAGTTCCAGGACACGGACGGGCTGCCCGCCATCATCGTCGTCGAATCGGGAGAGAAGCTCTCGGACGCGCAGCTGGAAGAGATCAAGAACGTCACCGGTTCCCTCGGGGACATCCCGGAGGTCCTGGAGGTCTCCCCGCCCATCGCCTCCGAGGACGGCGAGGCGGCGGAGGTCATCGCCCTGGTGGACTCGGACGCCGAGACCGGGGACGTCGTGAAGGCGATCCGCGACCGCGTGGACGAGGACATGCCCGGCGGGCTGACCGTGGCGGTCTCCGGTCCCGCGGGTCTCGTGGCGGACCTCTCCGAGGCGTTCTCCGGCATCGACGGGCTGCTGCTGCTCGTGGCGCTCGTCGCCGTGCTCGTGATCCTGGTGGTCGTCTACCGCTCGCCGATCCTGCCCTTCCTGGTGCTGCTCACGAGCGTCGCCGCCCTGTGCGGGGCCATCCTCACGGTGTACGCCCTGGCCAAGGCCGGGGTGATCGACCTCAGCGGTCAGACCCAGGGCATTCTCTCCATCATCGTGATCGGCGCGGCCACGGACTACGGCCTGCTCTACACGGCCCGCTTCCGCGAGGCCCTGCACCACACGCCATCGCGCTGGGTGGCCACGCGCGTGGCGTGGAAGGGCACCGTGCCGGCGGTGCTGGCCTCCGGGACCACCGTGATCGCCGGGCTGCTGTGCCTGCTGTTCTCCGCGCTGACCTCCAACCGCGGTGTGGGCCCGGCGACGGCGATCGGCGTAGTCTTCGCGATCCTCGCCGGGCTGACCCTGCTGCCGGCACTGCTCGCGATCTTCGGGCGCGCGGCCCTGTGGCCCAAGGCGCCGCGCGTGGACGAGAACCCCGAGTCGCACGACGAGGCCATGAACCCGTACGAGCACAAGGGCCTGTGGGCGGCCGTGGCTCGACTGGTGGACCGCAAGTCCCGCGCGGTGTGGATCGTGTGCACGATCGTGCTCGCTGCCGCGGCCGCCGGCGCCACGCAGCTCGACGCGGGAGGCGTCCCCGAGTCCGAGTTCGTGCTGGGGGAGTCCGAGGCCCGTGACGGGCTGGCCATCATCGACCGCCACTTCCCGGGCGGCACCGGAGATCCGATGTACGTGCTCGCCCCCGAGGGGGAGGCGGAGACTGTGGTCAAGGCCCTGGACGGGGACGACGGCGTCTCCTCCGTCGCCTTCACCGCCAAGGACTCGCCGAGCGGCACGCTGCCGTATCCCACGCCGCAGGCCGGGCCGTTCGCCGGGGTGGAACCCACTCAGAGCAAGGGGGACGTGCTCATCCAGGCCACTCTGACCGACGCCTCCGACTCCGAGGCGGCACAGGCCACCGTCGCACGGCTGCGGGACGCGCTCGCCACTGACGTGCCGGAGGCCAAGATCGGCGGGACCACGGCCGTGCAGGTGGACACCATTGCCGCCTCGGAGCACGACCGCGCACTGATCATCCCCATCATTCTGGCCGTGATCCTGGTGATCCTCATGGTCCTGCTGCGCAGCGTGCTGATGCCGGTGCTGCTCATCGCCACCACGGTGCTCTCGTTCCTCGCTGCACTAGGAGTCGCCACGGGGGTGTTCAGCATCATGGGCATCAACCAGGCGGACCCCACAGTGCCGCTGTTCAGCTTCGTGTTCCTGGTGGCGCTGGGCATCGACTACAACATCTTCCTCATGAGCCGCGTGCGCGAGGAAGTGGTCACGGTGGGCCACCGGGCGGGCGTGCTGGCCGGGCTCATCACCACGGGTGGTGTCATCACGTCCGCGGGCATCGTGCTGGCCGCCACCTTCGCGGCGCTGGCGGTGCTGCCCATCCTGTTCCTGGTGCAGCTGGCGATCATCGTGACCATCGGTGTGCTCATGGACACGATCATCGTGCGGTCGCTTCTGGTCCCGGCCCTCGCGCTGGACATCGGCCCCCGCTCCTGGTGGCCCTCCCGTGCGGGCACGCCCGGACGGCACCGGGCCGTCCCAGCACCTACGGACTGAGCGCGCAGGAGGGCCCCGGGCGGCGGCGTCACACGGACGCCCACGCGGGGCCTTCTTTGTGCCCCGTTCGTGCGGGCCGATACACTGCCGCCATGTCCCATCACTGCGCCGTCGTCGCCCTCACCGCCACGCCGGAAGAGGAATCCACCCCCGCGATCCTGGAGCTCGTGGAGGGCACCGGTGCCACGGTGGACTCCCACAACTGGGTGCGGGTGACGGGCAGCGCCTCGGACGAGCAGGCCGCGGACGTGGAGGGCTACAACGCGCTCACGGTGCACGTGCAGACCGAGGACCTGCCCCGGCTGCGGGCCGCGCTGCGCCCCGATCCGCAGTCGCAGCTGCTGCCCGGCATCGACCTCAATGCCCTGGACGCCCACTGGATGGACCACTCGAGGCGCAAGCTCGTGGTCCTCGACGTGGATTCCACCCTGATCCGTCAGGAGGTCATCGAGCTGCTCGCGGCCCACGCCGGGCGTGAGGCGGAAGTCGCCGCCGTCACGGACCGTGCGATGCGCGGTGAGATCGACTTCGTCGAGTCCCTGCGCGATCGCGTCGCGGTGCTCGCGGGGCTGCCCGCCGACGTGGTCCGCGACGTTGCACGCAGCGTCCGGCTCTCGCCCGGTGCCCAGGTGCTCGTGCAGACGCTGCTGCGCGAGGGTCACGCCGTCGCCGCAGTGTCCGGGGGCTTCGTGCAGGTGCTCGAACCGCTCGCCGCCAAGCTGGAGCTGACCCGCTCGGCGGCCAACACCCTGGAGGTCGAGGACGGCGTGCTGACCGGCCGGGTCACCGGGCGCGTGGTCGACCGCACCGCGAAGGCGGAGCTCACCGAGCAGTGGGCGCGCGAACTGGGGGTGGACCCCGAGGACGTCATGGTCGTGGGGGACGGTGCCAACGACATCGACATGGCGCGCCTGGCGGGACTCTCGGTCGCCTACCGCGCCAAGCCAGCACTTCGAGAGGTCGCGGACACCCAGCTGAACATCCCCAACCTGGACGCCCTGCGCTTCTTCATGGACCTCTGAGCTCCGCCCCGCACCCTGGCCGAGACCCGACGTGCGGGTCCGCGGGCGTCGCGCTGTCGTCCCCGCGTCGCAGCGCGGCAGACAAGAGGGCACGAAACCAGGGTGCCCAGACCTGAGCGCTAGGGAGCACAGTGCGCCGGACCGCGAACCGACGGGCCGTGGGCACTAGAGTTGCCGTCATGAGTTCAGTTCTGGAATTGGTGGACGTCACGGTGGTCCGCGGTGAGAAGACCCTGCTGGACGCGGTGAACTGGACCGTGCGCGACGGCGAGCGCTGGGTCATCCTGGGCCCCAACGGGGCGGGCAAGTCCACGCTGCTGTCGATCGCGGCGGCCAGGTTGCACCCCACCAGCGGCATGGTGGACATCCTCGACGAGATCCTCGGCGCGGTGGACGTGTTCGAGCTTCGCCCGCGCATCGGCGTGAGCTCCGCCCCGCTGGCGGGGCAGATCCCGCACGCGGAGACCGTGGCGAACGTGGTGCTGACCGCCGCCTACGGCGTGACCGGGCGGTGGCGCGAGGAGTACGACGAAGCCGACGCGGCGCGCAGCGAGGAGCTGCTGCGGGCGTGGGGGCTCGAGGAGCTGCACGACCGCCGGTACGGGACGCTTTCGGACGGTGAGCGCAAGCGGGTGCTGATCGCCCGTGCGCTGATGACGGACCCGGAGCTGCTGCTGCTGGACGAGCCGGCCGCCGGGCTGGACGTGGGCGGGCGCGAGAAGCTCGTGCAGCGTCTGGACGAGCTCGCGAGGGACGACGCCGCGCCGGCCATGGTGATGGTCACCCACCACCTGGAGGAGGTCCCGGACGGCTTCTCGCACGCGCTGCTGCTGCGTGACGGAAAGATCGTGGCCGCAGGCCCCGTGGGGAAGGTCATGACGCAGAAGAACCTCTCCGAGACGTTCGGCATGCCGCTCAAACTGGTGCGCGTGGCGGAGCGCTACGCCGCGTTCGCGCGCTGAGCGCCGCTGTGCTGGCACTTTCCACCGCGGTGGTTCCCGCGGAGGTCTTCGGCTCCGGCAGTGCCATGGGCTTCGAGTGGTGGCAGGTTGCGCTCATCCTCGTTGCGGGGCTGTGGGCCGGGACGATCAACACGATCGTGGGCTCCGGCACGCTCGTGACGTTCCCCGTGCTGGTCACGCTCGGCGTGCCGCCGGTGACGGCGTCCATGTCCAACGCGATGGGCCTGATCGCGGGCAACCTCACGGGCGCGTGGAGCTACCGCAGCGAGCTCGGCGGGCTGAAGAAGACGCTGCTGAAGCTGCTTCCGTGCTCCGTGGTGGGCGGGGTGATCGGCGCGTACCTGCTGCTGCACCTGCCCGAGGAGGTCTTCGGGGTCGTCGCACCCTTCCTGATCGTGGTGGCGCTGCTGTTCGTGGTCTTCCAGCCGAAGCTGCAGGCCAAGGTCCGGGCTCGGAAGGAGCGGGAGGCCCAGGTCGCCGCAGCACCGGGTGGCGACGCCGCCGTCCCGGCCTCCACGGGCACGGCAGGTTCCGCGGCGTCCGGGGCGGCGGGAGCGGCGTCGTCTGCTACCGCGTCCACGGCCTCGCCCGGGGTCGCCGCCGTGGACGGGGCCCAGCAGCCGGCCATCCTCTACGTGCTCGTGTTCCTTGCCGGGATCTACGGCGGCTACTTCGTGGCCGCCCAGGGTGTGCTGCTCGTGGGCGTGCTCGGGGTGTTCTTGCTGGCCCCGCTGCAGTCCGCGAACGCCGTGAAGAACGCGCTCGTGGCGGCCGTGAACATCGTGGCCGCACTGTCATACGTGCTTTTCGCGTTCGACCGCATCAACTGGTGGGTGGTGCTGTTCATCGCCCTGAGCTCCACCTTGGGCTCGTGGCTCGGTGCGAAGATCGGCAAGAAGATGTCCCCGGTGGCGCTGCGCACGGTCATCGTGATCCTGGGTCTCGTGGCCCTAACCAACATGGTCTCCAAGCTCTTCTGAGCGCCCCGCCCCGTCGCCGTTGTTGCACTGACCGCGCCCGTCCCGCCCACGTCGAGACCCGCACGTCCCCGATCCACCACCGACCCAGGAACCCCGTGACCTCTCCCGCACCCCTGTCCGAGCGCATAGTCCGCCTCTCGGACGCCGCCGATCCCCGCGTGGCCGACTACACCGGTCTCACCGATGTCTCCCTGCGTCGCAAGCTCGAACCGGAGCGCGGGCTCTACCTCGCGGAGTCCTCCAAGGTGCTGCGCCGCGCACTGGACGCCGGGCACCAGCCCCGGTCCTTCTTCATGGCGGAGAAGTGGCTGGACGGTCTCACGGACGTGCTGGAGCGCTACGACGTTCCGGTGTACGTGGGCCCGGACGAGGTCCTCGAGGGGATCACCGGCTTCCACCTGCACCGTGGTGCCATGGCCGCGATGCACCGCCCCGATCCGCTGGACCTGTCGGACGTGCTCGCGCGGTCCCGCCGCGTGGCGATCCTGGAGGACATCGTGGACCACACGAACGTGGGCGCGATCTTTCGCTCGGCCGCTGCCCTGGACGTCGACGCCGTGCTGGTCACCCCGCGCTGCGCGGACCCCCTGTACCGGCGCGCGGTGCGGGTGTCCATGGGCACGGTCTTCCAGGTCCCGTGGGTGCGCCTGGAACACTGGACCGCGGACCTGCAGCGCGTCAAGGACGCGGGGTTCCTCACCGCGGCCCTCGCCCTGTCCGACGACGCCGTCACCGTGGACGAGCTCGCCGCCGAGCACCCAGAGAAGCTGGCACTGATCCTCGGCACGGAGGGTCAGGGCCTGGGAGCGGCCACCCTGCACCACTCGGACCGGCACGTGGTGATTCCCATGAGCCACGGGGTGGACTCGCTCAACGTAGCTGCCGCGAGCGCCGTCGCCTTCTGGGAGACTCGGCCGCGATAGCTGTCCTCGACGCTGCTTCACAGGGTCCTGCGGGATAGGGTTCTGAGTCCATAGGTTTGACGTGGCCACCGCCGCCACCATGAGATCGCCGGAGTGGATCCACGACGTCTCCACCGTGTTCCGTTCCCCCTACGACGCACGTGAGGACTTCCTGGAAGGACTGGAAGATGCGGGACGTGACCTGTCCAAGGATCAGAAGCGACGAGTGTCAGAAGTTTTCGGTCGGCTGGACGGGTTGCGGCAGTACCAGTTCGAGGTGGTGCACATCCAGAAGGACGTGGACAAACGGCTGGTCGCCGACATCTTCGTTCGCACTGACTCAGAGGGTGTGAACCTGAAGTCGTACGACTACATCCTCACGTGGTTGAGTGTGTTCTGGCCCAGGGCCGCGACGAGATCGAAGACTTCGCGCGAGGCTCTCGGATGTCACCCATCCGTGCAGCTGACCAACGTTGATGATCCCCATGAAGGTGCGCGATTGGATGGATCCGTCGTTGCCCAGCGTCAAGGGCTTCGAAGGACACCACCTCGTCCCACGGCACTACCAGGAGGCCGTCCTCGGCACCACCGACACCAAGCGGATCAATCAGGTGGCCAACTTCGCTCCGACCGACTGGCACACCAACCAGCAGATTTCGGATCGGGCGCCCGCCGAGTACTGGCCCGATCTGGTCCGGAGTCGGGCTGCCGGTGCTGACTGGCTCTCGCAGCAGTGCTACTGGCACGCTCTGCCCCGTGACTGGCACACGCTGTCCTACGACGAATTCCTCGAAGAGCGCCGCAAACGCATTGCCGGCGTCACTCGAGACGCGTTCGAAAAGCTGGGGCGTGTGGCCCAGGACGTAGAGCACGACCCCATCGACGTGGCGGGGGAGTTCGACGGGGAGACAGCCAGCGGCGAGAGGACACTCGCAGAGCTGTTCCATGAGGGCTACCTGCTCGCGGGGGATCAGCTGGATCCGGTCGACCCCGACTGGGTCGTCGACGCGGTGGTCACCGCAGATGGCACCGTGCAGATCGACGGGGTCCACGAATTCGACTCTCTGGACGCGGCCGCACGTTTCCTGGACGTGACGAACGTGACCGGGTTCGAGTTCTGGGCCCTGGAACAGGACAGCGGCCTGGCGCCCATGGATGAGGTCCTCGCGGCGGACCCGCGCACTGCCTGAGCCGGGGCCGCTGATCCAGACGCACGAGATCTTCCCCCGCACACGACGGCGGGCGGTCCCCGGAAAGGGGACCGCCCGCCGTCGTCGTGCGAGTGGGGGAGCTCAGCGCGTGGTCCACACCCCGCGCTTGGCGGTCCAGTGGGCGGTGACGCCGTTGGAGAACTGCTGGCGCACCTCGCCGTTGCTCGTGTACTCGTCCGTGGTGGGCCAGCCCCAGCCGCGCTCGAGTCCGGCCCGCTTCCAGGCGCCGCCGATCCCCCCGGTCTCCTTCACCGCGTGGGCACCGGAGCGGGCGCTCCACAGGGTCTTGGTCACCGAACTGCCCTTGCGGTACATCTGGTAGGAACCGCCGTTCACACGAGCCTCGCCGGAGGACGGGAAACCGTAGCCGCGCTCACGACCGGCCGCGATGAACTTCTTGCCGATCACCGTGGAGTTCTCCACGACGTTCGCGCCCGTGGCGCTGGACCAGTAGATGGTCACCTTCCGCCCGTTCTTCACGAACTCCTGGTATCGCCCGCCGTTCGAGGCGTTGGCCTCGTTCATCACGGGGTTGCCCCACTTGGCCGCGCCCCCGGTGGCGCGCCACGTGGTGCCGATCCCGCCCGAGACCGTGTAGGAGGCCAGGGCCTGACCGGTGGGAGCCACGGCACGCACCGCGGCCGAGGGGTTGAGGTTCAGCGACCCGAGCCGTCCGCTCGCGGTGGACTTCAGGATCTGCTCCACGCGTGCCGCGGTGATGGCTGGGTCACGCTGCTTCATCATGGCCACGGTGCCGGAGACCAGCGGGGTGGCCATCGAGGTGCCGTAGAGGTTGCCGTAGGTGGCGGCGCCGGGTGTGGTGGTGCCGCCGTTGACGGTTGAGAGCATGGGGAACTGGGCGGTGCCGCCCGGGGCGAGGACGTCCACCACGGCACCGGTGTTCGAGTAGCCCGCGGTGTTTCCGGCGTTGTCCGAGGCCCCGACCACGATGGTGTTCGTGCAGTTCGCCGGCGCGGTGCCGCCCGCGTTGACGGCGCGGTTGCCCGCGGCCACCACCACGGGGACGCGGCGGTTCACCGCGGTGTTGATCGCGTTCTGCATGGTGGTGCCGCACTCGCCCGGGTAGTTCAGGGACATGTTGATCACGGAGGCGGGGTTCTTGTTCGCGGGCTGATCCGCCACGGCGGCACCGGCGGACCAGGTGACGGCGTCCGCGATGTCCGAGACCCAGCCGTTGGTGCACTTGCCGAGTACACGCACCGGCAGGATCTTGGCGCCGGGGGCCGCCCCCGAGATACCTGCCCCGTTGTTGGTCACGCCCGCGGCGAGACCGGCCACGTGCGTGCCGTGCCAGGACGAGGGCCGGGCCGCGGCGGAGCACTCTCCGGCCGCGCTCCAGTCGCCCTGGTCCTGCGGGTTGCCGTCCCGCCGGTCGCCGTCGCGGGAGAGTGCGGTGTCGTTGATGAAGTCACGGCCCGGCAGCACCTTCGAGTTGAGCTCCGGGTGCGAGGTGATTCCGGTGTCCAGCACCGCGATGGTCTGGCCGTTGCCGCGGGAGACGTCCCACGCACCGGGGAAGTTCACGCCGCCCTGGGCCGGCAGCAGGGTCCACTGGTAGGCCGTGTAGACGTCGTTGGGCATCCAGGAGGAGGAGGCGAGGCGGTCCGCCTCCGCATACTCCACGGCCGGGTCCGCCTGGATCTCGGCCACGAGCTTCTTCTGCTCGGTCTCGTCCAGCTCGCGGTCCAGCTCGAGCACATCGGCCTGTGCGGCGGTGGTCTTCACCTTCTCGCTGACCTCCGGTGCCTTCGCCTCGCTCAGCGCGTTCTCAGCGGCCTCTTCGACCACCTTTTCCTTGGTGGTCTCCGCGGCCGCGGGATCGTGGAACTTCACGATCACGCGGTCGGACTCGGTGGGCGGGTCGTTCGGCACGGTGCTCGCGGGAGAGTCCGGGCCGCTCTCGGGAGCCGCCACGGCGGGCTGCGCGGAGAACGCCAGGGCAGCGGTCACCGCGATCGGCAGCACGGACCGGCGCAGCACGCCCGTCAGGGAGGACCACGACGCCGCGGCGTCGTGGTCACCACGGGAGGAGCCGTCAGCGAGACCGGCACGGCGGGAGCTGTAGCGCGCTGCAGGCATGGTGCAGCGGCGGGAGAAGGGTGTCTTCATCGGTGGGGAGACCTTTCGCTGGCCGCGACGCAGGGAAGGGGGGACCGTCGGGGCCTGAGGGGGATTGAGCCGTGCACAATCCTATGCAAAAGATCACAGTTTGGTGACGGACACGCCGAAGGTGTCGTGACGTGTCCGCGACCCGGGGGCGGCCACGCCGCCCGCGCCCAGGCGGTTGGGGTCGTGCGCGTTCGCCGACCCGAAGCAACCGGGACCCGCTGTGTCCTGGAATGACGCACGCCCGGCACCACCGTGAGGTGGGCCGGGCGTCCGGAGGGAGCGAGTCCGACTTACTTGGAGGACTTCCCGAAGTTCGCGAAGCGCTGGTTGAAGCGCTCCACGCGACCGGCGGAGTCCATGATCCGCTGCTTGCCCGTGTAGAACGGGTGGGACTCGGAGGAGATCTCGACCTCGATGATCGGGTACTCGTTGCCGTCCTCCCACGTCTCCGTCTTGGAGGAGGTGGCGGTGGAACGAGTCAGCACGACCTTGCCGGAGGCGAGGTCGCGGAAGAGGACCGGGTGGTAGTCCGGGTGGATGTCAGCCTTCATGGTGTCAACCTTCTGTAGGTGCCTGGATTTTGCCAGGCACGGCGTTGCTCGGATGCGGTGCGCTCGGAAGCGGGCACCAAGGCACCAGCATACGCCCGCGCGGGCGAGCGGTCGACCGGGGACTCGGACCCGCCGGTAGGGTGGACCGGTGCCCACAATCCCCTGCCCTGTCAGCCCAGAAAGTGGTGTGCTCCCACTGAGGGGTTCCTCCTGGAGGCGTCACTCATCTCGATGCAGGCCGCGTTCCGTCGTCCTTGCGCTCTCGGGCGTGGGAATCCTGCTGATGAGCGCATGCGCCGCGCAGCCGGAACCAGCACCGACTGGGCCTTTGAGCGGGGTGGCCCGCAACGCCCCGTTGCACGACGTGGACCCTGCGGACGTCGTGGCGGCAAGAAATGCTCCCGAGGCCTACCCGGCGAGCGCCCCCACCCGTGGTGACACCAGCGCATCGGTTCGGGTGCCAACAACCCCGTCCGACGCCAGTGAGTACCAGCAGGGTGCCGTGGGGTTGTCCTTCGAGTCCACCGACCTGGCCGACCAGCGCCTGGGCAGCGATTCCGACGACCTCGTGTCGATCTTTCGCGCGCTGAACGGACCTACGCTTCGGTTCGGTGGCAACTCCACCGACCGCAGAATGTTCTTCACCTCTGACGACGAACCTGCCCCCACCGACTGGAAAGTCACTGAGGGGGAGAGGATCACCCGGGTGACGCCGTCCGACCTGCAACGGGTCGCCGGATTTGCCGACGCTACGGGTGCTTCGGTCATCGTGAGCGTGGACCTCGCGCACGACGACCCCGACCGCGCCGCGGACTTCGCCGAGCACGCGCACGAGGCCTTCGGGGACCAGCTCATCGGTGTGATGGTGGGCAACGAACCCAACGGGTTCCACAATGAAGACGCCCCCGGGTTGAGCGTCAAGGGACCGGGGTGGAACACCCTGCAGTACACGCGCCAGCTCACGGCCTACTCGACGGCCATCCACGAGCGCGTGCCAGGTCTGCGAATCGTGGCACCAGGCGCGTATTCAGCCGACTGGTGGGACGCGGCGGCGGCATCGCGCACCGCAAATCCGCTCGCCCTCGCGGTGCACCAGTACCCGTTGTCCGAGTGCGGGACGGACAACGTGCAGCAGAGACCCACCGTGGCCAACGCGGTGGGCTCCGTCACGCGGGAACGCGTGGACTCTTTCGTCCAGCGGGCCGCTGTCGACGCCACGTCCCACGACGCCCCGCTGTGGATCACGGAGACCTCCGCCTCCGCGTGCGCGGGCAGCAACGCGATCACGGAGACTCTGGCAAGTGCGGTCTACCAAGCCGAGTACTCGGTGCGGGCACTGTCCCGGGGAGCGGAGAGGATCGCCGTCCATTCATCGCTCGCTCCGTGCCACGGAGGCGCGCCGATGTCCCCCTTGTGCGCCAACGGAACAATCGACCACCCAGGAGAACGCTTCGCGCTTCGAGCCAACGGTCTGGCCCTGGCCCTCGTCGCAAGCATTCCGAGCGGAAGGGTGCATCCGGCCACAACGGGAACTTCGGACCTGACCGGGTACGCGGTGGAGCACGACGACGGTTCCACGACCCTCGTCCTCTCCGACTTCCGCGATCCCGGCACAGCCGGCACCCGGACCACCACCGTGACCATGCCCGACGGGGTCGCGAGGGTCACGGAGGCCCAGCTGAGCGCCGCCGAGTGGACGAGCGAGTACCCCGTGGACACCGTCCTTGACCACGCGGGGCAGTCCACCGGCGCGACCGCCAGCCCTGCAAGCACGTCACACGGCGCAGACTATCCTGCGGACCCCGCCATCGGGCTCAGCGTCGAAGAAGCCGTGCGCCCCGTGGCATCGGGCTCGGTCGCCGTGGACGGCTACGGTCTGCCCATCGCCCCCGCGGCTAGCAGACCTGCCGTGGCGGGAGTCGACGCCGGCGAACGCACGTTCTCGCTCGCCCTCCCTGCGGGAACGACTTCCGTTCTGACCATTACGCCATCCGACCGATCGACCGGACCGAGCGGCACCGGGGTTCCCTCCGAGCCGACCGGTACGCCGTCTGGCACGATGCACCCCAGCGGCTCAAGAACCTCAACACGCAACGGAGGACAGTGAATGAACACGTCGCACGCCCACGGAGAGTACAAGGTCCCCGGCGGGAAGCTGGTGGTCGCGGACTTCGAGGTCCAGGACGGGCGCCTCGCACGGGTGTCCATCAACGGGGACTTCTTCCTGGAACCGGACGAGGCCCTCGCGGACATCAATGCCGCGCTGACCGGTCTGCCGGAGGACACCGCGCCCCAGGATATGGTGCAGCGCATCGAAGCGGGGCTGCCGCCGTCTGCGGTGCTGTTCGGCTTCGACGCCCGCGCGGTGGTGATTGCCGTGCGGCGTGCGCTGGCACGGGCCACGAGCTGGACGGACCACGAGTGGGAGGTGATCCCCGCGCTGGTGCGCCCCACCCTGGAGAACCTGGCACTGGACGAGGTGCTCGCCCGCGAGGTGGGTGCGGGGCGGCGCAACCCCACGCTGCGATTCTGGGACTGGGACGAGCCGGCCGTGGTGATCGGCTCGTTCCAGTCGGTGGCCAACGAGGTGGACCCGGAGGCCGCGAAACGCCACGGAGTGCAGGTGGTGCGCAGGGTCTCCGGCGGCGGGGCCATGTTCATGGAGGCCGGCAACTGCATCACCTACTCCCTCTACCTCCCGCAGACCCTGGTGGATGGGCTGAGCTTCGCTGACTCCTACCCGTTCCTGGACGCGTGGGTGATGCAGGCTTTCAAGGACATGGGGGTGGAGGCGTTCTACGTGCCCCTGAACGACATCGCCACCCCGCAGGGCAAGATCGGCGGGGCGGCCCAGAAGCGCTTCGCCAACGGAGGGATGGTCCACCACGTGACCATGAGCTACGACATCGACGCCGAGAAGATGACGGACGTGCTGCGCGTGGGCAAGGAGAAGCTCTCCGACAAGGGCATCCGCTCCGCGAAGAAGCGTGTGGACCCGCTGCGCCGTCAGACGGGCATGGCGCGCGAGGACGTGATCGCCGCTCTCTCGCGCACCTTCACCGATCGCTACGCGGCGAGGATTGGTAAGGTCTCAGACAGCGAGCTCGCCGCGGCCAGGGAGTTGATCGAGCACAAGTTCGGCACCGAGGAGTGGATTCACCGGGTGCCGTAATAGTATGTGCAAACGCAATCACCACTGCGTCCGCTCCACCTGGCCTCGGAATGCCGCCCGCATCCCGAAGCCAGGGATCGGGTGAGCGTCGCGTGATGATGACCCCCCAGCCCCGGAGAGCCACGTGTCCCAGCCCCAGTACGAGTCAGACGCCCACGAGCCCCGCCCGGTGAGGAAGAAGCACACCGGGCGCAACATCATCCTGGTCCTGCTGTCCCTGGTGGTGGTCCTGGCCGTGGCCGCGGGCCTGTTCATGTGGAACCTGGGCCGCAACTTCGACAACGGGGCGGCCAGCCTGGACAACGCGTTCCCGGACGAGTCCTCCCGACCCGCCAAGGGCTCCGCGGAGGACAACGGAACCACCGTGCTGCTGCTCGGCTCGGACAAGCGCCCCGAGGGCGTGGACAAGGACGTCACCGGCTCCCGGGCGGACTCGATCATGCTGCTGCACATCCCGGAGGACGGCGGGCAGATGTACGTCATGTCCATCATGCGCGACACGTGGGTGGACATCCCCGGCGTGGGCGAGTCCAAGATCAACGCGGCACTGGACCAGGGCGGGATGCCCCTGATGGTCCAGACACTGGAGGAGAACTTCGACACCCGCATCGACGAGGTGGCCATGGTGGACTTCGCCGGGTTTGAGGGCCTCACCGACGCCCTCGGCGGGGTGACTGTCAACGTGCCCGAGACGTTCACCGCCCAGGGCGGGCAGCACTTCGAGGCCGGCCCCCAGGAGATGAACGGCGAGCAGGCGCTTGCGTTCGTGCGGGAGCGCTACGCGTTCTCCGACGGCGACTACCAGCGCGTGCGCAACCAGCGGGCCTACCTGCAGGCCATGATGAACAAGCTGCTGAGCACGGGCACCGTCTCCAACCCCGTGAAGCTCAACGAGGTGGTCAAGCAGATCTCCCCGTACCTGACCGTGAGCGACGGGTTGACCTCCACGTGGATCGCCCAGCGCGCGCCCCAACTGGTGGGTCTGAGTAGCAGCGACATCCACATGTTCACCGTGCCCAACAAGGGCGTGGGAACATCCGCGGACGGCCAGTCGATCATCGTCGCCGACGAGGACGCCATGAAGGCGATCGGCAAGGCCATCTCGAACGGCACCCTGGACAGCTACGTTCAGTCGCTGGACCAGCAGGGCCAGTGACCTCCGGCGCCCGGGCGGGACGTTCCGCCCGGGCGCCGTTGCAGGTGCGGGACCCGGCGCTGTCCGTCCCCGCAACGCAGACCCCTGCCGACGGCCCCGCCCTCCCCACGAGGCCGTCACACCGGCACTTTCCCCCACCGCCCGGCAGCTCCTTCCCCTCCCCGCCGGCTCGTGACCGTGACGCGAGAGAGACATGACCCCCACCTCACCCCCCACAGGCACCGAGGCCGCAAGTTCCCAGCCGCCCCTTCGACTGCTGCTGCTCGCCAGCTCGTACTGGCCCGAGCACTCACCGCCGCAGCGCCGGTGGTACTCCCTGGTGAGCCATCTGCGCGAGCGCGCCTGGAGTGTGTCCGTGGTGTGCCCGGTGGCCCACTACGGTCCGGGTCCGGACTACTCCGAGACCACGCGGGGCCGTGCGTGGCGGCGTCAGACCGGATTCCTGGGGGAGCAGATCCACCGTGTTCCGTTCCTGTTCGTGGGTGACCACCGGACGGGCAAGCTGCTGGACCAGCTCGTGAGCGCGGCGGCCTCGGCGGTGCGGGGGTGCCTCACGGGGCGGCAGGACGTGGTGGTGGTGACGGCCCCGTCATTGCCGCTGCTCGCCTCCGCCCTCGTGGTGGCGCGGGTCAAGGGCGTCCCCCTCGTGGTGGAGATGCGCGATGCGTGGCCGAACCTGGCCGAGGACGCCTCCGTGGTCCGCGGGGGATCGCGCTCGCTCGTGAACAGGGCGGTGGTCTCGGTGCAGAACAGGGCCGACCTCGTGGTCACGGTGACCCAGGGCTTCGCCCGGACATTGCGCGAGCGCGGTGTGCGCAACGTGGTCACGGTGCGCAACGGGATCCTGCTGGAGCGCACCCCGCAGCTTCCCCCACCACCGGTCGAGCGGGACGTGCTGCGCGTGCTCTACCTGGGCAACCACGGGGAGTCCCAGTCCCTGGACCGGCTGGTACGTGCCGCCCACCTCGCCGGGGACGCGGTGGAACTCACCCTCGTGGGCCAGGGCAGCCAGAAGCCCGCGCTGAAAGAGCTCGCCCGTGAGCTCGGTGTGAACGTGCGGTTCCTGCCGCCGGAGTACCGCGAGCTGGTCTTCGCCCGCTACCAGGCCACCGACTCGATCGTGATCTGTCTGCGCGACGACTGGAAGTCCTTCGAGGACACCATCCCCTCCAAGACCTACGAGGTGCTCGCCGTGGGGCGCCACATCACGGCCGTGGTGCGTGGAGAGGCCGCCCACGTGCTCGCGGAGGCGGGGGAGGGAGACATCGTGGGCTCCGACCCCAAGGAGATCGCGGCACTGTGGCTTGCGCTCGCGGCGGACCGGTCCCGTCTGCTGACCCACGGCTCCGGGCGGGAGTGGGTGCGTCACAACGCGGACTACGCAGACCTCGCCGTGCACTACGACCAGCACCTGCGGGACACGGTGCGCGAGCACTCACGTGCGTGCGGTGCGGGGTTGCTCCCGCGCGCCGCACGCCTGGTGCACTCGCTCCGTCGCTCGCTGCGAGCTCCGTCCCCCGCCTCAGCGTGGCCGGGACGGGCAGGCGCATCCCCGTCAGCCGGTCCCCGTGGGACGGGGCAGCCCGTGGCCGGGTTCCACCGTGCCTCGGAGCGCACGGCGGGAGGGGCCGGCGCGTGAGCCTCGAGCGCACCGGGAGGTGCCTGGAGCTCGCGGCCAACGCGTGGCTCACGACGGGCACCGTGGCCCGTCACGTCACCGACGACCCGGTGGTGTTCTGGTTGCAGGTATCCCGCCGTCTGCCCCGCCGGTGGGTCACCCCCGCGGCACGGTGCCTGCGCCACGCCCCGGGCGCCACGCCGCGGGCCACCGCGCTTCACGTGCTGGGCCACGACGACGCCGCACGCACCGTCCTCGCCGAGGCGTCGTCGGGCGCGTGGGGGACCCGGCGCGGTGCGGAGGTGGCCCTCGCCCTGGGGGACACAGACCTCGCTGCACGGCTGCTCGACTCCGTGCCCGAGGGAACCCCGGGGACTGCGGCAACCCGCGCCCGCCTGGCCTGGCACCGCGGCGAGGTGGACCACGCCGTCGCGCTGCTGGACGCGGCCCGCTCAGGGGGGACCGCTACCCGCGGCGAGCGCTCCCTGCACTGCCGGCTCGCCGCGGAACGCGACCTGCTCGGCGACTTCCTACCGCGCCTCGACCCCGTCACCGGCTACACCCCGCGCGAGCGGACCGTGCTCTACGCGGTGACCAACTCGCTGCCCCACACCGCGAGCGGCTACGCGCAGCGCTCCCACTCGTACCTCACCGCTCTGCAGGAGGAGGGATGGCACGTGCACGCGGTGACCCGCCCCGGCTACCCCGTGCAGGTGGGCAAGATCCTCGCCCGCCACACCGACGTGGTGGACGGCATCCCGTACCACCGCATCCTCCCCGCTGGACTCGCCAGCACCGCCACGGGACGCGTCCAGCAGCACGCGGACGCCCTGCTCGCACTCGCCCTCGAGCTGCGCCCCGCCGTGCTGCACACCACCAGCCACTACGTCAACGCGCTCGCTGTGGCCGCCGTGGCGCGGACGCTCGGCATCCCGTGGGTCTACGAGGTCCGCGGCCTGCTCGCGGACACCTGGGCCGCCACCCGCGGCGAACAGGCCGTGTCCTCCCCGTACTACGAGCGCTTCCAGCGCCGGGAGGCCTGGGCAGCCACGTCCGCCGACCGCACGGTGACACTCGGCACCGCCATGGCCGGACGCCTCATCGACCTCGCCGCCGATTACGCCACGGACGACGCCGTCGACACCCCCCGCGGGCGCGGAACCGCCGCGCACGGCGTTTCCGGGGCGCCCCTGCGCGTGGACCTCGCTCCCAACGCCGTGGGCGGCGCCCTCCTGGACGCCCCGAGCCGCGACACCGCCCGCGTCACGCTCGGGCTGCCCGCCGACCGCTTCCTCGTGGGCACCGTGACCTCGGTGGTCGACTACGAGGGCATCGACGACCTCCTCGGCGCCGCAGCCCTGCTCCGATCCCGCATCCCCCAGCTCCGAGTGCTGGTCGTGGGAGACGGCGTGGCCCGGCCCGCCCTCGAGCACCTCGCCCGCGACCTCGGCATCGAGGACATCGTCACCTTCACCGGCCGAGTGCCCCGCGAGCACGCCGCCACGTGGACGGCCGCCCTCGACACCTTCGTCATCCCCCGCAAGGACCGCTCCGTCACCCGGGCCGTGACCCCCCTGAAACCCGTCGAGGCCATGGCCGCGGCAACCCCCGTGATCGCCAGCGACCTGCCCGCCCTGCGCGAGACCGTCCGCGACGGCGAGACCGGACTGCTCACACCCCCCGAGGACCCGCGTGCGCTCGCAGAGACCATCGAGCGACTCGCCCGGGATCCTGGGGAGGCCACAGACCTCGCCCTGACCGCACGTGCGTGGGTCCGCGAGCACCGCACGTGGGCCGCAATCGCCCAGCAGGCCTCCACGCGGTACTGTGAATTGACTGAAAACATCCCCACGACGGCCCACGAACCGCAGGAGATCGACGCATGAGCACCACTGCCGACCAGGTCCCTGGCCCGGGCACGGCCGGGGGTCCCGGTGCGGGGGACGGGTCCACCGGGGCCGCTCCGGCCACCCGCGTGGAGCACTTCGACCCTGCTGCGATGACCGCGGTGGGCGCCCGGCCGCCCCTGCGCGAGTACGTCCGCGAGCTGTGGGGCTCGCGGCACTTCATTGCCTACGACGCCCGCGTGCGGCTCGCGGTGAGCCAGGACCACACTTTTCTGGGCAAGGCGTGGATCGTGCTGAACCCGGTGCTGCTGGGGCTCACGTTCTACGTGATCTTCGGGCTGCTGCTGCACACGGGCCGGGGCATCGAGAACTTCGTGGCGTTCATCGTGCTCGGGCTGACCATGTTCATGTACAGTTCCCGTTCGGTCGTGGCCGTCTCGCGCTCCATGGCGTCTGGGAAGGCCCTCGTGCGCGGGTTCATGTTCCCCCGTGCGGCCCTGACACTGTCCATCGTGATGCGTGACGCCCTCACCCAGGCGTACGCCCTCGGGTCGATCCTCGTGTTCCTGCTGATCGTGCCGCCGCTGGAGCCCATCTCCTGGACGTGGCTGCTGCTGATCCCCGTGTTCGCGCTGCAGACCGTCTTCAACTGGGGCTTCGGCATGCTGCTGGCCCCGGCGGTGCACAAGATCCCGGACCTCGCGAACATGCTCTCGTTCCTGATGCGGCTGTGGATGTACTCCTCCGGGATCTTCTACGACCCGTCCCGGTTCGTGAGCGACGAGCGGATCCTGGCCCTGTTCCACTTCAACCCGCTCTACCAGGTGCTCGCGATGAGCCGGGATCTCGTGCTTCGTGCGCAGCTGCCCGCGTGGTCCTCGTGGGGCGTGCTGAGCTGCGCCTCCCTGCTCGTGTTCGTCGTCGGCTTCCTGGCGTTCTGGCGCAACGAGGAGAGCTATGCGGACGAACGGTGAGGACGGCCCGGTGGAGGACTTCAGGGACGACGGGGCACTGGGCTCGCTCTTCGGCGCGGACGGAGACCTCTCCTTCCTCGACGAGGAGGAGCGGGGTGCGGCAACGGGACCCGCCGTGGTGATCGACCACGTGAGCATGGTCTACAACGTCACCTCCACCGGCGGGGGAGACGAGGTTCCCGTTCCAGCGCCGGTGCGCTGGGCTCGCAAGGCCCTGGGACGCCCGCCGGTGGTGCGCAATCGCGCCGTCAACGACCTCACGCTCGCCGTCCACCAGGGGGAGTTCGTGGGCTTCATCGGCCGCAACGGCTCGGGCAAGTCGACGCTGATGAACATCGTGGCCGGGCAGATGAACCCCACCTCCGGCCGCGTCTACGCCGTGGACACCCCCGTGAAGCTCGGCGTCAACGTCTCGCTGGTTCCCGCGCTGTCCGGGGAGAAGAACATCCGCCTGGGCTGCCTGGCCCAGGGGATCGATCCGCGGCGCGTCGAGGAGATCCTCCCCGAGCTGGTGGAGATCGCCGCCCTGGGCAGCGCCATCCACTGGCCCATGAAGGCGTACTCCTCCGGCATGGCCGCGAGGCTGCGCTTCGCGGTGGCCACGGCAACGGACCCCCACATCCTGATCCTGGACGAGGCGCTGTCCACCGGGGACGCCCAGTTCCGCGAGCGCGGGCAGGCCCGCATGGCCCAGATCCGCGAGCAGGCCGGCTGCGTGCTGTTCGTGTCCCACACGATGGCCGAGGTGCGCGAGATGTGCACACGGGTGGTGTGGCTGGACCAGGGGGACCTGCTGATGGACGGGGACCCGGACAACGTCACACGAGAGTACGAGGCGTTCATGAAGCAGCTCGCGGCCGGGAACAACCACGCAGCAGAACGGGAGAAGCAGCGTCTGATGTCCCAGGTGGTACGCACCGAGTTGCGTGAGGTGCACGCATGAGCCCCCGCGGCAGCGACCTGCGCACGCAGCTGTGGCACCTGCGCCACGGCGGGCTCGCCCAGTGGAGGACCCACCGGCGGCGGGCGAACCTGCCCCAGGGGCCCTCTGCGAGCGCCGTCGTCACCGGCACGGGAGCCGGACAGGGTGACCGGCACGGGGCCCAGGACGCGCCGCGGGAGGTCTCCTTTGCCCCGCAGGCATGGCCTGAGCGTTCGCCCGTGCGCGCGGACGTCACCGCCGCCGTGGTCCTTGACGACTTCTCGCTGCGCGCGTTCCAGTACGAGTGGAACCAGGTGGAGCTGACCCGCGGGAACTGGCGCGCCGAACTGGCTGCCCAGCCCGTGGACCTGCTGTTCGTGGAGTCCGCGTGGCACGGCAACCACGACGAGTGGCAGTACCAGTTCACGGGGACCTCCGGCGTGAAGGAACCCGTGCGCGAGCTTGTGGGCCACTGCCGTGCGCAGGGGATCCCCACCGTGTTCTGGAACAAGGAGGACCCGCCGCACTACGAGGACTTCCTGGAGTGCGCGCGCCTGTTCGACGTTGTGTTCACCACCGACGTCAACAAGGTCCCCGACTACCACAGGGACCTCGGCCACGAGCGCGTGGGCGTGCTGCCCTTCGCAGCCCAGCCGGCTGTCCACAACCCCGCGCGGCCCCGCACGGGCTTCCACAGCCGGGACGTCGCCTTCGGCGGCATGTACTTCGCCCACAAGTTCCCGGAACGCCGAGAGCAGATGGACCTGCTGCTCGGCGGGGCGCACGACGTCTCGCCCAAGCTCGACACCGGGCTGGAGATCTTCTCCCGCTACCTGGGCCACGACGAGCGCTACCAGTTCCCCGCGCCCCTGGACCGCCACGTCGTCGGCTCCCTGGGCTACGACCAGATGCTCACCGCCTACCGCGCGTACAAGGTGTTCCTCAACGTGAACTCCGTGGTGGACTCGCCGTCCATGTGCGCTCGGCGGATCTTCGAGATCACCGCGTGCGGCACCGCGGTGGTGTCCACCCCGTCCGAAGCCGTGCGACGGTACTTCACGCAGGACCAGCTCTCCGTGGTTGCAGACCGTGAGCACGCCGCTCACGTGATCCGCGCCCTCGTGCGCAGCCCGGAGCTCGCGGACCGGATGGTGCACCGCGCCCAGCGCGAGATCTGGGCCAAGCACACCTACACGCACCGCGTGGAGACGGTGCTCGAGCGCGCGGCCCCGCAGCTCGCCGTCGCCCGAGTGCGCCCCACCGTGACGGCGCTGCTGTGCACCAACCGCCCCGAGCGCGTGGCCACCGCCCTGGCGGGGATCGCCGCGCAGCGGAATGTGACGCTGGATGTCGTGCTCGTGGCCCACGGTTTCGACCCGTCGACGAGTGCCATGGCCGACGCCGTCCACGACTCAGGTCTGCAGGTCACCACCGTTGCTGCGGACGCCTCGCTGACCCTGGGGGAGTGCCTCAACCTGGCCGTGGAGCACGCCACCGGGGACGTGCTCTCCAAGATGGACGACGACGACTACTACGCGCCGCGCTACCTCGCCGACCTGCTGGACGCCCTGTCCTACGCGAACGCGGACGTGGTGGGAAAGCAGGCGCACTACATGCACGTGCAGTCCCAGGACGCCACGCTGCTGCGCTTTCCCCGCCGCGAGCACCGGTACACGGACTTCGTCATGGGCCCCACCATCACCGGCCGACGCGAGGTCTTCCGCCAGATCCCGTTCCAACGGCGCAGCACGGGGGAGGACACATCGTTCCTCGCGGCGGTGCGCGAGGCCGGCTACACGATCTACTCTGCGGACCGCTTCAACTTCGTCCAGTTCCGCGGCGCGCACAGCCACACGTGGCAGGTGTCCGACGCCGCAGCGCTCGCTACCGGCGACGTCGTACTTTTCGGGGACAATAAAAAGCACGTGACGATATGATTTTTCGAATTCCCGTTGTCTCGAACGAGAACCACGCGTGCGCCCGCACGGGGCTGCGCGCCGATCAGATGAGGTGTGTCAATGAGTGAACCGCTGGAAGTCGTCTTCGTGGGGCTGGGCTACATCGGCCTGCCCACCGCCGTGGTGATGGCGAACCACGGGGTGCGGGTCCACGGTGTGGACGTCAACGCCTCGGCGGTCGAGCGGATCCAGCGCGGTGAGGTCACCATCGTGGAGCCCGGTCTGGAGGAGCAGCTGAAGCAGGCCGTGAACAGCGGCCGACTCACCGCCACCACCGAGATGCAGCACGGTGACGCGTTCGTGATCGCCGTGCCCACCCCCTTCAAGGAGAACCACGAGGGGGACCTGACCTACATCATGTCCGCCGCGGAGTCGATCGCCCCGCAGCTGCGCGGTGACGAGACCGTGATCCTGGAATCCACCTCCCCGCCGCGCACCACCGAGAAGCTTGCGGCGAAGATCATGGAGCTGCGCCCGGACCTCTCCCAGGACGGTGCGGACGGCAAGCCGATCGTGCACTTCGCGTACTGCCCCGAGCGCATCCTGCCCGGCAAGGCCCTGGAAGAGCTGATCACCAACGACCGCATCATCGGCGGCCGCACCCCCGAGGCCGCCCGCCGCGCCCGCGAGGTCTACGCGTCCTTCTGCGAGGGCGAGCTGCTCGTCACGGACGACGTCACGGCGGAGATGTCCAAGCTCACGGAAAACAGCTTCCGTGACGTGAACATCGCGTTCGCCAACGAGCTCTCCCTGATCGCGGACAACCTGGGCATCGACGTGTGGGAGCTCATCGAACTGGCCAACCACCACCCGCGCGTGAACATCCTGCAGCCGGGCCCCGGCGTGGGCGGGCACTGCATCGCGGTGGACCCGTGGTTTATCGTGGCCGCGGACCGGGAGAACTCGAACCTGATCCGCACCGCGCGCGAGGTCAACGACGGCAAGCCCAAGTGGGTCATCGGCCAGGTGGAGCAGGCCTGCTCGCACATCGACTCCCCGGTGATCGCGGCCCTCGGGCTCGCGTTCAAGGCGAACATCGACGACCTGCGGGAGTCCCCGGCCATGAACATCACCAAGGATCTCGCGGAGCACGTCAGCCACGCGACCGTCCTGGCGGTGGAGCCGAACGTCTCCGAGCTGCCCAAGGGCCTGCAGGGCCTGCCCAACGTGGAGTTTGCCGAGTACCAGGACGCCATCGAGCGCGCGGACGTGGTTCTGCTGCTCGTGGACCACGACGAGTTCAAGGCCCTGCCGGCCACCGCACTCAAGGGCAAGGCCGTGGTGGACACCAAGGGGTTGTGGCGCTGAGCCACTGACGCGAGGGCGGTGGGAGCACCGTCCCCGCCCCCGCATCGTCTTCTCGCGCCTCCCCCCGGCGCGCCGTATCCCCCAGGAGCACCCCCATGCATCCAGACGAACGCCGCGACCCAGCCCGGTTGCGGGAACTGGTGTACCGCCAGGTCGCCCGGGATCCGCGTGGCACGTTCGATCAGCTGGAAGCAGCACAACGCAGGATCCGGTCCCTGGAGGCCGCGGTCGCCACGGACCGGTCCCGGATCGAGAAGCTCACCGCGCAGAACCGCACATTGGCCGCCTCGTCGACGACTACGGAGGAGCGGGCGTCGGAGTCCGGCGCGGAACCCGCCGGCGAGGGAACCAGGGCCCCGGTCGACGACGTGGCGCCGACCGACGACGGTACGTCGGCGGCCGCCACGAGCCCGGCAACCCGGGTTCACGACGACGCCGCGGCCACCGGCCCGTCGAACCAGACGCCCCACGCGTCGTCGGCCGGTACCGAGCCGACCGCAGAGGTCGAGCCCTGCCTCGAGGACGTCCTGGCCATCCTGGAGGCCGAGCCCATCGCGGCGCACTTGTCCGCTGCCCTCAACCGGCTGTGGTACCGCGAAGGGGACATCACGCGTGCGGCGGAACTGGTCGACCGCCACTGCGGCCTGCTGCCGGATCTCACCGAGAAACAGCGCTACTTGACCGACCGCATCCTGGGCACCGCGGCACTGGACCGCACTGCGGCACGACTCGTGCCCCCGCGCTCCCGCGGTGCGGCGTACCTGCCCGAGCGGCAACGCATCCTGTACTGCGCGTACTCCACGCCGATCTTCCATTCGAACGGGTATAGCGTGCGCACCGAGGGAGTGGTGGCCGGGCTGAAGGCCGCCGGCGCTGACGTGACCGTGATGGGGCGCTCGGGCTATCCGTGGGACATCTCGACTGCGCGCGCCAAGCCTCGCAAGCGGCGCCACGTGGAAACGCGCAACGGCGTGGACTGGGTGCACATGCCGGAAGGCAACATCAACCACCTCGCGCCGGACGTCTACGTCAATGTCGCGGCCGATGCCGTGGTGCGGCAGGCCCGGTTGCTGCGCCCGTCCGTGATCCACGCGGCGTCGAACTACCTCAACGCGCTTCCGGCGCTGGTCGCCGCCCGGCGGCTCGGCGTGCCGTTCGTGTACGAGGTGAGGGGTTTGTGGGAGGTCACGGAGGCCTCTCTGAAACCGGGATGGGACAAGACGCAGCGGTATGTGAATCAGGCAGCCATGGAGACCCTGGTCGCTCGTGAGGCAGATGCCGTGCTGGCCATCACGCAGGAGGTCGCGGACGAGCTCGTGCGCCGTGGGGTGTCCGAGAACAAGATCACGCTGCTGCCCAATGGTGTGAACACGGATGAATTCCTGCCGCTGCCCCGGGATACCGGCTACGCCGCGAAACGCGGGATCCGCACGGATGTGCCCGTGATCGGGTTTGCGGGCTCGCTCGTGGCCTACGAGGGTCTGGACACGCTGCTGCAAGCGGCCAACATCCTGCGCGGGCGCAAGGTGGACTTCCAGGTGGTGATCGCCGGCTCCGGTGGGGTGTACCCCGACCTGAAGAGTTATCAGGTCCGCAACAAGCTGCAGTCGCGAGTGAAATTCGTAGGCCGACGGCCCGCGAGTGAGATCGCCCGGTTCATGAGCTGCGTGGACATCGTGGCGTGCCCCCGCACCAGCTTGCCCGTGACGGAGATGGTTTCGCCGCTCAAGCCACTCGAGGCGTTCAGCGCAGCCAAACCGGTGGTGCTCTCGGACGTCTCACCGCACCGTGCACTCGTGGGTGCCGTGGAGGGGGAGAGCGCCGGGCCGCGCGGTCTGCTGAGCCGAGCCGGGAACCCCAAGTCCCTCGCGAACGCGCTGCAGAAGCTCATCGAGGATCCTGAACTGCGCGTGTCGCAGGGGCAAGCCGGCCGTCTGTGGGCCGTGGACGAGCGGCAGTGGAGGAACCTCGGCCCGGTGGTCCGTCGGGTCTATGCCCAGGCCACGGCGGACCACGACGCCCTGGCACACGGTGGCCGGTCCCTCAAGGATCTGCGGATCGGTCTGATCGCGGACGAGTTCACCACGGAGACCCTGCGCCGCTCGGCCACGATCATCCCGCTGGGCCCGGCCGATTACGCCGAGCAACTGGCCGGCGAGAACCTGGACCTGGTGTTCGTCGAATCGGCGTGGTCGGGCAACGGCGGTGTATGGCACCACAGGGTGGGGTACTACTCGGACGAGGAGCACACGCAGCTGCGGGACCTCCTCGCGCGATGCCGCCACGCCGGGATCCCCACCGTGTTCTGGAACAAAGAGGATCCGGTGCACATCAACCGGTTCCGCAGGACCGGGGCGCTGTGCGATCACGTGTTCACCACGGACGCGGACATGATCCCGGAGTATCTTCACACAGCGCGTTTCCTGAGCGGCGGTCGCGCCGTTACGTCCTCTTCCCTGCCCTTCTATGCCCAACCCGCGATCCACAACCCCCTCCCGGGTGCACGGGCGCCGGAGGACACCATTGCCTATGCCGGGACCTACTACGGGCAGCGATACCCCGAGCGCTCCCAGCAGCTCGAGCAATTGCTCGGCACGGCCAAGCCGTACGGGCTGGCCATTTACGACCGGCAATTGGCCATCCCGGACTCACCGTACCGATTCCCACCCGAGTTCAGGCAATGGGTGCGGGGGGCATTGCCCTACGACGAGGTGATCGACAGCTACCGCGCGCACGTGGCCAGCCTCAACGTCAATTCCGCCCCGTACTCACCCACCATGTTCTCCCGCCGGGTCGTGGAGATCGCGGCGTGTGGGGGAGCGGTCCTCTCGAGCTGGGCGCGGGGCATCACCGAGACGTTCGACGATGGCATTCCCTGCACCAACAATGCGGCATACGCCAAGGCTCTTCTGGGGGCATGGAGCGCCGATCCGGAAGAGCGGTTGCGCGAGGTGTGGCTGCAGCTGCGCACGGTCTTGCGCGCGCACACGGTGGACACAGCCCTGGTGATCCTCGCACGTACCGCGGGTCTACCGGTCGAGGCGTTCTCGCTGCCACGGTGGGGTCTCACCGCGCGCCCCGAACAGGTCCCGGGGATCCTGCGTCAATCCGTCCTGCCCAGCACGGTGCGGTTGACGGACGACGACGCCGCTGCCCGCGCCGCGCTCGAGGCGCACGGCGTACGCGTGCTCGGCTATCGCGAACCCTATCTCCACGACGTCGAGTTCTGGGCGTACCCGCCCGAGGACCCTGCACGGACATGGGCGGAGGACCTGCTGCAGACCACGCGCTGGGGATACTGGGACAAGATCGCAGGGCGCTCGCGCGGGGCGGACGAGGATGCTCGAGTGTTCGCGGTTCCCGGTACGAACACGCACGATGCCTGGGGAATGCTTCGGGCGACCCTCGTGAAAGACCCGGACATGTCGTTCCGTGCCGTGGACTCGGCCGCCACCCTCACGGTGACGCTTCCGCCATCGGACGAGCCCACGCGTCAGCTCGTGGCCACCCCGTCCGGTGAGAGTGCGGTGGAGCGTGCCGGCACGATCCTCGTGGCGGGACACGACCTGAAGTTCATCTCCTCGTGGCTGAATCACCTTCGTGCCACAGGGGCACGAGTGCTGGTGGATCAGTGGGACAACCACGCGCATCACGATGAACAGCGCTCCGCGGAGCTGCTCGCGGAAGCGGACGTGGTGTTCTGCGAATGGGGTCTGGGCAATGCGATCTGGTACTCGGAACACGTGAACGACCACCAGCGGCTGATCGTGCGGGTTCACGCGCAGGAATTGCGCGGGCCCTACCTGCGCCGGATCCGGCACGAGCAGGTGTCCCAGTACGTGTTCGTGAGTGATCTCATGCGCGAGGCCGCGATCACGAGTCACGGGCTTCCTCGCGCCACGTGCACGGTGATCCCCAACGTGGTCCGCACGGCGGACCTGGCCCGTGACAAGCACGAGAGCGCGCTGAAGACCGTGGGGTTCGTGGGGATCGTCCCTCAGTTGAAACGGCTCGACCGCGCCGTGGATCTCATGGAGCAGCTCGTAGCCGTGGATCCCGAGTTCTCGTTGCGGGTCAAGGGTAAGCGTCCCGAGGACTACGAGTGGATGCACAAGCGACCCGAGGAACTCGAGTGGTACCGGGCGTGCTACCGCCGCGTCGACGAGCTCAATCAACGCGCCGGCAGGGAGGTCATCCGCTTCGACCCGCACGGCAACGACATGGCCGAGTGGTACCGGGGTGTGGGATACGGCATCTCGGTGAGCGACCACGAGTCATTCCACCTGACCCTCCCGGATGTCGCAGCATCCGGCGGTGTTCCCGTGTCCCTGGACTGGCCCGGTGCGGATCTCATCTATCCCAGGGAATGGCTGGTCCCGTCCGTCCACGAGATGGCGCAACGCATCCTGGATCTCTCGCGAGACCCGGAGACGCGCCGTTCGTTCAGCCACAACGCACACGACTTCACGACATCCACGTTCGACGCCGCCGACGTCCATGAGCAGTTGGACCGCGCCCTAGCCCCCATCGGAGGCCCACGATCATGAATGCGCACCCGACCCCAGTGGGCGCCGCCGCCGACCACGCCGACGCGGTCGATGTCCTCAGTGACCTTCTGGCCCAACAAGCGCAGGAAATTCGCCGACTGAGCGAGGAGCTGGTGGCCAGTTACGAGAAGGAGATCCGGTTCTTCCAGAACCTCGAGTCCCGGGACGAGCAACTGAAGACGCAGGAACGGACCTACCTGAAGAAGGTGTGGTGGTTGGAGTCCGAACTCCGTAAAACGCGTGAGGAGCGGGACACTGCCCGCGAACAGTGGGAGCGCACCAGGGCCTCGCGCACCTTCAGGCTGCAACGACGCGTGTGGAAGCTGCGGAAGGCGGTGCGGTCATGGCGATGAACATGGACCAGGTGAAGCGACGGCGTGCCAAGGTTCGCACCCGGATCGAGGAACTCCAGTTGAGGGAAGCCACGGCTGCAACGGACCGGCACTGGTTCCGCTCCCGGGCGTTCAAGGACTACGCGCGCCGTAACCGCGCGGACCGGTTGAACCCGGTGATCACGCAGGAGCAGTATCCCGAGTGGTTGTCACACAACGGGCGAGCCGAGCAGGTCCGCGACCTCGTGGAATCCGTGGCGGGGCTGCCCGATCACGCCGGTACCCGTGTCTTGACCCCGCACCCGGCCCGGGTGGCCATGATCGCGGACACGTTCCTGTACGAGACGTACGAGGGCACGGCGAACATCACGTACGTGACACCGGAGAACTTCCGGGACGTGGCTCGCACCAGCGATGTGCTCATCCTGACATCCACGTGGCGGGGCCGGTTCGAGGACTGGCACGGCACCACGGCGTCCGCGGGGCTCGTGCGCTCCGAGGTCATCCCGGCCTTCCGCGCACGCGATGTGCCCGTGATCTTCTACTCCAAAGAAGACCCGCCCAATTACGCCCGGTTCCGTCCCCTCGCCCAGGAAGCGGACGTGATCTTCACCTCCGCACAGGAAATGATCCCGAGCTACGCCGCGGATTGCCCCGAGGTGGGGGACATCCGCCCCCTGACCTTCGGTGTCAACCCCCTACTGCACACGCCCGTGGGATCCCGGCGGGTACGCCACTCCGAAATCTTGTTCGCCGGGTCCTGGCTCTCTCACAAGTACCCCGCAAGACAATCGGCGGCGCGGTTCCTGTTCTCGGGCGTCCTGGATGCCGGACGGGATCTGTTGATCGTGGATCGGAACTCGTCCCTGGGCGATCCCAAGTACTTCTACCCCCAGGAGTTCGTCGACCACGTGGGCCCAGGGCTGGGCCACCGTGAACTCATGAAGGTCCAACGCAGCGTGGACGTCCATCTCAACCTCAACTCGGTCACCAATTCCGGGACCATGTACGCCAACCGAGTGGTGGAGCTGCAGGCGATGGGCGCGTTCGTTCTCTCCAACTACTCACTCGCCGTCAATGATCGTTACCCCGAGGTCCAGCTGATCGACCGACCGCGGGAGGTACCCCTCATCCTGGACGGCATGACGGGGGAGCGGCTCTACCGCGCACAGTCCGACGGTTTGCGGCGCGTGTGGGAACACGACACGGCGTGGCAGCGCATGTCGGACATGCTCTCCGCCGTGGGTGCCCCCGTCGCGTCCTTGCACGAACGAGTGGCGGTCGTTCCGGACGGTGACACCACGATCGACCACGCGCGTGAGATCGCCGACACGCAGACAGCACTCGTGAGCGTCCTCACTCGGGGCGAGTTGGCGCAGCGCCGGGACGACTTCGACGTCGTCGTGCCCGTGTCCGCCGATCATGACTACGCGAGCGGCCACGTGCGCGACCTGCTCAACGTGTTCCGGTACGCGGACGTGGACGTGGCCACGAAGAACGGCTTCGAGACGAACGGCGGGATCACGAGCCTCGACGATCACGAGCTCACGGGCCGGGTTCGCAGCAGTGCTCGCAGCGGCCTCCGCGTCCAGGCGGATACCCCGGTGCTGCAGACGTGGCTTGACTCCGGGCGGATCGAGGGGCGGGCCTACAGCACCGCGCCGTTCGGCGCGGGGCCCCGGGTTGGCGAGCGCATCGAGGTCACGCTCACCGACGCCCCACAGTTGACCGTGGTGGTCCCGGTGTTCAACAACGGCAAACACCTGGTCTCCAAGTGCTTCCGCTCCCTGGAACGCTCCACGATCTTCAGGGACATGGAGATCCTGCTCATCGACGACGGCTCCACCGATCACGACACGGTGCTCGCGGTGCGCGAACTCGCGGCGCGGTACGACAACGTGCGCGCCCACTTCTTCGAGACAGGCGGATCGGGCAGCGCGTCCCGGCCGCGAAACGAGGGACTGAAACTCGCGACGGCGCCCTACATCACGTACTTGGACCCGGACAACGAAGCGCTCAACGATGGGTTCCGCGTGTTGCTGGAGACCGTCCGCGAGCTCGGGGTGCAATTCGCGATCGGGGACATGATCAAGCTCTCCTCGTACCGCCGGCACGTCCCGAACGTCAAAATCCTGACGAAGAACCTACCGGAGGATCCCACGGGCGGTCTGATGGTCCCGGAGGACGCCCTGCAGCGGATCAACTTCCAGCCCATGAGCATCCAGGCACTCGTGGCGAACACGCAATGGTTGCGCGCCATCGGTCTGCATCAACCGGTGGGTGCCCTGGGCCAGGATTCCCTGGCGTTCCAGCAGATGCTCCACGGGGCCAGGCGGATCGCTACGGTCCGCCTGCCCATCCACGTCTATTACGGGGCCGTGTCCAACTCGATGATCAACACGGTGGGGCCGAGCCTGTTCCGCAAATACCTACCCCTGGAGCACTACCGGGCGGAGTGGCTCCGACGGGAGGGGCTGTACGACGCCTATTGTCATACCCGGGTGGACGCATTCTTCGACGGGTGGCTCGTGAACAAGTTCAACCGTTTCGTGCCCGCGGAGCAGAAGGCCGAGTGTCGCGCGTTGCTGGACGAATTGTGCGCGCTCTACGAGGTTGAACTCACACACGACGACCCGCAGGAACCGACGTCGCCACTGCGCGTTGTACCCCGGCCCGCGGAGGAACAACTCGCGCCCGCGGATGTCCTCGTCGGCGCGGAAAGCTGACCCGCATGGTGAACCTCGACGCGGCTCGGCGACAGGCGCTGGGCACCCACTTCCGTCCATCAGCCGATGAGGACGCCAAGGTCAACGATCTCAAGGCGGGCCGTCTCACCATGGCGCCGCACAAAGCGTGGTCGCTCCCGGAAGAACCCACCTGGCGGGAAAACCCTTTTCAGGACAACAACTGGCAGTTCCAGTACCACATGCTGCGGTGGCTGGATCCGCTCCGGCGCGCCGCCAACCGCGGAGATGTCGAGGCGGCGCAACGGTGGGAATTCTTGGCGCATTCGTGGATCACCACCAACCCACCGGGCGCGGGACAGACGCGGTGGTCGTGGATTGACATGAGCGACGGCATTCGATCCATGGAACTATGTCACGGTCTCACGGTGGTGGGGGAGCAGGAGTGGCTCCTGAGCTCTCTCCACGACCATGTGGCCTGGCTATCCGAACCCTCCCATCTCAAACGGGGTAATCACGGATTCCACCAACATGTGGGGCTGTTCGTACTGGGCGTGGTATTGGAAGATCCTGAGGTGACCGAACTCGCGCTCGAGCGGCTCTTGGACCAGCTCGCGGCGGCCTACGACGAACAGGGCGCGAATGAAGAGGGTTCTCTCGGCTACCACCTGCAAAACTACGAGTGGTGGAACGATGCTCTGAGACGCCTGGATCTGGAGGGGATTCCCCGCCCGGAACTCTCGCATCGACTCGACCTGGCACCGCAGCTGTTGGCCCACGCGACGAGTCCGTTGGGACGATTTGCCCGGATCGGGGACACCGACGGCGGCAATCCCCGCAGGATCAACCACCCGCTCACTCGTTTCGTGGTCACTCAAGGGCGAGAGGGAATCAAGCCCGATTCGACCACCGCTATTTACGACGCCGGCTACGCCTTCCTTCGCAGCGGTTGGGGAGAAGAACGCCCGTATGAGGACGAGACGTTCGTCACCGCGGTATGGGGCAGACAGGACAAAGTCCACGGCCACCGCGACGGTGGATCGGTGACCTTTGCTACCGACGGTGTGCAGTGGATCGATGACTCCGGCAAGTACTACTACGGAAAAAGCCCCATGCGGGACTACGTGGTGGGCAGGGAAAGCCACAATGCCGTCGTAATGCCTGGAAGAACGTATCGAAAAGATACCGAGGTCCCCTTGCTGGACCGCGTGGAGACCGGTGAGTACGTGGACCTGAGCTTCGGAGACCCCGGGTATAGCGACGTCGGGATCCATCGGCGGGTCATTTATCTCAAAGCCCGGCGGCAGCTTCTCGTTCTCGACTCGGTGGCAGCGCCGGACGCCACCGCGGTGGAACAGCGTTGGAACTGCGGCCGCGACGTGCGCGCCCAGCGTCTGAGCACGGGTTTCATTCTGCGCCACCAGGACAAGAGCATTCACGTGACTACCTTGAGCGGTGGCACAACGGAAATTCGACGCGGCGTGAAGGGTCCCCTGGCGGGTTGGACGTCCACGGGATGGCGGAAAGCTGCGCCCGTGGATCAGGTGGCCGTCACCGGGCAGGGACCCTCGTGTTTCTTCCCGACTCTGATCGGCCCGTGGGACGAGGCAGCGGTTGACGTGCTCGGCTCCCGCATGACGCCTGATGCATTGCACGGACGGGTCGAAGACGTGATCCCGTCCGCGCTACTGGCACGGGATCACACGGTTTCAGTCGTCGAACACGCCCAGGACAACACCGGGATGGAGGTCACCGTATCCCGCACGGAACGCGGCTTGGTACGGGCTGTCGTCAGAGGTGGCGGGCCATTTTACGCGTTCTACCTCGTGCGGTCGGATGGCTCCGTCGAACGGGCGCCCTACAGCCGACGTGCGTCTCGCACGTTCCACACCCCGGACACGGAATCGTGCCGTATTCGCGTGTTCTCCCGGGATGAGACGAAGACGATCAACGCCAGGATGGTGACAGCGGCATGACCCTGATTTCCACAACCGATCCCATGTCGCCGGCCTCTCCCGCCCACACCTCCACCCTGGTGACGATCGAGACGGTGTTCTGTGACGTAGAGACGGTGACTGGGCGCATTGAGGAATACTTCCATCGCTACCGTTCCACCCTCCGCAGCATCCTCGCCCAGGACATACCGGACGGGGTGGACGTCCTCCACACCGTTTACGTCTCCTCGGACAAGCTGCACATCGCCCGCCGGATCGAGGCAGAAGTCGCGGCGGTGGGGGCGCCAGCGGGTCTGCGGGTGAGCGTATTCATCTATACCCATCCCACCGGCGGCTACGGACATCTCTCCACCTCGCACGTGGACATGGCAATGGCGCCCAACAAACAATGGCCTCGCCGCGAGGCCATGTCCCGCCGAGCCCACGAGAACGTGCATCTCGCCGGATACGATCTGGTGGTGCGGATGGGCATCGATGACGACGACGTGTTCGCGCCGTGGCACATCCGCAATGTCCTGGGGGTGGCCACCGATCTCTTAGATCGATCGACCGACCCGACCGAGGTCCTGGCGGTGGGCCTCGAACGCTGCTACCTGATTCGGGCGGATCCGGACGGTCATCTGGTTCGTGACGTCGACTTCATCCGCTGCATGAGCGGTAACAAGTTCTTTGCCCACCGAGGCGGCGCGGTGTTCGACCCCTGGCAGCAATCCGTATGGTCTCTCCCGGAGACTTTCGATACCGGGCGTGCCGAAACCTTCCGACGCATGGGAACCACCCTGACCCGGGTGCGCGGCAACCAACCGAGTTTCGGCTACGTCCGACGAGGCCGCAACTTATCCGTCTCCGATAAGGATGCATATGTCCAGCTCGAGCATAGCCGGTTCGTGACGACTCGCGGCGTCGACTTCATTGGACAATGCCCACAGCCGTCGTCTGTGGGCACCACCACGGGTACTGAGCTGTTGCCGGCGGAACTCACCGTAACGGCCCGACGACTTGAGTCGGGCGCAATCAAGTATGCGACGAACGCCCGGTATACCCACGGGCCCGACGCCGCGGTTGCGTACTACTTCCTCAAAGGCAATGACCGTGTGCACGCCGTGCCGTATTCCCGCACTCACATCGGTGAAGTGCAGCTCGATGACGAACGAGTGCGGGTTAAGGTCTTCGTTCGATTAGGGGACCGTGTGGTGGCAACGAAGACGACCGGTTACACGGTGTGAGGAGAAAATCCATGCTCGAAGAATTCGACTACTCATATTTCAAGGCGGACCTGCACGAGTGGTCCGGCACTGACGAATTCTTCTCCGCTCCGAGATGGGCCGACGGGATCCATCGCGTCGGTCTTCCCACGCACCACATGGACCTCCTCTTCAAGAATGACGTCCTGGGAAGCAACCAGGACTACATCCTCGTCACCTTCAATGGCGCGGTATCCAAACGAGGGGAGCGCAAGCCACCGTTCTTCTCGGGCATGAACCTCGGTCGTGAACTGGACGGTCCGTTCGTGGCCGTAGCCGACACGTCCTTGGCGCTCTCCCCGGATCTAAATATCGGCTGGTATGCGGGATACCAGGACGGGCAGTTTCAAGATGCAATTCTGCAGGCACTGCGGACGATCGCTGAGCGGACCGGCAAGCACCTGTGGCTGGTCGGGGGCTCGGCCGGCGGTTTCGCCGCCCTGTATTACGGTCATCTTCTCGGCGACGACGCCTCGGTCCTCGTCTGGAACCCACAGACGGATTTTCTGGAGTACTCGCCCCCGCTCGTCAGGCCATACCTCGAACAGGCGTTCCCACAACTGGTGGCTACCGGCGAGCCAGCTGACCATCCACGCGGATGGGCAGGCGCGTTGGAACGAGCCGGAGTGCAGCATTCAATCATGGCTCATGTACGCATGGGTCACCGGCCGCGTCGCATGCTGGTACTGCAGAACTGGAACGACTGGCATGTGGAGGCTCACCTGGCACCACTCATGCGCGCATACGGAGCCTCTCCGGTCCGTCGCAATCTCTATGAAGCGGGGCCCGAGCACGTCTTCTGGATTCGCAACCTGGGCGAGGGCCATGTGCCGCCCACCCCGGCACACATCGGTGAGCTTTTAGGGGCACTGTGGGCGGAGGGCGGGACCCTGCGGCAGACGGTCGGCACACTGGAGGATCTCGGACTGACTTCCGAGAAGGACATCAGCGCGTTCCCCTTCTGGGGGCAGGGACGTGAGGCGGCCGTCGCCCGGGCCCTGGACTGGGGCGCGGGCGACAGCGGGTCGTTGTGTCCGGTCGTCCACGGGATACCGGCGAAGTCCAAGGCGTTGATGTTCCGCTACCGAGTGCGCGCAGGCGAGCACACGGTCAAAGAGACCTCCGCCCTACTCGGCAGCCGATTGGTCCTGTCTTTAATTCCTGACTGGAGCGATGTCGAGGTCAGCGTGAACGACGGGTTCGGCAACCAGCTCTTCACAACAACTTTTTTTCGTGAGGCATGAACTCATCGGGTAACGTCCCGCGGTTTGTTATAGTTGTATGGCTTCAAAGCTTTGCTCCGGTGCGGTGAAATGCCATCATGCGAAGATCAACAGGGTGCCCCCTTAGGTGTTAAGGGTCCAGTCTCGAACCGAGGGTGGGGGACTGATGCGCGTTGAGGTGACAGTCGGGATGTTAGGCCGCGAGGCTCACGGCTGGGTTCATGGTGGTCTCGGGGGTCAATCGGCCCAGGCGGGCCTGTCGACGGCGTCGATGATAGGTCCACTCAATCCAGGTGATGATCGCGATTCGGAGTTCTTCTCGGGTCCACCAGCGGCGTCGGTCCAGGACGTTCTTCTGCAGCAGAGCGAAGAAGGATTCCATCGCGGCGTTCTCGCCGGGGGCACCGACCTGGCCCATCGATCCGAAGAGGTGATGGCGGTTCAATGCGTGGACGAATTTTCGTGATCTGAACTGGGATCCGCGCTCGGAATACACTATGCAGCCGGCCGCGTCACCACGTCGAGATACTGCGCTGTCCAGGGCGTTCACCGCCAGGCGAGCCTTCCTCCGGGAGTCTATGGAGTAGCCGAGGATACGACCGGAAAACGCGTCCTTGATGGCTACGTCATCGGCGGTGACGTCGCGCCGGACCAGGTCGTCGTGGACCGGTGGCCCGGGGCACTTACCGTTCTTACCGCGCTTCTTCCCGAACACGGAGAACCACTGGTTGTCCCGACAGATCTTTCACGCTGCTCGTTGGCTCATCACTTCGCCAGCGATGGCGGCTTCATCTGCGAGGAACCGGTAGCCGAACGCCGGGTCGTCGCGGTGGGCGTCGAGCAGGGCGTTGACGAGGTAGGCCCCGGTGAGCTCGGCCTCCGTGACTTGCTGGTTCCGCCAGCGGTAATAGGGCTGGCGCGAGAGCTTTGAGGACCCGCAGGGACACCGCGGCGACGGGGATTCCATCGGCGGCGAGCTCGCTCACGAGCGGTGGAGGCACCTCCCGCTTGCGGGGGAAGAGCCTTTTCCCCGCAGATTCGCCCGGGAGAGATAGACGGCTGCGCGGCGGAGGACCTCGTTCTCCTGCTCGAGCAGGCGGATCCGCTTCCTCGCATCACGCATTTCCGTCGGCTCCTCACGGCTGCGGCCGGGGCGGCTGCCGTCGTCGATGCCAGCTTGGCGGATCCACGGGTGGAGCATCATCTCGTGGACGCCGAAGTCCTTCGCGATCTGCGCGAGGGTAACGCCCGCTTCACGGGCACGCACGACGTCTCACGGAACTCTTGAGGGTAGGGCTTGGGCACGGTGATCATCCTTCCAGGCCGACCCACGTCGGCCAGCCAGGTTCGGTGTCACCTATCCGCGCAGCAGTCCCAACATTTCCGATGGCGGGGGGGCTGGCGCTACGTAGGACGCCGGCAAGCTGAGAAGAACTGAGCCGCCACGTACGACAAGCCCCGGAATAAGTACAGCGATCCGTTGATGGGCAAGGCCTACGTCCGCACCGTCATCGACGACTACTCCCGCCTCGTCTACGCCGACATCCACCACGATGAAACCACCCTCGCCGCGACGGGGTCCTGGTGCGCGCGGTCGCGGGGTTCAGAGACCGCGGTGTGACGGTCGAGCGAGTCCTGTACGACACCGGTGGCGCCTACTGCTCACACCTGTGGCGCGACACCTGCACCGAGCTAAGGATCAAGCATAAACGCACCAGGCCGTATCGGCCGCAGACCACGGCAAAATTGAGCGCTTCCACCGCACTCTGGCCGACGGTTGGGCCTACGCCCGGTGTTGCACCTGGGAGGCTGAGCGCCGGGGCGGATTCGACGGGTGGCTGCACTACTACAACCAGCACCGTCCCCCCCGGCCTGCGGCAACCAGCCGCCCTTCTCACGATTGACCAACGTCTTCGGTCAGTACACCCAGGGACGGTGTAGTTGCCTGGGTCAGGTCTGCACGATGGTGGTACCGAGCCGGTTGAAACCGGTCAGAACGGTTCGAGCTTCCGGAGTGTGCTGGGCGAGATGGAGGACCTTGTGCCGGCATCGGCGCACAAGGGGCGAGGCGACCTCGAACGACCGGGCGCTAAGCAGTTTAGGCTCCCATATCTTCGCATCGTGGCCGCTTAATGCCATGGGCTGCATCCATGTGACGAGCTCGCTGGCGAGTTGGACGATCTATTCGGAACGTAGTGACCCATCCGTGTGCTCCGCGACGTTGTTGGCCCCGGCGTTCTAAGCCCAGAAAAGCATGCGTGCTTCCAAACGAGGCACGGCGGGCGAGGTCACAGCAAGGGTGCGCAGGAAATGCACCACGGGTGCCCGCGGAGCAGCATGTCCGATGATCCGGAACTCGAACTTTTGGGCCGGCTCCGTCAGCAACAGGGTCGGGACTATCGAGAGTCTCGACTGATTGGCGGGGGGAAGGTATCGGAAGCAAGTTTTCAGCCCTGTTGAGTAGCTCCAGTTCATGCTTGACTCCGGCACCCCCGGAGACGTGACCGTGACCACGTACTCTGTGCGGGTGAGATCCTTGGGGAAACCCCCAACCTCAAGAGTCAGTTGCTGGACCGGGTCGTCGAAGCTCGCTTGCACGACGACGGCGTTGTGCTTCTCCTCGGCTCGGAGGGTGTACCCATAAATTGTGCGATTGATCATGGTTGTCATGCGGTGCTCCTCTCGACGGAAAGTCCGACGGTGCGGAGTATCCGGTTGTAGGGTGCGAGATCGAGATTCATCGGGACGACATCTTCGTCAAGGACGAAGACCCGGGTGTTGAGATCGTGGCTAAACAACAACATCACACTCAACAGACGGTGGAAGTCATCACAGGTACGCTCATCGGTGCTGGACCACATGGCGTTGCTGGAAATCCAGAGGTGACGTGTGGAGGCCATCCGTCCAATGAAGTGGTCGGCGCGCAGGATGTGCAGGGTGTTGTCGCACGCGACGGGCGAATCCATTTTCATGCGGGTGGTGACCCGGGACCGCAGTTGGGAATGCGGTACATCGGCGGGTGCGAAGTGGACAGGTGCTGGGCTGATGGGCCGATGGGGGTAGATGTCCTGCAGACGTTCCGCAGTAGCGGGGGTGAATTTTCCTTCGACTTCCAGAACCCCGCTGGTGTCGGCGAGGTAGCACACGCCCATGGCGAGCGCGTAACGAGACGATGTCAACTCATCCGGCCAACTGTCCAGACTAAGCAGTGGTGCCGCCGGCGTTGCATCGTATTCACCCGGAACAGCGGCCAAGACATGACGGTCGAACAGGTCAACGTTGTGAACAACTTTCACTGATTGCCTTTCGCTGCGGGGCTCAACTGGTTCACGAGGGTGAGCAGTGTGGCGGTATCGAGAGGGCCGGAGCGGTTGAGCAGGACTCCGACTCGGGTCGTCGAGGCGAGGTAGGAGAGCGCGACCAGGGGATCGGTGAACGGTGTATACGCGAGCGCTGTGCGCCCGGAAGGCGTGGCCAAGGTACGCCGGAAGCTCATGGTGGTGTCGGCATCCGCGTCCGCCGGCAGCTCGACCAACAGTGCGTCGAGCGGAAGCTCAGCGCATATGGCCTCGCGGATTCGCTGCACGGCGGCTGTGATGTCCCCCGTGATCTCCGTGCTGTCCACACCTCCTGAGCGGACGAAGTCCGTCTCTGCCGCGGGCGAAGATCGACGAGCGGCCGTCTCGAGTTTGATCTCAAATCCGTCCCGTCGAAATTGCGTCAAATCCGTCCAGGTGGCGCGACGGAAGGTGCCTGAAGCGGACAAGAGTTCGTCGTGATCTCCGTAGACGGCGACGGCGGACGACACCCGGCTGTCCGAGAGCAGCGCCAGGGCGTTCCGGGAGGAGATGGTTGAGACTGTGACCGTTCGATCGACCAGATGGTCCGGGAGGTAGGCGAGGAGCTGTGGGTTCTCCAAGTCGGTCTTTACAGTGTTAGATTTGGAAGCCTGGGCTCGCTTGACAATCTCCTCCTTTCTCGTCGGACTAACACCGGTACGGAACCAGGATCGAGTTAGAAGCGATCCTAACTTCTGGAAGGACCCGTCGGTCTCCGTCACCTGGCCCGCGTGACGACGTCGGAGGGTGACGATGCGATCGCAGTGGGTGAACTGGACGCCGGCGCGCAGCGCTCGTAGTGCGATATTATTGTCCACCGAACTAGTGAACGACTCGTCGTATCCGAGGCGCCGTAAAATCTTCGTTTCGATCACCCAGGTCGGATGGCCCGCGAAACCGCCCTTTGGGTAAGCCCCCGTGAGGGAGGGTTCGGCATCGGACCACGTGGCCAGTTCCCCCGTCGCGTCGTCGAAATTGACGAAGTTTCCGACGCACCCGTGCACGCCCGATCCGATGGCGGCCAGCTGGATCTCCAACCGATCAGGCAACATGAGATCGTCGTCGTCCAATACGGCCGTGTAATGCCCTCGAGACTCCCGGGCGCCCCTGTTGCGGGCGGCCGAGATGCCAGCCTGTTCCTGGTAGAAGTACCGGACACGGGCGTCCCCGATCGACTCGACAATCTCCCGAGTATGGTCCGTGGAACCATCGTCCACCACGACGACCTCAAGATCCTGGACCGTCTGGTACAGCGCCGAGAAGATCGATTCCCGAAGGTATTGGGCGCGGTTGTGGGTGCTGATGACCACCGACACAAGTGGGGCGGAAGCACCGGCGCCCCCGGTAAGGATGTTTCGCACCACTGAGGGATCGTTACGGTAGTAGGACCGGTTGCGGTCTACGATTTTCTTCACCTTGGGATCCGTCTTTGCTTGGACGGAAGTCTTGGGGTGGAAGATGTGGAAGAGATAGTCCTCGCTCGTGCCTGCCCACACCTGGGGGTATCCGGCGGCGCGGAGCCGCTTGGTGAGATCTAGGTCCTCCACACCGTAGGTGTGCATTCGCTCGTCGTAGCCGCCGACCCGGCGGTACGCATTACGGGGCATCAGCAGGAGTCCGTGCCCCCATCGGGAGTGGATCTCCGCGTCGGCGAGCATTCGGTCCCAGTCGAAGCAGTTCTCCTCCAGCACGAGGGACGTCCAGTGCTCAGGCAGGTCCCAGACCTGATAGTTGAGAATGTAACTGGGGTCGGCCAGCATGGCCGTGGCGTGTCGCTCCAACGCCCCCGGGTACCAGATCATGTCGGCGTCGTCGCACTGGATGAGCTGACCGCGAGCGGCCTCTATGCCACGGTTAAGGCAGCTGGAGCGACTCCAACGGGGAGAGGAGGTATGCACCAGCCTTGCGCCTGTTCGTTCGCAAAGAGATCGGATCGACTCGATATCTGTAGAGCCAAAGTCGGAGACGATGATCTCAGTTGCGAGCGATCCGGCCGACTCAGCGGCAGTCCGGATGGCAACTTCCAACCGGCGAAGCTCACGGTTGCGGAAAGGGATGATGACCGACAAGTCAGGTTTTATATCGTCGGTAGGCAAATGGGGGGCCACGAAAGATCTCCTGGGGGTGCGGATGGGGAGGGAGAGACGGGGATGCTTAGGAGGTATCAGACCGGGATCAGTCACCAGACGTCCAAATGGTCCAGGTCGCGGTAGTGTCAGCCGGCATCGGTAAAAGGCCGGAGGAGGCGCAGCAGGTTGAGGCTGCCGAGGATGGCTGGCGCGGCCACTTGCGGGGGGGGGGGTCGGCTGGCCAGCGGGCGGAGCCGACCGGGTTGTTGGAGTTGCCCGCGATCACGTGGTTCTTTGTAGCTGCCGTCATAATCGAGGCCGCGACGACGTCCACGTAGCGCATCCCCGGTGCGAGCATGGCGATTCGCTACGGGTTGTACGCTCCCAACAAAGTACTCGTTCCCCACGACCTCGGTCCCGGCGTAAGGGGTAGCCCACCGCAACCGTCCACTCCCCATATGAGCGTGCATCCGCTCGGGAAGACCCGGCTCGTGGACCGGCAGCTTTCCAGCGGACAGCGCTGTCGCCTTGGCCGGGTCCACGTCCACCCCCAGCACCTCGAAGTGGAGCTCCGCCATCGCCCCCGCGTGCGTGGCCCCCAAATACCCCGTCCCCAGAACCGTGATCCTCATCGTCATCGTTTTCCTCTTCTTCATATGAAAAGTCTTCGGTTCACTAACCCGGGATTGGAAGAAGCGGCAGTCCCACTATCGGACCGGTGTGCTCATGTACGCTCGACCACCCTCAGCCTGCGGACTCGGACGCCCGGAGCCCCGGTGTCACCAGCGCAAGTCCGGTGGATACAAGCAGCTCCCGATAGCGCTCCACTTCGCAGGGGAAGTGGGGCTCAATGACGCCGACTCCCAGCTCCTCGGCAATCACGACCGCCGCTGCGAGCAAGGCCCGGGCTGGATCCTTTCCGGACGAACAATGAGGTGCATTGGTGGCGAGCAGAATGCGGTTGCTCGTCATGAACGATCCCGCTGAGGCCTCGGCGGTAACCAGATGGACGTCCCACTCGCCCCTGTCACCCGTCGATGAGGCACCCCAACTGCGAGGAAGCCCGTCATAGAGATGCATCTTGGTAGGTCCGGGAGGGAACGGTTGCTGCTGGTAGGAGATCGGCGAGACGTCGGCGAAATCCGGCGCCAGAAACCGGGCGACCGCGGTGACGGTTGTGACGGACACCGGGTGGTCCAGGTGGAAGGCAGTTGCCCCGATCCCCCCGTGGAGGAGCACCGCTGCAACGAGAGCACGATCGGGGGAGACGACGGACTGACTCAGATCGGTAGTCAGCTGGGGAATGAACCAACGACCGTCATAACCGGACGGGGTGAAATGCAAACCCATTCGACCGGACTCGTCGTGTACGCGCTCTACTCTCACAAGGACTCCTTAACAGCTGTCCTGATGAGTTTCAGTGCCTCATCACGGCTCGGCATGTTGAAGACCGACACGTCGCCGGCGGCGGTGGTGATGATGTCTAGCGCGTTCCGAACGTAGGTCTCCAGTGCAGACCCCTCAGCCACCACGGTGACAATATCGTCGTCGGAGCGAGCGTCCCGTAGCTGGAAGCAATCGACCAGATCAGGGACCGTCTCGAGTATTGGGCCCAGAGGCCCTGTGGCTGCCAGGACAGGCTCGGAACCGTGAAGGGGTGGGCCGCCGACATAGGCGAGGAGATCACGACTTGCCGCCGCCGGATCGACGCCATCGGCCGGCCAGTGTTCGAGTACATCGAACGCATGGCCGGCGATGCGCAAGCGAGCCATGTCCGCATAGCTCAGGGACTCGACCAGGCTGAGGGACCCCCAAGGCTGGTTGTTCGCGCTCCTGTACGTCACGGCGCTGGGGACTATACGACCTTCGTCAAGCACCTGACATATGTCCTCGCGAGATGCCCAGACAAGTCCCCGACGGCACACGAGATGGTCGGGAAGCCACGCCCCGCATACATCGTGGAGTTTGGCCCCCTGCAGCACGTCGATCCAGGGTTTCTTCCCGGCATCTGCGCGCAAGGTGTGCCGTGTTTCCGACGGAATTCCGAACGCGAGATACACTAAGTTCATCCTCGCCTGAGCTTCGTGGTAAGCGTTGTCGGTCTTCGTCACTTGGCGGAGGTGGAGACGGCGCATAGCGACGATGTGTCCGCAGTGCGCCATGACCACACCAGCCCGCATCAGCCGCAGAAACAGCTCGTTGTCCTCGCCGCTGCTGATGGACTCGTCGTACGCGAACTCGTCGAACACGCGCTTGTCTACCAACCAGGTCGAATGGCCCGGCGCTCCACCCTTTTGTAGGGCCGTGCCAAACGTAATGTCCTGTTCGCTGAACAACTTCATGTCTCCTGACGCATCGTCGAAGTTCACGAAGGAGCCGTAGACCAAACCGACCCCCTCCGTGACCGCTCCGATCTGCTGCTCCAGTCTGAGCGGAGGCATCAAGTCGTCGTCGTCTATGACGGCGATGAAGTGTCCCCGTGCTTCTTTCGTGATGCGGTTCCTGGCGGCGGAGATGCCTTGGCATTCTTGTCGAAAGTACCTAATCCGCGGGTCTTCGAAAGCCTCCAGGATTTCCCGCGTGTCGTCTGTTCCGCCGTCGTCCACCACGACGATCTCAAAGTCCTGCATCGACTGGGCAAGTACGGAGTACACGGTCTCCCTAAGAAGGGACGAGCGGTCACGAGTAGCGACGGCGACGGTGACGGAAGGCCGTTTTGCGTAGCTCTGCCCTTTCCAGTTAGTGAGATTGCGTACGACCGATGCGTCGTTGTACAGAATGTTTCGGTTGTGCGAAATGGCTTCCTGGAAGGCTTTACTCAGCTGGTTGGAACGATCGGGCGAGGGGTGCCAGAGGTGGTACATCCGGATTGCCGGATCCTCCACCCACATAAGACGATTGCCGGCGCGTTGCGTCCGCTCCCCGAAGTCGATGTCCTCGCAGCCGTAGGTGTGCATCCTCTCGTCGAGGCCGCGCACCTTCTCGAGCGTCGTCCGGGAGACAGCGATCATCCCGCCCATGCCCCATCGTCCGCGCAGTCGCGAGAGACCTTCGAACAGGCGCCAGTCCGGCCCGGAGGACTCAAGCATCTCCTCCGTAATGCTGGGCGGGAGATCGCGGCACTCGAGCAGTGCCGTGACGCTGGGATTCGCTGCGATCAGCTCATACAGCTTTTCGATGGAGCTCGGGGTGAACAGCATGTCGGCGTCGGTGCAGATCACGACATCACCGCTGCAGTGGGCGAAGCCCGTATTGAGTGCCCGCGACCGGGACCACGGGCCGTCTATGTCCGTATAGACCCATCGAGCCCCGGCGGTCTCGCAGACCTGCCGATTGCTCGCTGGATCCGCTGATCCGTAGTCGGAGACGACCACCTCCCCTCTCAGCTCACCAAAGGCCTCAAAGAGCTGGGTAATTACGAGTCCGAGCCGACGCGTCCCCCAGTCCCTAAAGCCGATGACGACGGATACCTGTGCTTCGTGCAACCGAGTCATTTCTTCCTAATTGCCGCAAAGTGGGCATCGACGGGAGCGGATTCGGCACCGGGCAGAGCTCGGGTCGATGAGACAAGTACCGCCAGAACCCGTGTGTGGAGGGCCTCGCCACCGTCCCGCCATCGCGCTGACTGGAGCCGAACCCGTTCGAATGCCTGCCCAGAGGCCAAGTTTCCCAGGAAGGCGAGGCTACTTGATTCCGCCTGCGGGTGGATGATGATCGGCAGTCCCAGCTTCTCTGATCGCCGGAGCGAGGAACCGAGATCCACCGGGTCGCCGTCCTCGTCGAAACACTCGACGGTGATGGCATACTCGCTGGCCGCTACGGGAGCGCTTACTACCGTATACAGCTCGACGGAGGTAACAGGATACCCCAGCGTGAGGACACACTCCTCGGCCAGCGAAAAGCGCTCACAGAAATCTACAGGCACCTTTGACATGGAATCCGTCAAAACTTCAGAGTAAGAGTGGGAAGTTCAAAGATGCTCAGGTATTCGTTGAAATTGGCATACAAATCACTCAGGTTATCGAATAGCTCCTCGTACTGGGAGAAGAGCGAGGGGTAGTCGGCGGTGGTCATTCGAGTGGCAGTCTCCAAAGGAACACTTGGCAGGTGGAGGAAGTCGGTGAGTTCATCGGTCCGTGAGTCGTGGGTGACCCACACGGCGGGGACGCCGGAGAGGATGGATGCCATATTCACGTGGAAACGAGTTCCGTAGGTATAGGACACGCACTCGGTGTTGAAGGCGTACCACTCTTGGGTGTGGCGGAAAAGCCGATAGTTGGCGCGGTAGTACTCCGACACTGTCCGGCGGGAGAGGCGCTTATCAGGTCCGACGTGCTTGCGCAGATACCACGGAATCTCGGGCTCCGTGTCCCCTCTGGAACAGGCGAGGTGGAAGGCGTGATTGAACTTGTTGACCGGTTCCACGAGGAAGGTGTCCTGCTCAATCGCGTCGATCAGCATTTCAGTTTCATCCTCCCGGTGCAGGACAGTCCCGGAGTAGGAAGGGCGACCAAGTTTCCCGGATCGCACTGCCTCGCGGAGGTCGGTGAACTTCTCGGGGCGTTGGAAGAACGATGGGCAGCCGGTGACGTAGACATTGGTGACCTCGGCGAAATGCCTGAAGACCTCCTTGGTGAAAGGGCCCCGGACACCCACGACCTCGCAACGCTTGCCGAGATACTGCATCAAGGCGACGGCCTCGGATGGCATGGACGCGTTCTGGAGGTCGTGGGTTTTCGACTGCGCTCCGAGACCGAATACGACGATGGGGATATCGATGGACTCCAGGAAGTGCTGAAAGCTCGCATACTTGGACCCGTCCGTGTCCCCGATCAATAGCAGATTCGCGATAGTGACCACAAGGTGGCTACAACAGGCATTGGCGAATTCGGCAAACTTCGTGTATCCGCTGAGCCGGAAACGGGTATCCTGATAGAAGACACAGTCATCGAACATTGCGAAGGGTGCGCGTCCATGGATCATGTTTCCAGCATTCTCGGGGTACTCCAGGGGAAATGCCTCGGGCATGGTCGGCAGGCAGCCCATTACTGCGATTGTCATTGTCTTCTCCTTCGCCTGCTAAATAGGGGTATTCATCGTGATTGATCATGCGTCCTCAAAACCGCCATGATTCCCCGGGGGGGGTGAGCCGGACGCTGCTAACATGCGGTGACCCAAAAGCCCAACTGCAGATGCGAGACAGTGACCCGCGACCGTCCGCCTCGCTCTGTCGAGGGGTACCTAACTATTCCGGCGGCCCGGGGGTGCAGAAGGTACGGGCTACTTTCGGATGGCACTTAGTCAATGCACTTTGCCGAACCGGGCTGCGCGCTCCCTGACATGCATCGATGGTCTGTTCTCTCACATCGAGATTTCGTGTTCTGCTCAGGAGTTCGTTTGGATTAGCCAGCGGTTCAGGATGGAGTCCGCGGATCCCCCACGCCGACTGCACGATCGGAGCTCTCTTGATGGTCTCAGGCTGCGTTCTGTAGATCGGCATGATTGAGGGCACAACAACCACCTTGTCGGGGAAACTGTAGGCTGTTTGGGGGGCGGTCCTCAGTTCATGGTACCCGTTGCGGACATGGCGGCCGAGTCCGACGCGGTTTCGTCGCGCGTAGCGGCTACATGCTTCGTCCAGGGGCTCGTCTCGGCATAGGGATTGCTTGAGACCGCCCGCGGCGCTTCTTCCGGGGCCATCGGTGTGTAGGAAAGATCGAGGATCCCTGCGTGGGTCGCCCGGCTCCACGACTCCTTGGACATCGTCCGGAGCGCCACAACTTGCACCTCGATCGTGTCCTCGGCCCGCAGATTGTGCACGGTCACCCAAGAGTCGTACGGCCAGGCGGCGCCGTCGGTGCGGAGCAGAGTCTGTCCCGAGACCATCAGTCGGTACTCGAATCGGCCCAGCGAACGCTTGAACGCATAGGGGGAGCGGAACCGGAACTGCAGGGAGCCGTCCACCGGGGCGTGACCGATGACCCGGGTGGCGCTGTAGCCCTCAACAAACTGGTCGGAGGGCAGGAGGAGGTGGTTTGGTCCCGGCGCTGGCTGGAACACCGGTTCCTCGTCCGGTGTGCCGGGCAATCCGGACAGACGCAGGCCTCGCTCGAGCCAGGCGTTGACGCGTTCCTTCCGCCGGAGATCAGACCGCTTTTCGTCCCGTACCTGCTGGTAGAGATTCCGGTCGTCGTTCTTCCCGAAGAAGTTCAATAACGGGAAATTGCGGTCGATCAACTCAGTGTAGGCGAAGCCATCCCGCCGATCCGCCACGTCGAAGGAGAGCAGCAGCTCGAAGATCGCCCGTACGCTGACGGGCAGGAACGTGTCGAAGCTGATGTCGGTCTCGTTGAGCACCTCGGACAACCACCGTCCCACGCGGAACTCCCAATGGAAGAGGTCGAGTCGGTGGTACCCGTGGAGGTCCTCGTGGTAGCCCAGACGTTGCACGGCCCCGTCGAAGTAGGCGTGCTGCTCGACATTCAGCGCAGGCGTGCCCGAATCCGTGGCGATAACGCTGGCCCGCTGCGCGTAATGCACGCGGATATCCTCGATCGTGTCGTTGTGCGGCCGGGGATCACGGAAGGCACGGCCGATCTCGAAGGCGTTGCCGCGCATGTGCATCACGTCGTCGCCGGGGAACGCCCGGTTGTAGTGGTGGATGAGCCAGCGCCCGTGCTCGAGGATTGAGTTACGGCTCATTAGTTGGGACAGTTCGGGGCTGGACGTGACGCCGGTGTCATCCCGGGAGAAGAACCGGTGGTCCAGGGGCAGCAGGTCCCGCAGCTCGCCCACAATTCTTTCGTCCTGCGCCAGCCGTTTGCTCCGGCGGCTCCTGACGTTTTTCCCGGGGGTATAGGTGAAGCCGTGTACCACCTGCAGGTGCCGGCGGGCCATGGCCAGCACCACCCGGCTGTCGGAACCACCGGTGACCGACACGACGACGTCCTCGAATGCCGTTGTGAACGCGTCCAGCTCACGCTGCCACATCGCCTCGATCGCAGACAGCTTCCGCCGGGTGGACCACCCGGCGTACCGGTTCGGCTGCCGTGGAAAGAAGCGCTCGACCTCCCACGTGCCCAGCACGAGGCGGTGATTGGGCACCAGCGCCCGGATGCCCGCCCACGGTGACAGATCCCAGGTATTGGCCGCCCCGGTGGGCCTCAGGGTGGCGAGCGTCGGCTCGTGCGGCACCAGGTCGTGGATGAGATGGGCGTGGGAGGAAACCAGTCCGGCCCCGGGGGAGTAGTAGACGGAACGAGCACCCGCGGCGTCCTGATACACCGAGGCCTGCGTCGCGTCGCCCGCGACGACGACGTGGCGCCCGGCCAACAGGTCGAGGCCGTTCAGGAACGTGTCCTCGCTCTGTAGCAGTTTCCGCAGCAGCCAGGCCGAGACGTCGACGACCGACTCCTCGCCCACGGGGAAACAGGTGCCGTGGGTCAGGACGAATCGACCGGTCACCTCGTCGACGCACACTGTAGGCGTGCGCAGAGGGTCGAAGGAGAAGTGCCAACCGCCGGCCACCTCGAGGGAGTGGAAATTGCCGGGCACTGAGCGCTCGGGGGGAGCATGGCGGCTGAGGACGAAGCCGCGGGGATAGGGGGTGAGCCGTGGCACGTGAACTTCCTTAGGGGGTGGGGGGTGAGGGGTCAGTCCAGTCTCGGGGTGTGATTGAGGATCTCCAGGGTCTGCTCCTTGGGCATCGGATTGTGCTCCGCCGCCGGATCCTCGTACGGGAAGATCCTGACGTTGCGTGTCAGCCGTGGGTGGGATTGGACGAAGTCGATGAACATGGGGTGGTCGACTTCGCGGTCGTGCTTGGACGCGAGGTTGACGTAGTAGTCGATGCTGACGGGCTTGCCGCGTTTGGCGAGCAGATTCAGCGCGTTGGTGCGCACCGGATGCGCCCGCCGCAGCCGGTTGGGGAGCATGTTGTCGAACCGAGCTTCCCGCAGCGGGTTGAGTCCCGTAGCCATCCAGCGCGTCCAGTCGAACTGGGCATTGTTGATGACCGCCGCGGCCCCGGCGTCCCCGGCCAGCAGCGTCAGTGCCATGAAGCCGCCGGCCGAGGAACCGTAGTAGACCCGCCGAGCCGGCTCCCGCACACCGAGCAGGGCGGACAGCGCCTGGGCGGCGCGCGCCGCATCGTAAGCGACCCAGTGCTGCCTGCTGAGTTGCCCCCACGCCAGAGAGAGGCGGTCCTCGCCCAGGGTCCCGGGATCGCAGAAGTAGACCTGGTGGTGCTCGATCTCCTGCCACCAACTGGAGCGTTGGAACACCGGGTGACCTTGGGCTATGTGGTGGTCGACCGCGCCATTGCTGAGCACGAGCACCCTATCCGCTCCTGCCCGAGGGACCACGAGGAACGGCAGCACGGACTGCTTGCCGATCACATCGAAGCGGTGGGGTGTGTCGGGGGTGAGGTATCCGAGGCGGGTGCTCTCGAGCGCCGCGAGGGTCACGGTCGTGGTTGGGAATTCGTTCATGGAGGGTTTCAGGTGGTGGGGTGGGCCAGTGCCCGGCTGACCCTGCACATGGCCTCCGACCCCGTAATGTGGGTCGGCATGATCGAGGGCATAACAACCACCTTGTCGGGACGGGTACGGCCCGCCGGGCTCGCACTGAGCTGTTCGCCCTCAGTTTAGGGGACGCGCCCATGGTTGTGTTCACGAGGGCATGTTGTGGATGGCCTTGCGACATCATGATTAGCGGCACCGTGAGTGCGTGGGGCCCGGGATTTCGGGGGCCGCACGCGGCGCCGCTCGATCGGTGACCATCCCGATTCCTCCCTACTGTCGCCGTAGAATTCAGGACAGTCATGGAGTGGTGTCCCTCATCCCTATGCGTCCACCCCCCCCAATCACCGGGCGCAGGCGAATCGGGCGATTCGTCGGATCTGGGAACCACAGTGAAGCGGGAGAGTCGCATGCACCATCATCAAAACGTTTCCGTGCCCGCCGGGGTCTCCCGGCGCGGCCTCTTCTCGGCCGTCGCGGCTCTCGGATCGGCGGCAGCAGTGATGCCGCTCGTGGGAACCCCGGCCTCCGCCACGGCCGCCGTGGTGCTGGGGACGGAAGCGCCGGTCGCGAAGCTGGGGATGTCCGGAACCGAGGTGGGTCGCTATCGGAACATCTTCCGCAGCTTCACTCTGACCTCGTCCGCTGGCATCGGTGTGGTCGCGGTGGGACAGAGCAAATTCGTGGTCACCTTCAACGCCGGGGACGGGTTGGACACGGTCCAGATCTTCAACGCCGACACGGGGACGCTCCACTACAAAGCATCGACGCCTGCAAAGGCTGCCGGCAACTTCGTTCACGACGGTAAAGGAAACCTCTACTTCTCCTCCGGCAAGTCGTTGATGCATGTGTCCGTGACCGGCAGGACGATCCGCCAGCTCGCGACCGTCCAGGGCGGGATCACGGACTTGTACGACTTCCAGCTCGACTACAAGGGGCGGCTGTGGGCCGGGACCTATCCGACTGGCGTCGTGGTGTGCCTCGACCCGGCCAGCGGCAAGGAAATCACCCGTACGCCGCGACTGGGAACCGGCAACCACTACGCGCGGGGCCTCTCCATATCCCCGGACGGGAAGACCATCTGGGCGGGTACCGGGACCGCGGATCCGAATCTGTTCCGTTTCGACGTCGATGTCCCCTCCACGCCGAAACGCGTGGGCATCCCCGGTATCGGGACCAATTCCATCGTTGCACGCACGGCTGCCCGAGGGCGTAAGGTCTTCGTCTGGCACAACGACAGAGCCGGCAAAGAGATCCTCTCGGTCTACGACACCGTGGCGCAAACCTGGGCGCCGTCCCCGACCTCCTTCGTCGGACGCTCCGTATCCAAGACGGACGCCGCCGGCTACGTCTATGTCAACGCCTGGGGTGTCCTGCGGCGGATGCGCCCGGGCGACGCGGCCATGAAGGCCGAGAACGTGGCCACCGTCTCGGAAAAATCTCTCGTACACCTCGGAATAGCCGGCTCACACCTGTACTTGTTCACCGAGGCGCCGTCCGTGCTGAGGGCAACGAAGATCACCACGACCGGGGCGTCCGCTGGGAGCGTGGGCTACCGAGTGGTTCCCGTCCCGCTCATGACGCAATCGATGGTCATTGATCCGCGCACAAACACGCTCTTTTCGGGCGGCTACCGCGGTGACGGACTGTGTTCCACGAACCTGGCCACGGGGGCGTTTGCGCACTCTGCGCCTGCCTCCGGCATCGAACAGATCGAGGGGATGGTCGTCGACGGCGAGAAGCTCTACGTCGGTTCTTGCATCTCCAGCGTGATCGTGGAACACCGGACAAACCGCGGTGTCACCGACTCCGCTTCCTACCGCACTCTTGCAAGGCTGGGACCGTCGCACCGTCAATCGCGACCCTTCGGATGGGCGGTCACCACATCACACGTGGTGTTCGGAACCGTGCCGGAGCCCGGGTATCGGGGCGGGGCATTGGGGACCATTGAGCGCTCCACCGGAAAGGTGACGGTCTACAACAAGATCGTGCCGGAGCTGTCGATCGTGGGCCTCGCCGCCGCGGGCGACATCGTTTATGGCTGCACGTCTGCACGGGCCGGGTACGGTGCGGACGATTACGAGGGCGCCTCCGTGGTCTTCGCAGCGGAGGCCCGCACCGGGGCGGTTCGCTGGCGCCGGGCACTGCCCGGGACATCCGAGAATTACGGCCCGGTACTGATGGGCAGCTTCCTCTACGTCGGCACCCTTGACACCGTTGTCGAACTGCGGGCCTCGGATGGCCGCGTCATGCGCACCTTTGTCCTCGATGAGGGACGGTCGGAACGGCCCGCGTGGCAGAACGTGGAACTCGTCCGCATTCCGGGTACCACCAGATTGGCACATCTTGCCTGGGGCACGGTAACGGTCCTGGACATTGCAACCGGGCAGCACGGACGTGTATTGGCCAAAGCGCACAAGCACATGTCTTTCGACTCAACCGGGGCACTGTGGGTGACAACGGGTAACGACGTGGTCAAGTTGCGTCTGGATGCCGTAAATACCTCGGGTGCCATCGGTGCCAAGTATGCCGCCATGGGTGGCGCCCCCATACTGGGTTACCCCGAGGGTCCACAGGTAGCGGTGGCCACGAATTCTGGAATCATGCAGAGGTTCTTCCGCAATGGCAAGGCCACCTCGATCTACTCCTCGTCCAGCACCGGTACGCATGCGGTTGAGACCTCTAGCGCTATAGGCAAGAAATTCGTTGGCCTCGGCAAGGAGGATCGGGGCTATGGACTCCCGAGCACCGACGCTGTGCGATTCTCCGGCGGGGCGTACCAGGTCTTCAACAACGCGGGCCGTACGACTCGGGTGGTCACGACAACCCAGTACGGCACGTTCTCGATCGAAGAATATTGGGGTATCGGCAAGGCATGGGTCGCGGCCGGGCGCGACACAGCCTGGGGCTGGCCGACAGAGGACGAGCACGCCGTGGGCTCCGAGTACGTGCAGAGGTTCTCCAAGAACGTCACCGCGCATCGCGTGCCGGGCAAGTCAGTTTGGATTACGAAGTAGACGGGTATCGTCTGCTTCGGCCGAGGCGACCGTCTCTTTGTTGCCCGAACCTCTGGGGGTGGGGGGAAAACCGGACCTGACAGACCAGTCGGCAGCCGGATGGGACGACATCATCGACGCCTGAGACCAGGAGCTGTTTTCGGCTTCTAGTCCGGAATCGCCGGCCAGTCATCCGAGGCTGGCACCCACGGACGAGTCCCATTTCTTCCAGAAGTAACCCGCGGGGAACCACCAGAACCGCTACCCGGGCCATTGTCCTTTCCATGGTCGCAGACATTGTGTCAACTCGTACGCTTTACCACATTTCCGTGTTGGGATATTTCGGTGTCGACAATCCACGAGGGGTTGGAGCAACCCGGATGAAAACTGCTAGACATTAAAACATTCCGTCCCGCCGTAGGTCCCAGTGACATCAGTGGAGACTCTACAACTCGATAGCAGTTCGAATTTTTTGTTCACGGGCAGGAAAAGTATAGTTCGATAGCGTCTTTCGACTGCCGCAGAGCCGTCGCAGTGCTGGCCCGTCACTGGCTTTGTTTGAGAATCGAGACCGCCCGTTTGTGTGGCTGCGGCTACGCGACTTCAATCGTTGCAACCGGCGATGCCCGGCTGGAGATTTGGGGCTCTTCAGGATCCAGGGTGTAGTCGCGGCCTGAACCCGCCGGTCTCCAGGAGCGATCTGG
>NZ_VELE01000010.1 GCF_007681555.1 Kocuria salsicia | reverse complement strand
GGATTCTCGCTTCTCCCAGCATCGTGCTGGATTCCGCGTGTCCAAGATCAAGGGTCAAGCCCCACAAGATCCGGGGTAGTGGGCAGGCAGGGATGGGCGCCGGGGAGGAGGAAGGCGGCATGCGCCATTCACGACGACGCCGCGGCGCCCTGTCTCGTGGGCACGCGAGGGCACCAGCGTGCCAGGATGAACCAGGAATGAGCACGGCGGCACGAGGGAGCTGAAGCGCATGGGCGCGAGCGCAGTGGTCGGGGGCCTGGTCTCCGTGATCGGGCTGGGCCTGTTCATGGGGTTCTCGCCCACCATCTACGCGCTCGTGCTGCGGATCCTCACTCAAAGCACTCGGCCCGGGCGTCCGGTGCACTTCCTGACCCTGGGGATGGTGCTCGGGACTACGCTTCTGCTGCTCGTCTTCCGCACGGTGGACCCGCAGACTCTGACCGCGCTGCTGGAGGACCGCACCAAGGAGCTGCTGGTGCGCCGCAGCGTGGACCTCACCGCCGGGGTTCTCCTGGCAGTGCTGGCGCTCGTCGAGCTCGTCCGCTGGCGCACCCGGCCCCGCAGGCCACAGCGCGCGCCGAGGTCCGAGGTGCTGGACTCGTCCCGGCACATGGTCGCCCTCGGATTCCTCAACACCGTGGTGGGGATGAGCGGCCCGGCGACCATGTACATCGCTGGCCGTCTCTTCACCGGGCTGACGCACCACGTGGTGGGGCAGCTGGCGTTCTTCGCCATCTTCCTGGTGGCCGTGGTGGGCCCCTACTGGCTCCTCACCTGGGCGTGGGAGAAGATCCCCGCCCTCTCGCGCACCGTGGAACGGATCACCCGCTGGGTGGCCGCCCAGGACCCGCAGCCCGTCCTGACCGTGGGCCTTGCGGCAGCCGCGGCGGTGTTCCTCACCATGGGCATCCGGGGCTGAGCCGGCGCACTCGGGCCGCCCCAGCGTCGTCGTGCCGCTCAGCCGTCCCGGGAGGATACGCCCGAAATCTTCCCGCCCCGGCTCTCACGGTCTGCCCGCCCCCGTGCTCTGCCCGCCTCCTGGTGCATCAACGGAGCAAACGCGCATTGGGCGGTCGATTTCTGCGCTGACGGAGCAAACGCGGAAGCTGGGAGGGGAGCTGGGGCTGCGTCCTGTCTGCCCTGCGGTTGCAACAACGGAGCAAACGCAGAAATGGCGGCGGATTTCTGCACTGACGGAGCAAACGCAGAGGGACAGGGTGACAGAAGGGGCAGAGGGGGAGCAGCGGAGCGGGGTCAGTCCCTGCCCGTGAAGGTCGGCTTCCGCTTCTCCTGGAAGGCCTTGAAGCCCTCCCGGTAGTCGGCGGTGGCGGTCAGCGCGGCCTGGACCGCGCTCTCGCTGGCGATGGAGTCCCACAGGCCCGCGCGCTCGTCGCGGACCTGCGCCACGAGACGTTTGGAGGCCACGAAGGACTGGGTGGCCCCCCGGGCGGCCTTCGCCACGCGCTCCTCGGTGAACGGGAGCAGCTCCTCCGCCGGCACCGCACGGGAGAACAGCCCGGCGGTCACGGCCTCGGTCCCGCTCATCATCTCCCCGGTGTAGATCAGGTCCAGGGTGCGGTGGGCCCCGAGACGCTCGGTGAACAGCGCGTGCCCCCCGGAGTCCAGGATGGCGCCAAGCGCGGCGAACGGTGAGCCGATCTTTGCGTCCTGCGCCACGTAGACCACGTCCGTGGCGATCGTCAGGCCTAGCCCCACACCCAGGCACGCGCCCTGCACCGCGGCGAACGTGGGAGCGGGGAAGCTCGACATCTGCTGCATGAGGGGCAGCAGGGTCCCGGTGAGGTAGCCCTCGGCGTCGTCGGTCGCGGGGTCCACGGCTGAGATGTCGCGACCGGCGCAGAACACGCGGCCCTCACCCGTGAGCAGCAGCGCGCGGACCCCGGCGGCCTCGGCCTCCGTGTACGCGGCGGCGAGCTCCTGCAGGGCGCCGAGGTCCAGTGAGTTCCGCTTCTCGGGCGCGTTGAGCACCACGCGGGCGATGTCATCCTCGATGGTCAGGTCGATCACGGTGTTCTCCTCGGGTTCGGGTCCACCGGGCGCAGTGCCGGCGGGAATCGGTGTGCTGCGGCGCCCGGGCGGACCGGCATGCCGTGCCAGCGACGGCGCGGCAGCCAGGTGCGTGGTGTCGCCGTGCGGAGCGCGGTCGTGCGATGTCGCGCGTTCGCCGCAAGCGGGCGCAGACGGCGACGACGCCGCCCGGGGCGGGTGCGGCGTCGTCGCCGTCCGGGTGGGTCAGGCGTCGAAGTCCACACTCAACCGGTCGGAGGTGGGGCGCGTCTGGCAGGTGAGGACGTATCCGGCGTCCAGTTCGTCCTTCTCGAGCGCGAAGTTCTCCTCCATCTCGAACTCGCCGGAGGTGACCTTGGCGCGGCACGTGCCGCACACCCCGCCGGCGCACGCGAAGGGGACGTCCGGGCGCACGCGCAGGGCGGCGTTGAGAACGGTCTCCGCGGCGGACTTGGGAGACTTCACCTGGGCGGAGGTGCCGTCCAGGTTGAAGATGATCTCGTAGTTCTCGCCCTTGGGGTCCGCCTTGACCACGCGGCCCTGCTGGCCCTGCGGGGTGGTGGGCTTGCCGGTGGTGAACAGCTCGAAGCGCACGCGGGACTCGTCCACGCCGCGCTCCTTGAGGACGTCCCGGCACAGCTGCACGAGTTCGAAGGGCCCGCACAGGAACCACTCGTCCGTGGAGTCCACCTGGACCACGTGGTCCAGCAGCTCCTCGAGCTTGTCGTGGTCGATCCGCCCGGACATCAGCGGCGAGATCCGCTGCTCCCGGGACAGCACGTGGTGCACGGCCAGGCGGGAGGGGTACTTGTCCTTGAGGTCGCCCAGCTCCGCCGCGAACATCACCTCCATGGACGAGCGGTTGGCGTAGATGACATCCATCGCGGCGGTGTCCGAGGCGCGCAACAGGGCGCGGGCGATCGCCATGATGGGGGTGATCCCGGAGCCGGCGGCGAAGGCCACCAGGTGCACGTTGCGCTTCTTGGCCACCTCCCGCTCGGCGAGCTTCTCGGGGTCGTTCATGGAGGTGATGTTGACCTTGGAGGTGAACGCGCCCTGCGGGTTCATCACGTCCAGGGTGTCCCCTGCGGCGAGCTGCTCGTTCGCCCACGTGGAGAACACGCCGCCCATGTCCTTCTTGATGGCCACACGGATCTCACCCGGGGTGGGGTCCGCGCAGATCGAGTAGGAGCGGCGCACCTCGTGCCCGTTGATCTGCGCGCGGATGGCCACGTACTGCCCGGGCAGGTAGTTGTAGTCCGCCATGAGGTCCTCGGGGACCTCGAACGTGACCTCCACGGAGTCGGCGGTCAGCGTGCGCACCTCGGAGACCGCGAGGGTGTTGAACGTGGCGCGGCGCTTGCCGTCACCCGCGCTGGCCTCGGTGGCTTCCTCCACGGCAGAGGTGTCCGGCGTTTCGCTCATGATCAGTGCACCTTGAAGTAGTCGAAGGGTTCTTTGCAGTCGTTGCAGGCCCACAGGGCCTTGCAGGACGTGGACCCGAAACGGGTCATCTCGCGGGTGTCCAGGGAACTGCAGTGCGGGCACTTCACGGCCAGGCTCAGTCGCACCGGCCCGGAGTTGTGCCCGGCGGCGGTGCGCCCGGTGGGAGGCGCGATGCCGTACTCGTTGAGCTTGGCGCGGCCCTCGGCGGACATCCAGTCCGTGGTCCACGCCGGGCGCAGCACCTGCACCACGCGCACGTTCTCGTAGCCGGCGGCGGTCACGGCCGCCTCGAGGTCCGCGGCCATGGTGTCCATGGCGGGGCACCCGGAGTAGGTGGGGGTGATGACGACGACGTTCTCGTTCTCCCGCGCCACGGCGTCCCGCAGCACCCCGAGGTCCTCGAGCGTGAGCACCGGGATCTCCGGGTCGCACACGGTGGCGGCGACGTCCCACAGGGCGGCGTCGCGCGCATCGTCCGGGCGCCGGGACGGCCCCAGGGGGACCTCCCGGGGCGCCACGCCGCCCGTGGGCGGTAGCGAACGGGGCGGAACGCGGGAGAACACGGTGCTCACCACGTGGCGCCGGGATGCTGGCGGGCGAGCCACTGCATCTCGGCGAGGATGTACCCGCGGTACTCGGAGTAGGAGCCGTCACGTGGTGCGGCGGAGAGTCGGGCCTGGGCCACGTTCGGGACATCGAGCTCGGCCTCCGCCAGCAGGGCGGTGACGCGGTCCACGGTCCGCTCGCGCAGGCTGGAGGGCCGCACGGCGGTGCCCTCGAGCTCGTCGTGCAGGGGCTCGTCCGCGAACAGCTCGTCCAGGTAGGGCCACATGTAGTAGAGGCCCTCCTGGATGCGCCGCCTGGACTCCTCGGTTCCGAGGCCCAGGCGCAGGATCCACTGGGCGGCGTGGTCCTGGTGGTACTCGACCTCCTTCAGCGCCTTGTCCGCGATCGCGGCCAGGGTCTGGTCCGTGGAAGACTGCAGCGCCGAGTAGAGCTCGTACTGGTAGAAGGAGAACAGCAGCTGACGCGCGATGGTCTGACCGAAGTCCCCGTTCTCCTGCTCCACGAGGCGCACTGAGCGGAACTCCTCCTCGTTGCGGAAGTACGCGAGCTCGTCCTCGGTCTTGCCCCACGCGGAGCCCGCGTAGGTCAGCAGGAAGCGCGCGTGGCCGATGAGGTCCAGCGCGATGTTGCCGAGGGCGATGTCCTCCTCGAGCTCGGGGGCCCGGGAGATCCACCAGCCCAGGCGCTGGGACAGCATCAGGGCGTCGTCGCCGAGACGCAGAGCGTACTGGGCCACGGCCTCCGAGGCCTTGCCGCCGGTCTCCGCGATCTCCTCGGCGGTGATCGCGTCACCCGCGGACTGCTTGGTGGCGGAGTCGTGGGAGGCGAACGCGCTCACAGGTGCTTCACCCCTTCGCTCTTGGTGTAGTACGTGGCGTGGCGGTAGCTCTTGCCCTGCGCCGACTCGAAGTAGCCGCCCTTGGAGTCCGGATCCGAGGCCGTGATGGCGTCCGCGGGGACCACCCACACGCTCGTGCCCTCGTTGCGCCGGGTGTAGAGGTCACGCGCGTTGCGCACGGCCATGGTGGCGTCCGGGGCGTGCAGGGAGCCCGCGTGCACGTGGGACAGCCCGCGCGACGAGCGCACGAAGACCTCCCACAGGGGCCAATTACCGTTCTGGTTCTCGCTCATGCTCACGCTCCGATCAGCTCGGCCGAGCCGCGGCCCGCCATCACAGTGGTCTCGTCGATCGCCACGGCGGCCTCGGGGGACGACGCCGCTGCCTCCACCTCGGCAGCCTCGCGCGCCTGCCGCTGGGCATAGGCCTCGGCCGCCTCGCGCACCCACGCGCCGTTGGCGTGCGCCTCGCGGCGGCGCTTCATGCGCTGGACGTTGCAGGGCCCGGAGCCCTTGATCACGGACATGAACTCGTTCCAGTCCAGCTGGCCGTAGTCGTAGTGCCCGCGCTCCTCGTTCCACTTCAGGTCCGGGTCCGGCAGGGTCAGGCCCAGGGCCTCGGCCTGCGGGACGATCATGTCCACGAAGCGCTGGCGCAGCTCGTCGTTGGAGAAGCGCTTGATGTTCCACTCCATGGACTGCTGGGAGTTGGGGGAGTCGGCGTCCGGGGGGCCGAACATCTGCAGGGCGGGGCCGTAGAAGCGGTTCACGGCGTCCTGCGCCATCTGCTTCTGGGCCTCGGTGCCGTGGGAGAGCTCGTAGAGGATCTCCCAGCCCTGGCGCTGGTGGAAGGACTCCTCCTTGCAGATGCGCACCATCGCGCGGCCGTAGGGGCCGTAGGAGGCACGGCACAGCGGGACCTGGTTGCAGATCGCGGCGCCGTCCACGAGCCAGCCGATCGCACCCATGTCGGCCCACGTGCGGGCCGGGTAGTTGAAGATTGAGGAGTACTTGGCCTTGCCGCTGAGCAGCTGCTCGTTGAGCACGGAGCGGGGAGTGCCCAGGGTCTCCGCGGCGGAGTAGAGGTACAGCCCGTGGCCGGCCTCGTCCTGGACCTTGGCCATCAGCACGGCCTTGCGCTTGAGGCTCGGGGCGCGGGTGATCCAGTTGGCCTCCGGCTGCATGCCGATGATCTCGGAGTGCGCGTGCTGGGAGACCTGGCGGGTCAGGCTCTTCCGGTAGGCCTCCGGCATCCAGTCCCGGGGCTCCACACGGGAGTCCTCGCTGAGGAGGTGCTCAAAGTGCTGCTGCTCGGCGGTGGGCTCCGCCTGGTCCGCAGAGGTGGTCTGCTCAGTCATGGTGTGTGTCCTCGGTTCGCGGGTGAGATGGGAGCGGAGGATGAACTCTGTACGCTGCCGGCAATAATAACTGACCGCTCGTTCAGAATATAGGCCCCCGGTGTGGTCGTCAACACATCTTCCGCCCGGGAGGCGGGGACCCGTCAATGGATGTGCAGGGGTGGCGACGCCGCGGCGGAGCCCTGGACTTGTTGACACACGTCACATTTCGCGGTTACCTACTGACCGATCGTTCTGAAAATCTGAGGAGCCCTCCCGTGCCACACCATCCCGTCCTCACTGGCGACCGTGCCTCCGAGTGGTTGGGGATCACCGTGCAGCGCGCGGACCCCGGGCACTGCGTGATCTCCCTGGCCGTGCGGGAGGAGATGCTCAACGGCTTCGGCATCGTGCACGGCGGGATGATCTTCGCGCTCGCGGACTCGTGCTTCGCCATGACGTGCAACGACCCGGAACCGGACGGCACCTCCATGACCGTGGCCCAGGGCGTGGACATCAACTTCCTCAGCTCGGCCCACCCGGGCCAGACCCTCGTCGCGGAGGGCCGTCAGATCGCCACCACCGGGCGCAGCGGCCTGTGCGACATCACCGTCTCCACTCAGGGCGGGGACGTCGTCGCCCAGTTCCGCGGCCGCAGCCGCACCGTGCCCCTTCGCCAGAAAGCGTGAACCCATGACGTCGTGCTCCGTGCCCAGCCCGTACCACCCCGTGGCCTCCGAGGGCTCCTCTCAGCCGGATCCCGAGGAGCTGATGAGCCGGGACCAGATCGAGGCGCTGCAGACGGAGCGCCTGAACTGGACCCTGCACTACGCGTACGAGAACGTGCCCGCCTACCAAGAGCTCTTCGACGAGCACGGGGTGCACCCGGACGACTTCCGGGAGCTCGAGGACCTCGCGAAGTTCCCTTACACGGACAAGGAATTCCTGCGCAAGGCCTACCCGTTCAAGTCCTTCGCCACGCCCATGTCCGAGATCCGACGCATCCACGCGTCGTCGGGCACCACCGGGCAGCCCACCGTGGTGGCCTACACGGAGGAGGACCTGCAGACGTGGGGGACCCTCGTGGCACGCTGCTTCCGGCTCTCGGGAATGAAGCCCGGGGACAAGGTGCACAACGCGTACGGCTACGGGCTGTTCACCGGCGGGCTGGGCGCCCACTACGGTGCGGAGCGCCTGGGATGCGCCGTGATCCCGATGTCCGGAGGGCAGACGGAAAAGCAGGTGCAGCTCATCCGAGACTTCGAGCCGCAGGCCATCCTCTCCACCCCCACCTACCTGCTCACCATCGCGGACGGCTTCCGCAAGCTCGGTCTCGACCCGCGCGAGACCTCCCTGCGGCACGCGGTACTCGGGGCGGAGCCGTGGACCGAGGAGATGCGCCACGAGATCGAAAAGACGTTCAACATCTCCGCGTGCGACATCTACGGACTCTCCGAGGTCATGGGCCCCGGCGTGGCCGGCGAGTCCTGCGAGACGAAGGATGGTTCGCACATCTGGGAGGACCACTTCCGCCCGGAGGTCATCGACCCGTTCGACGACACGGTGCTGCCCACCGGGCGCCCCGGCGAGCTCGTGTTCACCGCGCTGACCAAGCAGGCGCTGCCGATCATCCGCTACCGAACCCACGACCTCACCCGCCTGCTGCCGGGCACCGCCCGTCCGGGCCACCGGCGCATGGGCCGCATCACCGGGCGCTCGGACGACATGATCATCCTGCGCGGCGTGAACCTCTTCCCGTCCCAGATCGAGGAGCTCGCGCTGAAGATCCCCGCGCTCTCCCCGCACTTCACGCTGGAGATCACCCGGCCGCACCGCATGGACCAGATGACCATCCACATCGAGCGCCGCGAGGACGCCACCCGCGAGGAGGCGGGGGAGGGTGCTCGTCGGCTGCTGCACGAGATCAAGACGAAGATCGGCTCCAGCGCCACGATCGACATCGCCGAGCCGGACACCCTGGCCCGTTCCTCCGGGAAGCTGCGGCGCGTGTACGACCACCGCGACAAGTGAGTTCCGGCGTTGCCGGGGCCCGCTGTGGCGGTGGAGCCCAGGTGACGAGCCGGTAGCCTGAGGTTCTCCGTTCCCGACAGCCCGACAGAAGGTCGAGGTCCCCGTCCATGTCCCCCGCGAGCACTTCCCCCGCCTCCGACGGCGCCGCGGCGGCCCCCAAGCGGGGCCGTCCCGGGTACGACCGAGAGACCCTGCTGTCCGTGTGCGTGGACGTCTTCAACCGCTACGGCTACGACGCCACCTCCATGGGGACCCTCTCCAAGCACCTGGGGATCTCCAAGTCCGCGATCTACCACCACGTGGAGTCCAAGGAGGCGATTCTCGGCCAGGCACTGGACCGTGCGCTGGACTCGCTGGAGGCGGTCTTCGAGTCCGTCCTGGCCTCGGACCACGGGCCGGTCAACAAGCTCGAGGCGATCCTCGACGGCTCGGTGCGGGTGCTCGTGGACCAGATGCCCTACGTGACCCTGCTGCTGCGGCTGCGTGGGAACTCGGAGGTCGAGGAGGCCGCGCTGCAGCGTCGCCGCACCCTGACCCGCACGGTCGAGGACTTGGTGCGCGAGGCGCAGGAGCTGGGGGAGCTGCGCACGGACATCTCCGGGAAGTCCGCACCGCGTCTGATGCTGGGCATGGTCAACTCGATCGTGGACTGGTACCAGCCCGGCCGCTCGGGCACAGTGGACCAGCTCGCGGCGACCGTGGTGACGATGGTCTTCTCGGGCCTGCGGGCTTAGCCGTCCTCGCGGGTACCCCGAGGATCCGCGGGGATCCGCGCACCCGCTCACGATCGCGGGCGAACGGGCAGGCGCGCCCGAGGATCCCGTGCGACCCGGCAGTCTGGGACCCGCCCGGCGGCACCCGCGTCAGCTGCGGCGCGCGGAGAGGATGCAGAACTCGTTGTCCTCGGGGTCGGCGAGGACGGCGAACGTGGCGTCCTCCGGCTGGCCCACGTCCGCGCGGCGGGCTCCCGCGGCGAGGAAGCGCTCGACGATGGCGTTCCAGTCCTCCGTGACGTGCGGCGCGAAGTCCAGGTGGATCCGGTTCTTGACCGTTTTCGGCTCGGGCACCGGGACGAAGCAGATCCCCGTCTGCACGGCGTCGAACTCCCGACGGTCGTCGATGTCCCCGGTGGGGCTGCTGCGCGGGGCAATCGCCGCCTCGTCGGCGTCCTCGTACACCACCTCCCAGTCGAGCACCTGGGCCCACCAGTGCGCCTGGGCGTGGAGGTCGCGGCAGTCGATCACGGCGGTGTAGAGACGCATGGTGTGCTCCTTGAAGGGTGTGGCGCCAGTCCTGCAGACGGCGGCGGAAGGCGCCGGGGGCCGCCGCAGTCCCGGGAGCACCGGAGCCCCACGACGTCGTGCCACGGGGCTCCGGAGGTTCAGGTCGCCGTCAGACAGCACCGCCGTCAGACCGTGCTGCCGGCACCCCCGAACGGGCGGGGACTCACGCCTCCGGCACCGGCCACCGCTTGGCCACCAGCGTCAGGACGTCGTAGGTGGCCACGATCTCGTCGTTCTGGTTGGTCAGGCGGGCGTCCCACGCGACCTCGCCGTACTCGTCCGTCACGCGCGGGGTGATCTTCTTGGCAGTCAGGGTGACCCGGATGGCGTCATCATACGTCACGGGGGTGATGAACCGCAGGTTCTCCAGCCCGTAGTTGGCGAGAACGGGCCCGGGTGCGGGCTCCACGAACAGCCCTGCGGCCCAGGAGACCAGCAGGTAGCCGTGGGCCACGCGGCGCGGGAAGAACGGGTTGGCCGTGGCGGCCTCCTCGTCCGTGTGCGCGTAGAACGTGTCCCCGGTCTTCTCCGCGAACTCCAGGATGTCCTCGAGCGTCACGGTGCGCAGGTCCGAGACGAACTGGTCGCCGATCCGCAGCGTCTCCAGCGACTTGCGGAACGGGTGCTCGCCGGTGCCGTCCGCCACGTCCTCGCGGGTCACCGTGTTGGCGCTCGCGCCCCAGTGCCACTGGCCGGTGATGCCGGTCAGCAGGTCCGGGGAGCCCTGCACAGCGGTGCGCTGCATGTAGTGCTTGACCGCACGCACGCCGCCCAGCTCCTCGCCGCCGCCTGCGCGGCCGGGGCCGCCGTGGACCAGGTGCGGCACGGGCGAGCCGTGGCCCGTGGAGGTCTTGGCGTCGTCGCGGTCCAGGAAGAGCACGCGCCCGTGGTACGCGCCGATCCCGGAGGCGAACTGTGCCGCGAGCTCGGGGGAGTGGGTGCACACGGTGGCCACCAGGGAGCCGCCACCCATCGCAGCGATCTGCACGGCGTCCGCGACGTCCCCCGAGTAACCGAGCACGGAGGTGACCGGGCCGAACGCCTCGACCTCGTGCACGACGGGGGTGCGTGCGTCGTCGAACGAGAGCACGGTGACGGGGAAGAACGCGCCGTGCTGGGGTACGGAGGAGAGCTCCTCGGGTCCGCCCAGCTCCACGGTGGCACCGGCGTCGACCAGGGTGCGCACGGAGCGCAGCACCTCGAGGTACTGGTCCTCGGACGCGAGCGGGCCCACCGTGGTGGCGGCGTCCCGCGGGTCCCCGACGACGGCGCGCTGGGCCACCCGCTTGCGGATCGCCGTGACCACGGCGGCCTTGACCTGCTCCGGCACGACCACTCGGCGGATCGCGGTGCACTTCTGCCCGGCCTTGGCGGTGATCTCCAGGACCACGGACTTCACGAACGCCTCGAACTCGGGGGAGTCCTCGGTGACGTCCGGGGCCATGACCGCGGCGTTCAGGGAGTCGGTCTCCGCGGTGAAGCGCACACCGTTCTCCGCCACGTTGGTGTGGCCGCGCAGTGAGCGGGCCGTGGCTGCCGACCCCGTGAACGCCACGTGGTCGCGGGCGTCCAGGTGGTCGAGCAGGTCCCCGGCGGAGCCGGAGACCAGCTGCAGGGATCCCTCGGGCAGCAGCCCGGAGTCCAGCATGAGCCGCACGCACGCCTCGGTGACGTAGCCGGTGGGGGTTGCGGGCTTCACGATGGTGGGTACCCCGGCGATGAACGCGGGCGCAAACTTCTCGAGCATGCCCCACACGGGGAAGTTGAACGCGTTGATCTGCACGGCCACGCCAGGCAGGCGGGTGTAGACGTGCTCGCCCAGGAACGAGCCGTCCCGGGAGAGCTGCTCCACGGCGCCGTCCACGATCACGTTGGCATTGGGCAGCTCGCGGCGGCCCTTGGACGAGAACGTGAACAGGGTGCCGATGCCGCCGTCGACGTCGATCAGGTGGTCCTTCGCGGTGGAGCCGGTCGCGTAGGAGAGCTCGTACAGCTGCCCCTTGTGCTCCCCGAGGTGCTGCGCGAGCTGCTTGAGGATCAGCGCGCGGTCGTGGATGCGCAACTGCCCCAGCGAGGCCTGGCCCACGGTGCGGGCGTACTCCACGGCCCCGGCGGTGTCGAGGCCGTCCGTGCTCACGCGGGCCACCAGCTCGCCGGTGGCGGCGTCCTTCACGTCCGTGACCTTCTGCGGGTCGTCCGGGCGCCACCACTGGCCCCTCACGAAGCTGGGCAGGATCTGCGGGGCGCTGGTCTCGGGCGCCTGGGTCTGGGTGCTCACGCTGGGTCCTCCGGGTGTCGAGGCGGTAGCCGAACGATCGGTCAGTATTTGGACCAGGATAACCTAGGTCACACAGAGTCACCATGGCCGTTCGTCCCGCTCCACCGGGCCCGACGGCGCTGCGGCACCTTCCCCGCGCGGGCGCGCGGGCGGCGTCGTGCCACCACCACGAGGAGTGAACATGCACGAGGACCCGACCCCCGCGGACGCACGCGTGGAGAACCGGCGGCGCGCGGCGTCGTCCGACGAGCAGAAGGGCAAGCCCTTCGACGCCCTGAACCTCGAGCTGGGCGAGCTGGACCGCAAGATGGGCGTGGAGGTGGAAGAGCGTTCCGCCGAGCGCCTCGTCGCCACCATGCCCGTGGAGGGCAACCGGCAGTCCCTCGGGCTGCTGCACGGCGGCGCCTCCGTGGCGCTGGGCGAGATGCTCGGATCGTGGGCCGCCGTGATCCACGGCTCCACGATGGGCAAGGTGGCCGTGGGCGTGGACATCAATGCCACCCACCATGCCTCCGCCACGAGCGGCCGGGTGCGCGGCGTGGCCACGGCCATCCGCCTGGGCCGCACCATGACGAGCCACGAGGTGGTCATCACCCACATCGACACCGGCCGCCGGCTGTGCACGGTGCGGATCACCAACTACCTCAAGGACGCCCCCTCGCAGTAGCCGCGGCAGGCGTGCCCCGCGCACGGAAGAACCGCCCCGGCGGCCGCGTCATGGTGCGGTGCCGGGGCGGTTCTGTGTCCGCCAGAGGTCTGAGCAGACCCCTCCATCACCCGCGGATGAGGTGAACGCGGAGGCCGGGTGCCCGGAGTACTTTGGCCTCGGTGACCGTGCACCGGCCTCCGCGAATCTGTGTCAGCGCTGCCGCGCGGGGCGGGTCAGAACTGGGCGCTTTCGGTGGAGCCCTTGAGGGCGATGGTCGAGGAGTTCGGGTTGACCACCTGCGAGACCAGGTCGAAGTAGCCGGTGCCCACCTCGCGCTGGTGCTTGGTGGCGGTGTAGCCGCGCTCCTCGGCGGCGAACTCCCGCTCCTGGAGTTCCACGTAGGCGCTCATCTGGTTGCGGGCGTAGCCGTGTGCCAGGTCGAACATCGAGTAGTTCAGGGCGTGGAAGCCCGCCAGGGTGATGAACTGGAAGCGGAAGCCCATGGCGGCCAGCTCGCGCTGGAACTTGGCGATGGTGTCGTCGTCCAGGTGCTTCTTCCAGTTGAAGGACGGCGAGCAGTTGTACGCCAGCATCTGGTCCGGGAACTCCTCGTGCACGGCCTCCGCGAACTGCTTGGCGAGTTCGAGGTCCGGGGTGCCGGTCTCCATCCAGATGAGGTCGGAGTACGGCGCGTACGCCTTGGCTCGGGCGATGCAGGGCTCGATGCCGTTGCGGACCTTGTAGAAACCCTCCGCGGTGCGCTCGCCGGTGATGAACTCGGCGTCCTGCTCGTCGATGTCCGAGGTGATCAGGGTGGCCGCCTCGGCATCCGTGCGGGCGATGATGATGCTGGGCACGTCCTCCACGTCCGCCGCGAGGCGGGCCGCGTTGAGGGTGCGGATGTGCTGCTGGGTGGGGATCAGCACCTTGCCGCCCAGGTGGCCGCACTTCTTCTCGGAGGCCAGCTGGTCCTCCCAGTGCACGCCCGCCGCACCGGCGTCGATCATGGACTTCATGAGCTCGAACGCGTTGAGCGGTCCGCCGAAGCCGGCCTCCGCGTCCGCGACGATCGGCGCCATCCAGTTCTCCACGGTGTGGACGTCCTCGGCGTGCTCGATCTGGTCCGCACGCTTGAGCGCGTTGTTGATCCGGCGCACCACCTGGGGAACCGAGTTCGCCGGGTAGAGGGACTGGTCCGGGTAGGTCTGGCCCGCCAGGTTGGCGTCACCGGCCACCTGCCAGCCGGAGAGGTAGATGGCCTTCAGGCCCGCCTTGACCTGCTGGACCGCCTGGTTGCCCGTCAGAGCGCCCAGAGCATTGATGTAATCCTCCGAGTTGAGCAGGTACCAGAGGCGCTCCGCCCCGCGGCGGGCGTTGGTGTGCTCTTCTCGAAAGGAGCCCTGCAGACGCAGGACCTCCTCGGGCGCGTAGTCACGGGTCACACCCGCCCAGCGCGGGTTCTCCTCCCAGTCACGGGCCAGTTCAGCGGCGCTGCGGAGGTTGCTGTTCTCGTTGCTCATCTCGGTCTCCTTTGATCGTTCGAGCCGGCGGCCTCGGTGGAAGCTCCGCACGGGTAACTTGATGTGTTCCACTTTTGCCGCGATCTGCACCCTCGCATAGAGGTTTTTCGGATGAAGAATTGAATTTCTTCACGTTTGAGAAAAATCTGCCTAAACTCGGACTATGACCCTGGACACAGGACCCCGCAGGCACCGTCGCACCGTCGACGCCGCTCCCACCCATTCCACGACCGAGCGCACCGCTCCCGCGGGACACGGGAGGGCGGGCACCCGAGGTGGCCGCGCGGCGTCGTCGTCCTCCGAGGTGCCGCCCGAGGAGTCGGGGGACCCGGCGGACCCGATCGTGCTGGGCCGGCGCATCCGCTACCGCCGCAAGCGCCTGCGAATCACGCTGGAGGAATTGGCGCGCACCGCGGGAATGGCGCCGTCCGCGCTGTCACTGATCGAGAACGGCAAGCGCGAGCCCAAGCTCAGCGCGCTGTCCGCGATCGCTGCGGCCCTGGACATGGGGGTGGAGCAGCTGCTGGGCTCCAAGGCGCCCTCTCGGCGCATGGAACTGGAGATCCAGGTGGAGCGGGTCCAGCGCGGGCCCATGTACTCCGCGCTCGGGCTGCCCACGGTGCGGGTGGGGCCGGGGACGAGCACCGAGACCCTCGAGGCGCTCGCCGCACTGCAGCAGCAGCTCGGTCAGCGGCTCGAGGAGCAGGCCGCCACCCCGGAGGAGGCCCGGCGCGCCAACACCCAGCTGCGGGCGCGGATGCAGAGCGTGAACAACTACTTCGAGCGGATCGAGACCATGGCCGCGGAGCTGCTCGCCGCCATCCGGCACACCGGCGGGCCGCTGTCCGAGCACCACATCTCCCGGCTGGTGGAGCACGTGGGCTTCGAGATCCACCAGGTCCCGGACCTGCCGCACTCCACGCGCTCCGTCACGGACCTGCGCAACCGGCGCTTCTACCTGCCCGCCAGCACGGCCGGCGGATCCCCGTGGTCCGTGCTGCTGCAGGCGGTGGGCCACCACCTGCTGGGGCACGGACGGCCCGCAAGCTACGGCGAGTTCCTGGAGCAGCGGGTGGAGACCAACTACTTCGCCGCCGCGCTGATGGTTCCCGAGGCCTCGGCGGTGGACCTCCTGGCCCGGGCCAAGTCCCAACGGGAGCTGTCCGTGGACGACCTCCGGGACGCGTTCGCGGTCTCCCACGAGACGGCCGCGCACCGCATGACCAACCTGATGACCCACCATTTCGAGATCCCCACGCACTTCGAGAAGGTGCACTCCTCCGGGATCATCCACAAGGCCTGGCAGAACGACGGCCTCCAGTTCCCCACCGACCACAGCGGGGCGGTGGAGGGTCAGCGGGCGTGCCGTTTTTTCTCCGCGCGCCAGGCCTTCTCCGGGACCAACCGGCTGCTCTCGCACTTCCAGTACACGGACACCCCGCACGGCACGTTCTGGTGCTCCGCCCGCGTGGAGGGCTCCGAGCACGGCGAGTTCTCAATCTCCTTCGGGGTTCCCTACGAGCACGTCAAGTGGTTCCGGGGCCGGGCCACGAACTACCGGCGCACCTCCACCTGCCCGGACCCGGCGTGCTGCCAGCAGCCCTCGCCCGCGCTCTCGGAGCTGTGGGACGGACAGGCGTGGCCCTCCGCGCGCCCGGCCACCCACATGCTCGCCGCAATGCCCGCCGGCGCGTTCCCCGGGGTGGACGAGACCGAGGTGTACCGCTTCCTGCAGCGCCACGCGCCGGCCGTTGAACTCGATGCGGACCTCGCGTAACGTCCGTCACGTTCCTACTGCTGCGTAGGTTGTCGTTCTCGCGGCGCGGGGCGAGCTTCCGCAGTGCGCCGCCCACCCGACGACGACGCCGCGCGGCCCCCTTGTCCGCGACGAAAGGCCAGTGCCATGTCCATCTCCACGTGCGACCTCTACGACGAGCGCGGCGACGAGCTGCAGTCCGTGACCACCCAGTTCATCTCGGTGGGAGGCGCCCACCAGTTCGCCGGCCCCATCCGCACCGTGCGCTGCTTCGAGTCCAACGTGGACGTCAAGAAGCTCGTGGCCACCCCCGGTGACGGTGCCGTGCTGGTGGTGGACGGGCAGGGCTCCATGAACTGCGCGCTGCTCGGCGACAACGTGGCCCGCACCGCCATGGAGAACGGCTGGGCGGGGCTCGTCATCAACGCCCCGGTGCGCGATCGCGTGGAGCTCGGAACCCTGCAGATCGGCGTGAAGGCCCTGGGCACCAACCCCCGCAAGTCCTCGCCCAACGACTTCGGCGAGACGGACGTGATCCTCAACTTCGGAGGTGTCACCTTCCGTCCGGGCAAGACCCTGTGGGCGGACGAGGACGGGATCCTCGTGGAGCGCTGAGTCCGGCACGGCCCCATGAGGACAGCTCCGTGGCCGCACGGCTGACGCCGGGTGGCCGAACCGCTGGAGGTCCGGTTCACGGCCGGTCGAGCGCACGAGCACCAGAACACACAGGTATCGGACGTGAAGGGCGCGACCCCTCGGGGTCGCGCCCTTCACCGTTGCCCGCACGGCGTCGTGTCAGCTACTTTCCTGCGTGCCTACGTGCTCGGCACGAAGGTGGAACCGTCCCAGGTGTACTCCAGGGTCTTGCCCGTTGGGGCGCCGCCCGGGGCGACCTCCTTGACCAGGATGGTCGGTTCGCCGGAGGCTTCGATCCGCAGCCCGGCCGGATCGGACGGGTACGGCGGGATCAGGTTGGCCTCGGGAATGGTTCCGTTGGACGAGTAGCCCTCGTCGGCGGGGGAAATGACGGTGACGCCGCGGCTGCTGCTCAGGTAGAGGTTCCCGTACCTGTCCACGGGGCTGCTCCCGGCCACGTCCCACACCTGGTCCCCGATCACGGGGGCCGGTCCGAACGAGACCAGGTCCCCGGCGTCCACGTTCACCTCGTAGCGCACGGGCTCGTTCCCCTGATAGACGGCGAAGCTGGGCTGCTTGCCCTGGGGAGCGGTCTCCGGGTGCACGATCCGTTCGTGGGACACGATCTCCATGGGGCCGTAGGCGGGGTGATTCATCTGGAACCGTCCCGTGGCCGTGCAGACCCCCGCACAGGGGTCCTCCACCGCGGGGAGCGTGGAGTGGACGGCGGGTGCTGAACTGGAAGGCTCCGGTGGCGGCGTGGTGGTCTCTGCAGTCGCAGTCGGCTCCGTGGCCGGGGTCTCCGCGCTCTCGTCGGGGGGCGCCGCCTGGGTGCTCGGCGCCGTACTCGGGGTGCTGCTCGCCGCCGGGGCCGTGCTCGCGGCGGGCGACGACGCGGCGTCGGCGGCCTGCGAGGGCTCGGCGCTCTGCGCGCAACCCACGAGCAGCGGGACAGCCAGAACAGCGGCGGTCAGGGTCTTGGTCTTCGTGGAGCACATCTCGTTCACCTCGTCGGTTGGGGGAGATCTCTGAGATCACCAAGGCATCCACCCTCCCCCCCCCATCGCATTTGCGATTGCAACCAGGTGTGATCGAACCGCGACCCCAGTCTTCTGCCGGGCGGTCAGGCCCGCACCAGGATGGCCAGGCACGCACGAGGGCGGCTCCGCCGCAGCGGGGCCGCCCTCGTGGGACCGTGCGGTGGGACCGTGACCTACTTGCGGGCCGCGAACTTCGAGCTATCCCAGGTCCAGTCCACGGTCTCTCCGGTGTCCGCATTGCTGTCGTTCTTGTCCCTGACGTGCTGGACGACCGTCGGCTCACCGGAGGAGGCGATCCTCACGTCCGCGTTCTGGAAGGGGTGCTGCGGGTCCTCGGCTCCCGGCAAGGTGCCGTGGGAGTCGAAGCCCCCGCCTGAGGGGCTGATGACCGTGACGCCCGAGTTGGAGGGGAAGTGCACGTTGCCGTACCTGTCCACGGGGTTCTTCTGGTCCACCTCCCAGAGCTGGTCCCCGATGGCCGGGCCGTTGCCGAAGGTGATCACCGAGGAGCTCTCGGGGAAGGACACGGAGCCCACCGGGTTGCCGTTCTGGTGGACGGCATAGCTGGCCCGCTTGCCCTGCGGTGCGGTGTCCGGGGTGGTGGTCAGCGTGCAGGTCACCACCTCCATGGGCCCGTACTCCGGCGGTCTGCCTGCCCTGCCCGCAGACCGCGAGCAGGGGGGCGCCACAAGGGCAGTGGTCAGGGGCGGCGTTCGGGTGGAACGCATGTCGTTCACTTCTCCTGGACGAACGTGGTGTTCTCCCACGTCCAGTTCACGGTCCTGCCGGTCTCGGTGCCGTCCTTGTCCACGACCTTCTGCACCACCGTGGGCAACCCTGCGGCGTCGAGCTTCAGGCCCGCGTGGGAGAACGGGAACTTCGCGTCCTTGGCCGGAGGCATGGTGCCCTGGGAGTCGAAGCCCATCTCGGTGGGCGTCAGCACGGTCACGCCGGTGTCGTAGGAGATGTAGACGTTGCCGTACCGGTCCACGGGGTGTTCCTTGCCGACCTCCCACGTCTGTCCGGCCAGTGCCTTGCGGTCGGAGAAGTTGACCGCCTTGGTGCCCTCCGGGGAGGCGACGTAGCCCACCGCGTGGCCGTTCTGGTACACGGCGTAGCTCGGGACGCCCTCGGACGGGGCCGCGCCGCCCGAGGTGACGTGGAGGTACGTGACGATCTCGAGATCGCCGTACTTAGGGTGCTCCACCGGGATCCTCGAGGTCTCGGCCTCCGTGCCGGCCAGCGGGTCCGTCACCTCCGGCAGCGTGGTGCCCTCGCCGGCGGCAGCCTGCGTGCTGGCCTCACCGGTGGTCGTGGCCGCCGGGTCCGCGGTGCTCACCGCACTCGAGCCTGTCGCGGGTGCCTGCGAGCTCTGGGCCGATGCGGCCGTGCTCGCCGTCTGCCGCGTCTGTGCCGTCGTCTCGCCGGCCTCGGCAGTCTGGGAGGGCTGAGCGCTCTGTGCGCACCCCACCAGCAGCGGGGCGGCCACGGCCGCGGCGGTCAGGGTCAGGGTCTTCTTGGACTGCATCTCGATCACCTCTCGATGTGGGAGCCGTCTGTGCTCTGCAACACGCCCCACACTTCACGGGAGCCGTTTGCTAGTGCAACCCCCTGTGATCGAATTGTGATGGACGACGGCCCGCCACCCGGGGGTTCTGGGTGGCGGGCCGTCGGGGGAAACCTGTGCCGACCAGCTGTCATGCGGTCAGCGTCGAGCGGCAACTCTATGAATAGTCATAAAAACCCCTTCCGGACTTCTTGCCCAGCTCGCCGCGCTCCACCATGTCCCGCATGAGCTGTGGGGGCGTGAAGCGGGGTCCAAGCTCCTTCTCCAGGTACTCGGCGATGCCCAGGCGGACGTCCAGTCCCACAATGTCCGTGAGCGCCAGCGGACCCACAGGGTGCTTGTAGCCGAGCACCATGGCGTTGTCGATGTCCTCGGCGGAGGCCACACCCTCCTCGACCATGCGAATGGCCTCCAGGCCCAGGGCCACGCCCAGGCGGGACGAGGCGAACCCGGGGGCGTCCTTGACGGTCACGGGGGTCTTGCCGAGCCCCGCGACCCACTGCAGAGTGAGGTCCCGCAGCTCCTGCCCCGTGCGCTCGCCGATCACGATCTCCACGAGCTTGGAGGCGGGCACCGGGTTGAAGAAGTGCATGCCGCAGAAGCGCTCCGGGCGCTGCAGCTGCGCGGCGAGCCCGTCCACGGACAGCGAGGACGTGTTCGTGGCGAGCCAGGCGCCCTCGGACAGGTTCGCCTCGACCTCCCGGAGGGAGGAGACCTTGAGGTCCCAGATCTCCGGGACGGCCTCGACCACCAGCTCGCAGTTCGCAAAGTCCGCGTAGTCCACGCTGACCGCGAAGTTCTCGGCCCACACGTCCAGGTTGCCGTCGATCTTCCCGCGCTCCAGGGACTTGGCGAGGTCCGACTCCACGCGCTCCTTCGCGGCCTCCGCGGCCTGGGCGTCCACCTCCACCACGGTCACGTGCGCGCCGGAGATCAGGAACGCGTGGGCGATTCCCGCGCCCATGCGGCCCCCGCCCAGCACGCCCACGGTGGAGGGGACGGTTGACGTGGTGCTCTCGGTCATTTCTTGTGCTCCTTCTTGCGGTCCAGGAACGCCTGCATGCGGTCGAACTTGGCCTGGGACTCGAACAGGACGGCCTGCGCAAGCTCGTCCACGTGGGGGTGGGCCTCGCGCGGCATGGCGAAGACCCGCTTGGAGATCCGCACGGCCAGCGGATCCTGTGCGGCGATCCGGTCCGCGAGAGCGTCCGCGGCCGCCAGCAGCTCGGAGGGCTCGTGGATCTCCGTGATCAGCCGGGCCTCCAGGGCCTCCTGCGCGGAGAGGATGCGCCCGGCCATCAGGATGTCCTTGGCCAGGGCCTCACCGGCGAGCTCCTTGAGCCGCCACAGCGCACCGGCCGCGGCGATGATGCCGAGCCCGGTCTCGGGCTGGCCCACCTTCAGGCGGGGCGTGCCGATGCGGAAGTCCGCGGCCCACGCGAGCTCCGCGCCACCGCCCAGGGCGTAGCCGTCCAGGGCGGTAACGACGGGCATGGGCAGCTTGGCGATCCGGTCGAAGATCTGCGAGTTCACCCCGCGCAGGGCGTCCTCGCGGCGCCGCTCGCGCAGCTGGGCGATGTCCGCCCCGGAGGCGAAGATCCCCTTGCCCTTCACCTCGGTGCCGCTGAGCACCATGATCTTCGGCTCGCGCTCCAGGTGCCCGCACACCGTGTGCAGCTCGTCCACCATGACCTCGTCGATGGCGTTGCGCACGTCCGGGCGGTCCAGGGCCACGTGCAGCCGGTCCGGGCGCTCGGTGACGCGCAGGGCCGAGAAGTCCGCGGCCCAGGTGGGCGTCCGCCCGTTCTCGGGGAACGACGGCGCGGCGGCGCCGTCCGCGCGCGGGTCGCGGGCGGCGTCGTCGTGGCTGGGGTTCGTGTCCGTCACGGCCGGATCACACCCGCTCCACGAGCAGAGCCGCGCCCTGGCCCACGCCGATGCACATGGTGGCCAGGCCCTTGGCGGTGCGCTCGCGCTCCATACGACCCATCAGCGTGATCACGATGCGCGAGCCGGACGAGCCGAGCGGGTGCCCCAGGGCGATCGCGCCGCCGTCCCGGTTCACGATCTCCGGGTCCAGGCCGAGACGGCGGATGGAGCCGAGGGACTGGGTGGCGAAGGCCTCGTTGATCTCCACCGAACCGAGGTCGCCCACGTTCCACCCGGCCCGCTCCAGCACTTTCTGCGAGGCCGGGACCGGGCCGAGGCCCATGATCTCCGGGGCGAGACCGGCTGAGGCGCCGTCCACCACGCGCGCACGGGCGGTGAGACCGTACTTGGTCACGGCCCGCTCGCTCGCCACGATCACGGCCGAGGCGCCGTCGTTGAGGGAGGAGGAGTTGCCCGCGGTGACCACGGAGCCGCCCGCGACCACCGGGCGCAGCTTGGCGAGCACCTCGGTGGTGGAGCCCTCGCGGGGGCCCTCGTCCGTGTCCACCACGGTGACCGCGCCCTTGCGGCCCTTGACCTCCACAGGGACGATCTCCTTCTCGAAGTGCCCGGCGCGGATCGCTGCCAGCGCCTTCTCGTGGGACTGCGCGGCGAAGGCGTCCGCGTCCTCGCGCGTGATGCCGTCCACGCGCGCGACCTCCTCCGCGGTCTCCGGCATGGAGTAGGTCATCTTGCCGTCCCGGGACAGCGGCCCGTCCAGGAAGGCGGGGTTGGTGAAGCGCCAGCCGATCGAGGTGTCGAACGCGTCCCCGGGCTTGGCGAAGGCGGTGGTCGGCTTGGCCATGACCCACGGCGCGCGGGACATGGACTCCACACCGCCGGCCACCACGATCTCCGCGGCACCGGACTTCACCATCTGGGAGGCGATCGTGATCGCGGACATCCCGGAGGCGCAGAGCCTGTTGACCGTGATGCCGGGAACGGTGTCCGGGTAGCCGTTGAGCAGCCACGCCATGCGGGCCACGTTGCGGTTCTCCTCGCCCGCGCCGTTCGCGTTGCCCAGGATCACCTCGTCCACCAGCGCGGGGTCGATCCCGGCGTCCTCCACCACGGAGCGGATGCACAGGGCGGCCATGTCGTCCGGGCGGACCGAGGACAGCGCGCCGCCGTAGCGGCCCACGGGTGTCCGGGCGCCCCCGACGAGGAAGGCTTGCGGCAGAGAGGACATGGCAACTCCTAGTTGGAAAGGATTACTGACCGATCGTTCACTGCTCAGGTTCCCCGATCGTGTGAGCCACGTCAATCGGTGACGCCCGCTCGGGGGAGACGGGAAGGCCCGGCATCCGTGGGGATGCCGGGCCGGTTCTCGGGTGGCGTCCCGCGGCCCTCCGTCGAGGGCCGCGGGACGGTGGACGCAGGGGCGCGTCAGTGCCGGGGGCGGCGTGCGGAGGTGGTCTCCGGCTCGCCGGCGACGGCGGGGACGCTCTCCCCGGGGTGCGCCTGGACGTACTCCTGGTGCACCTCCGCCACGTGCAGGTCCTTGCCCTGGTCCGACTTCTTCACGAAGCACACCGCGATGAACGACACCAGGGACAGCAGCGAGATGTAGACGCCGATGGTCCACGCCTGGCCGGTGCGGGCGAGCAGCAGCTCGGCGATCATGGGCGCGAACGCACCGCCGATGATCGAGCCCAGCGCGTAGCCGATCGAGACGCCCGAGTAGCGCACGCGGGCCGGGAACATCTCCGCGTACATGGCCGACTGCGGTCCGTAGGACGGGCCCAGGCCGATGGTCAGCACGAAGATCGCCAGGGCGAACAGCGGCAGGGACGCCGTGTTGAGCAGCCACCACATGGGGATGGCCCACACAATGATGATGCCGTAGCCGATCATGAATGTGCGCCTGCGTCCCACCTTGTCCGACATCCAGCCGCCCAGCATGGTGAAGATCAGCCAGCCGATGCCGCCCACCAGGGAGGCGACCAGGGTCTCCGGCCGGGACATGTGCAGGACCTTCGTGCCGTAGGAGGCGAAGAACGCGATCACCAGGTAGCCCGCGGCGTTGTTGCCGGCGAAGATCAGCGCGGCGAGCAGGACCTCGCGGGGGTTCTTGCGGAAGAGCTGGCCGAGGGGCGCGGAGGACTCTTTGGCGCGCTGCTGCATCTCCAGGAACACCGGGGACTCGTCCACCGAGCGGCGGATGAGCCAGCCCACGAAGATCAGCACGATGGAGAACAGGAACGGCACGCGCCAACCCCAGGACTCGAACTGCTGGGGCGTCAGCCCCGTGCTCAGGCCGAACATGAACAGGGTGGCCATGAGCATGCCGATCGGCACGCCGATCTGCGGGTACGCGCCGAAGAGTCCGCGCTTGTTCACGGGGGCGTGCTCCACGGACATCAGGGCCGCGCCGCCCCACTCACCGCCGGCGGAGAAGCCCTGCAGGATGCGCAGCAGCACCAGCAGGATCGGAGCGGCAATGCCGATCTTCTCGTAGGTGGGCAGCAGGCCGATCAACGTGGTGGCCGCGCCCATGCCGAACAGGGTCATCACAAGCGTGACCTTGCGGCCGAAGCGGTCGCCGATGTGCCCCGCCACGATCGCGCCCAGTGGGCGGAACAGGAAGCTGATGCCCAGGGAGGCCCACGAGACAACCTGCGCGAGCTGCGCGTTCTCCGCCCCGAGCGGGTTGAAGAAGTGCGCGGCCAGGATGAACGCGGCGGCCTGGGCATAGATGAAGAAGTCGTACCACTCGATGGTGGTGCCCACGAGCGTGCCCGCGAGGACCTTGCGCTCCTCGCGGCTCATGGTGTGGCCCTGCGCGGGCGCTGTGGTGGTTGATGCCATGGTGGATCTCCAGAATCTTCGGACGGGCGTCCGTGGTGCCAGAGGCAGGGGCCTGAATGCAATAACCGACCGATTGGTCTTGAAACGGCAGTGTACGCATGCGTGTGAGCCCGGTCACGCATGTCGTGTATAAAATCGTATATGTTACGGCGTCGTCGCGAGGCTTCCCTGGCGGCACGTCCCCTCCGCGCACCGGCACGGCCACGCCCGCGACGTCCCGGCAGGGCGGGGTCACCATGCACCGCGGGCCCGGCACTCCGTGGAGGTGCCGGGCCCGCGGAACGGCGCGTGCGGCGTCGTCCTCGGCTCTGGAGGGGGGCTGGTCGTTCAGAAGAGGCGCTGCGAGGCGATCCGCGCGCCCTCCACGAGCGAGCCGAGCTTCGCGAGCGCGATCTGCGGGTGCAGCCGCCCGCCCAACCCGCAGTCCGTGGAGGCGATGACGTTCTCGCGGCCCACCACGGAGGCGTACTGCTCGATGCGCTGCGCCACGAGCTCCGGGTGCTCCACGCCGTTGGTCGAGTGGGAGACCATGCCGGGGTAGACCACCTTGCCCTCGGGCAGCGGGTGCTCTTCCCAGACCTTCCACTCGTGGCCGTGACGGGGGCTGGACGCCTCGAAGCTGTAGCCCTGCGCGTTGATGGTGAGCATGAGGTCCACGAGGTACTTCAGCTCCAGGTCCGTGGTGTGGGGCCCGTGCCACGAGCCCCAGCAGAGGTGGAAGCGGATCTGCTCCTGCGGCAGGTCGCGCAGGGCGTAGTTCAGGGCCTCGACGCGCAGCCGGGTGAAGTCCAGGTAGTCCTCCACCGTGGGCTCCGGGTTGATCTGGTCCCAGGACTCGGCGATCGAGGGGTCGTCGATCTGCACGGTCAGTCCGGCGTCCACGATGGCCTTGTACTCCTCGCGCATCACCTCCGCGCACGCGTAGACCAGTTCCTCGTCCGTGGCGTAGTACTCGTTCTTCACGCGTGCGCAGGAGCCGGGGGACAGCGCGGCGACGAAGCCCTGCGTGGCACCGTTCAGGGCCATCGCGTCCTTCACGCGGCGGATGTCCCCGGCCACCGCCTCCTGGCCCGTGTAGGTCAGCGGGCCCGTGATCTTGGGCTGGGAGACCGTGTTGCGGTGCGCGAGCACGCCCGCTGTGGGGTCCTCGTAGGCGTCCCGGAAGCGCTCCCGGTCGCGGCGGTCGGGGAAGCTCGTGAGCACGATGTGTCCCGGGCTGGAACGGTGCTTCTCCGCGTCGTTCCAGCGGTCCTCGTCCGTGGGGGTCAGCCCGCCCAGGCGGTGGAACGAGTAGTTCCACCAGGCCCCGTAGTCCACGGCGCCGGACGTGGTGTGACCGTACTCGCCGTCGTTGACGATGTCGATGCCGATCTCGCGCTGGGTGCGCACGATCTCCGTCACGCCCTCGTCGAGCGCCTCGCCCAGCTGGGAGAGGTCGATCTCGCCCGCCTGGAAACGGTTGTTGGCCTCCAGCAGCTCGGGCGTGCGGGGCAGGGAGCCCACGTGCGTGGTCTGGAAGCGGTCGGTGTTGTGGGGCATGGGGTGGTGCGTCCTTTCCATCGGTTCTGGCATTAGCACCGGGCGCGCCCCGGTTGCTGCGGCTTCGACGAGCCAGATCTCTCGGCCGCTCTGGATGGTTGCCCCTCCATCCAACAGCACATGGAGGGGGACGGGCGAATCATGGCGTCTATCGTGGGGCGCACGACCCGACGGCGAAGGAGCCAGAGCATGTCCCCAGCACCCCTTGACGGCAAGAAGGCAATCGTGACGGGTGGTGCGAGCGGCATCGGTGCCGCGGCGGTCCGCGCCCTGGCACGCGACGGCGCCCACGTGGTGGTCGCGGACATCGACTCCGCCGCCGCAAAGTGCCTCGCGGGCGAGGTGGCCGGTGAGGCGTGGGTCGTGGACCTCACGGACACCGCCGCGCTCGCCGAGCTCACCCTGGACGTGGACGTGCTCGTCAACAACGCCGGGATCCAGAAGGTGGCGCCCATCCAGGACTTCGACCCCGCAGACTTCCACCGGATCCTCATGCTCATGCTCGAGGCCCCGTTCCTGCTGATTCGCGCAGCCCTGCCGCACATGTACGAGCGGGGCTGGGGGCGGGTGGTCAACGTCTCCTCGGTCCACGGACTGCGCGCGTCCGAATTCAAGTCCGCGTACGTGGCCGCGAAGCACGGCCTGGAGGGGCTCTCCAAGACCGTGGCGCTGGAGGGTGCCGCGCACGGTGTCACGAGCAACTGCGTGAACCCCAGCTACGTGCGCACCCCGCTGGTGGACCGCCAGATCGCGGACCAGGCGGCCGCCCATGGCATCGCGGAGGAGGAGGTCGTGGAGAAGATCATGCTCACCGAGGCCGCGGTCAAGCGGCTCGTGGAGCCCGAGGAGGTGGGCGAGCTGATCGCCTTCCTGGCCGGGCCCTCCGCGGGGATGATGACCGGTGCGTCCTACACGATGGACGGCGGCTGGACGGCTTCCTGAGCGGGTGACGACGCCGTCGCCCACGGCCGTCCGGGACGCAGCGCGGGACGGACTACGACGCCGCACGGCCCGTGCGCAGTGCCGTGCTGAGCCGGTGGGCCTGCTCCAGCAGCGCGGTGCCCAGCTGGTGCTGCCGCGGTGGGCGGAAGCGGGACTCGATCCCCGTGAGGGACAGCGCGTAGCGGGGCTGGCCGGAGGCGTCGAAGACCGCCGCGGCCATGCCCCACGAGCCTTCCACGATCCGCCCCGGGTTCAGGGACCAGCCGTGCTCGCGAACGTGGGACACGAGATGACGGACGTGGGCGTCGTCGTGCTGGGGGCCGAGCTGACTGCGGCGCTCGCGGGTCGCGGCGAGCGCCGCCTCCAGCTGCTCGTCCGGGAGGTGGCCGAGGATTGCCAGACCTGCTGAGGCCACACCCAGGGGCAGTCGCAGGCCCTCGTGCAGGACGTGCGAGCGGACGGGGAACGAGCCCTCGGCGCGTTCGAGGCAGATCACCTCGTCCCCGCGGCGGGCTGAGAAGAACGCGGACTCGCCCGTGGCCTCGGCGAGACGCCGCAGGTGCGGAGTGGCGAGGTCCTGCGCCGGGTAGCGCTGCGCGGCCACCGCCCCCAGGAGGGTCAGCTCGAAGCCGAGCGCCCAGGAGCCGGTCCCGTCCCGGTCGAGCAGTCCCTCGTGGGCCAGCGCGGTGAGCAGGCGGTGGGCGGTGGGGCGGGTGAGTCCCGTGCTGCGGGCGATCTCGGCGGTGCGGGCCGTTCCCGCGGCGGCCACGGCCTGCAGCACCGCGGCGACCCGCCCAACCACCTGGGTGCCCGACGTCGCCGTGGCCCGCGACGAGGTCGACGGCGCCAGTTCCGCCCCGCCCGGCTGCTCCGCCGCTCCCGCCATCGCCGACTCCTCTGCCCGCCAGGTCCCGCTTGTCCACCATGTGGACGATCAACCGCCAGTTTTCCAGAATGTGGCTCGTTCCGCGACGCACCACGGATTTCTTTGACCAGGATGTGAACCCTTCCTAGGGTGAGAGGCAGATCACACGGAACAATCCGGAAAGGGCGGCCATGTCCAAACTCAGGGACGACGTCACCGGCCTGCTGGCCGAGACGCTGCGGGACGGCATGACCCTCGCGGTGGGAGGGTTCGGTCTCTCGGGCATTCCGCGGGACCTCATCGAGGCGGTGCGGGACAGCGGCGTCAAAGGCCTCACCGTGGTCTCCAACAACATGGGTGTGGACGGCAAGGGTCTCGGGCTGCTGCTCGAGAACCGGCAGGTCTCCACGGTGCTCGCCTCCTACGTGGGGGAGAACAGGGAGTTCGCGCGCCAGTTCCTGGAGGGCGAGCTGGAGGTGGAGTTCACTCCGCAGGGCACCCTCGCGGAGCGGCTGCGCGCCGGTGGGGCAGGGATCCCCGCGTTCTACACGGCCACCGGGGTGGGCACCCCCGTGGCGGAGGGCAAGCCCACCGCCGAGTTCGACGGGCGCACCTACGTGCAGGAGCGCGGGATCGTGGCGGACGTGGCGCTCGTGCACGCCTGGCGTGGGGACACGGACGGCAACCTGGTCTACCGGCGCACCTCCCGCAACTTCAACCCGGTGTGCGCGGCCTCCGGGAGAGTCACGTTCGCGGAGGTCGAGGAGGTGCTGGCTCCCGGCGAGCTGGACCCGGACCACATCGTGACCCCCGGCGTGTACGTGCAGCACGTGGTGCGGTACTCCGGGGCGCCCAAGGAGATCGAGCAGCGCACCACGCGGCCAAGGCCCGCGGGCGACGTCGTGCCCTCGGTGAAGGATCCGCGCTCGCCAGGCGGCGGGACAGAAGGGCGGCCCACCGCGGGCCGACGCACGGAAGGGGACGCGGCATGAGCTGGACGCGCGACGAGATGGCGGCCATCGCGGCGTCGGAACTGGCCGACGGCGACTACGTGAACCTGGGCATCGGCATCCCCACCCTGGTGGCGAACAACCTGCCGCCCGGGGTGAGCGTGGTGCTGCAGTCCGAGAACGGTGTGCTGGGCATGGGCCCGTTCCCGTACGAGGGGGACGAGGACCCGGACCTCATCAACGCGGGCAAGCAGACCATCACCCTGCAGCCGGGGGCGGCGATCTTCGACTCCGCCACGTCCTTCGGGATGATCCGCGGCGGGCACGTGAAGATGGCGATCCTGGGCGCCATGCAGGTCTCCGAGACGGGAGACCTGGCGAACTGGATGATTCCCGGCAAGATGGTCAAGGGCATGGGCGGCGCCATGGACCTCGTGGCCGGGACGCCGCGCGTGCTGGTGCTCACCGAGCACGTGGCCAAGGACGGCTCCGCGAAGCTCAAGCACGAGTGCGACCTCCCGCTCACCGGTGTGGGCGTGGTGGACCGCATCATCACGGACCTGTGCGTGTTCGACGTCGAGGACGCCGGACTCGTGCTGCGCACCCTGGCCCCAGGGGTGAGCGAAGCAGAAGTGGCCGAGAAGACCGAAGCGAACTACCGGGTGGATCTGGTGGACGTCACCCCCGATTCCGTACCCGTTCAGGAGGAACAGTGACCGAGAACGCCAACGACATCGTGATCGTCAACGGGGCCCGCACCCCGCAGGGAAAGCTGCTCGGGGCGCTCGCGTCCCAGAGCGCCGTCGACCTGGGAGCCCACGCCATCAAGCACGCGCTGCAGCGCGCCGGGGTGGCACCGGAGGACGTGGACTACGTCTACATGGGCAACGTGGTGCAGGCGGGCAACGGGCAGAACCCGGCGAAGCAGGCCGCCGTGGCCGCCGGGCTGCCCATGAGCGTGCCCGCCATGAGCCTCAACAAGGTGTGCCTCTCCGGGCTGGTGGCCGTCACGGAGGCTGCCCGGATGATTCGCGCGGGCGAGGCGGACGTGGTGGTGGCCGGTGGCATGGAGTCCATGACCAACGCGCCGCACCTGGCTCTGGGTGCCCGCAAGGGCACGTCCTACGGGGACATGACCCTCGCCGATTCCCTGGCCCACGACGGCCTGGTGGACTCCGCGCTGGGCGTGGCCATGGGTGAGCTGACGGAGACGGGCAACACGGAACGGCACATCGGGCGCCAGGAGCAGGACGAGGTGGCGGCGCGCAGCCACCAGCTCGCGGGCAAGGCCCAGCAGGACGGCGTGTTCGCGGAGGAGATCGCACCCATCGAGATCCCCCAGCGCAAGGGTGACCCCGTGACCGTCGCGGAGGACCAGGGCGTCCGTCCCGATTCCACGGCGGAGGGGCTCGGCAAGCTGCGCCCCGCGTTCACCAAGGACGGCACGATCACCGCGGGCAACTCGTCCCCCATCTCCGACGGCGCCGCGGCAGTGGTACTGACCACCCGCGGCTACGCGCAGGAGCACGGCCTGGAGTGGCTCGCCGTGGTGGGCAGTCCGGGCCAGGTGGCCGGCCCGGACACGTCCCTGCACTCCCAGCCCTCGCACGCGATCGAGCACGCGCTGTCCCGCTCCGGGTGGGACGTCTCCGAGCTGGACTTCATCGAGATCAACGAGGCCTTCGCGGCGGTGTCCGTGCAGTCCGTGAAGGACCTCGGCGTGGACATGGAGAAGGTCAACATCCACGGCGGAGCGATCGCCTTGGGCCACCCCATCGGTGCCTCCGGGGCACGGCTCGCGCTGCACGCGGCCATGGAGCTCGCCCGCCGCGGCTCCGGCAAGGCTGCCGTCTCGCTGTGCGGCGGCGGCGGCCAGGGCGAGGCCCTGCTGCTGAGCCGCTGAGCCACCCAGCAAGCACCAGCACGCCGTGACGAGGGGAGCCGGTTCGCCGGCTCCCCTCGTCGTACCCGAAGACTTCCCTCTCCGGCCGACACCCCGTGGCCGGGCATCCTTCATCCGCCATCCCTCGTCAATGAAGAAGAGGTCCCCGCCATGAACGCTCCGCAACGGTCCACGACGCCCACCGCGTCACCCGAACCCCCTCTCGCCCGGGCCATGAAGCCCGTGAACTACGTGGTGGAGCGGTTCATTCCCTCCGCGCTGATCTTCGCGATCGTCCTGACACTGGTGGTTGCGGTCATGGCGCTGATCCTGACGGACTCCGGTCCCGTGACCGTCATCAAGGGGTGGGGGACGGGGCTCTCGGGGCTGCTGGAGTTCATGACCCAGATGGCCCTGGTGCTGCTGCTGGGCCATGCACTCGCGAGCACCCGTCCGGTGCGGGCGCTCCTTGCGCGGCTCGCCAGCATTCCGCGCTCGCCGCTCGCGGCCTATGTGTTCGTGTTCGTGATCGCGGCGGTGGCGTCACTGATCACATGGGGCTTCGGCCTGGTGGTCGGCGGTCTGCTCGCGCGCGAGGTCGCCGCCGAGTTCTCGCGCCGCGGCAGGCCGGTGAGCTTCCCCATGCTCGTGGCCTCCGGCTTCTCCGGCTTCGTGGTGTGGCACATGGGCTACTCGGGCTCGGGGCCGCTGACCGCGGCAACTCCCGGCTCGTTCATCGAGAAGCAGGTGGGCCACGTCATCCCCATCTCGCAGACCACGTTCTCGTGGTGGAACATCACGGCTACGGTGGCCACCGTGGTGCTCGTCGCCTTCGCCCTGTGGCTCGTGGCGCCTCGGGCCGTGCCCGCGAGTCACGCGGTGACCGCAGACGCGCTCGCCGAGTCCGACCAGCGCATTGCCACCCCCGAGGTGGAAGTGCCCGCCGACCGCCTCGACGCCTCACGCATCCCCACCCTGCTCGTGGGCCTCGCCCTGGTGGCCTACCTGGTCATCCACTTCACCGGCGGCGGCACCGTGACCCTGAACATTGTGAACTGGATGTTCCTGGCGCTGATCTTCCTGCTCTCCCGCAACGCGTTCGAGGTCATGGCGCTCGTCAAGAACGCTGCATCCAACGTGGGAGACATCCTGCTGCAGTTCCCGCTCTACGCCGGGATCATGGGAATCATGACGGCCAGTGGGCTCATCCAGGTCCTCTCGGACTCCATCGTGGCGGTCGCCTCCCCCCAGACCCTCGGCTTCCTGGCCTTTCTCTCCGCGGGCCTCGTGAACTTCTTCGTCCCCTCCGGCGGCGGCCAGGTGGCCATCCAGGCGCCCATCCTCCTCGACGCCGCCGCCCGCCTGGGCGTGGACCCCTCCGTGATCATCATGTCCGTGGCGTACGGCGACCAGTGGACCAACATGATCCAGCCCTTCTGGGCCCTGCCCCTGCTGGCGATCGCCGGGCTGAAGATCCGGGACATCCTCGGCTACACCACCGTGGTGCTGGTGGTCTCCGGGGTGGTCTTCGGGGCGACCATGCTGATCGTGGGCGCGGGGGTCTGACGACGACGCCGCACGGTCCCGTGCCGCGCGTGGGCGGCGGGGAGCGACGTCGTCCGCGGTCTCACCGGACCATGCGGACCTCGCGCAGGTCCTCCAGCCCGGGATCGGTCAACGAGGCGCTGTCCGCCCGGAACCCGTTGCGCTCGTAGAAGCGGATGGCGCGTGGATTGGCCTCCGCGACCCACAGCTGCGCGGGCTCCCCGCCGAGAACGGCGTCGAGCAGGGCCTGTCCCGCGCCCGTGCCGTGGTGCTCGCGGAGCACATAGAGCAGGTGCAGGGCGTGCTCGCGGGCGGGGTCGTCTTCGCGGGGCTGCCCAGTGCCCGCGAAACCGATGATCGCCTCGCCCACCACGGCCACCCTAACCCGTACACGGCGGGACGGTTCTGCGAGCATCCGGGTCCACGTCTCCTCCCGACGGCGCAAGGCGTCGTCGTCGAAGAACCGCTCCGGCACGAGCCCGGTGTACGTTTCCCGCCACGACTGCGTGTGCACTCTCGCGATCCCCGGGGCGTCTTCGGGGACGGGTGTACGCACGGTGAAGGGGGTGCCGGTGGTCATGCAGACATTCTGGCCGCCGCCCGCACCGGCTGACACCCCCGGACGGCGGACCCGGCGGTGGAGAGGAGCGCGCACGCGTTCCCACCACCTGCAACAACGGAGCAAGTGCAGTTCCGGGGTCGCAGTTCTGCGTTTGCTCCGTAGTTGCAGGGGCGCCCCGTCTGGACCGGCGGCTTCAGCGAGAGCGGTGGCCCCGGCAGGCTCACTGAAGCCCCCTCCCGCCTCCTGCATTAACAGAGCAAGTGCGGTTTTGCGGCCGCAATTCGGCATCTGCTCAGTTGTTGCAGGGGTGCGGGCGGTGGAGGGGGGCGACGACGGCGCTACGCCAGGATCGCGCGCACGCCCGCCTCGAACTCGGCGGCCATCGTGGCGGTGGGGAGGTCCATCGACTCGCGGGTCTGCTGCGCGGTCACGGATCCCAGGGTGAAGCGGACCAGGGTGAGCGCGGCCGTCTCGGCCGGGGCGGGGTCCATGCCCGCGCGGGTCAGCGCCGCGGTGAGCAGGGGTGTGGGCTGCATGCCCGAGGGATTTAGCGCGTGAGCCACGCTCACCACGTCCGCGCCGTCTCGCACGGCGAGCACCGCGGAACGGAACCGGGCGATGAGGAGGGTGGCGTCGTCGTCGGCGACTGCCGGGGAAGTGCCCGCGGGAGAGGCTCCTGTGGTGGGAGCGCCTGTGGAGGAGGTGCTCAGCGGGGCGACCATGCGCTGCGCGAGGACTGCCAGCAGCTCCTGCTTGTTCGCCACGTGCCAGTACAGCGCGCCGGGCTGCACGCCCAGCTCGCGGGCGAGGCGGCGCATCGAGAGGTCCCCTAGCCCGTAGGTCTGCAGGATGTGCCACGCGGCCTCCACCACCTGGTCGCGGTCCAGTGCCACGGCGTCCCTCCCTGCTCTCGTGCCCGAGTACGGGCCCCGCGGAAACTCTACCGAGCGGGCGGGGTGGCCCGCGCTGGCGGGGGTGGGGCGCGACGTCGTCGTGGCCCGGACGGCGGCAGGGCGGCGGCCACCCGTGGGCCGCGTCCCGCAATGATGGCCCGGAGAATTGACAATCCTGAACACCGTTCAATAATTGAACAATGTTCAAGAACCCTGCCGAGCTGGCCGAGCGCGTCCTCGCCGGCGACCCAGTGACCCCGGACGAAGCCCTCGCGCTGCTGCACACCGACGACCCCGGCATGCTGGACCTCGTGGCCGCCGCCGCCCGGCTGCGCCGCGAGAACTTCGGGATGACCGTGAAGGTGAACTACCTGGTCAACCTGAAGTCCGGGCTGTGCGCCGAGGACTGCGGCTACTGCTCCCAGCGGCTGAACGCCGGGACAGACATCCTCAAGTACTCGTGGCTGAGCCCCGAAAAGGCGGTGGAGCAGGCCGAGTACGGCATCCGCGGTGGTGCGAGCCGCGTGTGCCTCGTGGCGAGCGGTCGCGGCCCGTCCAACCGCGAGGTGGGCAACGTGACCCGCACGGTCGAGGCGCTGAAGGAGCAGCACCCGGACGTGGAGGTCTGCGCGTGCCTCGGCCTGCTCAAGGACGGCCAGGCGGAAACGCTCAGCGGCGCCGGTGTGGACGCCTACAACCACAACCTCAACACCGCCGAGTCCAACTACGAGTCCATCTGCTCCACCCACACCTACCAGGACCGCGTGGACACCGTGGAGCGCGCGAAGGACGCCGGGCTCTCCCCGTGCTCCGGGCTGATCGTGGGCATGCGGGAGACGGACGAGCAGCTCGTTGAGGCGCTCTTCGCCCTGCGGGACCTGGGCTCGGACTCCGTGCCGGTGAACTTCCTCATGCCCTTCGACGGCACGCCCCTGGCCGGCACGTGGCAGCTGAGCCCGCAGAAGTGCCTGAAGATCCTCTCCGTGGTGCGCTTCGTGTGCCCGGACAAGGAGATCCGCATGGCCGGTGGCCGCGAGATGCACCTGCGCTCCCTGCAGCCGCTCGCCCTGCACGTGGTCAACTCCCTGTTCCTGGGCGACTACCTCACCTCCGAAGGGCAGGCGGCCAAGGCGGACCTGGACATGATCGCGGACGCCGGATTCACCGTCCTCGGCGCGGGTCCGTTGAGGGAGCACGACGACACGGTGCCCGCCGACACCTCGAACGGTGCGGCACCCGAGCAGGCCGCGGCGGGCCAGGCAGGTTCGACGGGCCCCGCGACCACGCCCTGCGGGTCCACGTGCGGAACCGGTGGACCTGCCGGTTCCGATGCCGCCTCGGGCGGCCGTCCGGACCCCTCCGACCCGGTCTCTTCCGGTCAGGGCGACGACGCCGCGGTGCCCTCCGCCGCCCCGGGCCCGGTTCCGACCCCGCCAGCTGCCCCCGCCCCCGTGTCTGCGGCGCTCGCCGCCCTGCTGAGCTCGGGCGAGGGGCCCGAGCGCGACGAGGACGACACCCGGGTGAGGATCGAGCTGAGCCCGACCGTGCGGCGTCGTGGTGCGGGGACCTCGGTGGCGCCGAATGCCTGAACCGGCACCGCAGATCACTCACGACACCGCGCCCGCCGAGAGCAGCGGGGAAGCTTCTTGCCCCACCGCGGGTGCCGTGGCAGATACGGCAGAACAGGGTGACGACGCCGCGCAGCCCACCCGCCTCGCCGCTCGTGACCGCGGGCTGCTCTGGCACCCCTACGCACCGCTGGACGGACCCGCACCCCACGCGGTGCTGGCCGCGGAGGGCGTGACCCTGACCCTGGAGACCCCGGAGGGGGAGCGGGTCCGGGCGATCGACGGCATGGCCTCGTGGTGGTGCGCGGTGCACGGCTACCGCAACCCGGAGCTGGACCGCGCCGCCGTGGACCAGATCACCGAGTTCTCCCACGTGATGTTCGGCGGTCTCACGCACCGCCCGGCCGTAGAACTCGCGGAGCTGCTGGTGGAGGTCACCCCGCCCGAGCTGCAGCACGTGTTCTTCGCAGACTCGGGTTCCGTGAGCGTGGAGGTCGCGCTGAAGCTCGCCGTGCAGTACCAGGCGGCCCTCGGGCGGCCGGAGCGCCGTCGCATCCTGACCGTGCGCGGCGGCTACCACGGGGACACCACTGGCGCCATGAGCGTGTGCGACCCCGAGGGCGGAATGCACGCCGAATTCTCCGGGCTGGTGGCGGAGCAGCTGTTCGTGGCACCGCCTCCCGCGGCGCACCCCCGGCGTAGGTCCGGGTACGAGGATCCCGAGGGGGTGCGGTCCCCGGAGAACCTCGGTGCGGCGGCCTCGGACACCGCTGGTTTCGTGCCTTCCGGGGACACCGAGGGGCCAGGTGGGAGCGGCGCGCAGGGTGCGGGAGCGCCGTCGTCGTCCGGGGCCGTGGACTGGGACGCCGACGACGCCGCCGTTGAGGCGTGGATCGCGGACGTGCGCGACGTCGCCCGCGCCCACCGGGACGAGCTCGCCGGGATCATCGTGGAACCCGTGCTGCAGGGCGCGGGCGGGATGCGCACGTACGACCCGCGGTGCCTGCGGGTGCTGCGAGAGCTGGCGGACGAGCTGGACCTGGTGTTCGTCGTGGACGAGATCGCCACGGGCTTCGGCCGCACCGGGAAGTGGTTCGCCAGTGAGTGGGCGGACGTGGTCCCGGACGTGATGTGCGTGGGCAAGGCGCTGACCGGCGGATACATGTCCCTGGCGGCGGTGCTCGTGTCCGAGGCCGTGGGAGCGGTCATCACGGCGTCGGAGCAGCGCGCGCTGATGCACGGGCCCACGTTCATGGCGAACCCGCTCGCGTGCGCCGTGGCCCTGCAGTCCGTGCGGATGCTGCGGGACTCCTGGTGGGCGAACGTCTCCCGGATCGAGGAGACCCTGCGGGAGATCCTGCCCGTGGCGGCGGAGCTGCGCGTCGTGAAGGACGTGCGGGTCATCGGCGCCGTGGGGGTCGTGGAGTTCCACGAGGCCCCGGACCCGGAGCTGCTCACCCGCGCGGCTCTGGAACAGGGGGTGTGGTTCCGCCCGTTCGGACGCCTGCTCTACACCATGCCCCCGTACGTCTGCACGGACGAGGAGGTCCGCACCATCGCCTACGCCCTGCTGCGGGCCGCGCAGGAAGTGGAGCTGACGGGCGGGGGATGGGCATGACGGTCGGTCCCCTTGACGACTGGCTCCGCGCTCGCGGCGAGCAGCGCGCGGAGGCGGGACTGCGACGTCGGCTGCGGACGCCGCCCCGGGCGTGCGTGGACCTGGCCTCGAACGACTACCTGGGGCTCTCCCGGGACCCGCGCGTGGTGGCCGCCGCCCAGCACGCGCTGGGGGAGCACGGCACAGGCTCTCGGGCCTCCCGGCTGGTGACCGGAACCCTGGGGGTCCACGAGGTGCTGGAGCGCGAACTGTGCGAGCTCACTGACCAGCCCGTCGCGCTCGCGTTCTCCAGCGGGTACGCCGCGAACACCGGGGTGCTGACGGCGCTGGGGGACGCGGACACGCTGATCGTCTCGGACGCCCACGCGCACGCGTCCCTGGTGGACGGGGCACGGCTGTCCCAGTCGCCGGTGCGGATCGCGCGGCACTCGGACGTCGCGCACGTGGCGCAGCTGCTGGCGGAGCGCGCGGAGGCGCGCGCCGTCGTGGTCGTGGAGTCCGTGTACTCGGTGTGGGGCGACCACGCGCCGCTCGCGGAGCTGGCCGCGCTCTGCCGCGCCGAGAACGCGCTGCTGCTCGTGGACGAGGCGCACGGGATCGGGGTAGCGGGCGGCGGCCGGGGGCTCGTGCACGAGCTTGGTCTTGCGGGATCGCCGCACGTGGCCGTGACCATGACGCTGTCCAAGGCGCTCGGCGCGCAGGGCGGCGCGGTGCTCGGGTCCGAGGCGCTGCGCGAGCACCTGGTGAACACGGCGCGCCCGTTCATCTTCGACACCGCCCTCGCGCCCGCCTCTGCCGCTGCGGCCACGGAGGCCGCGCGGATCGTGCGGGCGCACCCCGAACTGGTGGAGACCCTGCACGAGCGGGCGCGGTTCGTGGCCTCCGCGCTGGGCACCCCGCCGGCCCGCGCGGCGGTGCAGTCCCTCCCGGTGGCCTCCGCGGAGTCGGCCGCGCGGGCAGCGGAGGTGATCCGTTCCCGGGGCGTGGTGGTGGGGTGCTTCCGCCCGCCCTCGGTCCCGGACGGCATCAGTCGCCTGCGCATCACGGCTCCCGCGGACATGGAACTACACGTTCTGGCCCGGGCGTTGGACACCGTCCGGGACGTGGTGGGGGACGAACCGCAGGGCGTGTGAGGGGCCGCTCACCCTGCGGAGGAACTGCCCGCCGCCGCGTCAGCCACGTCCAGCGCACGTGGCCGCACTGCTTTCACTCTGACAGGAGAGACCATGACCACCAATCCCCTGGGCGACCTCGTCGCCTCCCTGGGCCACGCCGTCGTCGTGACGGGAACCGACACGGACGTGGGCAAGACGTACGCCACGGCGGCGCTCACGGTCTCCGGGTGGAACGTGGGCCGGCGGCGGATCGCGGTCTACAAGCCGCAGCAGACCGGGATGCGGGGCGGGGAACCGGGGGACGTTGACGACGTCGCCCGGCTGGCTCGCGCCGCCGGCGTGCCTTCCGAGGCACTCACCACCGCCGAGGGCCAGCGTCTCACCGAGCCGATGGCCCCGCCTCCCGCGGCGGCGATCGACGGGGTGGAGCTGCTCCCGCTCTCGGAGCACGTGATGAAAATTGTGGAATTACAAGAATCCCACGACCTCGTGATCGTGGAGGGCAGCGGGGGTGTGCTCGTGGAGCTGGACGGGGACCGGCGCACGATTGCGGACCTGGCAGTGGCGTTGCAGGAGGCTTGTGGGGAGCCAGGCGGGGCGGCCCAAACGGGCCGAGCGGCGGCCGAAACCAGCGGCCAGTTGAGTTCTCCCGAGACGTCCGAGCCCGTGAACGCGGTGGAACGTGACGGGGGGACGGTGAGCACTGTGCTGGTGGCGCGCCCGGACCTCGGGACGCTGAACCACACGCTGCTGAGTCTGGAGGCGCTGCTGCACCGCGGCGTCGAGGTGGCCGGGGTGGTGCTGGGCAGCTGGCCCGCCGACCCCGACCGCCTGGCGACCTCCAACAGGGAGTACCTCGCGGACCTGCCACCCGTCGCGGGCCGACGCGTTCCCCTCCTGGGCGCGGTTCCGCGTGGTTGGGGCGGGGCCGCATAGGAGCGGACGGGCGAAAAGAGGGGGACCGCCGTCGTCGTCCTAGCCACTCCGCCCACCCGAGCAGGCACCGGCTGCAAAAACTGAGCAAGTGCAGATCCGGGGCCCCAAAACTGCACTAGCGGAGCAAATGCAGGCCCGGCGGCGCAGGTGTGCACTAGCGGAGCAAACGCAGCAGGGCGGGCAGGGCCAACGGCGGAGCGGGGTCAGCGGCCCGCCACCAGCGCGTCGTAGAGGTGCTCGAAGCGCTCGTGGACTCCCCGGTAGTAGTCCTGCGTCTGCTCGCGGGGCTCGTAGGTGCCCGCCGGCTTCGGGTGGGAGCGCTCCACGTCCGGGGCGAGGGACTCCAGCATGAGCAGCGCGTTGCCGCGGCACGTGGAGCGCTTGATCGTCTGGTGGATCACCGGCTTGCCCAGGTAGTCGCCGAGGATCTGCAGCCAGGACGGCAGCTCCTGCGTGACCCGCCCGGCCGCCACGATCCGCTCCACGCTGTGGGCTGCGGCCTCCAACTCGTCGGAGACCCTGCGGTAGGACCCGGCGATCCCCTCGAGCATCCCGCGGGCCATGGCGGGTGCGTCCGTGGCGGCGGAGACGTCCGAGAACACCGCCCGCGCGCTGCCGGCCCAGCCCGTGGAGCGCTCTCCGGTGAGGAAAGGAAGTACCCCGGGGGTGTCGGTGGAAACGGGAAGGGCGGCGATGTCGTTCAGCACGGCGTCGTCCAGGGAGAGCGTGTCGATCAGCCAGCTCACGGCCCGGCCGACGTCGTTGAGGGCCCCGCCCAGCAGGCACCGCGAATCGTCGATCCGGTAGCACCACAGACCCGCGGGGATCTCCTGCGGCTGGTGGTGCAGCAGCACGCGCATCGCCCCGGAGGTCGCGGCGGAGACCACGATGGTGTCCTCGCCTGCACCGCCCACGCCCAGGTTGGCGCACAGTCCGTCCGCGACCGGCGCGAACCAGTTTGCCTCCGAGAGCCCTCGCCACCGCTGCACGCGGGAGGGGTCCACGTCCCGCAGCGGCTCGTGCGGATCGAGCACGGGGGACAGCACGTCCTCGGTGATCCCGGCCGCCTTGAGCATCCGCCGGTCCCAGTTGCCGGAGCGCCGGTTGAGCAGCCCGGTCCACGCGGCGGTCGCGGTGCCGGCGGCGGTGGTCCCGAGCAGCCGCAGCCACACGTACTCGCCGATGCTCAGCCAGCGCTCGGCCGCAGCGAACTGCTCGGGCCGGGTCTCGCGCAGCCACCGGAAGCGCGGCGCCAGGTAGCTGGTGTGCAGCCGCGCGCCCATCTTCTGCTGCACGTCCCGCTCGTCCAGCTCCTCGCGCAGCTCCGCGAGCTGGGGTGCGCAGCGGGAGTCCCCGTAGGTGAAGCACTCGGTCACGGCGTCCCCGTTGGCATCCACGCCCACCAGGGAGGACGCGAACGAGTCGAGCCCGACGCCGCGCACCCGCCCCGCGAGCTCCTCCCGGTCGCACACGCGGTCCAGGATCTCGGCGATTTCCCCGGCCACCTGGTCCGGGTCGATCACGGAGGTGCCGTCCGCGCCCGTGGTGAAGGCGTGCGGGATCTTGTGGCGGTAGCCGCGCACGAGGGTCCCGGCGGCGTCGTGCAGGGAGCCTCGCGTGGCGGTGGAGCCGATGTCCAGCGTCATCACCAGCGGGTCCTGCGCCTGGGCCAGGTCCACCGCGAAGTCCGTGGAGTCGTCCCGGTGGGGCGTGTGCCTGTGCTTGCTCATGTCTCTCCTGCTCCTTCGCGGGGTGGCGCGTGACGTCCGCCCAGTCTAGGGACGGCCTCCGTCACGCGGCTCGGCGGACCGGCAATGGCGGGCAGGCGGGACGGCCCGACGGCGCACGGCGGGGCAGGTGGGCCCGCCCCGGTCCGCGCTGGGTATCGACGCCGCGCGGCGGGTTCGTGGGTCGGGCGCCGGCAGGGCGCGGGCCAGGGCGTCAGCGGAGCTGCAGGCCGGCGACGGTACGGCTGACCAGGCGACGGCGGGCAGGGAACCGGGCGATGCGGCGTCGTCGTCACCGGGCGCAAGATGCTGTCCGCCATGTGAGACCGGTGCCCGGCATGTGAACAGCGGCGGGGGCCGCGCGTATTCTGGGTGGAATGCGTTCTGCCGGGGCGCGGCACCCATGACCCGCCCGTCCCGGCCCAGACAAGGGGAAGGCAAGACAGTGCCGCAGCTGCGTTCAGCGACGTCCACCACCGGCCGCAACATGGCGGGAGCGCGTGCCCTCTGGCGCGCCACCGGTATGGGCAGCGAGGACTTCGGCAAGCCCATCATCGCCATCGCGAACTCGTTCACCCAGTTCGTGCCGGGCCACGTGCACCTGAAGAACATGGGGGACCTCGTGGCCTCCGCGGTCCGCGAGGCGGGCGGCGTCGCCAAGGAGTTCAACACCATCGCGGTGGACGACGGCATCGCCATGGGCCACGACGGCATGCTCTACTCGCTGCCGTCCCGCGACATCATCGCGGACTCCGTGGAGTACATGGTCAACGCGCACTGCGCGGACGCGCTCGTGTGCATCTCCAACTGCGACAAGATCACCCCGGGTATGCTCATGGCGGCGCTGCGGCTGAACATCCCGGTGGTGTTCGTCTCCGGCGGCCCCATGGAGTCCGGTGAGGGCGTGGAGGGCGTGGTGGAGCACCGCGTGGACCTGGTGGACGCCATGGCCCTGGCCGTGGACGAGTCGGTCACGGACGCGCAGCTCGCCCAGATCGAGGAGAACGCGTGCCCCACGTGCGGCTCGTGCTCCGGGATGTTCACGGCGAACTCGATGAACTGCCTGACCGAGGCGCTGGGACTGTCCCTGCCCGGCAACGGCACCACGCTGGCCACCCACGTCAACCGCAAGCGGCTGTTCCTGGAGGCCGGTCGCCGTGCGGTGGAGTCCGCCAAGAAGTACTACGAGCAGGACGACGAGTCCGTGCTGCCCCGCAGCATCGCCACGAAGGCCGCGTTCGAGAACGCCATGGCTCTGGACATCGCGATGGGCGGCTCCACCAACACCGTGCTGCACATCCTCGCCGCCGCGCAGGAGGCGGAGGTGGACTTCAACCTCTCGGACATCGACGCACTCTCCCGCCAGGTCCCGTGCCTGGCCAAGGTGGCGCCGAACTCCACGACGTTCCACATCGAGCACGTGCACCGCGCCGGCGGCATCCCCGCGATCCTGGGGGAGCTGCGCCGCGGCGGGCTGCTGAACGAGGACGTCCACACCGTGCACTCGCAGACCATGGGCGAGTGGCTGGACGAGTGGGACATCCGCTCGGGCAAGGCATCCGACGCCGCCAAGGAGTTCTTCCTGGCGGCACCGGGCGGCGTGCGCACCACCCAGGCGTTCTCGCAGGCCAACGAGTACGAGGACCACGACGTGGACGCCGCTGGGGGCTGCATCCGCTCCGTGGAGCACGCCTACACGAAGGAGGGCGGGCTGTGCGTACTCTTCGGCAACATCGCCGAGGACGGCGCCGTCATCAAGACGGCGGGCATCGACCCGGAGCTGTTCCACTTCGTGGGCAGGGCGTTCGTGGTGGAGTCCCAGGACGAGGCCGTGCACGAGATCCTCTCCAAGAACGTGAAGGAGGGGGACATCGTGGTGATCGCGTACGAGGGCCCCAAGGGAGGCCCCGGCATGCAGGAGATGCTCTACCCCACGAGCTACCTCAAGGGCCTGGGACTGGGCAAGAAGTGCGCGCTGATCACGGACGGCCGCTTCTCCGGTGGCACCTCCGGGATCTCGATCGGCCACATCTCCCCGGAGGCCGCCGCGGGCGGCGCGGTGGGCCTGATCCAGCACGGTGACGAGATCGAGATCGACGTGGAGAACCGCGTGCTGCGCGTCAACGTGGACGACGCCGAGCTGGCCCGCCGTCGCCAGGAGAAGGGTGAGGCGCCCTGGAAGCCCACCAGGCCGCGCGAGCGCAAGGTCTCCAAGGCCCTGCGCGCGTACGCATCGATGGTGACGTCCGCGGACAAGGGCGCGGTGCGGGTGGTCGAGGACTGAGCCGACGGCGACGTCGCTCTGCCGGACTCCACGGGGGCGCTCACCGGGGCCGCGTGCCCGGGTGAGCGCCCCTGCGGCGTGCACGCGTGCGTTGCGTGCCGTGACGCGGTGAGCGGCGTGGCACCGGGTGTGGTCCGCGCGACGCCGTAGGCTCACCAGGAGCGGAGCAGCACGTCCCCACGGCGTGTCTCGGGTTTCTGGAAGGAGACGGTGTGATGGCCACACATGGACGGGACGCGGCGCGGGAACTGCCCGCGGCACGGCAGTTCCAGGAGGAGGCCTCCGGTTTCCGGAAGGGCCTGGGGCAGCGGCAGCTGCAGATGATCGCGATCGGCAGCGCGATCGGCACGGGACTGTTCCTGGGTGCCGGCGGCCGCCTCCGGGAGGCCGGGCCGTCCCTGTTCGTGCTCTACGCGGTCTGCGGGTTCTTCGGCTACCTCATCCTCCGTGCGCTGGGGGAGCTGGTGGTGCACCGGCCGTCGTCGGGCTCCTTCGTCTCCTACTGCCGCGAGTTCTTCGGGGAGAAGGCCGCGTTCGTCTCCGGGTGGCTCTACTGGCTGAACTGGGCGATGACGGCGGTCGCGGACGCCACGGCCATCGCCATCTACATCGCGTGGTTCGGGCAGTACAGCGAGTTCATCGCGGGGATCCCGCAGTGGGCGCTGGCCCTGGTGGTCGTGGTGCTCGTGCTGGCGCTGAACCTGGTCTCGGTGAAGATCTTCGGGGAGCTCGAGTTCTGGTTCGCCCTGGTCAAGGTGCTCGCACTGCTGGTGTTCCTGGTGATCGGCACGCTCTTCGTGGTCTTCGGGACCCCCACCGGCTCGCAGGTGGGTTTCTCGCTCATCACCGAGAACGGGGGCCTGCTGCCCACGGGCGTGCTGCCCGCGCTGATCGTGGTGCAGGGTGTGGTGTTCGCGTACGCGGGCATCGAACTGGTGGGCACCACCTCGGGCGAGACGCGGGACGCCGAGCGCGTCATCCCGCGCGCCATCAACCTGGTGATCCTGCGGATCGCCGTTTTCTACGTGGGCTCCGTGCTGCTGCTGTGCCTGCTGCTGCCCTACACCGCGTACAGCGCCACGGAGAGCCCGTTCGTCACGTTCTTCGAGTCGATCGACGTGGCTGCGGCGGCCCCTCTGATGCAGCTCGTGGTGATCACGGCCGCGCTGTCCTCGCTCAACGCCGGGCTCTACTCGACCGGGCGGATCGTGCACTCGATGGCCATGGCCGGCTCCGCGCCGCGATTCGCGGGGAGGCTGACGGCGTCCGGGGTGCCCTACGGTGGGATCCTGCTGACCGCCGTCGTCGCCCTGCTGGGGGTGGGCCTGAACCTGGTGGTGCCGGAGGAGGCCTTCGAGATCGTGCTGAACCTGGCCGCCCTCGGGACCATGGCCGGGTGGGCGGCCATCACGATGTCCCACATGAAGTTCGTCGCCCTGGCCAAGCGCGGGCTCTACCACCGGCCGCCGTACCGCGCGCCGCTGTCCCCGTTCACGGACTGGCTCACGCTCGCGTTCCTGGCCGGGGTGCTCGTGCTCATGGCCGTGGACTACCCGGTGGGCACGTGGACGCTTGTCTCCTCGCTCGCTCTCGTCCCGTGCCTGGTGCTCGGGTGGTACCTGGTGCGCGGGCGGGTCCACGAGATCGCCCGGCAGCGCCAGGGCTTCACGGGCGCCTTCCCCGTGGTGGCGGGCCCGGGGCCGATCCCCGGCCGCCGTGACGAGCGACCGTAGCGCACGACGTCGCCAGGGCGGGTTTCACGGGTGCCCGTCGGGCGGTGCGGCTCCGTCACAGCCCGCCGCTCCCGGGGCTGATCCCGGGCAACCCGCCGGGGATGCACTACTGTGTCCTCAATCGGTGCCGCAGCGTGCCGCTCATCCTTCCCGGCTCCGCCCGCTCGAGCAGCGGCGGGACCGGAACCTTCCCAGCCGCACAACACGGAGTTTCCATGGAATCACTGACAGAGCTCGTCGCAACGGTGGGTGGCTACGTCTGGTACGTGGTCTTCGCCATCCTCATCGGCGTGGGCTTGTACCTGACCATCCGTACCAAGGCCATCCAGTTCAGCGGCATCCCTGAGATGTTCCGTGTGCTGACCGATCCTGCGGGTGAGGAGGACGGGCGCAAGGGCATCTCCTCGTTCCGCGCTTTCACCGTCTCCGCCGCCGCGCGCGTGGGCACGGGCAATATTGCAGGCGTGGCCATCGCGATCACCCTGGGCGGGCCCGGCGCCGTGTTCTGGATGTGGGCCATCGCGGTCATCGGCGCCGCGAGCGCCTTCGTGGAGTCCCTGCTGGGCCAGCTGTACAAGGTGAAGACCGCGGACGGCTACGTGGGCGGTCCCGCGTACTACATGGAGCGCGGGCTCAACAAGCGGTGGATGGGTCTGCTGTTCGCGGTCATCATCACCGTCACCTACGGCTTCGTGTTCAACTCCGTGCAGTCCAACTCGATCGTGGACGCCGTGAGCGGCTCCTTCGGCGTGGACATCACCAACGGGCAGGGCCTGTGGCTGCGCGTGGTGCTCGGTCTCGCCCTCGTGGTGCTCACCGCGGCCGTGATCTTCGGCGGCATCCGCTCCATCTCCTCTGTGACGCAGGTGCTGGTGCCCGTCATGGCCGTGCTGTACCTGATCCTGGGCCTGCTGGTTCTGGTCCTGAACATCACCGAGGTCCCCACAATGTTCGCCATGATCATCCAGGGTGCCTTCGGCATGCGGGAGTTCATCACGGGCGGTCTGATCGGCGTGATCATCCAGGGCATGAAGCGCGGCCTGTTCTCCAACGAGGCCGGCATGGGCTCCGCTCCGAACGCCGGTGCCACCGCGTCCATCTCCCACCCTGCCAAGCAGGGCTTCGTGCAGTCCCTGGGCGTCTTCTTCGACACCATGCTGGTCTGCTCGATCACCGCGTTCATCGTGCTGCTCTCCAACCCGTCGTTCGGGGATGAGCGTCAGGGTGCTGGCCTGACCCAGAGCGCCCTCGGAATGCAGCTGGGCGACTGGGCCGTGCACTTCCTGACCGTGGCGATCTTCCTGTTCGCGTGGTCCTCGGTGATCGGCAACTACTACTACGGCGAGTCCAACGTCCGCTTCATGACCAAGTCCCGCACGGCCATGGGCGTCTACCGCTTCGCGGTGCTCGTGTGCGTGTTCATGGGTGCGATCCTCGCCCTGGACCTCGTGTGGTCCCTGGCGGACCTGTTCATGGCGTTCATGGCCACCCTGAACCTGATCGCTTTGGTGATGCTCGCCGGCGTGGCCGCCAAGGTGCTGCAGAACTACATGGAGCAGCGCAAGGCCGGCGTGGAGCCCGTCTTCAAGGCCGGTGACATCCCCGGTCTGCACGGGCTCTCCGCGTGGGACGGCACGGACACCGTGACGCTGCCGATCTTCTGGGAGCAGCGCGGCCGCGACAAGGACGGGGCGCGCCGCTGATCCCGCGGGCGCGCGGCGTCGTCGTCCCGAGCCCCTGACGACGACGCCCGCGCCCTTCCACGACGAAGCCCCCGGCAGCTGCCGGGGGCTTCGTCTGTTCGCAACCTATCGACTACGTGAGCGCGACGAACACCTTGTCACCGCCCAAGAGATCGGTCTGCACCGCGAGAACGCCCTTGTCCGCGTTCGAGGACGGCACCTCAAACACCACGTTCCCCGTTTCGGTGGCGCCTTCGTAGAGCGTTGACGACGGGTCGAACGCGTCGGGGGCGACCACGGCCTTGTCGAAGCTGTTGATCGTGTTTCCCTCGGGGGTCACATAGGCCACGGTGGAGCCCAGCGCGGCTTGGCCATCGGGGTCCTTGCCCAGGTAGGTCACGGAGTAGTTGACCATCATGTACTGCTTCCCTGATGCGGGGGCGTCGTTGTACGGGTTCTCGGCCTGCGCCGAAGCGTTGGCATCGGGCTCCACCGAGTTCACCACCACGCGCCAGTCTCCCGACTCGATGGTGGACCCCACCGGGTACGGATTGGCGCGGGTGCCTGCCGCCGAGCCTGCGGCCTGCGCTCCATCCGCGCTCGTGCTGTCCCCAGGCTGCGTGACCGTGGGATCGTCCCCGCTGAACGCGTCGTCGAAGGCCGAGCCCACCAGGAAGATGAAGACAAGCACGCCCACGAGGGTTCCCACCACCGACAGCACGAGGGCTGTGATGCCCATCCACTTGCTCTTGCCCTGGAGAAACAGGGACACCAGGCTCAGAACGAATGCGATGGGCAGCAGCACCCACCCGATGATGAGTGCGCCGGGCACACACGCGAAGATGAAGCCGAGAGCAGCGATCACCAGGGCGATCAGGCCCACGGCGTTCATGCCTCGGCGCGGCGCCCCCTGCTGGGGCGGGAAGGGTTGGCCCCGTCCGTGAGGAGGCAGGGGCTGTCCAGCGGGAGACGGCGGGGGCGTGTAGGCGCTGGAACCGTGGGGGTGAGATGAGTCCATGGGTTGATGGTGACAGAAATCCATGAAATGGCATGTTTATTGCAATCACTGCGGCTGGCGCCGTGGGTAGACGAAACCCGGGCCGCACCTCAGAAGAGGTACGGCCCGGGTTCATGCAGTCAGGACGATGCGGATCAGGAGGAGGACGAGTCCTTCTCCGCATCCTGGTCCCGCTTGATGAGGGCGTCGATGGCGCCGGTGAGGGTGTCGTTGTCCGCGGGGGAGCCCTCGGTGGCGTCGCGGAGCTGGTTCTCGTTGTACTCGGAGAACTCCTGGCTGTCGTCGCCGCGCTTGGTGAGCAGCGCACGGATGCGGATGCGACGCCCGGCCTCCGCGCTGATCTTGTCCCGGTTGCGGAACCACCACACGAACATCACGACCATCAGCACCAGGCCCACGTAGCCGATCACCGGGTACACCACGCTCATGAGCGTGCCGAAGCCCACCAGGCTGATTGCGTAGCCCACGAGGCAGGTGACCAGGAAGATGGGGACGTAGCGGCTGCGGTGGTTGACCGTCATACGGCGGCCCAGAGCGTAGAACATGCTGATGCAGGTGTTGTAGATCATCACGAACGTCACGAACACCATGGCCATGGCCGCGACGGGGTGCATGGTCTCGAAGAGCCTGAGCATGGGAACGTCCGCCTCTCCCACGCTCGGGTAGTTCACCAGCAGGGCGAACGCATTCATGGTCAGCAGAACGGTGTAGACCACGCCGCCGATCAGACCGCCACGGCCGGCGTCGCGCGGGTCCAGGGTGTTGCCGCCGATCACCAGGGACATGGACACGCCCAGCATGAGCGCCATGGAGGTGTAGTTGATCGCGGAGAGCCACCACGGGGAGACCGGCGAGTCCGCCTGGACGGCGAGCTCGTGCGCGGCACCCAGGTCCACGGGCAGCTGGAACAGGGTGTAGACGAACGCCACGATCACGGCCACGAAGATCGTGGGCGTCACTGCGGAGATGATGTTCGTGACCTTGTTGACGTCCAGCAGGCCGGTGACCATCACAATGGCCACCATGATGGCCGAGCCGATCCACGCCGGCAGCCCGAACTGCTGCTCCAGCGTGGAGCCCGCGCCCGCGAGCATCACGATGCCCATGGCGAACAGCGTGAGCGACACTGCGTAGTCCAGGAAGTGGGAGATCCACGGGGAGGACACGGAGCTGAAGACCTGACGGTGCTCGTCCGCCATGAAGTAGCTGCCGATGTTGATGATCACGGCACCGGCGGTGATCATCAGCACCCCGGCCACGATCGCCCCGGCGAGACCCCACGCACCGAACGAGATGAAGTACTGGATGACCTCTTGACCGGTCGCGAAACCGGCACCGACCATCAGGCCCACGAAGGCCAGTGAGACTTGCATGGTTTTCTTGACGGACACAGGTGGGACTCCTCGCAGGTGTGGTGGGGTGGCGAAGGCGCGGCCCGGTCGGGGCGCACCCCGCCGAGCATTCATCCGCCAAGCATAGAGACATGACCGGGCGCGTGCGTGCGCCGCCCCCGGCACCGGGTGCCGCAGCCCCTCCGGCGACCGGCCGCGGTGGCATACTCGTGAGGGACGTTTTCCGCGGAAGGAGCAGCTCATGACGCAGCAGTGGCAGTCGGACCTCGATGCCTGGGCGGGCGGATGGGCCGCCATCCGCGAGGACGAGACCGCACAGGGCGTTCGGGCGTGGAACGGTTCCCTCCCGCAGGACACGGTGGCCGGCGTGGAGCTGGTCCTGGTGTGTGAGCCCTCGGACGCGGGTACGGTCCGGGATGCCGTCGTGGCGGCGGGCAGCGACGTCCTCTCCACCGACGTGCTGCTCTGCGGCGCGGTGCAGGACCTCGACCGCGGCCTGGGCTTCCCCGGGGACGCCGGACTCTTCGATGCACCAATGGGCGACTGGTCGCGCTTCGAGGTGGACGAGTGGGGTCAGCCCGTGGCTCACTCGGCCATGTCCGTGCAGGAGGGCGTCGCGTTCGTGGGCGCGCTGCACGCGGACTCGTCGCAGGACCGCGATCCTGCCGAGGTGCTGGACCCGCTCGTCTCCGCCATGGCCAACGAGGCCTTCCTCGCGGACGCCGAGCGCCTGTACACGGTCGTGCCGGAGAGTGAGCTCCCCGCCCGCGAGGCGCAGGGCTGGCAGCGGGTGGCCGCGGTGGTGCGCTGCCTGAGGCGCTGACCGGCAGGGGCACGTTCCAGCTGAGGTGCGCACCAGCCGAGGCCCGTGCCGCGCAGCAGAGGGTGCGGCGTCGTCGTCGTGGCACTGCGCGGCCCGGACATGAATCCGAGGTGTAGAGGTACCCGGTCCCGTGCAGGAAATCCGGGTGTCCCTACACCTCAGAGGGCCGCCGTCCCGGTTACGCGAGAACCTGGCGCTTCGCGGAGACCACTCCCGTGTTGAAGCCCGCGAGGTGCAGGCCGCCGTGGAAGCGTGCGTGCTCGATCTTCACGCAGCGGTCCATGACCACGTTCAGTCCGGCGTCCTCCGCGATCCTCGCGGCTTCCTCGTTCCAGGAGCCGAGCTGCAGCCACAGCGTCTTCGCGCCCGCATCGACCGCTTCCTGCGCCACCCCGGGCAGGTCAGCGTCCTTGCGGAACACGTCCACGAGGTCCGGGGGCTCCGGCAGGTGCTCGAGGGACGGGTAGACCTTCTCGCCGAGCACCTCGTCCAGCACCGGGTTCACGAAGTACACGCGGTACGGGCTCGAGGAGCGCAGGTAGGTGGCCACGAAGTAGCTCGCGCGCGAGGGCTTGTTGGACATCCCCACGATCGCCACGGAGCGGGTGCTCCTCAGGATGCCCAGCCGTTCGGGGGCGCTGGGGCCCACCCAGGTGCGTTCGGTGCTCATGCCCGTCCTCCTTCGTGCGCGCCTGTGGCGCTGGTGTCCTGCTCAAGGATCTGCCGTGCGGCGTCCTCGAGGATGGCCTCGGGGCCGACGACGCCGCCCTCCCGGTTCCTGCCACTGGCCGCGGTGAGCGCCTGGTCCAGGTCCCAGATGATGTCCGCCGCGTCCTCCAGCCCCACGGAGATGCGGATGAGGTCCCCCTTCACACCGCCGGCCGCGAGCTGCTCGGAGCTCAGCTGCTGGTGCGTGGTGGAGGCGGGGTGCAGCACGAGGGTGCGGGCATCTCCGATGTTGGCCAGATGGGAGGCGAGCTGCAGGGCGCCGATGAACCGGGCGCCCACCTCGCGCCCGCTCAGCTCGTCCGTTCCGGCGACCCCGAACGCGAAGACCGAGCCCACACCGTGCGGGAGATACTTCTGCGCGCGGTCGTGGTGAGGGTGGTCCTCCAGCCCGGCGTAGTTGACGTAGGAGATGCGGGGGTCGCTGTGCAGCCACTGCACCACCTCGCGCGCGTTGCCCACGTGGGCGTCCATGCGCTGGGGAAGAGTCTCCACACCCTGAAGCAGGTTCCACGCTGCCTGCGGGGTCAGGGCGGGCCCGATGTCCCGCAGCTGCTCCGAACGCAGCTTGGTCAGGAACCCGTACTCACCGAAGTTCCCCCACCACGTCACGTTGTTGTAGGAGGGGACCGGTTCGGTCATGGCCGGGAAGTTCCCGTTGCCCCAGTCGAAGCGGCCGGATTCGACCACCACGCCACCCAGGGTATTGCCGTGCCCGCCCAGGAACTTGGTGATCGAGTGGATCACGATGTCCGCGCCGTGCTCGAACGGGCGGCACAGGTACGGGGTGTTCAGGGTGGCATCGACGACCAGCGGCACACCGGCCTCGTGGGCGACCTCCGCAAGACCCTCCAGGTCCGCGATCTCCCCGGACGGGTTGGCCACGAGCTCCGTGTAGACAGCCTTGGTGTTCCCGGTCAGCGCCGCGCGGTAGTCCGCCGGGTCCGTACCGGGCACGAACGTGGTCTCCACCCCGAAGCGGCGCAGGGTCACGTCCAGCTGGGTGACCGTGCCTCCGTAGAGCTGGGACGAGGCCACCACGTGGTCACCCTGCCCGCACAGCGCGGCGAACGTGATGAACTCGGCGGCCATGCCCGAAGCGGTGGCCACCGCACCGATCCCGCCCTCCAGGGACGCGATCCTCTCCTCCAGGGCCGCCACCGTGGGGTTGCCGATCCGGGAGTAGATGTTGCCGTACTTCTGCAGCGCGAACAGGTTGGCGGCGTCGTCTGCGTCCTTGAACACGAACGAGCTGGTCTGATAGATCGGCACGGAGCGCGCGCCGTGCTCGGCGTCCGGGGTGCCGCCCGCGTGCAGGGCCCGGGTGCGGAAACCGAACTGGTGCTCGGCCATGGATCCTCCTGAACGGCCTGCGCAGTGGGTCCCGCGGTGAAACTGTTGCAGCGAGTGCGAACGCTCCATCGGTCCTGGCGGTAGCACCGTGCAGCGGGCCGGGCGCTGCGGGTTGCTGCGGCGTCGTCGATCCAGGTCCCTCGGCCGCTCGGGATGGTCCGTCCATTGTGGGGTGCGTCCTGGGCGGCTCACAAACCGGTGTGACGCCGCGCGGCTTCAACGGTCGCCCGGCGCGCCCAGGGGAACCCGGACGCGGGCGCCGGGGCTTCCTGGCCCGACGCCGCGCGGTTACTTCTTCTCCGCGCCCGCGCCCTCCGAACCCTCATCCTCCGGACCCTGCGGCGCGGGGTAGCGGTCCGGGAACTTGCGGTGCAGGTTTTCGCGCGTGACGGAGGTGAGGTTCTGCAGCGGCAGCCCGGCGGGGCACACCTCGGTGCAGTCGCCCAGCAGGGAGCACGGGCCGAACTCCTGGTCGGCGGCGTCGAGCACCTTGGCGGCGCGTTCGTCGCGCTCCTCGGGGGTCTTGGCCAGCGGCGGCAGGTGCTTGAGCATGGTGCCCACGAACAGCTGGCCGGAGCCGTTGGGGCACGCGGCGATGCACGCGCCGCAGCTGATGCAGCCCGCGGTGTTCAGGGCCTTCATGGCCACCGGGAACTTGGCCTCCTTGGAGACCCGCCGCAGGGACTTCTTGTCCACGGAGAGGTCCTTCTTGACCGGCAGGGCACCGGCGCGCATGGGCTCGACGAAGATCTCGTCCCCGTCCCGGTAGGCGTTCAGGGACTGCATGCACGAGGCCCTGTTGCGGTCCGGACCGTGCGGGACACCGTCCACGGTCACGCCGCACTTGCCGCAGATGCCCTCGCGGCAACCGTCGTCGAAGCTCACGGGCTCGTCCCCCTGGCGCTCCAGGGTCTCGTTGACGGCGTCCAGCAGCTCGAGGACGCTCATCTCCTCGCGCGCCTCCACGGGATGGACGGTCTCGAAGCCGCCCTGGGTCTCGGCGTCCGGCTGTCGCCAGACGTGCACGGTCAGCAGCATCAGCGCACCACCTTGATTTGTACGGCTACAGGAATGCTCACGTTGCCAATCGCGACGACGGCGCCCACGGCCTTCGCGGCCACGTCCACCCGGTGCACACGCTGGGCGGTCCCGGTGAGCCCGGTGTCCAGCGCGGCGGTGCGCAGCCCGTGGACCATGTGCCCGGCCAGGGCGGCCATCGACGCCGCGTAGAACGCCGCGACCACCGGCCGGGACAGGCTCGAGACCAGGTTTCCGTAGGCGTCACCGTGCTCGAAGGAGCGCGCGGCCGCCGGGCGGGTTCCGGTGGTGAGGTCCATCACGTGGTAGCCCACGAACAGGCCCAGGACCGCGCCCGTGGAGCGCATTGACCGGGCGACGAGCTGGGGGAGTGTGCGACGTCGTCCCCGGGGGCGCCTGCGGGGGGCGCCGGAGCGGTCGGGGAGGAAGGCGCCGGCAAACGGCGCGCGGCGGGAGGCCTTCGGCGTGCCCGTGGGTGCACCCGTTGGCTGTTCGGGTGCGCTCGTCGGGACGCCCAGGGGCCGCCCGGGCAGCGCAGGGCGGGGACGCGAGCCCACCACCGTGGCGATCCGGAGCGTGACCTGCCGCGCTGTGACCGCGACCGTTCGGCCCTCCCGGCGCATGCTGCGCAGCGTGAGCTCGGTGCCCGCGAGCACGTGCACACCGGCGCTCGCGAGCAGACCGGCCCGCGCGACCCACAGCAGGGTGTTCGGCGGCAGCACTGGGGCGCCCGCGCGGCGCAGCATCCGGGCGTACTCGTTGAACCGCTCACGGCCCGCGTAGACCTGCATGTTCCCGGCCATGTGCCCCACGGTGAACAGGCTCAGCGCGGTGCCTGAGGCCGCCATGGCGAGCTTCAGGTCCGGGTTCGACGCCGCTCCCAGGGTGCGCTGCCACGCGTTCGAGCGCGGGGCGGCGTCGTCGGGCGCGTCCGAGGGGACGGCAGCCGGCGCGGCGGGGCGTGACGCGCGCGCGGCGGGCTCTCGCGGGGAGGGATCGGAGAAAGTCATCACTGCCCAATCCTAGAAGGTGGCGCGGGAGGGACCAGTTCCGAGGGTCACACGCGGTCACGCCTGCCGGTGCACTCAGCTCCCTCGGACCCCTCGACCTCCGGCGGGCCCACCAGGTGGTTCAGGTCTGCGGCGGTGACACCCTGCGGACCGCCGCCTCCACGTCCGCCCGGAGGGAGGGAAGCACGGGCGCCATCCTGACCACCAGTGGGGCTGCAACCCCGCAGCGATCGCCCGCTGCTGCTCCTCGGTGGCGGTCACCTCGCGGGGCAGCAGCAACCGTGCAGGGCCGACCGCGGGGACCTGGTCGGAGGGAGGCGTCTGCGGGAGGGTTGTCCATGGGTGCAGGCTACAAGGACGTACGACGGCGACGGCGGTCCGGGCCCTGGCCGACCTGCCCCCGTGCCGCCAGGACGTCCGCGATCGCGTCCAGCGCCTCCTCGTTCTGCAGCGAGGAGCGGTCACCCAGCGGTGCGCCCTCGTAGAGCTGGCCGAGCAGGCGGCGGGTGATCTTGCCGGAGCGCGTCTTGGGCAGGTCCGGCACCGCAACGACCTCCCGTGGTTTGGCGATCGGGCCGATCTCCCTGGCCACGTGGGCGCGAAGCTCGTCCCGCACCTCGTCCGGGGGCAGGGACAGCGCCGCACGGCTGAGCACCACGTAAGCGAGCACCGCGTGCCCGGCCACCGGGTCCGTCACCGGAGTGGCCCCGGCCTCGACCACATGCGGGTGGGTGACCAGCGCGGACTCGATCTCGATGGTCGACAGCCGGTGCCCGGAGACGTTGATGACGTCGTCCACGCGTCCCAGGATGTAGAGGTCCCCTTCCTCGTCAACACGGGCGCCGTCCCCGGCCAGGAACCAGCCGCGCTCGCCGTAGGCCTCCCAGTAGGAGGCGAGAAAGCGCTGCGGGTCCCTCCACACCGTCCGCGCCATGGACGGGCCGATCTTGTCGACCACCGCAAAGCCCTGCAGCCCCGGTGCCACGTCCTCGCCGGACTCGTCCACCACTCGCAGGGACACCCCCGGCACGGCGCGCGTGACGCAACCGGGCTTCGGGGAGGTGAGCGGAGCGTCGTCGTCGAACGTGCCGGGAGGCGCGAACTGCGGATCGTGCGGGCGCGGCGACGCCACGCACGAACCCGTCTCGGACTGCCACCACGTGTCCACGAACGGCACCTCGTCCCGGCCCACCTGTGCGCGCAGCCAGCGCCAGGCCTCGGGGTTGATGGACTCGCCCACCGAGCCGAGCAGTCGGATGGAGGAAAGGTTGTAGACCGGCGGCAGGCCCTTGGGGAACGCGCCCATGAGCGAGCGGATCAGAGTGGGCGCGGTGTAGTAGTTGGTCACGCCGTAGCGCTCGATGACCTCGAAGTGCCGGCCGTAGTCAGGGGTGTTCGGGGTGCCCTCGTAGATCACCTCCGACACGCCGTTGACCAGCGGTCCGTAGATCTCGTAGGTGTGGGCGGTGACCCACGCGAGGTCCGCGGTGCACCAGTGGACGGTCGAGTCCACCTTGGCCGGATCGTTCACGGTCGAGAGCTCGTCCGGGCGCACAGTTCCGTCCGCGTCCGGGACGTCCGGCAGGAGATCGAACATCAGCGCGTGGGTGTATGCCGTCTGCACCAGGTACCCGCCCATGGTGTGGACCAGGCCCTTGGGTTTCCCGGTGGTGCCGGACGTGTAGATGATGAACAGCGGCGTCTCGGCGTCGAACGCCTCGGGTTCGTGGACCTCGGAGGCCTGCGCGGTGAGCTCGTGCCACCACACGTCCCGTCCGGGCGTCCACGGCACGAGCTCCTGGTCCTTGGACCGCAGCCCGCGCGTGCCCCGCGGCAGGTCCGTGCGGCCGGGGCGTGAGGTGCGGCGCACCACCACCACGTGCTCGATCGCGTTCTCCCCGTTGCACGCTTCGTCCGCCGCGGCTTTCACGGGCACGACGACGCCGCGCCGGTTCTGCCCGTCCGTGGTCACCAGCACCTTCGCGCCGGTGTCCTCCACACGGAACTTCAGCGCCTCGGCTGAGAACCCGCCGAAGACCAGTGAGTGCACCGCGCCGATCCGGGCGCACGCCAGCGTGATGATGACCGTCTCGGGGATCACGGGCAGGTAGACCACCACGCGGTCGCCCTTCTCCACACCGAGGTCCAGCAGGGCGTTGGCGGCCTTGCAGACCTCCCGCTGCAGGTCCGCGTACGTGTAGACCGCACGGTCCCCGGGCTCGCCCTCGAAGTACAGGGCCACGTGGTTGCCGCGCCCCGCTGCCACGTGGCGGTCCACGCAGTTGTAGGACACGTTGAGCGTGCCGCCCTCGAACCACGCGATCTCCGGGACCGTGTAGGTGGGATTGCCGTCCTCGTCCTCCCCGGTGCGCCGCGGCTTCTCGAAGCGGTGGGTCGTGTGCCACGGCTCGGCCCAGTCCAGCCGGCCGGCCTGCTCCGCCCAGAACTCGATCCGCGCCTCGTCCGAGATGAGCGCGGGGTTCGGGGTGGGGGCGTGGGGGTCCGTGTATGCGAACGCGGTCATCGTGGTGTCTCCTGGTTCATGGTCCGTCGGAGGTCAGGGGGCGGCGGCCGTGGGGCTCGCGCCTCGGGTGGGTGGCGTGCTCAGGGGTGCGGGCGTCGTCGTCGGGTGCCGACGCCGCCCGGACGAGAAACCGGGCTCAGGTGGCGGGGGCCGAGCCCCACCGGTGCTGTGTCCAGCGCTCGAAGACCCCGATCAGCGCATCTGTCAGCTTGCCCAGCACGGCGAGCAGCACGATCGCGAGCAGGAGCCGGTCCGTGCGACCGTTGTTCTGCGAGTCGGTGAGCAGAAATCCGAGCCCCATGGAGGAGCCGAGCAGCTCGGCGGCCACGAGGAACAGCCACGCCTGGGCCAGCGCGAGACGCAGCCCGGAGATCACGGCGGGCAGCACGGCGGGCAGCTGCACGGTGGTGAACAGCCGGACGCCCCGGATGCCGAACGAGCGGGCCGCCTCGACGATCTGCCCGTCCACGTGCTGCAGCGCCGCGGAGACCGTGGTGTACACGGGGAAGAACGCGCCGATGGCCACCAGGGTCACCTTGGAGTTCTCCCCAATCCCGATCCACAGCAGCAGCAGCGGAACCCAGGCCAGGGACGGTACCGCGCGCAGGGCTCCGACGGTGGGCCCGGCGAGGATCCGCGCCCACGGGGAGAGTCCCACCAGGGCGCCGACGGCGAGGCCCAGGGCGCTGCCGAGCATGAATCCTACGACCACGCGCTGGGTGGAGATCCCCACGTGCACCCACAGGTCACCGCTGCGCAGCAGCTCCCACCCGGCGCCGAGGACGGCCGAGGGCTGCGGGAGCTGCACAGGGGAGTAGAAGCCGTTTGTGGACAGGAGGTGCCACACGAGCAGCAGCAGGACGGGCAGCACCAGTCCGAGCAGGGCGACCGTGAGCCGGGTGCGCGGCACGGAACCTGCCCGTCGACGTCGTGGGGGCAGCGGACCGGAGCCTTCGTGCTCGGCGGCGGGCACCGTGCTCGCGTTCGCGCCGCCGAGGGGTTCGCCGGTCACCTCGTCCAGGGTCGTGCTTCCGGAGGTGGAGTGCGTGCTCATGGGGCGTTCCCTTCGATGGCCCGGGCCGCGGCGTCGGCGTCCGCGCTCTGTGCGTAGTGCTGCTCGACAATCCCCGCGAGGGCGTCGTCCACATCCTGCTGCGAGGGCACGTCCCCCGAGTCGACGAGGATCGGGCCCACCTCCCGCAGCACGGCGAGCTGCTTCTCGCCGGGGACGGGGTCGATGTCCAGGTGGGTGCGGTGCCACACACGGGTGGCGGTGTCGAGGTCGATCTTCGCCGCTTCCGCGAGGACCTCGATCCCCTCGTCACGGTGCCGCGCCGCCCAGGAGCGGGCATAGGCGTAGGTGTTCACCACGTCCTGGGCGCCGGTGGGGTTCAGCCGCAGGAAGACCTCGCGGACGTTGAGGAAGCCGTAGGTGTTGTACTCGAGTTTGCGGTGGAACAGCACGTCGCCGTTCTGCTCGGACGCCGCCATGATCGGGTCCAGCCCGGACCAGGCGTCCACCCGGCCGGAGTCCAGGGCCGTGCGCCCGTCCGCGTGCTGGAGGTTCGTCACGGTGACGTCCTCCGCGCTCATCCCCGCAGCCTTCAGGGACTGCAGCAGGAAGAAGTAGGGGTCCGTCCCCTTGGTGACGGCCACGCTCTTGCCTGCGAGGTCAGCGATGGCGCGCACGGGCGAGGCCGCCGTGCGCACCAGGGCAGACCACTCGGGCTGGGAGAAGAGGCTGATGGTCTTGATCGGGGAGCCGTTGGCCCGTGCCAGCAGCGCGGCCGAGCCGGCGGTGGAGCCGACATCGACCACGCCCGCGCGCAGGGACTCGTTCGCCTTGTTCGACCCGGCCGAGTAGACCCAGGTGACGCTCTGGCCGTGCTCGGCGGCAACCTTCTCGAGCCACCCCTTGGACTTGATGATCAGTGACAGCGGGTTGTACGTGGCGTAGTCCAGGTAGATCTCGTCCGCGGAGCCGCCGGCCACGCCGCGTCCGGGGCCCTCCCCGGCCATGACGCAGCCGCTCAACGGCAGCGCCAGGGAGGAGAGGGCGGCGGCACGCAGCACGCCCCGGCGTGAGACGACGGGCACCCCTCAGCGCTCCACACCGAGCAGGCGCAGCAGGTGGGTGCGCATGGCGGTGAGGCGGGTGTCGTCCCGGGAGCGCGGGCGGGCCAGATCCGGGGCGAGCACCTCCGCCACCGTGGCCGGGCTCGTGGGGGTCTCTCGGGTCAGGACGACCACGCGGTCGGAGAGGACGAGCGCCTCCTCGACGTCGTGCGTGACCATCAGGACCGTTGTCGGATCCGCCCGGTGCACCTGCAGCAGGAGGTCCTGCATGCGGATCCGGGTGAGGGCGTCCAGCGCGCCGAAGGGTTCGTCCAGCAGCAGCACCCGGGGGTTGCGGGCCAGCGCACGGGCCAGCGACGCGCGCTGCGCCATGCCGCCCGAGACCTCTCCGGGGCGGTGGCCCGCGTGGTGGGTCAGCCCCACGAGATCCAGCAGCTCGGCCACCCGGCGTCGGCCAGTGCCGCTCGGGGTTCTCGCGGGCAGGCCGAGTTCCACGTTCTTCGTGATCGTGCGCCAGGGCAGCAGCCGCGGCTCCTGAAAGCCGACGGCGCAGCGCGGGTCGATCCCGGAGACGACGTCGTCGTCGATCCGTACCGCGCCGGACGTGGGGGCGCTGAGGCCGCCCACCGCGCGCAGCAGCGTCGACTTCCCGCAGCCCGAGGGGCCCAGGACGGTGACGATCTCTCCCGGCTCGACCCGGAAGGAGACGTCCGTCAGGACGGGCTGCTCGTACCGACCGTCGCGGGAGGGGAAGGACTTGCCCAGGTTCTCGAACGAGACCGCCGCGGCGTCGAGGGCGGTGTCCGGGCGTGTGAGGACATGACGCAACTCATCAACTCCATCGTTCCTGGCATTAGCACCTTGCCCGCGTGGGGCCGGTTGCTGCGACGTCGACGAGCCAGGTCTCTCAGCCGCTCCGGATGGGAACGCCCTCATTCAACGGTTGCCCGGAGCGGTGATGCAAGTCGGTGTGAGACAGCCCACGGGGATCGGTGGTGCGCGGGGTCACGCGGCGTCACGTGGAGCTTCGCCTGCTGAGGGAGCGTGGTTAGACTCTGGATCGAGACGATCACGAGTTCCGACGTTCAGCCCTGGCTTGTCGGACGGCAACCCTCTCCCGTAGCGGGGTGCCCCAGGTGAGGATCGGGCCGCATGGCACACCGCATGCGGCAAGTACGGCGCCGCGCACGCGCGCGCTGGACCCGCAGATGGCCGCCGCGGGCGGTGCACGGGGTGCGGGTTGCGTCAACTTCAAGGAACCGGCACATGAGCAAGCGGATCTCCGTCAACGCATTTGACATGACCTGTGTGGACCACCAGAGCTTTGGCCTGTGGCGGCACCCGCGGTCCCGGGCCACCGAGTACAACACGCTCGAGTACTGGACGAATCTGGCCCGGCTGCTGGAGAAGGGGAAGTTCGACGCACTCTTCCTGGCGGACGTCGTCGGGATCTACGACATCTACCGCAACTCCGCGGCACCGGCCGTGCGGGACGGCGCGCAGGTCCCGGTCAACGACCCGTTCATGCAGGTCTCGGCCATGGCCGCCGTGACGGAGCACCTGGGCTTCGGCGTCACGAGCGCAGTGACCTACGAGCAGCCCTACACCCTCGCCCGGAAGTTCGCCACGCTGGACCACCTCACGCGCGGGCGCGTGGGCTTCAACGTGGTCACCTCCTACCTGCCCTCCGCCGCTGAGAACCAGGGGCTGCCGCGCCAGATCGAGCACGACCAGCGCTACGAGATCGCGGAGGAGTTCCTGGACGTGTGCTACAAGCTCTGGGAGGGCTCGTGGGAGGACGACGCCGTGGTGAAGGACCGCGAATCCGGGGTCTACGCGGACCCCACCAAGGTGCACCCCATCCGGCACGCCGGCGAGCACTTCACGGTTCCCGGGGCCGGGCTGACCGAGCCGTCCCCGCAGCGCACGCCGCTGATCTTCCAGGCGGGTGCGTCCTCGCGCGGGCAGGCGTTCGCCGGGCGGCACGCGGAGGCGGTGTTCATCGGCGGCACCCGCCCGGACCTCACCCGGTACATGACGGACAAGATCCGCGAGCAGGCGCAGGCCCAGGGCCGGGACCCGGAGGACGTGAAGATCTACGCGATGCTCTCCGTGGTGGTCGCGGACACGGATGAGGAGGCCGCGGAGAAGTACCGTGACTACCTGCAGTACGTGGACCTGGAGGCGTCCCAGGCGATCATCGGCGGCTGGTCCGGCGTGGACCTCTCCCAGTTCCCGGAGGACGAGGCCCTGAACTACATCAAGACCGACTCCATCCAGTCCTTCCTCACCCCGTTCACCCTCCAGGCGAAGGACAAGCGGTGGACGCGCGAGGAGATCGCCAAGCACTGCGCCCTGGGCGGGATGGGCGCCGTGATCGTGGGCTCTCCGTCCACCGTGGCGGACGAGCTGGAGCGCTGGGTGGACGAGGGCGGCCTGGACGGCATCAACCTGGCCTACCACGTGAGCCCGGGCTCCTTCGAGGACTTCGTGGAGTACGTGGTCCCCGAACTGCAGGCCCGCGGCCGCTACCGCACCGAGTACGAGGGCTCCACCCTGCGCGAGTCCCTCTACGGAGCCGGCCAGGACCGCGTGAAGGACACTCACCCCGCCGCGGCCTACCGGGGCGCGTTCGCGGACGCGTGCTCCGTGGCCACGGCCAGTTCCCGCTGAGCGGCGGCCCGGGACGCAGGGAGGACGACGCCGCACGGCCGGGTTGCCGGGGCACCCCACTCGGGTGGGACAACGGCCCGTTTCCCGCCCGGGGTCCGCGCCGCCGGGGCCCTGTTCCGGACGGCACTAGTTCCGGACGGTGCCGCAGCGGGCGGTGCAGGGTGGCGGGCGTGCGCGCGGACCGGGCAGAGCGGATGCCGGAGGGCGGCGTGGTGATGCTCGCGTTCCAGGCGATGGACCGCGGTCGGGCGGTCGTCTCCTTTGACCACGCCGTGGGCCCGGCCTGGCGCTGGCACCCCGAGGTGATGGCGGACCACCTCCTGCGGGCCGGCTTCCGCGAGGTCTGGCACACCATGAGCCGCCCGGACGAGGGCCACCGCTTCCCAGAGTGTCACCTGCTGGCGGTACGCAGCCTGGAACCGATCCCACAGGATCCGGTGAGCTGCGGCTGCCGAGTGGAGTGACGGTGGCCCGCCCGGCTCGTGACTGACCCGTGCGACCGCCATCCCGACACCGAGTGGCGTGGCCCGGGCTCGTGGGTCGGCCCAGGCGCCGTCGGTCGCAAGGACCTCACTCCCCGACGGCGCCATCGATCGCCTCCCGCAGCAGGTCTGCGTGGCCGCAGTGGCGCGCGTACTCCTCGACCATGTGCGTGAGCACCCACCGGGCGTTCATGTCCCCGCGGAGGGGACGGGCCACGAGCGCGTCCATCGGGTGAGCGTGCTCCGCGGCGAAGTTCTCCCACCGCTGCCGGGACTGCTCCACAGCGGCGGCCCAGTGCGTTCGCAGGGCGTCCCCGCCCGCCTCGGAGGCGGAGTCCCAGTCCCAGTCCGGGCCCTTCTCCCACTCCACGGCGTCCCACGGGGAGCACTGCCGCTGCCCGCTGAGCACGTAGCAGAACCAGTGGTCCTCCACGTAGGTGAGGTGGCGGAGCATGCCGCCCAGGGTCATGGTGCTGGGCAGGGGACGTTCGTGCAGCTGCGCCGTGCTGAGCCCCTCGGTCTTCCACGCGACCGTAGCGCGCAGGTATTCCAGAAACCCCAGCAGGGTGGCGGTCTCGTCGCCCTGCTGGGGTGGTTCGGATCGGTGGGTCGTGTCCGTGGGTGTCTCGTCCATGGGGTCACGCTAGACCTTCCCGTAGCTCGGTCTGCCGGAAGGCCCACCACGGGCCGGCGGGTGCGACGTCGTCGTGCGGGCCCCGGTGGCCCGTCACCTGGCAGTGCGGCGAGCCCCGGCGCACCGGTTCGGCATCCGGGTGGTGCGGCCTACAATTATGGTGAGGCTCACACTGCGAGTCGCACGAACGCAACTGCTACGAAGGAGTAGCCATGAAGGTTTTCGCCCATGCCGAGCCCGGTGCCCCGGCGGAGGAGATCGAGCTGGAGAAGCCCCAGCTCACGGGTTCCGAGGTGCTGATCCGCGTCACGAACTCGGGGGTGTGCCACTCGGACGTCCACGCTCAGGACGGGTACTTCGACCTGGGCAGCGCGGGGCGTCGCGAGCTGACCGCCTCGGGCGCGCAGTACCCGGTGGTGCTGGGCCACGAGATTGTGGGAGAGGTGGTGGAGGTGGGCCCGCAGGCCACGGTGCAGCCGGGGGACACCAAGTACATCGTCTACCCCTGGGTCGGGTGCGGTGAGTGCCAGGCCTGCCAGGAGGACCGCGAGAACTACTGCAGCGGCGCCAAGCGCAACCTCTCGGTGGCACTCAACGGCGGCTACGCGGAGGAGGTCCTGGTCCCAGGGGACCGCTACCTGGTGCCGCTCGGGGACATCGAGCCTTCCTTCGGTGCCACGCTGGCCTGCTCTGGGCTGACGTCCTACTCGGCCATCCAGAAGATCATCCCGGTCCCCGCGGACAAGCCGGTTGCGGTCATCGGCGCCGGTGGTGTGGGGCTCATGACCATTGCGCTGCTCAAGGCACTGGGCCACGAGAACATCGTGGCGGTGGACATGAGTGAGAAGGCACTGGAGAACGCCACCGCAATGGGTGCCACGGCAACCGTGGTAGCGGGTGGCGAGGCCCTCCACAAGGACATCGTGGCGGCCGGCGGGGAGAAGATCGCCGCGGCCATCGACCTGGTCAACAACGGGGACACCTCCAGCGCCGCCCTGTTCGCCCTGGCCAACGGCGGCACCCTGGTGAGCGTGGGGCTGTTCGGCGGCCAGTTCACGTTCCCCACCGCGCTCGTGGCGTTCAACCTGCTGAACATCCGCGGCAACTTCGTGGGCAGCCTGCCCGAGCTCAAGGAGCTTGTGAAGCTCGCCCAGGACACGGATCTGCCCAGGCCGCCCATCACGGAGCTCCCGCTCACCGCACAGGAGGTCAACTCCGCGCTGGACGGCCTGCGCAACCGCACGTTCAACGGCCGCACGGTGCTCGTGGCCTCCTGAGCCGTCGCGGCGCGGGCGCCGCACTACGAGGACAACGACGCCGCCGCCACCCGGCTACCCCGGGTGGCGGCGTCGTCGTACCACCTCAGAGCAGCCCGGAGGTGAGGCGGCAGACGTTCTCCACGAACTTGCCGCCCAGGGGCCGCTTCTCCCAGACGCCGAGGTCCAGGCGCGTGGAGTGCGCGGTGAACTGCTCCACGATCCGCTCCATCCGCTCGCGGAACCCGTGGTCCACGATCATCACGGAGACCTCGAGGTCCAGCGCGAACGAGCGCTCGTCCATGTTGGAGGAGCCGATCACCGAGACAATGTCGTCCACCAGCACGAACTTGGCGTGCAGCACGGTGGGGGAGCTGTAGCGGTGGATCTGCACCCCGGCGCGCGCGAGCTCCGAGTAGTAGGAGTTCTGGGCGTGCTGCGCGAGGAACTGGTCCGAGGTCTCACCCACGAACAGTTGGATCCGCACCCCCGCCTGGGCCTCCGTGGTGAGCGCGTGCAGCAGGGACTCGTCCGGTACGAAATACGGGCTGGAGATCACCACGCGGTGGTTGGCGTTGTAGATCAGGTGGTTGAACAGCCGCAGGTTGTTCTCGGTCTCGAATCCGGGCCCGGAGGGCACCACCTGCGCGAACATGGGCCCGGAGGCCTGCTCCAGGGCGGCGGGGGACTCGTCCAGCAGCAGGTCGTCGGTCTCCGAGTACCAGTCCGAGACGAACACCGCGTTGAGCTCTGTGACCACGGCGCCGGTACCCCGGATCATGAGGTCCTTCCACTGCCGTCCCTTCCGCACGTTCTTCGACTTGTTGTACGAGCGGTGGATGATGTTCTGCGAACCGGTGTAGGCCACCTGCCCGTCCACGACCAGGATCTTGCGGTGGTTGCGCAGGTCCGGGCGCTGCCACTCCCCGCGCCACGGGCGGATGGGGAGCATCCGCCGCCACGGCACCCCGGATCGGTCGAACTCGCGGACCAGCTCCGCGTACCCGGGGTAGCCCAGGGACCCCACGTGGTCGATGAGGATGCGCACCCGCACGCCGCGCTCGTGGGCACGGATCAGGGCGTTGAGCAGGTCCCTGGAGACCTCGTCCACGGCCACGATGTAGAACTCGAAGTGCACGTAGTCCGTGGCGGCGTCCACGTCCGCCGCCATCCGGGCCATGTTTCGGTGGTTGTCCGGGAGGATCTCGAAGTCATTGCCGCCCACCATGGGAAGCGCCCCGAGGTTCTGGTTGAGCGCCGCGGTGGTGCGCACCCACTCCGGGTACCGGTCGAACTCTGGGCCCAGGGCCACGCCCTCCGGGGTGTTCTCCTGGATCACGTGGTTCATCCGGGCCTGCTTGTCCATGCGGCGCCGCGACAGCCGGGAGGAGCCCAGCACCAGGAAGAGCACGAGGCCCGCGTAGGGCAGCAGGAACACGGCCAGCAGCCAGGCCAGCGCTACGGAGGGGCGGCGCTGGTGGGGGATCCAGCCCAGCGCCACGAGTTTCGCCACGAGGTCCAGCACCGCGAGGGCGACCAGAATCCACTCGGGCACGGTGTCCGCGGGCAGCAGGTTGAAGGGGATCCAGGGGTTCATGCTTGCGGTTCCATCAGGGGTGGGGGAGGTGGTACGAGACCCCGGCGGCGCCGGTCGGCGACCAGCGAACCCTCCAGCTCCAGCTCCGCGTTCATCGCGGGGCCCGAGAAGCCGCCCGTGCCCACGATCCCGCCGGTGACGAGCTCGACCCCCGCGAAGCGCGAGTACGGGGACTCGGTGGCGAAGTGCGCGCCGGCCTCGCTGGCACCGCGCGCCCAGTCCCGGTCCGCCGCGGCGGGGAACCCGGGGGCGAAGCGGGGCAGCGTGCGCCCGTCCGCCACGGCCTCGAGCTCCTCGCACATGAACGGACGCAGCTCCAGCCGCTCGGTGCGCGGCGGCCGGGGCCCGTCCAGCTCGGGCAGTTCGTCCATCATGGCCACACCCAACGGGCTCCGCCCCCGTGCCTCAGCCGAAGTGGCGGGGCAGCGTGGCCTCGTGGGCCTCCCGCAGGGCGTCCAGCGCCACGGCGAACTCCCCCTGGAAGTCCAGCGTGCCGCTTACGGCGTCCACCACGCCGATTCGCGCGAAGGGGTAGTTGCGCACGGTGCACATGTCGCTGAAGCGGACCTCCTCGGAGCGGGGCACGGCCACGACGGCGCGGCCCTGGGACTCGGAGAACAGCAGCGTGAACAGGTCCACACCGTCGCGCTCCGCGACCTCGCCCAGCCCGATCCGCGCGCCCACGCCGAAGCGCAGCGCCATCTCGGCGAGCGTGGCACCCAGCCCGCCCTCCGCGACGTCGTGCGCGGCGTCGATCATGCCGTCCCGGGACATGTTGATGAGCATGTCCCCGAGGGTGCGCTCACGGCCCAGGTCCACGCGCGGGGGCGTGCCGCCCAGGTGGCCGCGCACGCGCGCCCACTCGGAGCCGTCCAGCTCGTCCGCGGTCTCGCCGAGCAGGTAGATGGCCTGGCCGTCCTCCCGCCAGCCCGACGGCGTGCGGCGGGTGACGTCGTCCAGCACGCCCATCATGGCGACCACCGGCGTGGGGTTGATGGCGACGCCGCCGGTCTGGTTGTAGAGCGAGACGTTGCCGCCGGTCACGGGCACGCCCATCTCCTGGCAGCCGTCCGAGAGTCCGCGCACGGCCTCCGCGAACTGCCACATCACGTCGGGGTCCTCGGGGGAGCCGAAATTGAGGCAGTCGGAGACGGCCACGGGGCGGGCCCCGGCGGTGGCCACGTTGCGGTAGGCCTGCGCGAGCGCGAGCCGGGCGCCTTCGTACGGGTCCAGCCGCGTGTAGCGGCCGTTGGAGTCCGTGGACAGGGCCACTCCCAGGTTGGTGCTCTCGTCCACGCGGAGCACACCGGCGTCGTCCGGCATGGCCATGGCGGTGTTGCCCTGGACGTAGCGGTCGTACTGGCTGGTGACCCACGCCTTGGAGCACAGGTTCGGGGAGCCCATCAGCTCGAGAAGGGCCGGGCCCAGCTCGGCGCCCGAGGGCCGCGCCGCGTCCTCCGGGGAGCCCGTGAAGTGCGCCGCCTGCAGGGCGTCCTGGGACTCCGGTCGGGCGAAGGGCCGCTCGTAGACGGGGCCGTCGTGGGCCACTGTGCGCGGATCCACGTCCACGATCACCTCGCCCTGGTAGTTGATCACCAGCCGGCCGGTGTCCGTGACCTCGCCGATCCACGAGTGCTCGACGTCCCACTTGGCCATGACGGCCTCGAAGTCCGCCACCTTCTCCGGCGTGACCACGGCCATCATCCGCTCCTGGGACTCCGACATCAGGATCTCGCCCGGGGTCAGGGACGGGTCGCGCAGCAGCACCTCGGTCAGGTCCACCCGCATGCCGCCGTCACCGTTGGACGCCAGCTCGGACGTGGCGCACGAGATGCCCGCCGCGCCGAGGTCCTGGATGCCCTCCACCAGCGAGGACTTGAACAGCTCCAGGCAGCACTCGATGAGCACCTTCTCCGCGAAGGGGTCACCCACCTGCACGGCGGGGCGCTTGGAAGGCTTGGAGTCGTCGAAGGACTCGGACGCCAGCACGGACGCACCACCGATGCCGTCGCCGCCGGTGCGCGCACCGAAGAGCACCACCCTGTTGCCCGTACCGGAGGCATTGGCCAGGCGGATGTCCTCGTGGCGCATCACGCCCACCGCCAGGGCGTTGACCAGCGGGTTGCCCTGGTAGCAGGGGTCGAACTCCACCTCACCGCCGATGTTCGGCAGGCCCAGCGAGTTCCCGTAGCCGCCCACGCCGGCCACGATCCCGTGCACCACGCGCTGGGTGTCCGGGTGGTCGATCGCGCCGAAGCGCAGGGGGTCCATCACGGCCACCGGGCGCGCGCCCATGGAGATGATGTCCCGCACGATCCCGCCCACGCCCGTGGCCGCCCCCTGGTAGGGCTCCACATAGGACGGGTGGTTGTGGGACTCGATCTTGAAGGTCACGGCCCAGCCGTCCCCGATGTCCGTGACACCCGCGTTCTCCCCGATGCCCACCATCAGGTTCTTGCGCATCTCCTCCGTGACCTTCTCGCCGAACTGGCTCAGGTGCACCTTGGAGGACTTGTAGGAGCAGTGCTCGGACCACATGACCGAGTACATGGCCAGCTCCGCGGCGGTGGGACGGCGGCCCAGGATGTCCTTGACCCGCCCGAACTCGGCCTCCGAGAGCCCCAGCTCCGCCCAGGGCAGCTCGGTGTCCGGGGTCGAGGCGGCGTGCTCGACGGTGTCCAGGTTGAAGTGCGTTTCACTCATGACGTGTGCGGTGTCCCTTACGTGAAGGAGGTGGGGCGAGCGGGGAGAGATGGAGGGGGACGACGAGGACGCCGGGCTCGCGGCGTCCTTGTGCCGTCAGCGGGTCAGGCGTTCCAGGACCGAGACGAACACGTCCAGGCCGTCGGTGCCCTCGCGCATGCCCACGGTGCCCGCGCCGGAGAGGTCCGCGCCGAAGCCCGGTTCCACTGCGTGCTCCGGGTGCGGCATGAGACCCACCACATTGCCCCGGGCGTTCGTGATCCCGGCGATGTCGTTGCGCGAGCCGTTGGGGTTGCCGCCCACGTAGCGGAAGGCCACACGGTGCTCGGCTTCCAGCTCGTCCAGGGTGCGCTGGTCCGCCACGTACTGGCCGTCCTGGTTCTTCAGCGGCACCACGATCTCCTGGCCCGCCGTGAAGCGCCCGGCCCAGGAGGTCTCGGCGTTCTCCACGCGCAGGCGCTGGTCCCGGCAGATGAACTTCAGCTGCTCGTTCTTGATCATGGACCCGGGCAGCAGGTGGGCCTCGGTGAGCACCTGGAAGCCGTTGCAGATGCCCAGAACGGGCATCCCACCATCCCCGCTCGCGGCGTCCACGATCCGGCCCATGAGCGGGGCGAAGCGTGCGATCGCCCCGGCGCGCAGGTAGTCCCCGTAGGAGAACCCGCCCGGCAGGATCACGGCGTCCACGCCCTGCAGGTCCTCGTCCGCGTACCACAGCGGCACGGAGGTGCCGCCGGCGATGTCCACGGCGCGGGCGGCGTCGCGGTCGTCCAGGGTGCCCGGGAACGTCACCACGCCCACACGGACGTCCGCGAGCCGGGCGTCCGGGGCGGGCTGGTCCAGGTCCGCGACCAGCGGGGTCTGCTCGGCGGTGAGGTGCTGCGCCACGCTCAGTTCTCCTCGGCCAGCTCGGAGACGCTGACGACGTCCTCGATCACCGGGTTGGAGAGCAGCTTCTCGGCCGCCTCGCGCGCCTGGGCCAGGACCTCGTCCGTGACCTCGCCCGCCACGGTGAGCTCGAAGCGGCGGCCCTGCCGGACCCCGGTGAACCCGGTCAGGCCGATGCGGGGAAGTTCGTTCGCGATCGCCTTGCCCTGCGGGTCGAGGATCTCGGGCTTGGGCATGACGTCAACAATGATGCGGGGCATCGGCGCTCCTGTACGCGGTGCGAAGGGATGGGCGCGGAGAGTGCCGGTTCGGGTGCCGTCTCACGGGCCCGACGCCGTGGCGTCGAGACCCGCTCCGCGAGCTTGCCCCACCAGTCTAGCGGCCGGGGGCGGGCCCGGGCGTACGCTGGGGGCCGTCCCACGGCTCTGCCCCGCGGTGCCGTTCGGCGGCACCGTTGCGCGGTGGTCACCCGCGACCCTGTCCCGCAATCCAGTCCCGCACGCCCTCCCCGAGAAGCCCCAGGAGTCTTCCCATGCCCGACGCACCCGAACCCGTCCTCCTGGACCTGTGGGCGGACATCGTCTGCCCCTGGTGCTACGTGGGCCGCGTGGCCCTGGAGCGCGCGATCAGCGAGGAGGGCCTGGAGGGGCGCGTGCACCGCACCCTGCACTCCTTCGAGCTGGACCCGGACGCCCCCGTCGCAGGCCCGGACGGTGGCGCCGGGCTGCCCACCAACACCGAGTACCTGCGGGAGAAGGTGGGGTTGAGTCCCGAGCAGATCGCTGAGGGTGAGGACCGGCTGCGCGCCCTCGCGGACTCCCTGGGCGTGCCCTACGTGGACGTGCGCCCCAGCGGCAGCACCCGCTCCCTGCACCGGTTCCTGCAGGCGGTGCAGGCCACCGTGGGCCACGGTGCCGCTGCGGCCTTCTTTGCCACCCTGCAGGACGGCTACTTCTCCGGCACCCTCGACATCTTCGACCCCGTGGTGCTCGCCGAGCAGGCCCGCGCCGTGGGACTTCCCGCCGGCGACGCCGCGCTGCTGGCCGCCGAGCCCACCTCACCCGTGGGGGAGAAGGCGGAGAACGTGGTGTCCCACGACATCGCCACTGCCCGGCAGATCGGTGTGCGTGGCGTGCCGTACCTCGTGGTGGACCGCCAGTTCGCGGCCCCGGGTGCGCAGGACGTGGCCGCCTACCGGCAGCTGCTGCGACGTTTCGCGGACTGAGCCCGCACCACGTCCGGGAGGGTGCCTGCCGCTGCCCCGCCGCGCAGGTCTCTCCCCGCGGCTCGTCCGGCGGGCGGCCCACGGGCAACGGAAAACGCCCCGTGGCTCCGGAAGGTTCCGGAGGCACGGGGCGTTTCGTGGTTGCGGGGCGCGGGGAAGGCGTCCCTCGCGGGCTACTTCTTCAGCTGGGTCTCGAGCTTGTCGAGCACGTTGTTGGCGGAGTAGTAGTCCAGGCGGAAGGAGTCCTGGCCCAGGGCGTACACGGCCTTGTTCTTCACGGCCTCGGTGTTCGCCACCAGGCTGTCCTTCAGGTAGGCGTCCTTGCCATCGTCGTCGGAGGCGAAGAGGAACACGGTCTTGCCGGTTGCGGCCTTGGACAGGTTTTCGCCGGTGATCGGCTTGATGTCGCTGCGCTGGCCCATCTGGGAGTTCTTGTCCACGGCGTCCTCGGGGATGTCGGCCAGCTTGAAGCCGAGCTTCTCGAGCAGCTTTCCCTGCGCGGACTCGGAGGTCCAGATGTTGGCGCCGGAGTCGTCCTTGAAGGAGCCGGCGTTGTAGACCATGCCGGTCACGGGCTGCTCGGGCTCCTTGATGTTGTCCTTGACCTCGTTCACGCGTTCGCCGAAGGACTTCACGAGCTCGTCGGCCTTCTGCTGCTTGCCGGTCAGCTCACCCAGCTGCTGGGAGACCTCTTCCCAGTCCTTGTCGCTGTAGTCCATGACGTAGACGGGGACACCCGTCTCCTTGAGCTGGTCGTAGATGTCCATGGCGGAGTCCGCGCCGCTCTTGGAGACGACGATCAGGTCCGGGTTCTCGGCGAGGATCTTCTCGGCGCTCGGGTCACCGGTGTAGAGGGACTTGACGTTCTTCTCGGTGGCCTTGTCACCCCACTGGGTGAAGAATCCCTGGCTGTCGGAGATGGAGGTGTTGGCGGAGGTGCCGCCGGAGGCGATCACGGGGGCGTCGATGGCGAGCAGCGAGCCGGTGAGGGTCACGGAGGTGGAGACGATCTTCTCGGGCTTCGACTCCAGTTTCACCTCCTGGTCGTTGTCGTCCTTGACGGTCTTGGGCCAGGTCTCGTCGGAGGCCGACGCCGAGGCGCTGGAGTCCGAGGACGAGCTCTGCGAACCACCGCAGGCGGTGAGTGCGAAGACGGCGCACAGGCCGACGACGAGCGCCGCGAGCAGGCGACGCAGGCTGGATGTCTGGGACACGAGTTTCCTCCGTGAGATCGGGACGGGGTCCTGGGTTCGGCGGGCCAGATGGACAAGCCTGTTAGGAAGCTTAGGCTAACCTAAACTCTGTCTGGGGGTGACACGCGGACCGTGGCGCGACAGTTCCCCCGCGGCGCGCCCGCGGGCCCCCAGCCACCGGTTCTGCTCCGCTGCCGCGGCGTCGGCGAGGATGCCCGTCCCCGGCCTGAACGAGGGACTCAGCGGGGGACGACCAGCGGCCCGCCGGTGGCCGGGTCCGGGACCACCAGGGCGTCCAGACCGAAGACCTCGTGCAGCAGCTCGGGCGTGACCACGTCCTGCGGGGTGCCCTGCGCGGCGACGACGCCGTCCCCCAGCACCACCAGGTGGTCGGAGAAGCGGATGGCCAGGTTGAGGTCGTGCAGCACCATGACCACGGTCTTGCCCTGCTCGCTCTGCAGCCGGCGCACCAGGCTCAGCACCTCGATGCTGTAGGCGAGGTCCAGGTAGGTGGTGGGCTCGTCCAGCAGCAGCGTGGGGGTGTCCTGGGCGAGTGCCATGGCGATCCACACCCGCTGGCGCTGGCCCCCGGACAGAGCGGAGATGGGCCGGGTGCCCAGGTGGGACAGCCCCGTGGCCCGCAGTGCGCGGCGCACCTCCTTCTCGTCCTGCGCGGACCAGCGGCTCATCCAGGACTGGTAGGGGTGGCGGCCGCGGGCCACCAGCCCGGCCACGGTCAGTCCCTCCGGGGCCACGGGGGCCTGGGGGAGCATGGTCAGCAACCGGGCCCGGTCCGGGCGGCGGACGCCGTGCAGGTCCCGGCCCTCCAGCTCCACGGTGCCTTCGTAGGGCAGCAGCCCGCACAGGGACTTCAGCAGGGTGGACTTCCCGCAGCCGTTGGGGCCGATCAGGGTGGTCACCGCACCGGCGGGGACCTCCAGGTCCAGGTCGCAAAGCACGGGTTCCTGGCCGTACCCCGCGGTGAGGGAGCGGGCGGCGAGACGGGCGGGGCTCATGCGCTGGCCTTTCGGTTGGTCTTCACGACCAGGTAGATCAGGGCGGGTGCACCGCAGAAGGCGGTCACGATGCCGACCGGCAGCTCCCAGGGCAGGACGGTGCGGGCGAGGAGGTCCGCTCCGGAGACGAGCAGGGCGCCGCTGAGCGCGGAGCACAGCAGCGGCGGGGTGGGAGTTCCGGCGAGGCGCTGGGCGATCTGCGGGGCCACGAAGGCGACGAACGGCACCGGCCCGGCCGCCGACACGGCCACGGCCACGAGGACGACGCCGAAGAGCAGCTGCACGGCCTGCGCCACCCGGATGCCGTGGCCCAGCACCTGGGCGACGTCCGGGCCCAGGGCGAGGGCGTCCAGGCGGAAGGCGAGCCAGCCGGCGAACGCCACGGCCACGACCACGCACGCGAGCACGGGCCAGGCCTCACCCCAGCCCCTCCCGTTGAGCGAGCCGGTGAGCCACAGCTTGGCGGTGGCGGCCTGGTCCACGTTCGTGGTGGCCATGAGCCACGTGGAGATCGCGCCCAGGAACATGGAGGTGCCCACGCCGATCAGTACCAGGCGGATCATGGAGTCGCGGTCCTTCCCCGCCACGAACCACACGGCCAGGGCGGTCAGCGTCGCCCCGATCACTGCGACCACCGGGACTCCCAGGACGTTGTCGCCGAAGCCCGCGACCGCCCCCACGATCCCGGTGCCTCCGGACGCGGTGATCACGAAGACCGCGGCGGTGGACGCCCCGCTGGTGATGCCGAGGACGTCCGGGCTCGCCAGGGGGTTGCGCGCCACCGACTGGGTCAGGGCACCGGCGAAGGCGAGGGCCGCGCCCACGAGCAGACCCAGGACGGCCCGCCCCATGCGCCATTTGAAAACCACGGTCTCCTCGATGTGGCTGCCGCCCCCGGCGAGAGTCCGCAGCACCTGCGGCACGCTCAGCCGGTAGTCCCCCATGCCAATGCCGAGGGTGAACGCCAGAGCGCACAGCAGCACGAGCACGAGGCCCACGAGGAACCGGCGGAGGCTGAACGGGACGGACCAGGGTCCCACGCGCAGGGCGGAGATGCCGAGGTCCGGTGCTGTGGTGTGCGCCCGGGCGCGGGGCCCGGCCAGGAGGCGGCTCACAGCGAGGTCACCTTCCCCCGGCGGATCAGGACCACGAAGAACGGCACGCCCACCAGGGCCATGACGATGCCCATCTGCAGCTCTCCGGGACGCCCGATGACACGCCCGAGGACGTCCGCGCCGAGGGCCAGGGCCGCGCCGAGCAACGCGGAGTAGGGCACCAGCAGGCGGTAGTCGGGGCCGAGCAGGCCGCGCACCATGTGCGGAGCAGCGAGACCGATGAAGGCCACGGGCCCGGCGGCAGCGGTGGCCGCCCCACCCAGCAGCGCCACGGCCAGCAGGCCGAGCACGCGCTGGCGGGTCACGTTCAACCCCAGCGACTCCGCCACGGCCTCGCCCAGTGCCAGCAGGTTCAGACCGGGCCCCTGGGCCATGGCCAGCACGGCGCCCACCAGCACGAACGGCACGGTGACCGCGGCGACCTCCAGGGTCACGCCGGAGACGGAACCGGTGGCCCACTGGCGCATGCGGTCCAGGGTGTTCTGGTCGGAGAGCACCAGCGCGTTGACCACGGCCATCAGGATCGCGGACAGTGCCGCTCCGGCCAGGATGATGCTCAGGGGGTTGGCCGCGCTGGAGCCCGTGGAGGACAGCGCGAAGACCGCGGCCGTGACCAGCGCGCAGCCGATGAGCGCGGGCCACACATAACCCAGGGGGGAGGACACCCACCCCCACACGATGCTCAGAACCACGGCGGCGGCCGCACCGGCGTTGATTCCCAGGATGCCAGGATCGGTGAGGGGGTTGCGCGTGTGGCCCTGGATCACGGTACCGGCCATGCCCAGCGCCGCGCCCACGAGCAGTGCCCCGAGGGTGCGCGGCAGGCGCAGCAGACCCATCACGGTCACGAGGTCGTCGGCCTGGGCATCCGGGTTAAGCCGCTGCGGCGCGAACGCATAGGTGAAGGCCTGGGGGATGCGCTGCCATCCCTCGGCCAGGGTGTTCAGCCGCCCGCCCACGAGCAGGCTCAGCAGGAAGAGTCCCGCGATCGCCGCGATCAGGAGGACGGGCAACCAGAAGACGACGCCGCGGCGTCGGGCGGGTGCCACGGGGTCGGTGGCCTCGAGGTCGGCCGCGCCCGCTCCGGCTGCGTCCGGATCGGCCGGTGCGGAGGCGGCAGGGGCATCGGCCGGGACCGAGGGGCGCGAAGTCACCCAGCAAGGATAGGCATACCTTAGTGAAGCGCCAAAGCCCGTGAGGGGGATGACGGTAGCCGCTCTGTACTGCCCAGGGGCGGCTTCGACGGTGTCAGCGGACGTCGATGCCCAGGTGCCGGGCGAGCACCGGGGCCAGTGCCATGAGCTGCTGCTCGTCGAGCACCGTGCCGCGCAGCGCGGCGAGCCCGTCCACGCGGGTGAACTCCAGCCCGCGCAGGTCCACGGCGTCGAACTGGGCGAAGCGCACGTCCAGCGTCTCGGCGCGGCAGTCGCGGAAGGCCACGCGGGTGGCGCGGGCGTTGACGAGGTCCACGTCCCGGAACGAGCAGTTCTCGAAGACCACGTCCTGCAGCGTGGTGTCCCGCAGGTTGAGGAAGTCGATCTTGCACCCGGTGACGAGCACCGAGCGCCAGTCGCCGCCGTGCAGCACCGCCGCCCCGATCCGCGAGTCCCGCACCGACGCGGTGCACCACGAGGACTCCGGCGCGGCGAGGGAGGGCTCGCTGATCTCTGCCAGTTCGGTGTCGTGGATCCGTGCGCCCTTGAGGTTCGCGCCGTCCAGCTCTGCACCCTGCAGGGTGCAGTCCAGCAGGGTGAGGCCGTGGAGGTCGCGGTCCGCCCATGCGGCGGCGCGGATCATGAGGCCCTCCAGGCTCTCCTCGGCGTACACGTCCCCGCAGAAGGTCTCGACGGTGCGCGGTCGGCACAGGGCCAGGCGTGGCTCCGTGCGCGCGGCCGCGCGGGAGGAGGCTGCGTCCTCAGAGCCCCGCCGCGAGGTGCCGGGCGAGGAGCCGGGTGCCGCGGAACCGGCGGCGCGAGCCGTGTCGCGACGTCGGGCGGAAGGAGTGGCGGGGCTCATGATGGGCAAATCTACCGGCACCCTCCGGCACGGAGAACGGGCCCACCCCGTGGAGGTGGACCCGCTGGCCGAGGGTGGTGCGACGTCGTCAGCCGATGGCCACCGCGCCCACCAGGACGCCCACCACGAGCATGACCAGCGAGACCACCAGGGCGCGCCAGAGCACCTTCTTGTGGTGGTCGCCCAGCTGCACGCCCGCCAGGGAGACGAGCAGCAGGATCGCGGGGACCAGCGGGGACTGCATGTGCACGGGCTGGCCCGTGATGGAGGCGCGGGCCATGTCCACGGCGGGGATCCCGTAGTGCGCGCCGGTCTCCGTGAGCACCGGCAGGACGCCGAAGTAAAAGGCGTCATTGCTCATGAAGAACGTGGCCGGGATGCTGATGAGCCCGGTCAGCACGGCCATGTACGGACCCATGCTGGAGGGGATCACGGCCACGAGCCACTGGGACATGGCGTCCACCATGCCGGTGCCGGAGAGGATGCCGGTGAGGACAGCGGCGGCCATCACCATGGAGACCACGGCGATGATCGAGGAGGAGTGGGAGACCACCATCTTGGCCTGGTCCGTCATCCTGGGAAAGTTCACCAGCAGGGCGATCGCGCTGCCCACCATGAACAGGTAGGGCAGGGGGACCACGTCCACCACGAGCAGGACCATGATGGCCACGGTGAGCACCAGGTTGAACCAGAACAGCTTGGGACGCAGGGACTCGCGATTCGGGTCCAGGGCGGTGTCGGTGAGGCCCATGTTCACGGGCGCGGGTGAGCCTGTGGCAACCGCGGTACCCGCGCTGCCGGAGCCCGCGCCCACGGTGGTACCGGCGCCCCAGCGGGCGGGGTCGGCCACGGCCAGGCGGCGTCGTTCGGAGCGCCCGAGCATCACGGCGAAGACGAAGATGACCACGAGACCCGCGCCGAGGGAGGGGAGCATGGGCAGGAAGATGTCCGTGGCCTCGACCTTCAGGGCGGCCGAGGCGCGCGCGGTGGGTCCGCCCCACGGGACGATGTTCAGCGCGCCGTTGGTCAGGCCGGCCACGCACGTGAGCACCACGGGACTCAGGCCCAGGCGCTGGTAGACCGGCAGCATGGCCGCGGTGACCACGATGTAGGTGGTGGAGCCGTCCCCGTCCAGTGAGACCAGGGCCGTGAGGATCATGGTTCCCACCACCACCTTGGCGGGGTCGTGGCCGGTGGCGCGCACGATCAGGTTCACGAGCTTGTCGAAGAGTCCCACGTCGATCATCAGCCCGAAGTAGATGATCGCGAACATCAGCAGGGCGGCGGTGGAGGACATGTCCTTGACCGAGTCCATGACCATGTCGCCGAGGCCCAAACCCGCGCCCGTGAAGAGGCCGAACACCGTGGGGACGATGATTAGGGCGAGCAGGGGTGTGAGGCGTTTGCTCATGATGAGCCCCATGAAGGTGGCGATCATCAGGAACCCGAGTACGACGAGCATGGGCGTCTCCTGGGGAGTGTGGGTGGACGACGGCGTGTGGGCCGGAGCCAAAGATGGCGTGTGCTGCATCACACGCTAGGGGCGGGAGGGCTCGTGGGAGCCGTTGTGCTCATTGCCGCTGAATGCGCTCGTTGCGCTGTTTGTGCGCATTGTGCTCAGGAGGTGTTCCGAGACCTAGGATGACCCCATGACCACCGGACGCACCCCCGCGGGAACGTTCACCACCCGCATGCTGGTGGTGCTGTTCGGGATCGTGGCCGGAATCGTCGTGCTGTGTCTCGCCGCGGTGCTCGTGCTGAGCGTGGAGCGGGTGTACGACCAGGCGGAGCGGGAGGCCCTGGGGATCGGGCGCACACTCGCCGCCGACCCCGCCGTCGTCGACGCCGCACGGGAGAGTTCCGGGGCCACCTCCCTGGACGCAGCGACTCTCGCGGACGGGCCCGTGCAGCAGCGTGCGGAAGCGGTGCGCCAGCGCACCGGGGCGCTGTTCGTGGTGGTGACCAACGACCACGGTCTGCGTCTCTCCCACCCGGACACCGCCGAGCTCGGCCAGGAGGTCAGCACGTCCCCGGACGCACTGGGCGGGCGGGAGTCCGTCTCGCGCGAGGCCGGAACGCTCGGCGAGTCCGTGCGCGCGAAGGTGCCCGTGCGGGACGGCCAGCGCGTGGTCGGTGAGGTCAGCGTGGGCGTTCCCGTCTCGGCCGTGACCGGGCAGGTGCGCCAGGCGGCCGTGTCCATCGCGATCATCGCCGTGCTCGCCATGGCGCTCGCCGCGGGCGCCGCGGCGCTGCTTGTGCGGTGGCTGCGCCGCACCACCCTGGGACTCGAGCCGGAGGAGATGGCGCAGCTCGTGCGGGACCAGGAAGCGGTGCTCTACGGCGTGGAGGACGGCGTGATCGGCATCGGTCCGGACGGGCGGATCAGCATTCGCAACAAGGCGGCGCGCATGATGCTCGACCTCCCACGGCGCTCCGAGGCCGCGGACGTGGTGGGCAGGCCGTACACGCAGGCAGGATTCGACGACGCCCTCACCCAGGCCATCACCGGGCAGCGTTCCGGGGAGGGTGCCGAGGCGTCGATCATCCGCCTGGACACCTCCCACCGCTCCATCCGCGCCCAGGTGCAGGGCGTGCACCGGGACGGCGTGGACCTCGGCCAGGTGGTGCTGCTGCGGGACCTCACCGCCGTGGAGGACCTGCGCAGCCGGCTCTCCGCCATGCGCGCGATCACCGATGCCCTGCGCGCCCAGCGCCACGAGTTCGCCAACCGGCTGCACACCATCTCCGGGCTGCTCGCCAACGGGGAGAACGAGCACGCCCGGACCTACGTCGCGCAGATCATGGCCTCCGGGCCCGTACGGGATCCCGTTGCGAACATCTCCGCCGTGACGGACCCGTTCCTGCGCGCGTTCATCGGCGCCAAGGGGGTCCAGTCCCACGAGCGCGGCGTCGACCTGCGGGTGGGGCCGGAGACGGTGCTGGAGGGCCAGCTCGTGGAGGCGCAGGACGTGACGGCGATCCTGGGCAACCTGATCGACAACGCTCTGACAGCGGTCATCGAGGCGCCCGAGGGGCCCGCCGTTTCGGCGGCGGCCGGGGACAGCGGGCGCTGGGTGGAGGTGGACCTCATCGGGGAGGGCTCCACGCTCCACCTCGCGGTGGCGGACTCCGGCGCGGGCGTGGCACTCGGGCTGGACATCTTCGCCTCCGGGGTCAGCACCCGCGCCGAACCGGGCCTGGACGCCCACGGCCACGGGGTGGGGCTCAGCCTCTCCCGGCGGCTGGCCCGCACGATGGGCGGGGACGTGTGGCTCGCGGACCCCGGCGGGGCGGAGGAGGGGCAGGGCGCGGTCTTCGTCGCGCGGCTGCCGGGCGTGCTGGCAGTGGGAACGGACACGGAGCAGGGGGACTCATGAGCGACTTCAGGGTGCTGGTGATCGACGACGACTTCCACGTGGCCGCGCTGCACGTGGGCTACGTGGACGCCGTCCCGGGGTTCACGGCGCTGCCGCCGGTGCACGACCTGCGGGCCGTGAGCAGGGCGGTGGCCGAGACGTCACCGGACCTCATGCTCGTGGACATGTACTTCCCCCAGGGCTCCGGGCTGGACGTGCTGCGCGCCGTGGACGTGGACGCCTTCGTGCTCTCGGCCGCGTCTGAGCGTGCCACCGTCACGGCGGCGTTCCGGCGCGGGGCGCTCGCCTACCTGCTCAAGCCCTTTGAGCCGGAGGCGCTGCAGTCCAGGCTGCGCGGCTACGCCCGCTACCGTCGCCAGCTGGACGCTCCCGGGCCCCTGGACCAGGCGGCGATCGACCGGGCCCGGCGCGCGGTGACGGGTGCGGAGGAGACGTCCTCAGGGCCGAGCGCGTCCGCCACGGAGAGCTCGGTGCTGGCCGCCGTGGTGGAGGGCGGTGAGGTCACGGTGATGGACGTGGCCCGGGCCGTGGGGATCTCCCGGGCCACGGCTCAGCGCTACCTCTCGGCCATGGTCCAGCGCGGGGCGCTGCGCCTGGAGCTGCGCTACGGCAGCCGGGGACGCCCCGAGCACCGCTACGTGCACCTGGCCTGACGCGACGGACCCGCAGCCACCTCGACGCTCACGGCTGTGCTTCGGGACTCACAGCCGCACCTCGACGACGCCGGCGACCTCCCGGCACGGGCGCTCCGCGAGGTTCTTGGCAGGGTCCGGAGGTGCGGTGCGTCCGGCATCCAGTGCCAGACGCGAACCCTCGAACGTCCCCGCGAGGTCGAAGACCCAGAAGTGGTTGGGGCACTCCAGATGGTCCGCCCCGGAGCTCGGGCTCCGGCACACCGTGGCGCCCTGGTGGGGGCACTCGTTCGCGAGGGCGCGCAGCTGCCCGGCTCCGTCCCTGGTGAGCACCAGCGCCCGCCCGGCCACGCGCACCGGCACCGCGCTGAGCGGTTCCGCGAGCGCCCGGGCGACCGCGGCGGCGTCGGGAACCTCGTGCCAGCTCACGCCGCGACCGCCAGCAGCCGGTCCGTGGCGGCCACCAGCCGGGGGCGCAGGGCGGCACCGCGCGCGGCGAAGGCCCGCTGTCGGCGCACGTACTCCGCCTTGCCCTCCGGGGTCTCGATGCGCACGGGCTCCACGTCCCAGTCCTGGAGGTCGTAGGGGGAGGCCGCCATGTCCGTGGCGCGGACGTCCCACGCGAGCTCGAAGCAGTCGGCCAGCAGGTCCGAGTCCACGACCGGCAGCAGCTTGTACGCCCACTTGTAGAGGTCCATGGTGGCGTGCAGGCAGCCGGGCTGCTCCATCCTGCGCTGCGTCTCGCGGGTGGGCTGCAGCTGGTTGCGCTCCACCGCCTGCGGCTGGAAGAAGCGGAACGCGTCGTAGTGGGAGCAGCGGATCCTGTGGGTCTCCACCACCTCGTCCGTGCCCTCGGCTCCCAGCCGCAGGGGTGCGTCCTCGTGGCGCACCCCGTTGCTCTCGGCCCGGTACGCCATGGCCCACTCGTGCAGCCCGAAGCAGTCGAAGGTCGCGGGGTTGGCTGCTGTTCTGCCGAGCAGCTCGCGGGTGAACCGCACCGCCGTCTCGCGCTTGGCGAGGAAGGCCTCGGCCGCCACGACGACGCCGCTCGCGCCCTCGGGCGCGCCCGCCGCCGTCAGCTCCGCGGACGTGGCGGCACGGTAGAACGTCCACTCCTCGCGCTCCGGGGCGTCCAGGAGGACCACCCCGGGGCCCGGGTGCCAGCGCGTGAACTGGCCGGGGGAGAGTGTGTAGTAGGTGAAGAGGAAGTCCTCCACCGGGTGCTTCTCCCCGCGGAACCGCCGGTCCAGGAAGGGCTGGGTCCACGGCCTCACGCGCGCCTCGTGCGCCTCTGCACGGCGGGTCCACTCCTCGCGGGGCATGCACGTGAGCAGGTTGGCTGCGCCTGAGGTGGGCTCAGGCATCGCCGAGGTCCCGGGCGCTGGTGATGAGCCGGTGCATCTGCTCGTTGAGGGCGTGCACCTGGTCCGGGCCGATGTTCAGCCGCTGCATCATGCGCAGCGGGACCTCCCGTGCCCGCTCCCGCAGGGCCGTGCCCTCCGGGGTGAGGGCAACGGCCAGTGCGCGCTCGTTGTGGGGATCGCGCTCGCGCGTCACGTACCCCCGGGCCTCGAGCCGTTTGAGCAGCGGCGAGATGGTGGCGGAGTCCTGGTTCAGCTGCTCCGCGAGGTCCTTCACCGTGCGCGGGGCGGAGCCCCACAGCGCGAGCATCACCAGGTACTGGGGGTGCGTGAGCCCCAGCGGTTCCAGGACCGGGCGGTAGCTCTGCACCACCGTGCGCGAGGCCACCGACAGCGAGAAGCACAGCTGGTTGGCCAGGGCCAGCGGGTCCTCGACGGCGCCCTGCGCCGGTTCTGGGCATGCGTCAGGTGCCCGGGCGGCGTCGTGCCCCTGCGTGGGGTGCAGCTCCGCGGCGGCCACGGGCACCGGGGCGCCATCGGGTTCTCGAACGGCCTCGGACCCCGAGGTGCCAGGGGCGCCCGTGCTCTCGGGGATGCCGGAGGTCGCGCGGTCGGAGGTGTCAGAGGCCATGGGTGGAAGCCCGGGTCAGCGTCCCGTGCCGCCGTAGACCGTGGCGGTCTCGTCCGAGTCCAGGCCGAAGGCGGTGTGGACGGCTCGCACGGCGTCGTCGAGCCTGTCCACGCCGGTGACGATCGAGATGCGCACCTCGGAGGTGGAGATCATGTCCACGTTGACGTTCGCGTCCGCCAGGGCCTCGAAGAACGTGAACGCCACGCCCGTGTTGGTCTTCATGCCCGCGCCCACCAGGGAGAGCTTGCCCACCTCGCTGTTGTAGTCCAGGCGGGTGTAGCCGATCTTCTCCTCGGCGGCGCGCAGCAGGTTCATGGCCAGCTCACCCTGGGACTCGTCCAGGGTGAAGGACACGTCCGTGAGGGGGTGCTCGCCCGTGGAGACGTTCTGCACGATCATGTCCACGTTGACCTTGGAGTCCGCCAGCAGGCGGAAGATCCGGGAGGCGATGCCCGGGTGATCCGGCGCTCCGACGATCGTGATCTTGGCCTGGCTGCGATCATGCGCGAGACCGGCGATCAACGGCTGTTCCAAGGGAATCTCCTTCTGGGGCGTGGGCATCTCATCGGGGCTGGGAATCACCCAGGTGCCCTGGTTGTGGGTGAAGGACGAGCGGACGTGCAGCCGCACGCCGAAACGGCGGGCGTACTCCACGCAGCGCAGGTGCAGGATCTTGGCGCCGTTGGCCGCGAGCTCGAGCATCTCCTCGGAGGAGACCTGGTCCAGCTTCCTGGCGGAGGGCACGATGCGCGGGTCCGCGGAGTAGACCCCGTCCACGTCCGAGTAGATCTCGCACACGTCCGCGTCCAGCGCGGCGGCCAGAGCCACGGCGGTGGTGTCCGAACCGCCACGGCCGAGCGTGGTGATGTCCTTGGAGGTGCGGTTCATGCCCTGGAAGCCGGCGATGATGGCCACGTTGCCGGCCTCGAGCGCCTCGCTCACGCGCAGCGGGCTGACCTCCACGAGCTTCGCGGCACCGTGGGCGCCGTCCGTGATCATCCCGGCCTGGGAGCCGGTGAACGACTGCGCGGGAACGCCCAGGGCCGAGATGGCCATGGCCAGCAGCGCCATGGAGATCCGCTCCCCGGAGGTCAGCAGCATGTCCAACTCGCGGGCCGGTGGCTTGCGGGCGACCTCGTTGGCGAGGTCCAGCAGGTCGTCCGTGGTGTCGCCCATGGCGGAGACCACCACCACCACCTGGTGTCCGGCGTTCCGGGTCTCGGCGACCCGCCGGGCGACCCGACGCACGCCGTCGGCATCGGCGACGGACGAACCGCCGTACTTCTGGACAATGAGGCTCATGCATTCCTCTCACGGGCAGGCACGCATCCCGACGGGCGGGTGGTGACGGGGATCAGTGCCCATGCTATCGGCTCACCCGCCGCGGCCCCGAGCCGGTGGGACGGCGCAGGTCACACACGTCGGCGGTGACTTCCGGGCCCGACGCCGCGTGTCAGCCGGCCTCGGAGACCACCGTTCTTCCCTCGAACGCGCGGCCCAGCGTGACCTCGTCCGCGTACTCGAGGTCACCGCCCACGGGCAGTCCGGACGCCAGGCGGGTCACGCGAATGCCGAGGGTCTTCAGCAGCCGGGACAGGTAGGTGGCGGTCGCCTCACCCTCCAGGTTGGGGTCCGTGGCCAGGACGATCTCCTGCACGGTCTCGTCCGACAGGCGGGTCATCAGCTCACGGATGCGCAACTGGTCCGGGCCCACGCCCTGCAGCGGGGAGATGGCACCGCCGAGCACGTGGTAGAGGCCCCGGAAGCTGCGGGTGCGTTCGATGGCCATGACGTCCTTGGACTCCTCGACCACGCAGATCACACTGCGGTCCCGGCGGGCGTCACGACAGATGGCGCACTCCTCCTGCTCGGTGACGTTGCCGCAGATCACGCAGAAGGACACGGAGGTCTTCACCGTGGTGATTGCGTCCACGAGCTGCTGGACCTCATCCTTGTCCGCGTCCAGCAGGTGGAACGCGATGCGCTGGGCGGACTTCGGGCCCACGCCGGGCAGCCTGCCCAGCTCGTCGATCAGGTCTTGAACCGGTCCTTCGTACACCCTGCTCCTTCAGTAGTCTGCGGTGCGGGAGTCGCCCGCTCGATGACGCCGCCCCGTTCGCTCGCCCCAGGCTCTGCGCTCCGGGATCCGGGCTCCGCGTGCTGGATCGTGGAATTTGTGCTGTGTGCCCTGTGCCCTGTGCCCTCTGCCCGGTGCGCGGGTGCAACTTGTCTGCTCCGGAGGGCCGGACCACGTCCTGTCCCCGGGCTGGCGCGCTCCGGGGACAGGACCGGGATCCCATCCCGCTGCGGCCTGTGCGCTCGGCACACGGGGACGGGGCGCACGGTTCACTGGTTCGCGTCGTGTGCTCGTTCGTCGATCAGCATGCCACCCAGGATCCGCTCGATCGCGGCCCGACCGTACAGGGCTGAGTCCTCGAGGGACTCGTCGTCCGCACCGGGGACGAAGTTCTCGTCCTCGACGCCGCTGCCGGAACCATCGCCGCGCTGTCCGCCGTGGTGGTCCGCAGCCCCGGGGTTGGTGCCACCTGCCGCGGCGATCGCGGCCGCGTGGCGTTCGCGCCAGCTGGGGCGGCTCCCCGGGGGCCTGACCTGCGAGCCCGCAGATGCGGTATCGCCACCCTGGTTGCCGTTGCCGTTGCCGCTGCTGGGGCCGGTGCCCCGTCCAATGCCGGTGGCACCGGGGCTGCGGCTGTCACTGTCACTGCCTTCGCCGGTGCCAGGAGCGTCGTTCATTCCGGGGCGGGGGGAAGGGCCAGCGCCGGAGCCCGACCCTGCGCCGCCAACACCGGTGCTCGCCGATACCTGGGCTCCGGATCCGAGGGCCGCCGCCTGATCTGCTGCCGAGGTGCCCCGGCGCGGGACCGGTCGTGTCCGACTGAGCGGGGCGTCGTACATGTCCGCGGGCGGCTCGTCCTCCGGGGGAGGCGGGGTTTCGTCCGGGCTCCAGTACTCTGGCCCGCGGTCCGCGTGACGATCTGTCCCGCGCGATGACTGAGGCGAGGACTGGCGCGGGAATCCGGAGGAGGAAGAATCCACGGACTGACCGGTCCGAGACGAGGCTCCGGTCGCGGCAGAGCCCCCGGGCTGAGACCATCCTCCGGACCGTTGCGAGGACTCGGACTGTGATGACGGTGGGGCCGACGACATCGGACCGGGCACGGACGTCCCCGGCGCTGCCAGCCCGGGGTCCTCGGTTACCGCCTCTGCGGACTCTCCCTCAGCCAGCTCCCCCGCAGGGGATCCCGGCACGTCCGGCTGTGCGGCCACCGCGGGGGGATCTGTGGGATCCCCGTGGTCAGAAGGTTCCGAGCCGACAGCGTTGGGCGTGATGGCCGCACTCCGCTCGGGCCCACCGCGCTCCCGCCGGGGGCGCTCCGACGTGGAATCTTCGCCCCCCGGGGGGCCGGACGTAGCCGCAGCGTCAGCAGCGTGGGCCACGTCGGGCGCGTCGGAGGTGGCGCCGGGGCCCGTGCTCGGCGTCGTGGTGGAACCCGGCTGCGGGATGGCGGCGACGGACCAGGACGTGACGGGCTCGTCGTCCTCCGCGGGAGCGGTGGCGGTCCGCGACGGAGCGGTGTCCCGATTCTGCGGGCTACGGCGGCGGTTGACACCGAATCCCTCGGGCTCGCGGAAGTAGTCGGGCTGATCGCGGGAGCCTCCGCCGGTGGGTGCCCGTGCGGCCGGCACTCCTCCTGACGGGCCGCGGCCACGCGAGGAACCCTGAGTGCCGGATGGACTCTGCCCGTTCGGCCGGTTGGGGGACCCGTTCGACCCGCCGGGGGCGGTGGTTGGACGGGGGCCCGGGTCTCCGGGTTCCTGGCTCCGGGAGCGGCCCTGTGTGTCTCCGGGGCGCACGGCTTCCACGGCGCAGTCCAGGCCCACGACGGTCTGGATGGCGGTGCGGACGTCCGCCTCGAAGCGGGGGAAGTTGAGGATGTCGCCGTCGCCCTCGAACGCGATCCGCAGCGTGCCGTTCTCGTACGAGATGGGTGTCCCGCGCACGGTGATGGCCCAGGCGACACGACGGATCTCCGCCAGGGCGGAGACGATCTCGGGCCACGAGGAGCGCAGCAGCTCGAGCTCCCCGCTGGTGACGTCGCTCGGCGCGCTCTGCTCGTCTGGAACCTGCGGCGGCTGCGGGGCGGCCTCCCGGGAGGCGGTGCGCTCGGAGACGTCGTCCGTGGTGGAGGCACCGACGGGTGCCGACGTGCTGGACGTGGACCTGTCGGATGCGGGGGCGCCGGTCGAGGGTGTGGCGGGTGCGTCGTCCTGGGGGCGCGCAGTGCCGGGTCCGGAGCCCGAGTCCGACGGCGCGGCGGGTGCGTGCGGCTGCGCTGGACGGGACGGCCCCTCCTGCGCCCCGGAACCGGAGCGCGAGGACGGCTGCGAGACGTCGACGGTGCCATCGGCCGGGGGATGCTGCGCCTGGGGTCCGCGGGCCTGCTCCGGCACGGGCTCACCCGCCGCGGGGTGGGCGCTGCCCTCCGTCTCCTCGGACTCGTCCTGCGGGTCGGTGGGCTCCTGGGCATCCGGGGTCTGCTCAGCGGGCCGTCCCTCGGCCGAGCCGTTCCCGCCCGCGCCGGCCGGTGCTGAGCCGTCCGGGGCAACCGGCAGCGAGGGCCCGTCCTGCTCTTCGCGGCGTGGCTGCTCGACGACCGGCGAGGAGGTCCCGGGGACCGCTGTCACCGTGGGAGGGGGCGCGGCCGCAGCGGGTTCCGGCGCTGCAGATTCGGGCGCCGCGGTCCCGGCGGACGACGACGCCGTGTGCCCCGTTCCCTGCCGGATCCCGGCTCCGCGCGGAATGCTCAGGCGCCGCTCCAGCCGGTCCACGCGGGAGGTGATGCCGCGCGTGGTGTGGTCCGCGGCGGGCAGCAGGATCCGCGCGCACAGCAGCTCCAGGTGCAGCTGCGGGGAGGTGGCGCCCGTCATCTCGTTGAGCGCCTCGTTGATGATGTCCGCGGACCGGGACAGCTCCGCCGCGCCCAGCTGGGTGCTCTGGTTGCGCAGCCGGTTGATCTGGTCCGTGGGCATGCCATGCAGGATGTTGTCCGCGGAGTCCGGCACCGCGTTGACAACTACAAGGTCCCGGAAGCGTTCCAGCAGGTCCTCCACGAAGCGGCGGGGGTCCTGGCCCGTCTGGATCACCCGGTCCACGGAGGAGAAGACCGTGGCGGCGTCCCCGGCGGCGAAGGCATCCACGACGTCGTCGAGCAGCGCGGCGTGGGTGTAGCCGAGCAGGGCGACGGCGAGGTCGTAGCTGATCCCGCGCTCGTCCGAGCCCGCCATGAGCTGGTCCAGCACCGAGAGCGAGTCGCGCACGGACCCGCCGCCGGCGCGGACCACCAGGGAGAGCACACCCGGCTCGGTGCTGACGCCCTCCTCCTGGCACAGCTGCTCCAGGTAGCGCATGAGCGGCTCGGGCGGCACCAGCCGGAAGGGGTAGTGGTGTGTGCGGGAGCGGATGGTGGTGAGCACCTTGGAGGGCTCGGTGGTGGCGAAGATGAACTTCACGTGCTCCGGAGGTTCCTCCACGATCTTCAGCAGGGCGTTGAAGCCCTCGCGCGTGACCATGTGGGCCTCGTCGATGATGAAGATCTTGTAGCGGTCCCGCACGGGCGCGAAGGTGGCGCGTTCGCGCAGGTCACGCGCGTGGTCCACGCCGCCGTGGGAGGCGGCGTCCATCTCGATGACGTCCAGGGAGCCGGCGCCGTCCCGGGCGAGGTCCCTGCAGGACTCGCAGCGCCCGCACGGCGTGGCGGTGGGCCCCTCCGCGCAGTTGAGGCAGCGGGCCAGGATGCGCGCGGACGTGGTCTTGCCGCAGCCGCGGGGGCCCGAGAAGAGGTAGGCGTGGTTGACCCTGTTCTTGCGCAGCGCGGTCATCAGGGGCTCGGTCACGTGCTCCTGACCGATGACGTCCTCGAAGGTCTCCGGGCGGTAGCGGCGGTACAGGGCGGTAGTCACACCGAAGACTCTAGCGGGGGTCTCAGACGCCCTCAGCGGGCCCGCGAGCACGGGGAGCCAGGAACGTGAAGACCCCCCGTGCACCCGCCAGAGCCCATATACCCTTGCTGCCTTCCGGCCCTGGGGGAGTTTTACGAGATGGCGCCACACGAGGGGCTGCCCCATACTTTAGCTCAAGCCGGCGAGGAGTTCGAACCGAGCGGTGCCGTCGAGGATCGTGCGATGAAGTGGGCCCGATGCAGTTCGTGGCCGGCGGTGACCGGTTCCCCGGCTAACTGGCGCAGGAGCAGCTGCGCGGCGCGGGTGCCCTGATGGTGGGCTTGCTGGTCGATGGTGGTCAGCCCGAAGGCCTCACCAAGGGGATGGGCGTCGATGCCGATCACGGACAGATCCCGGGGGATCTCGAGGCCCAGGTCCCTCGCTGCGAGAATGGCGCCGGCCGCCATTTCGTCCGTCGCGGCGAATACGGCGGTGGGCCGTTGCTCTGGCTCGGCGAGCAGATTCTTAACCTGCTGATAGGCGCCCAGGAATGTGAAGTCCGAGACGAGTTGGTCCCTCTCGTGGATCGGCAGTCCCGCAGTTGACATCGCTCGTTCGAAACCGCGGCGTCGATCACTGGACATGGGGAAGGAACGGCCGGCCTCGGGGGGCCCTCCGATGAAGGCGATACGGCAATGTCCCAACTGGATCAGGTGATTGGTCGCGCGCAGTCCCGCATTCAGATCGTCCACGCTGATCGTGGGGGCACCCTCGAGGGAGCCCCCGATTCCTACCAGCGGAATGCCGGCGGATAACAACTGTTCGGTCTCTCCGGGTGCCAATCGCAGCGAGACCACGGCGGCCGCGTCCAGCCGTTTGCGGAGCAGGAAATCGGTGAGCACGCTCTCGCGGAAGTTCTCGCCCTGCAAGTTGTACAGGGCGGCGTCGTACCCGGCTGCTGTCAGTGTGCTCGCGATGCCGTCGAGGACCGTGGCGAAGAACCAGCGATCCACGTAGGGCAGGACGACGCCGATGTTCCGGCTGCGCCCGCTCGCGAGACTCGATGCGTGGTAGGACGCCACGAACCCGAGTTCTTTGGCTGCGGCCTCGATGCGGCGTTTCGTCCCCGGGGAGACGGGCCCCCGGCCCGTGAGCGCGCGTGAGACGGTGGCCGTGGACATCCCCACCTTGGAGGCCACGTCCTTCAAGCGGGGTGGCCCCTGCGGCCGACGCGTTGCCGACAGTTCTCGGGCGATCATGGGCGTGCCTCCGCATCAAGGGGTGGGTACCAGCGTGATCCCGCACAGAACACGTGGCGGGGCGGTGGATGAGCTGCGATGCGGGCCGCCACCGCCGCATGCGCCAATTATGGCCCGAAACCTTCCACGGCGGACCGGCCTCCGGCCAACCCGTGCTCCCTCTCCTCTGCGGGTCTCACCCCATTTCTGGAAACGCTTGCTCCTTCCTTCCGACATGTCAACGCAACAAAGTGCCGATCCTGCCTCCCACTGATGGAATCGCTTACACTAGTGAGGTCCATCACTATCGCATGGTGGTGGTGGCGCCCGGCAGTCTCCTCGTGACATGTCGGAATTTCCCCGTGACGGGGACTCTGAAAGGAAGCTCAGCCCATGGCCGCCGTGACCTTCGACCACATCACCTGTCAGTACCCGGGAGCCGAGCGCCCCTCCGTGACCGATCTGAACCTCGACATCGCCGACGGGGAGTTCCTGGTCCTGGTCGGCCCTTCCGGGTGTGGCAAATCGACGACCCTGCGCATGCTGGCCGGACTCGAGGAGGTCACGGACGGCACGATCCTGATCGGCGACCGTGATGTCACGGATGTCCCGTCCCGTGATCGGGACATCGCCATGGTCTTCCAGAACTACGCCCTCTATCCACACATGACGGTGGCGGAGAACATGGGCTTCGCGCTCAAGATCGCCAAGGTCAATCCCGAGGAACGGCGTCGGCGGGTCGAAGAGGCCGCGAAGATCTTGGACCTGACGCAGTATCTCGATCGCAAACCGAAAGCCCTCTCCGGCGGCCAGCGGCAGCGCGTCGCCATGGGACGCGCGATCGTCCGTTCACCGCAGGTGTTTCTCATGGACGAGCCACTGTCCAACTTGGATGCCAAGCTGCGTGTCCAGACGCGGACCCAGATCGCGTCCCTGACCCGTCGGCTGGGTGTGACCACGGTGTACGTGACCCACGATCAGGTGGAGGCCATGACCATGGGTGACCGGGTGGCTGTGCTCAAGGACGGGGTGCTCATGCAAGTGGACACCCCTCACAACCTGTACGACCGACCGAACAGCGAATTCGTGGCGGGCTTCATCGGGTCCCCGGCCATGAACCTGTTCCGAGCCCCGGTTTCCGCCGGTCATGTGGAGTTGGGCACGCTTTCTCTGCAGTTGTCCTCCGCCCAGCAGGAGGCGGTGACCGATCATCAGGTCACCGTCGGAATCCGCCCGGAGGACCTGTCACCCGCAGCGGAAGGGACGGGGGTCCCGATCACGGTGGAGGTCGTTGAGGAACTCGGCGCCGATGCATACGTGTACGGCCAACTCGCCCCGCTGACAGCCGCCACGTCGGTGGTACGGGTGGATCCGTCCGCACACGCCGCGGACCACTCCATCGATTCCGAGGAGGAAGGGGCCGATGGGGGCGCCAGCCCCATCGTGGTTCGGACGGACGGCCGCACGCCGCCGAGCGCCGGGAGCACCCTGTGGGTCGCTCCCGATCCCGAGCGCATCCACCTTTTCGATGCCGCGACCGGAAACCGGTTGCCCTCGTGAGCCCCGTGCGACCCGGTGGGCGTGCCGGACGACGGACCCGAACGAGAGATGAGGACAAGCCCATGAGACGCACGCGGTGGGCAGCCGCTCTGGCTGGTTGCGCTCTGCTACTGGCCGGGTGTTCGAGCGTACCCACAACAGGGGTGGCGGGGCTGGGCGGAGGGCCGGGGGAGGTCACCATCCAGGCCGGTGACGACGAGATCCCCGCGCTGCGTGAGATCGCGCAGGAATACACGGCCGACACGGGTGTGAACGTCCGGTTCATCGAGCGCGAGATCAACGCCCAGGCCATCTCGAACTTCATCTCCCAGAGCCCCACGGGTCAAGCTCCGGACATCATCGTGTCACCGCACGACAACCTCGGACAGTTGGCGGCCAACGGGGTGGTCGCCCCCGTGGAGCTGGGGGACCGGGGTGAGGAATTCACGAAGAACGCGCGGGACGCCGTCGTCTACAACGGAGTCAGCTACGGGGTGCCCTACGCCGTGGAAAGCGTGGCCCTGGTGCGCAACAATGCCTTGACCACTGATGATCCCGCGACCTTCGACGAACTGCGCGCCGAGGGCCATCGGCTCATGGACGAACGCGGCATCAAATACCCCTTCACGGTGAGCCAGTCACCCGATGCCGGGGATCCCTATCACCTCTACCCCCTTCAGACCTCGTTCGGTGTGGAAGTGTTCCAGCGGGGCGCGGACGGTGAGTACTCGAACGAGCTGGCCATGGGTGGACAAAATGGTCACGAGTTCGCCCGCTACCTGGCGGAGCTGGGGCGCAGCGGTGACCTCAGGACGTCCATGACACCGGACATCGCAAAAGAGTCCTTCATCTCCGGGCAATCCGCCTTCCACATCGCGGGCCCGTGGGAGCTCGGCGACATCGAAGCCGCGGGCATGGACGTGACCGTTCTTCCCGTCCCGTCCGCGGGTGGGAAGGAAGCACGCCCGTTCGCCGGAGTCCAGGCGTTCTTCGTCAATGCGAACGCGGCGAATCCCGTGGCCGCGCAGGACTTCGCGACCAACTACCTGACACGCTCGGAATCACAGACTGCGCTCTACAAGAGCACGGGGCGGCCACCGGCCAGCAAAGTGGCCATTGACGGTATGCAGGGTGACCCGCTGCGTTCCGCCTACGCAGAGATCGCCACCAAGGCACTACCCATGCCCACCATCCCCGCGATGGGCGCAGTGTGGTCCTTCTGGGGAACCACCGAGAACGGAATCGTCAACGGCAACGGGGACCCGATCGAGCTGTGGGATCGCATGATCGCCAATATCGAAGGACAGATCCAATGAGCACGACCCCCGCCCGTCCAGTGATCTCTCCGACGGAGAGGGACTCAGCAGGTGACGGCCGGCCGGAGTCACCTCCGAGCATCCGGCATTCCCACTCGCGCGGCTTCGGCATGGGGTTCGTGATCAAGCTCGTGCTCATGGCCTTGATCAACGCCTTCGGGCTGCTCGGCATCCTGTCCGCATGGGCGGCCGAGAGCTGGGGCATCCTGGTGTTCCTGCTCCTGGCCCTGATCGCGGCGGACCTCGTGTACTTCCTACCGACCCGCAGGATGCTCCCGGCTAAGTACCTCTATCCCGGGCTGATCTTCCTACTGGTCTTCCAGATCTTCGTGGTCCTCTATACCGCGGCTACCGCGTTCACCAATTACGGTGATGGTCACAATTCCACAAAACAAGCGGCCGTCAATCAGCTGACCCGTACGTACGAACAGCGGGTGGCGGGTGGTCAGGAATATCCGGTCTCGGTGCTCAATGCGGACGGTGACCTGGCTTTGGCGACCGTGCAGGACGGCCGGGTTCTCGTCGGCTCCGCACACCAGGCGCTCAGCCCGGTCGAGGGTGCGACCGTGACGAACGGTGCCATCGATGCGGTCCCCGGTTACGACATCCTCGATTACGGGCAGGTCACCGCGGCGCACGAAGCGGTCATGGACCTGCGAGTCCCGGTCTCCGATGATCCGGCCGTGGGCGCGCTGCGCACCGATGACGGCCGCACTGCGTATCCCTATACGCCCACGTTGGTCTACGACGAGCAGGCCAATGCCATGGTCTCGGACGACGGGACCGTGTACGCGGATAACGGGCAGGGAGCCTTCGTCGGCCCGGCGGGAGAAGAGCTGCGTCCCGGGTGGCGGGTTTTCGTGGGGCTGGACAACTTCGCGGCCATTTTCGATCCCGGGATCCTCGGTGGGCCGTTCATCTCCGTCACCCTCTGGACCTTCGCTTTCGCGATCCTCTCGGTAGCCCTGACGTTCTTCCTCGGTCTGCTTCTGGCCATGCTGTTCAACGACAAGAACCTCAAGTTCCGTAACGTCTACCGGGCCATCATCTTCCTGCCTTACGCGTTTCCCGCATTCCTCTCCATCCTGATCTGGGCGGGGTTACTAAACGCTGATTTCGGTTACATCAACCAGGTGCTGCTGGGCGGGACGAACATCCCTTGGTTGGACAATCCGTGGCTGGCCAAGGTCTCGCTGTTGCTGGTAAACCTGTGGTTGGGGTTCCCCTACATGTTTTTGGTAACTACCGGCGCGCTCCAGTCCATCCCGTCGGAACTCTATGAATCCGCGGACATGGACGGTGCGGGAGCCGTCCAGAAGTTCCGCTCGATCACTCTGCCGATGCTCATGGTGGCTGTGGGGCCCCTTCTGATCGCTTCCTTCGCCATGAACTTCAACAATTTCAATGTCATCTATCTGCTCACCGGCGGCGGGCCCCAGGACTTAGAATCCACGACGGGAGTGGGGGCCACGGACATCCTGATCTCGTTCGTCTACAAGATCGCCTTCGCCGGCGGTGCCAACGACTACGGAGTTGCCTCCGCGCTGTCGATCCTCATCTTCATCATGGTGGCGGTGGTCTCGGCACTGACCTTCCGCCGCAGCAGGGCACTCGAGGAGATCAACTGACATGTCCACATCACGAGTCTCGAACGTCGCCTCCAGGAAGCCAGGGTCCCGGTCACGGCTCAGTGTCGGACAACGGTTCGCCCGTGGGGGATGGAAACACGTGGCCGCAGTCATCGCGTGCGTCTTCGCCCTGTTCCCCCTGGTCTACGCGCTATCGGCCTCGTTGTCGCCCACGGGGTCCTTGTTGGGATCCAATGACCTCTTCGCGGAGATCACCGGCGCCAACTACCGAAACCTTCTTAACGATCCACAGAACCCGTTCTTGAGATGGTTCGGAAACTCCATGTTGATCTCGTCCATCACGGCTGTGGGCACGGTTCTCATGGGCGCGGCAGCTGCATACGCCTTCTCCCGGTTCAGGTTTAGGTTCCGCAGGGGCGGTCTGATGTCCCTGTTGATCATTCAGATGTTCCCGCAGTTGCTGGCCTTTGTGGCAATCTTCTTGTTGCTCTTCAGTATTTCCGAGGTGTATCCGTTCCTGGGGCTCAATTCCCGCATGGGTCTGGTCGCGGTCTACCTGGGGGGCGCGTTGGGGGCGAACACCTTCTTGATGTACGGCTTCTTTAACACCATTCCGCGTGACCTGGACGAAGCCGCGACACTGGACGGCGCGTCACACTCGCAGATCTACTGGACGATCATCCTTCCCCTGGTCACACCCATCCTCGTGGTCGTGGGCATGCTGTCGTTCATCGCGTCCTTCTCGGACTTCCTGTTGGCTCAAATCGTGTTGCAGGACCCGCAGAAGTACACCTTGGCCGTGGGCTTGTACCAATTCGTCTCCGTACAGTTCGGTGAGAACTGGGGAGTGTTCACCGCCGGCGCCATCCTGTCGGCGATCCCCGTGGTGCTGCTGTTCCTTTTCCTGCAGCGCTACATCGTCTCTGGTCTCACCGGAGGGGCCGTCAAGGGGTAACTCGAAGGGTGACGACGTCGCTCGGCCAGGCATGTCCGGGCCGCCCACCGTCCCGATTCGCGTCCGCCCGCCCAGTTTTGTTATGCTGATGGCCGCACGTTGCCCACGTCTGTGGTGCACGTGCTTGCTTGGAGGATTCGCCTAGCGGCCTATGGCGCACGCCTGGAACGCGTGTTGGGTTAACGCCCTCGGGGGTTCAAATCCCCCATCCTCCGCCGCAGGAAATACCCCCTGACCCGCAGAAATGCCGGTCAGGGGGTATTTTCGTACGCCCCGGGACCCCTGGACTCCCGGGGTTGCGGAGGTGCCGGGGCTCCGATCCCCGACTCTCCAGGCCCTCGGGCGCCGTCGTCCCCCGACCCGGGCCCGTAGGTTCACATCCCGCCGCAGACCCGGGCCACAGGAGCCCCCGTGCGTATCCTTGACCGTGAGCCAGGACACAGTCGATGATCGGGGAACCATGACACCACGGCCGCACGACGCCGCCGCACCGCGCGCGCAGGATTCCCGGGGGATCTCCGCCCGCCCGGCCCCCATGGAGCGCGACCCCGGGATGCCGGTGTCCACGTGGCGGCTGCGCAGCGACTGCTGGGAGTATCTGGGGTTCGCGGTCAAGCGACTGGCCACGGACCACGACCACGCGGAGGCGCTCGCGGGCGACGGCGAGATCCAGCGCAACCTCCGGGCGCTGGAGACCATCGAGCTCTACTGGGGCGGCTTCGGGCAGCGCTACGTGATGGCCATCCGCGACCTGCTCGAGGCGGGCGACTACCCTACCGCCCAGGACCGCATCCGGCGCGTGGTCCGGCGGCTGCGCAGGGACTCCCTCCCGGAGGAGCCCCGGGACGACTTCCTCGACGAGCAGGAGCGCGCGGAGCAGCTCAACGACGAGGAGACCCGGCCGCGCTTCGAGGTCCTGGTGGTCGACCAGATCCGGCCGCAGGACAGGGACGCCCTGCGGGTCGAGACGCTGCGGTTGCGCAACCCCGCGGACGACTTCGTCTACGACTACGTGATCGTCCCGTCCGCGGACGACGCCGTGGCAGCGGTCCTCACGAACCCGCACATCCTTGCGTGCGTGCTGCGCCCCGGTTTCAGTGAGCACACGCGGGAGAAGTTCAGCAAGGACCTGACGGAGACCGTCCGCCTGGCGCGCGAGCAGGTGGTCCCGGGGGCCGCGTCCGGGCGCAGCTCGCTCGCGTCAGTGCAGCGGGTGCTCGGGCTGGCGGACACTCTCTCAGGGCTGCGTCCGGAACTCGACCTCTACCTGGTGGCGGGCGCGCACATCGAGGACCTGGCCGGGGCGCTGACCCGGCGGTTCCGGCGGGTTTTCCGGCGCGAGGACCAGCTGGAGCTGCACCTGTCTCTGCTGCGCCGGGTCTCGCACCTCTACGACACGCCCTTCTTCTCAGCCATCCAGGAGCACGCCCGGCGCCCCGTGGGGGTGTTCCACGCGCTGCCGGTGGCTCGTGGTGGCTCGGTGATGTCCTCCCCGTGGATCCGTGACCTCTCGGACTTCTACGGACTGAACCTGCTGCTCGCGGAGACGAGCGCGACGTCGGGCGGGCTGGACTCGCTGCTCGCACCCACCGGGGCGATCAAGAAGGCGCAGGACCTGGCCACCCGCGCATACGGGGCCAAGCACACGTTTTTCGTCACGAACGGCACGTCCACGGCCAACAAGATCGTGCACCAGGCGCTCACGGCGCCGAACGACGTGGTGCTGGTGGACCGCAACTGTCACAAGTCCCACCACCACGCCGTGATGCTCACCGGCGCCCGACCGGCCTACCTAGAGGCGTACCCGCTCAACGACTTCGCGTTCTACGGGGCCGTCCCACTGAGCCGGATCAAGCAGCTGCTGCTGGACTACCGTGCGCAGGGCCGCCTGGACGAGGTCCGCATGATCACGCTGACCAACTGCACCTTCGACGGCATCGTCTACGACCCCGAGCGGGTCATGGCGGAGTGTCTGGCCATCAAGCCCGACCTCGTGTTCCTGTGGGACGAGGCGTGGTTTGCGTTCGCCGCGTTCCACCCCGTGACACGACGGCGTACGGCCATGGCCTCAGCCCGCAGGCTCGAGCGCCGGCTCGGCACCCGCGCCCACGAGGCCGCCCACCGGCAGCAGCAGGAGCGGCTCTACGCCCCGGACGGCACCCCCGCACCGGACGAGGTCTGGCTTGCCGAGCGGCTCGTGCCCGCCCCGGACGCCCAGATCCGGGTGTACGCCACGCAGTCCACGCACAAGACCCTCACCGCGCTGCGGCAGGGATCCATGATCCACGTCTACGACCAGGAGTGGTTCCGGGAGGCGGAGGACCCCTTCCACGAGGCGTTCATGACGCACACTTCGACCTCCCCGAACTACCAGATTCTCGCGTCCCTGGACATCGGGCGCCGGCAGGTGGAGCTCGAGGGCTACGAGCTCGTGCAGAAGCAGCTGGACCTCGCCACGAGTCTTGCCCAGGCGATTGCCCGGCACCCGCTGCTGCGCAGGACCTTCACGGTGCTCACGGCACACCACCTGATCCCGCCGGAGAACCGGCAGACCCAGCGGCCCATGCCCATGCGGGACGGCACGGCGTCCATGTGGAAGGCGTGGGCCGAGGACGAGTTCGTGGTGGACCCCTCACGCATCACCATCGAGATCAGCCGCACGGGTGTGGACGGGGACACGTTCAAGCACGAGTACCTCATGGACCGCTACGGGATCCAGGTCAACAAGACGAGCCGCAACACCGTGCTGTTCATGACGAACATCGGCACCTCCCGCAGCGCGATCGCCTACCTCATCGAGGTGCTGGTGAAGCTCGCGGAACGCTTCGAGGAGGACTGGGCGCAGAGCGCCCCGAGCGTCGTCGCCCGGGACGAGCGGGAGATGCCGCCTCTGCCGGACTTCAGCTCCTTCGCCCCGCCCTACGCCACGGACGGCGTGCTGCCGGACGGGGACATGCGCGCCGCCTTCTACCGAGGTCAGCGCGGGGCCGTGGAGTACGTGCTGGGAGACACGCTGCGCGAGCGGGTGGCGCGCGGCGAGGAACCCGTCTCGGCCGCCTTCGTGACGCCGTACCCGCCCGGTTTCCCGATCCTGGTGCCGGGCCAGGCCATCACGGCGGAGGTCCTCGCGTTCATGGCTGTGCTCGACACTCGCGAGGTCCACGGCTACGACCCCCGCCGCGGCTACCGCATCATGCGCCGATGACCCGCTCCGTGCCTACTTGCGGCGCGGCGTGAACGTGGTGGAGCACTTCCAGGTGGTGCCCCCGCCGGTGGCGACGACGTCCACGCGCACCGTGCGACCCGGCGTTGCCCCCGCAATGGGATAGCGCACGGCGGCCGTGCCACGGGTGGAGGCCTTGGTGGACTTGGCGTTTGTGGTCGTCTTGTAGCGGGCGCTCGTCGTGACCTTCGCGCCGTTGCCCACCTTGGACACGTGGACCACGGTGGTCGTGTACTGGCGCGGCTGCTTGACGGAGACGCTTGCCTGGCAGGGCCGCACAGTGGCGGCCTCCGCGGGAGCGGCTCCGGCAACGGAGAGGCCCGCCGTCAGCACGAGCGCCGCGAGGGCGGTGGCGGATGAGCGGCGAAGGGTGGAGACAGTGACCATGAGAGGGTCCTTTGTTCCGGACGACCGCGGCACCCAGCCCGATGCACAGGGGGACCGGCAGCCCGCCGCTGCGCGCCGTCGTCGTCACGTCCGATGGGGATGGCAGAACTGTAGCCCGGCCAGTGACCACCCGGTACGTTTGCGCATGAAAACGGCCCCCGCGACGGATTGTGACGCGAGGGCCGGTGCTTCGGGGAGGTCGCTCAGGAGACCGCGCTGAGCACCGGGGGCTGGACGGGCAGGCGCACGGGGTGGAAATCGGCGTCGAACTGGGCGCCGAGACCACGCTGGATGAAGCGGACGGTGGCCTGCGTGCGCTCGTTCTGGGCGCGGGTGCTCTCCACGCTCTTGCTGCGGTCCGCCGTGGCGGTCAGGGAGCCATGCACCAGCTGGGACAGCTCGGCGGTGTCGCCCTGCGGCAGGTAGCCCTCGTCCATGGCGCGCTGCAGGATCTCCGAGAGCACGGCCTGCAGCTGGGCCACGTGCTTGCCCAGCTTGGCGAAGTCCTCCGGGGAGAGCACAGTGCGCATGGCCTGGCCGGGGGGCAGGTGGCGGCGGCTGAGGTCCTCGATCTGAACGCGGATGTACACGCCCAGCTGGTCCACCGGGTTCTCCACGGCGGCGAGCTCCCGGTTCAGATCTGAGACGAAGCGCTCGGTCTTGTCCAAGGCGTAGGCCACGAGCAGCTCGCCCATGTCCGCGAAGTAGTTGTAGACCGCCGTGCGGCCCACACCGGCAGTCTTGGCCACGCGGGTCATCGTGAGGTCCGTCAGTCCGTTGCTGTAGAGCAGCTCTCCGAACGCGTCGAGAATGGAGCGCTGCGTGCGCTCACGCTGTGCGGCGTTGCTGGAGGCTGAGATGCGGGGCATAACGACACCTTATCCGATTCTGTCAGCAAAATGGAGGGCTTGCCGACTGCCGTGGGTTCTTGCCTCCATTCCACCCCACCCGAGCCGGGAATGCCCTGCGCAACAGGGCATTCCCGGCAGGCTTACAGGAATCTCAGTGCCGGTGTTCTGTCACACCTCAGCGGCAAGCCCGCCCTGCCACAGGGAGTCGAAGGGCAGGCGCGAGCTCAACCGGTGCCGGATCCCGGCGGTGACGAAGCGCTTGGCGGTCCGGGCGGCGTCCAGGGGAGCGGCACCCTTGGCGAGTTCGGCAGTGATGGCGGCGGCCAGGGAGCACCCGGCGCCGGAGACCGGCACCTCGCTGACCTTGGGCTCGCTGAGCACCTCGAGGGTGGAGCCGTCGTAGAACACGTCCACGGCGTCCGTTCCTGCCAGGCGCACTCCACCCTTGGCAAGCACCGCGGCGCCCGAGGAGTCGTGGATGCGCTGCGCGGCCTCCTTGAGGTCCTCCACCGAGTCGATGGACTCCATCCCGGACAGCGAGAGGGACTCGAAGTGGTTGGGGGTCACGAACGTGGCCAGCGGCAGCACCTCCGCCTTCAGCGCCTGGTCCGTGTCCAGGGCGGCACCAGGCTCCTGGCCCTTGCAGATCAGCACGGGGTCCAGCACCAGGTGCTTCGGCCGGAGCTCCTTCATGGCGGTGGCCACGGTGCGGATGGTGTCCGGGTGGCCGAGCATGCCGATCTTCACGGCGTCCAGGTCGAATGCCGCGGTGATGGTCTGCAGCTGGTTCGCCAGGGTCTGCTGGTCCACGGGGGTCACGCGGTGGTCCCACCCGTTCTCCGGGTCGAACGCCACGATGCACGTGAGTGCGAGGGAGCCGAAGACCCCCAGCGAGGTGAAGGTCTTGATGTCCGCGAGCGCGCCGGCACCGCCGGTGGCCTCGGAGCCCGCGACGGTCATGGCGACGGGCGGCTGGTTTCGTGTGGTTTCACTCATGGACAGTATTGTGCTCCGCCCCGCACCGGCCCCGCGAGTTCCCCACGCCCCACTACACTGGGTGCGACGTCGGGTGGCAGGCGACGTCCCCTCGACGTCCCTCGACTCCAAGGACATCTGTGTCTTCCCACGCCACCCCGCCGCGCCCTTCTGCCGCCCCGCCTCCCGCACGCGGGGCCGCCTTAGCGAGCCGCCCCCGCACGTACTTCGACCTCGTCCTCGCGGGCTACTGCGTGATTCTCGTGCTCTCCAACATCGGGGCCACGAAGGGCGTGCAGTTCGGGCCGGTCATCACGGACGGCGGCTTCTTCCTCTTCCCCCTGGCCTACGTGCTGGGGGACGTGGTCTCTGAGGTCTACGGCTTCCGCGCGGCCCGCCGGGCGATCCTCACGTCGTTCTTCTTCGGTGCGTTCTCGTCCCTGGTGTTCTGGATCGTGATCGCCCTCCCGGCCGCCCCGTTCTACGAGAACCAGTCCGCGTTCGAGGCGGTGCTGGGCCCGGTGCCGCTGATCGTGGCCGGCTCGCTGCTGGGCTACCTGGTGGGGCAGCTGCTCAACGCCTACGTGATGGTCAAGGTCAAGGAGCGCACCAGCGAGAAGCACCTGTGGGCGCGGCTGATCTCCTCGACACTGGTGGGGGAGCTCGTGGACACGTTGATCTTCTGCGCGGTGGCCGCACCCGTGATCGGGATCGACTCGTGGTCCGCGTTCGTGAACTACGCCGTGGTGGGCTACGTGTACAAGTGCCTCGTGGAGGTCGTGATCATGCCCGTGACATACGCGGCTATCGCCTGGATCAAGCGCCGGGAGCCCGGCTACGCGCAGTCCGCCACGAGCCAGGGGTGAGGCTGGCGGGCACCGGCGGCAGCGGCCTCGTCGTGCCCAGGAGGAGCGCTCAGCGGTCCAGGTGGGCGAGCTGCGCGGCGATCGAGTGCTCGGCCGCGCGGCGCGCGCCGCCGGGCACGTCCGGGTAGACCACGTCCGTGACCGCCTCGACGCTGGCCCCGGAGCCGAGCCTGTTCACGACGTCGCGCACCTCCTCGAGGCGCGCGCGCCGGTGCCGCAGCAGCTCCAGGCACGTCTCGCGCAGGTCCGGCAACGGGTCCCCGTGGGCGGGCAGGCCCACGACACCGGCGCGCTGCGAGAGACGCTCGAGGGAGGCGAGGTAGTCGGTCAGGGAGCCGTCCGGGTGATCGATCATGGTGGTGCCGCGGCCCAGCACGGTGTCCCCCGTCAGCACCGTCTCCGGGACGTCGTGGGGCAGACGCAGGCATACCGAGTCCGAGGTGTGCCCGGGGGTGGCCATCACGCGGATGCTCACGCCGGCGGCCAGGACGGAGTCCCCGTCCCGCAGCGGTTCGCCGCTGTCCCGGCAGAACTGCGGCAGCGCGGCGCGCACGGGGGCACCGGTGATCTCGTGGAGCCGGTCGATGCCGTCCGTGTGGTCCCCGTGGCGATGCGTCACGAGGATCAGCACCACGGTGCCCGTGGCCGCGACGGCCTGCAGATGCTCCTCGTCCGCGGGGCCCGGGTCCACGACGACGACGTCGGGGCCGGGCCACTCGCCGCGACCCTGCGCTGACGGGTGGTTGCCGTAGTGCGGGTGCTCCGGGCCCTCACCCCGGCCCGAGAGGATCCAGGTGTTGGTCCCGTCCAGCGTCATGGGGCCGGAGTTCGGGGCGAGCACCACGCCCGCCGAGCTGCTCACGCGGTGCAGCTTGCCGGGGACGGCCTCGTAGGGGCGGGCCAGGCTCACAGGCGGCCTTCCTGCACCGCCGCCGCGATCGTGTCGAAGGCCGTGATGGTGCTCAGCAGCATCCACGCGTCCTGCGGAACCGGCCAGCTGGAGAGCTTCACGGCGACCACGCGGGCCGGGCGGTTCACGTAGATCATCTGGCCGTGGATGCCCAGGGCGAGCACCACGTCCGAGCCCTCACGGGGAATCCAGAACTGGTTGCGGTACATGCCGCCGGGCATCCGGGTGTCCGTGGGGGAGTCTGCGAAGACCTGCCGGGAGTCCGGTGCACCGGTGAGCGTGTCGTGGATCCACTCGGCCGGGGTGACCCGCGCGCCCGTCATGGACACGCCGTCGCCCAGCACCACGCGGCCCACACGGGCCATGTCCCGCAGGGAGGCAGAGATGCCGCCGTCGAACATGCCTGTGCCGGTGGAGTCCACGCCGATGTTGGCGTCCTCCTCCGCGCCGATGCGGCTCCACAGCAGACGGGACATCAGCTGAGGCATGCGCGCGCCGCCGGCGGCCTCGCAGATCCATCCGAGCACGTCGGTCTCCGCCGAGCGGTACTCGAACAGCCCGCCGTGCTCCCGGACCTTCTGCAGACCCAGGAGGAACTCGTACATGCTGCGCGGGCCCGGGTGGGTCCACGCCTTCCAGCCGATGGCTTCCTCGAGCTGGCGCACCTCGGCGTCCGGATCCGTGTACTCCTCGGAGAACCGCACGCCGGTGCGCATGTCCAGCAGCTGGCGCACGGTGGCGCCGGCGTAGCCGGAGTACGCGAGCTGCGGCACGTACGCGGTCACGGGCGCGTCCGGGTGCAGCAGGCCCGCGCCCCACAGGGAGCCGGACACCAGGCTGACCAGGGACTTGCTCACGGACATCAGCAGATGACGGGTGCCCGGGGCCATGCCGCTCGGGTAGTGCTCCGCGAGCAGGCGGCCGTCGTGCTCCACGAGCCAGCCGTCCGTGTACGTCCAGTCCATGACCTCCCGCACCGTCAGGAACCGGCCATCCACTGTGACGAGGGGCAGCTCATCCACGGGGGCGGGTGCGCTCTCGAACGGGGCGGTGGGTGCCGCGGCGCGGGAGATCACGGCGGTGGGCAGGATGTCCGCGATGTGCTGGAAAGACCACGCGAGCTGCTCGGGCGTCTGCCAGTTGTTGAGAGTGACCCCCGCGCCAGGAGAGCTACTGGTTTCGCTCAGCAAGTCAGGCCTTCAAACCTGCGGATCCCCTGGCCCCTGCCGGGCGAACCAGGGGAGTCACGGCGTACATGTTCCGGAAGGACTCGATCAGGTGCTTGGCCCTGATGCTCAGGCCGAGCCCGTCCCGTGCGGCGCGCTGCAGCCGTCCCACCGAGACGATGATGCCGAGGTCTGCGCCCTTCCAGCGGAACTCGCCGGGACCGTAGATCCGCATGAAAAAGACTTCCGACGAGTTCTGGAGCTGGTGCCAGTCTAGTGCCGCGCGGCGGAAGACCAGTTCGCCGTCCGCGTTCACGAAGTACTGGCCGGTGCGGGGCGCCTTGTCGATCCGGGCCACCCCGGGACCGGTCTCCTTGACCACTGCCTGGCTCCACACGTCCACGGCCGCGAGCTCGGCCCAGCGCTCGTTGATCTCGTCCACGTCCAGCTGCACCTCGACGTCCATGTACTGCAGCAGGTGGAACAGGAACAGTGGGATGTCCGCGTATGCGCCTGCCGTGACCTGCGTGATGGCCGTGGCGCCGGAGATGCGCGGGTTCAGCTCGCCCAGGTAGACGTCCTTGGTGTCCGTGTCCACAAGCACGTCCACCTCGAAGAAGCCCTTGTAACCCTCCTGGCCCAGGCGGTCGCCCAGCCGGCGCACCATGCCTGCGGCCACGGCCCGAGTCTCGTCGTCCAGGACATCTGGGAAGGTCTCGTTGCCGCACCAGCCGCCGCGGTAAGGGGTGAGTTCCGCATAGCCTGTGAGCTCGGTCATGAACGGGCCCACGATGGTGCCGGCGCTCGTCTGCACCGCCTCCACCGCCACGGGCACGTTGTTGATGCGCTTCATGACCTTGACCTCGTGGCCCACGATCTCACCCGAGTGCTTCTCCCAGTCCTCCTCCGAGGCGATGAAGAACGTGGTCTTGCCGGAGTCCCCGTAGGCGGTCTGCACCACCAGGTCCGTGCCCAGCCCGTAGTCCTCGGACTGCTCGCGCAGGTCGTCCCATGAGTCCACGGTGGTGAGGACGTTCGGCACGGACGGCACGCCCACCTCGTTGCCGAGGCGCGTGGTCACGAGTTTCGAGTCGAGCATCTCGCGCAGCTCCGCCTTGGGCAGGATCAGGTCGTAGCCGAGCTCCTCGCAGATCTCCTCCGTCTCCTCATTGAAGAAGACCAGGGCGATCTTGGGCCGGTTGCCGTGCGGCGTGCGGGACTCGATGTGCGCGCGCACCTCGTGGTGGCGCAGCAGCCAGTTGTTGATGTCCTCGCCAGACTCGAACTCGCGGGCCGGCTTGTCCTTGGGCGTGAAGATGCGCGGGTGGGCTCCGTCCCAGCCGTCGTAGTACGAGACGTAGGACAGGTTGCGGACCCAGCGGTCCAGGCCCAGCAGGTTGAACGGCGTGGCGCCCACGAAGAACACTGGGACGTCGTTGACGCGGAAGAAGTGGCGCACCTCGGACATGTTGCGCAGCACCCGGCGGGTGGGGCCGACGACGTCGAACGGCACGTACTTGGCGTCCGCCGCCACCCCGTAGCCTCCCGCGGAGGTCTCCGGCGAGTCGTCCACGGAGCCCGGGCGGCCGGTCTCCGGCTCGGCAGGCACGTCCTCCGGCAGTGATTCGACGGGGGGAGTGGCGAGGTCTGGCCCCGCGGCGTCGTCGACGGCGGGCGTGGCGGCCATGGTCTGCGAGACCTGCGCGCGCAGCAGCTCCTCCTCCGACGCACCCCGTCCTGAAGTCCCCTGAGTTTCCGAACGACCTGCGGTGTCGGTCACGATGACCACTCCTCTGCATCGGTGTGAGTTCCGTTTATACAGGCCGCCGTTTGTGAGGAGCAACACAGAGGAGCCGAGCACGGGTAATTGCGCACAACGTGTCGTGATGTGGAGAGCCCGCGCGGCGATCAGGACCAGACCGATCATGAGTTCGGATGATATCCGCCGTGGTCATGGGGACGTCGCGTGCGACGTGCGGGGGTGGGCCCCGCGGCGTCGTCGTCCTCAGATGTTCGGCTGGGTCGTGCCGTAGTAGCTGCCCAGAAACTCGTCCCGGTACTCGAAGTAGGTGCCGTCGTCGATGGCCGCGCGGGCCCCGGCCACGAGGTCCAGGACGAAGCGCTCGTTGTGGATGGACGCCAGGGTGGCGGCGTTGCGCTCCTTGGACTTGAACAGGTGCCGCAGGTAGGCACGCGTGTAGTGCGTGCACGTGTAGCAGGGGCACGTGTCCGAGATGGGGGTGAAGTCCCGCTTGAAGCGGATGTTCGTGAGGTTGACCCGGCCCGTGGGCGAGTAGACGGCCGAGGAGCGGGCCACGCGGGTGGGGGAGACGCAGTCGAAGGTGTCCACGCCGTTGTCGATCGCGGTGAAGATGTCGTCCGGCTCGGAGATGCCCAGCAGGTGCTTGGGGGTGTTCTCCGGCAGCTCCTCGGTGCACCAGCGCACGATCGTGCCCAGTTGCGACTTCTCCAGTGCGCCGCCGATGCCGAAGCCGTCGAAACCCATCCCGGACAGGTCCCGGCAGGCCCGGCGGCGCAGGTCCTCGTACTGCGCGCCCTGGACCACGCCGAACAGCGCCTGGTAGGGCTTGTGGGTGCGCTCCTCCGTGAGCCGGTGGTGCTCGGAGACGCAGCGCAGCGCCCACGTCCGGGTGCGCTCCAGGGCGACCTCCTGGTACTCGCGGGAGTTGTGGAGGGTGGTGAGCTCGTCGAAGGCGAACATGATGTCCGCGCCGATGTTGTGCTGCACCCGCATGGAGACCTCGGGGGTGAACCGGTGCAGGTCACCGTTGAGGTAGGAGCGGAACCACACGCCGTCGTCGTCCACGCGCGCCATGCGCTTCTGGCCGGGCGCCATCTGGGAGTCCCCCAGGGGGTTGGCCACGGTGGACATGTCGATGACCTTGCCCAGACCCGAGCCCAGGGACATCACCTGGAACCCGCCGGAGTCCGTGAAGGTGGGGCCCGGCCAGTTCATGAAGGTGCTGAGCCCGCCGGCCTCGTCCAGGACGTCGTCCCCGGGTTCGAGGAACAGGTGGTAGGCGTTCGCGAGCATCGCCTGCGCGCCCTCCGCCGCCATGGACTCGGGCAGCACGGCCTTCATCGCGGCCTGGGTGGCCACGGGGATGAACGCGGGCGTCTGGATCTGACCGTGCGGCGTGATGATGGTTCCGGTGCGCGCCTGGAACTGCCCGCCGTTCTCGCGGATCCGCGCCTCCGGCACACCCTTGCCGTCACGCAGACGGGTGTGGAACTGGAAGCTGAACGCGGGAACGGAGTCTGGGGAAGGCACCTCACCATTGTGCCGGACCGCGGAATCCCCATGGTGCCGCTTCCGGCGTGACGACGCTGATCCCGCAGAACAATCCCTGGTGCATTGCCGGTGCGTCCCGTCACCGGCCTCCCATCGCTGTCCCTCGCACGGCCGCTGAGGGCACTCCACGAACACCCCCGAGTCGATTTCCTGACGGATTCGCCGCCCTACACGCAGGTCGGCCTTGAAACTCTCAGGGGCCGTCGTCAGGTCACGGACGAATACCTCGTCACACTGGCCGCACTTGCCGGGGTGGAGCTCGCAACCTTTGACCGGGCGCTGGGCGCGAGTCATCCGGAGCACGTCCCCCGTCTGGACTGACTGCGGGCCACCCGGTCTGTGCGGGGCACCGGATCGTGGCCAGCCGGGCAAGGGTGTCAGCCGCCGTGCGATGCGTGTCCCAGCCGCTGGGACACCTCGTCCGCCGCGGCGGTGCACGTTGCCGCGATCTGCTCCACCTGGTCCTCCGTGACGCGGTAGCGCGGCGCCGCGATGATCACGGCGGCCACGAGCTCGTCCCGGTGGTCGAAGACGGGCGCGGCCACGCCCACCTCGTCCACGCGGGTCTTGCCGTAGTTCACGGCCACCCCGGCGGCGCGCACCTCGGTGAGGGCCTCCAGGTAGCGGGCGACGGCGTCGTCGGCCGCGGAGTGGTGGGTCACGGTCCCCGCGAGCAGCAGGGCGCGGACCCGCTCCGCGGGCTGGTGGGCCAGGAAGATCTGCACGGACGAGCTCAGGGCGGTGTCGTACCGGGTGCCGAGTGGAATCGTGTGCCGGATCTCCTGCGGACTGGGGATCTGCTCCACGCACACGGTCTCGGAGCCGTTCCAGACCACCAGGGCACTGGTCTCGCCGGTCTGCTCGGTCAGCTCCTGCAGCACTGGGTAGGCCACGCGGCGCTCGTCCAGATCGGCCAGCAGCGGCCCGGCCAGGGTGATCAGCCCGAGCCCCAGACGGTAGCGGCGGCTCTGGGGGTCACGCTCCACCAGGTGCTCCTGCTCGAGGGTCGCCAGGATGCGGGAAACGGTGGACTTGTGCAGCCCCACCCGCCCGGCGATGTCGGTGACACCCAACAGGGGATCGTCGTGGGAGAAGCAGCGCAGCACGCTGACTGCGTTGGCGATGACGGGGGTGGTGCGGGAGTCGGCTGCGGACTCGGATCTCGGGGGTGCCATAGGACTTTACATTCTTGCGCAGATGGGGCCGGAGCCACGGCAGGCCTCGGGGGTGGCGCCGTGCGGACACGGTGCCACCCCCGCGGTGCTGCGACTGACTAGGCCGGGATGATGTTGTGCTCAGGACCGTAGGGGAACTTGGTGATGTCCTCCGTGGTGTCCTCCCCGATCACCACGATGTCGTGCTCGCGGTAGCCTCCGGCACCGGGCTCGCCCTCCGGGATGGTGATCATCGGCTCCATGGATACCACCATGCCCGGTTCCAGGACGGTGTCGATGTCCTCGCGCAACTCCAGTCCCGCCTCGCGGCCGTAGTAGTGGGAGAGCACGCCGAAGGAGTGCCCGTAACCGAACGTGCGGTTGGCGAGCAGCCCGTGGGAGATGTAGATCTCGTTGAGCTCCGCGGCGATGTCCTTGCACACCGCACCCGGTTTGATGAGCTCCAGGCCCCGTTCGTGCACCTGCACGTTGATCTCCCACAGCTCGCGCGAGCGGGCGTCCGGCTCACCCAGGAACAGGGTGCGCTCCAGGGCCGTGTAGTAGCCGGAGGTCATGGGGAAGCAGTTCAGGGACAGGATGTCCCCGCGCCGCAGCTTCCTGGTGGTGGCCCAGTTGTGGGCGCCGTCCGTGTTGAGCCCGGACTGGAACCACACCCAGGTGTCCCGAACCTCGCGCAGGGGGAACGTCCGCGCGATCTCGTGCACCATGGCCTCCGTGCCGGCCAGTGCCACCTCGTACTCGCTCACCCCCTCGCGGATAGCCTCCCGGATGGCCTCGCCGCCGAGGTCCGCGATACGCGCACCGTGGGTGATGACCGCGATCTCCTCCGCGGACTTGATCATGCGCTGGCGCATGGCGTCCAGGGAGACGTCCACCAGCTCGGCGTCCGGGAACGCATCCTGGATGCGTTGACGGTTGAGCAGGGGCAGGGCGTCGTCCTCCACACCGATCCGCCGCGCTGTCACGTTGCGCTGGCGCAGCACCTCCTGCAGTGCGAAGTAGTAGTTGTCCCGGCGCCAGTCCGTGTAGATCACGTTCTCGCCGTAGCTGGTGCGCCACGGCATGCCGGCGTCGATGTTCGCGGTCACCGTGACCGAGTCCAGTGCGGTCACCACGAGCGCGTAGCTGCGGCCGAACGTGGTGAACAGGAAGTCCGAATAGTACTTGATGCCGTGGTAGCTGGTGAGGATCACGGCGTCGATCTGCCGGGCGGCCATGATCGCGCGCAGTCCGGCCAGGCGGCGCTCGAACTCGGCGTCCGAGAAGGTCAGCTGCTCCTTCTCGCCGTTGTGCATGACCTTCAGGCGGGCCAGCTCGGAGACGTCGGTGGCTTCCGTCGTGCGCGTGGCTTCGGTGGCGGGTGAGGTGTTCATGATCCTCCTTGGTGGTGTGCTGTCGTGTTCTGGTGGGGTGGTCGTTCTCGTCTGGACGGGGGACTTCTCGGGCGGGGTGGCGGGTGAGGCGGGGGACGACGACGCCGCGCGGCGTCGCCCCCGGTATGGCGGTCAGTCGGTCAGGGGCTTGTCGCACGTCTCGTGGGAGAAGGCGACGGCGACGAGCGAGACTGCGGCGGCGACCATGAGGTACCAGGCCGGCGCGAGATCCGAGTCGAAGGCTGAGATCAGCAGCGTGGCCATGAAGGGGGCGGTGCCGCCGAAGACCGCGTTGGACAGGTTGAAGCTGACCGCGAAGCCGCTGTAGCGGATCCGGGTGGGGAACTGCTCGGCCAGGAAGCTGGGCAGAGTGCCGTCGTTGAGCGTGAGCATGGCCCCGAGGAGCACCTGCACGAGCAGCACCACCGCGAACGTGCCCTGGTCCAGGAGCATGAACAGCGGCACCGTGAAGAGGATGAAACAGATCCCTGCGGCCAGAAGCATCTTCTTGCGGCCGAAGCGGTCCGAGGCCAGGCCCGTGAGGAAGATGAAACCGATGTAGGACAGCAGTGCCAGGGACGTGGCCAGGAAGGATTCCGTCTTGCCGAATCCGATCTCCTCGGAAAGGTACGTGGGCATGTAGCTGAGCAGCATGTAGAAGCCGACGGCGTTGAGCAGCACCGCGCCGCACGCCCGCAGCAGGGTGGCCCAGTGGTGGCGGAACATGTCCCTCACCGGGGCCGGGATGACCTCGTCATCCTTGGCGAGCTCCTGGAAGACCGGAGTGTCCTCGAGCTTGGTGCGCACGTAGCGCCCGATCAGGCCCATGGGGGCGGCCAGCAGGAACGGGATGCGCCAGCCCCACGAGTTCATCTGGTCCCCGGAGAGCAGCGCGGACAGTGCGGCCACGAACAGCGAGCCGAACAGCAGACCGGCTGCGGTGCTGGCCGGAACCACGGCGGCGTAGATTCCGCGCCGGTTGGACGGGGCGTACTCGACCAGGAACGCGGAGGCGCCAGCGTACTCGCCCGCCGCGGAGAAGCCCTGGACGATGCGCACGATCAGCAGCAGGATCGGGGCGAAGATGCCGATGCTCGCATGGCCGGGGATCAGGGCCATGCAGAACGTGGCGCCCGTCATGATCAGGATGGACAGCGAGAGCGCGGTGCGCCGGCCCAGCTTGTCGCCCAGGTGGCCCCAGAAGAAGCCACCCAGGGGCCGCACGAAGAATGAGATGGCGAACAGCGCGAACGTGGCCAGAAGCGCCGTCTGCGGATCGGAGTCCGGGAAGAACACGACGGCGATGGTCGCGGCCAGGTAGCCGTAGATCGCGTAGTCGAACCACTCCACGAAGTTGCCGATGAAGCTCGCGGAGATCACGCGGCGTCGGGTGGCGGCCGAGACCGGGGCAGACGGCGCCTCGGGACTCCCCGCCGCGGGCGCGGGTTGGGCTGTGGCTTCGTGGGTCATGGGTCCCCCAGGGTGTGATGTTGCAATGTCTGCAACGCGGTTGCTTCAAAGTAGTAGTGGCCGATCGTTCCGTCAAGGGGTAGAGCTCTGTCTGCTTGCCGGATCGAGAGCGGGTGAGCGGCCTACTCCTCACAGAACACGCGTGTCGTTACGGTCGTGTTGCAACACCGTTGCGAGCGAGGGAACGATTTCCTGGGTGGGTGCGGACGGGGGGACGCATCTGAGGGAGAATGGGGCGTCCCCGTGTCACCCCGTGGAAAGGCGCTCCAGCACACGTGAGTCAGATTTCCGAGTTCTTCACGATCCAGCCGTCCCAGCGCGACCACGTCCCGGCGGCGCGGATCGCCCTGTCGGTGGCGATCCCCCTGCTGGTGCTGCTGCTCGTGGACCGTACGGACCTGGCCATCTACGCGGCGTTCGGGGCCTTCACCTCCATCTACGCGCGCAACGAACCCGCCCGCGCACGTGCGGCACACCAGTCCTGGGCGGGTCTGCTGGTGGTGCTGTGCGTGATGCTGGGTGCTCTGCTGTCGGACGTGGGGGCACCGGAGCCTGCGGTGCTGGCCGTCACGGCGGTCGTGGCCGGGGTGGGTGCGCTGCTTGCGGCATACCTCACGCTCAAGCCGGCGGGCTCGCTGTTCTTCATCTTCGCGACGGGGGCGATCGGCACGCTGCCCGACGCGGCCCCCGTGTGGCAGGCCGGTGCGGTGGCCGCCGTCTCCGCAGCACTGTCCGTGGGCCTCGGTGCCGCTTTCACCCTCGTGGGCGAGGGCGTGCGGGGCCCCGTCGCACCCGTTCCTGCGCACCACGGCCTGAGCTGGGCGCAGCTGTGGGCCCACGCCGGGCGGTTCTTCGTAGCCACGGGCCTGGCCGCGGTGCTGGGCAGCCTGAGCGGACTCTCCCACAGCTACTGGGCCATGGTGGCGGCCGCGGCCCCAATTGCCGCGCCGGACCTCACCGCCCGCACCCTGCGCGCGGTGCACCGCGTGATTGGCACCCTGGGAGGTGTGGGGGTCACCGCGTTCCTGCTGTCCCTGCAACTGCAGAGCTGGCACATCGTGGTGTTCGTGATCCTGCTGCAGTTCCTCGCGGAGCTGTTCGTGGGGCGCAACTACTCCGTGGCGCTTCTGTTCATCACCCCGCTGGCCCTGCTGATGACCGAGCTCGCGAACCCTGGCGGGGCGTCCTCGCTGCTGCAGGCACGCGCGGTGGAGACGGTCATCGGTGCCGCGTGCGGACTCGCTGTGGTCTACGTGTTCCGATCACGCGAGGAGCGCATCGCGGACACGCAGGCCCTGCCGCTCATCCGGCAGGCCACTGGAATGATGCCCAGGGTCCCGACGCGGGACGAAGACTGAGAAGGCCTCAGCGGCCCCAGCCGGCGTGGGCGATGGCCTGGCGGATGAGGTCCTCGCGGCCGCCCTCGAACTCATCCTGGACGTCCAGCGAGAGGGCCTCGTCCGGGGTCATCCACGAGAGCTGCAGCGCGTCCTGGCGGGGCTCGCACTCACCGCGCACGGGGATGATGTAGCTCAGCGCCACGGCGTGCTGGCGGTCGTCGGTCAACCCCGTCTCGGACGGGGACGGGAAGAACTCCGAGACCGCGAACGGCACCGTGGTGGAGGGCATCTGCGGCATCGCCAGGCGCCCGAGGTCCTTCTCCAGGTGGCGCAGCAGCGCGGCGCGCACCGTCTCTCGGTACATCACACGCCCGGAGACGAACGTGCGCACCATGCGGCCTTCGTCGTTGGCGGTGAGCAGCAGCCCGATCTCAGAGAGACACCCCAGTGGGTCCAGGCGCACGGGAATGGCCTGGACGTACACGATGGGCAGCGTGGCGCGTGCTCGGTTGAGGTCCTCTTCGCTGAGCCAACCAGGGTTCGGGTCCGGTGTGCGTACTGAACTCATGAGTCGTTTCTACCCTCGTCACACCCTTTCGGGCCAGAGCGGATTCGCGTGCCGCGCCGGGTTCAGCGGTCAGCCGAAAGCGCCGCGGCCTCGAGGACCGTCCACGCCTGCACCTGGGTGCTCAGCTCCACGGGGGCTCCGGTGCGCTGGGTGTCGTTCGCGTGGCGGGAGGGCTCCGGGGAGAACACGGCCACCGTCTCGTGATCCACGGTCTGCGCGGTGACGCCGGGCCGGGAGAAGTCCACGTCCGGGTCGAACTCACGGCGGCCGTCCCACAGGGCGTCGGCGGTGGCGGCGACGAGCGCGCGAGCAGTCATGCGCGCTGTCGGCTCCAGCTGCGACGACGCCGCCGCCTCGCCCAGGTAACGCGCCAGGATCCCGGTGAACAGCCCGGCGTCTCCACCGCCCTGGCCCTTCAGGACGGGCAGGCCGTGCGGTCCCTCGACGGTGAACTCGCGGGCCGCCCCGTGGACGAGGCGTGCCGCACGGTCCAACCACAGCTTCCGCTGCGCCGGGTCCGTCACGTGCTGCGCGAGTTCGAGCGCCGCACCCAGGACCGGTCCACTGTTGTACGTGTACACGTGCGGGTCCACGGCGGTCGTCTCCGTGCCGGAGCCCGCCGCGATCAGCCGGACACCGTCCAGGAACACGCCGCGCTCGGCGTCGAAGAGCGTGTCGAAGAGCCACATCAGCAGGGCGTGGGCCTCCTCGACGCGGTGCATCCGCAGGAAGCTCAGCGCCACCGGCGCCGTGGACGCGGTGTTCTTGTAGTCGCGGGTCGTGTTCCACCACGAGCCGCCGCCCAGATTCTCGTCGCACCCCGCCTCGAGTCGCCTGGCCAGCGCCACGCCGTCGTCCTTCACCGTGCGCGTGGTGCGGCCCGTGGCCGCGACGTCCTCGTGGCGCAGCCTGCCCAGCGCGAGGGACAGCCAGGCCATGTCGTCGAAGAACACGTTGTTCGTCACCCGGCCGCCGCTGTGCACGGCGATGCCCCGCAGCAGCTGGTGCGCGCGGGAGCGGGCCAAGGCGGCGGCGTCGGCGTGAGCGGCACGGCGCTCGCGGGCGGCGGCGTCCAGGAACGCCTCCATGAGGTGCGCCTGCCACCAGTAGTGCCAGGGGCCGCGACGCGGGTGCGGGAATGCGACGGCGCCCAGGTACGTGCCCGGCACGCGGAACGCCCGGGAGCCGAAGAGGTGGTCCACGGAGTGGGCGGCCTTGGCGGCCCGGTGGGCGGGGGACTCGGACATGGCGGGGCTCCTGCGACGGCGGACGGGGTGTCCCAGAAGCCTACCGGGCGCCGCTGCGGGGGGGGGGGGGGTGCCTCTATGGTTTTCGTCAAGCCGCTAGGTGTAGTGACCGGGGACGTTGGTTGAGCTGCTTGCGGCGTGAGCCTGCATGATTTGGGCGGCGAGGTCGTGGAACCGAGCGGCCGCTTCGGTCGGGTTCAGGATGCGGATGTGGTCGCCGAACTGGAGGAGCTGTCGCACCGATTCGACGTCGGGGTAGTGAACGACGATTGGGGTCCACTCGTCCTCAGTATTGGTGATGTTGACCAGGCGTGTTCCGAGGATTCGCTGGGCCAGGTCCAGACGGGTCGAACGCAGCAGCGCGTGCACCTCGACACCGGGCTCCGAGTGGAAGCTGGCCAGCAGGTCCCGCCACACCGACCGGAGATCGCAGTCTGGTCGCAGTGCCGCGGTGTCCGTGAGGGACTCACAATCTTCGATGCGGCTGGTGTTGAACAGGCGGGGTTGCCCGTCAACGTCAGCCACGAGGTACCAAGAGCTGGCCTTGTTCACGAGCCCGTAGGGGTCTGCAGTGAGCCACTGCCCGATTGCCTCCCCGCTGCGTCGATATCGGAGGAGGATGCGTCGTCGTTCGCGCGCTGCGGCCAGCAGGTCGGTCAGGTCGAGTTCCTGCCCGGTCGTGAACCACCCCGATGGGTCGATGAGGAGCACCTCGGACATGGGCGAGGTGGTAGGAGCCTGCCTTCGCGTGGCGACGGCCGCCAGCTTCTCCCGGGCGCTGGTGTGAACTGCCTGCAGCCCGACCTGCTCGAAGAAGTTGGCCTCCAGTCCTGCGACGGTCAGCAACTGCAGCTCGGCAGGATCGAGACGCGCCACATCGAGACGGGATCGGCGGTCCAGCACAATCGCCCCGCCCCGGCCCTGCTCCGTATGGACCGGGACGCCAGCGGCCGACAGCGCCTCGACATCACGCAGGATCGTGCGCGGCGATACTTCGAACCGCCGGGCCAGCTCCTTGCTCGTCATCCGCTCATGGGTCTGCAGGAGCAGCAGGATCGACAAGAGCCTCGAGGACTTCATGGCCCGATCCTCACAGAAAACATGACAGTAGATGTCGTATTTGACTGATCGGATGAAGCCACCTGATCCACCGATCCGAAGGAGACATCCATGCCGGCACCCAACCTGTTCCTGACCTACGTCAGCGACGCCGAACGGTCCACCGCCTTCTACAGCAGCCTGTTCGACATCGAGCCCACTTTCACCAGCCCGCGCTACGTCGCTTTCGAGGTGGCACCCGGGGTGCTGTTCGCCATCTGGACCGGCGGCAACGAGAACACCACTCCTGAGACACCTCGCACAAGCGAGATCGGACTCATGGTCCCCGGTCCTGCCTCGGCCATCGACGCCGTCTACCAGGATTGGACTGCCAAGGGCGTGCGCGTTGTCGAGGAACCCCATGACGACGTGTTCGGTCGCACCTTCGTGATCGCCGACCCCGACGGCAACCTCATCCGAGTCAGCCCCATCGATTGACCCGACAAGAGGCCCTACGTGGCGGCGAGCACTCCCGCGTCGCGTACGCCGAGATCCATGACGACAAGACTGCCGTCACCTCCATCGCCGTGCTCGTGCGCGCTGTCGAGTGGTTCAACGCCCGCGGAGTCACCGTCGAGCGGGTCCTCTCCGACAATGGCGGCGCTTACCGCTCACACCTGTGGCGCGACACCTGCGCCGACTTGGGGATCACGCACAAGCGCACTCGGCCGTGTCGGCCGCAGACCAACGGGGAGATCGAGCGGTTCCACCGCACCATGGCTGATGGGTGGGCCTACGCCCGTTGCTGCACCAGCGAGCAAGAACGCCGAGACGCCCTGCCCGCCTGGCTGCACCAGTACAACGAGCACCGTCCGCACACGGCCTGCGGGAACCAGCCGCTGTTCTCACGTTTGATCAACGTCCCCGGTCAGTACACCTAGAAGACAAAACCAGCCGGTGTCGAGACGCTGCGAAGCTTGCACACGCGACGCTTTCGTTCTTGTGCAGGCATGGGCGCTCAATCCCGCTCAAGAGAGCGATCCATGACCAATAGGACGCCAACCCCGCCGTCGAACTCGATGCCCGCGAAGCGTGGACCCGTGGCAAGAACCCTGAAGTCGCAGGCTTCATGCAGGGCGAGGGAGGCTTGATTGCGCGCGTTGATGACGCTGTGGAGCGGTCCGCCCTCTGCCGACGCGGTGGCATCCCCCACCGCGCGCAGCAGTAGGCGACCGATCCCTGCGCGGCGGGCCTCCGGGATGACGGTCAGGCCTGCAGTCAGCCACCGCGCCGGATCCCCTGGCTGGAGAGGGACCCGGGTGGCCCCGGACCACCCAACGACTTTGGGCGGGGCGGTGCCGGTGTCCTCAGAAACCAGGAGGACAGGAGCGGTAGAGAGCAAGCGCACGGCAGCCGACCGATGATCTTCTGGGGTGCCCCCACGGCTGGCCATAACCGCGGCAAGGGCTGAGAGATCACGGGGCCCAGCGGGACGCACCCGTACGGCAGGGCGGGGGACGCCTCGGGCGCCGGGAGCCCAGGGAGCCCAGGCGCCGCTCATCGTGGGGCGTCGTTCGGAGCCAGTCGCTGCCAGAGCTCGTGGTCCTGCCAGGCCCCGGCGATCTTCAGGTACTGCGGGGCCAGTCCGTATCGCTGGAATCCATGGTGTTCGAGCACGCGACGGGAGGCCTGGTTGTGGGGAAGGGTCTCCGCCTGCACGCGATGGAGGCCGAAGTCCTCGAAGGCAATCCGCAGGGCCTGCTTGACTGCGGTGGTCGCCACGCCCCGGCCAGTCTGCTCGCGGGCGACCCAGTAGCCGAGGGAGCAGAACTGGCCGGCTCCGCGCACCACACTGGCGAGGTTCAGACGTCCGATGAGGGCGCAGGAGCCGTCGGTAATGACGAAGGCGTGAGAGCGGCCCGCTGCGCGGTCCGCGTCCGCCTGCTCCAAGACTTCCCGCTGGCCCTCCGCAGTGAACCAGGACTCCGGCCGGGCCGGCTCCCACGGGACGAGGTGCTCCCGCTGGGAGACGATCAGCGTCGCGAGGGCGGGGGCGTCGTCGGGAGAGGTGGGGCGGAGTCGGGTGGTCATGTGTCGCGCCCGGGGTGAGGGGTGCTGTCCTGCGGGCCGTCGAGGGGCTTCATGGCGGCCTCGACGCGCTCCGGCGTCATGTGGATCTGCGGGGTCAGCTCCTGGGGAGGGAAGTCGGGGTCGATGACGTCTCGCCAGAACTCAAGGTGCTTCTTGTCCAACCAGTGCTGCGACTCCTGGACAGAGGCGCGGTCTCCACCCTGCACGGAGTACCAGTAAAGGTAGGTGATGCCGTCGCGAACCTCACTGAGGATCGTCTCGACGTACATCTGCTCGGGCTCGAGGGTCTCGCGGAACGCCTTGGGATTGGCGCGGAGGAAGTCCATCCACGCGGCCGCGCGCTCCTCGGCGCCGGCGCGGACGCGGAATCGGGTCAGTTCGATGATCACGGCAACACCTTAAGTCACCTTGGTATGAGGTCCGGCCGCTGCCGGCCTAGAACACCGTGCGGCGGTCTAGCGGCCGGACCTAGGATGGACATTTGCCCACGCGAGATAACGGGAATTTATCGGCGCACTTCACAAGTTAGCCCCACCTACTCGGAGAGGGCGTAGCAAAAACGACCGTTTACGGCACAGTGTCCGCGTCGGCGTTGGAGAGCCGCTCATTACGATGAGGTGGTGA